>NZ_SUMB01000020.1 GCF_005048155.1 Streptomyces piniterrae
GCCACTCCGTCACGGACCGCAGCCAGGAGCTGCGCGCCCGGACGGAGGTGATGAGAACGCGGGGAACCAGCCGGACATCCAAAACCGTTCGGGATGTCCGCAGTGCACAGGTGTGGGTCCAAGACTCTCTCCTGCTCACTTAATTGGAACGGTCATGCGGATCCTCCTGGGTTGGGGGGACAGGGCTAGAGGCGGGGGATGGCGGCGGCCGCCATCGTGACGGCGAGGAGGGTGACCAGGGCGGCGAACGCGGCGGTCAGGGTCTGTGCGGGCAGGCGGGTGGTGAGGCGGTTGCCGAGGTAGCTGCCGATCGCGGCGCAGGCCGCGAAGGCGGTCAGCAGCGGCCAGTCCAGGGCGCCGGTACCGGCCCGAGTGGCCAGTGCGGTCAGCGAGTTGATCAGGATGACGAGGAGCGAGGTGCCGATCGCGACCGGCATCTCCAGGCCCAGCACGAGGGTGAGCGCCGGTACGACGAGGAAGCCGCCGCCGACGCCGAAGAAGCCGGTGAGCAGCCCGACCGCGGTGGCGGTCGCGGCTATACGGGCGATACGGGCGAGGCGAACGGGGCGAGTGATGCGGGCGGGGTGCGTATGAGGGGGAGCCGGTGGGGGAGTCGGTGGGTGGGCGCCCGGGGAGTCCTGGGCCTCCGTGGGGTCCTGGGCATCCGGGGCCGCCCGTAACGCCCCCGCGTCAGCCACCTCCCCCGAGGCCGCGTCCGTCGCCGGCTTCGCCGCCCGCCGCTCCCGCAGGCTCCGTAACACCAGTGCGACCGCCACCACGAACATCAGGCCCGCGAACGCGGTCATCAGCACCGTCGGCGCCACGGCCGCGCTCCACCGGGAGCCCACGTAGGTCCCGGCCGTGCCCAGCGCGCCGAACGCCATGCCGGCCGCCCAGCGGGTCCTGCCCGCACGGGCGTGGCAGGCCAGTCCCGGTACGGAGCCGACCGCGACCACCACCAGCGCGCCCGCGGTGGCGTCGTGCGCCGACTGGCCCAGCAGATAGACCAGCGCCGGCACGGCCAGGATCGAACCGCCGCCGCCGAGCGCGCCCAGTAACAGCCCGATCAGCAGCCCGCACGGCAGCGCCGCGGCTATGACGACGGACACGCGGCACGCGGCGCGAGGGCGACGGCCCGGCTGTCGTCGGACCACTCGGCGACGAAGGTGAACCGGTCGCCGCGCACCACGGTCTCCCGCCACTCCACCGGCCGCTCCCCGGCCCGGCCGAGCCGCTCGATCGCGAACGCCGGCTCCCGGTCGGCCAGTCCCAGCAGCCACGCCTGCCGGATGTCCGGCAGGAACGGCTGGATGCGCTCCCGGCCGCCGGTGACCTTCACCCCGCAGCGGCGGGACAGCTCCCCGTAGAGCGAGGTGTGCCCGAAGTCGGTCTCCAGCAGCGGCTCGGCGATCTCGGCGGGCAGATACGCGGTGTCGTGGGCGAGCGGTTCGCCGTCCGCCAGGCGCAGCCGCTCCAGCACGATCAGCGGGGCGTCCGGGATCAGCCCCAGATGCCCGGCGACGGTGCCGTCCGCCGTCCGCTCCAGCCGCAGCACCTCGCTGCGCTGTTCCACGCCCTGGCCCTCCAGTTCGCGGAAGAGGCTGTAGAGCGAGCCGAGCGGCTGCTGTATGCGCCGGGTGTCGAGCCGGCTGGCGCGGCCGCGTTCGGCGATCACCAGGCCGTCGGCGCGCAGCTTGCGCAGCGCCTCGCGGACGGTGTGCCGGCTGACCTCGTACTCGGCGGTGAGCCGATGCTCGGCAGGGAACTCCTCGGTGAACGCGCCGGCCTGCATCCGGCGGCGCAGATCGTCGAAGAGCTGGGCCCACAGGGGCAGCGGCGAGCGCCGGTCCAGGGGGCGCGGCCCGTGCGCGCCGTCCGGCGGCTCGGTCGTCATGGTGGGTTCCTCCGCGGGCGTACGGGGCGGTGCGGGCGGGTGCGGGACGTACGTGGCATGTCGCGGGTGACGCGGTGGACTTGTCGCCGCGTCACCCGGCTCCCTAATGTACCTGTCTAATGTACGTACATCCGTGCATCCGCACAACGCACCTGCCCCGTAAGGGCCTTGCGGGTCGCGCGCCCAGCCGCCGACCCGCCCGCGCCCCTACGGGCTCCGTGCGCCCCACCCCTGGAGGCCGACCGTGCACTTCGCGCAGTACTACCTCGACTGCCTCTCCCAGGCGTCGTATCTGATCGGCGACGAGACCACCGGGCGGGCCGTTCTCGTCGACCCACGCCGCGACATCGACGACTACCTGCGCGAGGCGGACGCGGCCGGCCTGCGCATCGAGCTCGTCATCGAGACGCACATTCACGCCGACTTCCTCTCCGGCCATCTCGAACTGGCGCGGGCCACCGGCGCCACCATCGCCTTCGGCGAGGCCGCCGAAACCGGCTTCCCCATCCGCCGGTTACGGGACGGCGAGCGCATCTCGCTCGGCGCGGAGGGCGGCGGCGGGGTCACCCTCACCGTCCTCGCCACCCCCGGCCACACCCTGGAATCCATCTGCCTGGTCGTCCACGAACACCCCGATGACGACGTCCCGTTCGGCGTGCTGACCGGAGACACACTCTTCGTCGGGGACGTCGGCCGCCCCGATCTGCTCTCCTCCGCCGGGCACACCCCGCACGACATGGCCCTGCGCCTGCACCGCTCGCTGCACACCAAACTGCTCACCCTCCCGGACGCGACCCGGGTCTTTCCCGCACACGGCGCCGGCTCGGCCTGCGGCCGCAGCCTCTCCGCCGAGACGAGTTCCACCATCGGCGACCAGCGCCGCCTCAACTACGCGTTGCAGCCCATGCCGGAGGCCGACTTCGTCCGCCTGGTCACCGCGGACCAGCCCGCCACCCCCGCCTACTTCGCACACGACGCGGCCCTCAACCGCGACGGTCACCCGCTGATGGATGCAGCGCCGCTCGCGGCGCTCACCCTCGAAGAGGCGCTCACCGCCCGCGACGAACAGGGCGCCGCCGTTCTCGACTGCCGCTCCCTGGCCGCCTACACCTGCTCCCATCTCACCGGGTCCCTGCATACGAGCCTGGACACCCGGTTCGCCGAGTACGCGGGCAGTGTGATGGCCCCCGGCACCCCGATCGTGCTGGTCGCCGACCCGGGGAAGGAGACCGAGGCCCGCCTCCGGCTCGCCCGCATCGGCTACGACCGGGTGCTCGGCCATCTGCCCGACCCGGCCACGACGCTGACCCGCGAGCCCGCGCTCACCTCCCGCAGCCGCCGCATCCGGATCGATGAACTCGCTTCCACCGACAGTCAGTTGATCGATGTGCGCAACCCCGCCGAATACGCGGCGGGCGCGCTGCCCGGCGCCCGAAACATCCCCCTGGCCACGCTCGCCGACGGGCTCGCACAGCTGGACCCGGACCGCCCGGTCGTCCTGTACTGCCGCAGCGGCAATCGCTCGGTGATCGCGGCGGCGCTGCTGGAGTCGCGTGGGTTCGGGGACGTACGCGATGTGGTCGGCGGCTACGAGGCGTCGAAGCGGGGCTGAGGGGAGTTGGGAGGGCCGGAGAGGGCGACAGGCCGGACAAGGAGGCAGGGAAGGAGGATTGAACGCGCCCGAAGGCGGGCAGTTACGCTCGGGCGTCCCGCAGGCCGCCGTACGCAGGTGCGAAACGGGTGGCGCGACCTCGTACAACGGATGTTCAGCGATTGTTGATCGCTGATCTACATGCTGATCCGCATGTTGCGCAGTGTGACCTCAGAGCAGGCAGACGATGCCCGGGAAGTGCCGGAGCCGGACGCGTCGCGGATCGCCCTCACCTGGTCCGGGGAACCGGGCCGGATGGAGGAGCTGACCTACGGCATGCTCCTCGACCAGGCCGACCGGGCGGCGGCCGCGCTGACCCGGCTCGGGGTCCGGGCCGGTGACAAGGTCGCGGTGCATCTGCCCCTGGTCCCGGAGTCGGTGATAGCGACCCTCGCCTGCGGCCGGCTGGACGCGATACGCACCACGCTGCCGGTGTCGCTGACCGTCCCTGAACTGGTCGCGCGCACCCGGGAGTCGGAGGCGCGGGTGCTGATCACCGCCGACGCGGCGTTCTGGGACGGCGCCATCCGCCCCGTCAAGGCACGCCTCGACCACGCCCTGGCGCGCGGCACTTCGTCCGGCGGCTCCCGCGACCGCACGGTCCTGGTGGTGAACCGCTGCGCACGCCCGGTGTCCTGGACGCCGGGCCGCGACCGCTGGTGGCACGAGGCGCTCGCCGATAGGTGACAAGTGACAGCGGATCGGACCGCCGGCCGGTGCGTGCCGGCGACGGGTGATCGCGCCGGTGAGGGCGGCCACAGCTGCCTCGTCCGGCCCCGAGTAGGGTCGTCCGGACCAGACCACGGGGGACACGCCATGCAAAGCCTCATCCGATGGAGCCTCGGGATCGCCATCCTCGGGCTCAGCGCGCTCGCGCTCGTCGGGGCGATAGCGACATACGGCCACCAGCACGCCCAAAGCGCTTACGGAATCCGGCACGAAGGCAAGCCCCCGAAACCGGAGAAGGGCTACACCTGCCCCCGTGGTGGCTTCGAACTCCTGGACATCGAAACGGCCCGAGCCTGCGGGCCCGGCGGGGGCACGGCGGTCCCGGCGGCGGTGGCCCGCCACTAGGGCCCGTCCACGCCCGTCCACGCCTGTCCACGCCTGTTCACGGCCTGTTCACGGCCTGTCCGAGTCAGCGTGCCGCCGATGTCCTACCTGGGCCCCGGACGTGGCCGTGCCACCGGGCCGCCGCCACCAGTGAGGTGGTGAAGGGGTGCGCGGGGGCCGTCAGCACGCGTTCCGCCGGGCCCCGTTCGACGATCTCGCCGGCGTCGAGTACCGCTATCTCGTCCGCCAGTGCCGCCGCCGTGTCCAGATCGTGGGTGATCAGCAGCAGGCTCGGCGCGGTCGGCTCCCGCAGCAGGCCGCCGAGCAGCTCCACGATGCCGCGGCGGCTCACCGCGTCCAGCCCCGAGGTGATCTCGTCGCAGATCAGCACACTCGGGTGCGCGAGCAAGGACCTGGCCAGCGCCGCCCGTTGGAGTTCGCCGCCGGAGAGCCGCGCCGGGCGGCGGTCGTGGAGGTCGGGCGTCAGGCCGACCCGGGCGAAGGCCGTGCGTGCCTCCTTGAGTGCCTCGTCCGCGGGCACGTCCCGTAGGCGGATCGCCGTTCGTGCGGTCTGGGCCAGCACCGACCGGTGTTCGTCGAACGCAGCGCGTGCGTCCTGGAAGACGTACTGCACCGCTGCGACCTGCGGCGTCGAGCGTGCTCTGATGCTGCTCGGCAGGGCAGTTCCGGCCAGTGTCAGTGCGCCGTCCCAGTCCCGGTGCAGGCCCGCCAGGCACCGGCCCAGGGTCGTCTTCCCGCTTCCGGAGCGGCCGACGATCGCCAGGCACGCCCCGGCGGCCACGTCCAGGTCGATGTCCCGCAGGGCGGTCGCGCTGCCACCGGAGCCGGCTCCGGAGCGGGAGGGGTAGCGGGCGGCGGCGACGCGGATGACGGCGCCGGCGGGGGGTGCTTCGTGCGGGGGTGCCCCGTGTGCGGGCGCTTCGTGCGGGGGTGTCTCGTGCAGGGGTGTGCTGTCGTCGGGGCCCGTCGGCGCCGGATCCGCGAGGAGTTCGCGGGTCCAGGGGTGGTCAGGGGCGCCGAGCACCCGCCCGGCGGGCCCGGATTCGACCACCCGGCCGTCCCGCAGCACCACGACCTCGTCGGCCAGTTCGCGCACCACGTCCAGGTCGTGGCTGAGCAGGACCAGGGCGATGCCCCGGCGCGCCACCCGGTCCAGTTCCGCCACGATGCGGCGCTTCGTCAGGGCGTCCTGGCCGGTCGTGGGCTCGTCCGCGACGATCACCCGGGCGCCCAGCAGCAGCGCCTGGGCCAGCACCACGCGCTGCTGCTGGCCGCCGGAGAGCTGGTGGGGGTAGCGGCGCAACAGGGCCTCGCCCGCGGCGCCTTCGGGGAGCTGGGCCTGGGCGAGAGCCTCCAGGACGCGGGCGCGGGCCGCCGGGCGGCGCTCGCGGCGGGGGAGCCGGGGAAGCTGGGAGCGGGCGATGTCGTGGAGCAGCGCGCCGACCCGCCGGGCGGGGTTGAGGACGGCGGCCGGATGCTGCGGTATGTAGCCGACGGGGCCGTCCGCCGCCACCCGCACCCGGCCCTCGACGTGCGCTCCCGGTGGGTACTCGCCCAGCAGGGCGAGTCCCGTGGTGGTCTTGCCGCTGCCGGACGCGCCGACCAGCGCGGTGACCGTGCCGGCGCGGGCGGTCAGCGAGATGTCGTGGAGGATGCGCCGGCCGGCCACGTCGACGCGCAGGCCCGAGAGGGACGCCATCGGTGGGGCGGCACCCGCTTCCGCGGTCGGGGTCGGGGTCGGGGTCAAGGCTGTCCCTTCGTTGTACGGGGGCGCGGCGTCGTACGGGGGCGTGCGGCGGCGCGGTTCCGCCCCGCCAGGCCCGCGTCACCGAGCAGGTTGGTGCCCATCGACAGGCCGACGATCAGCAGGGCGGGCACCACCACCGCCCAGGGCTGGACGAACAGGCCGGTGCGGTTGCGGTCGACCATCACCGCCCAGTCCGCCGCGTCCGGGGCGACGCCGACGCCGAGGAACGCGGCGGTGGCGACGAGATAGAGCACCCCGGTCATCCGCACGCCCGCGTCGGCGGCGAGGGTGCGCAGGCAGCAGCGGGCCACGTAGCCGAGGGCGATACGGCACCAGCCCTCGCCCTGCATACGGAGCGCCTCCACCGCCGGGCGGGCGGCGGCCTCGGCGGCGCTCGCCCGGACGATGCGGGCCGCGTCCGGCACATTGACCAGGGCCACCAGCACCGCCAGCCCGACCGCGCCCGGGTCGAACACCGTCGCGACCAGCAGCACCATCAGCAGGGACGGCACGGCCAGCAGCACGTCCAGCGGCCGCATCAGGAGCTCTTCCAGCCATGTGCGGTGGGTCAGAGCGGCGGCGAACGCGAGGGGGAGGGCGAGGGCGTAGCAGAGGACGGTGGCGGCCAGGGCGATGAGCACGACCGAGCGGCCGCCCAGGAGCACCTGCCGCCAGACGTCCTGACCTGCGAAGTCGGTGCCCAGCAGATGGCCGGCGGGGGCGGTGAACGCGGCCTGCCGGGGGCCGGGCGGGCCGGTCAGCAACGGCCCCAGGAGGGCGAGGAGGAGGGGCAGGGCGAGGAGCAGCGCGCCGAGGGCGAAGCGGCCGGGGCGGTCGAGGAACCCGGGGCGGCGGGCACGCAGGCGCAGGGGTCTCATGCGGCGACTCCCGTACGCGGTGCGAGGTGGTGCACGACCAAATCGGCGCCGAGGTTGAGGACGACCGAGACCAGGCCGAACACCACCGCCAGGCCCTGTACCACCGGCAGGTCGCGGGCCTTGACCGCGTCCAGCAGGACCGTGCCGAGGCCGGGGATGACGAACAGCGCCTCGACGACGATGACGCCGCCCAGCAACCAGTCGACGGTGCGGGCCAGTTGCTGGGTGGCGGGGGCGACGGCGTTGGGGAGGGCGTGCGCGTAGCGGATGCGGGCCGGGGCGATGCCGTAGCGGCGGGCCTGCGCGACGTAGGGGGACGCGAGCGCGTCGATCATGCCGGCCCGTACGAGGCGGCTGATCGAGCACACGGGGCGGGCCATCAGCACCGCCACCGGCAGGATCAGCGCCTCCGGGTGGGCGAGCAGATCGGCGCCGTAACCGACGGCGGTGGGCGGCAGCCAGCCCAGACGCAGCGCGAAGACGAAGACCAGCAGCACGCCGAAGGCGAATTCGGGAACGGCGTAGACGCCCAGCGTGAGCGAGCTGATGAGACGGTCGGCGCGGCCGCCCTCGCGGCGCGCGGCCAGCACCCCGAGCCCGGTGCCCACCGGCACCAGCAGGGTCACGGTGAGCGCGGCGAGCAGCAGGGTGGGGGCCAGCCCGTCGGCCAGGTAGTCGGTCACCGGGCGGCCGGTGACCAGCGAACGGCCGAAGTCGCCGTGCAGCAGGGCCCCCGCCCAGTGCGCCAGCCGCTCGTACGCCGGCCGGTCCAGCGCCATGGACTCGCGGATCGCCGCGATACGGGCCGGGTCGGGCTGGTCGCCGGCGAGGGCGACGGCGGCATCTCCCGGCAGCGCCTCGGTGAGGGCGAAGACGAGCAGGACGACGGCCGCGGTCTGGCCCGCGCCCAGCAGCAGCCGCCGTACCACGAAGGAGCGCAGACCCGGGAAGGAGCGCAGGCTCGCCAAGGGGCGCAGGCCCGCGAAGGAAGGCGGACCGCTCACGCCAGCCAGACCTTGTCGAAGCGTGCCCAGTCGAGGGAGTTGGCGGGCGCGTTGCGTGCCACGCCCCGGATGTTCTTCGCCGTGCCCACGATCCAGTCCGCGAACCCCCACACCAGGAAACCGCCCTCGGCGTGCAGCCGGCGCTGCATCCGCCCGTAGAGCGCGGCCCGCTCGTCGCGGTCGGCGGTGGACTGCGCCTGTTGGTAGAGCGCGTCGAAATCCTTGTGCCGCCACTTGGTGGCGTTGGTGGTGGAGCCGGTCAGCAGCCGCTGGGAGATATGCGTTTCGATGGGCATGGCGCCGGAGCGGTACGAGCAGAGCGTGCCGGAGTCGAGGATGTCGCTCCAGTAGCTGTCCGGGTTGTGGTTCTTCACCGTGATCCGCACCCCGGCCCTGGCCGCCTGGTCGCGGAAGATACCGGCCGCCTCGGTGAAGCCGGCAGCGACGTCCGAGGTGTCGAGGGTGACCTTCAGGTTCTCCGCGCCGGCCTGCTTCAGCAGGTGGCGGGCGCGATCCAGGTCCTGCGCGCGCTGCGGCAGATCCTTCGCGTAGTACGCATAGCCCTTGCCGAACAGGTCGTTGCCGATCTCGCCGGCGCCGGACAACGCGCCGCGCACCAGCTCCGCGCGGTCCGCGATCAGGAAGAACGCCTCGCGGACCCGCTTGTCGTCGAACGGCGGCCGGTCGGTCTTCATCGCGAACGCCTGCATCGCGCTGTTCTTCAGCCGGACGATCCGCACCTGCCCGCCGCGCTCGTGCGCGCGCGCCGTGGTGGGGCTGAGCTCATGCGCGTACTCGACCTGTCCGCCGAGCAGTGCGTTGATCCGGGCGGACTCCTCGTCGGCGGCGACGAACTCCAGCTCGTCGAGGTACGGGGCGCCGTCCCAGTAGTCGTCGAAGCGGCGCAGCACGGTGGACTTGCCGGGGGAGAAGGAGACCAGGCGGAAGGGGCCCGAGCCGACCGGCTTGGTGAACGACTCCGTCCCCTCGGGGACGATATAGGCGCCGAACGCGGCCAGGATGTCGGGAAATTCGGCGGTGGGGCGCTTCAGCCGGAACTCGACGGTGGCCTTGTCGACGGCCCGGCTCGCCTTGAGGTCGATGGGATCGAGGTCGGCCTTGGAACGGAACGCCTTCTTGGGGTCGGCGATCCTGCGGTAGCTGAACAGGACATCGGCGGCGGTGACCGGCCGGCCGTTGTGGAAGGCGGCCTTGCGCAGGGTCACCGTCCAGCGGTCCAGCGCCTTGTTCGGCTCCCACTTCGCGGCGAGCCGGGGCCGCGGCGTCAGATCGTCGCCGAAGTCCGCGAGCTTGTCGTAGAGCGCCTTGGCGCGGGCCACGTCGGAGAACAGGCCGGCCATATGCGGGTCGAGGGTCTCGTTCGCCCCGCCGCCGGCGAACGCGGCCCGCAGCCGGCCGCCGCGCCGCGGCGGGCCCTGGTCGCCGTCGGACGCGTCCTCGGAGCCGCCGCCCGAGCCGCAGCCCGCGAGGGCCAGGGCGCCCAGCGCGGCGGCGCCCGAGGCACCGATCAGGAACCCGCGGCGGCGCAACGGGGACGGGACGGCGGGACCCGCGGACGGGGCGGAGGGATCCGGCGAGGGTACGGCGGGATCCGGGGCGGCGGCGGGCAGGTCTTCTCTCATGGCGGCAACTCCTGGGAAGGGAACGGTGTTTCAGTGGGTGGAGGTCAGGCGTGCGACGACATGCAGCCGATCGGCGTCGGTGCGGTCGCCGGGCGCATCGCCCTCCTGCCAGCGGGGCTCGGTGCGTGGCCCCGGACCGTCGTGAAGCGCGAGGACGGTGAAGCCGTGCGCGGTCAGAAAGCGCCGCAGCTCCAGCGGGAGCAGCAGCCGCCAGGCGGAGCGCTGCTCCACCGGCGGCGTCCCGTCGTCGGCGGTCCACACCCGGCTGCGGCGCAGCAGCTGCGCGGTCCGGTCGACCGACAGCGTGGTCCGGGATCGGTAGGTCGTGCCCCGCCACGCGAACCGGTTCTCCGCGGGCGCGTCCAGCAGCTCCGTACGGCCCAGGAAGTACGCGCCGTTGCGCAGCTCCGCGATCAGCAGCCCGCCCGGCTCCAGGGCCCGGCGGCAGGAGTCCAGCAGCCCGTCGAGCTCGTCGTTGGTGTGGCAGTAGAGCAGGGCGCTGTCCAGGCAGACGATCGCGTCGAAGGCGCGCGCACCGAGATCGAAGCGGCGCAGGTCGGCGCGTGCGTAGGCGGGGCCGGGGTGGTGCCGTCTGGCGTGCGCCAGCATCGCGTCGGAGAGGTCGGCGCCCACCACCTGGCGGCCCGCCGCCTGGAGCCGCGCCGCGTCCCGGCCGGTGCCGCATCCCAGGTCCAGCACCCGGCGTCCGGCGCGGTGGCGCCGCAGGGTGTCCTCGGCCCAGCGGGCGGCAAGCCCTTCGGCGTCGGGGAACCGGGCCTCGTAGAGCTCGGGGTTGTCGGTGAGCAGATTTCCGTCAAACGGCGTGCGGATGGAGGCAGTTGGGGTGACGGAAATGGGGATGGCGGAAGTGGGGACGGCGGCAGTGGGGATGCCGGCAGTTGGGTTCGTCATCGGCTCGGGCCTCCGCCCGCTGGTGTGGTGCTGGTGGCGGGGGCGTTGGTGGCCGCGGCGTCGGTCGTCGGGGCGGCCGTGGCCGTGCCGGCCGTGGTCGCGTCAGCCGTGGTCGCCGTCGCGGTCGGTGCGTTCGCCGCGTTCGCTGCATCCGCCGCGGTCCGGTCGGCCGCCGCACCGGCACCGTCGCCGGCCCCCGTCCCGCCGGCCCCCGCCGTACGTCCGGGCAGTGCCCGCAGCCGCCGCAGCCACCCCACGCCCGCCGCCGAAAGCAGGCCGAAGGCGACGCAGCATGCCCAGGGCAGCCACTGCGCACCGCGTGCTCCGCCGATGTCCATCGCCCAGCCGACGACGGCGTTGCCGGCCGCGGCCGCCACTCCCGACACGACGTAGAAGACCCCGAAGTACGTGCCGGTCAGTTCGGTGCGTCCGAAGCCGGGAATCAGCTCCATCACAAACGGCTGGGCGATCATCACGCCGAGGTAGAGCAGCAGCGCCCCGGCCAGCACCGGCAGCAGCGCGACGACGGCCGCGCCCGTCCCGTCCGGGTGGCCGGCGCCCGCCACCGCCATCGGCGGCACGAACGCCAGCCCCATCAGTGCCAGCCCGACGGTGATCCACCGGCCCCGGCTGCCGCGTTCCTTGAGCGCCCGTGTCACCCGCAGCTGGAGCGTCAGATTGGCGAGCGTCCCGGTCAGGAACACGATCCCGGCGGCCCCCGCCCAGCCGGTCGCCCGCCGCGCCCCGTCGGGCAGCAGCAGATACAGCTGGTTCTCCATGGTGAACATGCCGACCATGGCCAGCGCGAACGCCAGGAATGCCCGGTTGCCGAGCACTTCGCGCCAGTCGCCGAGCACACTGGACGTCGCCGGCGGCGCCTCGCGGGCGGGCAGTACGGCCGCCTGCGCCACGGTCAGCAGCGCGAAGATCGCGGCCGCGGTGATCGCCGAGGCCCGGAAGCCGACCAGCAGCAGCGCACTGCCCAGCAGCGGCCCGATCAGCGCCCCGGTCGTCGCGAACACGTTGAACAGCGCGAACGCCTCCGCCTTACGCCCGCCCGCCTCCTGCGCCAGATAGGCCCGTACGGCCGGGTTGAACAGCGCCCCGGCCAGCCCGCTGAGCACGGAAGCGGCGAGCAGCACCGGCAGTCCGTCGCCGAGCGCGAACAGGGCGAAGCCCACGGTCCGCAGCGCACATCCGGCGATGATCACCCGCCGGGCGCCCAGCCGGTCGGCGGCCGAACCGCCGATGAGGAACAGCCCCTGCTGGCTGAGGTTGCGCACCCCCAGCACGATCCCGACGACCGCCGCCGACATCCCCAGGTCGTCGCCCAGGTGCGTGGCCAGATAGGGAATGAGCAGGTAGAAGCCGGTGTTCACGCCGAGCTGGTTGATCAGCAGCAGGCGGATCGCGAGCGGGAACTCCCGCATCTCACGCCAGGTCTGCACGGCGGGGCCTTTCTATCGGGTCCATCGGGGTGGTTGCGGGTGTCGGGTCCATCGGGGTGGTCGCGGTTACGCGGCCCGTCGGGGTGGTCGCGGTGGGATAGCCGGCCGTCCGCGGCCGGATGCCGAGGCCCGGCCGGTCGCTGGCGCGTACCGTGCCGTCGGCGCCGCCGATCCCCGTCCACGGGTCGTGGGCCAGCAGCAGATGCCCGTCCAGGTCCAGCCACCGGGCCCGGTCGGCGAGATGGACGGCCGGGGCGATGCCGAGCGTGCTGGCCGTCAGACAGCCCAGCATCAGGTCCGTACCGCTGCCGGCCAGCAACTCCGCGATCCGCAGCGCCGCATGGACCCCGCCGCACTTGGCGAGCTTGACGTTGATGCCCTGCACCCGGCCGGCCAGCCGCCGCGCGTCCTCGTACGACACGGCGTCCTCGTCGGCGATCAGCGGCAGCGGCGAGCCGGCGGCCAGCGCGGCCAGCGCCTCCGGGGTGCCGGGCGCGATCGGCTGCTCGACGGCCTCGACCCCCAGCTCCGCGTACCGGGGCAGCAGCTCCTCGGCCTGCGCGAGGCTCCAGGCGCCGTTCGGATCGAGCAACAGGCGGGCGTGCGGGGCGCATTCGCGGATCGCCCGGACCCGCTCCAGGTCCTCCTCGGGGGAGGCGGCGCCCGCCTTGGCCTTGATGAGGGTGAAACCGGCCTCGGCGAGGCCGTGCGCGAGGACCGCGGCGCGCCGCGGGGTGGTGATCCCGATGGTGCGGGCGGTCGCGGCGGCCGGCGGGGTGAGCGAGCCCAGCAGCTGGTGCACGCAGGCACCGGCGCGCTTGCCGACGAGGTCGAGCAGCGCCGACTCCACCGCCGCGGTCACCGCGGGCGGCGTACCGGGCCCGGCCAGTTCGCCGGCCCGTACGGCGCCCAGCGCGGTCTCCGGGTCGCCGCACCGCTCGACGGCGGCGGCCGCCTCGTGGAGCAGCCGTACCAGCGTCCCGGCGTCCAGGCCGAAGTAGGCGCTGGCCACCGCCTCGCCGTGGCCGCGCAGCCCGCCCCGCTCGACGGTCAGCCAGACGGCGTCGCGGGCCGCCATCGTGCTGCGGGAGATCCGCAGCGGCTCGGCGAGTTCGAGGCGCGTGGTGCGCACGGTGGTCTTCATGGCGTTGCCTCCTGTGCGGGGTTGGGGGAGGGGGCAGTGGTCCGTGGGGAAGCGGTCGCGGCGGAACACGGGTCCACGACCGTCGTGCAGCGCGTCCAGCCCGTCGCCTCCGCCGCGCCCGGGTGCGGGATCTCGACGGGACGGGTGCGGGCCGCCGCGCAGTCCACACCGTGCGCCGTGGTGAAGTCGTCGTCGTAGACGGTGGACAGATAGCGGTGCGGCCCGTCGGGGAAGACGGTGGCGACGACCGCGCCGGGGTGCGCCCGGGACGCCCAGGCGGCGACCAGCGCGGCGGCCCCGGTGCTCCAGCCGCCGCTGACGAAGCAGGTACGGGCCAGCCGCCGGCAGGCGTCCGCCGACTCCGCCGGGCCGACCCAGTGCACCTCGTCGAACGCCTCGTAGGCCACATTGCGGGGATGGATGCTGCTGCCGAGTCCGCGCATCAGCCGGGCCCGTGCGGGCTGCCCGAAGATCGTCGAACCGGTGGCGTCCACCCCGACCAGCCGCAGCGCGGGCCAGCGGCGGCGCAGCGGCGCCACGATGCCGGCGCTGTGGCCGCCGGTGCCGACGCTGCACACCAGCACGTCCAGTCGCGGCAGCTCGGCGGCCAGCTCGGCGGCGAGCGACGCGTAACCGGCGGTGTTGTCGGGGTTGTTGTACTGGTCGGGCCAGTACGCACCGGGCAGCCCGGTGCGCAGTTCGCGCAGCCGGGCCAGCCGCGCGGCCTGCCAGCCGCCGCGCTCCGCCGGCCGGTCGACGAGCTCCAGGCGCGCCCCGTAGGCCCGCAGCAGCCGCCGCATGGACGGCTCCAGTTCGGTGTCGCAGACCAGGACGACGGGGTGCCCCAGCGCCTGCCCGGCGAACGCGAGGCCGACGCCGAGGGTGCCGGACGTGGACTCCACCACGGGCGCGCCGGGCCGCAGTTCACCGCGCTCGCGCGCGCCCAGCAGCATGGACACCGCCGCGCGGGCCTTCATCCCGCCGACGCCGTGCCCTTCGAGCTTGGCCCAGAACCCGGGATGCGGGCCGGGCAGATCGCCGCTGATCCTGGCCAGCGGGGTACGTCCCAGCAGTGCCAGCAGTCCGGCGTCGGCGCCCGGGAGGGCCTCGGTACAAAGGCCGGGCGACGCCGGCTCGGTTTCCAGGGCCGAGGTCGTCATCGGCTTCCCCCGTAGTGGTGGATGGTGCCGGGCCCGCCGTCCAGCCAGAAGAACGGATACGGCTCGGCGCATACGGCGTGCACGCCCGCGCCCAGGAAGCGGGGCAGCACCGCGCTGCCGGTCTGCGCGAACATCACCAGCGGCAGCCCGTCGGCGGCGGCCCGCGCGCGCAGCGGCTCGAAGGTCCCGTTGCCGAGCGTCATCCCGGAGGCGAGCACCGCGTCACAACGGCCCAGCGCGGCCGGCGCATCGGTCTCCACCGGCTCACCCCACTCCGTCTGGCCGCCCTTGAGATCGCACGGCACATACCGCAGCCCTCGCGAACGCAGCGCTTCCAGCAGGGAGTTGACGACACCGACGACCAGCACCCGGGCCCCGGCCGGCAGCCCGCACCCGGCCAGCAGCTCCACCACGGACCCGGCCCTGGCCCGGGACTTCTCCAGCGACGACCCGGCGGGCAGCGCCACAGGGCGCGCGCCGAACCCGGGTGTGTGCGGGGCGATATGCATCAGATACGCGTCGAGGGCGGCGATCCGCACCACGGGCAGCGGATGCGCGAGCAACGCGGCCACCTCCGCGCCGACCGCGTCCTCGACCGCGGATTCCGGCAGGCCGCCCGGCTCGGCGGCGCACGACCCGACGGCCGCGCCGAGGCGCAGGCTGAGTACCTCGTTGCGGTAGCCGCGGCCGCGCCCGTCATGGCGTACGGCCTGGCTGGTGGCGAAGGCGGTGGAGACCCGGAGGGAGCGCGGATCCGGGCCCAACTCGCCTTCCGTTACGGCCTGTTGGAGGGCGGCGAGGCTCTCCCAGGAGGTCAGGCGGGGCGTCGGCTTCGGGGCCGCTCCAGTCTGTATGAGAGGGGTCATCGGGCCGCCACCACCCGCGGCCGCACCGTGTCCAGCAGCTCGGCGACCCGCTCCCGCGCCGAGCCGTTCCCGTCGCCGGTGGCCATGATGTGCCCCAGATAGCCGTTGTTGTCGGCGACCGGCCGCACCCGTGTGCCGGGCTCGGCGAGCCGCACCTCCAGGACTCCGGTCAGCGCTTCGAGCCCCGCCGTCGGATCCGGTCCCGTGGCGGTGCCGTACCCCTCCAGGACGCCTCCCTCGCCGACCTCGCCGTCCGCGCCGTCCGCGCCGTCCGCGCCGTCCGCGCCGTCCGCGCCGTCCGCGCCGTCCGCGCCGACCGCGCCGCCCTCGCCATCGGGCGGCAGCAGGAAGCCGATCGCGGCGCTGGCCACCCCCGTCGGACGGGTGGTCAGATCGGGTTCCCGCCCCAGGGCGAGGTCCACGCAGGCGCGGGCCAGGTCGATGCCGGTGACATGCCGGACGAGTTCGGTGATGCGGTTGCCCGCCGGGCGGGGATTGACCTCGACGACCCGTGGTCCGCGCGCTGTGAGCTTGATCTCCGTATGCGCCACGACGCGGTCCAGGCCGAGCCCGGCGAGGGCGGCGAGCGCGGTGTCCACGGCCGCCGCGGTCTCGTCGGCGCCGAGCGGGGCGGGAAACATATGGCCGGTCTCGATGAACCCGGGCGCCCCGCCCACGCTCTTGTCGGTGACGCCGACCACCTGTGTGCGGCCGTCGAACGACACCGTCTCGACGCTGACTTCGGGCCCGTCCAGCAACTCCTCCAGCAGAACGGCGGGGGAGCGCAGCTGGCCGCGCGCATTGACCGGGAACGCGTCCAGGTCCCGGTGTGCGTCCGCCAGCTGCCGCTCGTCGTCGACGCGCCGTACGAACATCCCCGCGCACAGGTCCACCGGCTTGAACACCAGCGGATAGCCGATCTCCTTCGCCGCGACCGATGCCGCGGCGAAGCCGTCGCAGACCGCGAAGCGGGGGCCCGGCACCCCGGCCTGCTCCAGGGTGCGGCGGGTCTCGTCCTTGCGGCAGGCCGCGGTGACGGAGTCGGCGGTGGGGCCCGGCAGGCCCAGGTGACCGGCGATCCGGGCCACCGTCGGCAGGTAGTAGTCGCAGGAACTCAGCACCCCGTCGAAGCCCAACGCCTCGTGCAGCCGCGCCACTTGGGGCAGCAGCGAGGGCAGATCGTTGGTGTCGGCGGTGAGCACGTTGCGGGCGCCGAGCAGCGGATGGTCCGCCCCCTCGGGCGCGGACCGCAGGTAGTGGTGCAGATCGCGGGTCAGGAACGTGAACGTGTGGCCGGCCTCGGCGATCGCGCGTGGCAGCAGCCGGCTCATCGACCCGACCCAGCTTTCGACCATCAACAGATGCCCCATGACTCCTCATCCCGCGCCGTGCTGCCGGATCCGGGCAGGCCGAGGGGAGCCCCGGGGGCCATGGATCCGTGTTGACCGTAGCCATACGATATCGATAATCATTTTCATTGTCATGTCTGGTCCTGCCTCGATGGAGCCCCCATGCCCTCCCCGCACCCCCGGCCTCCCCGGACGCCGCTGTCACCGCTACGCCGAACGGCGCGCCGAACCGCCGTGGTGTGCCTGGTAGTTGCCGCCGCACTCCCCGCGGCCCCGCCGCGCACCGCGACCGCCGCCGCCCCGCCCCTCACCTTCGGCGCCTGCCCCGACTCCGTCCCGGCCCCCGCCCCGCCCGCCCACGTCGAATGCGGCACCCTCGCCGTACCCCTCGACCACGACCACCCGGACGGACGGCGGATAGCCATCGCCGTCTCGCGCGTCCGCGCCACCGGAACCCCCGCCGAACGCCGCGGTGTCCTCCTGGTCAACCCCGGCGGCCCCGGCGGCTCCGGACTCGGATACGCCGTCACCAAACGCGCCAAGCTCCCCGAATCCGTGAGGCGCGGCTACGACATCATCGGCTTCGACCCCCGCGGCACCGGCCGCAGCGCCCCCGCCGACTGCGGGCCCATGGGCGGCCTCTTCGACGCGCCAGGGCCCGACCCCGTCCCCCGCGACCGCCCGGCGGAACGCGCCCATCTGCGCGAGCTCCGGCAGCTCGCCGCCGACTGCGCGCACGGCGTCGGCGCGGCACTGCCCCACCTCTCCACCGAACAGACCGCCCACGACATGGACGCGCTGCGGGCCGCCCTCGGCGAACCCACCCTCGGCTTCCTCGGCGTCAGCTACGGCAGCTACCTCGGCGCCGCCTACGCCGCCGCCCACCCGCACCGCGTCGGACGGATGGTCCTGGACAGCGTCGTCGGCCCCTGGGACTGGCACGACTTCGACGTCCGGCAGGCCCGTGCACTGCTGCGGCAACGCGCCGTCCTCTTCGACTGGCTGGCCCGCGACCCCGCCCGCCACGGCCTCGGCGACACCCCACAGGCCGTACGCGCCTCCTACGCACGCGTACGCAGCGGCCTGGCCGCCCACCCGGCCGGAGGCTTCGGCCCCGCCGAATTCGACCGCGCCGTCTACCGCGCGCTCGGCCGCACCGAACGCTGGGCCGGCCTGGGCGACGGTCTGCGCCGCTATCTGCGCGACGGCTCGGCCGACGGACTGCGGCCGGCCGAGGACTTCGCCGGGCCCGCGTCACGCACCTACGAAGCCGCCAACCGCACCGTGAAATGCGCCGACGGGCCCGGACCCCGGCCCGCCCGTGTACTCGCCGACATCCGTCGGCTGCGCCGGCTCGACCCGCTGCCCCTGCTCACCGGCCTGGAGGCGAGCGCCTGCGCGTACTGGGCACGGCAACCCGAACGGCGCACCCCGCTCGGCAGCCCCCAGGCGCCGCCGGTCCTGCTCGTCGCCTCCGCGCACGACCCCGTCACCCCCGTCGAAGGCGCCCACGCGCTGCGCCGTACGCTGCCGGGCTCGCGGCTGATCACGCTGGACGACGACTACTCGCACGGCGTGTTCGCCAGCCGGGGGAACCGCTGCGTGGACGACGCGGTGGCGGACTATCTGGTCGACGGGGCGGTGCCCGCTGACGATGTGCGGTGCGCGGGGGCGGGACTGCCGTAGCGGTAGCGGACCGGCGCCCCGCGGCCCATGACCTGTGACGCGGCGGGGCCCACCGCCCCGCCCACCGACCCGCCGTGCGTAAATCCATATGCGGATCCGGCGTCCGGTTGGCAGGCTGAGGTCATGAACTCCCAGCTCAACGACGGCCCTGACGCCCGTGACGAGGCCAGCGTGACGGACTGGATCACCACTCCCCTCGAACCGCGCATGTTCCGCGGCGCCCTCGATGTGGAACGCACGGCGCACGGCCTGCTGCCGCACCGGCTGCCCGCCTGGGCCCGCAAGCAGTTCCCCGATCCGAACCTGGCCATGATGGAGGCTCAGCCCTCCGGTGTGCGTCTCGTCCTCCGCACCCGGGCCACCGCCGTGGAGCTGGACGCGCTCCCCACGAAGACGGTCTACCAGGGCGCCCCACCCCTTCCCGACGGCAGCTACGACCTGGTCGTCGACGGTCGCCGCATCGGCCGGACCGCGGTGCCGGGCGGCAACGTCGTCACCATCGACCTGACCACCCAGACCGTCGTCACCCGCCCGGGACCGCCCGGCACCGCACGGTTCACCGGGCTGCCCGCCGGCGAGAAGGACATCGAGATCTGGCTGCCGCAGAAGGAGACCACCGAGCTGATCGCGCTGCGCACCGACGCCCCCGTCGAGGCCGCGCCGGACAGTGGCCGCAGGGTGTGGCTGCACCACGGCAGTTCGATCAGCCACGGGACCAACGCCGAGGGCCCCACCGAGACCTGGCCGGCGCTGGCCGCCGCCCGGGGCGGGGTGGAGCTGATCAACCTGGGCTTCGGCGGCAACGCCCTGCTCGATCCGTTCGTCGCGCGCGCCATGCGGGACACCCCCGCGGACCTGATCAGCCTCAAACTCGGCATCAACCTGGTCAACCACGACCTGATGCGGGTGCGGGCCTTCGCCCCGGCGGTGCACGGCTTCCTCGACACCATCCGCGACGGGCACCCCACCACGCCGCTGCTGGTCGTCTCCTCCGTCCTGTGCCCCATCCAGGAGCACACACCGGGCCCCGGCGCACCGGACTTCGACGGCGGGAAGCTCCGGTTCCGGGCCCTCGGCGACCCGTCGGACCGCTCGCGGCTGACGCTCACCATCATCCGGGAGCAGCTCGCCCGCATCGTCGACCAGCGGGCGGCCGACGACCCGAATCTGCACTACCTCGACGGCCTGGTGCTCTACGGCGAGGCGGACTTCGCCGAGCTGCCGCTGCCCGACGGGATCCACCCGGACGCCGCCACGCACCACCGCATGGGGGAGCGCTTCGCCGAGCGGGCCTTCGCCGCCGGCGGCCCGTTCGCCGCCGGAGGCGAGTAGGGCCTTTCCGACCCCGGCCCCGGCCCGTCGGACCGGCCCCAGGCGGCGCAGGCGCCGGGCGGCCGCCCACCTCGGTGCCCACCTCGGTGCCCGGATCGGCGCGGTGGCCGGCGCCGACCGCGGCTCACCGTCCGGCCGCCCGTACCCTGAAGAGGTGAGCACCATCCCTGAACGCGAACCGGACGCCGAGCCCCAGACGCCCCGGGCCGAGCCGGCCCCGCGCCCGGCGCCCCGGAACGCCGCCGCGCTGATCTTCGACGACCCGCTGAACCAGCAGTCCTCGGACGACACCGACCGCGGCTGGGGCGAGGGCTCCACGACCCGTACCGACAGCGCCGCCGACCTGGCCCGCTTCCTGGACGAAAAACCGCCCCACCACCTCTGAGCGAGGCGATGAGGCGGCCTGTGCCGGCCGTGGTCGCCCGCTACTGCGTCTTCTGGTGGCCGATGGTGCCCGCGGTGGAGCCGTTCGCGGAGGGTGAGCCGGTGCGCTGTGCGATCAGCGCGTCGCGGATCTCGGTGAGCAGCTCGATCTCGGTCGGGTCCGCGGGGCCGTCGTCGAGCGGCTTCCTGGCGTCCTGGCGGGCCTTCCACTTGTTGATCGGAAGGATCATGAGGAAGTAGACGACCGCGGCGGTGATCAGGAACGTCAGTGCCGCGCTGAGCACCGAGCCCCACAGGATGTAGATGCCGTCGGTGAATTCGCCGGTCTTCTTGTCCGGGTGGCAGCTGGCGCTGAGGCAAGCCTTGTAATGGTCGAGGTTTTGCGAGCCGAGGGCGCCGATGATCGGGTTGATCACGCCCTTGACCACCGCCTGGACGATGTTCGTGAACGCAGCACCGACGACGACCGCGACCGCGAGTTCGATGACGTTGCCGCGCATCAGGAATTCCTTGAATCCCTGAATCACGCCCTTGTTCTCGCTCACCTGACAGCCTCTTTCCATGCTCACGACGGACGGTGCAATCACAGTCAGCACCGCAACTTACGTCAGGGCAGGGCAGAGGTGTCCAGTCGCTCAACACGAACCGGCGATCGACGGGTGCGTCAGTGCGGGTCGACGGGGCGGTGTCGGCGACGGGGACGCGCCGGCTCGGGCGCGCGGCAGCTGCCCGGCCGCTCGCAGAAGTGTTGCGTGGGCAGGGGGCGGATGCCACTCGATCTTGGCGCATGGCTATCGCGCTCCGATGGCCGTCGAGGCGGGGCAGCCGGGTGCGGGTGCGGCGCGTACGGCGCCGGTCGGAATGCCGGTGGCCAGTGCTGCGGCGGTCATCGCCAGACCGGCGGCCAGCATCCGCTGTCGTGTGGTCCGTCGCCGCCGGTGCCGGAAGCCACCCGCCCGTACCGGTTCGAAGTGGGGCACTTCACACCGTGGCGGGGTGGGGAGAGGCGGAGCGGGGAGGGAGTCGTCGGTGGGGTGATCGGTGGGGTGGAGGGACAGGCTGGAGGGACGGGGCATGGTGGTCACCGCCTGCGGTGCGGAGGGTCGGAGTCGATGACCGGACCTGGTGTCCGGGCCGGCGATCACCACCGTGCCGGAATTCGCCGAGGCCCGCTCGGGGCTGTGGACGACCCCGGCCCTGTGGACAACTCGGCCACCCGTGAGGGGGAGCCGGCCCCGTCAGCTCAGCTCAGCTCGCGCCGAGCCGTCGTCCCGCCCATCCCGTCCACCCCGTCAGCTCCCCGGCCTCGGCCGCCTGCCGTCACGGCAGCTCGATCCCCAGGTCCCAGCCGTCGTGCGCGCCCACGCACAGACAGTCGCGTGCCGTGCTGTCGGGCAGTGCGGCCACCGCGTCGAAGAGCACCTCGCGGAGCCGGCCCACGTTCTGGCCGAAGACCCTGAGGACCTCCTCGTGGGAGACGCCTTCGCCGGTCTCGGTGCCTGCGTCCAGGTCGGTGACCAGCGTCAACGACGTGTAGCACAGGCCCAGCTCGCGGGCCAGGACGGCCTCGGGGTGGCCGGTCATGCCGACCACCGACCAGCCCTGCGCGGCATGCCAGCGCGACTCCGCGCGGGTGGAGAAGCGCGGCCCCTCTATGACGACGAGGGTGCCGCCGTCGACCGGCTCCCAGTCGCGGCCGCGGGACGCCGCCAGCGCGGCCCGGCGCCCGGTGGGGCAGTACGGGTCGGCGAAGGTCACATGGACGACGTTGGGGATGCTGCCGTCGGGCAGCGGTTTGCCGTCGAAGTAGGTCTGCGCGCGGGCCTTCGTACGGTCGATGAGCTGGTCAGGAACGAGAAGTGTGCCGGGGCCGTATTCGGGGCGCAGGCCGCCCACGGCGCAGGGGCCGAGCACCTGGCGCACCCCGACCGAGCGCAGCGCCCAGAGGTTGGCGCGGTAGTTGATCCGGTGCGGCGGGAGGTGGTGCCCGCGGCCGTGCCGGGGCAGGAACGCGACCTGGCGGCCGGCGACCTCCCCGAGGAACAGCGAGTCGCTGGGGCTTCCGTACGGGGTGTCCACCGTGATCTCGGTCACATCATCGAGGAAGGAGTAGAAACCCGACCCGCCGATAACGCCAATCTCCGCGTCAGCCATGCCGGTCACACTATCGGGGCGGACGGCAGGTGCGAGGGGCCCTGCTCTTCAAGAGCTCGAAGGGCCCGCCGGAAACGCGGCGGACCCCGCCGTCGGCGACGGCGGGGTCCGGGAAGCGTGGGTCAGGCGGCCGAGCTGCTGGTGGACGCCGAGGACGAAGACGTCGAGGACGAGGTCTTCTTGTCGGAGCCGCTCGACGAGGAGCCGGAGCTCGACGAGTCCGAGGACGACGAGGACGTGCTGCTCGTGGTCGAGGAGGACTTCGCGGGGCTGCTGCTGGACGACGAGCCGCGGCTGTCGTTGCGGTAGAAGCCGGAGCCCTTGAAGACGATGCCGACCGCGGAGAACACCTTCTTGAGGCGTCCGTCGCAGCTGGGGCACTCGGTGAGCGCGTCGTCGGTGAACTTCTGGACCGCCTCGAGGCCCTCGCCGCACGCGGTGCACTGGTACTGGTAGGTCGGCACTTGACTTCCTCCTGGCACTCTCACTCGATGAGTGCTAACGACGATCCATAGTGCAGTATTCCGGCCCGTCAGTCCACTGTGACCGGCATACGGTGACCGACCCCACGCTCGTCCGACCCCTCGTCCAGGCTCCGGTTCAGCTCCCGCTCGAAGGCGTCGGAGGGGGACTCGGCCGGCGAATCGGCCGGCGAATCGGCGGGCGAACCGGGGGTCCGGTCGGCGGAGCCGACGATCAGCGTCGACGAGCGCGGCACCAGGTGCGCGCGCAGCGCCAGCAGCACCGTCAGGGCCAGCACCGTGCCGGCCAGCGGCACCAGGAAACCGGCGCTCGGCGCGAAGCGGTCCGCCAGCTGGCCGGACGCGGTGGCCGCGGCCGCCTGGCCCAGCGCGACCGCACCGGTCAGCCAGGTGAAGGCCTCGGTACGGGCGGCGGCCGGCACCAGCGACTCGACGAGCGTGTAGCCGGTGATCAGCGCCGGGGCGATGCACAGTCCGACGACCAGGCCGACCGCGCCCAGCAGCGGCACCGAGGTCACCGCCCACAGCGGGGTGGTGGCCAGCGCCAGCAGCCCGTAGGCGACCAGCAGACGGCGCCGCGGGCCGACCTTCCAGGCGATCGCGCCGCAGGCGATGCCGGCGAGCATGTTGCCGCCCGCGAAGATCCCGTAGAGCAGGCCGTTGATGCCGGGCTGCCCGATGTCCTGGGTGAAGGCGGTCAGCGAGACCTGCATGCCGCCGAAGACGGCGCCGATGCCGAGGAACGCCGCGATCAGGGCGCGGACGCCGGGCACCGACAGCGCCGAGACGCGCGGGCCGCCCTGGCTGTGCGCCCGGTGGACCGGCGGCTGGCTGCGCCGCTGCGAGGCGAAGAGCAGGCCGCCGGCCAGCGTCAGCACGGCCTCCGCGATCAGGCCGGCCGCCGGGTGGACGCCGGTGCACAGCGCGGTCGCCAGCACCGGGCCGACGACGAAGGTGAACTCGTCGGTGACCGACTCGAAGGCGGCGGCGGTCGGCATCAGCGGGCTGCCGCCGAGCCGGGCGGCCCAGCGGGCCCGCACCATCGGGCCGACCTGCGGCGTGGAGGCGCCGGTGGGGACGGCCACCGCGAGCAGCGCCCACAGGGGGGCGTGCGCGAGAGCCAGGGTGATCAGGGCGCTGACGCCCACGACGTGCACCAGGACGCCGGGGAGCAGCACCGCGCGCTGGCCGAAGCGGTCGGCGAGCTTGCCGCTCTGCGGGGCGAACAGGGCCATGGAGACGCCGGTCGCGGCGGAGACCGTGCCGGCGACCCCGTAGGAGCCGGTGGTGGATTCGACGAGCAGCACGATGCCGATGGTCAGCATCGCGAAGGGCTGCCGGGCCAGAAAGCCGGGCAGCAGGAATGTCCATGCACCGGGGGTGCGCAGCAGTTGTCCGTAACCAGGACGGGAGTCCTTGACCGCGGATGCCACGGCCGGGCCTTTCTGCCGCCTGGTAGCGCGCCACCGCGAGGTCGTCACGGGTAACGCGCCGAGAGCTGTCCTCTCGCGCAGGACCGAGTGATACCGCGTGATCCGCACCGGGGAACGGTGGCTGCGTGTGGCAGGGGATCGCGGCCGCTGAGCGGTCGCGCCAGCTCTGCGTCAGGCAGAGGTGGTTCGTTGATGTTGCTTCTTCATACTACAGGTCGAAGCGCGCGAAGCCCTGGGATTAACCAGGGCTCCCCGTAAAATTCCTTGAGATCAGTGGAGATCTTCGGCACATTCCGAGGCCGAAGAGGCCAGGAAGCGTAGCCCCGGGGGCTGCCGCCGTCGGTCAGCGGGCGCCGCGCCCTTTGGCGCGCCGGTCGCGGAGGGCGCCGGGCCGGAACCGCCGCAGGGCTCCCTCGACCCTGCCGACCGGGCCGGCCGTACGCGTCCCGGCGGCCGCCGCCATCGCGGCACTCTCGCCCGCCCCCAGCCAGCCGGCCAGCTTGCCGCCCTGGGAGACCGCCTGTAGCCGCTTCTCGGCCGCGTCGCGCACCGGGTCCGTGGCGACCACCAGCAGTTCGTCACCCTGCCGCAGCACCGTCGAGGGCGCCGGCACGAAGCTGGCGCCGTCCCGTACGACCAGGGTGACCGCCGCGCCCTTGGGCATCCGCAGTTCGCCGACCTCGACGCCGTGCATCCGCGACCCCGGGCCGATGGACGTGGACAGCAGATGGCCGCGCAGCCGCTCCAGGGGCGCCGACTCGATGCCCAGGTCGGCCGCCTCCTTCCCGTCGCCGAGCCGCAGCCGTCGGGCGAGCCAGGGCAGTGTCGGGCCCTGGATGAGGGTGTAGACGACGACCAGCACGAAGACGATGTTGAAGACCCGCTCGCTGCCGGGCACATCGCTCACCATCGGGATGGTCGCCAGCACAATCGGGACCGCGCCGCGCAGCCCGGCCCAGGACAGCAGCGTCTGCTCCTGCCAGGGCATCCGGAACGGCAGCAGCGCCGTGAAGACGGACGTCGGCCGGGCCACGATCGTCAGGATCAGGCCGATGAGCAGCGCCGGGACGAAGTCGTCGACCAGGCGGTGCGGGGTGACCAGCAGGCCGAGCAGGACGAACATGCCGATCTGGCCGATCCAGCCGACGCCTTCGGCGAAGCCGCGGGTGGCCGGGGCGTGCGGCAGTTTGGCGTTGCCGAGGATCATCGCGGCCAGGTAGACGGCGAGGAAGCCGGACCCGTGGGCCAGCGCGCCGGCCGCGTAGGCGGAGACGGCGATGGCCATGACGGCGATCGGGTACAGGCCGGACGCGGGCAGCGCCACATGCCGCATGCCGAACGAGCCGAGCCAGCCGATGGCCAGTCCGACGGCCGCGCCGATGGCCAGCTCCAGGGCGATCTCGCCCATCAGCACGTACCACGTGTCGACCGGTCCGGAAGCGGAGAAGGCCACGACGAGGATGACCACGGGGGCGTCGTTGAAGCCGGATTCGGCTTCCAGGACACCCGTCAGGCGCGCGGGCAGCGGCACGTTGCGCAGCACGGAGAACACCGCGGCGGCGTCCGTCGACGAGACCACCGCGCCGATCAGCAGTGCCTGGCGCCAGTCGAGACCGGCCAGATAGTGCGCTCCGGCCGCGGTGACCCCCACGCTCACCGCGACGCCGACCGTCGAGAGCAACGCCGCCTGCGGCAGGGCTGGTTTGATCTCTTTCCACTTGGTGCCCAGACCGCCCTCGGCGAGGATCACGACCAGGGCGGAATAGCCGAGGAGTTGGGTCAGCTCGGCGTTGTCGAAGACGACGCCACCGAGGCCGTCCTGCCCTATGGCGATGCCTATCCCCAGGTAGATGAGCAGGCTGGGGAGCCCGCTGCGCGAGGAGAGCCGTACCGCGGCCACCGCTATGAGCAGTACGAGCGAGCAGATCAGCAGGAGTTGGTTGAGGTGGTCGACAGTCAGGGGAGCTGGTCCTTCCTCGCACGGGTTCCGGTGGTGGGGTCGGCGGTGGGGGAGGGGGATTCCTTACCTTAGCTAGTTACTGAGACTAACAATTTACCATTACTTGAAAGTTTCATGTTGCTGGCAGTGACTCCGCGTAGGGGTCGCCGAACCCGTGCGCCTATGGTTGCTCCAGCACTCCCACCCTGCCCCTCGAAGGACAGAGATGCCCGCCAACAAGTCCGGCCCAGCCCCAAAGAAGAAGAAGGGGCGGCGCGGCCGCCTCGTACTGATCACGGTCGTGCTTGTGCTGGTGGCGGGCATCGGCCTCGGCGCGTTCTGGGGGGTCGGCACCGTACGCGCCTCCTACCCGGAGACCACCGGCTCGCTCAAGCTCCCGGGCCTCACCAACCCGGTCGACGTCTCGCGTGACGCCAACGGCATCCCGCAGATCTACGCCGACACCGACGAGGACCTCTTCCGCGCCCAGGGATTCGTCCAGGCCCAGGACCGTTTCTGGGAGATGGACGTCCGCCGCCACATGACGGCCGGCCGGCTCTCGGAGATGTTCGGCAAGAGCCAGGTCAAGACCGACTCGTTCCTGCGCACCCTGGGCTGGCACCACGTCGCGCAGAAGGAATACGACACCAAGCTCTCGCCCAGCACCAAGAAATACCTCCAGGCGTACTCCGACGGCGTCAACGCCTACCTCAAGGACCACGAGGGCGCGGCGCTGTCCCTGGAGTACGCGGCGCTGGACTTCGAGAACGACTACAAGCCGGAGAAGTGGACGCCGGTCGACTCGGTGGCCTGGCTCAAGGCGATGGCCTGGGACCTGCGCGGCAACATGCAGGAGGAGATCGACCGCTCCCTGATGACCAGCCGCTTCACGCCGGAGCAGATCGCCGAGCTCTACCCGCAGTACCCGTACAAGCGGAACAAGCCGATCGTCCAGGCCGGCGCGGTCGACCCCGCCTCCAAGCAGTTCCGTCCCAAGGGCGGCGCGGCCGCCCACGCGCAGTCCGGGATCGGCGGTGCCGCCACCGGCCTCCAGACGCAGCTCTCCTCGCTGTCCAAGACCATGGAGGAGGTCCCGGCGCTGCTCGGTCCCAACGGCAACGGCATCGGCTCCAACTCCTGGGTCGTCTCCGGCGCCCACACCACGACCGGCAAGCCGCTGCTCGCCAACGACCCGCACCTGGCGCCCCAGATGCCCTCGCTCTGGTACCAGATGGGCCTGCACTGCCGCACCACAGGGCCCAAGTGCAACTACGACGTCGCGGGCTTCACCTTCTCCGGGATGCCCGGCGTCGTCATCGGCCACAACCAGGACATCTCCTGGGGCATGACCAACCTCGGCGCCGACGTCTCCGACCTGTACCTGGAGAAGATCAACGCCGACGGGTACCTCTATGACGGCAAGCAGCGGGCGTTCACCACCCGCAAGGAGACGATCAAGGTCGCCGGCGGGCCGAGCCGCGACATCACCGTCCGCGCCACCAACAACGGACCGGTCGTCTCCGACCGCGACGGCGAACTCTCCAAGGTCGGCAAGGACGCGCCGGTCGGCAACGCCGCCCCGGACCGCGGCGACGGCTACGCCGTATCGCTGCGCTGGACCGCGCTGGACCCCGGCAACTCCATGGACGCCGTCTTCGAGCTCGGCCGGGCCAAGGACTGGAACGGCTTCCGCAAGGCCGCCGAGCACTTCGAGGTCCCGTCCCAGAACCTGATCTACGCCGACACCAAGGGCAACATCGGCTACCAGGCACCCGGCCGGATCCCGGTCCGCGCCAAGGGCGTCGACGGCACCTTCCCGGCACCCGGCTGGGACCGGAAGTTCCAGTGGACCGGCTACATCCCGCAGAAGGCCCTGCCGTACGAGTACAACCCGCAGCGCGGCTTCATCGTCACCGCCAACCAGGCCGTCGTCGACGAGGCGAAGTACCCGTACCTGATCACCAAGGACTGGGGCTACGGCTCCCGCAGCCAGCGGATCAACGACCTCATCGAGTCGAAGATCAAGGACGGCGGCAAGGTCTCCACGGATGACATGCAGACCTTCCAGAAGGACAACAGCAGCGAGATCGCCCGGCTGCTGACGCCCTACCTCACGAAGATCGACATCAAGGACAAGTACGTCCGCGACGCCCAGCAGCTCCTGGAGGGCTGGGACTTCACCCAGGAGCCCGACTCCGCCGCGGCCGCCTACTTCAACGCGGTCTGGCGCAACACCCTCAAGCTCGCCTTCGGCAACAAGATGCCCAAGGAACTGCGGGTCGAGGGCCAGTGCCTGAACGTCCGCCCGGCCAACGAGACCGGCCCCGCCGACGACCTCCAGAAGCTGGTCCGCGAATGCGGCGAGCGGGCCGGCGACTCCGCCCAGCCCGACGGCGGCGACCGCTGGTACGAAGTCGTCCGCACCATCCTGGACGACCCGGACAACGCCTGGTGGAAGACCGAGAGCCGGCCCGGCCAGCTCGGCGACAAGAACCGCGACGAGCTCCTCGCCCACGCCATGCAGGACGCCCGCTACGAGCTGACGTCCAAGCTCGGCAAGAACATCGACACCTGGAGCTGGGGACGGCTGCACCAGCTGTTCCTCAACAACCAGACCCTGGGCACCGACGGACCCGGCCCCCTCCAGGGCCTGTTCAACCGCGGCCCGTGGAACCTCGGCGGCGGCGAGGCCGCGGTGGACGCCACCGGCTGGAACGCCGCGGGCGGCTACAAGGTCACCTGGGTCCCGTCGATGCGGATGGTCGTCAACCTCGCCGACCTCGACAAATCCCGCTGGATCAACCTCACCGGCGCCTCGGGGCACGCGTACCACGCGCACTACTTCGACCAGACCGACAAGTGGGCCAAGGGCGAACTGCTGCCGTGGGCCTTCAGCGAGTCGGCCGTCAAGAAGCGCGCCAAGGACACGCTGACGCTGTCGCCGTAGCGCGATGACGGAGAAGGGGTGAAGGGGCGGGCCGGAGATCCTCCGGCCCGCCCCTCGGCTTTCCGGGGCCCGCCCCGTCGGACAGGCCCTACGGCCGCTCAGGGGCCTTTGTGCCGCCCCGGGCGGGCCGGGCGAACCGGTGCACCCCCGAAGGCGTCACCGCCGCGTGCACCCGCTGGTCGTGCGGCTCGGCCGGCACCCGGTCCAGCACCTCCGTGTCGTACAGCAGCACCACCAGCGCCGGATCGGCCCCGGCCCGCTCCAGCCGTGCCAGCACCCGGTCGTACGAGCCGCCGCCGCGCCCCAGACGCAGGCCGCGGCCGTCCACCGCCAGACCGGGCAGCAGCACCACGTCGGCCTCGGTGACGGCCTCCGGGCCCAGCCGCCCGCCCGCCGGCTCCAGCAGCCCGCGGCCCGCCCGTACCAGGCGCTCGGCGCCCTCGTAGGGCGCCCAGTCCAGATCGTTGTCCGGCAGCAGCACGGGCAGCAGCACCCGCACCCCGGCCGCCCGCAGCCGGTCCAGGAGGGCGCGGGTGGAGGGCTCGCCGCCGATCGAGACATATGCGGCAACGGTCAACGGGACGGCCGGAACGGGCGATTCGCCAACGGGAAGATCGGCGGAGGATTCGAGATCTGCGTCACGCCCGCGCGCCGCGTCCCGTGCCGCCCGCAACTCGTCCAGTTCCAGCGTTCTCCGGGCCAGCGCGTCCCCCTTCGCCGCCACGACATCCGGCGGCAATGCTCCTCTAACCTTCAGGAGATCCCGCCGCAACCCGCGCTTTCTACCGTGATCAACGCTCACTGTGCGCCCTTGCTCCCGCTCTCATGCTCTATTCACCAGACCCTCATCATCCTTCCGATAGGGCCGGTTATGGTGGCGCGCATGACCCCATCGCACACGCGGATCAGCAAGGCTGTCATCCCCGCAGCCGGCCTCGGCACCCGGTTTCTCCCCGCCACCAAGGCCACGCCCAAGGAGATGCTCCCGGTCGTCGACAAGCCCGCCATCCAGTACGTGGTGGAGGAGGCGGCCGCCGCCGGACTCCTGGACGTCCTGATGGTGACCGGCCGCAACAAGCGCCCCCTCGAGGACCACTTCGACCGCAACTACGAGCTCGAAGAGGCCCTGCACCGCAAGGGCGACGAGTCCCGGCTCGCCCGCGTCCAGGAATCCAGCGACCTGGCGACCATGCACTACGTGCGGCAGGGCGACCCCAGAGGCCTGGGCCACGCCGTGCTCTGCGCCGCTCCGCACGTCGGCGACCAGCCCTTCGCGGTCCTCCTCGGCGACGACCTCATCGACCCCCGCGACCCGCTGCTCCAGCGCATGATCGAGGTGCAGGAGGAGCACGGCGGCTCGGTCATCGCCCTGATGGAGGTCGACCCGGCGCAGATCCACCTCTACGGCTGTGCGGCCGCCGCCCCCACCGGCGACGACGACGTCGTCAAGGTCTCCGACCTCGTCGAGAAGCCGGATCCGGCCGAAGCCCCGAGCAATCTCGCCATCATCGGCCGCTATGTCCTCGACCCGGCCGTCTTCGAGGTGCTCCGCAAGACCGAGCCGGGACGCGGCGGCGAGATCCAGCTGACCGACGCCCTCCAGGCGCTGGCCGCCGACCCGTCCCTCGGCGGCCCGGTGCACGGCGTCGTCTTCAAGGGCCGGCGTTATGACACCGGAGATCGTGGCGACTATCTGCGTGCCATTGTCAGACTGGCATGCGAACGTGAAGACCTGGGCCCGGACTTCCGGACCTGGCTTCGCAGTTATGTCACCGAGGAGATGTAAGACGTTGAACGGCACCACCGGCCAGACCAGCCACCAGGACCGCGTCTGGTCGGTGGCCGAGCACCTCGACGACGTCCTGTCCAAGATCCGCCCGCTGGACCCGATCGAGCTGCAACTCCTCGACGCCCAGGGCTGCGTCCTGGTCGAGGACATCACCGTCCCGGTGGCCCTGCCGCCCTTCGACAACAGCTCCATGGACGGTTACGCCGTCCGCGTCGCCGATGTCGCGGGCGCCACGGAGGAGTTCCCCGCCGCCCTCACCGTCATCGGCGACGTCGCGGCGGGCAGCGGCGAGCTCCCGGTCGTCGGCCCCGGGGAGGCCGCCCGCATCATGACCGGCGCCCCGGTGCCGCCCGGCGCCGAGGCCGTCGTCCCCGTCGAGTGGACCGACGGCGGCACCGGCCAGGGCCCCGCCGCCACGATGCGGCACGCCAGCGCCGCCCCCCAGGACGCCACCGGCGAGGTCCGGGTGCACCGCCCGGTCACCGAGCGCGCCCACATCCGCGCCCGCGGCAGCGACGTCTCCGCCGGGGAGCCGGCCCTCAAGGCGGGCACGGTCCTCGGCCCGTCGCAGATCGGCCTGCTCGCCGCCATCGGCCGCGGCACCGTCACCGTCCGCCCCCGCCCCCGGGTCGTCGTGATGTCGACCGGCAGCGAACTCGTCCAGCCCGGCGAGGCGTTGGGCCCCGGCCAGATCCACGACTCCAACAGCTTCCAGCTCACCGCCGCCGCCCGCGACGCGGGAGCCATCGCCTACCGCGTCGGCGCCGTCGCCGACGACGCCGAGACGCTGCGCGCCACCCTGGAGGACCAGCTCATTCGGGCCGACATCCTCGTCACCAGCGGCGGCGTCAGCGTCGGTGCCTACGACGTCGTCAAGGAAACCCTCACCGACCTCTCCGGCGACGAGGGCCTGGTGGAGTTCCGCAAGCTCGCCATGCAGCCCGGCAAACCCCAGGGCTTCGGCCTGGTCGGCCCCGAGCGCACCCCGCTGCTGGCGCTGCCCGGCAACCCCGTCAGCTCCTACGTCTCCTTCGAGCTGTTCGTACGCCCCGCCATCCGCGCCCTGATGGGGCTGCCCGAGCTGCACCGCCCCACCGTGCGTGCCGAGTGCACCGAGGCGATCGCCTCCTCCCCCCAGGGCAAACGGCAGTTCCTGCGCGGCTCCTACGACCCCGCCACCGGCCGGGTCGCCCCCGTCGGCGGCCCCGGATCCCACCTGATCAAGGCCATGGCGCACGCGAACGCCCTGATCATCGTGGACGAGGACACCACCGAGGTCGCGGCGGGCGGCGCCGTGGACGTCGTCCTGCTCGGGTAGCCGTCCGCCGCTGCGGGTACGGTGTCGTCCCACAGGCGCGGCACGGTCCAAAGCAGGAGAACGATGAGCAGCGGCCAGCAACACCTCACCCACCTCGACGCGGCGGGCGCGGCCCGGATGGTCGACGTCTCCGGGAAGGACGTCACCGCCCGCACCGCCCGTGCCCGCGGCCGTGTCCTGGTATCGCCGCAGGTCATCGAATTGCTGCGGGGCGAGGGCGTGCCCAAGGGCGACGCACTGGCGACCGCCCGGATCGCCGGCATCATGGGCGCCAAGCGCACCCCTGACCTGATCCCGCTGTGCCACCCGCTGGCCGTCTCCGGCGTCAAGGTGGACCTCACCGTCACCGACGACGCCGTCGAGATCGCCGCCACGGTCAAGACCACCGACCGCACCGGCGTCGAGATGGAGGCGCTGACCGCCGTCTCCGTCGCCGCCCTCACCGTCGTCGACATGGTCAAGGCCGTCGACAAGGCCGCGGTCATCTCCGACATCCGCGTCGAGGAGAAGACCGGCGGCAAGTCCGGCGACTGGACCCGGTCATGAGCCCCGCCCGCGCCCTGGTCGTCACCGCCTCCAACCGGGCCGCCGCCGGCGTCTACCCGGACAAGGGCGGCCCGCTGCTCGCCGAGGGCCTGGCGGCCATGGGCTTCGAGGTCGACGGCCCGCAGGTGGTCCCCGACGGCGACCCGGTGGAGGCCGCCCTGCGCCAGGCCGTCGACTCGTCCCGGTACGCCGTCATCCTCACCACCGGCGGCACGGGGCTCTCGCCCACCGACCGCACCCCCGAGGCCACCCGCCGGGTCCTGGACTACGACGTCCCCGGAATCCCCGAGGCGATCCGGGCCGCCGGGCGCGACAAGGTCCCCACCGCCGCCCTCTCCCGCGGCCTCGCCGGTGTCGCCGGCACGACCCTGATCATCAACCTCCCGGGCTCGACGGGCGGCGTCCGCGACGGCCTCGCCGTCCTTGCCGAGCTCCTCCCGCACGCCGTCGACCAGATCCGCGGCGGCGACCACCCCAGACCCTCCGGGAGCCCGAGCTGAACGCGTCCTGGCCGGTGGTCCTCACGGACGGAGACGTCTCCCTCCGCCCGATAAAGCTGCGCGACCAGCGGCCCTGGCGCGAGGTCAACCGCCGCAACCGCGACTGGCTGCGCCCCTGGGAAGCGACCATCCCGCCGCCCCCGCCCGGCGTTCCGCCGCCGCACCGCCCCACCTACCGGCAGATGGTCCGTCATCTGCGGGCCGAGGCGCAGGCCGGCCGGATGCTGCCGTTCGTCATCGAATACCAGGGCCGGCTCGCCGGTCAGCTGACGGTCGCCGGTATCACCTGGGGCTCCATGTGTTCCGGCCATATCGGCTACTGGGTCGACCAGGAAGTGGCCGGACGCGGTGTCATGCCGACCGCCGTCGCGCTCGCCGTCGACCACTGTTTCCGCGCCGTCGGACTCCACCGCATCGAGGTCTGCATTCGCCCGGAAAACACCCCCAGCCGCCGGGTCGTCGAAAAACTCGGCTTCCGCGAGGAAGGCATCCGCCCCCGCTACCTCCATATCGACGGTGCCTGGCGCGACCACGCGGTATTCGCCCTGACCGCCGAAGAGGTGCCGGAAGGGCTGCTCAACCGCTGGCGGCAGCAGAAACCGAGCACACCCGGAGCTCCCGGTGCTCCCCCGCAAATAAAATAAGTGTTCGAAATGCATGTTCGAAACGCTTCACGGATTGCCCGGATTCGCGGCGTGCTGATCTCAACAATCACAAAAAAAGTTCGAGATATCAGCCAGATCGTGCGACACACCGGCCCAATTGGCGGATGGCCCCACGCAAACCCCTCTACCGTGTGAGTCGTGAGAAGCAGCGGCCTCATCTACGCAGTCATCGTCGGGGCCTGGGCCGCCTACTTGGTGCCGATGTGGCTCCGTAGGCAGGACGAGCTCAATGAGGCCCGTCCGACCGAGCGCTTCAGCACTGCCATCCGGCTCCTGTCCGGACGTGCGGCCATGCAACGCCGCTACGCCAAGGGGCAGGAGGAGTGCCCCGCCGGCGATGCGGGCGACGAGCAGGACCCGGACGCCGCGGCCGACCCGGCCGACGTCCGGCCCTTCGGCGACCCCGCACCGGCCCCCGCGCACTCCGACGACGCCCCCACCCGTGTGACGGCGGTCACCCCGCCGCGCCCCTCCGTCGCCGAGCGCACCAAGCGCGCCAAGGTCCTCGCCCGCCGCAGGCGCACCATCACGATCCTCTTCCTCACCTTCACCATCGGCGCCATCGCGGCGGCCGTCGGCGGCCTCCCCTTCCTCTGGGTCCCCGCCATCCCCGCCCTCCTGCTCACCGCGTACATCGTCTACCTCCGCGTCCAGGAGCGCCGCCGCTTCGTCTTCACCATGGACCAGCGCCAGGCGGAGGCGGCGGCGCAACGGCTGCGGGAAGGCCGCCCCCGCCCTCAGCAGGCGGCCGACCAGCCGCCCGCCGCCGACCACCAGGCCGATCCGCACGCTGACGCCGCCCCCGCCGAGCCCGCCCCGGAACCGCCCCGCCCGGCGACCCCGGCACACACCGCGGGCCGCCGAGCCCTCGTCGAGGAGACCGACCACGCCGAGTGGGTCGACCAGCAGCGCGAACGCCCGCGCCCCGTCTCCGGCAGCTGGGAACCGGTCCCCGTCCCTCTCCCCACGTACGTCACCGCCCCGGTCGCCCCCCGCGCCACCAGCCACGTGGACCTGGACGCCGACGACGCCTGGAGCTCCGCCCGCTCCAGCGCCGCCCCCGACCACCCCCAGCCCGAAACCCCCGCCCGCCGCCCCCGCGGCCGCACCCCCCTCTTCGACCAGTACGAGAACGAGGACCGCCCGCGCGCGGCGAACGAGTGACGGCCCTCCGCTGACCAGCACCGAAAGCGATTTCCGAGCACCGCGAACGAGATGCTAGAGTTTCACTCGTCGCAAGGGCCTGTGGCGCAGCTGGTAGCGCACCTCGTTCGCAACGAGGGGGTCAGGGGTTCGAGTCCCCTCAGGTCCACCGCACGTCAAAGCCCCCGCCGGGGATATCCGGTGGGGGCTTTTTCGCGCCGTACAGCAGCGAAGTACAGCAACTACGTGGGATCCGCCTGATTGCCAAGGTGCTTGCCGAGCTTCCGAAGCGCCTTCCGCGTCGACTCCGACGGTACGTGAGTGTAGATCTCCATGGTTACCGCGATCTTGCTGTGCCGCAGGATCTGCATCGCGATCCGAGGGTGCACGTCGAGCGCTGCGAGGAGTGAGCCGCAGGTGTGGCGCGTGTCATGCAGGCGGATCTTCCGAACGCCGGCCTTGACCGAACGCGCATCGAACTCCCGGTTGAAGTTCCTCGGCTCGATCGGCGTCCCGTACCGCGTGGTGAACACGAAGCCGGAGTCCGACCACAGCTCGCCGGCCGCCTGCTTGGCCGCTTCCTGAGCTTTCCGGCGAAGCTGAAGAGCCGTCACGCAGATGTCTGGCAGTGGCAGGACCGCAGTTGAAGCCTCGGTCTTGGTCTCGCTGTGCACCAGCCGTCGGGCGATCCGCTGCAACTGCCGTTCCACCGTGATCTCACCGGCATCGAGATTCACGCTGTCCCAGGTGAGGCCCAGCACCTCACCACGGCGGAAGCCCAGCACCAGGACCAGGACGTACGCCGGGTACAGCGGATCACCAGCCGCCCGAGCAGCTTCGAGGAAGGTCCTGGCCTCCTCCACCGTCCATGGCTTCGGCTTCTGAGTACCGGCTGAACGCACCTTGACGAGGCTGGCCACGTTCTTGGAGATCAGCTCTTCCCGCATGGCGTTGCTGAGTGCGGATCGAAGAACCGTCCGAGTGTCCTGAACGGTTCGACGAGACACGGTCCGCCCGCAGCACTGACCGATCGCGCAGCAACGCTGCCGGCGGGCAGGGTTCTTGTCCACCTTGGGGCGCGCGGCATCCTTGCCCTGAGCGCAGCACTGGCACTGAGCTTGAAGCTTGTTGATCCACGTCCGCACATCACGGACGGAGAGCTTGTCCAGCCGCTTCGAGCCGAGTCCCGGAGTGATGTACAGGCGGACATGCATGCCGTATGTCTCGGCGGCTTTCGGCCTGAGATCGGGCTCGACGACTTCCTTCATCCAGTACGCGAGGTACTGCGCAACCGTCGGGGACTTGGTGACCACCGGCCCGTTCTTCGCTTCAGCGTGCAGCTTGATCCACTTGTCGTGGACGTCTTCCCGGGTCTTGCCGTAGACGTACTTGCGCTTCTTCTTGCCGTCCGGGGTGGTGACCCAGACGTAGGCGGCGAAACCGTTCTTGTAGGGGTAGATGGAACCTTCGCCGTTGCCTCGCTTGCCGCTCATGCCGACCACTCCATCTCAGCTTCGCGGGCCAGGCGTTCGACGTATTCGTCGACCCAGCGGGGCAGGATGCGGCGGTTGCGACCGTCCTTAATCGAGCGGATCTCGCCGGTGAGCACGAGCGTTTTGGTCTTGGACAGGCCGTAGCCGAGCATCTGCGCGACTTCGGCGGTGGTGTGCCACTTCCTTTCGATCACGGTGCTGGTCATGTCCAGTCGTCTCCTTCGTCGTTGAGTTCGGCGCGTGCTTGGCGGGCGGTTTCGCGGTTGGCTTGGATGTCGCGGGCGATGTTGGCGGCGAGCCAGGATTCGCCGGGGGTGTGGCCGTGTCCGGCGTAGGACCAGAAGGCGAGGGTGAGCGTGGTTGCCTCTGGGGCGTCGTCGGGGTGGGGGAGGCCGAGGGCGGCGCGTTGTTGGGCGGCTCGGTAGTCGGCGCGAACCTGGCGCAGCGCTCCGAGGGTGGTGGAGTAGCGGCGGGACTTGGTGGAGAAGTGGCCCCGGAAGCCGAGCATGTGTGCCCAGGCGGACAGCTTGCGGTCGGGGTATGCCTTGTCCAGGTCGAAGCAGGCTTCCATCAGCCGTCGGGGGTGCTCGGGGACGCCGAGGAGAAGTGCTGCCTCGCGGTTGCCAACGCGGCGATCCACGGTCCCGGTGGTCTCGGCGGCCTTGGTGGCGTATTTGGCGACGTAGGAGGCGACGGCCTGTTCGGTGAGGTCTTCGCCGTTGCCGAAGGCGCCGATGGGCTGGACGTCGATTTGGTCGCCCCAGCGCAGGTCCCAGTCCTTGACGTAGCCGTGTTCCTCGTTGGCCGGCACGACGACTTTGACCCGGGCTGCGGCGGCCCTGATGGCGTCGGTGAGCAGGCCGAGGGTTGCCCAGTGCGGGGGCGGTGTGTCTGGGCCGGTGGGTCCGTCGAAGCGGATGACGGCGTGGAAGTGGACGGCGCCGCGCTTTTGGTACTCGGCGACCTTGCCGAACGACAGGCGTGACTGTTCACGGGCGGCTTTTTGGGTGAGGCCGGCTCGGGCGGCGATCTCGCGGCGGAGGTAGATGGTGAAGTAGCGCCACAGGTCGGAGGCGTGGTTGTTCCACAGGACGGCACCCGCGTAGTCGTACTTTGCCGGGTTGAGGGCGGTTCCCAATTCGGGTGCGTTGTCGGGGTGGTGGGTGCCGCAGCGGCAGCGGCCGCCGTTGGTGGGTCGGTTGTGGACGGGGCCGAAGGAGGGGGCGGTGAGGGTGGCGAAGACGCGGGGGTGGTCGCGGACGGTTTTGGGGGTGCCTTTGGCGGGGTCGCCGGTGAGGCCGGCGCGGATGAGGTGGTAGGTGTCGCCGGCGTAGGTCCAGGCGCAGGAGGGGCAGCGGGAGGCGCGGCGGTTGCCGCAGGCGACGCGGAGTCGGCCACCGGGCTCGTTGTCGGTGTCGTAGGTGTGCAAGACGGTCTTGGTGGCCGGGTCGAGGGTCTTGGTGGAGCCGGTGAGGTGGATGGGGTCGGCGCATCCTCCGGTGCGGCGGATCTGGTCTTGCCAGCGGTCGAAGCCCGGATCCCCGGCCACCCTGAGCACATCGCCCAGGGTGGCCGGGTCCAGGCCCGCCAGGGTGGCGGGGTCGGTCACAGGAGCACCTCCTGGCGGCAGGTCAGGAAGGCGGTGCCGATCCATTCGGTGAAGGCCGGCGGGATGGCTTCGGTGAGTTCTTCGCGCACGTCGGTCCAGGTGATGCCCATGGCCGTCTGCATCTCGGGAACGGTGGCCTTGCCTCCACCGGTGCCGTAGGCCGCCACGTACGGCCCGTCGCGGTAGATGCCGTGGCGATAGCCCCTGACGTGCCCCCGATGCCGTGGGTGCGGCGGTTGGGGAGTGCTCCAACCGCCGAGTTCGAAGGCGCGGTGGCGCAGGACGCCGAGGCCGAACGACTCTCCACACAGGGACAGGTCGCGGCGGACGGGGGCTTTGCCGTTGGGCTGCTCGATCACGTAGGGCAGGCCGGTGGTGTCCAGGAGCGTGCGGAGTTCGGGGATCAGCTGGACGTGTTCGCCACCCCAGCCGCGCGAGTGGTTGGTGCCCACGGTCAGGGCACAGCCGGCCTGGCACGGCGGGGAGTTGTGGACCAGCGTGTAGCGCTCGATCTCACCGGTGGCGATGAGCCGGGCCAGGCATTCCAAGGCGTCGGCCCGGTGGAAGGTGAAGGGATAACGAGGGCGGTCGAGGATGTCCACGCCGTCCACTTCGAAGCCGGCGCGGTGGTAGCCCATGGCGGCGCCGCCTGAGCAGCAGAACAGGTCCAGGACGCGGAGGCCGTTGCGTGCGGTGGCGTTCATGAGCGTCCCCCGCAGGCCTTCTTGTGGTCGGTGTACTCGTCGACGAGGGCTTTGACGTTGTCGTCGCCGTTGGCGTGGTCTTCGGCGCCGCAGCCGCCGCACATGTAGTCGCCCTGGGAGCTGGTGTACCGAGTGCCGGCCCGGACCCGGAGGCCGGGGGTGTTCTCGGTCGGGTAGAGGTCGGCGGGGGGCTGGCCGAACATGGTGGTCACCTCCCGATCCGGTGGAGCGCGAGAGCGGAGGGGGTGTGGCCGGTGCCGTTGCAGGCGCGGCAGGTGACGGTGATGGTTTGGCGGGTGCCGTTGTGGTGGCGGGTGCCGGTGGTGATGGCGACGGTGTCGAAGCCGTCGCAGTCGCGGCAGATGCGGGCGCGGGGGGTGCTTTCGGGCATCATGAGGAGTCCCTTTCGGGTCGTTGGGTCTGGAAGGGGTGCAGGCGCCCGGGGCGGCGGAAGTTTGGTGACCGAGGCCGCCCCGGGGGCCGTTTAGCGTCGGCGGTTGTGGCGCTTGGAGTGGGCGGGCGGGATGGCGTCGTAGTCGTCGGCGCCCTTCCAGAACGCAGCCCGTTCCTCGTCGGTGCGGCCGTTGCCGCCGACCTCGCGGGTGAGACGGTTGGCGGTCTTGCGGTCGCCGTGTCGCTTGGCGATGGCGTACTCACGGCCGAGTTCGGTCATGGTCGGGTCGGCGGATTCGGTGGATTCCTGCTTGCGGCTGAAGAAGCCCATAGCCGTTCCTTTCAGTGGTTGGTGTGCCGGCTGGTGAGGATCGAGCGGAGGACGACGGCGCAGACCGCCACGGCAACGGCGGTGACGGCGACCGCGAGGAGCATCGAGACCAGGACCGTCCCGACGACGAGAACCACGGCGGTGCCACCGGCGCCGACGGCGATCAGGCCGCCGGGGGTGAGCTGGACCGTGGGCCGGGCCGAGATGGCGGGCACCGGTGCAGGTGCCGTTGTCTGCGCCGGGGCCGGAGATGAAGCCACAGGGACGGCGAGGGTATGTCCCTCGTTGGCCGAGACAACCGGCACGGCCGGGGCCGGCGGGGTGTCGGGGAGTGGGTACTTCGGGGTGAACATCTCGGATGTCCTTTCGGGTCGGGTTACTTCAGGAGGTTGCCGACGGTGGGGCCGAGGGAGCTGCCGGCGACGAGGAAGCCGCCGAGGAGGAGCAGGGCCACCAGCCACCACGGCGGGCGGGCGAGCTTGATGCCGAGATAGCCGACGACGATCACGGCGAGCCAGAGCGGAATGTCCATGGGAGATCTCCTTCTAGGCCTTGCAGCGGTGGGTTTTGGCGGCGAGTTCGGCCGCCGGGCGGTCGCGGTAGTCGGCGGAGAAGCCGCAGCCGGGGGCGGTGCAGGCGGCGGTGTGCTTGGTGCGGCCGCGTCCGTCGTAATGGCTGCCGACCTGGACGGGGCCGATGCGGATCACGTCGTAGAAGCGGTTCGGGCGCGGCATCGGTCAGTCCGTCCGGCCGATGAAGTCGTCGGTGTGGTCGTCGAGCCACTGGCGGATCTCGGCACGCTCGGCGTCGGTGGCCTGATTAATCGCGGCCGCTCCGAGTTGCAGCGCATCGACGAAACGGCTTCGGCGGGTGAGCTCAGCGGAGAGCTGCAGGGCGAGTTGGATTGCGGGACGCATGATCGGTTCTCCTGTCAGGTGAGTTGGGCAGCGATCGAGTCGGCGAGCGGTGCCGGGATGCCCAGACGAGCGCGGAGGGTCTCGGCGTCGATCGGCGATCCGGTCGCGGTGCGATGGGTGTCGGCGACCTTCCGGGCGTGATCGAGCAGCGCCGGAGGAACAGCCGGCACCGACACGGCGACGGGGGGCGACGGCCGCAACGGGGCGACTTCCGGCGAAGGCGCATCAGGCAGGTCGGGCACGGGCGGAGATATGGCGGGGAGTTCGGCCGGCGCCACCTCGGGAGCACGGTCCACCGTGATCGGCTCGGACGGGGCAGGCTCCGTATCGCTGTCGACTTCCGGGCGTTGGGGCACGGGTGTGTGGGCAAGGAGCGTGCCGCCGAGGAAGGCCAGGGCCGGCCATCCGGCGACGAGGATGCGCAGCCAGGCGGGCACGTGGCCCAGGTCGAGGAGTCCGGCGGTGGCGATGTTCGCGCCGAGCGACGCGACCAGGGCGATGACGAACCAGGTCCAGGCGGCACGGGCCGCACGGTCGTCGGCACGTAGGGCCCGAAGTCGGCGCCAGGCGGCGACAAACAGCAGGTCGACGCTGATCGGGTAGGCCCAGGCCTTCCAGCCCTGTTGGCCCGCGGCTTCGGCGATGTCGTGGAGGTGAGCGAAGGACAGGGCACCGGCGATCACGGCTTGAACGAGTACGGCATCGGGGCGCAGCTTGGGGCGCATCGCGGTCCTCCTTCCGGATTGGGCCGGGGCCGGGCGGGGCGCGTAGGTCCTGCCGCCCGGCGCCAGCAGGTCAGGCGGTAGGGGCTTCGCCAGTTCCCCAGCAGGTCAGGCACAGGGCCTCTTGCTTGTGCCGGCTCTCGCGCTTCTTGCGGCCGCCGACCTGGAAGGTCTCGGAGGTCTGGCCGACGTCTTTGCAGTCCGGGCACGGCTTCTTGGCGGGCGACTTCCGCGTGGCGGGCTTCTTGGTGGCCATCGCAATCACCGCTCCTTCTGTTTGAGGCATGGCGGGGGTAGGGACTTGGCGTGAGGCGGTCACGCCGACCGTGTGGGGCGGGTGTTAGTCGGTGACGGGCTGCGGCTTGATCAGCGACGGCGCATCGTCGGACGCAGGCTCGGCGGGAACGGCCGGCCGAAACGGGGCCAGAGCCGGGAGGCTCGGCGTCAGGTGGGCGTACTCACGGCAGACCGCCGCAGCCTCAGCGGGCGAGGTTTCCGGGGTGCGGATACGAGACCAGCCACCGGAGGAGTCACCGGCCACCGCGATCCCGGGCCGGTCGGGCGCGATCGCGGTAACGGCGAATACCGCATCTGGTGCGATGTCGCCGAGACCCATTTCGGCGGTCTGTTTGTCGTTGACGCGGTGGATGACCCGGCCGGTGAGCTGAGCGCGGAGCATGGTGGCGCCCCTGCCGAGTTCGGAGCCGAAGCGTTGCCCGCAGACCTCCAGGTAGATGCCGATCGCACGGGCCATCTGCCCCAGGCGAACCATCTGCATGACCATCCGATCCCGGCGTTCCTCATCCTTCTTCGCGGCAGTCAGGAACAGCTCTGCCACCTCATCGACGAGGACCACCAGCGGCACCGGCCGCACACTCTCGGGCAGGTCCCACAGGTCCGAGACCCCGTGAACGCTCAGCAGGTCGAAGCGGGATTCCATCTCCTCGACCAGCACATCCAGGAGCCGGGAGGCTTCCTCCGGAGTGGTCGCCAGGGCGGAGAGGCGGGGCGCGTAGGCGGTCTGTTCCACGCCGCGCTTGCAGTCGATGCCAACCAGGCCCACGGGCAGCTTCGCCAGACCCTTGACCAGGTTGCGCTGATACATCGACTTGCCCGACTGGTTCGCGCCCAGCGTCAGGCCGTGGGGCACCTTCCGGTAATCGCGCACGAACGCCGTGCCGTCCTCGCGCAGAGCAACCGGCACCACCATCGGCCCAGTCTTGATGCGACGCGGCATGCGCACCCGCTTCAGTACGTCGTAGCCGGTCATCCGCAGCTCGACCACACCCGGCCTGGTCTCCACCACGTTGACGGAGTGGACACCCCAAGCGTGCCGGAGCCGTTCCGAGGCCGCCGCCACATCCGCCGGCTCCAATCCGGCCGGAAGCCGGAGCGAGACCCGCAGACCAGTCGAAGTCCCCCGCACGCGACGGATCTTCGGCGGAACCGGCTGAACCTCACGGCGGGCGATGTTCCGGGCCATGAACGCCCGCAGACGCGACGGCTGCACCGTCAACCCGCACACATCCATCGTCGACCGGTACCTCACCGTGAACCGGCCCCACGTGACCGGCAGACCCACTAGCGACCAGTACACACGCGGCGCGCAAACCTTCGCGTAGCCGAGACCGAAGCCACCGACACCCCCGAGAGCGCCCGCAACCTCCAGCACCGTGGTCAGGTCCGACATGATCAGACTCCAGCCACTACCGCAGCCGCGCGGAACGAAATGCCGTGCCGCTGCTTCCCGTTGATCTCGTTCTCCCAGTCCCGAGCCTTCAGCCCCACCACGGAGACCGGCATGCCCGGGGCCAGCCCCTCCGGGACGCCCGTGTCCGGCACGGCCACCTGGTAGAGGTTCCCCTCCCCTTCATCGGAGATCAGCAGGCCCACCGTCATCATCCGGGCGCCGGTCTCATGATCGGTGGCGATCTCGCCGGTCTGCTTGTTCTTGATCTTCGGAGTCGGCGCGGTCGCGACGAACACCACAGCGGTCGAAGTGTCGATCTTGAACGAAGGCATGAAACTTCCCCTCAGCGAGGTGACTGACTTGGCTAGCCGTGTTGGCTACGTGACCAACGTACGCAGCCTGGCTAGTCATGTCAACACCTGGCTGTCCTGGCTGTCCCAATGTTCGATCCGGCGCGTACCATCGGCGCATGACCTTCGTTCCCGACCCGCTAGACCCAGACGACGACCGGCCGCCGTATGAGCAGGTGGCAAGCAGTCTTGGAGCGGCCATCCGCACGAGGAGGCTCGCTCCCGGCGAGAAACTTCCGTCGCACAAGAAGCTGTCGGAGATGTACGGCTTCGCGCGGGCGACGATTCAGCGTGCTCTGCGGGATCTCGAAGACGAAGGTCTAGTGGTGTCCCGCAAGGGCAGTGGTGTCTATGTCCGCAATCGGACAGAGCGGCCCGCCGGCCTCCGTCCCTACGTGGAGCAGGCGTTCTCCTCCCGCGATGTCACCATCGACTTCGCGGGATTCTCCAGCGAGACCCTTCACGGCGCGCTCCAAGAACCCTTGGACAAGATCCGCGTGGGGCGACTCACCCCGTCGAGCATCACCGTGCGCATACTCGTCCCGGACATGTCGGTGCCTCAAGCAGCGCCGGTACGTCGCGAAGACTGTGCGGACGATGTACGCCTCCGCAACCGGATGCACGACATCATGGTTGGTTACACGCGGAGCATTCGAGACTCGATCGCAGAACTGCAACACCTCGGCCTAGTGCCAGATACGCGTGTGGACGTGCGTGTTCACAGCGGCACCCAGTTCTTCAAGCTGTATGTCATCAACAGTGAAGACGTGTTCTTCGGCTACTACCCGATCAAGCCGAACAAGGTGGTGGCCCAAGGCGAAGCGATCGAGATCTACGACCTGGTGGGCAAGGACACCGTGCTCTTCCATCATTCGGTGAACGACAGCGAGTCGTCGAGCGGCACCCAGCAGGTAGAGCAGGCCCGCATGTGGTTCGACAGTGTGTGGGAGACCATCGGAAGGGACTTCGATCTCGATGGGCAGTGACGACCTCAGTAAAACGCTCGCCCGAGCGTCGGCAATGCTGTTCGACTTCGACGGCCCGCTGTGTGACGTGTTCGCCGGTCTGCCGGCGCCGAGAGTAGCGAGCGATCTGGCACGGCAAGCCGCCAGTCGCGATCCGGAGTTGGGCGCCAAGCTGACCGAGACGGACGACCCGCTCGAAGTCTTGCGGTTGACCTTCGAGGCCGATCAAAGACTTGGGTTGCAAGTGGAACAGACCCTTACTGATGCCGAGGTCGAAGCCGTAGCAGTTGCAGGTGATCCCACAGCCGGAGCCGAGTCAGCGCTTGAAGCGGCCAAAGCCACAGGGCGTCGGATTGCCGTGGTGAGCAACAACTCTGCGGAGTGTGTCCGCTCGTTTCTTGCGCGGCATTCACTGGATATGTACGTATGCGAAGTCATTGGGCGACCGGTGAACCGTCCAGATCTCATGAAGCCGCATCCGCATTCCTTGTTCCGAGCTGCCGAGTTGCTGCAAGTCGACCCGTCTGACTGCGTGCTCATCGGTGATTCACTCACGGATATCCAGGCGGCTCACTTGGCCGGCAGCACAGCCATCGGCTACGCCAACAAGCCGCGCAAGCGCGAAGCATTCGCCGAAGCGGGCGCCGAGGCAGTCATTGAGCACATGGAGGCCATCTCAGCTGCGATGCGGTGAGGGGGGAGCTGTTACAGGTTTCTCTACCTCATCAAGCCCCGCGCTTCGCGCGGGGAAGGGGAGGTGGGGAGCACTCCGGGAGCTCTCGCAGGACCTTGCCGTTCCCTTGCCGGTTCTACTGGTGCCGATCGCACGGTATTCGCCCAGTTGAAGCCCGGGGATAGCCGATTGAGGCCAGCAACCACCTTCCACCGCATTGGCCTGGAGTCTCGCGGCAAGCCCCGTGGGAAAGCCTTCAGCCTGTAGCTCTGGCCCTGTGGGCGCTCTTGGCTTCGACATCCGGCGCGCAGGCCAACGGCTTGGACAGCCGGCGCGATGGATCACACCACACCGGCCCGCCACGCGGGCCGGCGCGGGCCCTCAGGGGCTCGGGCGGCGCCATGCCTACGGCCCGCGCCGCCCGGCCCCAGGCCGCGCGCCACCACAGATGCCACGAGGTGACCCACACACGCATTGCCCCGCCCAAAGCAGCACCGGACCGAGCAGACACCCCACCGACCAACACCACCGGCGATACCTTCCACCAGGCCAACCACAGCCACCCACCACCGGCACAGGCTGAGCAGCCACACAGGGCGTCCCGTGTCTCAGGGGCGGGCTCCAGGCGGGGAGCCCCGAGGGCGGCGAGGAAAGTGCGGATGAGGGGTGGTGAGGAGGTAGGTGGGGGCGGGGCCGGCGGCGCGGAGAGATTTTAAGGTCTGGCCCTTGGGGCGAGCCTCTAAGATCTTGGGGCCGATCGGGCCATTGCGGGCAGGCAAGGGAGCCAGCCCGATTCGCGGAGCAGCGTAAGGCCCCAAGATCTCTCACCCCAAGGGCCAGACCTCAAAATCTCCCCACACCACCAGCGAGGGCACCAGTTGGCCAGCGGGGCAGTAAAACAACTCAACAGCTACGCAATTCACCCACGAGTTATCCTGACTCGCCTCCGATAGCTTGCCGAGCTGCATGAATAAACTCTTCAAGTTTACCTTTTCGCAGGCTATCGATATCTTCGACCTCTCGGACCTCTGGCAGTGTGATTTCACTCAAGCTACGGTCATCGTCCCGCCGGGTGGCTTGGTAGCTCAGCTCTTGCAGCTCAGTGGCGACCTCCTGGTCAGCACGACCGAGAGATTCGGCTGCGTTGCCGACGCTTGGCGGGCCTTCAAGCTGCACCAAAGTGACCAATTCGAGCAGGCTGGCGACAGTCACCTCAGTGTCGGCAATGATTTGACGATTCTCGCCCGGCCTGCTCGACCAGAGCTCTTCCACGAACTTGTCGAACTCGTAGTGTTTCGAGACTAATTTGCTGCAAGCTGCACGTCTTGCCTCGCGATGGACCAGCCACCGCTGGGATTCTCGATCGCGTTCCTTTTCGTAACTGTTCTGCCAGCCCTGCCGCAGACCGAAATAGCCAGTGGCCGTCGTGCCCAACAGTGCACTGGCCGACCCAATGATCACATTCCAGTAGTCAGCCACTAGTGAATCCAACCACAAAATGCGCCGCGCCTTCCGTAATGACGCACCCAGCTCATGGCAGCCAGCGGCGCTGGCTGTCCGGCCGTACTGTGAGGAGATGAACGAGCACGGCGAATACACCGAGGAAGAGACCCAGGAATACAAGTCATCCTGCCCCCGCTGTGGGGAGCCCCGATCCGTGGAGTGGGTCGTCTCCAACCCCGGTAAGGAGCCTCCGCTGTACGTCCCCGGGCTAGAGACGTGCACGAACCTCAAGTGCATGGGCGGCTAGCGCTAGTACGAGAGTGAACGGCGCAAAGCGCGAACTGAGGACTACGGTCGCGAGCGCAGCCACGGGAGGCGCTCCAAGAGAAAACTCGCCCCCTTGCGCCGCTGCTCAGTGGTGCCTGTGAAGAGCAGGACGCAAGCCGAAACCAGGAAGACGAGGAGAGCGGGGCCCAAAACGAACAAGCCGATCCATACGAGTTGAATAGGCAAGGTTTGAACGGTGCCCAGGCCGGCAACCGCTCCTGCGGGCAAGAAGGCCCAAGCTGCGTGCCGCGAGGGCCGAGATTTCTGCTGAGGCTTCCGGGCAACTGTGGTCTGAGTACGGTTCATCACTGCGCTTCCTGCGGTTCCGTCCCACGCCCCGACCGCTCTGGACATGCAGCGATAAGGACGCGCGATTCGGAGAACCTTGTCCGCTTCCCAGGGCGACGTGGGCACCCAACGGAGACAGGCCAGCGCGATCGGCCCAAATGAAGGCTAGCGCACGCGCGGCCGTACAGCAGAGAATTACCGCAACCACGCTGACTTCTGGCGGCCGTCCCTGGCCCGAATGGGTCGGCTGATCAGGCGGGATGACCTCAGCGACCTTGCAGCCGGTAGTTCGCAACGAGGGGGTCAGGGGTTCGAGTCCCCTCAGGTCCACCGCACACGAGATCCCGGTCAGACGGTCACCGTCCGGCCGGGATCTCGGCGTTTGAAGCCCTGGTGGTGTGCGGCCGCGCATCGCGCCCAAGAGCGCGTCCCCGCCCGTCAATTCGGCCCTACGGCATCGCGACCGCCGCGGCCGGATATTTCGATTGCTCCCCTGCTGTGACGTGGAGCACCATGCCGGGATGCGCTTCTCGATGAACATCCCGAACTTCGGAGATTTCGCCGACGCGAGGACGGTCGCATCGGTGGCGTCCGCGGCAGAGGAGGCAGGGTGGGACGCCCTGTTCATCTGGGACCACGTGGTGCACGAGAAACGCCGTAACCGGTCCTTCGGCGATCCGTGGATGCTGCTGACCGCGGCGGCGCTGGCCACCAGCCGGATCAAGCTCGGCACCCTGGTCACGCCGGTCGCCCGGCGGCGGCCCCAACAGCTCGCCCGTCAGGTGTCCACTCTGGACCGGGTCAGCGAAGGGCGGGTGATCTTCGGTGCCGGCCTGGGCGGGCCGGTCGAGGACGAGTACGGCAGCTTCGGGGAACCCACGGATCCCGCCGTGCTCGCCGAACGTCTCGACGAGGGCCTGGATCTCCTGGAGCGCTACTGGTCGGGGGAGCCGGTCACCCATCACGGCCGGCACTACGAGGTCGACGACGTACGCCTGCTGCCCACGCCCGTGCAGCGCCCCCGGATGCCGGTCTGGATCGGCGGGTTCTGGCCGCACCGCCGACCGATGCGCCGTGCCGCCCAATGGGACGGCGCCGTCCCCCTGTTCCACTCCGCCAGGCACGGCCACGCGCCGCCCGCCGGAGAAGTCCGTGAACTGGTGGACTACATCGGGAGGCACCGGCACGACGGGGCGGGCAAGCCGTTCGAAGTCGTCGTCGGCGGCGTCAGCCCGGCGGCGGGGGCCAGGGCGCGCGACCTGATCGGGCCGTTGATCGACGCGGGCGCCACCTGGTGGGACGAACGCCGACCCATGGACGACGAACTGGAGCGGCTCGCGCCGGTGTTGCGTCGTATCGAGGAAGGCCCGCCGGTTCTGTAGGGCGTGTGCGGGGCGGTGAGCCGGCCCGCCCCTTCTAATCCGTCAACCCCTCGGCCGCCGCGAGCGCCTCGACGGCCTTGGCGACCTCGCCGGTGCCGTCCTCGGAGGCCATGCGGCGGGCGGCGCCGGCGGCGCGTTCGTGGAGGGCGGGGCTCGTGGTGGCCTGGGTGATGGCCTCGGCCAGGCGGGTCACCGCGTCGTCGGCGAAGAGTGCCCTGAAGGGGAGCGGGGTGGTGGCGGCGCCCAGGGCGGCCAACCGGGCGGCCCAGAACGGCTGGTCGGCGGTGACCGGAACCGGGACGGTGGGGACCCCGGCGCGCAGCCCCGCGGCGGCGGTGCCCGCGCCACAGTGGTGCACGACCGCGGACATGCGGGGGAAGAGGAGCGCGTGGGGCACCTCGCCGACCGTGAGGATGTCGTCGGCCGCGGCGTTCCCGTCGGGCCCGGTGGCCAGGCCGGCCCAGCCGGACTGGAGCACCCCGCGGACCCCGGCGCGGCGCAGGGCGCGTACGGCGAGGCCGCTCAGCCGTTCGCCCTGGCCGGCCGCCATGCTGCCGAAGCCGATGAAGACCGGCGGCGGGCCCGCGGCGAGGAAGTCCTCGACGGGGGACGGGAGTTGGGCGTCGGGGGCGTGCCAGGGCCACCAGTTCCCGACCACCTCCAGCTCACTGCGCCAGTCCGCCGGACGGGGCACCAGCACCTCGCTGAAGCCGTGCAGCACCGGCCGGCCGGCGGCTTCGGCGCGGCGGCGGACCGTACGGGGCGAGGCGGGCGGCAGGCCGAGGCGGGCGCGCAGGTCCCGGGTCGCGTCCCCGTGGAGGCGGTCGACGATGCGCAGCGAGAGGCGGCCCGCGGCGCGGTTCCCCCAGCGGCCCAGTGAGCGGGCGCCGCTGACGGGAGGGGCGAAGTCGCCGGTGGGGGCGTTGGGTTGGAGGCCGAGCTCCAGGGACGGTATGCCGTATGCCTCGGCGAGCTGCCGGCCGAGCGGTGCGGTGGTGGTGGAGAGCAGCAGCAGTTCGGTGCTCTCGGTGGTGGCCTCGGCGAGGCCGCCGCCCAGCTCCTGGATGAAGGCGGCGGCCCGGCGCATCAGGTCCCGTTTGCCGCCGGGGGAGGCATCGGGGGCCGGGGCGTTGTCCGGGCGCCGGGTGCGTGGGTCGGCCGGCAGCCGGCGGAACTCCAGGCCCGCGGCGCGTACGAGGGGGGCGTAGGCGTCGTGGGTGGCGAGCGCGACGTCGTGTCCGGCGTGGCGCAGGCGGGCGCCGACGCCGGTGTACGGGGCGACATCGCCGTACGACCCGGCAGCCGTGATCAGGATCTTCATCGGACTTCACCCTTCAACGGTGGTGTGCGGGGCCGGAGTCGGGGCCGGGGCCGGAGCCGTGCCGTCCTCAGGCCTCGTCGGGGCGCGACTGGCGTACGGCGTTGGCGTGGACGGCCGTGCGCAGGTAGGCGGCGAGTCCCGGACGCTGTTCGCTCGGGGGGACGAGCAGGGCGAACGCGCGGGGATCGGCGGCGAAGTCGTCGGCGATACGGCCGTGCATATCGGTGGGGCACGGGGTGAACCAGCGGATGATGCCCTGCCGGTGCTCCTCCGCGAGGTCCATGGCGCGCTCGCCGTCCGCGGGCTCCTCGGCCTCGAACGCGGCGATCAGCCGTTGCCGCCACTCCGCGCCCTCGGCCATGAGCTCCGCCCAGTCCTCCTTGGTGTGCGTGGCGGCCCGCGCCATGGCCTGCTGGTGCCCCTCGCGGTCGTGCCACTGCCGCTGTCTGTCGGTGGCGTAGGTGAGGTCGAAGGTGACCTCGCCGAACACCTCGAACCGCTCGTCGGGCGACAGCTTCACACCGGTCTGCTGGACCTCCATGGCCTGCTCCGCGACCTCGACCAGACGCTGCAGTTTGGTGATCTGCTCGTTGAGGACGCGGTGCCGGGCGCGCAGATGGTCGAGGGCGTTGGCCCGCGGGTCTTCCAGGATCGTGGCGATCTCGTCGAGGGGGAAGCCGAGCTCCCGGTAGAAGAGGATCTGCTGGAGCCGGGCCAGGTCGGCGTCGCTGTAGACGCGGTAGCCGGCGGGAGTGCGCTCGGTCGGGGAGAGCAGGCCCGACTTGTCGTAGTGGTGCAGGGTGCGCACGGTGATCCCAGCGGAAGCGGAGATCTGCCCGACCGAGTAGCCCATCGCAGCACCTTTCGTCCTGTCGTGCCCGGTGGGCGGCAGCTTCCTTCGAGCGCGCCTGCACCGGTGTACGGATCATGGTGTCCGTACGCCGATCAGGTTGTGGCCTGACGTTACGTGAGGGTCAAGCGGGGTGGCGGAGGGCGCCATGGGAGCGCCCCGCCGCCCCGGCCTCACTCCTGTGGATAGCGTTCCCCCAGGGCCGAGTCGACCAGTGCCTGGACGTCCTCGCGGGCCAGGCCCTCGGCGTGTGCCCGCGCCATCCAGGAGCGCAGTTCCTCGCGCAGCAGGGCGTCCGCCGCCGACTTGGGGCGGGCGAGGGTGCGGCTGACGAAGGTCCCGAGGCCGGGCCGGGGTTCGACCAGGCCCTCGCGTTCCAGCTCGCGGTAGGCCTTCAGGGTCGTGTTCGGGTTGACCTTGGTCGTGGCGGCGACCTGCGCGGCAGTCGGCAGCCGGTCACCCTCCACCAGGATGCCCAACCGCAGGGCCTGCTGGACCTGTTGGACGATCTGGAGGTAGGTGGCGACGCCACTGCGGCGGTCGATGCGGAATTCGACCATGCTCACCACCTCACCGCTGTGTACGTGTCCGGCGCTGCCGCCGGCCGTGTCTTCTGCGCCGGGGCTGCCGTCCGGCCCTTGCCACTGCGTCCCCGTCATCCGACCGTAGTCGAAGTGCTACGGGTGCCGGTGTGCGCCAAAGAGGGAACGGCGACCGCGGCGGGCCGTCCCGGGCCGGGGCGGCCTAGCCGTCGCTCAGCGACTTCGCCATGCAGCGGCTCGACTCGTACGTCCGGTAGAGCCCGAACTTGTCAGCCTTGTCCAGAATGCGGTAGCCGCTGGAGGTGTAGAGCGCGATCGCCTCCGGTTGCTTGGTCCCGGTCTCCAGCACCATCCGGATACGCCCCGCGGCCCGCGCATCCGCTTCCAGCGCGGCCAGGATCCGGCGCGCCAGCCCCCGCCCACGGGCCTCCGGGAGCACGAACATCCGCTTGATCTCGGCGTCCCCCGCCGCGTACCCCTCGGCCGGGTCCTCGATGGCCCGCCAGCCGCCGGTGGCCAGCGGACGCCGGTCCTCGTACGCCATCAGGTAGATGCCGTGGGGCGGCGTGAACATCTCCGGAGCCAGCGGGGTCATATCGCCGCCGTCGCCGTAGCGCCGGTCGTACTCCTGCTGGACGAGTTCATCGAGCTTGACCGCGTCGGGGTGGTCGTAGCGGATGGTGCGTATCTCTATTCGGGTCTCCACTCCGAGAAGGGTACGGGCGCCCGGGCGGGTGGTGGAAAGGATTCAGCGGGTCGGTATGGTGCCCGGATGCTCACCGTGACGTCTGTGAATGTGAACGGGCTGCGCGCCGCGGCCAAGAAGGGCTTTGTGCCGTGGCTGGCGGAGACCGGCGCTGACGCGCTGTGCCTCCAGGAGGTGCGGGCCGAGGCGGCGCAGCTGCCGGACGAGGTGTGTGACCCCGACGGCTGGCACACCGTGCACGTCCCGGCGGCCGCCAAGGGGCGGGCCGGCGTCTCGCTCTACACGCGGCGCGAGCCGGACCGGGTCCAGGTGGGTTTCGGCTCGGCGGAATTCGACGGCAGCGGGCGCTATGTCGAGGCCGATCTGCCGGGCGTGACCGTCGCCAGCCTCTATCTGCCCTCGGGCGAGGTCGGCACGGAACGGCAGGACGAGAAGGAACGCTTTCTGGCGGAGTTTCTGCCGTACCTCGTCGACCTGCGGAAACGTGCCGCGGCCGAGGGTCGTGAGGTGCTGGTGTGCGGGGACTGGAACATCGCGCACCAGGAGGCCGACCTGAAGAACTGGAAGGCCAACGGAAAGAAGTCCGGCTTCCTCCCGGAGGAGCGCGCCTGGCTGTCCGACGTCCTCGACGAGACCCGGGGCGGCTATGTCGACGTCGTCCGGGCGCTGCACCCGGATGTCGAGGGGCCGTACTCGTGGTGGTCGTACCGCGGGCGTGCCTTCGACAACGACGCCGGGTGGCGGATCGACTACCACCTGGCCACGCCGGGCCTGGCGGGGCGTGCGGTGAAGGCGTACGTGGAGCGGGCCGAGAGCTATGACACACGGTGGAGTGATCATGCTCCGGTGACGGTGGTCTACGACCTCTGACGGTGGGCTACGGCCTCTGACGGGGGTTACGGCCTGAGGAGGCGACCGCCGTCGCGGCGCGTGCTACGGGGACGAGTCAGTCGTCCCCGCACTCCCGCTCCCGCATCCATGCGTCGATTTCCCTGCGGACGCGGCGGTCCATGGCCATGGAGAGTTCCGCTTCGACGACGCCCTTGGAGAGGGGGCGGAGCTTCTCGATGGTCTGCACGATGCGCTCGGCCTCTTCCGCCGTGGGGGGCTCGTCGGCGGTGCGGTCCAGGACGTCGGCGAGGACGTGGGTGCGGACGAGAGTGGTGAAGATGTCGGCGAGGGCGTCGGCGTGGGCGCGTACCTTGCGGGCGGCTTCGAGGACGGCGGCGAGCGGTATGCCCTTGTCGACGAGGTCGGTGGAGGCGTCCAGGAGGCGGCGGCTGATGTGGACGAACTCGTCGCCGTCGACGGCGAGATAGCCGAGGTCCAGGGACGCGGCGAGGTTCTCCGCGCTGATGTCCTCGCTGAAGTGGTCGGCCAGTTCCTCGGGCGTGAGACGGACCGGGGTCTCCTCGGACCACGGCGTCACGATCGAGTCCTCCAGGCCGAGGAGTTCGCCGACGTCCCGGCCGCTCTCGAAGGCGGCGAGGAGCTCGGCGATGCCGCCGAGGGTGTGGCCGCGCTCCAGGAGGGCGCCGATGGTGCGCAGCCGGGCCAGATGATGCTCGTTGTACCAGGCGATCCGGCCCTCCCGGCGCGGCGCCGGGATCAGCTTGCGCTCTCGGTAGAAGCGCAGCGTACGTACCGTGATGCCGGCTTCCTTGGCCAGCTCGGGCATTCGGAATTCGCGCGTCTTGGGCCGCTCGACGGTGTCCTCGTCGGCGATCGCCTTTTCGTTCTCATTCGCTGCCACTTGTTCACCCTATGCCGGGAACGCCTCGGGGGGCTCGGGGGTGCGACCGCCGGTAACTTCGTGGCGCGGGACCCCTACCGCTCGGTACGTCGCTGCCCTACTCTCCCATTGTGCCAGTGATTGCTGGCGCGGTTGGGGCGAGGATGTGGACTTCGAACTCGGGAGGCGGCGGCATGGCCGAGCGCGAGCAGAGGCATGTGCGGGTGGCGGTGATCGGATCGGGGTTCGGTGGCCTGGGCGCGGCGGTACGGCTGCGCCGTCAGGGAATCACCGACTTCGTGGTCCTGGAACGGGCCGACTCGGTGGGCGGCACGTGGCGGGACAACAGCTATCCGGGATGCGCGTGCGACGTGCCCTCGCATCTGTACTCCTTCTCCTTCGCGCCCAACCCGGAGTGGCCGCGGAACTTCTCCGGGCAGCCGCACATCCGGGCGTACCTGGAGCGGGTCACGGACACCTTCGGGCTGCGTCCGCATATCCGCTTCAACTCCGATGTGCGGAGCCTGCGTTGGAGCAACGAGGAGCTGCACTGGGAGATCGATACGGCGAGCGGGGCGCTCACCGCCGATGTCGTCGTGTCGGCGACCGGACCGCTGTCGGATCCCAAGATTCCCGACATTCCGGGGCTTGACGACTTTCCCGGCAAGGTCTTCCATTCGGCGCGCTGGGATCACGACTACGACCTGCGCGGGAAGCGGGTGGCCATGATCGGGACCGGCGCCTCCGCGATCCAGATCGTGCCCGCCATCCAGCCCGAGGTCGACCGGCTCACCCTCTTCCAGCGCACCCCGGCCTGGGTCCTGCCGCGCGCCGACCGCAAGATCTCCGCCGCCGAGCGCTGGCTGCACACCAGGATCCCGGCCACCCGTGCCGCCCGCCGCGGCCTGCTGTGGGGCATCAGGGAACTCCAGGTCAGCGCGTTCACCAAGCGTCCCAACGAGCTGGGGCTGATCGAGGGCCTGGCCAAGGCGCACATGAAGAAGGCGGTCAAGGACCCGGCGCTGCGCGCCACCCTCACCCCCGACTACCGCATCGGCTGCAAGCGCATCCTGCTCTCCAACACCTACTACCCGGCGCTCACCAGGCGGAATGTGGACGTGGTCGCCGCCGGGCTGACGGAGGTACGGGGGAATGTGCTGGTCGGCTCGGACGGGAGCGAGACGGAGGTGGACGCGGTCGTCTTCGGCACCGGCTTCCATGTCACGGACATGCCGATCGCACACCGGGTGACCGGCGCCCACGGCACCACGCTGGCCGAGGAGTGGAAGGACGGAATGGAGTCGCTGCGCGGTGCGAGCGCGGCCGGGTTCCCCAACTTCCTGACCATCATCGGCCCCAACACGGGCCTCGGGAACAGCTCGATGATCCTGATGATCGAGTCCCAGCTGAACTACATGGCCGACTTCATGCGGCAACTCGACATCCTCGGCGGGAAGATCGCGCTCAGCGCCCGGCCGTCCGCGGTGCAGGAGTGGACCCGCAAGATCCAGAAGCGGATGGAGCGCACGGTGTGGAACACCGGCGGCTGCGACAGCTGGTATCTGGACTCCAGCGGGCGCAACACCACCGCCTGGCCGGGGACGACCTCGGAGTTCAGGAAGGTGACGCGGCAGGTCGATCTCGCGGAGTACGAGGTGCTGCGGGTGCCGGGGGCGCGGGCCGCTGGTCAGTCGGTGGACAAGCCGGTGGACAAGCCGGTGGCTGCCGGTACGGACCGGTCACCTGACCAGGGTGCTGCCGAGCGAAGCGAGGTTTCCGCATGAGTCGGGCCGCCCATGTCACCGGCGGGCCGTACGCGCCGCCCGCACCGCGCGAGACGCGCACCGTCACCTCGGCCGACGGCGCCCGGCTGTACGCCGAGATCCACGGGCCCAAGGACGCACCCGCCGTCGTCCTCGCCCACGGCTGGACCTGCTCCACCGCCTTCTGGGCCCCGGTCGTCCGCGAACTGGCCACCGACCACAAGGTGATCGTCTACGACCAGCGCGGCCACGGCCGCAGCCCGGCCGCCCGCCGGGCCGGCCACAGCACCCGGGCGCTCGCCGACGACCTGGTCGCGGTGCTGGAGTCGGCGCTGGAGGCGGACGAACGCGCCGTCGTGGGCGGCCACTCCATGGGCGGCATGACGATCATGGCCGCCGCCGACCGGCCGCAGCTGCGCGCGCGGGCCGCCGCCGCGTTCCTGTGCAGCACGGGCAGTGCCGCGCTCGCCATGGAATCCCGCGTCTTCGCGCTGCGCTCCCCGAACGCCCGCCGCCGGGCGCACCGTCTGCTGCTGCACTCGCGCGCCCCGCTCGGCCCGGTCACGCCGGTCGCCAAGTGGGCCCTGAGGTACGCCACGATGGGCGCCGGCGCCACCGCCGAGCAGATCGAAGCCTGCGCGCGGATCGTGCACGCCTGCCCGGCCGGCGTACGGTCCCACTGGGGCAGGGTGCTGTCCGGGCTCGAACTGACCAGTGGTGTCGCACGGTTGGAGATGCCGACCGCGGTTCTCGCGGGCACCGCCGACCGGCTGACGCCGATCGTGCACGCCCGCCGGCTGGCCGCCGTACTTCCCGACTGCCGTGGGCTGACCGAACTGCCCGGCCTGGGACATATGACGCCGATCGAGGATCCGGGCGCGGTCGCGGCCCGCCTCCGCGAACTGGTCAGTGACCACCTGACGACCGGCCACGCGACGACTGGTCACCGGACCGGTCACCCGACAACCGACCACCAGAAGACCGAAGCCGACCACCAGAAGACCCAAGCCGACCACGAGAAGACCCGAGCCGACCGCAAGAAGACGGACGCCGAGCAACGGACGACGGCCGAGCGGCAGAAGAAGGAGAAGACGGCATGAGCGCGCGCAGGAACCTGGAGGGGCAGGTCGTCGTCGTCACCGGCGCGGCACGCGGGGTCGGTGAGCTGCTGGCGCGCAAGCTGTCGGCGCGCGGCGCGACGCTCGCGCTGGTCGGCCTGGAGCCGGACGAGCTGCGCGAAGTCGCGGCCTCGCTGCACGGCCCGGCGCACCACTGGTACGCGGACGTCACCGACCATGAGGCGATGGCCCAGGTCGCCGGGGAGGTCAAGGACCGCTTCGGGAAGGTCGACGCCGTCGTCGCCAACGCCGGGGTCGCCACCGGCGGCCCGTTCGTCGACTCCGACCCGGTCGCCTGGAAGCGGGTCATCGAGGTCAATCTGATCGGCGGCGCGGTGACCGGCCGGGCCTTCCTGCCCGTACTGATGGAGTCCCGGGGCTACTTCCTCCAGATAGCCTCGCTCGCCGCGATCACCCCCGCGCCGATGATGACCGCGTACTGCGCGTCCAAGTCGGGCGTGGAGGCGTTCGCGCACAGCCTGCGCGCCGAGGTCGGCTACAAGGGCGTACGGGTCGGCGTCGGCTATCTGAGCTGGACCGATACCGACATGGTGCGCGGCGCCGACCAGGACGACGTCATGCGCGAGCTGCGCGCCCGTCTGCCCTGGCCGTCCAACAAGACGTATCCGCTCGGCCCCGCCGTCGACCGGATCGTGGCGGGCATCGAGCGCCGCTCCGCGCATGTCTACGGGCAGTGGTGGCTGCGCGGCATGCAGTCGATCCGCGGCTATCTGCCGTCGGTCATCGGCTCGGTGGGCCAGCGCGAGATGCGGCGCTTCGGGGACCGGCTCGACGGGATGCGGGTCGGCCTGGTCGGCGCGGGCGGCGAGGCGGACGAGAAGGCGCGGACGAACCGGTAGGCGCGGCGCGGAGGCGAGGCCGGTACGCGCCCCGTACCCTGCCCCTCTTTCGTCGAAATGCGCTGTATGTCCGTTCATGTCAGGCTGGTCGAGCCCGATTCCCGACACCCGCACAGGAGTGAACAGCATGGGCATCTCGGACCAGTTCAAGGACAAGGGCGAGCAACTCTCGGAAGAGGCGAAGAAGCGGATGCGCGACGTCAAGGAGCGCGGCAAGAAACAGGCCAAGGAGCGCGGCCAACAGAGTCGCGAACGTGGCCAACAGGGCCGTGACCAGCGCGAAGACCTGCTGGACGATGTGGACGACCGCGACGTGTTCTAAAGCTGACCCGGCGTATGCTGTTCCGGCGTGCGCCGACCGGCGTATGTCCTGAACGCCATGCGCGGGCCAACATGCCGCGGATGAACGAGGGGTGCACCCGAGGACCCGGGTGCACCCTTCAGTCGTGTCGGTTCTGCATCACCCGGCCAGTCGCCCCGATCCACCACTGCGCGGCGGCAGTTGCGGCCGGCGCCGGTCCGGTACGTCCGACAGGTCCGGCGGGGTCGCCGCCGGGTGGCGCTCCAGCAGCTCCAGCGCCGTACGGACCGCCACACCGAGCTGCGGATGGCGGCCCTCGGCCCAGTGCAGCGGCGACCGCAGCGCCTCGATGTCGACCTCGACGCCGTGGTTCTCCACGCCCCAGCCGTACAGCCGGAACCAGGCCGCGTTCATCGGCACGGTGATCGCGGTGCCGTCGCCGAGCCGGTGCCGGCCGGTCATCCCGACCACCCCGCCCCAGGTGCGCATGCCCACCACCGGGCCGATGCCCAGCAGTTTGAACGCCGCGGTGATCATGTCGCCGTCGGACGAGGTCATCTCGTCGGCCACCGCGACGACCGGGCCGCGCGGCGCATTGCTCGTGTACGACACCGGCTGGGCGCCGCGGGTCAGATCCCAGCCCATGATGGTGCGGGTCAGCTTCTCGATCACCAGCTCGGAGATATTGCCGCCCGCGTTGCCCCGTACGTCCACGATCAGGGCGGGCAGTGAGAGCTCCATCCGCAGATCCCGGTTGAACTGGGCCCAGCCGGACCCGCCCATGTCGGGGATGTGCAGATAGCCGCACTTACCACCGCTCAACTCCCTTACCACCGCCCGGCGTTTGGCCACCCAGTCCTGGTAGCGCAGCGGCCGTTCGTCGATGAGCGGGACCACCGCCACCCGGCGGGGGTGGCCCCCCTCGGCGGGATGCGCGAAGGTCAGCTCGACGGTGGTGCCGCCCGCCGCGGACAGCAGCGGATACGGGCCGGCCACCGGGTCCACCGGGCGGCCGTCCACATGGGTCAGCGCGGCACCCTCGCGGATACCCGTACCGGCGAGCGGGGAGCGCGCCTTGGAGTCCGACGAGTCACCGGGCAGGATCCGCTTGACCACCCAACTGTCGTCCCGGCGCACGAAGTTGGCGCCGAGCAGACCCATCGCCCGCTGGTAGTGCGGCGGCCCCTCGTTGCGGCGGGCACCGGTGACATACGCGTGCGAGGTGCCCAGTTCGCCCAGCACCTCGCGGAGCAGATCCGCGAACTCGTCGGGCGAGGCGACCCGTTCGACCAGCGGCCGGTACTGCGCCAGCACATCGTCCCAGTCGATGCCGCACAGCTGCGGATCCCAGAAGTACGCCCGGATGATCCGGCCCGCCTCCTCGTACGCCTGGCGCCACTCCGCCTCGGGATGGACGTCGTGCAGGATCCGCCGCAGGTCTATGAAGACCGCGGTGTCGGGGTCGGGCGGCTCGGTCGCCGGCACCGCGCGCAGATCGCCCTCGTCGTTGACGACCACTCGTGTGCCGTCCCCGCTGAGCGCGAACCCGTCCAGGGAACTGGTCAGTTCGGTGCGCCGGGCCTTGACCAGATCGAAGTGTTCGAGGGTGGGCCGGCCCGACACGTCGGCCGGATTGGCGAAGGTCTCGCCGAGCGCGCCGGAGATCGGCCAGCGCAACCAGACCAGTCCGCCACCACTGACCGGATAGAGCGAGGAGTACTTGGACGCCGCGACCGGGAACGGGGTGACCCGGTTGGGCAGCCCCTCCATTTCCACCAGCACCGGCCCCTCGCCCACCGGCGGATTCTCCATCGGGTCCAGACCGCCCGCCGCCGGCCGTCCCTCCGGGGACAGTGCGAAGGGGGACGGGGTCGCCGACGACAGCGGTACGAGATACGGGCGGCAGCCCAGCGGGAAGGACAGATCGCCGGTGTGCACGTCGTAGACCGGGTCGAACCCACGCCAGGACAGAAAGGCCAGGTAGCGGCCGTCGCGGGTGAAGACAGGCTGCTCGTCCTCGAAGCGGCCGTTGGTGACGTCGACGATGGTGTGGTCGGCCAGCCGGGCCATCTTGATCTTCCGCAGCGAACGGCCGATCCCGGGGTGCGACCAGGTCAGCCAGCCCGAATCGGGGGAGAACGCCAGATCGCGGACGGGCCCGTTGTCGGAACGGACCAGCTCGCCGACGTCACCGGGGAGCGGGGCGGGGGAGGGTGCGGCGGGCTCCCCCGCCCCGGACTCCTCCCCGGTCCCCTCCTCGGGCCGTGCCACATTCACCAGCAGCAGCCGGCCGTCATGGGAGGCCACCGCCAGCCGCTCGCCGTCCGGCGAGGAGACCATCTCGTGCACCCGGCCGAGCTTCCCGGCCGCCAGCCGGCGTGGCCGGCCCGCGTCGCTGGCCCGGGGCAGATTGGCGATCTCGATGGCGTCCTCGCCCTCGGCGTCGGTCACATACGCGATCCGGCCGGTGGAGCCCAGCATCTCGGGCAGCCGCACCCGCACGCCCGGGGTGTCGTGGATCGCGCGGGCCGGGCCGTCGCGGTGGGTGAGCCAGTACAGGCTGCCGCGCACGCCGACCGCGCTGGCCCGCCCGGTGGCGTCCACCGCCAGCGAGGTGAGGTGCGAGGCCGCCGGGACCTGGTAGTGGCGGCGGCCGGCCCGCGGCCCGCCGAGCCGCACCGCCAGCTTGCGCGGTACGGCGTCCGAGGCCAGGTCGTCGATCAGCCAGAGCTCACCGGCGCACTGGTAGACGATGCGGGAGCCGTCGGTCGAGGCATGCCGGGCGTAGAAGTCGGAGTGATCGGTGTGCCGGCGCAGGTCGGAGCTGTCGGGCAGACAGGAGTAGACGTTGGCGACGCCTTCGTGGTCGGAGAGGAACGCGATCCGGTCGCCCACGAACATCACCGAGTCGAGATGCCCGCCCAGATGCGGCAGCAGCCGGGTGCCGTGCAGCCACATCCGGCCCATCGCGCCGCCCCGGTAGCGCTTCCAGGAGGCGGGCTCATGCGGCGGCTTGCCGGTCAGCAGAAGGGTCTTGTGCTCCCCGTCGACATCGGCGACCGCGATGTCGGAGACCGGCCCCCAGGGCAGTTGCGCACCCGGACTGCCGTCGGTCGCCAGCTTGAACGCCCAGGAGTAGTACGAGAAGGGCTGGCCGTGCGAGGAGACCGCCAGGATGTGCCCGTCCGGAGTCCACCCGCAGACCCGCGCGTCCGTACTGCCCCAGTACGTCAGCCGTCGGGCCGGCCCGCCGTCCACCGAGGCCAGATGCACCTCAGGATCGAGGCTGCGCCAGGTGGTGAAGGCGATATGCCGGCCGTCGGGCGAGAAGCGGGGGTGGCCCACGCGGGTGCGGTCGACGGTCAGCCGCCAGGCGCGGCCTGGCTCCTCCCCGTCCGGGGCGATCGGCGCCATCCAGAGGTCGTCCTCGGCGGCGAAGCAGAGCGAGTCGCCGTGCACATGCGGATAGCGCAGATACGAGCCGGGCGGCGGGCCGGGCGCGGTCGGCATCCTGCGCAGCCGCCCGCGAGGCTTGGCGGGGTACGCCTCCGGGTGCGGGCCGACGGCCTCGCGTGCGTCGCTCACGCATCCATCGTTTCGGCAGGGCCAGGGGGCGGCAACTCGGCGACGCGATCCGTGCCGGGGGAGCCGCGAGTGGCTCCCCGCCCACCACCCCCGCCCACCACCCCCGCCCACCACCCCCGCCCACCGACGCGGCGCAACCGGCGAGGCTCTGACGGCTCTGCGAAAGGCCCGGCAACGGCGTCCCGCCGGGGGGGGGAGAGAGAGTGGCCGTTGCCGGGCCATTGGTGTTTCGGAAGGCTGCGTCAGGTCCTCTCGCTCACGGCGGTCTCTCGGATCCGTGCCGCGGCCGTGGCCGGATCCAGCCGACCGAGGAAGTTGATCACCATGGATCGCGCCGCACGGACACCGTTTTCAAGATCTTTGGTGAATGCGCTCGGAGGCACCTCCATCCGGAACGACTGCTCCTCCACGGCCAGCTCGACGAGCTGCTGCACCAGCCACAACCACGGCCGGTCCCTGATCGCGAACGTCAGGTGACAGCTCGTGGCACTGCCGATTGCGTGCGGGCTGTGCACCCAGCCTCTCGGGACGATCAAGGTGTCTCCGGGCGCCAACTCGAACTCGACGTCGGGTGGGCTCGTCTCGAAGTGCTCCTGCAGTTCCGGGCTCCACATACGGGGCGACGACAAGTAGTCATCCATCGGGTAATCGACGACGGGGCACCACAAAGGCCAGCGTTTGCCTCCGGCGAGTTGCGCGATGATCCCCGTGAATTGGTCCCAGTGATGTCTGAGGCCCTGCTTTCCCGGCGGTGTGATGATCGCGCTCACATGGTTCGGGTACCCGGTCTCACGCTGGATTTCGGACGACAGCTGAGCCAAGTACGGGATCGAGCGCTGTGCCTCCCGGAGGTTCACGCTGTGGCCCTCGTCGACCAGCTCGCGGATCTTCTCCGGGAGGAGTGCGCCATCCCGGGAGAACCGGCCCGGATGAACAGCCTGCCCGTCCCTGACCACCGCGACGTACTGCGCAGACAGAAGGCCGTAGTCGATATACGCGTCCAAGAGGGACAGCGGCACACTGCGATCCAGATCGGTGGTGCCTCGGTGGTACACACGCGGTTCAGTCGGCCACGAGCCCAGCAGTTCGCCCACGTCGTCGTTCAGTAGCACTTCCAACGACATACGTCTCCTCCTCGGCGCTGTCCGGTCAGGCGGGTGGAAGTGGGCAAGGGATATGCGGATGTGAGCGGTTGGGGCAGGCCACCACCGAGTACGAGGCCAGGGAGCCCGAGGCTGTCCAATAGGCCCATGTCACGTCGGTGCCGCGTGGCAGTGCGTCGAGCGCGTACGCCGTCTTCACGTCAAAACCGCAGTACGCGAGCCTGCCGTCCTCCCGTTCAAGGGGAGGGTTCTCCTCGTACACCCCTTTCAGCCATGACACGGCGTTGACCGGGCTGGTCCAGGTGCATTCGGCGGCAGCCTGGTTGCGCCGCATCAGCCAGTGGCCGACCATCATCGGCGGCAGCGTCGAGGCGAGAAAGGCGCGGCTCTGCTCGTCTTCCGGAGGCCGGCCCGGCCGGCGCAAGCCCTCTTGCCCGTACTGCTTGCCGTTGCCGACCCAGGGGCCGTACCCATGCCAATGTCCCTGCCAGTTCAGGGCTGCAGCCCCCGCTCCCTGACCCAGCCAAGAGCGAAGGCGTCGAGTTCCTGGGCGGTCGCACGCAGCTCTTGGCCAGCGCCCTCGGGCTTGGTGTCGTGCACGACGAACGTCCCGGTCATGCCCGGGATTTCGGCGACCGAGAGGCAGGTTTCGTGCTCGCCTCCCAAGTTGCCGCCACAGAAGGTGGCGAACTGAGCGTCGGCGATGGGCGCGTCGTAGACGTCGGGCATGGTGTGCTCTCCTTCTAGGTGCGTCTGCAGAAGTGGGTGCCGGATCACCTGGTGCCCCGCCTGACGACGTCGGCGAGTGCGACGGCCACCTGCGCGCTGACACGGCCCAGGTCGACGAGGTTGAGGTCGGGCGATGCGGCGTCGCACGTGAGCGAGGGAAGGCGGATGTCCGCCCCGGCCAGTGCGGTCCTGAGTTCTTCGACGGCCTTGGCGGCGGTCAGCTGTGGAGTCTTCGAGCGCGTGGTGGTCATGTGAGCCACGCTAGAAACGTGCAGGTCAGGGGCTCAACGAGTGTGCCGGAACTTGCCAGGAGTCACCCGGGCGAGTCGATTGCGGCTGTGATCAGATCCCGAGCCGCCCCGCCATACACGGCGAGATCCGCAAGAGCGGAGAACGTCTGGGCGTACAGGTTGATCTCGTGCGGCTGCGTGACCGTCACGTGCGCGGACACCAATTCGACGTTGGCCTGAACGTCATCGAAGAGGAAGAATCCTTCGACGGGCCAGAGCCCGGACCGGTCGGCACCGAGCGGCACGATGCCAAGGCTTACGGAAGGCAGAGCTGCGGCGACGAGGAGATGCCGTAGCTGGCCCGCCATCACCTCGGGCCCACCGATCCGATATCGGAGGGTGCTCTCTTCGAGGATGATCGCAAAGCGATGATTCCCCTTGTGCACGATGTGCTGCTTGTCCATGCGTACTCGTACGGCCGCGTCCACATCGTCGACGAGCTGTCGACGATCGCGGATCGAGGTCAGCAGTGCCCTGATGTACGGCGCTGTCTGCACGGGCCCTGGGATCAGCCACGAGGAGTAGATGCGAAAGCGCCGAGTACGTTCCCAGAGCGGGAGGACTGACTCCTGAGCCTGCCTGAGTCCCGACCGCTCCATGCGGCGCCACTCGACGTACATACCGTTGATACCGCGAGCAGTTGCCACGAGATCTTCAGCGAGGTGCAGCGCACCGCAGTGCAGCGCCCAGGCACGGAGATCCGGCTCCGAAGGGCTTCGGCTGCCGCTCTCGAAGCGGGAGCACTTCGATTCGTGCCAGCCGGCCAAGGCGGCCAACGCCCGCGCGGTGAGGCCGGCGTCAAGCCGTATCTCGCGCAGGCGTTGGCCCAGGGCCTTCCTGGCCTGGTGAACGCTCGACGATGGTGAGGTCATGCTGCGTGGCCCGTGCCGCCGGGTGCTTGTCAGACGGGCCGGTACGCCTCGTGCGGCACCGCGCGTTCCCACACGGCCTCGAATGCCGATGCGCAGAGTTTCGCGACCTCGGGGTCCGTGACGACCTCGTGTTCCAGGGAGTCCCCGTCCCCGTCGAAGTGGTTCACCAGGACGAGACCGGAGTCGAAGAGCCAGAAGTCGTTGCCCGGCAGGGCGATGCTCGTCGCGTCGCGCCGCGACAGCCATCGCACCTGCTCACCGGCCGCGATGTTGAGGCCCTCCGTGACCTCGTATTCGAAGCGGATGTAGGCGCTGATCGGCTCGGACACGATCCGGGCGCGCCGGACTTCCACCCCCCGGGCGGTCGACTCGGAGACCAGCCGGAGCCAGTCCCCCCACCGCTGCGCGGGCTCGATGGTCCGGCCTGCGCTCCAGTCGATGAACGCCGGGTCCGACTTCATGTAGCCGTCGCGCATCTCCAGATGGACCGCCGACCTCTGGCAGTTGTGGAACAGCTCCTCAAACGTCGGGACCGTTGTCACGCTTCACCTCCAGGAAGAACTGCACCATGCGCCGGGGGATTTCGACCACCGTCTCATGGCCGGGGATGTCCATCTGGGCCAGGCGCTCCTGATCCAGCACTTTCCAGCCCTGAACGAGGTAGTTGTCCGTCTCTTCGTCCAGGTACACCGTGGGAGAACCACCGCTCGGACTCTCGGGGTCCTTGCCGAGTTTCCGTAAGGCCATGACGTCTACCTCCGTTGAGGGCAACGATTTGCATGCCCGAGATTGCCGACAACTCGCCGTACAGGCGAGGAACTTGCCAGGACTTGCCGAGAGGCCACTTCGCTCACGCAGCGGCGGCCAGTTCACACCAGACGTACTTGCCCGCGGCGCCGAAAGCGGTTTCGGTGAGGGGGAGCCAGCCCCAGTCGTCGGCACAGATGCCGACGAGGGCGAGGCCACGGCCCTCCTCGGCGTCCGCGCTGGTGAGCAGCAGGGGTTCCGGTGGGGTGGGGTCCGTGTCCCAGACGCCGATACGGAGGGTGCCGTCCTCCCAGTGGAGAAGTAGGCCCGCGGGACCCTTGGTGTGGCGCATGGCATTGCCGATCAGCTCGGTGGCCAGGAGGGCTGCGGTCACGGTGAGGTGGGGGAGGCCGTGGGCGGTGAGGATGAGGCACAGGGTGTGGCGGCTGATGGGGACCGCGCGAGGGTCGTGCGGGATGTAGAGGGAGTAGTCCCAGGGTTCGTCGGCGCTTTCAGGCATGCGGTAACTCCAGCTTGGGGGAGGGAGTTGAGATGCGCGATCGCGGGCGGGCGGTGGCAGTGTCGCGGCCGTCTTGGCAGGGCGGGGCGGTGCGCTTCCGGTGCCAGCATTTCGCAGCGTGTGTGGCACATTACTCACGGTAGGGGGCGGATCCGACCCAGGTCAAGCCCGACCCCTACTATCGTCTTCCTCAACTGACAGGAAAGTAGGGGCGCATGGTGGCGAGGAGGAACATCACGGCGCGGCAGGAGCGCCTGGGGAAGGAGCTTCGGAAGCTCCGGGAGCGGGCGGGGCTGTCCCTTCGGGAAGCGGCCCGCGCGACGGGGATCAACGAGGGCAAGTTCTCCAACTTGGAGGCGGGCCGAGTCGGCGTGAGCGCCGAGCGCGTCCGGCTCTTGGCCGGTCACTACGCAGCTGAGGATGCCGCGTTCGTCGATGCCCTGGCCGCGATGACAGGCGAGCAGGTGCGCGGGTGGTGGGTCGACTACCGAGGTCAGCTCCCATCGGGGTTCCTTGACCTGGCGGAACTGGAGCACCATGCCGCGCACTTGAGGTCGTTCGAAAACGTTCAGATTCCGGGCCTGCTGCAGACAGAGGAGCAGGTGCGGGCGATCTACTCCGTTGCGCGGCTCCCCGAAGAGCAACTCGATGCACGTGTTCACTTCCGCCTGCGGCGGCAGGAGGTCTTGGGCAGACCTGAGCCATTCCGCTATGAGGTGGTGGTTCATGAGGCTGCGCTGCGCGTCAGGGTGGCTGACCGAAAGGTCGCCCGAAGGCAATTGCTTCACATCGCGGAGCAGTCCGAGCGTCCTCAAGTCGCTGTGAGAGTAGTCCCGTTCGATGTAGACGGATTCACAGAGATCGGCAATCCGACTCTGATCGCGGTCGGCCCTGTCCCACAGTTGGACACCGTCCTGCTGGACACCGTGCACGGGGGGACGTTTATGGACGCGGAGGCGCAGCTTGGCCGGTACCGGAGGGTGATAAGCGACGTGGAGGGGGCTGCACTGGGAGTCGTAGAGTCGAGGGACTTCATTCACCGACTGGCGCAGTGCGTCTGAAAGGCCCTGGCATGGCAGCGGCACCTGTATGGCAGAAGTCTTCGTTCTCCGGCAACGGAGACGCGCCCAACTGCGTGGAGATAGCTGCCGCAGACGGGGCCGTCCACCTCCGTGAGAGTGGCGACCCGGTCCAAGCCCTCTCCGCCACCCCGGCCGGGCTAGCCGCGCTCATACGCCACATACGGGGCGAGGCGGATTAAGCCCCCGCATCCCGGGCCTCCGGGACCGGTCCCGCATCCCTGGCGCTCTTGCAACTTATTCGCAGTAGACCGCAACATTGGTGGGTTGCTTTGGCTGGAAGCGGACTGCGGAGACCCCCTGAGATGCACGTACCCGATGGATTCATCAACGCGCCGGTGTCGGTGGCGACCGGTGTGGTCGCCGCGGCCGCCGTCGCGGTCAGTCTGCGTGGTGCCCGGCGGGAGCTGGCGGGTGCGGGCTCGGGCGCGGAGCGTACGGCGCCGCTGGCCGGCCTGGTGGCGGCGTTCATCTTCGCCGTGCAGATGCTGAATTTCCCGGTGGCGGCCGGGACCAGCGGGCATCTGCTGGGCGGCGCGCTCGCGGCGATTCTCGTCGGCCCGTACACGGGTGTGCTGTGTGTCTCCGTGGTGCTGCTGATGCAGGGCGTGCTGTTCGCCGACGGCGGGCTGACCGCGCTCGGGGTCAACATCACGGATATGGCGATCGTGACGACCGTGGTCGCGTATGCGCTCTTCCGGGGCCTGGTGAAGGTGCTGCCGCGCGGGCGGCGGTCGATCACGGTGGCTTCGTTCGTCGCCGCCCTGGTATCGGTGCCGGCCGCGGCCGGGGCGTTCACCGGACTCTACGTACTGGGCGGCACCGCCGACGTGTCGATCGGCAAGGTCTTCACCGCCATGGTGGGGGTCCATGTGCTGATCGGGATCGGCGAGGCCGTGATCACCGCGCTGACGGTCGGGGCCGTGGTCGCGGTGCGGCCCGACCTGGTCTACGGGGCCCGTGGGCTGACCCAGCCGCTGGAGCTGCGTACGGTGCAGGTCGCGGTGCCGGGCGCGGGCGCGGGTGAGGTCACGACCGCGGCGCGGGAGAGCGCGGAGAGCGCCCCCGAGCCGGCATCCGGGCCCGCCCCCGCCGCCCCCGGCCCCCGCCGCTCCACCCGCCGCGTCTGGCTGGCCGGTGTCGCGACCGCCCTGGTCTGCGCCGGCGGCGTCAGCTACTACGCGTCCGCCGACCCCGACGGTCTGGAGAAGGTCGCCCATGACCAGGGGATCGACGCGAAGGCGAAGGACCACGCCGCGAAGGACTCGCCGCTCGCGGACTACGGCGTGAAGGACATCGGCGATCCGCGGCTCTCGGGCGGGCTGGCCGGGGTGATCGGGGTCGGCGCGACGCTGGCCGTGGGGACGGGTGTGTTCGTGGTGGTCAGGCGGCGGAAGAGCGCCGGCACCGCCGAGCGCGCGGTCGGGAGCGTCTGAGGTGGGTGCCGGGCACTCTCATAAGCTCTACCGGCACGGGCACTCGCCCGTGCACGCCCTGCCGCCGCACTGCAAGATCGCGGCCGTCTTCTGCTTCGTGCTGGTCGTCGTCTCCACGCCGCGGGAGGCGGTCTGGGCCTTCGGGCTGTACGCCGTACTGATCGCCGCGGCGGCCGGGGCCGCCCGGGTGCCGGCCGGATTTCTGCTCAAACGGCTGCTCATCGAGGTGCCGTTCGTGGCGTTCGCCGTGCTGATGCCGTTCGTCGCCGAAGGCCCGCGGGTGGACGTCATCGGGCTGAGCCTGAGCGAGTCCGGCCTCTGGGGTGCCTGGAACATCCTCGCCAAGGGGACGCTGGGCGTCGCCGCCTCCGTCCTGCTCGCCGCCACCACGGAGCTGCGCGAACTGCTGCTCGGCCTGCAACGGCTGCGGATGCCCCCGCAGCTCGTCCAGATCGCCTCCTTCATGATCCGCTACGGCGATGTGATCACCGACGAGATGCGGCGGATGCGCATCGCCCGCCTCTCCCGCGGCTTCGAAGCGCGCGGCGTACGCCACTGGGGCATCCTCGCCAAGTCCGCCGGCGCCCTGTTCATCCGCTCCTACGAACGCGGCGAGCGGGTCCACCTGGCGATGGTCAGCCGCGGCTACACCGGCACCATGCCGGTCATCGCCGACACCACCGCCACCCGCGCACAATGGACCCGCGCCGCCGCCCTGCCCGTCGCCGCCCTCGCCGTATGCCTCCTGGGATGGACCCTTTGAGTACGACCACGCCCGCCGCCCCGTCCCTCGACGTCTCCGGGCTCGCCTACGCCTACCCCGACGGCCATCAGGCGCTCTTCGGCGTCGACCTCACCGTCGGCCGCGGCGAGCGGGTCGCGCTGCTCGGGCCCAACGGCGCCGGCAAGACCACCCTCGTCCTGCACCTCAACGGCATCCTCGAAGCGGGCGCCGGCACGGTCACCGTCGCCGGGCTGCCGGTCGGGAAGAAGAACATGGCCGAGATCCGCCGCCGGGTCGGCATCGTCTTCCAGGACCCCGACGACCAACTCTTCATGCCCACCGTGCGGGAGGACGTCGCGTTCGGCCCGGCCGCGGCGGGGCTGCGCGGCCCGGAACTGGAGGCGCGGGTCACCGAGGCGCTGGAGCGGGTCGGCATGGCCGGGTTCGCGGACCGCCCCCCGCACCACCTCTCCTTCGGCCAGCGCCGCCGCGTCGCGGTCGCGACGGTGCTCGCCATGCGGCCGGAGATCCTCGTCCTGGACGAGCCGTCCTCCAACCTCGACCCGGCCTCGCGGCGCGAACTCGCCGACATCCTGCGGTCATTGGAGGTCACCGTCCTGATGGTCACGCATGACCTGCCGTACGCGCTGGAGCTCTGCCCGCGCTCCGTCGTCCTCTCCGGCGGTGTCATCGCCGCGGACGGCGGCACCCAGGATCTGCTCTGCGACACGGAACTGATGCACACCCACCGCCTGGAGCTGCCCTTCGGGTTCGACCCGCGGTCGGTGACGCTGTCGGGGTGAGCGCTGCCGCTCCGGCCGCTCGCGGGTGACCGTTCGCCCGCCGCCGTTCGCCGGTGGCCGGTCGGCTGTGACGAATGCCACCCGCCGAGGCCCTGGTTACCAGCACCGATCCGGACGTTGCACCATTGATGGGTCACCAAAGCGACGGATGAGTGGGAAGCGGGAATCAGTGGTGGACGTCCAGGGCACGGTCGAGGACGGCTTCGAGCCGGTCCGGGACGCCTTCGCAGCGAACTTCGCACGACGCGGCGAGCGGGGCGCGGCGGTCGCCGTGTACCGGCACGGGCGGAAGGTCGTGGACCTCTGGGGCGGGAGCCGGGACGGTGACGCGCCGGCCGGCCCTGGTGTCCTGACCGGCCCTGGTGCCCTCACCGACCCGGGCGCCCCGGCCGCCGCATGGGAGGCCGGGACCGCGCAGATAGTCCGCTCCGCGACCAAGGGCATCGCCGCGATCGTGCCGCTCCTGCTGCACCAGCGCGGCCTGCTCGACCTGGACGCGCCCGTCGGCACGTACTGGCCCGAGTTCAAGGCGGCGGGCAAGGACCGGGTTCTCGTCCGCCATCTGCTCTCGCACCGCGCCGGACTGCCCGTCCTGGACACACCGCTCACCCCCGCCCAGGCCATGGACGGGATCAGCGGCCCCGCCGCGGTCGCCGCCCAGGCACCCGCCTGGACGCCCGGCACGGATCACGGCTACCACGCGCAGACGTACAGCTGGCTGATCGGCGAGCTGGTGCAGCGCGTCACAGGGCGTGGCATCGGCCGTTGGGTCGCCGAGGAGATATCCGGGCCGCTCGGCCTCGACCTGTGGATAGGTGTCCCGGAGGCGGTCCAGTCCCGCGTCGGGCGGCTCGCCGAGATCGAGACGGTGGACCCGGGCGGCTCGGCGGGGCTGCGGGTGCGCCCGAAGCGGGCGGTCGTTGAGGCGTACGAGGATCCGTCGTCGCTCACCCGGCGTGCGTTCGGCGCGATATCGCCCGCCGCCGACGAGAACGACCCGGCCTACCGGGCGGCCGAGTTGCCGGCCTCGGCGGGGGTCGCCACCGCGCGGGCACTGGCCCGTTGCTACGCCGCACTGATCGGCCCTGTCGACGGGCACGCCCGTCTCTTCGCACCGGCGACACTGACGCTCGCCCGCACCGAGGAGTCCGCGGGCCTAGACCGCACGCTGCTGGTCAACACCCGCTTCGGGCTCGGCTTCATGCTGCACGGGCCGGCGTCGCCGTTGCTCGCGCCGGGATCGTTCGGCCACCCCGGGCGCGGGGGTGCGCTCGCCTTCGCCGACCCGGAGAGCGGGTTGGCGTTCGGGTACGTCACGAACGGGATGCGGCGGAATGTGACAGCGGACCCGCGTGCGCAGGCGCTGGTCGCGGGCCTGGCCGCCGCTTCCCGGGGCGCCGGGCTGTCCGCCGTGTCCCGTCCGTAGCGGCGGCCCCGCCGGACCCCCTCACCCCGGGTAGAGCATCAGCCCGATCCCGACCACCATCAGCCCCGCGGCGGCGATCCGGGGCCCGCCGAACCGCTCCTTGAAGAACAGCGCCCCGATCGCCGCGCCGACGATGATCGACGACTCGCGCAACGCCGCGATGGGCGCCAGCGCGGCCTGGGTCTGGGCCCAGAGCACCAGCCCGTAGGCGAACACCGAGAGAACGCCGCCCACGAGACCGCGCCGGGCGAACGGCTTGAGTTCGGTGAGGAGTTGGCCGCGGCGCCTGGCCAGCGCGTAGGCGGGGATCGCCAGGCCCTCCAGGATCATCAGCCAGGCGATGTAGCCGAGGGACGTGCCGGAGGCGCGGACGCCGAGGCCGTCGACGGTGGTGTACGCGGCGATGGACAGGCCCGTGGCGAGGGCGGCGATGATCGCCGGCCAGTGCGGCCGGGTGCCGGATCCGCGGATCCCCCAGAGGGCGACGCCGACCAGGCCGGCCGAGGCCAGCGCGACACCGGTCAGGACCCAGCCGTCGGGGATCTCGTGGACGAAGACGGCGGCGAGGACGGTGACGACCAGGGGCGCGGAGCCGCGGGCGATCGGATACATCTGGCCGAAATCGCCCAGCCGGAACGACTGCATGAGCAGCGACTGGTAGACGACGTGCAGGAGGGCGGAGGCCACGAGGTAGGGCCAGGCCCCGGCGGCGGGGAGGGGGGTGAAGAAGAGGAGGGCGGCGCCGCAGACGGCGCCGCCGGTGCCGAGGAGGGTGAAGGCGAGGAGTTGGTCGCGTATGCCGTGGGCTATCGCGTTCCAGCTGGCGTGGGTGAGGGCGGCGGTGAGGACCGCCGCCACGACGAGGGGCGTCACGCGGTGCGCTCGCGCACGTTCGCGGCTGCCGGGATGGTGGTCTCGGGCGCGGAATCGTTCATGGCCCGCACGCTAGCGAAAGCTGTACGGGCCATGCGAAGGGGATTCTGAGGGCGCCCCGGCCGGGGCGCCCTAACCGGTCATCCGGCGTTGAGGATGGTGCGGACCAGCGGGCCCGCGTTGGAGCCGCCGTGGCCGCTCGCCGGGACGACGGCCGCCGCGGCGAGGTCACCGTGGTAGGCGGTGAACCAGGCGTTGGGCTTCTTCTGGCCGTCGACCTCGGCGGAGCCGGTCTTGGCGCCGAAGTCGCCGCTGAGCCCGGCCATCGCCTCGGCGGCCGTGCCGGACGTCGCGGTCAGCTTCATCAGCGACTTGAGGCCGGACGCGGTGGCCGGCTTCATGTTGCGGGCGGCCTTGGCGAGCGTCCGGTTGTCCAGCGACGGGGAGACGATGTACGGCTGGTGGAAGGAGCCCGCCTGGACGGTCGCGGCGAGCGTGGCGACGTTGAGCGGGTTCATCCGCACGCCGCCCTGGCCGATCAGCGAGGCCGCCATCTGCGCGTCGCTCTGGACGGGCACCGCGCCGTCGAAGGTGGGGATGCCGGTCTGCCAGTTCAGGCCGATGCCGAAGACGTCCCGGGCCTCCTTCGTCAGATCGTCGTCGGAGAGCTTCCCGGCCAGCCCGATGAAGGCGTTGTTGCAGGACGCGGCGAAGCTCTGCGCGAAGGTGCCGCTCTTGATCTCGGACTTGTTGTCGTTCTGGAACTTCCAGCCGCCGACCGTCACGTACTTGGGGCACGGGTGCGGCTTGTCCGGCGACGTCAGGCCCTTGTCGATGAGCATGGCCGCCGTCACGATCTTCATCGTGGAGCCGGGGGCCAGCGAGCCCTGGGTGGCCAGGTTGAAGCCCTTCGCCGGGGAGTTGGCGATCGCCAGGATCTCGCCGGTGCTGGGCTTGACCGCCACGGCGGAAGCCCGGCTCTTCGCCTTGACCGCCTTCTCCGCCACGGCCTGGAGCTTGGCGTCCAGGGTCGTCTTGAGGGTGCCGGGGGTGCCCTTGGAGAGCACCTTCAGCGTCTTGTCGGGCTGCTGGGTGGCGGCCTTGGCGCTCTTGGCGCGGTGGATGAACAGCTCCACGCCGGGCTTGCCGTCGGTCTTGTCGCCGTACTTGTCCCGGAGGCTCTCCAGGACACTGGCCAGCGCGGGGTGGGCCTCGGGCGTCAGCTCGGTGCCGTTGCGGTCCACGGCCTTGATCGGCGGCGCCTCGGCCTCCCCGGTGCGCAGCTCGTCGCCCTTGCCGAGAGCCGGGTGCAGCACCGTCGGCTTCCAGGCGATCCGCGGCTTGCCGGTGGTGGCGTCGCGCCGCACGGTCATGGACGTGCCGTACGAGAACGGTGCCTTGGCGCCGTTGTAGGCGATCTGGGTGGCGACGGTGTACGGCACCTTGCCGCCGGCCGCCTTGCCCGGGGTCAGGGTGACCTTCGAGAACCGCGCCTGCTTGCTGAAAGTCTCCAGTGCGGTCTTCGCGGCCGCCGGGCTGTCCGTCAGCTCCGCGGCCTTGGCGGCGTCGCCGGACTGCCAGGCGGTCAGGAACCCCTTCGCGGTCGTGTCCACCTCCGCCGCGGTCAGCGGCCCGGTCTGCACCTCGGGCGCGTTGCCGTCGCCCGACTTGGCGTCCGCGGCCGTGAGCTGCTGTGGCGACGAATCATCCGAGCCGCCGAACAGCGTGAAGCCGCCCACGATTCCCGCCACCAGGGCCACCGATCCGCCGATCAGACCGATCTTCACCTCTCGGCGCATGCCACCGTTCCCCTCCCAGAGCCTCGTCCTTGAATACGCACACAAGAACGTGCGTCGCACTCTAAGGGACACGGGGTAGCGCTGTGCGTCTCGATCGGGGCACGGTCCGGTGACGCGCTGTCGTCCACTTGTCAGGGAAACGTGACGAATGATCCCCGGCCGCCAGGGCTCTCGCCTTTTGCCGCTGGCGGTCAGACCCAGCTGTCGAACCACATCCGGTTGTGCCAGGCGGATTTCGGGATGGGCATACCCGTATACAGCGGATAGAAGTAGACGAAATTCCAGATGATGAGGAGAACCAGGACGCCGGCACCCACGGCCCCGATGGTGTGACGGCGTTCCGATGCGCCCGGGGGGCCGATGATCGCGCCGATCATCACGGCCAGGGCCAGGCACAGGAACGGGACGAACACCACCGCGTAGAAGAGGAAGATCGTCCGTTCCTGGTAGAGGAACCAGGGGAGATAGCCGGCCGCGATGCCGCAGGCGATGGCGCCGGCCCGCCAGTCCCGCCTGAACAGCCAGCGGTAGAGGACGTACAGCAGGGCGAAGCAGGACGCCCACCACAGCAGCGGGGTGCCGAGGGCCAGGACCTCGCGGGCGCAGCCCTCGGCCGCCGTGCAGCCGTCCTGGCCGGCCTTGGGGTCCTCGTAGAAGTACGAGACGGGGCGGCCCAGGACCAGCCAGCTCCACGGGTTGGACTGGTAGGTGTGGGGCGTGGTCAGTCCGGTGTGGAAGGAGTAGACCTCGGTCTGGTAGTGCCACAGGCTGCGCAGCCAGTCCGGGAGCCAGGTCCAGGAGCCGGTGCTGCCCTCGGGGGTGGTCGCCCAGTCGCGGTAGTAGCCGCCCTTGGTGGCGAGCCAGCCGGACCAGGACGCCAGGTAGGCGGCGAGCGCGACGACGACGGTGGACCCGAAGGCGGGCAGGACGTCGCGTCGGACCGTCGAGCGGAAGGGGCGCGCCGCACCGGCCGTACGGCGTGCCGCCATGTCCCAGAGCACCGACATCAGGGCGAACGCCGCGAGGTAGTACAGGCCGTTCCACTTGGTGGCGGCGGACAGGCCCAGGCACAGCCCGGCCGCGATCCGCCACGGCCGCCAGCCCAGCCCCAGCCGGTCACCGACCGCCGCGTCCGGCCGCGTCAGACCGTCCGAGCCGACCGGCAGGGCCGCCGCCAGCCGGGCCCTGGTGCGGTCCCGGTCCACCAGGAGACAGCCGAAGGCGGCCACCACCCAGAACATGACGATCAGGTCGAGGAGGGCGGTGCGGCTCATCACGAAATGCAGCCCGTCGACCGCCAGCAGTGCGCCGGCCAGGCAGCCCAGGGCGGTGGAGCGCAGCAGCCGCCGGCCGATACGGCAGATCAGGAACACCGACAGCGTGCCGAGCAGCGCCACGGTGAACCGCCAGCCGAAGGGGTTCATCCCGAACAGCCACTCGCCGCCCGCGATCAGCCACTTGCCCATCGGCGGATGCACGACGTACGAGTGGTCGGGCGTCAGCAGGATCTTCGGCGGGTGGGACAGCAGCGCGTCGTTGGCGTTCTTGGCCCAGGTGCCCTCGTAGCCGTACTGCAGCAGCGACCAGGCGTCCTTGGGGTAGTACGTCTCGTCGAATATCACCTTGCGCGGGCTGCCCAGGTTCCAGAACCGCAGCACCCCGGCGAACAGCGCCACCAGCAGCGGCCCCACCCAGCCCGCCCAGCGCGCGGCCCGCGCCGCGGTGTGCGGGCCGGCGCCGAACACCGCCCACAGCCGGGTCGCCGGTTCGGGGAAGGCGGGCACCAGCCGCGCCCGGACATCGGCCTGCGGGTGGCCGACATAGCCGAAGCGGCGCAGCCGTCGCTGCCACATGGGGGGCCGGAAGGCCGGCTCCGGGGCGCGGTGGGCGGCGTCGGTCGCGGTGGTGTCACTCGTCACCCGGCCCATCGTAGGGAAGCCGCCTGTGGATACCGCGCCCTGCGCCGCATGGGCGGTCGGCGCGTGGCGCCGTTCTGGGGGCGGAGGTCGGGCGACGGGCGACGGGCGGGCGCGTCGGGCGGCGGGGGCTCCCTGGGAGGATGGGGGTGTGACTGGAACGCTGGTACTTGCAGGGACGCCCATCGGGGAGATCGCGGACGCCCCGCCGCGGCTCGCCACCGAGCTGGCCGCCGCCGATGTGATCGCCGCCGAGGACACCCGGCGGCTGCGCCGGCTGACCCAGGCGCTGGAGGTGACCCCGACCGGGCGGGTGGTGTCGTACTTCGAGGGCAACGAAGCGGCCCGGACGCCCGAGCTGGCCGACGCGCTGGCCGGCGGGGCGCGGGTGCTGCTGGTCACCGACGCCGGGATGCCGTCCGTCTCCGACCCCGGCTACCGCCTGGTCGCCGCCGCCGTCGAACGCGGCATCAAGGTCACCGCGGTCCCGGGCCCCAGCGCGGTGCTCACCGCCCTCGCCGTGTCCGGACTGCCGGTGGACCGCTTCTGCTTCGAGGGATTCCCGCCCCGCAAGGCCGGCGAGCGGCTGGCCCGGCTGCGCGAGGTCGCCGACGAGCGGCGCACCCTGGTCTATTTCGAGGCGCCGCACCGGCTGGACGACACCCTCGCCGCGATGGCCGAGGTCTTCGGCGCGGACCGGCGGGCCGCCGTCTGCCGCGAGCTGACCAAGACGTACGAGGAGGTCAAGCGCGGGCCGCTGGGCGAGCTCGCGCCCTGGGCGGCCGAGGGCGTACGCGGCGAGATCACCATCGTCGTCGAGGGCGCCCCGGAGGCAGGACCGCAGGATCTGGGCCCGGAAGAACTGGTGCGCCGGGTGAAGGTGCGCGAGGAGGCGGGGGAGAGGCGCAAAGAGGCCATCGCGGCGGTCGCGGCGGACGCCGGGCTACCCAAGCGGGAGGTTTTCGATGCGGTGGTCGCCGCAAAGAACGCCTCAAAGAACGCGTGACCAAACGCCCCCTCGAAATGCAGTGGTCCCTCGTCAAAGGGCACAACCGACTCATCGGAAGGTAAATGACTAGCCTGGAAGGTAAAGCGAGGGAGCGCGCCACGGGGTGCTTTTCCTACAAGCTGCCAAATCTGGGCCAATAGCCCGTAGCTCAGCTGCGCCATGGCCGGGAAAGGCGTTCCCTAGGGGAGGGACGTTCGGTCCCCGGAGACCTTGTCCAGCGGACAAGAGGAGCGGCAATGAGCGAAATCGCGCAAACACCCAGCACCGCTACGAGTGGCGCCCACCCCATACCCCCGTCCGAGCCCGCGGCCCGCGAGGCCTACGCCTTCGCGTGCATGAAATGCGGCCATGGCTGGGAGCAGTCGTACGAGATCGAGCATCAGGTCGACGCCACCGGGTCCATGCATGTCGTCTATTACGCGGAGGGCGAGCGAGTCCCGTCCCCGTTGACCCGGCCCACCTGTCTGAACTGCGGTGCGACCGTCGTGCGCATCATGCGCTCCGGCCAGGTCTCGATGGTCTCCAACGCGATCGCGAACATGCACCAGCGACAGGGCGGTGGGCCCGCCAAGAACCACACCAAGAAGAACGGCGAGCCGGTGGTCGGGGAAGCCGCCGGGGAAAACACCGGCAGTACCGCCGAGGACACCGGGCGCCATCACTGGCACCTCTCCGATTTGCTGCATCCCTTCCAGAACCACCGCAGGTGAGCCCCGGGCCGCGGTCCTCGTAGGATCGCGGCCATGGCCAAGAACGAGAGGGACACGCCGCCGCCGCTGCCCGAACCGCTTCGGGTGCCGGTGGCGGATTCGCACACCCACCTGGACATGCAGGGCGGCACCGTCGAGGAGTCGCTCGCCAAGGCGGCCTCGGTCGGCGTCACGACCGTGGTCCAGGTGGGCTGCGACCTGGCCGGCTCCCGGTGGGCCGCGGAGACCGCCGCCGCGTACGACAGCGTGCACGCCACGGTCGCCCTGCACCCCAACGAAGCCCCGCGGATCGTCCTCGGCGACCCCGACGGCTGGTCGCGCCAGGGCGCCAGGGAAGCCGGCGGCGACGCCGCGCTCGATGCCGCCCTCGACGGGATCGACGCGCTGGCCGCCCTCCCGCACGTCCGCGGCGTCGGCGAGACCGGCCTGGACCACTTCCGCACCGGCCCCGACGGCATGGCCGCCCAGCAGCGGTCCTTCCGCGCCCACATCGAGATCGCCAAACGGCACGGCAAGGCCCTGGTCATCCACGACCGGGAGGCCCACGACGACGTGCTGCGGATCCTGCGCGAGGAGGGCGCGCCCGAGCGGGTCGTCTTCCACTGCTTCTCCGGCGACGCCGCGATGGCCAAGATCTGCGCGGAGGCCGGCTACTTCCTGTCCTTCGCCGGGAACATCACCTTCAAGAACGCCCAGCCGCTGCGCGATGCGCTCGCCGTTGCCCCGCCCGAACTGGTGCTCGTCGAGACCGACGCCCCCTTCCTGACCCCCGCGCCCTACCGCGGACGACCGAACGCGCCCTACCTCATCCCGCTCATCCTGCGGGCGATGGCCGAGGTCAAGGGCATGACGGAGGACGCACTGGCCACCGCCGTCGCGGCGAACACGGCGCGCGCCTTCGACTACTGACCCCGCCGCGGAGGCGCCCCGCCGCACCGGCGCGTGCACGTTCCGTAGCGGGTCGACTTTGGAGAGTCACCTCCGCTCCGCTACATTCCGGCGCGTCAAGGCCATCTGTGGCATGTGGAGCGTCGTGAGTCATTCGCAGAGCAGCCACCGCGCCGCGCGCAGTCGTCGCGGCCGGAGCCCGGGCACCACCACACCACCGAAGAACGCGTACGACCTCAAGCCCCTGGCCGTCCCGCGCGGCCTGCTGCCCCGCCAGGCAGCGGCCCCCGAAGCGGGCGGCGCCACGGGCCCCGGCACCCAGCCCCCCGCCGGCCGGGCCGCCGCCCGCCGGGCCGCCGGCG
>NZ_SUMB01000021.1 GCF_005048155.1 Streptomyces piniterrae
GGGGCCGCGGCCGCGCGGAGGCGGGGCGCGGCCGCGCGGAGGCGGGGCGCGGCGCCGAGGGGCTCGCCGTGGGGCTGTCCGCGTCGACCGGCCCCGCCTCCGCCGCGACCGCCCACCGCCAGGCGGAACAGGCGCTCTCGGTGGCCCGTAGGCGCGGCGGCGCGCTGGTGGAGCACGAGGACGTGGCGGCGGGATCCGTGCTGCCGCTGCTCGCCGACGACGCCGTACGCGCCTTCGCCGACGGGCTGCTGCGCGCGCTGCGCGAGCATGACGCCACCGGCCGCGGCGATCTGGTCGCCTCGCTGCGCGCCTGGCTGTCCCGGCACGGGCAGTGGGACGCGGCCGCCGCCGACCTGGGCGTACACCGCCACACCCTGCGCTACCGGATGCGGCGGGTGGAGGAGATCCTGGGCCGCTCCCTGGACGACGCGGACGTGCGGATGGAGCTGTGGCTGGCCCTCAAGGCCAGCTCGGCGCCACCGGGGGAGTGAGAACGGCGGGGGAGGAGTGAGGGAGACAGGAGTGGAGTGAGAGAGGGCGGGGAGACCGCACGCCTCCTCCACCGCGGAGAGACACGCGGACGGATTACGCCGCTTCGGACAAACGCCACCGGAGGCTCGCGCCCCTACGGTGGGGGCAGAAAACGCAGCCGCTCCCAGAGCCATGCGCACCACCCACCATTTCGGAAGGGCCGGGATCCACTGTGCCGAACACTGCTGCAGCCCCCACCGCCTTTTGGCTCGCCGGCCGCAAGGCCACCGGCGAGGCCACCTTCGATGTCACCTCCCCCTGGGACGGACGTCTCGTCGGCACGGTGAGCGTCCCCACCGAGGCCCAGGTCGAGGAGGCCATCGAGGCCTCCGTCGCCGTGCAGGCCGAGCTCGCCGCGACGCCGGCCCATGTCCGGGCAGCCGCCCTGGACCACGTACATCGCCGGCTGGTGGAGCGTACGGAGGAGATCGCCCGGCTGATCTCCGCGGAGAACGGCAAGCCCATGAAGTGGGCGCGCGGCGAGGTCGGCCGCGCCATCTCCGTGTTCCGCTTCGCGGCCGAGGAGGCACGCCGCTTCAACGGCGGAGAGGCGCAGCGACTGGACACCGACGCGGGCGGCGTCGGCCGGCTCGCGCTGACCCGCCGCATCCCGCGCGGCACGGTCCTGGGCATCGCGCCGTTCAACTTCCCGCTGAACCTGTGCGCCCACAAGATCGCCCCGGCCATCGCGGCCGGCGCCCCGATCCTCCTCAAGCCGGCCCCGGCCACCCCGCTCTCCGGCCTGATCCTCGGCGAGCTGCTCGCCGAGACCGAGCTGCCGGCCGGTTCCTGGTCGATCCTCCCGGTGCCCAACGACCGGATGGAGGCCCTGGTCCAGGACGAGCGGCTGCCGGTCGTCTCCTTCACCGGCTCCGAGAAGGTCGGCTACGCGATCCTCGACTCGGTGCCGCGCAAGCACTGCACCCTGGAGCTCGGCGGCAACGGCGCGGCCGTCGTCCTGCCGGACTTCTCCTCCGAGGCGGACCTGGACTGGGCGGCGCAGCGCATCGCCACCTTCTCCAACTACCAGGGCGGCCAGTCCTGCATCTCGGTGCAGCGGGTGATCGCGGACGCCTCCGTCTACGACCGGCTGGTGCCGAAGATCGTCGAGGCGGTCGGTGCGCAGGTCACCGGCGACCCGTCCGACGATGCGACCGAGGTCGGCCCGCTGGTCAGCGAGGACGCCGCCAAGCGCGTCGAGGCCTGGGTGGACGAGGCCGTGGACCGCGGCGCGAAGCTGCTCGCGGGCGGCAAGCGGGACGGTGCCTCGTACGCGCCGACCGTGCTCGCCGATGTGCCCGCCGACACGACGCTGGCCTGCGAGGAGGTCTTCGGCCCGGTGCTCACGGTCACCAAGGTCGACGGCGAGGCCGCGGCGTTCGACGCCGTCAACGACTCCAAGTACGGCCTCCAGGCGGGTGTGTTCACGCACGACGTGCAGACCGCGTTCCGTGCGCACCGCGCGCTGGAGGTCGGCGGCGTGATCATCGGCGATGTGCCGTCCTACCGCGCCGACCAGATGCCGTACGGCGGCGCCAAGCAGTCCGGCGTCGGCCGCGAGGGCGTCCGCTTCGCGATGGAGGACTACACGTACGAGCGGGTCATGGTCCTCACGGGCCTTGACCTGTAGGAGTCACCGGTGCCGCGGGCGACCGCGGCACCAGCCGACCGGCCTGGACCGGTGGACAGCGACGGCCGTCCCTTGGGCCGTACCGCCCGCCAGGCCCCCGGCCGACGCACCCCCCGGCGCCGGCCCCGGTCGCGGCGCGCTCCGGCACCCTGTTCCGGAGCGCGCCGCGTCCCCCGTTCTCCCCCCGGCACAGGGCCCGCCTACCACTCGTGGCGGGTATTCGCACCCTCGCCGCCGCAGCCCCGCGCCACCACTGGTGCAACCCGCGTGGATCGGGAACCCTCACAAGTAGCACTGACCGGTAGCCGACCGGCCTGCCGGTGCAGCACTCCCGATCCGCGGTGAGGTGAGCTCCTGATGACCGCTCCGTCCATCCGAAAGGTTTCCGAGCGCGAGGCGCGGCAGGTCGCCGAGGCGGCCCGTGAGCAGGACTGGCGTAAGCCCAGCTTCGCCAAGGAACTGTTCCTGGGGCGCTTCAGGCTCGACCTCATCCATCCGCACCCCACCCCGGCGGCGGACGACGTGCGCCGCGGGGAGAAGTTCCTGGCCACCCTGCGCGAGTTCTGCGACACGAAGATCGACAGCGCCCGCATCGAGCGCGAGGGCCAGATCCCGGACGAGACGATCAACGGGCTCAAGGAACTCGGCGCGTTGGGCATGAAGATCGACACGAGGTACGGCGGCCTCGGCCTGACCCAGGTCTACTACAACAGGGCGCTCTCCCTGGTCGGTTCCGCCAGCCCCGCCATCGGCGCGCTGCTGTCGGCACATCAGTCGATCGGCGTACCGCAGCCGCTGAAGATCTTCGGCACCCAGGAGCAGAAGGACACCTTCCTGCCGCGCTGTGCCCGTACGGACATCTCCGCGTTCCTGCTGACCGAGCCGGACGTGGGCTCCGACCCGGCCCGGCTGGCGACCACCGCCGTCCCGGACGGCGACGGCTACGTACTGGACGGCGTGAAGCTGTGGACCACCAACGGGGTCGTCGCCGATCTGCTGGTGGTCATGGCCCGGGTGCCCGCCTCCGACGGCCACAAGGGCGGCATCACCGCCTTCGTCGTCGAGGCGGACTCGCCCGGCATCACCGTCGAGAACCGCAACGCGTTCATGGGCCTGCGCGGCCTGGAGAACGGGGTGACCCGCTTCCACCAGGTACGGGTCCCCGCCGGGCACCGTATCGGCCCCGAGGGCGCGGGCCTGAAGATCGCCCTGACCACGCTCAACACCGGCCGGCTCTCGCTGCCCGCGATGTGCGTCGGCGCGGGCAAGTGGTCCTTGAAGATCGCCCGCGAGTGGTCCGCGGCCCGTGAGCAGTGGGGCAAGCCGATCGCCCGGCACGAGGCCGTCGGCACCAAGATCTCCTTCATCGCCGCGACCACCTTCGCCCTCGAAGCCGTCGTCGACCTCTCCTCCCAGATGGCCGACGAGAACCGCAACGACATCCGTATCGAGGCGGCCCTCGCCAAGCTCTTCGGCTCCGAGATGGGCTGTCTGATCGCGGACGAGCTGGTGCAGATCCGCGGCGGCCGCGGCTTCGAGACCGCCGCCTCCCTGGCCGCCCGCGGCGAACGCGCCGTCCCTGCCGAACAGCTGCTGCGCGATCTGCGGATCAACCGGATCTTCGAGGGCTCGACGGAGATCATGCATCTGTTGATCGCGCGGGAGGCGGTGGACGCCCATCTGTCGGTCGCCGGTGACCTCATCGACCCCGACAAGAGCCTCGCCGACAAGGGCCGGGCGGCGGCCAAGGCCGGCGGGTTCTACGCCCGCTGGCTGCCCAAGCTCGTCACCGGACCGGGTCAACTTCCGCGCACCTACCAGGAGTTCGGCGACCTGGCGGGGCATCTGCGCTATGTCGAACGGTCCGCACGCAAGCTCGCCAGGTCCACCTTCTACGCGATGTCCCGGTGGCAGGGCCGGATGGAGACCAAACAGGGCTTCCTCGGCCGGATCGTCGACATCGGCGCCGAACTCTTCGCCATGAGCGCGGCCTGCGTACGGGCCGAGCATCTGCGGATCACCGGTGAGCACGGCCGCGAGGCGCACCAGCTCGCCGACGCCTTCTGCCGCCAGTCCCGGATCCGCGTCGAGGAACTCTTCGCACGCCTGTGGACCAACACCGACAGCGTCGACCGGAAGGTCGTCTCCGGGGTCCTCGACGGCAGCTACACCTGGCTGGAGGAGGGCGTCGTCGACCCCAGCGGCGACGGCCCCTGGATCGCCGACGCCACCCCGGGCCCGAGCGCGAAGGACAATGTGCACCGGCCCATCCGCTGAGGGCCGCAGGCCGGCTCCACGAGGTCTCCCACGGGCGCCTCGTACGGGCACACGCACCGCCGCCCGTACGAGCCGCCCCGCCCCGGCGGCGAAAACGTGAGCCGCTCGTGATCATCGCGTCGCCGACTCGGTGCCCGGAGCGCCCCGCCGACCGGCCACAATGGACCACATGACGGACTCCCTCGCCCACCCGCACCTGCGCTTCGATCCGGCCCCCGGCGATCCCGGCGGCCCGCGTGAGGTCGTGATCCTCGGCTCGACCGGCTCGATCGGCACCCAGGCGATCGACCTCGTGCTGCGCAACCCCGGCCGCTTCCGTGTGACCGCGCTCTCCGCGGCCGGCGGCCGGGTCGAACTGCTCGCCGAGCAGGCGCACCGGCTGCGGGTCCGCACCGTCGCGGTGGCCCGCGAGGACGCGGTGCCCGCGCTGCGCGAGGCGCTGACCGCGCGCTACGGGACGGGAGAGCCGCTGCCCGAGATCCTGGCGGGCCCCGACGCGGCCACCGAACTCGCCGCCTCGCCCTGCCACACCGTCCTCAACGGCATCACCGGCTCCATCGGCCTCGCCCCCACCCTCGCCGCCCTCACGGCCGGCCGGGCGCTCGCCCTCGCCAACAAGGAGTCCCTGATCGTCGGCGGGCCGCTGGTCAAGGCCCTCGCCAAGCCCGGCCAGATCATCCCCGTCGACTCCGAGCACTCCGCGCTCTTCCAGGCGCTGGCCGGCGGCGCCCGCGAAGAGGTGCGCAAGCTCGTCGTCACCGCCTCCGGCGGCCCGTTCCGCGGCCGTACGAAGCGCGAGCTGGCCGAGGTGACGCCCGAGCAGGCGCTGGCCCACCCCACCTGGGCGATGGGCCCCGTCATCACCATCAACTCCGCGACCCTGGTCAACAAGGGCCTGGAGGTCATCGAGGCGCATCTGCTCTACGACGTCCCCTTCGACCGCATCGAGGTCGTCGTCCATCCGCAGTCCTACATCCACTCGATGGTGGAGTTCACCGACGGCTCGACCCTCGCCCAGGCCAGCCCGCCCGACATGCGGATGCCGATCGCGCTCGGCCTCGGCTGGCCCGACCGGGTCCCGGACGCCGCGCCCGGCATCGACTGGACGAAGGCGCAGACCTGGGAGTTCTTCCCGCTGGACGCGGAAGCCTTCCCGTCCGTCCCGCTGGCCTGCCACGTAGGTGATCTGGGCGGCACCGCCCCCGCCGTCTTCAACGCGGCGAACGAGGAATGCGTGGACGCGTTCCTCAAGGGTGGGCTGCCATTCACCGGGATTGTGGATACGGTCGCCGAAGTGGTCGCCGAGCACGGCACGCCCGCACAGGGAACCTCCCTGACCGTCGCGGACGTCCTGGAGGCGGAAACCTGGGCGCGCGCCCGCGCCCGCGAACTGGCCGCCCGTGCGGCACGTACACCTTCGGAGGTGCGCGCATGACGACCTGGATGACCATCCTCGGCATAGTCGTCTTCGTCGTCGGCCTGCTGTTCTCCATCGCCTGGCACGAGCTCGGCCATCTCTCCACGGCCAAGCTCTTCGGCATCCGGGTGCCGCAGTACATGGTGGGTTTCGGGCCGACGCTCTTCTCCCGTAAGAAGGGCGACACCGAGTACGGCATCAAGGCCATCCCGCTCGGCGGCTACATCCGCATGATCGGCATGTTCCCGCCCGGCGACGACGGGAAGCTCCAGGCCCGCTCCTCCTCGCCGTTCCGCGGAATGATCGAGGACGCCCGCTCGGCGGCCTTCGAGGAGCTCCAGCCCGGCGACGAGAAGCGGCTGTTCTACACCCGCAAGCCCTGGAAGCGCATCATCGTGATGTTCGCCGGGCCGTTCATGAACCTGATCCTCGCGGTCGTGATCTTCATGAGCGTCCTGATGGGCTTCGGGATCAACACCCAGACGACCCAGGTCGGCTCGGTCTCGGACTGCGTCATCTCGGCCGCCGCCAAGACCGACAAATGCCCCGGCGACGCCAAGGACTCCCCGGCCAAGGCCGCCGGGCTGCGGGCCGGCGACAAGATCCTCTCGTTCAACGGCCGGGCCGTCCCGGACTGGGGCACCCTCCAGCAGCAGATCCGCGACACCACCGGACCTGCCACGATCGTCATCGAACGGCACGGCGCCCGGCAGACCCTGCACGCCGACCTGATCGAGAACAAGGTCGCCAAGACCGACGGCCACGGCGGCTATGTCCCCGGCGAGTACGTCACCGCCGGATTCCTCGGCTTCACCCCGGCCAGCGGCGTCGTCCCGCAGACCTTCGGCCAGTCCGTGGACCGCATGGGCAACATGGTCCAGCAGGGCGTCGAATCGCTGGTCAACCTGCCCGCCAAGGTCCCCGACCTGTGGGACGCGGCCTTCAACGGCGGCGAACGCAAGCAGGACTCCCCGATGGGTGTGGTCGGCGCGGCCCGGGTCGGCGGCGAGGTCTTCTCCCTGGACATCCCGCCGGAGCAGCGGGTCGCGACCATGCTCTTCCTGGTCGCAGGATTCAACCTCTCGCTGTTCCTGTTCAACATGCTGCCGCTGCTGCCGCTGGACGGCGGGCACATCGCCGGCGCCGTGTGGGAGTCGATCCGCCGGGCCTTCGCCAAGATCGTCCGACGCCCCGACCCCGGTCCCTTCGACGTCGCCAAGCTGATGCCGGTCGCCTATGTCGTCGCCGGGATCTTCATCTGCTTCACGCTGCTGGTGCTGGTCGCGGACGTGGTGAATCCGGTGAAGCTGACATAGCGGGCCAAAAGCCCCGGCCGGGTACCCGTGAGCGCACATGGGTGCCCGGCCACCTCCGTTTGAGGGGCCGCGCGGGCTCGATGTGCCCCTGGCAATCTCCGTGCCGTAATCTCGGAGGCCGGAGCCCGCCGAAGCCGGGACCTAGATCCACACCTTGGGGTTGCTCGCCAGATGACTGCCATTTCACTGGGAATGCCGGACGTACCGACCAAGCTCGCCGACCGCCGGGTCAGCCGCAAGATCCAGGTCGGTACGGTCGCCGTGGGCGGAGACGCACCGGTCTCGGTGCAGTCGATGACGACCACACGCACCTCGGACATCGGCGCCACGCTCCAGCAGATCGCCGAGCTGACCGCCTCCGGCTGCCAGATCGTCCGGGTCGCCTGCCCGACCCAGGACGACGCCGACGCCCTTCCCGTCATCGCCAGGAAGTCCCAGATCCCGGTGATCGCGGACATCCACTTCCAGCCGAAGTACGTCTTCGCCGCCATCGACGCCGGCTGCGCCGCGGTCCGCGTCAACCCCGGCAACATCAAGCAGTTCGACGACAAGGTCAAGGAGATCGCCAAGGCGGCCGCCGACGCCGGCACCCCCATCCGGATCGGCGTCAACGCCGGCTCCCTGGACCGCCGGCTGCTCCAGAAGTACGGCAAGGCCACCCCCGAGGCGCTCGTCGAGTCCGCCCTGTGGGAGGCGTCCCTCTTCGAGGAGCACGGCTTCCGCGACATCAAGATCTCGGTCAAGCACAACGACCCGGTCGTGATGGTCAACGCCTACCGCCAGCTCGCCGCCCAGTGCGACTACCCGCTCCACCTCGGCGTCACCGAGGCGGGCCCGGCCTTCCAGGGCACCATCAAGTCCGCCGTCGCCTTCGGCGCCCTGCTCTCCGAGGGCATCGGCGACACCATCCGGGTCTCCCTCTCCGCGCCGCCCGCCGAAGAGGTCAAGGTCGGCATCTCCATCCTGGAGTCGCTCAACCTCCGCCAGCGCCGGCTGGAGATCGTCTCCTGCCCGTCCTGCGGCCGCGCCCAGGTCGACGTCTACAAGCTCGCCGACGAGGTCACCGCGGGCCTGGACGGCATGGAGGTGCCGCTGCGCGTCGCTGTCATGGGCTGCGTCGTCAACGGCCCCGGCGAGGCCCGCGAGGCCGACCTCGGCGTCGCCTCCGGCAACGGCAAGGGCCAGATCTTCGTCAAGGGCGAGGTCATCAAGACCGTCCCCGAATCGAAGATCGTCGAGACCCTGATCGAAGAGGCCATGAAGATCGCCGAGCAGATGGAGAAGGACGGCGTGGCCTCCGGCGAGCCGACCGTCGCCATCGCCGGCTGACCCACCGCACCGCCGCCGAGCCCCGCCGCCCGCCCCGGGCCGCGGGGCTCGCGCGCATCCCCGACGAAGCCGCCCGCAGCGGGCCCCGGGTGCTCCCGCGCAGGTGGAGGTAAAGTGCCAAGACCTGCTCCCGCCTGGCCTCCCAGGCCCGCACCGGTGAGGCATTCCGACACGTGCTGACGACCACCACCATCAAGGTCCTCGAGCCCGGGGAGCTCGACGACGCCCTCGCGGTCCTGGACCGCGAACCGGTCGCCAATGCCTTCGTCGCCGCCCGCGTCCAGATCGCCGGCCTCGACCCCTGGCGGCTCGGCGGCGAGATGTGGGGCTGGTACGTCGGCGGCCGACTGGAATCCCTCTGCTACGCCGGCGCCAACCTCGTCCCCGTCTGCGCCACCCCCGAGGCCGTCCGCGGCTTCGCCGAGCGCGCCCGCCGCCAGGGCCGCCGCTGCTCCTCCATCGTCGGCCCGGCAGGCCCCACCGCCGAGCTGTGGGAGCTGCTGGAACCCCACTGGGGACCGGCCCGCGAGGTCCGCGCCCACCAGCCCCTGATGGTCACCAGCTCGCCGTCCACGGAGATCGCGCCCGACCCGTACGTGCGCCGGATCCGCAAGAACGAGATGGACGTGATCATGCCCGCGTGCGTGGCCATGTTCACCGAAGAGGTCGGCATCTCCCCGATGGCCGGCGACGGCGGACTCCTCTACCAGGCACGGGTCGCCGAACTCGTCGGCTCCGGCCGGTCCTTCGCCCGCATCGAGGACGGCAAGGTCGTCTTCAAGGCCGAGATCGGCGCCGCCACCCCGCACGCCTGCCAGATCCAGGGCGTCTGGGTCGACCCCGCCTACCGCGGCAAGGGCCTGTCCGAGACCGGTATGGCCGCCGTACTGCGCTACGCGCTCAGCGATGTCGCCCCCGTCGTCAGCCTCTACGTCAACGACTACAACACCGCCGCCCGCGCCTCCTACCGCCGGGTGGGCTTCAAGGAAGTCGGCGCGTTCATGAGCGTTCTCTTCTGACCCGCCACCGATGTCACCTGCCGCCTTGTACGCTCCGACCATGGATGACGTCGCGGTCGGCCCCCTCGATCTCGCTGCCCGCGTGGACGACGCACTCGCCGTCCAAGCGCTCGCCTTCGGACTGACCGACGACGAGATCGCCGTCCGCCGGCACATCATCCTGCGCCACCTCGGCTGCCCCGGCGCCCGCGCGCTCGGCGCGACCACCCCCGCCGGCCGGCTCATCGGCTTCGTCTACGGCATGCCCAACGACCGCGCCCACTGGTGGTCCACCGTCGTCGAGCCCTATCTGCGCGGCGAGGGCCTCGACCACTGGCTCGACGGCTCCTTCGTCATCACCGAGCTGCACGTCCACCCCGCCTACCAGAACCGGGGCATCGGCCGGACCCTGATCACCCGCATCACCGACGAGGCCACCGAACCCCGCAGCATCCTCTCCGCCATCGACACCGAAAGCCCGGCCCGCGCCCTCTACCGCTCCCTGGGCTACATGGACATCGCCCGCCGGGTGCTGTTCCCCAGCGCGCCCATTCCGTACGCGGTCATGGGCGCACCGCTGCCCCTGAAACGGCGCTGAGGGGGTGCGGGCCGCGGCGCCGTACGGGCACCCCCATCGGCTCGGGCCAGGCGCCGCGAAGAACCCGTTCACGCCCAGTGCGGCGAACCCGCTAACCTCCTGTGAGTCACCTTTCTTACGCAGGAGAAACTCCCATGGCCAACGCCGCACAGGTCCAGCGCATGTCCCGCTTGATGATCAAGACGCTGCGCGACGACCCGGCCGACGCCGAGACCGCAAGCCACAAGCTGCTCGTCCGCGCCGGGTACGTCCGCCGTTCCTCCGCCGGCATCTGGACCTGGCTGCCGCTGGGCAAGAAGGTCCTGGAGAACGTCTCCCGCGTCGTGCGCGAGGAAATGGACGCCATCGGCGGCCAGGAAGTCCTGCTCCCGGCCCTGCTGCCCAAGGAGCCCTACGAGGCCAGCGGCCGCTGGGAGGAGTACGGCGACCTCCTCTTCCGCCTCAAGGACCGCAAGGGCGCCGACTACCTCCTCGGCCCCACGCACGAAGAGATCTTCACCCTCACGGTCAAGGACCAGTGCACGTCCTACAAGGACCTGCCGGTGATCCTCTACCAGATCCAGACCAAGTACCGCGACGAGGCCCGTCCCCGCTCCGGCGTGCTGCGCGGCCGCGAGTTCCAGATGAAGGACTCGTACAGCTTCGACACCACCGACGAGGGCCTGGCCGAGTCCTACGGCCTGCACCGCCAGGCCTACCAGCGGATCTTCGAGCGCCTCGGCCTGGACTACCGCATCGTCTCCGCCGTCTCCGGTGCGATGGGCGGCTCCGCCTCCGAGGAGTTCCTGGCCCCCGCCGCGGCCGGCGAGGACACCTTCGTGGACTGCCCCGAGTGCGACTACGCCGCGAACACCGAGGCCGTCACGGCCAAGGTGGCGCCGGTGGACGGCTCGGCCGTCGGCGAGATCGAGGAGCTGGACACCCCCGACACCCCGACCATCGAGGCGCTCGCCGCGCACCTCGGCGTACCGGCGTCCGCCACGCTGAAGAACCTCCTGGTCAAGGTCGACGGCGAGATCGTCGCGGTGGGCGTGCCCGGCGACCGCGAGGTGGACATGGGCAAGCTGGGCGAGCACCTGGCGCCGGCCGTCGTCGAGCTGGTCACCGCCGAGGACTTCGTCGACCGCCCCGAGCTGGTCCGCGGCTATGTCGGCCCGCAGGGCCTGGCCGGCAAGGCGTTCCGCTACATCGCCGACCCGCGCATCGCCGCCGGCACCGACTGGATCACCGGCGCCAACAAGGAGGGCAAGCACGCCCGTAACGTCGTTACAGGCCGCGACTTCGAGGTCGACGACTACCTGGACGTGGTCGTCGTCGAGCCCGGTGACCCCTGCCCGAACTGCGGCGCCGGCCTGCGCATCGACCGCGCCATCGAGATCGGCCACATCTTCCAGCTGGGACGCAAGTACGCGGACGCCTTCGAGCTCGACGTGCTCGGCCAGAACGGCAAGCCCGTCCGGGTCACCATGGGTTCGTACGGCATCGGCGTCTCGCGTGCGGTGGCCGCCCTGGCGGAGCAGACCCACGACGAGTCCGGCCTCTGCTGGCCCCGCGAGATCGCCCCGGCGGATGTGCATGTCGTCGCCGCCGGCAAGGCCAAGCAGACCGAACTCGCCCTGGAGATCGGCGAACAGCTCGGTGCCGCTGGCGTGCGGGTCCTCGTCGACGACCGGGCCGGCGTCTCGCCCGGTGTGAAGTTCACCGACGCGGAGCTGCTCGGCGTGCCGACCATCGTCGTCGCCGGCCGCCGCGCCGCCGAGGGCGTCGTCGAGGTCAAGGACCGCCGCACCGGCGAGCGCGAGGAACTGACGGTCGAGGAGGCGGTGGCACGCCTCAGCGCGTAATACCGCCACACGAGCAACGCCGGTAGCGCCGGTAACGCCGTTACAGACGGGCCGGCCGGGACGAACACCCCGGCCGGCCCGTTCGCGTACGCGTCGACGAACGCGACGATGAACCCGCCTACGAACGTGTCGACGAACGTGTCGACGCACGCGCCGATGAACGCGTCGACGCACGCGCCGCCGGGCGCATCCGGGCATCCGAGGCTCCGGCCGGGGAATAGCCGCCCGGCCCGCCGCGTTGTGGACCCGCAGGGGGCCTTCGCATCCCCTAGGGGATCTGTTCGACCAACCCTTAAGGGTCCCGCCCCCCAAGCCCCCAGGCCCAGCCCCCCGCCCCTAAAGCCAAGCGGCGAACTCCAGCAGCAGCTCGCCGCGTTGCCGGTCGCCGGTCGCCGATTCGCGTATGCCCGCGCACACCGCCCGGTACAGCGTCCAGCCGCGCAGCCGGTCCCGGTCCACGTCCAGGGAGTCGGCCAGCTTGGCGACCCTGCGGCGGGCCGCCGCGGCCGCGCCGGAACCGGCCACCAGGTCCTCGAAGCGGTCCAGCACCAGACCCGCCAGGTCGTACGCCCGCTCGCCGACCACCGGCGCCGGGCCGATCGCCAGCCACGGCGTCCGTTCGCCGGCCAGCACCTTGCCCTGCCGGAACGCGCCGTGCAGCAGGAACCGTTCCTCGGATGCGGCCGGCAGGGTACGGCGCAGCTCCACCGCCTCGTCGACCAGCGGCCCGGCCGCCGGTGCCGCCGCGCCCGCGCTCCGCAGCGCCTCCGCGGCCTCCTCCGTGCGGCCCGCCAGCGTCGCGAACGCGTGCCCCTCGCCCGGCGGCACCCACAGTCGGCGCACCGTACCCGCCGCCTCCAGCAACGCCTTCGCCTCCGGCAGCGAGCGCAGCGACACCGAGGCCCGCAGCCGCTCCAACAGCAGCGCACCGCTCGCGTCGTCGGACCGCAACAGCCGCACCGCGCCCCAGCCGTCCCACACCGTCAGCGCCGCGCCCTCCTGCGCGGACGCCCGCCCCGGGACCGGGAGTTTCAGCGCCGCCGGCGTCCCGTCCTGCTGCCGTACGAACGCGACCAGACTGCTGCGGCCACCGGGGGCGTGCACCCGTTCCAGCGTCAGTTCCCATGCGTCCAGACGCTGCTGAACCAGCGTCGGCAGGCCCTCCAGCCAGCTCCGTACGGGACCGTCCTGATCGCCGCCGAGCGAGCTCACCAACCGTTGCGGCGGTTCGATGGGTGCCGTTGCCATGCTGTGAGCTGTCCTTTTCCTGGGCGGTGGCCGTGGCCGGGGCGGTGGCCGTGGCCGGCCGGTCGTTCAGAGCGCGTTCGAAGGGGGACTCGCGAAGCCGGACGGGGCGCCGGACGGAGCAGCGCCGGCCGCGGCCCGCTCCACGAGACCAGGGAAGGCTACGCCGCTGCCGCGCCAGCGCACCGCCCGCACTGCCGCCTCCCGCAGCGCGGCCGCCGCCTCGTTGCGGCGTGCCTTCCCGCCGGCCCGTACGAGATCCGCGTAGACGGCGGCCAGCCGGTCCTCCAGCTCCGCGGCGAGCCGGGCCGCGGCGGCGGAATCCGGCACCGGGAAGGGCAGCGCGTACGCGGCGGCCGCGGCCTTCGGCCTGCCGCCCAGGTCCAGCACGGCGCGGCGCAGCGCGTCCCGGCGCGCGCGGTGCGCGTCGTACGCGGCCTGCGCCTCCCCGCGCCGGGCGCCGGCGATCCGCCCGCCGACCACGCCGTAGCCGTACACGGCGGCATGCTCGGCGGCCAGCGCCGCCTGTACGGCGGTCAGCTCGTCGTCGTGGGCACGGTCCTTGTCGCGCGTGGTTCCCGTCATCGGGGGCGTGCTCCTTCGCTGCTCATGTCCTGGCTTCCCGATGCCCCCGCCGGGCTGTGCCGGCTCCCACCGCACCCGGCTCGCCTGTTCCCACCACACCCGGCTCGCCTGTTCCCACCACGCCCGCCCGGCCTGTTCCCACCGCGCCCGCCCGGCCTCACGCCCCGGCCTCCGTCAGGAGATACGCATGCGCCGCGCCCGCCGCCGCCACCGAGGCGAGCAGCCGGGCCAGCTCCGGCGGCGCGTCGGCCAGCGCCTTCGTACGCGCGTCGGCCAGCTTCCGTTCCGCGTCGGCGAGCGCGGTACGCGCCGCCTTCCGGTCCTCGGGCACCGCCGGCCCGGAGGCGGGCGCGCCGGAGTGGTGCACAGGACGGCCGGAGGGCGCGCCGCCGGGGGACGAGGTCGCCCCGCCGTTCTTGTTGTCGCCGGCCTTGTCACCGGTGAACGCCTCGGCATGCCGGGCGACTTCGGCGCGCAGCGGCCGCAGCCGCGCCGCCAGATCCGGGTGCGCGGCCAGCGTCGCGTCATAGCGCGCCAGCAGCGCCGCGCTGTCGCGGGCGGCGCGCCCGCGGAGCCGTTCGGCGGCGGAGGAGTGTTCGGCCCGCCCGGGGCCGGGATCGTCGGAGCAGCCCGCCACCAGGGCCGCGCCCCCGAGGGCGGCGCCGGCCAGCAGGGTCCTTCTGCGCGTGAGCGCCTCGTTCGGCACGTTCCACTTCCAGGGGTCTTCCGATGTGATCACCGCAGGCGAGAGTATCCGTGACCACCCACGGAATCGTCAGTACCCCGCCGGAACCGATAGGCTTTGACCCGACACGCGACCTACCCACAACAGCACACGCGGCCGAGGAGTCACCCGGATGAGCACCACCCAGAGCGAGAGGCTGCGCGGACTGCTTGAACCGCTCGTCGCCGCGCGAGACCTGGATCTGGAAGAGATCGAGGTGACACCGGCGGGCAAGCGGCGGGTGCTGAGGATCGTGGTCGATTCCGACGAGGGCGTCCAGCTGGACGAGTGCGCCGAGCTGAGCCGCGAGGCCTCCCAGGTCCTGGACGACTCCGATGCGATGGGCGGCGCCCCGTACACCCTCGAGGTGACCTCGCCCGGCGCCGACCGGCCGCTGACCGAGCTGCGGCACTACCGCCGCGCCGAAGGCCGCCTCATCAAGGCCCAACTCCACGAAGGCGGCGAGCTGGTCGCCCGGATCACCGGCGTCGACGACGCGGGTCTGGACCTCGAAGTGCCGGGTGTGAAGGGGCGTAAGCCGACCGCCCGGCGGGTCGCGTTCGACGAGATCGCCAAGGCGCGGGTCGAGCTGGAATTCAGCCGTAAGCCCGAGAAGCCCGAGAAGTCGGACAAGCGCGACGCGCAGCAGGACGAGAAGATCGACGAGAACAAGGAGGAGGCGTAGCCGTGGATATCGACATGAGTGCCCTGCGGGGTTTGGTGCGGGAGAAGGAGATCTCGTTCGACCTGCTGGTCGAGGCGATCGAGTCGGCCCTCCTCATCGCATACCACCGCACCGACGGCAGCCGTCGGCACGCGCGGGTGGAGCTGGACCGCGGCACCGGGCATGTGACGGTGTGGGCGAAGGAAGACCCGCAGGACCTCGCGGAGGGCGAGGAGCCGCGTGAGTTCGACGACACCCCCTCGGGTTTCGGGCGGATCGCGGCGACCACGGCCAAGCAGGTCATCCTGCAGCGGCTGCGGGACGCCGAGGAGGAGATCACGTTCGGCGAGTACGCCGGGCGTGAGGGCGATGTCGTCACCGGCGTCGTGCAGCAGGGCAAGGACCCGAAGAACGTCCTGGTCGACATCGGCCGGCTCGAGGCGATCCTGCCGGTGCAGGAGCAGGTCCCCGGTGAGGACTACGCGCACGGCACCCGCCTCCGCTCCTACGTGGTGCGCGTCGTCAAGGGCGTACGCGGCCCGTCGGTGACGCTCTCGCGTACCCACCCCAATCTGGTGAAGAAGCTCTTCGCCATGGAGGTGCCGGAGATCGCGGACGGCTCGGTGGAGATCGCCGCCATCGCGCGGGAGGCCGGCCACCGCACCAAGATCGCGGTCCGTTCCACCCGCTCAGGGCTGAACGCCAAGGGCGCCTGCATCGGCCCGATGGGCGGCCGGGTGCGCGCCGTCATGGCCGAGCTGCACGGCGAGAAGATCGACATCGTGGACTGGTCGGACGACCCGGCCGACCTGGTGGCGAACGCGCTGTCGCCGGCCCGGGTCAGCAAGGTCGAGGTGGTGGACCTGGCGGCGCGTTCCGCCCGGGTCACCGTGCCCGACTACCAGCTGTCACTGGCCATCGGCAAGGAAGGGCAGAACGCCCGGCTCGCCGCCCGTCTCACGGGCTGGCGGATCGACATCCGCCCGGACACCGAGCACCAGGCACCACAGGACTGAACCAGCCGCCGGGCCGTCGCGGCGCACCGAAAAAGGGTGGCGCCGAGGCGGCCCGCCGGGAATTCTGAGCAGCCGTTCGGGCATTACCCCATGCAGGGGTGAGGCCGGCGCGGGGAGGTAGACTTAAGCAGTGTCTGGCCGGACGCATGCCCGCGCATGCCCTGAGCGCACCTGTCTGGGATGCCGGGAGCGAGCGGCCAAGGGCGATTTGCTGCGCATCGTGGTGATCGAGGGTGAGTGTGCCCACGATCCTCGCGGTACGCTGCCCGGCCGGGGTGCTTATGTGCACCCGACACTGGTCTGCCTCGACCTGGCGGTTCGCCGCCGGGCCTTTCCCCGGGCCTTTCGGGGCCGGGGACCGTTCGACACGACTGAATTGCGTCGGTTCATCGAACGGGGCGCATGTTGAGCAGTGCCGCCATTGCAATAACGCAGAGCAAGAAAACGCACAGCGCACGGAAAACCGTGCGGTCAGGTACCTCGCGAGTCGGAAGTAGGTCGAGATTGCGATGAGCACTCGATGAGTACGCGATGAGTACGCCCATGAAGTAGCGACGGTCCGGTGGACAACCCGGACCTAGAAGGAGCGAAGTGGCTAAGGTCCGGGTATACGAACTCGCCAAGGAGTTCGGCGTTGAGAGCAAGGTCGTCATGGCCAAGCTCCAAGAACTTGGTGAATTCGTCCGTTCGGCGTCCTCGACGATCGAGGCGCCGGTTGTTCGCAAGTTGACCGACGCTTTCCAGGCAGGCGGCGGCAGTGGCCGCGCCTCTGGCAAGCCCGCGGCGCCGCGCAAGTCGGCCCCCGCAAAGCCGTCCCCGGCGGCCCCGTCGCCGGCGCAGGCGGCTCGTCCGGCTGCCCCGAAGCCGGGCGCCCCCAAGCCGGGCCCCGCGGCTCCGGCAACCCCCGAGGCCCCGGTGACGCCGGTGGCCCCCAAGAGCACTCCCGCCGCAGGCCCGACCCCGGGCCCGCGCCCCGCGCCGGCTCCGAAGCCCGCGGCGGCCCCCAAGCCCGCTCCGGCCGCGCCCGCGCAGCCCGAGTTCCAGGCCCCGCCGTCCGCGCCGGCCGCCCCCGGCCCGTCGGCTCCCCGTCCCGGTGCCACCCCCGGCCCGCGTCCGGCCCGTCCGGCGCCCGCGCAGGGTGGTCAGGGCCGCGGCGGTGCGCCGCGTCCCGGTGGCGACCGCCAGGGCGGCCGTCCCGGCGGTGCCCGTCCGTCCGGCCCCCGTCCGGGCAACAACCCCTTCACGTCCAGCGGCTCCACGGGCATGGCCCGTCCGCAGGCCCCCCGTCCCGGTGGCGCCCCGCGTCCCGGTGGCCAGGGCGGCCCCGGCGGCCCGCGTCCGCAGGGCGGCCAGGGCGGTCCCCGGCCGCAGGGCCAGGGCGGCGCCCGTCCGACCCCCGGTGGCATGCCCCGTCCGCAGGGCGCGGCTCCCGGTGGCGCTCCGCGTCCCGGTGGCGGCGGCGGTAACCGCCCGAACCCGGGCATGATGCCGCAGCGTCCCGCTGCCGGCCCGCGTCCGGGCCCCGGTGGCGGCGGCGGTCGCGGTCCCGCTGGTGCCGGTCGTCCCGGTGGCGGCGGTCGTCCCGGTGGTGGCGGCGGCTTCGCCGGCCGTCCCGGTGGTGGCGGCGGCGGTCGTCCGGGTGGCGGCGGCGGTTTCGCCGGTCGTCCCGGTGGCGGCGGTCCCGGTGGTGGCGGCGGCTTCGGCGGTCGTCCCGGCTTCGGTGGCCGTCCCGGCGGTCCCGGTGGCCGTGGTGGCACGCAGGGTGCGTTCGGCCGTCCCGGCGGTCCGGCGCGTCGTGGCCGCAAGTCGAAGCGGCAGCGCCGTCAGGAGTACGAGGCCATGCAGGCCCCGTCGGTGGGCGGCATCATGCTGCCGCGTGGCAACGGTGCGACGGTTCGCCTGTCGCGCGGTGCCTCGCTGACGGACTTCGCCGAGAAGATCAACGCCAACCCGGCGTCGCTCGTCCAGGTCATGCTGAACCTGGGTGAGATGGTCACCGCGACGCAGTCGGTCTCCGACGAGACGCTGCAGCTGCTCGCCGAAGAGATGAACTACGTCGTCGAGATCGTCAGCCCGGAGGAGGAGGACCGCGAGCTTCTCGAGTCCTTCGACATCGACTTCGGCGAGAACGAGGGCGGCGAGGAGATGCTCGTCGCGCGTCCGCCGGTGGTGACCGTCATGGGTCACGTCGACCACGGTAAGACGCGACTGCTCGACGCGATCCGCAAGACGAACGTCATCGCGGGCGAGGCCGGCGGCATCACCCAGCACATCGGTGCCTACCAGGTCGCGACCGAGGTCAACGACGAAGAGCGTCGGATCACCTTCATCGACACCCCGGGTCACGAGGCGTTCACCGCCATGCGTGCCCGTGGTGCCAAGTCGACCGACATCGCGATCCTCGTGGTGGCGGCCAACGACGGTGTCATGCCGCAGACGATCGAGGCGCTGAACCACGCCAAGGCGGCCGATGTGCCGATCGTGGTCGCGGTCAACAAGATCGACGTCGAGGGTGCCGACCCGACCAAGGTGCGCGGTCAGCTCACCGAGTTCGGTCTGGTGGCCGAGGAGTACGGCGGCGACACCATGTTCGTCGACATCTCCGCCCGCCAGGGTCTGAACATCGACCAGCTGCTCGAGGCCGTCGTGCTCACCGCGGACGCCTCGCTCGACCTGCGCGCCAACGCGGAGCAGGACGCGCAGGGCATCGCGATCGAGGCCCACCTCGACCGCGGACGCGGCGCCGTGGCGACCGTCCTCGTCCAGCGCGGCACGCTGCGCGTCGGTGAGACGATGGTCGTCGGCGACGCGTACGGCCGAGTCCGGGCGATGCTCGACGACAAGGGCAACCACGTCGAGGAAGCGGGTCCGTCGACCCCCGTCCTGGTCCTGGGTCTGACCAACGTCCCGGGCGCCGGCGACAACTTCCTGGTCGTCGACGAGGACCGTACGGCCCGTCAGATCGCCGAGAAGCGCGCGGCGCGCGAGCGCAACGCGGCCTTCGCCAAGCGCACCCGCAGGGTCTCCCTGGAGGACCTGGACAAGGTGCTCAAGGCCGGCGAGGTCCAGCAGCTCAACCTCATCATCAAGGGTGACGCTTCTGGTTCCGTCGAGGCTCTGGAGTCCTCGCTGCTCCAGCTCGACGTCGGCGAAGAGGTCGACATCCGGGTGCTGCACCGCGGCGTCGGTGCGGTCACGGAGTCCGACATCAACCTGGCGTCCGGCTCCGACGCGATCGTCATCGGCTTCAACGTGCGCGCCGAAGGCCGTGCCACGCAGATGGCCGACCGCGAGGGCGTCGACGTCCGGTACTACTCGGTCATCTACCAGGCGATCGAGGAGATCGAGTCGGCCCTCAAGGGCATGCTCAAGCCGGAGTACGAGGAGGTCGAGCTCGGTACGGCGGAGATCCGCGAGGTCTTCAAGTCGTCCAAGCTGGGCAACATCGCGGGTGTCATCATCCGCTCCGGCGAGGTCAAGCGGAACACCAAGGCCCGCCTGGTCCGCGACGGCAAGGTCATCGCGGAGAGCCTCAACATCGAGGGTCTGCGCCGCTTCAAGGACGACGTCACCGAGATCCGCGAAGGCTTCGAGGGCGGTATCAACCTCGGAAACTTCAACGACATCAAGGTCGACGACGTCATCGCGACGTACGAGATGCGCGAGAAGCCGCGCGGCTGATCGCGCAGCCCGCGCGTAGCGCGGTCCACCAGGGGTGGTGGTCGGGCGACGGGCGGGAGCGACTGACCGGGGCCGGTCGGCGGAGCGTAAACTCCGTCGATCGGCCCCGGCCGTTCCGTGTACGGTTCGAAATGACTCGAATCCCCAAAGGCCCCGCGGGTGGCTTGACCCGTCTTGCATGTATCTAGGGACGCTGTCCTTCGACCTGCTTCTCGGCGACGTCCGGTCGCTGAAGGAGAAGCGCTCCGTCGTCCGCCCGATCGTCGCCGAGCTGCACCGCAAGTACGCGGTGAGCGTCGCGGAGGTCGGGGACCAGGATCTGCACCGCAGGGCCACCATCGGCCTGGCGGTGGTGTCCGGGGACCCGGGGCATGTCACCGAAGTCATGGACCGCTGCGAGCGCCTGGTCGCCGCACGGCCCGAAGTGGAGCTGCTGTCGGTACGGCGGCGGCTGCACGGCGAGGACGACTGGTCATGATCACTGGATCACGACAGGCGGTCCTCGCCGGTGGAAGCACAATTGTGGAAGACAAGAAGGAGACGGACCAGTGGCCGACAATGCGCGGGCGAAGAAGCTGGCGGACCTCATCCGGGAGGTGGTCGCCCAGAAGCTGCAGCGCGGAATCAAGGACCCGCGACTCGGCACGCATGTGACCATCACGGACACCCGGGTCACCGGCGACCTGCGGGAGGCGACGGTCTTCTACACGGTCTACGGCGATGACGAGGACCGTGCCAGCGCGGCCGCCGGGCTGGAGAGCGCCAAGGGCATCCTGCGCTCCGCGGTCGGGGCGGCGGCGGGGACGAAGTTCACGCCGACCCTGGCCTTCGTGGCGGACGCCCTGCCGGAGAACGCCAAGACCATCGACGACCTGCTCGACAAGGCGCGGGCCTCGGACGCCAAGGTGCGCGAGGCGTCCTCCGGCGCCCAGTACGCCGGCGACGCCGACCCGTACCGCAAGCCGGGTGAGGACGAGGACGACGAGGGCGCAGCGGCAGAATGAAGCGTGAGAGCAACAAGCCGGGCGGTCTCGTCATCGTCGACAAGCCGTCCGGTTTCACTTCGCACGACGTGGTGGCGAAGATGCGCGGGATGGCCCGCACCCGCCGGGTCGGGCACGCCGGCACGCTCGACCCGATGGCCACGGGCGTGCTCGTCCTGGGCATCGAGCGGGCCACGAAGCTGCTCGGCCATCTCGCGCTGACCGAGAAGGAGTACGTCGGCACGATCCGGCTGGGTCAGACGACGATCACCGACGACGCGGAGGGCGAGATCACCGCGTCGAAGGCGGCGCACGGCCTGGCCCGCGCCGACATCGACGCCGGGGTCGCCGCGCTGTCCGGCGCGATCATGCAGATCCCGTCGAAGGTCAGCGCCATCAAGATCAACGGCAAGCGGTCGTACTCGCGGGTGCGCGACGGCGAGGAAGTGGAGATCCCGGCCCGGCCGGTCACCGTCTCCTCGTTCGTGCTGCACTCCGCGCATGAGACCGAGGCGGAGGACGGCACCCCGGTGACCGATCTGCTGGTCTCCGTCGTGTGCTCGTCCGGTACGTACATCCGCGCGCTGGCCCGCGACCTGGGCGCCGGGCTCGGCGTCGGCGGGCACCTCACCGCGCTGCGGCGCACCCGGGTCGGCCCGTACAAGCTGGACCAGGCGCGCACCCTGGAGCAGCTCCAGGCCGCGGTGGACGACCCCGAGGGCGGCGGGCTGCCGGTCATGCCGATCGGCGAGGCGGCGGCCGCCGCGTTCACCCGCTGGGACGTCGCAGAACCGCAGGTGCGGCTGCTGCTCAACGGTGCGCGGATCCCGATGCCGCTCTTCGACGGCGACGGTCCCGTGGCGGCGTTCGGGCCGGACGGTACGTTCCTGGCCCTGGTGGAGAACCAGGGCGGGAAGGCCAAGAGCCTGGCGGTGTTCGCCTGAGGGGCGGACCAGGGGCTGACGGCACAGGGCCGGGCCAGGGGCGGTGATCCGCTCCGGCCCGGCCCTTGCCGTGTGCGGCGGGGGTGCCGTTCAGTACGCCCAGTTCCTGGGGCGGCCGTTCTTCGTGAGGCCGGCCCGTTCGGCCAGCGCGTCCTGCTCGGGGGACTCCTGCCGCTTCCTGCCGGGTTTCGCCTTCGCCGGCTTCACCCGGAGCACCCGGACCGGATCGCCGCCGTCCGGCCCGGACACGGCGCCGCCGTAGCGCAGGTCACCGGCGAACCAGTACCGCTCGGTGACCGCGAACCGCCTGCGCGTCGGGACCGACCGCAGCCGGACCACCTGCCCCCGCGCCGGCTTGAGGGCGAGGATCTCGCCGTCCCGCCCGGTCCCCGTCGCCTCGGGCTCGCCGTACATCTCCTGCCAGGGGTACGTCCGCAGGGTCCGGCCCAGCCGCCGTGCCCCGCCGACCGAGAGGGCGGACACCAGCACGGTGAACGGTGCGACGAGCATCAGCACGACGGCGGCCGGGATGAGCGGATCGGGGTCGGCCCGCAGGCCGATGGTCACGAAGAAGCCCGCCAGCAGGGCCAGTTGGCCGTACAGCGTGATCCGGCGGCGGAGGAGCGAGCGTCGCCAGTCGGCCGCGGTGTCCGGGTGGTGCAGGGCGGTCTTCGCGGATCCGTCCACCGGGACCGGGCCGCGGTCCAGGGCGCCGTCCGGCACGGCCACCCGCGCGCCCACGGCCAGCGCGCGGGCGCGGGCCGTGTCGTCGAGCGGACCGGCATAGGCACGTAGCCGGGTGTCGCGGGCGGCGGGCTGGGCCAGCGTCGTCATGCGCCGGGGGCCGGGAAGCGCGAGGACGCCCAGGAAGCGAGGGTCGCCGGCGAACCACACCTCGTCGGGCGGTGTCGCCCCGGTCGCGAAGCGGCCGTCCACCGGGAGCCGGATCTCCCGCCCGTGCAGGCCGGGGTCGGGCAGTACGAGATGGTGACGTCCCCCGTCGTCCCTCCGGAGCACGCCGTGCAGCCGCTGCCAGGGGTAGGTCCGCAGTACGCGTGCCCGGTGGCGTGCCGCGGCCGTCTGTGCGAACGCCCGGCAGGAGCCCGCCAGAGCGGCGCACGACAGGACGTAGAGCAGCGGGAAGCCCCAGCTCACCGCCGACGCGGGGAGGTGGTCGAGGCCGAGGTTCAGCGCGCCGGCCAGGCCCAGCAGGAGCACGGCGGACGCGGCGGCGGCGAGGATGCGCAGGCGGGCCGCGCGGGCGGTGGGCGGTTCGGTGGCGGCGGTCGCGGCCAGCTGATTTTGTTCGCTCGGCGGCTCCGCCTGCTGGGCCGGGTGGCTGGTCACGAGCGCGCACCCTACGGGAGGGGCGCGCCGGGCCCAAGGCCGGGGCGGGGCCGGGGCGGCGGCGGAGGCGGTGGAACGCGGAACGCCCGTACGGGCGCGGGGCGTTGGCCCGCGCTCCACCCTCCCCCTCCCTCTCCGTCTGTCCATCCGGATCCGGCAATTCACTCCATCAGGGAGGCGCTCGGGGTGAATCAAGGCGCGGACGGGGGCGCTTTCCCAGGGGGCACCTGTTGCGAAGATCACCACCTCCCTACGGTCGGAGCAAGGGGAGCGGCGGGGAGGAATCGGCCATGGCGTTGCTGGATGCCGATGCGGACAGGGCATTGGTACGCATCCGTGACCTGGCGGGCCGGCTGCGCGGCACGGGGTTCCTGGCGGACCACCTCGGCACGGTCGTCACCAGCCATGAAGCGGTCGACGGGCTGGCCCGGGTGGTCCTGCAGCCGATGCACGGCGCCGGGGCCGGGGGAGTGCCGGCCGATGTCGCGCCGCAGGACGACGAGCCCGCCTGCCTGGTGGACGCCGACGCCGTCACGCCCCTCCCGGAGGCCGCTCTCGCCCTCGTACGGACCGACGGGTTCGGCTTTCCCCGGCTCTCGCCGCTGCCGGTCGCCCCCGACCGCCCCGCACCGGGCACGCCCGTACGGCTCTGGGCGGGCGGCTGGCGCAACGGGATCGTCGCCGGGACCGACTCCGGGGTGACGTACACGGCGACCGATCTCTTCCATCTCCTCGGCGAGACACTGGAGTTGGCGCTCTCCGCCGGTGGCAGGGACGCGCTCCGGCTGGGCGGTCCGGCGGCGGGCGGGCCGGTGCTGGACGCGCGGACCGGCGCGGTGCTCGGGGTGCTCGGCACCGCGCTCCATTCGCGGCGGCGGGTGGGCGGCTTCGCGGTTCCGCTGCGCGCGGTGGCCGACGCGACGCCGCGGGGCGCGCTGGCCGGGCTGCTGGAGCGCAACGCGGCGACCGTGCCCGCGTACGGCAGCGCGCTGAATCCGGCCGGCGCGCTGCGGCTCACCGCACCCTCCGCGGCGCGCGCCGGGCGGCCGGGACACTGGCGGGAACCGGTCGAACGGCCCGATGTGGCAAGGGAGTTCAGCCGGTTCGGGGCGGCTCGGGAGCGGGTTCCCGGCTGGGCGGACGGGGCGCTGGTCCTGGGGCTGGTGGGCGATCCGGGAACCGGGCGGAGCACGGAACTGGCCGGTCTCGCCGCCCGCCGCTCCCAGGGCGAGGCCGCGGCCCCTACCCTCTGGCTGCGCGGCGCGGATCTGCGGGACGGCGACGACGGCGTACGCACGGCGGTGGAGCGCGCGCTGCACTCCGCCGGCCGCGGCCTCACCGCGGCCGGGCGGACCGTCGGCGACCCGCTGGACACCACGGCCGACGAACTGGCCCGGCGGGTGGCCGCGGCCGGGCGCCCGCTGCTCCTGCTCCTCGACGGACCCGAGGAGATGCCGACGGGCCTGGCACACCGGCTGGCCGACTGGACCGACGCGACGGCCGCCTGGCTGCACACCGCAGGGGTGCGGCTGGTCATCGCCTGTCGCCCCGAGTACTGGGAGCGGGCCGGCGCGCTCTTCCCGCCCGGTCTGCTGCACCGCCCCGAGCCCGCGTCGCCGCCCGGCGCGCCCCCGGCCTGGGACCTGCCCGCCTGCGTACGGCTCGGCGACCTCCCGCAGGAGCAGGCGGCGCGCGCCCGCGGCCGCTACGGCCTGCCGGAGGACTGGGAACTCCCCGGTTCGGGCGCGGCCGGGAACCCGGGGCGGCGGGCCGCGCCTGACGCCTGCCATCCGCTGGCGCTGCGGCTGCTCGCGGAGGTACGGGCGGCGCTGCCGAAGGGCGGCCCCCGCCCCGTCGGCGCACCCGGCCGGCACGAGATCTTCGACGCCTACCTGGACCTGTCCTGCCTGCGTATCGCCGTACGGATCGCCGCCGGGCGCCGGCCACCGCCGCGCGGTACGGACGTGCGCCGGCTCGCCGCGCGGGTGGCCGGACAGGTGCACGAGGCGGCCCGCCGGTGTCTGGGCCCCGGACAGGGCGGGCTGGACGGCGAGGCGTTCGAGAAGGTCTTTCCGCCGGAGCCCGGCTGGGGTGCCGCGGTGCTGGCAGAAGGGCTGCTGGTGCCGGCGGGCACGGGATACCGCTTCGCGCACGAGGAGTTCGCGGAGTGGCTGCAGGGCGGGCATCTCGATCTCGACGGGGCGTTGCGGATGCTGGTGCACGAGGGACGCGAAGGGCGCGAGGGGCGCGAGGGGCAAGGGGCGCCCACGGAGCCGGGGTCGGGGTGCGTCGGGCGGTCCGGCCGGCTGCCGTCCCTCGGCGGGCAGCACCTGGCCGGATCTGGCCCCTCCGCGCGCGCCCAGCCCGTCCCCGGACACCGCATCGGGCCGGTCGTCCAGGCGCTGCTGCTCCTCGCCCGGCGCGAGGGAACGGTGCAACTCACCCGCCGGCTCGCGGAGTTGGTGCCGCCCGCGACCGCCGCCGGACCCCCGCCGGCGCACGGTGAGCCCCGCTGGTGGGCCGCCCACCTCCTGGGCGAGGCGCTGCTCCGCGTCCCGGACGCCACCCCGTACACCGGCGTCCTGCGGCTGCTCGCCGACCGGATCACGAAACGTTCCGTCCGGGCGGGCGGCTTCGCGCACACCGGCCTGTGCGCCTTCGGGCCCGGGTTCTGGCGGCGTCTGCGGCTGGCCGACGAGGACCGGATGGAGCTGCTGCGCGTCCTCCTGCCGGCGGACGGGCCACCGGCCGCGGCGGGCGGCGCGGAAGCGGCCACCGGCCGGGCAGCGCCGCGCCACGGGCGCCACGCCCGGCCCTTCGCGGAGCCGCCGCGGGTCCGTGTCCACCCGGCCGACGCGGGTGCGACGCCACCCCCCGAGGGCAACGCCTCCCCCCACGTCCCCGACTCCCCGCAACCCCAGCGGTTTCTCGACACCACCGCGGAACTGCTGCGCGCGGACCCCGTACGGATCCAGCCATTGCTGTGCGCCTGGTTCGACGACACCCGCCGTCTGCACCACGCCGCCCCGGCCGGCGACGCCCCGCCCGCCCCCGCACACCCCGTCACCGTCGCCTCCGCCGCCCAGGCCCTCCTCCACACCCACCGCCGGCGCGCCCTCGACGATCTGGCCGAGGCGCTCGTCGCCGCCGCGCACCCGAAGGCCGACGAGCTGCTGGACGCGCTCGCCGAGGACGAGCCGTCGGCGGTGTGCCGGGCCGTGGACCGCTGGGCCCATGACGCACGCCCCGAGCGCCGCCAGGCCGCCGCCTCCTACGGCCTGCGGGTCGCCCCGTACGCCGCCACCGACGCCGACCGCGCCCTGCTCCGCTACGGGGCCCTCACCCTGCTCTCCCGGAGCGCCGACGGCGCCCAGCACGGCCCCGCGCTCGCCCTGCTGGTGGGAGACCGCACCACCCGCTCCCAGGTGCTGGAGCGGGCGCTGGCCCGCTTCGTCGCGGGTGATCCCCGGCTGCCGCCCGTAACCTTCGCCGACGCCCTGGCCAGCCACCCCGACCAGGTGCTGGACGCGTTCCGGACCCGGCTGCTCGGCGGCGCCGGCTCGTCGGCGGCGACCGCCGTACTGCGCGTCCTGGTCGAGCTCGACGGCTCAGCTCCCGTGCCCCCGACGCTCGCCTACCGTGCCGCCGACCTGGTCCGCGAGTACGCCGAGAAGTACCCGGACCACGCCGCGCGGCATATCGCCGACTCCGTCGACCGGCGGCTTGAACACGGCCCCGGCGCCCGCGCCGCGGTCCGCCCCCTCGTGGTGGAGCTTCTGATGACCCGCTCCGCTCCGATCCGGTGCGCGCTCGCGCCTGTACTGGCCGCGGCCGGATCCGGCGACTCGGCCCCGCTGCGCCGGGTGCTCCTGGACATACTGCTGGCCGGCGAGACCTGCCACGCCAAGGGCCGCACCCGGGTGCTGGAAGCGGTGCTGCGGGCGGCCGCCGAGGACGCCGAGCAGCGGCCGGAGGACCGCACCCGGGAGCTGGTGCACCGCACCGGGCTGCTGCTGGCCCGTACGCCCGAGGGCGCGGCCTGTTTCGACCGGCGGCTGGGGGAGCTGGGGCGGCGGGTGCCCGGCTTCGCGCGGCGGGTGCGGGAATGGGTCGCGACGGAGCCGGGGGAGTGGGCGGCCATAGTCGGGCCCGGCGCCCGCGCCACGCTCGCGGGATGCCCCGGCTGACCGGCCGTCGACAGCCGGCCGCCGCCCCGTGCGGGACGGCCGGCGCACCCTCGACGGCCCCCCGGCTCCAGGGGTGTCCTATGCAACAGTGGCGAGGCCACCCTTCGCGCGTGACACCCTTCCCGGCATGGCAGTCTTAGACCTGCGCCATGCTGAATTGGCGCAATGGACGGACAAGAGTTCGGGCGAGGAGCGGGCACAGTGCAGCGCTGGCGTGGCTTGGAGGACATCCCCGAGGGCTGGGGACGCAGCGTCGTCACCATCGGCTCCTACGACGGTGTGCACCGCGGCCACCAATTGATCATCGGCAAGGCGGTGGCGCGCGCCCGTGAGCTGGGCATCCCGGCCGTGGTCGTCACCTTCGACCCGCACCCCAGCGAGGTCGTACGGCCCGGCAGCCACCCCCCGCTGCTCGCGCCCCACCACCGCCGCGCCGAGCTGATGGCCGAGCTGGGGGTGGACGCCGTGCTGATCCTCCCGTTCACCAAGGAGTTCTCGAAGCTGTCGCCGGCCGACTTCGTGGTCAAGGTGCTGGTCGACAAGCTGCACGCACAGGTCGTCGTCGAGGGCCCCAACTTCCGCTTCGGGCACCGGGCCGCCGGCAACGTCGACACCCTCGCCGAGCTCGGCGCCACCTACGACTACACGGTGGAGGTCGTCGACCTCTTCGAGCGCGGGGAGGCGGGCGGCGGCGAGCCGTTCTCCTCCACGCTCACCCGCCGCCTGGTCGCCGCGGGCGATGTGGCCGGCGCGATGGAGGTCCTGGGGCGGCCGCACCGGGTCGAGGGCATCGTCGTGCGCGGTGCGCAGCGAGGCCGCGAACTGGGCTTCCCGACGGCCAATGTGGAGACCCTGCCGCACACCGCGATCCCGGCCGACGGTGTGTACGCGGGCCTGCTGAACGTCGAGGGCGAGGCGATGCCGGCGGCCATCTCGGTCGGCACCAACCCGCAGTTCGACGGCAAGATCCGCACGGTGGAGGCGTACGCGATCGACCGCGTCGGCCTCGACCTCTACGGGCTGCACGTCGGCGTGGACTTCCTCGCGTACATCCGGGGCCAGGAGAAGTTCGACACGCTCGACGCCCTGCTGGAGCGGATGGCGATCGATGTGAAGCAGGCGCGCGGGCTGATCGCCGACGCGGGCTGAGCGCAGAGCACAACCGAAGGGGCGGGGCCCGGTACCGAAGTACCGGGCCCCGCCCCTTCTTCACGCCTGCGCCCCGCTCACTGCGGCGGTGGCTGCTGCGTCCAGCCGCCGCCGTCCGGCAGGGGGGCGTCCGGAGCCGGCTGTTGCTGCTGCCAGCCGGCCGGCGGCTGCTGCGGAGCCTGCTGCTGCCAGCCGCCCTGCTGCGGCGGGTATCCGGCCGGCGGCTGGGCCGGCTGGCCCTGCTGCTGCGGGTAACCCTGCTGACCCTGCTGCGGGTACTGCTGCTGGGCGTACGGGTCGCCGCCCATCTGCTGCTGCGCGTTCGGGTCGCCCCAACCGCCCTGCTGCTGAGCCCGCCGCGCGAAGTCCTCGGCCACCAGGGCGGAGAGGTTGAAGTACGCCTCGCGGGTCTTGGGCCGCATCATGTCGAGGTCGACCTCGGCACCCGCGGCGAGATGCTCGTCGAAGGGCACCACGACCACACCGCGGCAGCGGGTCTCGAAGTGCGACACGATGTCATCGATCTTGATCATCTTGCCGGTCTCGCGGACACCCGAGATGACCGTGATACCGCGCTGCACCAGGTCGGCGTAGCCGTGCGCGGACAGCCAGTCCAGGGTGGTGCTGGCGCTGCTCGCACCGTCCACGGACGGCGTGGAGATGATGATCAACTGGTCGGCGAGGTCGAGGACTCCGCGCATCGCGCTGTAGAGCAGACCGGTACCCGAGTCGGTGAGGATGATCGGGTACTGCTTGCCGAGGACGTCGATCGCCCGCCGGTAGTCGTCGTCGTTGAAGGTCGTCGAGACGGCCGGGTCGACGTCGTTGGCGAGGATCTCCAGACCCGAGGGAGCTTGCGAGGTGAACCGGCGGATGTCCATGTAGCTGTGCAGATGCGGGATCGACTGCACCAGGTCACGGATGGTCGCACCGGTCTCGCGGCGCACCCGTCGGCCGAGCGTGCCGGCGTCCGGGTTGGCGTCGATCGCCAGGATCTTGTCCTGCCGCTCGGACGCGAGGGTGGAGCCCAGCGCGGTGGTCGTCGTGGTCTTGCCGACACCGCCCTTGAGGCTGATCACCGCGATCCGGTAGCAGGACATCACCGGAGTCCGGATCAGTGCCAGCTTCTGCTGGCGCTCGGCCTCCTCCTTCTTCGCGCCCAGCTTGAACTTGGACGGCTGCGCGTTGGCGTTCGGCTTGCGCCTCTTGGGCTGGTTGCGCAGCAGTCGGTCGGAGGTCAGCTCGACCGCGGCGCTGTAGCCGAGCGGCGCACCGGGAGCGGAACGCTGCTGCGGCTGCTGCTGACCCGGCTGCGAGTACGAGGCGTAGTTCGCCGCCGCGTTCGGGTCGCCGGGCTGCTGACCGGGGAACGGCTGGTGCGGCGCCTGCGGCTGCTGCTGGGCGGCCTGTTGGGCCTGCTGCGCCTGGGCGGCCTGTGCCTGCGCTTGGGCCTGCGCCTGAGCCTGAGCCTGCTGAGCCTGTGCCGCCTGCTGGGCCTGTGCCGCCTGCTGCGGGTCGTAGCCGGCCTGCTGTGCCTGCTGAGGGTACCCCTGCGCTCCGGTCTGCGGATAGCCGTAAGCGGGCTGCTGCGCGGGCACGTTGGGGTTCTGCGGCTGCTGCGGCGCCTGCTGCGGCTGGCCCTGCTGGGGGTAGCCGTAGGCGGGCTGCGGATAGCCGTAGGCACCCTGCTGTTGCGCAGGTGCGCCCTGCTGCTGTTGCGGATAGCCCTGCTGCTGCGGAGCCTGCTGGGGCTGGCCCTGCGGATACCCGGCCTGCGGCTGCTGCGCGGGCGCCTGCTGCTGGACCTGCTGAGGCTGCTGCTGCGGCTGTTGGGGCTGCTGCGGCTGACCGGCCTGGGCCTGAGCGGTACGCGGGTCGGCCGGCTGGAACTCCGGCGGCAGCGGCGGCAGCGCACCCTGTGCGGGCGCACCCTGCTGCTGACCGTCCGCGGCACCCCAAGGAGCGCCCTGCTGAGGAGCGCCCTGGGGCGCACCCTGCTGCGGCATTCCCTGCTGCGGAACAGCCTGCTGCTGCGGCGGGGCCTGCGGCGCCTGCTGAGGCTGGCCCTGGGCGGGCGCGGCGGACTGGGAGGCCACCGGGGCGGTGGGCTCGGGCGCGGGCGCCTGAGGGGCCGTGGCGGCGCCCTCCGCCGGGGAGTTGGCCGCGGCGGCGTCCTGCTGCGGCGCCGGTGCCACCGGGGCCTCGGGCTCGGCAGCGGCCTCCGCCGCCGGCTCGGAGCCGGCATCGGCATCGTCGTCATCGTCGTCGTCCCAGAGACCGGCCGACGGGTCGACACCGCTGCCCGAGCGCACATTGCCGGCCGCACCGTCGGCGGGCGGCGCCTCAGGGGCGGCCACCGGCTCGGCCGGGGCCGGCGCGGCGGCCGGTGCCTCCTCGGCGTCGTTGGGGCGCAGCATCGGGAACCCGGGCGGTCCGGCGTCCGCGGGCGGCGGAGCCATCGGCGCGGGCGCCCCCTGCCCGTGCGCACCCTGCGGCGCGCCCTGAGGGGGCCCCTGCAGCGGCTGGCCGACGGGCGGCTGCGCTACGGGGGGAGTTGCGGGGGCAGACGCAGGAGGAGCCGCAGCGGAGGCCGCGGCAGCCGAGCCGCCTCCACTGGTGTCGTTGCTCGCGTACCAGGACGGTGCGGCAAAGTCGATCTGAAATTCACCGGTCAGGTCGAACTCGGACTGGTCATCGTCAGGATCGCCGTCCGGACGGAAAGCCTCCTGCTCGTTCACTGTGCCTCCTGGTGTACTGCAACGCACCTGAACGGCAGGACCGGATACAGGCGGATCGATCGGATGTAGCGGAAGTCGGAACACACCACCCGGGGTTGTACCAACACTAACGTTCTCCATCCCCGTACCGGTCGGCCGTCGTGAGGTGCTCCTGCGGCTCTCAGCACAGCCTAATCAAGAGTCGGCCCAGAACGGCAGTCGGTGTGATGTCGTCTTCAAGCCCCGTGGGCGCACCTACGGGCGCACCCATGGATGCGCCCGTAGGTCGTGCCCTCGCGGACCGGTTCCGCACGGCGCTCGGGCGCACCGCGGGCAATCCGGCCCGGAAAACCGGGAATACCGGGAAATACGGTTCAGTCCATGCGGCGCGGGCCGCCGAGCAGGTTGGTCTCCGCCTCGGTCGGCTGCGTCATGACGAACTGGTGGCCGTCCCGCGAGCACCACAGCATGGCGTTGTCGCTGAGCGTCGGCAGTACCGCACCGACCTGCTCGGGCAGCCGCATGATTCGCGTCACAACCTCGGCCTCCTCGGGCGACAGCCGCTGCAGACCGACCAGGTCGGCCCGGCTGAGCATCTGCGGCGACCGCGGCCCGAGGAACGGCAGCACGGTCAGCACCGACTGCCAGGGGCTCGGCGCCAGCTGATTGCGCGGCGGCCGCGCACCCATGTCCCGGACGACGAGAACAGGGCTGGAAACCGACGGTCCCTGTGGCGCGATCTGACGCACCTCATGGACCGACACACACTGCTGCCCGCCGCCCGCGGCCTGTGCCATCTGGCCCCAGGCCGGCGGCCGCGCGGTCTCCACCGCGACCCGGGCGCCGGTGGCGACCGTACGCAGCGCCAGCACCTGCGCCATCCACATGCTGCCGACCAGCGCGATCTCCATGGGAGCCGGCCGCAGCAGGCTCAGCACGGCGGGCTGGTTCTGCGGGTCTATGCCGATGATCACGCCGTCGTCGCCGACCGGCAGGGTCAGCGCGGAGAGCGACTCGGCGGTCAGCACATGCGGGCTGCGCCGGGGGCCGCGGAGCCCGAACCCGGGCCTCGGCTTCGGACCGGTCGGGCCCGACTCCTCCTCGTCCGGACGCGGTTGGTGCGCCATACGGTGGCTGGCACCGCCGGTGGGGGTGCGCCAGCCTTCGCTGCTGACGCTGACACCACGGGGCTGATAGGTGGGAGTTGCCATCAGCGGGTACCTCCGAGGGGAAGCGTGGCCAGCAGGCCGGGCAGCTGCTCGCGGTCGAGCCGCACGAGCCCGACCTTCACCGAACCGGAACGGCGCTCCAACTCGTTCTGCGCGGCGGAGAGTTCGTTCTCACTGCGGGTCGACAGACGGACGTAGCCGGTGATGGCCGGGGTGCGGCCGCCACCGTGCGAGGCGGTCAGCGAGAAGGTGCTCGCCATCGCCCGGGTGCTGGTCAGCAGCTGGGTGACGGCCGCCAACGGCGCACCGCCCTGGCCCAGTTGGGGCCACCGGCCGATCCAGTACGTCGAGTGCCAGCGGTCGTCGCAGCGCCAGGCCCGGGTGGTCTCCTGGGTGCGGCGGGCGGCCCGCCCGTCCCGGCCCATCGCGCCGTTGGCGGCCCGCGGGCTGACACAGACCGCGGTGCCGATCGCGGCCACGACCTCGCGCTCGTCGAGCACCCTGGCGCGCACGCCGTGCGCGGTGAGCCGGCTGACGAGCTGGTCGGCGGCGCGCAGCAACGCGCGCTGGGCACCGTCCATGCCGCCGCCGCGCGCCTCGATCGCCTCCGCGCACAGCTCCGGGTCGAGCTTCAGCGCGATCCACGTCAGCTGAACGGCGGGCGTCTGTGCCTGCGCCTGGAGCGGCGCGTACGAGCGGGCCGCGACGGCCTGTTCGGGCAGATGCGGTGCCGGAGCGGGCTGGGTGTACTGGACGAACTGCACCGACTCGAGGTGGATGTCCTCGATGTCCAGCGCGGTGTGCAGCACGTCGAGCGGCAGCATGTGGCTGCCGCGCTGCGGCCGCAGCGGCTCGTCGCGGGCGTCCACCTGCACGAGGGCGGTCAGGAACGTACCGTCGCCGACGAAGCCGATGGGACGCTGCTCGATATCGGTGTACTCGAAGGTGCGCAGCGCCGGTTCGCACTCCACGACCGGGGCGAACGCGGGGTCGACGCCCTGCGTCGCGCCCACCGCGGACGCGGTGTTCTTGCCGCGGCGCTTCATGGCCTGCACGGTCGTGATCCACTCCGGGAGCGGAATCTTACGACGTCGGCCGAGCGCGAAGATGACGAGGACGGCGGCCACCACGACGGCCGCCGTCAGTGCGGCGTAGTTGATCGACCAGCCCACCAGCACCAGTGCGGCGGCGAGTTCGATGATGGCCAGCTGCTGTACGCGGACCCCGCCGATGTTGCCGGCCTGTCGGCGCAGACGAGGCGACACCGGCCCGGCCGGGCGGGCGGCCGCGCGCCGGCCGCCGTTCCCTCTGCCGCCGTTACCGTTCTGGCCCGCGTATTGCGGTGCAGCGGAAGGCTGTTGCTGCTGTTGCCGCCCATTGCGGCGTCGAGCCCTGGTGGCGCTGGACATCCCCCGGCCTGCTCCTCTACTGGTGGTGTGGCTCTAGGCGTATCGGTCGCCGCTGAGACTGGTGCGTTGGAAGGTGGCACCCGTACCGTACGGGTCGATCGACACAGGGCATAGTAGAGGGCGCTACGGCGGGAGTGCCGGGGGCGGTCGATGTGGATCCAACAATCGGGGAGAGAAAGCATCAATGGCATCACGTCGGGACGAGCTGAATGCGTATTCATTCGCGCGAAAGCGAACGAATGCGGCATTTCTGAAGCCGCTGCCGAACGGCTCGATCGAGAGCGCGCCGAAGCCGCTGAAGGCGGTGATGCCAAGCATCATGGTGGCGTTGTTGATCCTCGTGGGGTTCGGAGCGTGCGGCATTCTCAAGCCGGTCGCTCCGCAGGGGTGGGACGCGGTAAGGACAAATGTCCTCGTCGGTAGCGAATCGACCACGCGCTATGTCGTTCTGAAAAACAAGAACGGCCAGAAACTCCTTCACCCCATCCTGAACCTGGCATCGGCCAAGCTTCTTCTCGACCCGGACAAATTCAAGGTTGTCTCGGTCAAGGAAGCGGAGCTGGACGGAAAGCTCCCGCACGGCGCCGCCGTCGGCATCCCGTATGCCCCGGACCGGCTGCCCAGCACGGACGACGTCGACAAGCCGAAGGTCTGGGCGGTGTGCAACCGTCCCGGCAGCAGCGGTAACACCAACAGCAAGCCCCAGCAGGCCGTGTTCGTCCTGGGCGACAAGGACAAGAGCAAGGTCGACGGCCAGGGCAAGCTCGACCTGGACCAGGCGCTCTACGTCGAGGACGAGAACGACGAGAAGTGGCTGGTCGACTCCAACGGCATCGCGTTCAAGTTCGACGCGACCCTCGCCGAATTCGCGAACGGGCGCTTCAAGCAGCCGGGCGTGGACCCCGTACAGGCCAACAGCACCCTGCGCCGGATCATCTTCGGTGAGGCGGTGCCGCAGAAGGTCACCCAGGACTGGATGGACACGCTCATCAAGAGCCCGCTCCCGATCTACATGCCGACCATCGAGGGCGTGGGCCAGCCGGGCAGCGGAAAGGGCGTGCCGGAGAAGTACAACAAGGTCGGCACGGTGGTCGAAGACGGCTCGTCGGGGCAGAAGTACGTGGTGCTCCCGCAGGGTGTCCAGCAGGTCTCGAACTTCGTCGCCAAGCTCCTGCTCCAGGGGCCGACCGGGCAGAAGCTGAACGGCGGCGACAGCGTGATCGCGCCCAAGGTGGCGTCCGGCTCCCTCGACCCGATGCCCGACTCCCAGGACCCCGACAAGACCGCGAAGTACCTGGGCAACATTCCCTTCGGCAGCTACACCGACATCGAGATGCCCTGGCCGACCGAGGCCGTCGACGCCGCGAACAACTTCAAGTCCGGTTCGATGACCGGCGGTCTGACCAGCCCCACCCCCAACGGTGTGAGCTGCAGCGTCTACACGGGCACCAGCACCAAGTACCCGGGTGACGCGGGCAAGGCGCTCGGCTTCCCGAACGGTGTGCCGAACATGCAGACCTGGGTCGGCAAGGACTACCCGGCCAAGATCGCCGCCGGCTCCAACTCGTACGTCACCCCCGGCAGCGGCCTGCTGTTCAACCAGGTGAACACCGGCGCGCAGAAGGCCGGTGACGGCAGCCTGTTCCTCGTCACCGACACCGGACTGCGCTACTCCGTTCCGAAGGGCAACGACAGCAACACCCACACCGGCAAGGGCGACCAGGAAGTGGACCAGGCGCAGATCCACCTCGGCTACAAGGGCGCCCACCCGCCGCTGATCCTCAAGGCATGGTCCAGCCTGCTCTCCGCGGGCCCGAACCTGGCCGTCAGCGACGCCGAGAAGCCGCAGAGCTCCTGACCCGCTGACGCACGGAGGCCGCGCCGAACCCCGGAAAAATCGGGCGCCGGCGCGGCCTTCCGCACATACAGGGAGCCAATACCACACATGCTGGGAACCGATACCACATGGCTTCCGATTTCCGCACCGAAACTTCTCACTGTGATCTTCGCCCCGCCGGCACCTCTTCCACTTATTGACCGATAGCGTCATATCTGCCCGATTTCCCTGAACAACGTTTCGGCGACGGGTAGTTGACAATGTTGTGATCCCGTCACAAGACCCCGCACCCTGTTGGGAACAGACGTGTGGAGTGGTTAAAGTGGCCTAAGGCATCAGCAACAGATGCCGACCGGCGCGAGTGCCTTCACCGGCACAGCTCGGTACGACGTACAAGTCTCATGGGGGACGTTGACTATGGCTGGTCAGCAGTACACAACCACTGAAGAGGAGATGGTCGCGTTCAGCGGCAAGATCTCCTCGGTCAACCAGTCGATCCAGGGTGAGATCTCGCGCCTGAACACGGTCGTCGACACCATCACGTCCGGGTGGAAGGGTGCTGCGGCCTCCTCGTACAACCAGCTGCAGACGCAGGTGAACGAGGACGCGAACCGTCTCAACCAGCTTCTGAGCGAGATCAAGGAAGCGATCGACTCGACCACGAAGAACTACGCTGCTTCCGAAGAGGAGCAGGCTCAGTCGATCTCGCACGTCTCCGCCTCGGCTTCCCCGTTCGGATGATGGGGCCGCGCCGCCTCCCGCGGCGCACCGGCCCAGCCGCCGCAGCACGGGCAGCAGGCCAGTCCTGCCGGGCCCGCTGCGGCATTTGAATCGACCAGGCCTTATCAACTCCCGGAGGGGACACCATGGGTGGCCAGATCCTCGTCAATTTTGCGACGATCCAGCAGGCGAGCCAGGACGTGCGTGGCACGGCCAACAACATCCGTCAGCAGCTCGACGACCTCGAGGCGGGCGTGAAGAAGATCGCCGCGAGCTGGGAAGGCTCGGCGCAGGAGGGCTACCAGGCCCGCCAGCGCGAGTGGGACCAGCGCGCCGCTTCTCTGCACTCGACGCTCGAGGCCATCGCCAAGGCGCTGGACCAGGCGGCTCAGAACTACCAGAGCACTGAGAGCAAGAACGCCGGTATCTGGGCAGGCTGACCCAGCATCTGCGCGTCAGCGCAGACAGGGATGGCAAACGGCTGAGCAGCCCCGACGGCTCGCACAGTGGTCAATGAGGGCGAGCGCGCTGCAACGGTGCGCTCGCCCTTCTGCCGTCCACATATGCACCCAGGCCTCCCGGCCCCAAGACTTCTCCCTCCTCCCTCACCCCTCGTTCCGTCCATTCCGCCACACATGGAGAGCAGACAACCCGTGGGATCTCGCGCCATTGGTCACCGAGCCGGGCATCGCCGACGAGCGGCGGTCGCCCTGGTTACGGCGGTGTGCGCCGTCGGCCTTTCCTGCGCCACCGCGGCACCTGCGGTCGCGGACGAGAACGTGCCGCTGAACGGCAGCGAGTGCAAGTTCAACACCGATGACATCAAAGAGACCCCCTGGTCCCTGCAGCGCCTCCTGACCAATCAGATGTGGGAGTTCGGCAAGGGCGAGGGCATACGGGTCGGCGTCATCGACACCGGTATCGACGCCGGCAACAAGCAGCTGGCACCCGCGATCGGCGAGGGCGGCAAGAGCCTCGTCAAGGACGGAAACGCGACCGTGGACAAGGTCGGCCACGGCTCCAAGGTCGCAGGCATCATCGCCGCCCGCCCCAAGCCCGGCTCCGGTTTCGTCGGCATCGCGCCCGGGGCGAAGGTCATCCCCTTCCAGCAGACCTCCGAAGAGAAGCCCGGAACCGCAGAGAGCCTCGCCAAGGCCATCAAGCAGGCCCTTGATGCCGATGTCAACATCATCAACATCTCCCAGGGCACAGGCGCCAATCCGAAGTTTCTGCCCCAACTCGAGCAGGCGGTAGCGCTGGCCGAACAGCGAGGTGTCCTCATCGTCGCCTCGGCGGGCAACGGCGGCGCCGACGGCGGGGAAAAGGAGATGTACCCCGCCGCCTACTCGGAGAAGTACAGCAACGTCCTGGCCGTAGCCGCCTCCGACCGCAACAACGAACGCGCGCCCTTCTCCCAGTCCGGTCGCTTCGTCAATATCGCCGCACCGGGCGTCGCCATGGTTTCCACCGTCCCGGACGGCGGCAACTGCGTCGACCAGGGCACCAGCTTCGCCGCTCCATACGCCGCGGGAGCCGCGGCCCTCCTCATGGCGAAGCACAAGGACGAGAAGCCCAAGTGGACGCCCGAACAGGTCATCTGGCACCTCGAGCAGACCGCGGAGCGCGTGAACAAGGGCCCGGACAAGCACATCGGCTGGGGCGTCGTGGACCCGGTGGCAGCGGTGAACGACGACACCAAGCCCACGGCCTCGCCGCAGCCGGACAAGGACAACTCGGCAGCCGACGCCAACATCGAACCGGCCGTCCTGGACATCGGGGAAAGCCCGGAGGACCGACGCGCCCGCATCGCCATCTACATCATCGGCGGCGGACTCCTCGCCGTCGGCGCGGTAGTTGGCTCCGCCATCGCGATCCGCGACTGGCGACGTAAGACTGGTTTCAGTACACACGGGGAGGCTTAAACATGGCTGAGTACGGCGTAGACCTGGATGCCTTGGACCAGGTCGTCAAGGAGCTCAACCACGTCCTCAAGCAGATGGGCGACGAGACGAGCACGGCTGAGAGCAGCACCTACCTGCCGCAGGGGGTCCTGGGAGAAGGGTTCAGCGAGGTGAGCGAGCTCTATGGCGCTCACGCCCAGGTGAAGGCTGACATCAACAAGATGATGAAAAGGGTCGAGGGCCTTATCGACACGTTCGGGAAGAAGTCGGCCAAGGTCAGGGACGCGTACCAGGACGCGGAAGCGGACAACAGCATGAACATGAAGTGACGTCACCCGGCGGATTACAGGTGACAGATGGGACATGTTCGATGATGGAGTGGGGGACAGCAGATGGCATCGAAGGAAACTGAGTTCAAGCCGGGACAGGTTCATCAGCCAAAGACAAGTATTGCGCCGGCCAAGGGGTCGGGTGAGGCCCAAGAACAAGGTCCCGCGATCCTCAAGAGCCGCCCGCAGTTCACTGAAAAGGAGCTCGCGGACCTCAAGACGATGCTGGTAGGGGCCAACCCGGGCGAAGTAGGCAACGTCGCCGAGGGCTGGAGGAAGGTCCGCGTCTCCCTCGTCGGCGAGGACTGGCACAGTGGCATCAAGAAGCACTTCGATGATGCAGTGATGAAGGTCCTGAAAACCTGGCACGGTCACTCTGCTGATCAGTTCGCTAAGGCGGCACAAGGGATCAGCGAGGACTTCGGGAACCTCGCGTCGTACCCGCACCTCACCGGCCACGTCCTGAAGCAGGTCAGCGAAAACCTCTCGGCAGCCAAGAAAGCCGTTGAGGAGATCGAAGAGCCTAGCTGGCTTGATGACCTGAGAGACAAGGTCGGTGACTCGGCGGGATCTATGCTAAAGGGCTCAGTAGTCGGAACCTTCTTCGGCGGACCGGGTGCCGGCACCGTGATCGGCGGGGTTGTGGGCTTCTTTTCTGGCGGGCGCGATGACTCGCAGCTGAAGGCTGACCTCAAGAACCCGAACATGACCATCGGGGATGCCGCTGCCAAGAACGCAAGCAACATCGATCCTGATAAGCAGGCTTCGCTGTTGGCTGGTCACTACATGGAGCAGCTGGCGACGACGTATCGGGCCGGCGCAAATGTATTGAAGAAGAACCGGGATGTGGTTGATGACGGTGGCCGCATCCAGCGGCCAGAAGACACTGATAACGGCGGGGCTATTGGAGGCATTGGGGCATTCGGTCCGACGCCGACCGGCCCCAAGGGCGGTGCGCCAGCACCGAAGATCCCGGGCATGAAGGGCGGCGGATACACAACCCCGAACCCGATGGAACCGCCGCGTCCGGGCGGAATTGACGGCGGGATCGGCAGCATGCCCAAGACTCCCGCGCCGCATGTCGGGACGGGCCTTGACGGCTTCTCAGGCGGCCTTGGCACTGGCGGCGGCGCCGGCGGGGGAATTGGCGGCGGCGCCGGTGGCGGCGTAGGCACCGGCGGTCTTTCGGGTTCTGGTGTCGGTGGCGGCTCAGGTTCGGGCATTGGCGGTGGCGGCGGCATGCCAGGCATGGTCGGCGGCGCTGCCGGCCGTATGGGCGGTGCTGGCGGCGGAGCGGGTGCCCGGGGCGCCGGCCGTGCCGGTATGCCAGGCATGGCCGGTGGTGCTGCCGGCGCAGGAAAGGGCGCCGGAGCCAAGGGGGCCGGCGGCAAGGGCGGTGCCATGGCGCGGCAGAAGGGCGGTGTCGTCGGCAAGGCCGGCAAGGCCGGAGCTGGCGCGCAGGGAGGATCCGGCCTGCACCGCAGCCGTGGCGGCACACAGAAGGGCGCAACTGGCGGTCGCCGTCCGGCGGGTATGGCCGGTGCTCCCGGTGCTCACGGCGGCAAGGGTAAGGACAAGGCTGAGAACGGCGGGCAGCGTCCTGACTACCTGGTCGAGGATGAGGAGACCTGGACCAAGGAGCGTAATGTGGCGCCCAAGGTCATCGAGTAGGGACCTGCCAGCCAAGATCAAGTGATCGGCGGAATCGAAGCGGGGCCCGCAGTCTTCGGTTTGCGGGCCCCGCCTTGTTAGGGAGAGGTGTACGGCATGAGCTTCACGCGAACGCTGCGTGCAGTGGGCGGCGCGGTGGTGGCGGGAGCACTGCTCTTCGGCGCCGCCCCGACCGCTTTGGCAGACGAGATCAGGGACGCTCAATGGCCGCTGAAGGCGTTTGACGCTGAGAGCGTATGGAAGGAATCGACGGGCAAGGGCGTCACGGTCGCGGTAATCGATGAACCCATCTACGGAAACCATCCGGACTTGAAAGGCAATGTGCTTCCGGGTAAGAGTTTCGTTGATGGTGGGCCTGGTGATCAGGAGAGCACGAAAGATCACGGGACCGCGATGGCGTCACTCATCGCCGGGCATGGGCATGGTGGAGGCAAATCCGATGGCGTGATGGGCCTAGCGCCGGATGCAAAGATCCTCCCCGTTGGGACGCCGGAATTCGGAGCAGGAGCGGAAGATACCGACCTTGGCGATTGGATCAAGTATGCAGTCGATCAGGGTGCATCAGTCATCAACATGTCGATTGAAGTGCCGTCTCTCTCAGATGCCGATAAGGAAGCGCTGACCTACGCGAGGCAGAAGGACGTCCTGGTTGTAGTGGGTGCAGGGAACGACGGGATGACCGACCTAGGCCCCTTGGCTTCATTCCCCGGGGTTGTTGCCGTGGGAGCGGTGGAAAAGACTGGGGCCATCTGGTCGAAGTCCAACGCGGGTAGCCAGATGATGCTTTCGGCTCCCGGCGTACAGATCACGTCTGCTTCTGCAGCGAGGTCTGACTACCCCTACCGGCGGGCCGATGGTACTTCTGACTCCACGGCCTATGTTTCCGCCGCCGCAGCACTCTTGCGTTCGAAGTTTCCTGACCTCACCGCCGGTCAGATCGCCAATCGTCTCGTCAAGACGGCTGCGCTCCCCAAAGGTAAGGAAAACCTCCAGCTGCCCGACCCGCACTACGGTTATGGCGTCATCCGGCCCTACAGCGCACTAACCAAGGACATTGCGCCTGGTTCCAAGAACGGCCCGCTGAAGACTCCTAAGGCGGACCCGACCGCGGATGCCGGAGGATCGACCGCTGGCGCATCGGGTGGCGATGAGGCAAGCGAGCAAGAGGACAGTGGGCTCGGCACCGGTGCCATTGTGGGCATCGTCGCCGGCATTTTCGCCGTTGTTGTGGTCATCGCCATCGTCATCGTTGTGGCCCGGAAGAAGAACGGCCGTAACGGCCCGCCCCCCGGTGGCCCTGGTGGTTATGGCGGTCCTGGCGCCCCTGGGTTCCCGCAGCAGCCTGGCCCCTACCAGCAGCAGCCCGGTGCGTATCAGCAACAGCCTGGCGCCCAGGGGTTCCCGCCGGCGCCGCCGACTCAGCCCCCGGGCCAGTGAGGGCCGGAATTGAGCACATGATGCAGTCAGGTTTTTGACTGTGGCTGTCTCGAGCATCGTGGTCTGATCCGTGGTTGATCAAGGATGACGCTTAGCTCGCGATAGTCAATCGACAGAAACGACTTAGGTCCGCAGCCTTCGGGCTGCGGACCCAAGTCTGTCTAGGGGGATTACGGCATGAGCTTCACGCGGACGTTGCGTGCGGTGGGTGGCGCGCTGGTGGCGGGAGCACTGCTCTTCGGCTCCGCGCCGACTGCTTTGGCGGATCAGATCAGAGATGACCAGTGGCCGTTGAAATCGTTCGACGCTGCAAGCACGTGGAAGGTATCAACAGGTAAAGGCGTCACAGTCGCTGTGATCGATGATCCCGTCAACGGCGATCACCCTGACTTGCGAGGTAATGTCCTGCCAGGGAAGGACGTTGAACGGCGGGCCTGCCAACCAAGAACATGTTGATGATCACGGCACGGCAATGGCTTCTATCATTGCCGGCCATGGGCATGGCGCTGGAAATTCAGCAGGTGTGAAAGGGCTGGCCCCGGACGCCAAGATTTTGCCAGTTAGTATCCCTCTTGGTGACGATGTAATTCACGACGCAGACTCGGGTGGCGTGGCAGCGGCGGTAAAGTATGCCGGTGACAACGGCGCTTCTGTCATCAACATGTCATTTGGTCAAGCTGTTCTAAGGGAGGAAGACAAGAAGGCCCTTGCCTACGTGGTCAAGAAGGATGTCTTCCTCGTCGTTGCAACGGGCAACGAGGGGGTGGGGCACCTTGATCAATTGACTTCCTACCCGGGAATAGTTGCTGTTGGTGCAGTCAACGCGACTGGCAGGGTCTGGGATAAGTCGAATTACGGCCCGCAGACCATGTTGACGGCACCGGGCACGCTCATCAGGTCTGCGGCGGCAAGTAAGCCGTACCGGCTCGCGAATGGGACGTCTGACTCTGCAGCGTATGTCTCGGCTGCCGCAGCTCTTCTGCGTTCGAAGTTTCCCAACCTCACTGCCGGTCAGATCGCCAATCGTCTCGTGAAGACGGCCGGCCTGCCGAGAGGTCAGAAAGGACTGAAGCTCCCGGATCCGCACTATGGGTATGGCTTCATCCGCCCGTACCGTGCGCTGACGACGGACATTCCTGCTGGGCCCAAGAACGGTCCGCTGAGGATTCCCAACGAGGCGCCGTCAGCAGGCAAGAATGCAACCACCGCTCCTGGCGCATCCGGTAACAGCGGGGATCAGGCTAGCGAGGAGAATGACAGCGGGCTCGGTACCGGTGCCATTGTGGGTATCGCGGCTGGCGCGTTCGCTGTTGTCGCGATTATCGCCATCGTCATCGTCGTGGCCCGGAAGAAGAACGGCCGTAACGGCCCGCCCCCCGGCGGCTACGGCGGTCCTGGTGGCCCCGGGTTCCCGCAGCAGGCCGGTCCGTACCAGCAGCAGCCTGGCGCCTATCAGCAGCAGCCGGCTCCGTTCCAGCAGCCTGGGCAGTATCAGGCGCCCGGCTCGTATCAGCAGCAGCCGGGTGTTCCTGGTTACTATCCGCCGGCTTCGCCTAATCAGCCGCCGGGGCGGTAGGGGTTTGACGGATGTGTGATGCCCTCGGGTTCTGTGGATGGTTGGTGATCATCCACAGAACCCGAGGGCATTTTGGGTGAGGCGGCGGCCGTTGGCCGTTAGGCGTTGTTGGCCGGGGTCAGCCGAAGACTGAGCGGACCTCGTCGGTGACCAGCGAGCGGGCCTCGTCTGTTACGTCCTGGTGGCGGGTGGCGGCGCCGCCGGTGCGGCTGTCCACGTGGCGTTGGGCGGCGTCCAGGCCACGGTTGGTGTGGTTTTCCGCGCGGTTGGCGAGGTCTTCCTTGGTGTGGTCGATGTAGGTCTGGGGGTCGGTGAGGGCGTCGGTGGTTTCCTTGACGTAATCGCCGGCCTTTTCCTTGGCGATGTCCGCGGTTTCGCCCCAGTCGATGCCGTCGCGTGCGCCGAAGTGGCTTTCGATGCCTTGCTCGGCGACGTTTGCCGCCATCTCCTTGCCGGCTTCGGTGGCCTTTTCCTTGGCCCCCTCGACCACGGTCTCCTTGACCGTTTCCTTGATTTGCTGCTTGGCGTAGTTCATCGCCAGCTTGCGGGTTTCCTTGGACACCGCCTTCTTGGCCAGGTCCTTGGTCATCTTCTTGATGGCGTCCATCGTGGCGTGTTCCATCGCCTTGGTGGCCGCCTCCATGACCTCGCGCTTGAGCTTGTCGAGGATCTGGCGGATGGCAACGCGGGACAGCTGGGTGGCGCCGGCCGCGCCGAGTTCGGACAGGCCCAGGGTGAAGGGGGCGGCGGCCTGGGCGGCGATGAGTTCGGCGGCGGTGATCACGAGCTGGACAATGACCGCGATCTTGCCCGCGATGATCGCGAGCGCGGCCGCGTCGAAGGCGAGTGCGATCACCTCGGCGGCCATGGCCGCGTCGCGGAAGTAGTTGTCGCCGCCCGCGCTGCCGTTATAGGCGCCCCATTCCTTGGAGAAGCCTTCGACCGCCTCGCCCGAGTTGGAGGAGAAGACTTCGTTGGCCGCGGTCGAGCCATCGGAGTTCGCCTGGTTCACGGCTTCGGCGAAGTCGCGCCAGATCTGGGCGCATTCGAAGAGTTTGTCCTCGTCGGCGTCCGGCCATGAGAATCCGAGAAGGTCGAGGACCCAGGAGACCTCGCCTGGCAGCGTCAGTGACACAGTGATCGTCCCCCGTGCAGTGGTAGCCGAATAGTGCTGAGTGGGATGAGCGTGAGGTGGAGAGGGAGGTGGAGGCAGGGGTGGGGAGGGGGCAGCGGGTTATCCGGGTTGGCCCGGGGGTGGCTGCCTCGGTGCGGCGGTGGTGCCTCAGATTTGCGGGCGGCCGACGGCGCTGATGGTGTGGATGCCCTGCTCGTCGGACTCGGCGTACTGCTTCGCCATGGAGCCGAGCTTGTCGCCGATGCCTTCGAGGCGTTCGCCGAGGGAGTCCATCGAGTCGAACATGCCGTTCGCGATGGGTTCGTAGATCGTCAGGAAGATCTCGCCGAAGTCGCAGCCCTCGAACGCCTTTTCCGCGGCGTCCTTGTCGACACCCTGTCGCAACTTCTTCGCTGCATTGGAGAAGTCGGTGCCGATATGGACGAAAACGTCCCCCTGTGTCCTCAGCACATCCGGATCGACGTCGAATGCCTTGCCTGCCACTGCTACCCCCGTTTACGCCGGTTCACCGGACGCTGCTCGTCGATTCTAAGGATCTCACATTAGGTGACCTGAGCGTGGGCGTGTCAAGGCGAGGATGTGGTGGCTCGGTGGGGTTCGTGGCTATTCAACTGGGTTGAAATTGCGGGGAATTGACCTGGGGTGGCGGTGCGTGAATGTTCGGTGAATCCGGGGGCGGGGGTGGGCGGTGTGGGCTTGGGGATGCGGTTAATGACTCTTGGTTGTTGGTGACGGTGCGGGGGTTGGTGCGGGGCGGTTCGTTGTGGGGCGAGTTGATCGTGGGGGAGTGGTGGGGCGTGGCGGGGAATGCCTGGGATCGGGGCGCGGCGACGATCATCGGTCCCGTAGCATTTCCGCTCATGGACGCACCGGAAACCGGGGACGCACCCGAGAGCGAAGAGCCCCTTCCCGAGAGCCGAGTAGGGCTGACACCCCGTCAGGCACGCCGAATACGCATTGTCCTGGCCTCGGTTCTGATGGGTGCGATGGCGGTGGTGCTCGTGGTGCGCCTGGCGTCTCGTACGTCGGTGCTGGTGGTCGGGGTCTACGGGGCCGCGCTCGTACTCTGCGGCATTGTGATCGAACTCAGCCGGAACGGGCGCACCCGGCTGGGCACCTGGCTGCTGAGCGTAGGCCTGGCAGCGGCACTGGCGGCGGATTGGCTGCTGTTGCCGTGAGGCCCGGGGGGCGGAAGGCCCGTGAGGCCCGTGACGAGCCCGAGGCCCGTGACGCCCTGATGCGGTGACGTCCTCCCGCGCGCACGAAAGGCGTACGAAAGCCGGCCTCCCCATGAGGGCCCGGACTTCCCCGGGCCCCGGCTCGGCCGGCCTCCGTCGCGTGCGGCGTTCAGACGCCAGATCAGATGCCAGACGTCGAAGCGCCTAGGCGCCCCGCGCCCCGCGCCCCGCTCAGAACAACAGCGTCAGAACAACCGGCGTCAGAACCACCACATCAGAACAACCCGTGCCACATCTGCTCGATGATCAGCGACCACCAGTTGCCCACGTCGTCCAGTGCCCAGGAGTCGATCGCCGCGATCTGCTCCTGGAAGGCGGCGACCGCGGCGCCCGCCGCGTACGGGTCCATGCCCTGCATCCGCTGCCGGGTGGTCACCAGCAGCGCCAGCGAGCGCAGATACGCGGCGAGCGTGCGGTTGACGAAGCGGCCGCCGCCCGAGGACGGCTGGACCGCCCAGACCGTGCCGACCAGGCCCTGGTTCTGCTCCGGGGCGACGCACTGCACGGCGATCGTGTAGAGGCCGTCGGTGCCGAGCCGGACGTAGCCGGCGAGGGTCTCCAGCGTCGCGTCCTGCGCCTCGGTGCCGGTCTCCCGCAGGTAGGTGGCCATATCGGTGAACAGGCCGCCGGCCGGCGGGTTGCCGGCCTGGTCGGCGGTGAAGAAGTACGGGACCTGGAGAGGCAGTCCGGCCCAGGTGAGCGTCTTCTTCGCGGCCTCGGGCAGCTGGGTCGCGGCGATGTCGTCGGCGTCCGGACGCACCACGCCCTCGGGCCCGAAGACCTCGGTCAGATGCTTGCCGAGCGCCACATCGCGCATCGGCTGCGCGGCCTCGACGTTCTGCGGAACCGGCACCCGGTGCGGCTGCGGCGGCGCCTGCTGGCCGGCCAGTTGGTGCATCATCTGGACGTGCCGCAGCAGCCCGGCGATGCCCTCCGCGCGCTCCTCGGGCCGCATGCCGTAGCCCTCGGTACAGGAGAACGAGGCGTTCGGGAAGCCTCGGAAGATGAAGTCGCCCGGATAGCCGCCGGGCAGCAGCGCCGGCCGCAGGTCGGTGTGCACGGCCCGGACGTCCTCGCCGCGTACGCCGAGTCGCCGCAGCTCCTCGTGCAACTGGAACTCGGCGGGCGGCATTCCGGGGGCCGAGACCTTGGCGAGGCTGGTCTCCTCGCCGGTCGTGGGGTCGTTGTAGGTGGCGACGGCGGTGTTGCCGGGGCCGGTGACCGGCGGCTGGGCGGGGGCGCCCGCACCGGCGCCGTGCTTCTGCTGGTACATCCGTACGACCTCGTCGACCGGTACGGACGGCCAGACCGTCAGCTCGCCGGAGGCGCGGTCGACGACGCCGCACGCGGTGCCGATCTCGGCGGGCGGGCGCCGCTGCCCGGTCTGCGGGTCGACCTCCGGGGGCGGCGGTACGGCCCATACCACCCAGCCGAGGTCGAACTCCTGCATGGCCACCTCGCGCGGCGGGCCCTGATGCCCTTCGGGGTTGAGCCAGCGGGCGGCGGTGGCGTGTGCCTGCGCCTGGGTGATCACGAGTGGTCTCCTTCGAGGCCGTGGGAAGCGTCAGCGTCATGGGCGCCGGCGGCCTGGGCCGGCACGGTGGGGGCGGCCGCCGCCGGGGCGGCCGCGGTGATCTGCCGGGCGGTCACGCCGCGCGCGGTGGAGACCAGGAGGACACCGTCCGGCGAGAGGTCGGCGCCGGTGAACGGAGTGTCGGAGATCAGGGCGGCCACCACCTCCTGGTCCGCACGGGCCCACACGCGCAGATAGTCGGCGCCCCGGCTGATCCCGAACGGCGCCGCGGCCCGCTCGTCCTCCGTGGGGCGGAGCACCAGCGCCGGGTCGGCGTCGACGTACCCGGGGCGCAGCAGATCGTGGAGGAGCAGGGCCCAGCCGCCGCTCGCGCCGGCGTCGCCCTCCGGGCGCGGCAGCGAACGGGAGCCGGGAGTGCCCTCGGGGACGAGGATGGCGGCCACGGGGCGGACGCCGCCGGACGCGCCGGGCGCCTCGCCCTGGACGCCTTCGGCGGTCACGTCGTTCGCGCCCTGCTCCGGCGGTATGTTCGCGCCCTGTTCCGTCGATGCGTTAACGCCCCGCTCTGCCGATGCGTTTGCGTCCTGCTCCGACGGCGCGTTCCCGCCCTGCTCCGACGGTGCGCTCACGTCCTGCTGCGGCAGGGAACCGACCGTCACCGAGCCCGCCCCCGCCAACGGCAGGCTCCACAGCGTGCGCCACGGCAGCGTGAAACCGAGGCCGTGCAGCGCCTCCGCCCAGGGGGCCAGCCCGTCCTCCACAAAGGCGGTCTCCAGGAGCGCCGCCCGCATGTCGACCGGCGCCTGGGAGCGGGTGAGCAGGGGAGCGATGCGCAGATACGTACGGGCCGGCGCGCCCAGCTGCTCCAGCGGTACGGCCTCGACGGCGGTCCGCAGCGACACCGGGTCGGCGTGCGCGAACAGGCCGGGGTCGGTGAGGAGTTGGGGCAGCAGCCCGGCTTCGAGGGTGTGCGCGGCGAGGTGGTCGCGGATGTACGGATCGGCCTTGGACCAGTTCTGCTCCGGCACCGCCTCCAGCAGCGCCATGGCGATCTTGGTCTGTGCGTCGCGGGTGTCCGGCAGGCCGGCGCGGATCTCGTCGGCGATGCCGCGGTGGATCAGACGCAGCAGCGTACGGCCGCCGGCGCCCGAGGACGTCCCGGACTCCCCGGAGCCGTCTCCGTCCGCCGCGTCCGCCTCGTCCGCCCCGTCCCCAGCCTCAACCGGCTGGATGAACGGTGCCGCGAGCATCATGCCGTCGGCGATGTCCTGGCTCATGTCCCGCCCGGCGATGGCACTCGCCAGCGTCCCCAGCAGCTGGACGGGCAGGCCCTCGCCCTCGGCGAACGCCAGCGGGGCCAGTATCAGCCGCAGGGTCTGCGGGTCGGCGCCGAGGCGGCGGGCGTGCAGGTCCAGCGCCTCGCCGACATCGGCCGGCAGCTGGGACTCGTCCGACGGATCGAAGCCCTCGGGCTGCATGAGCAGCGACTGCACGGCGAGTTGGACGGTCAGCCGGTTGCCGTTCGCGCGCCGGGCGATCGCCTCGGCGAGCGTGCGGCGCGCCTCGGGGTCGGTGGTGTACGGGCGCTCGGGCGACTCGGTGGCCGCGAGGAGCGCGGTCTCGGCGTGCAGTACCAGCCCCTCGGGGTCGGCCCACTCGGGCTCGTCGAGATCGATGATCTGCACCTGGCCGCGGGGCAGCGATCCGGCCAGCTCGGTGGCCAGTTCGCGGGGCACGTCGGCGAGCAGATACACCGACTCGGTGGCGGCGAGCGGTTCGAGGACGTCGCGCACGAGGCGGGCGGGCTCGTCCGCCGCCCGTACGGGACCGGCGCTCTCGACGTCCGGCACCACGATCGTCACCGGCTCCTCGCGGGCGCCGAGTTCGGTGAAGATGTCATCGGTGCGGCCGGCCGACAGCTCGTAGTGGTCCGCGAGGGTCCACAACAGCTGTGCCGCGGTGAGCCCTTGGGGGTTCGGGACGGCGGGCGCGGGGAGGTCCGGGGGCACCGTCGCCGGGTCCAGGTCGTCCAGCGGCAGCCGCTTGCGGTACTCGGGGTCGCACAGCATCAGAAAGCCGGTGATCAGACGCGAACGGCCGCTGCCGGGGCTTCCGGTGAGCACGATGACGCGGGGCGCACCGGGCCACCGCATGCGCCAGGCCGCGAGCGCGCGGAGCACGGCGGTGCGGCCGCCGATGAATGGGTGCGGTGCGTAACCCGCCGAAGCGCTGCCGGCGGTGCCGGTGGCGTCGGTGGCCTCTTCTCCGCCTGCGGCGCTCATGACTTCCTCGTCCCCCATGAAATCCCGCCCTCCACAGTCGTGGAATCCTGCGTCTACCTGGCCGATCCTATGATCCGGGGCGCGTTCGAGGGACCGCAGGGGTCCCGCTGTACCGGAACCGGGACACGGCGGCCGGGCCCCGGCCGACGGAGGTCGACGGAGGCTGAACGGCGGCCGACGGACCTCAGCACACGTCAGCGAGCGTCAGCGAACGCCAGCGAACTTCTGCGAACTTCGGCGGACGTCAGGCAACTTCTGCGGACGTCGGCCAACTTCGGCGGACGCGGCGAACGGACGGCCGTGAATGCCGGTGGCCGGTGATCCGCATTCTCGGGTATCGGCTGTTTGAAACTGTTTGCACTTATCGCGCCGCCGTAAATACGGACGCCGCTCCGTCGTCGTCCGTGTCTCCGCCGAGAGAAAAGCGGACATACGGCCATACGGACATACGGAGCGGCGCGTGATCCGACGCGATCCGACAGGTGCTCAGCCTCGGTGGCCGCCGCCCCGGCCGGAGCGCCGCGGGCCGGTGACGATGTTGAGGGAGGGACCGTCGCGCTCGGCGCGCTCCTTGTCCTCCTCCTCTTCCTGCTTCTTCTGCCAGGTGGCGAACTGCTCGCGCGAGGCCTCCCGCTCCGCCATCGTCTGGTTCTCCGCGGCCCGCCGGATCTCGCCCATCCGGTCGCCGATCGCGTCCATGTAGGCGGGTGTGTCGATGGCGTCCTTCATGCCGATCCGCCCGGAGAGCACCTCACGGGCCATCTCCTGGAGCTTGCCGCCCACATTGGGGTTGTCCGCCAGAGTCTTCAGCGCCTTGCGCAGCCGGTGCGCCTGCTCCGGATCCGCGGCGACGTCCATCAGGTCCTCGTCCTGGATCTGCCGCTCACTGCTCATGTTGCCCCCTATGAATGTGGTGGCACAGCAACCGCGCGTGCTGTACCGGCGTCATGAGTGTAATGACGGGTGCGAACGGGACGTCAAGGCGGGGTTGTCGGCATTGCCGGATATTGATCCGTATTCCTTCCCGTTCCTTCCCGTTCCTTGCCGTCCCCGTTGTCACGCTGTTCCGCTTGCGGCTTCGGGAAGAATGCCGGTGTGCTAGACCTGTCGGGATGATCGGCAGGCCGCTGTCATTCAAATTCGGGGAGAAATGATGTCCGATGAGGTCCGGATCAGTACCGAGGAGCTGGACAAGCTCGGTGCGACCTTCGAAATATCCGCTGAAGATCTGGGCCGGCAGTTGAGCGCATTCAGACGACGGGCGGACGCCGAGGCGCTGCGGGACGGATTCGGCGGTGACGAGGCGGCGGCCCGGCACTTCCGGGAGCTGTACGAGCAGGCCGAGCAGGCCCTGGGCCAGCTGCAGCAGCGGCTCGCCGAGGTCGGCAGCGGCATCAAGGAGACCGTCGCGAACACCCAGGCTGCCGAGGACGAGCTGGCCGAGATGATGCGGAGCGTGAAGTGACCGAGCGACGCAACCCCGAGGCCCTGCACGAAGCGGCGGCCGGCTGGCGGGACATGGGCAGGCACCTCGACGGGCTCGTACGGGATCTGGACGGGCACGTCGGCAGGGCCGCGGCGGCCAACTGGCACGGCCCGGCGGGCGAGGCGTTCGCGGCGGACTGGCACCGTCTCAAGCGGTCCGTCGACGAGTCCCTGCCGGCCTTCGAACTGGCCGCGGCGGACCTGGAGAACGCCGCCTCGCAAACCGGCGACAAGAACGGCGAGGACCACAGCGCGAAGCCCGCTGACAACTCCTCCGGCGGCTCGCAGTCGTCCGGTACCAACGTCGCCTACGGCTTCATGGCGCTCGGCCAGCTCGCCAACGGCCTCGGCGGAGCGTTCCGCAAGGGCGGGGGCGGCGGCCAGCGCCAGGGGCCCGTCGTCACGCACCAGTGGGAGACGTCCACGGCGGTGCAGGGCACCGATCCGTTCGGGCCGGTGCCGGACGGGGCGGCCAAGACGCGCGGTGGTGAGGGCATCGCCAAGGGCGTACGGACGAAGCCGGCGGCGGCCGCCGAACTCGCGCCCGACGCCCAGGAGTCGAAGCCGGACCAGTCCAAGCCGGACCAGCCCAAGGCGGATCAGTCCAAGGCGGACGAGTCCAAGGCGGACAAGCCGGAGCGCGGCGCCTTCGGCTGAGACAACCCCCACCCCCCCGCACAGCAAACGGCGGTGGGGCGCCCCTCCGAAGAGGGACGCCCCACCGCCGTTGTCCGTGCTGACCGTCAGCCCTTCGGCGGCAGCCAGCCCGTCTGGACCAGCTGCGCACCGCGCTTACGCGTGATGAACGTGGCCCGTCCGGGCGTCAGCTGCTGGCCCTTGATGTTGCCCATCAGCGGGCCCTCGCCCGGGTCGGCGGACAGGATCAGACCCTGCGCGCCGAGCTCCTTCGTACGCTGCATGACCGGCTCGAACGAGGACCGTCCGGCGCCCGAGGAGCTGCGCGCGATGATCAGGCGCAGACCCAGGTCTCGGGCGAACGGCAGGTACTCCAGCAGCGGCTGCAGCGGGTTGCCGCTGCTGGTCGCCACCAGGTCGTAGTCGTCCACGATCACGAACGCGTCCGGCAGGTCGTACCAGCTGCGGTTGCGCAGCTGCTCCGGCGTGACGTCCGGCCCTGGCATCCGTCGGCCCAGCGAACCCGCCAGACCGCTGATGACCTCCTGCAACTGCGGGCCCGCAGCGCAGTACTTGTAGAGGTGGCTCTCCGGCATCTCCCCGAGGTGCGCACGCCGGTAGTCGGAGACCACCATGAGCGCCTTGTCGGACGGGTACCGCTCCGCGATCTGCTTGGCGATCAGACGCAGCAGGGCCGACTTTCCGGACTCGCTCTCGCCGTAGATGACCAGCAGCGGGTCGGTCTCGAAGTCGATGAACGCCGGCGACAGCGTCATCTCGTCGACACCTATCGCGACGCCGTGCTCCGGGTAGTCGTTGCCCTTGGGCAGCTCGTTGACGTGCAGCATCGTCGGCAGCATCCGCACCGCCGGGGCGGGCTCGCCCTGCCAGTGCTCGCTGACCGTCGAGACCAGGTTGGCGATGCCGTCGCTGATCGTCTCCGGGTCCTGCATGCCGTCCAGCCGCGGCAGCGCCGCCAGGAAGTCCAGCTTCTCGGGCGACAGACCACGACCGGGCTTGCCCATCGGGACGTTCTCCGCGCGCTTGCGGTCGAACTCCGACTCCATGGCGTCACCCAGGCGCAGCTCGACGCGGTTGAGGAGCTGGTCGCGCAGCGCCGGCCGCACCTCGGTGTAGCGCGCGGCGGCGAGGATCAGGTGGACACCGAAACCGAGACCACGGGCGGCGATGTCCAGGATCACCGGGTCCATCTGCTCGTAGTCGGTCTTGAACGTTCCCCAGCCGTCGATGACCAGGAAGACGTCGCCCCACTTCTGGTCGGGGAAGGCGCCCGCGGCCCGCCGCTGGCGGTAGGTCGAGATCGAGTCGATGTTGTTGGCCCGGAAGAACTCCTCACGCTCGTTGAGGATGCCGACGACCTCGGAGACCGTACGGCGCACCTTCTCGGCGTCCAGACGCGAGGCGACACCACCGACGTGCGGCAGGCCCTCCATCGTGAGCATGCCGCCGCCGCCGAAGTCGAGGCAGTAGAACTGCACTTCGGAGGGGGTGTGGGTGAGCGCGAACGAGGCCATCGCGGCCCTGATCAGCGTGGACTTACCGGACTGCGGACCACCCACGACCAGACCGTGACCGGCACCGGCGGAGAAGTCCAGGTACATCACGTCGCGCCGCTGCTCGAACGGCTTGTCCACCAGCGCGACCGGCACCACGAGCTTGCCGAGCGCGGTGTACTCCGGTGCGTGCACGCCCCGCTCGGGCGTGATCGCGAGGGCCGGCAGCAGCTGGTTGACCGTGGGCGGCTCCTCCAGCGGGGGCAGCCACACCTGGTGCGCCGGCGGGCCCTGGCCCTGCATCCGCTGCACCATGACGTCCAGCACGGTGTCGGCGAGCGCGTCGTCGATCTCCGGCTCGGCCTCGTCGACGACGACCGGTTCCTCGATGATCTGCTCGATGACCGGGGCCGCGGTGAACGGCACCGGCAGCCGCGTCGACCGGCCGCCGCTGCCGCCACGACCGCCGCCACCCGGACCGCGATAGGTACCGGAGACATACGCGGCCTTGAACTGCACCATCGTCTCGGTGTCGTACTTCAGGATGCCGGAGCCGGGGACGTTCGGCAGGTGGTAGGCGTCCGGCACACCGATCGCGGTCCGCGACTCGGCCGCGGAGAACGTCCGCAGACCCAGCCGGTAGGACAGGAAGGTGTCCAGACCGCGCAGCTTGCCCTCTTCCAGACGCTGCGAGGCGAGCAGCATGTGCACACCCATGGAACGGCCGATACGACCGATCTGGATGAACATCTCGATGAAGTCCGGCTTGGCGGCGAGCAGCTCGGAGAACTCGTCGATGATCATCACCAGCGACGGCAGCGGGTCCAGCGGGGCACCCGCGGCACGCGCCTTCTCGTAGTCGGTGATGTTGGCGTAGTTGCCCGCGGAGCGCAGCAGCTCCTGGCGCCGCTGGAGTTCACCGGTGATCGAGTCGCGCATGCGGTCGATCAGCGTGACGTCCTCACCGAGGTTGGTGATGACGGCCGCGACGTGCGGCATCTCCGACATACCGGTGAAGGTGGCGCCACCCTTGAAGTCCGCGAGGATGAAGTTCAGCGTCTCGGACGAGTGGGTGACGGCGAGCGCGAGCACCAGGGTGCGCAGCACCTCGGACTTACCGGAACCGGTCGCACCGACACACAGACCGTGCGGGCCCATGCCCTGCTGCGAGGCTTCCTTGATGTCCAGCATGACCGGCTGGCCGTCGCGGTCGACACCGAGCGGGACGCGCAGCCGCTCGGCCAGCGTCCGGGGCCGCCAGGTACGCGACACGTCCAGCGAACCGGCGTCGGGGATGTTGAGCAGGTCGGTGAAGTCCATGGCGGACAGCAGCGGATCCTCGCCGTCGGCACCCGAACCCGCCCGCAGCGGCGCCAGCTGGCGCGCCAGCGACTCCGCCTCGGCGATCGACAGGGTGTCGCAGACGCCGTTGTAGACCGCGCCGCTCGCCGACTCCAGCACCAGCTTGCCCGGCCACACCTGCACGGCCAGACCACCGCGGATCTCGTCCAGGTCGCCCGGCACGATCTCCAGGATGGTGACGCCCTGCAGACCCTCCGCACCGGCGATGACCGAGTCCATCGGCACCTCGCCGGCGTCCAGCACGATCACCAGGTGCGGGGTGTCGACGACCGGCGGGCCCTGCGGGTTGAACCGCCCGCGGCCCTCCAGCTCGTCCGCCAGCAGCTCCTCGATCTCACCGAGGTCGCCGACGACCAGACGCCGGCTGCCGGCGCCGTCCGTGGTCTTGTCCTGGACCTGCGGCAGCCACTTCATCCACTCCCAGTCCGCCTGCGCACCGGGCGAGGCGACGACCGCCACCACCAGGTCCTCGGGCGAGTGCAGCGTGCACAGCTGGGCGAGGATGGCGCGCGAGCTGCCGTACACCGTGTCCGGGTCACCGGACACGGTCAGGTGGTAGAAGGCGCGCAGGGAGACCGCCAGCGGCAGGTCGTCCAATTGTCCGTGCTTGTCGAGGAATTCCTTCATCGCATGCGCGGTGAGCGGCTCCAGCTCATCGACCGGAGCGGTCTCCGGAGCCTTCAGAGGGGTGGCCAGCTGCTGCGGCCCGAGCCCCAGACGTACCTGCCCGAAGTCCGGGTCGGTCGACCGGCGCTCCCACACCCGCTTGCCCTCGGCGACTATGGACCACAGCTGGCCCGGGTCGGGGTGGGTGAAGAGCTGGGCGTCCCGCTGCTTGCGGGCGGTACGGCGTACCTCTTTCCGCTTCTGCGTCAGGTACTTGAGGTAGTCCTGGCGCTCCTGGAGCATTTGCCCGGAAGGCCCCTGACGGGCCTTGACGATCTGTACGATCGCCATCGCCAGGGTGGACACCACCATGACGCCGCCCATGATCTTCATGAACGGCTGGTTGCCCATGAACAGGAAACCCGCCGACGACGCCATGCCCATCATGGGCATCAGGCTCATCAGCATGTTCTCGGATTCGCCCTCGCGGGGCAGCTCCGGAGGTGCCTCAAGTGTCACCTCCTCGGAGGGGACTTCAGGTGGCAGCGCGCGGGGCGGGCGCTTGACGATGACAACGCTCACCGAGGCATCAGTCCTTCATGCATCTCGCAGTCTCGGACCGCCCCCGTTGGTTTGACGGTCCCCCGGGCACAAGTCCTTGGCCCGACGCAGGCGTTGATCCTACTGTTAAGCGTCAAGTCATGGGGTGGGTGGGGCAGCCCCCCGATCGGGCGGTACGCTGACGCACCGCGAGCCTGCCGAAGCCCCGTCGAGACGGGCCTATATATAGGGCACGCGACGCGACAAAACGCCCAACGGATAGGGGGAACCGCCAGGTGAGCACGACCACAGGCACCGGCTTTTGCCGGGTCACAGTCGCCGCGCCGGACGCACGGATCGATGTGGCTCTGCCGGAAGACGTCGCACTGGTCGACATTTATCCGGAGATCCTGCGGCTCTCCGGACAGTCCCAGGCGGAGGGCGCCCCGACCGGCTACCACCTCGTGCGCCGCGACGGCACCGTACTCGACGCCGGACAGTCGCTGGCGCAGCAGCAGATCCTCGACGGCGACCTCCTTCTCCTGAAGCCGTTCGCCGAGTCGCTCCCCCTCCCGGTCTTCGACGACGTCTCCGACGCCGTCGCCTCCGCGGTCAAGCGCAACCGCAGCCGCTGGAGCGACGACCTGATGAACTTCGTCGGCCTCACCGCCGGCGTGCTGCTGCTCGTCATGATGGCGTTCGCGCTGTGGTTCTCGAACCCGGTCGACCGCGATATGCACCGGCTGCCCGGCATCATCGCCGGCGTCGTCGGCATCGTCCTGGTCGCACTCGCCGGAGTCCGCGCCCGGGTCTACGACGACCACGGATCGTCCATCGCCCTCGGCCTCGCGTCGCTGCCGCATCTGCTGATCGCCGGCTCCGGCATCTTCCCGGTGGAGACGGGCGAGGGACCGGGCCGGCTGCACCTGCTCGTCGGCGCCGTGACCGTACTGATCGCCTCCGTCCTGCTGGTGGTCCTGCTGCCGCGCGGTGACGCACCCTTCGTCGCCGCCGCGTTCCTGTCCGCCATCGGCACCCTCGCGGTCTTCGCCGCGATCCTCACCGAAGCCTCGCCCAGCGAGGTCGCCGCCGTCACCGCCGTCGTCGCCATCGCACTGGTCGCCTGGCTGCCCGGCCTCTCCGCCCGCTTCGCACGGCTGCCCATCGGCTACAAGTCGCCCGACCAGATCGCGCGGGGTTACGACGGCGAGCGCAGCGAGACCGAGTCGGTCGACTTCGTCAAGATCGGCAACCAGGCCAAGCGCGGCCACGAGCTGCTGCTCGGCCTCGTCGGCGGCTGCGCCGCCCTGGTCGTCGGCTCGGCCGGTGTCGTCCTCGGCTTCTCCGACAACGTCTGGGCCCAGGTCCTGGCGCTGGCCGCCGGCATCACGATCATGCTCCGCGCCCGGCTGTTCGACTACACCGCCCAGGTCGCCTGCCTCACCATCGCGGGCATCCTCACGATCGTCCTGCTGATCCTGGGCATCGCGCTGCACCCGCCGCTCGACATCTTCGTCGAGCTGGAGCGCTACGCCGACTCCGGTCCGCTGAACATCCGCACCGTCTGGTTCTCCGGCAGCATCGCGGCGGGCGCCGCCCTCCTGGTCGGCGTCGGCCTGGTCGTCCCGCGCAAGGGCGTCACCCCCTTCTGGGGCCGGATCTTCGACATCTTCGACGGCCTGATCCTGCTGTCCCTGGTGCCGCTGTGCCTGGCGGTCCTCGATGTCTACGCGAAGGTGCGCGGCCTCACCGGCAACTAGCGGCCCACCCCGCCCACCCTTCGCAAGCGGCCCCCCGACCACCCGGTCGGGGGGCCGTCTGCCAGCTGGTACGCTGTCCGACGGCCCATTCGAGTCATCCAAGATTCCCTGTGAAGCAAACCAGGGGCGCTCACGGGCCGGAACCCAGAGGAGTACGAGTGTCGCTCGACGCCGCTACCAAGAAGCAGATCATGGCCGAGTTCGCCACCAAGGAGGGTGACACCGGCTCCCCCGAGGTCCAGGTCGCGATGCTCACCCGCCGCATCTCGGACCTGACCGAGCACCTCAAGACCCACAAGCACGACCACCACTCCCGCCGTGGTCTGCTGCTGCTCGTCGGCCAGCGCCGCCGCCTGCTGCAGTACCTGGCGAAGAAGGACATCACGCGCTTCCGTGCGCTGGTCGAGCGCCTGGGCATCCGCCGCGGTGCGGCGGGCGCCAAGTAACAAGCCGTAAAGGGAGCGGTTCCCACCGGGGGCCGCTCCCTTTGACGTACGCACCAGATGGTTCCGGCACTACGCGGTGGACGGAAGCTTTGTAGTCTGGTGCCATATCGCAAAAGCGAACACGGCAGGAGCGCCTCCTGGCCGCCGGTCCTCGGTAGTGGCCCCCGGACATGCATGGACACCATGCGTCATCACCCCGGGTGCTTCGATCGAAGACCGGCCCGCACCGGCGCTCCACCGAAGACGGTCCGCTGCCACACGGGCGGCGGACGCAGACGAGGAGATATTCCTGGTGGAGAACGAGACCCACTACGCCGAGGCCGTTATCGACAACGGTTCCTTCGGCACCCGCACCATCCGCTTCGAGACGGGCCGCCTGGCCAAGCAGGCCGCCGGCTCCGCCGTGGCGTACCTGGACGACGACACCATGGTGCTGTCGGCCACCTCCGCTTCCAAGACGCCCAAGGACCAGCTGGACTTCTTCCCGCTGACCGTCGACGTCGAGGAGCGGATGTACGCAGCCGGGAAGATCCCCGGCTCCTTCTTCCGCCGTGAGGGCCGTCCCTCCGAGGACGCCGTCCTCACCTGCCGGCTCATCGACCGGCCGCTGCGCCCCTCGTTCAAGAAGGGCCTGCGCAACGAGATCCAGATCGTTGAGACGATCATGGCGCTCAACCCCGACCACCTCTACGACGTGGTCGCGATCAACGCCGCCTCCTGCTCCACGCAGCTGGCCGGCCTGCCCTTCTCGGGCCCGATCGGCGGCACCCGCGTCGCCCTGATCAACAACCAGTGGGTGGCGTTCCCGACCCACACCGAGCTGGAGAACGCCGTCTTCGACATGGTCGTGGCCGGCCGGGTCCTCCCGGACGGCGACGTCGCGATCATGATGGTCGAGGCCGAGGCCACCGAGAAGACCATCCAGCTGGTCAAGGACGGTGCCGAGGCGCCGACCGAGGAGGTCGTCGCCGCCGGTCTCGAGGCCGCCAAGCCCTTCATCAAGGTGCTGTGCAAGGCCCAGTCGGACCTCGCCGCCAAGGCCGCGAAGCCGACCGGCGAGTTCCCGGTCTTCCTCGACTACCAGGACGACGTCCTGGAGGCGCTGACCAAGGCCGTCAAGGACGAGCTCTCCCAGGCGCTGACCATCGCCGGCAAGCAGGACCGCGAGGCCGAGCTGGACCGCGTCAAGGCGCTGGCCGCCGAGAAGCTCCTGCCGGAGTTCGAGGGCCGCGAGAAGGAGATCTCCGCCGCCTACCGGTCGCTGACCAAGTCCCTGGTGCGCGAGCGCGTCATCAAGGACAAGGTCCGCATCGACGGCCGTGGCGTCACGGACATCCGTACGCTCGCCGCCGAGGTCGAGGCGATCCCGCGGGTGCACGGCTCCGCCCTGTTCGAGCGTGGCGAGACCCAGATCCTGGGCGTCACCACCCTCAACATGCTCCGCATGGAGCAGCAGCTGGACACCCTCTCCCCGGTGACCCGCAAGCGCTACATGCACAACTACAACTTCCCGCCGTACTCCGTCGGTGAGACCGGTCGCGTGGGCTCGCCCAAGCGCCGCGAGATCGGCCACGGCGCGCTGGCCGAGCGCGCCATCGTGCCGGTGCTGCCGACCCGCGAGGAGTTCCCGTACGCGATCCGCCAGGTCTCCGAGGCGCTGGGCTCCAACGGCTCGACGTCCATGGGCTCGGTCTGCGCCTCCACCATGTCGCTGCTGAACGCCGGTGTGCCCCTCAAGGCCGCCGTCGCCGGTATCGCCATGGGCCTGATCTCCCAGGAGATCGACGGTCAGACGCACTACGTCGCCCTCACCGACATCCTCGGTGCGGAGGACGCCTTCGGCGACATGGACTTCAAGGTCGCCGGCACCAAGGAGTTCGTCACCGCGCTCCAGCTCGACACCAAGCTCGACGGCATCCCCGCCTCGGTCCTGGCCGCCGCGCTGAAGCAGGCCCGCGACGCCCGGCTGCACATCCTGGACGTCATGAACGAGGCCATCGACGTTCCGGACGAGATGTCCCCGAACGCCCCGCGGATCATCACCGTCAAGATCCCGGTGGACAAGATCGGTGAGGTCATCGGCCCCAAGGGCAAGATGATCAACCAGATCCAGGAGGACACCGGCGCCGACATCACGATCGAGGACGACGGCACCATCTACATCGGTGCCGCCGACGGCCCGGCCGCCGAGGCCGCCCGCGCCACGATCAACGGCATCGCCAACCCGACCATGCCGGAGGTCGGCGAGCGCTACCTGGGCACGGTCGTCAAGACCACCACCTTCGGTGCGTTCGTCTCCCTGCTCCCCGGCAAGGACGGCCTGCTGCACATCTCGCAGATCCGCAAGCTGGCCGGCGGCAAGCGCGTGGAGAACGTCGAGGACGTGCTCGCGGTGGGCGCCAAGGTCCAGGTCGAGATCGCCGAGATCGACCAGCGCGGCAAGCTCTCGCTGATCCCCGTCATCGAGGGCGAAGAGGGCGACGACAAGAAGGACGACGCTGCCAAGTGACGTCCCGTAGCTCACAGGCGACGGCCCGCACCTCTTCGGAGGGGCGGGCCGTCGCCCGTACCCAAACGCTTCTCAAGGGCACCGCCGGCGCCGGCACGGTCCGCCGGACCACCCTCCCCGGCGGCCTGCGGATCGTCACCGAGACCCTCCCGTCGGTACGCTCCGTCACCTTCGGCATCTGGGCACACGTCGGCTCCCGCGACGAGACCCCGTCCCTCAACGGCGCCACGCACTACCTGGAGCACCTGCTCTTCAAGGGCACCGAGCGGCGCAGCGCCCTGGACATCTCCGCCGCCATCGACGCGGTCGGCGGCGAGATGAACGCCTTCACCGCGAAGGAGTACACCTGCTACTACGCGCGGGTGCTGGACGCGGATCTGCCGCTCGCCATCGACGTGGTGTGCGACATGCTCACCGGCTCGCTGATCGAGGCCGAGGACGTGGACGCCGAGCGCGGCGTCATCCTCGAAGAGATCGCGATGACCGAGGACGACCCGGGCGACTGCGTGCACGACCTGTTCGCGCACACCATGCTCGGCGACACCCCGCTCGGCCGCCCGGTCCTCGGCACCGTCGACACGGTCAACGCGCTCACCGCCGACCGCATCCGCCGCTTCTACAAGAAGCACTACGACCCCACCCACCTCGTCGTCACCGCCGCCGGCAACATCGACCACGCCAAGGTCGTCCGCCTCGTCCGCCGCGCCTTCGAGCGGGCCGGGGCGCTGAACCGGACCGACGCCACCCCGGTCGCCCCGCGTACCGGCAACCGCGCCATCCGCACCACCGGCCGCGTCGAGCTGCTCGGCCGCAAGACCGAGCAGGCCCATGTGATCCTCGGCGTGCCCGGCATGGCCCGCACGGACGACCGCCGCTGGGCGATGGGCGTCCTGAACACCGCACTGGGCGGCGGCATGTCGTCCCGCCTCTTCCAGGAGGTCCGCGAGAAGCGCGGCCTGGCCTACAGCGTGTACTCGTACACCTCGGGCTTCGCCGACTGCGGTCTCTTCGGCGTCTACGCGGGCTGTCGCCCCAACCAGGTGCACGACGTCCTCAAGATCTGCCGCGACGAGCTCGACACGGTGGCGTCCGAAGGACTCACCGACGACGAGGTCCGCCGCGCGATCGGCCAGCTCCGCGGCTCCACCGTCCTCGGTCTGGAGGACACCGGTGCGCTGATGCACCGGATCGGCAAGAGTGAGCTGTGCTGGGGGGAGCAGATGTCGGTCGACGAGATGCTCGCCCGGATAGCGGCGGTCACCCCCGACGAGGTCCGTGAGGTGGCCCGCGAGGTCCTGGGCGCCCGCCCCTCGCTGTCCGTGATCGGCCCGCTGAAGGACCGGCAGGCGGCCCGGCTGGACGACGCGGTCGCCTGACCACCACGGTCGTCCAGGGGCCGGCCCTAACCACCAAGAGAGAGCTGGAAACGATGAGCAAGCTGCGCGTGGCCGTCCTCGGTGCCCGGGGACGCATCGGCTCCGAGGCCGTACGGGCCGTCGAGGCTGCCGAGGACATGGAACTGGTCGCCGCCCTCGGCCGGGGCGACAAGCTCGAAACGCTGGTCGAGGCCGAGGCGCAGGTCGTGGTCGAGCTGACCAACCCCGGCGCGGTGATGGGCAACCTCGACTTCTGCCTGCGGCACGGCATCCACGCGGTGGTCGGCACCACCGGCTGGACCGACGAGCGTCTCGCGCAGCTGCGCACCTCGCTCGCCGCCTCTCCCGGGGCGGGCGTCCTCATCGCCCCGAACTTCTCCATCGGCGCGGTGCTGACCATGCAGTTCGCGCAGCAGGCGGCCCGATTCTTCGAGTCCGTCGAGGTCATCGAGCTGCACCACCCGAACAAGGCGGACGCCCCGTCGGGTACGGCGGCCCGTACGGCCCAGCTGATCGCCGCCGCCCGCGAGAAGGCGGGCTCCGCGCCCCAGCCGGACGCCACGACCACGGCGCTGGACGGCGCCCGCGGTGCGAACGTCGACGGGATCCCCGTCCACTCCGTACGGCTGCGCGGCCTGCTGGCGCACCAGGAGGTGCTCCTGGGCGGCGAGGGGGAGACCCTCACCATCCGGCACGACTCCCTCCACCACAGCAGCTTCATGCCGGGCATCCTGCTCGGCGTACGCCGCGTGGTGACCACTCCGGGCCTGACCGTGGGCCTGGAAAACTTCCTCGACCTGGGCTGACGGGCAGATCCGACGGTGCGCGCAAAGATCACTTACTTCGCCCTCGCGGCGGTTCTGGTCGTCTACTTCGTTCTGGTCGGCAGCCGTGGCGTCCTGCTCATCGAGCAGGGCACCGCGCTGACCGTCACCTTCGGGGTCGCCGTCCTGGTCCTGCCGTTCATCGGCCTCTGGTTCCTGTGGCACACCACCCAGTTCGCCCGTAAGGCGGACATGCTGTCGCGCGAACTGGAGGCCGAGGGCGGGCTGCCCGTCGATGAGCTGCGGCGCACCCCCGGTGGCCGGATCGACCGCGATTCGGCCGACGAGGTCTTCGCCAAGCGCCAGGCCGAAACGGAGGAGGCGCCGGGCGACTGGCGCACCTGGTTCCGACTCGCCGTCGCCTACCACGACGCCCGGGACACCCCACGCGCCCGCAAGGCCATGCAACGCGCGATCGCCCTGCACGAGAACAAGCCGGCCGGGACGACGGGCTGAGCGGCTGCACGGAAGGCTTCCGACCGCACGCCCGGATGTACAGTTCGGGCGCAGCCGGCGGTCCGCACTTGAGCACGGCGCAGATGGCCCGCCCGCACCTGAGCACGGGTGCGGGCGGGCCATCTGCACTTGAGCATGAGGGCGGACGGGGGTCGTCTGCGGGTCGTCTGCACTTGAGCATGAGGGCGGACGGGGGTCGTCTGCACGTGAGCACGGGCGCGGGCGGGCCCTCTGCACTTGAGTACGGGGTTGGGCGCCTCGTCCGCACCTGAGCACGGGTGTGATCGAGGGACACACGGGGAGTCGGCCGGGGGACGCACGGGTGGCGGAGCCGGGGGACGCACCCGGATACCGCTCCAGCACCCGCCCATCCGGGGAATACCCGCCCCGCACCCCCACGTTGTGGACCCGCAGGGGGTCTTCGCATCCCCTAGGGGATCTGTTCGACCATCCCCTAAGGGTCATGACCCCCTAGCGGCGGTACTCCGCCGCCCACGCCTCCAGGGCGTCCGCTGCCCGCTCAAAGGCCGTGGGGCGGGACAGGAAGTCGCTGTTGTGGTCCGTCACCACGACGCGCAGTGGCTCGCCCTGCACCCTTGCGACGACCACGGCCTGCCCCTGCACCGTCCGCGGCAGCCCCAGCCAGCGCACCGGCTGCTGGACCGTACGGACCGACGCGACGGCGCTCCACGGCTCGGTGGTCGTACGCAGCAGCCCCACCTGTCGTAGGCCACTCGCGCTCACCCACACCCCCACACGCAGCAGACGCACCGCGAGGGCAATCAGCACCACAGCCACCACCGCACACACCACAGCACCGGGCAGCGACCCGGCCATCGCGATGATCATGGCGGAGAGCAGGACGAACGAGGCGAGCAGCAAAAACACCGCCGCCGTCCCCACCCGCCACGGTCCGGGGCGGTAGGGACGGCGCCAGTGGTCGGGCTCGTCATGCGGCAGCGGGGCCGATTCCGCGGCACGGCGGTCGAAATCGAGGTCGCGGTCGGCCGTCAGGAAGGGCAGGGGCACGGCTGATCCTCACTCATGGGCACGCTACGGAAGCTGTGACCGGTGAGGCTATCGGGACTGGCGGAACCGGACCACTCAACGGCCCGGCCCGCTCGTCCGCTCAGCGGTGCGCGGCCTCGGAGTGATGCACCCGGCCGGAACCGGCGCCGTCCTGCTGCAGCGCCGGGAGGCCGAACAGCAGTGCGCCGGCCAGGCCGCCCACCACTGTCAGCGTGATCAGGGATTGGCCCAGCAGCTGCGTGCGCGAGGCACGCTGGCGCGGCGGGGGAGTGACATTGCTGCGGAACCGGTCTGCCTCGGCGACAAAGGCGAACGGGACGGGCTCTCGCCGGCGGAACATGGGCGGGCTCTCCTAGGAACCTCGAAGTGGGCACTGTCACAGAGATAGACGAGTGAGGCGCCCGATTGGTGCCCGTTTTCCGGGACTTCTGTGAAAAACATCAACGGGCGCCCCGCCTCCTGCTATTGAACGTCAGTTTTGCACCTAATGATCCGTCATGCGGCATTTGACGGCGTTTCCTGGACTGTCAGTGGCGGGCCGTAGGCTGGGCGCCGCACGAGGATCGAATGGAAGGAACCCCGGTGTCCCACACCCCCGCCGAGAGCACTGAGAGCCCCGACAGTGCAGCCGCCAGCTTCCGGAGCGAGGTGACGGTCGAGCTGGTCAAGCACAGCGCGGCCGACAGCGACGTGCTGTGGGCGGCCCGCGTCTCCACGGCCGGCGAGCAGTCCCTGGAGGAGCTCCAGAAGGACCCGGAGCGCTCCAAGGGGCTGATCAACTACCTCATGCGGGACCGGCACGGCAGCCCCTTCGAGCACAACTCGATGACCTTCTTCATCAGCGCGCCGATCTTCGTCTTCCGCGAGTTCATGCGGCACCGCGTCGGCTGGTCGTACAACGAGGAGTCCGGCCGCTACCGCCAGCTGGAGCCGGTCTTCTACGTCCCCGGTGAGTCCCGCAAGCTCGTCCAGCAGGGCCGCCCCGGGAAGTACGAATTCGTCACGGGCACCCCGGCGCAGCACGAGCTCACCACCCGCGTCATGGAGGACACCTACCGCCAGGCGTACGCCGCGTACCAGGAGATGCTCGCCGCCGGCGTCGCCCGCGAGGTCGCCCGCGCGGTGCTCCCCGTCGGCCTGTTCTCGTCCATGTACGCGACCTGTAACGCCAGGTCACTGATGCACTTCCTGGGCCTTCGGACGCAGCACGAGCTGGCGAAGGTCCCGTCCTTCCCGCAGCGCGAGATCGAGATGGTCGGCGAGCAGATGGAGGCCCAGTGGGCCAAGCTCATGCCGCTCACGTACGCGGCGTTCAATGCGAATGGCCGCATCGCGCCGTAAGTCTCAGCCGTAAGCCCCAGGTGGCGGCCCGGACACTGAGACGCATAGCACAGACGTGCGAAGTGTCCGGATTGCGGCACTTTGCGAAGTTCATCTACGCTGAACAAACGGACCCGGCACTGCTTGAACCCCCGAGCAGGCAGTGCCGGAGTCCATATCCCGGCTCCCCAGAGGCGCATCCCCTTGTGCCCTACGAGTAGCGTGGGACCCATGGCTCCGACTTCCACACCGCAGACCCCCTTCGGGCGGGTGCTGACCGCCATGGTCACGCCGTTCACGGCGGATGGCGCCCTCGACCTCGACGGCGCGCAGCGGCTCGCCGCCCACCTGGTGGACGCCGGCAACGACGGCCTCGTCGTCAACGGCACCACCGGAGAGTCACCGACCACCAGCGATGCGGAGAAAGCCCAGCTCGTCCGCGCCGTGGTCGACGCGGTCGGCGATCGCGCCTTTGTCGTCGCCGGAGCCGGCACGAACGACACCCGTCACAGCCTTGAGCTGGCCCGCGCCGCCCAGGACGCCGGCGCCCACGGCCTGCTCGCGGTCACGCCGTACTACAGCAAGCCGCCGCAGGAGGGGCTGCTGCGGCACTTCACCGCCATCGCGGACGCCACCGAGCTGCCCGTCATGCTCTACGACATCCCCGGCCGCAGCGGTGTCCCGATCAACACCGAGACCATGGTCCGGCTCGCCGAGCACCCCAGGATCGTCGCCAACAAGGACGCCAAGGGCGACCTCGGGCGCGCCAGCTGGGCCATCGCCCGCTCCGACCTCGCCTGGTACAGCGGCGACGACATGCTCAACCTGCCGCTGCTCTCGGTCGGCGCCGTCGGTTTCGTCTCCGTCGTCGGCCATATCGTCACCCCGGAGCTGCGCGCCCTCCTGGACGCCCACCTCAACGGCGACGTCACCAAGGCCACCGAGATCCACCAGCAGCTGCTGCCCGTCTTCACCGGCATGTTCCGCACCCAGGGCGTCATCACCACCAAGGCCGCGCTGGCCCTCCAGGGCCTGCCCGCCGGCCCGCTGCGGCTGCCCCTGGTGGAGCTCTCCCCCGAGGAGACCGAACAGCTCACGCGCGATCTCGCCGCGGGCGGGGTACAGCTCTGATCACAGACTTCACAACTGAACACGGACCAACAACCGCCAAATAGCAAGTGCACGAATGTCATGCGCGCCACGTGCCTCGACGGCAGCGTGGCGCGCGTGGTGAGGAGAGTCTTTTGAGTCATCCGCATCCTGAGCTCGGCGCCCCGCCGAAGCTTCCCAAGGGCGGCCTGCGGGTCACCCCCCTCGGCGGCCTGGGTGAAATCGGCCGCAACATGACCGTCTTCGAGTACGGCGGCCGGCTGCTGATCGTCGACTGCGGAGTGCTCTTCCCGGAGGAGGAGCAGCCCGGAATCGACCTGATCCTGCCGGACTTCTCGTCCATCAGGGACCGCCTCGACGACATCGACGGCATCGTGCTCACGCACGGCCACGAAGACCACATCGGTGGTGTCCCCTACCTCCTCCGCGAGAAGCCGGACATCCCCCTCATCGGCTCCAAGCTGACCCTCGCGCTCATCGAGGCCAAGCTCCAGGAGCACCGCATCCGCCCCTACACCCTTGAGGTGCGGGAAGGGCACACCGAGCGCATCGGCCCGTTCGACTGCGAATTCGTCGCGGTCAACCACTCCATCCCGGACGCCCTGGCCGTCGCCATCCGCACCCCCGCGGGCATGGTCGTGCACACCGGCGACTTCAAGATGGATCAGCTGCCCCTGGACCGTCGCCTCACCGACCTCCCCGCCTTCGCGAAGCTCGGCGAGGAAGGCATCGACCTTCTCCTCTCCGACTCCACGAACGCCGAGGTCCCGGGCTTCGTCCCGCCCGAGCGGGACATCTCCAACGTGCTGCGCCAGGTGTTCGCCAACGCCCAGAAGCGCATCATCGTGGCCAGCTTCGCCAGCCATGTGCACCGCATCCAGCAGATCCTCGACGCCGCACACGAATACGGCCGCCGGGTCGCCTTCGTCGGCCGCTCGATGGTCCGCAACATGGGTATCGCCCGAGAGCTGGGCTACCTCAATGTCCCGCCCGGTCTCGTCGTGGACGTCAAGACCCTCGACGACCTTCCGGACGACGAGGTCGTGCTGGTCTGCACGGGTTCCCAGGGCGAGCCGATGGCCGCCCTCTCCCGGATGGCCAACCGCGACCACCAGATCCGTATCGTCCAGGGCGACACGGTGATCCTGGCCTCGTCGCTCATCCCGGGCAACGAGAACGCGGTCTACCGCGTCATCAACGGTCTGACCCGCTGGGGCGCCAACGTCGTCCACAAGGGCAACGCCAAGGTCCATGTCTCGGGCCACGCCTCGGCCGGCGAGCTGCTGTACTTCTACAACATCTGCAAGCCGAAGAACCTGATGCCGGTACACGGCGAATGGCGCCATCTGCGCGCCAACGCCGAGCTGGGCGCCCTGACCGGCGTACCCAAGGACCGGATCGTGATCGCCGAGGACGGCGTCGTGGTCGACCTCGTCAACGGTGTCGCCAAGATCGTCGGAAAGATCCAGGCGGGCTATGTCTACGTCGACGGCCTCTCGGTCGGCGATGTCACCGAGACGCACCTCAAGGACCGCCGCATCCTCGGCGAAGAGGGCATCATCTCGGTGTACGTGGTCGTGGACAGCAGCACCGGCAAGATCGTCGGGGGCCCGAACATCCATGCCCGCGGCTCCGGCATCGACGACGCGTCCTTCTCGGCCGTCATCCCCAAGATCGACGAGGCTCTGGCCAAGTCCGCCCAGGACGGCATCACCGAGCCCCACCAGCTTCAGCAGCTGGTCCGCCGCTCGGTCGGCAAGTGGGTGTCGGACAACTACCGCCGCCGTCCGATGATCCTCCCTGTGGTCGTAGAGGTCTGACGCACCGTCGCCTCCTGCGAACACCCACAAGGGGAGCGGGGCGCCCGGATTTGCATCCGGGCGCCCCGCTCCAGTAGGTTTACGGCTCCGCCTGAACGGGAAGCGCCACACGCCTGTGCGTACGGCAGCCCTCCCGGAAAGCGGCGGAATTCCGGCCCAGAGAAATCTGATAATGTCGGAACCGCCGAAAGGCACCCCCCTCCGACGGGAAATCGGAACCGAATTCGAACCACTGCGACTTCGAGCAGGGAACGAAAAAGGATCTGCTAAAGTCGGAACCGCGAAGAAGCCGAAAGGCCGAATCGCACCGGCGAAAATCAGGACCGCGAGGATCTGATAGAGTCGGAAACGCAAAACCGAAGGGAAGCGCCCGGAGAGCCTGGTGAAACAGGCACAAAGGAAGCGTCCGTTCCTTGAGAACT
>NZ_SUMB01000022.1 GCF_005048155.1 Streptomyces piniterrae
GGGCGGGGCCAAGAAAACGACCCTGACCATCCGTCTGGCCGAAGCCCTGGCCAAGCTCGGGTATCGGGTGCTGGTCATTGACCTCGACCCGCAGGGCAACGCCTCCAGACGGCTCGGCTGGAAGGACGACCCCGCCAATCCGCCGCTCACCGTCTCTGAGGTCATCCAGGCGAACGCCGAAGGAGTCGCCCTCCAGGCCATCCAGCCCATCGGCTGGACTGCCGAGTACGCCGACCGCATCGCCCTGATCCCTGCCCGGTACACGCTGGAGGATCGCGCGGTGGAGGCCGGCCAGACAGGCTCCTGGCGACGGCTCGCCAAGGCTCTGAAGGGCGCGGACGACCACTTCGACTTCACCCTGATCGACTGCCCGCCCTCTCTCGGGCACCTCACCCAGATGGGGCTGGCCGCCGCACACTTCGCCCTGGCCACGACGGAGCCCGAGTACGACAGCGTCGAGGCCGCCGTCCGCTACCGCGACTTCATCCCGGCCACCCGCGAGGACCTCTCGAACATCGACCTTGAGTTCATCGGGATCGTCGTGTCCGCGTACGACATGCGCGTCGGTGCGCACAAAGGTCAGCTCGACGGGGTCCGCCAGATTTTCGGGGACAAGGTCTGGGGTGTGGTGCCAGAGCGCTCCACCATCACCAATGCCGACGAGTACGCCCAACCACTGAGTGAGGTCAAGGACTCCGCTGAGGTCCGCGCGGTCTTCGAACTGCTGGCCCAGCGGTTCGTCAAGGAGGTAGAGCTAGCCGCATGAACAGGGAACGCAACATCCCCCCGTCCACGTCGATGCTGGGCAACTCCGCGCACCAGCCCACGTTGGTGCCCTCAGTGGGCCCGCCACAGGTCGGGGCCCGCAACCAGGGAGACCAGAAGCCGGACGCCAAGTCCACCCGCTCTACAACCCCCCGGCGAGCCCCTCGGCGCCGGGGCCGGCCCCGCGGCCCTGAGCGGGAGATGCTCTCCGTGCGCATCCTTGCCGAGAACGACCGCAAGCTCACCGCAGCCGTCGAAGCGACCGGGCTCAATCCACAGAGCATCGTCGACCAGGCCCTGGAGGCATACTTCAAGCGCCTCAAGATCCAGGACCCAGACGCTGCGTGAACCAGCCGCCGATCCTCACCATCGAGCTGGCAGCCGCGTTCCGGTGGGAGCAGCACCGGCCGGGCGGCTGCCGCTGCCTGTGCGGCCTGCTCCACCAGGAGGCGACGCCGGGCGCGACCGGGTGCACCGCGGCGGGCGAGCCCGGCTTGCTGATCCGCGCGACCCCCGCCGAGCAGGGCAGTCCGCTGCCGGTGTGCCTGTCCTGCTACGAGGTGCTGGCGTACAAGTACGCCTGACCGCGAGCGTTCCCGTCCGCTTTCCCGCTGCCTTTTCCGCTAGCGGGAAAGCGGGCATTCTGGACCTCCTCCTCTTGATCCCCGCACTTGGTGGTTTTTCTCGCCCCGCTTGCGGGGTTGCGGGGACCTTCCTGCGACTCCTTCCGGGGGTAAAGGAAAAACGGACGGACGCGTCCGCGCCCGACACCCCCGGCTGCGACTTGTGGCGATCGCGCGTTCACCGTCGCCGTCCACTCGGCCGTGGCCGGCCTCCTGTACGACGCCGGGCGCGACCGCCGTTCCTTCCGAGCGTCACGCGCAGCATTGCCCTGGGTACTTCGAGATGAGCGCTGCGGGCCTCTTTCGGCAACAGAGCCACCCAAAGGCGGGGGAGGTACGGGTGGGGCGAGGGATCGCGGCCGGGCTTGCGGGTACTTGGGGCGGAAAGGAAAACAGCGCTGACCTGGGGTTTTGCGGGTACTCCGGGGAGAGTACGGGTACTTGCGGGTACTGGGGTCCGGGGCTGAAAAGCCGTCTGACCTGCAATTTTGCGGGTACTACGGGTACTTGCGGGTACTTTTTTAGAGTCCAGCGTGTTGGAAATAGGAAATAGTCATACTGCCGAAAGTCAGTAGAGAGAGTGCCGGGGAAGTACCCGCAAGTACCCGTAGTACCCGCATCGCCGCAGGTCAGAGCGGATATGAGGGATGCGGGGAGTACCCGTAAGTACCCGCAAGGTACCCGTACCGAGACGACTCCAGAAGGCGTTTGTGCAGGTCAGGGTACGTTTTGAGGGCTGCGAAAGTACCCGCAAAGTACGCGCACGAAATACCCGCAGGTACCCGCACCCGATCCAGCAGACCACGGGGCCGCACGGATAAATCCGCTGGTCAAACGCAAAGCGGGGAGTCACGGACCATCCCGTGACTCCCCGCACGCAGTACCCGCACGTTGTGGGTACTTCCGTGCCCGACCTATCCGGCATCCCCCAACTCGCCCTGAATCGCCGTGGCCTCGGCGGGCGCCGCGGCCTTCTTGCTGCCCGCGTAACGGACGACGCGCCAACGGTTCGACTTCAGGTTGCTGTCGTACTTCGACGCGAGCTTGAGATCGCCGTAGTACCGGCCCTCGCGGCTCTTGAGCCACATGCCGAGCTGCTTCGCGCTCGGCAGGTCGCCGTTCTTGAGCCGCGGAACGACTTCCGCCAGCTCGCTGCTGATGACCAGCTCGCCGGTCTTGCGCGGGGTGTCGCCGAGGGTGTCAATCCAGGTCGCCAGGAACCCGTGCCATTCCTCGGTCTCCTCATCCATCTGAGCCATCGCGGTGTCCCGGTCTTCGAGCCACCCCGGAAGGTCGAGCCAGCCGAGCAGGCCGCCGAGGGCGGACGCCCATGCGGAGAAGGAACCCATCCGGACGTCGGACCGCTGAGCGCCGGCGGCAATCCACCCGCGCAGCAGCACGAGCACGGCCTGGAGCAGCTCGGTCGAGTGGCACTTGAGCCAGACGTCGAGGTCGCCGAGGGCGAAGTCCGAGCGCCGGTCGGGGTTGGGGCAGTCCGGGTCCAGACGCACCCACACGGTGCGTCGGGCCAGGTCGCCGCCGGTCCGGAGGTTGTTGCCGGTGAACATCCACAGCCGGTTGTTCGGCATCGTCACCGTCTCGGTGCTGCCGAGAACGCGGTCACGCCACGTCGCCTTCGTCATCAGGTCGGCGAGCAGCGCAGTCCGCACGGTGTAGCCGGACGGCAGGTTGTCGAACGTGATGACGGGCTCGGCGTTGTCCCGCAGGTTCGCGGTGATGGCCTTGCGGAGCTCGGCGTCGTTCTCCGGCCACGGCGCGTCGCCCATGCCATGGAGTTCCTTGTGGATCGTGGTCAGCATCGTCTTGCCGGAGCCCGGGGCCCCGGCCGTGATGATCCACATCGGCGTCGGCCCGTCGACGTAGTTGCGCATCAGCGGGATGAACAGCGACGCCACATACTGGGCCTTGTCGGACCGCTGGACCCACGGGAAGTCGGCGAGGACTTTGTCGAGCAGCAGGTCACGCGCCCACCGCAGCGTCTCGACGTCCGGGCTCTCCGGAATCGGAGGCAGGCGGTGCATGGGCACCAGGTACAGCCCGGTCGCCCGGTCGTACCCGGCGTCCTGGACCAGCGACCCGTCACGGCGAAGCACTGGACTGGTGGCGAGGCCGGCCAGCCGCGGGAGCGACCACGCCTGACGACCGAGGATGGTCGCGCAGGTCTGCCGCATCACCGGCATCCGGTCCTCGCGGAACTCGCCGCTCTCGCGGTCCTTGGTGCGCTTGAAGGTGTAGACGTGCTCCGCGAAGTACGCCCGCAGGTTGTCGGGGTTGAGCTGGCGGATCACCGGACGGCCTTCGTCCTCGGTGATCCAGCACAGGCCACCCGAGCGGATGTAGAGCGAGGGCACGTCCTCCGACCGCATAACGCGGACCAGGTCGTCGAGCGCATCGGCCTCGTTGCCGATGCAGACGCGAGGCTTCGCGCCGCCGGCCGCACGGGCCGTGGTGTTCTGCGGGGGAACCGTCGTCGTCACGTCGTACCACCGATCTGGAGAGACCGGAGATCCGCGTAAATTTCGCCCGCATTCTGGCCAGCGGAAATGCTGGCGGAGACGTGGGACGTAAGCGGGGTTGAGCAGGTAGAACCGGAACGCATTCGAGTCGTACTCCTCGGGTGCCCGGCCTCGGGACGCGCCAACGTCGCCGGGGCCTTCATCAGTGCCGAGGGGGTGTGTACGTACTCGGTGGGGTTAACGTCTCGTCCTCTCACGCGGCACCGCCAAGGCGGCGGGCGGTCGGCATGTGGCGGGGCTTCTGCAGGCCCGCGTGCATCCCGGAGTTCAGGGTCTTCTCGATCTCGTGCGCGTACTCGCCGCCGAGCCCGGCCGCCCTCGCGGCCACGGTCAGCTCTTCCTCGGCGACGGCTTGGTCCAGGAGGCCGGCGCCGACGAGCTGGCCTGCGCGGTATGCCGCGAGGTTGAGCCGGTGGTTGCGCCCGGAGTCCGGTGTCATCGACGAGAGGTCGCGGCACTCGGAGCGCAGGATGCCGGTCGCCCACCGCTCTTCGCGGGTGCCGCCGCTCGCAATAGCTCGCAGTCGGGTATCGACCTCAGCTCGGCTCACGCGTGGCGCCGCTTTGGTTGGTTTGGGCGCGGCGGTGATCAGGGTCAGCAGCCAGGCGGGAAGCACCGCCGGGTCTGAGATGCCGTTCTCCAGGACGTACGGCTTGTCGTCGACGACGGAGCCGATCCCCACGATGTACCCGCCCGCGGCACGGGTGTCGATCTGCCACCCGATGGTCCGCGCGGTGTTGCGGACCTCGACGTTCTCCGGTGCCCGGTAGACCAGGTGGCGCCCGCCGCTCGGCGTCCGCACGTTCATCGTCCGTACCATCCGGGCGCCCGGCGTGTGAGAGACGAGGAAGTCGAACATAGATTTGCCGTCGACGACCCCGGCCTCGGCGTATTCGGCGGGCGGGATGTCGTCGTCCTCGTGCGGGATGTCGAGGTCGATCGCGATCAGCTCGGAGGGGCCGCAGGCGACGCCGATGTTGAAGGGAGCCCTCGACCAGGTGCGGCGGATAACCTCGGGGTCGCGCGTCGCGCGGGTCTCCCAGTCAGCCCAGCGGGGTGCCTTGCCACCGATGAGCAGGGGGTGGACGTACATGCCGCGTCCCGCGTAGTGCAACGCGGAGGCGAGCAGTTGGCCCCGAAGAGTCCGGAATCCGTCCGTATTGTGGCTAAGCCCCTGTGGCGCAGGGCGGGAAAAGTCTCGTACCCTCATCAGAGAGCGGTCCATTCGCTCGAACTTCGCCGGGACTCCCATCCCGGCCTTACTGAACCGTTAGGCGCCCTGGCCGGGGCGCCTTCGGTGTTTCTGGCCCTTAATCCTGCACCTTGATCCCCGGTTGAGTGGGATCGCGCATTGCGTTCTGCGGCCTCGGCCCCGAAATGTCTCCAGAAGTCGCAGACGAGGTGGGACACATACGGTCAACTGCCCTTGCCGAGGCGGACATCTCGCGCTGGGCGGGGCCCGCAGCCGAGGTGACTGCGGGCCGCCCGTCCCTCTGATCAGACCAAGGGAGCGCTGAAGCGAAGGACCCAGCCGGGGCAGGGGCGGTGGACGGTGACCTCGACCGCGCGACCGGCGGCGGTGTAGCCGATGTGCGTGATCTGGAGTAGCGAGGTGCCGGCCTCGACGCCGAACGCCTCCGCCTCGACCTCGGTCGCCGGGTACTGCACGACCTCCTCGATGACCTCGGTCTGCTCGAAGCCGGCGTCGGCCATGCGGCTGATGATCCCGCCCTTGCCGGGGTCGGGGTTCTCGATGTTGGCGGCCTCGGCGACGTCGAGCGGGACATAAGAGTCGGCGAGCTGCACCAGCTTCTCGCCGTTGTACATGTGGCGGGCCCGGACGACGGTCTCCTCGGTCGCGGCGATGTCGAGGATCGAGGCGACGTTGCTCGGCGCAGCCGAACGCCGGACGGCGGTCTCCACTCGGGGCGTGCCGCCCAGTCGGCGGATCTCCGTCTCGAAGGCGCCGCGGCTTTCGCCGGCCTCGCGCCGCTCCTTGCGGTAGCGCTCGGTGGCGTCGCGGACGATGGCGTCGTTGCTGGTCAAGATGGGGTTTCCTCTCATGCTTTGGGTTGATCGATGGGCCACTCGTAGCTGAGCGACCACAGGCTGACGGGCATGACGTGCAGACACACCTCGACGGCGCGGCCCTCGGCAGTGAGCCCGATGTGGGTGATCTCGTAGACGGACCGGCCGGCAGGGATGTCGAGGGCATCCGCCTCTGCCTTGGTGGGCGGGCGGACGTCGACGGTTTCCCTGATGCGGACCTGCGCCTGTCCGTACTCGGCGAGTCGGGACTTGGAGCCCCCGTCGCCGGTGTCTTGCTCTTCGAGCTGGGTGCCAAATGCGATGTCGCCCGGGAAGTACGAGGTGGCGACCTGCACGACCGTGTCGTCGGCGAGCATCGTCCGGGCCCTGGCGAGGGCCTTGGCGGAGTGATGGATGCCGAGGATCTGAGCAACCCGCGCTGGAGGGCGCTCGCGGGTGATGACCGTGGTGGAGTCGGGTGTCATCCCCAGCCGGGCGATCTCGCCAGCGAAGGCTCCCCGAGCGCCGTCTTCCTCGCGGGCTGCCTTGATGTACCGGCCGGTCCCGTTGCGAAGGATCTTCCCGAGGATCGGGGAGACGAACGTGCCCTTGCCCTTGCGGGACACGATGAGCCCCTCGTCCTCGAGGAGGCCGTACACATCGCGCGCCGTCTGGAAAGCGATGCCCTCAGTCTCCTGGAAGTCACGAACCTTGGGCAGCGCTGACCTGGGCGGATACACCCCCCGCCGGATCTTGTCTCGAAGCTCAGCGGCAAGCCGCTGAACCTTCGGGACCTTGCTCTCCTCCACTCAGGGACTCCTTCTCTCTGACTGCTCTGGGGCCAGTCTTGCAGAACTAGTTCTAGAAGCCCAGCCGAGTTGACCATACCTCTGTGGCGCGTCGCTTTGGAAGCACGAAAAAGCATCAGAACTAGTTCTGTTGACATCGACTCCGGACGGTGCATTAATCGTCACGTCGCCCTCAGAACTAGTTCAGAGGGAAGCGACGGAGGACCCGGCATGCCTTTGAAATCCGGGTCACAGCCATGCCCGGAAACGGGCGCGGCTCCGGTCGCCGTGCAGGGCGATCCGGAGCCACTTGAGGCCGTTCCATCGAGAGGAGCACGACCCATGCGAACCATCGTCAACGGGCAGCGGATCGTTACCGCCGCCGAATTCACCGAGGTCGCCGCCGGTTTCGAGTTCGACATCGAGCCGCTGGACCTCGTTGAGGAAATGACCGCCGGCGGTCTCGTCAGCCGCGACGCGCTGGAGACCATCCTCGCGGACCTCAAGGTCGAGACGGACGCCGACCGGGAGGACGCCAAGTACTACCGGAGCCTGCTGCGCCGGATGCCGAGGGCGCTGCGTCGGCGGAAGGCCGCTGCCCCCAAGGTCTCCACGGCCGTCGAGCAGCGTGACCCGATGGCCGACTGGACCGGCGCGGACTTCGACTCCTACGAGGTGCTGGCGTCGCTGGGCACTCCCGACCCGGCCGCCGCTGTCGCCCGAGCCCGCGAGTCCCGCGTCGAGCGCCCCGCGGTCCGTCCGGTCCTCAGCATCGTGCGTACCGAGGTTCCGGCGGAGGTGGCGGCATGAGGTTCATCGGCCACCTCGCGCTGTTCCTGCTGACCGTGCTGGAGATGACCCTCGGCGTGATCGCCGGGACGGTCGCTCTGATCAGTCTCATCACCGAGATGGTGGCCCGCGCGACGGCGGCCGGCGGCGACATGTTCGCCCGGCGCTTCCGCCTGAGCCCCGTCTCTCCCCGACTCCGTACCGAGCTGGCGAACGTGCTGTCCGGGATCGCGAACCCGGCAGCGGGAGGTACCCGATGAGCTACCGCGAAGAGCGCCGCGCCGACCAGGCCGCCGAGCGCACACAGGACCGCGAGGACCTGCGCCTGAAGCTGGAAGCGCAGCTCAAGGCGAAGGAAATCACCGCCGAGCAGAAGCGCCAGGACGACGAGGCGAAGCGCGAGCAGGCCCGCAAGGACGTCGAGACCAAGCGCCGCCAGCAGCAGGCCGACAAGAAGGCCCGCGCCCAGGAGAAGGAGCGCAAGCGGGCGGCCCGCCGGGCGAAGTTCGGCAAGGTCACCGGCTGGCTCAACCGCAACCCCGTCACCGCCTTCGTGGGCTTCGTGATGGTCTGCTCGATCGTCCCCGCAGTCATCTCGCAGGTCGGCGCGCTGTCCGACGCCGGGGTCTTCCCCCTCCTGGCTGCGCTGCTCTCCGCGATGCTGGAGGGCACGGCCTGGGCGCTCACGTTCATGGGCAAGGCAGCCGAGGACGCGGGACGGCCGGCGGGGAAGTACCGGATCGCCACCTGGGTCACTGCGGTCCTCGCCGCCGGGGTCAACTACTGGCACTGGTCCTCGGCCCTGCCCGGTGAGAAGTGGGTCGCGGTCGTCTTCGCCGCGTCCTCCCTCATCGCGATCTACCTGTGGGACATGAAGACCCACGGCTCGCACGGCAAGACCAAGGAGGAGCGCCGCCGGGAGAAGGCCCGCAAGAAGCACTTCGCCGACCGCCGTAAGCACCACAAGGACATCGCCGCCGAGGCCGACCGGCTGCTGTCGGCCCTGCCCTTCGAGTCGGTTACCGACGAGGAGGCGTTCGCCACCGCGTGGCAGATCAAGAAGGGCACCCAGCAGGGGCTGTCCGCCGAGATCTTCGCTGAGGTCACCGACGCCCGCGTCAACGTCGGAGCGGCCTTCGAACTCGCCGAGCACGTCCGCCCCGAACTGATCCGCGCGGGGATGCTCGCCAACCTCCACAACCCCCTCCCAGGGCGCTTCGCAGAGGGCATCCCGACGCTTGGACCGAGCATCTCTTTCCCGGCTCTCCAGCGTGGCTCTGAGAGCCCTACAGCCCAAGCGGGAATTGGGGTGTACGGCTCTGAAGCCGCCAGCGAAAAAGCCAGCGAGAAGGTCCGCAAGAACGACGGCGGGAACGCCAGCGGGAACGGTAGCCGGGGACGGTCCGACGAGGAGCTGGAACAGCTTCTGCCGGAGGCTCACCGGGTCGCCGTCGACCTGGTCGCCGAGGGCAAGCAGATCTCCGCGGCGGCGCTCGCCAAGCACCTGAAGATCCGCCGGGAAGACGGCATGAAGCTGCGGGACCGGGTGGTCGCCGAGCGGAAGCTCAAGCTCGTCGACTCCACCGAGCCCGCGGCGCTGGGGGCCTGACATGGACCGGCCGCCGATCGTCACGAGCGCGCTGTACGAGACCGTCGTCGCTCGCTCCGGAGGGCACTGCCAGTGCCGCTTCGAGAAGCCCGGGGCGTGCGGCCGGAACGACCACCCGCTGACCGGTCGGTCCTGCTACGAGAGGGCCGGCCACAGGAAGCCACTCATCTTGGCGCCGCTGGACCCGGAGACCCTGCCCCACGTCGCCGTCACCCTCGGCGCGGATGACCTGATCGCGCTGTGCCGGGGGTGCTTCACCCGGCGCACGAACACCAGCAAGAAGGCCCGCGAGCAGACCGCCGCCGAGCAGCTCGCCGCGGACGCCCTGTTCTGACCTCTCCCCCTCCCCCGCAAGCCGCGGGGCCCGGCGCCTCCCTCTCACAGTTGCCGCCGGGCCCCGCTTCTCCCGAAGGAGCAAGGACAGCATGACCGAACAGCCGACCAGCCCGAGCCCCGACCGTACGGACCTGGCCACCGTCCACTACCTCCCGAGCGCGGCGCCGGCCACGGACACCAGCCCCGTCCCCGCTCCCCCCGCTTTGGGTGGCTCCGTTCCCGAGGACAAGGCCGCGGTTGTCGAATCGGCCCGTCGTGTCCTGGAGGGCCCGGTCACCCGGACCTCGGTCGACCTGACGAAGGACGAGGGCGACCTGGACGCCTTCGACGACCGCCCGCTGATCCCGGCCTGGATGAAGAGCAGCGAGGGCTGGGCCATGTACGCCGGGGTGTTCTACCGGGCCCGGCGCCGGGGCTTCCGACGCTGGGTGCGAAAGCAGCGCACCGAGCACGGCCACGTCGCGCAGTTCAAGCGGGGCACCCGCCGGATCCACGACTGGGCCATCGGGTTCGAGGGCGTGCAGATCCAGGCACTGGCCAGCCAGGCGCACATCGCCGCGAAAGAGGCGCGCGTCGCCGCCCGAAGTGCCAGGTTCACTCCGGCTCTGATGAAGAACAAGAAGGAGGTCGCGCTGCGCGAGGCCGACCGTACGCAGACGGTGGCCATGCAGGCAGTGGCCGCGCACAAGAAGGCTCGAAGCTACCGCCGGCGGGCCCGGAACCTGCGGATGGGCGCGGCCTACGGCCCGCCGCTGACGGCGATCGGCGCCGGATATCTGCAGGCCGGATGGTTCGGCGCCACCAGTGGTGCGCTGGCCACCTTCGCGGGCGGGGCCGTTGCCGGTCGTCAGACCTTCACGGAGGAGACCGATTGGTCGCAGGACTGGCGGACCCTCGGCGACGGCGACGCGATGAGCAGCAGGATGCTGGACGACGTCTTCCGGGCCGCGAAGGTGATTGGCGCGGAGGAGTCCCTGCACATCGTGCAGATGCCGATGCTGGATGCCCGCGGAGCCTGGTCGACGATCGTGGATCTGCCGCCCGGCATTCCGGCGAAGAAGGCGATGCGGGCGCAGTCCGAACTCGCCAGTGCATTCGGCGTTGAAGAGGCCCAGCTCACCATGTCGAAGAGCAAAGCGAAGGGGGCCCGCGCCGGTCGCTTGGAGCTGTACGTCTCCAAGGAGCTGCCGTTCACCGAGAAGGCCGGGCCCGGTCCGCTGCTCGCACTGGAGGCCGCCGCCAATTTCTGGGGCCGTATTTCGATCGGCCCCGACGTGCGGGGCCTGCCGATTTCCATCTCGGTGGTGGAGCGTTCCGGCCTGGTCGGCGGAGAGCCCGGAGCCGGTAAGTCGGCGTCCGGCAACACGATTCTGCTGGCGGCCGCGCTGGACCCGCGCGTCATTCTGTGGCTCGCGGACGGAAAGGGCGGCGGCGACCTGGAGCCGTTCGAGAAGCTCTGCGAATACTTCGAGGGTGACGCCGACCCCGAAGCTTTCTACGACATGCTCATGGCCGCCATCGCCGACATGAAGGCCCGGTACGCGCTGCTGAAGAAGCTCGGCAAGCGCAAGGTCACCGAGGAACTGGCCAACAAGTACCCCCAGCTCAGGCAGAAGTTGCTGTGGGTCGACGAGCTGATGTTCTACACGACCGACGATGAGTACGGAAAGAAGATCACCAAGGCGCTCCGCAACCTCGTCTCCCGGGGCCGCGCGGCGGGCATCGTGACCTTCTGCGCCACCCAGAAGCCGGGCTCCGACGTCGTCGACACCAGCCTGCGCGACCTGCTGTCGATCCGGTGGGCGCTGCGCTGCACCACGCCCGAGGCCAGCGACACGATCCTCGGCAAGGGTGCGGCGGCGGCCGGCTACTCGGCGAAGACGGTCGAGCCGGAGATGCGCGGCGCCGGATTCCTGTGGGCGGAAGGCTCCAATCCGACGCTGGTCAGGGCGGATTACTACTCGGACGAGGAGGTCGAGGAGCTGGTGGCGCGGGCGTACGAGCTGCGGGCCAAGGCGGGGACCCTGCCGGAGGGCCCGAAGTCCATCTCCGACCAGCTCCGGGAGAAGGGCGAGGACGACGCCCAGGTGCTCGCCGTCCTGATCGATGCCTTCGCCGCCTACGACCAGGCGGTGAAGGCCGACGACGAGTCCGCGGCCGTCGACTGGCTCCCGGGCACGGTCCTGGTCGACGCGCTCAAGGCCGCCGGCCTCGACATCAGCCCCGAGAAGCTGGCCCGCCTGGTGGTACGCGAGGCCGACGAGAAGAAGAAGCGCACCTGGGACGGCAGCACGTCGGCGCTCAACGGCTACCCGCTCGCCGCCGTGGTCCGCGCGGCCCAGACGAAGTACGGCCTCACGGCCTGACGGGCCTGGATTCACCCTGGACGGCCACCCGGTTTGGGCTGGTATGCCCCCGGACCGGGCGGCCGTCGACCCGGACAGCTTCCCCCTCGACCTGGACGCACCCCGTCCGAGTCGAGCCAGGAAGCGTCCAGGATGCGCACCCCCTCTGACCTGCATCAACGCGGAGCCGTCCAGGCTCCGTCCAGGTCCCAGCACTACACCAAACCCTGACAAACCCAACACAACGGAGGACGACCCCCCATGGGCGTCAAGTACGTGCTCAGCGAGCCCACCCCGCCCGGCTGGTGGGCCAAGAACAAGGCGCTCGTCTGCTCCGTGGCGAGCCTGCTCGCCGGGCTCTACCTCGGGGGCGGCTGCGACCAGAAGGCATCCCCCGCGCCGTCGCAGACGCCGACCCCGAGCGCCCCGCCCACCCACCCGAGCAAGGACTGAAAGGAGCGCGCGATGTTCGACAACCCCGACCTCAAGCTGACCGGCCTGGCGTACGTCGACGGCGAGCCGGTGGTGTGCGGCAACTGCGACAGCGGATTCTCGCTCCAGATCTACAAGCGCGGATTCCGCGAGGTCTGGCCGGCCTGGATCACCTGCCTCTCGTGCGGCAAAGGCGACGACCACCAAGTCATTACCAACGGCCTGGTGGACGCCGCCCTCGCCGCGCGCACCGGACGGCAGAAGGCGGAGGACCGGGACACCTTCACCGCCGAATGGCGCGGCATCGTCATGGCTGGCGAGCTGGTCCCCGAGTTCGTCCTGGACGACGCCGTTGCCGGAGCCAAGGTGCTGCGCGACGAGGTGTCCAAGGAGACCAAGGCGTGGTGGCAGTCGAAGAAGAAGGCCGCCAAGGCTCAGGTGAAGGCGAAGGCCGGCGCAGTCACCGGCGCCGCGAAGGAGAAGACCCGCGACGCGGCGAGCACGGCGAAGGCCGGCGCGCTCACCACGGCCTGGACGCTGCAGACCGGCGGCGCCGGACCGGCCGAGGCGCCGAAGGCGAAGCGGCGGCGCTGCACGGTGAAGGGCTGCCGGGGCGGCATGGTCACCCTCTCGACGCGGCTCCACTCCTCCACCGGTAAGACCCGCGAGGTCAAGATCCCCTGCGGAGTCTGCCACCGCAGCAGCACCTGACAGGACCCGGCCTGAAAGAATTTTCTGGCCGCTGACCTGCACCGACACTCCTTATGCAGACTCCGAGTCTGCGAACCCCTAGACACGCAGACTCGGAGTCTGCATTATCTAATTATCGCCAGCGAAAAAGCAGGCGAAAAATCCGAAGGAGAAGTTCTGTGACCACCCGCAAGCTCGTCGCCGAGAACACCGGCCCCCTCACCATCGACGCCAGCCTCCTCGGCCACGGCGGAACCATCACGGTCCACGCCGAAGCCGACTGCGACCGCGCGACGCTCACGATCCGCACCACCGACGAGGACGGCCCGGCCGCCGAAGCGGTCCGCGAGGCCACGCTCCGCGCCTCCGGCACCGGCCTGACCGCCAGCGTCCAGGGCAAGGGCGGCATCGGTGGCGGCACCACGATCGTCAGCCACGGCAACCGCGGCACCACGGTCATCCAGAGCGCGGGGAACATCACCGGTTCGATGATCGGCTTCCAGGGCGGCGTCATCGGTGGGGACTTCGTCGGAGGCGACGTCTACATCAACGGCGTCAAGGTCGGAGGCCGTGGCGCCACCGTCATCCAGGGCAGCTCGCCCATCGACATCATCGCCACCGTGCCCGAAGGCAGCTCGCTCAAGGGCCGCAGCCAGTCCGCCGACATCATCGCCCAGGGCGCGGTCCTCAACGTCACCGCGACCACCCAGTCCGGCGACGTGCACACCGGCCACGTCAGCAGGATCTCCGCCGACACCCAGTCCGGCGACGTCCGCGTCGACCAGGCCGCGCACGTCAACGCCAAGACCCAGTCCGGCGACATCCGTCTGGGACGCACCGACGTGGTCGACGCCAACACGATGTCCGGCGACATCCAGATCGCCGATTTCGGCGGCACCGCCCAGCTCAAGACGATGAGCGGCGACGTCCGCGTCCACGCCACCGCCGGCGGCGACCTGACCGCCCGCACGATGAGCGGCGACGTCGACGTCACCGCCACCGAGGCCGCCATCAACGACGACCTGGACGTGCAGGCCAACTCGATGTCCGGCCGAGTCCGCACCCCGCGCCGCAGCCCCGCCTCCTCCGCCCCGCGCCGCCGCAGCTTCTGACCTGCTCCGCGAACGTCTGAGCGCCAGCAAAACCGCAGGCGGAAAAGCCAGCTGAATAGCAGACAGGAGACATCAAGTGCCGAACATCTTCTCCCGCTTCTTCCTGACCCTCACGGGCAAGGGCTGGGCCTACGACTCGGTCGAGGAAGTCCGCGAGGTCATCGCGAAGAACACCTTCGAGACCCTCGCGGAGCGGGCCCGTACGCACACCAAGGGCGCCGCGGGCCTGAGCAGTTCACTCGACTTCCAGCCCGGTTTGGTCGACCTGCACGACGAGCTGCACGACGTCTGGTCCTACCTTGTGGGGCTGGCCGACCGTGCCACCGAGCTGGGGCATGAGAGCCTCGCGGCCCACCTGGCCGATGCCGCGGAGTCCACCTGCAACACGCTCGTGCACGTTGCCATGGCCGCCGAGGTGACGGTCCCCGTGCCCGAGGTCCCCCTCGCCACGCGGTAGACACGCCCCGGGGCGGTCGTCACCCGGCCAAGGATCGCCGACCGCCCCGGGTCCCTGTCCCGCTCCGAACGGCAGCGGGGGGAGGCCCCATGATCCCTCAACCGACCGAAACGGAGCCCCACATGAGCCCCCGACCCGACGCCGAGACCCGCGCCAACGCCATCAAGCGGTTCCAGGACCTCAAGCAGGCCCGGGACAAGGCGCAGGAGGCGGCAGAGCAGGCCAAGCAGGCCGCCGACGAAGTGATGTGGCAGAGCATCGCCGCCGAGCTGGACGCGGGCAACGCGCTCCAGGCGGACGTGGTGGAGGCCACCGGCTTCTCCCGCGACCACGTCCTGCGCCGCACCAAGAAGCACCGCAAGAACACCTGACCGCCCGGCCCCCGGGCTCAGCGCCCGGGGGCCGGCCGTCTACCCCAAGCCAGAAAGCCGAGGTCGCCGCCGTGAGCACCGAGAACGCCGACAGCCGTCCGCTCAGCGAGTCGGAGGCCGAAGCCGAAGCCCGCCGGATCATCGAGGGGCTGTGGAAGTCGGAGCCCGCCGCCAGCGCGACGTCGTTCCGCGACGCCACGCCGAACCCGCCGTACGGCACCACGGCCCCGGTCCACCAGGACGACCGCCGGATCGTGCCCGCGTGGGCGGCCGGGGTCGCCGTGGCCTCCATCGGCGTCGGCGCCGGCATCACGGGCATCGGGTGCGGTGTCTGGCTCGCCTGTCAGGGATTCGCCGCGGTCACCTTGAAGTCCGTCCTTTTCGTCACGCTGCCCATCGCGGCCGTGGCCACCGTGGTCGTCGCCGTCGGGTCCGCCGTCAGGGGCGTGAAGGCCATGCACACCGAGACCCACCACCACTACGACGGCGCCACGGTCCATCAGAAGAACACGCACGTCGCGGACCACCCCAAGTGGTTCGGCCGGTCCAACACCACCGTCAACTGATCGGGAGACCCACGATGGCGAGCCAGAAGGCCCTGAACCCGCCGAAGGGCGAGTGCCGACAGTGCTGGTACCACGCGTACGCGTCGAATGAGGCGCACAAGCACCTCAAGCCCCGCGAGGACTGCCCGGCGTGCGTGGACCACATGCTCAACGGCCACGACGGCATGATCGTGGGGCGGTGACCACGATGCCGCTGCCCTGGATGAGCCGCGCCGACCGGCGCCGCTGGAAGTCCGCCCGCACTGTCCTCGACCTCGGCGAGCTGATGGCCCGCTGGCTGGAGGGCGAGATCGCCTCCCGCCCCGGCTACCAGCCGCGCTTCGGCCCCGACGAGGAGACCGCGCACCTGGTGCCCACCCTCGCCGCGCTGTGCCGGGCCGGGTACGTCACCACCTGCTCGCAGCCCGGGTTCGCCGGCACCGGTGTGGACGGCCTGTGGTGGGAGCAGCGCGCCGCGGTCGAGCTGGCCGTCACCGACGCCGACCTCTTCCACCGCCTGGTCGAAGCCGCGCACGCCGCCGGGATGGTCGTCCGGATCAACGACCACCGCCGCGACGGCGGCGCCCAGGAGCAGCCCGTCGTCGTCACCACCTGCGACGGCGAGCCGGTCACCGCGTTCGGAGGCCGGATCAGCCGCGCGGACATGGCCATCCAGTGGCCCGGTCTCGACCGTGGCCTCTACGACCAGGTCGCGCATGGCACGTACGTCTCGATCGTGGCGCCGGAGTACGGCCCCGCCGCCGCCGGCGAACGGCTCTGGGGCGTCCTCGACTTCCTCACCGGCCTGCGCCGCGAGGACCCCGCCAACCCCTGGACGACCACCGCCTGACCCGCGCTCGGCGACATCCCCGCACCACGTGCCCGCCCTCCCCCGCTTTGGGTGGCATCAAGGAGCCCCGCCGAGCCGCAGCGCTCAGCAGGGCTCCGCACGTCCGAAGGGGCGCGTGACGTGCGGCAGACCGCGGAGCGCGCCCGGCGCCGCACGGGAGGCCGCTCAGCGGCCGAGCGGGCGGTGACGGTGAACGCGCGCTCCGCAGGGGCCCGCACCCGGGGGTGCCGGGCGCGGACGCGTCCGTCCTTTTTACCCCTCCCCTCCCGGAGGGCGCCGCCGAGGCCCTTCGCCCCAGCTTCGGGGCGCTGACCAGCAGACCAGCAGAAACGCAGACTCGGAGTCTGCGAAACCCTAGACACGCAGACTCGGAGTCTGCATTATGGATTTACCGCAAGCGAAAAAGACAGCGAAAACGACAGAGATTAAGGCGGACGACATGCGGCAGACCACGCAGACCGGCAACAACGAGGCGCGAGCCCTGGAGCTGGCCGAGCAGGTCGCCGCACTCCTGGACCAGCTCGACGAGCTTCAGCCGGGCAGCGTGCAGGCCGGCCCCGGCCGGATCTCCGGCCCCGGCCTGGAGATCCGCCGCAGCCCCACCGGCACCTGGACCGTTCGCACCGACCGCTGACCACCCACCCGCAGTACTTGCCGAAGGAGCCCAGCACTCATGAGCAACGCCGCAGTCTTCGCCGCCGTGTTCGTCGCGCTGTACGTCGCGCACTCGGTTGGCGACCACTGGGTCCAGACCAGCGAGCAGTCCGCCGAGAAGGGGAAGCCCGGATGGGCCGGACGCCTCGCCGACACCCGACACGTCATCGGCCTGACCATCACCAAGGGCGTCGCCCTCGCCGCGGTGGTCCTGGTCCTCGACATCCCCGTCACCGTCCTCGGCGTCATGGCCGGCCTCGGGGCGGACGCGATGACCCACTGGTGGGCGGACCGCCGCTCGACTCTCGCCTGGCTCGCCAAGGTCACCGGCAAGACGGAGTTCTACACCCTCGGGACCGGCGCCCACCCCGCGCACCCCGTCACCGCTGAGGGCAAGCCGGCAGCGACCCTCGGGACCGGTGCCTATGCGCTCGACCAGTCGTTCCACCACCTCTTCCTGGGCGTCGCAGCGCTCCTCATCGCTGCACTCTGAACAGGCGTTATTCGATCAATCCAGCTAGATAGTCCGCACATGTCGCCAGCAAAACCGCAAGCGGAAACACCACCTCATCGGACCCGAAGAAGGAGTCGTTCGTGACGGACAAGATGACTTTGGACCAGGAGCTGGCGGCGGCAGTCGCCATCGCCAGGATCGGCTTGGAGCGCCTGCGCGACGTGGCGACCCGGACGGCTGACGTTGCCCCGCACGCCGCCGCGCTCCAGGCCCTGCGGAAGGGCGTGCTGGAGGCCGTCGGCGAAACCATCGGCACGATCGCCGTCTCGGTGACCGAAGTCGACGGCGACGACGAGCAGATCGAGCGTGTCACGGAGCTGCTCGACGAAGCCCAGGCGTACGTAGAGGACAGCACCGGGGACCGCCTCGACCGCGTCCTGGAGATTCTGACCCCGATGCTTCTGGCCTGCGAGGACTGCGGGCAGAAGAAGCCGGAAGTGCGCGTCATGCCCGACCCGTTCTCGACCGCGGTGTACCCCGAGGAACCCGACCACTACCAGATGCCGCTCTGTCCGCCGTGCGCCACCGCCCGCTTCGAGGAGAGCTGATGGCCGGCCAGCCCCTCACGACCGCCCAGCTCGACCGGCTCGACGCCGCGACCGCGCTGCACCTGTCGCTCACCGGCGGGTGCCCGGCCTGCGACCTGGAGCCCGACGAGATGTGCGTCGCCTGCGGCCTCTGCAACTGCGACCGGCACGACACCTGCGTCCGCCCCACCGACACCACCACGGAGACCACGTGACCATCCGGATCATCTCCTTCGGCTACGGACACGGCGAACCGCCGACCGCTGAACTCACCTACGACCTGCGGGTTCTGCTGCGCAACCCGTTCCACGACCCGGAGCTGAAGCACCGCACGGGCCTCGACCAGGAGGTCTACGACCACGTCCGGGACACCCCGGGCGCAAAGCGGCTGGCGTTCAACGCGGTCGCCACGGCGCGCGGCCTCGCCGAGGACACCGGCGCCGACGTCACGATGGCGTGGGGCTGCACCGGCGGCCGGCACCGGAGCGTCGGTCTGGCCCGTCTCGCGCACGAGCTGCTGCTCGGCGTCGGCGACGAGGTCACCATCGAACACCGCGACGTCTACCAGGACCTCCTGCCCGCTGGAGTCCACAACAGGACCGAGCCGGAGCCCGAGGCCATCCGCTACACCGCCGACGTGGTCGCCATGACGCCGGACGGCGACGTGCTGCTCATCGAGCGCGGCTGGCCGCCCCACGAGGGTGCGTGGGCGCTGCCCGGCGGCCACGTGGACCGGGGCGAGACGAGCCGCGCGGCGGCGGCCCGGGAGCTGGCCGAGGAGACCGGCGTCCATGTCCCGGCCGCCGAGCTGCGGGAGATCGGTGTCTTCGACGGGCCCGACCGTGACCCGCGCGGTCGGTACGTCACCACGGCGTACCTCGCGGTCGTCCCCGCCGGCACCCCGATCGTCGCCGGGGACGACGCCCGCACGGCTCGCTGGTGGCCCGCCTCCAGCCTGCCGTCGCTGGCCTTCGACCACGCCGACATCCTCGACCAGGTCACCCGCGAGCCCGGCCGGGCGTAGCGGCTCAAACCTGCCCGGACTGTCTGACCCGCACGACAAGATGACCCCGAGGCCGCCGTGGTGGCGGCCCCGCTCCGTTCCAGAGAGGAACCGAACCGATGACCGACTGGACCCCCACGACCCTCGTGTCCGTGGACGAGCCCGGCGACCGCTCCGGCGCCAGCGACGGCCACAGCCGCTACGGCGTCTACCTCAGCCAGCGCCTGGGGGAATTCCACGACGAGAACCCCGGAACCCCGTTGCCGACCGAGGAGTTCACCGCGGCGGCCTGGCGCGTGGCTACGCCGCCCGTGCTGACCGGCTACGTGAGCCTCCGTCCCGACATCGAGGGGATCGAAGCGGTCTGGGCCGAGAACGAGGAAGGCATCGGCTCGCTTGCCTTCAAGGTCTCCGTGCCCCTGTGGTTCAGCGACCTGCCCGCCGACCGCCGGCCCCGCCACCCGTGGCAGGACTGGACGACCCGCTACGACATCGCGACCCGTGACGACAAGTACCGCCGCGCCTGGGAGCCGGACCTCAAGCCCGGCCGCCCCGCTGTCCTCACCGTCTCGAACATCCTGATCTCGGCCACTGGCTGGGACCTGCCGACCCCGAAGCACACCGAGGGCCGCGGCCTGGTGGAGGAGGCCAAGCAGGTTGTCCACGAGATCGCCCGCCGGGTCAACCAGGACGCCGGGCCGATGGTCGCGCAGCTCCTCGGCGACCGGTGACCACGGTGACCGACAGGAACGGGATCGACGCCTCGGCGGTCATCGGCGCGTACTTCGCCGAGCAGACTGCCAAGGCCCGCGCCGAGGCGGAGAAGGCCAACGCCGCGCTCGCCCAGGCGGAGAAGGAGGCCGCGGCCTTCGCCGAGCGCCAGGAGCTGCCGCCGGCGGTCGGGGCGATGAAGCAGGGTTGGGAGCTGGCCTCCTGGTCCACCGACCGCGCCACGCACATCGCGCAGGCCGCGCTCGACGGCAAGGCCAGCCCCGAGCAGTACCAGCAGGCCAAGGCCGAGCGCACGGCCGTCCTCGCCTGGCTGGAGGCCAACGGCTACGAGGTGCCCGGTCCGTTCAAGGACTGACCGGCTGGCCGTGCCGAGTAGGACACTCGAACCACCGACCCACCAAGGAGGGGCAGTGACCGCACAACCCGAACACCATGACGTCGTACCGCCGATGCGCACGCTCGCCGAGCTGCGCGCCGCCCTGAACGTCTGGGGTTTCCCGGGCGACCTCCAGTCCTTCGAGAAGGAGCTGGCGGACGCGGACCTGGACGACCTCACCCGCGTCCGCGAGATCACCCAGGCGTACCGGCACCGGGTGATGCTGCGGTGTGACCCGCAGGCGATGGCGGCCCTGATGCGCAGCACCGAGGACGTCGCCTACGAGCTGGGCCAGAAGATGGCCGAGGGGAACGCCAGGTGACCCACGCGTTCTACAGCGACGCCGCCGAGAAGATCCTGCGGAGCGACCTCAGCGTGAGCGAACGGACGGCCGTCATGTCGGTGCGGGCCTCGCTTGAGGACGACCCCAACCCCGACCACGCCCGCGGACTGCCGGACGCCGACCCCCGCTCCGAGTCCTACGCCATTGACCTGGTCCCCGAGCAGACCGGCGGACGCGGAATCACCATCGTCTACCGCTACAGCCAGGACTTAGACGCAGTGCTGATCCTCTGGCTCATCGCCGGTCCCTGACCCCCGCACGAAGAGACCCCCGGCAGGGTAAGTGCCGGGGGTCTCTTCGTGTTCAGGGTAGAGGCCGAGCGGGCCCGCGCGGGGCGGCAGCGGTGGGCGGTTTACGTGACGGGCGCGTCGCCGCCCGCGGCCTGTCCGTAGTGCCGCAGAGAGGCCGGCTACGGGAGGGGAGGGGGAGGCCCAGAGCCTGGTTCACCGTCTGCCCAACCGGAGTCGGGCCGCTCACCGTACTCCCGCCGTCACGTCTGCAGCCGCGTGAGGAGACCGCGCCGCCCGTCTGTGGCTGAGGGGGAGCTTCCTGCTGCCGCGCTGTGGTGCCGGCCGTGGTCGCTCCGCGTCGGTGCCCGTTTCGTCGTGGCTCAGCAGCATGTCGCGGAAAGCATTCCTGCGCTCTTTCACGCTGGCGGAAGTGCTGGCGTATTAGTCCAGTCCGCCCGCGAAGTGATCACTGTTGGTGATCGGTCGGCCGGGTCGGATACGGCGACCGGATATCTGGTCGCTGGCTCACCGGATACCGCGTAGCCAGGGGACGTCATCCTGTTGTCACTGGGTTGTATGAGGTCAGTGGCATGTGGATGTAGGTCGGTAGCCTGGTGGTCTGTTGAGGGTGAGTCGGTAGTGTCCTGTGGTTCCTGGGTGATGATCAAAAACAGGGTGAGTACGAAGGGGGTTCCCCTGTCGGGGAACCCCGGCAAGCCGGACTAAAGAGACAAACGCACAAGGCGCGGCGCGCGCTGAACGGGGAGGGCAGCCGATGGCCTGGCTGACGAAAATCGTGGCGGACGAGCAGGTCGAGTACCGGCTCAAGCAGCAGGCGGGATGCACCGTCGTCGAGGCGGACGCCACGGAGACCGTCGTCCTCGACGGCGGCGAGGACCAGGCCGTCGTTTACCGACTGCGATCGGAGGGCGGGGCCGCCCTGGTGTGGATGGGCTCCGGTCTGGAGGCCGTTGGCCTCGTCGAGGGGGCCGTCCTCGACGATGAGGGCAAGGCCGCCGCCCGCCGGATCATGAGCGCCTGCCACCCCCGGACCGGCGCCCGGCTCATCAAGTCCCGCACCTCCATACGGGCCCACGAGAAGGCACAACTGACCACCGCCCGGCTCGTCGAGGCGATCGAAAAGGCCGCCGCCGAGAAGGATGTCGCGCCCGCCGAACTGTTCGAGGGCAAGCCGAAGCAGAGGAAGGTCTTCGAGGCGCAGCAGCGCAACGTGCACCGGCTCGGCGAGCGCCACCGGATGCAGGTCACCACGCTGTTCAAGCTGGCCCGCGCCGCCGGCCTCACGCTCGACGACATCTACGGCGAGGACGAACTCGCCACCGCATGGGAGTACAAGGACCTCCGCGTCGATGAACGGGTCCGCGGCTGGGACCTGGTGCTCGACCTCCCGAAGTCCGACAGCACGCTGGACGCCCTCATGCGCGGGCTGAGCGAGGAGGAGCTGCGCGAGCTGGTCCACGAGGCCAAGCGCGACACCTTCCACCAGCTGGAGCGGTGGGTCGCCTACGGCGTCGGGAGCGAGGACGGAGAGCCCGTCCGGCTCGCCACCGGCGGACTGATGGCGTGGTCGGTCGAGCACCAAAGCGCCCGCCCGATCCGGGCCGGAGAGCCCGGTGACCCGCACCTGCACCTGCACGTCACGATCGCCAACGTCGCGCTGTGCGAGGACGGCGAGTGGCGCTCCATCGCGAACTCCGGCATGGACCTGCACCGCCACGCGTCAGCGGCCGACGCGTACTTCAAGGCGAGGGTGCGAGCCCTGACGTACGAGCGCTTCGGGGTGCGCCGCGAGCAGAACGAGCGCACCGGAGCATGGGAGATCGTTGGCATCCCCGAGCAGCTGCGCGACGCGTTCTCCCGCCGGTCCGCGCTCGTCGAGGAGAAGGCCGGCGCCGACGCGAGCCGCCAGGAGAAGGCGGCCGTGGGGCTGGCGACCAAGCGGGACAAGCTCGACGTCGACGCCACCACGATGCGCGACAGCTGGCGTCAGCGCGCCGAGCAGATCGTCGGCGACGTCGACGCGATGGTCGCCGCCGCCGCTCCCGGACCGCCCGGCCCGGACGGCGGCGCGGGCCTGGGCGGACCCGGAGGCGGCCCGCGTATCCCGCCGCCGAGCGACCTCGCGGCGGTCGTGTTCGACCCAAAGGACGGGCTGACCGCCAGCGAGAAAACGTTCAGCCGCGCGCAGCTCCTGGCGGCCGTGGCGAACGCCCTGGAGTTCGGCATCGACGCCGACCCGGACAGCCTGGAACGGCTCTGCGACGAGGTCCTGGCCGTCGAGGGCTACGCGGTGCGCGTGCCCACCGTGGGCTCCACCGTCATGTCGTCCATCGCCCGCTACACCACCGAGGACATCCTCGAAGCCGAGGCCCTCGTCCGCCGCGAGGCCCTGGACCGGTTCAACAGCGGCACGGTGCAGCTCACATACGACCAGGCGCAGGCCGCGCTCGGCGTCTTCGAGATCGCCGCCGGGTTCGAGCTGTCCGAGGAGCAGCGCGCGGCGGTGATCCGCGTTCTGACCGCCGGGCACGGCATCGACGCTCTCGTCGGTGTGGCCGGCGCGGGCAAGTCGACGCTGATGGAGGCGTGCCGGATCGGCTGGGACGCGACCAGCACCACCTACGCGGGAGCCACGCTCACCGCGGTTGCCGCGAAGCAGCTGCAGGACGCCTCCGGCATCCCCGCCAAGACCGTGGCGGCCTGGCTCGGCGACACCGAGAAGGGCAACGGGCTGCGCGGCATCGACGTCCTGGTCGTCGACGAGGCGACGATGGTCGACGACCGCGCCGCCGCCGTGCTGATGGCCGAGGCCGCGCGCACCGGCACGAAGGTGGTGGGCATCGGCGACCACCTGCAACTGCAGGCGATCGGCCCCGGCGGCTGGTTCCGCGAGGTTCACCGCATCGTCCACGGCCTCACGCTCACCGAGAACCGCCGCCAGGAGGACGCCGCCGAACGCGCCGCACTGAACGTCTGGCGCACCGGCGACCACGAACTCGCCCTGCAGATGCTCGCCGCCGGCGGACGCGTCCACGCCGCCGAGACCGCCGACGAGGCCCGCTCCCAGATCCTCACGGCGTGGGACGAACTGCGACAGCAGCAGTGGGCCGACCCGCACGACCTCATCGCCAACATGGTGGTGCTCGCCGCCAAGAACAGCGACGTCGACGCACTCAACCTCGGCGCGCAGCAGATCCGCCGTGTGCGCGGCGAACTCGGCGACGAGCACACCTACGCGCTGCCCGGCGGAGACACCCTCACCCTCGCCGTGGGCGACGTCGTCCGCGTCCGCGAGAACGACTACCGCTCCCGCCGCGGCGAGGGCCCGGACATGCTCAACGGCTACCGGGCCGTCATCACGGCGATGGACGAGAACCACCGCGTCGAGATCACCTGGCGCGTGAAGGACGCGAAGGCCAAAGACGGCGTCCGGTACGAGTCAGGCTGGGTGAAACCGGAGAAGATCGCCTCCGGCGCACTGTCCCTCGGCTACGCCATGACCGTCGCCGCGAGCCAGGGACTCACCTGCAACACGTCGCTGATGTACGGGCACGGCGCGAACGCCTTCGCCACGTATCCCGGCATCACCCGGGCCCGGAAGCAGAACCACATCTGGTTGCCCCTGGCGGTCCTCGAGGACGAGCAGACCCGCATCCGGCTCGGTGAGGCGCGCAGCGAGAAGGAGCGCCTGGAGCGCGCCATCGACGCCTTCGCCCGCTTCCTGGGGCAGTCCCGCCCGGACGGCATGGTCTCCGACCTCCTGCACGAACCGCCGGCCCCCGCGCAGCTGCCACAGCAGCGCGACCTCGCCGCCGAGGAGGCCCGTGCCGAGGCAGAGCGCAGGCTCCAACAGACTCGTATGGCACGCGCCGCGAACGCGAAGTCGACCACCATCCGGCGCCCGTCCCAGAGGAAGCAGGCCCAGGACGAGGCGCACCAGGAGGAGCCGCGCCTGACCGACGAGCACCGCAAAAAGCTGCGCCTGATGAAGGAGGAGCGGGAGGTCGAGCCGTGGACCTCACGCCCCTTCGGCAACCTCACCGACCCGGAGCTGGGCACCGAAATCACCGAGAGTCTGCGGCGCGCCCGGTCCGCCGACGAACTTGCCGAGCGCACCGAGGAGGAGCGCCGCACCCTCGCCGAACGCCTGGAGCACGAAGCCGCCGCCGGGCAGACCCAGGGCCAGGCGTACGCCGCAGACGCCGGGCTGCTCCTGGACCAGGCAACGGAACTCCTCACCACCGTCCACCGCGAACTCGACACCGCAGCCGCGCAGAAGAGCACCGCCGAGGCGCGCAGCGATTGGCTCGGCGAGCTGGCGAAGGCGGACGACAAGAGCTGGCTGGCCCTGCGGCTCGCGGGCACCTCCCGCAAGGAGCACCGCGAGTTGACCCAGCGCTACGTTGCCGAGCGCGAGGCGGCCTGGACTGAGCGGAGCCGGGCGAATACCGCCGCCCACGGCACTCTCACGGAGGCGTGGGACCTGCTCCGCGAGAGCCGGTTCGCCGACTCCCTCGGGGCCAACAAGCCAGCGCCCAGCGACGTCAACGCGGTCGCCGAGGCCCTCGACAAGATGCGCGCCACCGCGTCCCGCAAGGGCCACGCCATCGACGTCAGCGACCAACAGCGGGTTGCGTACCTGGAGAAAGAAGCGGCCACCCAAAGGCGGGCGGCTCAGTCGCACCGCACCGACGCGGCCGATGCCGGGGCGGAACGGGCGAAGCGCAAGCTGATCGCCGAGACGTTCCCGAAGCTGCACAGCAGGGAGACCGAGGGGCGGCGCGACCTCTACAAGGAGCGGCAGGCGAAGCAGGCCAAGCAGAAACGGCGCCATGCGCCGGCCGCGGCGCAGCCCTCTCCGCATCAGTCGAGAGGACGCCGGATGAAGCCGTGAACCTCGGTGCCGAATATCGAGAGTTTTGAGACCCCTCATACGCGCGGGCGCGCGTAGAGGGGTGCCATTAGTGCCATTACTAAGCGCCGCCCACCCCCGCCAGCTACCGGACATGGACTTGGATGAGCTTCTCAGCGCGGGTGCGGCGGGCTTCGTCCTTCCGCCGGGCGCGGTCCCGAGCAGACCGGCCATTGGCGACGGCGCGGGCTTCGGGGCTGAGGATCCGAGCGACGGTGGTGGGATGCCACTTCCCGCCGCGCTTCGCTGGGACCTCGGCGTCGTTGAGCCGTCGGCAGATCGGCCGGGGCCCAAGTCCTTCCTCGTCGTGCCACTGGCGGATCAGGTCCTCGATGTCCTTCTCGTCGTCCAGATCGACCAGCTCCCCGTCGACTGCCTGCTTGCCGTACGGCGGGGCGCCGTACGCATAGCCGCCCTGTGCGGCCTTGGCGTTACGGCCGTCCTTGAGCCGCTTGCGGATGAGGCCGCGGTCGAGTTGGTGGAAGACGCCGCGCATCTGCCGCATCGCCGTCCTCATCGGGTCGTCCTCGTCGTCCTCCAGGTGCTCACCGTGGTCGGCGGTGAACATCCGCCCTCCCAGGGCCCATACGTACGCGAGCACGGCTTCCTGGACGGTCAGTTCGCGGGCGAGCCGGTCGAGGTTGGGGGCCAGGAGACCGTCCGCGCGGTCCTCACGGATCCACTCGATGGCCTCCATGAGGCCGACGCGCTCGTCGATGGTGGAGCGGCCGGTGGTTCCGGCGCGTTCATCCCCGTCAGTGACAACGTGAACAATCCGGTGTCCGGCGGCGGTGTTCCACTTCCGGCAGTCGCGCTCCTGGGCGTCGAGTCCGTAGCCGTCGACGACCTGGCCGGCGGTGGAGACCCGGCGGACAACGATCAGGCGTAGCCGCTCACGCTTGTTAGGGGTGGTCATGGCACGAACGTACACAAAAATAGGTATAGATGTAACAGGCCAGGTCAGAGGCAAATTACTGCCTACGGGTGACAGGCGGAAGCCCCCTGTGACGGAGCCTGGCAGTACGTTCACCCGATGCTCTTCGACACCAGTGCACTCCCGGCCGCCTCCGGCCAGCCGACCCTGCCGTACGCCGAGGACGCCGTGACGTTCATCCACGTGTCCGTCGATGGGACGGTCAACCAGGCCCGTGAGTTCGAGGGAAAGCAGGCGATGCTCGCCGAGCTGCACGGCGGCATGCTCCTCGCTGTCTGGACGCAGCAGCACATCGCGACCGTGTACGCCGTTGACTCCCTGGGACCGCTCCGGAGAGCGATGGGTGTGCATGGACGCACAGCGGGACGCTCGTACCACTCGGCGCCGGCGGAGCTGGAGGCCCGCCGGGAAGGGGAAGCCGAACGCTTCGAGGCACAGCCTTGTCGTACGTGCGAAGCGCCGGTCGGCGAGGTCTGCCGCACCCAAACCAGAGGTGTCGCCGCCTACTACCACCGCGGGCGGGACGGCAGTACGAGCGGGACAGCGAAAGTGCCCAAGAGCCGCACCCTCCGCCTGTAGCCAGACGATCGGTTGATGGACATGGGGACTTGCCCGTCGGGCAGCACGAAGAGCTGGAAGTATGGGGCAGATGACCGATACGCAGACTGCGGCCTGGCACCTGTACGTAGCGCTTCACTGGCTGGCGGCCGCGCAGGTCCACGGGGAGATCCCGACCACGGAGGGCGGGATGGGCGACCTCGACCACGCACGCCATCAGCTCACCGAACACGGGCCGGCACTCGCCCGCGAGCATCCCCAGCTCGCCGACGGCGTCCGCCACGTCATCGACACCTGGACAGACGACCCGGCCGGGCGGCTTGCAACGCTGCTGCCCGTCATGGACACCCTGGCCAGCGTCAGTGGCGTATCACTGCCGGAGACCCTCCCGCCGATCACCGTGATGCGCTGACCGGCCCCGACGACGAAGCTCAACCGGCCCGACGCCGGGCAACTCGTAGCCGATTCGTCCGGCCGTACGGTGTGCGGCATGGGAACCGAGGGCTGGACCGCGCAGAAGGAGCTGGTGGTGCGCTGCCTGACCCAGGCGAAGGTCCTGTGGCAGGAAGGCGAGTGGACCGTCAGCGATGCGGAGCGGGCGGCGGCCCTCTCGACTGGCCTGACCGTGGCGGCCTCGTACGACTACCCGGCTCTTCCAGTCCGCGACGGCGGTGACCCGTTCGCCCGGCCATCGTGGCTGCAACGGGCGTGCCGCCTGGTCGCGCTCGCCGGGACGCTGCGCGCAGCCGCCGCCCCCCTGCCGACGCAGGGGCCGCTGCCGATGCTGCTCGGCGCGACGGCGGACCTGTGTGACCAGCTGCGCGACGACGTCGATCGACTCGAAGCTCAGTGGGCCGTCGACGTCCCGGAGGGCCGGTGGGAGGCGTGGGAGCTGAGCAACGTCTCCGACGACCTGTGGCGCATGACGGACGGGGTCGACGTCACGGTGAACCGCCTCGCCCGTTTCCTGGGCTCGATGCTGGTCGCGGACTGACCCGCCCAGGTCTCAGAGGCTCTTCTCCTGCTCCAGGCCGTCCAGGCGCTCCCACAGCCTTCGCGCCGCGAGTGCCAAGACGGCCTGGTCAGTGCCATCGAGCCGGTCCGATTCCGCCTCGGGTGCGGTGAACTCCCCATCGCGGATCCGACCTGCGTGGAGGGTCACCCACGTGTGGTGCAGGCTGCTGGTGACGCCGATCCACCGACTGTCGCCGTGGTGCTCGATGCGCTCCTGGTCCATGGTGAACCATCTCGTGCGGGCAGTCTCCTGCCAGCCCATGACGTTGATGATGGTCTTCGCGACGTCCTCCGCGCTCAGCCCGTTGATGTCCGCCACTCTCCCCTCCCCTGGTCGCCGCCGACCCTACTCCGCGGCGCCGCCGGCCCCGTGGACTACCTCGGTCACCGCGCTCGCAAAATCCGGTCGCGGCACGGCTTGCCTGCGGGCCAGGGCGGCCGGGAACCTGGTAGATACCGGTCGGGCCGGTCCGCGAGGGTGCGGTACACGGCCGCTGCCGGGCGGAAGGTCGAGACGGCGATGACGCGGCACCGGTGCAACGGACCCGACTGCTACAAGCTCCTGCCCGAGGCGAGCCTTCACGGCGGACGGCCGAGGCTCTACTGCTCGGAGCGCTGCCGCTCTCGGCACCGGCGGCGGAGCCGCGGCTACGACCACCTCCTGAAACAGAGGGAAGAGCGGACGTCGAGCGCGGCGGAGGAACGGCACCGGCTGAGGACGGCGGCATACGAGGTAGCGCGCGAAGCCCGGCGCCTTGCGGCCGTTCTCGACGACGAGGCCGACCGGCCCCGCTACGAGCAGCCAGCATGGTCGGATCGATGGTTCGGCCGCCCCGGCCCGGAAGCCCCCTACACCCGCGCGACCCTGGAACTGGTCGAGACCGTCCACCAGGCGCTGGCCGCCGCCGTGGCAGCCGACCGCGCAGCGGGCCGAGGCTGGACGGAGATCGGCGAGGCGCTGGGCGTCAGCGCAGACACGGCCGCCCGCCGCTACCGGCCCGCCGACCGCCACTAACACCGAAGATCGCGGAACGGCCTCACAGGATGCCGCAGGAGACCGGCGCCGGGTAGCACCAAGGCCCGCGCCCATCACCGGCGCGGGCCCTGCTTCGTCCCGGACTGAACGGAGTTACAAGACCTGTCAGACCGCCGGGATACCGTGCCCGTCGACCGTCCAGGCCGCCCGCTCCCAGACCGGCTCGGTGCCGTCCGCGATGCGCTGCAGAAGCGCGGCCATCATCTGTCCGTCGGCGGCGGCCTGCGTGGTCTGCTCCCAGGCGAGCGTCGTTCCGCAGTCCCAGTCCCAGGGCTCACTCGCCATGGAGGAGCACTCGTCGCGGGTCCAGGCGAACCACTGCCGCCACAGGCGCGTGACGCAGTCCGCCTTGCCGACGTTCTCGCGGTGCGGGCGCAGCCAGGTATGGAGGCTGTCGCGCTCGCTACTGACCGGCTGTCCGGGCGGCGTGACGAGGATGGACGGGTAGCGGCTGACCGGGCCCCGGTCGGTCTCGTGGACGACACGGCACCCCTCCAGGATCTTGTCGAGCCGGTCGAGCGCGGCCTGCCGCTCTGCGGTGCCGTACGTCCCGGCCTCGCCCGCGTGCAGCAACTCCTGGTCGTGGACGCGGATGACGGCGATGGTCTCCGGCGAGGCGCACTCACCGGGGCCGGCCCCGACCACCAGGAGCACGGCGTCGAGGTCGTCGACGAGTTCGCGGGCGAACTGCCGGGCCTTGGCGTGGTCGGCGTACAGCGCGGCCGTGTAGGAGCAGGGCTCGCACCAGCGGCCGCGGCCCAGCGGATAGTGCCGGCGGACGCCGCACCGCCGGCATTGGTACTGCAGCTCGCGGGCGCGGTCCAGAACGGCGCGCTGCGCGGGGGAGCATGTGCGCTTCGGCACCGCCTTGGCCGCCTCGTACAAGGGCGCATAGCTGTTGCCGTGGTAGAGCACCTGGCCCACCGGGTCGGAGCCGGGCTTGAAGCCCTGGCGGTCGAGGTCGGTCTTGGTGAACAGGCCCTCGGGGACATCGCCCCACCAGGTGTAGCGGATGACATCGGGGAGCGCGGGGACATAAGACGGCACTGCGACCTCCTTGGAGCGGCTTGCTTGGCTCGAAGATAGAGCGGGTGATGGGCTGCCGCAACAACCCAAAAACACGGGTTGACCTGCGCCTTTAGGGGCGGAATATCTAGCTTGATTGAACGCATTTCCGCAAGCGAAAAGGCTAGCGCAAATGCAAGCTCTGAGGAACTGCCTACACCGTTCTGCGCACACACGTACGGAGCAGGTCGCGGCTCGATATCTAGCTAGACTGCGCGCCATGTCGCTCACGCCTTTCGTTGTCGCGCTGGAGCCCGACCACCTGGACGCCCTGAACCAGGTGGTCAAGGTGGGGCGGACCGCCGAGCTGGAGTGGCTGGACAAGGCCCGGGACAACGAGGGGATCCAGTTCCTGCGCGGGAAGGCACTGAGCGAGGCCCGCGGCCGTGTCCGCGCCGAGTTCGCTCTGCTGCGCAAGAAGGGGACGCTGGCCGGCACCCGGGACCTGGTCGTCGCCCGTGAGGTACGCGCCGAACTCAAGCGGCGGAAGATGGCCGGCCCGTACGAGCCCGTGCCCGCGGGGGACGTCAGCGCCCCCGGGCGCCGCGTTGGCGCGGGTCCGCGTCACTATCACCGGTTCGGCGACGAGAAGACCACCCTCACCGCGCGGATGCCGGTCCGGCTGCCCGCCATGCTCGGCGAGCAACTCGTGCGTTCCTGCTACTGGATGTCCGAGCCCGCGGTGAAGGCTCTGTGGGAGTGGCAGACCCGATGGGGCGACGGGCCCGAGGTCATCATGCGCGAAGCTCAACGACGCGGCGCCGTCACCGTGTTGGACGTCTTTTGTGCCGCCTTCGCCTCTCGCCCCGACGCCGACTCGATTCTGGAAAGGGCCAAGCTCCAGGCCCAGGTCATCACGACCGGCGACATCTTCCGTGCCGCTGTCGAACGCGCTATCCGCTGACCTTTCGGTGATTTGGTGGCTTCTCACCTGGGGTTTTGCGGCCTATCTAGCTAGATAGACTGCCATTATCGCGCGCTTTCGCTGGCTTTTTCGCTGGCGAAATCCCGTTCGGGAATGCCTGCGGTTCAGCTTGCACTTACCCCCGCCAGTCGCCAGTCTTCGCCTGTACCTACACAGGAAGGGAGGACCGATGGCGCGACGCGTAGCGATCGGCAACAACAAGGGCGGGGCCAAGAAAACGACCCTGACCATCCGTCTGGCCGAAGCCCTGGCCAAGCTCGGGTATCGGGTGCTGGTCATTGACCTCGACCCGCAGGGCAACGCCTCCAGACGGCTCGGCTGGAAGGAC
>NZ_SUMB01000023.1 GCF_005048155.1 Streptomyces piniterrae
GGCCCGCCCCCGGCACCCCCGTCAACGCGGCCGGCGCCCCGCTGCCGACCGTGGGCGCCCAGCGCCGGGCGCACGAACACCGGCCGCACCACTGGTTCGCCCGTCAGCTCGTGCTCACGCTCAGCGGCCAGCGCCCGGTACACGCCCTGCTGGGGCACGCGCTGCCCACGGCGTACGACCGGCTGGTGGAACTCGCCCCGCACGCACCGCTGCGGCCGGTCCTCGGCCCCGACCGCCGCCTGGCCACGCCGGACCTGCGCGACTGCGGACACTGCACGCCACGCCGCGGCGTCATCGAGGCGTTCGCACGGATCGCACTGGGAGAACGCCTCCGGGCCCTCGCGTTCCGGCTGGAACTCGGCGACGACCACCGCTGGCGCTGCGCCGCCCTCGACCTCGGCCCGACGCCCTCGGTCTGGCGCGCGAACCCGTAGGCGACGCCGCCCAGGGGCCGCGCGCGCCCCTCAAGGGCCAGTGGCACCCCGCCGCAGCAGCACAACGCGGCCCGGACACACCGTGTCCGGGCCGCGCCACTGTTCACCGCTCACCGCATCTCACACCGGTGAGCTCACTTCTTACGGCGACGGCCACCGCTCTTCTGGGCCTTGCGGCGCTCCGCGCGGGTCAGGCCGTCCGACTCGGAGCGGGCCGGGGCGTCGTCCTCGTCGCTCACGAAGTCACCCTCGATGACGCTGCCCTCGCCGTCCACCTTCGGTGCGGTGAAGTGCAGCCGGTCGGGCCGCTGCGGCGCCTCCAGGCCCTTGGCGTGGATCTCCGGGCGGCCCCCGCCGGCCGGCACGGCCTCCTGCAGGTCCTTCTCCAGCGACGCCTTGTCCGCGGTCTCCGACACCGGGACCTCCTCGACCTGCTGCTCGACCTGGACCTCCAGGTTGAACAGGTAGCCGACGGACTCCTCCTTGATCCCCTCCATCATCGCGGTGAACATGTCGAAGCCCTCGCGCTGGTACTCCACCAGCGGGTCCTTCTGGGCCATCGCCCGCAGGCCGATGCCCTCCTGGAGGTAGTCCATCTCGTAGAGGTGCTCACGCCACTTGCGGTCCAGGACGGACAGCACGACCCGGCGCTCCAGCTCCCGCATGATGTCCGAGCTGAGCTGCTCCTCACGGGCGGCGTACTGCTCGTGGATGTCGTCCTTGACGGCGTCCGCGATGAACTCGGAGGTGATGCCGGCGCGGTCGCCGGCCTCCTCCTCCAGCTCCTCGACCGTCACCTTGACCGGGTAGAGCTGCTTGAACGCGCCCCACAGCCGGTCGAGGTCCCACTCCTCGGCGAAGCCCTCGACCGTCTCCGCCTGGATGTAGGCGTCGATGGTGTCGTCCATGAAGTGCTTGATCTGATCCTGCAGGTCCTCGCCTTCGAGGACGCGGCGGCGCTCGCCGTAGATGACCTCGCGCTGGCGGTTGAGGACCTCGTCGTACTTGAGGACGTTCTTCCGCGTCTCGAAGTTCTGCTGCTCGACCTGCGACTGGGCGGACGCGATCGCCCGCGTCACCATCTTGTTCTCGATCGGGACGTCGTCGGGGACGTTGGCCATCGCCATGACGCGCTCGACCATCTGGGCCTTGAACAACCGCATCAGGTCGTCGCCCAGGGAGAGGTAGAACCGCGACTCGCCGGGGTCGCCCTGACGGCCGGAACGACCGCGCAGCTGGTTGTCGATACGGCGCGACTCATGCCGCTCGGTGCCCAGGACGTAGAGCCCGCCGAGCTCCTTGACCTCCTCGAACTCCGCCTTGACCGCGGCCTCGGCGCGCTCCAGGGCGGCGGGCAGCGCGGCCGCCCACTCCTCGACGTGCTCGACCGGGTCCATGCCGCGCTGGCGCAGCTCCGCCTCGGCGAGGTCGTCGGGGTTGCCGCCGAGCTTGATGTCCGTACCACGGCCGGCCATGTTCGTGGCGACGGTGACGGCTCCCTTGCGGCCGGCCTGGGCGACGATGGACGCCTCCCGGTCGTGCTGCTTGGCGTTGAGGACCTCGTGCGGCACGCCGCGCTTGTTCAGCTGCTGCGAGAGGTACTCGGACTTCTCGACCGAGGTGGTGCCGACCAGGATCGGCTGGCCCTTCGCGTGCTTCTCGACGATGTCCTCGACGACCGCGTCGAACTTCGCGGGCTCGGTGCGGTAGATCAGGTCGGCCTGGTCCTTGCGGACCATCGGGCGGTTCGTCGGGATCGGGACGACGCCGAGCTTGTAGATCTGGTGGAACTCGGCGGCCTCGGTCATGGCCGTACCGGTCATGCCGGAGAGCTTGTCGTAGAGGCGGAAGAAGTTCTGGAGGGTGATCGTGGCGAGCGTCTGGTTCTCGTCCTTGATCTCCACTCCCTCCTTCGCCTCGATGGCCTGGTGCATGCCCTCGTTGTAGCGGCGGCCGGCGAGGATACGGCCGGTGTGCTCGTCGACGATCATGACTTCGCCGTCGATGACGACGTAGTCCTTGTCGTTCTTGAACAGCTCCTTGGCCTTGATCGCGTTGTTGAGGTAACCGACGAGCGGGGTGTTCACCGACTCGTAGAGGTTGTCGATGCCCAGCCAGTCCTCGACCTTGCTGACACCGGACTCGTGGATGCCGACGGTGCGCTTCTTCTCGTCGACGTCGTAGTCGCCGGTCTCCTCGATGCCGCGCTGCGGGTTGGCGGCCTCGCCCCTCTTGAGGCGCTTCACCAACTTGGCGAAGTCGCCGTACCACTTGGTGGCGGAGTCCGCGGGGCCGGAGATGATCAGCGGCGTACGGGCCTCGTCGACGAGGATGGAGTCGACCTCGTCGACCACCGCGAAGTTATGGCCCCGCTGGACGAGTTCGTCCTGCGACCAGGCCATGTTGTCGCGCAGGTAGTCGAAGCCGAACTCGTTGTTCGTGCCGTAGGTGATGTCGCAGTTGTACTGCTCGCGGCGCTGGGCCGGCGTCATGTCGGCCAGGATGCAACCGACCGTCAGACCGAGGAACTTATGGACCCGGCCCATCATCTCGGAGTCGCGCTCGGCCAGGTAGTCGTTGACCGTGATCAGGTGGACGCCGTCGCCGGAGAGCGCGTTGAGATACGTCGGCAGGGTGCCGACGAGGGTCTTGCCCTCACCGGTCTTCATCTCGGCGACGTATCCGAGGTGAAGGGCCGCGCCGCCCATCAGCTGGACGTCGTAGTGCCGCTGGCCGAGCACCCGCTTGGCGGCCTCGCGGACCGTGGCGAACGCCTCGGGCAGCAGGTCGTCCAGGGACTCGCCGTCCGCGTACCGCGCTTTGTACTCATCGGTCAGCGCCCGCAGCTCGGCGTCGGAGAGGGCCGCGAAGTCCTCCTCGATGGAGTTGACCTGGCCCGCGATGCGGTGCAGTTTGCGCAGGATCTTTCCTTCGCCTGCACGCATGATCTTCGTCAAGACGGACACTTGGGCTGGTCTCCTTGCCGGTTGGGCCTGCACGGTCGAGTGCGCGGGCGCGGCATTTTCCAAGGGGGCAGGCCCCGCCGCAACGGCCATCGTAAAGGAGGACTCTCCCCGGCCGGGAGGTCCGCCGCCGCGAAGGCTCCGATCCCCTTCTCCCACGTGAACGCGCGAGGCCTCGAGAAGGTGCCGGGATTCATGGGAAAACCGTTCGCCGCGCTCCGTGCCGCGGCGCAGACTCGCCTCATGGAGCCCGTCACCCTCACCACCGAGCGCCTCGTCCTGCGTCCCTTCGAGCCCGGCGACGCGGCCGCGGTGTACGCCGCGTGTCAGGAACCCGACATCCCCAGGTGGACGAGTCTCCCCTCGCCGTACGGGCTCCGGGACGCGGAGCTGTTCGTCGGCACGGCCGCCCCGGAAGGCTGGCGCGGCGACACCGCCTATGCCTTCGCCGTGATCTCCACGGCCGACGGTTCGCTGATCGGCTCCATGGGGCTGATCCGCCTGGACCGGCTGCACACCCCGGAGCGGGAGGCCGAGCTGGGCTACTGGACCGCCAAGGAGCACCGCGGCAGGGGGTACACCGTGGAAGCGGCCCGCGCGGTGGTGCGCTGGGCGTTCCACGATCTCGGGGTGGAGCGCCTGGAGTGGGTCGCCGAGGCCGGCAACCACGGCTCCCGGGCGGTGGCCCTCAAGGTCGGCTTCCGTATGGAGGGCACCCAGCGCGCCAAGCTGATCCGCCAAGGCACCCGCCGGGACGTCTGGACGGGCGCCCTGCTCCCGTCCGACCTGCCCGAGCCCGCCGGCTCGACCGACTCAACTGACACGCCCCGCCCCGGCACGACGCCCTACCTTCCCTACCCCGACTGACCCTCAACCCAACAACAGTGCAGGTCAGGGCCATTGTCAGTGCCCGCCCCTACGCTTCTTCGCATGACCAGCGTGACGTCGACACAGCCCCAGCCGGATCCTCAGCCGCGGCCCGCGACCGCACTGTCGCGCGACGACGCCCGGCGGATAGCCCTGCGGGCGCAGGGCCTGCTGGGCGCCCCGGACCGCCGGGCGGGAGTGCGGGGAATGTTGCGGCGGCTGGGCGCGGTGCAGCTGGACACGATCTCGGTGCTGGCCCGCTCCCATGAGCTCGTGCCGTACGCCCGCCTCGGCGCGGTCGGCCGCCAGGGGGTCGAGGCCGCGTACTGGACCGCTCCCGTGGCGCGTCCCCATACCTTCGAATACTGGTCGCATGCCGCCTGCATCCTGCCGATCGAGGAGTGGCCGCACTTCGCGTTCCGCCGCCGCGCCTTCCGCGCCAAGGGGCACCGCTGGCATGTCATGCGGGACTCCGAGCGCTCCTGCGCCGCCGTCCTGGACCGGCTCGCGGCGGACGGCCCGCTGACCACGTCCGAGCTGGGCGGCGGCCGGAAGGGCGGAGAGTGGTGGGACTGGTCGGAGACCAAGATCGCGGTGGAATGGCTGCTGGACACCGGCCGGGTGGTCTGCACGGAGCGCCGTGGCTGGAAGCGGGTGTACGACCTCGCCGAGCGCGCCGTGCCCGACGCCCTGCGGCACGACGATCTCGACGACACCGAATGCCTCCGCCGCCTGGTCGCCCAGGCCGGGGCCGCCATGGGCGTGGCCACCCGGGCCGACCTCGCGGACTACCACCGGCTGAAGGCCGAGCAGGTCGATGCCGTCCTCCCGGACTCGGGCCTGGTCCCGGTGGCGGTCGAGGGCTGGGGCAGACCCGCCTGGGCGGACCCGGCCGCGCTGGCCGCACCGCCCCGCGGCCGGCACCGCACGACCCTGCTGTCACCGTTCGATTCACTGATCTGGGACCGTCCGCGCACCCAGCGGATCTTCGGTTTCACACACCGCCTGGAGGCGTACGTCCCGCGGCCCAAGCGGATACACGGCTACTTCGCGATGCCGTTGCTGGCCGGCGGCAAACTGGTCGGCCGGGTGGACCCGGCCCGCGAAGGCAGCACCCTCATCGCCCGCCAGGTCTCGATGCACGGCCCCAAGGCCGTCCGCCCCATGGCCGAGGCGCTCCACGAGGCCGCCACCTGGGTCGGCTGCGACTCCGTAGGTCTGGACCGCTGCGACGACCCCGATCAGGCCGCGGCGCTGCGGAAGGAGCTGACGCATCTGGGCGGCTGAGCGAACCAGCGGCTGAGCGAACCATGGGATCCGGCGCCAGGTCAGGTCACGGGCCACGGGGTCCAGGGGCCTGGGCCGGGGCCCGGGGTCACGCAACCATCGCGGCCATCTCGGCACGGATTCAGCGGATCTCGAGGATCTTCTCCCGCATCGCGTACACCACCGCCTCCATCCTGGAGTGCAACTGAAGCTTCTCCAGGATGTTGCGCACGTGGTTCTTCACGGTGTTCTCGGAGATGAACAGCTCCTTGGCGATATCGCGGTTGTTCATCCCCGTGGCAACGAGTTTGAGGACCTCCAGCTCACGGTCGGTGAGCCGGGGCGCGGGCACCAGCCGGCGCTCGTCCGTGCGCTGGATCATCGACTTGAACTCCGTCAGGAGCTTGGACGCCATCGACGGGCTGATCTGCGACTGTCCGTCAGCGACGGCGCGGATCGCGGTCGCCACCTCGTCGGTGGAGATCTCCTTGAGCAGATAGCCGGTGGCGCCGGCCTTGATCGCGTCGTAGAGATCGGCCTCTTCGTCGCTGATCGTGAGCATGATGATCTTCGCGCTGGGGGCCACCTCCTTGATGGAGGTGCAGGCCTCGATGCCGCCGCGTTTGGGCATCCGCACGTCCATCAGCACGATGTCGGGCAGCAGATCCGCGGCCTTGTCGACCGCCTCCGCGCCGTCCCCCGCCTCGCCGACGACCTGGATGTCCTCCTCCTGGGCCAGAACGATCTCCAGGCCGCGCCGGAACAGTGCGTGATCGTCCACCACCAGGACCCGGATCGGTTCCTGGCGCGGCACGCTCGCGGCCGTGCCGGGTCCGTCCCCGTCCCCCGAACCGCTTCCGCCGTCGTCCGTGTGGTCACGCACGGGCCCGAAGCTGTCCCCCATCGTTCCTCCCCGTCAACTACTCGGCCGAAGAGCCAAAGCCTGGAGATAAGGCTGGTTGACAACAGCCCCGCGCGGCCAGCCCCATCACTGCCATACGACCGTCTCCCCGGCATTTCGCCGTTTTGCGCCGACAAACTCCCTGGCTGGCACAACTCTATACGGCTTCAACTCGTCCCCTTCTCAAGCGCGATGGTGCCCCCGGCGTACGCCGGGGGCACCGAGCGGATGGGGTCAGCCGCCGAGCGCGCCGCCTGCGCCGCCGGGCTCTTCCTCCCCGAACTGGTCGGGGTTCAAGTGGATGACGCCGTAGTCGTATGCGTGCCGCCGGTAGACGACACTCGGCTGCTTGGTCTCGGCGTCGACGAAGAGATAGAAGTCGTGTCCGACCAATTCCATCTCGTAGAGCGCCTGGTCGAGCGTCATCGGCGGCGCCGAGTGGGTCTTCTCGCGGACGACCAGGGGACCTTCGCCCAGGACGTCGATCGACCCCATCTTGGTGCTCGGCACCTTCGGCTCGCCGGAGCTCGCGGCGGCGAGTTCGCCGTTGGTGTTCAGACGCGCGGCGTCGGGGACGCTGACGGCGACGTCACTCGCCGGGATCCGGCCGTTGCCGCGACGCGAGAACCGCTTGTCATGCTGCTTCCGCAGGCGCGCCTCCAGCTTGGCGGTAGCCAGGTCGAGCGCGGCATACGCGTCGGCCGCGGCCGCCTCGGCCCGGACCACCGGGCCACGGGAGCGGAGGGTGATCTCCACTCGGTCGGAACGGTCGGCCTGCCGCGGGTTGGGCTCCTTGGACACCTCGACGTCCAGGCTGATCACCTTGCCGTCGAGCTTCTGGACTTTCTCCAGCTTCAGCTTCTCGGCCACGTGCTTGCGGAACCGCTCGGGCACCTCGGTCTTGCGGCCCTTGACGACGATGTCCACGCAGAACTCCGTTCCCGGATCGCCCCGCTCAGCGGGCGGAGCGATGCCTTCTTGCACCAGGCTCCGGTGGGTGCCGAAGCCTCGGACTTGGCGACTTTCACCTCCTCCTCCCCCAAGGACAAGATCTCCAAGCCAACGCCTTCAGGTTCACCTCAAATGCCGTTTAACGCACGCACCACGACATATGAGGCAAAGCGGCCGCCAAGTCCTCACAACCGAACATAGCTCTCCCGGTCGGGTGTCGGCACCCCCTCGACGCCTCCAGCTCCGTTTGGGTGAATTTTCGGCCTCATTACCTGCAACGATGAATTTCCCTTTTCAGTTCCGGTTGATTTCGAACGCGGTACGGGTCGCCGCCACCACGGCCGCCCCGCTCACCCTCGCCCCGGACACCCCGAGCGCCCGCGCCGCCTCGGCGAGCGTCGCCCCCGTCGTCATCAGATCGTCCACCAGCACCACTGGAGCCTCCACCAGCAGCCTCCCGGCCCCACCCCGGACGCCCAGTGCGCCCGCGACATTCGCCAGCCGCTGCCGGGCACTGAGGCCCGCCTGGTCGGCCACCGGACGACGCTGCCGCAGCACCGCCAGGACCTGGGCCCCCGCCCCCTCCCCCACCCCCGCCCGCCGTAGTTCGGCGGCGGCCGCCAGCGCGATCCGGCGCACCGGATCATGGCCCCGGCAGGCCACCGATCGCCGGGCCGACGGCACCGGCACCAGCAGCACCCGCCCACCGCCCGGCCGCAGCACCCGCACCGCCCCGGCCAGCACCGCGCCCAACGGCCCGGCCAGCCGCAGCGCCCCTCTCTCCTTGTGGGCGAGCAGCACGGCCCGCACCTCGTCCGCGTACGGCGCGCCGGCCCACACCCGAGGCAGCCCCGCGGGTCTCGGCTCCGGCCGTACCCGCCGTGCGCCGCGCCCACCCCGCGACAGCGCCCGGCGACACTCCGCGCACAGCTCCGTACGCGGCCTGCCACATCCCGCGCAGTCGACCGGCAGCACCAGACCGGCCAGTTCCCGCCACACCCCCTGCATGGCTCAACTGTCGCGCCGTCCGCGCTCGGCCGCCACCCCTGTGGATAACCCAGGGATTGTGGACAACTCGACGCCCCGCGTCGGCCCGGACGGGCCGACGGCAGCCCAGGGGCGGAACGGCGGTCAGCCCCGGATGAACCGGCGGTCAGCCCGGATAGACCGGCGCCGACCCGTCCTTGGCCACGGTCTTCCAGTTCGCGTCCGGAGGCAGCCGCACAATGCCCTCGGTGGCGTCCGCGATCAGCGGCTTGGTCTCGTCCTCCGAGGCCGCCACCGACTTGACGCCGTTGACGCCGGGCAGCGTCTGCGCGTTGGACGCCGAGCCGTCGGTCTCCATGAACTGCATCTGCTGCACTCCGCCGGACTCCCGGCCGACGACCACGAGCCGGCTGCCGCCCGCCCAGGACGCCGCCACCACGTCCTCCAACTGCGGTGCGATCGGCCGCAGTTCCTGCACCGAGAGCACCGGGTGCTGGGAGGTGCCGGCCCGCTCGACCCGGCCGAGCTGAAGCGTCGTACGCCCCTTGTCCTCCACCAGCATCGCGATCCGGATACCGTCGGCGGCCACCCGGATCGCCTTGATCCGCCGCTTGCCCAGGCCGGGCACCGCGACCTCTTCGGGTTCGCCCTTGCCCTCGCGCATCCGCAGCAGCCGCGAGCCGTGCGTATCGCGGTCGGCGATCCACAGATCGCCCAGACCGTCCCAACTGGGCGCGGTCAGCCCGTCCTCCGGGCCCTTGAGCGAGCCGGCGCTGGTCAGCAGCGGATCACCGCGTTCGACGCCGTCCTCCATGCCCGCCACGTACAGCGCGTGCCCATCGCTCGACACGCCGGCAGCGGTGTCCTCGGCACGCGAGATGGCGACCGAGCGCAGCGGGGTCTTGCCGGTGCCGAACGGCCCGCGCACCGGCGTCGGTTCCGTTGCGGAGTCCGGCATCGCGACGACCTTGTGGTCGGCGTCGATGAAGTACTCCTTGGCGGAGTGCCCGGCGTGCCGGGACGGGGCGAAGTCGCGTTCGGCCTGATCCTGGGTCAGTGCGCACAGCGAGTTGCCGCTGTCGTCCTGCAACTCCACCTGACTGATCTTCGAAGCCCGGGTCATGTCCTGGACGGTGAAGAACAGTTGAGCCGCCATCCGTTTGCACTGGACGGTGTCGGTGTTGACGGCCTGTTTGTTGAGCTTCACGTGCAGCGCATTGGAGTCGTCCAGCGTCAGATCACGGGCGGCGAGCCGGGTGCCGTGCGGGAAGGCCGAAGTCGTCACCTTGTCCAGCCAGTTGGTGGGCCCGGACAGCAGCGCCTCCACGCTGGCCGTGATCGGCTCTATCCGCTGCCGCAGATAGACCGGGTCCGCGACGAGCACGTTGCGGCTCGCCTTCGGCTCCTGCGACTCCGAGTCATAGGACGCGAAGTAGAACTTGTTGACGGACCGGTAGATGCGCTGGAAGTCGGACTGACCGAGCACCAGCCCGTTGGGCAGCCGGTCGATCCGCCACTGATCGCCCTCCTTGATGAGGTGGATCGTCTGGCGGTAGGGCTTCTCCTGCGGGGTGTACGCGTGGTTGTCGTCCACCGTCGCCACCTGACTGCCGGAGAGGGTGACCGTATAGCCGTTGGCGTCCTCGCGGTTGGGCAGTGCCTTCGGCTCGGGCTTCGGACGCTCCTGGAGCACGTTGATCGTCTTGAACGGCCGCCAGGTCCGCCTGGCCGACTTGGCCAGGTACTGGGTGGCCGTACGGAAATCCGCCTCGTCGCTGGTCGTCGCGTCGAGGAAGCTGCGGACGATGTTGGTCGGCTGTGCGCCGTCCTGCGGGGGGACGCCGTAGACCCGTACCTGCGAGTCGCCCTCGGCGCGCGGCGACTGGTCGACGGCCTTGACGTCTCCGTTGTCGGGCATCGACGCACACCCGGCCAGCAGCAGCGCGGCACAGCCGAGCAGCGCGGTCTTCCGCGCCGCCCGTGACGTTCCGGGGATCTGGCGCCGGCCTCGGGCGCCGGCCGCCCTGCGACCGTGCGCAGGGGCCGCCACGCGGGCCTCGGCCCCCACCCCGTGCTCCTCTCCGCGCTCAGCGTCCACGCAGCCCGCCCTCCCGATCCACGCCCCGTCCGGCCTCCTGCTCCCCGCCGTCGACGGCCGTACCGGCATGCGCCGCCTCGTCGGCGCGCACGCTTCGGCCGCCCGCTGTTCCTTCGTTCCGTACGCCTCCGGAATGCGGCACCACACGGGCGCCGCTGCCGGGCATCGCCGCCGGGTCGGCAGCCGGGCCGGCGGCGGCGCGCGGCTCCATGGTGCGCGGCTGCACCGGGATCGTGGACGCCTTGCCGTCGGTCCCGGCGCGCGGCAGCCCGGCGTCGTCGAGCCCTCGGTTGCGGCGCGAGTCCTCCGGCTCCAGGGGTATCGGGGAGCCGCGCAGCGCCTCGCCGGACGTACGCGGCAGCGTCAGCCGGAACTGCGAACCGCCACCCGGCTCGCCCCATGCCTGGAGCCAGCCGCCGTGCAGCCTGGCGTCCTCGACGGCGATGGACAGGCCGAGTCCGGTGCCGCCGGTCGTACGGGCCCGGGCCGGGTCCGCGCGCCAGAAGCGGTTGAAGACCCGTGTCGCCTCGCCGGGCTTGAGGCCGACGCCGTAGTCGCGCACGGCGACGGCCACGGCGCCGCCGCTGGGGCCGCCCCCGGACGCCAGCCGCACCACGACATCCCGGCCCTCGCCGTGCTCGACGGCGTTGACGACGAGATTGCGCAGCACCCGCTCCACCCGCCGGGTGTCGGCTTCGGCGATCACGGGCTGCTCGGCGCCGCGCACCAGGATGCGGGTGCCCTTGCGCTCGGCCAGCGGCTCGGCGCCTTCGATGACGCGGTGCACCACGTCGCGCAGGTCTATCGGCTCGGCCTCCAGCGCGGCCGCGCCCGCGTCGAACCGGCTGATCTCCAGCAGCTCGGCGAGCAGCGACTCGAAGCGGTCGAGCTGTCCGCGCAGCAGCTCCGCGGAGCGCGCCGTGGCGGGGTCGAAGTCCTCGCGCGCCTCATGGATGACGTCGGCCGCCATCCGTACGGTCGTCAGCGGCGTCCGCAGCTCATGGGAGACGTCGGAGACGAAGCGCCGCTGCATCCGGGAGAGCTCCTCCAGCTGCTGGATCTTGACCTGGAGGTTCTGCGCCATCTTGTTGAAGGACTCGCCGAGCCGCGCGATGTCATCCTCGCCGGTGACCTTCATCCGTTCCTGGAGGAGGCCGGCGGCCAGCCGCTCGGAGATTCCCGCGGCCATCCGTACGGGCGTGACGACCTGGCGTACGACCAGCCAGGCGATGGCGCCGAGCAGAATCACGACGAACACGCCGGCCGTCGCGAGCGTCCCCGTCACCAGCTTGAGGGACTCTTCTTCCTGGCTGAACGGGAAGAGGTAGTAGAGCTGGTACTGGTTGCTGTTCACGTCGTTGAGCCGCTTGCCGATGATGATCGCCGGCGTGCCGTCGTCGTGCCCGATGCGCTTGATCTGGGTGTAGGTACGGAACGTGCCCGTCTTGGTGTCCAGCTTCCGCCGCAGATCGGCGGGCACGCTCCGCTCGGGGTCGACGTCCCCGGAGGCGCGCGGCCCGCGGGTGCCCCGGCTGGCGTCGCCGAACGGTTCGTCGGAGTCCGAGCTGAGCGCCACGACGGAGAAGACGCCCTGCCCGCCGCTGGCGAGCTGCTCGACGAGGCTGGTCAGCCATGTCGCGGAGTCCTGGTTGCCGCGATTGCCCGCCCGGGCGGTGTCCTCGGGCCGTACATCGCCGCCGCCGACATCGGCCAGCTTCTGGGCGACGCCGAAGCCGCCCGCGGCCTGGCTCTGCGCGGCCTGTGCCTTGGCCGTGAGCAGGCCGTTACGCACCTGTCCGACGACCACGACGCCGAGCAGCAGCACCACGGCCAGCGACATCAGCAGGGTGGTCGCGACCACGCGCAGCTGGATGTTGCGGCGCCACAGCCGCAGGGCGGGCAGCAGCGGACGGCGCACCCAGCGGCTGAAGAGCCGCAGCAGGGGGTGCACCGGCCCGCTCACCGCGCCGTCGGGCAGCAACTGCCCACCGCGCAGCAACCAAGCGGACAACTTTCCCGAAAAGGACATTTCACCCGCCGGGTCGACGGTGCGCCCCCGCTTTTCCTCCGGGGTCGAACCGTCCCGGGTCATCTCAGCTGGGCCCTGCCTTGTAGCCGACCCCGCGCACGGTCACCACGATCTCCGGCCGCTCCGGGTCCCTCTCGACCTTGGAGCGAAGCCGCTGCACATGGACATTGACCAGCCGGGTGTCGGCGGCGTGCCGGTAGCCCCAGACCTGCTCCAGCAGCACCTCACGCGTGAACACCTGCCACGGCTTGCGCGCCAGCGCCACCAGCAGATCGAACTCCAGCGGGGTCAGCGCGATCGACTGGCCGTCCCGCTTCACGGAGTGGCCCGCCACGTCGATGACGAGATCACCGATCGCCAGCTGCTCGGGCGCCGGCTCCTCCGAGCGCCGCAGCCGGGCCCTGATCCGGGCCACCAGCTCCTTGGGCTTGAACGGCTTGACGATGTAGTCGTCCGCACCCGACTCGAGCCCGACCACCACATCCACGGTGTCGCTCTTCGCGGTCAGCATGACGATCGGCACCCCGGACTCGGCCCGGATCAGCCGGCACACCTCGATGCCGTCCCGTCCGGGCAGCATCAGGTCGAGCAGGACAAGATCGGGCTTGGTCTCGCGGAAGGCGGCAAGCGCCTTGTCACCGTCCGACACGAACGACGGTTCAAAGCCTTCGCCGCGCAGCACGATGCCGAGCATCTCTGCCAGTGCGGTGTCGTCGTCGACGACCAGGACGCGTCCCTTCATTCGGCCATCATCCCATTACCTGATCGTGACTTACTCCATCGTGATGTGGAACACATCTCTGCCAGCCCGTCCCGAGTGATCGGCGAGACCACTCCGGCCTCCGTCACGATCGCCGTCACCAGCTCCGGCGGAGTGACGTCGAAGGCCGGGTTGTAGGCCTGAGCGCCCACCGGCGCCACCCCGATCCCGCCGACGATCTCCGCTCCGGCGCCCCGCGCGTACCCCAACGAGAGCTCCGTCACCTCATGGCCCGGCCGCTGCTCGACCTCTATGTCCGACCCCTCCACTGTCTCCAGATCCACCGTGCTCGTCGGCGCCACCACCACGAACGGAACGTGGTGATAGCGGGCCAGGACCGCCAGCGGGTAGCTGCCCACCTTGTTGGCGACCGCGCCATCCGCCGCGATCCGGTCCGCGCCGATCAGTACCGCGTCCACCTCACCCGCGGCGAACAGCGATCCCGCGGCCCCGTCCGTCAGCACCGTGTACGCCATCCCCGTGCGCGAGGCCTCGTACGCGGTCAGCCGCGCACCCTGCAACAGCGGCCGGGTCTCGTCCACCCACAGCCGGCGAAGCTCACCCGCCCGGTGCGCCGCCAGCGCCACCGCGAGGGCGGTCCCCTCGCCCCCGGAAACCAGCGCCCCCGTGTTGCAGTGCGTGAGAATCCGGTGGCCGCCACCCGGCAGCAGCTCGCCCAGGAGCGCCAGACCGTGCTCCGCCATTCGGCTGCTGGCCTCGATGTCCTCCGTATGTACGGTGCGCGCCTCGGCCAGCGCCGCCGCGGCGGCATTCTCCGGAGCCGCCCCGCCGCGGACCGCGTCCCGATAGGCGGCCGCCGCTCGCCGCACGCCGTAGGCCAGATTGACCGCGGTGGGCCTGGCACCCGCCAGCGCCTCCGCCGCCTCGTCCACACCGAACCCACGAGCCGCGGCCAGCGCGACACCGTACGCACCCGCGATGCCCAGCAGCGGCGCCCCGCGCACGGCCAGCGTCCGGATCGCCTGCACCAGCGCCGGCACGTCCGTGCAGACCAGCTCGACCTCCTCCGCCGGCAACCGAGTCTGATCAAGCAGGACCAATACCGGTCCCTCGGCTCGTTCCTCCCAACGCAACGACGGGACGGGGAGCGCCTCGACGCCCGCCTCGGACACCTCGTACTGATCACCCATCCACTCAGTCTGCCGCCGACACCCCCTCGAACAGAAGGTCCCTTCTCCCCGAGGTCACGGGTACACGGCGCCATCCGCCATGACACGATGACTGCCACCGCGGACCCCGGACCCCCGCCGCCCCGGCGGACGGGCAGCAAGAAGGAGCGACGATGAACAACTCTCCGGGCTGGGCCTCGCCCGGATCCGCCCCCTCCGACGAGCCGGACCGCGGCACCCAGGAGCAGCCCACCCAGCCACCCGCCGCGGAAGGCCGGCCCGGCTCGGCCGAGCAGCCGCCGCCGAACTGGTCCAAGCAGCAGCCGCCGGCCGGCCAGTGGTCGGCCCCCACCGGCATCCCCGGTCAGAGCGGCACGGGCGACCGCACCCGCGCCGCGGCGGCCCCCGGCCACCAGGCCGGGTGGGGCGGCGGCCCCGGATGGGGCTCCGGCTGGGGCGCGCCCCCGCAGGCCGCCAAACCAGGAGTCATCCCGCTGCGCCCGCTCGGCGTCGGCGAGATCCTCGACGGCGCGATCGCCACCTTGCGCGCCCACTGGCGCACGGTGCTCGGCATCTCGCTGATCGTCGCGGTGGTCTCGCAGACCGCCGTCACCGTCGTCACCGGACTGTGGTTCCAGGACGCCGGCCGCGCGCCTTCCCTGGAGGACCGGTCCGGTCCGCCGCTGCGCGACACCATGCGCGACATAGGCAACTCGCTCACCGGCACCGGGATCACCTCGCTGATCGGGCTGCTCGCCACCATCATCGCCACCGGCATGCTCACCATGGTCGTCAGCCGTGCCGTCCTCGGCCGGTCGGTGACCGCCGCCGAAGCCTGGCGCGACGCACGGGCCCAACTCCCGCGCCTGCTCGGCCTGCTCGTCCTGCTTCCCCTGCTCTTCCTGACGGTCATGGCGGTCTGCCTGGCCCCCGGCATCCTCGTCGCCGCAACGGGCACCCTGGACATGGGCCTGGTGCTCGCCCTGTTCGGCGGACTGGCCGCCACCGTGGTGAGCGTCTGGCTGTGGGTCCGCTACAGCCTCGCCTCCCCGGCGCTGATGCTGGAGAAGCAGGGCGTCATCGCCTCCCTGCGCCGTTCCGCCAAGCTCGTACGCGGCTCCTGGTGGCGGGTGCTGGGCGTCCAGCTTCTGACCTACCTCCTGCTGCTCATCATCGAGTTCGCCGTCCAGATCCCCACCACCCTCATCGCCTTCCTCACGGGCGGCGAGAGCCTGATGGAATGGGCCGAGGGCACCAACAGCACGACCGGTTGGACCTTCCTGATCGTGCTGGGCGTCGGCGCCGTCATCAGCTCCACCCTCAGCTTCCCGATCAGCGCAGGCGTCACCGCGCTCATCTACATGGACCAGCGCATCCGCCGCGAGGCACTCGACCTCGAACTCGCCCGCGCCGCCGGCCTCCCCGCCTACGGCACGGAGGCCCCCGTCCCGCAGCCGGCCACGGCCCCCGACGACACCCCGTCCCAGACCGCCCCGGTGGACTCCGCGCCGGTGGACTCCGCTCCGGCCGACAGCTCCAGGGCCGAGACGTCCACTGCCGACACGCCGCGGGTGGACGCCACGGCCGAGAACGCGCCCTCCACCACCCCGACCAGCCCCGACGCCCCTGCGGACGGCACCGGAGAGCACCCCACCGACGCCACACCGGGAAGCTGAGGCGATGACCACCGCGGGGGGCACAAGCACGCTCGGCCGTCTCATAGCGAGCCCAGGCGACGACATACCGGTGCGGACCCCACGCGTCCCCGCCCGCGAGGCGGCGGAACGCGAACTGTCCGACCCCCGGTACCACCAGCACGACCCCAACCCGATCCAGCGCGGCCTGAATTGGTTCTGGGAACGCGTGGACGACCTCTTCGGCGCGGCCGCCGGCGCCACACCGGGCGGCTGGATCGGGCTCATAGCCATCGCCGCCGCCGTACTGCTGCTGGTCATCGCCCTCCGACTGCGGCTCGGCGCGGCACGCCGTACTCCGACCAGCAGCGGCGCACTCTTCACCGACACCCCCCGCACCGCCGCCGAACACCGTGCGACCGCCGAAGCGCACGCCGCCGAGGGCCACTGGAGCCAGGCCGTCCAGGACCGGATGCGCGCCATCGTCCTCTCCCTCGAAGAACGGGCGCTGCTCACTCCGGGCCCCGGCCGCACCGCCGACGAAGCAGCCGCCGAAGCCGGACGGGCACTTCCCTCGCACGCCGAGCGGCTGCGCGCAGCGGCCCGCGCCTTCGACGACGTCACATACGGCGGCCGCACCGGTACGGAACGGGAGTACGCCCTCTTGAGCGCCCTCGACACCGAACTGCAGCGCGCCAAGCCCCACCTGGCAGCCCCGACCGGGAGCCGCGGATGACCACGGCCGCCACGGACAGCACCTCGCTCTCCCCCACCGCCCGGCACCTGTGGATACGGTCCCGCGGGCTGCTCCTCGCGATCCTTCTGCTCGTGGTCGGCGGAGTGGTCCTCGCGGCCCTCCAGTCCGGCGAACACCACGGCCGGCTCGACCCCCGCTCCCCGGACCGCCCCGGAAGCCAGGCCCTGGCCCGGCTGCTCGCCGCCCATGGCGTCACCACCCAGGTCGTCACCACCTCCGAGGAAGCCGCCGCCGCGGCCGGCCCGGACACCACGCTCCTCGTGACCAACCCCGACATGCTCACCCCCCGGCAGCTGTCCGGCCTGCGCACCGCGACCGCGCACACCCCCGGCCGCACCGTGCTCGTCGCGCCCGGCCCCGCGACGCTCGCCGCCCTCCCCCTCGGCGTCCGCGCCGAACCCCCCGTCGACATCTCGGCACTCAGTGCTGCCTGCTCGCTGCCCGAGGCACGCCGCGCGGGCAGTGCCCTCCTGGGCGGTCTGCGCTACGCCACCTCCAGCTCCACCGCCGACGGCTGCTACCTCAGCGGCGGTCTGCCCACCCTGCTGCGCATTCCGCCCACCGACGCCGGCCGCGACACCGTGCTCCTCGGCGCCCCCGACCCCCTCTACAACTACCGCCTCACCGAGCAAGGCAACGCCTCGCTGGCCCTTCAACTCCTCGGTGCCCACAAGCATGTGGTCTGGTACCTCCCCTCCGTCAGCGACCCGTCGTCCACCCAGGACAACCAGCGCGGCTTCCTCGACCTCATCCCCTCCGGCTGGACGTGGGGCCTGCTCCAACTCGCCTTCGCCGCCGTCTTCGCAGCCTTCTGGCGCGCCCGCCGCCTGGGCCCCCTCGTGCCCGAACGACTCCCGGTCACCGTCCCGGCCGCCGAGACCACCGAAGGCCACGCCCGCCTCTACGAGCAGGCCAACGCCCGCGATCGCGCCTCAGCCGTCCTGCGCTCGGCGACCCGCACCCGGCTCGCCCCCCTCATCGGCGTGCCCCCCGCGCACGCCCACACCCCCGACATCCTTCTTCCGGCCGTTCACACCCACCTGACCGCCGCACCCGACGCCGGCCTCCACGCTCTGCTCTTCGGCCCGGCACCCGCGGACGACAAGGCCCTGGTGCAGCTGGCCGACCAACTCGACGAACTCGAAACCTCGATCGTTTCCCAAGAGAGGCACACGCCCCGTGAGCACCCCGACCGCTGAGCCGACCGCCGACAGCGCCCGAGCCTCCCTGGAGGCCTTGCGTACCGAGATCGCCAAGGCCGTCGTCGGCCAGGACCCCGCCGTCACCGGGCTGGTCGTCGCCCTGCTGTGCCGCGGTCATGTACTCCTCGAAGGCGTCCCGGGAGTCGCCAAGACCCTGCTCGTACGCGCCCTGTCGGCCACCCTCGAACTCGACACCAAGCGCGTCCAGTTCACCCCCGACCTGATGCCGAGCGACGTCACCGGATCTCTGGTCTACGACGCGCGCAACGCCGAGTTCTCGTTCCAGCCGGGCCCGGTCTTCACCAACCTCCTTCTCGCCGACGAGATCAACCGCACGCCCCCGAAGACCCAGGCATCACTGCTCGAAGCGATGGAAGAGCGCCAGGTGACCGTCGATGGCACACCCCGGCCACTGCCCGAACCCTTCCTCGTCGCCGCCACGCAGAACCCCGTGGAATACGAAGGCACTTACCCACTGCCCGAAGCCCAGCTCGACCGTTTTCTGCTGAAGCTCACGGTGCCGCTGCCCGCCCGCCAGGACGAGATCGACATACTCACCCGGCACGCGGACGGATTCAGCCCACGCGACCTCAACGCGGCAGGGCTCCGCCCCGTCGCCTCCGCCGCCGACCTCGAGGCGGCCCGCGCGGCGGTCGCCAAAACCGCGATCTCCCCCGAGGTCACCGGCTACATCGTCGATATCTGCCGTGCCACCCGCGAATCCCCCTCACTCTCCCTCGGCGTCTCCCCCCGAGGCGCCACCGCTCTGCTCTCCACTTCCCGAGCCTGGGCCTGGCTCACCGGCCGCGACTACGTCACCCCTGACGACGTCAAGGCCCTCGCTCTGCCCACACTCCGACACCGCGTCCAACTCCGCCCAGAAGCGGAGATGGAGGGAGTCACCGCGGACTCCGTGATCAACGCCGTGCTCGCCCACCTCCCCGTCCCCCGCTGAGACGACGCCGTGGCCCTCACCGGACGCACCGCCCTCATCGCCGCACTCGGAGCCCTCTTCGTCGGCTTCGTGCTCCCCGGCTGGCTCGGCATCCTCGCCGTCCAACTCATCCTGCTGATAGCAATCTTGTGCGACCTCGCACTCGCCGCGCCAGTGCGAAAGCTCCATTTCACCCGAACCGGTGACACAACTGTTCGACTAACGGGCCAAGCCCACACGCACCTCACCATCACCAACGCCGACCGCCGCACGCTGCGCGCCCAGATCCGCGATGCCTGGCCCCCCAGCTCCTTCCATCCCGGCTCGGACATCCCCGCGTCCCGTCACACGGTGCGCATCCCCGGCGCCGAACGCCGACGCCTGACAACCGTGCTCCACCCCACCCGACGCGGCGACCACCATGCCGTCCGCGTCACCGTCCGCTCATACGGCCCGCTCGGGCTGGCGGCCCGGCAGGGAAGCCACCAGGTCCCCTGGACCCTGCGCGTACTGCCCCCCTTCACCAGCCGCAAGCACCTCCCCGCCAAGCTCGCCCGGCTCCGCGAACTCGACGGCCGCACCAGCATCCTGACCCGCGGTGAGGGCACCGAATTCGACAGTCTCCGCGACTACACCCCCGGCGACGACACCCGCTCCATCGACTGGCGCGCCACCGCCCGCCAGCAAACCCTCGCCGTCCGCACCTGGCGCCCCGAACGCGACCGCCGCATCCTGCTCGTCCTGGAAACCGGACGCACCTCGGCCGGCCGCGTGGGCGACATTCCCCGCCTCGACGCCTCCATGGACGCCGCCCTGCTGCTGGGCGCCCTCGCCGCCCGCGCCGGCGACCGCGTGGACCTGCTCGCCTACGACCGCCGCGTACGGGCCTCCGTACAAGGCCGGTCCGCCCGCGACCTCCTCCCGGCCCTGACCGACGCCCTCGCGCCCCTCGAGTCGGAACTCGTCGAGGCGGACGCCCGCGGCCTGGCCGCCACCATCCACCGCAGCACACCGCGACGGTCCCTCATCGTGCTCTTCACCGGCCTCGACACGGCCCCGGTGGAGGAGGCACTACTCCCCGTCCTCCCCGGCCTCACCCAGCGCAACGAACTCATCGTCGCGGCCGTCACCGACCCCCGCATCGAGGAAATGGCCGCCGGCCGCCACACCCCCCAGGCCGTCTACGCAGCCGCAGCAGCCGAACAGACCCGCGCTGCTCGCCGCCGCACCGCAGACCGCCTCCGCCGCCACGGCATCACCGTCATCGATTCCACCCCCGCCCGCCTGGCCCCTGACCTGGCCGACGCCTACCTCACCCTGAAGTCCGCAGGCCGCCTCTAAGAACACCGCCTCACAGAGACGGCCCCACCTGTCGACCACGGCTCGTAGCCGCTGATCGTCAGCGTGACGATTCCGCCAGCCTATGTAGCGGCGGATCATGCGGCCCTAGAGCTTGTCTTCGGCCAGATCGTCCAGGTCGCCCACCGGCGCGCCCGTGTCATATCTCCCGGCGCTTCCTCAGCTCGTCGAGCCATGCACGTACCTGCTCGTCGTCGTGCAGGTAGCCCGAGCCCTCGCCCGCGGGAAGATCGATTCCGTGGAGGAGGTTCAGCGCCCACCAAGAGACCGCGTCCCAGGCAGCCCATCCTCGACCAGCCATCGGCCGGCCCACCGGTCGGCCTCGTCGCGAGACAGCCGCCCCTCGACAAGCTCAACGAGGCAACATTCGACCTCATCAAGAGTCGGCTGACCGCTGGCATCCATGCCCGGCGAGGCAACCGCTGCTTGATGCGCACTAGGGCCGTGACACGGTCACCCGAACCTTTCCTTAAACGCAGAAAAGCCCCGCACCAAGGTGCGGGGCTTTCCCCAAAAATTGTTCGGCGGCGTCCTACTCTCCCACAGGGTCCCCCCTGCAGTACCATCGGCGCTGAAAGGCTTAGCTTCCGGGTTCGAAATGTAACCGGGCGTTTCCCTAACGCAA
>NZ_SUMB01000024.1 GCF_005048155.1 Streptomyces piniterrae
GAGCCCCTCGGCGCCGCGCCCCGCCTCCGCGCGGCCGCGCCCCGCCTCCGCGCGGCCGCGGCCCCGGGTCTGCGCCCCGAAGCGGGCCTCGGCCGCGGCGGCGTACTCGGCGCAGGCGGCCGCTGCGGCGCCGCCGTCCGCGACCAGTGCGATCAGCCGGCCGCCGTCGGGGACGGTGAGCACCGCCTCGCCGGTCCTGGCGGCGGCGGACTCCATCGCGTCGGCGAGTGCGTCCAGGACGCCGGAGGGCGCTGCCGGGGGCGGGCCCGTGGTGTCCTCCGCGGCGACGGGCTCGGCCACCACCATCCGGAACGGGGTGTCCAGCAGCCCGCCGTAGAGCCGTCCCGCCACCGCCCGTGCGTGCTCCGGCTCGCCCGCGAGCAGCATCTTCAGCACCGCGGCGCCCAGCCGCTGCTCGGCGTCCTGCAGTGCACGGGAGCGTTCGGTGGTGAGGGTGAGCAGCGCGACAGCGGAGTGCACGGCGTACCGCTCGGCGGTTCCGAGCGGCGCGCCGGTACCCACCGCGAGCACACCGCGCGCCCGCCGCCCGGTGCCCAGCGACTGGAGCTCGACCCGGTCGTCCCCCTCGGCATCGCTCACCACGGAACTGGCGGGGGCGGGGCGCTCGCGCAGCCGCCCCACGTCGTCGGCGAGCCGGGCGGCGCGCCGGGCCGCCCAGTCGGGGGCGGCGGCCACCACCGCGCCCGACGCGTCGTAGAGCGCGGCCCAGCCGTTCAGATGCGCGGCGAGCCGGGCCAGCAGCTCGGCCGGGCCCTCGGCGCTCAGCGCCGCCCGGGTCAGCTCCCGCTGCGCCTCGAACCCCGCGGTCACCGCGCGGTACTGGTCGGCGGCGACGGCGGCCGACACGGCCTTGCTGATGGCGATGAAGGGGGTCCGGCGGGGCACCCCGAGCAGCGGCAGATCCGCCTGCCGGGCCGCCTCGACGAGGGCCTGCGGCACCTCTTCGTAATTCACCCCGACCGCGAACCCCAGCCCGACGACCCCGGCCTCCGCGACCCGCCGCACATACCCGCGGGTCGCCTCCGCGTCCTCCGCGTCCAGCTTGAGCGCGGTGATCAGCAGCAGCTCCCCGCCCTCCATGTAGGGCACCGGATCGATCAGCTCACTGGCATGCGCCCAGCGCACCGGAACGTCCAGCCGGTCCCCGCCCGCGAGCACGGTCAGCTTGAGCGCGGTGTGGTTGACCAGTGAGGCGAGGGTGTGCGGCATGGGACCTTCGGTTGCGGCGTGGGTGCGGGCACGGGGGCGGTGGTCGCCTGCGGACGATTTCGCCGTCCCGTACGAACGGCCGCTTTCGATTCTGCCTCAGCGGAGGATTTCGGGGACACCGGTCTGCTGGGACCAGCGCCTGGGATGCCGAAACGATTCCTTAGACAGTCGAAGATATCCCAGGTATCCTCTTAAGCTATCCAGAGAAAGGAGGCAACGATGCCCAAGATGCTGATCGACATCAACGAAGAGGCCCTGGAAGGAGCCGCCCAGGTCCTCGGCACCAAGACGAAGAAGGACACCGTCAACACCGCACTGCTGGAGGTCACTCAGCGGATAAAGCGCGCTCGCGCCCTGGCTCAGCTCGTCGAAATGGCCGACCGCGGCGACTTCGACGAATTCGTCGGCAACAAGGCGGCCTACCGTCCGTGAGTAGCGCGCTCTTCCTGATCGACACCTCAGCCCTCTTCCGCATCTTCCAGACACCCGTCTGGAAGCAGTGGAACGAACAGCTCACGGCCGGGATCATCGCGGTGTGCCCGGCCGTTGAGCTGGAATTCCTCTACTCCGCCCAATCGCTGGCCGATCGCTTGAAGAAGCAGGATCTCCTGCGGGAAGTGTTCTCCTGGGTCCCCATGCCCGACCAGGTCTTCGAACAGGCCCAGAAGCTCCAGCAGGAGCTCACCGAATCCGGGCAGCACCGATCCGCTGGAGCCGTGGACCTGTTGGTGGCGGCCACGGCCGAGCGTGAGGGCCTGATCGTGCTCCACGACGACCGCGACTACGAAGCCGTCTCCCGCATCACCGGATTGCAGGTCAAGCGCGTCGTGGAACCGACCGCCGACTGAGCACCCTCACCCCCGAAGATCCACCAACACCGGCGGCGCGTGCTCCCCCTTCACCGTCGTGACCGACAGGACCGCGTGCCCGGCGGGGAGCTGGTTCGCGAGGTCGGAGGCGGACCAGCGTTCGCGTTCGACGGTGCGTACGGTGACGGCCTTGGCGGTGGCGGCCTTGCCGGTGACCAGGTGGCGGAAGACATGGAAGGCCTTCATCGCGGCACCCTCGGCGATGATTTGACGGTCCGTCACATCGCGGGTCTCCACCCACTCCTTGCCCCACACCTCGGCGAAGCGCGCCCCGTCCCATGTCGTCACGCCCGCGAACGCCATCCGGCAGCCGACCGCGCCGAGCAGCGCGCTGCGCAGTGCGTCGGGTACGTCGTCCAGCGCGCGCAGCGTCAGCACCGCGCCGGCGTTGGCCGAGCGCAGCCGCTGGAGGCCGCGCAGCGCCTCGGCGGTGATGGTGTGCGCGGCCTCGTCGAGTACCAGGCAGGCGAAGAGCGAGCGGTCGGCGCGGGCCACCGCGCACTCGGTGAACTGGGCGAGGACGAGCCGGGCGAGGATCCGCGAGGCTTCGGCATGGCCGCGTTCGGGAAGCTCGATGCGGACCCGGAGCGGGTGGTCGAGGGCGCGGAGGGAGACCTGGCGGGTGCGGCCCGTGGGGTCGAAGAAGTCGGCGAAGGTCGGGCGGTCGAGGAGCGCGATGCGGTCGGCGAGGAGGACGCCGACGTCGCCGGGGCGCTCCGACTGCCGTGCGCGGGCGTCCAGTTCGCGCAGCAGGGTGTGTTCGCCGGTGTCTTCGAGCGCGGTGCGCAGCGCGGCGATCGGCTCCGTCGCTCCGTCGAGGAGTTCGCGCAGTTCCGGTACCGAGGGGAAGCGGTCGTGGGCGGCCCGGAAGGGACCGAGCAGCTGGGCGAGGGCGGTCGCGGCGCGCCGGCTGTCGCCGCCGGGGAGTTGCCCCGCGAGGTCGCCGACCAGCGCCTCGGCGAGGATGCCGGCCGCCTCGTCGGGGTCGGTGGTGCCGCCGTAGAGATCGAGGTCGCACTCCGGGGCGGGGCGGCCGATCCTGACCACGACGTCGAAGGCGTCGTCCGGTCCGAGGTCGGCGCCGGCCGGGCCGACGGCGATGACCGCGGCCTGCCCGGCGAGCGCCTGGAGGCACATCGACTCCACGACCGGCTTGACGAGCCGGGTGGTCTTGCCGCTTCCGGCGGGGCCGACGGCCAGCAGTGAGGTGCCCAACACGCCCGGTTCCAGCGCGCATCCGGCGCCGCGGTGCTGGTACGGGTTGCGCGGGTGGTCGGCGGCGGTGCCGATCCGCACCTGGTGGGCGAGCAGGTCGTGGTCGGCGGTCCGATGGGCCAGGTCGCGCCGCCCCGAGGGGTGGGCGCAGGCCGCCGCGCCCTTCCGCAGCACGGTGTCGGTGAAGTCGGCGACGGTGTTCTTGCCGGAGCGTACGGAGCGCCAGGCGCGGGCGATCCGGGCCACGTCCACATCGTTCATCCGGCCCGCGCGGGCCTCCGCGGCAAGCTTGTCGGCGGCGTCCGGTGCGCCCTGGGCGCGCAGTTCCGGCCACTGCGCCGGGTCGGCGGCGGGCTCGGGCGTACGGGCGGGCGCGCGGTCGCGGACGCGCCGGACGAGGGGGTGCGCCAGGCGGCGGACGAGTTCCGGCCACCGGCCGAGCCGGCCGAAGACGACGGCCAGGAGGACGACGAACAGTCCGTAGTAGATGTAGGTGGCCCAGACGAAGGCCATCGGGTCGGTGCCGTCCCGCCAGGAGTCGGGGGTGAGCAGCACCAGTGGAAAGAGCCAGTAGCTGCCGAGGTAGTTGTTCCACAGCAGCGACCACAGGAGCCAGCCGCACAGGAACGAGATCACCGCACCGCTGACCAGCTGCCGCGTGGGCACCCGCTCGGGTTCCTCGGCGGCCCGCGGCCGGTGCCCGTACGTCCAGATGCCGGGCGCGGCGGCCGGGCGCGGGGTGCGCAGCCAGCGCAGCAGCGGGGGCTCCGGCGACGCGGTGGAACCGGCGGGCCCGGCGTGGGCGGCCGGCGGGACGGCCGGCATGGCGGGCGGGGCGGCGGGCGGTGGCGGGGC
>NZ_SUMB01000026.1 GCF_005048155.1 Streptomyces piniterrae
TATGGGTTTCACGGACACGCGCTTCAACGTCAATCTGTCGATCCTGTTCACCGAGCTTTCGTTGCTGGAGCGGCCGGCGGCCGCGCGGGCGGCGGGTTTCACGGCGGTGGAGCTGTGGTGGCCGTGGGTGGACGCCCCGGTCCCGGAGGCCTCCGAGCTGGCTGCGCTGCGTGATGCGCTGAACGATGCCGGGGTGCGGCTGGTGGGGCTGAACTTCTACGCGGGCCAGCTTCCGGGTCCCGACCGCGGTGCGCTGTCGGTGCCGGGTGCGGAGTCGGACAAGTTCCGGGCCAACGTCCCGGTGGCGATCGAGTTCGCCACCTCGCTGGGCTGCACCACCTTCAACGCCCTCTACGGCAACCGCGTCGAGGGTGTGGCGGCCGCGGATCAGGATGCGCTGGCGCTGGAGAACCTGACGTTCGCCGCGCGTGCGGTGGGCGAGGTGGGCGGCACGCTGCTGATCGAGGCGCTCAACGCGCCCGAATCACCCAAGTGCCCCATCGTCTCCGCACCCAAGGCCATCGAGATCGTCGATGCGGTCAACGCCGCCACCGGGCTGGGCAACGCCAAGTTCCTGATGGACCTCTACCACCTGTCGATGAACGGCGAGGACCTCGACGAGGTCATCGACCGCTACACCGACAAGACCGCGCACGTCCAGATCGCCGACAACCCCGGCCGCGGCGCCCCCGGCACCGGATCACTGGACTTCACCGCGCTGCTCGACCGCCTCAAGAAGAACGGCTACAGCGGCTGGATCGGCCTCGAATACAAGCCCGGCGACGCCCCCAGCGCCAGCGCCTTCGAATGGCTCCCGGCCCCCCTGCGCGCCGCCACCTCCTGACGCGCCCAGCCCGACGCACCACCTGTTTGTTTGAAAGAGGACTTCCAATGAGCAATCTGCCCAAGATCGCGTGGATCGGTCTCGGCATCATGGGCTCGCCCATGGCCGAGAACCTGATCAAGGCCGGTTACCAGGTCTCCGGCTTCACCCTCGAGCAGGACAAGCTCGACCGGCTCGCCGCCGCCGGCGGCACCGCGGCCGCCTCCATCGCCGAGGCCGTCAAGGACGCCGACGTCGTCATCACCATGGTGCCGGCCTCGCCGCAGGTCGAGGCCATCGCCTACGGGCCCGACGGCATCCTGGACAACGCCAAGTCCGGCGCCCTGCTGATCGACATGTCCTCCATCACCCCGCAGACCAGCATCGACCTGGCCAAGGCCGCCGGCGACAAGGGCATCCGGGTCCTGGACGCCCCCGTCTCCGGCGGTGAGGCCGGCGCCATCGAAGCCGTCCTGTCGATCATGGTCGGCGGCGAACAGACCGACTTCGACGCCGCCCGCCCCATCCTCGAAGCCCTCGGCAAGACCATCGTGCTGTGCGGACCCCACGGCTCGGGCCAGACCGTCAAGGCCGCCAACCAGCTCATCGTCGCCATCAACATCCAGGCCTGCGCCGAAGCCGTCGTCTTCCTGGAGAAGTCCGGCGTCGACCTCCCCGCCGCCCTCGACGTCCTGGGCGGAGGACTCGCCGGCTCCACCGTCCTGACCCGCAAGAAGGACAACTTCAAAAACCGCGACTTCAAGCCCGGCTTCCGCATCGACCTGCACCACAAGGACATGGGCATCGTCACCGACGCCGCCCGCACCGTCGGCGCCGCCCTGCCCGTCGGCGCCGTCGTCGCCGGCCTCGTCGCCTCCCTGCGCGCACAAGGCGACGGCGGCCTCGACCACTCCGCCCTCCTGCGCGGCGTGGAACGCCTCTCCGGAACCACCACCGAAAGCTGAG
>NZ_SUMB01000027.1 GCF_005048155.1 Streptomyces piniterrae
ACACAGTGGACGCGAGCAACTGAGGACAAGCCCTCGGCCTATTAGTACCAGTCAACTCCACACCTTACGGCGCTTCCATATCTGGCCTATCAACCCAGTCGTCTACTGGGAGCCTTAACCCCTCAAAGGGGGTGGGAGTCCTCATCTCGAAGCAGGCTTCCCGCTTAGATGCTTTCAGCGGTTATCCTTTCCGAACGTAGCCAACCAGCCATGCCCTTGGCAGGACAACTGGCACACCAGAGGTTCGTCCGTCCCGGTCCTCTCGTACTAGGGACAGCCCTTCTCAAGACTCCTACGCGCACAGCGGATAGGGACCGAACTGTCTCACGACGTTCTAAACCCAGCTCGCGTACCGCTTTAATGGGCGAACAGCCCAACCCTTGGGACCGACTCCAGCCCCAGGATGCGACGAGCCGACATCGAGGTGCCAAACCATCCCGTCGATATGGACTCTTGGGGAAGATCAGCCTGTTATCCCCGGGGTACCTTTTATCCGTTGAGCGACGGCGCTTCCACAAGCCACCGCCGGATCACTAGTCCCTACTTTCGTACCTGCTCGACCCGTCAGTCTCACAGTCAAGCTCCCTTGTGCACTTACACTCAACACCTGATTGCCAACCAGGCTGAGGGAACCTTTGGGCGCCTCCGTTACCCTTTAGGAGGCAACCGCCCCAGTTAAACTACCCACCAGACACTGTCCCTGATCCGGATCACGGACCCAGGTTAGACATCCAGCACGACCAGAGTGGTATTTCAACAATGACTCCACAACCACTGGCGTGGCCGCTTCACAGTCTCCCACCTATCCTACACAAGCCGAACCGAACACCAATATCAAGCTATAGTAAAGGTCCCGGGGTCTTTCCGTCCTGCTGCGCGAAACGAGCATCTTTACTCGTAGTGCAATTTCACCGGGCCTATGGTTGAGACAGTCGAGAAGTCGTTACGCCATTCGTGCAGGTCGGAACTTACCCGACAAGGAATTTCGCTACCTTAGGATGGTTATAGTTACCACCGCCGTTTACTGGCGCTTAAGTTCTCAGCTTCGCCAACCCGAAGATTGACTAACCGGTCCCCTTAACGTTCCAGCACCGGGCAGGCGTCAGTCCGTATACATCGCCTTACGGCTTCGCACGGACCTGTGTTTTTAGTAAACAGTCGCTTCTCGCTGGTCTCTGCGGCCACCCCCAGCTCAGAGTGCAAGACTCATCACCGGAAATGGCCCCCCTTCTCCCGAAGTTACGGGGGCATTTTGCCGAGTTCCTTAACCATAGTTCACCCGAACGCCTCGGTATTCTCTACCTGACCACCTGAGTCGGTTTAGGGTACGGGCCGCCATGAAACTCGCTAGAGGCTTTTCTCGACAGCATAGGATCATCCACTTCACCACAATCGGCTCGGCATCAGGTCTCAGACT
>NZ_SUMB01000028.1 GCF_005048155.1 Streptomyces piniterrae
GAGTCTTGGACCCACACCTGTGCACTGCGGACATCCCGAACGGTTTTGGATGTCCGGCTGGTTCCCCGCGTTCTCATCACCTCCGTCCGGGCGCGCAGCTCCTGGCTGCGGTCCGTGACGGAGTGGCGGGTTTCCTCACGCTCCCGGACACCGCGATCGGCCTGGACGGTCCGATGCCCAGCACCATCACTCTGGTGGTGCTGGGGCGGTGCCGTCCGTCGCCGGATCGGGTGCCCGAGGGCGCGTCGCCCGATCGCGATGCCAGCGGCATCGTGGCGGGACATCTTGCGAGTCTTGCTGGTCAACGGCTTGCGCCAGTGCTGGTCGCCCCACATCGACGTATACGCCGGGTCGACGGCGACAATGCTCAGGCCGACCTCGGCGGCCATCGACACGAGGCGGGCTTTGAGTTTGCCGGTGGGCATGCCGGAGATCAGCTGCCGGAACCTTTTGCGCCGGCCGTGCTTCTCGCGGGTCTTCTCCTGCGCGAAGTCCAGGTTTTCGATGCCGATAGCCGCGACACCGCACCGCTTGGCCCAGTGCAGCAGCCGTGTGATCGCGTGCCGCACCTGGGCGTCGCGGTGATCGGCCGCCCCGGACAGGTCGTAGGAGAAGCGGCGCGGCGCACCGATCGGGTTGCCATGCCGGTCAAGGCGGTAGGCGGCGAAGTGGTCGGCGTTCGTGTCCACGCCGACCATGCCCTCAGCCCGTGCTGCCTCCAGCGGGATCGTTTTGACCACGGGCCGGGTCCACAACGCGGTGAGGTACCAGCGGCCCCGCTGCACGTCGCAGTGGATGCGGTACGCCACGGCCCGGTTCTGCTCGATGCGGTCCCGCCATTCGGCGCCCCGATGCGCGAACGCGACCTTGGAAGCAAGTACGTACCGGCCGTGCCGGCTGTTGGCCAGGTGGGCGAGCGGCGCCGGGAGTTTGATGGAGACCTCGCCGTCCGGCGTGACGCGGATCGTCTCGTTGCCGAAGCGCTTGCCGGACTCGCCGTCCGCCTGGAGGAACCAGCGCTCCACCTCCCACCGCTGCCGCCACTCGGTCTCGGTGAGCTTCGCGGCAGCGAGGTTGTGCCGGTTCTTCAGCAGCCGCCGGCCGCCGCGCAC
>NZ_SUMB01000003.1 GCF_005048155.1 Streptomyces piniterrae
CCGGCCGCCGCTCCCGCGGCTCCGGTGGCCCCGCCCGCCCCGGCGCCCACCCCGGCTCCGGCTCCCGCGCCGGCTCCGGCCGCGCCGGCCCCCGTCACCCCGGCCCCCGCCGCGGGTGAGGGCGCGTACGTCACTCCGCTGGTGCGCAAGCTCGCCGCGGAGAGCGGTGTCGACCTCGCCACCGTCAAGGGCACCGGTGTCGGCGGCCGGGTCCGCAAGCAGGACGTCATCGCCGCCGCGGAGGCCGCCAAGGCCGCCGCCGCGCCGGCTGCCGCCCCTGCCGCGGTCTCCAAGGCTCCGGCCCTGGAGGTCTCCCCGCTGCGCGGTCAGACCGTCAAGATGCCGCGGATGCGCAAGGTCATCGGCGACAACATGATGAAGGCCCTGCACGGCCAGGCGCAGCTGACCTCCGTGGTCGAGGTGGACATCACCAACATCATGCGGATGCGCAACAAGGCCAAGGACGCCTTCGCGCAGCGTGAGGGCGTCAAGCTCTCCCCGATGCCGTTCTTCGTCAAGGCCGCCGTCCAGGCGCTGAAGGCCCACCCGGTCGTCAACGCCCGGATCAACGAGGACGAGGGCACCATCACCTACTTCGACACCGAGAACGTCGGTATCGCGGTGGACGCGGAGAAGGGCCTGATGACCCCGGTCATCAAGGACGCGGGCGACCTGAACATCGCCGGTATCGCCCGTAAGACGGCGGACCTGGCGGGCAAGGTCCGGGCCAACAAGATCACGCCGGACGAGCTGTCCGGTGCGACCTTCACCATCAGCAACACCGGCTCGCGCGGCGCCCTGTTCGACACGGTCATCGTGCCGCCGAACCAGGTCGGCATCCTGGGCATCGGCGCCACCGTCAAGCGCCCGGTGGTCATCAACCACCCGGAGCTCGGCGAGACCATCGCGGTGCGCGACATGACCTACCTCGCGCTCTCCTACGACCACCGTCTGGTGGACGGCGCCGACGCCGCCCGCTACCTGACCACGGTCAAGCAGATCCTGGAGGCCGCCGAGTTCGAGACCGAGATCGGTCTCTGAGTCCCGGCCGCCACGCAGTAGGTGTGTAGCAGGGGCCGGCCCCGGTTCGTCCGCGTACGAACCGGGGCCGGCCCCTTCGCATGTCGCCGTCCCGGATAATGGCCCCGCGGCCCCCGCTCGTCCCCCTACGTCGCCAGCCCGCTCTGAAGGAGCACCTCATGACCCCGCCCGTCGTCCATTCGCTGCGCGAGCAGATCCGCGAGCACATCCTCGAGGGGATCGTCAGCGGCCGCTGGCAGCCGGGCGAGCGGATCGTGGAGCGGCGGATCGCGGTCGAGCTGGAGGTCAGTCAGACGCCGGTGCGCGAGGCGCTGCGGGAGCTGGAGTCGCTGCAGCTGATCGAGTCGGCGCCCAACAAGGGCGTCCGGGTGCGGAACCTGACGGCGGACGACCTGAAGGAGAGCTACCCGGTGCGGGCCGGGCTGGAGCAGGTGGCCGCCGAGCTGGCCGCCGGCCGACTGGCGGAGGACACCGCTGCCCTGGAGCGCGAGGTGGCGTCGCTGCGGGAGGCCGACCTGGCGGGCGACGGGGAGGCGCAGGTGCGGCACACGGTGGCGTTCCACCGCGAGATCGTGCGGGCGGCCGGGAACTCCGTGCTGCTGCACACCTGGGAGTCGCTGGGCATCGAGGTCTGGACGACGCTCTCGATCCGCTGGTTCAGCCCGGAACAGCGCTCGCACGCCCAGGACCACCAGGAGATCGTGGACGCGTTCCGGCGCCGCGACCCGAAGATCGGCGCCCTGCTCAAGGCACATGTGCTGAGCTGCGCACCAAGGGTCTGACAGGGCGCGAAAGGGGGGTTCCGCGAGGGCGCGGAACCCCCCTTTCGCATGTGGCACGCGGTGCCCGAAAAGACGGCACCCCGTGCCGACCTGCGGTTATTCCCTTCCCAAGCGTTGATCGATCATCGATCAGAGGCGTATCGTCGCCTGTCGGGGCGCGACACCCCTGCCTGCCAAGCACCCACTCGCACTCCCGACCGACCGTCCGGAAAGGGGCCACCCATGCCCGATCCCGTACGTACCACGTACAGCCAGCTCGACCAGATCCCGGACCGGGACCCCGAGGAGACCGCCGAGTGGCGCGAATCGCTTGACGCCGTCACCAAGGCCGCGGGCCCGTACCGTGCCGCGTATCTGATGCGCCGCGCGCTGGAGCACAACGGTGCCCCCGAGCTCGCGCCCTTGGAGACGGACTACGTCAACACCATCCCGACCTCCGCCGAGCCCGCCTTCGCGGGCGACGAGGCGATGGAAGCCCGGATCACCGCCTGGAACCGCTGGAACGCCGCCGCGATGGTCACGCGCGGCTCCCGGTTCGGCGTCGGCGGCCATATCGCGACCTTCGCGTCCGCGGCCTGGCTGTACGAGACGGGCTTCAACCACTTCTTCCGCGGCAAGGAGGGCGACGGGTCCGGCGACCAGCTCTACATCCAGGGCCACGCCTCGCCCGGCATCTACGCCCGTGCCTTCCTCGACGGCCGCCTCACCGAGGACCACCTCGACAACTTCCGCCAGGAGTCCGGCGGCAAGGGCCTGCCCTCCTACCCGCACCCGCGGCGGCTGCCCTGGCTGTGGGAGTTCCCGACCGTCTCCATGGGCCTCGGCCCGCTGTCGGCGATCTACCAGGCCCGCTTCAACCGCTACCTCCAGGGCCGCGGCATCAAGGACACCGCCAACTCGCACGTCTGGGCGTTCCTGGGCGACGGCGAGATGGACGAGCCCGAGTCGACCGCCGCGCTCGCGCTGGCGGCCCGCGAGGGCCTGGACAACCTGACCTTCGTCATCAACTGCAACCTGCAGCGCCTCGACGGCCCGGTCCGCGCCAACTTCAAGATCGTTCAGGAGCTGGAGTCCCAGTTCCGCGGCGCCGGCTGGAACGTCGTCAAGTCGCTGTGGGGCTCCGCCTGGGACGAGCTGTTCCAGCTCGACACCACCGGTGCGCTGGTCCGCCGGCTGCGCCAGGTGCCGGACGCGCAGTTCCAGACGTACGCCACCCGCGACGTCGCCTACATCCGTGAGCACTTCTTCGGCGCCGAGCCCGCCCTGGTCGAGATGGCCAGGCTGCTGACCGACGCCAAGATCGCCGAGTGCTTCCACACCTCCCGCGGCGGCCACGAGGCCCGCAAGGTGTACGCGGCCTACAAGGCGGCCGTGGAGTACAAGGGCGCGCCGACCGTGATCCTCGCGCAGACCGTCAAGGGCTACACCCTGGGCGCCGGCTTCGAGTCCAAGAACGCCAACCACCAGATGAAGAAGCTCTCGGGCAAGGAGTTCCGCGCCATGCGCGACCTGCTCGACCTTCCGATCCCGGACTCCCGCCTCGACGACGAGCTGGTGCCGTACGGCCACCCGGGCGCCGACTCCCCCGAGGTGCGCTACCTCCAGGAGCGCCGCGCGTCCCTCGGCGGCCCGGCACCGGCCCGCCGGAGCCACCCGGTCCCGGCGCTGCCCGCGCCCGAGGAGCGTGCCTTCAAGGCGCTGCTCAAGGGCTCCGGCAAGCAGGAGATGGCCACCACCATGGCCTTCGTCCGGCTCGCCAAGGACCTGATGCGGGACAAGCAGACCGGCAAGCGCTGGGTGCCGATCGTCCCCGACGAGGCCCGTACCTTCGGTATGGAGTCGCTGTTCCCCTCGGTCGGCATCTACTCGCCCAAGGGCCAGACGTACGAGCCGGTCGACCGCGACCAGCTGATGTACTACAAGGAAGCCACCGACGGCCAGATCCTCAACGAGGGCATCACCGAGGCCGGCGCCATGGCCGACTTCATCGCCGCCGCCTCGTCGTACGCGACGCACGGCGAGCCGATGATCCCCTTCTACATCTTCTACTCGATGTTCGGCTGGCAGCGCACCGCCGACCAGATGTGGCAGCTCGCCGACCAGCTCGGCAAGGGCTTCATCGTCGGCGCCACCGCCGGCCGCACCACCCTGACCGGCGAGGGCCTCCAGCACGCCGACGGCCACTCGCACCTGATCGCGTCCACGAACCCGGCGTCGCTCAACTACGACCCGGCGTTCGCGTACGAGGTCGCGGTGATCGTCAAGGACGGTCTGCGCCGGATGTACGGCGAGACCGCGCCCGGCGAGGACTCGAACGTCTTCTACTACCTCACCGTCTACAACGAGCCCAAGGCCCAGCCGGCCATGCCGGAGGGCGTCGAAGAGGGCATCCTGCGCGGTCTGTACCGCTTCAAGGAGGCCGCGCAGGCGGCTACGCCCGTCGACGCCGCCGACGCCCCGCGCCTCCAGCTCCTCGCCTCGGGCACGGCCATCCACTGGGCCCTGGAGGCCCAGGAGTTGCTGGCCGCCGACTGGGGCGTGGCCGCGGACGTCTGGTCGGCACCGTCCTGGTCGGAGCTGCGCCGCGACGCCCTGGAGTGCGACGCCGCCCGGCTCGACGGCGAGGACCGGATCCCGTACGTCACCCGCGCACTGGCCGGCGCCCCCGGCCCGGTCGTCGCGGTCAGCGACTGGATGCGGGCGGTCCCGGACCAGATCGCCCCCTGGGTGGAGCAGGACTGGGTCTCCATCGGCACGGACGGCTTCGGCCTCTCCGACACCCGCGAGGCGGCCCGCCGCCACTTCGGCGTCGACCCGCAGTCGGTGGTCGTCCAGGCCCTGGCGGCCCTGTCCCGGCGTGGCGAGGTCAAGGCGGAGACGGTCAAGGAGGCCCGGGAGCGGTACGGGCTGTGAGCCGCGGGCGGCCCCGGCCGACACCGGGGCCGCCCGCTACCTGACCGCTCACGAGGATCCCGGGCGTTGTCAGTGGGCCCCGGCATGATGGATTCATGCGCGCTGCCCGGCTGATCAAGATGGTGTTGCTGCTCCAGTCGCGGCCGTCGATGACGGCGGCCGAGCTGGCGCGCGAACTGGAGGTCTCGGAGCGTACGGTCGCGCGGGATGTGCTCTCCCTGTCCGAGGCCGGCGTTCCGGTGTACGCCGATCGCGGCCGGGCCGGCGGCTACCGCCTCGTCGGCGGTTACCGCACCCGGCTCACCGGCCTCGGCCGCAGCGAGGCGGAGGCGCTCTTCCTGTCCGGGGTGCCCTCCGCGCTGCGCGAGATGGGCCTCGCGGACGCCGCGTCCGCCGCCCGCCTCAAGGTGTCCGCGGCGCTGCTGCCCGAGCTGCGGGATGCCGCGGCGGGCGCCGCCCAGCGCTTCCATCTCGACGCGCCCGGCTGGTATCAGGAGCCCGAGACCCCGGCCCTGCTGCCCACCGTCGCCGACGCGGTCTGGGACGACCGCCGGCTGACCGTCCGCTACCGCCGCAAGGACACCGAGGTGGAGCGGGAGTTGGAGCCGTACGGCCTGGTGCTGAAGGCGGGGGTCTGGTATCTGGCGGCGCGTGCGATCGAGTCTGCGGACGGGGCGGAGCCGGCGGGCTCGGCGGACGGGGCGGGCCCGGCGGACGGGAACCGCTCGACGGAGGGGGCGGAGAGGCAGCGGCGGGCGGGCGGTCACCGGGTCTATCGGGTCGACCGGTTCGCCGCCGTCGCCCCGGGCCGGGACCGCTTCGCCCGTGACGGATCCTTCGACCTGCCGGCGTTCTGGGAGGAGCGGGCCGAGCGGTTCGCGCGCTCGATCCTGCGCGATGAGGTCGTGGTCCGGCTGTCCGCGCGCGGCGTCGGGCAACTGCCGTACGTCACCGACCGGGCGGCCGCCCGGGAGGCCCTGACGAAGGCCGGCCCGGCCGATGACCACGGCCGAACAACCGTCACCCTGGCCGTGGAGTCCGCCGATGTCGCGTATGCGCAGCTGCTGGCGCTCGGCCCGGAGGGCGAGGTGCTGGCGCCCGCCGGGCTGCGCGAGCGGTTCGCGGCGGCCGCCCGCCGCACGGCCTCGGTGTACGCGGGCACGGACTGAGCCGCCGCCGAGTAATCTTCCGGAACCGGGGATCGGGGGGGACCGCCATGTGGGCGCTGGGCTTCGTCTTCTTCACGCTGCCGCTCTGCGGCATCGTCAGCCTCACCTGCTCCGCCGCCTGCCGTGCGCAGCGACACCGGGCGCTCAAACTCCTCGGCAATGTGCTCCTGGCGGCGGGTCTGGTAGGCCTCCTGACTCCGGTGGGCGTGATGGCGGCACTCTGGCTCGTTGTGTGACCGCTGCCCCGTACGCGCCCCCTCTTGCGGCCTCCTCCTACGGCCGCACCGCCCGCACACTGCCCCCCTTCCGCAGCCGCCCCGTGACCTCGGCCGGGGCTGCGGCTACCGGCCGAGCCGCCCGTACGGCCAGCGTGCTCGCCTCGGCGGAGGCCCGTACCGAGCCCGTGGTGTCGATGCCGGCGACCTCCGGGCCGCCCGCCGCGAGCAGGTACCACGTGCCGGACTTCGCCCGCCAGTGGACGCCGCCGACGACCGGACGACCGAAGCGGCTGCACGCGGCGGTGTCCGCGGCGCGTCCGGCGACCCACCCGGGGTCGGCCGGGCGCGCCGCGGGCGGCTGAAGCCGGACCGTGACCCGGCCGGGGCCCCGCCAGGTGTCGGCGCGGGTGCAGACCCAGTCCGCGCTGCCGCCGTGCTCGGGAAGGCTCTGCCGCGCGAACCCCCAGTTGTTGACGGACCGTACGCCCGCGCCCCGCAGCGAGCGCAGCGAGCAGGCCGTCCGGGCCCAGCTGCGCAGCGCCGGGGCGCCGGCCACCGCCCCCGACGAGGTGAGGCGGACCGGGACGAGATCGTCGAGGTCCGTGACCAGGAAGGTGCCGCCCCCCGCGATCCGCTCCGAGACATGGAACTGGACCGCAGGCCACTGCCCGCACCCGGCCCCAGCCCCGGGCGGGATCGGCACCCGGTTGCTGACGCCGTCCGGGGCGAGCCGCAGCGGCCGGGCCGGGGCGTCGGGCGCGAGCAGATCCCGGGTCTCGACCGTGGCGACCCACGGCGCGACCAGATAGCGCATCCACCCGGCGCCGCGCCCGATCACCAGCGCACCGCCGGTGGTCATATCCGCGTCGTCGACGCGCGCGAAGTGCAGTGTCGGTGTGGCGTCCGCGGGCTCCGCGTAGCGCACCAGCCGGCCGCCGTCGTGGAACACCACCACCATGACGTTGTCGATCAGGCCCGCGTACAGCAGCTGCGGCGGCTGGTCCGGCGGCCGGGTGGACGTGGTGGCCGACGCGAGGATCCGGGTGCCCTCGGGCGGCGCCGCCCAGACCCGCAACGCCCGCCCCAGCAGCTCCTGGTCACCGGCCTGCCGGCCGCGGGCGGGCCAGGCGGTGAAGTCGACGCGTGCGGTGTCCGCCCACCGCTCGTTGGGGGTGCGCAGCAGCCGGGCCGGGTCCAGTGCCTGCTGCGCGGCGGTGGGCTCCGCCCCGTGGCCCGGTGCGTCCCCGCGGCCGCCGGGCACCCCGGCCACCAGCGCGCCGACGGCCAGCACGGCGGCCCCCGCGACCACCGCGACCGCCGTCCGCACCCGCTGCCGTCGCCGCAGCAGATCCGTCGGCCGGATCTGCACCGTGCACGGGTCGAACTCCCCCGAGTTCAGCAGCGCCGCCGCGCCCGCCCCCGCCGCCAGGTCGAGCTGCCCGGCCGCCCGCTGTGCCGCGTCCGGGTCCGCGACCCCGGCCGCCGCCAGCACCCCGCGCGCCGCTTCCCCGTCGAGCCCCTCCATGTGCCACAGGCCGACGGCGGCCCGCACCGGCGCCGGGACGGCGGACAGCGCCTGGTCCAGGGCGAGTTCGTCGGCGCCGCCCGCCCGGGGGAAGAGCCGCAGCCCCCACACGACGGGCACGGAAGGCGGCAGGGCGGCGGGCGGCTGCGGCCGTCCCTCGTAGGCCAGCGCCAGCCGCAGGGTGCGCAGCCGTACGAGACCGTAGCCGGCTTCGCCCACGGGGCCGCGCTGGGCCGGCAGCCTGCGGATGCGTCGGCGCGGACGGGCCCGTGGCAGCGCCCGCTGGACCAGGCCGTGCGCGGTGAGGACCCGGCGGTGACGGCCCATCGAGGGCGGCAGTACGAGGTAGGCCAGGCGGACCAGCCGTGGATAGTGCTCGACGATGGCTGCCTCTGCCCGCTCGACATCGGCGCGGGTGCGTTCGTCCATGGGCATGGCCTGAAACAGCCCTTCAAAAATGGGGGATCTGCCGTCTTTGCACGCCTTCCAACGAATGATTCCTGGGGCGGTCACCCGGCCGGATCCCGGGGCGCGCGCACCGGCGGACCGGCTGCCGGGATCCGGCGGGTCACCGGTCCGGATAACGACCGCGTCGCATCTGGGGTACTCCGCGTGCGGGGCGCGGCGCCAGGGCCGATGCTGGAGCGGTGATGGACGAGACGGAGTTCTGGGAGCTGATCGACGGCTCCCGCGAGGCCGCCGGCGGCGACCCCGAGGAGCAGGCCGACGCCCTGGTCGAGCGGCTGCTCGGGCTGGACCCGGAGGCCGTCGTGGACTTCGCCCGCCACTTCGAATCCCGCTACAACCGGGCCTACGCCTGGGATCTGTGGGCCGCCGCGTCACTGATGCTGAGCGGTGCGAGCGACGACGCGTTCGACTTCTTCCGGTGCTGGCTGATCGGCCAGGGCCGGGAGGTCTTCGAGGGCGGGCTGCACGACGCGGACGGCCTCGCCGAGCTCGTGGACGACTTCGACGAGGCGGTGGACGGTGACGCGGAGGAGCTGGGCTACGCCGCCGACGAGGCGTACGAGCAGCTGACCGGCACCGTGATGCCGGACCTCGGCCTGCCCGCGCAGCCCCGCGAACCCCTCGGCGACTACGTCGACTTCGACGACGACGAGGCCATGGCGGAGCGCTTCCCCCGCCTTTGGGATCGTTTCAAGCCATAGGCGAGCCATCAAGCCGTCGAACATCGAGCCATGGACAAACCGCCGTCGGATACCGTCCCCACGCCGCACACCGGGCACCATGTCCCCATGCGGATCGCGATCACCGGCTCGACCGGACTCATCGGCACGGCGCTCGTACGGTCGTTGCGGGCGGACGGCGAGGACGTCGTCCGGCTCGTCCGGCGCCCGCCCGGGGCCGCCGACGAAGTGCGCTGGGACCCCCGCAGCCAGGAGGTCGACACGGCCGGGCTGGCCGGCTGCGACGCGCTGGTGCACCTCGCCGGCGCCGGGGTCGGCGACCACCGCTGGACCGCGGCCTACAAGCGCGAGATCCGCGACAGCCGGGTACGCGGCACCGAGGCCATCGCCACCGCCCTGGCCTCGATGGACGCCCCGCCGCGGGTCTTCGTGTGCGGCACCGCCATCGGCTACTACGGCGACACCGGCGACCGGCGCACCGACGAGAGCGGGCCGGCCGGCGAGGGGTTCCTGCCGGAGGTCTGCGTCGACTGGGAGGGCGCCGCGAAACCGGCCCAGGAGGCGGGCATCCGTACCGTCTTCGCCCGCACCGGGCTGGTCGTGGCACGCTCGGGCGGCGCCTGGGGCCGGCTCTTCCCGGTCTTCCGCCTCGGCCTGGGCGGCCGGCTCGGCAACGGCCGCCAGTACTGGAGCTTCATCTCCCTGCACGACCACATCGCGGCACTCCGCCATCTGATCGGCACCGGCACCCTGTCCGGGCCGGTCAATCTCACCGCCCCCGAGCCGGTCACCAACCGCGAGGTCACCGCGGTGATGGGGCGCGTCCTGCACCGCCCCACGCTCTTCCCGGTGCCCGAGCCGGTGCTGCGCCTCGCCCTCGGCGAGTTCGCCGACGACGTCGTCGGCAGCCAGCGCATCATTCCGCGGCGCCTGCTGGACTCCGGCTTCGCCTTCGCCCACCCCCGCATCACGGAAGCCGTCCGGGCGGCACTGCAGCCGCCCCTGTAGCGGGCGGCGCACACCGGCGCCGGCCCCGCGGCCGCCACCGGGCGCGTCCCACCACGGCGTGAAACAGCCGGTGAGGGACGGCCGAACACGGGCACCATGACGGGGGCGCTACGACGCGCCCCCGGGCGCCCCTGTCCGCCGCGGCACCCGTCTCCCTAACGTCCTCGCACACACATCTCGGCTCCCGCGGGGTACGGCACCGGGCACCAGCCCGGTGCCCCGCCGCTGGGACAGACCTCGGGAGGGGCTTGTGCTGCGCACCTCATCGACAGTGGACGTCGTCATCGTGGGAGCCGGCGTGGCCGGCCTCGCCGCTGCCCGCCATCTGACCGGCGCGGGCGTGTCGGTCACCGTCCTGGAGGCCGCATCGCGGATCGGCGGCCGGGCCGCCACCGACGAGATCGACGGCTTCCGGCTGGACCGCGGCGGCCGGCCGCTGGTCCTCTCCCCCGCCGAGCTGCGGCGCACGCCCGGCCTCGGCGGGCTGACGCTGCGCCCGTTCGCGCCCGGTCTGATGCTCCACAACGGCCAGCGGGTGCAGCGCATCAGCGGGGCCCGGAGCACAAGGGGCGCACTCGCCGCGGCGCGCGCCCTCTCACGCGCCGAACGGCGCGGCGACCGGTGGACGGACCGGCGGCCGGAGTGGCGCGGCGACCGACGGGCGGACCGCCGTACCGACCGGAACGGGACTCGTGCCACCCCGTCAACTCCCGCCGACCGCCCGGTCGGTGAGGCCCTGGCGAGCCGCCCCACCTTCCCGCCGCGGGCACACGACACCTTCCTGCGGCCGCTGCTCGGCGCGCTGCTGTGCGATCCGCGGCTGCGCGGTTCCAGCCGGTGCGCCGCGCAGGCGCTGCGTGCCTTCGCGGAGGGCCGGCTGTGTCTGCCGGCCGGTGGCGCGTCGGCCGTCCCCGAGCTGCTCGCCGCGGAGCTGCCGCCCGGCACGGTCCGTACGTCCGTGCACGCCGTCTCCGTGTCCACCACGGGCGTCAGGACCGCGGAGCACGGCCATATCCCCTGCCGCGCGGTGCTGGTGGCGACCGGCGCCCGCGATGCCGCCGAGCTGCTGCCGGGGCTGCGGGTGCCGTCCTTCCACCCGGTGACCGTGCTGCACCACACCGGTGGAGCCGGCCGCGGCCGCGGAGCGCCGTCCCGGCACACCGCGCTGATCCTGCCGGCGGACGGTCCGGTCGCGTACACCTACGTCGCAGGCGCGGTCGACCCGTCCCGTACGCCGCCCGGCCGCTCCCTGATCACCACGACCGTGCTCGGCGCGGCCGCGGCGCTGCCGGTGTCCGTCCTCGACAAGACGGTCCGGCCGCAGCTGGAGCGGATCTACGGCGCGACGACCGACGACTGGCGGCTGCTGACCGCCCATCACGACCCGTACGCGGTGCCCGCGATGCCGGCGCCGCACGACCCGGAGCGCCCGGTGCGGGTGCTGGCCGGGCTCTATGTGTGCGGCGATCACCGGGACATCAGCACGCTCCAGGGCGCGCTGCACTCGGGCCGCCGGGCCGCCCGCGCCCTGCTCCAGGACTTCGGGCTGCCGGCCCGCCCCGAACCCAACACCCTGCGCGCGGCGGCCTGACGGGCCGCCGCGCCCGTCACCCCAGCGCGGCCACCCGGTCCCGGTAGCCGCGCACCGCCGCCGCGTCCCGGTACGGCTCCAGCCGGCGCTCGAACTCCCTGACGTACTCGTGGGCCCGCACGGACCGCATCTCGGACGCCTGGAGCGCCGCCTCGGCGCCCAGCGTGCAGGCCTGCTCCAGCTCGCCCAGGCCGAGCCGGGCGGTGGCCAGCACCACCCGGCAGAACAGCCGGCTGCGGGCGAAGCCGGCGGACCGCAGCTGGAGGGAGCGCTCGGCGTGCTGGGAGGCCGCGCGGTACTGCTGGAGATCGCGGTGGCAGTGCGCCAGCTCGTCGGCGAGCTGCGCCTCGTCGAAGAACCGCGCCCAGTACGGGGTTTCGTCGCCGGGCCGGGCGGTCTCCAGGGCCCGTTCGGCGCGCGCCAGGGCCGCCGTGCAGGCCCGGACCTCGCCCAGCAGGCCGTGCCCGCGCGCCTCCGCGCAGTGCAGCAGCGCCTGCACCGCGGGCGGCGCGCTGCCGCCGATGCCCTGCTGTGCGACCCGCGCCAGCTGGACGGCCTCCCTGCCGTGCCCCAGATAGACCGCCTGCCGGCTCATCGTCACCAGCACATAGGAGCCGTACGGCCGGTCGCCGGCCGCCTGGGCCAGCCGCAGCGCCTGGACGAAGTACCGCTGCGCCAGGCCGTGCGCGGCGATGTCGTACGAGGTCCAGCCTGCCAGCCGGGTCAGGTCGGCGGCGGCCGCGAACAGCCGCCGGCCGGTCGCCTCGCCGTACGTGCCGCGCAGCATCGGCTCGCACTCGTGCTCCAGATAGCGCACCAGCGCCTGCCGGGCGTGGCCGCCGCCGTAGGCGTGGTCCAGCGCCCGGAACAGCTCGCCGACCGAGCGCAGCGCCGCGATGTCGCCGGAGGTGACCCGGCCGCCCTGGATCCGGTCGACCCGGTCGGTCTGGCGCTGCCGGGGCACCGAGATCCGGCCCTGGGCGGGTACCCGGGCCGAGCCGTCGGTGCCCGGGTCGCCGCGGGCGACCCGGTCGTCGGCGCGGCCGATCAGCCAGTCGCGGCTGGGCACCACAAGGCCCGCCGGGGTGAAGGCGATCTTCCGGAGCTCGGCGTGGCTGCCGGAGTCCTTGCGCCACAGGCCGCTGACGATGTCCACCGCCTCGGTGGGTGTCGCGGCGAACTCCAGCCCGGCGTAGACCGGCGCACAGGCGTCCAGGCCGAGGTCCTGGGCGGACAGCCGGCGCCCCAGCCGGCGGGTGAACACCTCCGCGATCAGCGCGGGGGTGGTGCCCCTGGGCTGCTGGCCGCGCAGCCAGCGGGTCACCGAGGTCTTGTCGTAGCGCAGGTCGAGGCCGTGCTCGATACCGAGCTGATCGACCCGTCTGGCCAGCCCGGCATTGGAGAAGCCCGCCTCGGCGATGAGCGCGGCGAGTTGGCGGTTGGGCGTGTGTTGCGGGGGTCGTTCGGTCATCGGCTTTACCGGTCTCCTGCCTTCCGGGCCTGGCTGCCGGGCTCGGCTCACCCTCTCCGGCACGCTCCTCGCCCTTGTGGGACGGCGTGAATGTAACGGCGTTTGGAGCCTTTCTGTCCGCCAGTGCCTCGCGTTCATCCGATCGTGTGAGCAGGGGCGCGGGCGCTCCGCGGGCGCACCCGGCACCGGCCGCCTCCCGGAGCCGCGACCGGCGCCCGTACAGTGGCAGACGTGCTGCGGGCCGTCCGGTGGATCACGGCCGGGCCCGCGAGAAGCGACAGAGGTTCGAAGAGGAGCTGCCGTGACTGCGATCTCTCGGGGGGAGACCCCCGCACCCGAGGGGCTGCGCTTTGTGCATCTGGGCTTCGGGGCGGACGCCGTGGAGTACGAATCGGCGTGGCAGGAACAGCGCCGGGTGCACGCCGCCCGGTTCGCCGACGAGGTTCCCGACACCTGCCTGCTGCTGGAGCACCTGCCCGTCTACACCGCCGGCCGGCGCACCTCCGATGACGAGCGCCCGCTCGACGGCACCCCCGTCATCGACGTGGACCGCGGCGGCAAGATCACCTGGCACGGCCCCGGTCAGCTGGTGGGCTATCCCATCCAGAAGCTGCCGCGCCCCGTCGACGTCGTCGCCCATGTGCGCCGTCTCGAGGACGCGCTGATCCGGGTGTGTGCGGAATTCGGCGTCGAGGGCACCCGGGTCGAGGGCCGCAGCGGGGTGTGGGTGCTGGGAGACGCCGTGAGCGCAGCCGAGCACCGGGCGGCCCTGGGCGGGCTGAACCTGGACTTCGACCCCCGGGTGTCGGACGAGCTGTTCGACCCGCGGCTGAGCGGCCCGGAGTACGCGCCGTCCAACGCCGGCCAGCGTCGCGAGGACCGCAAGCTCGCCGCGATCGGCATCCGCGTCGCCAAGGGCGTCACGATGCACGGCTTCTCGCTGAACGTGAACCCGGACAACACCTCGTTCGACAAGATCGTGCCGTGCGGCATCCGTGACGCGGGCGTGGCCTCGCTCGCGGGCGAGCTGGGCCGGGAGGTCACCATCGCCGAGGTGCTGCCCGTCGTCGAGCGGCATCTGCGGGACGTCCTGGAGGGCGCGGAACTGCTGCCCCGCGCGGTCTAGGGCCGGCCCCGGGACGGCACCCGCACGGGCCCGAGGAGACAGCCGGGAATGCAGCCCCTTCATACGGGGTTGCCCTGCGCGTAAAGACGTGCGAATCAACGGGCGTACCCTGGTGTACGCCGAAGAAACGAAGTGGTAGGGAGCCGGACGTGTCCGCAGTCGCACCCGACGGGAAGCCAGTGCCAGGGCCTGACGGCCGGCGATTGTTGCGTCTCGAGGTCCGGAACAGCCAGACCCCCATCGAGCGCAAGCCCGAGTGGATCAAGACCCGGGCGAAAATGGGCCCCGAGTACAACCACCTCCAGGGCCTGGTGAAGAGCGAGGGTCTGCACACGGTCTGCCAGGAGGCGGGCTGTCCCAACATCTACGAATGCTGGGAGGACCGCGAGGCGACCTTCCTCATCGGTGGCGACCAGTGCACCCGGCGCTGCGACTTCTGCCAGATCGACACCGGCAAGCCGCAGGAGCTGGACCGCGACGAGCCCCGCCGGGTGGCCGAGTCCGTCCAGACCATGGGCCTGAAGTACGCCACGATCACCGGCGTCGCGCGCGACGACCTGGAGGACGGCGGCGCCTGGCTCTACGCGGAGACCGTCCGGCAGATCCACGCCGCGATGCCCGACACCGGCGTGGAGCTGCTGATCCCCGACTTCAACGCGGTGCCCGAGCAGCTCGCCGAGGTCTTCTCCTCCCGTCCGGAGGTCCTGGCCCACAACGTCGAGACGGTGCCCCGCATCTTCAAGCGGATCCGCCCCGGCTTCCGCTACGAGCGGTCGCTGGAGGTCATCACCAAGGCCCGTGAGGCCGGCCTGGTCACCAAGTCGAACCTCATCCTGGGCATGGGCGAGGAGCGCGAGGAGATCAGCCAGGCGCTGCAGGACCTGCACGACGCGGGCTGCGAGCTGATCACGATCACCCAGTACCTGCGTCCGTCGGTGCGGCACCACCCCATCGAGCGCTGGGTCAAGCCCGCCGAGTTCGTGGAGCTGAAGGAGGAGGCCGAGGAGATCGGCTACGCGGGCGTGATGTCCGGCCCGCTGGTCCGCTCCTCGTACCGCGCCGGCCGCCTTTACCAGCAGGCCATCGAGCGGCGCGAGGTCGAGGCGTCCAGTCAGGCGGTTTGAGCCGGCTCGGCGCGACGTCTTGTGAATCGTGGCACATGCTGAGAGGACGCGGCCCGCACTCCCCCATGTCGGGGGGCGTGGGGGCCGCGTCAACGTTTCATAGGTGTTTGACCGGCAGGTCATCCGTTGGTAACACCATTCGGTGACGATGGATGCACGCACCGCTCACCCCCCTCCCGCTCCGCCGACCCTCTGCTTTAGGGAGACCGCCACCATGCAGGCAGCGCCGCTCCGCGCCACCGCCCTCACCCTCCCCTCCGTCACCGGTGCCCTCCGTGCCGTCGAGGCCGTTCTGCTGCGCGGCGGACAGCGCACCGCCCGGCGCAACGCCTGGACATCGGTCCTGGAGGACCGCCGCCGGGCCAAGGACCGGTACGAGGCTCAGCACGTACTGGAGGCCGCGGCGACCGGGCGGCCACAGGCCACGTAAACTTCGCTGTATGGCGAGGAAGGCAAACACTGGCAGCGCTTCCGGCACTGCCGGCGCTGAGAACCCCGGGCGGCTGAAGCAGATCGCCCTGACCTACAAGATGACCCGTCGGGTCGACTCCAAGGTCGGTCTTGTCGTCGCTGGCGTAGGCATCGTCGTATTCGGCGTTCTCCTTGCCATCGGCTTCGCGATCGGCCATCCCATCTACGCGGGCATCCTGGGCTTTGTACTGGCCTTCCTCGCGATGGCGATCGTCTTCGGACGGCGCGCCGAGCGAGCTGCCTTCGGGCAGATGGAGGGCCAGCCCGGTGCGGCGGCCGCCGTACTGGAGAACGTCGGCCGCGGCTGGACGGTCACTCCGGCGGTGGCGATGAACCGCAGCCAGGACGTGGTGCACCGCGCCGTCGGCAAGGCCGGCATCGTGCTGGTCGGCGAGGGCAACCCGAACCGGCTCCGCGGTCTGCTGGCCGCCGAGAAGAAGCGGATGGCGCGCACCGTCGCCGACGCCCCGGTCCACGACATCGTGGTGGGCGACGGCGAGGACCAGGTGCCGCTGAAGAAGCTCCGTACGACCCTGCTGAAGCTGCCGCGGGTGCTGCCCGGCGCCCAGGTGACGGCCGTCAACGACCGGCTGCGCGCGCTGGGCGACCTGATGAGCAACATGCCGGTGCCGAAGGGCCCGATGCCGAAGGGCATGCGGATGCCCAAGGGCGGCGGCAAGACGCGCTGACCGGCCGGGCCGCCGCTCAGCCGACCGACGACCCGACCGACCACAACGCCCCGGAGCTGCTGTGCTCCGGGGCGTTCTGTATGGGGTGGGACGAGCCGCGTGAAATGGGACCGTTCCCCCCGGCACCCGGGGCCACCCGGCACCCGACTGGGCCGCTTGTCTGCGGCTTGTCTGCGGCTTGTCTACGATCCGAGCCGTGCCGGTCCGGCACCCGGCCGGATCCCGTCAGATCCGGACCTGCACCGAGCGGGAGAGGCGGTCGTGCAGTCCGCGTCCGTCGCGGTCCCAGATGACGGCCGGGATGACGACGACGAGCAGGACCGTGCGCAGCATCACCCGCGGCAGCGAGATCCGGGCGCCGTCCTCGGCGATCACCCGCAGGCCCAGCAGCCGCTTGCCCGGCGTGAAGCCGACCGTGCCGACCGTCAGGATGCTGAGCACGGCGAAGACGACCAGCGCCCAGTTGCTCGCCTGCTCCGGCCGGCCGCCGCTGAGCAGTCCGTATGCGATGATCATGCACAGCGCCCAGTCGATGAAGAGCGCGGCGAAGCGGCGACCCGGACGCGCGATCGAGCCCGGCCCCTCTTCGGGCAGTCCGAGCCGCTGCCCTCGATGCCCGAATTCGACGCCCATGTCCTCGGCTGCCGCGCGGGGCCCGGAGATCCACGATCCGATTGCTTGCCTGTTGTCCACCCGTCCACGGTACTGCGACCGCATACGTTCGCTTTCCGAGGGGCCGCGTGAGGGGGTCGGAACGGCTCACGGAGGCGCACACTGGGGGGTGAGGACGGCCGCGCGCCGGTTAACCTCACCGAAACAAATGGGTCATGCTTGGGAAATCCCGCCTGCCTATGGTCGGGCGAGCGCGCCACCGCACATGGTCGCGTTCCGAGTAGCAATCCCGCGTCCGCCGACCGGTGACCGGGCTAGGAGGAGTTGGATGTTCCAGAACGCCGACGAGGCCAAGAAGTTCATCGCGGACGAGGACGTCAAGTTCGTCGACGTCAGGTTCTGCGACCTGCCCGGTGTGATGCAGCACTTCACGATCCCGGCAACGGCGTTCGACCCGGCCGAGGAGCTCGCGTTCGACGGCTCCTCGATCCGCGGCTTCCAGGCCATTCACGAGTCCGACATGGCCCTGCGCGCCGACCTGTCGACGGCTCGCGTGGACCCGTTCCGCCGCGACAAGACCGTCAACATCAACTTCTTCATCCACGACCCGATCACGGGCGAGCAGTACAGCCGTGACCCGCGCAACATCGCCAAGAAGGCCGAGGCCTACCTCGCCTCCACCGGCATCGCGGACACCGCGTACTTCGGCCCCGAGGCCGAGTTCTACGTGTTCGACAGCGTGCGCTTCGAGACGAAGTCGAACGAGTCCTTCTACCACATCGACTCCGAGGCCGGCGCCTGGAACACCGGCGCCCTCGAGGACAACCGCGGCTACAAGGTCCGCTACAAGGGCGGCTACTTCCCGGCCCCGCCGGTCGACCACTTCGCCGACCTGCGCGCCGAGATCTCCCTGGAGCTGGAGGCGTCCGGCCTCCAGGTCGAGCGCCAGCACCACGAGGTCGGCACCGCCGGCCAGGCCGAGATCAACTACAAGTTCAACACGCTGCTCGCCGCCGCCGACGACCTGATGCTCTTCAAGTACATCGTGAAGAACGTCGCCTGGCGCAACGGCAAGACCGCGACCTTCATGCCCAAGCCGATCTTCGGTGACAACGGCTCCGGCATGCACGTCCACCAGTCCCTGTGGCAGGGCGGCGCGCCCCTCTTCTACGACGAGCAGGGCTACGCGGGCCTCTCGGACACCGCCCGCTACTACATCGGCGGCATCCTCAAGCACGCCCCCTCCCTCCTCGCCTTCACGAACCCGACGGTGAACTCGTACCACCGCCTGGTCCCCGGCTTCGAGGCCCCGGTCAACCTGGTCTACTCGCAGCGCAACCGCTCCGCGGCCATGCGCATCCCGATCACGGGCTCCAACCCGAAGGCCAAGCGCGTCGAGTTCCGCGCCCCGGACCCGTCCTCGAACCCCTACCTCGCCTTCTCCGCCCTGCTCCTCGCGGGCCTGGACGGCGTCAAGAACAAGATCGAGCCGGCCGAGCCGATCGACAAGGACCTCTACGAGCTCGCCCCCGAGGAGCACGCGGGCGTCCCCCAGGTCCCCACCTCCCTCCCGGCCGTCCTCGACGCCCTCGAGGACGACAACGAGTACCTCCAGCAGGGCGGCGTCTTCACCTCCGACCTGATCGAGACCTGGATCGACTACAAGCGCACCAACGAAATCGCGCCGATCCAGCTGCGGCCGCACCCGCACGAGTTCGAGCTGTACTTCGACATCTAAAGAGGGGGTCGGGTGACCTGGGGCCAGGCTCCGGAAGCCTGACTGGCAATCAGATGCGAGAGTGAGGGCCGCCATCTCCGAGGAGATGGCGGCCCTCACTTGCATGATCCTGTGGGGTCGCTGACCTGGTCTTTTGACGATTGGTGGCGACGGTCTTGATCGGGTGTCTTGCGGACTGCTGCGCTGTCAGCCTGGTGGGCAACCTCGGCGTGTTGAGGTGGATTCGCAAGACTGAAGTGAAAGGCGGCACTACTGCCGCAGGATGCTCACGATCTCGCGTGCCTTGGCGATTGCTGCCCGGGGGCCGTGCGCCACCATTGCGGAAGAAGAGCGCACCCGAATTAGCGCGGCTCACGTGGCGGACGCCGCCCAAAGACCGCTACATCGGCGCCCATGCTCAGTACGAGATCCCCTTCGGCCGTAAGGGCGACGGCCTGAGGACTGCTCGCTGCCAGGAGCCCGGTGGGCTCGCCTGTACGAAGGTTCCACGCCCGTACCGTCCCATCGAGCTCACCGCCGCTTGAAACCGCGATCGGGGTGCCGTGCCGGACGGTGCACGCCACCGCGACCACCGGGCCGTTGTGACCGATCAAGGGCTGGCCGAGGGGCTTGCCGGAGAGCAGGTCCCAAGCCAGCACCTTCCCGTCACCGCCGCCGGTTACCGCGACCGGCATGCCGTCCAGGCTCGTACACGCCACCGCGAACACTCCGCCGTCGTGTCCTTCCAGGGGCGAGGCGATGGGCTTGCCGGAGGGAAGATCCCATAAGCGCACCCTCCCGTCGCCCCCGCCGGTCACCGCGAGCGGCCTTCCCTGCCAGCTCGCGCACGCCACCGCGCGCACCCAGCCCTCGTGACCTTTCATGGGAGGACCGAGGGACGTACGGGAGGCCAGATCCCAACCTCGCACCGTCCCGTCTTGTCCGCCGGTCACCGCGAGCGGCCTTCCCTGCCAGCACGCGCACGCCACCGCGCGCACCCAATCGTCGTGGCCGGTCAGGGTTTTGCCGAGGGGGGTACCGGAGGCCAGATCCCACACGCGCACCTTGTGGTCCTCGCCGCCGGTCAACGCGACCTGCTTGCCATTCAGGCTCGTGCACGCCACCGCGTACACCGTTCCGTCGTGCCCGGTCATGGGCCTGCCGACAGGGGTACCGGAGGTCAGGTCCCACACCCGTACGGTCGCGTCACTGCTGCCGGTCACCGCGACCTGTCTGTTGTTCAGGCTTGTGCACGCCACGGCGTACACCCAGTCCTCGTGGCCGGTGAGTGGATTGCCCAGAGGAGTGCTGGAGGTGAGGTCCCATACCCGGACCGTCCCCTTGCCCTCGCCGCCGCCGGTTACGGCTACAGGGGTGTCGTCCAGCCTCGTACAGGCCACCGCGTTCACCCAGTCGTTGTGGCCGACCATTGGCTGTCCGATGCGGGTACGAGAGGGCAGATCCCACAGGCGTACCGTCCTGTTGCTGCCGGTCACCGCGACCGAATTGCCCGACCACGCCACTGCTCGCACCCAGTCGTCGTGGCCGGTCAGGGGTTTGCCGAGAGAGGTACCGGAGGCCAGATTCCACACGCGGACCTTGTGGTCCTCGCCGCCGGTCAACGCAACGGGCCTGCCGTTCACGATCGTGCAAGCCACCGTGTACACCCTGCCGTCGTGACCGGTCGGGGCACCGAGGCTTCTTAGGGAACCGAGCCGTGTTCCGGAGGCCAGATCCCACGCGCGTACCGTGCCGTCAGTGCCGCCGGTCACCGCGATGGGCGCGCCCTCCCGGTATGTACACGCGACCGCCAACACCTCGCCTCTGTGGCCGGTCAGGGGATCGCCGAGGGGCGTACCGGAGGCCAGATCCCACACCCGTACGGTGCCGTCAGTGCCGCCGGTCACCGCGATGGGCGCGCCCTCCCGGTACGTACACGCGACCGCCAACACCTTGCCGTCGTGGCCGGTCAGGGGGCGCCCCAGGGCGGTGCCGGAAACCAAGTCCCATATGCGCACCGTTCCATCATCGCCGCCCGTCACGGCGGCGGGGGTTTGGTCGAGCTTCGTGCATGCCACCGCGAGCACCTTGCCCTCATGGCCGGTCAGGGGCTGGCCGACAGCCGTACCCGCGGCCAGGTCCCACACCCGCAGCGTCCCGTCGTCGCCGCCGGTCACCGCGACCGGCCTGCTGCCCAGGCTGGTACACGCCACCGCTCTCACCCTGTCCTCGTGGCCGGTCAGGGTGTCGCGCAACGCCGGGGAAAAGTTGCTTCCCGTGGCCCACCGGGGCGCCCAGTTCCCCTCCGGGATGTGGTCGGCCAACTGCTGCTGCAAGGAGTTGGCACCTGCCCGCGCGGCGTCCAGGGCGAGTACCTGTCTGCGGACAGCCGCGGTGGCGGTTCCGTGGATGCTGATGGAGGCGCGGTAGACCGCTGCCGTCAGCCGGGCACGCTCGGTGCGGGCGTGGTGCAAGTGTGGGGTGAGGCCGCGGGGGGTGGCGTGGACGAGGTATTCGGTGTCGGTGACGGTCTCGTCGAGGCGTCCGGCTGCGGCCCCGTGGGTGGCAAGGTAGTTGAGGGTGTAGGGGTGTGCGCGGGACCAGTCGCGGGTCGAGTCGGCGCGGTAGGGCACGCGGTCGGTCAGGACGTCGGTGAACGCCGCGTGCACGGCTTGCGGGTCGATGCCGTCGCGCAGATGCTCGGCCAGGGCCTGGTGGTAGAGCCTGTAGGCGGAGCGGCCGGATTCAGTGGCTTCCACGGCGTAGGAACCGGCCGTGTCGCGCAGCCACAGGAGGTCTTCGTCGGTGTAGGTGCGGCCGGAGATCGCGGAGGCCAGCGGGGCCCAGATGTCTTCCCACGGCACACCCTGGCCTTCGGCGAAGGCCAGGGGGCGCAGGAGGTCCGCGGCCCGTTGCGCGTCCGGGCCCAGGCGGTGCGTGAGGTCGTCGTGCATGGCCTGTCCAGGCAGGCGAGGCAGGCTGTTCTGCCACTGCTGGTCCGACGGGTCGGCGATGACGTCGTCGGCTGCGGCGAGGGTGCCGGCGGCGATGCGGGCGACGAGGAACGACGTTCCGGCGGCAGCGGCGACCGCTTGGGCGACCGGAGCTGCTGCTTCGGGGTGCCGGCTGTAGGGAGAGGTGCGGTGGGCTTCGAGCAGGTTGTAGACGGTGTAGGCCTGCAGCGCCTCGGGGTCGGCGTAGCGGGGGTCGTCGAGGTCGACGACCTGCTCGCTGGTGGAGTGGTGCTTGAGGGTGACGCCGAGGCGGTCCAGGAGGTGCGGGCGGGTGCCGAGCAGGAGGCGCATGCGGCCGTCCGAGTGGTCGATCAGGGGGCGCAAGATCTGTGAGCACAGGGTGTCGGGTGTGGCGGCCTCGTCCAGGGCGTCGATGAGGACGGTGAACGGCCGCTCGCCCTGTCGTGCGCCCAGGGCTTCGAGCAGTTCGCCGACGGTGTCGGCATGCACGTGGGCCGCGGCGGCCAGTGCGTGCAGCACGTCGGTGTCGGTGAGGTTCTGGGCGTAGACGGAGACGTCGAGCGCGCCTTCCTCGGGGATCAACTGGGGGGCGAGGTTGAGGGAGTCGATGGGGACGGTGCGGCGGCGTTCGGGATGGGCCAGGGCGGCGATCAGGCCGAGTACGGCGGTCTTGCCCGAGCCGGGGCCCGCGGTGACGACCCGGCACGTCGATTCGCTGCCGGTGCCGGGCGATCGGAGCCAGTTCGCGAGGTGGTCCAGGGCTGCGTGGCGGCCGCAGAACCACCAGCCCTGGGAGGCATCGCCGTGGTAGCCCATGGCGCGCACCAGCAGGCGGGTGGTGAATTCGGTGGCGCGCCGCCGGGCCTGTTCGTCGAACTCGGCGGCCTGCTGGACGGCCAGGTCCACGTCGGTTAGCCGGGTGCTGTGACGCGGGTTGGGCAGGAAGGCGGGCGGCTCCCCGGTCAGCCCGATCAGGGCCAGGCCGATGCGCTGGTACGTGGGCCGGTCACGGTGGTCGTTCATCTGCTGCACCACAGCGGACACCGACAACGTATCCGGGCCGTGCCCGGCGGTGGCCTGGCTGGCCACGGCCTCGGTGAGCAGGTGGGGGAAGGCGCCGGCCTTGGCCTGCTGGTGCGGCTGGGCGGAGGAGACCACCACCAGCCCCGAACCGGTGGTCTGTCCCCACTTCGCGCCTATGCGCCCCAGGGCGGCTGCGGCCAGTTCGTTGCCTCCCTGCCCGGAGTAGCAGGTGTCCAGCAACAGCATCAGCCGCCGTACCTTCGTTCCGACCAGCATTTTGCGGGCCAGCTCTACGGCGGGCAATGAGGTACCGGCGATATTGTCCCCGTCGCTCTCGGCGGTCAACAAGACGTACTCGCCGCCCTCGTCGAGGACCTCGCCATGGCATGCCAGGTAGACCACGATCACGTCGTCCTCGCGACGGTCCGGAGACGCGCAGAACGCGTTCAACTGGCCGGTCAGCTGGGTGCCGGTGGGGTCCAGCCCGAGGCCGGTGTAGTGCTGGTAGCCCAGCTCGCCCGTGAACAGCTCGATGACGCGCTCACGGGCGTCGACCAGCTCCCGCCGGTCCAAATCAGGGGAATTGGGGTACCGGGAGACGGCGGTGGCGATCAGGAACCGGCGCGGCTCCTCCGTACCCGCACCGTCGCTGTGCAGAGCGGTCATGCCAGCCCTTCCGCGATCGCGCGCCCGCACAACTCATCGGTCAGATAAATGGTCGCATCATGCGCGTGGGAACCGTTGTGCACCCGCGCCGAACGCAGGCCCTCACCGAACGCCGGACGCAGCTCCTTCACCAGCGCGACCACATCGCCCTCATCAGCGATGTTCGTCCACACCAGGCCCTGCCCACCCGGCCACACCCCCTGCGCCGCGCGGCCCAACTCGACCGGCCGGGGCTCCAGCCGATGGAAAATCAAGTTCGGGATGCCCAGCGGAGACCCCAGGGTCACCAAGGCCCGCACCCGATGGCCGGGCAGGGCGCACAGCGCCTCATAGGCGACCACCGAGCCCAGGGAGTGCGCCACCACCACCCGGGTGTCCTCCCCGATGGCATCGATCACCCGAGTACGGGCTTGGGTCCGCAACTCGGCGTCGAGGAGGTAACGGTGGACCTGTTTCAAGTCGAAGACCATGGAGCGCAGGGCGAGACCGGCGAAGAACCGCGACCCCGACAGGGCCCGCAACGCAGCCTGCACCGAGCGTGGCGTCGCAACGAGAGTGTCCGCACCAGGAGGCACCACGCCGGGGTCGGTCTCGGCCGCCGCACGCCACCAAGCCAGCAGCAGCTCCTGCTCGAAACCCTCGTCCACATCGGCGGCCGTGAAGCGAGGATCCCCAACCGCGAGATACTGCCCAGCCGGTCGGAACAAGTCCCCATAGAACGCCATCGCCAAATCCAACTCGGACACGGCGTCGCCGACCCCCGCGCGGCGCAACCCATCGGCCATAGCAGGCTGCCACTCCTTCAACAGCGTGCCCTCACCTAACAGTTGCTTGCCAATCCCGTGCACCCCCACCACACGCGGCACAAAAACCCCCGGAACTCTCTCAGCTGTAACAAGCACTGTAGGCACAACCACCGACCACCGTGCCAGCAGCGGCTGGATCCGGTGTTGTCGCGCGTTACCCAACAGGGAGGCGCGCCTCCTTCCAGCCGTCAAGCGAGACTTGTTGCCTGCCGCTGAGGTAGCGATGAAAGGCGCTGGCGGTGGTCTTCTTGCGTCCTCTGTCGAGGACTCCCCAACCCCCCACCAGCGCCGTCTAGAAGCGCGCGTAGCCCATGTGTTGGCAAGCAGCTTCCAGGAGAGTCAGCTCAATAGCGCCCTTCTTGGTGTGGCACAAGCACAGCCAGAGAGTCAGGGCTTGAAGCTGACCCTGGAATCCGACATGGCGGACGAGGTTCTCCGTGAGCCGCTCCCCCGGTTGGAGCAAAAGGCGGGTGGCTGTCCACGACGCGCTCAGCTCGGCACAGGTGACTGTAACGCGGGCTGATCGCGGCACCATGCTTCTGCCGTCCGCGTGCGATGCCGAGGCACTCCTGTGGAAGCGAGTACCCGGCGGCCTCCCCCGCGACGAAAGGCAGGAGGCTGAGGAGTGGGCTCGGCCCCGCGCGTACCCAACCTCACCGCACGCGTCCCCCGGCGGCCACGGGGAGAAGCCCCGGGCGCGCCTGTTGGTGGGGAGTGCCGGCAGCTGCGGACAAGGGCGTGACCGGCTCATCGCTTCCGCGTAGGCGCCGACGGACACGTCAGACCCCGTCATGCTGGAACAGGCATGCATGGGCCTTCGGCCTACTACCGTTCAGTCAGAAACATGTGGCCGATCTGACCGAAGGGACATTACTCACGTGAAAGTGGCCCTGCTGAGCCCCGAGAATCCGACTGAGCTCAGCGACGTCGAACTGCTCGACAGGATCGGTCATGGCGGGACCCACCAGGTGTCTTCCGGGGAGTCGCGGGGCGGCGGGTCGAGCGTCGTGAAGGTGATCAAGCCGTCACTCCGAGACTCCGAGAGCCGTCTGCGATTGGCGCAGGAGACGGAGAGCCCTGAAGACGATCTGGGGGCCGCAAATCGCCGCGTTCCTGGATGCCGATCCGGAGGGCCCTGCAGCCGTGGCCAGCGACGGAGTACATCGGCGGCCCCCTATCTGCGGGACCACATGGCCGGGCCCGGCCTGCTTCCCCTGCGCCCACGCCCCCCGGAACTGGATCAATAACGCCAACTCGATTGCCGATCATGGGTAGTTCGGTCACGCTAATGACACACAGTTAGCCGGAGGGGCGATGAGCATGGGCACCGCGGGTCTCGAAACACAGCCCAGCGCGACGACGTACGACCTCGAAGACTTGATCACTCACGCCTGGAGCGGAAAAATCCGCGTTCCGCATTTCCAGCGGGACTTCCGCTGGGGGACACAGGACGTCATCCGGCTCTTCGACAGCATCATCAAGGGCTATCCGATCGGCAGCCTCCTCCTCTGGGTCAGGCGCTCGCCCGCGGACACCCTGACCCTTGGCCGGCTCAAGATCGAAGCCCCCGCTTCGGAGGAGACACTCTGGGTGGTCGACGGCCAGCAGCGCATCACCAGTCTGGCCAACGCCCTGTCCCCGCAGGGCAACCCACACACCCCGTTCTCCGTGTACTACGACCTCGCGGCGAAGGAGTTCGTACCCCAGCCCAAGACTCTTGAGCCGCAGCACATCCCGCTCCCCGTCCTTTTTGACCTCAAGGTCCTCATCGGCTGGTTCCGCGGCGAGGGACAGGCCGCCTTCGAGTACTTCGACGAGGCCGAACGGGTGGCCAAGATCCTGCGGCAGTTCAAGGTTCCGGCGTACCTAGTCCGGCAGGACGACGAGAAGATCCTGACCGACATCTTTGACCGGATGAACAACTACGGAAAGCGGCTGAGCCGGGCCGAGATCTTTTCCGCTCTCTTCGCCGGTCCCGAGGAAGGTCACCAGAACCGCCTGTCTCTCTCCCGCATCGCCGACCGCGTCGCCGACCGCACCGGCTTCGGCACGATCGACGACGACACGGTGCTCGCCTCGATCCTCGCCCGGCGGGCGCCCGACCCGGCCCGGGACATCCGCAACGAGTTCGAGGAAAGTGGGCGGCGTGCGGTGCGAGAGTTCCCCGGCGAGGAGCGGGACACCGCGTATGCCGAGGGGGAGGAGGCTCTCGTCCGCGCCGTCGGCTTCCTGCAGACGCACGCCGGCGTGCCGCACCTCTCACTCCTCGCCTATCGGGCCCTCCTCGTCGTCCTCACCCGCTTCTTCGCCCACTTCCCCGAACCGCAGGAGAACACCCTGCGCCTTCTGCGCCGGCTGTACTGGCGTGTGGCGGTGGCCGGCCCGGCTGTGTTCAAGGGCAGCTTCACCCAGGTCGGCCGGGTGCTTTCGGCCCGAATCAAGCAGGGCGACGAGCGCGGTTCCATCCATGGACTCATCGCAGCGATGGCCGACGCCCCCACCTCTCCGCCCAACGCCGTACGTTTCAAGACCAACGAAGCCACCGCGAAGGTGGTACTCAGCGCATGGTGGTCGCTCGGTCCACGTTCTCTGGTCACCGGCCAACGGTTCGACGCGCAGGACCTCGCTACCCTGCTCGGCGACCAATCGACCGCCGCCATGGCCGCCCACCGGATCTACCCTCGCGGCCTCACACCGCAGCAGCAGCTCCTCGCCTCCAACCGACTGTTCCTGCCCACTTCCACCGATCCCGTCGACGAGATTCCGATACTGCTCGGGCAGAGGCCGATTGATCTGGACGACAGGACGTGGAACGCGGTCCTGGCCTCCCACTGCCTCGACGACTCCATGATCGACGACATACTGAACGACAACCGGAACAGTTTCCTGACTAAGCGTCAGGAGTCGATCACCAAGCATCTGCAGGAATTCCTGAACCGCATGGCCGAGTGGAATTACGAGGACACCCCCTCCCTGGACTCTCTCGACCTGGACGAACTGGACGACTTGGCCGAATGACACCACTGCCGGAGAAGTTCTTCGCGGTCCTCCTGCACGGGCGCCGCATCGGCACCCTCTGCCAGAAGGGCGACCACACGCGCTTCGTCCTCAGCGAGTCGTACCTGGACTCCCCGCTGCGGCCCGTACTCGGCCTGCGCTTCGAGGAGGGACTGACCAAGCCGTACGCCTCCGCCCTCCGCCTGCCGAAGTGGTTCTCCAACCTGCTCCCCGAGGGCCCGCTACGCGAGTGGATCGCCCACGACCGCGGGGTGTCACTCGACCGGGAAATGGAGCTACTCGTCCAGGTCGGCCACGACCTTCCGGGCGCGGTCCAGGTCATGCTGGCCGACGGTCCGGACGAGGACTGGGAGTGGGTCGAAAGCGAGGGCAGCGGCAGCGGGGCCTACTCCCTTCCTTCCGACTCACCCTGGCGTTTCTCCCTGGCCGGCGTCGCGCTCAAGTTCTCCATGCTGGCCCAGGGCGACCGCCTCACCGTGCCCGCCGCCGGTCAGCACGGCGACTGGCTAGTCAAGTTCCCCGACTACCGCCATCCCGACGTGCCGCGCAACGAGTTCGCCATTATGTCCCTGGCCCGGGCCGTGGGCGTCGACGCCCCCGACGTACGCCTCATACATCGTGACGAGCTCGACGGAGTGCCACCGCGCATGTGGCCCAACGACGAGGAGTGGGCATACGCGGTACGCCGCTTCGACCGACTGCCCGACGCACACCGAACCCCGGTCCACATTGAGGACTTCGCCCAGATCCGGGACAAGTACCCACAGGCCAAGTACGAGGGCACCTTCGAGAGCATCGCCGCTCTCGCCTACCGTGGCCAGGATTCCGCGGGCCTGCGCGAGGCCGTCCGACGCATCGCCTTCTCGACGGCCGTCGGGAACGGCGACGCCCACCTGAAGAACTGGTCACTGATTTACGCTGACCGCCGAGTGCCGGCCCTCTCCCCCGTCTACGACCTCGTGTCCACGGTCCCCTACGCCCCCGCCGACGAACCCGAGGACCTCGGCCTGAAGTTCGGCGGCAGCAAGCGCTTCGAAGACGTAGGGGTCAGTACATTCAAACGGCTCCAGTCCCGCCTGGACCACCACATGGGGTACACCCATGCGGACCTCCCTTCCATCGCCGCGCAGACCGTGGAACGCACACGGGCACTCTGGCCGGAGTTCGAGCACATCCTGGCCGACAACACCGCGCTGCGCTCCGGCGTGGACCAGTGGATCCGCCACCAGGCCGCGGCCATGCTGTCCGGGTCCTGACATCGGCGTCCCGCAGTCCATCGCAAGTGGACCGCAGGCACATGACTTGGCCCATGCGGTGGCACTATCCGTGGCGAGCGAACCCTACGAACTCGACCAGGCCGCGAGGCGTAGCACCCATCCTTCCCGCTGGGTGTCCTTTGCGTCCCGGACGTGGACCGAGCCGGCGCTCCCGGCGCCCGCGACGCCATCACCCCGTAACCCATGCTGTAGCTGCTCTTGAACTTGAACCAGGCGAGGTCGTCTGTACCCTGGCCCTGGCGCCCACTCACCGCGGTGTGCACCGGTTGTGCACCGGCCTGGTCGATCAATATGCATCTGCCCAGGTCAACGCTTTCCTCTAGCCATACTTCGACATCTAAGAACCCCACAGGTCAGAGCGGGTTTTCGCTCTCCTGGCAGGCTCTGGGCCGTCGGCCGTGTTCTTCCGCTCTCGGAAGGCGCGGCCGACGGCCTTTTCTGTGGGGCGGGTCGGGCTGCGGCCGGCGTCTCTCCGCCGTCGCCGTCGTGTTGTGGTCGGGCGGTCCTGATGCCGCGCTGCCGCGGCGGGCACGGCGAAAAACGATCTTCCGGGTAGGCAACGGTCGCGTCAGGATGGTGCTATGGGGGATTCCACTGTGCGCACCACGTTCCGTCTGACGTTCACCGACTATCACCAGGACCCGAACGACAACGACGTCCTTCGACGGGCGGCCACTGTCCAGGCCGACCGGATCACGTTCGACGACGACCACCTGAACCTCTGGCTCGCGGGCACCCACGTCGGAGAGTTCCCGCTGGACATCATCGAGTCCGTCTGCCCTCAGGGCGAGCCCGGCAGGAGGCGGGCGTCGCCGGAAGAGCTGCGTGCGCGCTATCCGCGGATGGGGCATCCCTGGTCACCGGAGGACGACGCTCGTCTCCTGGCGCTCTACCAGGATGGGGAGCGGGACTTCGACACCCTCGGGAAGCACTTCGGCCGGAAGCCCAACGCCATCCGTTCGCGACTGGCCAAGCTCGGCCTGGAAAGCCTCGCCTGACAGGGGCCAAGGCCCCAACGTCTGTGGCTGCCCGGCCGCGAGCCCCGTCACCGCCCCTGCGGCGGTGACGGGGCTCGTTGCTCATGCCAGGAGTTCGCGGAGTTCGGTCACCGCGGCGCGGAGGTGGTCGGCGAAGGTGTGCATTGGGGCGGCTACCGGGAGGGGGGTGCTCAGGTAGACGTTGAAGCGTTCGGGGAGGAGTACGTAGGCGACGCCGATGCAGCGGCTGCTGGTGGAGCCGAAGCCGAAGTACTGGATGTGGGCCGAGGGGGCGGAGCTGGTGCTCAGGTAGTCGTCGCGCATGGTCAGCCAGCCCGGGGTGCGGTAGAGGGCCGGTTGTTCGGTGACGCCCAGTTCGGCGCCGCGGCGGCGCTGGATGAGTTCCAGTTCCCAGAGGTGCTGTTCGGGGGCGTCACCGGCCTGGCATTCCTTGGCGCGGGCGACGTGCTTTTCGGCGGCGGCGCGGAAGGTGGTGCGGCGGGTGTCGGGGTCGGCCGCCGGGTCCTCCATCGCGGCCACGAACGCCTGGATCTCGGGGGTGACGACGCGCATGGCCTCGGTGCGGCCGCGGCGCCACTGGCGGGTGGCGATCGATTCGTATGTGGCGCCCAGGTGTCCCTTGGCGCGCTGGTGGGCGAGTTGGTAGGCGAGCTGGACGAAGGCGTCCGGGGAGACGCGGAGTGCCTTGGCGGTGTTGGCGCCGAAGTCGTCGAAGGAGACGGTGGTGGTGGCGGTGGCCTCCCCGTATGCGGCGAAGGCTTCGGCGGCGGAGCGGACCTGGGCGCGGAGGTCGTCGTCCAGGGTGAAGGTGAGGGGTTCCAGGGCGGGCAGGCCCTGGGAGCGGGCTCCGGACAGGCGGGAGTGCTCCGGTGCCGGGGTGCCCAGGAGGGCGTCGACGAAGCTGAGGACGGTGGTGCCGTCCAGTTCGCAGTGTTCGACGTTGATGCCCGCGCGGCCGTCGGCGAAGACGATGAAGGACACGGCCTTGTCGAACCAGCGGTTGCCCCGGTCGCCGTGCAGGAGGTTGTCGCACGCCTCCTGGGTGTCGGCGGGGGCGAAGTCCTCCAGACAGACGCAGAAGAGGGCGGTTTCGATGTCGTCGAGGGTGGTGGCGTTGCGGGGGTCGTACGTGCGGAGGGACTCGCGGGTGGCTGCCCACTCCGCCCTTGCCATGGTGGTGAGGTGGCCGACGGAGGACGCCGCGTCGGCGGGCTCGGCGCCGGCCTTGATGACCGCGTTCAGGCCCGCCTCCAGGTCGTCCAGGCTGTGCGGTACGCCGTCCGTGCCCAGGACGTCGAGCTTGTGCATGGCGCCGCGGAAGAAGACGACGATGTGGCGGGCGTCGGACGGGCCGGGCTGCTCCTCGGTGTAGGGCGCGCGGACGGTGTCCTGTTGCGGGCCGGGAATGCGGGTGGTGGAGAAGAGGTACTTGTTCTGCTCCATGGTCTGGGGCCGGCCGCGCTGCACGACAGGGGGGATGAGTTCCTGGTCGAGCTGCTTCTTGTAGTGGACGGCGCCGGCGACGAGGCCGGCCGCCCGCTCCAGCTGCGACTGGCCGGAGTCCTGGAAGAGGAAGAAGAAGTTGGCGTTGAGGGCGATCCGGTCGCGGCGGCCCAGGTAGCGGTACGGCCAGAAGGTGTCGAGCCAGCTGTGCACGCCGTCGGTGGCGTCGTACGCCTCCAGCGCGGCCTGGAGCATCCGGCCGGCGCCGTCGGGGCGGAGGAAGGCGGCCACCTCCGCCTCGGTGGCCGCCCGCTCGTCGGCCGTCAGCAGCGGCGCGCACCAGGCGAGGAACCGCTCGCAGCTCGCCTCCAGGGTGGGCAGGGGGACGCGCGGGAGGGTGTTCTCGTGGCTGAAGGTGGGGCCGGAGGACGTGGGGTCGGTGGCCGTGGGCGCTGATCCCTGGGCGTTGTTCACGTACGGTCTCGATTCGGCTGGGTGCGGGATGTGGGCGGGATGTGTGGGTTGGCTCTTGGGGGCGTGGCCGTGCGGCCCTGGAGGCACAGGGTCCTGGAGGCACAGGGCCCTGTAGGTGTGGATGGCTCGTGGCCGGTGTCGCTAATCCAGCAGTTGGTCACCCCGTACGGAACGGCCCTCGGCCGCCAGGTGTTCGGGGAGTACGCGGCCGAACAGCTGGTGGGTCCTGGCCACGCTGCCGATGACGCCGGGGCGCTCGCTGTAGGCGAAGATCGCCGAGTGGCGCGCGGCCTCGCCCCGTACCGGGCTCACCCGGTGCAACGAGTAGCGGCCCTTGAACAGTTGCAGATCACCGGGGCGGAGGGGAAGGCGCCGGACCAGCCGGTCGCCGCGGCCGGCCAGTACGTCCCGTACGTCGGCGAAGTTCTCGTCCTGTGCTGACCTGATGTTGGGGCAGTACTCGAAGTCGCCGCCGTCCTGCGGCTCCTGGGTGAGCATGCTGACGGTGAACTCGTTGGTGTCGAAGTGCCAGGGGTGTTCCTTGCCCGGCTCGACGACGTTGAGGACCAGGCCGGAGAGCGGGTCCGCCAGTTCGTGCAGCTGCGGGAGAGCGAAGCAGCGGGCGATGAAGCGCTGGAACACCTCGGCGGAGTAGAGCTGGCTGATGAGGGAGTTCGCGGGGATGCGGTCCCGCGCGACGAATGCGTTGCCGCGTTCGAAGGGCAGCCGGCCCGGGTGGTCCTGGGGCAGATTTTCGTCCACCGCGATGTTGTAGACATTTACGGTCTCGACGTCGAAGTGTGCGCGCGGGGCGATCGCCGAGCACTCCTGCCGCAGGACATCGCGGAGCGACGGGCGGATGAAGTCCGGGAGGACGGTGCAGCCGAGTGTCGACAGCTCGCGCCGGGCGCGGGTGATCACCGCCTGTCCTTCGGCGCCGTCGAGTGCCGACAGGGGGTACCGATCCGTGTCCACCACGTGATCAAGCGTCAGGGCTTCCAGGGTGCTCATTCGTTCCTCTCCACGTACCGGACCGACCGCCGGTAACTCCCTTACCGGCAACCACAGTTGAAGCACAGTTGAAGCTCCCATAGCGGTGACGTGTTGTCTGTGATACGTCACACCCGGCCGGGCGGCATAGTCGGGCCGCGGAGTGGTCAAGTGGCGACGGCGCTGCCAGGCCCGGAGCGGATCCGGTCTCCCCGGCGCTCCCCGCCGCGACCGCTCCCCGCGTCCCGCCCGCACCCCGCGCCCGCGCCCCCTGCCCGCACCCCGGCGATGTGACCTTCGTCGCGACCGGCGACGTCCTTATGCAACTAGTTGCAGAATGGCGGCCGGGTGGTCTAGAACCTTCCCTGACGACCGCCGCGCAAGGAGGCCCCCGGATGAGCCCGTACCCGCACCTGACGAGCCCCCTCGACCTGGGCTTCACGACGCTGCCGAACCGTGTGCTCATGGGATCCATGCACATCGGGCTCGAAGAGGCCGAGAACGGCTTCGCGCGGATGGCCGCGTTCTACGCCGAGCGCGCCCGTGGCGGCGTCGGCCTGATCGTCACCGGCGGCATCGCCCCGAACGAGACCGGCCGCCCCTGGTCCGGCGGCGCCGCGCTGACCACCGAGGCCGAGGCCGAGCAGCACCGGGCGGTGACCGCCGCGGTGCACCGCGAGGGCGGCAAGATCGCGATGCAGATCCTGCACTTCGGCCGGTACGCGTACCACGAGGACCTGGTCGCCCCGAGCGCCATCAAGGCCCCCATCAGCCCCTTTGTGCCGAACGCCCTGAGCGATGCCGAGGTCGAGCAGACCATCGAGGACTTCGTACGGGCCGCCGGGCTGGCGAAGCTGGCCGGCTACGACGGTGTCGAGATCATGGGCTCCGAGGGCTATCTGATCAACGAGTTCATCGCCGCTGCGACCAATCACCGCACCGACCGCTGGGGCGGCTCGTACGAGAACCGGATCCGCTTCCCCGTCGAGATCGTCCGCCGTGTCCGGGAGCGGGTCGGCCCGGACTTCATCCTGATCTACCGGCTGTCGATGCTCGACCTGGTGCCGGGCGGCTCCTCCCTGCCCGAGGTGGTCACGCTCGCCAAGGAGATCGAGGCGGCCGGTGCGACGATCATCAACACCGGCATCGGCTGGCACGAGGCCCGGATCCCCACCATCGCGACCTCGGTGCCGCGCGGCGCCTGGGCCTGGGTGACGAAGCAGGTGATGGGCGCGGTCACCGTCCCGCTGGTGACCACCAACCGCATCAACACACCCGAGAAGGCGGAGGAGTTGCTCGCCGAGGGGTACGCGGACATGGTGTCCATGGCCCGCCCGTTCCTCGCCGACCCGGAGTTCGTCGCCAAGGCCGCGGACGGCCGCGCCGACGCCATCAACACATGCATCGGCTGCAACCAGGCCTGCCTGGACCACACCTTCAGCGGGAAGATCACCTCCTGCCTGGTCAACCCGCGCGCCTGCCACGAGACCGAGCTGGTGCTCGCGCCGACCCGGCGGCGCAAGCGCGTCGGAGTGGTCGGCGCCGGGCCGGCGGGGCTGGCGTGCGCCGTGGCCGCGGCCGAGCGCGGGCACGAGGTGACACTGTTCGACGCGGCGGACCGGATCGGCGGGCAGCTCAACATCGCCCGGAAGGTGCCGGGCAAGGAGGAGTTCAACGAGACGCTGCGCTACTTCCGCAACCGGCTCGACCACTGGAAGATCGACGTCCGGCTGGGCACCGCGGTCACCGCCGAGACGCTGACGGCCTGCGGTTTCGACGAGACGGTGCTCGCGACCGGTGTCACGCCGAGGAGCCCGCAGATCCCGGGGACCGACCATCCCAAGGTCGTGAGCTACCTGGACGTCCTGCGGGACGGGGCGCCGGTCGGCGAGCGGGTCGCGATCATCGGGGCCGGCGGGATCGGGTTCGACGTCGCGGAGTTCCTGACGGATGACGGGGAGGCGGCGAGCCTGGATCCGGAGGCGTTCTTCCGGCAGTGGGGCGTGGACACCGGTTACGGAGCGCCGGGCGGGCTCCAGGCGCCGAGCCGGAAGGCCCCGCCCCGTACCGTCCATCTGCTCCAGCGCAAGCCGACCAAGGTCGGCGCCGGGCTGGGCAAGACCACCGGCTGGATCCACCGGACCGAGCTCCGGCACCGTGGGGTCACCATGGTCGCCGGCGCCGAGTACCACCTGATCGACGACGCCGGGCTGCATGTGACGGTCGACGGCACGCGCGAGGTCATCGAGGTCGACACGGTGGTGCTGTGCGCCGGGCAGGAGCCGCGTCGCGACCTGTACGAGACGCTGCTTGCCGCCGGGCAGGCCGTGCATCTGATCGGTGGTGCGGATGTCGCGGCGGAGCTGGACGCCAAGCGCGCCATCCAGCAGGGCACGGAGCTGGCGGCCACCCTGTGACCCGGCGCCGGGGGGCGCCGGCACGTCGGGTGACCTGCGGCATCGGATGACCTGGCACGTCCGGTGAGTGAGCGGCGTGCCTAGGATTCAGCTATGTCCCTGCCGCACGCGATCCTGACCGCCCTGCTCGAAAAGCCGTCGTCGGGGCTGGAGCTGACCCGCCGGTTCGACCGGTCGATCGGCTACTTCTGGTCCGCCACGCATCAGCAGATCTATCGCGAGCTGGGCAAACTGGAGCAGGCCGGGTTCATCCGCGCGCTGCCCAGCGATCAGCCGGCCCGCGGGCAGAAGAAGGAGTTCGAGGTGCTGCCCGCGGGACGCGCGGAGCTGACGCAGTGGGCGTCGGGCAGGCACGACCCCAAACCGCAACGGGACGCGTTGCTGCTGCGGCTGCGCGCGGCGGCGGTGGTCGGGTGCGAGGGGCTCGATGACGAGCTGCGACGGCATCTCGCCCTGCACCAGCGGCAGTTGGCGGAGTACACCGAGATCGAGCGGCGTGATTTCGCGGCCCCGGCATCGGCCGACGACCGGCTGCGGCGGCTGGTGCTCCGGGCCGGGATCAGCCTGGAGACGTTCTGGGTGGAGTGGCTGGCGGAGGCACTGGCGGAAGTGGCCGAGGTGGGCGCGGCCGAGGTGGCCGAGGTGGCGGAAGGGGCCGATACGGGGGGCCCGGACGCGCCGGGGGACGCCTCCGCCTGAGCGGTGGCACGCGTCGGCCCGGCCCGAGCGCTGGTGCGGCTCAAGTGGCGCTACGGCCTCGGCCGGCCCCGGGGAAGCCCCCGGAGCCGGCCGGTCCGTTTCAACGAACGCTGACGCGCCGTCAGCAGTTGTCGTAGATCAGGGCCCGGACCAGGCGGCAGGTGGTGTCGGACGGGACATGTACCCCTATTTCGGCCGCGGTGGCCCGGATCTTACGGTTGTGCGCCTGCTCGGGGCGGTAGCAGCCGGTGTCCATCAGGGCTATGGCCAGGCGCATGGCCTTCAGCCGGCGGTTGTGGGATTCGTACCGCTCGCGGGGCCATCCGGCGGGCAGTGGCTTCTTGGGCAGCGGGTGGGTCGGGAGAGGTTTCGTCATGAGTGTGGCAGCGGCCATCGGCAACCTCCTGTAGCAACGGTGAACCCTCACTGACTGGTTCCCATTCTACTGGCCACCACTGACAAAAGCCCCTGGCCAGGCGGTATTTGGGGCCCGAAGCAAAGCCTTCCGGCGACCCCGCCCGCCGAGTCGGGTACCGCCCCGTGGCGGCCCGGTTTCAGGAGGCCGCCGCAGCGGCCCGGAGCCGGGTCTTGTCGGGCTTGCCCACGGCGGTGAGGGGGATGTCGTCGAGGATCCGGACCACGGCCGGCGCGTACATCGCCCCCTTGCGGCGGGTGACGAACGCGCGGATCTCGGCGGCGTCGACGCGGTGCCCCGGGGCGGGGACGAGGGCGGCGTGCACCTCCTCGGTCTCGTCCGCCGTACGCACCCCGTAGACGGCGCAGTGCGCGACCGCCGGGTGGGTGTGCAGCAGGTCTTCGACCTCCGCCGGAGGGACATGCCCGCCGACGACGATGATCACGTCCTTGAGCCGGTCGACGAGGTGGAGCCGGCCGTCCGCGTCCAGGAAACCGACGTCGCCGGTGCGCAGCCAGCCGTCGGACAGCACTTCGGCGGTGCGCTCGGGCTGCTTCCAGTAGCCGGTCATCACGCCGGCGGAACGTACATGGATCTCGCCCCGCTCCCCCGGTGGCAGCGTCCGCCCGTCCGGGTCCCGGATGGCGAGCTCCACTCCGGGCAGCGGGCGGCCGACGGAGATCCGGCCGCCGGGGCCGGCCGCGGTGTGGTCGGACGGGCGCGCCTCGGTGATCGACATCGCCTCGGACTGGCCGTACCACCCGTACAGCACCGGGCCGAAGACCTCCATGGCCTGCCGCAGCCGGTCCGGTGCGGCCGGGCAGCCGCCGTAGGTGATGCGGGTGAGGGAGCCGAGATCGGTGCCGGCGAGGTCGGGATGGTCGAGGAGACGGTGGAGGAGCGGCGGCAGCAGCCAGAGGTGGGTGATGCGCTGCCGGGCGATGGCGGCGAGCACGGCGGCGGGGTCGAAGCCGCGGTGCAGGACGACGGTTCCACCGGCCGCGAGCGTGAAGTCGGCGATGATCCCGGCCAGGTGGGCGAGCGGGGTGCAGGCGAGGAAGCGGGGCGGGCCCCCGGCGGCTTCCAGGGTCTGGGTGCGCAGCAGGCGGGCGTACGGGGCGTGCGCCATCCGGATCCCCTTGGGGATACCGGTCGTCCCACCGGTGTGCCGGATGCACCAGTCGTCCTCGGGGCGGGCGGCGTTCGGGACGGGGATGGCCGGGCGGGCGGCGCTGGCGGCCGACAGGTCGGGGCCGAGGGCGGACACCTCGTCGTCCGCTACCGGCCCGAGGGTCAGCACCTCCGGGCGCGGGCCGGGGAGGTGGGCGAGGAGGGCCGTGGCGGTGTCGTGCAGGGCGGGGTCGACGAGGAGCAGGGCGGTCTCCACGCTCTCCGCGACCCGCGCCAGGGTCTCGGGGGCCATGCCGTCGTAGAGGAAGACGACGCGTGCGCCGAGGAGGTTGACGGCATAGCGCGCGGCGAGGACTTCGGGGCGGTTGCCGCTGAGGAGGGAGACGGTGCGGCCGCGGCCGATGCCTCGTTCGGCGAGTTCGGCGGCCATGCGGTGGACGGTGGCGTGCAGGGCCTCGGCGGTGACGGTCTCGCCGTCCGGGGTGATCACGGCGGGGTGGGCCGGATCGCGGGCGAGGGCGGTGAGCAGGGTGTCGACATACAGCGGTTCGGTGTGCGGCGGGTGCGGGTCGGTTCTGCCGTGCGGCTCGGTCATGGCCCTGACGCTAGAGCGGTTCACTCATGCCTTCCACGACCAAAATCGCCATGAAGCCATGGCTGTTGAGGCATGAGTGGGGGACGGGCTGCCCCGCCGCGGTCCGGGCCGCCGGTCCGTGTACGGGGGCGGGCACGGGGCGGGCGGAGAGGAGCGTCACAGGAGGGACAGGGGAACGTCACAGGGAGATTTAACGGGGCATAGAGGGTCGAACAGATGCGCAAACCGGGCATGTCCGACTGAGTAACCTGCGGTTCACATACGGGCAACGGACGAGAAACGGCCGGTTGCGAGAGTGCGGCTGCACGTCCGCACGCGTGCCCGCACCTACCCGTAGTAAGAGGACCCCGTGACCTTCAAGGCCGAGTACATCTGGATCGACGGCACCGAGCCGACCGCCAAGCTCCGCTCCAAGACCAAGATCCTCGCGGACGGCGCCGAGCTGCCCCGATGGGGCTTCGACGGATCCAGCACCAACCAGGCCGAAGGCCACTCCTCGGACCTCGTCCTGGAGCCGGTGTTCAGCTGCCCCGACCCGATCCGTGGCGGCGACCACGTCCTGGTCCTGTGTGAGGTGCTGAACACCGACCTCACCCCGCACGCCTCCAACACCCGTGCGCTGCTGCGCCCGGTGGCGGAGAAGTTCGCCGGCCAGGAGCCGATCTTCGGCATCGAGCAGGAGTACACCTTCCTCAAGGGCGACCGTCCGCTCGGCTTCCCCGAGGGCGGCGGCTACCCGGCCCCGCAGGCCGACTACTACTGCGGTGTGGGCGCCGACGCGATCTTCGGCCGGGAGATCGTCGAGAAGCACCTCGACCTGTGCCTGGCCGCCGGTCTGGGCCTGTCCGGCATCAACGCCGAGGTCATGCCCGGCCAGTGGGAGTTCCAGGTGGGCGCGCTGGCGCCGCTGGAGGTCTCCGACCACATGTGGGTGGCGCGCTGGCTGCTGCACCGTACGGCGGAGGAGTTCGGCGTCAGCGCGTCGCTGGACGCCAAGCCGGCCAAGGGCGACTGGAACGGCGCGGGCGCGCACACCAACTTCTCGACCAGGTCGATGCGCGAGGGCTACGACGCCATCATCACGGCCTGCGAGGCGCTGGGCGAGGGCGACAAGCCGCTGGAGCACGTGCGCCAGTACGGCACCGGCATCGAGGACCGGCTGACCGGCGCGCACGAGACCGCCCCCTGGGACCAGTACTCCTACGGTGCCTCGGACCGCGGCGCCTCGGTGCGTATCCCCTGGCAGGTCGAGGTGGAGAAGAAGGGCTACATCGAGGACCGGCGGCCGAACGCCAACGTCGACCCGTACGTGGTCACCCGGCTGATCGTGGACACCTGCTGCACGGAGCTGGAGCGGCGCGGCCAGGTCTGAGACGGAGACCTTCCGTTGTAGAGCGTGAGTGGGGCCGGGCCGGTGTGGTCCGGCCCCTTCGCGTGCACGGACCACGCCGGCCCGACGCCGATTGTCAGTGGCGGGTGGCACGCTGTGGGCATGCTTCCGATCACCGTCAAGACCGAGACCGGGCCGGTTCTTTCGCGTCCGACCGCAGCCGAGTTGACCGCCCTGCTCCGGCGGATCGGCGCCGACGACGACCATTTCGTGGTCGTCGAGCGGACCCCCGAAGAGGACCACAGGTTCGTGCAGACCTGGCGCGAGGGCACGGGAGCGTTCGCGGTGGAGTACCGCGACGGCGGCCCCGACCGGCACTTCAGCGCGGAGACCGCCGATGCCGGGCAGGTCGTGGAGGTGTTCCTGGCCTGGGCCCGGGGCGCGGATTCCTGGCGTACGGCGCTCGACTGGCAGCCGGCGGATCTGACATCGACCCCGGGTCTGGATCCGGAGACCCGTGCGCGGGCCGAGGAGACAGCCCGTAAGGAAATACGGTCCGGGTTCTGGGACTTCCACAAGGTCGCCCAGGGGGTGAGCGACGCCTTCGATCCGGACGAAACCCCGGTCACCATGGAGGAGGCCCGGCGGATCGTCGCACCGCTGTGGGAGGAGCGGCTCGCCGAGCAGGCGGAGTGGCCCGAGGTGACGGACGCGGACCGGGTGGCCCAGGCGTTCGCCGCCCTCGACGCCCAAGGGCTGACGGCGCGGATGAACTTCACCTGTTGCAGCGGCTGCGGGCTGGCCGAGATCCACGGCGAGCGCGCCGACAGCGACCGGGGCTTCGCCTTCTTCCACTACCAGGACACCGAGGCGGCCGCCGCCGGCCACGGCCTCTCGGTCCGGTACGGCGCCTATGACGGCTCCGACGAGGAGTGGGCCGAGGTCGGACGGACGGTGGTGGCCGCGCTGACCGGCGCGGGCCTGCCGGCGCGGTGGGAGGGCGACCCGAACAAGGTCATCGAGATCACGCCGCTGGACTGGCGCAAGCGACTGCCGACGGGAGCCTGACATGCCGCCGAAGTCCCCCGGGAGCGCCCGCTTCGGCGCCCTTTCACGCCGGATCCCCTGGGTCGCGCCGCTGTATGTCGGCGCCGTGCAGGCGGGTGCCCTCGCCACCGCACGGCTGCCCCGCGCGCGGCGCACGGAGCTGCTGCGCGCGAACTCCACCAACGTCGAGAGTCTGCGGGCCGGCAGATGGCACACGCTGGTCACCAGCGCGGCATTCGTCGAGGAGCCGCTGTCGCTGCCGTACGGCGCCGCACTGCTCGCCGCGCTGGGTACGGCCGAGGTGCGCTGGGGCCCGGGGCGCGCCGCCGGGGTGTTCGCGGCCGGGCACATAGGCGCGAGCCTGCTGGTCTACGCGGGCCTGCGCGGCCGGATGCACAAGAGCGCCTCCCCTGCCCTCAGGGCTGTGCGGGACAGCCCACCGGACGCGACGGCGCGGGCCGTCGACGTCGGGGCCAGCTACGGCTTCTACGCCACGCTCGGCGCGTTGGCCTCGACGGTCCCGCACCGCGGCGCGCGGGCCGCGGCGACGGCCGGGCTGCTGGCGCTGGGCATCCGGCCGGTGCTGCGCCCCGGGCGGACGTTCACCGACGCGGGCCATGTGACGGCGCTCGCACTCGGCGTCGCGATAGGAGCGGGATCGCGCGTGGCGAGGGCGGGACGGGCACGGTGAGGGGCGCCGGGAGGGGTCGCGGCCGGCTGCCGGAACGAGTGACGCGCGCAACTCCGTTCCCCTGGTCAGCGACTGTCTGGTTCAATAGGGGCATGGCCAGCCTCACCGATACCGCGACAGGTCGCAGCGACCTCGAGCCTTTCTGGCCGTCCCGGCAGGCGCACGCATTCGACCGTCTGTGTTGCCGCGCGCACTGAGCGCGGGCCCGCACATGCCTCACCGACGCCGCTGACCGGCGTCTCCAGCCCTGCCCGCGCGCACGACGTCCCCGACCGACGCCCCACTGCGCGAAAGAGCTGACCCTGATGACGAACCTCCGTACGCTCCCTGCCCCTTCCGCGACGGCCACCGCAGTCCCGCCCAAGATTCCGGCCCCGCACCGCCACCGACTGCGTGCCGTATCTCCCGACGAGGTGCCGCCCGTCTCCGAGCTGCTGAACTCCGGCGCGACCTGGCTGCCCGCGCCGGCGCACAGCCTGCCCGCCCTGCCCGGCCAGCCGCCGATGGTCGGCTACCTGGTGCTCGTACCGGCCGAACAGACCGCCGCCGCACAGCCGGCCGCCGAGCCGACGGCGCCCCCGGCGCCGGCGACAACGACAGCAGCAGCGACGGCCGGTGACGAGATTGTGCGGATCGACCCCGAGCGCCGGACCGTCCAGGTCCAGGGCCGGCCGCTGGATCTGACGTACCTCGAATTCGAGCTGCTGGCCCATCTGGTCGGCAACCCGCACCGGGTGCACACCCGCGACCAGCTGGTGACCACGGTGTGGGGGTACGGGCATGTCGGCGACGGCCGTACCGTCGATGTCCATGTGGCCCGGCTGCGCCGCAAGTTGGGCGCCGAGCACCGGGCGTCGATCGTGACGGTGCGGCGGGTCGGCTACAAGTACGTGCCGAGCGCCTGACGAAGGCCGAGGGCGAAGCCGCATCTCGGACAGGCCCTAGTGCTCCGGCCGGGCGGGGACGCGGTCCGCCGCCCGGCCCGGGGCCGCTCCCCCGCCGGAGCCCCCTCGTGCCGGCTCGCCCCGCCGGTGCAGACCGGCCACACCGCCCGCCACCACCAGCCCGATCCCGGAAACCAGCAGCAGCCCCTCGGCCGGGGAGTCGGTGAGGGCCGCACCGCCGAGACCGCCGAGCGCGCAGCTGAACAGCGCCCACAGCCCCGCGCCCACCGCGTCCAGTGCAACGAAGCGGCGCAGCGGGTAGTGGACGCTGCCGGTGGACAGCGCGGAGACCACCCGCCCGCCGGGCACGAAGCGGCCGGCGACGACGAGCAGCGCGGCATGCCGTTCGACCATCGCGCGGGCGCGGGCGTGACGGGCCCGGCCGCGTTCGCCGCGCACCAGCCGGGCGGTGGCGCGCGGGCCCGCGTACCGCCCGACGGCGTACCCGAGGCAGTCGCCGGCCAGCGCCCCGGCCGCCGCGACCCCCACCAGCAGGGCGAGCAGCGGCAGGTCGGGGCCGATGAGCACGGCGACCAGGACGACGGTGCTCTCGCTCGGCATGAACGGCAGCAACGCGTCCAGGGCGGACACCAGCAGGACGATCAGCCACAGCCAGGGCGAGTCCAGCATGCCCAGCAGTGGCTCGATGAGCCGGTCGAGCTGCTCAAACATGCCGGCCGGCCACCGGTTCCCGCACCCGCCGCGGAGCCGGCAGGCCCCGGGCCGGCGCACCGCCGGCGGTCTCGGTCCGGATCCGTCCGCCCAGTACGGCGGTCTCCGCGCGGGCCGCCAGCCACCGCCGGTCGAGCCCGTCGCCGTCCGCGTCCAGCGTGGGATGTGCGGTGACGCGGATGGTCAGCGCGCGGGCGGTGAGCACCCGGCGCAGCGAGGCCGCGAAGGTGTCCTCGCCGCAGAACGCGGCGACCGTACTGGGGAGGCCGTGCTGGGTGTAGCCGATGGTCACCGGGCGGACGGGGGCGCCCGCGTCGATGGCGGCCTGGAAGGTGGCGCGACGGAAGGTGCCCTGGTCGGCGGTGCACCACGTGGTGGCCTGCGGAAAGACCGCCACCGACCGGCCGGAGGCCAGCAGGTCGGTCAATTCCCTTATGGAGTACGGGAGTTGGCGGGGGTTGGTGCGGTCGATGAAGTGCGTGCCGGCGCGGCGGGCCAGGCCGCCGACCACCGGCCAGCCGGCCACCTCGCGCTTGGCGAGCAGGGTCATCGGTTCGATGGCGAGCAGCGCGGGGATGTCGAGCCAGGAGATGTGGTTGACGACGATCAGGGTGCCGGGGCCGCCGGGGGACAGCGGCGCGGCCAGGCTCCGCGCGTCGCCCTCCCTGCGTATGCCGAGCGCCGTGAGCAGCGCGCGGGCGTGCGAGCGCAGCCGTACCGGATCGGCCATCCGCTCGCCGTCCGTCAGGGCGCGGCGCACCGCGTGGGCGAACGCGGCGCAGCGCAGGGCGGTTTCGGTGGCCCGTACCCGCGGCACGGCGTGGCCGGCGCAGTCCGGCGTACAGGCGGACCAGACGTCCCAGGGACCGTTCACCGCTCCCCCAGGAAGAAACGGCGGTAGCGGTCGCCGAGGCGTTCCATGTCCAGGACGACGAAGAAGTCCGCGACGTCGAACTCGGGGTCGTGGGCGGGCGCGCCGCAGATCCAGGCACCGATCCGCAGATAGCCGCGGAGCAGCGGGGGGAGCTGGGCGGCGCTGGCGCGGTCCGGGACGGGGACGGTGGGGCGCCAGGGGTGGTGCGGGGTGACCTGGAGCTCGGGCGGTGCGGCGTAGCGGGTGGTGCCCAGTGCCCAGGCGTGGGCGGCCGCGGTGCCGCCGTCGGCGAGCGGGACGGAGGCGCAGCCGGCGAGGTAGCGGTGGCCGGAGAGCAGGGTGTAGCGGGCGAGGGCGGCCCACATCTGGTTGATGACCGCGCCGCCGCGGTGGTCGGGGTGGACGCAGGAGCGGCCGGCCTCGATGAGGGAGGGGCGCAGCGCGTCCAGGGCGGTGAGGTCGAACTCGCCGTCGGAGTAGAGCCGGGTGCTGCGGCCGGGCGGCAGCAGCCGGTAGGTGCCGACGACGTCGCCGGTCGCGGTGTGGGTGACGACGAGGTGGTCGGCGAGGTCGTCGACGGCGTCGACGTCATGGCCGGCCAGCGGGGAGTGCAGGGTCGCGCCCATCTCCTCGCCGAAGACCTGGTGGCGCAGCCGCTGCGCGGCGCGGATCTGCTCTTCGGTGTCGGCGATCACGGCGGTGTAGCCGGGGGCGGCCGCCGGATCGGTGGTGGGAGGAGCGCTGCGGCTGCCGTGAACGGCGGCGGACGCGGTCGGTGCCATGCTCATGAGAGCCCTCCATGGGGAGTGGGGAGGTGGTACTGGGACACCCCCGGCCGGGGGTGCGGAACCCAATGACCTGGCCTTCTCTACTCGGCAGACTGTTCCCGTGCCCGCCGCCCGTGCGCGTGAAGCGGAGGGGGCGAACGGGTGAGGCTCCGCCGAACACTGCGTTTGGCTTGGGCCGGCTTGGTTGCTCGCCGTTTTCGGCCGCCCGGCCGTGAGGGCTTCTCGCCGTTGCTCCCCCACTGCCTAAAGGGCGTGGGAGGTGCCCCCATGCGGCGGGCTGTTGCCGCTGCGCGGGGCTGTCGGGTGCGGTTCCGGGCCTCAGGACTCCGTCCGGAGGCCCGGCCCCTCCCGTTGAGTGGGGAATCAGAGGGTGCGGGTCGGCGTAATCGATCAGGCGCGCCCAGTGGACCCGACAGCGTGGGAACCGGACACTCAACACGCACCCCCACTCAGTTTCCACCCACCCACGGGAGGGGACTGCCATCAGGACGGAGTCGTGAGGGCAGTCCCCGCACCCGACAAAACCACGCCCGCCGCAGGCGCAACGGCGAACGACCACAACGACGGGACAGCCGAAAACGGACGGAGGCACACCGTGGCCGCAGAGCGTGAGCGCAACCGCAGCAGGCGCGCGCTGTTGGGAACCGCCGGGGCGATCGGTGCCAGGGCCGCGCTGGGCGGGGCCGCCGCGGCCGGGGCGCCCGTCCTGCGGCGCGCGCGGGCGGCGCCGTACGACACCGGGCCCGCGCGGGCGGCGCTCGACCGGCTGCTGCCCCGGCACGCCGACCAGTTCCGCCTGGTGCCGCTCGCCGGGGACGGCACCGGCGACCGTTTCCGGGTCGACGGCGCGCGCGGCCGCATCACGGTGGCCGCCACCACCCCCGCCACTCTGCTCACCGGCGTCCACTGGTATCTCAAGTACACCTGCCGGGCCCATCTGTCCTGGGCCGGCGACCAGCTGGAGCTGCCCGCCCGGCTGCCCGCACCGGCCGCGCCCCTCGAACGCGCCACCGCGCTCCCGCACCGCTTCGCCCTCAACGACACCCACGACGGCTACACCGCCCCGTACGCCGACTGGGCCCGCTGGGAGCGGCTGATCGACGTCCTCGCGCTGCACGGGATGAACGAGGTGCTGGTCACGCCCGGGTCCGAGGCGGTCTATCACCGGCTGCTGACCGACTTCGGCTACTCCGACGCCGAGGCCCGCGCCTGGATCCCGGCGCCCTCGCACCAGCCGTGGTGGCTGCTGCAGAACATGAGCGGCTACGACGGCCCGACCAGCACCGAACTCATCGAGCAGCGGGCCGAGTTGGGGCGCAGGATCACCGAACGGCTGCGTTCCCTGGGCATGCGCCCGGTGCTGCCCGGCTACTTCGGCACCGTCCCCGACGGGTTCGCCGACCGCAACCCCGGAGCCAGGACGGTGCCGCAGGGCAACTGGTCGGGTCTCAAGCGCCCCGACTGGCTCGATCCGCGCACGGCGGTGTTCGCCGATGTCGCCGCCGCGTTCTACCGCCACCAGCGCCGGCTGCTGGGCCCGGCCGGTCTCTTCAAGATGGATCTGCTGCACGAGGGCGGCAAACCGGGCGATGTGCCGGTGCCGGACGCCGCCCGCGCCGTCGAGAAGGCCCTGCGCACCGCCCACCCGGACGCCACCTGGGTGATCCTCGGCTGGCAGCGCAATCCGCGGCGCGACCTCCTGGAGGCCGTCGACCACGACCGGATGCTGATCGTGGACGGGCTCAGCGACCTGGACACCGTCACCGACCGGGAGAAGGACTGGGGCGGGGTGCCCTACGCCTTCGGCAGCATCCCCAACTTCGGCGGCCGCACCACCATCGGCGCCAAGACGCATATGTGGGCCGGGCGCTTCGCCACCTGGCGCGACAAACCGGGCAGCAGGCTCGCCGGGACCGCGTATATGCCGGAGGCCGCCGAACGCGACCCGGCCGCCTTCGAGCTGTTCAGCGAACTGGCCTGGCGGGACCGGCCGGTGAACCGCACCACATGGTTCGAGCGCTATGCCGACGCCCGGTACGGCGCCCGCGACGAGGGCGCCCGCGCCGCCTTCGACGCGCTGCGCACCAGCGCGTACGAGATCAGCAGCGAGGACGGCCGGCCGCACGACTCGCTGTTCGCCGCCCGCCCCAGCCTGACCGCCCGCTCCGGCACCACCTACGCCACCCAGACCCCGGCCTTCGACCCGGCCGCCTTCGACACCGCCTTCGCCGCGCTGCTCACCGTCCGCCCGGCGCTGCGCGGCAGCGACGCCTACCGCCACGACCTGACGGACGCCGCCCGGCAGTCCCTCGCCAACCGGTCCTGGCAGCTGCTCCCCCAGCTCTACGACGCGTACCGGCGGCAGGACCTGGCGACGTTCCGCGCGCTGTCCGGGCTGTGGCTGCGGCTGATGCGGCTGAGCGACGAGGTCACCGGTACGCACCGGCGGTTTCTGCTCGGGCCGTGGCTGGCGGACGCCAGGGCGGGGGCGTCCGGCGCCGAGGAGGAGGCGCGGCTGGAGCACAGCGCCCGCGCACTGATCACCACCTGGGCGGACCGGTCCACCGCCGACGGCGGCTCGCTCGCCAACTACGCCAACCGCGACTGGCACGGCCTGATCGGCGATGTCCATCTCCCGCAGTGGCAGGCGTACTTGGACGAGCTGACGGACGCACTGGCGGCGGGCAGGGCGCCCAAGCCGTTCGACTGGTTCGCCCTGGAGGAGCCCTGGACACGGGCGCGCAACGACTATCCGCTGCGCCCGACGGCCGATCCGTACCGCACCGCGCAACGGGTCCACGACACCCTCGCCAAGGCCCCCTACCAGGGCACCGTCAAGGTCACCGCGGTGCCGTCGGCGATGCCGCCGGGCGGCCGCGCCGAGGTGACCGCGGCGCTGCGCAACGTCAACGGGCTGCGTGCCACAGGGCGCGTCGACTTCGCGCTGGGCGGCGTCGACGCGACCGCCAACGGGCCGGTGTCGCTGCCGTCCCTGCCGCCCGGTGGCACCGGCGAGGCCCGGTGGCGGGTCCAGGCCCCCGGCGCCCCGCCGACGTCACCGCTGCGGCCGCTGCCGTACGACCTCACGGTCGAGTACGGCCCGAAGGGCGAGCCGCGGGTCCGCACGGTCCGGCACGGCACCCTGTACCTCGCCGGTCCGCTCGACCCGGGCCTGAAGACAGCCACCAACAACGCCGCGGTTTTCGGCCAGTTGGCCGACCGCTTCGCGATCAACGGCGCGGGCCGGGACCTGTGGCGGACCACCGCCGAGTTCGGCACCGTCTACCGCCCGGACGCGCTCGCCCCGGGCGGATCGATGACGGTCGGGGTGAAGCGGCTGGACCCGACCGGCCCCTGGGCCCGCGCCGGCCTGATCGTCCGCAACCGGCTCGCGGCCCCCGCGCCCGACTCGCCGGACGCGCTGGGCTTCGTCAACCTCTCGGTGACGCCCGGCAACGGGGTCGTGCTGTCCTACGACTCCGACGGCGACGGCGCCCTGGACACCTACCGCCGGCTCACCGGCATCACCGCACCGGTCCTGCTCCGGCTGACCCGCGGCCAGGACAGCACCCGGTCCGGCGGCACCGGGTCCGCCACGTACACCGGCGCCTGCTCCACCGACGGCGGCGGCACCTGGCGCGACATCGCCACCGTCACCGTCCCCGGCGCCACCGCCCGACAGGACGCCGGGCTGCACCACTCGGCGGCCAACTCCGGTACGGGGAACGCCGGTGAGCGGGGCACGGCCGAGTTCGACCGCTGGAAGGTCACCTGAGCCGCGGCGTACGCTGACCGGGAACGGATCACGAGCGAGGGGATCACGGTATGAGTGCCGCAGCTGACAAGGAGTGGCTCTACGCCCTCGACATCTCCGGCGCCACCTGGAAGCGGGCGCCCGGCAAGGCCGAGGAGGCGGTGGAGATCGCCTTCCTGGAGCGCGGCGCGGTGGCGATGCGCAACTCCAAGGACCCTGAGGTGGTGCTGCGCTACACGGAGGCGGAGTGGGACGCCTTCGTCAAGGGCGCGCGGGACGGCGAGTTCGACCTGCAGGGGCAGACGCCCTGACGGCCTGATCGGTCACCCGTGGCGTACTTGTGTGCTGCGGGTGACCATCACAGTATTCACTCGTTTCACCGAACGTGGAGCAGCAGCAGGCGACAACCCCGCGTCCGGACCGCACCTTTGTTGACGGCGCCGTCGGCGCCGGCAGCCCCGATGAGGGCGACGGCATCGACGTCGACCAGGCCGAGGCGGCGCTGGTCGAGCACTATCCCCGGCTGGTTCGACTGGCCTATCTCGTCCTTCCGCCCGGCATGGGCCGCAACCGGCGGGTGCTGACCGCACACGCGGTGACACAGCGGTCGCTGCCGCGCCAGCGCACCGCCACCCGCGATCTCGGTCTGCCCGACCGGCGCCGCGGCGCGGACGCGTCCACCGATCCCGCCTATGCCTTCCTGCGGCTGCGGGTCCTGCGGGCCGCGCTGGCCGCGGGGCGGCCGCGGCGGCTGCCCGCACTGCCGCCGCCGCTGCCCCAGGTGTGGGGGCTGCGGCTGTTCCCCCGGTCCGGCGGTGCCGATGAACTCGCCCTGGACCAGGCGCTGTCGGCGCTGTCGGGGCCGGGTCGTGCGGCCTACGTGCTGCGCGATCTGGAGCGGCTGACGGCGCAGGAGGCACGGCGGGTGCTGGAGGCCGCCGGGGTGGAGGGCGCCCGGGAGGCGCTGGACGAGGCGGGCCGGGCGGCGGCGCCGGCCGGCAGCCGGGACCGGTCGCTGCTGGAGTCGGCGGAGTTCGACCCGTGCGCGTTGCAGGCCCGGCCGACGGATCTGATCCGGCGGCGGCAGCACGTACGGGCGGCGCTGGCGGCGACCGCGGCGGCGCTGGTGTGCGGGACGATGCTGGCGCTGCCGGACGGCGGCTGGGGCCCGGACGGCGCGGCCGCACCGCCGTACGCGAAGAACCAGGCGGCCGAAGCGGCCCTGGATCCTGGCAAGTTGACGTTGACGCCGGCGAGCGCCTGGAAGCGCGCGGCCCGCGCGGACTTCGCGGCCTGGCCGGCGCGCGGCGACCGGGTCGGTGACAAGGCGCTGCTGCGCCGGGCACTGGCGGTGTGGGCCCGGCCGGGGGCGAAGGTGGCCGTCACGGCGACCCCCGGCACCGCGACCGGACCCGCGGCGGGACCGCCGCAGCTGCTGTTCGCGGGCGTCGTCGACCACTCCGTGGTGGTGCTGTTCCACGACGGTCTGCGGGTGGTGCGGTACGCGGAGTCCGCGGACGGCGAGGGCCAGGAGGACGGCTCCGGCGCGGCGCTGGACTTCGCGCGTACGGACGGGGCGTCGGAGGCGTCGGCGGGTGCGCTGGTGGTGGGCCGTACGACGGGCAACGTCCGGTATCTGACGGCTCCCTGGGTGAAGTCGGCGCGGCTGGTCGATCTGCTGAAGCCCGCGGCCGCGGGGCAGGAGCTGCACATCGGCGCGAACGGTGTGACCTCCCCCGTGCCGTCGCCGCGCCCCGAGCGGAAGTGCACGGCGTGGCCGGCGCTGCGGCTGGGCGGCGAGTTGCTGACCGATCTCGGCGAGCTGGCTCCGGCGCGGCTGGCGTACGGCGCGCCGCGCGAGGGGAGCCAGGGGGGCGAGGTGGACGGCCCGCAGGGCAGGGCGGCGTGGGCGCGGGCGGCCTGCCAGCTGCCGGCGGTGCGCGGGCAGGGCGTGCGGGAGGTGAACTCCTGGGAGTTCGCGGACCAGCCGCTGCCCGGGGGCGCGGGCAGCGCGGAGTGGGTGTGTACCCGCGCCGAGACCTGGCGCGGGTCCGGCAGCCGGACGATGGCGTTGTTCCAGGCGCCGCCGCCGGCCGGGCAGCCGTACGCGCCGGGGGCGGTGGCGGCGCGTGCCGAGGGCGGTGCGGCCTGCGGGCCGCGTGCGCCGGAGGCGCTGGCCGGGGTGCTGTGGAAGGCCTCGGACGGGCAGTGGTGGCTGCTGGCTGCGGGCAGCGAGCAGATCACCTCGATCAGGGCGACCGGCGGGGTGCGCGGCGAGGCGTCGGGTCGGCTGCTGGCGGTCCGGGCGGCCGCGGGTGACCGGGCGGAGCTGGTGGGACGGCTGGCGGACGGCGGCAGGGTGGAGGCGCTGCGGTAGGAGCTGCGGCAGGCTCTTTTGGCCTCCCGCCCCCGCCTCCCCGGATTCCTCACCCGATTTCCTTGCACGAGGGGTATCGGCATTCCTTACCCGTCAGTACATTGACGCCATGTCTAACACGGCCTCGTTGCGGCCCCAGCCGGTCGCGTCCGAACACATACCGCTGAAGGCCCGCAACGTCGACTTCGACTGGGCCGACACCCCGCTGCACTGGATCCCCGGCGACCCGTCCACCACCCACACGATCAATGTGCTGCACCTGCTGCTGCCGGCCGGCGAGCGCTGGTTCGTGCACGTCTACAAGCAGGTGCTGCCGCATATCCGCGATGCCCGGTTGCGCGAGGACGTGATCGGGTTCATCGGCCAGGAGGCGATGCACTCCAAGGCGCACGACGACGTCCTGCCGCACCTCAAGGAGCAGGGCCTCGACCCGACGCCGTACACCGCGCAGGTCGACTGGTTCTTCGAGAAGCTGCTCGGCGACCGGACGCTGCCGCCCGGCCGGGCCCGTAAGTGGTGGCTGTTGGAGCGGGTCGCGACGATCGCCGCGATCGAGCACTACACCGCGTTCCTGGGCGACTGGGTGCTGAACGCCGAGGTACTGGACGCCAAGGGCGCCGACCCGACGATGCTCGATCTGCTGCGCTGGCACGGCGCGGAGGAGGTCGAGCACCGCTCGGTGGCCTTCGACCTCTTCATGCACCTGGACGGCGGCTACCGGCGGCGGGCACGCACCTGGGCGGTCGCCTTCACCGCCCTGGTCTTCCTCTGGCAGCGCGGCGTCCGGTTCTTCATGACGCACGACCCGTCGCTGGTCGACGGGAAAGCCAGCTTCCGGGAGTTCTTCCGCGCCGGACGGCAGGGGGTGCTGCCGACCACCGGAGCCATGGCCCGCTCGATCCCGCAGTACCTCAGCCGTACCTACCACCCCTCCCAGCACGGCAGCACCGAGCAGGCCGTCGCCTATCTCGCCGGATCCCCCGCCGCGACCGCGGCCGAGGCCCGTACGGCCGGAGGTGCCTGAGATGCCCCGTATGCGTACCTTCCTCGTGGTCGCCGGTGCCGCCCTGCTCGCCCGGCGGGCGCTGCGCAGCCGGGTCGCGGCCTCCCCGCTGTGGCCGATGCCCGCACTGGAGAACCCCACCTCGGGGCGCGGCCGCAAGGGCTCTCAGGCGCGGCAACTGACGGTCACGGAGCGCACGGAGGAGGCCGAGGGCGTGGTGCGGCTGCGCCTGGAGGGCACGGAACTCCCGTCCTGGGAACCGGGCGCGCATATCGACCTGGTGCTGCCGTCGGGGACGGTACGCCAGTACTCGCTGTGCGGGGAGCCGGCGACGCCCGGCTCGTACACCATCGCGACCCGGCTGATCGAGGACGGCAGGGGCGGCTCGCGCGAGGTGCACGAGCAGCTGCACGAGGGGACCGTGGTCGAGGTCCGCGGCCCGCGCAACCGCTTCCCCCTCGGGGACAGCCACGCCTATGTCTTCATCGCGGGCGGTATCGGCATCACCCCGATCCTGCCGATGCTGCGGCAGGCCGAGCGGGAGGGGGTGCCATGGCGGCTGCTGTACGGCGGCAGGTCGCGGGCCTCCATGCCGTTCCTGGCGGAGATCGAGAAGCTGGCGGGGGCCGGCACGGACCGGGTCACGGTGGTCGCCGAGGACGAGGACGGCCGGCCCGACCTCGCCGCGGTACTCGCCGGGGCGCCCCCGTATGCCGCCGTCTACTGCTGCGGGCCCGAACCGCTGATGGACGCGGTGGCCGCGCTGCTGCCCGACGGACCGGACGCACCGACCCTGCACACGGAGCGGTTCGCGCCGGCCGCGCCGGCGCCGGCCGGCGGCAGTGCGCCGTTCGAGGTGGAACTGCGGCGCACCGGCCGTACGGTCAGCGTGCCGTCGGACACCAGCGTGCTGCGGGCGATCCGTGACCAGGCGCTGCCGGACCTGCCGTACTCCTGTGAACAGGGCTTCTGCGGAACCTGCCAACAGCGGGTGCTGGCCGGTGAGGTGGACCACCGCGACGACCTGCTGACGGACGCCGAGCGCGACGACTCGCTGCTGATCTGCGTCTCACGGGCGCGCGGCGACCGGCTCGTCCTCGACCTGTGACCCCGTCCGCCCGTTCTGCCCGTCGGCCGTAATTTCTTCGGTTCCGTGGGGCGCCCCAGGTCGTTAGGGTGGTGCGCATGACGACCGGGGCGCGCCGCAGGATGGGCGTCGAGGAACGACGCGAGCAACTCATCGCCGTCGCACTCGACCTCTTCAGCCACCGTTCCCCCGAGGATGTGTCGATAGACGAGATAGCCGAGGCGGCCGGGATCTCCCGGCCGCTGGTCTACCACTACTTCCCGGGCAAGCAGCAGCTCTACGAGGCCGCACTGCGACGCGCCGCCGAGGAGCTCACCACCCGCTTCGTCGAACCGCACGAGGGCCCGCTGGGCGCCCGGCTGCTGCGCGTCATGGAGCGGTTCTTCGACTTCGTGGACGAACACGGCCCCGGCTTCTCCGCGCTGATGCGGGGCGGCCCGGCGGTGGGCTCCGCTGGCCGCACCGGCGCGATGATCGACGACGTGCGCCAGGCCGCCTACGAGCAGATCCTCGCGCATCTCGACGTCCCGCGGCCCGCCGCGCGGCTGGAGTTGGTGGTCCGCTCGTGGATCTCCCTGGCCGAGACGACGGCGTTGCTCTGGCTGGACGGGCGGGGGGTCCCCCGCGCCGAGGCGGTTCTGCGCGCCGAGCGGGTTCCGCGCGCGGAGTTGGAACGGCAGCTCGTCCACGACTTCGTGGCGCTGGCCGCGGTGAGCGCGGCGTACGACGAGGAAATGGCGGCGGTGGTCCGCCGGATGCTGGCGGACGAACCCGAGGACGGAATGTTCGCGGATCTCGTGGGCCGGTTGATGGCGCTTCCCCCGGTGCGGGCGTAGCCGGATCCGCTGCGCTCTGCCCGGTGGACGGGCCTCCTGTAGGACAATTCCCGCCATGAACGTGATCACCTTCCGGCTCGCCGACGACGCACACGATCTGCCCGCCCTGGTCGCCCTGTACGACGGTGCGGCGCGCTGGATGGAGGCGTCCGGCATCGATCAGTGGAAGCCCGGCGGAAAGGGTGCGGAGCACTTCCGGCGGCGGATGAAGGAGGGCGAGGTCTGGCTGGCGGAGGCCGGCGGGCGCATAGCGGGGGCCTTCGAGCTGTGGTGGGAGGACGAGCCCGCGTGGGGGCCGCAGCCGCCGGAGGCGGGGTATGTGCACCGGCTGATGGTGGACCGGGCCCATGCGCCGGCCGGGACCGGGCGGGCGATGCTGGCGCACGCCGAGCGGCGGATCGCGGAGGTCGGCAGGGCCTGGTCCCGGCTGGACTGCATCGCGGCCAATCCCCGGTTGCGTACGTACTACGAGGGTGCCGGATACACCGTCGTCGGGGAGCGGTCCGACAAGAAGGACGGTGGCGGCAGTCCGTACGCCGTCACCCTCCTGGAGAAGCGGCTGGCCGGGTAGCCCGTGGGAGCGCGGCCGCGCACGCCCCCACGGGCCGGTGTCAGTACCGCTCGAAGACCGCGACCGTGCGTGCCGGGACGGTGAACGTGCCCGACTCCCGGGCGTACGAGGCGGTCGCGGTGACCGGGTCCGCGCCGTGGGCCTGGATCGGGTGCAGGGTGAAGCGCTCGCCGGCCACGGTGCCGACGGTCTGGTGCTGTTGGTGCGGCGTCGCGTTGAAGACCACGACCAGGCGGCCCAGGCGCATGGTGATCACGCCGGGGGTCTCGTCCGGGCCGGACAGCGGGAAGGACAGTGCGCGCTGCACCTCGGCCGTGGTGGCCAGGCCGAAGTCCGGTTCGGTGGCGCGGATGCGGGTGAGGTCCCGGTACGCGGCGGAGGCGCGGGTGGTCTCGGTGCAGCCGGGGCGCAGTGCCGGGTCGGCGAGCAGCGGGCGGGCGTAGGGCCACTTGTCCTTGTTGTCGGCGGCCGGCGGCAGGCCGCGGCCGAAGCCGTTGCCGTCCGCGCAGTCCCAGTGCAGCGCGTTGAACCAGTCGCCGCTGTTGAAGGAGTTGCGGTCCAGGGACTTGGAGCGCAGCAGGTCGGTGCCGGACTGGGAGAGCGCGGGGCCCTGGGTGAGGGTGGCGGTCGCCAGCGCCAGCACCTGCATACGGGCGCGGTCGGGGGCGCTGGTGCGCTGCGGCAGCTTGAAGGCCAGTGCGTCGTAGAGGGTTTCGTTGTCGTGCGCGTCGGCGTACGAGAGCGCTTCGCCGGGGGCGGCGGCGTATCCGGCGGGCGCACCGTTGTAGTCGACCTGGGAGCCCTTGACGGTGCGGCCGCTGGTGTCGGTGAAGGTGTAGTCGGCGAGGCCGCCGCTCAGGCCGACCTTGATGAGGTCCTGGTAGTGGAGAAGACGGGACCGCTGCGCAGCGGAACTTCCGTTGTCCGGTGAGGAGTTGGGGTCGGTGTAGAGGCCGGAGGCGAAGCCCTGGACGCGGGGGTCGGGGTCGAAGGGGCCGCCGCCGCGGATCGCGTCGCGCGAGCGGTCGTCGAAGGTGGCGATGCCGGTGCCGGCCATGTTCTTCTGGGTGGCCTGGGGGAAACGCGCGTCGTTCGCGACCTCGCCGAAGTTCCAGCCCTCGCCGTAGAGGACGATCGACTTGCCGTCGACGCCGTCCTTTTCCGGGGTGAGGGCGTCCAGGGCCTTGCGCACGGCGAGGATGTTGGCCTTCGGGTGGTGGCCCATGAGGTCGAAGCGGAAGCCGTCGACCTTGTAGTCGCGGGCCCAGGTGACCAGGGAGTCGACGACGAGTTTGCCCATCATGGTGTGTTCGGGCGCGGTGTTGGCGCAGCAGGTCGAGGTGGCGATGCCGCCGTCGTCCAGGAGCCGCTGGTAGTAGCCGGGGACGATGCGGTCGAGGACGGACCGCGGGTCCTGGCCGCCGGCGACGGTGTGGTTGTAGACGACGTCCATGACGGTGCGCAGGCCGGTGCGGTTGAGGCCCTGCACCATGCGGCGGAACTCGACGGTGCGGGCGGGGCCGTCCGGGTCGGAGGCGTAGGAGCCCTCGGGGACGGTGTAGTGGAGCGGGTCGTAGCCCCAGTTGAAGCCGTCCTTCGCGGCGGTCTTGGCCAGGCACTCCTGCTGCCGCTCGGAGTCGGCAGGGTACGAGGCGAGGTCGCAGTCCGGTTCCGCCTGCTGGTCCCGGCGCTCGGGGACGGTGCCGAGGTCGAAGGCCGGCAGCAGATGGACGTACGAGGTGCCGCTGCGGGCCAGCGAGGCCAGGTGTTTCATGCCCGCCGAGCCGCGTTCGGTGAAGGCCAGGTACTGCCCGGGGTGCTGGGCGGTGCGGTCGGCGATCGAGAAGTCGCGGAGGTGCAGTTCCTGGATGCGGGCGTCGCGGAGAGGCACCGGGGCGGGCTTGCGGAGCCGGTCCCAGCCCTTCGGGGCGAGCTTCGGGTCGGCGAGGTCGACGAGCAGGCTGCGTCCTGAGTTCGCGGTCAGCGCGGTGGAGTAGGGGTCGGTGACCTTGTTGGTGACGGTCTTGCGGATGCTGGGCGCCCATACGGTCACCAGGTACCGGTACGGCTTTCCGGCCCAGTCGCGGGTGCCGCGGACGCGCCACACCCCGCTGGCGTCGTCCCGCCGCATGGCGACCCTGCGGCCGTCGAGTTCCAGCGCGACGGTGCGGGCGGTGGGCGCCCAGACGGAGAGCGTGGGGAGGCCGTTGTGGAAGACCGGTCCGAGGGATGCCTTGCGGGCGGCCGGGGCGTAGAGATCGTCGAGTACGCCGGGTATCTGCACTCCGGTCGTGGCGCGGTGGCCGTCCGCCGCGCGCTGGGTGGCGAGCAGTGGCTCCCGTAGGGCCGTGCGGGCCAGGTCCCGGTCGCGCGGGTCGACGGTGAAGGCCGGGAAGTCCTTGAGGTGCGGATAGGCGGCCTGCTCGGACGGGCTGAGGGAGCCGGGCGCGAGGCGGATGCGGCCGCCTCCCGTTCCGAACTCCAGCTGGGCGGGGGCGTGTTCGGCGCCCTTCCAGACGACGGTGTCGCGGTCGATCCACTGCGCCGCGGCCTTGGCCGGTCCCGGCGGGGCCGCCTGGGCCCGCTGCTGTGGCGGGACGAGCAGGCCGGCCGCGCCCGCGATCAGGGCGAGTGCGGCGGCCGCGCGTCTGCGCGTCCGGTGTGCGGTCGGGGACATGGCTCCTCCTGAGACGGGGGACGGAGTGGCATGGCCCGGCAACGCGCCTTGCTCTGGGGGCCGTTGATCGTTCTAGTCGCCCGAATTCCTCCTTGCAAGACCTTACGCAAGACATTGCAACGGTGTTACGTTCGATCCGAACCGGTCCGGCCGGCCGATGGGTTCGCGCACCATCCGCCGGACCCCACGCGCCCGGCCGGCCGGACCGGCCTCCACTCCCCCGCCTCATGCCGTCATCGAGGCGGCGGTCACCCCGGGGCGGGCCCCGTGGAGCCGCGGACGACCAGCTCCGGCTGGAAGACGAACTCGGTGTGCTGCACGGGCGCCGTCGACCCTTCCGCGCGGCCGCGGATCTCCTCGATCAGGGCGCCGACGGCCGCGGAGGCCATGGCCTGGACCGGCTGCCGCACCGTCGTCAGGGGCGGGTCGGTGAAGGCGATCAGCTGGGAGTCGTCGAAGCCGACGACCGACACCTGGTCCGGTACGCCGAGACCGCGCTGCCGGGCCGCGCGCACCACGCCCAGCGCCATCAGATCGCTGCCGCAGACGATGCCGGTACAGCCCTCGTCGAGGAGAGTGGCGGCCGCCGCATGGCCGCCCTCGACGCTGAACAGGGTGTGCCGGACACGCCGTTCGGCCTGCCCCCTCGACAGGCCGAACGACTCGCCCAGTGCCGCCATGAACCCCTCGGCCTTGCGGCGCGAGGGCACGTAGCGGGCCGGCCCGACGGCGAGGCCGATCCGCTCATGGCCCAGCTCGGCCAGATGGCGTACGGCCATCCGGGCCGCCGCCCCGTCGTCGGGCGAGACGAAGGGCGCGGCGATGTGCTCGTTGTAGCCGTTGATGAGCACTAAAGGGACGCCGCGGGAAGTCAGCCGGGCGTAGCGGGCCGGGTCGGCGCCGGTGTCGGCGTGCAGCCCGGACAGGAAGACGATGCCGGTGACACCGCGCTCCTCCAGCTGCTCGACGAGCTCGTCCTCGGTCGCGCCGCCCGGCATCTGGGTGCACAGGACCGGGGTGTAGCCGTGTCCGGCCAGCGACTGCTCGATGATCTGGGCGAAGGCGGGGAAGATCGGATTGGTCAGTTCGGGAATGACCAGCCCGACCAGTCCCGCGCTGCGCCGCCGCAGCCGTACCGGGCGCTCGTAGCCGAGGACGTCGAGGGCGGCGAGCACCCGCTGCCGGGTGCTCGCCGCGACGCCCGCCTTGCCGTTCAGGACGCGGCTGGCGGTCGCCTCGCTGACCCGCGCCTGACCGGCGATGTCGGCCAGCCGCGGGGTGGTGCGGGAAGCGGGCAGGGTCACGCCTCCCACCAGACGGCGGTGTCCGCGGGAAGGGTGAACTCGCCCTCGGCGAGCGGCAGTTCGCGGGAGGCGAGGAGCAGCCGCCCGTAGACCCGGTCCAGCCGGGCCGGGGCGTCGGTCGTGTTGACCGTGCAGATCAGGCCGCCGGGGCGGCGGAAGGCCAGTACGCCGTCGGGCGCGTCCAGCCACTCCACCGCGTCGCCCGCGCCGAGTCCGGGGTGTGCGCGGCGCAGGGTGAGTGCGGCGCGGTACAGCTCCAGCGTGGAGGACGGGTCGCCGGTCTGGGCCTGGACGGTCAGCTGGGCCCAGTCGGCGGGCTGCGGCAGCCAGCTGCCGCCGGTGCCGAAGCCGAACGGCGGCTCGTCGCCGGCCCACGGGAGCGGTACCCGGCAGCCGTCGCGCAGACCGTCCTGGCCGGTGTCCCTGGAACCCCGGGAGAACGCCGGGTCCTGGCGGACCTCGTCGGGCAGGTCGGTCACCTCGGGCAGGCCCAGTTCCTCGCCCTGGTAGACGTACGCCGAGCCGGGCAGCGCCAGCATCAGCAGGGCCGCGGCGCGGGCCCGGTCCGGGCCGCCGCCGAGCCGGGTGCGGTGGCGTACGACGTCGTGGTTGGAGAGCACCCAGGTGGTGGGAGCGCCGACCGGGCGCATCGCGTCCAGCGAGGAGTCGATGGCCTCGCGCAGGGCGGCGGCGTCCCAGTCGGTGTTCAGGTAGTGGAAGTTGAACGCCTGGTGCAGCTCGTCGGGGCGCAGGTAGAGGGCGGTGCGGTCGGCGCTGGGCGTCCATGCCTCGGCGACGCCGATGCGGTCCCCCGCGTACTCGTCCAGGACGGTGCGCCAGGAGCGGTAGATGTCGTGCACACCGTCCTGGTCGAAGAACGGCAGGACCTGGTTGCCGAGCAGTTTGAGCTGCCCGCCGTGGCCCATGTCGGGCAGCCCGGCGGCCTTGACCAGGCCGTGTGCGACGTCGACGCGGAAGCCGTCCACGCCCAGGTCCAGCCAGAACCGCAGGATGGAGCGGAACTCGTCCTGGACGGCGGGGTTCTCCCAGTTGAAGTCGGGCTGCTCCGGGGCGAAGAGGTGGAGGTACCACTCGCCGTCGGGGACCCGGGTCCAGGCGGGGCCGCCGAAGATGGACTCCCAGTCGTTGGGCGGAAGTTCGCCGTTCTCGCCGCGCCCCTTGCGGAAGTGGAAGCGCTCGCGCAGCGTCGAGCCGGGGCCCTCGGCCAGCGCGCGCCGGAACCAGTCGTGCTGGGTGGAGCAGTGGTTGGGGACGATGTCGACGATGATGCGCAGGCCGAGTTCGTGGGCCTGGTGGATCACCGCTTCGGCGTCGTCCAGGGTGCCGAAGACCGGTTCGATGGCGCGGTAGTCGGAGACGTCGTATCCGGCGTCGGCCTGCGGGGAGGCGTAGAAGGGGCTGAGCCAGACGGCGTCCACGCCCAGCTCCTTGAGGTACGGCAGGCGGCTCGCGATACCCGCCAGGTCCCCCATGCCGTCGCCGTTGCCGTCGGCGAAGCTGCGCGGATAGACCTGGTAGATCACCGCGTCGCGCCACCAGTCGGTGTGGTTGTGCTGTTGGGTCATGTCATCCCTTGGTAGTGCCGGCGGTCAGTCCGGATACGAGGTGGCGCTGGGCGAAGGCGAAGACGAGCGCGGCCGGTACGGCGATGATCACGGCGGCGGCGGTCATCGATCCCCAGTCGTTGGTGTACTGGTTGACGAAGGTCTGCAGGCCGCCGGCGAGGGTGAGGTTCTCCTCGCCGGTCATGAACGCGGAGGCGTAGGCGACTTCGGCCCAGGCGGTCACGAAGGTGTAGAAGCCGGTGACGGCGAGCCCCGGCCGGGCGAGCGGCAGCACCAGGCGCCAGAAGGTGCCGAACGGGTTGAGGCCGTCGACCCGCCCCGCCTCGTCGATCTCCACCGGGATGGTGTCGAAGAAGCCCTTCATCATCCAGGCGCAGAACGGCACGGCGATGGTGAGGTACGTGATGACCAGGCCCGCGGGCTGGTTGAGCAGATTGAGGCTCGCCAGCAGGTTGTAGAGCGGCACGATCAGCACCGCGACCGGGAACATCTGGGTGATCAGCAGCAGCCACATCAGCGGGCGCATCCCGGGGAAGCGGAAGCGGCTGACGGCGTAGCCGGTGGTGGCCGCGATGAAGACCCCGAGGACGGTGGTCGCACCCACGATGATCACGGAGTTCCTGAACCAGGTCAGGAACTCGGTATCGGCCAGTACGTGGCTGTAGTTGGCGAAGGTGAAGTGGGTGACCAGGCCGGTGGAGAAGGCGTCGTTCTTCGGTTTGAACGAGGTCACCAGCAGCCACAGGGGCGGGAAGACGGCCACGGCCGCGGCGGCGATCAGGGCCGCGTGCAGCCCGGCCGAGGCCAGCGGGCTTCTCTTGTTACGCATGCTTCGCCTGGGCGTCACGGTCGGCTTGGCGGACACGGTCACCACACCTCTCCCTGCTTGCGCAGCGCCCGGCGGTAGACCACCGCGACCAGCGAGAGCAGCACCAGGATCAGTACGCCCCAGGCCGCGGAAGCGGAGAAGTCGCGGGGGCTGTCGATGAAGGAGAGCCGGTAGGCGTACGTCACCAGGATCTCGGTGGCGTCGCCGGGCCCGCCCCGGGTGAGCAGGAAGATCACCGGGAACATGTTGAAGGTCCAGATGGCGGAGAGCAGGATCACGGTGCTGCTGACGGCGCGCAGCCCCGGCACGGTGATGTTGCGGAACCGCTGCCAGGCGTTGGCGCCGTCCATCTCAGCGGCCTCGTACAGCTCGCCGGGGATGGACTGCAGCCCGCCGAGGAGGGCGACGAGCATGAAGGGCACGCCCAGCCAGACATTGCAGGCGATGACCGAGAGCTTCGCCCAGGTCGGGTCGTTGAGCCAGGGGACCGCGTCGATACCGCCGCCGGCGAGCAGCTTGTTGAGGATGCCGTTCTTCTCGTTGTAGAGCATCCGCCAGGTGAAGATGGAGATGAAGGCGGGGACGGCCCAGGGCAGGATCAGCGCGAGGCGGTAGAAGGTGCGGCCGCGCAGCGTGCGGTTGAGCATGTTCGCCAGGGCCAGGCCGGTCAGGAAGGTGAGCGAGACACAGCCGACCGTCCACAGCACGGTCCAGCCCAGGCGGTCCCAGAAGACGGAGTCGGAGAGCACCGCCTGGTAGTTGTCCAGGCCGGTGAACTTGTAGGTCGCGGGGAGGTGGTTGACGCCGATGTGCCGCTCGACATTGGCCTCGTTGGCGTCGGTGAGGGAGAGGAAGACGCCGCGCACCAGCGGATAGCCGATGATCACCCCGATGACGAGTACCACCGGGGCGACCATCGTCCATGCGTACCAGTGGGTGCCGAATGCCCGGCGCACCCGTACAGCGAAGGTCACTTGTAGTCCTTGAGCAGCTTCCGGTAGGCGTCGCCGGTCGCCTTGGCGGCCTGCTCGGGCGAGGCGGCGCCGGTGAGCACCTTGTTCATCTGGACCTTGATCGGCTCGAAGAGCGAGTTGCCCTCGGCGATCCAGGGGCGCTGGACGGCGCCGTCGACGGCGGGCTTGAAGAACTCGACCATCTCGTTGTTCTTCACGGCCGGGACGTCGTATACGGACTTGCGGGTGGGCAGCAGGCTGAGCTGCTCGGTGGTCTGCTGCTGGATCTTGGCCGAGCTCATGTACTTCACGAAGGCGTAGGAAGCCCGGAGGTTCGCGGACCCGGCGTAGACCGACAGGTTCCAGCCGCCCTGCGGGGAGCCCTGGGCGCTGCCGCCGCCGGGGACGGGGGCGACGCCGAGGTTCTTCTTGTCCTTGAAGGCCTTGCCGGCGCGGGCGCCCTCGATGTCCCAGGGACCGTCGATGGCCATCGCGACGTTGCCGTCCTTGAGGGCCTTGAGCTGGTTCTCCTGGCCGTCGGTGGCGTCGGTGATCGCGGCCTTGGAGTCGACCAGGCTCTTGATCGTCTTGAACGCCTTCACCCCGGCGCCGTCGTCGATCTCCACGATCTTGTCGCGCGCGTCGACCATGTCGCCGCCCTCGCCGTAGAGGTAGGGCAGGAACCAGTAGGGGTCGTCGCCGCGCAGGTAGAGGGCGGTGGCGCCGGTCTTGGCCTTGATCTTCTTGGCGGCGGTGGCCAGCTCGGTGAAGCTCTTGGGCACCCCGACGCCGGCGTCCTTGAGGATCTTCTTGTTGTAGAAGAGCCCGAGGGTGTCGATGACCTGCGGCGCGGCGTAGGTCTTGCCCTTGAACCTGGTGCTGCCGACGGCCTGCGGGAGGTAGTCCTCGGTGTTGTCGAGGGCGGGGGTGCCGTCCAGCGGCGCGAGATAGCCGAGGTTGGCGAAGTCCGCGGTCCAGGCGACCTCGGTGCGCATCACATCGGGGGCGCCGGAGTTGCCGCCGGCCGCGTTCTTGAACTTGGCGTTGGCGTCGCCGAACGGCACGTTCACATATTTGACGTGGACCTTGGGGTGCTCCTTCTGGAACCCCTCGGCGAGCTTCTTGTAAGTCGCCTTCTCGGCGTCATTGGAGGTGTCCCAGAAGGTAACGGTTCCGGACAGTTCACCTCCGCTGTCGCCGCCGCCGTCGCCCTCCCCGCCACCGCACGCTGTCGCTGCCAGTGCCAGGCCCGCTACCAGGGCGGTGGCCGTAACGCCACGTATGCCACGCCGCATGTGAACTCCTTAGGGAAACGCCTCAGATGGCGGTCTGGAACGTAACAGCGCTGCAAACAAACCGAAAGACCTTGCGCAAAATTGCTGCAAGAATCCCGGAACGGATTGCAACACTTTGGCCGGAACAGCACCTCCCGCCCCCTCTCCTCCGTCACCCCGCGCCCACCCGAGCGTTGACCCCTTGAAGCACGACCGATCGACGCAGCACCCATGACAGACATACGACTCGTGGCCCGCAGGACTCTCGATCTCGACAGGGACGGCAGATGACCCAGGAGCTCACCTCCCCCAGCCCCGCCCCCCAGCCCCCCGGCCCTGGACGAGGTCCGGGATGGTGGCGCGACGCCGTCATCTACCAGGTGTACGTCCGCTCCTTCGCCGACAGCGACGGCGACGGCATCGGCGATCTGCGCGGCGTGTGCCGGCGGCTGCCGTACCTCAGGGACCTGGGCGTGGACGCCGTCTGGCTCACCCCGTTCTATGCGTCACCACAGGCCGACGGCGGCTATGACGTCGCCGACTACCGCGCCGTCGACCCGCTCTTCGGCAGCCTCCAGGACGCCGACGACCTGATCCGCGAGGCCCACGAACTGGGCCTGCGGATCATCGTCGACATCGTGCCGAACCACACCTCCGACCGGCACCCCTGGTTCCGGGACCCCGAGCTGGCCCGGCAGCGCTATGTCTTCCGCCCCGGCAAGGGCGAACACGGCGAACTCCCGCCCAACGACTGGGAGTCGGTCTTCGGCGGCCCCGCCTGGACCCGCACCGACCGCGGCGACTGGTACCTGCATCTCTTCGCCCCCGAGCAGCCCGACCTCGACTGGGACAACCCCGAGGTGCACGCCGAGTTCGCGGCCATCCTGCGCTTCTGGCTGGACCTGGGCGTTGACGGCTTCCGGATCGACGTCGCCCACGGCATGGTCAAGGCACCCGGCCTGCCGGACATCGGCTTCGGCGAACAGGCCAAGCTGATCGGCTCCCAGGTGCTGCCCTTCTTCGACCAGGACGGGGTGCACGCCATCCACCGCTCCTGGCGCCGGCTGCTGGACGGATACGGAGACGCCCACGGCAGGCAGGTGATCGGCGTCGCCGAGGCCTGGGCGCCCAGCCCCGAGCGGCTGGCGCTCTACGTCCGCCCCGACGAACTGCACCAGGCGTTCAACTTCCAGTTCCTGAACACGGGCTGGCAGGCCGACGCGCTGCGCTCGGTCATCGACGCCTCACTCGCCGCGACCGCCTCGGTCGGCGCCCCCACCACCTGGGTCCTCTCCAACCACGACGTCGTACGGCACACCACCCGCCTCGGCGGCAGCCTCGACCGCGCCCGCGCCGCCACCCTCCTGATGCTGGCGCTGCCCGGCTCCGTCTACCTCTACCAGGGCGAGGAACTGGGCCTGCCCGAGGTGACTGACCTGCCCGACGAGGTCCGCCAGGACCCGGCCTTCTTCCGCGGCCGCCGGGCCACCGGCCCGGCCGGTCCCGGCACCGACACCGAGGCGGCCCCCGACGGCCTCTCCGGCGGCAGCGGCCAGGACGGCTTCCGCGACGGCTGCCGGGTGCCGCTCCCCTGGTCCGGCGAGCTGCCGCCGTACGGCTTCGGGACCGGCGGCAGCTGGCTGCCGCAGCCCGCCGACTGGGGCGCGCTGACCGTTCAGGCCCAAACGGGCGACCCGTCCTCCACCCTGGAGCTCTACCGCACCGCGCTCGACCTGCGCCGCCGGCTGCCGGGCCTGGGCGACGGCGCGATGAGCTGGCAGCCGTCCCCCGAGGGGCTGCTCGCCTTCACCCGTCCCGGTGTGCTGTGCACCGTCAACACCCTCGGCCACGACATGGAGATCCCACTGCCCGGCAGCCCGCTGCTGGCCAGCGTCCCGGTGACCGTCAACGGGGACACGGCCGTACTCCCCGGTGACAGCTGTACCTGGTGGGCAATCTGAAACGCGGACGGTACAGTCCACCCATGACCGCCCGACTGGCCGATATCGCAGCGCAGGCGGGTGTCAGCGAGGCCACCGTCAGCCGAGTCCTCAACGGGAAGCCCGGCGTGTCCGCCGCCACCCGCCAGTCCGTGCTCGCCGCCCTCGACGTACTGGGCTACGAGCGCCCGCTCCGGCTGCGGCAGCGCAGCGCGGGCCTGGTCGGCCTGATCACACCGGAGCTGGAGAACCCCATCTTCCCGGCGTTCGCCCAGGTCATCGGGCAGGCGCTGACCCGCCAGGGCTACACGCCGGTCCTCGCGACACAGACGCCGGGCGGCTCCACCGAGGACGAGCTGACCGAGATGCTCGTGGACCGCGGCGTCGCCGGCATCATCTTCGTCTCCGGGCTGCACGCCGACACCTCCGCCGACATGCAGCGCTACGAGCAGCTCCGCGGCCAGGGCGTGCCGTTCGTCCTCATCAACGGGTTCTCCGACAAGGTCCAGGCCCCGTTCGTCTCCCCCGACGACCGGGCCGCGGTGCATCTGGCCGTCACGCACCTGGTGGCCCTGGGCCACCGGAAGATCGGCCTGGCCGTCGGCCCCAAACGGTTCGTTCCCGTGCAGCGGAAGATAGAGGGCTTTCTGCGCAGCATGCAGGAGCAGCTGGACCTCGGGCCCGCCGCGGCGGAGGACTTCATCCAGCACTCCCTCTACACGCTGGAGGGCGGCCAGGCCGCGGCCGGCGCGCTGATCGACCGGGGCTGTACGGCCATCGTCTGCGCCAGCGACATGATGGCGCTCGGCGCGATCCGCTCGGCCCGGCAGCGCGGCCTCGACGTACCGCGCGAGATGTCCGTCGTCGGCTTCGACGACTCCCCGCTCATCGCCTTCACCGACCCGCCGCTGACCACGATCCGGCAGCCGGTGCCCGCGATGGGGCAGGCGGCGGTGCGCGCACTCCTGGAGGAGATCGGCGGTACGCCCGCCCCGCACAGCGAGTTCGTCTTCCTCCCCGAGCTGGTGGTGCGCGGTTCCACCGCCTCGGCCCCGAAGGCCGCGAGGATCCCCAAGCCGCTCCGGCCCTCCTGACGCATGCGACCCCGGCAAGGCCGCGACCCCGACGGGTCGCGGCCTTGATTGGTTGCGCCCCCGTCCCCTGACGATCGCCGGGGTCGCCCCTCCCCCTTGAGACCGATGCAAGTCATCGAATACCCGACCAAAGGATGATCGGCGACACGCCCGTTTCTGGCAGACTGTCTGCCTATGGGTGATGCGAATGTGAGCACTTTGGACGGCCATCCGGCCAGCCCGCAACCCAACGGGAAGCGTCCGGACGAGGACCGCCGCCCTGACGGGGACCGCGCAGAACACCCGTCAGAAAGCAGCAGGATCGGCCGGCTACGGGCGCCGCGCAGGCCCCGGATCTGGTTCGAGATCCTGCTCATCGCGGTCAGTTACTGGACGTACTCCCTCATTCGCAACGCGGTGCCCGAACAGAAGGCACAGGCACTCAGGAACGCCGACTGGATCTGGCGCGCGGAGCACTCCCTGGGCATCGCCGTGGAACACACCGTCAACCACGCGGTGAATTCCGTGACCTGGCTCATCGTCTCGATGAACTACTACTACGCGACCCTGCACTTCATCGTGACGATCGGCGTCCTGGTCTGGCTCTACCGCTGGCACCCGGGCCGCTACGCCGCGGCCCGGCTGGCCCTGTTCGCCACCACCGGAGTCGCCTTGCTCGGCTACTACTTCTACCCGTTGGCGCCGCCACGCCTGATGCCCGACGGCGGTTTCATCGACACCCTGATCAAACACGACACATGGGGCTCGATGGCGTCCGGCAATCTCGCGTCGATGTCCAACCAGTACGCCGCGATGCCGTCGATGCACATCGGCTGGTCGCTGTGGTGCGGCATCACCATCGCCCTCCTGTCACACCGCTGGTGGACCAGGGCCCTCGGCCTGCTCTACCCCACCGTGACACTGCTGGTCATCGTCTGCACCGCCAACCACTTCTGGCTGGACGCGGTCGGCGGCGTCCTCTGCCTGTCCTTCGGCTTCGGAGTGGCCTGCGCCTGGTACGGGATGCTGCCGCATCGCCTCACGCGCCATCTGGCAGCACCGGACGCGAGCCTCCTGAAGACGGGCTGAGCCAGCCTTGTTCACCCGTTCGGCGTAGCAGCGGCGGATAGCCATCCACCACGCCCCGGCTCCCCGAGCCGCAGCCGACAACCAAGGCGCGCCCCAACCATCTCTCCCCACCCACCCACGGGAGGTGCCGGAGCTCAGGACGGAGTCCGGAGATCCGGCACCGCACCCGAAAACCAGCCGCCCGCCGCAGGCGCAACGGCGACAACCCCCCACGGCGGGCCAGCCGAAAACGGCGAGCAACCAAGCCCGGCTCAGGCAAAGCGCAGCGAACCGTCACGCGCCGTAGAAGATCTCCTCCACCACACCCCGAGCCCGCCGCGTGATCCGCCGGTAGTCGTCCAGCATCTCGCCGACGTGGCCCTCCTCGTAGCCGAGGTAGCGGCCCACGGCCGCCAGTTCCCGGCCGTCGACGGGGAACGTGTCGCCGGGGCGGCCGCGGACCAGCATCACCGCGTTGCGCACCCGGGCCGCCAGCACCCAGGCCTCGTCGAGGATCTGGGCGTGCTCGGTGTCGAGCAGGCCCGCGGCGTGCGCGGCGGCCAGCGCCTCGCGGGTGCGGGTGGTGCGCAGCCCGGGGTACTCCCAGCCGTGCTGCATCTGGAGCAGCTGGACCGTCCACTCGACGTCGCTCAGACCGCCGCGCCCCAGTTTGGCGTGGGTGGTCGGGTCGGCGCCGCGCGGCAGCCGTTCGGACTCCATCCGGGCCTTGAGCCGGCGGATCTCGCGGACCGCGTCCTCGCCGAGGCCCTCGGCCGGGTAGCGCAGCGGGTCGATGAGATCGACGAAGCGCTGCGCCAACTCGGCGTCGCCGGCGACGGGTTCGGCGCGGAGCAGGGCCTGGGCCTCCCAGACCAGCGACCAGCGGCGGTAGTAGGCCGCGTACGAGGCGAGGGTGCGGACCAGGGGGCCGGAGCGGCCCTCCGGGCGCAGGTCGGCGTCGATGAGCAACGGCGGGTCGGCGGACGGGAGTTGCAGCAGCCGGCGCATCTCGTTGGCGACGGCGTACGCGGCCTTGGCGGCTTCGTGTTCGTCGGCCCCGTCGCGCGGTTCGTGCACGAAGAGCACATCCGCGTCCGAGCCGTAGCTGAGCTCATGGCCGCCGAAGCGGCCCACGCCGATCACCGCGAAGCGGGTGGGCAGGGTGTCGCCCCACTGCTCGCGGACGGCGGCGCGCAGGGCGCCGGCGAGGGTGGCGGCGTTGAGGTCGGAGACCGCGGAGCCGACGGCGTCGATGGCGTGACCGTGGTCCTCCTCCGCGGGGGTGCCCTCGGTGCCGTATGCCCCGATCAGGTCGGCCGCGGCGGTACGGAACAGCTCTCGGCGGCGCACCCCGCGGGCCACCGCGACCGCCGCCTCGGCGCCGTCCGCGCGGCCGACCGCCGCCAGCACCTCCTGCTCCAGCGCGTCACGGCCGCGCGGCTGGAGCCCGTCCGGCGCGCCGAGCAGCGCGACCGCCTCGGGGGCGCGCAGCAGCAGGTCGGGGGCGAGCCGCCCGGCCGACAGCACCCGGGCGAGGTTCTCGGCGGCCGCGCCCTCGTCGCGCAGCAGCCGCAGATACCAGGGCGTCCTGCCGAGCGCGTCGGAGACCTTGCGGAAGTTGAGGAGTCCGGCGTCCGGGTCGGCGGAGTCCGCGAACCAGGCCAGCAGCACCGGCAGCAGCGTCCGCTGGATCGCGGCCTTGCGGGTCACGCCGGACGCCAGCGCCTCCAGGTGGCGCAGCGCGCCGACCGGGTCGGCGTAGCCGAGGGCTTCCAGGCGGTGTCCCGCGGCCTTGGCGGACAGCCTGGTCTCGCCGGTCTCCAGATGCGCGACGGCGTCCAGCAGCGGCCGGTAGAAGAGCTTCTCGTGCAGCCGGCGCACCTCGCGGGCGTGCCACTTCCACTCCTTGCGGAGGCTGTCCACCGGTTCGGTGCGCAGTCCCATCGAGCGGCCCAGGCGCCGCAGATCGGCCTCTTCCTCGGGCATCAGATGCGTACGGCGCATCCGGTGGAGCTGGATGCGGTGTTCCAGGGTGCGCAGAAAGCGGTAGGCGGCGTCGAGGGCGGCGGCGTCCTGGCGGCCGACGTAGCCGCCGGCGGCGAGTGCCCCGAGGGCCTCCAGCGTGGTGGCGCTGCGCAGTGTGGCGTCGCTGCGGCCGTGCACCAACTGCAGCAGCTGGACGGCGAATTCGACGTCGCGCAGCCCGCCGGGGCCGAGCTTGAGCTCACGGTCGACCCGGTCCGCCGGGATGTTCTCGACGACCCGGCGGCGCATCTGGCGGACGTCGGCGACGAAGTTCTCCCGCTCGGCGACCTGCCACACCATCTGCGACAGCGCGTCGACGTACTCCTTGCCCAGCTCCAGGTCACCGGCCATCGGACGGGCCTTGAGCAGCGCCTGGAACTCCCAGGTCTTGGCCCAGCGCTGGTAGTAGGCGAGATGGCTGGACAGGGTGCGCACGAGGGGGCCGTTGCGGCCTTCGGGCCGCAGGTTGGCGTCCACCGGCCAGATGGTGCCCTCGGCGGTGACGTCCGAGCAGATCCGCATCATCCGGGAGGCGAGCCGGGTCGCGGCCTGCAGCGCCCTGGCCTCGCCCCCGTCCCGGGACAGCTCCCCTTTCGGCTCGGCGACGAAGATGACATCGACGTCCGAGACATAGTTCAGCTCACGGCCGCCGCACTTGCCCATCGCGAGGACGGACAGCCGGGAGACGGCGGCGTCGTCCGGCTGTTCCTCGCAGGAGATCTCCAGGGCGGCCCGGACCGTGGCGGTGGCCAGGTCCGCCAGCTCCGCCGCGGCCTCGGCGACATCGGTCGTGCCGCACACATCGCGGGCCGCGATGCCCAGCAGACACCGGCGGTAGGCGGCGCGCAGCGCGTCCGCGCGGGAGCGTCCCGCGCCCCGCTCGCCCCAGATGCCCTCCGCGAGCGCCTGCTCGAACTCGGGGGTGGTGGGGTGCAGATCGGCCGACTCGTAGGTGACCAGCGAATGCCAGTCCTGCGGATGCCGGGCGAGATGGTCGCCGAGCGCCTCGGAGGCGCCCAGCACCCCGAGCAGCCGGTCGCGCAGCGGTTTCGCCGAGACGATGGTGCTGAGCAGGGACTGCTGTTCGTCCTGGTCCAGGGCCTCCACCAGGCGGACCAGGCCGAGCAGCGCGAGATCGGGATCCGCGGTGGCGCTCAGCGCTTCGAGGAGCACCGAGTCGTCGCGTACGGAGGCGAAGGCGGGGACGTCGAGCAGCCGCCCGGCCGCCGAGGGGTCGGTGAAACCGTGCCTCAGCAGCCGGGTGAAGGCGCTGCTCCGCCGTCCCTGCGGAGCGGGTGGTGCCATGGCGGTGCGGCCTCCCTGGGACTCAGAGCACGGGCAGCATCTTGCGCAGCTCGAAGGCGGTGACCTCGGAGCGGTACTCCTCCCACTCCTGCTTCTTGTTGCGCAGGAAGAAGTCGAAGACGTGCTCGCCCAGGGTCTCGGCGACCAGCTCGCTGCGCTCCATCAGCTCGATGGCCTCGCCGAGGTTCTGCGGCAGCGGCTCGATGCCCATCGCCCGGCGCTCGGAGTCGGACAGCGCCCAGACGTCGTCATCGGCGCCGGCCGGCAGCTCGTAGCCCTCCTCGATGCCCTTGAGGCCGGCGGCGAGCAGCACCGCGTACGACAGGTAGGGGTTGGCGCCGGTGTCGATCGAGCGGACCTCGACCCGGGCGGAGCCGACCTTGCCGGGCTTGTACATCGGGACGCGGATCAGCGCGGAGCGGTTGTTGTGGCCCCAGCAGATGTACGAGGGGGCCTCGCCGCCGGCGCCTGCGGTGCGGTTGGTGCCGCCCCAGATGCGCTTGTAGGAGTTCACCCACTGGTTGGTGACGGCGGAGATCTCACCGGCGTGCCGCAGCAGGCCGGCGATGAACGAGCGGCCCACCTTGGAGAGTTGGTACTCCGCGCCCTGCTCGTGGAAGGCGTTGCGGTCGCCCTCGAAGAGGGAGAGGTGGGTGTGCATGCCGGAGCCCGGGTACTCCGAGAACGGCTTGGGCATGAACGTCGCCTGGACGCCCTGCTCCAGTGCGACCTGCTTCATGACCAGCCGGAACGTCATGATGTTGTCGGCGGTGGAGAGCGCGTCGGCGTACCGCAGGTCGATCTCCTGCTGGCCGGGCGCGCCCTCGTGGTGGCTGAACTCCACCGAGATGCCCATCGACTCCAGCATGGTGATCGCCTGGCGGCGGAAGTCCATGCCGACGTTCTGCGGGGTGTGGTCGAAGTAGCCGGAGGAGTCGGCGGGGGTGGGCCGGGTGCCGTCCACCGGCTTGTTCTTGAGCAGGAAGAACTCGATCTCGGGGTGGGTGTAGAAGGTGAACCCGAGGTCGGAGGTCTTGGCCAGGATGCGCTTGAGGACATAGCGCGGGTCGGCGTACGACGGGGAGCCGTCCGGCATCAGGATGTCGCAGAACATCCGGGCGGTGCCGGGGGCCTCGGCGCGCCAGGGCAGGATCTGGAAGGTGCCCGGGTCCGGCTTGGCGATCATGTCGGACTCGTACACCCGGGCGAACCCTTCGATGGCGGAGCCGTCGAAGCCGATGCCCTCGTCGAAGGCCTGCTCCAGCTCGGCCGGGGCCACCGCCACGGACTTGAGGAATCCGAGTACGTCGGTGAACCACAGCCGGACGAAGCGAATGTCGCGCTCTTCCAGCGTTCGGAGCACAAACTCCTGCTGCTTGTCCATGGGTCACCAATCCTTGCAGGTCAATCGGCCTGTCCACGCCCGTCGATCAACGTGCGTGGCACACCAGTATCACGTGAGGGGGTTACCGTCACATTACGCACCCTTGGCCTGAATCAGAACCGGCGGGCCGTTACCCCTGTGCTGATCCTTCCCGCATGCGGGACGTTCAGTGCAGCCGGGGTGGCAATCGGGTGCGACTATCCGGGGACTGCCAGTCGACTACGGGTCGGCTACCGGTCGACTACGGGTCACCCGGGGGTCGGCTACGGAACGTGGCGAATTCGTCACAGGTATTCAAATTTCCACTTGACGGCATCGCCCTCGGCGCAGCGGCCGAGGTACATAGCCGCCTTTTCGCGGGTGAGGCAATTATCGCGCCAGCCCTTTTCCTCGGCCAGTTGGTTGCGCACCAGATAATAGCCACCGGGACGCGGGTCCAGTTGCCAGGCCGAGTTGAATTCCCAGCATGTCCAGGTCCCGACGATTTTCCTCCGATGGCCCTTCTCGGCCGCGCCCAGACAGATAGGGAAATACCTGGGGGGAGGCATTTCGAACCGCACGTATCCGTTGGAGAAACGGGTCAGCAGTCAGCGTGAATCGCCCTGCTCACAGCCGTCCAGCAGGGACCGGTTGGGCCGCTCCCGGTAGACGACGCAACGGGCGTGCCCGGCGGACTTGTTGGTCAGCCGCACCGCTTCGGATTCGACGGCGTAAACGTCCGGGGGACCGCCCTGATCGCCCCCGGCGAGCAGCACGTAGAAAAACACCAGGACCAGCGCCAGGCGACCACTCCGATAGAAGTGGATATCACGGCCGGCCTGAATGATCTGGGCGTGCCCGGACGCCTTGGCTACCTGCTTTACGGACGGCTGCCGCGCGCCGCTCATCGCCCGTTGCCGTACTGATCGTCGTCATGCCGATAGCTGTGCCGACAGCCGCACTGACAGCCGTGCCGGTGGCCGTACCGATGGCGGTCCGCCACCGGTTCCGTACTCGATGCCGCCGCCCCTGCCGCCGGACACATACCGCTATCCGCCTCCCGCGCCGTCGGCTCAGCCGGCCATAGGCCTCAATTCTCCTGCCATTCCCGCGAGTTGAGGCCGGCTTCGGGCATCTCGCTCAGGGCTGCTCCAGTACGGCACGGGCCACCGCCTCCGGCGCGTCGGCCATCACCAGGTGTCCGGCGGGCGCGGCGACCGCGAAGTGGCCGGCCAGCTCCGCGGCGAGTGCCCGCTGCCGCTCCAGCCAGCGCAGTTCGCGCGCGGTCTCGCTGCCGCCGTATGCCGCCAGCACCGTCACCGGCGCCGCGGGCAGCGGATGGCCGGGGCGGAGCGCGGCGAGTTCGGCCGCCTGGTAGGGGTAGGTCGCGTTCTCCAGGACGCAGGCGCGCACCACACGGCTGGTGCGGTATCCGGCGCGCTCCCAGGGGTGCGGGGGGTGGCTGCCGACGGTCCCGGTGCGGCCGATCAGTCGGCGGGCGGCCGGGCCGAGGGCGCGCGGGATTCCGGCGGCGGACAGCGCGGTGGCCACGCCGCTCGCCCAGGCGGTGCGTACGGTGCGCGGCAGCAGCGGCCGTGGGTCCTCCTCGACGCTGCCGTCGACCAGGACGAGCCCGGCGCAGCGGTCCGGGTGCAGCCGGGCGAACGCCTCGGCGTGGAAACCGGCGAGCGAGTGGCCGACGACGGTCGCCGGGCCCGGGTGGCCGAGCGCGTCCAGGAGACCGGCGATCCGGTCCGCCTCGTCGGCGAGGGTGGGCGGTGCGGGCGCCGGGGCGCTCAGGCCGAGACCGGGCCGGTCGAAGCGGACGACCGTACGGTGCGGGGCGAGCAGCGCGGCGACCGCGTCCCAGTCGAACCAGGCCATACCGAGGCCCCCGCTGAGGACACACACCGGGCCACGGCCCTCGGACAGGACGTGCAGCGGTATGCCGCCCACGCGCAGCATGCGGCCGGGGGCGGAGAGGGCGGGAGGGGGGGTGCGGGCCCGGGTCATCAGGGGGCCTCCGGGGGGCCGGGTTCTGGGGTGGTGGTGTCGGGAGCGGTGGTGCCCGGGACGCTGTCGTTCCGGGTGCCGGTGTCCCGGGTGCGGGTGTCCCGGGCGGGGGGCTTCGGCCTGCGGGCGCGCGGGTCGGGTGCTGCCGGGTCGGGTGGCGCCGGTTCAGGTGCCGCTGGTTCGGATGCCGCCGGTTCGGGTGCCGCTGGTTCGGATGGCACCGGTTCGGATGGCACCGGTTCAGGTGCCGCTGGTTCGGATGCCGCCGGTTCGGGTGCCGCTGGTTCGGATGGCACCGGTTCGGATGGCACCGGTTCAGGTGCCGCCGATTCGGATGCCGCCGGTCGGGGTGCCGCCGGTTCGCGGGCCACGCACCAGGCGAGCAGCGCGACGTACAGGGCGACCAGCAGGACCTGGAGGCGCTGGCCGACGCCCAGGGCCCAGGTGCCCTTGCCCGTCGTGAAGGCCGCGACGGACGCCAGCGTCCAGAGCGTGGCGGCGAGTTCGGCCAGCACCAGCGGCGGCCCGAAGCGGCCGAGCGACGGCCACCGGTCGTAGCGGCGGGCGGCGAAGGTGAGCAGGACCAGGGCGGCGAGTGCGCCGACCATGGCGAGCGAGCTGCTGATGGCGTGCGCGGTGTGGGTGGCCGGCACCAGGCCCGCGGTCTCGCGTGCCGCGCACTCCGGGTCGCTGGTCGGCGCGCAGCTCAGCGGCAGCCGGGAGTCGACGGCGGTGGCGGCGCCGAAGAGCGCGAGCGCGGCCCATCCGGCCGTCGCCCAGGGCCTGCGCTCCGGCATCAGCAGCGCGGCCGCCGCCCCGGCCAGCACCAGAAGGCCGGCGACCAGGTCGGTGGCCCGGAAGACGCCGCCGAGCGGCTGGTCGGCGGCGGCGAGTTCGCTGACGTACGCCTGCACCGGGTTGAGGCCGGTGGAGACCACCACCTCGAGGACCCAGGCGGTGTACGCGACGGAGCCGAGCAGCAGCGGTACGGCGGCCGCCCGTCGGCGGGAGCGGGCGGTGCGGGTCGGGGTCACGGACATCCTGGTGGTCGGGTGTGCGCCGGTGGCGCGGGACGCGGCGGCGCGAGAGGCCAAGGATAGGCGGGCGGTGGACGGCAATGCGGCGATAACGGCGCAAAGGGCTGCGGGTGGCAGGCCCTTGACGGGAGCAATACCCCTCGGGGGTAAGGTGCCCCCGAGGGCGAGCCCATAGACGTGGGAGTCCGCCGGAGAGGTCCGCGATGCGCGAGCAGCAGAAGCGAGAGCAGGGGAAGGCCGCCGCTTGGTGCGGCCGGCTGCTGCTGTTCGCCGCGCTGATCGCCGGCATCGTCACGATGCATACGTTCGGGCATCCGGCGGGCGGGCACGGCGGCCATGCCACGCTCTCGGCGGCCGCCCCGCGCGCGGCCGGGCACGCCATGACGCACACGCCCGTGCGGCCCATGGCCGGAGGCCCCGTGGCCGGCCACGCGACGGTGCTTCGCTCGACGCCGGCCCACTCGACGGCGGCCCACTCGACGGCGGCCCACTCGACGCCAGGCCGCCCGATGGCGGCGCACGCCGGGCCGGCACACCCCGTGGCGGCTCACCCCATGCCCGCACACCCCGCGGCTCACCCCGCCCACCACCACGCGGCCGACTCCGGCGGCGGTGGCGCCATGGACCCCGGCGCGGTCTGCCGGGCCGTGCTCTCGTACTGGGCGCCGGCCCTGCTCGTCCTCCTCGGCGCGGGGGTGCTGCTCGGGTGGGGCGGCCGGCTCGCCGGTCTGCTGGCCGCGCTGCGCGCCCTGCTGCTGCGCGGCCTGCGGCCGATACCGCCACCGCCCCGCCGCAAGGCCCTCGCCCGGTTGTCGGTGCTGCGCGTGTAGGAGCGCCCCGGCCTGTGACGCCTGCCCGCGTCCACGGCCCCGCGCCTTCACCCACATCACACCGACACCCTCATGAGGTGCTCCTTCACCATGCGTAACGACTCAACGCACTCGGCCACACACTCGATCACGCACTCCCGCCGCGCCCTGCTCGGCGCGGGTATCGCCGTCGCCGGCGGCGGCCTGCTCGCCGCCTGTTCGGGCGGCGGCCATGGCTCCCACGCCGGCATGGACGGCATGGACCACTCCGGTACGGGGGCCGCCCCGGCCGGCTATGTCTCCCCCGACGGCCCCGAGGTCGCCGCCGCGGAGCGCAAGCGCGGCTCCGGGCCCGTACGGAAGGTCTCGCTCACCGCCACCCCGGCCCGGCTGGAACTCGGCGGGCGGACCGTCAACTCCTGGGCGTACGGCGACGATCTGCCCGGCAAGGAGGTGCGCGTGACGGCCGGGGACACCCTCGCGCTGACCCTCGCCAACCACCTCCCGCAGGCCACGTCCCTGCACTGGCACGGACTGGCACTCCGCAACGACATGGACGGCGTTCCCGGCCTGACCCAGCGGGCCGTCAGGGCGGGCGGCTCCTTCACCTACCGGTTCGCGGTCGCGCACCCCGGTACGTACTGGCTTCATCCGCATTCGGGCGTGCAGCAGGACCGCGGGCTGTACGCGCCGCTGATCGTCGAGGACCCGAAGGAACCGCTGTCGTACGACAAGGAGTGGGTCGTCGTCCTGGACGACTGGGTCGACGGGGTGGACGGCAGCACCCCGGACACGGTCCTCGCCGAGCTGCGCAGGGGCATGGGCGGCGACGCCGGCCACGCGGGCATGGACCACGGGAACACGGGCGGCATGGGCCACGGGGACATGGACGGCATGGACCACGGCGACATGGGTGACATGGGCGGCATGGATCACGGCGATACGGGCGGCACGGGCAAGGCGGGGCGCCCCGGGTCCCGTGGGCCGTCCCGGATGCTGATGGGCGCCACCAGCAAGTGGCTGGGCGGCGACGCGGGCGATGTGGACCACCCGTTCCACCTGGTCAACGGCCGTACCGCGGAGGATCCGCAGACGTTCCGCGCCAAGCCCGGCGACCGTATCCGGATCCGCTTCATCAACGCGGGCGGCGACACCGCCTACCGCGTCGCGCTCGGCGGCCACACCATGACCGTGACGCACACCGACGGCTTCCCCGTCGAGCACGCCAGGACCGAGGCGCTGCTGCTGGGGATGGGCGAGCGCTATGACGTCCTGGTCACCGCGCGGGACGGCGTGTTCCCGCTCACCGCGCTCGCCGAGGGCAAGAAGCGCTCCGCGCTGGCCGTGCTGCGCACCGGCGGCGGCGCGGCGCCCGGCCCGTCGGCCCGCCCCAAGGAGCTGGACGCCCGGCCGCTGACCGCTGACCGGCTGAAGGCCGCCGAGTCCGTACGGGCCCCTGGGGGCGGGGCCGGCCGGCCCGACCGCACGATCAAGCTCGATCTCACCGGCTCCATGGCGGCGTACGACTGGGCGATCAACAAGAAGCCGTACCGGGCGTCGCAGCGGTACGCGGTCCGGGCGGGCGAGCGCGTCCGGCTCTCCTTCCGCAACCGCACCGGCATGTGGCACCCGATGCATCTGCACGGGCACACCTTCGCGCTGCCGGACGGCGGTCCCCGCAAGGACACCGCGATCGTGCTGCCGGGACGTACCCTCGACGTCGATTTCGACGCCGACAACCCCGGTCTGTGGATGATCCACTGCCATAACGTCTATCACTCGGAGTCCGGGATGATGACGGTCCTCGGCTACCGGAAGAAGTAGCCGGGAACGAGTAGCCGGAAGGCCGGGCAGCAACACCTGGCAACAACACCAGAAGCAACAGCAGCACCAGGAGTTACGGGCACCCCGCCCATTGCGTCAGAAAGACGATTACACTGGCGGGGTGCCTCAACTTCGTCTCGCCCTGAACCAGATCGACTCCTGCGTCGGCGATCTCGCCGGGAACGCCGAGACGATCGTGCACTGGACCCGGCACGCCGCCGACCAGGGCGCGCACCTCGTCGCGTTCCCCGAGATGGCGCTGACCGGCTATCCCGTCGAGGACCTGGCACTGCGTCCGTCGTTCGTCGAGGCGAGCCGGGTCGCGCTGCGGACGCTCGCCGGCCGGCTGGCCGCGGAGGGCCTGGGCGAACTCCCGGTCGTCGTCGGCTATCTCGACCGCGGCGAGCAGGACGTGCCGCGGTACGGGCGCCCCGCAGGCGCCCCCCAGAACGCCGCCGCCGTGCTGCACCGCGGCGAGGTCGCCCTCACCTTCGCCAAGCACCATCTGCCCAACTACGGCGTCTTCGACGAGTTCCGGTACTTCGTTCCCGGCGACACGCTGCCCGTGGTGCGCGTGCACGGCGTCGATGTCGCGCTCGCCATCTGCGAGGACCTGTGGCAGGACGGCGGCCGGGTGCCGGCGGCGCGGAGCGCGGGCGCCGGGCTGCTGCTGTCGGTCAACGCCTCGCCGTACGAGCGGGACAAGCACGACACCCGCCTGGAGCTGGTCCGCAAGCGCGCCCAGGAGGCCGGCTGCACCACCGCCTACCTGGCGATGATCGGCGGCCAGGACGAGTTGGTCTTCGACGGTGACTCGATCGTCGTCGACAAGGACGGCGGGGTGATCGCACGGGCCCCGCAGTTCGCCGAGGGCTGCGTCCTGGTCGACCTGGCACTGCCGGCCGCGGCCGCCGAGCCCCCCTCCGGCGTCGTCGACGACGGGCTGCGCATCGACCATGTCACCCTCTCCGCCGACCCGTTGCCCGCCTATCCGCCCGAGACGCTCGGCGGCGAGGCGGAACGGCTCGACGACATCGAGGAGATCTACACCGCGCTCGTCGTCGGCCTGCGCGCGTATGTCGCCAAGAACGGCTTCCGCAGCGTGGTCATCGGACTCTCCGGCGGCATCGACTCGGCGCTGGTCGCCGCCATCGCCTGCGACGCGCTCGGCGCGTCCCACGTCCACGCCGTCGCGATGCCGTCCCGCTATTCCTCGGAACACTCGCTCACCGACGCCGCCGAGCTCGCGCGCCGCACCGGACTCAACTTCCGTACGGTGCCGATCGGTCCGATGTTCGACGCCTACATGGAGGCGCTGGGCCTGACGGGCCTCGCCGAGGAGAACCTCCAGTCCCGGCTGCGCGGTACGACGCTGATGGCGATCTCCAACCAGGAGGGCCATCTGGTTCTGGCGCCGGGCAACAAGTCCGAGCTGGCATGCGGCTATTCGACCCTCTACGGCGACTCGGTCGGCGCGTACGGGCCGATCAAGGACGTCTACAAGACCGTCATCTTCCAGCTCGCCCGCTGGCGCAACCGGGCCGCGGCGGACCGCGGCCAGACGCCGCCGATCCCCGAGAACTCCATCGCCAAGCCGCCGAGCGCCGAGCTGCGCCCCGGCCAGGTCGACACCGACTCACTGCCCGACTACGAGATCCTCGACCGCGTCCTGGAACTGTACGTCGACCGCGACCGCGGCCGGGAGGAGATCGTGGCGCAGGGCTTCGACGAGGAACTGGTCACGCGGGTCCTGCGGATGGTGGACCACGCCGAGTACAAGCGGCGCCAGTACCCGCCGGGCACCAAGATCTCCGCCAAGGGGTTCGGCAAGGACCGGCGGCTGCCGATCACCAATCACTGGCGGGAAGGGGCCTGAGGGATCGGGCACCGGCGCCGCTGTGGCCGCTCGGCGGCGCCGGCATGCACGCTCCGGCCGGTCATGGTGGACTGAAAGCGAGGAAACGGACGAGAAGACGACTCGCCCCCGGGCGGGGAGGTGACTTCATGTTCGGTCGCGCCGGCAAGGCTCGGAACATCGTCCTCGTGTGGCTGATCTGGCCGCTGCTCACTCTCGGCATCTACCACCTCGTCTGGTACTACAAGGTGAACCGGGAGGCCCGGGACTTCGACGAACGGATCGAGGTCAGCCCGGTGCTGGCGCTCCTGGCCATCACCCTGGGCTGGTTTGTGATCGTTCCCCCGTTCGTCTCGGTCTACAACACCGGTCAGCGCATCGCCAGGATGCAGGAGTCGGCGGGGTTGCGGCCTCCCAGCTGCAACCCGTGGATCGGGCTGATCCTCTTGATCGTCGCCGCCCTGTACCCGCTGTACCACCAGCACGAGCTCAACCAGATCTGGGAGCGCTACCAGAACCCGGAAGAGGGTGCGCAGGTACCGCTCGTGTCCTGAGGGCGTGTCAGGTGGACCGTTCCGCCGTCACCGCCCCGGCGTCCACGGCGGTCCCTGTCTCCGGGCTGCGCGCCACGATCCTCGACGTGTCGCGGGAGCCCCGGTCCAGGAGGCCGGCGGTGACGGCGACGGCCAGACCGAGCGCCGCCAGACCGGCGCCGACCAGGGTCGGGGACGTCCAGCCCCAGCCCGCTGACAGGGCCAGGCCGCCGGCCCAGGCGCCACCCGCGTTGGCGAGGTTGAAGGCGGACTGGTTGGAGGCGGCGGCCAGCGTCGGTGCCTGCTGGGCCTTGTTCATGACGAGCATCTGGAGGGGAGTCGTCGTGAGGAAGCCGACCGCGCCGATGACGACGACGGTGACCAGGGCGGCCCACTTCACCTGGGCGGTGAAGTGGAAGGCGGCCAGGACGAGGGCGAGCGCGGCCAGCGACCCGTACAGGGTGGGCCGCAGCGCCCGGTCGGTGAGCGGTCCCGCGGCGAGCGCGCCGAGGGTCATGCCGATGCCGAACAGGGCGAGGACGACCGTCACCGAGGTCTCGGAGAAGCCGGTGACCTCGGTCATCATCGACGCGAGATAGCTGTAGACGGCGAAGATGCCGGCGAAGCCGAAGACGGTGGTGAGCAGGCCGAGCAGCACCTGGCGGTTGCCGAGGGCCCGCAGTTCGCGGCCCAGGCCGGTGCGCTCCTCGGCCGGCAGCGGCGGGATCAGCCGGGCCAGGGAGGCCATCGCGGCCAGGCCGATGGCGGCCACCACGAGGAAGGTGGCGCGCCAGCCGAGGTGCTGGCCGAGCAGTGTCGCGGCGGGTACGCCGACGATGTTGGCGATGGTCAGGCCGAGGAACATGGTGGCGACGGCGCGCGCCTGGCGGCTCTCGTGCACCAGCCGTGCGGCGACCACCGCGCCGACGCCGAAGAACGCGCCGTGCGGGAGCCCGGCGAGCAGCCGGCCGGCGATCAGCAGACCGAAGGTGGGGGCCAGGGCGGAGGCGAGGTTGCCGACCGTGAAGAGCGCCATCAGCAGGACGAGCATCCGCTTGCGCGGGATGCGGGAGCCGAGGGCGGTGAGGAGCGGGGCGCCGATGACGACGCCGAGGGCGTAGGCGGAGACGAGGTAGCCGGCGGTGGGCACCGAGGTGCCCAGGTCGTCCGCGACGTTGGGCAGCAGGCCCATCATCACGAATTCGGTGGTGCCGATTCCGAAGGCCGAGATCGCGAGCGCGAGCAGAGCCAAGGGCATGAAGAACCTTCCGGGGTGATGCGCATGCTGGCGGGCACACGGGCAGGGGTGCGGGGAGACTTAAGTTCAGTTACGGAACAAAGTCTCTCAGGCCCAGCGCCCCGATACGGGAACAGGGCGTGAAAATCCCGCGTCAGATGCGCCACACCGGGCTGACGGACCGGCCGGTCGGACGGCCGGCGGGTGGGCGCCGGCCGTCGGACGGCCGCCGCCCACCCCGTCAGAGCTTCACCCTCGCCGCCATCGGCAGGTGGTCGCTGCCGGTCGACGCCAGCGACCAGGACGCGACCGGGTCCATGCCCTTCGTCATGATGTGGTCGATCCGGGCCATCGGGAAGCCCGCCGGCCAGCTGAAGCCGAAGCCGTCGCCCGCCGCGCCCTGCGCGGACCGCATCTGGGAGGTGACCGGGGCCAGCGACCGGTCGTTCATGGTGCCGTTGAGGTCGCCGAGCAGAATCGCCTTCTTCACCGGGTCGGCGGCGATCGCCTCGCCCAGCGCCTCGGCGCTGCCGTCCCGCTGGTTCGCGGTGAAGCCCGCCTCGAGCTTGACCCGTACCGACGGGAGGTGCGCGACGTAGACGGCGACCTTCTGACCGTTGGCGGTGACGACGGCGCGCAGCGCCCGCGTCCAGCCCAGCTTGATGTCCACCGGGGCGGAGTCGGACAGCGGGTGCTTGCTCCACAGGCCGACGGTGCCCTGCACGGTGCTGTGCGGGAACGTCTTCGCCAGCTCCCGCTTGTACGTCGGCAGGGCGTCGCTGGTCAGTTCCTCCAGGGCCACCACGTCGGCGCCGGAGGCCGCGATCTTCCTGGCGGTCGCCGCGGGGTCGGGGTTGTCCGCGTCGACGTTGTGCGTGGCGACCGTGAGATTGCCGCCCGTGCCGGCCTTGTCGGTGACCTGCCCGCCGAAGAGGTTGACCCAGACGACGACCGGCAGCAGCAGCGCGACGAGCGCGGTCGCCGAGCGGCGCAGCACCGCGAGGGCGAAGAGCAGCAGGATGCCGAGCCCCAGCCACGGCAGGAAGGTCTCCAGCAGACTGCCCAGATTTCCCACCGCGTTGGGGACCCGGGCGTGCAGGAACATCAGCAGCCCGAGCAGCACCGCGAGGACGGCGAGCACGATGCCGCGCCGCCACATCCCTTCGGGGCGCCACCAGTTCACCAGGCGTCCGGCTCGGGAACCGGTCCGCCCAGGCGTCTCGCCCTGTCCCGGCTCCGTCATAAATGCCTGCGCCATTCCGCCGTCCTCACTGCCTCGCTCCGGTGCGCCTCGCCTGTGGTTCCTGACCCTAGGCGATGGTCCGTAACGCACTTTCTTAGAAATGAGGACGGGGTGGTGACGGGTCGGGGTTCCGAAGGAGAGGCAGGTGAACCCGGCTGTGACAGAACGGGCATGGTTCGGTCATGTGACGGGGACGGGAGGCGGCCGGGGGACATCCTCCTGGTGGTGTTCGGCGGAGGTTGTCCGGGCGGTGTCTGCCAGGTGCGGGGCCAGATCGTGCAGTCCGATCCACGGCCGATTTGGAGAATTCGAACACAGCCGCGAGCTGCCGGTCGGTGAGGTTGGTTCGGCACGCCATCGCGATCAGCGGGACGCGATCGGCGAAGTCCAGCGCCCACGGGCGGCCAGTCCGACTGTCGGGCCGCACACGGCCCACAGTCGGTCGACCACTTTTCAGAACTGGGCGGGCGTGACGCCGGCGAAGGCAAACAGGTCGCCGTCGGCGACACAGACGATCCGCAGACCCGGCCGGCAGTACGGCCACGACTCATCTTGTTATTTGGTTACATACTCTGATCTACGCGGTTTTCGATAGACTTAGTCAAGTTCCCTACAGGAAAGCCATGTTGGTGGAGGGAGGTAATGGACGTGCAGGCTGCGCAAAAGCCGCGGCAGTTTCGAGGAAAGGGCAAGCAGGCCCAGCGCTGGCGCAAGCCCGACGACGGGCAGGTGTCGGTGATGGTGCTGCCGCTGGCCATCACCGACTCTGCCGACCTTGACCGGCTGGAGAAGCTGTGTGCGGCGATCTGGTCGATCAAGCGGGCCGTGCAGCGCGATGCCCGCGCCAAGGCCGACGCGTACTGGGCCGCCAAGCACGAGCGGGACCGCGACGGGGCGAAGGCAATACGTGAGCGGCTGGGCCTGAGCCTTGACGGCTTGGTGCGCTGCGCGTACCGGCACCTAGAAGACGCCGGGCATCTCAAGCACCACGTCTCCAAGGCCCTGGCGATGCACATCGCCGCCGAGGTCTGGACAGGTATCTCCCGACACCTGTTCCCCGACGCCACTGGGAAGTGTTTCGGGCGGCCGAAGGTAGGCCGCTGGCACGAGTTCACCCGCATCCCCGGACGGGCCCGCTCCCACACCACCGACAACAAGTGGGAGACCTTCCGCCTCGTCGGCACGATCCACGGCCACGCCATGGCCTACACCGACGGCGGCCAGCACGCCATGTCGCAGCCGCGCCGTATGCCTAAGCCCCCGATGCCCGAGGGGCGCGTCCCGACTGGGAAGCTGACCGCCTCTGGGAAGCCCGGAATGCGAAAAGTGTCGTGGTGGGACCACACCGGACCCCTCGCTGTGGTGTTCGCCGGAGGCCCCGACAGCAAGCGCGGTGACCTCGTCCTCCCCGTCCGTGTCCCCCAAGGCACCGGCCCCTGGACGCGGGTTGAGCACTTCCTGTCGAACCCGCTGACCTGGCACAAGGTCGATCTCGTACGACGCCGCAAGGCAAGCGCGCCGGGCGGCTGGGTGTACGAGGCGCACCTGATGGTGCTCGGCCCCGGCTACACAGCCCCGGCCGTACAGGCCATGCGCGACCAGGCCACGCAGCTTGACCGCAAGGGCGGGGTGGACGGCAACGTCTCCAACCTCTCCATCGTCTCCTTCCCCGCCCAGCTCGACGGTGGCACGCCGGTCTCGACTGAGGTCACGCTCACCGACGCCGAGCGCGCACGACTGGAGCGGGAAGCGAAGAAGCAGCGGGGCCGGGCGCGGGCGCTGGAGCGTTCACGCAGGGCCACCAACGCCGGACAGTACGGGCTGTCGAAGAAGCAGGCCCAGCGCGCCGAGCATCGCGCCGCCAAGGGCCTGGAGCCCAAGACGGTCACGGTGCCGGGTGGTGCCCGCGCTGCACGGTCGGACGGTGTTCCGAAGCAGGCGTTCCGACGTGACCGGTTGTCTGCCAACTACCGGACCCAGCGCGCCCGCCAGGCCGAACACGCCGCAGCCATCGCCGAGCACCGCCGCCACCGCGCCCGCCTCGTGGCCCGGGAGATCATCGCCAACCACGGCCCCGTGCTGGTCGTGGAGGACTGCGACATCCGCACCTGGTACCGGCTGTGGGGCAAGCGACTGTCCCAGACCACACCAGGGATGCTGGTGGCGGCCTTGGACGTCGAGTGCAAGGCCGCCGGTGGTCGACTGGTCCGCGCTTCGACGTGGAGTACGGCCCTATCCCAGCACTGCCTGTGCGGCGAGCGCGTCAACAAGACGCTGAGGGACCGTGAACACAAGTGCATCGCGTGCGGCCTGGTCGGTAAGCGCGACCTTGTATCGGCTGCACTGGCGGCGTTCGTCGACTTCGGCGACGTGGACGACCCGAAGACCGCGTTCCTGGACACCGCCATGTCGAGGCACGCCCAGATCGTTTATGGAGAAGGGCTGGAAGAAGCCCTGCGGGAGTCAACTACACAGAGCCAGAACACCTCTCGAGGTGCTGGCCGCGTAGCAGTCCCACGGCAACGTGGCACCTCTGCTCCCCGAATCGTCGGACAGCGGAACCGAGCAACCCCGGATGAGACGCGCCCCTTGCGCGACCACGCCGGAGCGCCCGATCTCCGCACCACGTGCATCCCGCAACAGCTCACCCTCCGGGGTGACATACGGGACAAGTCTTAAGGCCGCACCCCCTCCAGCACCATGTCCACGATGTCCTCCGCGAGGCCCTCGGGGAGTTCCTTCCACTCGTGGAGGATGGCGCGGGCCAGCATCGGGCCGACGAACAGGTCGGCTATGGTCTCGACGTCGTGATCGGCGCGGATCTCGCCGTTGGCCACGCCGCGCCGCAGCACGTCGATCAGCGCCTCGTGGCGGGCCCGTACGACCGTGTTGTGGTACTCCGCCCACAGCTCCGGCTGCGCCTGGACATGGCTGACGACGGTACGCATCACCGCGGAGTTGCGCTTGGCCAGCCCGCGCCGGCGGAGGAACTCCAGCAGCGAGACCAGGTCGTCGCGGAGCGAGGCGCCGTCCAGCGGCGGGCCGGTCTCGTCCAGCGAGCGCATCACGTCGAGCATCAGCGCGCCCTTGCCGGGCCAGCGGCGGTAGACGGTGGCCTTGCCGACGCCGGCCTCGCGGGCGATGCGCTCCATCGACAGTTCGCCGATGGAGGCACCGTTCTCGATCATGCGGAGCACGGCCTCGATGATGGCGGTGTCGGCGGCTGCGCTGCGCGGCCTGCCGCGACGCTCGGGGGCCGCCTGCACCGGCTGCCCCGACTGTCCCGGCTGCTCCAGCCCAGGCTGTCCCGGCTGTCCCGACTGCCCCGGCTGCCCCGGTCGCGCGTCGGCCGCCGCCCCGGTCCCGCCCGCCGCCCGGCTCATCGCGATGCCCCCGCCGTCCGCTCCTCCGCCGGCTCGGCCGTACCCGGGCCCACCGCTGTCCTGCCCGGCAGGAAGGCCGCGACGACCACGGCGCCGAGCACCGCGACGCCGGCCGAGCCGAGCGCGGTGAGGTGCATGGCGTGGATGAACGCGGCCTCCGCGTCGTCGGCCAGTGCCCGGCCGGCCGGGCCCAGGTGGCGGGCCAGGCCGAGGGTCGCCTCGATGGATTCGCCGGCCGCGTGGCGTACGGCGGCGGGCACGCCGGGCAGCGCGTCGAGCTTGGCCTGGATGCCGTCCCGGTAGGTCGTCGAGAGCACCGAGCCGAGGACGGCGACGCCGAGGGTGCCGCCGACCTGGCGGAACGTGTTGTTGAGGGCCGAGCCGGAGCCGGCCTTCTCACGGGGCAGCGACTGCATGATCGAGACGGTGACCGGCGGCATGATGTGCGCCATACCGGCGCCCTGGAGGAAGAACAGCACCTCCATGACCCAGATCGGGGTGTCGGTGTCCAGCAGCAGCATCCCCGCCATGGTGACGGCGACCGTCAGCATGCCGACCGTGCAGACCGCGCGGGCGCCGAACCGGTCCACGACGTGCCGGGCCCGCGGCGCGAAGATCATCTGGGCGGCGGCCAGCGGCAGGATCAGCAGCCCGGCCTCCAGCGGGCTGTAGCCGCGCACGCTCTGCACATAGAAGACGATGAAGAACGTGACGCCCATCAGCGCGAAGAAGACCAGCGCGATGGCGGCGACGGCGGCCGAGAAGGCGGGCTTGCGGAAGTAGCCGATGTCGATGGACGGGTGGTCGCTGCGCTTCTGGTGCAGCACGAATCCGGTCAGCACGGCGAGGCCGCCGACGAGGGTGCCGAGCACCTCCGGGTCGGTGAAGTCGGCGAGCTGGCCGCCCTTGATGATCCCGTAGACCAGCAGGACCAGGCCGACGACGGACAGCAGCACACCGGCCGGGTCCAGCTTTCCGGGGCGGGGGTCCTTGGAGTCGGGCACCAGGACGAGCATCGCGGCCAGCGCGATCAGCACGATCGGGACGTTGACGAGGAAGACCGAACCCCACCAGAAGTGGTCGAGGAGCAGCCCGCCGGCGATCGGGCCGATCGCGATGGCCAGGCCCACGCCGCCGGCCCAGATGCCGATCGCCTTGGGCTGCTCGTCGCGCTCGAAGACGTTCATCAGGATCGCGAGGGTCGCGGGCATGACGAAGGCGCCGCCGAGGCCCATCACCGCGCGGAACGCGATCAGCTCGGTGGGTGTGCCGGCGAACGCGGCGAGCACCGAGCCGGCGCCGAAGACCACCATGCCGAAGAGGAGCACCCGCTTGCGGCCCAGCCGGTCGCCGAGGAGCCCCGAGGTGAACAGCATCCCGGCGAAGACGAGGGTGTAGGAGTTGATCGCCCACTCCAGCTCGCTCTGGGTGGCGCCCAGGCCGACAGGTGCGGGCGTCGCGATCGTCTTCATCGCGACGTTGAGGATGGAGTTGTCCAGCACCACGATCAGCAGGCTGAGCATGAGGACGGACAGGATCGCCCAGCGGCGGCGGTGGATTCGGTCGGGGACCTGGTGGGCGGCGAGTATGCCCGGTGGAGTCGGTGAGGTGGCCATGGCACCAGCGTACGCCATTTTCGATACGGCCCCGTTCCGTATCGATGAAGACCGGTGTGGCCTCCCCTTTCCCTCGGCGTGTCCCGCATGCCAGCATGGACGGGAGTCCGGGGACGCCGTCAGGGCGCCTCGAGATGATGAACAGGAGCCGTCACCATGACGCAGCCTTCGCCTGCCCGCACGCCCAAAAACGACAGCAGCAAAGCGCTGTACGGGGGCAAGGGGTCCCGCCGGATCACCGTCCGGGACATCGCCGCAGCCAAGGAACGCGGCGAGAAGTGGCCGATGCTCACCGCCTACGACGCGATGACCGCCTCCGTCTTCGACGAGGCCGGCATCCCGGTGATGCTCGTCGGCGACTCCATGGGCAACTGTCACCTCGGATACGAGTCCACCGTGCCCGTCACGATGGACGAGATCACCATCCTGTCCGCCGCGGTGGTCCGCGGCACCAAGCGCGCCCTGATCGTCGGCGACCTGCCGTTCGGCTCGTACCAGGAGGGCCCGGTCCAGGCGCTGCGCAACGCCACCCGGCTGGTGAAGGAAGCCGGGGTGGGCGCCGTCAAGCTGGAGGGCGGCGAGCGCTCCGCGCACCAGGTGGAGCTGCTGGTCTCCGCCGGCATCCCGGTGATGGCGCACGTCGGCCTGACCCCGCAGTCCGTCAACGCCTTCGGCGGCTACCCCGTACAGGGCCGCGGCGAGGAGGCGGCCCAGCAACTGCTGCGGGACGCCAAGGCGGTTCAGGACGCGGGCGCCTTCGCCGTGGTCCTGGAGGCCGTACCGGCCGAGCTGGCCGCCGAGGTGACCCGCTCGCTGCACATCCCGACGGTGGGCATCGGCGCCGGCTCCGACTGCGACGCGCAGGTACTGGTCTGGACCGACATGGCGGGCCTGACCAGTGGTCATGTACCGCGCTTCGTCAAGAAGTACGCGCAGCTGCGGGAGGTTCTGGGCGACGCGGCCAAGGCGTTCGCCGAGGATGTCGTCGGGGGCGCCTTCCCGGCGGAGGAGCACACCTTCCACTGACGGATCCGCTGGCGGATCATCGGGACGCCGCCGACGGCCGGGAAACCGGTTCGTCGGCGGCGTCTCCCGTTCTCCGTCCTCCCGGTCTGCTCTCCGTCCGCTCCCGACCCGCTCTCGCTCGTCTGTCGGCACGCTGTCGGTCCGCTATCGGCCGTCTGTCGGTGCGTTGTCAGTGGCGGCTGGCACCGTTGAGGGCATGACGCGACAGACGATAACCACCAAGGGCGGGAACGCCGTGGAGGTGCGCGGTCTGGTCAAGCACTTCGGCGAGGTGAAGGCCGTCGACGGGGTGGACCTGGACGTGCGGGAAGGCACCGTGCTCGGCGTGCTCGGCCCCAACGGCGCCGGCAAGACGACCCTCGTACGCTGCCTGTCCACCCTCCTGGTGCCGGACGCCGGCAGCGCCTTCGTGGCGGGCTTCGACGTGGTCCGCCAACCCCGCGCCCTGCGCCGCACGATCGGCCTGACCGGGCAGTACGCCTCGGTCGACGAAAAGCTCTCCGGCTGGGAGAACCTCTACATGATCGGGCGGCTGCTCGATCTCTCCCGCAAGGACGCCCGCCGCCGCGCCGACGAGATGCTGGAGCGGTTCTCCCTGACCGAGGCCGCCAAACGACCCGCCGCCAAGTACTCCGGCGGGATGCGCCGCCGGCTGGACCTGGCCGCCTCGATGATCGGCCGGCCGGCCGTCCTCTATCTGGACGAGCCGACCACGGGCCTGGACCCGCGCACCCGCAACGAGGTGTGGGAGGAGGTCCAGCGGATGGTGCGCGAGGGTGCCACGGTCCTGCTGACGACCCAGTACATGGAAGAGGCCGAGCAGTTGGCCAACGAGCTGACGGTCATCGACCGCGGCCGGGTGATCGCCGAAGGCCGGGTCGACGAGCTGAAGGCCAAGGTCGGCGGGCGCACACTGCAGATCCGGCCGTCCGATCCCGGCGAACTGGACCGGATGGTCGGCGCCATCGCGCAGGCCGGTCTGGACGGCATCGCGGGCGCGACCGCTGACCACGACGGGGGTGTGGTCAACGTTCCGATCATCAGCGACGAACAGCTGACGGCCGTGGTCAGCCTGCTCGGCCAGCGCGGTTTCGCGCTCGCCGGGATCAGCACCCATCTGCCCAGCCTGGACGAGGTGTTCCTGGCCATCACAGGCCAGAAGACCTCCGAGGCCACGGACGCCGAGGAAGAGGTCATGGACCAGCAGTACGCGGGGGTGTCGGCATGAGTGCCGCGACGATGACGGCGCCGCGGGTCAAACCCGGCGCCGACGAGGGACGGATCGGCCTGCGCGCCAATCTGCGGCACATCGGCGCCCTGGTGCGGCGCAACGCCCTGCAGATCAAGCAGGACCCGGAGTCGATGTTCGACGCCCTGCTGATGCCGATCGTCTTCATCCTGCTGTTCACCTACGTCTTCGGCGGCCAGATCGCCGGCAAGGGCCATCAGGACGCCTACGTCCAGCATCTGGTGCCCGGCATGATGGCCATGATGGGCATGAACATCGCCATGGCGGTGGGCACGGGCGTCAACGAGGACTTCCGCAAGGGCGTCATGGACCGCTTCCGGACCATGCCGATAGCCCGGTCCTCGGTCCTGATAGCCAAAATCGTCGTCGAGGTCGGCCGGATGCTGGTCGCCACCGCGATCCTGCTCGCCATGGGCTTTCTGCTGGGCCTGGAGATCAAGGGCAGCATGCTCGAATTCGCCGCCGCGATCGTGCTGTCCACGGTCTTCGGCGCCGCCCTGATGTGGATATTCATCCTGCTGGGGCTCGCCATGAAGACCCCGCAGGCGGTCCAGGGCGTGGCGATGCTGGTGCTGATGCCGCTGCAGTTCGGCTCGTCGATCTTCACGCCGACGACGAAGATGCCCGGCTGGCTCCAGGACTTCACCGACGTCAACCCGCTCTCCCAGCTGGCGGACGCGGCCCGCGCCCTGATCGACGGCCACGGTGCGGTGGCGCACCCGACGCTGGTCACCCTGGCCTGGGCGGTCGCCATCACCGCCATCACGATGCCGCTCGCGGTCCGGAAGTTCCGCGACAAGACCTGACGCGCCCGGGGGCCCGGCGCCCCCGGGAGTCACAGCCTTCGCCCGGCTCGCGTCAGAAGAGGGCGGTGGCCTCTTCGAGGGACAGGCCACCGCCTTCGGCGTACCCGCGCTCGTACTCCGCGTCGCCCAGCACCGCCCGCGCCGCCTCCTCCGTACGCGCCCGGTCCCGGCGGATGATCATCGGCTGCACATGTGCGGCCGGCCGCCGCGCGTCGTACACCCCCACCAGCCGCGCCGCGTCCCACGCCCCGCGCTCACCGCGGACGGCCATCAACACCCGTGCCCCGACGAGGAGTTGGATGACCGGAACGTCCGGCGCGACCATCTGCGTGATCGCGTCCCCCGTGATCAGCTCCAGGGCCGCGCGGAACCTCGGCAGCAGATCACCGCCCCGCCCGTCGTCGACATCCAGCGAGACCAGCGAAGCCTCCACGATGCCGGCGAACAGCTCCTGGGCACGCGGGCCGAACAGCTCCCGCACCGCGTGCAGTTCGTGCCGGGCCTCGTGCGTACGCCCCGCCACCGTCAGCCACGCCGCGAGGCACATCCGCGCGAAGGGCACCGCGTCCCGCCCGCTGTTCCGGTCCTTGGCCTCCGCCAGGACCTCGCGCAGCATCCGCTCGCCGGCCTCCTCCTGGCCGTCCTCGATCAGCGCGCCGCCCAGCCGGGTACGCAGCAGCAGGGTCTGGCCGTGCGCGCCCAGCTCCTCGGCATGGACCATCGCCGCGCGGTAGTCCTCCGCCGCGAGCACATACGCACCACGCTTCTCACGGGACTCGCCGCGCCCCGACAGCGCCTCGGCGGCGCCCCATGCGTCCCCCAGCCGGACAAAGATCCGCAGCGACTCATCGGCGTCCGCGGCCGCCTGCTCCAGCCGACCCGGACGGTCGTTGAGGATCTTGGAACGCAGTTGCAGGACGAACGCGAGCTCCCAGTCGTAGCCGAACTCGCGGCAGGCCCGCACCGCTCCGTCGACCAGCTCCTCCAGCTGCCCGTACTTCCCGGTGATCAGCACCGCGTAGAACCACATGATCCCCGGCACCTTGCAGGTCTGCGGCAGCCCGCTGCGGTAGGCGACGAGAACCCCGTTCAGCACCTGCTGCATCTGCGGATTACGCAGCGCCTCAAGGTCGCTGTCCATGCTGGACAGAGCGACCAGCCACACCTCGCGGCGGGCCTCCACCAACTGCCGGGGGTCCATCGGCGGCGGCCGGTCGATGGGCCGCTCATGGAGGACGGGGGCGGGTTCGACGGGCGGCAGAAAGGGGCTGGGGCCGAGCGCACCGGCCGCCATCGACCAGTGTCGGGCGTCGCTGCGGTGGTCGCGCAGCGACCAGAACCACTGCAGCGACAACACCAGGCACAGCGCCTCGTGCTCATCGCCGGCGGCGACGGCACGGCGCAGCGCGGTCCGCAGATTGTCGTGCTCCAGCTCCAGCCGCTCCATCCAGAGACGCTGGCCCGGCCCGCGCAGCAACGGGTCGGCGATACGCGCCAGTTCGCGGTACGCGACGAGATGCCGGCGCTCGGCACCGGCCCGCTCCCCCGCCTCGTCCAGCCGCTCGCCGGCGTACTCCCCCACCGTCTCCAGCAGCCGGTAGCGCATCTGCCCGTCGGGCGCCGGCGCCGCCACCACCAGCGACTTGTCGATCAGCGAACCGAGCAGCCCGGCCACCTCGCGCCCGTCGACACCGTCGCCCGCGCACACCTCCTCCGCCGCACCCAGATCGCAGCCACCGGCGAACACCGAAAGCCGGCGCAGCACGGCCCGCTCCGGCTCGTCGGTCAGATCCCAGGACCAGTCGACGACCGCGCGCAGCGTCTGCTGACGCGGCAGCACGGTGCGACTGCCGCTGGTCAGCAGCCGGAAGCGGTCGTCCAACCGGTCGGCGAGCTGCCTCGGGGACAGCAACCGCAGCCGGGCGGCGGCGAGTTCGATGGCGAGCGGCAGACCGTCCAGCCGACGGCAGATCTCGGCGCACGCCGCCGGATCGTCCTCGATACGGAAACCGGGGCGGGCGGCGGCGCCACGGTCGGCCAGCAGCCGCAGCGCGACCGGATCGGGCAGCGGCTCCACGGGGCGCAGCACCTCGCCCGGCACGGCCAGCGGCTCACGACTCGTCGCCAGCACCGTCACACCGGGGCACTCGGCCAGCAGCCGCTCCGCGAGTTCGGCGGCGGCGCCGATGACGTGCTCGCAGTTGTCGAGGACCAGCAGCATCCGGCGGCCGGCGCAGAGCTCGGCGAGCCGGGCCAGCGGGTCCAGGGCGGTGGGGTCGGTGGCGGCGCGCAGGCCCTCTGCGGTGGTGCCGCGGACGACGGTCTCCCGCGCGCCGAGCGTGGTGAGCACCGCCTCGGGCACGGTCTGCGGATCGTCCAGCGGCGCCAGCTCCGCCAGCCAGACGCCGTGCGGCCAGGCGTCCGGCAGGGCGGCCGCGGCGGACTCGGCGCCCTCCTGCGACAGCCGGGTCTTCCCGGCGCCACCGGGGCCGAGCAGGGTCACCAGACGATGGCCCGCGAGATCGGCACGCAGCGCTTCCAGGTCGGCGTCCCGCCCCACGAAGGAGGTGGGACGCGCCCGGAGATTGCCGGGGCGGGGGTGGATGGGTGGGGTGGGTGGAGGTGGGTGGGGAGTGGAGGTCTGGGCTCCGGTGGCGACTGGTGCGCCGGTGGCCGGGGCGCCGGTGGCGACGGCTGGGGCGGCGTCGGACGGGACGGTTGGGGCTGGGGCGGCGTGGGGTGAGCCGGCATGGGGTGAGCCGTTATGGGCCGGGACGCCGGGGGCCGGGGCGGCGTGACGCGGGCCGGCGGCGGCCGAGCCGCCATCGGCCGGCTCGTCGGCCGCTGGCCCCCTGTCGCCTGCCGCGCCGCCCTGCCGCAGCAACTCCCCGTGCAGGGCGCGGAGTTCGGGCCCGGGGTCGGCGCCGAGGCGTTCCGCCAGGCCGGTACGTATCTCCTCGTACGCGGCGAGCGCCTGGGCACCGCGGCCCGCGTCGCGCAGGGCACGCAGGCGCAGCGCCTGGAGCGGCTCGTCGAGGGGGTGCTCGTGGCACAGAGCGACGAGGAGCGGCAGCGCCTGGCCGGCCCGGCCGAGGGCGAGGTCGACGGCGAGGCGGACGCGCTGGGCGTCCAGGCGGCGGCTCTCGGCGCGAGCCGCCTGCACGCCCGCGTCGGGCAGGTCGGCGAGCGCCGGGCCGCGCCAGAGCGCCAGCGCCTCGTCGAGGAGGGCGGCGGCGCGGGCCGGGTCCGCGTCGGCGAACGCCCGGCCGCCCTCCGCCGCGAGCCGCTCGAAACGGTGCAGGTCGACGGCGTCCGGCTCGGCGCACAGCCGGTAGCCGCCGGCCACGGAAGCGACCTCGGCATGCCCCAGCGCCCGGCGCAGCCGGCCGACCAGCGCCTGCAGGGCCCCCGCCGCATCGGCGGGCGGGTCCATCCCCCAGATGTCGGCGATCAGCGCGTCCGACGTCAGCGCCCGCCCCGGCCGCAGCGCCAGGGCCGCCAGCAGGGCACGCAGACGTGCGCCACCGAGGGCGACGGGGGTGCCGTCGGCCCGGCCGGCCTGGGTGGTGCCGAGAATTCCGTAGCGCACCGAGCCATTGTCGTGCACGGCAGCGTCCCCCACGCTCCGCTCACCCTCCCCGTGTCCATGATCACGCCCTGCTCCACGCGCCCGATCCCGGCCTTGGACCACCCCTTACGCCCCTGCCCCGCCCTCGGCTCGCCCTGCCCCCAACAGCCCACCCCTACCGCGCCCGTCCCGCCCGACCCGGCCCCCCGGCCATCCTCTCGCCCCTCCGCCCCTCCGCCCCTCCGGCCGTCGGCGCGCGCAACCCGCACAGCTCCCGTACGACTCCACCTTGCCCGGAACTCCCCGCCCACCGCTCGTCGTTTTCGCCGCACGAGTCCGTTTCCATGGCTCGTTCCACGACCCGGTTCCGCGGGATGTTCCCGAAGGGGGCAGTGCGCGCGGCGCCGTACCGCGGATACGGTCATGGCTGCCACCACGACACCCCTCGGGAGCCCCGCACCATGACCACAGCCTTCCCGCGCGCCGACCGCCGCGTCAGCCCGGTCTTCCTCGCGCTCGTCGCCGTCATGGGAGTGTCCGCGTGGGCCGTCTGGAGCCGTCAGATCGCGGCGAGCACCGGCTTCGCGGTCTTCCTCTTCGTGGTGTCCGGCTGGGTGGTGTCGCTCTGCCTGCACGAATACGCGCACGCCCGCACCGCGCTGCACAGCGGTGACCTCTCGGTCGGCGACAAGGGCTATCTCACCCTCAACCCGCTGAAGTACACCCATGCCCTGCTCAGCGTCATCCTGCCGGTGATCTTCGTCATCATGGGCGGGATCGGGCTGCCGGGCGGCGCGGTGTTCATCGAGCGGAGCCGGATCAAGGGGCGCTGGCGGCACAGCCTGATCTCGGCGGCGGGCCCCCTGACTAACGTGCTGTTCGCCATCGTCATGACCGCCCCGTTCTGGCTGAACCAGATGTCCGGCGTCCCCGACCCGTTCCGGTACGCGCTGGCCTTCCTCGCACTGCTGCAGGTCACCGCCGCGATCCTGAACTTCCTCCCGGTGCCGGGGCTGGACGGCTACGGGGTCATCGAGCCCTGGCTGTCACACGGGTTCCGCCGCCAGGTGGAGCCGTTCGCGCCGTTCGGACTGCTGGCGGTCTTCGGGCTGCTGTGGGTCCCCGAGATCAACCACGTCTTCTTCAGCGCGGTGGACGCGATCCTGCGCGCCATGGGCATCACCAACTGGGACACCTACTGGGGCCAGGAGTACTTCCGCTTCTGGCAGGGCGAGCCCCAGATCCCGCAGGTCAGCGACCTGGCCTGACGGACCCGACGCGACCCGCCGGGTCCGTCGACGGGAGGCCTCCGCAGGCCCTGAAAAATTCCTGAGCCCGATTACTCTCCCCCCGGAATTAATCACTCTCCGTAATTGTTGCCGGGATCAGGAAGGAGGCACCGCAAGGCACCGCAAGGCAAACGCAAGAGGCGCGGGGCCGCGGAAAGGCAAGGGTGAAGGCCACCGGCTCGCCGGCCCCGCCGCCACGGGACGGCCCGCTACGGGACGACGCCCTATGGACGCCCTCAGCCAGCCGCCGCCGTACGCTCCGGTCGCGCCGCCCGCTCCAGCTTCGCCTTGCGCAGGTAGAACCAGGCCATGTTGCTGGACACGCCGGCCATCAGGATCCAGACCACGCCGAGCCAGCTGCCCTGCACGAACGAGACGACGGCCGCGGCGACGGCGAGGACGCACAGGACGCTCGCCCAGATGGCGAGGCGCGGGACCGGGCTGGAGGTGGCGGAGGGCATGGGGGTCGGCTCCTGTCGGGAGTGGTGCGGACCTCCCCAGTGTCCCCCATGTCCCGCGCGCACCCGCCAGTGGTCAGCGCTGCTGCTCAGACGTCCGTGACCCGGAGGCCCGCGTGGGCCTTGTAGCGGCGGTTGACCGAGATCAGGTTGGCGACCAGGGACTCGACCTGGTGGGCGTTGCGCAGCCGGCCGGCGAAGACGCCGCGCATACCGGGGATGCGGGCGGCCAGCGCCTGGACGATGTCGGTGTCGGCGCGGGACTCGCCGAGCACCATCACATCGGTGTCGATCTCGGCGGTCTCCGGGTCCTGGAGCAGCACGGCGGAGAGGTGGTGGAAGGCGGCGGCGACCCGCGATTCCGGGAGCAGCGCGGCGGCCTGTTCGGCGGCGCTGCCCTCCTCCGGCTTGAGCGCGTAGGCGCCCCTCTTGTCGAAGCCGAGGGGGTTCACGCAGTCGATGACGAGCTTGCCGGCCAGGTCCTGGCGGAGCGCCTCCAGCGTCTTGGCGTGGCCTTCCCAGGGCACCGCGACGATCACGACGTCGCTGCGCCGTGCGCACTCGGCGTTGTCCGCGCCCTCGATGCCCAGGCCGAGTTCGCCGGCCGCGGTCCGGGCGCGCTCGGCGGCCCGGGAGCCGATGATCACCTTCTGGCCGGCCTTGGCGAACCGGTAGGCGAGGCCGCGGCCCTGGTCGCCGGTGCCGCCGAGGACGCCGACCACCAGGCCGGAGACGTCGGGGAGGTCCCAGGGGTCACGCTTGAGGGCGGCCTTCGCGGCGGTCGCGACGTTCACGGGCTTGGCATCGTCAGGAGTAGTCATGACAGCGATAGTGTCACGCGCCGCGGGCGAGCCGGCCGGGCATCACATGGTCCGCCGCCTCATGCCTTCACGCTGCCCTCCGTCAGGCCCGTGCGCCAGTAGCGCTGCAACACGGTCATCAGCACCATCAGTGGCACCACGGACAGGAAGGCGCCGCCCACCGTGTACTGGTAAAGCACTGGTTGCCGGTCTGCGTATCCCGTCCAACTGGTCAGGCCCAGTTGGATCGGGTAGAGGTCGGAGTCGGAGAGCATGACCAGCGGCAGGAAGTAGTTGTTCCAGATGTGGACGAACTGGAACAGGAAGACGGTGACCAGTGCGGGGGTCATCAGTCGGAGGCTGAGGGCCGCGAAGATTCTTGCCTCGCCCGCGCCGTCGATCCGGGCGGCTTCCAGGAGCGAGTCGGGGACCGCGGCGGCGGCGTAGATCCGGCACAGGTAGACGCCGAACGGGCTGACCACGCTGGGGATCAGCACCGCCCAGTAGGTGTTGGACAGGCCCATGGAGCTGAAGAGGAAGTAGAGGGGGAGGGCGAGGGCGGTCCCGGGGATCAGGACCCCCGCCAGTACGGCGTTGAAGATCGCTTCGCGGCCGCGGAACGGGAACTTGGCCAGTGCGTAGCCCGCCGCGGCGGACAGCAGCGTCGCGCAGACGGCGCCGATCCCCGCGTAGAGCAGGGAGTTGCCGAACCAGCGGACGTAGATGCCGTGGTCGTAGGTCAGGACGTCGAGGAGGTGGTCGACGGGTCGTGGGTGGTCGGAGAACCAGAAGCCGAACGTGCCGAAGAGGTCGGCGCTGCTCTTGGTGGCCGAGACGATCAGCCAGTAGACGGGCACCAGGAAGTAGATCGCGGCGATGGTCAGCAGCGAGGCGGTGATGATGCGGTAGCGGACCGGGGGCCGGGTGGTCATCTCCGCTCCTTTCCGCCGCCGACCAGTCGCAGGAAGCCGAAGGACAGGACGCACGCCACCAGCGCGAGCAGTACCGCCTCCGCGGCCGCCACATGCTGGTTGTTGCCGACGAACGCCTCGCTGTAGGCGTGCAGGTTGGGGGTGAAGCCGGAGTCGATGGAGGAGGCGAGCGGCCGCAGCACCATGGGTTCCGCGAAGAGTTGGAGGGTGCCGATGATGCTGAAGACGGTGGTGAGGACGAGGGCGGGCCGGATGAGCGGGAGTTTGATGTGCCGGGCGACCTGCCAGGCGCTCGCGCCGTCGATCCGCGCGGCCTCGTAGAGCTCCTCCGGTACGGCCTTGAGCTGGGCGATCAGTACGAGCATGTTGTAGCCGGTGAACTGCCAGGTGACGATGTTGGCGATGGACCACAGGACGGTGCCGCGGGAGAGGAAGTCCAGGTCCCAGCCGATGGCGTCGGCGATCTTTACCAGTGGGCTGATGCCCGGTACGTACAGGAAGCCCCAGAGGATCGAGGCGATGACGCCGGGGACGCCGTAGGGGAGGAAGAAGGCGCTGCGGAAGAAGGTGACGCCGCGGGCGGCGGCGCTCTCCAGGAGGAGGGCGAGAGTCGTCGCGAGCGCGATCATCAGTGGGATCTGGACGGCGCCGAAGAGGAGGACCCGGCCGAAGCCGGTCAGGAACCGGTCGTCGGAGAGTGCGTGCGCGTAGTTGGCGAGGCCGGCGAATGCCTCGTGTTCCTGACCGCCGAGGCCGAGCGGGCCGGTGCGTTCGGTCTTGTGGAGGCTCTGGTGGACGGCGTAGACGATCGGGGCGATAAAGCAGAGGGCGAAGAGGGCGAGGAAGGGCAGGACGAAGCCGGCCGCGGCGCGGGCGTTGCGGGCCTCGGTGCGGGAGGGGCGGCGGCTGGTCGGGCGGCGCCGTTGCGGGGTCCGCCGCCGCGGGGTGACCGGCTCCGGCCGGCTCAGGGTTTCCCGGCTCACCCGCCGCTCTCCACCTTCAGGCCCTTGCCCTTGAGGTCGGAGATCGTCTGGCCCTGCACCTTCTTCAGGACGGCGCGGAAGGAGCCGCCGTCGGCGAGCGCTTCGGTGAAGGCGTCGCCGAGTCGCTGGTAGAGGGTGTCGACGCCGGGTCCCCATTGCCAGCTGGTGTCGACGTGTGTTCCGGCGTCGGCGAAGATCTTGCTGTACGCCTGGCCGCCGAAGAAGTCCTTGTCGACGTCGAGGTCGCCGGTGGTGTAGCCCTTCTTGGCGCTGGGGAAGCCGTAGCCGCCGTCGATCAGCAGCGCGATGGACTCGGGGTCGGTGTTGAGCCAGATGGCGAAGTCCAGTGCGTCCTTGGGGTATTTGGCCTTGGCGAAGACGGCGGTGGTCGAGCCGCCCCAGTTGGCGTACGCCTGGCCGCCGGGCTGCCATTGGGGCAGCGGTGCGGCGCGCCATTTGCCCTTGGTGCCGGGGGCGTTGCCGATGAGGAGGGCGTCGCCCCAGCTGGCGCCGATCCAGGCGGGGATGGTGCCGGTCTGGAGGTCCTTGTACCAGGCGTTCTGCCGGTCGGGGATGGTCTTGACCAGTTTCTGTTTGACCAGTGATTCCCAGTAGTCGGCGACCTTGCGGGTGGGTTCGTCGTCGATGTGCACGATCCAGGTGTCGCCGCTGGTGGTGTACCACTTGGCGCCGGCCTGCCAGGCGAGGCCGGCGAGGCGGTTGCCGTTGGTGGGGGCGAAGGTCTCGATCCAGGCGCCTTTTTTGCGGAGGGTTTTGGCGGCGGTCTCGTATTCGTCCCATGTCCCAGGAGTGTCTACGTCCCATTTGTCGAAGAGGTCCTGGCGGAGGAACAGGCCCATGGGTCCTGAGGCCTGGGGGATGGCGTAGATGCCTTTGCCGAACACGGACTGCTGCCACTGCCAGCCGAAGAACTTGGCCTTGTGGCGGGCGGCGCCGAGGGGGGCGAGGTCGAGCAGGCCGTTGTCGAGCAGGAAGCTGGGGACGACGGGGAATTCGATCTGGCCGAGGTCGGGCGGGCTGCCGGCCTTGATGGCGGCGTGCATCTTGGCGTACTGCTGGCCGTTGACCGCCGATACCTTCTCGACCTTGACCTGGACGTCGGGGTGCTTGCGGTTCCACAGGTCGACGGGTTTGTCGATGCCCGGTACCCAGGACCAGAACGTCAGGGTGATCCGCTGTCCTTTCTTTCGCTCCCGGGGCGCGTCGCTGTCGTCGCCGTCGCCGCAGCCGGCGAGCGCGAAGCCCGCGGCGACGGCGGCCGCCCCGCCCAGGACCGTTCTACGGTGCATCGGGTGCATGTCGTTGCTGGTCATCCGGCTCCTCCACGGGGATGCGGCGGAAGGTGATCGTCGAGTAGGCGCTGAAGTCGCCCGTCTCGTAGAGCAGTCCGACGTGCGTGCGGTCGAGGCGTACGAGGTCGGAGTAGGCGGCGGGGAGCCCGGAGACGGTGTGTGCGGTCCGCCAGGTCAGGCCGCCGTCGCGGCTGGTGCGTACGGTCATCAGGGCGCGGGCGGCCGGGTCGGCGGGCCCGGAGTGGAGCAGTTCGTCGCGGTCGCCGAGGTGCAGGACGCTGCCCTGGCAGACGGGTCCGGCGAGGCCGGCCTGGGGCCGGAAGGGGGTGCGGAGGTGCTCGCCGCCGTCCGTCGAGACGGCGTCGGCGCGGTGCCAGGCGGCGGTGGTTTCCGTGCGGGTGCTCAAGTAGAGGGTGCCGTCGGGGAGTTCGGCGGCGGTGGTCTCGTTGGGGGCGACGGAGGGGTGGGTGTCGCCGTCGGTGTAGCCGATCCGCCAGGTGGCGCCGTCGTCGTCGCTGAGCAGGGCGTGGCCGCCGTTGTGGCGGAATTCGGTGCCGGTGTCGTCATGGCCATCAGGCGCGGTGGGTGGGGTGGAGTGGTTGGCGGGGACGACCAGCCGTCCGGCGTGGGGGCCGTGGCGCAGCCGCAGCGCATGGCCGGGGCCGGTGGCGTACCAGCGCCATTCGGGGCGCTTGGTCTGGTCGGTGATCTCGCGGGGCGGGCTCCAGGTGGCGCCGTGGTCGTCGCTGTGCTGGAGCCAGACGCGGCGGCCGTCGGCGGCGGAGACCTGGCCGCGGCGGATGCGGTCCTCGGTGGCGTCGGCGGCGCTGTGGACCTGGAGCAGCAGCACCCGGCCGTCGGCGAGGACGACGGGTGCGGGGTTGCCGGCGGTGCCGGTGCCGTTGCGGGCGACGACCTGGAGGGGGCCCCAGGTGTGGCCGCCGTCGTGGGAGCGTTTGAGGACGAGGTGGATTTCTCCGTGGTCGGCGGGCGAGGTGACCCGGCCCTCGGCTAAGGCGAGGAGGGTTCCGGAGCGCGCCCGTACGACCGCCGGGATCCGGAAGCTCGTGTACCCCTCCGTCCCGGCCCGGTACGGCACTGAGCTCTCGTGCGCCACGGGTCACCCCCAACGGCCGGACGTAGGATGTCCTCTGTCCTGCGGCGACCATAAGGAGTGCCCAACTGACCGTCAAGGCACCGGACATGCCGCTTTTTCGTGTCGGTAAAGGGATCGCCGACATGGGGTGAAATCCGGGTGAACCGGACCATGCGGTTCGTGCGACAGACTGCGGGAAAACCAGCCCGGACGACGCGCGACGGCTCGCTACGGCGGGTGCACGAAGGAGTGGACGATGAACGCGACGACACCGGCGGGCGCGAACGGCGAGTTGAAGCGGCGCCTGGGTGTGTTCGACGCCGTGACGATCGGCCTGGGCTCCATGATCGGCGCCGGCATCTTCGCCGCGCTCGCGCCGGCCGCCGGCGCCGCGGGATCGGGGCTGCTGCTCGGCCTGGCCGTCGCGGCGGTCGTGGCGTACTGCAACGCGACGTCCTCGGCCCGCCTCGCCGCCTGCTACCCGGCCTCCGGCGGCACCTACGTCTACGGCCGCGAGCGGCTGGGCGCGTTCTGGGGCTACCTGGCCGGCTGGGGCTTCGTCATCGGCAAGACGGCCTCCTGCGCGGCGATGGCGCTCACCGTCGGTTCGTACGTATGGCCCGGTCAGGCGCATGCGGTGGCGGTCGCCGCGGTGGTGGCGCTGACCGCGGTGAACTACGCCGGGGTGCAGAAATCCGCCTGGTTCACCCGGGCCGTCGTCGCGTTCGTCCTCGCGGTGCTCGCCGCGGTGCTCACGGCCTGCCTGACCGGCGGCACCGCCCAGGCCGTACGGCTGGACATCGGCGCCGACGCCACCGCCGGCGGGGTGCTCCAGGCCGCCGGGCTGCTGTTCTTCGCGTTCGCCGGGTATGCGCGGATCGCCACTCTGGGCGAGGAGGTCCGCGACCCGGAGCGCACCATTCCGCGGGCGATCCCGCTCGCCCTGGGCATCACGCTGGTGGTGTACGGGGCGGTCGCCGTCGCGGTCCTGGCGGTGCTCGGCCCCGGCCGGCTGGCCGAGGCGACGGCGCCGCTGGCCGACGCGGTACGCGCCGCGGGGGCCCCCGGCCTGGCCCCGGTGGTACGCGCCGGCGCCGCGGTGGCCGCCCTCGGCTCGCTGCTGGCACTGATCCTCGGCGTCTCCCGCACCACCCTGGCGATGGCCCGCGACCGGCATCTGCCGCCCGCGCTGGCCGCCGTCCACCCCCGCTTCCACGTCCCCCACCGGGCCGAACTCGCGGTCGGCACCGTGGTCGCGGTCCTCGCCGCGACCACCGACGTCCGGGCGGCGATCGGCTTCTCCTCCTTCGGCGTGCTGGCCTACTACGCCATCGCCAACGCCGCCGCCCTCACCCTCACGGCGGCCGAGCGGCGCCCGCCCCGCCTCGTTCCCGTCGTCGGCCTGGCCGGCTGCGCGACGCTGGCCTTCGCCCTGCCGTGGACCTCCGTCGTCTCCGGTGCCGCGGTCCTCGCGGTGGGCGCGGCGGCGTACGGCGTACGGGCGGCGGTCACGCGCACCTGAGAGCGCCCAGGTGCGCGTGCCGGGGCCGCGCGCGTCGACCGTGCGTACGCGCGGGAGGCGGGGCGGGCGGTGCCGCTGTCCGGGCTACGGCGACAGTGTGTCCCGGTTTCCCGTGCACAGGGCCCAGATGACGAAGGCGTCCACCACTATCAGGGTCAGTGCCCAGAACGGGTAGTAGGGGATCCACAGGAAGTTGGCGATCATCGCCAGGCCCGCGATGATCACGCCGACCACCCGCGCCCAGAGCGCCCCGCTGAACAGCGCGACGCCGGCCAGCACGACCACGATCCCGAGAATGAGATGGACCCAGCCCCAGCCCGTCAGGTTGAACTTGAACACGTAGTTCGTGGTGGTGACGAACACCTCGTCCTTGGCGATCGCCGAGATCCCTTGCAGGATCGCCATGAAGCCGCCGAAGACCATCAGGACGGCGGCGAAGACGGTCCAACCGGTCACCGCGCCACTGGACGAACGGTTGGCGGCTCCGACATGAGTAGCCATGTCCGGCTCCTTCGTGCGAAGGTCTCGCCGCTGACCTGCACAGGTCAGATCAGCGACCTTGGATTCCAGGCTGGCACGGGGGGCGGCGGCAGATCTTGGGTCATTCGGCCCAGTGGCCGGTCCGGATGGGGCAGTCACACGTTCAACGGTCACACTTTCAACAAAATGTGCGCCGCCGACGCGGGGAGCGTGCACGTGGGGTCGCGCACGTGGGGTCGCGCACGCGGGATGGGAGCGGGCCGGACAGTGGGGCGTGGCGCGGGGCCCGTCATCTCCCCCACCTCCCTCTTCTCCCCTTACGGCGCCCCCTCGCCCGCCAGCCGGCGTCGGATGCCGTCGAAGTGCCGGTGCATCGCGGCCACCGCGCGGTCGCCGACGCGCGCCTCCAACGCCTCGACGATCTCCAGGTGCTGACGATATGTCACATCCGGATCGTGGCGGTCGTCGGAGAGGTCCTCGCGCACCCGGCGCAGCGCCGCCCAGAAGGCGTCCAGCACCTCGCTCAGGAGGTGATTGCCCAGCGAGCGGTAGAGGGCGAGATGGAAGGCGCGGTCGGTGGCGCTCTGCACCTGCCCGCCGCGCGCCTCCTCCGCCATCCGCTGCACCAGCCCCCTGAGGACGGTGAGGTCCTCGGCGGGCAGATCGCGTGCGACGGTGCCGATCAGGCCGGCCTCCAGCGCCTCGCGGACCTCCATCAGCTCGTACAGGCTCGGCTCGCCCTGGTGGTGGCGGACCGCGGCGCGGAAGGCGATGCCCTCGACGAACGGTTCGAGGGAGAGCGGGCCGACGTAGGTGCCGAAGCCGTGCCGGATCTCGACGATGCGCATGGCCTGGAGCGCCTTGAGCGCCTCGCGGACCGAGTTGCGGCTGACGTCGAGCAGGCCGACCAGTTCGGCCTCGGTGGGCAGCGGGTCGCCCGGTGTCAGGCCGCGGTCCAGGATCAGCTGCTTGATCTGCGCCTGGACGCCCTCCGCCATCGTGCCTCGCACCATGTGCATGCCCTCCCTCTCCCGCGGGCCGCCCTGTCGCCGACCCGTTCCGCCCCCGGGCCGCCGATCCTTGACCGGCCGGCTTTCCGCCTGCTCTATTGTCACGCAGACATGGGACATCCCACGTCCCATATCCAACGACGGCAGCCACCACCTCCCCCACGCCTCTCCCCCACGTTGGAGCCCCCATGGCACTGCCCGTACCGCTGCGCGGCGTCATCCCGCCGGTCTGCACCCCCCTCGACGCACACGGCGAGGTCGACACCACCTCCCTCACCCGCCTCGTGACCCACCTCCTCGACGGCGGTGTGCACGGGCTGTTCGCGCTCGGCTCCAGCGGTGAGGCCGCCTTTCTGAGCGACGCCCGGCGCGCCACCGCCCTGGAGACCGTCATCAAGGCCGCGGACGGCCGGGTCCCGGTGCTCGCCGGAGCCATCGACACGACCACCGCCCGGGTGCTGGACCACGCCAGGACCGCCGCCGATCTGGGCGCCGATGCGCTGGTCGCGACCGCGCCGTTCTACACCCGCACCCATCCGCGGGAGATCGCCGCCCACTTCCGCCGGATCCGTACGGCCGTCGGGCTGCCGCTCTTCGCGTACGACATCCCCATGGCCGTGCACAGCAAGCTGCCCACCGCGCTGGTGGTCGAGCTGGCGGAGGACGGCACGCTCGCCGGGCTCAAGGACAGCAGCGGCGACGACGGCGCGCTGCGCCGGCTGGCCGTCCGCCTCGGCGGCCGCACCGCCCGGCGCACCGGCCCCGCCCCCGGCTTCACCCTCCTCACCGGCTCCGAACTGACCGTGGACGCCGCCCTGTTGGCGGGGGCCGACGGCGTCGTCCCGGGCCTCTGCAATGTCGACCCGGCGGGCTATGTCCGGCTCTACGACGCCGCGCGGGCCGGCGACTGGGAGCGGGCGGCCGCCGAACAGGAGCGGCTGGTGGCGCTGTTCGACATGACCGATGCCGGCCCGGAGAGCGAGATGGGCCGCAGTTCCTCGGCACTGGGCTCGTTCAAGGCGGCGCTCCGGCTCCTCGGCGTGATCGAGCACGGCGCCACCGCCTTCCCGCAGCTCCCGCTGAGTGAGGAGTCCGTGGCGGAGGTGGGACGTCGGCTCACCTCCGCCAGTCTGCCACCCGTCCGCTGACGCGCCGCCGCCCACCCGCACCCGCACCCGCACCCGCACCCACACCTTCACTTCATGATCAAACTCCCGTACGGGTGACACCGGTTGAAGCGGGCACCGGATCCCGCCGCGCTGCGGCAGGATGCGGGCCCATGGATGCCGTACGCGTCGCGCTGCTGCGCGAGGTCCTCGCCGGAACCGAGTGGGTCCAGGCCACCCGCCGCTTCGCCAGGTCGCTGCGCACCTCCGTGGCGCCGCACGGCGGCGGGCTGCTGCTGGTCGGCAGCGCCGCATACGAGCCCTGGCATCTGGCCGCGCATCTCGACGACGAGGCCGCCTGGTCGGGGCTGCCGGAGCTGTCCCCCACGCTGGTTCGGCACCGGGTCCCGAGCGGGGTGCCGGCCCACCTGTCGGTCGGGCTGGGCCGGCTGGAGGCCGCCGGGCGGGGCGAGACGCTGCTGGTCGTCACGCCCGAGCAGCCGGGCGCCGGGCTGCTGGAGCGGGTGCACGACGCCCGGCGCAACGGCGCGACGGTGCTCGCGCTGGACGGCGGGGACCGCGATCTGCACGCCCTCGCGCATGACGCGCTCGCCGCTCCCCCCGCCGTGCCCGTCGACGACGCCGGGCCCGATGCCGAAGCGTGTGCCGGGGCGTATGCCGAGGCGCATGGCGAGCCGCCAGCCGGGACGTATGCCGACGGTGTGCAGGACCTGGACCTCGACACCCTTCAGCATCTGGTCAGCGCGGCCGCCGGGGAGAACAGCCTGCCGGCGCCACGCCCGCACCGGCGCTTCCGCGACCGCCTGGCCCGGCTGGCGGACGAGCTGACCTCGCCGCCACCGCCGCGCTGGTGAACCGAGGCGGGTATGACGTCCCACGTCATACCCCCCTTGCCCCCGCACCCCCATAACCCCATAAATCCTTTGCGCCGCTCCCGGCCGCCCGCGCACGATGGTGCGTCGTGACCTCGGACAGCCCCCCGCCTTCGCCGCCCCGCCCGACCGCACGCCGCCGCGCGGCCGCTCTGCTGCCCGACCTGGCGCCCTGGCGCTCCTCGCGCGACTTCCGGCTGATGTGGTGCGCGGGCGCGGTCACCGTCTTCGGCAGCGCGCTGACCTTCGTCGCGCTGCCGCTCCAGCTCAAGGAGCTGACCGGTTCCACGCTGGCGGTCGGCTCGCTGGGCGCCGTCGAGATCGTCCCGTTGATCGTTTTCGGTCTCTACGGCGGTGCGCTCGCGGATGCCATGGACCGCCGCCGGCTCATCGTCTGGAGCGAGGTCGCGCTCGGACTGCTGTCCGTGCTCCTGCTGCTCAACAGCCTGCTGCCGGATCCGCTGGTATGGCCGCTGTACGTCGTCGCCGCGGCGACCAGCGCGCTGACCGGTCTGCAGCGTCCGGCACTGGATGCGATCGTGCCGCGGATCGTGCCCCATGAGCAGCTCGCCGCGGCCGCCGCGCTCAACTCGCTGCGCTGGCAGATCGGCACCATCGCGGGCCCCGCGGTGGCCGGCGGGCTGCTGGCGTACGCCGGGCTGCGCTGGGCGTACGCGGCCGACGCCGCCACCTTCGTGATCTCCGTGGTGCTCACGCTGAGGCTGGCGCCGTCGCCCGCCTCGCACGACGCCGAGAAGCCGTCGCTCCGCGGCATCGCCGAGGGCGCGCGCTACGCCTGGAGCCGCAAGGAGCTGCTGGGCACGTACGCCATCGATCTCACCGCGATGCTGTTCGCCTTCCCGCTGGCGATCTTCCCGTTCCTCGCCGACGAGCTGGACGCCCCGTGGGCTCTGGGGTTGATGTACGCGGCGCTGCCCGCCGGGTCACTGCTGGTCAGTCTGACCAGTGGGTGGACGTCACGTGTCCACCGGCAGGGCCGTGCGGTGGTGCTGGCGGCCGCCGCCTGGGGGCTGGCGATGGCTGCGGCCGGGCGGATGCACAGCATCTGGCTGGTGCTGCTGTTCCTGACGGTGGCCGGCTCCTGCGACATGATCAGCGGCATCTTCCGGTCGGCGATGTGGAACCAGACGATCCCCGACGAGCTGCGCGGCCGGCTGGCCGGCATCGAGCTGCTGTCGTATTCGGTGGGCCCGCAGCTGGGCCAGGTCCGGGTCGGCGGGATGGCCGCGCTGACCAGCGTACGGACGTCGGTGTGGGCGGGCGGTGTGCTGTGCTTCGGCGCGGTCGGGCTGCTGGCGCTGGGGCTGCCGAAGCTGCTGGCGTACGACGCGCGGACGGATGAGCACGCGCGGCGGCTGCGCGAGCGGCGGTCGGGCGGGGGCGGCGCCCGCACCGAGGAGGCCGTCCAGGCCCCCGACGCCGACCCGGCCACCGCCTGACCAGGCCCCGACCACGGCACCCAGTGGTCACATGCCAGTGGTTACATGGCCGACTGGTCACCTGGTCACCTCACCATGCTCCCGCCCGGTCAGGCGGGAGCAAGCCTGTCAGCTGCCGTCGCCCGTCTCGTCGGCCCGGCCCTTGTCGTGCCACTTCGGGTCGGTTTCCCACTCCAGATTGCGTTCCTGGGCGGTTTGCATGGCGTGCTCCGCCTCCTCGCGGGTCGCGTACGGGCCGAACCGGTCGGCGGCGCGGCACTGCGGCCCCTCCTCGACCGTCGCGTGTTTGAGGCAGTAGAACCACTCGCCGGGCTTGCCGACCGTACGCCTCTTGAACAGCGCCATTGCCGCCTCCTGTGGATGGCTCCAGTGCCGCCATCCTGCCCGACGGGCCGCGGATACACTCGCTGATATGTCTGGCCAGTCGCTTCTTGTTCCGGGGACCATCTCCCCCACCCGCCCCGTCCCCTCCTCGATCCCGCGTCCCGAGTACGTCGGGAAGGACGCGCCCACCCCGTACACGGGGCCCGAGGTGCAGGACGCCGAAACGATCGAGCGGATGCGGATCGCCGGCCGGATCGCCGCGCAGGCGATGGAGGAGGCCGCCAAGCTGATCGCGCCGGGTGTGACCACGGATGAACTGGACCGTGTCGCCCACGAGTTCATGTGCGACCACGGCGCCTACCCCTCCACGCTCGGCTACCGCGGCTTCCCCAAGTCGCTGTGCTCGTCGCTGAACGAGGTCATCTGCCACGGCATCCCGGACTCCACCGTCCTCAAGGACGGCGACATCGTGAACCTGGACGTCACCGCGTACATCAACGGTGTGCACGGCGACAACAACGCCACGTACCTGTGCGGCGACGTGGACGAGGAGTCGAAGCTGCTCGTCGAGCGCACCCGTGAGGCGCTCAACCGCGCGATCAAGGCCGTCAGGCCGGGCCGTCAGATCAACATCATCGGCCGGGTCATCGAGTCGTACGCCAAGCGGTTCGGTTACGGCGTGGTCCGTGACTTCACCGGTCACGGCATCAACTCGTCCTTCCACTCCGGCCTGATCGTTCCGCACTACGACAGCCCGCACCACACCACCGACATCAAGCCCGGTATGACCTTCACGATCGAGCCGATGCTGACGCTGGGCACGCACGACTACGACATGTGGGACGACGGCTGGACGGTCGTGACCAAGGACCGCAGGCGGACCGCGCAGTTCGAGCACACGCTGGTGGTGACGGAGACCGGGACGGAGATTCTCACGCTTCCCTGACGCGGGCGGAGCGGGGCGGGGCGGGGGCGGGGCTCGCGGGCCGGGAGGCGGTTCCGGAGCCGATTCCGGGGGCGGATTTCGGGACGGGAATTTTACCGACAGGGCGTCGGGAACAGGGGTAGGCTGGTTACCGACAGCCTGTCGGGAACAGTCGCCCTTCTTCCGTTCCCGTCCGCTCCTCTCGGCCCGGAGGCCCGTCTTGGAAGCGTCCAGCCCGACCCCGCAGTCCGCACCCTTCGCGCCCTTCTCCACGGTCATCCGCACCGCGTCGCACGAGCAGCACACGGAGGCCGAGAACTCCTCGTTCATGAGCGACATGCTCGGCGGCAGGCTCGGCGTCTCGGCGTACCGGCGCTACACGGAGCAACTGTGGTTCGTCTACCGCGCGCTGGAGGACGCCTCCGAGGCGCTGGCCGAGGACCCGGTCGCGGGCCCCTTCATCCGCCCCGAGCTGGCCCGCACCGCCGAGCTGGAGCGCGACCTCACGCATCTGGGCGGGGCGTCCTGGCGCGCGGGCCTGGAGCCGCTGCCGGCCACCGCCGCGTACGCCGACCGCGTCGCGTTCTGCGCCCGCGACTGGCCGGCCGGCTATGTCGCGCACCACTACACCCGCTATCTCGGTGACCTCTCCGGGGGCCAGGTCATCCGCGGTACGGCCGAGAAGACCTGGGGTTTCGCGCGCAAGGGCGACGGCGTGCGGTTCTACGTCTTCGAGGACATAGCCAATCCGGCCGCGTTCAAGCGCGAGTACCGGGCACTGCTGGATGCGCTGCCGGTCGACGATCTGGAGAAGCAGCGGGTGGTCGACGAGTGCAAGCGTGCGTTCGCGCTGAACACCGCGGTCTTCCGGGAGCTGGGCGAGGAGTTCCCGCTCACCGCATAGTCATCAGCACGTAGTCATCACCGCATAGTCATCAGCACGTGGTCATCAGCGGGTAGTCAACGGTCGCGGCGCCGGTACCGGGGCCTGGCCGGCTCTGACCATCGGGCGGCTCCTACGGCGTCTCGACGCGTACCCGCCCGCCGACCGCGATCGTGCCGTCGGGATGGGGGCGGGTGAGGATCTGCGAGCCGGCGCCCTGACGGATGTCCAGCGGGCGGCCCAGCTGATGGGTCAGCAGCAGTGCGGCGGCGCCGGTGGCCTCGTCCTCCACGATGCTGTCGCCCCGGCGCGGGAAGGCCCGCGCCCGCACCACACCGGCGGCCTCGTCCTGCCAGGCCCAGGCGTAGAGCCAGCCCTCCCCCGGCGGCGGTGCGGGCAGCGCGTCGACCTCGGCCACCGAGGCGTAGCGCTCGGTCCTGCGTCCTGGGGCCCACTCCGCTCGTCCGCGTACCCAGGTCACGTCGCCCTCGTATCCGACCGGGACCTCGCCGGCCGGCGGGCGAAGGGTGCGGGGCGGCCGCCCCAGGCTCCTCAGCAGCCAGGCGAGTCCGACGAGCGGATGCCCGGCGAAGGGGAGGCGGACGCTGGGCGTGTGGATGTCGACGGTGCCGCGGGTGGCGTCGTCGAGGAACACGGTCTCGCTGAAGCCGAGTTCGGCGGCGAGCGCGGGCCGTGCGGCCTCGGGAACGGCCGCGCCGTCGCGTACGACTCCGAGCGGATTGCCGCCCGCGCCATCGGGTCCGCAGAACACCCGGAGAACATCAACTTTGGTCATGCCGGTATTCAACAGCACTGGTCGGCAGGGGTATTCGGGGTGCGGGAGGAATGAGCGGGAGGAATGAGCGGCGGGCTCGAATTCGCCGACGCATTCGCCGCGATGCCGGCGGCCATTGCGATCACGATGCGGTGCGGCGCGCACCGGCTCAGCGGTGACCGGATATCAGCGTCCCCGAATTCCACCGGTCATGTCTCGCATCACCCTCCGCCCCTTACCTTGACCAGTCGTTGACGGTTCCGTGACTTCGGGCCTATCAATCCGTGATCGGGCCGTAGTTGGTGAGAGCCGAATCACTGGACAGGGTGGGCAGAATTCAGGTAAGCCTCAGATAAGTTAGGTCGGCCTTAGTGGCGCAGCCCCCCGCAGTCCCGTTTCCGTATCGAAAACCGCCTGGAGCCCGTATGCGAGCCCTTCGCTCCTCGACCGTCGCCGCCATCGCCGTGGCCGCGACCCTCACCGCCGTCGCCGGCTGCGCCGAGAAGAACGACAGCAAGGGGGGCGGCGGGAAGGGTGCCGTCGAGGTGACCGCGTCCGACACCGCGTGCGAGCTCTCCAAGAAGGAGTTCCCCGCCGGACATGTCCGGTTCGCGGTGAAGAACAAGGGCTCCAAGGTCACCGAGGTGTACATCTACGCGGCCGGCGACCGGATCGTCACCGAGCGGGAGAACATCGGCCCCGGCACCAGCACCGAGATCACCGCCGAGATCAAGGCCGGTTCGTACGAGGTCGCCTGCAAGCCCGGCATGAAGGGCGACGGCATCCGCCAGAAGGTGACCGCGACCGGCAAGGGTGGCGCGGCCGTCAAGCGTGACCCGAAGCTGGACGCCGCGGTCGCCGCGTACCGCAAGTACGTCCAGGAGCAGGCGGACGAGACGCTGCCGCTGGCGCAGAAGTTCGCCGACGCGGTGAAGGACGGCGATGTCGACGCCGCGAAGAAGGCGTACGCCGTCTCGCGCATCGGCTGGGAGCGCACCGAGCCGGTCGCGGAGTCCTTCGGTGACATCGACCCGAAGGTCGACATCCGCGAGGACGGCCTGAAGAAGGGCCAGAAGTGGACCGGCTGGCACAAGCTGGAGAAGTCCCTGTGGGAGACGAAGAAGATCTCCGGGGATGACGAGAAGCTCGCCGACAAGCTGATCGAGGACCTCAAGGACTGGAAGAAGCGGGTCGGCACCGCCGAGATCAACCCCACCACCATGGCCAATGGCGCCAAGGAGCTGCTGGACGAGGTCTACACCGGCAAGGTGACCGGTGAGGAGGAGCGCTACAGCCACACCGACCTGGTCGACTTCAAGGCCAATGTCGAGGGTGCGCAGAAGGCGTACGAGCTGCTGAAGCCGGTCGCCAAGAAGAACGACCCGGCGCTGGTCAAGGAACTCGACAGGCAGTTCACGGCGATCGGCGAGCTGCTGGACGAGTACCGCGAGGGCGACGGCTTCGTCTCGTACGACACCGTGTCCAAGGCTGACCAGAAGAAGCTCTCCGATGGCGTCAGCGCGCTGGCCGAGCCGATTTCGAAGCTGGCCGCCGCAGTGGTCACCGCCAAGTAGTCCGTCGCCGGACAGCGAGACAGAAGGGGACAAGGGGTCACGATGACGACCGACGGTACGCAGCAGGGAACGGCGGACGACGCGGTTGACGAGGGCACGGTGTCCAGCGGGGCGCCGTCCCGGCGTGCGCTGCTCGGCTGGGGCGGTGCGGGGCTGGCGCTCGGCGCGGTCGCGGCCGGCGGTACGGCCGCGGCGCTGCGCACCGGCAGCGACGCCCAGCCGGCCGCCGCGGACGCCACCGCGGGCTCCGCGGTCGCCTTCCACGGCGCGCACCAGGCCGGTATCGCCACCGCCGTCCAGGACCGGCTGCACTTCGCCGCGTTCGACGTCACCACCGATGACCGCGACGAGCTGATCGCGCTGCTCAAGGAGTGGACGAAGGCGGCGGCGCTGATGACCTCGGGCGCCGCGGTCGGTGGCGGCGCGGTCGGCGGGCTCGCCGAGGCGCCGCCGGACGACACCGGCGAGGCGCTCGGCCTGCCGCCGTCCCGGCTCACCCTCACCTTCGGTATCGGCCCGACGCTGTTCGAGAAGGACGGCAAGGACCGGTTCGGCATCAAGGACCGGCGGCCCGACGCGCTGATCGACCTGCCGCAGTTCCCCGGCGACAACCTCGACAAGACGCGCAGCGGCGGTGATCTGTGCATCCAGGCCTGCGCGGACGATCCGCAGGTCGCGGTGCACGCGATCCGCAACCTCGCCCGGATCGGCTTCGGCAGGATCGTGATGCGCTGGTCGCAGCTGGGCTTCGGGAAGACCTCGTCGACGACGCCGGAGGCGCAGACCCCGCGCAACATGATGGGCTTCAAGGACGGCACCCGGAACATCGCGGGCACCGATGCCGCGGCGCTGAAGAAGCATGTGTGGGTGTCCGAGAAGGACGGCCCTGAGTGGATGGTGGGCGGCTCGTATCTCGTCGCCCGGCGGATCCGGATGCATATCGAGATCTGGGACCGCACCTCGCTCAAGGAGCAGGAGGACATCATCGGCCGGGACAAGGGCGAGGGTGCTCCGATCGGCAAGAAGCGCGAGCGGGACGAGCCGAACCTGAAGGCGATGCTGCCCGACGCGCATGTGCGGCTGGCGCACCCGGACAGCAACGGCGGGGCGAGGATCCTGCGCCGCGGCTACTCCTTCACGGACGGTACGGACGGGCTGGGGCGGCTGGACGCCGGGCTGTTCTTCCTGGCGTACCAGCGGGATGTGCAGGACGGGTTCGTCCCGATCCAGAAGCGGCTGGCGAGCATCGACACGCTCAACGAGTACATCCAGCACGTCGGTTCGGGCATTTTCGCGGTGCCGCCGGGTGTCCGCGACAAGAACGACTGGTGGGGCCGGGAGCTTTTCGCCCGGTCCGCCTGATGTTGCCGAATTCCTAAGCGATCCACGAAGAAAGGGGAGGAATCGACGTGTTCGGCAACTATCTGATCGGGCTGCGCGAGGGCCTGGAAGCCAGCCTCGTGGTGTGCATCCTCATCGCCTATCTGGTCAAGACGGGCCGGCGGGAGGCTTTGCGGCCGGTCTGGATCGGTATCGGGCTCGCCGTGGTGCTGTCGTTCGGGTTCGGCGCGGCGCTGCAATTCGGTTCGCAGACGCTGACGTTCACCGCGCAGGAGGCGCTCGGCGGCTCGCTGTCGATCATCGCGGTGGGCCTGGTGACGTGGATGGTCTTCTGGATGCGGCGCACCGCGCGGCATCTGAAGGCGGAGCTGCACGGCAAGCTGGACGCGGCGCTGGCGATGGGGACCACGGCGCTGGTGGTGACCGCGTTCCTGTCGGTGGGCCGCGAGGGCCTGGAGACCGCGCTGTTCGTGTGGACCGCGGCGCAGTCCGCCCATGACGGCGTACGGCCGCTGGTCGGGGCGCTGCTGGGGCTGCTGACGTCGGTGCTGCTGGGCTGGCTGTTCTACCGCGGTGCGGTGCGCATCAACCTGGCGAAGTTCTTCACCTGGACCGGCGGCATGCTGGTGGTGGTCGCGGCGGGCGTGCTGGCGTACGGCTTCCACGACCTTCAGGAGGCGGATTTCCTGCCGGGTCTGGGCAGCAGGGCGTTCGACGTCAGCGAGCAGATTCCGGTCGACAGCTGGTACGGGACGCTGCTGAAGGGCATCTTCAACTTCCAGCCGGATCCGACCGTCCTTCAGGTCACGGTGTGGGCTCTGTATCTGATCCCCACGCTCGTGTTCTTCTTCGCCCCCGGTAGGGTTGCGCCGAATCGTGCCACCCCGGCGGCCACCCAGTCCGCCCCGGTCGCCCCGAAGGAGCCCGAGCCCCATGACACGCAGGTCGCCGTTCCGGGTGCCCGCAACACTGACGTCGACAGCGGCGGCGCTGGTGATATTGAGCGGGTGCATGACGGTGCACGGCGAGAAGGAGATGCTGCCGGCGGTGTCGAAGGCTGACGGCGTCAAGGCGCTCCAGAACTTCGCCGAGCGCTACACCGAGGCCAACCGCAAGCTCGACCCGAATCTCAACGCCGCCTACGAGGCGGGCGCGCTGCACGAGATCGACCAGGCGGGGCTGAAGGCGCAACGTGGTGTCCGGCCGCAGGGCTACCCGGACTTCCGGCCGCTGAAGTTCCGGGACGAGCACATCGCGGTGCCCAAGCAGGCGGGCTGGCCGAAGTACTTCCTCGCGGACGCGCTGACCAACCGCACGGACGCCAAGGGCAACGCCATACGGTGGTTCCTGGTGTTCAGCCGCGACAGCGTCGACGCGAAGTGGCGCGCGGTGCACTTCGCGACGTTCGCCGGCAACAAGGCGCCGGAGCTGAAGACGGACGCGGACGGCTTCGCCGAGGCGGTGCCGGCCGACGGGAAGTCGGGCCTGACGGTGGACCCGGGCAAGCTGGGCAAGACGTACGCGGACTTCCTGAACACCGGCAAGGGCGACGACTTCGCCTCCGGCAGGTTCACCGACGGTCTGCGGGCGAACCGCGTGAAGAATTCCCATCCGATCGGTGCCCAGCTTCAGTGGGAGGACCAGCCCGCGAGCTACCCGCCGGTCTCGCTGCGGACGAAGGACGGCGGTGCGCTGGTGTTCACCTCGACCGTCTCCCATATGCAGAAGACGTGGTACAAGGGGGCGAAGATCACCGTGGCGCCGGAGCTGCGCGGGATCGTGGAAGGGTCGTGGAAGGGCAGCAACCGGATGGCCTTCACCTGGGTGTCCGGGCAGACGGTCAAGGTCCCGGCCAAGGACGCCGGCGGCAAGATCGAGATCCTGAACCGGATCGAGCGGATAACGTCCGCCAAGGCGCAGTAGGCGCGGCCGCTGAGTGCATGGCGAAGGGGCCGTCGGGACGAATCCCGGCGGCCCCTTCGCCATGCGCTCAGCGGCCGATCGGCCAGGCCGCCGTCTCGTGGTCGTGGTCGGGCCGGCCGTCGATGAACTCCGCGCAGGCGTCGGTGAGCGTTTCGAGCAGCGTCAGCGGGTCGGGCAGCGGCAGTTCGGGGCCGCGCAGCCAGGCCACCGCGGGCTGTTCGCCGGGCAGCAGTGACGGCGGCAGGAGGACATAGCTGCCGCGGCAGTGCCAGCGCAGGCCCGGGTGCTCGTCCAGGGTCTCGGGGTGGCAGTCCAGTTCGCAGGGCCACCACTCGTCCTCGTCGTCCGGGGTGCCGCGGGTGGCGGTGAAGAACAGCATCCGGCCGTCGCCGGGGCCGGCACCGCTGAGGGTGATGGGCCCGACGTCGATGCCCGCCGCGTCCAGCCGGCCGAGGGCGGTGCGGCCCGCTTCGACGGGGACGTCCAGTACGTCGTGGGCGATGCCGGTGGCGGTGACGAAGTTGGCCTGCGGGAGGGTGCGGACCCAGCGGGTGACCTTGTCGCGGTCGGTGGTGGCGACGGTCTGCCAGCCGAAGGAGACGGGGTGCCGGCCGGGGGTGGGACAGCCGATGCGTTCACAGGAACAGCCGTAGCCGGACGGGTGCGCCGCGGGGGCGACGGGGAAACCCGCGTCGGCCGCCGCCAGCAGCAGGTCCTCACGGCCGCGCGCGGCCGCTGATCCCGTGTCCGTATCGCCGCCGTCCGATCCGCTCTTCGGCCGGCGCAGCCACTGGGAGAACCTGCTCTTGCGTTCCATCTATCCCCTCACTTCGAGCGGTGGTCTGGGATCAATGCTGCCACCTTCGCGCCCTTCGGGTGACCGGTGTGGAGATCCGGGGTGAACGACGGACGGGCGAATAGGGGCAATTCAAGCCATCGCCGACAGGACGCCCGCCCGGCCGTGCCCGGTCAGCTGCCGGGCCGCAGACCACGCAACACCAGGTCGACGAGGGTGTCGACGTAGTCGTAGGTCAGTTCGCCGGTGCGCATCAGCCAGCGTTGTGAGAAGGGACTCAGGAGCATCTCGGCGGCCACCCGGGTGTCGACGTCGGCGGCCACCTCGCCCGCTTCCTGGGCGGCGCGCAGCCGGTCGACATAGACGCGGATGCCGGGTTCGAGCAGCCGGTCGACGAAGGCGCGGGACAGTTCCGCGTCGTTCGCGCCGGCCACCGCGAGGGCGCGGTAGGGGGCCTGGAACGCCGGGTCGTTGAATTCGTCGGCGGTCGCGCGGAGGACGAGTTTCAGGTCCGCCGCCAGATCGCCGGTGTCCGGGAGGCCCTGTGCGGAGTACTCGTCCACGTCGGCGGTGAAGGCGTCCAGCAGGACGGCGGCCTTGGACGGCCACCAGCGGTAGATCGTCTGCTTGCCCACTCCGGCGCGGGAGGCGATGCCCTCGATCGTGAGCTTGTCGTAGCCGACCTCGCCGACGAGGGCGAGGGAGGCGTCGAGGATCGCGCGGCGGGAGCGTTCGCTTCTACGGCGGGTGGGGGTTCCCCCGGCGGAGCCGGGGGGAGAGTCGGGGGCTGTCTTGTTGGCCATACGAGGAAGTCTATCGACGGGGAGGCGAGACGTATCGTCTTGACAAGGCGATCACCGCGGCCCATTCTGGACCTCAGGCGAGACGCTCCGTCTCGCTAATCGGTGGCGTAAGAGCCGGCCGGTCGGACGAGGAAAGGACCACACCCATGAGCAAGGGAAATGCCGGCGGAATGCTCGGCGTCGGCGGCACCCGCAGCAAGCTCTCACGCGGGGCGCTCCGCGGCGGCGGGGGCGGCGGCAGGAACGGTGGCGGCCGTCCCGATCCGCAGGCGCAGCGCCGGGAACTGCTGCGCAGGCTCGAAGAGCGGTCGCGTGGCGGGTCACCCGACCGTGCGGGAGACGGCTAACGCGGCCAGTCGTCGCCCCAGGCCGCGTCGCGGGCCGCGCGGTAGGCGTCGCCATGGCGCTTGGTGACCGTGGTCCGCCGCAGCCCCTCGTCGGGTGTACAGAGGTCCAACAGGACCTGGCCCTTGCGGAGTTGGGGCTTGCGGACGATACGAGACGGCGACGTCTCCGCCGCCGCGGGGGGCTCGAAGGCGGTGGCGGCGACGTAGCTGAACTTCTCGTCCTCGTACGGGAGGGCACCGCCCTTGACCTGGCGGTGCAGCGAGGAGCGGCTGACCCGGGCCGAGAAGTGGCACCAGTCTTCGCCCACGACGATCGGGCAGGTGTCGCTGTGCGGGCAGGGCGCGACGACCCGCAGCCCGGCGGCGATGAGCTGGTCGCGGGCCTCGCGGATACGGAGGTAGCCGTCCGGGGTGCCCGGTTCGATCAGTACGACGGCCTGGGCGGCGGCCGCCGCGGCCACCACGGCGCGGCGGGCGTCCGGCCGCAGCTCGCCGAGGACGTAGGAGACGGTCACCAGGTCGGTGCCGGGCGGCACGGTCAGCCCCTCGCCGATGGTCTGCCGCTGCCAGGCGGTGTCCGAAAGCGCTGTGGACGCCGGCGCCCTGGCCGCCAGCTCGCGGCCCAGGTCGAGCGCGGGCTGCGCCCAGTCCAGGACGGTGCTGCGGTGGCTCTGCCAGGTGTCGGCGACGGCCCAGGTGGCGGCGCCGGTGCCGCCGCCGATGTCCACATGGGTGGCCGGGGACCAGTCCGGCACCCGTACGGCGAAGGCGGCCAGCGCGGCCCGTACCGCCTCGAAGGTCGCGGGCATCCGGTAGGCGGCGTAGGCGGCGACATCCGCGCGGTCCCGGAGCACCGGCGCGTCGGTGGGCGTACGGCCCCGGTACGTGGCGATCAGCCGGTCCACGGCCTGCGCGGCCTGCTTGGGCGGCAGGCCGTCGAGCAGGCCGGCCAGTGCGGCGCGCAGTTCGTCGTGCATTGAAGGAATTCTACGGGGCCGGCACGGGTGCACGGGCTGGTCAGCCGGCGCGGGCGACCGCGCGGGCCAGGCAGGTCGCGGCCGCCGCGCGGGGGGCGCTGCCGCCGTTCCTGCGGACCGGGTGGACGGTGGTGGCCAGCAGGACCAGGAACGTGTCCGTGGCCCGGTCCAGCACCAGGCTGGTGCCGGTGAAGCCGCTGTGTCCCGCCGCGCCACGGCCCGCCAACTCCCCCATGAAGTACCGCTGGTCGACGGCGAAGCCCAGACCGGGCGGGTCCAGGAGGGCGGCGACGGTGTCCGGGCCGAGGATCCGGGCGGTGCCGTAGGCGCCGCCGTTGAGCAGCGCCCGGCACAGTACGGCCAGGTCCTGGGCGGTGGAGAACAGTCCGGCGTGCCCGGCGACGCCGCCCAGCGCCCAGGCGTTCTCGTCGTGCACCTCGCCGCGCACCAGACCGCGGTCCGCCTTGGCCCAGGGCCGCCGCTGGTCCTCGGTCGCCGCCACGCCCAGCGGCGCCAGTGGCCCGTAGGAGGTGCTGGACATGCCCAGCGGGCCCGTGATGCCGTCCCTGACGAGGGCGTCCAGGCGGCGCCCGGTCAGCTTCTCCAGTACGAGCTGGAGCGCGATGAGGTTGAGGTCGGAGTAGCGGTAGGTGCCGGGCGGGCCCGAGGGGGCGGCCGCCTCCTCCCAGAGCAGCGCCAGTTGGGCGGCGCGGCCCCGGTGGTCGTGGAACGGCAGCTCGGGGGCGAGGCCCGAGGTGTGGGTGAGCAGCTGCCAGACGGTGCTGCCGGACGCGAAGCGGGGCAGATGGGCGCGGACCTCGTCGTCGAGTTCCAGGCGGCCGCGCTCGACCTGCTGGAGCGCGGCGATGGCGGTGAAGAGTTTGGTGACCGAGGCGAGGTCGAAGACGGTGCCGACCCGCATCGGCTCCCAGAGGTCCCGGGGCAGCTCGATGCCGCGGTCCCGCTCGGGGTCGTAGCAGCGGTAGCGCAGCGCCCAGCCGGTGGCGTCCTCGGCGGCGACGACCTGGCCGCGGCCGGCCAGCACGACGGCGCCCGTGCACCAGGGCGGACGGCCGTCCGGCAGCTCCCGCACACCCCGGACCAGCCGTTCCATCCACGCGGGGTCGAGTCCCGCCTGGGCCGGTGTGCCATGTCTCAGCCGCGGTGTGTTCAGAGCCTGTTCCCCTCGCCGGACGTGCCCTCGGTGGTCTCCCCCCTACGCTGCCACGGGCGGCACATTCCCAGGAAGCTCAACAGCGCCAAAACGGCGCAGGAGAGCTGTACGAGGGCCATCGGCACGGCGGTCCGCTCGCCGGCGACGCCCACCAGCGGGGAGGCCACCGAGCCGAGGAGGAAGGTCGAGGTGCCCAGCAGCGCGGAGGCGGAGCCGGCCGCGTGCGGGGTGCGCAGCAGCGCCAGGGTGTTGGTGCTCGGCATGACCAGGCCCATGGCGGACATCAGGACGAACAGGCCGGCGGCCATCGGCACCAGCCCGACCCGGCCGAACACCCCGGACGACATCAGCAGCAGGCCGGTCGCGGCGACCGCGACCAGCGCCAGGCCGATGCCCAGCACGGTGTTCAGGCCGACCCGGCCGACCAGCAGCTTGCCGTTGATCTGGCCGGTCAGCACCAGACCGATGGAGTTGAGGCCGAACAGCATGCTGAAGGTCTGCGGGGAGGCGCCGTAGATCTCCTGGACGACGAACGGCGAGGCGGAGATATAGGCGAAGAGCGCGGCGAAGGCGAACGCGCCGACGAGCAGATAGCCGGAGAACGCCCGGTCGGCGAGGAGTCCGCGCATGGTGCGCAGGGTCTGGCCGAGGCCGCCGGGCTGCCGGCGGGCGGGTGGCAGGGTCTCGTGCAGGGTGCGCCAGGTCAGGAGGGTGAGCAGCACCCCGACGGCGGTGAGGACGACGAAGACGCCGCGCCAGTCGGTGAGCCGCAGGATCTGGCCGCCGATCAGCGGGGCGACGACCGGCGCCACCCCGGAGATCAGCATCAGCGTGGAGAAGAACCGGGCCATCTCCACACCGTCGTACAGATCGCGGACCACGGCCCGTGCGATGACGATGCCGGCCGCGCCCGCCAGGCCCTGCAACAGGCGGAAGGCGATGAGGAGTTCGGCGCTGTCGGCGACCGCGCACAGGGCCGTCGCCAGGATGTAGATCACCATGCCGGTGAGCAGCGGGCGGCGGCGCCCCCACTTGTCGCTCATCGGGCCGACGATCATCTGTCCCAGGGCCATGCCCGCGAGACAGGTGGTGAGGGTGAGCTGCACGGTGGCGGCCGGGCTGTGCAGTACGGAGGTGACCTGCGGCAGGGCCGGGAGGTACATGTCCATGGAGAGCGGCGGGACCGCCGTGAGGCCGCCGAGGACGAGGGTGACGAGCAGGCTGGTGCGGCGGGCCGTGGAAGCGCTGTCCGGAGCGGTCGGTGCTGCTGCCGCCGCGGCCCGCTCGGATATGCCGGGAAGGTCGTCGCTCTCGGCCGTGCGGGGGCCGGGGTCCGTCATGAGTGTCTCCATGGTCCTTGAGGTCTCAACCATGGTGACATGCCCGCGGCAGCCCCCAGCCCCTTACGCGCTGCGCCATTGGACCTGGCCGAGTAGGTCCTTCGACGTAGGTCCCGCGCCGGACGTCCGGGTCAGGCGGACTGCAGGCCGGGGTGGCCCGCCTGCGAGACGAAGGACGCGGCGGTGCTCACCGGCGCCCCCGGCGTGGTGACGGCGGTCACGGTCCGGTAGTCGGCGCGGGCCGCGTCCCGGTCCAGGGTGACGGTCACATAGCCGCGCCGCCCGTCGTAGAACTTCAGATGCGGGTTGGCGGCCATGTACGTGTCCCAGTTGGGCGGCTTCTGGGCGCCGTCCTTGCCGCTGGCGATCGAGGTGGTGACGAACTCCACGCCCGCGGTGCGCGATCCGGGGTCGGCGAAGTCCCGCTTGATGTCGAAGGCGTAGTGGACGTGCACATCGCCGGTGAGCACGACGAGATTGTCCGCCCCGGCCGCTTCGGCGCCGGCCAGCAGCCGCTCGCGGGAGGCCGGGTAGCCGTCCCAGCCGTCCATGCTGACCTTGTAGTCGGCGGTGGTGGCGTTGCGCCGCTCGGAGAAGGTGACCTGCTGCGGCAGTACGTTCCAGAGCGCCGACGACTCGCGCCAGCCGTCGATCAGCCAGCGTTCCTGCGTCGCGCCGGTCAGGGTGCGCGCGGGGTCCTGGGACTCGGGGCCCGGGGCGTGCCAGCCGTCGCCGTAGGCCTGGTCGGAGCGGTACTGGCGGGTGTCGAGGATGTCGAACTGGGCGAGCTGCCCGTAGTGGACGCGGCGGTAGAGCTGGGCGTCGGGGCCGTTGGGCCGCTGCGGGGCGCGCAGCGGCTGGTTCTCCCAGTACGCGCGGTAGGCGGCGGCCCGGCGGATCAGGAATTCGGCGGGCGGGAGGTTGTCCTCGCTGATGTCGGAGGCGTAGTTGTTCTCCACCTCGTGGTCGTCCCAGGTGACGATGAAGGGGTGCGCGGCGTGTGCGGCCTGGAGGTCGGGGTCCGACTTGTAGAGGGCGTAGCGGAGCCGGTAGTCCTCCAGCGTGACCGTCTCGCGGTTGAAGAGGTCCGGCAGGGTGCGGTCGGTGTAGTTGCGGGCGCCGCCGGCCGCCGTCACCGGGTACTCGTACAGGTAGTCGCCCAGGTGGAAGACGATGTCGAGGTCCTCCTGGGCGAGGTGCCGGTAGGCCGTGTAGTAGCCGTCGTGGTACGCCTGGCAGGAGACGGCGGCGAGCTTCAGCTCGGAGAGCCGGGTGGCGCGGGCGGGTGCGGTGCGGGTGCGGCCGACGGGGCTCGTCCAGTCGCCGGCACGGAAGCGGTAGTAGTAGACGCGGTCCGGGGCGAGGCCGGTGGGCTCGATGTGCACGGAGTGGTTGAACTCCGGGTGCGCGTCGGCGCGGCCCTGGCCCGCGAGCCGTCTGAACTTCTCGTCGTAGGCCACCTCCCAGCGGACCGGGACCCGGGCGTCCGGCATGCCGTTGCCCGGCTCGTACGGGCGCGGGGCGAGCCGGGTCCACAGCACGACGGAGCCGGGCAGCGGGTCACCGGAGGCGACGCCGAGGGTGAAGGGGTTCTCGGAGATCTTCCGCGCGTCGGCCTCCGCGGCGTACGCGCCGGTGCCCGGCAGATTGGTGGCGAAGGCGAGCGCCGCGGCGGCACCGGTGACGGTGAGAAAACGGCGGCGGCCGAGGTGCGCGGCGGCGGCCCGGATCTCCTGGTCGCGTGCCGCGGTCGCCTGCTCGTGGGCTGCGTGGTGTGTCATCTGCCCCTCCCCTGACAGTGGTTGTCACCCGTGATTGGAGGGGCGGGGAACGGCGCGGCGCTGTCCCGTGTACGACGCATGCATGACAGACGGGTGAGGACTGGACCCGCAACGGACGCCCATGGACAATCGCGGCACCATCGGGGCCTGTTGCGCCCCGGCGCGCACATCCCGCCCGTGCCGCCGTGCCCGCTCCGTACGATCCGGGACATGGCTGAACTGATGGGGCGGGACGGCACCTGGACCTTCGACGGCGACGCCGTACGGATCGTGCCGGGCAGCGAGCGCGGGGTGCACAAGCTGCGGCAGTACCTCGGCGAGTGCGCGGTGCCGCTGGCCGCGGTGGCCGGGATCGCGTACGAACCGGCCCGCAAGGGCGGCCGGTTGCGGCTCCGCCTGCGGGACGGCGCGGACCCGCTGCTCCAGGTCACCGGCGGCAGCCTGGAGGACAGCGCGTATCCGTATCAGGTGGCGGTGGACCCCGGTCGGACCGGCGTCGCCGAGTACTTCGTGGACGAGGTGCGGCAGGCGCTGGCCCTCGAACAGGTCCCGGACGGCCCCAGTGACCGCTTCCTGCTGCCGGGCCCGTCCGTGCCGCTCTCGGCGGGAGGCGCGGACGGCATCGCCACCTTCGACGGTGAGCGGGTGCACATCGAATGGCGCTGGAACACCAACGAGACCAAGCGCAACACGGGCCCCAAGGACTTTGCGCTCGCCGACCTGGAAGGGGTGGAGTGGCGGGCCTCGATGGGGCTGGAATCCGGCTATCTGCGCTTCCGGCCGCGCGGGGCGAGCACTCCCCTCAAACCGGAACACGACCCCCACTCCATCGAACTGTGGGGCTTCAAGAAGGAGAGCGGCACGACGGCGCTGCTGGCGGCGGCGGTGGCGGCCCGGCTGCCCCATCCGGGCGCGAGGGGCGGGCCGCTCACGCCGAAGGCCGCGGCGCCTGCGATCGCCCCGGAGACGCCCCGGCCGCCGGCCGAGTCCGCCTCCGCCGACCCCGAGGACCATGACGCGCTGCTGCGCAGACTGCGCGAGCTGGGCGAGCTGCGGCGGGACGGGATCCTCACGGACGACGAGTTCGCGGCGGCGAAGGCGGCGGTGCTGGCCCGCTTCCGGACGGGCGGCTGACGGGACGGGCGCGCGACCGGAGGTCCGGGGACGACGGCCCGCGCGCCCGAGGGGCCCTCCCGGGGCCTCCCGTCACGCCCCCGTACGCTGCCGCCATGGCACAGAACACTCAGCCCAGGAAGGTCGCCGTGGTCACCGGCGCCGGCTCCGGCATCGGGCGGGCGGTCGCCCATGCCCTGATCGCCGCCGGCTGGCAGACGGTCCTGGCCGGCCGGCGCGCTCAGGCGCTGGAGGAGACGGCCCGGCTGTACGGCGAGGCGGGCGCCGGCGCCGGCCTCGACGAGGGCCCCACGTTCATGGCGGTGCCGACCGACGTCACCCGCCCCGACGAGGTCGACGCCCTCTTCGCCGCCGTCCACGACCGCTTCGGACGGCTGGACCTGCTCTTCAACAACGCGGGCACGTTCGGCCGGCCAGGACCGCTGGAAGAGCTCTCGTACGACGACTGGCGTGCGGTCGTCGACGTCAACCTCACCGGCTCGTTCCTCTGCGCGCAGGCCGCGTTCCGCGCCATGAAGGCGCAGGACCCGCAGGGCGGCCGGATCATCAACAACGGCTCCATCTCCGCCCATGTGCCCCGACCGCACTCCATCGCGTACACCGCCACGAAGCATGCGATGACCGGCCTCACCAAGTCCCTCTCCCTGGACGGCCGTCCGTACCGGATCGCCTGCGGCCAGATCGACATCGGCAACGCGGCGACCGAGATGACCGGCCGGATGCAGACCGGCATCCTCCAGGCGAACGGCGAGCTGGCGGTCGAGCCGGTGATGGACGCGGCGGATGTGGCCCGCACGGTGGCCCATATGGCGGCGCTGCCGCTGGAGGCGAATGTGCAGTTCGCGACGGTGATGGCGACCAACATGCCGTATATCGGGCGGGGATGACGCCCCTGCGGACCTGTCGGGGCGTTCCGGGACCGGGGGAATAGCCGGCCGACGCGGCTGGTTCCCCCACCATGACGCTCAACGACACCGCCGCCGGCACCGCCTCCGCTGCCGTCGGGGACGCCCCCTCCGCCCCCGAGATCCTGCGCTACACCGCCTTCTCGAACGACCCCAGGGGCGGCAACCCGGCCGGCGTCGTACTGGACGCGTCCGGCCTGGACGACGCCGCGCAACTCGCCATCGCGGCCCGGCTCGGCTACTCGGAGACCGCGTTCCTGACCGCCCCGCCCGAGGGGCTGGGCGGCGGGCCGGCCCGCGCCTTCACCATCCGCTTCTTCAGCCCGCTCGCCGAGGTGGCGTTCTGCGGGCATGCGACGGTCGCCACGGCGGTCGCGCTCGCCGAGCGAATAGGCCCGGGGGACCTGGTCTTCGCCACCCAGGCGGGCCCGGTCCCGGTCACCGTCCGGGAGGTGGACGGCGCCCTCCAGGCCACCCTCACCAGCGTCGAGCCCCATGTGAAGGGCATCGCCCAGAACGATCTCGCCGAGGCACTGGCCGCCCTCGACTGGCCTGCGGCCGACCTGGATCCGGCCCTCCCGCCGCGTATCGCCTTCGCCGGGAACAACCATCTGGTCCTCGCCGCCGCCACCCGCGAGCGCCTGGCGAAGCTGGACTACGACTTCGAGCGGCTGGCCGCCCTGATGCACCGGCTGGACCTGACCACCCTCCAACTGGTCTGGCGGGAGAGCGAGTCGGTCTTCCATGTGCGCGATCCGTTCCCGGTGGGCGGCGTGGTCGAGGACCCGGCGACGGGCGCCGCGGCGGCCGCCTTCGGCGCGTACGCCCGCGAAGTGGGCCTGGTCTCCGGACCGGCCACCCTCACCCTCCACCAGGGCCACGACCTGGGCCGCCCGGGTCTGCTGACCGTCGAACTCCGCGCGGGCGACCCGCGGTCGCATGTCAGCGGGACGGCCACGGCCATCGGCGAGGACGACGCGTAGCACCGGCCGGCCTCGGGGGGCGGGCCGGGTTCCCGAAGTGACGGCCCGTCACCCGGACCCGCCCCGCGCCTCAAACCGCCCTGCCCACAACACCTTTGACGTCCGCCCGGACTCTCCCCGCGGCGGAAAACTTCCGCAACAGCCGTGACACATCCCCTTACCGCACACCCCCTTGCGGTGGGACCCTTCCTCTCGGCACCTGTTCCGTCCGACCGCCATCCGCACCGCTCGTCTGCCCGGCCGGCGCCACGCGCGCCGCCGGTCCCCACCCGGTCCGCGCGGTACGTCGCGCGGGCCCCGCAGAAGGAGTCACGCGTGAGCCGAACCCCTCGTGTCCCCCGTGCCCCTCGTATCCCCCGCGCCACCGTGGGCGCGCTGATCGCCGTAGGCACCCTGCTCGCCTCGGCCCTCCAGACGGGCGCGGCCGGTGCCGCGAACGGCCCGTCCGCCAACGCGTCCCAGTCCCGCCTCGCCTCCTTCTGGACCGCGGAACGGATGCGCTCGGCAACCCCGCTGGACCTGCTGCCGGTCAAGGCCGGCGCGGTGAGCGAGACCGTACGCAGAGGGGCCGAGCGGCTGGTGAAGCCGACCCTGCCCAAGCTGCCGAAGGTCCCGTCCGTCCGCGAGGCCGGTGGGCCGTGGACCAAGGGCGGTGCGGTCGTGAAGACCGCGGGGCGGGTGTTCTTCACCTACCAGGGCCGCCAGGCTTCCTGCTCCGGCGACGCCGTGACCAGCGCGAACAAGAGCACGATCATCACGGCGGGGCACTGTGTGAAGCTGAAGGGCGCCTGGCACAAGGACTGGGTCTTCGTCCCCGCCTACCACGACGGCCAGGCCCCGTACGGCAAATGGGCGGCCACCAAGACGCTCTCCACGCCCCAGTGGACGGCGAGCGAGGACATCAACTACGACGTCGGCGCCGCGGTCGTCGGCCCGCTCGACGGCAAGAAACTCACCGACGTCGTCGGCGGCCAGGGCCTGGCCTTCAACACCGGCTACAACAAGCAGATGTACGCCTTCGGCTACCCCGCCGCCGACCCGTACGACGGCAAGAAACTCATCTACTGCAGCGGCACCACGATCAAGGACCCGCTGCTCTCCAAGGACCACGGTCTGTCCTGCAACATGACCGGCGGCTCCAGCGGCGGCCCCTGGTTCACCTCGTTCGACGAATCCACCGGCACCGGCCTGCAGTCCTCCGTGAACAGCTTCGGGTACCAGTTCCTCCCCAACACCATGTTCGGCCCGTACTTCGGCGACGACGCCAAGAACCTGTACGAGAAGGCCCAGACGTCCTGACACAGGTCACGGGCCGCACGCGCGTCACGGGCTGCCCGGCTCCGGCCGGGCAGCCCGTCGAACCGAGCGCGCCCTGCCCGTCCCGACATCGCCGCCTCAACCCGACATCGCCGCACAGGTGATGAGGGCGAGGTTGCCCACGGCGTACACGACCGCCGCGGTGATCACCCAGCGGCGTTCGCCGTCGGGCGCCTCGTCGCTGTGCCGGGACGTCGTCCAGGTCATGACGTTGATCCCGATCATGACGAGGGTGAAGACCAGACCGAGAACGTGGATCTTGTCGGTGAGGGTCAGGGCCGTCTCGGAACCGGTGGTCGCCGACGACTGCTGCATGTTCAGCACGATCGCGAACAGCACCGCTCCCAGCAGGCCCAGCCGTCCGAGCATGACCTCGACACAGTCCAGCGCCGGAATGAAGACCATCAGCGTGATCAGGGCGGCCACGTACACCGGGCCGGCCAGTTTGACGAAGCTGTTGTACTCGGCGCGGGCGAGGTCGATCCGCGCCTCGAGCCGGTCGTAGGTGCTGCCGTGGTGGGGGTCGAGTGCCGGGTCGCCGAATGTCGTGCGGTAGGTGTGCCGGCTCTTGGTGAGGCGGAAGGACGTGGCGTTCCATTCGCCCGGGATCCCGTCGGGCGCATACGAGCTGTTCTCGTGGTCCGGCCGGTACCGGGAGTCGTGGATGTCGTCGTTCGGTTCCATGGCGATCACCAGCCGGTGCCGGTCGAAGGGGAACGACCGGGTGTCCCAGTCGACGCGGAAACTGCCGGTCACCTTCATGTACGTGTAGGAACGGCCGGCCGTCGCCTCGGACCCCGTCAGGCTCTTGGTGATCTCGTTGGCGTTGGTGAACTCCATGAGTTTCATGGGGTCTTGCCGTCGGTCGGGGCACACGCTCCACACCCACAGGTCCGCGCGGAAGGAACCGGCCGCCGGGCGGATGTCGTGCACGGAGAGCACATAGGAGCCCACGGTGCAGGTGACCCAACTGCCCGCCCGGGGCGCCGGCGTCAGGTTCGCGGGGTGCGGGCGTCCGGGCGCCGGGGCGGCGAAGGCGGGGCTGGCCCATAACCCCGCGAAGAGGGCCACCGCGGCCAGGCGAAGGACGACCGAGAGCCGCCACGCCCGGCGGCCGACGCGGGTCGCCTCCGGCCGGCCTCGCGCGGCAAGTGTCATGCGCCGGTCCTCCCCCGCCTTCCCTCGGGCATCGGAAGGCCAGTCGGCGGCATGCATTCCCCGGGCCGACAAAGGACATTCAGGCCCGGGTGCCGCGGCCGGCGAAGCGGGCGGGACCGGGCCGGACCAGGGGGTGTCTTTCCTGGTCAAGGGCCTGGTGGCGGACGAGTCGGCCTGTACGCCGGGTTCTGTCTCCCCCGGTCCTCGCGGGCCGAGGGGAGGCGGCCATCCATCTAGGGCTGTCGTTGCCGGCAGCCTCGTGCGGTCTACCCGCGGACTCGGGCGGGCAGCCCTCGATCGTCCGCGCAGGGACACCGGGGTGTCCCCTCTTGACCTTGCTCCGGGTGGGGTTTACCTAGCCCTCCGAGTCACCTCGGAGGCTGGTGGTCTCTTACACCACCGTTTCACCCTTACCGGGCGCCTTGCGGCCCCGGCGGTTTGTTTTCTGTGGCACTGTCCCGCGGGTCACCCCGGGTGGGCGTTACCCACCACCCTGCCCTGTGGAGCCCGGACGTTCCTCGGGAAGATCCGAAGATCTCCACGCGGCCGCCCGGCCGGCTCGTCCGCCGTGCCGACCATGCTACCTGCCTGCACCACGGCGCTTGACCTTGTCGCGACGTCAACGTTTCTACTGGCCGCATGAGAATCGGGGAGCTGGCCGCACTGGCCGGGGTGAGCACACGAGCCGTACGTCACTACCACCATCTGGGGCTGCTGCCGGAACCGGCGCGGCGCGCCAACGGCTACCGGGAGTACGGGCTGCGCGACGCGGTGGCGCTGGCGCGGATCCGGCGGCTGACCGAGCTGGGGCTCGGGCTGGAGGAGGTGCGGGACGTCCTCGCCGACGACGCGGGGCGGGAGCTGCGCGAGGTGCTGGTCGAGCTGGACGAGGATCTGGCGCGGCAGGAGGCAGCGATCGGGGTGCGCCGGGAGCGGCTGGCCGCGCTGCTGCGGCAGGCCGAGGAGCACGGCGGGCTGCCGGCCGAGGGCCCGGTGTCCCGGGAACTGGCGGCGCTCTACGGGGAGATGGCCAGGACCGCGGCGGCCCGGCCGGGACCCGAGCCGGCGATGGCCGCCAAGGAGCGGGAGGTGCTGGCGCTGATCGAGACGATGGCGGAGCCGGAGGCGGGGCAGCGGATGACGGGCCTGCTCGGGCAGGCGGCCGAGGGGCCGGCGGCGATGGCGCGGGTCTACGAGGTGTATGAGCTGCTGGACGAGCTGGTGGCGGCCGAGCCGGACGATCCGAGGGTGGCGCGGGTCGCGCGGGCGCTGTCCGACTGCATCCCGGACGCGGTGGTCGCCGAGATGGACCCGCGGGCGTGGCAGGTCGCGTCCGGGGAGACGGAGGAGGGCGCGGACGGGTTCATGGCGGCGTTCTTCGCGGACTTCGCGCCCGCGCAGGCCGCGGCCGTACGCCGGGCGATCGGGCTGCTCGCGGAGCGGGCGCGGTGAGCGGGGCGGTGCCGGGCCGGGCCGAGCGGGTGCGGCGGCTGGGCGGCCACGAGGGGCGCTGGCTGGTGAGCCTGGTGTGGTGGGTGGCGCGGCGGCGGATCGGGGTCGCGGCGGGCGACCGGCCCTTCGGCTACGCGGGGGCGCAGGCGGCGATCGTGTACGGGCTGACGTTCGTGTGCGCGGTGGAGACGGTCGGGCTCGCGGTGCTGCTGGCGGGCCATCCGGTGGCACATGCGGTGATGCTGGTCGTCGACGTCTACACGGTGCTGGCGATGCTGGGGTTGCAGGCGGCGGCGGTGACCCGGCCGCATGTGCTGGGCGCGGACGCGCTGCGGATACGCGACGGCGCCCGGATGGAGGTGCGGATACCGCTGGAGCGGATCGCCGCCGTCCGCTGTGACCTGCGCTTCAAGAAGGAGGAAGGAGCGCAGGAGCTGATCGAGCTGGCGGTGGCGGGGCAGACGTCCGTCACCGTCGAGCTGAGCGAACCGGTCGTGGCCGTACGACTGTTGGGGCGGCGAGTGGTCGCGCGTACGGTGCGGTTCCACGCCGATGACGCCCGGGGTGTGGTGACGGCCGTGCGGGCGGCGATGGGCGGGCCCGCCGACGGCTCGCCGGGGCGGCGGCCGGGGGCCGTCACGCCGGGGTGAAGCGGACCGCCGCCCTGCCCGGGTCCGCCTGTGTGAGGCGGACCCGCAGGTAGTGGCCGAGCGGCAGCGGCGGCCCCTCGGGGGCGGTCTCGACGGGGCCGATCACCACCGGTTCGTAGAGCTGGACGGTGCCGTGGGTGGGGTTCTGGTCGTCGACGTCGACGACCAGGGCGTGGTCGAAGGTCTCGCCGACCCGGTCGCACAGCAGGGCCGCCTCCACCAGGTCGACGCAGGCCCGCTCGACCTCGTTGGCGTGCCGGCTGCCGGCTTCCATCTCGGCGGGGAGGCGGGGCAGGGCGGCGCGGACCCAGTCGGGCGGGGCGGTGCCGGCGGAGGCGGCCAGGCAGAGCTCGGAGGTGTAGCGGTCGACGAGCCGCCGCAGCGGTGCGGTGGCGTGCGCGTACGGAGCGGCGACGGCGGCGTGCAGCGCGTGGGAGGCGGCCGGCGGGGTGCCCTCGAAGACGGTGTAGCCGGGGCCGCGCAGCAGGGTGGTGCACTCCTGGAGGAAGGCGGCGTGGCCGGCGCGCCGCGGGTCGAGGCCGCGGATGAGCTTGGCGTACGAGGTGTGGTGCGGCCAGTCGACGCCGAGCGCGCGGGCGGTCAGCCGCAGCCGGGCGACCGAGCCGTCCGGGGCGGTGGGCAGCGTACGGAGGATTCCGGTGCCGGAGGCGAGCATCAGGTTGGCCGCCGCCATGCCGGTGAGCAGGGAGATCTGGGCGCTCCAGGCGTCGGCGGGGAGCGGGGCGCGGTAGCCGAGGGTGTAGCGGCCGTGCTGTTCGGCGATCTCCTGCTCGGGGACGTTGAGGGAGATCGCGCCCCGGGCGGCCTCCAGTTCCTCCCGTAGCTGGCCGATCTCGCGGAGCAGCACCAGCGGCTCCTCGGCGGTCTCGTCTTCGATGATCCGCTGGACGCCCGCGTAGTCGAGTTTGGCGCGGGAGCGGACCAGGGCGCGGCGGACGGAGGCGCCGGCCAGGGCCCCGTACGCGTCGAGGTCGAGCTGCCACAGGACGGCGGGGCGGTCCTGGTCGGGCAGCAGGCTGGCGGCGCCCTCGCTCAGCACCGGCGGATGCAGCGGGACCCGCTCGTCGGGGAAGTAGAGGGTGGTCACCCGGTGGTGTGCCTCGGCGTCCAGGGCGCCGCCCGGCGTCACGAAGGAGGCGATGTCCGCGATGGCGTTGTGCACGCGGTAGCCGCCGTCGGCTCGCCGGGACAGGAACATGGCCTGGTCGAGGTCGAGTGCGCCGGGCGGGTCGATGGTGAAGAGGGGGAGGTCGGTGGCGTCCTCCAGGGTGTGCTCGGTCGCCACCGCCCCGTCGCCCGCGGGGATCCGCGGGGCGCGCGCCGCGCTGTCCGCCTCGGCTTGTACGGAGGGCGGGAAGTGGTCCGGGATCTCCATCCTTCCGCGCAGCTCACGCAGCGCGGCGCGCAGCGGGGCCTCGGCTGCGTCGGTCACACACATATGGCGACGGGGCATGAAAACGAGCGTATGGCGGTCGGGCGCTCCCGGCGCGGCGTGCAGGTCCGTGCTGGTCAAGGGGCTGTGGGGCGCGGGCGGCGGCGGGTCCTCGGGCGGCGGCGGCAGGACATACGCTTTCCGGGGGCCGCACCCCCGCTCGTACCGCCGTGAAGGAGAACACCGTGCTCGTGCTGTTGCCGCCGTCCGAAGGGAAGGCCGCGGGAGGGGCCGGGGCGCCGCTGGACGCGGGCTCGCTGTCGTTGCCGGGGCTGGCCGCCGCGCGCGCCGCGGTGCTGGAGGAGCTCGTCGAGCTGTGCGCGGCCGACGAAACCAAGGCGCAGGAAGTGCTCGGGCTCAGCGACGGCCTCAAGGGCGAGATCGCCAAGAACGCGGGACTGCGCGGCGCCGGGGCGCGTACGGCCGGGGAGATCTACACCGGGGTGCTGTACGACGCGCTGGGGCTCGCGTCCCTGGATGCGGCGGCGCGCGAGCTGGCCGAGCGGTCGCTGCTGGTGTTCTCGGGGCTGTGGGGCGCCGTACGGATCGGGGACCGGATTCCGTCGTACCGCTGCTCGATGGGGGTGAAGCTGCCGGGGCTGGGTGCGCTGGGCGCGTACTGGCGGGCGCCGATGGCCGAGGTGATGCCGGCGGCCGCCGGGGAAGGCCTGGTGCTGGATCTGCGGTCGGCGGCGTATGCGACGGCGTGGAAGCCGAAGGGTGAGGTCGCCGGGCGTACCGCCACGGTGCGGGTACTCCAGTCGAAGATCGTGGACGGTGTCGAGAAGCGGTCGGTGGTCAGCCACTTCAACAAGGCGACCAAGGGCCGGCTGGTCCGGGATCTGCTGACCGCGGGGCTCGATCCGGCGGGTCCGGCGGAGCTGGTGGAGGCGCTGCGCGGGCTGGGGTACGCGGTGGAGGCGCAGGCTCCGGCGAAGGGCGGCAGGGCCGCCAAAGCATGGGCGATCGATGTGGTCGTGACCGAGCTGTAGGCACAGCGGACAGGGTGCGTTGCACCCTGCGCAACAGCCGTTGCGAATACTAGATATACGGGCGCACTATGGGCGGCGTGAGCAGCGCCGCCTCCTCCTCCGTGCCCGCCTCCCCCGAGCGTTCGTCCGATCACGGGGGACCCCCGCCCTCGGTGCTGGGGCTCGCCCCCGTCCTCCCGGTCGTCGTGCTGCACGACGCCGCGGACGCCGTGCCGCTGGCCCGTGCGCTGGTCGCGGGCGGGCTGCCGGCGATCGAGGTGACCCTGCGGACGCCCGCCGCGCTGGACGCGATCGGGGCGATCGCGGACGAGGTCCCGGAGGCGGTGGTCGGCGCCGGCACCGTGCTCACCCCCGAGCAGGTCGCCGCGGCCGCCTCGGCCGGCGCGCGGTTCCTGGTCAGCCCCGGCTGGTCGGCTCGGCTGCTGCACGCGATGCGGGACTCCGGCATCCCGTTCCTGCCGGGCGTCTCGACGGCTTCGGAGGTGGTGACCCTGCTGGACGAGGGCATCACCGAGATGAAGTTCTTCCCGGCCGAGGCGGCGGGCGGCACCGCCTACCTCGCCTCGCTGGCCGCGCCCCTGCCACGGGCCCGGTTCTGCCCGACCGGCGGCATCGGCCTGGCGTCGGCACCGTCGTATCTGGCGCTGCCGAACGTGGCCTGCGTCGGCGGCACATGGATGCTCCCGGCCGATGCGCTGGCCGCGAAGGACTGGGGTCGGGTACGCGAACTCGCCCGCGAGGCAGCGGAGTTGGCGGAGTCGGCGGAGCCGACGGACTGACGGGAGGCGAGGCGGACTGGCGGATCGAGCCCGTGGCACGCACACGAAGAGGCCCGGCACATCTACCGCATGTGCCGGGCCTCTTCGTGTGCGAGCTGCCCCCGCCGGGGGATGCGCCGGCGAACTACCGCAGATGCGACGTGTCGTTCAGCAGCCGCAGCGACGCGTTCCCGTCGGCGTAGTACGCGACCGCCGACAGGGACGCCGCGGAGAGCTCCATACGGAACAGCGACTCCGGCGGGGCGCCCAGCGCCAGCCTGACCAGCGTCTTGACCGGCGTCACATGGGTGACCACCAGCACCGTCCTGCCCGCGTACCGGGCGATGAGCTTGTCGCGGGTGACCGCGACCCGGCGGGCGACCGCCGCGAAGGACTCGCCGCCGCCGGTGGGCACCGCCTTGGCGGAGGCGAGCCAGGCGTCGAGGTCGTCGGGGAAGCGTTCGCGCACCTCGGCGAAGGTCAGCCCCTCCCAGGCGCCGAAGTCGGCCTCGCGCAGCCCGTCGTCGATCCGGACCTCCAGGCCGAGCCGGGCCGCGACGGCCTCGGCGGTCTGGCGGCAGCGCAGCAGCGGCGAGCTGACGATGGCCTGGACGGTGCCGCGGGCGGCCAGCGCGGCGGCGGTCGCCTCGGCCTGGCGGCGTCCCGCTGCGGAGAGTTCGGGGTCGCCGCCACCGCTTCCGGAGAAGCGCTTCTCCGGGGTCAGCGCGGTCTCGCCGTGCCGCAGCAGGACGAAGGTCGCCGGCGCGCCGAGGTCGGGGGGACCCCAGCCGAGCGGCGGGGCGGCAGCCGTCTCGGCCGCCTCGTCGGCCGCGCGTGCGGCGGCGCTGCGGGCCGGCGCCGTGGCCGTGGCGGCCCCGGTGTCCAGCGCCGCGCGCGAGTCCCGCGGCTCCCACTGCTTGCCGTTCTTGCCGGCGTCCATCGCCTCGTTGGCGAGCCGGTCGGCGTGCTTGTTCTTCTCCCGGGGGATCCACTCGTAGGTGACCTGATCGGGCGGGAAGACCGTCCTGGCCTCGGCGGCCAGCGGCTTCATGTCCGGGTGCTTGATCTTCCAGCGTCCCGACATCTGCTCGACGACGAGCTTGGAGTCCATCCGCACATGGATGCGCGCCTGGGGATCCAGCGCGTACGCGGCGCGCAGCCCGGCCAGCAGCCCCTTGTACTCGGCGACGTTGTTGGTCGCGGTGCCGATGTACTCGGCGGCCTCGGCCAGCGCCTCACCGGTCGCCGGGTCGAGGACGACCGCGCCGTAGCCGGCCGGGCCCGGGTTGCCCCGGGAGCCGCCGTCCGCCTCGACGATGAACTTCCGCGCCATGGCCTACAGACCCGAGTCGGGCGTACGGACCAGGATGCGGGCGCAGTTCTCGCACCGGACGACGGTGTCGGCGGGGGCCGCCCGCACGTCGTTGAGCTCGGTGATGTTCAGCTCCAGCCGGCAGCCCTCGCAGCGGCGCTGGTAGAGGCGGGCCGCGCCGACGCCGCCCTCCTTGGCGCGGATCCGGTCGTAGAGCTTGACGAGGTCGGCCGGGATGTCGGCGACGGTCAGCTCGCGCTCCTTGGTGACCGTGGCGGCCTCGGCCTCGATCTCCTGGCTCGCGGCGTTCCGGCGGGCGACCGCGTCATCGACCTTGGCCTGGATGGAGTCGACCCGGCCGGTGAGCTCGGTGACCCGCTCCTGGGCGGCCTCACGGCGCTCCATGACCTCCAGGACGACGTCCTCCAGGTCGCCCTGGCGCTTGGCGAGCGAGGCCAGTTCGCGCTGGAGGCTCTCCAGGTCCTTGGGCGAGGTGACGGCACCGGAGTCCAGGCGCTTCTGGTCGCGGGCGGCGCGCTGGCGCACCTGGTCCACGTCCTGCTCCGCCTTGGTCTGCTCGCGGCTGGTGTCGCTCTCCTCGGTCTGCGCGGCGACGAGCAGGTCGCGCTGCTGGGTGAGGTCTGCCTCCAGGGTCTGCAGCTCGGCGAGCTCGGGCAGGTTCTTCAGCTTGTGCGCGAGCTGGGTGAGCCGGACGTCCAGGGCCTGGACGTCGAGGAGGCGGATCTGGTCGGCGGGCGCGGCGTTCAGCGTGGGGCTCCTGGGGTGTGCGTCGGGGTGTTCGGCAGGGAGGACGCCGCGTGGGCGGTCCAGGGGTCGGTGACCGTACGGGAGACATGCGTGCGCAGTCCCCAGCCGTGCCGGTCGGAGACCGCGTCGAGCTGGGCCGCGGCCTGCTCGCACCACGGCCATTCGGTGGCCCAGTGGGCGGCGTCGAGCAGCGCCAGCGGGCCGTTGCGGGTGTTCTGGGTGGCTTCGGAGGCCGGGTGATGGCGCAGGTCGGCGGTGAGGAACGCGTCCACGCCGGCCGCCCGTACGTCATCGAAGAGGCTGTCGCCCGAGCCGCCGGAGACGGCGACGGTGCGGATCTCGCGGTCCGGGTCGCCGGCCGCGCGGATGCCCTGGGCGGTGGCCGGCAGCCGGGCCGCGGCGTACGCGGCGAAGTCCGCCAGGGTCATCGGGTGCGCCAGCTCGCAGACCCGGCCGAGGCCGCGGCGGCCCGACGGGTCGCTCGCGTCCGGCACCAGGGGGCGCAGGATCCGCAGGTCGAGGGCGCCGGCGAGGGCGTCGGAGACGCCGGGGTCGGCGGTGTCGGCGTTGGTGTGCGCGACGTACAGCGCGATGTCGTGCTTGATCAGCGTGTGCACCACCCTGCCCTTGAAGGTGGTGGCCGCGACCGTCGTCGTACCTCGCAGATAGAGCGGATGGTGGGTCACGAGGAGGTCGGCGCCGAGCTCGACGGCCTCGTCGACGATCTCCTGGACGGGGTCGACGGCGAACAGGACACGGCTGACGGGAGCGTCGGGGTCTCCGCAGACCGTGCCGACGGCGTCCCACTGTTCGGCCCGCTCGGGGGGCCAGAGAGCGTCGAGCGCGGCGAGGACTTCAGACAGTGCGGGCACGGAGGGAAGGTTACCTCTCACGGGTGCCCCGGCGACCCGTCGTCATGCCCCGGGGTACGACCGGCACGGCGGCGCCAGCACAACCCCCCGTTCCGGCACCGGAGAACCCGGGAACCGCCACCCTTATGCGTGAAGTGCCGGAACTTGCGTTGATGGGCCGGAAAGGCGAAATCTACCTTCGCTGTCTGACTGGAGGTGAGCACTCGATGACTATCTGTGCCACTGAGGAGGACCGGACGTTCCGCGCCGCCGAGGAGGACCTGGCGCCGGGCGCCGCTGAGGACCGGCGGGCGCCAGGGCGCCCGCACCGGCCGGCAATGACGATCGCCGCCGACGGCTCGTACGCCGCCCGGCTCACCCGTGACGACGAGGACGCCGAGAGCTGGTTCCCCGAGCGCTGGACGGTCGGCGGCCCCGAGCCGTACGCCGTGCCGCTGCCGGGCCGCCAGCCGGAGGAGCCGGACAGCGAACTGCTGCCGCTCGCGGACGGCCGGGTGCTGATCCTGCGCCGGGTCGCCGACCACTTCGCCCTCTCGCTGCTCTACCCGACGGGCCCGGGGACCGGTGAACTCCCCCTCGGCACCGTGCCGGCACCCGAGCTGACCCTGCTGCCGCCCGCCCCCGGCGGGATGCTCGGCTACGCCCTGGCGCGCGGCGCGCGGAGCACCGCGCTGTGGCTGGTGCACGGCGGCCCGCACGGCCCCGAGCGGATCGCCACGGTGCCGGGGCGCTGTACGGGCGGCGCCTGGCTGGACCGGGGCGGCCGACTGCTGGCCCTGGACCGGGAGTTGGACGGGCGGACGAAGACCGTGGTGGTCGACCTGGAGCGGGATGCCGAGACCAGCCCGCTGTTGCAGATCACGGAGGAGAGCAACGACCGGCTGCTGCTCGCCGATCCGGACAGCGGGCTGCTGATCGTGCGGTCGGACGCCCCCGGGCACGACCGGCTGGGCTGGGGGGTGCTCGGCAGCAGCCGGCCGGTGCGCTTCCCCGAGTGTCTGCGCCCGGCGGACGCGACGGACACAGCCGGCACAGCCGGCCCGACGGACACCGTGGTGACGCCGTTCGCGGTGCAGCCGGGGCAGATGCTGATGCCGGAGAGCTGTGCGGTGGCGTTCCGGATCGACACGGCGAGCGGCACGTGGCTGGGCGTATGGCGGCCCTCGGAGCGCCGGTTGCGGCAGCTGCCGGTGCCGGCGGGGTGGCTGGCGGGCGCCGGGCTGTGGACGGCGGGCGGCGAACTCCTGCTGCCGTACGCCACGGAGGCGGAGCCGTGCGGGGTGGCGCGGGTGGCCGTGCCGGTGGAGTGGCGGGAGGCGGGTGAGGACGTCCGTCCCGAGGTGACCGCCGACGCCCCTGCCGGGATGACCGCCGACGCCCTTCCCCCGGTGGCCTCGGAGGTCCGTCCGGCGGCGGACGGCGAGGCGCGTGCCGGGACGGACGACGAGGCACCTCCCGGCACGCCTCCCGAGGCGGACGGCGACATCCGCCGCTGGGTGCGGGTGGCGGTCCGTCCCAGGAGAAGCGGCGGGATTGTCCCGGCTTTCGAGGATCCCGACAACCGCTCCACAGCATCCGCACATCCGAAGGCCGCGGCGAGCGACCCGCACAACACCCCCGCGCATCCCCAAATGCGCAGGCCAGTGCCCCTGCAACAGGCTCCCTTGACAGTTTGGTAGGCGCCATGGGGCACGCATTCCCACCCCGTTAGAATTTTCGAGCGGGGGGACGCAGCCGGCTGACCGGCCACCGACGGTGCTGCCTGGGGTTATCCGGGCGGCAACGGGGGGAGTCCCGACGCGTACAGCTGTAAGCGATCTGACGGAGTGACTCTTTCCATGTCCGAAGCCCGAACCGAAACGACCGAAGCGAGCCTCCAGGAGGCATCCGCCCAGGCCGCCGAGGCGGCAAGCTCCGGCAGGCACCGTGGCCCGGCCGCCACCGAGGAGGCCAAGGGCACCGCCAACGGGCGGCACCGCCGGGAGAAGCAGGCCCACGGCGCGTTCGGCTGACCGGCGGCCCCGCCGGACCGAGGCCGACGGCCGTGGCCGCCGGACCGCACTGTGCGGTGCGGCGGCCACGGCCGTTGGCACGTCGGGCCCCGGATCCCCTCAGCCGTGTTTGAGGCCCAGCACCTCGGCCGCCGCGAAGGTCTCCTCCGGCGGCCGCTGGGCGTAGTACGGCGTCAGCAGCCCGTCCAGCTCCTCGTACGTGAAGGCCTCCTTCACGGTGTCGAACTGGGCGGCGATACGGGGCCGTTCGGCGATGGCCACCATGCCGCCGTGCACGACCAGCAGCTGGCCGTTGACGTGCGCCGCGGCCGGCGACGCCAGATAGCCGACCAGCGGCGACACATGCTCGGGCGCGAGCGGGTCGAGCCGGCCCTCCTCCGGAACACCCAAGCCCGCGAAGACGTCCTCGGTCATACGGGTGCGGGCGCGCGGGCAGATCGCGTTGGCGGTCACACCGTATTTGGCCAGCGCCAGTGCCGTGGAGGTGGTGAGGCCGACGATGCCGCCCTTGGCCGCCGCGTAGTTGGGCTGGCCCGCCGAGCCCGCGAGGAACGCCTCGGAGGAGGTGTTGACGATCCGGCCGTGGACCGGGCCGCCGGCCGCCTTGGAGCGGGCACGCCAGTGGGCCGCGGCGAAGTGGGTGGTGTTGAAGTGGCCCTTGAGGTGGACGCGGATCACCGAGTCCCACTCGTCCTCGCTCATGGAGAAGACCATCCGGTCGCGCAGGATGCCCGCGTTGTTGACCAGGATGTCGAGCTGTCCGTAGGTGTCGACGGCCAGTTGGACCAGGGCGCGGGCCTGCGCGAAGTCGGCGATGTCCCCGAGGTGCGCGACCGCCCGGCCGCCCGCCGCGCGGATCTCGGCGGCGACGTCCTCGGCGGGCGCCGCGGACGCCTCGCCGCTGCCGTCCCGGCCCGGCTGCCCGAAGTCGTTGACGACCACGGCGGCGCCCAGCCGGGCCAGTTCCACGGCCTCGGCGCGGCCCAGGCCGCGCCCGGCACCCGTGACGATCGCGGTCAGGCCCTCAAGTGGCTGTGCCTGTGCCATTCCTGTCCTCTCAGGGTGGGGTGGGGTGACCTCTCGGGGCTGTGCGGGCGTCCTCAGATCTCGATGCAGGTGCGCAGCGCGGTGCCGGTGCGCATCTGGTCGAGGGCGTCGTTGATCTCGGCGAGCGGGACGCGGTGGGTGATCAGCCCTTCGAGGTCTATCCGGCCGGCCCGCCACAGGGCGATGGCCCGCTCGTAGGAGCGCAGCACATCCCCGCCGCCGTACAGGGACGGCAGAATGCGCTTCTCGTCGAAGAACAGCTCGAACATGTTGACCTGGAAGTGGTCGTCGAGGGCGCCCGCGCCGACGACGCACAGCGTGCCGCCGCGCCGGGTCGTCTCGTAGGCGACGCGGGCGGTGGCGGACCTCCCGACGACCTCGAAGACATAGTCGAAGCCCTCCCCCGCGGTGATCCGGGCCTTGGCGTCGGCGAGGCCGTCCGGTTCGACCGCTTCGGTGGCGCCGAACCGGAGGGCGGCCTCGCGGCGGCCGGCCACCGGGTCGACGGCGACGATCTGGGCCGCGCCGCAGGCCCTGGCGCCCTGGATGGTGGAGATGCCGACGCCGCCGCAGCCGATCACGGCGACCGAGGAACCGGCCGTCACCTGGGCGGTGTTGATGGCCGCGCCGAGTCCGGTGGTGACGCCGCAGCCGATGAGCGCGGCGATCTCGTAGGGGACGTCGTCCGGGATCGGTACCGCGCAGTTGGCGGTGACGACGACTTCCTCCGCGAAGGTGCCGGTCCCGGCGAAGCCGAAGACGTCGCCGCCGGGGCGCTTGAAGTTGGGTGTGCCGGCGTTCATGAATCCGGCCAGGCACAGATGGGTCTGGCCGCGCTTGCAGGACGGACAGCCGCCGCAGGCGGGCAGCCAGCTCATCATCACCCGGTCACCGGGCTTGAGGCCGGTGACGCCGTCGCCGACGTCGAGGATCTCGCCGGCCCCCTCGTGCCCGGGGACGAAGGGCGCCGGCTGCGGCAGCACCCCGCTCATCGCGGAGAGGTCGGAGTGGCACAGCCCGGTGGCCCGTACCCGCATCCTGACCTTGCCGGGACCGAAGCCCACCGCTTCGACGTCATCGAGGACTTCGAGCTTTTCCTGCCCTGTCTCGTGCTGTACGGCTGCGCGCATGCTGCGGCTCCTCTCGAATGTCGGCCCGCCGGGGCGGCGAGCGGCCGCCGGGGCGCGTTGTCCCGACGGCTAGGGCGTGTCGGATGGGTCGGTGACCTGGCTGTGCTCGACCACGGTGTCCGCCAGGACCGGCGCGTGGTCGCGGTCGGCGGCGGTGACCGAGACCTGGACCCGTCCGGGCTCCCGCCACAGCCGCAGGCGGAGCGTCTCCCCGGGGAAGACCACGCCGGCGAAGCGGGTCGTGTACGACCGCACCCGTGACACATCCCCGCCGAGCACGGAGTCGACGACGGCCTTGAGCGTCACCCCGTAGGTGCACAGCCCGTGCAGAATCGGCCGGTCGAACCCGGCGAGCTTGGCGAATTCCGGGTCGGCGTGCAGCGGATTCCAGTCGCCGGAGAGGCGGTAGAGCAGCGCCTGGTCCTCGCGGAGGTGGCGTTCGGTGGTGAGGTCGGGGGCGCGATCGGGGAGTTCGAGGCGGGCGGAGGGGCCGCGGTCGCCGCCGAAGCCGCCCTCGCCGCGGACGAAGATCTGGGTGTCGCAGGTCCACAACGGGCCGTCGTCGTCGCCGACTTCGGAGCGCAGCACGATGACGGCGGCCTTGCCCTTGTCGTAGACGGCCGGGACGGACGAGGTCTGGGTGGCGCGGCCGCGGACGGGGAGGGGGCGGTGCACGGTGACGGTCTGGCCGCCGTGCAGCACAGCGGCGAGGTCGACGTCGATGCCGGGGGCGGACAGTCCGCCGGCGAGCGCCATCCCGCCGCCGGCGACGGTCGCGAAGCTGGGCAGGACGTGCAGCGCGCTCTCCAGGGTGTAGCGCAGTTCGTCGGGGTCGGTGGCGGGGTGGGGCTTCTCGGGTGTGGCGGCGCCGGCTCCGATGCCGAGGTGGTAGAGCTGGACGTCCTTGTGGTCCCAGGCGAGTTCGGTGGTCCGCGGCTCGGCGGAGGTGGCCTTGGCGGCGTCGATGGGCATCGGGCGGTTCGCTCCTTCACCACGGTGTGAAGACCCCGGCGCGGCCGTCCGCACCGTCGGTCGCGCCGGGGTCGCTTCTGGTCGGCCGGCCGCGCCCCGGCAACGCCTCAGCGGCGCTCCGTCAGCTCACTTCTAGAACGCGTTCTAGCCGATGGCTCTCATGTATAGCCGATCCGGACTTGAGCGGGAAGAGGCCTGACGGTTTGTCAGATTCTGGCTGCGGCGAGGACGCCGGGCCGGCCGCACATGACATTTGTCAGCGGGTATTGCACACATTCACATCTGCCGCAGGGCGATTACGTTCCGTAACGTCGTAGACGGAATGGGGAAGACGCCGGCGGGACGGGGCGATGAAGGCGATGAGCGGGACGGGAACGGGCGGTTACGCGGTGCACGCGTACCGTCGGACCGCGCGGACAGTGTGATCAGGTGCCGTCGGCGAGGGCGAGAACGGGGAGACGACAGTGCGGCAGACGCGACGGCGGACACAGCGAGCGGAGCAGCAGCGGGAGCGCCAACGAGGGTGGTGGCCGGTCCTGCGGAAGGCCGGGGACGGCGGTGCGGGTGACGCCGGTGCCGGTGACGCCACGACCGGTGGTCCGTGCTGGTCGGACGGGTCCGGCGAACCGTCCGGGCCCGACGGGCAGCGCGTGAGGCCGGGCAAGAAGCCCGGCAGAGGGCCGGGCCGGTATGCGTTCCTGCCCTGGCTGCTGATGGGCCTGGGCGCGTTCTCCAACGTCATCCAGGGCAAGTCGGACAGCCCCTGGCTGGGCGGCGCCGGACTCCTCGCCTTCAACTCCCTCTACATCAGCGTCGTCTTCTCCTCCTTCAACCCCCGGCTGCGCGACTCCCGCCGCCCGGTCTACGCGCTGGGCGCACTGACTGTCGTCACCTACGCCATCGCGCTCGGTTTCGGCGGTGACTGGTTCCTGTTCTTCCCGCTGCTGTCGCTGGCGTCCGGCACGGTGCGGGTACTGCGCGGCAGAAAGCTCGGCCTCTGGCTGATCGCGCTCAGCGGATCGGCCGGCTTCCTGGCGGGCTGGCGTGACGACGACCCGTGGGGCTCGGTCGGCATCGGGTACGGCACCTTCCTGTCCGGCATGGTGACCGCCACCGTCCTCAGCCTCTTCGACACCATCCAGGAGCTGAACACCACGCGTCAGGAGCTGGCCCGTTCGGCGGTGGAGAAGGAACGGCTGCGGTTCTCCCGCGATCTGCACGACCTGCTGGGGCACACCCTGTCCGTGGTGGTGGTCAAGGCCGAGGCGGTCCGTCGGCTGGCGCCACGCGATGTGGAAGCGGCGCTCGCCCAGGCCGCCGATATCGAGGCGGTCGGCCGTCAGGCGCTGACCGAGATCCGCGAGGCGGTCAGCGGCTATCGCGAGGGCAGCCTGGCCACCGAGCTGGAGCACGCCCGTTCGCTGCTGGAGGCGGCCGCCATCGAGCCGGTCGTACGGCAGGCAGGACCGCCGCTGCCCCCGCAGGCCGGGGCGCTGCTCGGCTGGGTGGTCCGCGAGGGCGTCACCAACACCGTCCGGCACAGCGGCGCCACCCGCTGCGAGATCGACGTACACGCCGACGACGACCGCGTACGCCTGACGATCACGGACGACGGCCGCGGCCCCGCATCCCACGGCTCTGCCGCACCACGCGACCAGGCCTGGATACGCGGCCACGGCCCGGAGCCGGACGGCGACCGGACCGGTACGGCAGCGGTGGGCAGCACAGCCCAGGTGGACGGCACATCTCAGGCGGGCGGCACGGCCCAGGCGGGCGGCAGCGGCCTGAAGGGACTGGCCGAGCGCCTGGCCGCGGCGGGCGGCACGCTGCACAGCGGCCCGGACGGCCGCCGAGGCTTCCGCGTCATCGCCGAACTACCAGTGAATTCGGGGGAGTTGGCCGACATCGGGGGAGGTGGGCGGGTGGCCGATGCATGATCATGTCGGTCGCGGCGAGTGGTGCAGGGGAGCGCATCCAGTCCGCCCGGCCACGGAGCGGACCGAGGTGGCTGGCTTAGCCTGTCGCCATGGATGAGATGTCGGAGGACCGCCCCGCGAGGTGTGTCAGAGTCCTCCTCGCCGAGGACCAGGGGATGATGCGGGGCGCGCTTGCGCTGCTGCTCGGCCTGGAGGAGGACATGGAGGTCGTGGCGCAGGTCGCGGCGGGCGATCAGATCGTTGCGGCCGCGCTGGAGGCCCGGCCCGACGTGGCGCTTCTGGACATCGAACTGCCGGGCCGCAGCGGGCTGGACGCCGCGGCGGATCTGCGCGAGCGGCTGCCGTCCTGCAAGGTGCTGATCGTGACGACCTTCGGCCGGCCCGGCTATCTGCGGCGCGCTATGGAAGCCGGGGCGTCCGGGTTCCTGGTGAAGGACGGCCCGGTGGAGGAGCTGGCGGCGGCGATCCGACGGGTGCTGGCCGGGGAGCGGGTGATCGATCCGGCGCTGGCGGCGGCGGCGCTGAGCGCGGGGCCCAATCCGCTCACCCAGCGCGAGCGGGATGCGCTGACCGCGGCCGTGGACGGTGCGACGGTCGCGGACATTGCCGGGAGGCTGCATCTGTCCCAGGCCACCGTCCGCAACTACCTCTCGGCGGCCATCGGCAAGACCGGCACCCGTAACCGCATGGAGGCGGTACGTGCGGCCCGCCGCAACGGCTGGCTGTGAGGGGGAGGGGAGGTCCCCAAGTGGCCCGGCCCGTCTAGTCGTTGGTGATATCCGTCCGCCGATCGCCGACCCCGTCCGACCGCCGGTCCCCCGTGTCGCCCATCCGCACGTCCCCCGTGTCGCCCATCCGCAGTTCACCCTTGGCCTCGGGCCGCCGGTCCCCCGCGGCCTCCGGCCGCTGATCGGCGGTGGCCTCCGGCCTGCTCCGCGGCAGTGCGATGACCATCAGCACGATGCTGCCCAGCAGCAGCGCCGAGCCGACCTGGAACGCCAGGCCGTAGCCGCCGGCCAGTGCCGCCGGGCCGTGGCCGTCCTCGATGCGGGACGTGGCGACCGTGGAGAGCACCGACAGGCCCAGCGCGCCGCCCATTTGGCGTGAGGTGTTGATCAGGCCCGAGACCAGGCCCTGGTCGGCGGGTTCGGCGCCGGACGTGGCGATGGAGGCGACCGGTGTGGCGGTCAGCCCCGCGCCCAGCGCCATCAGAATGCCGGGGCCGAGGATCGTCCCGACGTACGTCCCGTGGGCATCCATGGTGCCCTGCCACACCATGCCGCCCGCGGAGATCACCGCACCGGCGATGGCCAGGGTCTTCGCTCCGAGATGGTTCATCAGCCGGGGAGCGATCTTCGATCCCAGGACGATGCTGAGGGAGTGCGGGATGAACGAGATCCCGGCCTGCAAGGGGCTGTACGACAGCACGTTCTGCGCGTAGAGCGACAGGAAGTACCACATGGAGAACATCGCGGCGCCGGCCAGCATCATCGCCGCGTTCGCCGACGAGACCGAGCGCAGCCGGAAGAGCCCCAGCGGCATCAGCGGTGCCTTGGCGCGCGCCTCGACGGCGATGAAGGCCGCGATCACGACGAGTCCGGCGCCCAGCGGCAGCAGCGCGGACCCCGACGTCCAGCCGTGCGTCTCGGTCTGCACGATGCCGTACGCCACCAGGCCGAGGCCACCGGTCACCAGCAGCGCGCCCGGGACGTCCAGCCGGCGGCCCGCGCTCTGCCGGCTCTCGGTGAGCCACAGCACCGCTCCGGCCAGCACGAGCGCCCCGACGGGCACGTTGATGAGCAGCACCCAGCGCCACGACAGAAACTGTGTGAGCACCCCGCCGACCAGACCGCCCGCGGCCCCGCCGCCGGCGCCGACCGCCGTCCAGGTGGCGATGGCGCGGGTGCGGGCCGGGCCCGCCGGGAACGACGTCGTCAGGATCGTGAGGGTGGCCGGGGCGAGCACCGCCGCGCCGACGCCCTGGATCGTGCGGGCCGCGATGAGCTGCCAGGGCTGCTGCGCGAGCCCGCCGCCGACGCTCGCGACTGTGAACAGCGCCAGGCCGAGGACGAAGATCCGCTTACGGCCGAAGAGATCGGCGGCGCGGCCGCCGAGCAGCATGAAGCCCGCGAAGGTGATGACGTACGCGTTGACGATCCACTGCAGGCCCAGTTCGCTGAGGCCGAGCCCGGACCGCATGGCGGGCAGCGCCACGTTCACGACGGAGACGTCCAGGACGACGAGGAACTGCCCGGCGCAGACCAGCAGCATCACCAGCCAGGCCGGGGCGGGAGTACGTCGCGGACGTGTTGACGGCGTGGCGGGGGTGGCTATCGGGGGCATGCGGGCCATGCTCGCATTCGCCCGCCCGCACCCGCATCGGGATATCGGTGTAGCCGCCAACTGACCGGAGTCCTAGGCCTGCGGGCCGAAGTCCCGGGCCACGGACGAGCGATCGCCCTCACCTGCGCGGCTCCCTCACTTGCGCAGCGCCGTCACCACCGCCGCGCCCCCCAGCCCGATGTTGTGGGCCAGTCCGACCCTCGCCCCCGCCACCTGGCGCTCTCCCGCCTCGCCCCGTAGCTGCCATACCAGTTCGGCGGCCTGGGCGAGGCCGGTCGCACCCAGGGGGTGGCCCTTGGAGATCAGGCCGCCGGACGGGTTGACCACCCAGCGCCCGCCGTACGTCGTGGCCCCGTCGGCGACCAGCTTTCCCGACTCGCCGTCCGCGCACATCCCCAGCGCCTCGTACGTCAGCAGCTCATTGACCGAGAAGCAGTCATGCAGCTCGATGACGTCGACGTCCTCGACGCCGAGGCCGCTCGCCTCGTACACCTGCCGGGCCGCGGCCCGGGACATCGGCTTGCCGACGACGTCGATGCAGGAGCCGGACGCGAAGCTGTCCTCGGTGTCGGTGGTCATCGCCTGGGCGGCGATCTCCACCGCGCGCTCCGTGAGGCCGTGTTCGCGGACGAAGCGTTCGGAGGCGATGACGGCAGCGGCCGACCCGTCGGAGGTCGGCGAGCACTGGAGCTTGGTCAGCGGCCGGTGGATGGTCCTGGCCGCGAGGATCTCCTCGACCGGGTAGACGTCCTGGAACTGGGCGTACGGGTTGTGCGCGGAGTGCCGGTGGTTCTTGGCTCCGACCGCGGCGAGCTGTTCGGCCGTGGTGCCGTAGCGGTCCATGTGCTCGCGGGCCGCGTTGCCGAAGATCTGGGCGGTGGGCGGGGTCATCTCGAAGCCGTGGGCGGCCGCCATGACGCCGTAGTGGCGGGCCACCGGCGACGTTTCGAAGCTGCCGCCGTCCGCACCGCCGCCCAGTGCCCCGCGTTTCATCTGCTCGAAGCCGAGCGCCAGCACGCAGTCGTTGATGCCCGACTCGACGAACTGGCGCGCCATCATCAGAGCGGTGGAGCCGGTCGCGCAGTTGTTGTTGACGTTGTAGACGGGGATGCCGGTCAGGCCCAGTTCGTACGCGGCGCGCTGGCCCGCCGTGGAGGCCTGGTAGCAGTAGCCGACCGGCACCTGCTCGACGGCCTCGTAGCCGATCCCGGCATCGGCGAGGGCCTTGCCGCCCGCCTCCTTCGCCATGTCCCAGTACTGCCAGTCGCGGGTCTCGGGCTTCTCGAACTTGGTCATCCCGACACCGACTATGTACGCCTTGCCAGCCATGCAGGTCCTCCAGGAGAGTCACCGGGCGGTTCAGATCAGAGGGCGGGGCTCCGGGTCGCGCGGCAGGCCCAGCAGCCGTTCCGCGACGACGTTCAGCTGTACCTGTGTGGTCCCGCCGGCGATGGTCAGACAGCGCGACATCAGAAACCCGTGCAGGGCCCGCTCGCCGGCGCCCTCGCGTACCGCCCCGGCCGGGCCGAGCAGTTCCAGCGCCAGTTCGGCGACCTTCTGCTGGTGCGCGGTCTGCACCAGCTTGCGGATGCTGGCGCCGGCGCCCGGCTCCAGCCCCGAGACCTGCTGGAGCGTGGTGCGCAGCCCGATGCAGCCCAGTGCGTGCGCCTCGGCGGCCAGCGCGCCCACCCTCGCCCGCACCGATCCGTCCAGGTCGGCGGAGCGCTCGATGAGCGCCTCCAGCCCGGTGTCGAAGGTCAACTGGTCGGCCATGTGGACGCGTTCGTTGTCCAGGGTGGTACGGGCGACCTTCCAGCCGTCGTCGACCTCGCCGACAACCGCGTCGGGTGGCAGCAGGACATCGTCGAAGTAGACCTCGTTGAAGAGCGCGTCGCCGGTGATCTCCTTCAGCGGGCGGATATCGATCCCCGGGGTCTTCATGTCGACGAGGAAGAAGGTCAGCCCCTTGCGTTTGGGCGCGTCCGGGTCGGTGCGGGCGAGCAGGATGCCGTGGCCGGCCCACTGGGCGGCCGAGGTCCACACCTTCTGGCCGTTGATCCGCCAGCCGCCCTCCCCGCCTCCTTCCCCGGCGTCGACCTTCTCGGCGCGGGTCCGCAGCGACGCCAGGTCCGAGCCGGCCTCCGGCTCCGAGAACAGCTGGCACCACAGCAGTTCGCCGCGCAGCGACGGCAGCAGATAGCGCTCCTTCTGCGCCTCGGTGCCGTACGCGATGAGGGAGGGGATGACCCAGGTGGCGATGGAGAGATCGCTGATCCTGACCTCCGCGGCCGCCAGTTCCTCCTGGATCGCGAGCTGCTGGACGGGGCCGGCGCCCAGCCCGTACGGCTTCGGCAGATGCGGGGCGGCGTATCCGGTGGGGGCCAGCTCCCGGCGTACGGCTCCCGGGTCCAGGCCGCGTACCGCGTCGATGACCGTACGCGCCTGCTCGCGGTGTCCGGCCGCCTCGGCGGGGAGTTCGAGCCGCAGCTCGCGGCGGGCGCCCTCGGCGCAGTAACGGGCGGCACGCAGCCGGTGGGTGTCGCCGCCGCCCAGCAGCTGGCGGGCGACGGTCGCCCGGCGCAGGTGGAGATGGGCGTCGTGCTCCCAGGTGAAGCCGATGCCGCCGAGGATCTGGAGGCAGTCCTTGGCGCAGGTGAACGCGGCGTCCAGGGCGGTCGCGGTGGCCAGCGAGGCGACCAGAGCGCGCGTCCCGGGGGGTTCGCCCAGCGCCCGTGCCGCGTCCCAGACCAGGGCGCGGGCCTGTTCGCAGCGTACGAGCATGTCGGCGCAGAGGTGTTTGACCGCCTGGAACTGGCCGATCGGCCGGCCGAACTGTTCGCGTACCGCGGCGTGTTCGGCGGCGGTGTGCAGGGCCCAGGCGGCGGTGCCGCAGGCCTCGGCGGCGAACAGCACCCCGGCGGTGTCGCGGACCAGGCCGCCGTCGAGGGACAGCAGCCGCTCGGCGGGCACCCGCACGCCGTCGGCGGTCACCTCGGCGGTCGGCCGGGTGGGGTCGGCGCTCTCCTGGACGCGCAGCGAGAGCGCGGCGGCGTCGACGGCGAACCACAGGGTGGCGGTGGCCGCGCCGGTGGACTCCGACGCGGACATCTGCGTGGACGCCTCCGCCGCTGGCTGCGCGGCCAGCACGATCAGGTCCGCGTCACCACCCGCGAGGACCGGCGGTGCGGTCCCGTTCAGGACGTAGCCGTCCGGCCCCGGCGCCGCGGTGAGGGAGCCGGCGCCGAGGGCTGCGGCGGCGATCCGTTCACCGGTCGCCAGCTCCCGTACGAGGGAGCGGGGGCCGCCGCCGCGGTGGAGCAGTTCGGCGGCCAGGGTGGTCGGCAGATACGGGCCGGGGAGCGCGGCGCGCCCCATTTCCTCCAGCACGACGGCCAGGTCCAGCAGTTCGCCGCCGCCCCCGCCAACCGCCTCGGGGAGGTGGAGGCCGAGCAGACCCTGGTCGGCGAGCTGGTCCCAGTACCCGGGCCGGCCGTGCCGCCCGGGTTCGGCGTCGAGCAGCTTGCGTACTTCCTCGGGTGGCACGGCCCGCGCCACCCAGCCTCGTGCCGCCTCGGCCAGGTCACGTTGCTCTTGCGTGATTCCGACGCCCATGCGGGGCAGACTAGAACACGTTTCACTTCGACGAAAGGCTTCCCTGACGGCCAGTCAAAAAAAATGCCGGTCAGGAAGAAAGCCAGAAAGCCTGGAACGCCTTCCCCGCCCCACCCACCCCTGGATACCCGCCCCCGCCCCACCTCGGGACGGGCCAACTCGGGTTCCTAAACTCCCCGTATGCTCCCCGGACACTCCCCCGCCCCTGACGCCGCCCTGTTCCCCTTCGGCAAGCAGCGGTGGCGACAGACCAAGCGCGGCGCCATCGCGGCCGCCCTCCTCGGACTCGCGATGCCGCTCCCCGGCTTCATCTACGGGAAATACGGCATCGCGATGTGGATCTTCTCGGTGCTCTGGTTCCTCGTACTCGGCGCAACCGCCGTATTCATGGCATGGTCCGGATGGGCGGACCGGCACATGTACCTGGCCTTCGACGCCACCGGCGTCTGGTGGCGGCACAACGAGAAGGGGCATGTGGTCATACCGTGGGCCTCGCTCGAAGCGGCGGGCCTGTTCTGGTGCCACCAGGAGCCGAACAACACGGGACACCGGCTGTTGAGCCTCGAGCTGTGCCCCATCGAGGGCGTGAAGAAGCACGACCGGGCGCTGTCCCCGCTCATCGTCCAGGACCGGTCCGGCCTTCCGGGCGTGGCTGATCGCCGCTACCGCATCGGGATCCCGGTGTTCGCCTCCCGCCACTACGGCACCCTGCTGGTCGAGGTCGCCCGCTCCCGCGCCGCGCACCTCTGGTTCGGGGAGCACGAGCGGCCCTCGGGCTACATCCAGGTGGCGGACCTCATCAGCTGAGGCCGAGGTTCCCGGGCCCGCGGGCCCTCCCCCAAGTTCTCGACTCCGCTCGAACCGGGACCCCCAGGCAGGGGCCCCCATCGCCCCGCCGGACGTATGCGGCACCATGGGGGCGCCCACACCCCGTACGACCAGGAGGACGCCATGGCCGCGGCACCCAAGCCGGAGATTCTCGCCGCCTTCGAGGCGGCCAAGGGCTTCATGCCGGCCGACGAGGGCCTCGCCCTGTACGCGGCGGCCGCCGAGGCGGGCGCGCTGGGGCTGCCGCTGGTCGAGGTCGGCACCTACTGCGGGCGCTCCACGATCCTGCTGGCCGACGCCGCGCGCGAGGCCGGCGTGATGGCCGTCACCGTCGACCACCACCGGGGCAGCGAGGAGCAGCAGCCGGGCTGGGAGTACCACGATCCGACGGTCGTCGACCCCGAGGTCGGCCGGATGGACACCCTTCCCACGTTCCGCCGCACCCTGCACGCCGCGGGCCTGGAGGAGCATGTGATCGCCCTGGTCGGACGGTCGCCGCAGGCCGCGGCCCTCTGGCGGGCGCCGGTGGGGCTGGTCTTCATCGACGGCGGGCACACCGACGAGCACGCCACCGCCGACTACGAGGGCTGGGCCCCGCATGTCGCGGCCGACGGTCTGCTGGTCATCCACGATGTGTTCGCGGACCCGGCGGACGGCGGCCAGGCCCCGTACCGCGTCTACCGCAGGGCCCTGGAGTCCGGCGCCTTCACCGAGATCTCCGCGCACCGCTCGCTGCACGTGCTGCGGCGCACCGGCCCCGGAATCTGAGCGGGCTACCATCGCGGACGTGTCGAACGGCAGCACTTTCCCCCCGCACCGCCGCCTGCGCGGCACCCTCGTCATCGCGCTCGTCGCCCTTGTGGTCGCGGGTGCCGCGGGCTGGCTGGTCTGGCGGCCGCTGAGCGGCGCCGGCGGCGAGCCGTCGGGGGCCGCGCCGCCGGGTGCGGCGGCGAGCGGCGGCGCCGGCGGGAACTCCAAGGAGTCGAAGGAGCCCAAGGACCCCGACTCCAAGGGTCCCAAGGACCACCAGGCCCCTCCTGGCGGCGACTCCCACAAGGGGAACCCACACGGCAGCCTCAAGGGAAAGACCGTGGTGATCGACCCCGGTCACAATCCACGCAACCGCGACCATGCCCGGGAGATCGCCCGGCTGGTGAACATCGGCAACGAGCGCAAGGAATGCGACACCACCGGCACCGCCACCAACGACGGCTATGCCGAGGCCGCCTTCACCCTGGACGTCGCCCGCCGCACCCGTGCCCTCCTCCAGGACCAGGGCGCCAAGGTCGTCTTCACCCAGGACGGCGACCGCCCCTACGGGCCGTGCGTGGACGAGCGCGCCACCATCGGGAACAAGGCCCACGCCGACGCCGCGGTCTCCATCCACGCCGATGGCTCGGGCACCGGCAACCGCGGCTTCCATGTCATCCTCCCGGCGCGCGTCCGGGCCGGCGCGGCGGACACGTCGCCGATCGTGCCGCCGTCACGGGAGTTGGGCGAGCGGCTGGCGGGGCGGTTCGTGGCGGTGACCGGAAGTGCGCCGTCCAATTACGTCGGTGGCGGCACGGGATTGGACGTTCGCTCCGATCTCGGCGGACTCAATCTGTCCACGGTGCCGAAGGTGTTCATCGAGTGCGGCAATATGCGCGACGCGAAGGATGCGGCGCATTTGACGGACGCACAGTGGCGGCAAAAGGCGGCACGCGGGATCACCGAGGGCATTGCGGACTTCCTGACACGGTGAGCCAGGTCGCCGGCCCGGCTCGACCACGACAGTCACGGCCGCCCGCCCTGCCACACCCACCCATACGCGCACGTATAAGGGCACGTGTGAAGCCACGTATACGGGCACCAATAGGCCCGTCGATGCACCCGGCGAAACCTGTCGATATCAAGAAGACGGCCCGGCGGACTCGGCGATAGGTTCCCCTTTACGATGGAGGGCCCCGCCGTGCCTCGCACCGCGCGCCAGCGATAGCGACGACCAGTTCCTCGAAACCGACAAAGGACCTTTACGTGAACATCCGCTCCCTCACTAGAGGCGACGGCGTGGTGATCGGAGCAGCGGTGTTGCTGTTCATCGCCTCGTTCCTGCCCCTTTACTCGTCCGGCGACAACGAGTGCATCGGCAAGTACTGCCCGCCGTCGACCTCCGGCCCGAACGCCTGGGACGCCCTTCCCCTGGTGATGACCATGTATCTGGCGGGCGTCATCGCGGCCGCGCTGATCGTCATCGCCCGCGCGCTGCCGCAGCCCCGCAAGTTCGGCATCTTCGAGCTCGACCAGGTCGGCACCGCGCTGACCCTTTTCGTGGCCTGGACCGCTTTCTGGTGGATCGTCAACAGCGACGGCGCCGGCGCGGGCATCATCGTCGGCCTGATCGCCGCCCTGATCCTGGCCGGCGCCGCGGTGGCCACTCCGCTGGTGCCCGCGCTGAAGGTCGCGCTGGTCGGCGCCCCGAAGCCGGCCGCCTCCCCGTACGGCGCGAACGCCAACCAGGGTTACGGCTACCCCGGTGGCCAGCAGCCGTCCCAGGGTTACGGCTACCCGGGCGGCCAGCCGCAGCAGGGGCAGCCCGGACAGCCGGGCCAGCCGGGCTACGGCGGTCAGCCGGCTCCGGCCGGCGGCACGGCCGGTGGCGCCCAGGGTGCCGCGCCGGCGGGCGGTGCCCCGGCGGGTGCCTCCCCGGCGGGCGGTACGCCCTCGGACTTCGCGCCGTTCTGGTTCGCGGTGCCCGTCGCGCGCCCCCTCTACGGCGAGGACGGTTCGCCGTCGCCGATCGCCGAACTGGCGCCCGGCACCTGGTACCTCGCGGTGGAGCAGCGCGGCCAGGCCCTGATCGCACAGACCCAGGACGGCCGGCGCGGCGTCCTGCAGGACACCACCGGTATCCAGCGCGGCTGATCCCGGACGCACAGCGGTCCTTTTCACGGCCCCTCGCCCCTCGCGGGCGGGGGGCCGTTGCGCTGTTTACGACCGGGTCGTACAGTTCGCCGGACGCAGCTATCTGACTACCCATCAGAATTGCTTTCCGAGAGAGGCGGGATCCGTCCATGCGACTCGGTCTGGCACTCGGCTACTGGGGCCGCGGCCCCGACCCCCGGCACCTCGAACTCGCCCAAGAGGCCGAGCGCCTGGGCTACGACTCCGTATGGACCGCGGAGGCCTGGGGCTCGGACGCCTTCACCGCGCTCACCTGGATCGCCGCCCACACCTCCCGGATCACACTGGGTACCGGCATCGCGCAGATGGCCGCCCGCACCCCCACCGCCACCGCGATGCACGCGCTCACCCTCGACCATCTCTCCGGCGGCCGGATGATGCTCGGCCTCGGCCTGTCCGGCCCCCAGGTCGTCGAGGGGTGGTACGGGCGGCCGTTTCCGAAGAGCCCGCTGACCGCGACCCGCGAATACGTCGACGTCATCCGTCAAGTGCTCCGCAGGCAAGGGCCGGTGGAGGCCGACGGCCTCTTCCATCCGCACCCCTACCGAGGACCGGACGGCACCGGCCTCGGCAAGCCCCTCAAGCCCATCACCCACCCGCTGCGCGCCGGGCTGCCCGTCCTGCTGGGCGCGGAGGGCCCCAGGAACATCGCTCAGACGACCCGGATCGCGGACGGCTGGCTGCCGCTGTACTGGTCACCGATGCGTACCGACGTCTACCAGGCGTCGCTGGCGGACGCCCCGGACGGCTTCCGTATCGCTCCGATGGCACGTGCCGTGGTCTGCGACGACGTCGCCGAGGGGCTGCTGCCGGTCAAGGCCATGCTGGGCTTCTACATCGGCGGCATGGGGCATGCGGCCAAGAATTTCCACGCCGATCTGATGGCCAGGATGGGCTTCGAGGAGGAGGCGAGGCGCGTACAGCAACTCTTCCTCGAGGGCCGCAGGGAGGAAGCCGTACGCGCCGTGCCGGACGCCTTCGCCGACGAGATCTCGCTGGTCGGCCCGCGCGAACGGATCGCGGAGCGGCTGGAGTTGTGGCGCTCGGGACCGGTCACCGACCTCCTGGTCACCGCCCCGGATCCGCATACGCTGCGCGTACTGGCGGAGCTCAACTCCTGACTGGCGGAGCCGAAGGACACCCACCGGCAGGGGCGGTGTCTGCCGGTGGGGTGGGTGCCTACCGGCAGCAGTCCGGGTCGAGCCCGGTCGGGAGGCCCTCGCCGCCGAAGACCGACGTCGTGGCCTCGTCGCCGCCCAGGGCGGCCACCGCGAGGAGGAGGGAGCCGGCCGTCCAGGAGGTGAGTTCGCGGGGCCAGATCGCGTCGTCGTCGAAGACGTAGCCGGTCCAGTACATGCCGTCCTCGGCACGCAGATGCTGGATCCACTTGAGGATCTGGACGGCCCGTTCGGACTCCCCCATCGCCCAGAGCGCCAGCGCCAGTTCGGCGCTCTCGCCGCCGGTGACCCAGGGGTTGGGCAGCACACAGCGCACACCCAGGCCGGGCACGACGAAGTTCTCCCACTCCGCGTCGATACGGGCGACGGCGTCCGCGCCGCGTACCGCGCCGCCCAGGATCGGGTAGTACCAGTCCATGGAATAGCGGGACTTGTCCAGGAACCGTTCGGGGTGGCGGCGAATGGTGTGGCCGAGGCGGCCGAGCGCCAGCTCCCAGTCGGGTTGCGGTTCCTCGCGCTGTTCGGCGAGCGCGAGCGCGCAGCGCAGCGCCTGGTAGACGGAGGACGAGCCGGTCAGCAGCGCGTCGTTGACGGGGGTGCCGTCGTCCTCGCGCTTCCAGCCGATCTCGCCGCCGGGCTGCTGGAGGTCGAGGACGAACTCGATCGCCGCGTACACGGCGGGCCACATGCGGTCGAGGAAGGTCTCGTCGCCGGTGGACAGGTAGTGGTGCCAGACGCCGACCGCGATGTACGCGCAGAAGTTGGTCTCGCGGCCGCGGTCGGTGGGCGCCTCGGCGTCCCCGTCGTCGTAGGCCGCGTACCAGGAGCCGTCCGGGTTCTGATGCCGCACCAGCCAGTCGTACGCGGCCTCGGCGCGCTCGTGCTCGCCGGCCGCGTCCAGGGCCATGGCGGCCTCGGTGTGGTCCCACGGGTCGAGGTGGTGGCCGCGGAACCACGGGATGGCGCCGTCCTCGCGCTGGGTCGCCGCGATGCCCGCGACCGTACGGGCCGCCTCTTCGGCGGTGAGCACCCCCGGCAGGACCAGCCGTTCGGTACGCCCGGGAGTCGTCACTTGGCGGCCCCGGAGCGGGACGAGGAGGCGGACTTGGCCGGCTTCGTGGCGGTGGACTCGGCCGAAGTCCTGGCGGCGGCGGAGCTGGTGGTGGATGCGGTGGCCTTCTTCGCCGGCTTCCTGGGGGCCTTGGCGGCGGGCTTCGCGGCCCGCTTGGCCGCGGGCTTCGCGTCCGTGGCGGCCTTCCGGGCCTGGTCCCCGGCCTCGTCGCCGGCCTGGTCCTCCGCGTGGTCCTCGGCGTCCGCCCCGGTCGCCTCCGCCTCCGCCTCCGGAAGGTGCGGCTTGGTGGCGTAGGCGACGAAGCTCTTGCCGATGAGTGGGTTGAGCGCCTGCTCGGCGAGCCGGGTGGCCAGCGGCTTCTTCATGATGTCCCAGACCAGCAGCTTGTGGTACGCCTTCACCGGCAGCGCGTTCTCGTTGTCCACCCCGAAGGCGCATTTCAGCCACCAGTAGGGGCTGTGCAGGCCATGCGCGTGGTGGGTGCCGTAGGGCTCCAGGCCGGCCTCGCGCATCTTGCCGAGGAGTTCGTCGGCGCGGTAGATGCGGATATGGCCGCCCTCGACCTCGTGGTACTCGTCGCTGAGCGCCCAGCAGATCTTCTCCGGGCCGTAGCGCGGGACGGTGACGGCGATCCGGCCGCCGGGGCGCAGCACGCGCACCATTTCGGCGAGCACACCCTTGTCGTCCGGGATGTGCTCCATGACCTCGGAGATGATGACGACGTCAAAGCTGGCGTCCGGGAACGGAAGGGCCAGCGCATCGCCCTCCATGGCGGTGGCGGAGGCGCCCGCGGGCGCCTCGCCGGCCTCCTTCATCGCGGCGAACCACTTGGCGACCTCGCGGATCTCCTCGCCGTTCTGGTCGAGGGCGACGACCTGCGCGCCGCGCCGGTAACACTCGAAGGCGTGCCGGCCCGCGCCGCAGCCCAGGTCGAGTACGCGATCGCCCGGGGCGAGCGGGAAACGGGAAAAGTCGACGGTCAGCACGGCGTTCTGCTTTCGTCCGGCGGTTCATGGCGGTGGTGGCTGAGGGAAGGGCGGCGGGCGGGGCTCCGGGGATGCCCGGCGGGATGCGAGGTCGGGGCCTGGGCCGCCGTCGGGGCCGGGCCGCGCACTAGACGCGTCCGGCGGTGCGCGGCGCGGGCGCGGCGCCCCTGGTGCGGGCCGCGGTCTGGTCGGTCCGGAGGGCGATGGCCTGGCGGTAGCGGTCCGCTGTGCCGATGGCGGCCTGCCGCCAGGTGAAGCGGGCGAGGACCCGTTGCCGGCCGGCCTCGCCGAGGCGGCGGCGGAGCGTGGCGTCGCCCAGGAGGCGGAGCAGTCCGGCTGCGAGGGCCTCCGCGTCGCCCGGTGGCACCGCGAGGCAGGTCTCGCCGTCGGGTCCTGCGACCTCGGGGATGGCGCCGCCGGTGGTGGCGAGCAGCGGGGTGGCGGTGGCCATCGCTTCGGCGGCGGGCAGCGAGAAGCCCTCGTAGAGGGAGGGGACGCAGGCGATCTCGGCGCTGCGTACCAGGTCGACGAGTTCGGCGTCGCTGATGCCCTTGACGAACTCGATGGCGCCGGACAGGCCGAGCCGGTCGATGGCGGCGGCGACCGGACCGTCGTCGGCGCGCTTGCCGACGACCACCAGATGCGCGTCGGGGTTCTCCGTACGCACCTTGGCGAGCGCCTCGACGAGGTGGATCAGGCCCTTGAGGGGCACGTCGGCGCTGGAGGTGGTGACGATCCGGCCCGGTACTTCGGCCACGGACGGGTCGGGCGAGAAGAGGTCGGTGTCGGCGCCGATGTGGACGACGTGGATGCGGTCTTCGGACACGCCGAGGTCGTCGACGATCTCCTGGCGGGAGGAGCCGGAGACGGTGAGGACGGACGGCAGCCGGCGGGCGACGCGCTTCTGCATACGGGTGAAGCCGTACCAGCGGCGGACGGAGGCGCGGCGCTTCCAGCCGTCGGCGGCGTCGAGGTCGAGGCGCCGGTCGACGGTGATGGGGTGGTGGATGGTGGTGACGAGCGGGGCGCCGAGTGCGGTGGGGCCGCCGAGCAGTCCGTATCCGAGGGTCTGGTTGTCGTGTACGACGTCGAACTCGCCGCGGCGGGCGGCCAGGTGGCGGCGGGCACGCAGCGAGAACGTCAGCGGTTCGGGGAAGCCGCCGGTCCACATCGTGCCGACTTCGAGGGCGTCGATCCAGTCGCGGTACTCGCCGCGCTTGGGTGTGCGGAACGGGTCGGGCTGGCGGTAGAGGTCGAGGCTGGGCAGCTCGGTCAGCGTCACCCCGTCGTCGAGGACGGGATAGGGCTGGGCGCCGATCACCTCGACGGTGTGGCCGAGGCGGGCCAGTTCGCGGGAGAGGTGGCGTACGTAGACGCCCTGCCCGCCGCAGAACGGGTTCCCCTTATACGTGAGCATCGCGATGCGCAGGGGCCGGTCGCCGGTTGCCGGGGCGGCGGCAGCGGGGGCCTCTGCGGGGCGAGGCGCGGCTGCCTGGACGGCCTCTGCGGTCACGCTCGGCCCCCTTCTCACTGGACGTTCGCCGGAGCGTAACCGCTGGCGGTAATCTAGAACAAGTTTCAGAACTGATCGGCCGACGCTCGGCTACTGATCAGTTCGGGAAGCTTCGAATCTACCGGCCGAGGAGGAGGGGAACAGAGGCGCGCCAGGTGATTCGCGCCACCACCCGACGCCCTGCCATGCTGTGCCGATCACACGACCGGCACTCACCCCATCGCGGACGGAATGCCACCTAATGGGACACATGACTACGGAATCCAAGGCGGCCAAGTCGGCGCTTCCCGCGAGTCCTCCCCTGACCGAGCGTCAGGAGGCCCGGCGCCGCCGCATCCTGCACACCAGCGCCAGGCTGGCCAGCCGTGGCGGCTTCGACGCGGTACAGATGCGGGAGGTCGCCGAGTCGTCGGGCGTCGCGCTCGGCACTCTCTACCGCTACTTCCCCTCGAAGGTGCATCTGCTGGTCGCGACGATGCAGGACCAGCTCCAGCACATGCACGAGACGCTGCGCAAGCGGCCGCCGTCGGAGGAGGACCCGGGCGCGCGGGTGGCACAGACCCTGATGCGGGCGTTCCGGGCGCTCCAGCGCGAGCCGCATCTGGCGGACGCGATGGTGCGCGCGCTGACCTTCGCCGACCGGTCGGTCAGCCCCGAGGTGGACACCGTCTCCCGGCTGACGACCGCGATCATCCTGGACGCGATGGGGCTGGACGGCCCGCCCACCCCGGAGCAGCTGTCCGCGGTCCGGGTCATCGAGCACACCTGGCACTCGGCACTGATCACCTGGTTGTCGGGGCGGGCGTCGATCGCACAGGTGAAGATCGACATCGAGACGGTCTGCCGATTGATCGACGTGACGGCGCCGGGAACGGCCGGCCCGTCCCGTTGAGGGGCGGCCGACCCGTCCCATCGAGGGCGGCCGACGCGTCCCGTTAACTTCACCACCAGCACGGGTAGTTGGTCTGCAAGGGGCCGTCCGATCCCCTAGGGGATCCGTTCGAGCGCCCCCTAGGGGATCCGTTCGACCACCCCTGAAGGCTCCCTCCCGCGCCTCACTCCTCCGGCGGGAACACCGCCTCCCCGCTGTCCGCGACGGTGACGCTGATCGCCTCCACGGGGCATCCCTCGGCCGCCGCCAGCACGCTCTCCGCCGCGTCCGCCTCGGGCTCGACCGGGTGCGACTGCCGGGCGGCGTCCAGCCGGAAGTCGTCCGGGGCCGCACCCACGCACATCCCCGACCCGATGCAGACGCTCCGGTCCACCTCCACCCGCCAGCGGTCACCCATCAGGCACCCGCCGGCAGATGGATCATCTTGTGCTCCAGGTACTCACCGAAGCCCTCGGGGCCGAACTCCCGCCCGACACCGGAGTTCTTGTAGCCGCCGAACGGGCCGAGCATGTCGATGCTGAAGGTGTTCACCGAGTACGTGCCGGTGCGCACCTGCCGCGCGATGTCGACGCCGTGATCGATATCGGCGGTCCATACGGAGCCCGAGAGGCCGTAGTCCGAGTCGTTGGCGATGCGTACCGCCTCCGCCTCGTCGTCGTACGGCAGCAGGCAGATGACCGGGCCGAAGATCTCCTCACGGGCGATCCGCATGGAGTTGGTGACGTCGCCGAAGAGCGTCGGCTCGACATACCAGCCGGTGGTCCGGTCCTTCGGTTTGCCGCCGCCGGTGAGGACCTTGGCGCCCTCCTGCTGGCCGAGCGCGATGTAGTCGAGGGACCGCTGCTGCTGGCGGCGGGCGACGAGCGGGCCCACTTCGGTGGCCGGGTCCAGCGGGTCGCCGACGGTGAGCGCACCGGCCGCCGCGGCGAACCGTTCGGCGATCTCGTCGTAGCGGGACCGCGGCGCGAGGATCCGGGTCTGGGCCACACACGCCTGGCCGTTGATCATCCAGGCGAACGGCACGATGCCGGCCACCGCCGCGTCCAGGTCCGCGTCCGGCAGGATCACCGCAGCGGACTTGCCGCCGAGTTCGAGGGTGACCCGGCTGAGATTGCGGGCCGCGACCTCCATGACCCGCTTGCCGGCCGCGACCGAGCCGGTGAACGACACCTTGTCGACGCCCTGGTGCCCGACCAGGTACTCGCTCACCTCCCGGTCCGCCGGCAGGATCGACAGCACCCCTTCGGGCAGCCCGGCCTCGGTCGCGATCTCGGCGAGCAGATACGCGTCCAGCGGGGTCTCCGGCGACACCTTCAGCACCACCGAGCAGCCGGCCAGCAGCGCGGGGGCCAGCTTGGCGGCGGCGGTGAACTGCGGGACGTTCCACGGCACGACGGCCGCGACGACCCCGGCCGGTTCGCGCCGTATCAGCAGCGGCCCCAGGATCCCGGTCCGTCGCTCCTCGAAGGGGAAGTCGCGGGCCACGGTCAGCGCCGCTTCCCACACCAGCATCGCGGCCAGCGACTGCACCATGACGCCGGAGGTGTACGGGGTGCCGTTCTCGGAGCTGATGACCCTGGCGATCTCCTCGCTGCGCACCGCGAAGGCGTCCTTGATGCGGGTCACCACCGCGATCCGGTCGGCCAACGGGGCGTTCGCCCAGACCCCGGAGTCGAAGGACGTACGGGCGGCGGCCACCGCACGGTCCACGTCGGCCCGCGAGGCGTGGGGGACGCGGCCGATGACCTGTTCGGTGTGCGGTGAGACGACCTCGATCGTGTCGCGGCCGGCCGGATCGACCAACTCACCGCCTATGTAGAGCTTTCCGTGCTCGACGAGGTCGCTCATCGCTGCCGCCTCCCGACGGTTCCGGATGGGATTTCTGAACGCAGCTCGCTGACGCTACGTCAGGATTGCTCAGCCATCAGGAACTGATACCAGTTCTAGTTGCAGGAGTCCACGGGGTGCGGCCGAATGACGGTCGAACGGCAAGGGGTTGGCAGGCTGGGCCACTTCAGTGCGCATTGAAACTCGTTCTAGTTATAGTGAGGGTGCGGACGGACCGGTGCGGGCAGCGGGTTGTCCACCACATCGAGAGCGGGTCGTCCGCCACATCGAGAGGGGACCGGGATGCCAGAGGCCGGGATGACAGAGGCCGGGACGTCCGGGGGCGGGGCGCCACAGGTGATCGACCACCGGGGCGGGGTGTGGAGCATCGCCGTCCCGATCCCGGACAACCCGCTCGGGCACACCCTCGTCCACCTCTTGGAAACCGACCGCGGACCGGTGCTCATCGACACCGGGTGGGACGATCCGGACTCCTGGGACACCCTCGTCGCGGGCGTCGACGCCTGCGGCTTCGCCCTCACCGAGCTGCACGGCGTCCTGATCACCCACCACCACCCCGACCATCACGGCCTCTCGGCCAAGGTGCGGGAGGCGTCCGGCGCGTGGATCGCCATGCACGCCGCCGACACGGCCCTGGTCCTCCGCACCCGCGAGGCCGAGCCGGGCCAGTGGCTGGACTTCCTGATCGCCAAGCTCGCGACCGCCGGGGCTCCGGACGACCACCTGGCGCCACTGCGGAAGGCGCGTGCCAAAGGCGGCGGCCGCTCGCTGCCCGGACGGCGGGCCGCGCTGCCGGACCGGGAGATCGGCCCCGGTGAGCTGCTCGATGTGCCGGGGCGGCGACTGCGCGCGATCTGGACGCCGGGTCATACGCCGGGGCATGTGTGCCTGCATCTGGAGGAACAGCATCCGGGGAGGGTCGGGGAAGCCACCGGCAGGGGCGCCGGCGCCGAGCGGCTCGCGGGCCGGCCCGCCGGCTTCGGGCGGCTCTTCTCCGGTGATCATCTGCTGCCGGGCATCACCCCGCACATCGGGCTGTACGAGGACCCGGACAGTGCCACGGTCACCGATCCTCCCCCAAGCTCTCAACTTCGTTCGAGCAGGGGGGACCCCCTCGGGGACTACCTCGAGTCCCTGGAGCGGATCGGCCGGCTCGCCCCCGCCGAGGTACTGCCCGCGCATCAGCATGCGTTCACCGGCGCGGACGGACGGGTACGCGAGCTCACCGCTCACCATGAAGAGCGGCTGTCCGGACTGAGAGCACTGCTCCGCGAACCGCTCACGCCATGGCAGCTCGCCGTATCCATGGAGTGGAACCGCCCCTGGGAACAGATCCCCTACGGGTCCCGGAACATCGCCGTCTCGGAAGCCGAGGCCCACCTCCGCCACCTGGTGAAACTCGGCCACGCGGAGCTGGTGCCGGGGTCCGATCCGGCGCTGTACCGGGCGGTGTGACGCCGTGACGTCGGGGGCGGGCGTCGCGTCCCGGCTCCGCACCTGCGGACTCCGGGCCAGGACGGGTGCCGGTTAAGGTGTGCGGGACAACTTCATTCGTGTCCGATCGGGGGAAGCCGGTGGAAATCCGGCGCTGACCCTCCCCCCCAGCTCTCGGCTCCGCTCGAGCCCGGGGGCACCCCCATCCGTGAGGACGGCCCTCCGCGCACCGCGCACTTGGCCGTACGAGCCGGAGCACCCGCTGGGGCACGACCAAGGCTCCCGCCACCGGAACCGCCGCCGCTGCGGACGGCCGGTGCGCGGCACCGTCGAGGTATACGGAGCCGAGCCCGGTGCCACCGCGTACGATCCGGCGATCGCCACGCGGCCGGTCGGCCGAGCGCGGCTGCGTACCACCGCCGCGACCCGACCCGAGAGGCACCGACCCGATGGCCCGCATGGCCCCCATGGCTTCCTTGGCTTCCACGGCTTCTTTGGCTTCCATGGCTTCTTTGGCCCACCAGGCCCGTCCGACGCGTTCCGTCGCCTTCCTGGCGCGCCGCGCCGCCATGGCGCTGACGGCCGTGGCGGTGCTGGGCGCGGCCCCGCTGATGGGCGCCCCCGCCGCGTACGCGGACACTCCCGCGCCCAAGAAGCTGCCCGACGGGCTGTACGGCACCAAGGACCCGCAGTACGACGGGGTGTGGCGGCAGTCCCTCGCGCTGCTCGCGCAGCACACCGTCCAGGTGCGGCCGGCGGCGTCGGCCGTCGACTGGCTCGCCGGGCAGCAGTGCGCCGACGGCTCGTTCGCCGCCTTTCGCGCCGACCCGGGCAAGCCCTGCGACGCCAAGACGATGCGGGACACGAACCAGACGGGCGCCGCGGTGCAGGCGCTGGCCGCGGTCGGCGGGCATGGCGAGGCCGTGAAGAAGGCCGTGACCTGGCTGAAGTCCGTACAGAACGACGATGGCGGCTGGAGCTCGATACCCGGCTCGCCGAGCGATGCCAACTCCACCGCGGTGGTGATCGGCGCGCTCGCCGCGACGAGCGAGAAGCCGGGGGCGGTGACGGCGACGGCGGCTTCGGAGAAGGGCGCGGAGGACGGCAAGGACGGTGAGAGCGGCAAGAGCCGCAAGAGCGGTGAGGACGGGCAGAGCGGTCGGAGTCCGTATGACGCGCTGCTGAGCTTCCAGTTGGGCTGCGACGCCGAGGACGGGGAGCGTGGCGCGTTCGCCTTCCAGCCGCAGAAGGACGCGCTGGCCCCGAACGCCGACGCCACCGCGGCCGCCGCGACCGGCGCGCTGGGCAAGGGCTTTGTCGTCGCCCCGGGCGGCACCGGCGCCGACCGTCCCGTCAAGCCGCTGAGCTGCGAGGACGGCAAGGGCGGTGCGACCGGTCCGGCGCAGGCGGCGGACGCCGGCGCCGCCTATCTCGTCGCGCAACTCGACAAGAACGGCCAGCATCTGCCGTCCGCGATGCCGGGTGCGGAGAAGCAGCCCGATGTCGGCAACACCGCGGACGCCGTCGTGGCGCTGGCCGCCGGCTCGCACGGCGCCGCCGCCCAGAAGCCCCTGAAGTGGCTGGAGAAGAACTCCGCGGACTGGGCGAAGCAGAACGGCCCGGCCGCGTACGCCCAGTTGGTGCTGGTCGCACACGCCACCGACACTGACCCGCGCTCCTTCGGGGGCACGGACCTGGTGGCCGCGCTCAACGCCACCGGCCCCAAGCCGGCCGGCAGCGCCGAGCCGTCCGCGTCGCCGGAGAAGGACAGCAAGGGCGGCGAGGGCGGCATCGGGGTGTGGTGGGTCATCGGTGTCGGGCTCGCCATCGGCGCCGGTATCGGGTTTCTGCTGAGCGGCCGTAAGAAGAAGAACGGGCTGTGATGCGGCGTACCAGGGGCATTGGTGTGCTGCTGCTGACGGGTGCGGTCACCGGCCTCGCCGCCGCGCCCGCGCAGGCGCAGGAGTACCGCTACTGGTCCTTCTGGCAAGGCGGTGGCGGCAACGGCAGCTCGTGGGCCTACGCCAGCGAGGGGCCGGGCACGCTGCGGCCGTCCGACGGCGCCGTCGAGGGCTTCCGGTTCACCGTCAGCGCCGACTCCGCCGCGGCCGGCAAACCGCGCGCGGCCGCCGACTTCGACGCGATATGCCGGGGCACGCCCGCCAAGGGCGGCACCAAGCGGATCGGAGTCGTCATCGACTTCGGCACCGCGGCGGACGCGCCCCGGGGCGAGACGCCGCCCAAGACCCGGACGGCGTGCGCCCGGGTGCCGGAGGACGCGTCGGCGGCCGAAGCGCTGGCAGGTGTCACGCGGTCGCTGCGCTACGACTCCAACTCGCTGCTGTGCGGTATCGCGGGCTATCCGAAGGCGGGGTGCGCGGATGAGGTGAGCGGGGGCGGGGGGTCGTCCTCGTCGGCGGGGGCGTCGTCGGATGCGTCTTCGGGTGCGTCGCCGGGTGCGGCTTCGGATGCCCCTTCGGATGGCGACGCCGACAGCGGGGCTGACGGGGCCGATGGCGGGGGCGGCGGAGGCCCGTCCGCGGGGTTGTTCGGCGGCATCGCGGCCGTCGCCGTACTGGGCGCGGCCGCCGTGTGGCAGGCTCACCGCCGGCGCGGATGAGCACCCCACGCGCGCCCCGCGCCCCACGCACGCCCCGCGCCCCACGCACCCCGCAGGCCACCCGGGCCAACGCGCTGCACGCCGGCGCCTGGTGGCTCTGGGCGCTCGGGCTGGCGACCGCGGCCTCCCGCACCACCAATCCGCTGCTGCTCGGGCTGTTGGTCGGCGTCGCCGGCTATGTCGTCGCGGCGCGCCGTACGGACGCGCCCTGGGCCCGCTCGTACGGGGCGTTCGTCAGGCTCGGACTGGTCGTGATCGCCATCCGGCTCGTCTTCGCGTTCGTCCTCGGCTCGCCGATCCCGGGTACGCACACCCTCGTCACACTCCCCGAAGTCCCGCTCCCCGACTGGGCGAAGGGCGTCCGGATCGGCGGCCGGGTCACCACTGAGGGCATGGTCTTCGCCCTCTACGACGGTCTGAAACTGGCCACCCTGCTCATCTGCGTCGGTGCCGCCAACGCGCTCGCCAATCCGTCCCGGCTGCTGAAGTCCCTGCCCGGAGCGCTGTACGAGGTGGGCGTCGCGGTCGTCGTCGCCATGACCTTCGCGCCGAACCTGGTCGCCGACGTCCAGCGGCTGCGCGCCGCCCGGCGGTTGCGCGGCCGGCCCGACCGCGGGTTCAAGGCCCTTCTCCAGGTCGGGCTGCCGGTGCTGGAGGGCGCGCTGGAGCGTTCCGTCGCGCTGGCCGCGGCGATGGACGCACGCGGCTACGGCCGGACCGCCCAAGTGCCGCCTGCCGTACGGCACACCACCTCCGTTCTCACCCTCGGCGGGCTGCTCGGCGTCTGCGCCGGGACGTACGGGCTGCTGGGCGACGCGGGCGGCGGCTACGGGCTGCCGCTGCTGCTCGCGGGACTGGCCGCGGCACTCGCCGGGCTGTGGCTAGGCGGCCGGCGCTCCGTACGCAGCCGCTACCGGCCCGAACGGTGGGGTGTGCGCGCCTGGTTGGTCGCCGGCTCCGGTATCGCCGTCGCGGCGCTGATGATCTGGGCCAACGACCACGCGTCCGCGGCACTGCACCCGCCGGCGGTCCCCCTCACCTCCCCGGTGCTGCCCCTCTGGCCGGCCGCCGCCGTCCTCATCGGCCTGCTGCCGGGGTTCGTTGCGCCGCGGCCGCCGGACGGGGGTAGCGGGACGCGGCCCGGCAGCGGCCGTTCCCCCGGTCGCACCGCTCGCCTGGATCCGCCAGGTTCCCTCCGCCCCCTCGATCACCCCGCCCCCGTCGGTCCCCCCTCTCCCCTCAATCCGCTCGATCCGCTCGATCCGGGCAAGAAGGAGTCCAGCCAGTGATTCGGTTCGAGCAGGTCTCGGTCACCTACGGGGACGCCTCGGCGCCCGCGGTGCAGGGCATCGACCTGACCGTTCCCGAGGGCGAGTTGTGTCTCCTCGTCGGCCCGTCCGGCGTCGGCAAGTCGACCGTTCTGAACGCCGTCTGCGGGCTGGTACCGCACTTCACCGGGGGCACCCTGCGCGGCCGGGTCACCGTCGACGGCCGCGACACCCGCACGCACAAGCCGCGCGAACTCGCCGATGTCGTCGGCACCGTGGGCCAGGACCCGCTGTCCCACTTCGTCACCGACACCGTCGAGGACGAGCTCGCCTACGGCATGGAGTCGCTCGGCCTGGCCCCGGACGTGATGCGCCGCCGCGTCGAGGAGACCCTGGATCTGCTGGGCCTGGCCGACCTGCGCGACCGTGCTCTCGCCACGCTCTCCGGCGGCCAGATGCAGCGGGTGGCGATCGGCTCGGTCCTCACCACACACCCCAAGGTCCTCGTCCTGGACGAGCCGACGTCGGCGCTGGACCCGGCCGCCGCGGAGGAGGTGCTGGCGGTGCTCCAGCGGTTGGTGCACGACCTCGGGACGACGGTCCTGATGGCCGAACACCGTCTGGAGCGGGTGGTCCAGTACGCGGACCAGGTGATCCTGCTGCCGTCCCCGGGCGCGGCCCCGATGATGGGCGACCCCGCCGAGATCATGGCCGTCTCGCCGGTGCACCCCCCGGTCGTCGCCCTCGGCCGGCTGGCCGACTGGTCCCCGCTCCCGCTCTCCGTACGCGACGCCCGCCGCAAGGCCGCGCCGCTCCGCAGCCGCCTGGAGGACATCACCCCGCCCGCAGCAGACCGGGCCGCCCCTGCCCGCCCCTCCGCCACGCCCTCCGTGGTGGCCTCGGGGCTCGGCGTCCGCCGGGGTCGCGCCGACGCGCTCCACGGGGTGAACCTCACTCTCCAGCCGGGCGAGACGATGGCGCTGATGGGCCGCAACGGTGCGGGCAAGTCCACCCTCCTCTCCACGCTGGTCGGCATGCATGAACCCTCCTCCGGGACGGTCCGCGTCGATGGCGTCACCCCGCACCGCACCGGCCCGCGCACCCTCCTGCGGCACGTCGGCCTCGTCCCCCAGGAACCCCGCGATCTCCTCTACGCGGACACCGTCGCCGCCGAGTGCACCGCCGCCGACCACGACGCGGGCGCCCCCGCCGGCAGTTGCCGCGATCTGGTCACACGGCTGCTGCCCGACGTCCCGGACTCCGTCCACCCCCGCGATCTTTCCGAGGGCCAGCGGCTCGCCCTCGCCCTGGCGGTCGTCCTGACCGCCCGCCCGCCGCTGCTCCTCCTCGACGAGCCCACCCGAGGCCTGGACTATGCCGCCAAGGCCCGCTTGACCGAGGTGCTGCGCGGGCTGGCCGCCGACGGACACGCCATCGTCCTGGCCACCCATGACGTGGAACTGGCCGCCGAACTGGCCCACCGTGTCGTGATCCTCGCGGACGGCGAGATCGTCGCCGACGGCCCCACCAACGAGGTTGTTGTCTCCTCCCCCTCCTTCGCCCCACAGGTCGCCAAGGTCCTCGCCCCGCTGCCGTGGCTGACCGTGCCCCAGGTCGCAGGGGCCCTGGAGCGGACGGCATGACCTCGCACCGCCCGGACGCCGGGCCCGACTCGTCCCGCCGGCAGGCCCGTGCCGTGCGCCTCGGCCCACGCTCCATCGCCGCGCTGACTCTTGTCTCGGCCATCGGCGTGATGGCTTTCGGCTGGCCGCTGCTCGCCGACTCCGCCTCCGGTCTCGCACACTCCAAGGACGCGCCGTGGCTGTTCGCCGCGCTGCTGCCGATGCTGCTCGCCGTGGTCGTGGCGACCATCGCCGACACCGGTCTGGACGCGAAGGCCATCGCCATGCTCGGTGTACTGGCCGCTGCCGGCGCCGCCATGCGCCCGCTCGGTGCGGGCACCGCCGGCATTGAGCCGATGTTCTTCCTGATGGTGCTGGCCGGCCGGGTGCTGGGCCCCGGCTTCGGCTTCGTGCTGGGGTCCGTGGCGATGTTCGCGTCGGCTCTGCTGACCGGCGGCGTCGGACCCTGGATGCCGTTCCAGATGCTGACGATGGGCTGGGTGTCGATGGGCGCGGGACTGCTCCCCGGCCCCGACCGGCTGCGCGGCCGCCGCGAACTGGTGATGCTCGCGGCCTACGGAGCCGTCGCGGCCGTCGTCTACGGACTCATCATGAACCTCCAAGGCTGGCCCTACATCGCCGGTATGACGTCGGGAGTCTCCTTCGTCCCCGGCGACCCGCTCGACGAAAACCTCGCACGCTATCTCGCCTACTGCCTCGCCACCTCCCTCGGCTGGGACCTCCCCCGAGCCGTCGTCACCGTGCTCCTGACCTTCGCGCTGGGCGGCACGGTCCTCAAGGCCCTGCGCCGAGCGACCCGCCGCGCCGCTTTCGACGCCCCGGTGTCCTTCTCGCCCGCCCCTGCCTCTGCCCATGCCCCCGCCCCCTCCTCTCCCGAACACGGGGGCCAGCAGCATCCCCAGTAGCCGTGGCCCTGGTATCTGTGGCCCTGGTAGCAGTAGCCCTGGCCCGGGCCTGGGACGGTCGTTGGCGCCGCGCGGACACCGTTGTCCGACCCCTGTGATCTGATCTTCCGCGAGCAGCAGACGGCCGACGACAGACGGCAGATCGATATCCAGAGGGGTACGGCGATGACGGAGATGGATGACACGGTGCCGGAGGCCAGCGCCGCCTGGCTGGAGGCCCGGTTCGGCAAAGGCTCGCTCTGGCGACCTGCCGCAGCCGACCTGCCCGCGGAGCTCACACATCAGGGGACCCGCGACTTCTTGACGACCACAGGGTTCCCAGCTGTCAACATCGACATCATCAACTTCGACTCCACCGACCTGCTGAGCGAAGACGGCGACGCGCTGTATCTCTTCGATGCCGACGAGCTGTACGGGTATCGCTACCCGGACGACGAGTCACCTCCTGAGAACTTCTGCCTCTCGTTCGGCACTCGCGGGGACCAGAAGCTGATGCTCGACTGCGAGTCCGGAGGAATCGACCACTACGATCCCAACGGCTGGGACCACGGCGCGGGTTACAAGGGCCAAGCCGCCTCGTCACTGCCCGACCTAGCCGTTCTTCTCGGTCTCATAGCCGAGCGCTGCGACGAACTTGCTTCCAGCGAACACGAGGTTCGTGCCACCGCAGTCGCCAAGTTGCGCGAGGACATGCGGGACCACGATCCGGCGATTGACGATTCACCTTTCTGGGACGGTGTGTGACGGGATGTTCCGAGACCTGTGACTTTTGAGGGCACCGGCTCCCCGCCCCGTCGCGCCGCGGGGCAAGGAACCCGGCTCGGCACCTAACCGCGTGAGCGCATGGCCGGGTGACCGCATCACCGGGTGACCGCATCACCGGGCGGTCGGGCTCCTCCTGGTTCTGGGTTGGCGCGTCTCCCCGGCCCGGTCAGCGGGCGACCGGGAGCGACCGGGCTATGTACGGCACCGAGCGGAAGAACGAAGTGCTGTGGTCGGCGTCGGCGCCCTGATCGACGATCTTGGGGGTGGCTCCGTGCTGGGCCAGCTCGCGGGCGCAGCTCTGGGAGTCGGCTATGGGGACGTCTCGGTCTCCGGTGGCCGTGTAGAGGGTGATGCGGACTCCTCGGCCCGGGGTCCAGTCGCAGGTGCGGTCATTGGCGCGCAGGGCCTCCAGCAACGCGCCGGACGGGTGCTGGAGCTTCTTGTACCAGGTGTCGGTCAGCAGGTCTTCGAGGCGGCCGGGCAGCTTGCCGGCTATGTCCTCCGCCGGGTGGGAGCCGTCGAAGAGGTCCTCGATGTAGTCGGCGTAGGGCGCTCGGAAGACCTCGCCGGGGTGGTTGTAGAGCGGGTGGAGGTGGAGGCGGTTCTGGGAGGTGAGGAAGAAGGAGATGTAGAAGACGGCGGATTGCGGGTCCACTCGGCCGTCGAACATGCCGGGGAGTTCGCTGCCGTCGAGGTCGAAAGGCCCTCCCACCGGTGCGAGCATGCCGAGGCGGGAGCGCGGGTCGGCACCGGCGTCCAGTTCGCGGGCGAGCGCCATGGCTACCTGTCCGCCCTGGGAGAAGCCGGTGATGGAGACCTTGCGGTCGAGGCCGGCGCCGAGCTTCGGGGCCGCGGAGCGGGCGGCGCGGAGCATGTCGAGTGAGGCGGATGCCGAGGATCGGGCGTCCATGTACGGGTGGCGGCCGGGGCTGGTGCCGAGACCGAGGTAGTCGGGGGCGACGGCGGCGCGTCCGGCGGAGGCGTACAGCACCGATACCGCTCGGTCGGGGCCTTCGGCGACCGAGGGGGCGTAGCCGCGGTAGGCGAGGGTGCCGTGGGCGTGGACCACGGGCGGCAGATGGTGGCGGTCGGTGCCGACGGGGAGAGCGAGAAGGCCCGAGGCGGTGGTGGGGCGGCCCTGGGGTGTGATGGTGCGGTAGGTCAGGCGGTAGGACGCGACGCCGTGCCGGGCGGTGCCGGATTCCAGGCCCGACTCCTTTGCCTGGGCGATGACTTCGGCGCGGTTCTGCTTGCCGAGGGGGGCGATGGAGAGGAGTGTGCCGCGCTCCTGCTCCGCCCGCGCCGTGGCGGCGACTGCCGGGGTCGGCTCGGCCGCATGCCCCGCGGTGGCCGGCTGTGCTGCCACCGCGGGCGCTGTCGTGAGGGCTGCGAGCAGGAGGGCGGCACCTGCGGCCAAGCCACGCGATACACGTCGATTCCCGAGATTCCCGCCCGCTAAGGATGAATTCCGGTGAGTTCTGGTCATGTCGTCGACGGTACGTTGATCTTGTGCCGCGCGGTATGAGGGTTTCCACCCAACTCTCTTGTGGTTTTCCTCAGTTCGGCAGGACGACGCCGCTACAACCGCTGAATGATCGTGCCGGTTGCCAGCGCCCCGCCCGCGCACATCGTGATCAGGGCGAACTCCTTGTCCCTGCGCTCCAGTTCGTGGAGTGCCGTGGTGATCAGGCGGGCCCCGGTGGCTCCGACCGGGTGGCCCAGGGCGATGGCGCCGCCGTTCACATTCACCTTCTCCAGGTCCTGTTCGAAGACCTGCGCCCAGGAGAGGACGACGGATGCGAAGGCTTCGTTGATTTCGACGATGTCGATGTCCTTCAGCGACATACCGGCCTTGCCCAGTACGGCACGCGTGGCGTCGATCGGGCCGTCCAGGTGGAAGTGCGGATCGGCGCCGACCAGCGCCTGGGCCACGATGCGGGCCCGTGGCTTGAGTTTGAGGGCGCGGGCCATCCGCTTGGAGGCCCACAGCAGCGCGCTGGCGCCGTCGGAGATCTGCGAGGAGTTGCCCGCGGTGTGGATGGCGGTCGGCATGACGGGCTTGAGGCCGCCGAGCCCCTCCATGGTGGTGTCGCGCAGCCCCTCGTCGCGGTCGACCAGCCGCCACATGCCCTGGCCCGCGGCCTGCTCTTCCTCGGTGGTGGGGACCTGGACGGCGAACGTCTCCCGTTTGAAGCGCTCCTCGGCCCAGGCGGCGGCCGCCCGCTCCTGGGAGATCAGCCCGAGGGAGTCGACGTTCTCGCGGGTCAGGCCCCGGTTGCGTCCGATGCGTTCCGCCGCCTCGAACTGGTTGGGCAGGTCGACGTTCCACTCGTCGGGCCAGGGCTTGCCGGGGCCGTGCTTGGAGCCGCTACCCAGCGGCACCCGGGACATCGCCTCGACGCCGCAGCCGATGCCGATGTCGATGACGCCGCCCGCGATCATGTTGGCGACCATGTGGTTGGCCTGCTGGGAGGACCCGCACTGGCAGTCCACGGTGGTCGCCGCGGTCTCGTAGGGGAGGCCCATGGTGAGCCAGGCGTTGCGCGCGGGGTTCATGGACTGTTCGCCGGCGTGGGTGACGGTGCCGCCGACGATCTGTTCCACGCAGTCGGGCTGGATGCCCGTACGGGCGAGGAGTTCGCGGTACGTCTCGCCCAGGAGGTAGGCGGGGTGGAGGTTGGCGAGCGCGCCTCCGCGCTTACCGATGGGGGTGCGTACGGCTTCGACGATGACGGGTTCCGCGGCCATGACTGACTCGTCCTCTCCTTGCGTCCGCGGGGCGTCCCGGCACCCACGGAAGAAGAACTAGTACGCGTTCTAGTTCTTCGAAACAGTCTTATGAGCAGCACCCTGGGGGCGCAAGAGGTCTGCAGGACCCTTGTCCGGTGCACGGCGCCAACTTGGCCGACCGTCAACTCCTCTTGCCCCGGCGGACGATCCGGGCGCTTTGCGGCCAACAGGTGCCGCCATGCCCCTTGCCACTTGTAGAACTCGTTACTACCTTCACCGCGACCCACACACCTGATGTGCCGTCAGAACTCAGCACTGACAGAACCGTCAGAATCAGCCCGGTCGCGCACGGCTGGCCGGCTGTCCGACCGGATCGCACCGGGAGTCGCCGATGCCATGTCCCGCGTTGCCCGATGGGTTCGACTTCACCGACCCCGACGTCTACCAGACCCGCGTCCCGCTCCCGGAGTTCGCGCAGCTGCGGCGGACCGCGCCCGTGTGGTGGAACGCCCAGCCGCACGGCATCGCCGGCTTCGACGACGACGGCTACTGGGTCGTCACCCGCCATGAGGACGTCAAGGAGGTGTCCACCAAGCCGGAGGTCTTCTCCGCGAACCTCAACACGTCGATCATCCGCTTCAACGCGTCCATGACCCGCGACCAGATCGACGTACAGAAGCTGATCATGCTGAACATGGATCCGCCGGAGCACACCCGGGTCCGCCAGATAGTGCAGCGCGGGTTCACCCCGCGCTCCATACGGGCCCTGGAGGACGCGCTGCGCCACCGGGCGGCGCGGATCGTCGCCGAGGCACGGCAGAAGGGCTCCGGGGACTTCGTCACGGACGTCGCGTGCGAGCTGCCCCTCCAGGCGATCGCCGAACTCATCGGCATCCCCCAGGACGACCGGGCCCGCATCTTCGACTGGTCGAACAAGATGATCGCGTACGACGATCCCGAACTGGCCATCACCGAAGAGGTCGGCAGCAATGCGGCCATGGAGCTGATCTCGTACGCGATGAACCTCGCCGCGGCGCGCAAGGAATGTCCGGCCAAGGACATCGTCAGCCAGTTGGTGGCGGCGGAGCACGAGGGGAATCTCGGCTCCGACGAATTCGGTTTCTTTGTGCTGTTGTTGGCGGTGGCCGGCAACGAGACGACACGTAATGCGATTACGCATGGGATGCACGCGTTTCTCACGCATCCCGAGCAGTGGGAGCTCTACCGGCGTGAGCGCCCCGCGACGGCGGCCGAGGAGATTGTTCGGTGGGCGACGCCGGTCGTCTCGTTCCAGCGCACCGCCACCCAGGACACCGAACTGGGCGGCGCGAAGATCAAGGAGGGACAGCGCGTCGGGATCTTCTACTCCTCGGCCAACAACGACCCCGAGGTGTTCGACCACCCCGAAGTCTTCGACATCACTCGCGATCCCAACCCCCATCTGGGATTCGGTGGCGGTGGACCGCACTTCTGTCTCGGCAAGTCCCTCGCCGTTCTGGAAATCAACCTGATCTTCAACGCCATCGCCGATGCCATGCCCGGCATTTCGCTGGCGGGTGACCCGCGCCGGCTCCGCTCCGCCTGGCTCAACGGCGTCAAGGAGCTTCGGGTTCAGTACGGTTGACGAAGCCACACGGTGGCCACGGCGACAAATATTGCCACGGCCACCGTGCCGCTCAGGCAGACGGTGACGAGCCGTCGCCGGAGCGCGCGGTAAACGGCTTCGTATTCGGCACGCAGCGCGGCGCTGCGTGCCGCGACACGTTCCAGGTAGGCGCGCGAGGTTTCCCGCTGGTCCTGGCAATAGTGGAGTTCCACTTCGCCGCGCTGGGTGTCGGTGAGCCATGGCAGACGGGAACAGAAGGCGTCCGCCCTCGTGCGTGCCCGCCCCGTCTCCGCCTCCCAGAGCAGATATCCCTCGATCTCGTTGATGGCTTCGTCCATCCGGTTCTGCTCGGTAATACGGATTTTCCGGGTCATACGGACGCCCCGATCCCGTTGTTTCGCGAGGGCTCGATCTCGTGCGCGATCTCCGGGTGATGCAGGTCGAATGCCGGGGATTCGGAACGGATGCGGGGCAGGGCACGGAAGTTGTGGCGCGGCGGTGGGCAGGAAGTGGCCCATTCCAGCGAGCGGCCATAACCCCATGGGTCGTCGGACGTCACCCGCTCCCCGTATTTCGCCGTCTTCCAGACGTTGTAGAGGAAGGGGAGGAGGGAGAGGCCCAGGACGAAGGAGAAGATGGTGGAGAGGGTGTTGAGCGCCGTGAATCCGTCGGCGGCCAGGTAGTCGGGGATGCGGCGCAGCATGCCTTCGGCGCCGAGCCAGTGCTGGACGAGGAAGGTGCCGTGGAAGCCGATGAACATGGTCCAGAACGTGATTTTGCCGAGTCGCTCGTCCAGCATCTTGCCGGTGAACTTGGGCCACCAGAAGTGGAATCCGGAGAACATCGCGAAGACGACGGTGCCGAAGATGACGTAGTGGAAGTGGGCCACGACGAAGTAGGTGTCGGAGACATGGAAGTCCAGTGGCGGCGCCGCCAGGATGACTCCGGTCAGGCCACCGAAGGTGAAGGTGATCAGGAAGCCGGCCGCCCACAGCATCGGCGTTTCGAAGGACAGGGAGCCCCGCCACATCGTGCCGATCCAGTTGAAGAACTTCACGCCCGTGGGGACGGCGATCAGGAACGTCATGAAGGAGAAGAAGGGGAGGAGCACGCCGCCTGTTACGTACATGTGGTGGGCCCAGACGGTGACGGAAAGGCCGGCGATGGAGACCGTTGCGGCGATCAGCCCGATGTAGCCGAACATGGGTTTGCGGGAGAAGACCGGGATGACCTCGGAGATGATGCCGAAGAACGGGAGGGCGATGATGTAGACCTCCGGGTGGCCGAAGAACCAGAAGAGGTGCTGCCAGAGCAACGCACCACCGTTGGCCGCGTCGAAGATATGCGCCCCGAATTGACGGTCCGCTTCGAGGGCGAAGAGCGCGGCGGCCAGCACGGGGAAGGCCAGCAGGACCAGGAGCCCCGTGAGCAGGACGTTCCAGGTGAAGATGGGCATCCGGAACATCGTCATGCCGGGCGCGCGCATACAGATGATGGTGGTGATGAAGTTGACCGAACCGAGGATGGTCCCGAATCCCGAAAATGCCAGGCCCATGATCCACATATCTGCGCCGACACCGGGGGAATGCACCGAGTCGGAGAGCGGGGCGTAGGCGAACCAGCCGAAGTCCGCGGCACCTTGGGGTGTGAGAAATCCACCCACGGCAATCAGTGAGCCGAAGAGATAGAGCCAGTACGCGAACATATTGAGCCGGGGGAACGCCACGTCCGGCGCGCCGATCTGCAGCGGCATGATCCAGTTCGCGAATCCGGCGAACAGCGGCGTCGCGAACATCAGCAGCATGATCGTGCCGTGCATCGTGAACGCCTGGTTGAACTGCTCGTTCGAGATGAGCTGGTGGCCGGGCCGGGCCAGTTCGGCGCGCATCACCAGCGCCATCAGACCGGCCACGCAGAAGAACCCGAATGCGGTGACGAGATACAGCGTGCCGATCGTTTTGTGGTCGGTGGTGGTGAGCCACTTCACGGGAGCGCGCCCGACCCGCGTCATGTTCTTCCCACGCTCCAAGCTCTCGGCACGCTCCGAGCTCTTCGCACGCTTCAAGCTCTTCACGCGCTCCGTGTGCTTCATGTGCGTCATGTGCTTCATGTGCGGTAGGTGTCCGGGGCCCCGGAGATATTCACCGGAAAATGGGTGTGAAGATCGGGGGCATGCCGGACACCAACGGTTCATGAGCACGGACGACGCCTTCGCCGATGCCTATCGCGCGCACTACTGGGCGGTCAGCCGCTTCGTGGCGCGGCGGCTGGACGGGCAGGCACACGAGGTCGAGGAAGTGGTGGCGGAGGTCTTCTCCATAGCCTGGAGACGCCGCGCCGACCTGCCCGACGCGCCGCTGCCCTGGCTCTACGGAGTGGCCCGCAACTGCCTGGCCAATACGGTGCGAGGGCTCGGCCGCTACCGACGCCTGCTGCACCGGCTCGGCAACCACGAGGTCGCGCACCGCCGGCAGGCCGTCGAGAGCCCGGACGCGGAGCGGCCCGGCTCCTGGGTGCACGAGGCACTGGCCCGCCTCTCCCCCGCCGACCAGGAAGTGCTGCGGCTGGCCACCTGGGAGGAACTGACCATCGAGGAGCTGGCGGTGACCCTCGGCTGCGGGCAGAGCGCGGCCGCCATGCGGCTGCACCGGGCGCGCGCCCGGCTCCGTACGCAGATCGACCGGATGCGGATGACGGTGTCCGCACGAGCAGGAGGTGACGGCAATGACTGACGAACTGGATCTGCTGCGCGCGGCCAATCCGGTACGGGCCGACGCGGGCCCCTGGCGGGATCGCCCGCTGGACGCCCACGCCGAACGCGGCCTCAACCGTCTGCTGCACAGCAGGCGCACCCGGCGGGCCGGGCGCCGCCTCGCACTGCGCGCGGAAGCGGCCGTGTTCGCGCTCGTCGCCGTGCTCGCCTTCGCCTTCTCCGATGCCGGCACCAGTACGGCCGCCGCCGCGCCCGCCGCGCTCGTGCTGCGTACCGATGCCCCGCCCCTGTCGCTGGACGAGCTCGCGCGCAGGGCCGAGGCGCGGGCGAGAACCGCCGGTGCGCACGCTGGGCCTCGCCGGGGCAGCCATCTGCAGAGCTGGTACATGAGCATGGAGGCGGGCCCGGATGCCGCGCCGCCCGTCACCGTGCCAGAGGAGCGGATCACCCGTTGGCGGGCCGATGGCAGCGGCTCGGAACTCGTGGTGGCCACCGACCCGCGCCATCCGGGACGTCCCGTGATCAACGACGCGGACGGCCGCTGGCGCACCGTCAACGACGGAAAGGTCCTGCACCGCAAGACCTATCCGGCGGGCTCGGGCGCGCGGCACGGCGGGTTCACCTCCCGTACGAAGCCGCCGACCGACGCCGGGAAGCTGCGCGAGTTTCTCGCGACGGTCTACGGGGGCGCGGACGCCGCCGACGTCACCACGCCGCAACTGCTGCCGGCCCTTTCCGCGTTCCGGCAGGAGTGGACACCGGGCCCGCGCGAGACGGCCGCCATGGTGCGGATGCTGGCGGATACCGGCGAGCTGCGCCCCGCGGGCAGCGTCACCGACCGGCTCGGGCGCCGCGGCCAGGCGTATGTCTACGACGGCCCGGACGGCAGCCTGAACGCGACCCGCCAGGTGGTCGTCCTCGACCCCGTAAACGGCCAACTCCTGGGCAGCGAGATCACGTTCACCAAGGACCTTCCCGACTTCGAGGTCAAGTCGGGTGAGGTGCTGTCCTACGAGGCGTGGATGCCCTGATCGGCGCCGGGTGCGGCTACGGCTCTTCCGGTCCCCGCTCCTCCCCCCCGGCCCCCACCCCCGCCCCGCCCCCGTCCATCGGACACGCCTTAGTGACCCAGGCGGCGCATCGCCTGCTCCGGATAGCGTTCGCCGGCCACGGACGTGCCCGGGACCGCCGCCCGGAGCCAGTCGGCCTGCTCGGCGGTGAGACTCAGCCGCACCGCCTCGGCGTTCTCCTCGATGTAGGGCACCCGCTTCGTCCCCGGGATCGGCAGGATGTCGTCCCCCTGGGCCAGCAGCCAGCCGAGCGCCGCCTGTGCCGGGGTGATGCCGATTTCGGCGGCGATGGCCCGGACTTCACGGACGAGGGCGAGGTTGCGCTCGATGTTGTCCGCCGAGAAGCGGGGCCACCGGCGGCGGTTGTCGTGTTCGGTGAGCTCCTCGCGGGAGGCCAGCGCACCGGCGAGCATGCCTCGCCCGAGCGGCGAGTACGCGACGACGGAGACGCCGAGCTCCCGACAGGTGGCGAGCATCTCGCCCTCCACCACGCCCCTGGTGAAGAGCGAGTACTCCAGCTGCACCGCGCTGATGGGGTGTACGGCATGCGCCGCGCGCAGGGTCGCGGGGCTCACCTCGGAGAGGCCGAGATGCCCCACCTTGCCGGCCGCGACCAGTTCCGCCATCGCGCCTACGGTGTCCTCGATGGGGGTGCCGGGGTCGCGGCGATGGGCGTAGTAGAGATCGATGTGCTCGACGCCGAGGCGTCTCAGTGAGGCGTCGCAGGCGACCGGTACGTACTCCGGTGAGGTGTCGACGTCGCCGACGCGCCCCGAGGCGGCGTCGTGCCGCAGGCCGAACTTCGTGGCGAGGAAGACATCGGCGCGACGCCCCCGGTCGCGCAGCCAGTCGCCGATGAGTTCCTCGTTGGCTCCGCGGCCGTAGGCGTCCGCCGTATCGAGAAACGTGATGCCCAACTCGGCGGCGCGGTCGAGGGTCCGGAGCGCCTCGTCCGCGTCGGCGGGCCCGTACGCGATGGACATCCCCATACAGCCGAGGCCGATCGCGGAAACGGTGGGAGGGGCGAGAGCGGTGGGAACCGTGAGGCCGGCCGCTGATCTGGGGTTTCCGAGCCGCCGGGACTTCACAGGGCACCGTCGGCGGCCGCGGTGACCAAGTCCCGGGAAGTGGCCGGGGGAAAGTGAACGTAACGAAGAATCTTGTGTGCCACAGGGCGCTCCCTTCACTCAACTCCGCCGATGCGAGGGCGGGTTGAAGCCCGGTCGTACGGTTCGTGGCTCAGAGTAGCCAAACACATGCACGCACGGGGCGCCTGTGGATAACTCTCCGTGATGTCGAGTGGCGGGACGCTCCCAGGTGCCGGATCCTTGAGGAACGCGACGATCCACCGGCGCGGCGGTGCACGCACACCGCCGCGCCGTTCTCGTGCGGCTCTCATGCCGCTCTCATGCCGCTCTCGTACCGCTCTCGCGCCGCTCTCCTGCCGCTTTCGGCCCGCGTGCAGCGCGTCACACGGCGCCATGGTTGCAGTTGATCTACGCGAGATGGATCACAGACGAAAGTCCCGCAAAAAGCCCCGACGGGAGGCGTTTCCCCAGCTCGAGCGGGTATGCGGACGACTGCGCGGTCATCCGCGCACTGTCCGTGATGACCCGGTCTGCCCCTATGGTCGACCTTTGCCCCCGTGTCACTTCTGACGCCGGCGGGCGATGTCATGCAGTCGTCCAAGAGAGCGCAGGCGAGCGAACACGTGCCGACGCAGTCCCCCGTAGCACCCGACCGGGCCGTCCTGGAGAAGCGCACGTCCGGTGACCCAGCCGAGGCCGGCAAGGCCGGGCAGGCCACCGAGGTCACCGTCGTCGACCCAGCGATGGTCAAGCGTGCGGTGTCGGCGGCCGCGCTCGGCAATGCGATGGAGTGGTTCGACTTCGGCGTCTACAGCTATATCGCGGTCACTCTCGGACATGTCTTCTTTCCGTCCGGGAATCCGACCGCACAGTTGTTGTCGACCTTCGGTGCATTCGCGGCGGCGTTCCTCGTACGCCCCATCGGCGGCATGGTGTTCGGGCCGCTCGGTGACCGGATCGGCCGTCAGAAGGTCCTGGCGATCACCATGATCATGATGGCGGCGGGCACCTTCGCGATCGGTCTTATCCCGTCGTACGCCTCGATCGGAGTCGGGGCGCCGATTCTGCTGCTGGTCGCCCGGCTTGTGCAGGGTTTCTCCACCGGCGGCGAATACGGCGGTGCCTCCACCTTCATCGCCGAGTACGCGCCCGACAAGAAGCGCGGATTCCTGGGCAGCTGGCTGGAGTTCGGCACGCTGGCCGGTTATGTGGGTGGTGCGGGCCTGGTCACTCTGATGACCGCCCTGCTGTCGACGCACGATCTGCACTCGTGGGGCTGGCGCATTCCGTTCCTGATCGCGGGGCCGATGGGCATCATCGGTCTTTACCTGCGGATGCGACTGGAAGAGACGCCGGCGTTCGCGCAGTTGGAGAAGGAAGCACGCACGAAGGAGAAGGCGCGCCGCGAGGCCGAGAAGCGGATCGGTATCCGCGAGATGATTTTCGGTCAGTGGCGGGCAATGCTGCTGTGCATCGGGCTCGTGCTGGTCTTCAACGTCACCGACTACATGCTGCTGTCCTACATGCCGAGCTATCTGACGTCGGAGCTGAAGTACGACGAGACGCATGGGCTGATGGTCGTGCTCGCGGTGATGGTCCTGATGATGTGCGTCCAGCCGTTCGCCGGGCGGCTCAGCGACCGGGTCGGGCGCCGGCCCGTCATCGCGGCGGGCTGTGTGGGCTTCCTGGTGCTGTCGGTGCCCGCGCTGCTGCTGATCCGGCAGGGGTCGCTGGTCGCGATCGCGCTGGGTATGGCCGCGCTGGGGCTGCTGTTGGTGTGCTTCACGTCCTCGATGCCGTCGGCACTGCCCGCCCTCTTCCCGACGAAGGTGCGCTACGGCTCGCTGTCGATCGGCTTCAACGTCTCCGTGTCGCTGTTCGGCGGTACGACTCCGTTGGTCGTCACGGCGCTTATCGGCGCTACGGGTGACCGGATGATGCCGGCGTACTACATGATGGCGGCGGCCGTCGTCGGTGGGATCGCCGTACTGCTGATGTCCGAGAGCGCGCGGAAGCCGCTGCCGGGGTCGCCGCCTGCGGTGGAGACGGAGGCGGAGGCCCGGGAGATCGCATAGCGGCAGACCGGAACCGTACGCGCCGTTCCGTCCGTCTGAGACCGTGCTGATCACGTGGATCGGCGCTGATCACGTCGGTCGGCAGGGGACGAACGGGGGACGGGAATGGGCGTGGCTGGCGTTGCCGGCGCCACCGGCGCCACTACGGCGCGCGGTGGCGGAGCAGGGCGGCGAAGGGCCCTGGTGGTGGTGCTGCTGTTGCTGGCGGTGCAGCTCGTATGGCTGGCGAGGCCGGCGTATGCGTGCGGGTGCGGTGCGATGGTGGTCGACCGCAAGACCACGCTGGCGGTGAACCGTGAGACCTCGGCGGTGCGCTGGGACGGCAGGCACGAGCAGATCGTGATGAGCCTGACGGTGAACGGCACCGCCCCGGACGCCGCCTGGATCATGCCGGTGCCGCACCGCGCCACTGTGGAGCTGGGCGACTCCGCCCTCTTCTCCGAGCTGGCCGGTCTCACCGCGCCGGCCGTCAGGACGCGCCACTACTTCTGGCCGCGCAGCAGTGACTGGCCGTTCGGGGGGAGCGGGGACATGGCCGCGGCCCCGCCGCCCGGCGCGAGCAGCCCGGGTGTCGGGGTCGTCGGCCGCGAGCGGCTGGGGCCCTTCGATGTCGCCCGGCTGACCGCCACCGATCCCGACGCGTTGCGCAAGTGGCTGAAAACCAATGGTTTCCAGCTGCCGTCGGCGCTGGCGACCGAGCTGCGCCCGTATGTGGCCCGGAAATGGGAGTACGTGGCGGTCCGGCTGGCCCCCGCCTCCCCGGAGAAGCGCGCCTACCTGACGGGCACGCTGGATCCGCTGCGGCTGTCCTTCGCCAGTGACCGGCTGGTCTACCCGATGCGGTTGTCGCGGCTCGCCAAGACGCCGCAGTCGCTGGGGCTCTACGTCTTCGCTCCGCACCGGATGGAGCCGCGGAGCGCCATCGGAGGGTCGTCGCCCGAGGTGTTCTTCGCGGGACGGGTGAAGGCCGAGGGCAAGGTCCGGGAACTCGCCGGGCACGGGACGCCCTTCATGACCGCCATCGACCAGACGTTCGCACAGCCGGAACGGATCAGCGGTGACCACGAGTTGCGGCGGGTGGCCGGCGACACGCCGTATCAGCGGGTCACCTACACATACTCGCTGCTCAAGGTCTGGGGGATGCCCGCCTGGATTCTCGTACTCGGCGGAGTGTCCGTGCTGGCGTGGGCGGCGGTGGCGGTGATCGTGATGCTGCGGTCGCGTCGTCGGCGGGCGGCGCCGGCGGCTACGGGATGATCACCATCGGCCAGCCCACCCGGGGGTTGCGGCTGCACGGGTGAGGCACCAGGGCGCTCCCGGACCTGACCTGCGCCCGTTTCGCGGCATGCGGCACGATGGTCGGCATGAGCATCGTGAAGATCAACGTTCTGACCGTTCCCGCCGAGCAGAGGGAGACCCTCGAAAAGCGCTTCGCGTCCCGCGCCGGCGCCGTGGAAAGCTCGGACGGCTTCGAGTGGTTCGAACTCCTTCGCCCTGTCGAAGGCACCGACGACTACCTTGTGTACACGCGCTGGCGGGACGAGGAGTCGTTCCAGGCGTGGATGGAGGGGCCGATGAAGGCAGCGCACCAGGGCGGCAGCGACCGGCCGAAGCCGGCAGCCAGCGGCTCTACCGTGTGGTCGTTCGAGGTCGTTCAGCAGACCGGGCCGAAGGGCGAATAGAACCGCGCCAGACGACACCGGACGCGTCTTCCACGAGCAGGTGAAGGCGCGTCCGCTGAGGGGGTGCTCCAGCCCGGATCAGCCTTGGCGGTTCCAGCGACGAGACTTCTGGGACGTCTCTGTGTCCCCCTTGCCTCACGTTCCAGTCGTTGTACTGGAAAGGGCACCGATGATGATGATCAGCAAGAAGATTGCGTAGCCGACGCAGCCGATGATGCCGGTCACCAGCCCGGCTATGGCCAAACCGTTGCCCTGTTGCCTGGTGCGCTGTATCTCGCCGCGCGCCTTGGCGCCCAAGATAATCGCAAGGGGCCCCGTTACGATTCCCACGAAAGGTACGACGATGGACACGATTCCGGTAACCATGGAAGCCACGGCTTTGCCGCTCGTACTCGGCTGTTGCTGGTATTGCGGATACGGCGGAAACTGTCCCTGGGCGTACTGATTCTGGGGAGTTTGGTGCTGGGGGTTCTGGGGCTGCTCGGTGCTCATGGCGCTTCCCTGTTCCGTGATTTCTTTCCCGCCCCTCCCATTTCCTGCCGAGCCCTCCCCCTGTCATATGCCCGTCAGAATAAGGGTCTCTCGGACATACCGAGCCTGCAACTTGCGGACACACCGAGCCTGCAACTTGATCGGCTGAGCGGTTTGATGGGGCCGGCAGAACAACCGCCGATGGCGCGGCAGTCAGGGCGGTCGCGCCGCTGGTTTCGACCCGGCGCACTGTGCCCGCAGCAACGACGTCCAGCGGAAGGCCCACCCTCGCCCACCCGCGTCGGAGGCCCGAGCAAGTTTGTGGAATCCTTCCTGGCACCCCAACATTCATCGGGCCGCCCAGGGCACGGACAGACCGCTTACCGCAGTCTGAGATTGACGGGAAGAAATCCAACTCGCCGTGATTCCGGGGTGGTTGAGCCTCCCTGTACCGGCTCTGGTCTTCGTGCCGTTCGCGCGGCAGGCCGGCACCTGCGCACCGATCATGCCGGGCCGAAATGCGTTGCGTTCCGGGCCGGCCCTGCGGCCACAATGACGCCATGAGCAACGCCGTCACCCTCCGCCTCCCCTGGGCCGTCTCCGCCGAACCGATCGATTCGCCGGACGCCAGGGCGCTGCTGCGGGAGTACTACACCGAGGTCGCCGACCGGTACTTCGAGCTGCACGAGGGGCGCCGCTCGACGCCGGAGGAGATCGACGAGGGGCTGGCGGAGTACCCGAGCGGCGATCTGGTGCCGCCGAACGGTGTGCTGCTGGTGGCCCGGCACGGCGATATGGCGGCCGGTTGCGTCGGCGTACGGATGCTGGACGTGCGGACCGCGGAGCTGAAGCGGATGTTCGTACGGCCCTCGAAGCGGGGGCTCGGCGGCGCGAGCGAGCTGCTCACGGCCGCAGGGACGGCCGCGGTCGGGATGGGCGCCGAGCGGGTCCGGCTGGACACCCGGCTGGATCTGGTGGAGGCGGTCGCGCTCTACCGGCGGCACGGTTTCGTCGAGATCGCTCCGTATCACGACGATCCGTATGCGGAGATCTTCTTCGAGAGGCGCCTGCCCTGAGTGGACAAGGCAGTCGACAAGGCAGGCGACAAGGGCGTGGGTGCGGTGGGCGCGACCGTGGACAAGGCCGTCGGCGCGGCCGTCCACGTCCACAACACCTAGGACGGACGCGGGAATACCGCCCGGCGCCGGCGCGTTGTGGCCCCGCAGGGGGGCCATGCATCCCCTAGGGGATCTGTTCGACCAACCCCTAGGGGATACCCATACCCCCGCCCCCCGGGCAGGCCTCAATTGCCCCCGGCCCCACTTGCCCCTGGGCGGCCCTCACTTCGCATGGTCCGGTGGCCGCGGTGTCCGGGCCGGGGTGTGCGGCATGGGCGTCCGGGCGTCGCCGTTGTGCGGCTCCTCCGCGTCCGAGCCGCAGAGTTCCGCCGTCAGCTCCTTGACGAGTTCGGTGAGATCGGTGGGCCGGTCCTTGGTCCACCAGTCCCCCAGCATCTCCGCGAGGGACTCCTGCCGGGCGGCGGACAGCCGGCCCGCCGTCTCGCGCCCGCTGTCGGTGAGCAGCAGCATCAGGCCCTCCCGTACGGCGAGATGGCGCTCCTCGATCTGGCGGACGCCTTCGGAGATCACGCCGAGCGGCACCTTGCTGCGTTCCGCGAGCAGTCCCGGTTCCACCGAGCCGTAGCGGTGGATGCGCAGGACCAGCCAGCTGGCGGCCGGTTTGAGGTCCAGGCCGGCCCGTGCGGTGATCTTCTCGTAGATGTGCTTCCGGCCTTCCAGGCTGCCCAGTTTGGACAGCGCGCGGGCACACTCGTCGTGCGACGAACGCTCCACCGGGTTGGAGGAGAGCACCTCGCTGGTCTCGGGTGCGGTGACGCTGCCGCGCAACGGCTCCTCCCGGAGGAACCAGGCCAGCACGAAGGCGACGAGGACCACGGGAACGGCGTAGAGGAAGACGTCGGTGATGGAGATCGAGTAGGCGTTGAGGACGCCGGTCGCCTGGTCGGCGGGCAGTCGTGCGACCGTGCGCGGGTCCTCGGCGATCCTCGACGGGTCGATGCCGGGCGGCAGTTGCTGTCCGGCGAGGGCGTCCGCGATCCGGGGGCCGAGCTTGTTGGCGAAGATCGTGCCGAAGATGGAGACGCCGAACGAGGCGCCGATGGAGCGGAAGAAGGTGGCTCCGGAGGTGGCGACGCCGAGGTCCTGGTAGGCGACGGCGTTCTGCACGATGAGCACCAGGACCTGCATGACCAGGCCGAGGCCGAAGCCGAAGACGAAGAAATAGGCGCTCATGACGGCGACGCTGCTGGACGGGTCGAGCTGGTGCAGAAGCAGCAGGCCGACGGCCACGACGCCGGTGCCGGCGATCGGGAAGATCTTGTAGCGGCCGGTGCGGCTGACGATCTGCCCGGAGCCGGTGGAGGAGAGCAGCATGCCGAGCACCATCGGCAGCATGTGCACACCGGACATGGTCGGCGAGACACCCTGGACGACCTGTAGGAACGTCGGCAGGTACGTCATGGAACCGAACATCGCGAAGCCGATGACGAAGCCGATGACCGCGGTGAGGGTGAAGGTGCGGAGCGTGAACAGGTGCAGCGGAAGGACAGGTTCCGCTGCTCGGCGCTCGACGAGGACGAATGCGGCGAGCAGGACGACACCCAGCACGCCGAATCCCACGATCTGCCAGGAGTCCCACGGGTAACTGACGCCCCCGAGCGAGGTCATCAGGACGAAGCAGGCGGCGACGCCGGCGATCAGGGCGGTGCCCAGGTAGTCGATCCGGTGCGGGGTGCGGTGAGCCGGGATGTGCAGCACGGTGGCGATCACGGCGAGCGCGATCACGCCGATGGGGACGTTGATGTAGAAGACCCAGCGCCAGCTGAGGTGGTCGACGAAGAGGCCGCCGAGCAGCGGTCCCAGGACGCTCGTACCGCCGAAGACCGCACCGAACAGGCCCTGGTATTTGCCGCGTTCGCGGGGCGGCACGATGTCTCCGACGATCGCCATCGACAGCACGATCAGGCCACCGCCGCCCAGGCCCTGGATCGCCCGGAACGCGATGAGCTGGCCCATGTTCTGGGCGATGCCGCACAGCACCGAGCCGATCAGGAAGATCACGATGGCCGTCTGGAACAGCCTCTTGCGGCCGTATTGGTCGCCGAGTTTGCCCCACAGCGGGGTCGCGGCCGTAGAGGCCAGCAGATAGGCGGTGACCACCCAGGAGAGGTGGTCGAGACCGCCGAGGTCGCTGACGATGGTGGGCAGCGCGGTGGCCACGATGGTCTGGTCGAGCGCCGCGATGAGCATGCCGAGCAGCAGCGCGCCGATGGCGACGAGGACCGTCCGCTGGGAGTGGCCCTCGCCGGGGACGGCGGGAGCGCTGGTGTGCTGCGCCATGAGCGTCTCCCTGAGGTGTTCGGGGCTGGTTCCGGAGCGCCGTCGGGCTTCTTCCATCGTGGGCGGTGCGGGCGGATATGGCCTGCCGGGAGGGCGCTCGTGCGGGCGGGGTGGAGTGGGTGACGCGGGGATGTCGCGGACTGTCGCGGTCGTTGGGATGGGGTGGTCGCGGGGGATTGGGCCGGTCGTACGCACCTGTGGGCGCTCGGGTGGGGTTGCGTGTTCGCGCATCGGTGGTTGCCCGGCAGACACCTCGCGGATGCCCGGCGGATGTCCGGGAATGCCTGTGCGGACCGGGGTGGTCTCTGGATAATCGCTGCCGGTTCGAGGGCTCACCCCGGGGAGGCGACCACTCGTGACGGCAGAGATGTGCCCGCACTGCTTCGCGCCGGTACGCGGCGGCGGCCGGCCGACGTGTCTGTGCGCGGCGGCCGAAGCGGAGGACTTTGATCCGCTGCGCGTACGGCCCTATGTGTCGCTGCTGGACGGGGACGTCGGGGACGGGGGTGCCGAAGCCGCGGGCGTCGGCTTAGGCGGCTCGGGTGCGGTGCAGGCGGCCGTCCGTGCCGTGGACGGGGCCATGGATGGGTCCCTGGACAGGTCCGTGGACGGCGCCGTGGAGAGGGCCGTCGCTCAGGAGGTCCGCCCCGGGCCCGCCCCGGCGCCAAGCCCCGCCCCCACGGCGCTGGCCCCCCGCGTGTATCGCCGTTCGGGGCCGACCTTCGGGACGGTCCCGTCGACGGTCTCGTCGACGGTCTCGTCGACGGTCTCGTCGGCCGCCGAGCCGCCGGCCGCCGGTCCGTCCGGGCGCTCCCGTAAGGCGTCCACCGCCCATGCCAAACGCGCGTTTCCGGCCATACTGGCGGTCGCCGGGGCCGCGGTGGCCGCCGCGGCGGTAATGATCGGCAGCGAGGTGCTGTCCAGCGGGGAGCAGGACCGTACGACGCTCCCCGATCGTGGCACGGTGGCGCCCACCGCCGCCTTCCCCACGGACGGTGGCGACGGCCCCTCCCGGAGCGGGGCGCCCTCCTCCCCCGCCACGACCCGCTCGCCGTCGCCGGGCGCGAGCGGCGCGCGGACCCCCGAGCCCACGGCGAGGCCGTCCCGGTCGGCGGCGCCGCCTCCCGCCCCCACGCAGGCCGTCGGAAGCGTGACGCACACCCCCGGCGGGCCCGGCCCGAGCGCCCCGCCCACCGGGCCGATCGTGCTGCGGGAGGGGGCGAGCGGTCCGGAGGTGGTGGAGTTGCAGGAACGGCTGCGGCAGTTGGCGATCTATCTGGATGCCGCGGACGGCCGGTACGACGCGGGCGTGCGGGACGCGGTGGCGCGATATCAGCAGGCGTACGGGGTGCAGGGCGACCCGGAGGGCGTCTATGGCGCGGCGACACGAGCGTCCCTGGAGGCGCGCACCAGCCAGCCGTGAAGGGCGTGGGCGGGGCGTGAGCCGCCTCCCGAGAGGGGGACGAGCGGGTCATGAGCCGCGCGCTCGCCGGGGGCGAGCGGGGCGTGGAGCGAGCGGTGACAGGGGGGCGGTTGTCGGCACGCCCCATCGTTTTGTATCGTGTAGGAACAAAGTGGTTCCGCCCGCACTCCCTGACCGGCGGGCGGGGCCGCTTGTCTTTTTTGCCCCGCTCGCGGCACGCCCGAGGGGCAGCCTCCGCTCGTAGCGCCCAGGAGCCCGCCGATGACGGCAACCACCACGCTCACCGCCCGCGCCCTGCTGCTCGACATGGACAGCACGATCGTGAACTCCGAGGCCGTCGTCGAGCGCTGCTGGCGCCGCTGGGCGGCCGAGCAGGGGCTGCCGGCGGACGACGTCCTCAAGGTCGTCCACGGCCGTCAGGGCTGGGCCACCATGGCCGCACTGCTCCCGGACCGTCCGACGGAGCTCAACATGGCGGACAACCGCCGGATGCTGGAGCAGGAGACCGCCGACATGGACGGCGTGGTTCCGGTCCCGGGCGCGCCCGCCTTCATGGACGCCATAGCCGGCCTGCCGCACGCCCTGGTGACCTCCGCCGATGTCGCCCTCTCCGATGCCCGGATGGGCGCGGCCGGGCTGGCCATGCCGGCCGTACGGATCACCGCGGAGTCCGTGAGCGCCAGCAAGCCCGACCCTGAGGGCTTCCTCAAGGGCGCCGCCGAGCTCGGCTTCGCCCCCGGGGACTGCCTCGTCTTCGAGGACTCCGAGGCGGGCATCACGGCGGGCCGGGCCGCGGGGATGCGCGTCGTCGGAGTCGGCGACCGCGCCGCCGAGTTCGCGCCGGACGCCCACGTACGGGACCTCACCGAGGTGCGCGTGGAGGCGCTGGCGGACGGCGGGATCGCCGTCCACGTCGCGGGCTGAGGCGGGGCCGGGCGGCGCGCACAAGCGCACAACCTTCCCACCACACCCGCCCACCCCCCGAAGGGGGGTGGGCGGCGGGGAAAAAATGTCCGGAGCGTGGGCGGCGGGGGAAAAACCAGAAGGTCTGCAGCGGGGAAAAAACCAGAAGCTGGGCAGCCGGGGGGAAACCAGAAGGTCTGCGGCGAGGGAAACCAGAAGCTGGGCAGCGGGGAAACCCAGAAGCCGGCCCGCCGGAAACCTCACCCCGCGACCGCCTCATACATGCTCAAGCCCCCCAGCAGCAGCATCGCGCAGGCCGCGACCTTGGTGATGAGCCTGAGCGGTACGTACTTCATGAGCGTGCGGCCGCCCAGGATGCCCAGGCCCGCCACCGTCCACAGGGCCAGCACCGCGCCCACGCCGACGGAGAGCGGATCCTCGTAGCGGGCCGCGAGGTTGGCGGTCATGATCTGGGTCAGATCGCCGAACTCGGCGACCAGGATCATCATGAAGCCCGCCCCGGAGACCTTCCAGAAGCTCTGGTCGGCGGGCTTCTTCACCTCTTCCTCGGCGCCGTCCTTCCGGAACAGCAGGACGGCCGCGCCGGCCAGGAAGAGCGTGCCGACCACCGCCTGCACGAGACGGTGCGGAAGCAGGGTGAGCACGCTGCCCGCGGCGATGGCGAGCGCCACATGGACCAGGAAGGCGGCGGCGACGCCCGCGAAGACGTACGAGGCGCGGTAGCGGGTACCGAGCATCAGTCCTGCGAGGGCGGTCTTGTCGGGCAGCTCGGCGAGGAACACGACGCCGAAGACGACGGCTGCGACGGTGAAGCTGAACACGGGGCGGAACACCTCGATCGGTCGGGCCGCCGCACCGAAAAGCCCGGGAAGAGGGGTCGCTTCGGCACGGCAGCGTCAAACACTGCGGCCGAAGGTCTCGCTGGCGCGGTAGGAACACGTAACGGTTCCCTGCCGGCCTCCGGGCGCCGGCGGGCCACGAGGGCCCGCAGTATGTCGACGGTCCGGCGAAGAGCTACTCCCCTTCTGCTGGCGGCAACCCTACGCGGTGGATGCGGCCGCGGGCGACCAGCTCCAGCACCACCGCGCACGCCGCCGCCTGGACCGCCAGCAGGGCGATGAGCACGAACAGCTGCACCGCACCGGCCTGTACGGGCGAGGCGCCGCCCAGCAGCATCCCGACGAACGCGCCCGGCAGTGTGACCAACCCCACCGTCCGGGTCTGGTCGAGCCCCGGCAGCAGCGCGTCCGACGCCGCGGGGCGGGCGATCTCCATCCGCGCGTCGCGATCCGGCAGCCCGAGCGCGAGGCCGGCCTCCACCTCTCCGCGCCGGATCGCCAACTCGTCCAGCGCGCGCCGCCCGCCGAGGACGGTGGCGGTCAGCGCGCCGCCGATGAGGATGCCGGCGACGGGGATGAGGGTGAGGCCGCGCGGCGGAAGCAGGCCGGTCAGCAGCAGAAGGCCGACGACCGGGACGACGCCGGCGGCGATCGGCAGGGCGGCCCACCACCAGGTGTGGTTGCGGGTGATCCGGCGGCCGGCGGTGCGTACCGCCACCGCGTACATCAGGGCGAGGAAGCACAGCAGCCAGGGCAGCGCGCCGACGACCCAGCCGATGAGGTAGGAGACGGCGGCGAGTTGGGCGGCGGCGCGCAGACCGGCGACGGCGATGGCCCGTGCGTGGCCGAGGTGCGCCAGCGCGGCGAGGGCCACGGCGGCGACCAGCAGGACGGCGAGGACGACCGCGAGGGTGGCGTTGACCGGCAGCAGCACGCGAACACCTTAGGGCGCGGGACGGCGGCAGACCGGCCCTTCGAGGGCCAACCGGCGTACGCCACCACAGTTATGGCGACCCGTCAACCCTTGAACTGACGTGCGCATGTCGTCACCCTGTTACCTGGCGCCCATATGGCGGAAACCCCACGTAGCCACCATGGGCCCGACCGCACGTCAACTTCCCCCCACATCATGGGAGTTTCGATGCCCAAGATCTACGCGCGTCGCGTATCCCTCGCAGCGGGTTCGGCAGCGGCCCTGGTCTGCACGCTGACGCTCAGCGGACAGACCGCCCAGGCGGCGCCGCCCAGCCCGCCCGACGCGGCCACCGCCCGTACCTATCTCGCCGAGATCAAGGAGCAGGCCGAGGGCCCGCAGGACGGCTACAGCCGCGACAAGTTCCCCCACTGGATCGACCAGGGCGACAACTGCAACACCCGCGAGGTGGTGCTCAAGCGCGACGGCAAGGACGTCCAGCAGGACGGCAGCTGTGCGGCGACCAGCGGCACCTGGGTGTCGGCGTACGACGACGCGACCTGGACCCAGGCCGCCGACCTGGACATCGACCATGTCATCCCGCTGTCGGAAGCCTGGAAGTCGGGTGCCGCGCAGTGGACCACCGAGCGCCGCCAGGAGCTGGCCAACGACCTGACCCACTCCCAGCTGATCGCCGTCACCGACAACCTCAACCAGGAGAAGGGCGACAAGGACCCGGCGAAGTGGCTGCCGCCGAAGGAGTCGTACCACTGCGAGTACGCCCGGATGTGGGTGTGGGTGAAGCACGAGTACGACATGACCGCGGACTCCGCGGAGAAGGCCGCGCTGAAGAAGATCCTGGACGGGTGCTGACCCGGCCACCTGGTGAATCGATACTGCGCGCCCGTCGGCCGGCACCACCGGCCGGCGGGCGCGCCGCCGTCCCGGCCGCCCGCCGCGCACCCGGTGCTCCTATCCTCTGACCACGACTAGGGAGGCACCGATGCCCGGACTGCGCTTGGGGCCGCTGCTGCGGTACGTCGACGCGGACAGCGCGACCGTGTGGGTGGAGACCGACCGGCCGTGCGAGGTACGGATCCGCTGCGACGACGGCGCGGGCGGGACGGAGCGCACCTGGCAGGTGGGCGGGCACCACTACGCCCTGGTGCCGGTGACCGGTCTGGCGCCGGGCGGTGAGACGCCGTACCGGGTGCTGCTGGACGGCCGGCAGGTCTGGCCGCTGCCCGACGGCCGCTTCCCGGCGAGCACCATCCGTACCCTCCCGGCCACCGCGGAGGACCCGCTGAGCATCGCCTTCGGGTCCTGCCGCTGGTCGGCGACGCCCTCGAAGGCCGCGCACGACCGCGTGGGCCCGGATGCGCTGGACACCCTCGCCGCCGCCCTGGGCGCCGGCCACGGCCCCGAACGCCCGGACCTCCTGCTGCTGTTGGGCGATCAGGTCTACGCCGACCAGACCTCGGAGGCGACCGCCCGGCTGCTGGCCGGCCGCCGCGACATCACCGAGCCGCCGTGGAAGCAGGTCGCCGACTACGAGGAATACACCCACCTCTACTACGAGTCCTGGCTCGATCCGGAGGTCCGCTGGCTGCTGTCCACGGTCCCCAGCTGCATGATCTTCGACGACCACGATGTGATCGACGACTGGAACACCTCCGCTGCCTGGCTCACCCGGATGCGCGCGACCTCCTGGTGGCACGAGCGCATCCTGGGCGGTCTGATGTCGTACTGGGTGTACCAGCACCTGGGGAATCTCTCGCCCGCCGAGCTGGCCGCCGACGAGCTCTACAACCGGGTGCGGGCGGCGGACGACGGCACGGAGCCGGTGCGGGAGTTCGCGGCGCGCGCGGACGCGGATCAGGCGAGCGCCCGCTGGAGCTACCGGCGCGACCTGGGCCGGACCCGGCTCGTCATGGTCGACACCCGGGCCGGCCGTGTCCTGGACGAGGGCAGCCGGGCGATGCTCGGCAAGGACGACGCCGAATGGCTGCGCGATGCGGTGCTGGACGGGCGCGGCTCCTACGACCACCTGCTCATCGGCAGTTCGCTGCCCTGGCTGCTGCCGCATCTCGTCCATGCGGCGGAGGGCTGGAACGCCGCGCTGTGCGCCGGGGAGCGCGGCGCCCGCTGGGCCCGTAGCAGCGAGTTCCTGCGGCAGCGGGCCGACTTGGAGCACTGGGCGGCCTTCCCCGAGTCGTTCGCCGCGCTCACCGATCTGATCGCGGAGGCCGGGTCGGGGGAGGGCGCGCCGGCCACCGTGTGCGTGCTGTCCGGGGATGTGCACCATGCGTATGTGGCGGAGCCGCACTGGCGGGGCGTGGGCCACCGGCCGCACGCCACGGCGGTGCGTACGCCCGACGGCACCCGCCCCGTGAGCCGGGTGCTCCAGCTGACCTGCTCCCCCGTCCACAACAGCATCCACGCCTCGATACGGGCCGGGTTCCGCTTCGGCTGGAGCCGGTCCGGCCGGTGGCTGGGCAAGGTGCTGACCCGGCACGGGCGGCTGCGGCGGCCGCCCCTGAAGTGGCGGCGTACGGGCGGCCCGTGGTTCGGCAATCAGCTGATGACGCTGACGCTGCGCGGCCGTACGGCGCGACTGCGGCTGGATCAGGCCCGCAAAGGGAGGCGGGGCGACGTGGAGCTTGTGCCGGTTTGGGAGGATTCACTGGCCGGTGCTCGGTTTTCCGGTGAAAGCGATGATGCGGGAGGTTCGGCGGCTTCTCACGGGGCGACCACGGTGTGAATCACCTGTGGATGTGGCCGATTTCCTAGTCTTCCCGGGTGCTGTTCTGCAGGGTCGGGCGGTGATGATGGGGCGGACGTTCCCTTGTCGACCGACCTTTCCGATGGCCGCGCCCCGCTCGCCGGCCATCTGCCGCCCCAGGGAGAGCCCCTCTTGGCCGCCGACCACACCGCCGACCGCCGCCACGCCCAGCCCGCCATCGCCATCGTCGGCGCCGGGCCGCGCGGGACGAGCGTTCTGGAGCGGATCTGCGCCTCGGCCGCCGAACTGGCCCCCGGCGCCCGCCTGACGGTGCATGTGATCGACCCGGCCCCGCCCGGCGCGGGCCAGGTGTGGCGCACCGACCAGTCGCCCGAGCTGCTGATGAACACCGTGGCGTCGCAGGTCACGCTGTTCACCGACGCGAGCGTGGAGTGCGCGGGCCCGATACGCACCGGGCCCAGCCTGTACGACTGGGAGGGCTGCGACGTCGGCCCGGACGACTACCCGGGGCGGGCGCTGTACGGCCGCTATCTGGAGTGGGTCTTCCGTCACACGGTGCGCACCGCCCCGGAGAACGTGACGGTCGTCCCGCACGCCGCCCGCGCGGTGCGGCTGCACGAGGCCCCCGGCGGCACCCAGTCGCTCACCCTGGACGACGGCCGTACGCTGCGCGGCCTGGGGGCGGTGATCCTCGCACAGGGCCATCTGCCGACCCTTCCGGATCCGGAACAGCGGCGCCTGGCCGAGTACGCCGCCGGGCACGGCCTGCGCTATCTGCCGCCGGCCAACCCCGCCGACCTCGCTGCCGCGCTCTCGACGCTGCCCCCGGGCCGCCCGGTGGTGCTGCGCGGCCTGGGGCTGAACTTCTTCGATCACATGGCGCTGCTGACGACGGGCCGCGGCGGCCGGTTCGTCCGCGGCGAGGACGGCACCCTGGCCTATCTGCCGTCCGGGCGCGAGCCGCGGCTGTGCGCGGGCTCCCGGCGCGGCATCCCGTACCAGGCGCGCGGCGACAACGCGAAGGGCCCGCACGGGCGGCATCTGCCGCTGCTGCTCACACCGGATGTGATCGCCGCCTTCCGTAAGCGCGCCGATTCCGGTGATCTTCCCGACTTCCTGACGGAGGTCTGGCCTCTGGTGGCCAAGGAAGTGGAGACCGTCTACTACGAGGCGCTGCTGGCGCGGCGCGGGGCGGGTGGCCCCGTGGACGGCGCGGAAGGAGCTGGAGGAACGGGAGGAACGGGAGGTGCCGCGCTCCGGGAGCGGTTCCGGGACCGATTCCTCGGCGGTGCGCAGGGCGGGCCCGAAAAGACCGCCGTGCTCGACGCTTTCGGCATCGCGGCGGCCGAACGCTGGGACTGGGAGCGGGTCACCCGGCCGCACACCGGCCGGCGGTTCGCCGGCCCGGCCGCCTTCCGGGACTGGCTGCTGGCCTACCTGCGGGAGGACGTCGCACACGCCCGGCAGGACAACGTCGCGGGCCCGGTGAAGGCGGCGCTGGACGTGCTGCGGGACCTGCGCAACGAACTGCGCCAGATCGTCGACCACGGCGGGCTGGCCGGCACGTCCCGCCGCGACCACCTGGACCGCTGGTACACGCCGCTCAACGCGTTTTTGTCCATCGGGCCGCCGCGGCGTCGCATAGAGGAGATGGCGGCACTGATCGAGGCGGGGGTGCTGGAGGTGCTCGGCCCCCGGATGGAGATATGTACCGGCGCCCCCGAGGGCGGCGAGCCCGGTTTCACGGCGCACTCGCCGGACGTTCCGGGGGCGCGGGTGACGGCGGAGGCGCTGATCGAGGCGCGGCTGCCGGAGCCGGATCTGCGGCGCACCGGGGACCGGCTGCTGTCCCGGTTGCTGGCCGACGGCGGCTGCCGGCCGCACACCGTGGACGGTTACGAGACCGGCGGGCTGGATGTGTCGGCGAGCCCGTACCACCTGGTCGACGCCGACGGCAGGCACCATCCGCGGCGCTTCGCGGTGGGCGTGCCCACGGAGGGCGTGCACTGGGTGACGGCGGCGGGGGCGCGGCCCGGCGTGGGGTCGGTGACGCTGTCCGACACGGACGCGGTGGCGCGGGCGGCGCTGCGGGTGGCGGTGGGTGCCACCGGCTCCGGGCTGTCCGAATCCGGGCTGTCCGACTCGGGCCTGTCCGGCTCCGGCTTGGCGGATTCCGGCCTGTCCGATTCCGGACGGATTGATTCCGCTCGGCGGCCCGAACAAAAAGCTGCACATTGGCCAGAGGTTGAACTTGCAAGTAAAGCTTAGGTGTCCCTAATCTAGGGTTTCATCGGTTCACCATGTCCCCGGAAACCGACCAGAAACCGAGGAGTCCCACGCATGTCCGCTCCTGAGACATCTCCGCTGAACGCGCTCACCCAGCGATCCGCACCGCATGCCCTCGCGCTCTTCCGCGTCGTCGTCGGGCTGCTCTTCGCCTGCCACGGTGCGGCCTCGCTCTTCGGCGTCCTCGGCGGCGCGATGGGCACCGGCGCCACCGTCCCGGCGGGCAGCTGGCCCGGCTGGTACGCGGCCGTCATCCAGCTGGCCGGCGGCGTCCTCGTCCTGCTGGGCCTCGGCACCCGCTCGGCGGCGTTCATCAGCTCCGGCTCGATGGCCTACGCGTACTTCTCCGCCCACCAGGGCACCGCGCTGTGGCCGATACAGAACGGCGGCGAGCCGTCCGTGATGTTCTGCTGGGCCTTCCTGCTGATCGTCTTCATCGGCCCCGGCGCCTGGTCCCTGGACGGTCTCTTCTTCGGGGCGCGGCAGAAGGCCCGGGTCGCCTCGGCAGAGCGCGAGCCGAGCGTCGCCTGACGTCCCCGCGCGGGCGCCGGGACCCTCGGGTCCCGGCGCCCGCGAGCTCTCAGCATCCGAACGCCGGTGTTCCCCGAACACCGGCGTTCGCCGCTTCCGGGGTGCCGAGTGATGCTGAGCGGCACTGAGTGGTGCCGAGCGTTGCGCGGTGCCGAATCGAGCGGTTGCCGAACTCGGTGCTTGCTGAACTCGCTGAACTCAGTGCCTGCTGAACGGCCCGTGGAGCCCCGACCGTTCGAACGGCACGGTGAAACAGGCGAGGCGGGAGCCCGCGGTGCCCGCCTTGCCGGGGCTCCTCGCGGTCCCGTGCTCATGGATGACCACCGACCGCGCCGCGCCCTGGCGGAAGCGCCAGTCATGCCGGGAAAGCGCGGCGGCGTACCCGCGGCGATCGGTCTTGAAATCCAGCCACACCTCGTTCCTCGGGTTGGCGTAGGCCGGATCGGTGGACGGCTGGTGACGGTCCTTGCGGTGCTGGTAGTGGGGTCCGGAGTCGTCGGGCTTCGCCCCGCACGGTTTGGTGTGCACATGGGCGCCGTAGGTACGGCCGGGGCTCAGCCCGGTCACCCGCAGCGCGACCATCGTGGTGTGGTGTCTGGCGAACTCGCCGACGGCGATGCGGGCGCCCGCGTGCACCCGTTTCTGGTCGTATGTCACCGCGTTGGAGCGGATGTGCGCCGTGGGGGGCGCGAACCGGCCATGGGCATGCAACCAGACGGGCCGCGGGTGGCTCTTGATCGGCACGGGAACAGCCGTGGTGGGCGCGGAAGTGGTGCCTGCGGGCGTTGCGGACGCGGCCGTCGCCGGTGTCGTGTTCATCGCCGTCGCTATCGTCATCGTCGAGGTCACGGCGAACACTCCCGCCACCGCCAGCCCCACCGCCCGCACCGTTCGTCCTGCTGTCATCGTCCGGTCCTCCGTTCCGAGCCGCCCTGTGCCCAGCGCAACAGCGCGCGGCGCTCATACCGTTCCCGTTCGCCGGGACGGACCCGCCGGGCAGTCGGGTGATGAGGCCGGGAGACGGGTGATCCGGGGCCGGCAACACATCGCACCCCAGATCACGCGCCCGCCGAGGCCAGGCGTACGCTGTACGGCTGTAGAGCCGCCCCTGCCGCCACACGCGACGTCGCGGCGGGGTGTCGGACGGGAGTAGGACGTTGTTGGAGAGCCTGGGGTCCCTCAGCGGCACCCCGTGGGTGTACTTGATCGTCAGCCTCTCGATCGTCCTCGACGTCTTCGTCCCGATCCTGCCCAGCGGGGTCCTGGTGATCGCCGCCGCCACCACGGCCGCCGGCACCGGCACGGCCGCCGACGCGGTCGAAGCGGTCAGCGTCGGGGCGTCCGTACGCGGCGGGACCCACCTGGCCGAAATGCTCTCCCTGGTGCTGTGCGCCGCCAGCGCCTCGGTGCTCGGCGACATGGTCGCCTACCGGCTGGCCTGGCGGGGCGGCGACCGCTTCGACCGGGCCATCGGCCGCTCCCGCCGTCTGACCGCCGCGCAGAAACGACTCGGCACGGCGCTCACCCGAGGGGGCGGCGGCATCGTCGTACTCGCCCGCTTCGCGCCCGCCGGGCGCTCGGTGGTCAGCCTGGGCGCCGGCGTGGCACACCGTACGGTGCGCGAGTTCCTCCCCTGGTCCGCGCTGGCCGGCCTCACCTGGGCCGCGTACAGCGTCAGCCTCGGCTACTTCGGCGGGCAGTGGCTCGGCACGTCCTGGGTGAGCACGGCTCTCTCCGTCGTCGCCCTCTTCGCCGCCGGGTCCGCCGCGGCGTTCCTGATGCGCCGTCCGGACCGCCGCGCCGCCCACTGAAATCCCGTGGCCGGTTGTCAGACCCCGGTGCGACGATGAAGGACATGAACGGGGAGAGCAGTGAGAGCGGGGTAACCGGGGATACCGGCCCGAGCAGGGTGAGCAGTGCGGATGGCGTGCGCGGTGCGGCCGGTTCGGCCGGTGCGGGCGGCGTGTGGAGTGCGGGTGGCGCACCCGGCCGCGGCTGGCGCACCCGTCCCGAGGCGCCCGAGGACATACCGGCCGTCCGCCGGCTCGTTCTCGCGGCATTCGACGATGTCGAGGGGGCGGACGGCACAGAGGCCGACCTCGTCGACGCGCTGCGCCGCGATCCGGCGGCCTGGCTGCCCGGACTGTCGTACGTCGCCGACGCACCGGACGGCACCCTGGCGGCCCAGGCGCTGCTGACCCGCTGCCATATCGGCGAGGTGCCGGCCGTCGCGCTCGCCCCCTGCGCGGTGCTGCCCGGGTATCAGAAGCGGGGCGCCGGCGGTGCGGTGATCCGGGCGCTCCTGGAGGCGGCGCGGGCGGCCGGCGAGCGGACCGCGATCGTGCTCGGTCACCCGCCGTACTACCCGCGCTTCGGCTTCGAACCGGCCGCAAGCCGGTTCGGCGTCCTGCCCCCGCAGGCCTGGCCGGACGAGGCCTTCATGGCGCTGTCCCTGGACGGCTCGATACCCCCGCGCGGCACGGTGCGCTACGCCGCGGCCTTCGGTATCCGCTGACGGCGGCCCGCCCGGCGTCGTCCCGCCACGGAGTAGAGTCGACCGTCATCACCCCACCTCCGCCGCCCCGTACGGGCGCGGCGCCGCGCTCCCAGGACCCGGCCCCGCGCCGTTGCCACCGCGGCTCCCGGAGGAGGGTACGAACCACTAACGCGAGGCACATTTCGGTGAACTCTCCGCCGGTCGTCGAATGGACCGAGGCCGACGAGGCCCGTTCCGCCCGTTGGCGTTCCGAGAACGGCGCCCCGCCGCCCCGCCGGATCGTCATCGCAGACGACCGGACGAAGGCCGACGACGCGTACAAACTCGCCTGCGAGGGCACCGCGCTGCTGTGGCGCGGCGACTTCCACAACGCCCGCCAGCTGCTGACCGCACTGGCCCGCCGTATCGACCGCCGCCCGCGCAAGACGCCCCCGGCCGACGTCACCCAGGCGTTCCACCTGCACCGCGCCGCGCAGAACCAGCGCGCCCGCATCCTGGGCATGCTGCTGATCCCCCTCGACGCGGCGTACGAGGTCCCGCTGCACCGCGCTCCCGACGTACGCGAGGCCTGCACGCGGGCGTACGGACCGCCGGCGAAGGAGTCCGCGGCCGGTGCCGAGCTCTCCGCTCCCGCCGCCTCCCTGGTCTCGCTGCGCGAACTCCTCGGCCTCATCGGCGCCAACGAGTGGCGTAGGAAGGGCGTCGAGATCCCGGCGCTCGGCGGCGACCGGATCCATCCGCACTACGGCGTCTTCTCACCGGCCCGCGGCGAATACGTCGACCTGGTGGCCGAGGCCCCGCTGCCCAGCCAGGACCTCGCGTTCGACATCGGTACCGGCACCGGCGTACTGGCGTCGGTGCTCGCGCGGCGCGGCATCCGACGGGTCGTGGCCACCGACCAGGACCCCCGCGCGCTGGCGTGCGCCCGTGAGAACACCGAACGGCTCGGCGTGGCCGGCCAGGTGGAGGTGGTCGAGGCGGATCTGTTCCCGTCCGGCCGCGCCCCGCTGATCGTCTGCAATCCCCCATGGGTCCCGGCGAAGCCGACCTCGCCCGTGGAGCACGCGGTGTACGACCCCGGCAACCGGATGCTGCACGGCTTCCTGAACGGCCTGGCGGACCATCTGGCACCGGGCGGCGAGGGCTGGCTGATCCTCTCCGACCTGGCCGAACACCTCGGACTTCGGCCGCACGCCGAGCTCGTCGACGCGTTCGCCAGGTCCGGGCTCACCGTCCTGGACCGCCTCGACATCACACCGCGCCATCCGCGCGCCCGGGACACCTCCGACCCGCTCCATGTGGCCCGCGCGGCCGAGGTGACGTCCCTGTGGCGGCTGGGCGCCGCGACCAGTGCGGACAAGCGGGCCGACTGACCCACGAGGCGCTCAGGCCGGCCCGCGAGGCGCTCAAGCCGGCCCGCCGTATGGGACGCCCGGCACGGCATGGAGCAGCGCGGCTGAGCGACGGCACCGAGCGGCTGCCGATCAGGCACGATGGACGGACCATGGATCTCCAGCACCTGCTGTCGCGCGCCCGTCGGCTGGCCGCCTCCGCCACCCCCGGGCGACGCCGCCTGCTCGGCATCGCCGGTCCGCCCGGCGCCGGCAAGTCCACCCTCGCCGCCCATGTCGTGGCGGAACTGGCCGGGCAGGCGGCACTCGTCCCGATGGACGGCTTCCATCTGGCCGAGGCGGAGCTGCGCCGGCTCGGCCGGGCCGGCCGCAAGGGCGCGCCGGACACCTTCGATCCCGCCGGCTACACGGCGCTGCTGGCGCGCCTGCGCTCCCCGGAGCCGGACGCCGCCGTCTACGCGCCGGCTTTCGACCGCCGCATCGAGGAGCCGGTCGCCGGGAGCATCCCGGTGGCGCCCGGCATCCCGCTCGTCGTCACCGAGGGCAACTACCTCCTCCTCGACTCCGCCCCTTGGGCGCGCGTCCGCGCACTGCTCGACGAGGTCTGGTACGTGGAGCTGGACGGCCCCGAGCGGGTCCGGCGGCTGATCGACCGTCATGAACGGTTCGGGCGGCCGCGTGCCGACGCCGAGCGCTTCGTGCACGCGTCGGACGAGGCCAACGCCCGTGTGGTGGCGGCGACCAGAGACCGCGCCGACCTCGTCATCACCTTCGCGCCGGGAGAGGCTCCGCCGCCGGTCGAGTCCCGGTGAGGAATTCCGGCACCTGGCGAGCGGCTCGTGCGTTCCACCGGAGGAAAAGGGCGGTTCGGGAGGTTCGGGTGGTTCGGCACCAGCGGGAAATCCCGGGCCTCCCGACCGTCCCGACCCGCCCACCGCATCCGCCACACGAAGGACGACACGGAGAATGACCCACGTCATCAGCGACTGGTCCGAGATCGACAACGGCATCGTGCCGATCGACGACGGCGAGCTGTTCTACGAGACGGCCGGCTCGGGTCCCGCGGTGGTACTGCTGCACGGCGGCATGCTGGATCAGCACATGTGGGACGAGCAGTTCGCCTGGCTCGTGAACTCCGGCCTCCGCGCGATCCGCTACGACTTCCGCGGCCACGGCCTCTCCTCCTCCGTGACCGGCGACTACGCCCACCATGACGACCTACGGGTGCTCCTCGACGCACTGGACGTCCCGAGCGCCGTCCTGGTCGGGCTCTCGCACGGCTCCCGGGTCGCGCTCGACGCCGCCCTCGCCCACCCGGACCGGGTGACGGCCCTGGCACTCGCCTCACCCGGCGTCAGCGGCCGTGCGTTCACCGACCCGTTCCTTCTGGAGCACATCAGGGAGCAGGTCGCGGCGATCGGCGAGGCGGACGGCGTGGAGCGGTATGTCGAGCACTTCCTGCGGATGTGGGTGGACGGACCGCATCGCGAACCGTCCGCCGTGCACCCCGGATTGCGTGAGCGGCTGCGCGCCTCGGCCGAGGCCAATGCGGAGGTGCATGCCGACGGCCTGGGCGCCGGAATGCCCCTTGAGGTCGGTGCCGCGGAACGCCTGTCGGAGATCCGGGTGCCGACGGTCGTGTTCGACGGCGACCTCGACAGCGGGGACATCTCCGCCAACGCCCATGCGATCACGCTCGCCGTCCCCGGCGCCCGAAGGGTCCGGATACCGGGGGCGGGCCACATGGTCAATCTGGAGAACACCGCGCTCTTCGACCAGGAGCTGCACGGTTTCCTGTCGTCGTTGCGGTACTGAGCGGCGCGCCGACCGGCCGGCGTACGGAACTGAGGGGCGCGGCGAGTGGCGTGCCAACTGGGGCTGCCGGCTGGGTGTCCCCTGCCGCCGAAGGGCCCGCGCTCAGCCCTCAGGTGACGGAGCCGGCCGCCGCGCCCGTCAGCAGGTCCGGGCCCCAGCGCTCCAGCGCCGCCGGGAGATCGAGTGGCCGCACACGGTTCTGCTCGTCCGCGGCCGGCCAGTCCTCCCGCGGGACCCGCCACATCACCTCGAACTCGTTGCCGTCCGGGTCCTTGGCGTACAGGGACTTGGACACGAGGTGATCGCTGGCGCCCACCAGGGCGCCGTTCGCGCTGAGCTTGGCCTGCGTGGCGACGAGTTCGCCGAGCGTGCCGACCTCCCACGCCAGGTGGTAGAGCCCGACCCGGCCCTCCTCGGGGCCCGGCGCGTCCGAACCCACCGCGAACAGCCCCAGGTCATGGTCGTTGAGCGAGCCCGGGGCGCTGAGGAACGCGGCCCGTCCGGGGATCTCGATGTCCACCTCCAGCCCGAGGGCGTCGGTGTAGAAGGCGACGGACCGCACCAGATCGCGGATGTAGAGCACCGCGTGGTTGAGACGTCGTACGGACATGGGGCCTCCGATCTCCTGCCGTGACGCCCCGTCGGACGACACCGCGTCACTGCTCCTACTTCTGCTTCTGCTTCTGCTTCTGCCGAACCGCTCCCGCGGCCCACTATTCCCGGAACGCCAGCACCACGCCCGCGGCCACCGCACCGATCACCAACGCGACAACGCCGTGGACGAGCCGGTGCGCGCGCAGGACGGGCAGGAAGTGGTCGACGGCGTAGCGGCCGGGGCCGGTCAGGGCCAGGGCGGCCGCGCCGGCGATGATCAGCAGCTCGAGCTCCACGCCCTTGGGCGCGAAGAAGCCACCGCCCCACCGCACGGCGAGCGCGTTGATCATCGTGCCGAAGATGGCCGCGGCGGCGAGCGGGGTGAGCAGCCCGAGCACCAGCCCGAGCCCGCCGAGCGTCTCGCTCAGGCCGGCGATGAGGGCCATCGTTTTGCCTGACGGATAGCCGCTCAACGTGAAGTAGTGCCCGGTCGTGTCCAGCCCGGGACCACCGAACCAGCCGAACAGTTTTTGGGCGCCATGGCCTGCCATGGTCAGCCCGAGCACGAGCCGCAGCACGAGCAGCCCCACGTCATAGCCGTGCTGAGAGGGCTCGTACCGCGCCGGTGTTTCTTGGGGGGACGTCATGACAAGCACTCCTTCCCTTGTCGGGGACGGGGCCGCGCGCCGCGGAACAGTCGCCGGCGGTGCCGACGGTGGGCCGGCGCCGACGGTTGAAGTATTAATTGAAACTTCAAGTCTCTATCCATGACCATACACGCACCCTCACCGCGAACAACCACAGCGAAGGCGTCTTGCTTCCCCGCAAGCCGGTTCCCCGCCATCCCGCTCCCCGACCCGTCGGCCGTGTTTCGCGGCCCCCGCTGTGGCAGGCTGCGAGCCAGGGTCCGGCCGGCCGGACCGCGGGCAAAGCTCCCGAAAGCGATGAAATGAGCAGGTCAGAGCATATGAGCGGGAACAAGGACGGGCATACGGGCGAGCATCTCGGCGAGCCCGGGAACGAGCAGCCGAGCGACTGGGATCGCGCGGGCGCGGGACCCGCCGCATCGCCCCCAGCCGTACACCGCGACTCCATCGCCGCGGAGACCGCCCGGATCGTGGCGATGATCGAGGACGCGAATCTGTCGGCTCCGGTGCCCAGCTGTCCCGGCTGGACGCTGCTCGACCTGGTCCAGCACATCGGGAGCGTGCAGCGGATGTTCTCGGTCCTGCTGCGGCGGCTCATCCAGGAACCACCGCGGAGCCGCGATGTGGATCTGCGGATTCCGGAGGATGCGAGCGGCTACGGAGAATGGCTGGCGGCGAGCGCCGCGGAAGCCGCGGGCGCCTTCGCCGTCACCGACCCCAATGCCGCGATGTGGGCGTGGGGCGCCGATCAGCATGCCAGGTTCTGGGTGCGGCGGATGCTGTTCGAGACGCTGGTGCACCGCGTCGACGCGGAGCTCGCCCTCGGCCGCCACCCCGCGATCGACCGGGTTCTCGCCGCCGACGGAGTGGACGAATTCCTGGTCAACCTGCCCTTCGCCGCATTCTTCGCCCCCAAGGTCGCCAACCTGCGCGGCAACGGCGAGACGCTTCGCTTCCGGTGCACCGACACGGACGGCGACTGGCTGATCCGGCTACGGCCCGACGGCTTCGATGTCACCGAGGGCCCGGGTGCGGGCAGCGGCGCGGATACGGGCACGGGTACGGGTGCGGACACCGGCACGGCCCTCGCATCCGCGGACGCCACCGTCCACGGAGCCGCCGCGGATCTGCTGCTGCTCCTCTATGGGCGCCTGAACCGCGAGTCGGACGCCTTCGACGTCTCGGGGGACGCGGATCTGCTGACGCTCTGGTTCACCAACTCGGCGTTCTGAGCGGCGAGTTGAGAAATCCGTGCTGACGGGCCCCGGCGCGGCCCTCAGCCCCCGCTCGCCGCCGCCTGCAGATCGCGATGGATGACCCGGGCCGCCGCCTCGACGGTGCCCACGCCGTATTCCATGGTGCGGTTTCCGTGCGAGAGGACGGCCATGCCGTAATCGTGGCCGCCGCCGGTGAAGACGCCCACGCTGTGGACCCGCCAGCCATTGGCGGCCCGCGGCAGCCAGCCGTTCTTGACGTGGGTGGTCACCACGGGAGGCGCCCCGGCGGGCACTCCCCACCGCTGACCTGGTACGACGCGCCGCATCAGGTCGAGCACGTAGGCGCGTGACGACGGGCTGAGCACCGCCTGCGCCCCGGGGTTCGGCTCCGTGAGGAGCTGCATCAGCTTGAGCTGGTCGCCGGCGGTGATCTGGGTGAGTCCCCACGCTCCGCGAGCGCCCGGGACGGTGTGCCACATCCCCGCCAGGCCCAGGAACCGCTGGATGCCGGCGGGCCCGAGCTCGCGCCAGAGGGCGGTGGTCGCGTTGTTGTCCGACTTGGTGATCATGTCGGTGGCCCAGCGCACCTCCTGCGGCGTCAGCGTGCGGCGTGCCTCCTCCGCCTGCCTGAGCAGGGCACAGAGGACCGTGACCTTGACGACGCTCGCCGAGTCGAAGGCGGTACCGGACCGGAACTCGCAGGTGGTCCTGGTACCCCGGTCGTAGAAGGCCAGCGCCGACGTGCCGGCGCGCCCGTGCAGAGCGCGCGCGATGTCCTGGGACAGCCGGGGAGCCAGCCCCGGCTTCTCCGAGGTGCACACGACCTTCGCACCGTCCACCGGAGCGGTGGCGGTGCTCGCCGAGGCCGGGCCCGCCGTGCCGAACACCGCGATCACCGACCCCGCGGCCACCGCGCCGCCGGCCAGGACCGCGACCAGCCCCCGGCGGGCGCGTCGCGATATGCGCGATCGGCGCTTGTCCTGCTGTCCACGCATGAAGGTTCCGTCTCGTCCCACTCGTGTCTGAGGCCATATGCGGCCCGCATCCCCGCGTACCAGTCGCGGTGACCTCACCCGTGGGCCACGGTGACCTTACGTGTCGCGAGTGCCGACACCCCGGAAGAACGAGGGGAATTGTCCGTTTTTGACGCCGTTGCCGGGATGTGACATTCGCCAAATGCGGAGGAGACGGACGCCGCTCCCCCAAGGGCGGACCGGGGCGGTCAACACCAAGGGCGCATCGGCAACCGACCTGGCCCCGGTGGTCGGTCCACCAGCCGGCCGGTACGGCGAGGCGGCCCCCGGCCGCGAGTGGAGCCGGGAGCCGCCGTCGAGCGGGACGATCAGTTTCAGCCGGGGCCGTGCGGGAGGGCGAAGGTCTTCACCGTTTTGCCGTCGTGCTTGTAGACGACCTTGGGCGTGGCATCGGCCTGCGCCGCGGGCTTCGGGAAGGCCAGGGTGTACGTCCCGTTCGGGTCCATCCGGCTCTGCACCGGACCGGTCTTGTTCACGTTCAGCTCACCCGTGACGCCGTGCTCGGGATCCTTGACGGTGACGGTGTCGTTGTTGCCGTCCAGCTCGAGGGTGTCGCCGTTGTCGACCTTGACCTCCTTGACGTAGTCCGTGGGCATGGCGAACGCCGCGCCGGCGGGTACGGCGAGGGCCGCGCCGGTCACCGCGACGGCGAGGGCGGCGCGCAGCCCCGTGCGCTTACGGCCGGCATTCGACATGGCGTGCTTGGACATGACTGCTCCTTCAGGGATACACGGTGTGTCCGAGCCTGTTCGGACCTGGCAGGGCGCCGGAAAGCACCCATGCCCGGAAAGCTAGGCAGCGGATGTTGCGGCCGTCCCGAGGCCCTGTATCAGCCACATCGCGATCATTCATCGGAGCCGTCACACTCACCGGAGTCAGGCTCCGGGCCGGTGTCCCGCCGAGGTAGGGCGCCCCGCCGAGGTAGGGCGCCCCGCCCGGCGCATTTCGCGTCGCCGCGCCTGCCGGCACGCGCAGATCCGCTCCGGGCCCCGTGATTTCCCGTGCGGCAATCGCCTGACGTCACGGGAGAGTTGGAGAGCGCCGGCTCGCACTGGCCGGCGCCTTGTCCCGTCGGGCTTCCACGCGCCGGACAGCTGGATCACCGGACGGCTGGTGCACAGGTGCACAGGTGCACAGCGGGTGACCTCCGTGGCCGTACCGGTGGCAGGGCTGCCGGCAGGCAGGTCGCACAGCGTCACCGCCGGCTGATGAGGGACGCCTGGGAGCCGCCTGGGAGACGGGCTGCGGATTTCACCCCGTGCCCAGGGCGTCGACGACCGTGCGCAGACTAGGAGAGCGTGCAGAACGAACGGGGGAGCGCGCAGAACGGGAGACCATAGCGAAAGCCCAGGCAGAGAAGTTCTCTGACCTGGGCTTTCGTCGCCATTCATGCTGGCGGGAGGGTGGGCACAGACGGATTTGAACCGCCGACATCTGCTTTGTAAGGGCTTATGTAGTGATCTTGTGTGGTGGTGTGTCTCGATGAGGCGCGGCGAGTTTCGAGGCGTTCCAACCTCGGGCCCAAGAATGAGTCTCATCGAGTTTCGACGAGTCTCGGTGAGGGGGAATTGTGGACTCTTTGCGGATTCCGCGGCCACGCCCTCACGAGACGACCCGGAGTCCACTTTCACCGCCAAGAGCTGCGCGAACGCGTTCCCGCGCCCCTTCACTCTCGTGCGTATACACCCAGGTCACCCGGCCGCCGCGTTCCTGACCCAACACCGCCTGCGCGTCCTTTTCCGGGATCCCCAGCCGGTGCAGCCGTGTCGTGACATCGTGCCGGTAGGCGTTGATCTTGGGCCACCATTCCGTACGCCCGGTCTCCGGGTTCACCACCTTCCGGGCGACGCCCGCTTGCACGGTCGCAGCCTTCCACGGCCGAGACAGGTTGTTGATGTTGAGGGCAGCCCCCCTCGGCCCCCGGAAAATCAGCTCCTCCACATGGAGGTCAAACCCGTCACCGATCGCCGACCGAGTGCGCGCCGGCTTCCATTTCGCCTTCATGAAGGCGATGGCCCCGGCCGCTCGCGGAGTGAGCGGCACCGTCCTGAAACCGGCTTTCGTCTTGGGCGCCGCCTGGCGCCGCAGCCGGCCACCGTCGTTGACGATGATTTCCTTGATGTGGACCACCATTTCTTCCTCGTCCACGCAGTGCAGGCGCAGCCCGGCGTACTCACCTGGCCGCATCCCGGTTTCATCTGCGAAGTCTCGGAAGATCACCTGATAGTACGGATCGAGTGCCGCATGGATCATGGCGTACTGCGCGGCGGTGGGTGGCTTGAGGTCGTCCGGGTGCTTCTCGTTCCTCGTTGCGGTGATCACCAGTCCAGCAGCAGGGTTTTCCGGAATCCGTTTTCCGTCCTTGACTGCGGCCTCAAGTAGTGCGCGGAGGATCTCTTTGCACTTCTTCTGAGTGTCGTATCCCTTCACTTCCCCAGTCAGCCACCGCTGGAGTTCCATCAACTCCAGATTGATCAATGGGAAGTTGCCCCACTTCGGCTTGATGTGCGCTCGCCACACGGCGAGGATGCGGTTTCGCGTGGTGACGCGCCCCGTCTGTTGGCGGATCTCCCACCAGGTTTCCCACCACGTACTCAGCTTGATCTTTCCGCGCTTCGGATCGTGGTAGGTGCGGCGCCGCACGCTGGTACGGACCTCATCGAGGAAGTCTTCCGCTTCCGCCTTCTTGGCGAAGTTTCGAGCCTTTTGCTTGCCAGCCGGGTCGCGATAGCGGGCCTGCCATGAGCCAATGCAGTCGCGTCGGCTCTTACGTTTGGGGTCGGGGTACTCCTCGATGCACAACTGGCATCCGCAGGATTTGCTGCGGACCTGCCGGGGGTTGTTGGTGGCTCTACGCGCCAATGTGGATCACCTCGTCGGTCAATCGCTGAGGCGGGATCAATTCTTCGGACACGCCGATCGGAGTCCCGCAGAAACAGACTGCACCGAACTCAGGCTGTGGGATGGCGAGTTCATCCAAAATCGCCCGCACGGCGATAACCGTCAGTTGCGGCGAGAGGCAGTCTGGAACGGAGATCACCCGGCGTTCCGAGTCGTACGGCAGGGCCGGAGACGGGACCCGTTCAACGCGCACGCACATTGCCATGACCCCCGACAGTGCTGGACAGAGCGGACCTAGTGCCGTGGGGGGATGGCAGCGCTGCCCGCATGACGGTAGCGCGTGTTAGTGGAATATGCGACTACCCGAACAGAATATGACGACGCATCAGGCACAGGGAGTGACGAACTCCAGTTAGCGGAGACTCACGAGAGAGCGGATTGGTTGCGCTCGTTGAGCGCCCTCATCTCGATCTCCTTCATCTCCTGCTGCTCGGCGGTCAGGCCGCGGAACAGGGCGAGGATGCGTTCCTCGGCGTCCGGGTTGAGCGGGCCGGGGGCCTTGCGGCCGGCCGCGGCGAAGATCTCAACCTCACTGAACGCAGGAAACTCGCTCGCGAGGGCGCGCAGCTTATCCGTGTTGGGGCCGCGTCCGGTGCCGCGTTTGCGGTTAACCCATGCGTTCACGGTGGCAGGGGCGACGCCGATACGGCGCGCGATCTCGGACTCAGTGACCGTGTAGTGGTCCTTGAGCCTCTTGATCAGCTGCGCGAGATCTTCGGTGCGCTCCTCGTTACCCACGCGGTAAGGATGTCCTTCGCTTCTACTTTTCGCAAGTAAAAGTAGAAGCATGGCCAATACGCACACACCTCTATGCGCTCCCCGCGCGGCCCCAGAATAGAACGAAAGTTCGCAAGCGATCGAGACTCACTGAAACTCGCCGGAACTCTTGACCACCCTGACACTCACACAGTAGAAATGTGTCAGCACCCCACCGGGGCGCACAGCTACCACCGGCGCGAGGTCCACCACATGACCACTCTGATCCGCAAGGCCGACGGCCAGCCGATACGCGACGCAATGCGCGCCGCAGGACTGTCCGGGCCGGCACTGTCCGCGGCCACAAGGCTCGTTGACCCGAGGGGGAAGGGCGTCAGCCCGGCCGCCGTCGGATGCATCACCGGCCGCGGAGTCAGCGCACAGGATCGGTGCCGGCTGCGGACGGCATGGCTCATCGCCGACGCCTTGGACGTACCGCTGCAACGCCTGTTCGCCATGCCCACAACTTCAACTGACACAGTGGAAAGGTAGCACCCCAATGGCCACTCAGACGCTCCCCGAGCGCACCGCCGTCCTCGCGACTGTCGGCCTTACCCCGCTCCTCACCACCGCTCAGCTGACGGCCTACTACGGCGTCAGCGCCTGGACGGTGAATCAGTGGGTGCAGCGCGGCTGCCCGACGGAGCCGGTGCCGGTCCGGGGCCACCGCTTCAACCTCGACCGCGTAGCGGCCTGGATCGCCGAGGACATCGCCACGTCCGCCGACGCCGAGTCCGCCTGAACTTCCCTCTCCCCGACGTGAGTCGGGGCCGCAACCGGACGACACCCGGCGCGACCCCTCCGGCTCACCTCACCAATCACAGAAATGAGGCTCACCGTGAGCATCAACCTTATCCACCCCGCCCGCGGGGGCACCGACCCCCGGTCGCTGTACCTCAGAGCGCTGAGCGTGGCCGAGCACCTCATCAGCGACTCCCCGGCCATCCCTGCCTCTCTCGACATCCGCGCCTACGGCGAGTGGGAGTTCGGGCGATACGGCCTTTCGGTCCACCTGCGCAAGCCGGCGGACGTGGCCGCATTCGCCCGCTGGATCGGCGCACACGTGACCACCGAGCTGCGGAGCGACGGCATGTACGGGACCACCGCGCTCGGCGAATTCCGGGGCACGCCCTTCCATGCCTGGGCACTGCATTCGGATGGCGAGTGGCTGGCCCGGCAGACAAAGCGGGCTGGTGAACTCGCAGCGCAGGCACACGACATGTACGACCTCGACGCGGATTCGACGGTCGTGGTGCCGGGCTGCGCGCCGGTCGGGTACGTCCAGTCCGCCGCGCCGTGCGGCTCCGTGCGCGATGTCCTGCCGTGCGTCCTCGACGAGAACCACCCCGCGCCGATGCACAGGGACGCGAACGGCTACGAGTGGCCGACGGCCGGTGCCGCGGTGGTCGCATGAACGTGCGGCTCGTGAACGAGGCGGCGGAGTTGATCTGCCGGGCGATGGAGACGCACCAGACGGCGGCCGGCATTGCGATGGCGCTGGATGCGTCGGGAATGCTCCAGCCTCCGGAGACCGCAGCGGAGTTGAAGCGGCTGCGGGGGCAGGTCGTCACGCAGGTGAGTCTGCTGAAGCGGGCGCAGGCCGAGGCTCGGACGGCGCTGAACACCGGGGGCGACCCGTGGCAACGCGCGACCGACGGCCTCAATGCCCTTGTCGACGCGGGGATCGGGTTCCACATCGAGCCGGACGGCCACATCGCGGGCCCCGACGGCGAGCACATCGAATGGGACCGCGACGCCGAGCGCTGGACGCTCACCCACGATGAGGACGCGCCCGGCCCGACAGTCGCCGAGTCCGTCGCCCGCCTGCGCTCTGTGCTCGCTCCGTCGACCGTGTCCCGTACTCCCGAGCCGTACGCCTGCGCTGTCTGCGGCATCCCACGACGCCCGCACATGCAGCAGTGGAAGCTGCCGGCCGGCTGGCACAAGTGGAAGGCGCCGACCGACGAGCAGATCAAGGCCCGCATGCAGGCGCTCCGCGCCGAGCGGCTCGCCGCGCGGGGTGATCGCCCGTGATGTGGCTGCTCATCTTCGGCCTCGCCGTCCTCGCCTTCTGGCTCCTTGAACTCATCCTCGGGGGATCCGATGCCCGCTGAAGTCCCGCCCGTCACAGGGCCGTTCCGTATCTCCGTCGAGGCGATTCCCACCGGCGTCACCCTCGACATCACCTCGTTCGTCGAGGCCCTCGTCCTCGACCTCGTCACCGAGCACGCCGACGCGCTCGCCGAGATCCTCGACGAGCAGGCCGACGGCCGGCCGTACGACGGGTTCGCCGCCGAGGGGCTGCTCGTCGAGCGGCTGGTTGCTCAGCTTTCCACCCGTATCCCGGTGTACGGCGGGCAGTGCCTCGCGCTGGCCGACCGTATCCGGGCGGTGGCCGCTCCCAAGGTCATGCCGCAGCAGCGTGCCGCCGAGGGTGGTGCCGCCGCATGAGCGCCCGTGAGCTGCACCGCGTGATCAGGAATGCCCTGCGGGAGTATCAGGCGACCGCTCAGACCGTCACGCTCCGGGAGTACTCGCAGCGCGACTATCTCGCGGAGCACCTCGCTGACACCCTTCATGGCGCCGGTTGGATCCCCCGCGCCGAGGTGCTGCGCGAGGCCGCCGAAGAAATCCGTACGGCTCGGAGTCTCGGTCACCTAATCCTCGTCGACCCCGAGGACGTGCTTGACGCGCTCGCCACGATGTCCGAGGACGCCGGGAAGGACACCCGCAAGGGCGAGTCCACCCGAGCCCCCGAGACTTGCGGCCAGTGCCGCCGTCCGTTCGACGCGGCCGACACACGATTCGACGGGCAGGCCCGGCACCACGAGACGCCGTTCTGCCGCGGTTGCGTCGACCGGTGCCACGAGTCCACCGACGTCGGTCACGAGTGCCCTGTGTGCCGCGCCACCGAGGCCGCCCCCGCCGCGCGTTACGAGCGTGACCGCTGCATCCACGGCACCTCCCTCAACGTCGAGTGCGGCGGCTGCGACGCCCTCGGCCAGATCGGCGGTGACGCCGTATGACCGACACGTTCGGCGACCGTCACCACCTCCGCCGCACCGACACCGGCCGTGCCCACACCCGCCGCGAGGCACTGGACGCCGCGACCTTCGACCAGGACCCGGACGGCTGCGTCGCCCCGCTGCTGGTCCTCGCCCTCACCATCGCCGCCATTCTGGGGGTGCTGCTCGGATGACCAACACCGCGCAGGCCGGGGCTACGGCCCCGGCCTCCGGCCCCCGCCGGACCAAGAAGCAACAGCCCGCACCCACCGGCGCCGACCGCATCCCCCGCCCCTCACAGGGCTGGTACCGCGACAAGGTCACCGGCCAGAAGCTGCGCCGCGTCACCACCATCCTCGAACAGGGCTGCGCCAAGGGCGAAGCCCTCACCATCTGGGCCGGGAACATCACCGCCGAAACAGCGATGGCTCATCTGCCGCAACTCGTCGCCGCGTCCCGCCAGCCCGAGCAACGCGCCGAGATGACGACGTGGCTCAAGCGGGCGCACATGCGCAAGAAGGACGAGCGCGCCGACATCGGCACCGCCGTGCATCGGATCATCGAGTCGCACGTCCTCGGCCAGCCGATGCCCGCCGAACTGCTCGATGACCCCGAGATGCGGCCGTTCCTGCGGCACTTCCTGAGGTTCGTCGAGGAGTGGCAAGTCACGTTCGAGGCGTCCGAAATGGTCGTCGGCAACTACGAGCAGGGCTACGCCGGGACGCTCGACTACCTGCTCCGTTCCCGGCTCATCGCCGCCGCGCTCGCCGAGCACCTCGGCGTCCCGGTGCCGCCGGACGTCGCCCTCATGGGCGACACCAAGACCGGCGGGGAACTCGACGTCAAGGGCGTCTACCCCGAGGCCGCCTTGCAGATGGCGGCGTACCGCAACGCCCGCGTCGCGTGGCTGCGGGACGGCTCGACCGTCCCCATGCCGGCGACGTACTCCACCGGCATCGTGCTGCACCTGCGCCCCGAGGGATACCGGCTGATCCCGGTGACCTGCGACGACGACGTCTACCGCGCCTTTCTGGTCATCCAGGAAGCCGCCGAGTGGGCGACGGGCCTGTCCAAGAAGGTCATTCGCCCCGCCCTCGAACTTCCCACCACCACCGAAGAGAGGGCCGCCTGATGCCCATCATCGATCTTCAGCGCCGCATGCGTCAGCTCGGCGAGATCCGCATCGGCCACGTCGTCTCCGGCGTGTCCAAGAAGGGGAACACCTACACCCGCCCGGCCAAGCTGAACCACTTCCGTTTCACCTCCCCTTCCCGCGAGATCCTCGCCGAAGTTGCGGGGCTGTACGGCGGCGAGGTCAAGCCGTGGACCCCCGCGAACGGCGGCCCGTCGGAGTTCGAGGTGTACTCGACCACCAACCGGCTCCCCGTCCTCATCCCCCCGCGCGAGGCTGTCTCGCAGTGGTACGAGCTGTACGCCGGATCGAAGTGCCAGCGGCGGTGTGACGGCGTGACCGAGCACAAGCGTGACCGGCCGTGCATGTGCGACCCGGACAACCGCGAATGCAAGATCACCACCCGCGTGAACGTCATGCTCCGTGACGTCCCCGCCCTCGGCCAATGGCTGCTGATCTCCAAGGGCTTCTATGCCGCTGTCACCCTGCCGCCCGCGGCCGAGCTGCTGTCGCAGGCGGGCGGGTACGTCGCCGGATGGCTCGGTATGGAAGAGAAGTTGGTCCAGCGCGAGGAGGGGCCGGCCCGCTTCATGGTCCCGACCCTCGATGTGGAGATCACCCCGGCCGCGCTGATGGCCGGGAACATCACCGGCGCCCCGGCTGCCGTCGCCTCCGGCCCGGAGCGCGTCGCTATCACGGGCGGTCGGCCGGACTATGCGGCGCTCGCCTCGGTTGCGAAGACTCCGGAGGAAGTCCGCGCGCTGTATCAGCAGGCCGTGGACGCCGGGCACATGGACAAGGCGCTTGCGGACACGCTGACTGCGAAGGCCGCAGCACTCGGCGCGAAGGTGAAGACGCCGGCCCAACAGCAGGCCGTGGAGGTCTCCGACGAGGCTGGTGAGTCCGGCTGGCAGGACGAGCCGCACCAGGACGGGCCTTTCCCCGACGACGACGGCGCAGTGGACGCCGAGATCGTCTCGGACGACGACACCGACGCGATCTGGTTCCAGATCATCGCCGCCGCCGGTACGCACGGCATGACCACCGAGCAGGTCGAGGCCGAGTTCGCCGCCTCAAACGACGGGCTGCACCCCTCGACCGCAAACGCCGACCGGCTCCGCACCTTCCTCGCCACCCTTAAGGGGGTGCGGGCATGACGTGGCACACCGGCCGCCTCGCCGGATTCGACCTCGAAACCACCGGCCCCGACCCCCTCACCGCCCGCATCGTCACCGCCTGCGTCGTCCAGTGCGGCGGCGGACACCCCACCGAGTCCGCGACATGGCTGACCGACGTGGACGGCGAGGAGATCCCCGCCGAAGCCGCCGCCATCCACGGCGTCACAACGGGCATCGCCCACACGCAGGGCACCGACCTGCGCGAGGCCGTCGACCAGATCATCGGCGCCCTCTCGCAGGTGGCCCTGTCCGACGGAATCCCCGTTGTGGCGATGAACGCCCGTTACGACCTCACTGTCCTCGACCGCGAAGCCCGCCGGTACGGCATGACGCCGCTCACCGACCGCCTCGGCGGGGAGCTGCGAGTGGTCGACCCGTTCGTCATCGACAAGCAAGTGGACCGCTACCGCCGCGGCTCGCGGAAGCTCACCGCGCTGTGCGAGCACTACGACGTGCCGATCGGCGACGCGCACCAGGCCGACGCCGACGCCATCGCCGCATGCCGCGTCGCATGGCGGCAGGGCACCCGCTACCCACGGCTGGCCGCCATGACACTCGATGAGCTGCACACGGCGCAAATCGGATGGGCCGCAGAGCAGGCCGCGAGCCTTCAGGAGTACTTCCGGAAGAAGGACCCCGCGGCGGTCGTCGAGGGCGCATGGCCGGTCATCCCGCACCAGACGGGCGGTGACGACCAGTGAGCGACGCCCTGACCCTGATCCTCGGCGGCCTGCTCGGTTTCGCCCTCGTCGGCCTCATCGCCCTGCCCCGGTACATCGGCGGGCGCCGGCTCGCCGCGGCCAAGGCCGCTCCGTTCCACACGATCGCTGACGGGACGCGGTGGCTGCCCTGCCACACCACCACATGCGGCCACATGACGACCCGCCACGAGCCGACCGCCGACGGCGCATGGCGCTGCACCGGCCACGGTTGCGGCCACATCACCAAGGGGGAGCAGTGACCACACCGGCCCTGTTCAACGCCGCCCCGACCGCCATCACGGCGGCCGGACCCCGGCCCCGCATCATCGGCCTCGACCTCTCCCTCACCAGCACCGGCGTAGCCCTCCCCGACGGCACCACCTACCGCATCAAGACCCGCGCCGTCGACGCGGACAACCGACTCGTCCTGATCCGCGACAACATCCGCCGCGCCCTCGCCACCCACCGGCCGCACCTCGCCGTGGTCGAGGACCTGCCCATAACCGCCAACAGCGCAGGCATCACCGGCATGGTCCACGGCATCGTCCGTGCCGAACTCGCCGACGCCGAGGTACCGCGGGCACTCATCGCCGCCGCCACCCTCAAGGCGTACGCCGCCGACAACGGCCGCGCCGACAAAGCCCAGATGGCCGCCGCCGCGTACCTCGCGGCCGGCGTCCAGTTTCCCGACGACCCCGGCGGAGATCGGTGTGACGCCTGGTGGCTCCGCGCCGCCGGACACGACTGGTGGGGCACCCCACTGTTCGACCTCCCCGACGCGCAACGCGCACGGCTCACCAAGGCCAAGTGGCCCGTAGGCGTACCGAGGCTGACCCGATGACCGGCCGGCCGCAGCGCATCACCGGCGCCCTCTACGTGGACACGGGCCAGGAAGTACGCAGCGTCCGATGGATCAAACCCCCGCGCGCCCGCTACGAGTGCCTGCTCTGCCGCACCGTCGAAGGCCCCGTCACCGGCGCCGAGGCCGTCGCGCGGTTCGTCGCCACCATCCGCACCGACCACCCGACCCGATGCACCGCCAACTACAAGGGAGTGCAAGCCGCATGACCACCATCAAGTTCGACGCCAAGGTACTCGCCGACGTCGAGAAAGCCATCCGCCCCCACGCCGCCGACCTCTTCAACGACCTCGGCCACCACGTCATGGCCATCGTCGAAATCGCCTCCGTCGAGCGCACCGAGCAGGGCCCCGACGAGGAGAAGGACGACGCCGTAAAGGTCCGCGTCGTCGGCATCGAGATCGCCGGTGACGAGTTCACCGAGGAGAAGCTCAGGCAGCAGGCACAGACGATGTACCGCCAGCGAACCGCGGGCGGGACGCTCGACTCGGTGGCCAGCTGATGACCGGGCGCGCGGCAACCGACGGCACCACCCGATGCCCCGGCTGCCGCGCGCCCATCATCCGGCAACTCGTCGGCCAACGCGCCGCCCTCAACGTCACCGCGGACCTCCAGCCCCTCACCCCCACCGAGCAGGCCGCAGCACGAACCCCCAACCGCCTCATCTGGTGCCTCTACCGGCTCGGCCCCCATGCCCCGGCACGGCTCCGCTGGATCGACCAGCACCACCCCGCGCGCTGCCCCCACGAGCACGTCGCAGAACACGCCTGCACCGGCCCCCGGCCGGCCCCCGCGCAGCCCGCAGAAACGCTCTTCTGACCGCAAGGAGCCCCCGTGGACAACGTCCGCCACCTCGCGCCGTACGACTCGGCGGACCCGGACGGCCTTACAGACTCGCAGGCCGAGAACCTTGAGGCCGAACAGTCCGTTCTCGGCGGCTGCATGTACAACCCCCGCAAGATCTCCGAGGCCGCGGGCATCATCCAAGGCAGCGACTTCTACCGCCCCGCCCACGAAACGATCTGGGACGCGATCCTCCGCCTCCACGCCAGGGGCGAACCCACCGAGGCCGTTGCCCTCTCCATCGAGCTGGACAAGACCAAGGACCTCAAGCGAGTTGGAGGTAGGGGCTACCTCCACCACCTCTACGAATACGGCGCATCCGACCCCGGGTACTACGCCGAAAAGGTCCGCCACTTTGCCGACCTTCGCGCCGAGGCCGAGCTAGGCCGCCGCATCGTCCAGCGCGCCACCGCCCCAGACGCTGTCCCCGGCGGAACCACCACGTTCATCGACGACTACCTCAAGCGGCAAGCCGAGCGCGCTGCCGGCCGCTCCGGGGATCCGGCAGACGCGCTGCTTGCCGAACTCCTCGACGCAGCCAGCCTCGACGCCATGCCCGCTCTCGAACCCCTCGTCGGCGATCTGCTGCACCTTGACTCCCTCGCCCGGATCATCGGCCCGTCCGGGCATATGAAATCGTTCGTGACCATCGACCTCGCCGCCCACGTCGGCACCGGCATGAACTGGCACGGCCACCACGTCCGGCAAGGGACCGTCGTCTACCTCGTCGCCGAGGGCGCCCGCGGAATCCGCAAGCGCGTCCGCGCGTGGGAGCAGCACTACGGCCTCAAGATGGACAACGTCCTCTTCCTGCCCCGGCCCGTCCAGACCCGAGGCCCGGAGTGGGACACCCTGATCGAGGCAATGCGCCGCCTGCAACCGCAGATGATCGTCATCGACACGCAGGCCCGCGTATCCGTCGGTGTCGAGGAGAACAGCAACACCGAACTCGGTGTTGTTATAGAGCGCATCGAGGATCTCCGCCGCGCCACCGGCGCATGCGTCCTCGTCATCCACCACACCGGCCACATCGGCGAGCACGGCCGCGGTGCCTCGGCCGCCAAGGGCGCGTTGCAGTCTGAGCTGCACGTCTCAAAGAAGGGCGACAGCGCCCGAAACATCGTGGTGACGATGAAGGTGGGCAAACAGAAAGACGACGAGGAAGGCCGCGATCTTCAATTCGGCCTCAAGGTCATCACCCTCGACGGCGAGGCCAAGCCAGACGGCCGGCCGCTCACATCGGTAGTGCTGGAGTCCCTCGACGCCCGCCCCACGCCACTCACCTACGGCACCCCCGAATGGCTCGTTGCAGCCCTCGACAAGGCTGCCGTCGACATCAAATGGGGCGGTCCCCGGGTCATCAAGTGGTGCGCAGAGCAGGGCATCCAGATGCGCAAGGAGAAGATCGAAGAAGCCGTCCGGCTGCGCAAGCGCCGGGGGTCCCTGGACGAGGCTCTCGATGTCCGAAATGACCTCCCCCCAAACCTCCCCCACGATCTTGAAACCCCAACTCCCCCCAAAACCGGGGGGACCCCGGGGGAGATAGCCCAAAACCCCAGGTCAAACATCCCCCCAAACGCCGGGGGAGGTCCGGGGGATGCCCCATCAAAACCTCCCTCCCCCCGCTCCCCCTCTAGGGAGGGGGGAGGTGTGGGGGAGGACGACGAAAACACCACCCCCACAGCCCCCCTCTGCGCCGTATGCGGCAGGCCCCTCAACACCGACTGGGCAGCCCGCGGATACGACACCCACATCGGATGCGACCCCACCACCGGCGGCCACCCCAACACCCCCAAGACCAACCACCCCGACACCGAGGAGCAGTGACCATGAACCTCAACCTCCCCGCGTTCCTCGCCCACGGGACCGCCGCATGCGCCACCGCAGACCCCGAGCTGTTCCACGCCACCACCGGCGCCGACCAGGCCGCCGCCAAGGACATCTGCGGTGGCTGCCGGCTCCGCCCCGACTGCCTCTCTTGGGCGCTCGACAACGACGAGAGGATCGGCGTTTGGGGCGGCCTCACCGCCAAGGAGCGCGGCCAACTCAAGCTGAGTGATGGCCGATGGCTGGACGACGAGGGCCGTATCCGGCTTGCCTGCGGTACCGCCGCCGCCCTCACCGGGCATCACCGATACGGCGAGACGTGCGAGACGTGCACGCAGGCGCAGGCAGACCGTGTTGAGGCCGGCCGCCGGGAGCGTCTCGCCACTGCGCATGCCACGCCCGAGGGCGGTAGCCGTCGCGGCTACGAGCTGCATCGGATGCTCGATGAGACGCCGTGCGTGCCGTGCAAGCGGGCTGCCTCGGCGGCGGCTCAGGCATCCAAGGCCCGCTGTGCGGCGCGTGCTGCGCGGTTTGCGGTGGCGTCGTGAGCGCGCTCATCGCCGCCTCGTTCACTGTCGGGTACTTCCTCGGCCGGCTGCGCCCGTGGGATCGGCTCGACACCTGGCTATGGCGCCGGCTCACGTTCGGCGGCCGATGGACGTGCACCCGCCGCGGGCAACTCGGCGTGCTGGCCGTTCACGCCCTCCTACGCCCCGCCGCCACCGTCCACGCGTGGCGACACCGCAACGACCCCACCACACCCCGCAGCTCGGCCGTACGGGTCGTCGACATCACCACCGAGGAGAACTGACCATGCGATTCCAGCTCTTGCATATCTTCCTGCTCGGCACCCTCGTCGGCGCCATCACGACCGGTGCGCTGTGGCTGATCACCGGCCACCTCCCCGAGGTATGGCTCACCCTGGTCATCGCCAATCTGGTGGGCGTCGCGGGGGCCAGCGTGCTCCGTGTGCGGCGCGCCCGTGAGCAGCAGCGGTTGCAGCGGGCGTACGACCGGCCCGCGTTTGGCGAGGAGCACCGACCGTGAGCACGGATCCCACCCGCCGCCTCGAACGCCACCTCGACGCCCTCACCCGTCACCTCGACGGGCTGACGACGCAGGTCAGACGTATCGCCGACGCCATGACAACACCCACCGACGACGCGCCGACGACCGACGACCCGGCCCGGGACTGCCCGGCATGCGACGCAGGCATCCCGCACGACGCGCATTGCCCGACGCCTGAGACCCACAACTGGGGATGCGGCTGCCCCACGGACCAGGCGCCGCCAGAGCCGTTCGGGTACGAGTACCGCGACGCCCTCGGCATACTCCTGTCCCGCGCCGCCCGCGGAGTCCTCACCGCCGATGAGGGGCCGCTACTCCGGCACCAGGTCGAGCACCTCATACGCCGCCTCGACCAGACCGCCGCCGGCCGCGCGACGTGGAAGGCCAAGGGGGAGGAGATGGAACGCGACCGCGACCAGCACGCCGTCGTACTCGCCGAAGTACTGGCCGTGTTCTCCCGTGCTGTTGTGGCCGGTGAGATGGCGTTCTACCAGACCGAGAGCCCCATCGATCCTAAGCAGTTCGAGCGGTGGCGCAGCGTCCTCGCGCAGACCGTCGAACGGCCGTGGTGGGAGCAGCTCGACGAGATGCGCACCCGCGCCGAGCAGGCTGAGGCCGCCCTCGTTCGCGTGCGCGCCGTGGCCGAGGGCGGCATGGAGATGCGGGACTACGTCGAGCGCGAAGCCCTGCTCGCCGCCCTCGACGGGTTGGCCGTCGACGGCGGGTAGACGCAGGTGGACGCCCCGTCAGCCCTCGACGGGCGGGGCGTCGACGGCCGGTGGGTCGGGTCGCTTGGGCAGCTTGGCACCCGGTCGGCGCAGGTACCAGGCCAGCAGTTCCTTGATGGCGGCGGAGCGGTCACCGCCGGGGGCGCGCGTCTTGAGGTCCCGCCAGTCGTCATCGTCGATGCGCACGGACCTGTGTTGGGTTTTCGGGGCGTTTGGCATGGACCGATGGTAGCGGGGTGTACGTACAGGAATCCATATTCAGGACTTGCGGTGTACGTACACCAAGCCTTACGGTGTACGTACACCGTTTGGGAGAGGTGGGCCTCACGCCCGCCCTGACAAGAGGGATCACTTATGGCCCGCGTTTCGATCCGGAACTTCCGCCAAGAGGCATTCAGTGCGGCGGTTCGCCAGGTGGCCCGCGAGTACAGGGAGCGGAAGGAGGCCGAGGCGCGTGAGGCCGAGGCGCGTGAGCAGGCCGAAGCGGCAGCCACCCTGCGGAAGAGCGCCGAGGCGCGCGAGGAGGCGGCGCGCGAAAGCGTCGAGGCATCCGACACCGACGGGTTCCGCAGCCAGTGGGCGCACGGCCTGTGCGCCCGCGAGGACCGCCTCGCCGCGCGCATCGCCGAGGACGGCGGAGTCGCCGAGTTCCCCGGCCTGTTCGACCTGGACGGCAACCTCGTCCCCGCCCGACGCGTGCAGGGTCAGTACGGGTGGTCGTGGGAGCTGCTGCGACAGGGGCGCCGCGCCGGCTGGTTCAACGAGTCCAAGGCCAAGAACGCCGAGACGCGCCGCCGGAACAATGCCGCCAAGGGCTTCTACGTCGGCACCGTCCGCGCCCCCGCCGAGGCGACTATGCAGGAGAGCGAGGGTCGAACCGTGGCCGTGGTCGCCGAGCGCACCGACGGCGGCTGGTCGCCGGATGTCGAGATCGTCGACAGCGGCCAGTAGCAGCGACATTCAGTTCAAAGCAAAGCCATCCAGCGACTTGCGGTGTACGTACACCCACCCCTAGGGTGTACGTACACCCGCAAGGGTGAGGGATCCACGGAAAAGTCGTAGGAGGAGAAATGAAGGTCTTCGAGCGCACCGAGAACGGCGTAACCAGCACCGTCAGCAAGCGTGAGGGGCTGGATGAGATCAACCACGCACAGATGGGTGGTAAGCGCGACGTGCGAACGATGTCATCGATCACCCGCACAGACTTCGCCATCGAGTACAAGGACGGCCGGAAGGTTCGCCTGGTGCTGGTCGACGCTCCCGAGCGGACCTCCCCGCGATTCGCCTTCGGTGACCTCGTCATGACGGATCAAGGGCTTGGCAAGGTGGCCAAGGTCATCAGTGTTCCGCGCCGGAACGGAACGCGGATCACCCGGTACGACGTCGAGCTGGACACGGGCGGGGAGATCTACGCGCACGAGTCGGACGTGCGGCCGTTCGAGCCGGAGATGAAGAGCCCTGAGCAGCCGGCGGAAGAGCGCACCGCGCTGATCCAGCGCCGGGCCGATGGCCACGACCTGATGGGCCGCGTAGTCACCGTCAAGGGAAAGGACTACGTGGTAAGCCGGATCGTCCCGGCGGACCGACCGGTCCACACGGGCGCCCCGAAGGGCTGGGAGCCCAGGGCGTATGTCGACTACTGGTCCGAGCGTGACGGGATGCGCTTCGGTGCCACCCGGACTGCCGGACCCGACGCGAAGCCGGGCACCGTCGGCCGTGCCATCTGGGACGCGGTGAACCGGTAAACGCCCGACGCAACCTGACAAGCCGAAACGCCCTCCGGGGCGTCGGGTGCGGGCTGGCCGCCGACCCCTGATGAGGCAGGCCGTAGGAGGGGTCATGAAGGTCAAGCGCATCGCCGCTGGAAGCTACGAGGTTCACACCGCGAGTGGCATCTATGGACTAGAGAACTGCCCGGCAGAGAACCCCCGCGCTACCGGACTCCCGTCCGGACCCCGCTGGATGCTGACGTACCCCGGCGAGTACACCGCCGATGCAGAGTTCGGAACGAAGCGAGACGCAGTGGCCAGCGTCCGCGCCTTTGAAGAGTCCAAGCAGCGCTGACCAGCCGTCCCGCAACCGGCCGGCCCGACGGCGCCCCCAGCGCCGGGCCTCGCGGTTCGACTCCGCGGCGGGGCACTCACGCACGACCACCAACACCAGGGAGGCGCCATGCCCACGCTCGACCCCAACGCGCTCGCCGAGATCGCCGACGAGGCTGGTGCCGCGCCCGAGGACGTTCGACCCGGCGTGCAACCGGTCGACGACGACATGATCCGTGAATACGTCATCGAGGCCCGCGAGTTGCCCGAGGAGTCCGCCCGGCCGTTCGCCCAGTGGCTGAACGAGACTTGGTTCGACTTCTCGGAGGAGCCAGGGGCGACGAATGGGGAGATCATCGCCGGAGCGCTGGCCGACTGGCGCGGCCAGTGGCCCCACCCACCGCAGCGCCCCGCCCGTCCCCGGACAGGCGGGGCGCCGTCACATCCACACGTCCGGCCCGCCGCCCCGCCACTCGATCAGGGCCCGGTCGTCGAGCTGGATCTCGTCGGGATCCATCCCCGCCCGCCGGAGGAACTCGATCAGGTCGCCCGGCCCGTAGGCCATACCGAGGATCTCAGCGTCGACCGTCACGCGCCGGCCGCCGGACGGCGACGGAGGATGCACCACCACGGGCGGACGCTCGGCCATACCGCCAGCGTGCGCCCGTCGCGGCGACGACGCACGTCAACGCCCGTCCGACGGGGTACGCGCCCGCCCTCGGCCCCGCGCGATCTGCCCAACCGCCTCGCCCGTGATCCCGCCCATCCTCCGGCCGAGCGCCACATACGTCATGCCGCGATCATCGTGCGCCTCGTTAACCGCCTGTTGCCGCACGTCCGCCACTTGGCGGTGCAGCTGCGGCCACGCATGCAGTAACTCGGAGCACGCGGCGGCCCGCTCCGCGGGGTCCTCGATCTCCTCGACGGCGCGCAGCGCAGCACGCACCCGCTCAACCTCACCGGCCAACTCATCTCCCCCATCCGGGAATTCACCACCGCGCCTGGATCACACAAGGGGTACTCTTGAGCTAGTCCAAGGGGTACCCTTTGGGCGTTCCGACGGGCCGACGACGCCCGTCGACCCCTCAACGACAACGACCCCCGCCCGGTGCGCCTACACCGAAACAGGGGTCTGACCAGGAGAGGTGAAGTCTCCATGGCTGACGCAAAGCGTAGCCGCCCCACACTCCGCAGGCGCCTGCTCCGCCGCATCTCAGGCACCGCCCCCAAGCCGCAGCGCACCGCACCCGCCCCGCGCATCCCCTGGTGGGCAACCCTGTTCACCGACGCCGGCCGCCCCATCGTCGCCATCCTCGTCATGGTCATGTGCGCCCCAGGTGAGCACCACCTCGGCGTACTCGCCGGATGGGACACCCGCCTCGCATGGGGCATGGCGTCCGTCCTCGCCGCGTACGCCGGTATCGCCGCGGTCGTCGCCTCACGGCGCCCGGCCGGCGCGCCCGGCAAGACCTCGGCCGTCATCGGCGCATGGCTCGCCCTCGGCGCCGCCATGGCCGCACAGCCCGTGAGTCACCTGTTCGTGACCGGCCACTGGTCGGCGACCCCGCACGCCCCCGCGTGGCTCGTGATCACCGTGTCTTGCGTGCCGCCGCTCGTGCTCGGCCATCTGCTCCACCTCGCAGCGACGCCCGTCGCCGCCCCGTCGACCAGCGTCGACACCCCGGCTGACGCCCCCGTCGTCGAGCGCGTCAAGGAACAGCCGGCCCCGGCCCCGGCGGTCCCGCCGATCCCCGACCAGGCTCCGGCCCCGCAGCTTCCGCCCGCCGAGCCGGAGGCGGCGCCCGCGATCGTCTACCGCGACCCCCGGTGCGCAGCCGTTCGACCCCTGTACGACGGCGGCACCCGGCCCGGCACCGCCGCCATGCGTGACGCGCTCATCGCCGCCGGGCACGGCCGCGTGGGCGACTCGACGATCCGCGGGCAACTCCGCGCCGAGGTCGAGCAGCACGAACCGGCGCTCCGCGACTACCCGCCCGCGCTGCATGCGCCGCGGACCGCGTGATGCCCGCCCTCGCGCTCGTGTTCTTCGCGCTCGCCGCGGCTGGCGCGTTCGTCGGGCTGGTGCGCACCGCGCCCCGCCGCGACCCCGGCCGCTACGCCGGACCGGCCGCCGCGACTACCGCCGTCATCCTCACCCTCGCGGCCCTCGCCGCCGCCCTCTACCGCTGAGGAATCACCCATGAACCTCGGAGCAACCACCGTCAGCCTCGGCGGCGCCGCCGCCGGCACCATCATCCTCGCCGTAGTCGTCCAACGCTGGTGGATCAAGGAAGGCCACAAGGTCCCCGCGCTCATCCCCTACATCCTCGCTGGCTTCTACGGCGTCCTCGTCGTCCTGTGTGCGGGCGGCCTGCTCGGGAGCGCGGGCCACATCGTCCTATGGGGCGGCAACACCATCGGGGACGCCGGGCTCGTATACGGCGTCGGCGGCCACACCCACAATGCCACCTCGCACCGCATCGTCCCCCTGACAGATGGCGGGTACGTGATGGTGCTGCTCGCCACCGCGCTCCTCATCGGCGCCCTCAAGTGGTCGAAGAAGATCCCCAAAGCCAAGGTCGTGTTGGGGAGCACAACAGGAATCCTGCTCGGCCTCAACGCCGGTGTGGCGGGCGCGCTTGCGGTGCCGCTGGCCAACTTCGCGAACCTGTCCGGCGCGTGGTGGGCAGGGGGCGTCCAGTGAGCGCCGGTGACCATCTGTCCCGGCTCGGCGACGGGGCCGGGGCACTGGCCCGTTCATACAGTCAGTGGCTCGGCGCGGACGGCCCCGCCACCGGCGTGAAACGTCTCGTCGGCTCCGTCGCGGGAGGGGCGTTCACCGTGATGCTCCTCGACGGCACCCGGCCGCTGATATGGGTGGCCGCGGGCGGGGGACTGGCCGCCGCCTACTACGCGGGCCGGCTCGACGAGGGGGAGCAGGCCGCCGAGGACGCCGAGCCCGTCGACGTTCTCGCCGCGGTATGGAAGGCCGTCGGCGACGACCGCGGCGCGCTGCTCACCGTCCTGCGTGACGTGTTCTGCGCTTCCACCACCAAGGAGGTTCGGGCGCTCCTCGCCGAGGCGGACATCCGGGTTCGTGAGGGCGTACGGACCACCCGCGGGAACGGGCCGGGCGTCCACCGTGATGACCTTCCGCCTCTCCCCTCCCCTTCTGACGAGGGGCCGGTTGGCGTTGTTGCCGCAGGTGAGGACGCCAACACCAACGCCAACAACACGACCATCACCAAGATCGGGCAGGGGGGCTACTCGGTCCAAAAGGGCACCCAACCGGCGCGCTGATACAGCGCCGGCGACACCGCGCAGAGCTGAAAACCCGTACACCCAACCGAGGAGAACTGTGTTCCGACGCCGACGCCCCATCGACCTCGATACGGTCCGCGAGGCCACGTCTCTCAGCCGGGAGGGCAGTGCCCTTTGCGACACTGCTGGAGACGCCATCGCCCGCGGGGACTTCGACACGGCCGAGCGCGCCCTGAAGGCCGCTGAGCGACTTCAGAAGGAGTCGAAGAGCAAGACTCGCGGCCTGCGCAACTGACCCCGAGCAGCTGGATCACTGCCACACTGGCTAGGCCCCACCGCGTCCCCCCGTCGCGGTGGGGCCGACCCATGCCCGGCAGGAACCGCTGTCCCCCGGTATCGCACCCCTCAAGATCCGGCAAAGCCGAAAATCCGTACCCTCCCCACCAGGGAGGCGAGCGGACATGGCAGCAACACACAAGAACCTCACACTCGGGGCGCACCGTGCCGACGAGGTAGCGATCCTCCGTACCCGTGACCGCCTGCAATTCCGGGAGATTGCCGACCGCCTCGGCTGCGACGTGAAGACGGCCCACGATGCGTGGAAGCGCGCCCGCGCCACCTACGGCAAAGACGCAGCCGCCCACCTCGACGCATGGCGCGGCGAGCAACTCGCCGTTCTCGACGCCATCATCGACGGCCTCATGCCCAAAGCCATCGCGGGCGACGCCCGCGCGGCCGAGGTCATCATCAAGGCCCTCGAACGCACTGCTAAGACCATCGGAAGCGACGCACCCATCCGGGCGAACGTCACCGTCACGGACGAGATGACCGCCCGCATCAAGGCCCTCGCCGAGGAACTCGCCGAGATATGACGACGCTCGATGATCTAGACGAGCGCCTCGCCAGCATGAGCCCCGAGGAACTCGCCCTGCTGGAAGAGGAACTACGGGCCAAGGTCTGGGCGAAGCGGTGGGGCAGATGGCAGCCGTACCCGTGGCAGGTGGCCCCCGAGCACATCGAGACCCTCGGGTGGTGGCTCCAACTTGGCGGCCGAGGCACCGGTAAGACGGACGGCTGCGCCCGCTACATGGTCGAGCACGTCAACGGGCCCCCGTGCGACCCGCGGCTCAAGGGCGGGCATCGTATGGCCATCGTTGCCCCGACGCAGGGTGACGCCGTCGAGGCGTGCGTCAACGGCCCGTCCGGGCTCAAGGGTCATGACCCGCGCGTCATGCTGCGCACCACCGCGGGCGGCACGTTCGCCCGCTGGCCGAGCGGGGCCGAGGCCAAGTTGTTCGGCGCGCACTCCCCGGACGATGTCGAGCGGCTGCGCGCTGGTGGTAACCGGTGCCTCGTCTGGATGGAAGAGGCAGCCGCCATGCGCCGGCTTAGCGAGGCGATCACTCACTCCGCGATGGGGCTGCGCATCGGGTCTCGGCCGCACTACATCGCGTCGACCACGCCCAAGCCTCGCCGCGAAATCCGGGACCTCGTCGGCCGGGACGACGTGCACGTCACCCGCGGCCGAACCCGCGACGCGATCCACCTGCCCGCCCTCATGCGCACCAAGTTGATCGCGCAGTACGCGGGCACCCGCCTCGAACGGCAAGAGTTGGACGGCGAACTGATCACGGATGTTGAGGGCGCACTCTGGTCGTGGAGCCTGCTCGACGCCACCCGCGTAGGCGCGATGCCCAACACGGCCCGCCTGGTCGTCGCCGTGGACCCCGCGGCCACCTCGACCGATGAAGCCGACGAGATGGGCATCATCGTGGCTGGACTCTCGCAGGCGTACGTCCCCGACCTCAACCGCACGATGCGGCAGCACGGCTACGTGCTCGATGATCTGTCCGGCCGGATGCCCCCGATCGAGGCGGTACGTCGCGCGGTGCAGGCGTACCACGCACACCGTGCCGATGCCATCGTCGCCGAGGTCAACAACGGCGGCGAGTGGATCGGCACGGTGGTCCGACAGGTAGATCCGACAGTGAACTACCGCACAGTGCACGCCAGCCGCGGGAAGGCGACCCGAGCCGAGCCGGTCGCCGCGCTGTTCGAGCAGCGAGCCGCGCACATCGTCAACAGCCTGCCCACCGTCGAGGAGCAGCTTGCCACCTGGGTGCCGGGCGACGACTCCCCTGACCGGCTCGACGCCCTCGTCTGGGCGCTTACCGATCTCATGCTCGCCCCCGCGGGCAACCTCGCCGCGGTCGCATAGGAGGCCTCCAGTGGGACGATTCCGAGACGTGCTTGACGCCGCCATGGGTCGGCGCGCCGCGGGCGGTGGCCTCGACGCCATCCGGGACCGCCGCCCGATCACCGTCGCCAGCATCGGCGGGCAGCAGTCCCTGACCCTCGACCTCGACGCCGAGGCCCGCGGCTACGCCCATTCCGCGGTGGCGTACCGGTGCGTGGCGGCCATCGCTGACAACGGGTCGTCCGTGCCGCTGGTGGTGCGCCGGCCGGATGGTGAGGCCATCGACGGTCACGAGGTCGCCAGGCTGTTCAACAAGCGCCCGAACCCCCAGATGAGCGCGAGGGTCTTCAAGTCGCTCATCCTGCAACAGGGCGAGTTGGCCGGGCAATCGTTCGTCTGGCTCGACCGCGGAGAGACCGGCCTCGGCCCGATCGGCGAGGCGCATCCGGTGTTCGATGACGTTCAGGTCGTGGTGAACAAGCCGATCGCGGCTCGGCCAACGACGGCGGACATCGTCGGGTTCGTCATCAACCGTGCCGACGGGCAACGCGTCCCCGTGCTGCCCGAAGAGATGTTGTGGTTGAGGTATCCGCACCCGTTCGACCCGCTCGGCTGCCTCGCCCCTTGGAAGGCGGCGCGGCACGCCGTGGACATGGACGCCTACGCCCGTGAGTGGCAGCGCCAGTCCTACGCCAACGGAGCCGCGCCGACCGGTGTCCTGTACGTCGGTGACCAGACAGAGCAGCAGTTCGCCGCAACCCGCGCATCGTGGCGCAGCAGCATGCAGGGGCCGGAGAACGCCGGCAAGACACTCCTCGTCGCCTCACCGCCCGGCAGCCAAGGCAAGGGCGTCGAGTACGTCCGGGTCGGGCTGACAGCCGAGGAGATGGACTACCTCGAATCCCGCGTCGCGAACGCCGACGAAGTAGCCATGGCATTCGGTGTCCGCCGGGACGTGCTCATGGGTGGCAGCACCTACGAGAACCAGCAGGCGGCGGTAGCTGCCTTGTGGTCGCAGACGATCAAGCCGAAGCTGGAGATCATCGGCTCGGAGATCGACCGCGTCCTACTCCCGTCGGACGCCGAAGAAGCAGAGTTCGACCTCTCCGGCGTCGAGGCGCTGCAAGAGGCTCAGGACAGCAAGGCGAACCGCGCGAGGGCATCGATGTACGCCGACATCACCATGGTCGACGAGGCCCGCGCGGTCCTCGGCTACGACCCCCTGCCGGACGGGATCGGGCAACACACCCTCACGCCGTACCGGGCACAGTTCGCCCCCGTCCAGGGTGCGCCGGCCGGTGACGCGGTCCGGTCGTGGGACGCGGATTTCTCACGCCTGCGGGCCCCGGACATGGGGCAGGTCGTCGCGCAGGCCGTCGAGGACACACTTGCCCGTCTGTTCGGAACGACGCAGGTAGACGCCCGTCCGGCCCCCCGTCGCCCCGAGTTGGAACGCGCCGACGACGCCCCGTCGTCACCGTCCCCCGACGAGATCAACGCGGCGTATAACGTGCTGGAGAGCGCAGGCCGTGCCGCGGTGCGGACCCTCGCCAAGGAACAGGCCACCCGCGTGCTCCGTGATTTCGACCGGCTCATGGGCAAACCGAACCGGTCCGCCGACTGGCTCGACGAGATACGCGAGCAGGCGTGTGCCCTCGCCCGCGAGGACACCATCCGTCTCGCCCCGCCGAACCCCGACACCACGACCGCGGACCGCATGACGGATCTCGACGTGGCGACGGGCCCGGCCGGGTGGGAGGAGCGCATCAAGGTCCGGGATCTGTTCGACGGCCGGTACTGGCGGCGTCGGACGGCCGAGGTGCTGCGCCCGTTCGTCGAGCGCGCATGGCGGCGCGGCGGCGCCTCGATTTCCGCATCCTTCGACCTCGACGAACCGGCGGTGGCCGACGCTCTGCGGGACCGCATCGACGAACTTGCCGGGCGGGTCACCGCGACGACGGAGCAGGTGATCCGGTCGCAGATCCTCGCGCATGGTGTCGCCGAGGGTGAGTCGGTGCCTGAGCTGCGGGCGCGGATTCAGAAGGTGTTCAGCAACCTGTCCGACTTCCGGGCGACGATGATCGCGCGGACCGAGACCGTCGGCGGGTACAACGCTGCCTCACACATGGCCGCCCTCGACGCCGGCGCCGTACGGAAAACATGGCTGGCCACCAACGACCAGCGCACCCGAGAGACGCACCGCGAGGAGAACGGCCGATCCGTGCCGCTGAACAAGCGGTTCACGCTCACCAAAAGCCGGTGGCCCGCGGACCCGACGGCACCCGCCTCCCAGTCGATCCAGTGCCGCTGCACCCTCACCTACCAATTCGAGGAGAACTGACGTGGCAACGCTGCTGCGCGGCGAGGTCCGCGCCATCCTGCAACCCGCAGGCACCGCCCAGTATCAGGGCGCCTACTGCCCGCCCGGTGTCCCGTTTCGCGAGGTGCGCCGCGGGCCGTTCGACGGTAAGGACGACATCGCTGTACGACCGGATGCGGACGGCGGGTTGCCGCGACACATGTCATTCGGGGGCGGCGCGGTGATCTACGAGTACGACGGCCGAGACAAGACCGGCCGGGCGGTGTACCGGTACGCGCCGCGTCTGTCCCCGTCCCACACCAAGGTCATGCAGGGCGTGGCCGAGGTCTACGCCGAGCACAAGCTCAAGGGAGGACAGTGATGGCAGAGATCGAGTTCCGCATCTTCGACACCGCCGAATTCCGCGTCGACACGAGCCAGGATGGCAGCTTCAACGGCATCGCCTGCCAGTACGGCAAGAGGGATTCGTACGGCACGACCTTCCAGCCCGGCGTCTTCAAGCGCGGCATAGACAAGGGCAGCTACGCCTACCTGTGGATGCATAGCCCCTTCACTCCCATAGGCACCTTCCGCGCGGACGAGCAGTCGAACCTGCTCCACATCGAGGGCCTCTACGACGACACGGCCGACGGCCGCGACAAGCGAGCTATGGCCCGCAGCGGCTCGGCCCGGGAACTGTCCGTCGGGTTCGTGCGCACCGACCTGCCCGACTGGGAGAAGCTCGCCGAGATGAGCGACGAGGACCGTGACGACGTCCTCAACAACATCCGGTCCGCCCGGCTCGTCGAGGTCAGCCAGATCACGGCGCGCATGGCGGCCGTGCCTGGATCAAAGCTGAAGACCGTGCGTAGCGCGCTGGGCGAGCTGTACGCCGCGACGGGTGAGCCGACCCTCGTCGAGCGGCTGGCCGCGTACGACCGTGAGCACGGCCGGGACTCGGCGCTCGCTCACGAGCAGGAGGAGCAGCGGAAGTTGACCGAGCGGGCGCGCCGGGCGGCGGTGCTGCGGCTGACGACGATCGGCGGCGAGTGATGGGCCGCTTCCGCAGTAGGGCCCAATGGCGTTGGGCGTTCGCCACCCGGCAGCCGTTCGCGCGTCGTTGGGCCCGCCGCACCCGCTCGTACCAGACACTCCCGCGCCGGGCGCGCGGCAGCCGACGACGCAGGTAGACGCCCGTCGTCGCCCGGTATCGCACCCCTCGGCGACGCGCATCACCGCATTCGATCTACTCTCACCGTGATGATCCGGGCAGCCCGTACCGGACGTAAAAGCCACGGGCGCCGCCGGGCGCGATCCACCGGCCGTGAAAGACGGACCGCAGACCCCAGACATCTGGGCGGCTGCGACCCGCCCACGGACCGGAAGGCAACGCCATGAGCAACCGCGTTCGCCCCATCGGTCGGCGCAAGGACGGCCGGCCGATCTACCCCATCAAGGGCGGGGCACCGACCCTCACCGAGCAGCGCGACGAGATCGTCAAGCTTCTCCAGGACGAGAACTACGACGGCGACCTTAACGACCTGATCAAGCGGGCTGACGACCTCACCGCCGCCATCGAGCAGGCCAACACCCGGGACGCCCGCCTGCGTTCGCTGCGCGCCGCATCTCTCCCGGCCGGCGACCCCGCCCCGCAGCAGGGCCGCCGCACCGAGCCCGGTCACCAGCCCGACGACCAGGGCAACCAGCACCCGGTCTCTGTGGCCGAGGCATTCATCCGGTCCAAGGCGCTGGAATCGTTCCGCGCCAACGGCAAGCGCGGGCAGTTCTCCGTCGACCACCGCGCCGCCCCGGCCGGCACCGTCACCACCGGCACGCAGCCGCAGCAGAACACCAGGGTCCCGGGGATCATCCCGCAGAATCCTGACTTCCCGCTGCTCGTCGCGAACCTTCTCGACCGGCAGACCTCGGACGGGACAACGCTGGAATACATGCGGGACACGTCCGGACCGCAGTCCACATGGAACAAGGCGGCGGTCGTCGCCGAGGGCGCCGACAAGCCCAAGACGGGGCCGTTCACCTTTGACCTGATCACCACCACCCTCAAGACCGTGGCGCATTGGGTGCCCATCACGAGGCAGGCCGCGGACGACAACGCGCAGCTCATGGGCTACATCAACGGCCGGCTCACCTACGGCCTTGAGTACAAGCTCGACCGCGAAATCCTCACAGGCAACGGCACGACCGAGATGCAGGGCATCCTGACGACGCCCGGCATCGGGACGTATCAGCCCGGCGTCGGCTCGACGGACGCCAAGCTGATCACGGTACGGAAGGCCAAGACACAGGGAGAGTTGGCGCTCTATCCGCCCACGGCCGTCGTGATGAACCCGCTCGACTGGCAGGACATCGAACTCGACGAGGACGCCAACGGGCAGTTTCGTGTGATCGCCAACGTGACCGACCCCGGTGCCCCCACGCGCCTGTGGGGCCTCACCGTCGTGACCACCGTCGCCATGACCGCGGGTACCGCGCTCCTCGGTGGCTACCGGACCGGCGCCACCCTGTGGGAGCGGCAGGGGATCACGATCCTCATGACCGATTCGCACGCGGACTATTTCACCGCGAACACGCTGGTCATTCTCGCCGAGCGGCGCGCGAACGTGGCCGTCCATACCCCCGCCGCTTTCGTGAAGATCACGTTCGCTGCGGCCACCTGATCCGCCTGGTCCCCGTCCGACACGACATCGCGAGGAGGCCAGAGATGGCCACACGCAGCAAGCCCGAGCCGCAGCCCACCCCCGCCGCCGTCCGCACCAAGGAGTACGCGGCCGGCACCGGATGGGACATCGGCCAGACCGCACCCGACGACGCATTCAGGGCTCTCGACGCCGCCGGCTCCGGCGAGCCGACCGGCCCGGTGGTCCACTCACACCCCGGCGGCTACGCCCGGCAGATCGTCGCTAAGGGCGGCCTGATCACCGAGGGCGTCAAGCGCGAACTCGACGCCGCCGCAAGCACCGAGGACTGACGCCGGTGTACTGCTCTGTGGCGCAGGCCCGATCCGCGGGGTGCACCGGAACCGACCCGGAGGTCACCACGTGGATTGAGGCTGCCATGGAGCGGATCACTGCCTACACGCGTCAGCAGTTCGAACCCCTCTCCATGGTGGTGGTGGGGGACGTGGCGCCCGGCGGGTTGGTGCTCCTCCCGCGCCGCGTCCGGTCGGTCTCGTCGGTGACGCCCGTCACCGACGGGGCCGACGACGCCCCGTCTCTCCCGTCGTCGGCCTACCGCGTCACGTCGTCTGACCTGCTCGGACAGGTCGACGCCGTTTACCTCGCATGGGGTGGCTATGACGATCTCGTCGTTGGGGCGGAGTCGTGGAACGGCGGATGGGCTGGCCTGCTCGACGGTTGGAGCGCCGAACAAGTCGAGGTGGCCGGAGAGTTCGGCTACGCCGCGGCGCCGCCGGTGGTGGCGCAGGCAACCGCGCTCCTCTCCGCGCACATCCAGGCGCAGGCCGCCCCGTCCGACGCGGACGCAGCGCAGGACCCGAGCCTCGACGTGGACGACGAGGGCAACAACGTCCGCATCGAGGACCAGGCCGACGACGCCCCGTCGGATCCCGTCAGCGCCTCGGCGTCGACCGGCTCGACGCAGGTCGACGCGCTGCTTGCATCGTACGTGAACGCGGGCCTCGGCCTGCTCGGGGGTGTGTGATGGCCCGTTACTTCGACGCCTCGGCGAGCGCCCGCATCGACACTCGCGCCTACGAGCGGGGCCTACGGCGCTACCTCGGCCGCATGTCCGCCGACGTACGGAAGGCGGTCGAGCGGACCGGCACCGACGTACAGAACGAAGCAAGGCGCCTCGCGCCGGTCGACACCGGCCGGCTGCGGTCGTCCATCGTCGCCCGCCGTACCAACGGGCGGGGCGTCGGCTACGAGGTCGGCACAAACGTCAACTACGCGCGGGATGTGGAGTTCGGCACCGCGCCGCACGTCATCACCCCGAAGAACGGCAAGGCCCTCTACTGGCCGGGCGCGGCTCACCCGGTCGCCAAGGTCAACCACCCCGGGACCAAGCCGAGGCCCTTCCTCCGGCCGGCCGTCGAGCGTACGGAGTTCTTCTTCCGCCGGAACCTCGAACAGCTCAGGGGGCGTTGATGGCCGCGACCACGGAGAGCGCCATCAAGGCCCACCTCGAATCCCTTGGCTCCGGCGTGCCGTTCTTCCGAGACGGACCCCGCCCTGGTCAGGCCGAGCCGTACGGACTCATCGAGTCGCAAGACATCACTATCAACAGCGCAGCGTCCGGCGATTTCGGCGACCCCGACGCCGAGATCACCGTCATCGAGATCGTTACTGTCGACCTCATCCAGCGCGCCCGGACCAAGGTCAGCGCACGCCTGGCAAAGAACTCCGAGCGGTACGGCCTCGCCGAGACGATCGCCGTCGCTCTACACGGCTGTCAACTCCCGGACTCCCCGGTACCGGTGACTGCCGTCCGCGTCCGGGGCATCGACCGGTTTCCGATCGCCGATAACCGCGTACGGCACTCGATCACGGTCGAGGTACACCGCCCCCTCTCCCGCGCCGAGGTGATCCCCGCATGAGCATGCCCCCGATATACGTCCCCCTCGACCGTGACGAGGTCGTGCGCTGCCTCGGCAACCGGCTCCCTCCCCGCGTCGGCCGGCCGGTGCTCCGCGTCCCGACAGACGCCGAGGTACAGACGGGCGGGGTGTGCGTGTTCCCCATCGAGGGCCGCCCCGGCTACCTCTACTACCTGCTCGATGGCCTCATCGTCGAGCAAGACGCCGGCCCGGTCGATGAGGCTCTGGCCGCGCTGATCCCCGGCAGCGTGCTGGAAACCGTGCCGGGCGACATCCCGCCGGAGACTCCGCCTACCTCGCCGTCTGATCCGCCGTGGGACCCCGCGGGCCTGCGCACTGACGCCCCCACCGAGTAACCCCCGATCCGGGCCGGACCCCGGCACCAGGAAGGACGAACACCATGGCCATCAGCCGAGTGACCAAGCTGTACGCGGTGCAGGACTGCAAGATCGCGCCGCTCACCGCCGACCCCGCCGGAGGGACCCCGACCTACGGGGCGCTCATCGACGTGCCCGGCATCAAGGAAGTGGAGATCTCCGGGGATGTCGAGGTCAAGGAACTGCGGGGGGATAACACGCTCCTCGACAGCGACTCGGCGATCTCGAACATCTCGGTCTCGTTCCCGCACGCCAAGCTGAGCCTCGATGTGATGGCCGCGCTGGTGACTAGCACCGTCACTGACGCCGGTACCGGCGCCGTCGAAACCAGCACATGGGAGATGGACAACACCGCCAAGCCGAGCCCCTTCAAGCTCGAAGCGGTGACGCCCATCAGCGGCGGCGACCTCATCGGCGGAGACGTTCACTTCGCTCTACACAAGTGCATCCTCTCCAGCTTCCCGACGATCGGCCTCGCCGAAGAGGACTACAAGACCCCCGAGGTCGAGGCCCGCGCGGTGCCGCTGATCTCTACCGGCAAGTGGCTGTCCGTCGTCATCAACGAGACCGCGGCCGCCATCGCATAAGCGTCCGGGCGGGCCGCAATCCCACGCCGCCGCCCGCCCGGCCCCGCACCATCCGCAGGCCGAAACCCGGCACTGAACCGAGGTACCCACCATGACTACTGGCATTGACCTGCTCGCACCGGGCGTCACCATCACTCTCACCGACGGAACCGCACTGCCGCTCGTCTACAGCTTCCGCGGCCTCGCCCTCATCGAGGCGCGGTTTGGGTCGGTCTCCGCCGTCCAGGGCGCCATCCGGGCGGACGGCGCCGCGTTCGGCCCGCTCATCGAGATCATCGGCGCCGGGGCCGTCGCAAGCGGCCAGTTCGAGCCGCACATCCGTGAGCACCAGGACGCCAAGGGCAAACGCCACGTGACGGAGATCGTCTACAAGCGGCGCGACGGCAAACAGCTCGGTGACCTGCTGCACCCCGGCCGGCTCGACGAGTACACCACCGCTTTCACCAAGGCGTTCGAGCAGTCCCTCAAGAGCGCCGAGGGAAACGGCGAGGCGGCGGCGGCCGCCCGGCCGGTCGAGACGGTGACGCCTTCCCCTGGTCTGAGTGCTACTACCTCGCCGTCGGTGCCCTCCACATTCCACCCGTCCAGTTCTGGGACATGACGTTGTGCCAGCTCATGACGCTGGCTGACCAGCACCGAGCCGCGCACCGCTCCGGCTCGGAGCGTCCCGAACCGTCCGACGGTAGCTCCCTGGTGGGGCTGGCCATGATGCGCCGCGCATAGGAGGTGACCGCGATGGCCGATGAGATCAACCTGCCGAACTTGGTCAGCCACCTGCAAGTAGATCTCCAGAACACCTCGGGGATCGTCGCGGACGCCACCCGGCAAGGCTCCGCCGTCGGGCAGGCCCTCGGCGAGTCCCTGCAACGCCGGGTGCAGGCAGCGACGAACGACATCCCACCCGTCGAAATCGACGCCAACTCCAACGGGTTCGACAGGGACCTAGACCGCGTCCGGCGGGAACTCCAGCGCCTCGGCAACCAGCGCATCGGCGTCGATATCAGCATCGAAGACGCGCTCCGGCAGATGGATCGGCTCGAACCCCACATCGAGCGCCTCGCCCGCACACACCCCGACATCGACGTACGCGCGTCCGTCGCCGAGGCAGCCGCGAACCTCGCGGACATCCGCGCCGCCGCCACCGCGGTGGACGCCGTCGAGCCCGAGATCGATGTGCACGTCGAGGTGCACGACGCCGAGGAGAACACGGAGCGCCTGCGAGGCGCCCTCGGCCGGCTCAGCGCAATGACAAGCGGTCTCGGCGGCCTGTCCGCGACGCTGGCCAGGGTGGGCACGGCGGTCGGCTCGATCGTGCCAGTGGCCGCGGGCGCCGTGGCGGCCCTCCAGCAGATGGCCCCGGCCGCAGGGCTGGCCGCTACGGGCGTGCTCGGTGTGGCGGCGACGGCCGGCACGCTGAAACTCGCGATGACGGGCGTGGGCGACGCGGTCACGGCCGCCCTCGACCCCGAGGCCGCGACCAAGTACGGCGAGGCACTCGCCAAGCTTTCACCGCATGCGCGGGCGTTCGTCGAGACGATCCACCAGGCACAGCCCGCGCTCGACGCCCTACGGCGCAGTGTCCAGGACAAGGTCTTTGCGGGCCTTGATACTCAGCTCAAGGCCACGGCGAGCGCTACCCTGCCCGCGCTGCGGCAGGCCCTCAACACCTCGGCCGGCACCCTCAACCGGATGGCTCAGAGTGCCCTGTCGGCGGCGCGGACGCTCGCCCGGGACGGCACCCTCGGCACGGCATTGCAGGGAGCCACGGCAGGCATGCGGCAGTTCTCGAAACTGCCCGGGATTGTGGTGCAGGGGCTCGGGCAGGTGGGCGCCGCTGCCGCGCCCGCATTCCAGAGACTGAGTAAGTTCGCGGGCGAGAAGCTGGATCAGCTCTCCGCCAAAATGAATACGGCTTTCAAGTCGGGCGCCATGGAGCGCGCCATTGAAACGGCCGTGAGTCTGGCGGGGCAACTCATTCACGTAGCTGGCAACGTGGCGGACATCTTCCGCTCCATCTTCTCTGCCGCGCAGACCAGCGGCGGCGGATTCCTCGGAGTCATCTCGAAAATCACAGACAGCCTCAAAAAGGCGTTCGCCGGTCCCGAAGTGCAGGGAGGACTGAAGAGCCTTTTCTCTACGATGTCGCAACTCGCTACGACAGCCGGGCCGCTCCTCGGGCAGGCCCTCGGCGTCGTGGGCGGTGTGCTGCAAAAGCTGGGACCGCCGGCACAAACGTTGATCAAGGCCCTCGGGGCCACTCTTCAGCCCGTCATACGTGCGCTCGGTCCGCTACTCGCGTCTGTGGCGGGCGCGGTAGGCAAGCTCGTTGTCGCACTAGCGCCGCTCTTGACCGGAATCGGCAAGATCGTCGCCGCCCTGCTCCCTGCCATTCAGCCCGTGTTCGGCGCCTTGAGTCGGCTGTTCCAGTCGCTCGCACCCGTAGTGACGCAGCTAGCCGTGGGTTTGAGTAGTTACTTGGCCCCCGTGCTGAGTGGGCTGGTGAAAATCATAGCCAGTTTGATAAAGGGTAACCTTGATGAACTATCTGTGATCTTCAATTCTTTGCAACCCATGATGCCGCAGATAGCGAAATCCCTGGGTGAAGTCGGAAAAGCCGGCGGGGATCTCTTGTCTGCCATAGCCCCCCTTCTTCCGCAGCTCACGAAATTGAGCATGACGGTTATAAATCAACTCCTCCCGGCGATCGTCCCCCTCATACCACCCATCGTAAAACTGGCCTCCGCGCTTTTCGCCATGGCGGTCAATGCCGTTACCAAATACGCGATTCCGGCGCTTCAAAAGCTGATCACCTTCATTAGCGGCCTACAGAAATACATGGCCCCAGGGATCAAAGCCATCACATGGTTTGTCAACAAGATCAGTTCCGGCTTTGAATGGCTTTACGATCACCTCGTCGGACACAGCGTCATCCCGGACATGGTCCGCGGCATCGTCTCGTGGCTGGCCAGCCTGCCCGGTAAAGCCCTCGGTGTTCTGGCCAGTCTGCCGGGCCGGATCGCGTCCCTCGCCGGTGACGCAGCCGCGCGGTTTACCGGCATGATCCGGTCCGGCATGAGTCAGGCCGTGTCATGGGTGGGCGGCCTGCCCGGCCGGATCGCGGGCGCCCTCGGCAACCTCGGCGGCCTGCTGTGGAATGCCGGCACGTCGATCGTCCGCGGCCTCATCACCGGGATCCGGTCGGCGATCCCCGGCGTGCAATCCGTTCTCAACGGCCTCACCAACATGATCCCGGACTGGAAGGGACCGCCGAGGCGAGACGCCACGCTGCTCACGCCCGCCGGTAAGACCCTGATCCGGGGCCTCATCGATGGAATCGACGCAAGCACCAAATCCCTCAAAAGCAAACTGGGACAGGTTACGACGCTCATCGAGCGGTCTATCGGAATCAACGCCAAGAATCGCCGGAAGACTTCAGGGCTCGGTTCGTTGCTGTCTCGCATCGAACGTGACAACACGAGCATTCTCCGGCTGGCCGCTCGTCGGGACGCCGCGGCAAAGAGCCTCGCCGCCGCCACGAAGAAACTGACGGACATCACCAAAGAACGCGACAAGTTGGCCTCGGAAACGAAGGGTCGAATCCTCGGCGAGGCCAATATCGCCGAGGGTCGCGCCGACGTGAACAGCGTCACCGCAATTACCGTCGGTCTGCAACAGGCGCTGAAGAAGACCGGCGCGTTCGCCAATCAGATCGCCGCGCTCCGCAAGCGCGGGTTGCGCGCCGATCTGTTGCAGCAGATCACCGATGCCGGAGTCGAAAGCGGTAGCGCCACTGCGACCGCACTATCCCGCGCGTCTGCCGCAGACCTCGCCCGCATCAACTTGCTGCAATCGCAGCTCTCTACAGCCGCAGGCAAGGTCGGCTCGACGGTGGCAGACCAGATGTACGGCTCGGGTGTCCGCGCCGCGCAGGGGCTCGTAGACGGCCTTAAGCGGAGTCAGGCCAGCATCGAGCGGCAGATGGAGAAGATCGCCGTCTCGATGGTGCGGGCGATCAAATCCAAGCTGAAGATCCATAGCCCGAGTCGGGTGTTCGCCGACATCGGCGCGCAGACCGCCGAGGGCCTGCGCCGGGGCATGCTCGGCGCGACCGGCGCCGTAGCCGCAGCATCCGGGACTCTCGCCACCGCGGCGACCCGCGCAGCGTCCGGGGTCCCGGCCGTCGGTGCGCTCAGCGGCGCCTACGCAGGAGCGGCGGCCGGCTCGACGAACAACACCTTCAACCTCTACCAGACCGACGCCAGCCCGGACGGCATCCTGCGTGCCCTGTCCTGGCAGGGCCTCGTAGGGAGGCGATGAGCATGCCCTCAGAGGCCGTTGGCCGTATCCAATGGGGTGACCTGGTCATGGGTCCCGGCAGCCCGTACGGCGTCGAGTCCGTCACCGGCGTGGACGATATGCCCGAGGTCCGCGGCGACGACACCGACCGGCCGTTCCAGCACGGTGCGTACTCCGGACCGGACGTGACCGGGGCCCGCACCATCCAGCTCGGCCTGGTGATCCGTGCTGATGACCCGTACCAACTGCGGGATCTCAAGGTGGCGTTGCGGGCGGCGACGCAGCCGGGCCGGGTTCCGGCGCCGCTCCAGTTCCTCGACTGGGATCTACTGGCCTACGGCAAGGTGCGCAAGCGCGCGATCCCGTATGACGCCCACTACTTGTGGCGGACGGGCGAGGCCGCCCTTGAGATCTACTGCCCGGACCCGCGCCTGTACTCCCTCGCCGAGCACACCGCCTCGACCACCGCCTACAGCCCGAGCGCCGGCCGGACGTACCCGCTCGCGTTCCCGCGGGTGTACGGCGCCGCAGGTTCGTCCGGCCGGCTCACCATCACCAACGCCGGGGACTCCGAGGCGTACCCCGTGCTGCGCATTGACGGCCCCGTCGCCGCGCCCGTCGTCGAGCTGGTCGGCTCGGCGGACGACGCCGACGACGCCGGGACGGGCGCGACGCTCAGCCTCACCGGAACTCTCCAGACCGGGGAGTTCCTGCTCATCGACACCCGCACTCGGTCGGTCCTGCTCATGGGATCGACGCCCCGCCGTGACTGGGTGCGGGCCGGCTCGACGTGGCCCGTCCTCGCCCCCGGCGACAACGAGATCGCCTACCGCGGCGCTGCCCTGCCGGGCGCGCCCGGCCAAACCAGCCTGCTCACCGTCACGTGGCGGGACACGAGCCTGTAGGAAGGGAGGCCAGCAATGGCCGAAGTAACTCCGCCGGCATGGATGCAGGCAGGCTCTTACCCTGCTCGCAACGACCGGCTCGGCGCGATCAGTGCGGGACTGTGCTACCCCGGGTTTCTGGCCGATGAGTCGACGCCGCTCCGCATCCGGCAGGGCGTGAAGCCGAGCTACCAGAACTATCAACTCAAGGTGCGGGCCGCGGCCACGCCGAACATGACCGTGATCGTGTCGGCCGGGTTCTGCTGGATCGACAACCACGACGTAGGCGGCTACGGCGCATACACATGCGTCAACGACGCCGACAAAATCCTGACCATCGCCCCGGCGGGCGGGGCCGGGCAGTACCGGAAGGACGCGGTCGTCGCGTCGGTGTACGACGCGGAGACCAGCGGCAGCGCCAACGAATGGCGCCTTGAGGTGATCCAGGGTGCGTACGCCGCGTCGGCCGGCGCCGCGGTCCTGCCCACGCTGCCGAATAACGCACAGATCCTCGCGAGCGTCACCGTAAACCCCTCGGTCACGAGCATCACGGCCGGCAACATCACCGACAGTCGGAACTACAGCGTTGCCGCAGGCGGGATCCTGCCGACCACCCTCAACACCTACCCGAACCGGCCGCACCCCGGCCAGACGATGTATCTGGTCGACGGCGATCTGTTCGTCTACGGCAAGTCCGATGGCACCGTCGTGCCGCTCGCCCTCGGTAGCGGTGCGTTTGCTTTCGCCAGGAAGAGCGCGGACACGTCTCGGGCATCCACGGTCACCATGTCCGCGGACCCGCATTTGTCCGTGCCCGTCGCTACGTTCGCCACATACACAGTTGACGCCTACCTGATCTACTCGGGCGGCACGACCGGTGATGTCAACGTCGCCCTCTCTGCGCCGACATCGGCCGACGGCTCATGGTCCGCCGTCGGCTACGGCCGCGACGTACCGGCCAACGTGGCGACGGGCGGCCACACCATCCGCATGAACCCCAACAGCATCGTCAGCGTCCAGCCGCGTTCATACGGCGCGGACACCGTAGACGAGACGCTGCATCTGCGCGGCATCCTCCGGACCGCCGGCACCGCGGGGTCTCTCGTGGTGCAGTGGGCGCAGGCCGCATCGGACACCACCGCGACGATCATGCGTACGGACTCGTGGCTGCGCATCCAGCGGTGTGCGTGATGGCCCACACCTACACGTACCTGTTCTGTGACCTCGTCACAGACGCAGTCCTCGCCGAGCTCCCGCTCAGCGACGTCAAGTACACGACGGAACTGAACGGCATCGGCACCTTGTCCGCATTCGTGCCGTACACCGACGACACCATCCCCCTCGACCCCGACACCGCCACGCGCCCGTCCCGGACCGCGCTGTATGTCGACCGAGACGGGGTGATCGTGTGGGCCGGGATCGTGTGGACCCGCGACGACCCGACCACCACCGGCCGCAGCATCCAAGCGGCCGAGTTCATGTCGTACTACCAGCGACGCACCGTCAAAACGACACTGGCCACCGATACCAGTCTGATCACCGATACCGATTACGTTCCGGACGGCCAGCGACTGTACACAGATCAGCGATATCTGGCGTGGTCGCTGCTGCGGTACGCCAACGTCCAGCCGTACGGCGAGATCGGTATCACCGTCTCGAACATTGCCGCCGAGTCGCCCACCGGCATCAACCGTGTGGCTGCCTACTACGGCTACGAGCGGCCCGTGATCTACGACGCAATCGCCGCCCTCGCCGCGGCCGACGACGGGTTTGATTTCGGCGTCGATGTGTTCTGGACGCAGCCCGCCAACAACGACCCACCGTCGAGGGTCAAACGGGCCCGGGTGTGGTACCCGCGGCGCGGCCGGCAGAGCGCGGCTGAGAGCGGCCTCGTGTTCTCCAACGGTGGGCCGGAGCCGTCGATCCTCGACTACAAGTGGCCGGAGAACGGTGTTGAGTTGGCGACCGAGGTCAGCGCGCTCGGCGCCGGCAACGGCGAGGCCCGGCTCACCAGCACGGCGCAGGCGACAGACCTACTGGCCGCGGGGTACCCGCTGCTGGAGTCCGTGACGACGTATTCGGATGTCCTCGAACAGTCCCGTATCGACGGCCTCGCGCGCGCGGACGTGGCGGCCCGGTCGCAGGCGGACGTACAGCCCACGTTCGAGGTGATGGCCGACGCCGACCCGGTGTTCGGTAGCTACTCGGTTGGGGACGTGGCGCTGTTCGTGATCGAGCCGGATCAAAAGACTCCGGCCGGCCGCCAGCAAGAGCTACGCATCCTGTCCATCGAGACCACAGCCACGTCCGGCGCGGAGCGCATCACCCTCATGTGCGGGGCGGTGTGACATGCCGCAGTACTCGAAGAGCCGCGACCCGATGGAGCGCCTCGCGATCCTTGAGGGTCGCCTCGACCGGTTGGAGCGCTCCGGCCGTGAGGTCGACGAGGTCCCGTTCTACCCGACGAACAGCCGGGTCATGGTCTACGACGACACGAGCACGTCTTTCTCAACGACGTGGGAAACGATCATCAGCCCGCGAACGGCGCTGCTGTCCCTCGGCTTGGTCTTCATCGGCGACTACGTCAGCCCCAACTACACCGGCGGCCTATGGCAGGTAGTCGTCAACGACACGACCGTCATTGGCTCAGGCTCGGTCCCCGCCTCGCTGACGTACGTGCTGCCCACGGTGACCCTCGATCTCTCCCCGTACCGCAACGCCCCCGATCTGAAGATCCAGATCCAGACCAAGCGGACCGCGGGCGCCACCACCGGCGGCAAGTTCGGCGGCGGCGGCTCCATCGGGTCCGCCCCGCGATTCGCTCGCCAACTCTGAAAGGAACGCCATGGCAACTCCCCTCACCTTCACCCGCTTCATCTCCGCCCTGCGGGCCGAGGGCCTGACCGTCGAAATCGTCGGCGACGCCGAACACCACAACCGCAACAGCAAGGGCGCGTGGGGCCCGATGAACGGCGTGATGATGCACCACACCGTGACATCCGGGACTGACGCAACCGTCGCGATATGCCGCAAGGGCTACAGCTCCCTGCCCGGCCCGCTGTGCCACGGAGTCATCGCCAAGGACGGCACCGTTCACGTCGTCGGTTACGGCAGGGCGAACCATGCGGGACTCGGCGACGACGACGTCCTCCGTGCCGTCATCGCCGAGTCGTACGGCGACCGACCGCCGCCCGCGAACGAGGCGAACACCGACGGCAACTCGCGCTTCTACGGCTTCGAGTGCGAGAACCTCGGCGACGGCCGCGACCCGTGGCCGGCCGTCCAGTACGACGCCATGGTCAAGGCCGCGGCTGCACTGTGCCGGGCGCATGGCTGGTCGGCGCGGTCGGTGATCGGTCACAAGGAGTGGCAGCCGGGGAAGATCGACCCCCGCGGCGAGCGATTCGCGGACATGGACGAGTACCGGGACGACGTGGCCGCCCGCCTCAAGGTGAAGCCCGGCGGCACGTCCTCGACGTACACCGTCAAGTCCGGCGACACCCTCGGCGCCATCGCCAGGAGGTTCAGGACCACGGTGGCCGCGCTCGTGAAGCTCAACCGCCTCAAGGACCCCGACGTGATTCGCGTCGGTCAAAAGCTCAGGCTCAAGTGAGGAGACACGCCATGCCAACCGCCCCCGTCGAAAAGAAGGTGAGCGCAGCGACGCTCGGCAGTGTCGCCGCCGCCGTCGCCATCACCGTTCTCAACGCCACTGTCGGAGACGCCGAGTTGCTCGGCTCCGCTCCTGCGTGGTTGCAGCACCTCGCGACGCTGATAGTGCCGCCGCTCGTGGTGTTCCTCAGCGGCTACAACGCTCGCCACACGCCGCGCATCGGCTCGACGTCCCTGCCCGAATAGGAGTCGCCTTGGACGCCACCACCCTCGGCAGCCTGCTCGTGGGCGTGGGCGCGGTCGTCGGCGGCGTGGTGGCGTTCGTGGGAAAGCGCGGTGAGAACGCCATCACCGGCTACAGCTCCCTCACCCAAGACCTACAGGAGGAGCGCGACGCGCTCCGCCTTCAGCTCACCGAGTCCCACTCGCTACGCGCCGCCGATCAGGCAGAGCTGATCCGGCTGCGTGCCCTCGTGATCCAACTCGGAGGTACCCCGTGACCCGCACCGAGCGGGCTCTTGCGCACCGATGGCGTTCCCTCGCGCTCGTCTGCACCCTCGTCGCGCTCGCCGGTGCCGTCATCGTCATCTGGGCCCGCATCACGACCGAGGCCGACCGTGCCGACCAACTCGCCGCCGAGGCCGACCGGCGCGGATCGGCTGTGACGACCCTCGCCGCTGATGTACGGACACTCCGCGCGCAGGTGAAAGCCGCGGGTCGGACGCCGGCCGCGCCGGACCCATCTCAGGCCATCGACGGCCTACGGGATCGGGCGCGGGTGCCGGTGCCGATCCCCGGCCCCCGAGGGGAGCAGGGTCCGCCGGGGAAGAACGGCACGAACGGAGTTGGCCAGCCGGGGAAGAACGGGACCAACGGCAAGAACGGCCAGAACGGTGCCGACGGGCAGCCCGGCGCGGACAGTACCGTTCCCGGCCCGGCCGGTCCCGCAGGCCCCGCAGGCCCACAAGGACGGGACGGAGTCGACGGTCAGGACGGGACCGACGGCCGTGACGGGAAGGATGGCCAGACCTGCCCAGACGGCTACTCGCTCCAGCCGCCCGCAAACGATCCCGACGCGCTTGTCTGTCGCCGCGACGGGGCCCCGTCACCTGATCCATCCCCGACGACCAGCGCGCCGCCTGCGATCCTCGCCCCGGAACGCCGTCGACCGTGACCCGCTCATACGCAAGCGCCCCACCTCTCCGTACGAGGTGGGGCGCTCATCTGCCGAGCATCCTAGATCTTGTATTCGTAGCCGATGGTGAGCCGTTCCGGAAGGCACCATTCGCCATAGACCATGACGCCCTGATCGTCGCTCCACTCGTGCGTACCGGCGAGGATCGGGGCGCCGACGGCGATGCCGAGGTGTCCGGCCTCGCGCTGGTCGGCTGTCCGTCCGTGCATGGCGTCACGTCCGTTGGTGACGGTTCGTCCGGTGGCCTGCTCGATTTGCCGCAACAGATCGTTGCCGCGGCCGGGGTGTTCAGCGGTGGCCGGTCCGGGCTCGGCGCCGAGGAGGTCGGGCACCTGCTCGGCGAACGCTGCCGGGTACCAGTCGACCTCAAGGGCGAGGCGTTGCGCGCCGGTACCGATGACGTACTCGCGACGAACGACCTGTTCGCGCGGGTCTTGATCGAAAAGTTCGGCAACGTAGAGCGGCGGGATGATGAGCGCGGCAGACACCACGCGCTTTGTCTCGCCGTCGCCGAGAACGGAGCCGGTGCGGCGGATGCGTTCGAGTCGGTCGGCGGGCGCCGCGGTGTTGACCACCTCGTCGGCGACCCATGAGCCGCGCTGCGTGGTGACGATCCATCCCTCGGTGCGGAGCCATGAGAGGCCGGCGCGCACAGTGGCGGTTGCGACGCCGTGTTCCTCGGCCATGTCACGGACGGTGGGCAGCTTGTCTCCTGGGCGCAGTTTCCCGTCCCGGATCTGTTGGCGGTAGTGCTCGGCGAGGCGGAGATTCGGGGTGCTCATGCGCCGAGGGTCCCACACGGCCACTCTTTTGAGCTAGTTCACGTCGAGGGATTGTGTGTGTGCTAGTTCAGTCCCTACGCTCGGCCTACCTCAGTCACCACGAGTGGACAGGAAATGACCATGAGTGCCGTGGACGAACAGGCGGCCGCGCCGACGGCGCCAGCCGCTGAAGACCCGATAGACGTGGGCACCATTGAGGCCACAATCGCCGCGGCGCTCCGTAGCGGCACCAGCTCGATGCACGCCGGCGAGATTGTCGACTTGGAACGCATGCTCCGCGGACACATTGCCCTGCTACTGCCGTCCGCCCGCCAGGCGGCAGAGCGCCTGTGGCGCGGCGGCATCGACTGGCACCGGAGAACGGCACGCCTTGACGGTATCGAGCGGCAGACCAGGCAGGGGCTCGGTGACAGTACGTTCTCGGGTCTCGTCCAGGTCCAACTGCTCGCCAGAGATTGCCTGTGGTTGCTGGACGAATACACGATGCGGGTTGCCCCGTGAGCCACGAGCAGCGCCCGGATCCGGTCATGCTCGTTGTCGGCATCATCGGGGGCGACCGTGGCTGACTCGTGCGCCTGCGGTTCGAATCTCGACTTGCGCGAGGTGCAGATCGACTCTGCCAGCGGCCCGTGCATCCGGATCACCGTGTGCGGGATCTGCGCGCGCGGCACGGTTGGCCCTAGCGCGGTGCCTGAGGCGGTGGGCCGCATCCTGGCTCGCGGCGCTGGTGTCCGACTGCCGGGCGACCCGCCGATCCTGAGCCCCTAAGACTCCGTGGCGCTGCGACCCCCGAGGCGCCGCGGGAAGGCCAGCCGCCGCAACCTCACTATGGCGGCGGCTGGCCGTACGCAAACCCCGTCCCGGTCAGTCGTGATCTGGCCGGATCGCTGACCGGGACGGGACCGGGCCTCCAAAGCGAGGCATCACCACACAAGGAGAGCACCATGAGCAAGTCTGCCAGCGAGTTACTGACCGACGAACAGTTCGAGGCTGTCAGGACCACCATCGCGGACAACAACCCTGAGATGCATGGACTGGTCGCGGCCGCCGTGCTCAACGAGGCGCTCGCGTTCGTAGCCGCGTGCGCCCTGTTCCCCGAGGTTCGCCTGGTTCCGTCCCGGACCGTAGATGAGGGCTGGCACGCCCTCATTCTGCACACCGAGATCTATGCCGCGCTGTGCAGCCGGCTCGGTGCAGTTGTGCACCACCGGCCCGAGTCCCCCGACCCGTCCCGCCATGACGCGGCGCTGATCGCACGAACTACGTCCTTGATCGAGGAGGCCGGGTACTCCATCAACCCGAACATGTGGCGCCGGCCGGACGATGACCGCGTACGCGTGGCGGCGAACTGCCAGCACTCCGACGACCGCGGCCCGATCGTGCCCATCCCGAAGCCCAAGGGATTCGCGTAGCCTGATTCACCAGCGGACGAGAGGACTGTCATGGAGTGGGTTCACCCGGAGTATGTCGATCTCGTAGCGTCCTTGCGGGTGGCTGAGATGGCGATTGGGAGTGACGAGGGTCCGCCGCTTCGCGGCTTCATCGTGTCCGCCCCCGAGGATGCTGACAGCGAATAGGTCCCGCCTCACGGCCCATCTCGTCAACGAGCCGCCCCGCTCCCGGATCCGGGAGCGGGGCGGCTGCGTTGCGACGGGCGGTCGTCCGCATGATCCATTGGAGATGTGGATTCTTAGTGGACTCTTGACCAAGCCAGCGGCCCCCGCTGGAACAGTTGATAGGGCCGCTGACCAGGCGTTTTACCGTTGTGGGCACAGACGGATTTGAACCGCCGACATCTGCTTTGTAAGAGCAGCGCTCTACCGCTGAGCTATGCGCCCTGGCCGAGCCGACAGACTACCTTGCCCGCAGGCCTGCACTGCAAACCCGTGCGCGAATTGCGAACTTACCGGCCAGCACGTTCGTTTCCGCGGGTGGGAGAATGACGGCCCTGGAGCGATCCGATCGGGAGAGGGATGTGACGGCGACACACACGCAGCCGCATGAGCAGCGAGCACGCCGTCGACCCCGTGGGGGTCCGGTCCGGGATGTCGTGGCGCTCGTGCTGCTGCCGTTGCCGTTGTTGGCCGCGATGGCGCCGGCCGCGTTCGCGGGTGGCGGCACCCGCCGCTGGTTCGGGCGCGGGGAGAGCCAGCGGGCCGATGCGCAGGCTGCCAAGGATGCCGCGGCGGCGGCGTTCTACGAGCTGGACACCGCCCACCGGGATCTGCGGATCTCCATAGAAACGATCACCGCGGTCGACGATTCGCCGTCGGCGCGCCGGGCCGCCCAGGACTACGAGGCCTTCGGCCGCCGGATCGACGAGGTCAGCCAGGGCTATATCACCGCCGTCGACGCCCACGACCTGGACCGCGACGACCTCGATGCCGCGGCGGCGTCGCGGGCGCGCGGCGATCTGACGCGGGCCAAGGAGGAGCTGGACCGCGTCAAGGGCGAGCTCGACAGGTTCGCGCAGGGCCTGGGGCCGCTGCTGCAGACCGCCGAGACGCAGCTGGCGCGGCTCGCCCCGGCGGTGGAACGGGCCCGCCAGACACTGCTGGCGGCGAGCAACGCGCTCGACGCCGTCCGTGCGCAGGGGCTGAAGGCGGATGACCTGGCGGCGCGGCTGGCGGCGCTCGCCCCGGAGCTGACCAAGCTCAATCAGGGCGCCGGGCAGCACGGCGTACAAGAAACGATCCGGCGCGCCGACGAGGTGCGGCGCAAGGCCGACGGCGTACGGAGCGAGGCCGAGCGGCTGCCGGAGAAGGCGGCGGAGATCGACAAGCGGCTGGTGTCGCTGCGCACCCGCGCGCAGGCGATCACGACGCGGGCCGGGAAGGTCGATCCGGTCCTCAGCGAGCTGCGACGGCGGTACAGCGCGGCGTGCTGGCAGGACCTCCAGCGGGTACCGGAGCAGGCGGCGGACTCCGTCCGGCAGTCCGAGATCAAGCTGCGGGAGGCGCAGCAGGCACGGGACGAGCAGCGCTGGGCGGACGCCATGAGCCTGCTGGCGACCGTCCGCGCGCTGCTGAACACCACCGACGACGCGGTGTCGGCGGCCGGTGACCGGTTGCAGCGGCTGGACTCGGTGTCGTTCGACCGGCAGAAGGAGATCGACCGGACCCGCTTCGCGGTCCGGGACGCCCAGCGGCTGGCCATGGCGGGCCGCAGCACCCCGGATCCGCGGCATGCCGGACCGCTGGACGAAGCGGTGGCGCGGCTGGAACGCGCGGTCGCGGGCCTGGAGGGGCGGCATCCGGACTGGTGGCACTTCCTGACCGAGACCGAGGCGGTACGGCAGACGGCGGCCCGGGTGGTGCAGGAAATCCGGGAGGCCCGGGGCGGCGCGGGCGGTACCGGCAGCTGAGGCGGGGGCTCAGGAGACGGACTCAGGGGCGGGCTCAAGGGGCGGGCTCAAGGAGTGGGACCGCCGGGTCCGGGCGCGGGGGGTACAGGGGGACCGTTCGCCAGGGGGCACAGGGGGTCCGGGCGCGATGGCGTGAAGCGGCGGGTGGGCGGATCCTGGAGGGAAGTACGGCCCGGGCACCTCTGCGTGAAGGAGGCCGGATTATGGCTACTGAGGCTCCCGACCAGGTCCTGCACAGACCCACGAACCCGATCCGCTGGATGAAGGTGCACCACATCCGGCTCAATGAGCATCTCCCCGTGGATCACCGGCTCAGCAAGGTCTACCGCATCGGCGCGGGACTGATGGGCCTGGTGCTGGTGGCGTTCGGCATCCTCGGCCTCACTCACAACATCGGTTTCTTCGACACCGGCGGCGACACCCTCGCGGGCCTGAACACCAATGGCGCCCTGAGCGTGCTCTCGATCGTCGTCGGAACTCTGCTCTTCGGCTGCATGGTGATCGGCGGGAATTTCGCCTCCACCGCCAATATCGTGTTCGGTGTGCTCTTCCTGCTGAGCGGATTCGTGAATCTGGCACTTCTGCAGACGGACGCCAATTTCCTCGCCTTCAAAATCCAGAATGTGCTGTTCAGCTTTGTGGTCGGGCTGATGCTGCTGGTATTCGGAATGTACGGACGGGTCAGCGGCGGCCTACCGGAGAACAATCCGTACTGGCGCGCCCGGCACCCCTCGGAAGCGGAACAGTTCGACCGCGGGCGGATGCACCCCGCACCGGGCATGACGGCCGCGCGGCAGGCGTCGCTCGCCAGGCAACAGCAGGAACGTCACAGGAAGCGCGGCGAACTCGCCGACGGCAGGAGCGAGGACGCGGTCGCGCCCCCTCCGAGCGGAGGGTCATGAGGTCATGAGGTCAGGGGCGTGCCGAGGTGCGAATTCCCGGTACGCCCTTACTCATGAAGAAGCGCGTCAATGAAGGGGCGTGTTAATTGCCGATTAATGGCCGGGGCGGGGCCGGGCGAACGCGCAGATCTTTACCAGGGCGCACAGGGGGACGCCGCAACCTGACCAGGGAGCAGCACCATGAGGCAGTTGGGGAACACCGCCTCGTACGCGGGACGCGGGATCCACAAAGTGGCGGTCGAAGCGCTCGCGAAGCGGATCTTCGACGGCACCTATGGAGAGGGCGACACCCTCGCGTTGCCGGACCTGATGGCGGAGCTGCAAGTCAGCCAGACCGTGCTGCGCGAGGCGATCAAGGTGCTGTCCACGAAGGGCCTGCTCGACGCCCGCCAGAAGCGCGGCACATTCGTCCGCCCCAGAGAGGAGTGGAACCTCCTGGACGCCGACGTGCTGCGCTGGAAGCTCGCGGCCGGCGCCTCCTCCGACTTCTTCGCCGACCTGCTCGAACTCCGCCGGTCGATTGAGCCGGCCGCGGCGGCGCTCGCCGCGGAGCGCCGTACCGACGACGATCTCGCGGCCCTCGACGCCGCGCTGCGCGCGATGGCCGCGACCGACCGCGATCCGGTGATGCTGGTGCGCGCCGACGCGGCCTTCCACACGGCGATGCTGGCCGCGTCGAACAACCGCTTCTACGCGCAGATGCACAGGGTGATCGTGCCGGTGCTCATCCAGCGCGATCGGGCGGTGCGCGCGAGCGGCGAATTCGAGCAGCCGCGTGCCGTGCACGCCAAGGTCGTCGAGGCCGTACGCGAGCGGGACCCCGACGGCGCCTATGTCTCGATGCTCGAACTGCTGGACATGTCCGCGCGCAACCACTCGTAGCGCCGTCCGTATCTCGTAGGACGCCGTCTGCGAGAGGACGCCGTGCTGGGATACACCTGGGAACACGCCCGGGAACACGCATGAGTGCGTTGCCGAAAGGACGGTCCGGTCCATGAAGATCAGCCGCATCGAGACGTTCCTCGCTCCGCCGCGCTGGATGTTCGTACGGGTGGAGACCGATGAGGGCGTCGTCGGCTGGGGCGAACCGGTTGTCGAAGGGCGGGCCGAGCCGGTGCGGGCGGCCGTGGAGGTGCTGGCCGAGTACCTCTTGGGGCAGGATCCGTCGCGCATCGAGGACCACTGGCAGGTCATGGCCAAGGGCGGCTTCTACCGGGGCGGCCCCGTCCTGTCGTCCGCCGTCGCCGGGCTGGACCAGGCCCTCTGGGACATCAAGGGGAAGCGGCACGGCGTACCCGTCTATCAGCTGCTCGGAGGGCCGGTCCGCGAGAGGGTCCGGGCCTACGCATGGGTCGGCGGCGACGAACCGCAGGCCATCCGGGACGCACTGACCGCGCAGCTCGAAGCGGGCTTCACCGCCGTCAAGATGAACGGCTGCGGTCGGATGACTCCCGTGGCCACCCGCGCCGAGGTACGGGAATGCCTGCGGCGCGCCGAGACCGCACGCGAAGTACTCGGCGAGGAACGGGACTTCGGGCTCGACTTCCACGGCCGGGTCTCCCCCGCCAATGCCCGCCGTCTCCTCCCCCTGCTGGCCGAACACGCCCCGATGTTCGTCGAAGAACCCGTCCTGCCCGACTACATGCAGACCCTCCCCGACCTCGTCAACGCCTCCAACATCCCCCTGGCACTCGGTGAACGTCTTTTCACCCGGCGGGAATTCCTGGCTCCGCTGCAAGCCGGGGTGGCCATCCTGCAACCCGACATCTCGCACGCGGGCGGCATCTCCGAGTTGCGCCGGATCGCCGCCCTCGCGGAGGTGTACGGGGCGCAGCTCGCCCCGCACTGCCCGCTCGGCCCGGTCGCACTGGCCGCCAGCCTCCAAGTCGCCTTCACCACCCCGAACTTCCTCATCCAGGAGCAGTCCATCGGCATCCACTACAACCGCGGCGCCGAGCTGCTGGACTACGTCGCGGACCCGGAACCGTTCCGCTTCCACGACGGATCGCTGCTGCGGACCGATCGTCCGGGCCTGGGTGTGGACGTGGACGAGGCTGCCGTGCGGGCAGCCGACGAGAAGGGCCACGCCTGGCGGAACCCCGTCTGGCGTTATGCGGACGGCGCGTTCGCGGAATGGTGACCCGGCCCTGCGGCCGGCCGCAGGCCAAGAACGCGAGGTGAAGGGGTGAAGGAGTGAAGGCGGTGTGCGCGGGATGAGCAGGCAGAACGGGCAGCGGACGGGGCACCGGAATGAAGGGCCGGAGCAGAGTCTGGGGCAGGAGCCAGGGCCGGACGTCTTCACCTTCGGCGAGACGATGGTCGCCCTACGGGGCAGCGGCCCGCTGAAGCTCGGCGGCACGATGCATGTCTCCATCGCCGGCGCGGAGAGCAATGTCGCGATCGGCCTGGCCCGGCTCGGTCACCGCGTCCGCTGGTCGGGCGCGGTCGGCGCGGACGAGGCCGGACAGCTGGTACTACGCACGCTACGGGCCGAAGGCGTCGAGGTCTCCGGCGCCACGACCGACCCGGACGCCCCGACCGGACTGATCCTCTTCGAGCCGCGGCTGCCGGAGCTCACCCGGGTGCACTACTACCGCGCGGGATCGGCCGGCTCGCGGCTCGATCCCGGCACGATCGAACGCGCCCTTTCCGCCGCCCCGCCCCGCGTACTGCACCTGACAGGCATCACCCCCGCCCTGAGCCCCACGGCCCGTGCGGCGGCACACGGATCCCTCCAACTCGCCCGCCGCCATGGCGCGTTGGTCTGCCTCGACGTCAATTTCCGTGCACGGCTGTGGACGGCACGGCAGGCCTCCGAGGTCCTGCGCGAGTGGCTCCCGTACGTGGACATCCTGATCGCCTCCCACGACGAGCTGCCTCTGTGCCTGCCGACAGGCGAGGACGGGCTCCCGGAGCCGGGGGCCGTCGAGCCCACCGTCGGCGGCCCCGGCACCACTAGCGACCCGGCGACCACCGGCGCGCCAGCGATCACCGGCGACCCGTCCGCCGCCTTCGCCGCCCAGGCCGAACAGCTGCTGAACCTGGGCATCGGCGAGGTCGTCGTCAAACTCGGCGCCGACGGGGCGACCGCCTTCACCCACGACGGCTCGCTGCACCGGCCCGCCAAGCCGGTCCGGGCGGTGGACGCCGTGGGCGCGGGCGACGCCTTCGTAGCCGGCTATCTCTCGGCCCTGCTGGATGGCGAAGAGCCGGCCGTGCGCCTGGAGCGAGCCGTCACCACCGGCGCTTTCGCGGTCGCCTCGCCCGGGGACTGGGAGGGCGCCCCGACCCGCGCCGAGCTGGGCATGCTGGGCGCACATCCCGGCACCGTCGTGCGCTGACCTGAGCCACGGCTAATCTGTGGCCATGCCCCGTTACGAGTACCGGTGCCGCCCCTGTGGCTCCACCTTCGAACTGAACCGGCCGATGGCCGAGTCCTCCGCCCCGGCCGTCTGCCCCGAAGGCCATGAGGACACCGTGAAGCTGCTCTCCGCGGTCGCCGTCGGCGGCTCCGCGAGCGCCCCCGCGCCCGCCCCGGGCGGAGGCGGCGGCTGCTGTGGTGGCGGCTGCTGCGGCTAGGGGATCGGGCAACGGGCGCCCCGAGTGAGCGGGGCGCCCTGCGGGCCCGCCGCCCTACCGCCGACGGGCCACCGTCACTCCGTCCGCCACGGTGAGCATCACCGCCTCCATCCGGTCGTCCGCCATCACATGGTCGTTGAACTCAATGATCGCCCGTGCCGACCCGGTCGCCTCCGTGTCGACGACCTCGCCATGGAACAGCACGTTGTCCACGACGATCAGGCCCCCGGGGCGCAGGCGCGGCACCAGTTCCTCCCAGTAGCCGATGTAGCCCCCCTTGTCGGCGTCGATGTAGGCGAGGTCGATGTGCGGCTCCGCCGCCATGGCCCGCAGCGTGTCCAGTGCGGGCGCGATCCGCAGCTGGACGCGGTCCGCGACTCCGGCCTTCGCCCATGCCTCACGGGCGTACGCCGTCCATTCCTCCGAAACATCGCAGGTGATCAGCGTGCCGTCCGCGGGCAGCGCCTGGGCCATGGACAACGAGGAGAAGCCGGTGAACGTCCCCACCTCGACGAGGTGCCGTGCCCCGATCAGCCGCACCAGGAACGCGAGCAGCGAACCCTGCTCCTCCGCCGACTGCATCACCGCCGCATCGGGGAACTCCCGGTGCGTGGTCTCCACGAGACCCCGCTGCACGGAGTCCAGCGGCGGGTTGTGGGCGAGAACGTAGTCGTACATCTCCGCCGTGATCGGCGTGCTCTTGGACTCGGTCACTCGGTCTCCTCTTGATCCCGGCCAGTGGTCACGGCCGGCTTCCGGAGGGCACAGCCAACCGCTCGGCGAGACTAGCCGAGCACTGCCGCCCCATTCGCCTCAACTCTCATTCCCGTCCCACGATCACTCCCCTCCCTCCCTCTCCCTCTCCACTCCCTCACGTCCCCAGGTACCGCAGTACGGCCAGCACCCGGCGCGAGTATCCCGCCGTGCCTGTGAGATCGAGCTTCTCGAAGATCGCGTTGATGTGTTTCTCCACCGCGCTCTGCGAGATATGCAGCCGGCCGGCGATCGCCGCGTTGGTGTGGCCCTGTGCCATCTCCCCGAGCACCTCCCGCTCGCGCGCGGTGAGCGTGCCCAGCGGATCCGAGCGGCGGCTGCGCACCAGTAACTGCCGCACGACTTCCGGATCGAAGGCCGCCTGTCCTGCCCCGACCCGCTCCAGCGCGTTCAGGAACTCGTCCACTTGGACCACCCGGTCCTTGAGCAGATATCCGACTCCCTCGCTGTCTTCGGTCAGCAGCTCGGTCGCATAGCGGCGCTCGACGTACTGGGACAGAACGAGCACGCCGACGCCCGGCCAACGCTCCCGGATCTGCACGGCCGCCCGCAGCCCCTCATCGGTGTGCGTGGGCGGCATCCGCACATCCACGACCACCGCGTCCGGCTTCTCTCCCGTCACAACTGACCGCTCCAGCACGGCGATCAGCTGGTCGGCATCCCCGACCGCGGCTGCCACCTCGTGCCCCTCCTCGGCAAGGAGGCGTACCAGTCCCTCCCTCAGCAGTGTCGAATCGTCGGCCAGCACTACGCGCACGGCAGCTCCGCGGTGATGATGGTGGGTCCGCCGGCCGGGCTGTCCACCCGGAACCGGCCGTCAAGGGCGGCGACCCGGCGGGCCAGCCCGAACAGGCCGCTGCCGGAGGCATCCGCGCCGCCCAGCCCGTCGTCCTCGATTCGCACGAGCACGCCGGCCTCGCCGGGGGCGACGCGGACCGCTATCAGCCCGGCACCCGAATGCTTGACGGCATTGGTGACGGCTTCGGAGACCACGAAGTAGGCGACCGTCGCCACGGCGGTATCCGGCTCACCGGCAAGGTCGTAATCGAGGCGTACGGGGATGGCGGAGCGCTCGGCGACGGTCTCCAACGCGGCTCGCAGCCCGGCTTCGTCCAGCACCGTCGGATAGACCCGCCACGCCACTTCACGCAGCTCCGTCAGGGCCTGACGGCTCTCTTCATGTGCCTGGCGCAGGAGTTGGTCAGCGCGCATCTCGTCTTTGCCGCGCAAGGCACGACCGAGCAGCATCCCGAGGGCCACCAGCCGCTGCTGGACTCCGTCGTGCAGATCGCGCTCGATGCGGCGGCGCTCGTCGTTGACCGCGGCGACGACGCCGGCGCGGGTGGTCGCCAACTGCTCGATGCGGCGCTCCAGTTCCTCCTGATGGCGTGGCCCGAGGTAGCGCCGCGCCAGCTTTGTCTCCAGGTCGGCGACTCCGAAACTGCCCTGCAGACTGAGGAAGAGGAGGAAGAGTCCGCCGATGCTCGACGTCGCGAGGGTGAGCGGATAGCGGACTTCGCCGAGCAGCAGGAAGAAGATCCAGGCGATGCCGTACGCCGTTCCGATCAGCGCCGCGCTGACGACGAGAATGCCCAGCAGGCCCAACGACCAGCGCAGCGACAGATATTGCAGCATGCGGTGGTCGGCGTAGGTGTCTGAGGTGTCGGCCGAGAAATAGCCGCGGAGGCGGCGGCGGTTGGTCTCGGTCAGGGCTCGCGCGGCGGTTGTCACGGGCTTGAGGACCGCGCGGCGGCCGCGCGGCCAGGCGAGGACGAGAAGCAGGGAGAAGCCGGAGAGCACGACGAAGGGGAGCTCGGCCACCGCCATCGCGGCGCCGAACACCAGCCCTGTCGTCAGACGCAATCCGCGTCGTGCGATTCCCAACATGATCAGAACGCTAGCCGCAGCTCGCGTCCGCACACACTGCGGAAAACCGCACTCTTTTGTGCGGTAGACCGCAATGTGCGGCCGACCGGAAATTCCTAGCTTTGAAACATGATCGAAAGCATCGGAAACACCGCACCCGGCTGGATCACGGAACTTATGGACGCGCTCGGCGCGCCCGGCGCCGGTCTGGCGATCGCAGCGGAAAATCTCTTCCCGCCGCTGCCGAGCGAGGTGATCCTGCCGCTGGCGGGCTTCGCGGCGAGCCGCGGCACCATGCAGCTGTCCACCGCGCTCGCGTGGACCACGCTCGGCTCGGTGATCGGCGCTCTGGCGCTGTACGGCGTGGGCGCACTGCTCGGGCGCCGGCGCACGATCGCGATCGCGTCGAAGCTGCCGCTGGTCAAGATCTCCGACATCGAGAAGACGGAGCGCTGGTTCCAGCGGCACGGGTCCAAGGCGGTGTTCTACGGCCGGATGATTCCCGTCTTCCGGAGCCTGATCTCGATACCGGCCGGCATCGAGCGCATGCCGATACGGACCTTTCTCGCTCTGACCACCCTCGGCAGTCTCATCTGGAACGCGATCTTCGTCCTCGCCGGCTATGCGCTCGGCGAGAACTGGGAAGAGGTGACCGGTTATGTGGATGTCTATTCGAAGGTGGTGCTCGCGGCGGCGGCGCTGGCGGTGGCGGCCTTTGTGCTCGTGCGCGTCAGCAGGCGCGGCCCGGGGCTGCGGCGCCGCGGATGAAGGCCCGCACGATCTCCTCGCCCGCCGCGACACCACGCTCGTCGAGCGCCGTGACATGCGGGGCCTGCCAGCCCGAGTCCGCCAGTTCGCCGTGGCCGGGTCGCCAGCCGCGGTCGGCCGCCAGCAGCAGATCGGCGTCGAGAAGAGAGTCACCGGCCGCGAGGATCTCGGACGCGCCGGTGCGACGGGCCACCTCCGCGACGGCAGCGCTCTTGGTCAGCGGCTTCGGCACCGCGTAGATCTTGCGGCCTTGCAGAGAAACCGTCCAACCGCGTTCTTCCGCCCAGCCGGTGAGGTCCTTCACCCAGGTTTCCGGCAGCAGCGAGCGCTCCACAACGAGGTAGGCGAAGAGGTCCTCGGCGACTCGTTCCTTGAGCAGCCAGGCCGGGTCCGCAGTGCGGATGAGATGTGCGCGGATCTCGTCGAGGGGTGCGCACTGCGAGGCGAGCCGCTCGGCGACGGTGCGCTGCCAGTCCCGGTCGGACTCGCCCCGCACGAGCAGATGGCCGCCATTGGCGCAGATAGCGAACTCCGGGGCGGGGCCCGGGAGATGGATCCGACCGTACTGCTCGCGGGTGCGCGTGGTGGTCGGCACGAAGGTGGTGGAACCGGCGAGTTCGGCCAGCAGCCCGGCCGCCGTCTCCGTCATATAGGAAAGCGGCTTGCGGTCGTAGATCTCGACGCACAGCAGCCGCGGCGCCTCGGCGTCGGGCATGGCGAGATTCAGCGCGGCGGCCGAATAGATCAGGGTGCGGTCGAGGTCGCTGGCGACGATCGCGCTCATCAGGAGGCCACCGCCTTGCCGTCAGCGCCCGTGGCCCCGCGAGTGAAGCGGGGGTGGATCAACCCGACACAGGTATAGGGCAGTTCGTCGACCTCTTCGACGGGCACACCCCGTTGTTCAGCCAGGAGACGCACATGATCGAGATCGGCCCCGGCACCCCGCTGGGCGAGGATCTTCCAGGGGACCCGGCGCAGCAGTACGCGCGTGGTCTCACCGACACCGGGCTTCACGAGGTTCACGTCGTGGATGCCGTACTCCTCACTGATCCGCTCGACGGCGGCCCAGCCCTCCCAGGTCGGGGCGCGGTCGGCGGCGGCCAGTTCCTTCACCTCCGCGGCGACGGCCTCGGCGACATCGTCGAACCGTGCGGTGACCGCGTCCAGGAAGGCGCCCGACAGATCACTGTCGGCCAGCTCGCGGTAGAACTTGGCGCCGTGGAAGTCGTCCGGGCCCACCAGGTCGTCGCGCAGGACGGTGCGGGATATGAGGCCGGAGACGGTGGAGTTGAGGCAGGCGGAAGGGATGAGGAAGTCGTCGCGGGTGCCATAGGTCTCGACGCAGCCGCCGGGATCGGCGAGTACGGCGATCCGGGGGTCGAAACCCGGGAAGTCCTTCAGCGCCTGGGCGAGTTCGCGGGTGATGGCGCCCTTGCCGGTCCAGCCGTCCACGAAGACGACGTCCGAGGGATCGTGGTGGGCGGCCAGCCAGCGCAGCGCGGTGGTGTCGATGCCTCGGCCGCGCACGATGGAGACGGCGTAGTGCGGCACGTCCAGGCCGTGCGCGTGCTGCGCCCAGCGGCGCATCAGCACACCGACGGGCGTGCCGGCCCGCGCCAGCGACACCAGGACCGGGCTCTTCGTGCGCTCGGCGAGAACGGTCTCGGTGACGGTCCCGACCGCCTGCGCCATCCGGCTCGCGGAGGCCTGCAGCGCGCTGTGGAAAAGCGCCTGGTACTGCTCGCTCGGCTGGTATTCGACGGGCAGCGACTCGGCGTAGTGGGCGCCGCCGCGCTGAATCGCCTCCTCGCGCTCCTCGGTGGGCGCTTCCAGCGTGACGTCGGAGAGGTCCTGCAGCAGCCAGCCGACCTCGTCGGCGGCGTAGGAGGAGAACGCGGGGCCGCGCAGCGGCTCGGGGAGGGGCATGGGTCGGGCCTGTCCTTGCGGGGTGTGCGAGGGGGGCGGCGCTTCGGGAGACGTCCCGGATCGCGGGGTGTACGAGGGGATGACGGCGAGCAGCAGCCGGTCGGTGTGCTCGGCGAGACCGTCCAGCAGCCCGTCGGCGGCGTGCAGCTCGGGGCGGTCTCCGTGCGAGTCCACGACGGCCACGATGGCGTCGAAGCGGCGTGCCGGGTCGGCTCCGGCCGCGACGTTGTACGCGTACCGGTCCCCCGGACCGTCGGCCGGCTGGTCATGGGCGGGGAAGGAGAGCCGGGTGCGTATCGCGTAGCCGGGGTCGTCCACGGCGAGGACGGGCGAGCGGGTGGTGGTCGAGAAGTAGACCCCGGCTCCCCCGGGCCAGCCCGGCTCGCCGGCATGCGCCGCGGTGGCTCCGGCCGCGCTGGCGACGTGGGTGTCCAGTGCCTCGGCGATCCGCAGCGGCGTGTACATCAGCTCCTCGTTGCCCAGGACGAGGATGCGGCGGGCGCCGTCCAAGTGCTCCGCGATCCGGGCCGCCATGGCCGGCAGCCCGGCCTCCAGCCGCTCGCGGTGCGCCGGCGTGAAGCCGTGCCGCCCGCCGTCCGGCAGGCCGGAAGGCCAGTCGAGGGCAATGCGTTCGGCGCCCGTGGCCCGTCGACTCGCCGGGGACTTCGCGAGGGACTCATGGGCAGCTACCAACTCCTGGCCACGCGCCAGGACGTCCGCCGGGAGGCGTACGCCGCCGGCGGCCAGGGCCACGAGGTCGACGCGGGCGCCCAGCTCCGCGGCGAACTTCTCCAGCCGGCTGCGGTCCGCGTCGGAGCGCATGTCGACGAGTGCGACGACCACGTACCGCTCGCGCGGGAAGTGCGCGTGCAGCGCCTTGATGGTGTTCAGGACGGTCCTGCCGGTGGAGAACTCGTCGTCGACGAGCACCAGCGGTCCGTCCCCGGCGAGGAGGTCGCGGTCCTCCGGAAGCAGCAGATGCGAGGTCGCGTGGCTGTGCTCCTCCTCGAAGCCGCCCACCTGCGCGACGCCCGTCACCGGCCGGCGGGTGGAGTGCAGATACGGCGCGAGCGCCAGCCCGTCGGCCACGGAGTGCCCCAGTCCGGTGGCGGTCTCGGCGTAGCCAAGGACCACGGAGCGGGCGGCGGCCTCGTCCCCCAGCAGCTCCCGCACCCTGCGCCCCAGCCCGACGCCGGCACCGTGGACCACACCAGGCCGCTGCGGTACGTGCTTGCCGAGCACGTTCGACACGAGCAGATGGGCCCGCTTGGGGTTGCGTCGCAGGGCGAGGCCCAGCAGCTTCGGCAGTTCGTGCCCGCCGCTCAGCGAGACACCGAGCCGCTCGGCGACCCACTCTCCGGTCCACACCACGCGTTCCGTCTCCTCCATCGTTTCGTCCGCCGAATTGCTCGGCGCGTTCTCCGCCCTGTCGTCGCCCGTGGTCCTCATCGCCTCGTTCACCGCGTCTGTCGTGGACCTGGTCGTCGTCATCGTCCGGTGCCTCCTGCCCGGCCGGTTCGCGGGCCGGCCCGTTCCCGAGCCGGTCCGGCTCCCGTGCTATGCCTGCGGGAGGCTCGCCGTCAGCAACTCCACGAAGCCGATCCCCTCGCGCGCGACGCCGAACGCCTCGGCGCGCAGCAGAGTCCGCTCGGCCCAGGCGCGGTGCGGCTTCACCTCGTTCATCTTGTTCGTATAGGCCGAGCGCAGCACTCCGCCGTCGCCCCGCTCGGGCCGCAGGATGTCCGCGGCGTCGCTGAACTCCTCGTGGCTGACGACCGAGAGGGCGTGCACCGGCGCGACATGCGAGGGGTGGATGCAGGTCTTGCCCTGCAAACCGTTCGCGCGGTCCAGCTCGATCTCGCGCAGCAGACCGTCCATGTCGTGCTCGATCAGCGCCGTGCGGAGTTCCTCGGCCCGCCCCAGGAACGGGCTGCGCCGCAGCTGCGGCTTGAACATCCGCTCGTGCAGCCGGAAGTACTCCCACACCGGGCCGGTCACCGTGAAGCCCGTACCGTCCGCCCGGCCCAGCACGTTCACCACGTCGGAGATCACGGAGGCGACGATATGGACGTCGTACGCCGTCATGTCCGGTGCCCGGCGCAGTCCGTAGGCCGAGCAGAAGTCGGTGACACCGAGCCGCAGGGCGAGCACCCGTTCCCGGTATTTGTCGACGGTCCTGGCGATGCCCTGCAGCGTCTCGGTGCGGCTCTCCAGGTGCAGCAGCTGCGGAGATTCCAGCACCGGCATCGCGAAGAGCCGCCGCCCGCAGGCGGACTCGGCCTTGACCAGCGCCTCCAGGAACGGCACTCCCCGTTCCTCGGTGAACTTCGGCAGTACGAATCCGGACAGTCTGCGGGTGGTGGGCCCCATACGGCGTACCAGGTCCGGGATTTGGCCGGGCTCGCGGACGCGGATGAACAGCAGCGGAAGGTTTGTGCCCGCCGCGGCGGCCTCGTCGAGCAGAGCGAACTGCCGCACGAGGTTCTCCTCGCCGGCCGCCACGTCACCGTCCCCTATGGAATCCTCAAGGCACAGCACCATGGACATCACGCCTCGTGCCGACTGTTTGAGGATGTCGGCGGCGAGTTTCGGCCGGGTGGCAGGGCTGTAGAGCGTGGCGCCCAGGGCTACCGCGAGTGTGCGGGCCGGCGAGTCGGCCGTGAATTCCCCCGGCTCCTGATGGAACAGTGCCTTCCGGATGTCGGGCGGAAGGTGCCCAAAATGACGCATACATCTCCCCGTAATACATGCGGGACCCGGGCACACCCCGCTGCGTCTCGCTGTCTGGATCCAGCCGGTAATCGTACGTGTGCCGCAGTGGCGTTAGTTCCCCGGTGCGTGAAAATCTCGTAACCCGAACGAGTCGCCGAGGTGTCCGTCCTCGCGGCTCGTGCGCGCCGGACGGGCCCCCGCGTTGTCGCTGCGACCTCCGGGAAGGCAGGATTGCGGCATGACGCACGCGATGCTGAAAGGGTCGAACGTACCCCTCGATGCCACGGCTGTACGGGCCGTCCTGCGCTGGACGCCCGGGGCCGGAGTCCCCGATGTCGACGCCTCGGCGCTGCTCGTCGGGACCGAGGGACGCGTGCGCTCCGACGAGGACTTCGTCTTCTACAACCAGCCGCGGCATCCCAGCGGCCTGGTCCGGCATCGGCCCAAGACCCGCCTCGCCGACAGCCTGACCGACACCATCGAGGCGGATCTCTCCGCTCTGGACGCGTCCGTGGACCGGGTCATGCTGACCGCTTCGTCGGACGGCGGCACGTTCGGGCTCGTACCGGATCTGCGGATACTCCTCTTCGACGCGGCGGGCGACGGTGACGGCGATCCGATCGCGGTGTTCGAGGTCGTGCCCGAGACGGGTGACGAGACGGCGCTGATCTGCGGGGAGCTGTACCGGCGCGGTGAGACCTGGAAGTTCCGTGCGCTGGGGCAGGGGTACGACAGCGGTCTGGTCGGTCTGGCAACGGAGTTCGGGATCTCGGTGGACGAGAAGGACTCCCCGGCCTCCGGACAGTCGGCCCCGCCCGCCGCGGAGGCGCCTGACGCGCAAGCACCGGCGCCCGCCCCCGCCGCACCGTCCCCCGACAACGGCCCGACCACCGGCAGCCCGGCCGCAGGCAGCCCGTCCGCCCCCACCCAGTCCCCCGCCTCCATGACCCCGCCGCCCAGCGCCTGGCCGGAAGAGGCCGTCGGGGCGCCGTCCGCGGCGGACGCGCAGACGTACGCGGCGGGCGCCGACGCCGTTACCCAGCATGTGCCGGACCCGATGCCGGAGCCGCTCTCGGCCGCTCCGCCGCCATCGGGGGACGTGGCTTCCCAGCCGCCCCCGGCGCAGCCCACCGGTGGCTACGGCTATCCGCAGGACATTCCACCGCCGCCGCCCCAGCCGCCCGCCCAGCCCCCGTCACAGCCCACCTACGGCTATCCGGGTCCGCCGCCCCAGTACCAGCCCCAGCAGCAACCGCCGTCCGCGTACGGCTATCCGCAGCCGCCCCAGCAGCAGGCGCCCCCCGCCCCGGCCTACGGGTATCCGACGCAGCACCAGCCCTTCGTGCCGGATCCGTCCTTCGTACTGCCGCCGCAGGGCCCACAGTTCCAGCGTCGCTAGGGCAGCCTGTCCGACCCTGACCCGTCGGACAGGCACCAGGACAGGCCCCAGCGCCGGCCGGCACCCGCCGCTCCGCCGGGGGCGGCGCCGCCCCGCCCGGGGAGGCGCCACCCCGGCCCCGCATCACAGCCACGCCCCAGCCCCGCTCTCAGACCTTCGACTTGTACCCCCGCCCCCACTGGAGCCCCCAGCCGTACAGCCGGTCGAGCTCCGCCTGGAAGCCGTAGACGTACTTCACCTCGCGACGCACCGTCAGCTCGTCCTTGGTGTTCTCGAGCATGAATATGGCGCAGGACCGGGCCTGTGGGGCCCGCTCGTCGAGCTTGATCTCCATCCGCGGCCCATTGCTGGGATAGAGCGTCACCACCGCGTGCGTACGGTCGAACGCGGGCGTCCCGTCGTAGATGTAGACGAAGATCAGCAGTCGCTTGATCTCGTCGCGGTGGTCCATGTTGATGTACAGCGTCTCGCCCGACGGCGAGCCGAACCTGTCGTCGCCGCTGAGCTTCACGAACGGCGGGGAGTTGAGGTCGCCCAGGAAGTTGCCGAGCGGCTGCACCACGCCCTTGGTGCCGTCCTTGAGCTCGTACATACAGGCCAGGTCGAGGTCGATCTTGACCACGGCAGGGCCCTGCGCCTGCACCACCTCGGGCTTGAACAGCTTGCCCGGGTGCCGCAGCAGACTGCCCCTGCGCTGCTCGCCGAGGTCCGAGGTGCGCATCTGCCAGTGCAGATTGACCCTCAGATGTCCGGTGGCCGCCCCCTGCTTGGTCAGTGAGACGACCGGATTCCGCTTCGTCAGCTCGACGACATACGACGCCCCGCCGTTGTCGTACTTCGGCGCACCACCACGCCACCAGTTCCCCAGGAACGACACCTTGCCCACCCCATATCCGGCCCCGAATCGCTACGGGGCGGCCGCAGGGTCAAAACCCCACGGCCGCCCCGCAGAAAGCGTTCCTCAATCAGCGCCGCGTCACACTCCGGACGTGACTTCCGCCTTCTCTCCCGAGGCACTCTCGGGCTTGGCGTCGCGCCGGTTCTTCACCACGGACGACCAGAAGGAGAGGGCGATCAGCACGATGCCGACCAGACCGGTGACGACCTCGCTGATCTCGTACTTGATCGTGATGAGCAGGATGACGCCCAGCGCGCCGATCGCGTAGTGCGCGCCGTGCTCCAGGTAGACGTAGTCGTCCAGGGTCCCCTTGCGGACGAGGAAGACCGTCAACGAACGGATGTACATCGCGCCGATGCCGAGGCCCAGCGCCATCATGAAGATGTCGTTGGTGATGGCGAACGCGCCGATGACGCCGTCGAAGGAGAAGGACGCGTCGATGACCTCCAGGTAGAGGAACATGAAGAACGCGGCCTTGCCGGCCAGGCCCACGGCCGCGCCGGTCCCGACGCCCTTCTTCTCGGGCGCCGCGGCAGCCTCGGCCGCTTCCTCGCCCTCGTCGTCCTCGTCCTCGTCGTCTTCCTCGAGCTTGTCCTCGAAGAAGCTGGAGACTCCGCCGACGATGAGATAGGTGATCAGGCCCGCGACGCCGGCCAGCAGGACCGTGGCGCTCTTGTCACCGCCGCCGTGCGCGACGCTGGTGGCCACCGTCATGGCGGTCACCAGCAGGGTGACCAGCGCGATGATGATGGACAGCGTGTCGAGCTTGCCCATCCTGGCCATGGGCTTCTCGATCCAGGCCAGCCACTTGTAGTCGCGCTCCTCGAAGATGAAGTCGAGGAAGATCATCACCAGGAAGATGCCGCCGAAGGCCGCGATGGCCGGGTGGGCGCTGGTGACCAGTTCCTCGTACTGCGCCTTGTCGTGGATGGCGAGATCGACGGCCTCGAGCGGCCCCAGCTTCGCGGTGATCGCGACGATGACGACCGGGAAGACCAGTCGCATGCCGAACACCGCGACGAGGATGCCGAGGGTGAGGAAGATCTTCTGCCAGAAGGCGTTCATCTTGCGCAGGATGCCCGCGTTGATGACCGCGTTGTCGAACGAGAGCGAGATCTCCAGGATGGACAGGATTCCGACAATCGCGAGCCCCTGCCACCCCCAGAGGACGCCGGCCAAGGCCAGACCGAGCGCCGTGATGGCGAACGACCAGCCAAAGGTTTTCAGGAGCACTGCCTACCCAATCCCTCGCTGTGTGGGGGTCCTCCGCGCGCGGGGCGCGGCGCCTTTACGAAACGTTGACCCCGAAGTCTAGAGCGATCCCTCTGAGGCCCGACGCGTACCCCTGGCCCACCGCCCGGAACTTCCACTCGCCGTTGTGGCGGTACACCTCACCGAAGATCATCGCGGTCTCGCTGGAGGCGTCCTCGCTCAGGTCGTAACGCGCGAGCTCGGCGCCGTCGGCCTGATTGACGACGCGGATGAAAGCATTGCTGACCTGGCCGAAGCTCTGGCCGCGCAGCTCGGCCTCGTGGATCGAGACCGGAAAGACGATCTTTTCCACCTGCTGCGGCACCTGGGAGAGGTCCACCAGGATCGACTCGTCGTCGCCCTCCCCCTCGCCGGTGAGGTTGTCGCCGGTGTGCTCGACGGAGCCCTCCGGGCTCTTGAGGTTGTTGTAGAAGACGAAGTACTCGTCCCCCAGCACACGGCCCGACTGGCACAGCAGCGCGCTGGCGTCGAGGTCGAACGGCGCTCCTGTCGTGGAGCGCGCGTCCCAGCCCAGACCGACCATGATCTGTGTGAGATTCGGAGCGGCCTTGGACAGGGAGACGTTGCCCCCCTTGGCGAGCGTGACGCCCATAGTGTTCGTTTCCTCCCCGGTGTCGATGCGGGCCGCCAGGAGCGGCCCGCCTCCCCTTTTCAAGCGCGCCCGGCGCCGCACTCCCCTTGGGGGGCGTACGGCGCCGGACGGGGTGCTGAGCTCGGTCAGACGTTGACGCCGAAGTCCTGCGCGATGCCGCGCAGGCCGGAGGCGTAGCCCTGGCCGATGGCGCGGAACTTCCACTCCGCGCCGTTGCGGTACAGCTCGCCGAAGACCATGGCGGTCTCGGTCGAGGCGTCCTCGCTCAGGTCGTAGCGCGCCAGCTCGTTGCCGTCGGCCTGGTTGATCACGCGGATGTAGGCGTTGCGGACCTGGCCGAAGCTCTGCTGACGGGTCTCGGCGTCGTAGATCGACACCGGGAACACGATCTTGTGGACATCGGCCGGCACGCCGGCGAGGTTCACCTTGATGGCCTCGTCGTCGCCCTCGCCCTCACCGGTGGTGTTGTCGCCGGTGTGCTCGACCGAACCGTCCGGGCTCTTCAGGTTGTTGAAGAACACGAAGTTCTGGTCGTTGGCGACCTTCCCCGCGTCGTTGGCCAGCAGGGCGCTGGCGTCCAGGTCGAAGTCCGTACCGGTGGTGGTACGCGCGTCCCAGCCCAGACCGACGAGGACGGCGGTCAGATTGGGGGCTTCCTTCGTCAGCGAGACGTTGCCGCCCTTGCTGAGGCTGACTCCCACGAGTCCTCCCATAGATTCGAGGGGTACGTAAAGATTTGCGCCCCCGGCGTGCATGGCATCGGATCAACGAATCGATCCTAGTGACGGGTTCCCGCCGAGTTACAGATATCGCACGCGAGGCACGCGGATGTCGGTCCGGCGGCTCCGGACGCCCTGGGGGCGCGGCCGGGTCAGAGGGCTTCGAGCGCCTTGATGTAGTCCTTGAGGTCGCGGGCGTCGGGCAGGCCGTTGACGACGGTCCAGCGCACCACGCCCTCCTTGTCGATGACGAAGGTGCCGCGGACCGCGCAGCCCTTCTCCTCGTCGAAGACGCCGTACGCGCGCGAGGCCTCACCGTGCGGCCAGAAGTCGGACAGCAGCGGGTACTCCAGGCCCTCCTGCTCGGCGAAGATGCGCAGGGAGAACGGGGAGTCGTTGGAGACGGCCAGCAGCTGGACGTCGTCGTTGACGAACTTCGGCAGCTCGTCGCGGAGCGCGCACAGCTCGCCGGTGCACACACCGGTGAAGGCGAAGGGGTAGAAGAGCAGGACGACGGCCTTCTCGCCGCGGAAGTCGGAGAGTTTGACCAGCTCGCCGTGCTGGTTCTTCAGCTCGAAATCCGGAGCCTTCGTGCCGACCTCGATCGCCATGGGGTTGCTTCCCTTCCGCTCTCGCTCAACTGGACGCGGACAACCCTACGCGCCGCGCGGGACGCCCCGAGAAACCCCTCCTGAACAGGGCCGAGCCCCCTCCGGAACAGGCCGGAGAGGGCTCGGTGGGGAACGAACTTCGGGTGGTGCCGATCAGCGCTTGCCGGACTTCGCCGCCTTCGGCGTGACCAGTCGGCTGCCGGTCCAGTCCTTGCCCGCGTTGATGCTCTTGGTCTGGGACAGACCCGCGGTCTGCGCGGCCTCATTGATGTCGCTCGGCTCGATGTAACCGTCACGGCCGGTCTTGGGCGTCATCAACCAGATCTCGCCGCCCTCGTCGATCAGCCCGATGGCATCCACCAGCGCGTCCGTGAGGTCGCCGTCGTCATCGCGGAACCACAGCACGACGACGTCGGCGACGTCGTCGTATTCCTCGTCGACGATCTCCTGGCCGATCACGGCCTCAATGGCTTCACGGAGCTCCTGCTCGACGTCATCGTCGTAGCCGATCTCCTGGACCACCTGTCCGGGCTCGAACCCCAGCCTGGCGGCAAGGTTGGTCCGCTCCTCCGCGTGGTCCGCGGTCGCGCTCACGGATTGCCTCCTGTCATGTTTCGGAAAATGCTTTTGAACCCCGCGCGTGCGCGGAGCATTGGGCGTAGTCCACACGGGCCGGGCGGATCGCGCAAGTACCCGGCCGCCGAGACCGTCGAAACGGTGACGATTGAACGCGTCTCGCCGCAACTACGACCGACCACCATCCCAGCAGCACAGGGCGAAGTGATTCACACCACAGCGTTCTGCGGGGTTTATGGGGTAGACGCGCGCGACTGGGCCCTTTGGGGGGCGGGGAGCGCGCGCCGGACCGGCTTTCGATCACCGTACGGCCGTATGCGAAGGACATTCGACATGGGCGTATGGTTGCGATTTGGCCGACCTGAGAACCCGGCCTTTTCAGCGCCCATCTCTCGGCGGGTGGTTACCCAACGGTAGAGATGACGTATCCGTGTGGCTCGGTACACGATGGAAGACGGCGCGACCCCGACACCCAGACAGTACAGACCGCATTCGTCCACGTGCGCAGCAGCAATGGCGTGCAGAGCACGACACGACCCGAACACGAAGGAACAGCGTGGCTTCCGGATCCGATCGAAACCCGATCATCATTGGTGGCCTTCCCAGCCAGGTCCCGGACTTCGATCCCGAAGAGACCCAGGAATGGCTCGACTCGCTCGACGCTGCCGTCGATGAGCGAGGCCGGGAACGTGCCCGCTACCTCATGCTTCGCCTGATCGAGCGGGCCCGCGAGAAGCGTGTGGCCGTGCCCGAGATGCGCAGCACGGACTACGTCAACACCATCGCGACCAAGGACGAGCCGTTCTTCCCCGGCAACGAGGAGATCGAGCGCAAGATCCTCAACGCGACCCGGTGGAACGCGGCGGTCATGGTCTCCCGGGCCCAGCGTCCGGGCATCGGCGTCGGCGGTCACATCGCCACGTTCGCGTCCTCCGCCTCCCTCTACGACGTGGGCTTCAACCACTTCTTCCGGGGCAAGGACGAGGGTGACGGCGGCGACCAGATCTTCTTCCAGGGCCACGCCTCCCCCGGTGTCTACGCCCGCGCGTTCCTTCTGGACCGGCTGTCCGAGGCTCAGCTCGACGCCTTCCGCCAGGAGAAGTCCAAGGCCCCCCACGGTCTCTCCAGCTATCCGCACCCGCGGCTGATGCCGGACTTCTGGGAGTTCCCGACCGTCTCGATGGGCCTCGGCCCCCTCGGCGCGATCTACCAGGCCCGGATGAACCGCTACATGGAGGCGCGCGGTGTCGCCGACACCTCCAAGTCCCACGTCTGGGCGTACCTCGGCGACGGCGAGATGGACGAGCCGGAGTCGCTCGGCCAGCTGTCCCTCGCCGCCCGTGAGGGCCTGGACAACCTGACCTTCGTCGTCAACTGCAACCTGCAGCGCCTGGACGGACCGGTCCGCGGCAACGGCAAGATCATGCAGGAGCTGGAGTCGCAGTTCCGCGGCGCCGGCTGGAACGTCATCAAGCTGGTGTGGGACCGCAGCTGGGACCCGCTGCTCGCGCAGGACCGCGACGGCATCCTGGTCAACAAGCTCAACAGCACGCCGGACGGCCAGTTCCAGACGTACGCCACCGAGACCGGTGCGTACATCCGCGAGCACTTCTTCGGTGACGACCACCGGCTGCGCACCATGGTCGAGAACATGACCGACGACCAGATCCTGCACCTGGGCCGCGGCGGTCACGACCACAAGAAGATCTACGCGGCGTACGCGGCGGCCAAGGCGCACAAGGGCCAGCCGACGGTGATCCTCGCGCAGACCGTCAAGGGCTGGACGCTCGGCCCGAACTTCGAAGGTCGCAACGCGACCCACCAGATGAAGAAGCTGACGGTCGACGACCTCAAGCGCTTCCGTGACCGGCTGCACCTGCCGATCCCGGACAAGGAGCTGGAGGACGGCGCCCCGCCGTACTACCACCCGGGCCGGAACTCGGAAGAGATCCAGTACATGCACGACCGCCGCAACGCGCTGGGCGGTTATGTGCCGACCCGTGTCGTGCGCAGCAAGCCGCTGGCGCTGCCGGACGACAAGGTCTACGCGGGTGCCAAGAAGGGCTCGGGCCACCAGAAGATCGCCACGACCATGGCGTTCGTGCGGGTCCTCAAGGACCTGATGCGGGACAAGGAGATCGGCAAGCGCTTCGTGCCGATCGCGCCCGACGAGTACCGCACCTTCGGTATGGACGCGTTCTTCCCGTCGGCGAAGATCTACAACCCGCTGGGCCAGCAGTACGAGTCGGTGGACCGGGAACTGCTGCTCGCCTACAAGGAGTCGCCGACCGGGCAGATGCTGCACGACGGCATCTCCGAGGCGGGCTGCACCGCCTCGCTGATCGCGGCGGGCTCCGCCTACGCCACGCACGGCGAGCCGCTGATCCCGATCTACGTCTTCTACTCGATGTTCGGTTTCCAGCGGACCGGTGACCAGTTCTGGCAGATGGCGGACCAGCTCGCGCGCGGCTTCGTGCTCGGCGCGACCGCCGGCCGTACGACGCTGACCGGTGAGGGTCTCCAGCACGCCGACGGCCACTCGCAGCTGCTGGCGTCGACCAACCCGGCCTGTGTCGCGTACGACCCGGCCTACGGCTACGAGATCGCGCACATCGTCAAGGACGGTCTGCGGAGGATGTACGGCGCGAGCGCCGAGTTCCCGCACGGCGAGGACATCTTCTACTACCTGACCGTCTACAACGAGCCGATCCTGCACCCGGCGGAGCCCGCCGACGTGGACGTCGAGGGCATCCTCAAGGGTCTGCACCGCGTCAAGCCCGCCGAGAAGGGCACGCACGCCGCCCAGATCCTGGCGTCCGGTGTGGCGGTGCCGTGGGCCATCGAGGCCCAGCGGATCCTCGCGGACGACTGGGACGTCAAGGCGGACGTCTGGTCGGCGACCTCCTGGAACGAGCTGCGCCGCGAGGCGGTGGAGATCGAGGAGCACAACCTGCTGCACCCGGAGGAGGAGCAGCGCGTCCCCTATGTGACGCAGAAGCTCCAGGCCGCCGAGGGGCCGAAGGTCGCGGTCTCGGACTGGATGCGTGCCGTCCCCGACCAGATCGCGCGCTGGGTCCCGGGCACGTACCAGTCGCTGGGCGCCGACGGCTTCGGCTTCGCCGACACCCGTGGCGCGGCCCGTCGCTTCTTCCACATCGATGCGCAGTCGATCGTCCTGGGTGTGCTCACCGAGCTCGCCAAGGAGGGCAAGATCGACCGCTCGCTGCTGAAGCAGGCGATCGACCGGTACCAGCTGCTGGATGTCGCGGCAGCGGAGGCGGGCGAGGCCGGCGGCGACGCCTGAGGCGCAGCCCGCAGCACGCGATCCTCGCCCCCGGCAGCGCCCGCTGTCGGGGGCGAGGTGCGTCCGGCGTCAGCTCTCCCAGATCTTGAACGCCCGTACGCGGTAGGGGGATTGGGGCACCCAGGTGCCGCCGCCCGGATAGGTGTCGAACTCGCCGGTCTCGGCGCATTCCCCGCTCTGGTACGTGGTGACCGGCCGGCCTGTGCGGTTGGCGAGCGACGCGGCGGTGACGCCCTCGGGCAGGGGGACGCAGCTCTCGATGTCGGTGTCGGAGAGCTCGTGGGTCCGGCGCTCGCCGCCGTAGCCCGCCTCCGGCCAGAGGCACAGCTGGCCTTCGGCGCACTCGGCCGGGGCGGTGGTTCGGCCGCCGCCGACCGCGTGCGCGGCCGGGCTGCCGAGGGCGGGCGGTACGGCGAGGGCCGTGGCCAGTGCGGCGAGGCCGGTGCAGAGCGCGGCGGTGCGGGACATACGCGGTCGCATAGGAATCTCTCCCCCGTGAAGTACGACGATGGCGTCCCGCCCGAGCCGGCTGCCCGCGGCGGGTGCTGTGGTGTCGAGCTTCGCGAGGGCGCGGCGCGGTTGCCAAGGCCGGGACGGCGGGCCCACCCGGATCAGGTATGTGGACAGCGCGGAGGGCGCGCGGCGGGGCGCCGGTGCGCGGTGTTGACGCGGGGCGGGTGGCGGAAGCGGGCCGCGGAAACCGTTCCTCCCGGGCCTGGCCGTGGACCGCGTCCGCGCGCGGTACGCGGGAGGCCGTGCGCGCGGCGTTCGGTTCCCGCGGCGGATCATCCGGATGAGGGATTCGGCTCCGCGACGGAGGTCAACTGACGCCGGGGAGAGGGCGGATGGGGCGGGCGGCGGCCCAAAGCGGCCGGTTGACGCGCGCCGTTGACATCCGCCGCCCGGCTTCGGCTTCGGCTTCGGCTTCGGCTTCGGCTTCGGCTTCGGCTTCGGCGGCGAAACGCGACGGCGCGTGGCCGGCCGAGGGGTGTCTCGGCCGGCCACGCGCCGTTGTCGTGCCGGAAGGTGGGCAGCCGCCGTCAGATGTGGCCGGCGCCGGCACCCGCCTCCGCGTTGGCGCCGCGCTTGGTGAACATCGCGACGACGGCCGCCACGATCGCCACCCCGCAGGCGACCGTGAAAGCCAGGCCCATGCCCGAGACGAAGGTGTCGTGGGCGACGGAGGTGATCTTCTCGGCGATCTGCGGCGGGGTGCCCTTCGGCACCGGGGCGATGCCCGCCGAGACGGCGTCGGCCGCCTGGGACATCTGGGCGGGCGGGACCGGCGGGAGGCCGGCCGACTGCCAGTTGCCGGGGAGATCGTTGTCGACACGGGAGGCCATCACCGCGCCCAGCACGGCCGTGCCGAGGCTGCCGCCGACCTGCATCGCGGCCTGCTGGAGACCGCCGGCGACACCGGAGAGCTCCAACGGGGCGTTGCCGACGATGACTTCGGTGGCGCCGACCATGACGGGCGCGAGGCCCAGGCCGAGCAGCGCGAACCAGACGGACATGGGGCCGGTGCCGGTGCCGGTGTCCAGCCCGGACATGCCGTACATGGCGACGGCGGTGAGGACCATGCCGCCGACGAGCGGGATCCGCGGGCCGAACTTGGTGATCAGGGCGCCCGCGAGCGGCGAGCCGACGATCATCATGCCGGTGAGCGGGAGGAGGTGCAGTCCGCTGTCGACGGGGCTCATGCCGTGCACGTTCTGGAGGTAGAACGTCACGAAGAACAGGCCGCCCATGAAGGCGAAGGCCATCAGCACCATCAGGACCGTACCGGCGGTCAGCGGCACGGAGCGGAACATCCGCAGCGGGATCAGCGGCTCGCGGACCTTGGTCTCCAGGACGGCGAAGAGCGCGAAGAGGACGACCGCGCCGATCAGGAAGCCCAGGGTCTTCATGTCGCCCCAGCCCCATTCCGTCGCCTTGATCAGCGGCCAGATGAGGCAGAACATCGCGCCGGAGAGCAGCACGATGCCCGGGATGTCGAAGGAACGCGGGGCGTTCTCGGCGCGGTGGTCCTTGAGTATCGCAAGGCCCAGTGCGAGGGCGAGGATGCCGACCGGGACGTTGATGAAGAAGATCGACTGCCAGCTGACGTGCTCGACGAGCAGTCCGCCGAGGATCGGGCCGCCGGCGGTGGACGCGCCGATGACCATGCCCCAGATGCCGATCGCCATGTTGAGCTTCTCGGCGGGGAAGGACGCGCGCAGCAGGCCGAGCGCGGCGGGCATCAGCAGCGCGCCGAACAGGCCCTGCAGCACCCGGAAGATGATGACCAGCGCGACCTCGTCGGAGAACCCGATGGCGCCGGAGGCGGCGGCGAAACCGACGACGCCTATGAGGAAGGTCTGGCGGTGGCCGAAGCGGTCACCGAGCTTGCCGGCCGTGATCAGCGAGACGGCCAGGGCGAGCATGTAGCCGTTGGTTATCCACTGGACGTCGGCGAGCGAGGCGCCCAGGTCCTGCTTGATGGCCGGGTTGGCGATGGCGACGATCGTGCCGTCGAGGGCGACCATCATGACGCCGATGGCGACGGAGATGAGGGTCAGCCACGGGTGGCCCCGCAGCCCCTTGCGGGGCTCCGGTACGGGAAGGTCCGGCGCGCGGTCGGCGACCGGGGTGTGGGTGGTCATACATCGAGGCTAATGTCAGCCACTGACAGTTGACAAAGCGATTCATGAGTCGGTAGCTGTCATTTACCTCACAGGTATTCTGATCAGCGAGAAGCCACTGGAAAGGCGGCGCAGGATGGCGACCCCGACGCCGCAGACGGCGGCCCCCGGCGGGCTGCGGGAACGCAAGAAGCAGCGCACCCGCGACGCCCTGATCCGTGCGGCGCTGGAGCTGTTCACGGAGCAGGGGTACGAGGCGACGACGATCGACGAGATCGCGGAGGCGGTGGACGTCTCCCAGCGCACCTACTTCCGCTACTTCGCCAACAAGGAGGAGGTCGTCTTCGCCGTCCAGGAGATGGTGGAGGCGCGCTTCCTGGAGGAGTTGAGCGCGCGGCCGGCGAGCGAGGCCCCGCTGACGGCGCTGCGCAGCGCCGTGATGGTGGCCTGGGACGACATCGGCGGCGCGATCGAGTCGGTGATCCCGGTGGAGCTGCACATGCGCTCGTACCGGATGATCGAGTCGACGCCCGCACTGGTCGCCGTACATCTGCGGCGCTCCTCCGAACTGGAGGAGCAGATCGCCCGGTTGATCGCCCGGCGCGAGGACCTGGACGTGGACACGGATCCGCGGCCGCGGGTGCTGGTCGCGGCGTTCAGCGGAGTGATGCGGGTGGCCGGCAAGGTGTGGGGCGAGGGGCAGGACTGCAGCGTGGCGTCCATCCGCGAACTGACCAAGTCCTACCTGGATCACATCGCGCCGGCGATCGACGACGACTGGCACACGGCGGGCGAGGCCGACACCCGGTGACGGGAGCTCGCCCCAGTGTGATCATTTGGCCGGACTCCTGAGAACGGGTCCGCACGCCTGAGCACGGGAAACGCCCGAGCGATGTCCGGTTTGCGCAAAATACCCGCCGCGAAACGTGATATGACTCACGGGCTCAGCGGGTACCCTGCCGAGTCTCCTAGGGTGGCTCGCGGTGACTTCCTTCCCAGGGCTCGGCCCCTCCTCCGGTTTCCTGCAGTCCACCGCCTGGCGCGCGGCCCTCGCCCTGGTGGTGGTGTTCGTGATGCTGGCCATGACCGGCTGGACGGCCATCAGAGAAAACCATGAGGACGCCAACCCCCTGGCCACCGCCAAAGCCGCGTGGAAGCACGCCACTTTCCACGGGCGGCAGCTGCCCGATCCCGATGCCGGTCCGGCCGCCGTCAGCGCCTTCTTCGCCACCCTCGACCGCGCCGAGCGCCGGCAGCTGGCGACCCGGTACCCGCTGGTCGTCGGCAACATGGGCGGCGCCCCCGTCCAACTGCGCTACCGCGCCAACCGGATGGCGCTCGACGACGCCCGCGCCATCGAGAAGCAGCGCATGGGCGACCGCCGGCTGACACCGTACGGCCGCCAGGAGGCGGGGCGGCTGATGCACCGCTTCGAGTCGATGATGAGCGGCGGCCGGCAGATCCTGGCCTTCGATCCGGCCGCCGGCGGCCGGGCGGCGGAGGTCTTCGGCAACCTCGACAAGGCCCGCCGGGTCTCCGTCGTCGTGCCCGGCGTGGACACCAATCTGTCGACCTTCGAGCGCACCGCCCGCGCCACGACCGCCCCCGTCGGCATGGGGCGGTCCCTGTACGCGGCGCAGCGACACGCCCGGCCGCAGACCCGTACCGCCGTGATCGCCTGGGCCGACTACACCTCGCCGGCCGGCCTGGGTGTCGGGGCCGCCACCGGACAGATGGCCGAGGCCGGCGCGGTCCGGCTGCGCGCGCTCGTGAAGTCGCTGCCCGGCTCCGGGCCCGTCTCGCTGTTCTGCCACAGCTACGGGTCCGTGGTGTGCGGCGTCGCCGCCCGCAAGCTGCCGTCCAACGTCGAGGACATCGCGGTCGCCGGCAGCCCGGGGATGCGCGCGGACAGCAGCGCCGCACTGGGCACGCACGCCCGGGTGTGGGCGATGCGGGACTCCGACGACTGGATCCAGGACGTGCCGTACCTGGAGGTCGGCGGGCTGGGCCACGGCGCCGACCCGGTCGATCCGTCCTTCGGGTCCCGGGTCCTGTCCGCCGACGGCGCCGTCGGACACGCCGGCTACTTCGCGCCCGGCACCCGCAGCCTGCGCAACTTCGCGCTCGTCGGGGTCGGCGCCGTCGACTCCGTGGAGTGCGCGTCCGACGACCCCCAGTGCAGCTCGGATCTCGTCTGAGGGCGGGAATCCGACGACCCGCGGCCGCAGGTCCGGCCCGGCGCCCGGGGACGGGCCGGGCCTGCGGAAACCGCGGTGACGGGGGCGGGGCGGAGGGCCGGGAGCCCTATGACGCGCGTAGCGCAAGGCGTCGGAAGGGGGACGAGCGGGCGACCGCCCGCATACGATGAGCCGCATGGGTGATGTGCTGGCCGGTTTTCACGCCGTCTGGGAGTTCGACACGGACTCCGTGCTCATCCGCTTCGAACGGGGGATCCGCAGGCCGAAGCTGTTCCAGGCGCTCGGTGAGCGACGCATTCCGTACGAGGCGTTGAGGTCCGTCGAGCTGTCCGAGGGCAGACGGGGCACGGTGGTGCTGCACGCTGTGCCCCGGCACGGCGCCGACCCGCTGATGGAGGCGGCGGACGGACAGCTCAAGGAGGACGCCGATCCCTACCGGCTGGTGCTCCCCGCCGAGCGCGAGACGCTGGCCGAGTACTACGCCGACGAACTGCGCACCGCGCTGGGGCCGGCCTCCAAGGAGCCCGCCGACCGCCATCTGGTGGCCGCTCCCGAGCCGCCGCTGCACTTCAAGGCGTACGACGGCAAGGCGTCCTTCGACGGCCAGTCGGTCGCCTTCCGCTGGTTCTGGACGGGCGCGTCGTCGGCGAAGTGGAAGCGCGGCGACCAGACCTTCACCGTCGGTGAGCTGGCCGGTGTGGAGTGGCGCTCGCCGGAGATCTTCAACGGCTATCTGCGGCTGCTGGAGCGCGGCGGCCGGGAAGCCGGCGCCGACGAGGCCGACCAGGACCCGGCCGCGGTGGTCTTCGGGCTCGGCTACGGCCCGGTCCATGAGTCGCTGCCGTTCGCAGCCTCGGTGCTGCAGGCCGTACGGGCCGCCGAGCCGGCGCAGGACGCGACGGCCCGCGAGCCGGTGCGGCGGGCCGGGGACGCGCGCCGCGACCCGGCGGACATCGCGGACCGGATACGGCACCTCGGCGAGCTGCACCACGCGGGGCTGCTGACGGACGACGAGTTCAGCGCCAAGAAGGCGGAGTTGCTGGCGGAACTTTAGGCATGCCGGGTCGTACGGTGGTACGGCTCCGAAGCCGGACCCTGGTATGACGCTTCGGCGGGGCGGGCCGCTTACATTGAACCCGCGATGTCCAGACGATCTCTCATTCCAGAACGCGAGCCGGCCCGCGGCGCCGGGCACGAGTCGGCCCGCAGCCGGGCGCTGCGGGCCGCGCGGCAGGCGCTGCGGGTGCTCGCCGTCGAGCTCGGCACCCCGGCCGATCCCGGCGCCCCGCTGTTCGGCACCGTCCAGAACCGCTGGCTGCGCACGCTGCCCTACGTCGTGGCGTTCGCGTTCGCGGTCTCGCTGCTGCCGTCGACCATCAACGTCCTGGGCAACGACTACGGGATGAACGGCGGGCTGGCCGGCGGGCTCGCCATCGCGCAGACCGTGCCGCTGCTGCTCGCGGTGACCCGGCCGCTCCAGGCATGGTGGGTGATCTTCGCGGCGGACGTGGTGGCCGCGCCGGCCCTCCTCGGCACCGCCGGCGTCGCGGGCCGCGCCTGGCCCTGGCCGCCCACGGCGATCGTCGGCTACGCCGTCCTGATGCTGGCGTTGTCCCTGCGCGAGCGCCGCCGCACCCTCGTCGCCGTATGGCTGACGACCGGGGTGGCGGGCTTCCTGTCCGAGTTGCTCATACCCGCGCACAGCATCAGCACCTGGGTGCTGCTCTTCGTCCTCTCCGGCGTGATGCTGCTGATCGGCGCCGCTCTGCGGGAACGGGGCGACGCCCAGCGGAAGTTGCTGGAGCAGGAGACCATCAGCGAGGCGGAGCGCGCCCGCCGCACGCTGCTGGAGGAACGCACCCGCATCGCCCGCGAGCTGCATGACGTCGTCGCCCACCACATGTCGGTGATCACGGTCCAGGCCGACAGCGCTCCGTACCGCATCAGCGGGATACCCCCGGAGGCCCAGGAGGAGTTCGGGACGATCGCCGCGACCGCGCGCGAGTCGCTGGCGGAGATGCGCCGGCTGCTGGGCGTGCTGCGCAGCGAGGAGTCGGAGCGGCACGGCGGCCCGGAGAAGGCCCCGCAGCCGGGGATCGGGCAGCTGCCGAAGCTGGTCGAGGGGACCGTACGGGCCGGTGTGCCGGTCGAGTTGACGCTGCCCGAGGAACCGGTGGCGCTGGAACCGGCGGTGGATCTGTCGGCGTACCGGATCGTTCAGGAGGCGCTGGCCAACGTGGTGCGGCATGCCCCGGGAGCGCAGACCCGGGTGTCGGTGACCACGACGGCGGACGGCTCGCGACTGACCGTCGTGGTGGTCAACTCCGCGCCGCCCGCGCCGTCCGAGCCGCTGGAGACCACCGGGACCGGTCATGGCCTGATCGGCATGCGGGAGCGGGTGCGGCTGGTGGACGGTTCGCTGGACACCGGGCCGCTGCCGGACGGTGGCTTCCGGGTCGCCGCCCGCCTCCCGCTCACCGCCACCCCGTCTCCGTCCTCCCCCGCTCCTTCCGCCTCGCCAAAGGACTCTCCCTCCGTATGACCACTCGGGTGATCATCGTCGACGACCAGGCCATGGTGCGGGCGGGCTTCGCCGCGCTGCTCGCCGCACAGAGCGATATCGATGTGGTGGGTGATGCGCCGGACGGCGTGCGGGGCGTGGAGCTGAGCCGCCGGGTGCATCCGGACGTGGTGCTGATGGACGTACGGATGCCGGAGATGGACGGGCTGGAGGCGGCGCGTCGGCTGCTCGATCCGCCCCTCGGCGTCACCCACCGCCCGAAGGTGCTGATGCTGACCACCTTCGACGTCGACGACTATGTGTACGAGGCGCTGCGCGCGGGCGCGTCCGGCTTTCTGCTCAAGGACGCGCCGCCGGCCGATCTGATCTCCGCCGTCCGTGTCGTGGCGGCCGGCGAGGCGCTGCTCGCGCCGTCGGTGACCCGACGGCTGATCGCCGACTTCGCCCGCCAGCGCCCGGCCCCCCGCAAGGACCGCACCTCGCTCCGCCTCAACGGCCTCACCCCGCGCGAGACGGAGGTCCTGGAGCTGATCGCCCGCGGCCTGTCGAACCAGGAGATCGCGGATTCGCTGGTCCTCGCCGAGCAGACCGTGAAGACCCATATCGGCCGGGTCCTCGCCAAGTTGGAGCTGCGGGACCGCGCCCAGGCCGTGATCTTCGCGTATGAGTCGGGGCTGGTCGCACCCGGGGAACGCTGAGCGGGGTGGGGTTAACCCCCGGTGGCGGGGTCGGGCCGCCCCCCCGGTAAGGGGTGGGGCCGGCCGCTCCGTCCTGAGGACGAAGGAGCAGGTCACCCCATACCCCGGTATCACAAGGGAGTTGGCTCCCCGGTGTGACGCCGCGTCATACACCCGCTTCCTACGTTTCCCTCTGCCACACCAACGGGAGAGGGAGACGCCACCATGTCCGTGCTGCGAGCCACCGCTCGGCGCAGCAAGCGCACGCTCATCGCCGCCGCACTCGCGGTGGCCATCGCCGCCGGAACCGGCGGCTGGGCGGCCGGTTCCGCGCAGACCGCCATCACCGGGCCACCGCCCGGCGCCGCCGCCTGGCGCGCCGACCACTCCCTCGGCACCCGGCTGCCGGACCCCGCGACCGCGGCCCCCGCCGACGTCGCCCGCTTCTTCGCCTCGCTGACCGAAGCCCAGCGGCATACGCTCGCGGCCCGGCATCCGCTGACCGTGGGCAATCTCGACGGCGCTCCCGTCACACTGCGGTATGAGGCCAACTCCCTTGCCCTGAAGGCCGAACGGGACCGTCAGCTGGCCCGCGCCGCCGAACAGGGCGGCTCGCTCCAGGACCAGCGGGAGGCCAGGAAGGCGGCCGCCCGCTGCGCGGACCTGCTGGAGCCGGGCCGCCACATCCTCGCCTTCGACCCGCGCGGCCGCGGTCAGGTCGCCGAAGCGCACGGCGACTTGACCACCGCCGAACGCACCGCGGTGATCGTGCCCGGCTCGGACATCGATCTGGCCACCTTCGACCGTGCCAAGGACCCGTACGGCACACCGACCGGCATGGCCACCTCGCTGCGCGCCCGGATGGCCGCCGACGCGCCCGGCACCCGTACGGCAGTGATCGCCTGGGCCGGCTACACCACACCGGTCGGTATCGGTGTGGACGCCGCCACCGGCCGGCTCGCGGAGGCCGGTGCGCCACGGCTGGCCCGCCTGCTGACCGGCCTCGCCGCCACCGGCGCCCCGGCGCCCACGGTCCTGTGCCACAGCTATGGCTCGGTCGTCTGCGGACTGGCCGCCCCCAGGGCGGGCCGCGGCGCCATCGCCGACCTGATCGTCTTCGGCTCCCCCGGTATGCGCCGCGCCGACGTGGCGGAGCTGCATACCTCGGCACGGGTCTGGGCCGCCCGCGACGCGTCCGACTGGATCGGTGACATACCGAACGTCGAACTGCTGGGCCTGGGCCACGGCGCGGACCCCACCGACCCCGACTTCGGCGCCCGCCGCGTCTCCGCCGAGCGGGCCGAGGGCCACACCGGCTATCTCGCCCCCGGCACGGACTCGCTGCGCAGCTTCGCCGCCATCGCCCTGGGCCGCTACGGCGAGGTGCGCTGAGCGCCCGCTCCGGGCCCGCGCCACGCACCGGCCGCCTCGCCACTCCTCACCTCAAGGACGCCTCATGGCCCTCGCACTCCTCGCCCCCACCCGCCGTACGGGCCGGAAACCGGCACCGGAATCCGCAGCGGTCCTGCGCGCCGCCAGGAAAGCGGTCCGCGCCATCGACGACCGCACCCCCGCGCACCGCGACCGCGCCATCGACGGCCTGCGGGCACTGGCGCTGCTCGCCGTGCCCACCGGTCACTGGCTGCTCGGCGGCTTCACCGTCGACGCCGACGGCGCACTGCACAACGCCAGCCCGCTGTCCGCCCTCGGCTTTCTCTCGCCCGCCAGTTGGGCGCTCCAGATGCTCGGCATCTTCTTCCTCGTCGGCGGCCATGCCTCGGTGCTCTCCTTCCGGCGGGCCACCGAGCGCGGCGAATCCGCCGGCGCCTGGCTGCGCGGGCGGCTCGTGCGGCTGGGCCGCCCGGTGCTGGGAGTGACCGCGGTATGGGCGGCGATGGCCCCGCTCCTGTACGCGCTGGGGGCGCCGGAAGCGACCCTGCGGACCGGGGCGACGCTGGTGATCCAGCCGCTGTGGTTCGTCGGCGTCTATGCCGCGATCACCGCGCTGACGCCGTACTGCGTCCGTGCGGCGCGCCGGATGGGCGCCTGGGCCGCGGCACCGCTCCTCGCCACGGTGGCCGTCGTGGACTTCCTGCGCTACGGACCGTTCGCCGACGCCATGCCGTCCTGGCTGAGCCTGCTCAACCTGCTCCCCGGCTGGATGTTCGCCTACCAACTCGGCGTCTCCTGGGGCGAGAAGCGGCTCGGCGTGCGCGCCGCCCGGTCGCTTCTCCTCGGCGGCGCCGCCCTGTTCGCCGCGCTGCTGCTGTTCTTCCACTACCCGGCGAGCATGGTCGGCGTCCCCGGCACCGACCGTACGAACTCGCACCCGCCGTCGCTGCTGGTCCTGGCCCTGGCGGCGACGCAGTCCGGGGCGGCGATCCTGCTCCGCGACCGGCTCGCGAGGCTGCTGCGCCGGCCCGCCCTGTGGGCGCCGGTCGTCGTGATCAACCTCTCCGCGATGACGATCCTGTGCTGGCACCAGACCGCGATGCTCTCGGCCGCCGTGCCCGCGTCCTTCCTCGGCCTGAACGCGGTCCCCGGCCTGACCGTCGCGCCCGACACGCTCGGCTGGATCCTCGCCCGGCTCGCCTGGCTCCCCGTCTTCGCCACCGCCCTGATCCTCATCGGCCGTACCACCCGCCGCTTCGAGGCACCGTGGACCGGCGTCACCCGCTTCCGTCGCGCGGTCGCGGGCGTGCTGGCCACGGGGTTCGCGGTGTTCGCGCTGGGGTGGGCGTGAGCGGGGCCGGGAACGCCCGCCCCGCCCACCCGACGGGCCCTACTCCCGCCCGGCGGACGTGAACGTCATATCCGCGTAGCGCGCCCCCGCGACCTGTCCGGCGATGGGCTCCAGGAGGGCCAGGTCCTCCTTGCTCAGCTCGATCCGCGTGGCAGCGGTGTTCTCCTCGACGCGGGTGCGCTTGCGGGTGCCGGGGATCGGCACGACGGCCAGGCCGCGCGCGGTGGCCTGCTGCTGCACCCAGGCCAGTGCGATCTGGCCGGGCGTCGCGCCATGGGCCTCGGCGACCTTCCGCACCGGCTCCAGCAGCGCCGCGTTGGCGGCCGCGTTGTCGCCGGTGAACCGGGGCTGCGTACGCCGGAAGTCGTCGTCGCCCAGTTCCTTGTCGGCGCTGACGAACGAGCCGGTCAGGAAGCCGCGGCCGAGCGGCGAGTACGGGACGAAGGCGACGCCGAGTTCACTGGCAGCGGGCACCACGCCGTCCTCGACGTCCCGGCTGAACAGCGACCACTCCGACTGGAGCGCCGCGATCGGGTGCACGGCCTGCGCCGCGCGCAGTTCGGAGCCGGTCACCTCGCTCAGCCCCAGGTGCTTGACCTTGCCCTCGGCCACCAGCTCGGCCATCGCGCCCACCGACTCCTCGATGGGCACGTTCACATCGCGCCGGTGCATGTAATAGAGGTCGATCTCATCCACGCCGAGCCGCCGCAGGCTGCCCTCGACGGACTCGCGGAGGTAAGCGCGGTCGTTGCGGATGATCCGCTTGGCCGGGTCGTCCGGATCGAGGGTGATCGCGAACTTGGTGGCCACGACGACCTCGTCGCGGTGCGCCCGGATGAACGGCGCGATGAACTTCTCGTTCTCCCCCATGCCGTACATGTCGGCGGTGTCGTAGAGGGTCACGCCCAGTTCCAGCGCGCGCTCCAGCGTGGCCCGCGCCTCGCCGGCGTCCGTCGGCCCGTAGGCGAAGCTCATGCCCATGCAGCCGAGGCCCTGTACGCCGACCCGCGGGCCGCCACTGCCCAGCTCCACCGTCCCGATCCGCACGCCGTTCCCTTCGCTGCCCGTCTCGCCGCTCGTCCCGTTGCTGCTCATCCCGCTGCCTTTCTCGTTCCCGGCGTTCCGGGTCCCGTTGCGCACGCGGCCCCGGTGCCTCTCCCGGCTCAGGGCCGTCCGCCGTCGGTGTAGATGCCGATCTTGTAGTCGAGTACGTCCAGCGTGCTCTGCAACTCCGCGATGCGCTGCCGTACGTCCTCACGGTGCGCGGTCAGCAGATCCCGGCGCTCGGCGAAGGTGCCCGTGCCGGCCCGCACCATCTCGGCGTAGCGGACCATGTCCGCGACCGGCATACCGGTCAGCCGCAGCTTGGTCACCAGGCTCAGCCAGTCCAGGTCGCGGTTGGTGAAGCGCCGCTGCCCGGTGTGCGTACGGTCCACGTGCGGCATCAGGCCGATTCGCTCGTACCAGCGCAGCGTGTGGGCGCTGAGGCCGGTGTGTTCGGCCACCTCGCTGATCGTGTACCGGTCCTGGCCGGCCGGCCGCGGGTGGATCGGCGTCGCCACACAGGCGCCGACCTTGCTCACCAGGGCTTCGGGGGGCTCGTGCGAGCCGCCCGGACATTCGTCGGTCGCGGCCTGGCCGTCCGTCACCGGTTCGCTCTGCGTCACGGTCATCCGCGTCTCCCCATCTCCCCCGGAACCTCGCAACCCGGGAACGTCTCCCAGGACACCGGCACCCGCGTTCCCGCCGGAACATCTCGACGTCCCCCACGCTAGAGACTTCGAGTGCACTCCAAGCAAGCGCAATTGCCGGGAAGCCCCGACCGGAATTCGGGAGCGCGGGGGCACCCCTTAGGCTCGGGGACATGCAGAGCCTGCGGATGATCGAGAACTGGCCGGTGCCGACCGCTGCCGCCGCCGTCGTACGCGCCGACGGCACGGTGGCCGGAACCTGCGGCCCGCTGGAGCACCGCTTCCCGCTGGCGTCCGTGACCAAGCCGCTCGCCGCGTACGCCGCGCTGCTGGCCGTCGAGGAGGGCGCCGTCGAGCTGGACGAACCGGCCGGTCCGGAGGGGGCCACGGTCCGTCATCTGCTCGCGCACACCTCCGGTCTGGCCTTCGACGAGCAGCGCACGATGGCCGAACCGGGCACCCGCCGGCTGTACTCCAACACCGGTTTCGAGGCGCTCGGCGACCACATCGCCAAGGCGACCGACATCCCGTTCGCGCAGTATCTGCACGAGGCGGTGCTGGAGCCGCTCGGTATGACCGCGACCGAGCTGCCCGGCTCGCCCGCCAAGGACGGGGTCTCGACGGTCGCGGATCTGATCCGGTTCGCCGCCGAGCTCCAGGCGCCGCGGCTGCTCGCCCCTCAGACACTGGCGGAGGCGACGTCGGTGGCCTACCCCGGTGTGACGGGTGTGCTGCCCGGTTACGGGCACCAGAAGCCGAACGACTGGGGCCTGGGCTTCGAGATCCGGGACGGCAAGTCGCCGCACTGGACGGGCGCGTCGTCCTCGCCGCGCACATTCGGGCACTTCGGACAGTCGGGGACGTTCCTGTGGGTGGACCCCGACGCGCGGGCGGCGTGTGTGGCGCTGACCGACCGGGCCTTCGGGCCGTGGGCGATCGAGGCGTGGCCGGTGCTGACCGACGCGGTCCTCGCCGAATTGGGCTGAGCCGACTGCTACCGCCGCTCCGCCGCCATCTCCCACACCAGGCACTCGGCCGCCCCGAGCCCGGTAAGCTCCAGCCCGTCCGCGTCCGTGATCCGCGCCGCGTCGCCCGCGTCGAGGCGCCGCTCACCGATGCGTACCGCGCCGTGTGCCACATGCACATACACCCGCGCGGCATCCGGGACCGCGGTGCGTTCGCCGTCGGCGAGCCGGCGCAGATGCAGCATCGCGCCGGCCCGCGGGACCGCGTACGGAGTGCCGTCGGCGATGCCGCGCACCACCTCGTACGCCGGGTCGCCCCCGAATTCCGTCGGCGTCAGCCACATCTGCACAAAGCGCAGCGGCGCCGTGCCGTCGTTGCGCTCGATGTGCCGTACGCCGCCGGCCGAGCTGAGCCGCTGGAGATCGCCGGGTCGTACGGTGGTCTCGTGGCCCGTCGAGTCGCGGTGCGTCAGCTCGCCCTCGACGACCCAGGTGACGATCTCCGTGTCGCGGTGCGGATGCTCGTCGAAGCCGGCGCCGGCCGCCAGCCGCTCCTCGTTGCAGGCGATCAGGGCGCCGAAGCGGAGATTGTCCGGGTCGAAGTGCGGCCCGAAGGAGAACGCGTGCAGCGACTCGATTCCGGCCTCGGCGTGGTGATCCCGATAGCGTTCCTGGCCCCTGCGCACCTCAATCATGGCGCCACGGTAGCCCCGCCACCTCACCTCCTCATCCCGATAGGGCAGGCTTGTCCCCGTGTCTGAACCCGCATCGCGCGACGCGCACCCGCATTCGGCTACCCTCCGCCGCCTTGAGCAGGCGGCCGGCAAACTGGCGGCCGCGGCCATCGCCCGGATGGACGCCACGCTGCCGTGGTACCGCGCGATGCCGCCGGAGAACCGTTCCTGGATCGGCCTGGTGGCGCAGGCCGGTATCGCCGCGTTCACCGAGTGGTTCCGGCACCCCGAGACGCCGCAGGCCATCAGCACCGACGTCTTCGGCACCGCGCCGCGCGAGCTGACCCGCGCGATCACGCTGCGGCAGACCGTGGAGATGGTCCGGACGACCATCGAGGTCATGGAGTCCGCGATCGACGAGGTCGCGGCGCCCGGCGACGAATCCGTACTGCGTGAGGCGCTGCTGGTCTACGCCCGGGAGATCGCGTTCGCCACCGCGCAGGTCTACGCGCAGGCCGCCGAGGCGCGCGGCGCCTGGGACGCCCGGCTGGAGTCGCTGGTGGTCAACGCGGTGCTGTCGGGAGAGGCCGACGAGGGCGCCGTCTCACGGGCCGCCGCACTGGGCTGGAACTCCCCCGAACATGTCTGTGTGGTGCTCGGCACCGCCCCGGACGGGGACAGCGAACTGACCGTCGAGGCGATCCGGCGGGCCGCCCGGCACGCCAAGCTCCAGGTGCTGACAGGTGTCCTGGGCAGCCGCCTGGTGGTGATCGCCGGTGGTTCGGACAATCCGCTCAAGGCCGCGAAGGCGCTGATCGGCCCGTACGCGGCGGGCCCCGTGGTGGCCGGCCCGGTGGTCTCCGATCTGCTGGCCGCGACCCGGTCAGCGCAGGCCGCGGCCGCCGGCCTGCGGGCCTGCGCCGCCTGGCCGGACGCCCCGCGGCCGGTGCTCGCGGACGATCTGCTGCCGGAGCGCGCGATGGCTTCGGACCCGGTCGCGCGAGAGCAGTTGGTGGAGGAGATCTACAGACCGCTGGAGGAGGCGGGGTCGGCGCTCCTGGAGACGCTGAGCGTCTATCTGGAGCAGGCGAGCAGTCTTGAGGGCGCCGCCCGGATGTTGTTCGTCCACCCCAACACCGTGCGCTATCGGCTGCGACGTGTGACAGACGTCACCGGCTGGTCGCCGTCCGATGTGCGCTCCGCGTTCACGTTGCGTATCGCGCTGATCCTCGGGCGTCTGGCTGACGGTGAGGCGCAACTCTAGACTTTTGTCGGACACCAACAATTCCCCCGATGGTTCTTCGTCCCTGTCCCCACGGGCGGGCGGGACCTCCCACAAGAGAGAGTGTGAGGGTGCTCGTACTCGTCGCTCCCGGCCAAGGCGCTCAGACGCCCGGCTTCCTGACTCCCTGGCTCGACCTTCCCGGTGTCGAAGACCGGCTCCGTGAGTGGTCCGCCGTCATCGACCTCGACCTGGTCCACTACGGCACGAAAGCCGACGCGGACGAGATCCGCGACACGGCGGTGGCCCAGCCGCTGCTGGTGGCGGCCTCGCTGATCTCCGCGCGGCAGCTGTTCACCACGGCGGAGGACTTCTCCCGCCTCGTCGGCGCCGCCGCGGGCCACAGCGTCGGCGAGCTCGCCGCCTCCGCCCTGACCGGTGTCCTGCCGGACGAGGCCGCGATGCGGCTCGTACGCAAGCGGGGGCTGGCCATGGCCGACGCCGCGGCGGTCACCGAGACCGGTATGTCGGCCCTGCTGGGCGGCGAGCCGGACGCGATCCTGCCGCATCTGGAGAAGCTGGGGCTGACCCCGGCGAATGTGAACGGCGCGGGCCAGATCGTGGCCGCGGGCACCGCCGAGCAGCTCGCGGCGCTGGCCGAGGACAAGCCGGAGGGCACCCGCAAGGTGATCCCGCTGAAGGTGGCCGGCGCGTTCCACACGCACCACATGGCGCCCGCCGTCTCCGTGTTGGAGACCGCGGTCGGCGAGCTGTCGCCCGCCGATCCGCACACCCGTTACGTCTCCAACAAGGACGGGCAGGTGGTCTCCTCCGGGCAGGAGCTGGTGCAGCGGCTGGTGGGCCAGGTGGCCAACCCGGTGCGCTGGGACCTGTGCATGGAGACGTTCAAGGAGCTCGGCGTCACCGCGCTCATCGAGGCGGCGCCCGGCGGCACGCTCGTCGGCCTGGCCAAGCGCGCCCTCCCCGGCGTCAAGACGCTCGCTCTGAAGACGCCCGACGACCTCGACGCGGCCCGGGCCCTGATCGCCGAGCATGCCGACACCGCCGTACCGGCCGAATAGGAGCCCGAAGCGCATGACCTCGAAGATCAAGCCCTCGCAGGGCGTCCAGTACGCGCGGATCATGGGCGTCGGCGGCTACCGTCCGACCCGTGTGGTGCCCAACGAGGAGATCCTCAAGCACATCGACTCGTCCGACGAGTGGATCCGCTCGCGGTCGGGTATCGCCACGCGCCACTGGGCGGGCCCGGACGAGACCGTCGCCACCATGTCGGTGGAGGCGGCCGGCAAGGCGATCGCCGACGCGGGCATCACGCCCGAGCAGATCGGCGCCGTGGTCGTCTCGACCGTGTCGCACTTCAAGCAGACCCCGGCCATCGCGACCGAGATCGCGCATCTGATCGGCGCGGGCAAGCCGGCCGCGTTCGACATCTCGGCGGGCTGCGCGGGCTTCGGCTACGGACTGACCCTGGCCAAGGGCATGGTGATCGAGGGCTCCGCGGAGTACGTCCTGGTCATCGGTGTCGAGCGGCTCTCGGACCTGACGGACCTGGAGGACCGTGCGACGGCCTTCCTGTTCGGTGACGGCGCCGGTGCCGTGATCGTCGGCCCCGGCAAGGTACCGGCGATCGGCCCGACGGTCTGGGGCTCGGAGGGCGACAAGTCCGAGACCATCAAGCAGACCGTGGCCTGGGACGCCTACCGGACGACCCCGGTGCCCGGCGGCGACGGTCCGGACGAGCGCACCGCGCCCGAGGCGATCCGCTACCCGGCCATCACCCAGGAGGGCCAAGCGGTCTTCCGCTGGGCGGTGTTCGAGATGGCGAAGGTCGCCCAGCAGGCGCTGGACGCGGCCGGCGTCAGCCCGGAGGACCTGGACGTCTTCATTCCGCACCAGGCCAATATGCGGATCATCGATTCGATGGTGAAGACCCTGAAGCTGCCGGAGAGCGTGACGGTCGCCCGTGACGTGGAGACCACCGGCAACACCTCGGCCGCCTCCATTCCGCTCGCCATGGAGCGGCTGCTGGCGACCGGGCAGGCCAAGAGCGGCGACACCGCGCTGGTCATCGGCTTCGGGGCGGGTCTCGTGTACGCCGCGACGGTCGTTACCCTCCCCTAAGCAAGATCTGCGCAGTGCCGTACGGATTCGTCAGTTCCGGTCGCTGCACAGAGCTTCCCTGAATAACGCAGTTCCCCCTAATAAAGACCGAAGGAGCGCCATCATGGCCGCCACCCAGGAAGAGATCGTCGCCGGTCTCGCCGAGATCGTTAACGAGATCGCCGGGATCCCCGTCGAGGACGTCCAGACGGGCAAGTCCTTCACGGACGACCTGGACGTCGACTCGCTGTCCATGGTCGAGGTCGTCGTCGCCGCCGAAGAGCGCTTCGACGTCAAGATCCCGGACGACGACGTCAAGAACCTGAAGACGGTCGGCGACGCGACCGACTACATCCTCAAGCACCAGAGCTGACCCAGCTCCTGCGCATGTCGCCACCCGGCGGTGGCGCCGTCTATTCAGACCCCTCTACCCGTGGAGTAAGAATCCCGTGAACGCGACCAATCGCACCGTGGTCGTCACCGGTATCGGCGCAACCACACCGTTGGGTGGCGACAGCGCTTCGACCTGGGAAGCCCTGCTCGCCGGCCGGTCCGGTGCGAGCACGCTCGACCAGGACTGGGCCGCCGAACTGCCCGTCCGTATCGCCGCGCAGGCGGCCGTCGACCCGGCCGAGGTCCTGCCCAAGCCGCAGGCCCGCAAGCTGGACCGGTCGGCGCAGTTCGCGCTGATCGCGGCCCGCGAGGCGTGGGCGGACGCCGGTTTCACCGCCAAGGCCGGCGAGGACCCGGCGGTCGACCCGGACCGACTGGGCGCCGTCATCGCCTCCGGTATCGGTGGTGTGACGACCCTGCTCGGCCAGTACGACGTGCTCAAGGAGAAGGGCGTACGCCGCGTCTCCCCGCACACCGTGCCGATGCTGATGCCCAACGGGCCGTCCGCCAACGTCGGCCTGGACGTGAACGCCCGCGCCGGTGTGCACACCCCGGTCAGCGCCTGTGCGTCCGGCTCGGAGGCGATCGGCTACGCCATCGAGATGATCCGTACGGGTCGTGCGGACATCGTCGTCGCCGGCGGTACGGAGGCGGCGATCCACCCGCTGCCGATCGCCGCGTTCGGCAACATGATGGCGATGTCGAAGTCCAACGACGACCCGAAGGGCGCCTCCCGCCCGTTCGACACCGCGCGCAACGGCTTCGTCCTCGGTGAGGGCGCCGGCGTGATCGTGCTGGAGTCGGCCGAGCACGCCGCCAAGCGGGGCGCCAAGGTGTACGCCGAGGCCGTCGGCCAGGGCATCTCCGCCGACAGCCACGACATCGTGCAGCCGGAGCCGTCCGGCAACGGCATCGCGCACGCGCTGCAGAACCTGCTCGACAACAGCGACCTCGACCCGGCCGAGATCGTGCACGTCAACGCGCACGCCACGTCGACCCCGCAGGGCGACCTGGCCGAGCTGAAGGCGCTGCGCAAGGTCTTCGGCGACGACGTCGACCACATGGCGGTCTCCGCCACCAAGTCCATGACCGGCCACCTGCTGGGCGGCGCGGGCGGCATCGAGACGGTCGCCTCGATCCTGGCGCTGTACCACCGGGTGGCGCCGCCGACGATCAACGTGGAGAACCTCGACCCCGAGGTCGACGCGGACATCGTCGTGGGCGAGGCCCGCAAGCTGCCCGCCGAGGGCCGGATCGCGGCGCTGAACGACTCGTTCGGATTCGGCGGCCACAACGTGGTGCTCGCCTTCCGTTCGGCCTGACGCTCACTCAGCATGCGCTGAGGGCCCGCCCGGTGATACCGGGCGGGCCTTCGTCCTACCCGGCGACCACCGCAACCATCAATTGAGCAACGCAAACGGCGAGCAATTCGGTCCGCGAGAGCGGCGCCGGTTCAGGCGCGAAGAGGGGCTCTCACACGACCTGGTGCAGCCGGCGCACCGGCGCCTGGCTTCTCACACGACCTGGTGCAGCCAGCGCACCGGGGCGCCCTCGCCCGCGTACCGGAACGGTTCCAGTTCGTCGTCCCATGGCTTGCCCAGGAGCTTGGAGACCTCGGCGGCCAGTTCGGTCTCGCCGCGCGCCGCGCGGGCGACCGCGGCGCGCAGCCGGTCCTCGGGGATGAGGATGTCGCCGTGCAGGCCCGTGACGGCGTGGAAGATGCCGAGTTCGGGGGTGGAGCTGTAGCGCTCGCCCTCGGCGGTGGAGCAGGGTTCCGCGGTCACCTCGAAGCGCAGCAGATGCCAGCCGCGCAGCGCGGAGGCGAGCTTGGAGGCGGTGCCGACCTCGCCCTGCCAGGAGAACTCGGCTCGCCAGGTCCCCGGGGCCGCCGGCTGGCGGATCCAGTCGAGGTTGACGCGCACGCCGAGGACGCCCGCCACGGCCCATTCGACATGCGGGCACAGCGCGCGCGGAGCGGAGTGGACGTACAGAACTCCACGTGTCGTCACCGGGACCTCCAGTGCGGTTCGAGGTTCGCCTTCCCCAGCGGCCTCGTGCCCGTTCCGGTTGCGGCCGGGACAGTTGACATTCTGCCCCAGTGATCACTTCGGCACCAGCATGCGAGGTGACCTACAGTAAACACCATTAGGCGCAATTTGCCGCAAAAGAGACAAGAAATGACGTGTTGTAAGTTGTCTGTGCCGACTGCACTTGCCACTTTGAGTCACCGCCAGGCAGGCACGGGGCAAAGCTACCGCGCGGTGCCGGTGGAGGGGTGACGTACCGTCGGTACCCGAAGAGATATCACTCGCACGCCGGAGGGGGACAGGGGATGACGCGGATCGATCGGCCTGTCCGCCCTCGGCGCAGACGGGCGGGCGTCCTCTCCTCCGTCACCGCGGCCACCGCCTCCGCCGCCCTGATCGCCGTCTCCGGCTGTTCCTCCGACGGCAACTCAGCCTCCCCGCACAGCAGCTCGTCCAGCAAGCGCCCTGCCGCCAAGCCGGCGCCCGCCTGGCGCACCGCCCCCGCCTCCCTCGCCGCGCTCGGCGACTCCATCACCGTCGGCTTCGACGCCTGCACGGTGCTCTCCGACTGCCCCCAGGTCTCCTGGGCCACCGGCACCGACCCCAAGGTCGACAGCCTCGCCCGGCGACTGGTCGGCAACCCCGCCACGCACAGCTGGAACTACGCCAGGACCGGCGCCCTGATGGCCGATCTGCCGGACCAGGTGGCGGAGGCCGTGGTCCGCAAGCCCGAGCTGGTCACCGTCCTGATCGGCGCCAACGACGCCTGCCGCGGCGAGGTGCGGGCGATGACCCCCAAGGCCGTCTTCCGCGCCCAGTTCGAGACCGCCGTCAAGAAGCTGCGGCGCAGCCTGCCGCACACCCAGGTGTATGTCGCCGCGGTGCCCGATCTGCTGCGCCTGTGGTCGGAAGGGCGCAAGAACCCGCTGGGCAAGCAGGTGTGGAAGCTGGGGATCTGCGGGTCGATGCTGCGCAACCCGGACGATCTGACGGAGAAGGCGGCGCACCGGCGCGAGAAGGTGCGGAAGCGGGTGATGGCGTACAACGCCGCGCTGAAGGACGTCTGCGGCAAGGACCCGCTCTGCCGGTTCGACGGCGCGGTCTTCGACTACCGCTTCACCGACCGGCAGTTGAGCACCTGGGACTGGTTCCACCCGGGCACCCGCGGGCAGCGGGAACTGGCGGCGCTGGCGTTCCGCACGATCACCCGCAAGGAGTGACGGTGCAGGGGGAGGGAAGCGGGTTCGAAGAGGGGGGCGGAACAAGTGGCGGAGCGGCTGTGCACACGCGGGTCGGCAGGGAGCGCTTCGGTGCGCTGGACGACGGCACGCCCGTCGACCGCTGGATCCTGGAGTCGGACGGGCTGCGGGTCCGCGTCCTGACGTACGGCGGGATCGTCCAGACGATCGAGACCCCGGACCGGGACGGAAAGTTTGGGCACGTGGCGCTGGGGTTCGCCGGTCTCGGGTCGTATGTGGCGCACGGCGGCTCGTACTTCGGCGCGCTGGTCGGGCGGTACGCCAACCGGATCGCGGGCGCGGCCTTCGCGCTGGACGGCCGGTCGTACGCCCTGCCGCCGAACGACGGGCAGCACAGTCTGCACGGCGGCGCGCGAGGCTTCTCCCGGGTGGTGTGGGACGCCCGGCCCCTCGCGAACGGCGTGGAGCTGCGGCGGGTCAGCCCGGACGGTGAGGAGGGCTTCCCCGGCGCCCTGGACGTACGCGTCAGCTACACCCTCGCCCCGGGCGGCACGCTGCGCGTCGTCCACCGCGCGCACACCGATGCCCCGACCGTCGTCAACCTGACCAACCACAGCTACCTCAACCTCGGGGGCGAGGACAGCGGCAGCGCCACCGGCCATCTGCTGCGGCTGGCGGCGTCCCGCTACACGCCCGTCGACGGCACCGGCATCCCGGTGCCCGGCGCGCCCGCCGATGTCACCGGCACCCGCTTCGACTTCCGTGAGCCGCGCCCGGTGGACCGCCCCTACGACCACAACTTCGCGCTCGACGGCGGGGTGACGGAGACTCCGCGCACGGTCGCGGAGCTGTACGACCCGCGTTCCGGCCGCGCGCTGGAGCTGTCCACCACGGAACCCGGCATCCAGCTCTACACCGCCGACCATCTCGACGGGACCCTGACCGGCACCTCAGGGGTCCGCTACGGCCCGACCGCCGGTATCGCCCTGGAGACCCAGCACTTCCCCGACTCCCCCAACCGCCCGGACTTCCCGAGCACGGCCCTCGCCCCCGGTGAGACCTACCGTTCGGAGAGCGTCTACCGCTTCTCGGTACGTGGGGCGTCCCCTAGGGGACCGGCGTGAGGTCCCCTAGGGGACCGGCGGGAGAAAGTCATACCCGCCGGTGACGACCTCGGCCGACCGGGGCTGGAGAATGGGTGGTGACCAGCAACTTTGCCTGTTACGGGGAGACACCACACCATGGCTCGCGCCGCCCGCTTCCGCGCTTCTCATCTCGCCCTGTCCTGCGGGGCGTTGTCGGTACTGCTGACCGGTTGTTCCGGTTTCGGCCCGACCGAGAAGGCGGAGCGTACGTACACCGTCGACGGCAAGGTCACGGCCCTGTCGGCGACCACGCACGGCGGGAACATCGAGATCGTGCCGATAGCCGGTGGCGGCTCGGTCAAGGTGACGGAGAAGTACGAGTACAACGACGACAACAAGCCGACTCCCGAGCATTCGCTCAAGGACGGCCGGCTGACGCTGACCGCCGACGACGAGTGCGACGGCTTCGGGAAGCAGTGCTCGGTGGCCTACAAGGTGCTGCTGCCGCGTGACGCCTCCGTCGATCTGCACACCAGCGGTGGGGACATCACGGTCCGCGGCACCTCGGGCACGATCGCCGCGGAGACCAGCGGCGGCGACATCACCGTCAAGGACTCCGCCGCCCGCAAGGCGGAGGTGGAGACCAGCGGCGGGAATGTGGACGTCGCCCTGAGCCGGGTGCCCGACGAGGTGTCGGGGAACACCAGCGGAGGCGATGTCACCATCCGCCTCCCCAAGGGCACCTACGCGGTGGACGCCTCGACGAGCGGCGGCGACCGCACGGTCTCCGTCAAGACGGACAAGAGCTCCTCGCACAAGGTGACGGCGGAGACGAGCGGCGGTGATGTGTCGGTGCTGAATTCCTGATCCCTGCCGGCGAGGGTTCAGTGGACGGTGATCTCCGTGGCCAGCCGGCGGTCGTCGATGCTGTGCGCCGCTTCGACGGTGTAGACGCCCTCGATCCGGCGTCGGCGGCCCGCCGCCTCGTCCCAGATCTCGAAGGCGCGGTCCGGCAGCGGGATCTCGGTCTCCGCGGTCTCGCCCGGACCGGCCTCGACGGCGGCGAAGCCGGCCAGCCAGCGGGCCGGCCGCTCGACCGCTTCGCCGGTGGCGGCGTCCCGGGGCGCCAGGTAGATCTGCACGACCTCGCGCCCCGGCCGTGCCCCGGTGTTGCGGAGCCGGATCCGGACCGAGCCTGGGGTGGCGTGCAGTGACTCGTACGTCCAGTCGGTGTAGCCGAGGCCGTGGCCGAAGGCGTACGCGGGAGCCGGGGTGCCGGGCCGCTGCCAGGCGCGGTAGCCGATGAACAGCCCCTCGGAGTAAGGGAGTTCACCGTCGGCGGGGGTCACGCGGGTGACCGGGGCGTCCGCGAGGCGGGCCGGCCAGGTGGTGGGCAGCCGGCCGCCCGGTTCGTGCGTGCCGAGCAGCACGTCCGCCAGCGCCGCGCCGGCCTCCTGTCCGGCGAACCAGCTCAGCAGCACGGCCGGGACCCTCTCGCGCCAGGGGAGTTCCACCGGGGAGCCGGAGTTGACGACCACGAGGGTGTGCGGGTTGGCGGCCGCGACCCGGGTGACCAGTTCGTCCTGGCGGCCCGGCAGCCTGAGGTCGGTACGGTCGAAGCCCTCCGACTCGACCTCTTCCGTGGTGGCGACGACGACGATCGCGACATCTGCGCCGGCCGCCGCGCGGACCGCCTCCTCGATCTCCGCGTCGGGGTCGCGCTGCGGTTCGCTGTGCCCCAGGGCGAAGCTCAGCGCGCTCATCCCGTCGCCGACGCCCAGGGCGAGCGGCACGAACCGCAGCGTCACCGCGACCTCCTCACCTGCCGTCAGCTCCGCCGTCACCCGCCGCTCGACGGGGTTCATCAGCGCCTCGAACGGGTCGCCGCCGTCCGGCGCGCAGCGGCCGTCGAAGAGGACCGCGCCACCGACGGTGAGCCGCAGATCGCCGGTGCCGGAGACGGCGAAGGTGTGGCTGCCGGTGACCTGGGGGGTGAAGCCGCCGGCCAGCTCGACGGCGGCGAGGTTGTGCCGGGTGACGCCGTCGGGGAAGCCGCCCACCGCCAGCACCTTGCCGTCGAACTGCGGTGCGTCGGCGAGGAGTCGGCCGTCGGCGGCGAGGTAGCGGGCGCGCAGGGTGAAGCCGGTGCGGGCGTGCGGGACCCGGGTGCGGGGGTCGGCGCCGACCGCGAAGGCGACCTCGACGTCATCGGGCAGCGCGGCGCGCAGGCCCGCCAACGGGGAGACGATCTTCTCGGGGAAGACGGTGGCCGAGCCGCCGCCGAGCACCCGGGCATCACGGGCCGCCGCTCCGATGACGGCGACCTTGTGGATCCTCGCGGCGTCGATCGGCAGCACCCGCCGAGCGACGCCCACCGGCTCGTTCCGCAGCAGTACGAAGGACTGCCGGGCGAGTTCGCGGGCCACCGCCCGGCCGTCGATCCCGGAGGGGACGTCCGCCGGGTCCACCGCGGCCGGCACCCCCGCCAGGCATCCCGTACGGGCGGCGAGCAGCAGCACCCGGCGCACCGCGTCGTCCACCTCGGACTCGGTGACCTCGCCCGCGCGCACGGCCGCGGCGAGCGGAGCGCCGAAGACCGTACGGGGACCCGGCATCGCCACGTCCAGGCCGCCGCGGAGCGCGCGCACCGTGTCGCGGGCCGCCGTCCAGTCGGAGACGTTGCAGCCGTCGAAGCCCCATTCGCCGCGCAGGACTTCGTTGACGAGATGGTGGTGCTCGGTCATCGTCGAGCCGTTGACCTGGTTGTACGCGGTCATGATGCCCCAGGGGCGGGCGTTTTCCACGATGTGCTCGAAGGGCGCGAGGTAGAGCTCGCGCAGCGCGCGCGGGGCGATGCGGTTGTTGACGGTGAGCCGGTCCGTCTCGGCGTCGTTGCCCACGAAGTGCTTGACCGTCGTAGCGACGCCGCCCTCCTGCACACCGCGGACGTAGCCGGCGCCGATGGCACCGGTCAGCAGCGGATCCTCCGAATAGCACTCGAAGTGGCGGCCGCCGAGGGGCGAACGGTGCAGATTGACGGTTGGCGCGAGCAGAACGTGGACGCCCTTGCGGCGGGCCTCCTGGGCGAGGAGATGTCCGGCGCGACGGGCCAGCTCCGGGTCCCAGGTGGCGGCCAGTGCCGTGGGGCTGGGCAGTGCGACGGAGGGATCCTCGGCGCTCCACTTCTGCCCGCGCACACCGATCGGCCCGTCCGACATCACGAGCGACCGCAGCCCGATCCCGGGAACGGCCGGCAGCGTCCACATGTCCTGACCGGACAGCAGCAGGGCCTTGGTGTCGAGATCGAGGGCGGCGAGCGCCTCGGACACGGCCGCGGTGTGGTCGGTGGCGTCGGCGGGGCGGATGGCCTCCGCGGATCCGGTGGCTCCAGTGGCTCCGGTGGATCTGTCGGACCCGGCGGATCTGGCGGAGTGGGCGTGGCGTTCGTCGGCCGTGGAGGTCATGCGGCGCTCCCTGAGTGGACGTGTGGTCCCATGGCCTGAATTGATACCCGCGCGCCGTGCGAGCGGTAGGAGATGTTGCCATTCCGTTATCCCGGTGCCTGGGGGATCTCAGGGAATCCGCCGAGGGTTACGCTCGCCGGGTGAACGCGAGAGACCCGTTGGCCGCACGAGATCAGGACACTCCCCGCACCGGCGCCCGGCCGGGTGCGCGGCGGGGCGGCGGCGGGCGGGAGGCCCAGCGCGCGGAGCGGCGATCGGCCATCCTGGAGGCCGCCATGGAGCTGATATCCGAGCGCGGCTACCGACGCACTTCCCTGGCCGCCGTCGCCGAGCGCGCCGGGCTGACCCAGCAGGGGCTGCTGCACCACTTCCCCACGAAGGAACTGCTGCTGGTCGGCGTCCTGGAGGCCCGCGACCGCTGGGACCTCGCCTCCGCGGCGGCGTACTCGGGCGCGTCGAGCACCGACACCCTCGCCCAGCTCGTCGACTACAACGCCACCCGCCCCGCCATCGTGCAGACGTACACGGTCCTGTCCGCCGACAGCGTCACCGAGGACCACCCCGCCCGGGACTTCTTCGAGTCCCGCTTCCGCACCGTACGGGAATCGATGGCCGCCGCCCTCCGGGCCGAGTTCGGCGACACGCTGCCCGGCGGGCTGACGCCGGATCAGGCGGCCCCCCTCATGGTCGCGGTCATGGATGGGCTCCAGCTGCAGTGGCTGCTGGACCCGGAGAAAGTCGACATGCCGGCGTCGTTCCGGGACTTCCTGGCGCTGCTCGGGCGGGACGCCGGGCAGGATGACGGCCGGGAGACTCCGTAGGCGCCCGGACAGCTGCCCCTACCGTCCCTGGGCGCACACCCGCTTTACTCACCCCATGAGACACATACGTACCACGTTGGGCGCGCTCGGCGTCGCGCTGATCGCCGCGGTCCCCCTGTCCCTGACGGCTCCGGTCGCGGCCACGGCAGCGCCCGGTGACACGCCCGCCGCCACGGTGGAGGAGGGGCGGCTGACGCAGGCCGCGCCCCAGGAGATCCTGCGGCGCAGCGGATTCGACGTGTGGGAGAGGGAGTTCGCCCGCGGGCTGGCGGAGGTGACGACCTACCCGGAGGCGAAGCGGTATGTCGCGCACGAGGGGCGTGCCCTGTGGCGGCGGGCCGTGGACCGGGCGCAGGGGCGCGGGCCCGAGGGCGGCGATCTGAGCCGGGACGACGACCGGCCGCTTTACTGGGCGCGGCTGGGGATGACCAAGGAACTGCGGGACTGGCGGCCGGAATTCGGGCCGACGGAGTCCCAGAAGGAAGCCCTTCTCGGGCTGTTGGAGCGGACGTCGCGCGGTCAGGATTCGATCGAGCTGCCCGCCGGGAAGCACGTGGTCCGGATCGTCGTGACCGGCTTCGACCCGTTCCAGCTGGACGCGGACGTGCGGCGCAGCAACCCCTCGGGGGCGGCGGCACTCGCGCTGGACGGGACGACGGTGCGCACCGCGTCGGGGCGGCCGGCCCGGATCGAGACGGTGGTCTTCCCGGTGCGGTGGGCGGACTTCGCGGCGGGGACGGTGGAGCGGACGCTGCTGCCGCACTTCCGGCAGGGGGCCCGGCAGGTGGACCTGTTCACCACCGTCAGCCAGGGGCGGCCCGGACGGTTCGACGTCGAGCGGACCAACGGGGCCTGGCGGGGCGGCTATCCGGACAACGCGCGCGAGTCCAGGACCGAGACCGTGCCGATTCCGGACGGGGTGCCGACCGTGCACCCGCAGCCGCAGTGGACGACCACCAGCCTGCCGTACGAGCGGATCGTCGCGGCCGGCACGGGTCCGTTCCCGGTGGTCGACCACACCGCGGTCACCGAGATCCCGGCCGGCGGCACGGACCCTGTCGAGCGGCCGGACGGTCCGACGCCGGGGTCCACGGCCCGTGCGGGGGGCGGCGGCGACTATCTCTCCAACGAGATCGCCTACCGGGCGACGCTGCTGCGCGACGCGGTACGGCCACAGATCCCGGGCGGGCATCTGCACACTCCGGTGCTGGCGTTCGGGCCCGGCAACACGGATCCGGCCAGCGGCAAGGTCACCGATCCCGTCTTCGTACGGAACCGGGTCCAGATCACCGGGCAGGTGCGGGCGATCGTGACGGTGGCGGCGTCGGAGGTCGCCCGGGGGTAGGGCCTGCCCGATGGGTCACGGCCGGGCCCGCGACCCCCACCGACCTGCGCGGGAGGGAGTTATCCACAGGCCCGCACGCGTCGTGGACGCGGCAGGCATGATGAACGCATGTTCCTCGCAGCCGCACAGTTCACGCCGGTCCCCCGCGATATCGACGCCAACGCCGCGCGGATGGCCGCGCTCATCACCGAGGCCGCCGGGCGCGGCGCCGGCCTGGTGGTCTTCGCCGAACTGGCGCTGTCGCGCTACGACTTGGAGGCGATAGCAGCCGACCCGGAAAGGATGACGGTCACGCCCGACGACGCCCGGCTCGCCCCCGTGAGAGAGGCGTGCCGGGCGGCCGGAGTCGGCGCGGTCGTCAACGCCCCGGGGCGCGGCGCCGGAGGGTCCCGCCCGCATATCTCCTCGTTCGTCTACGGGCCGGACGGCACCCTGCTCACCCGCTACGACAAGCTGCACCTGTCCGGGGCGGAGAACGACCTCTTCGCCCCGGGCACCACCGACGGCCGCTTCACCCTGGGCGGGATCCGTTTCGCCCTCGCCACCTGTTTCGACAACACGTTTCCCGAGACCCCCGAGCGGGCCGCCGCGGACGGCTGCCGGGTGTATCTCGCCAGTTCGTTCCACGACAGCCCGGAGCGGTTGACCCTGTACGCGGAGATGGCGCAGAAGCACGGGCTGCACATCCTGCTGGCGAACGGCACCGGGACCGGTACCGGCGTCGACAACCCCGACCGCCCGGCCTGCGGCCGCAGCAGCGCCTGGCTGCCCACGGGCGAGCTCGTGGCGACGGCCGGCGACGGGACGGAACTGGCCCCCGGCGGCGGATCGGAGCTGGTGCTGACCGACGTCCGCGACCAGATCACGCTGATGGCGGACCCGGCGGTGGCCGCGATCCCCGTCCGGGAATGCGCCGAGCCCCTGGTGGACGTACGGACCGCGGCGCCCGGACTCCTCGTCTCCGGGCTGGTGCAGGACGCGCGGGGAGCCTTCGCGCATCTGCGCCAGGGGACGCTGCGCCGGCTCCTCGCGGCACAGGAGTCGCTGCCGGACGGACTGCGGCTGCAGTTCGTCGAGGGCTACCGGCCACTGGCCCTCCAGCGGCGCTACTTCGAGGAGTACACCGACGAACTGCGTGCCGCGCACCCCGACTGGACCGCGGCACGCATCCACGAGGCCGCCAGCCGCTATGTGTCCCCGCCCGACATCGCCCCGCACAGCGCGGGCGGCGCGGTGGACCTCACCCTGGTCACCGCCGACGGAAGCCCGGTCGACATGGGCACGCCGATCAACGCCTCACCGGAGGAGAGCGACCGCGCCTGCTACACCGCCGCGCCCGGACTGTCGCCCGCGGCCCGCGCCAACCGCCGGGTGCTGAGCGCGGCGCTGACCGCGGCGGGCCTGGTCAACTACCCCACCGAGTGGTGGCACTGGTCCTACGGCGACCGCTACTGGGCGCTGGAGACAGGCGCGGCACACGCACTGTACGGACCGAAGGAGCCGGCCGGATGAGATGCCTCCGCCGGGCGGCGGGAGCCCTGACGGGCCGGGCGCGCAGCCCCGCCGGCGTCCCCGGGCGCTCAGTTCCCCGGCAGGAGCGCTCAGTTGCCCGGCAGCTGGTCCAGTTCCTCAAGGGTCGGGTACGACGGCTGGGCGCCCGGCTTCGTGACCGCGGCGGCGCCGACGCGTACCGCGAACCGTGCGGCTTCGGGGAGGGCGTCGCCGCGGGCCAGGCGGGTGGCGAGGGCCCCGGTGAAGGCGTCCCCCGCGCCGGTGGTGTCCACGGCCCTGACCTTCACACCCGGGACCTCGTGCGCTCCCGAGGCGTCCAGGACCAGTGCGCCGTCCCCGCCGAGGGTGACGACGACCGAGCGGGCGCCCTTGTCGCGCAGCGCGTGCGCCCACTCGCCGGGCTTGCCGTCGGTGAGCCCGGACAGCTGCCGCGCCTCGTGCTCGTTGACCACCAACGGGTCGGCGACGGCGAGGAGTTCGGGCGCCAGGGTCTCGGGCGCCGGGGAGGGGTTGAGGACGACGCGGGTGCCGGCGTCCTCGGCGGTCGCGGCTGCGGCCCGTACGGACTCCATGGGGATCTCCAGCTGGAGGGAGACCACCGAGGAGGCGGCGATGACGTCCTTCGCCGCGGCCACGTCCCGCGGGGTGAGCGCGGCGTTGGCGCCGGGCGAGACGACGATGCTGTTGTCGCCGTCCGGGCTGACGATGATCATCGCGGTGCCGGTGCGGGCCGCTTCGTCCACGATCACCGGCGCCACATCGGTGCCCGCCTCGCGCTGGGCGCTCAGCAGCAGTTCACCGAACGCATCACCGCCGACCCGCGCCAGCAGCGCGGTGCGCCCGCCGAGCCGGGCCGCGGCGGCCGCCTGGTTGGCGCCCTTGCCGCCGGCCGACTCGACCAGGTCCGTGCCGAGCACGGTCTCGCCCGCGCCGGGCCGCCGCTCCACCCGCACCGTCAGATCCGCGTTGGCCGAGCCGACCACCAGGACGTCGTACATACGCCTTCTCATCTCCACTGTTCCACTGTCACAGCCGTCGAATGTCGCGCTGTCACAGCCTCGGTTTTCCTCAACCGCCGGACCGGTTCGGCCGTCGGACTTCTTCAGCCGTCGAACTTCGCGACGTTCTCGGCGGTGACCAGCACCACCGGCACCTTCACCGACTTCGGCAGCTTCTCACCGCGGGAGGCCTTCAGCGCCCAGTCCACGGCCTGCTTGCCGAGGAGTTTTGGCTGCTGGGCGACGGTCGCGGTGAGGCGGCCGTCGCGGACCGCGCGGACGCCGTCCGGCGTGCCGTCGAACGCCACCACCTTCACGTCCTTGCCGGACCTGCCGCCCAGCGCCTTGGACGCGCCGAGCGCCATCTCGTCGTTGGCGGCGAACACCCCGTCGATACCGCGGTGCGCCTGGAGCATATTGGACATCACATCCATGCCCTTGGTGCGGTCGAAGTCGGCGGGCTGCCGGGCGACGACGCGGATTCCCGGGTACTTCCTGATGCCCTCCTCGAAGCCCCGGCCGCGTTCCCGGGCGGCGGAGGTGCCGGGCTGGCCTTCCAGGAAGACCACCTTGCCCTCGCCACCCAACGATTCGGCCAGCGTCCGGGCGGCGAGCCGGCCGCCCTCGACGTTGTCGGAGGCGATGGTCGAGCCGACCTCGCCGCCGTTGACGCCACGGTCGATGGAGATGACCGGCACCTTCGCCCGGTTGGCGACGCCGACCGCCGGAACGGCCGCATCGGAGTCGACCGGGTTGATGATCGCCGCCTTGACGTCCTGGCTGGTGAACGTCTCCATCTGGTTGATCTGCTGGGTGGGGTCGTTCTGCGCGTCGGTGATGTTGATGTGGAGGCCACGGGCGTCCGCCTCGGCCTGGGCGCCTTCCTTGATGCCGACGAAGAACGGGTTGTTCAGGGTGGAGAGGGCGAGGCCCAGGTCGGTGTCACCACCACGGTCACAGCCGGCCAGACCGAGGGCGAGCGTCGCGGCCAGACCCGCCGCGAGGGAGGCCCTGATCCGGACGGCCGTCCTCAGACGCACGGGTGGCGTCTTCGTCCGCGCCACAGGTGTCCACATACGCACCGGCAGCGACGTCGTACGCCTGGGCGGCGTCGTCGTCCGCGGCCTCATCGCGCGCTCCGGCGGCGCAGGGTGTCCAGCAGGACAGCCAGCGCGATCACCAGTCCGATGGCCACCTGCTGCCAGAACGCGGAGACGCTCAGCAGGTTGAGGCCGTTGCGCAGCACGGCGAGGATCAGTGCGCCGATGAGTGTGCCGGACGCCTTGCCGGAGCCTCCGGAGAGGCTGGCGCCGCCGATCACCACGGCGGCGATGGCGTCGAGTTCGTAGCCGACGGCGGCCTGCGGCTGGGCGGAGGTGAGCCGGGCCGCGAGCACGATGCCGGCGACCGCGGCGAACAGGCCGGACAGCGCGTAGATGACGAGCTTGCGGCGCTTGACGTCGATGCCGGAGAGGCGGGCCGCCTCCTCGTTGCCGCCGATCGCGAACATCGCGCGCCCCGTGTACGTACGGGCCAGGATCAGCGCGGCTGCCAGCCCCATCGCGATCATGACGAGGACGGGTACCGGGAGCCAGCCGCCGAGGGTGTCGCCGAGCGTGCTGACCGAACCGGGGAAGGCGATCGGCGAGCCGCCGGAGAGGACCAGGGCGAGGCCGCGGCCGATCGACAGCATCGCCAACGTGGCGATGAAGGCGGGCAGTCGGCCGTACGCGACGAGCGCGCCGGAGATCAGTCCGGCGGCCACACCGACCGCGAGACCGAGCAGCACTGCCGTCCAGACGGGGAGCCCTTCGCCGGTGGCCGCCCAGGCGACGACGGTGGCGGAGAGTGCCGCGACCGAGCCCACCGACAGATCGATACCGGCCGAGACGATCACGAAGGTGACGCCGAAGGCGAGGATCGCGGTGACCGACGCCTGGACGCCGACGTTGAGCAGGTTCTGTCCGTTGAGGAAGTCCTTGGACAGCACCGCCATCACGACGACCAGCGCTATCAGTCCGCCGAGCGGGCCGTTCCTGAGCACCGCCCGGGAGAACCACGGCCCGAGGCCGTCCCGGTCCGGTGCCCGTCCCACCGCCTCGCCGGTGGCTGCTGCCGTCTTCACCTCAGCGGACATCGGAGCCCTCCATCGCGCTCTGGTCGTCGGTGTTCTTGGTGCTCTTGGCGCTCTTGGCGCTCTTGGCGCTCTTGGCGCTCTTGGCGCTCTTGGCTCTTGTGGCTCTTGTGGCTCTTGTGGCTCTTGTGGCTCTTGTGGAAGCGGAGCCCTTGGAAGGGGAGTTCTTGGTGGTGGAGCTCTGAGCGGTGGAGCTCTGAGCGGTGGAGCTCTGAGCAGCGGAGCTCTGGGGCGTGCCGTCGCTGGAAGTGCCCTCGCTGGAAACGCCGTCCTGGGACTGGAGCGCGAGTTCCATCACGGCATCCTGGGTGGCTTCTTCGGCCGTCAGCTCACCGGCCAGCCGGCCCTGCGCCATCACCAGCACCCGGTCACTCATCCCGAGGACCTCCGGGAGATCGCTGGAGATCATCAGCACCGCGCAGCCGGCCGCCGTCAGCTCGTTCACCAGCCGGTAGATCTCGACCTTCGCCCCGACGTCGATACCGCGGGTCGGCTCGTCGAGGATCAGCAGCCGGGTCTCGGCCAGCAGCCACTTACCGATCACGATCTTCTGCTGGTTGCCGCCGGAGAGGGTCCGGGCGGGCTGGCCGAGGCCACTCATCCGCACCTTCAACCGCCCGGCGACGGCGGCCGCTTCGCGTCGCTGGCCGCGCCGGTCCACCAGCCCACCGCGGGTGTCACGGTCCAACCGGGCCAACGTCAGGTTGTCCTGGAGCGAGGCGTCCAGAACCAGGCCCTGCCCCTTGCGGTCCTCCGGTACCAGCCCGAGCCCGGCGCGCATCGCCGCCCGTACGTCGCCGCGGGCCAGCTGCACGCCGTCGATCTCCACCGTCCCGGCGTCGTAACGGTCCACGCCGAAGATCGCCCGTGCGACCTCCGTACGGCCCGCGCCGACCAGCCCGGCGAGGCCCACGACCTCGCCCGCCCGCACCTCGAAGTCGATGCCCTCGAAGACGGGCCCCGCCTTCGCGCCCTTACGGGTCAGGCCGCGGACGCGCAGCAGCGGTGCGCCCGGCGCGTCGGGGCGCCGGCGCGGGTACTGCTCGGCGATGTCCCGGCCGACCATGAGCCGGATCAGTTCGTCCTCGTCGGTGGTGGCGGGGACTTCCGCGACCGAGCGGCCGTCGCGCAGCACGGTGACCCGGTCGCCGAGTGCGCCGATCTCCTCCAGGTGGTGGGTGATGAAGATGATGCCGACGCCGGATGCGCGCAGCTCGCGGACGATCTCGAAGAGGGTCTCGACCTCCTCGGAGGTGAGTACGGCGGTCGGCTCGTCCATGATCAGCACGCGGGCGTCGAGGCTGAGCGCCTTGGCTATCTCCACCATCTGCAGCCGGGCGATACCGAGTTCGGCGACCGGGGTGTCCGGGGAGACGTCGAGGCGCACCCGGCGCAGGAGTCCGGCGGCGCGGGCGCGCATCGTCTTCCGGTCGACGAGGCCGAGCGCGGTGCGCGGCTGGCGACCGAGGAAGAGGTTCTCGGCCACGGTCAGGCCGGGCACGAGGTTGAACTCCTGGTAGATGGTGGCGATGCCGAGGCGTGCCGCGTCCTGTGCGGAGCGGATGTGCACCTCCTGGCCGTCGACCACGATGCGCCCCTCGTCGGGGCGGTGGGCACCGGAGAGCATTTTGATGAGCGTGCTCTTGCCGGCCCCGTTCTCGCCGAGAAGGACATGCACCTCACCGGTACGCAGGCCGAGGACCACACCGTCCAGCGCGCGCACGCCCGGGAACGATTTGGTCACCCCCGCCACGCGCAGCAGTTCGCGGCCGCCCGGTACGTCGTCTTTGACGCCGGTCATGCGCTGCCCCTCTCTCCTTCGGGTGTTTGCGTTGAGTGCCCGGGTTTCCGCGTTCGGGTACCCGGGTGTCCGCGTTCCGGCTCTCAGGTGGACGGCGCGGCCTGCGGCGGGTCAGTCGGCCGCCCGCGACTCGCCGCAGGAGCGGCGCGGTACGAGCCGGGCCGGCAGCAGCACCGAGTCGGGGCGGCGGCCTTCCACACACTCCAGGAGGGTGTGCACGGCGGCCCGCCCCAGATCGCGGGTGGGCTGGGCGATGGCGGTCAGCGGCGGGTCCGTGTGCCTGAACCACGGCACGTCGTCGTAGACGACCAGCGCGACATCGTCGGGGACCCGCAGACCGCGCGCGCGGAGTTCGTCCATCGCGCCCAGCGCCATCAGGTTGTCGGTGGCGAGCACCGCGTCCGGCGGCTCGGGCAGGTCGAGGAGGTCGCTCATCACCCGGCGGCCGCCCGTGTGCTGGAGGTCGAGGGTGGCGCCGACCCGCTCGTCGGGCAGCGCGATGCCGTGCGCGGCCAGCGCCGTACGGAAGAGCTCCAGGCGCTCGTCGCCGGTGGGCGTGCCGCCGGGGGCGACGATGATCGCGGGGCGGCGCCGGCCGAGGGCAGCGAGGTGCGCGGCGAGGTCGGTGAGCGCGCCATGGCCGTCGGCGCGTACGCAGGGGGCGTCGATGCCGGGCACGGTGCGGTCCAGCAGGACCAGGGGGGTGCCGGAGGCGACGGCCTCGCTGAGCATCGCCGAGCCGGTGCCGGCCGAGCTGACCAGCAGGCCGTCGATCCGCCGGTCCAGCAGGGTACGGATGTAGTCGTCCTGCTGGTCGGGGCGTTCGCCCGCGTTGCCGATGACCAGGCTGTAGCCCAGGCTGCGGGCCGCGTCCTCGACGGCGTCCGCCAGCTCGGTGAAGAAGGGGTTGGTGAGGTCGCTGATGATCAGTCCCAGCGCGCCGGTCCGTGCGGTGCGCAGCGCGCGGGCGACGTTGTTGGGGCGGTAGCCCAACTCCCGTACGGCGGCGAGCACCCGCTCACGGGTCTCGGCGACCGGGCTGCGGCCGTTGAGCACCCGGGAGACGGTGGCGACGGAGACGCCCGCCCGCTCTGCCACGTCCTTGATGTTCGTCATGAGGCCGCCGCCCGCCCGTTCCATGTAATCGATTTCATCCTTGGCGCGAGACCCTACGAAATCGATTACACGGCGGGTGCGTCAAGGCGTCGACAATGTGGTCCGCATCACAGGGACGGCTGATCACTCAACGGCCGAGGGCCGCACCCCGCTGGGTACGGCCCTCGGCTTCGGACTGTGTCGCGCGCCCGGCAGGCGCGTCTCAGGCATGCAGACGCGCCTGAGGCAGACGCCTCTCAGGCATGCGGACGCGTGTCAGGCGACGGTCAGCTTGACCTCGATGTTGCCCCGGGTGGCGCTGGAGTACGGGCACACCTGGTGCGCCTGTTCCACGAGGTCCTGGGCGGTGGCCGCGTCGACGTTCGGAATCGAGACGGCGATCTCGACCGTGAGGCCGAAGCCGCCGGCCGCGGTCTTGCCGATGCCGACCTTGGCGGTCACCCGCGAGCCGGAGACATCCGCGTTCTCCCGGCGGGCGACGACGCTGAGCGCACCCTGGAAGCAGGCGCTGTAGCCTGCCGCGAAGAGCTGCTCGGGGTTGGTGCCGGCGCCGCTGCCGCCCTGCTCCTTGGGCGGGTTGACGATCACGTCGAGCTTGCCGTCGTCGCTGGCGACGCGGCCGTCCCGGCCGTTCTCAGCGGTGGCGACGGCGGTGTAGACGACGTCGACGGTCTGGATGGACATACCGAATCCTCCTGTGGTTCGCCGCGACTCGCGCCCACGGATCGCGACGGCTTGCCGCGAGCCTAACGGGCGAGGTCAAGAGGGCGGGGGCGGGGCTCGTACGCCTTCCGGCTTCTCCCCCCGCCCCCGCCCCACCCCCGGCCCCACCCCCGGCGATCAGCGCTCAACGCTCGACCCCCAGCGATCAGCCCTCGGCGATCAACCGTCCAAGCTCACGATCATCTTCCCCGTGTTCTCGCCGCGCAGCATGCCCAGGAACGCCTCGACGCCGTTCTCGATGCCGGTCACCTTGGTTTCGCCGTACTTCAGCTCGCCGGAGCGGATCCAGGCGGAGACCTCCTTCACGAACTGCGGCTGCATCGCGGAGTGGTCGCTGACCATCAGGCCCTGGAGACGCAGGCGCTTGCCGATGACGAGCGCGAGGTTGCGGGGTGCCGGGGCCGGCTCGGTGGCGTTGTACATCGAGATCATGCCGCACACCGCGACCCGGCCATGGACGTTGAGCGCGCTGATGGCCGCCTCGAGGTGGTCGCCGCCGACGTTGTCGAAGTAGACGTCGATTCCGTCCGGGGCGGCCTTCTTGAGCTGCTCGGTGACATCGCCGTTCTTGTAGTTGAAGGCGGCGTCGAAGCCGTACTCCTCGACCAGGAGCTTGACCTTGTCGTCGGAACCGGCGGAGCCGATGACCCGGGAAGCGCCCTTGAGCCTGGCGATCTGGCCGACCTCGCTGCCCACCGCGCCGGCCGCACCGGACACGAAGACGACGTCGCCCTCCTTGAAGGAAGCGACCTCCAGCAGGCCGGCGTAGGCGGTCAGGCCGGGCATGCCCAGCACGCCGAGGTAGGCGGTGAGGGGTGCGAGGGACGGGTCGACCTTGGCGGCGTGCTTGGCGTCCAGCACGGCGTACTCGCGCCAGCCGGAACCGTGCAGAACGTGGTCGCCGACGGCGATGGACTCGGCGTTCGAGGCGATGACCTCGCCGACCGCGCCGCCTTCCATCGGCTGGTCCAGCTGGAACGGCGGTACATACGACTTCACATCGTTCATCCGGCCGCGCATGTACGGGTCTACGGAGAAGTGCTGGTTGCGGACGAGGATCTGGCCCTCGCCGACCTCGGGCACCGCGGCCTCGCGCAGCGCGAAGTCCTCCGGGGTGGGCCAGCCGTGCGGGCGGGCGACGAGGTGCCATTCACGGCTGGTCGTGGGCAGTGCGGACATAGCGCGGTCCTCCTAAAGCTTCATGTACTGAAACAACCATGCTCCTCGATATTTCATGTTGTCAAGTATTTGGGTATCCTCCTGTGTATGACTCCGCGTGCAGACCCCCTGACCGTCGAGGTCGTCGACCTCATCGGCACCGTTGTCTCCCGTTACTACGAGGAGTACGAGCACGCCGCGGCCGAGCACTCCCTCACCGGAGCCCAGGCGCGGGTGCTGAGCCTGCTCTGCGTCGAGCCGCTGCCGATGCGCAAGGTCGCGCAGCGCCTGAAGTGCGAACCGTCGAACATCACCGGCATCGTGGACCGGCTGGAGTCGCGCGGGCTGGTGGAGCGCCGTCCCGATCCGGCCGACCGCCGCGTCAAGCTGGCCGCCCCGACGGACGAGGGGGCGCGCACCGCCGACCGGCTCAGGAGTTCGCTGGGCTTCGCCCGGGAGCCGCTCGGCCAGCTGACCGTCGCCGAGCGCACCCTGCTCAAGGAGCTGCTCCAGCGGATGCTGGGCATCGCGCCGGAGTAGGTGCGCCGGGCGGGACGCACGCATACCCGGGGGGACGAGGCAAAACACAACGGGGACGCGACGGGGCACGACGAGGTACGACGGGGCACGGCGAGATGCGGCGTCGGAATTGGCCCAGGTTCACAGGGCATGAATGTCCCATCGGAGTGGGCCGACGCCGTTCTAGGCTGTCCGCCATGACCTCCCAGACCAGCGGTTCCGCCCGCCACACCGTCGACTTCTACTTCGATCCCATCTGCCCCTTCGCCTGGATCTCGTCCCGCTGGATCCTGGAGGTGGAGCAGCACCGTGACCTCGATCTGCGCTTCCGGGTGATGAGCCTGTCCGTGCTCAACGAGGGCCGTGCGGACCTCCCCGAGAAGTACCGGGAACTGCTGGACGAGGGCTGGGGACCGGTGCGGGTGTGCATAGCGGCCGCGCAGGAGCACGGCGAGGACGTGCTGCGCGACCTGTACACGGCGCTCGGCACCCGTTTGCACAACGAGGGCCGCGAGGACACCGCCGCCGTCATCGAGGAGGCGCTGGCCGAGGTCGGACTGCCGGTCGAGCTGGCCCTCGCGGCCGGCCGCGAGGCGTACGACGACGCGCTGCGCAAGAGCCACCACCAGGGCATGGACCCGGTCGGCGAGGACGTGGGCACGCCCACGGTCCACATCGACGGTGTCGCGTTCTTCGGCCCGGTCCTGACGGCGATCCCGCGCGGCGAGGAAGCGGTACGGGTCTTCGACGGTGCCCGCCTCCTCGCCGGTTACGACAAGTTCTTCGAGCTCAAGCGGACCCGTACCGGCGACCTCGACTTCAGCTGACGCCACCACGGGCGGGGACGGAGGCGGGCGCTGCGCCGCCCTGGTCCGGGCGCTCCCCCGCCCCCTCCCCCTCTCCCCCTTCGGGGGAGGGGGCGGGGGTGGGTTCGGGGGTGGGGGGATGAACACCCCGATGGACACGCCGCAGCAGCCCCACCGCCAGCACCGCCCCGCAGGCCATCACACCGGCGGCGCCCAGTACGGCCACCTGCAGCCCCTCGGTGAAGGCCGAGCGGGCCGCCGTCAGCAGCGCCTCGCCCGCCCGTTCCGGAAGCCGGCCGGCGACCGCGGCGGCGCCCGCCAGGGTCTCCCGCGCCGCGTCGGCCGCACCCGCGGGAAGGCCGGCGGGCAGCGCCCCTCCGATGTCGTCCCGGTAGACCGCGCTCCCGATGCTGCCCAGGATCGCCATCCCCAGCGCACCGCCCAGTTCCGTCCCCGACTCCAGTACGGCCGAGGCGGAGCCGGCACGCTCGGGCGGGGCGACTCCGAGGGCCAGTTCATTGCCGAGGGACATCACCACCACCAGGCCCGATGCATAGACCGCGGAGCCGACCAGCACGAACCACAGGGCCGAGCCCGGCTCCAGCCAGGACAACCAGGTGAATCCGCCGGCCGCGATCAGAAAACCCGCGCCGATCACGTACGCCCGGTCCATCCGCTGGGCGAGCGCGGCGGCCGCCGCCGCCATTCCGCCCACCGCGAGGGTCGGCACCAGATTCCACAGCGCCGCCTCCATCGGGCGCATGCCCCGTACGGACTGGAGGTACTGGGTGAAGAACACCGCGCAGCCGACGACGGCGAACATCGCCAGCAGGTTCATCAGCACCGAGACGCTGAATCCGCGGTGCCGGAACAGTTCCAGGTCGAGCATCGGATGGCGGGCGGTGCGCTGGCGGAGGACGAATCCGGCGGCGGCCAGCAGGCCGATCGCCAGGGCGGCGGCGGGCTGCGCCGACACCCCGTCGCGGGCGATCTCCTTGATCCCGTAGACGATCGGCAGCATCGCCGCCAGTGACAGCGCCGCGCCGGGCAGATCGAAGCGCCCGGCCGCCGGATTCCTGAACTCGGGCAGCAGCAGTGGCCCACACACCAGCAACAGCACCATCGCGGGCGCGTTGATCAGGAAGACCGAGCCCCACCAGAAGTTCTCCAGCAGCGCCCCGCTGAGCACCGGGCCGAGCGCGATCCCGCCGGTCGTCGCCGCCGACCAGATGGCGATGGCCTTGCCGCGCTGCCTGGCGTCATGGAAGAGATTGCGGATCAGCGCGAGCGTGGACGGCATCAGGGTCGCGCCGCCTATACCGAGCAACGCCCGTGCGGCGATCAGCATTTCCGCGCTCTGCGCATACGCGGCGAGCCCGGAGGCGAGGCCGAAGAGCACGGCGCCGGTCAGCAGCAGCCGGCGGCGGCCGATGCGGTCGCCGAGCGCGCCCATGGTGATCAGCAGGCCGGCCAGTACGAAGGCGTAGATGTCCAGGATCCACAGTTGCTGGACGCTGCTGGGTCCGAGCTCCTCGGTCAGGAACGGCACCGCGAAGTAGAGCACCGAGACGTCCATCGAGACGAGCAGGCAGGGCAGCAGCAGAACGCCAAGGGCGGTCCACTCCCGGCGGCCGGCCAGCGGCGGAGATACGTAAGGCGTAGATGTGTACGGAGTAAACGACATGGGTGACACAGTAAGCAGCCGGTGATTACGGCGCAAACATCAGGCGGGACAAGGGAGTTGGAGGTGCATCACACTAGTGCACTTGCGTCCGTGGGGGTCCGGGCCAGGCAGGCCAACGACCGCAGCTGGCAGGCCCGCTGCTACCCTCGACCCGCTCGACACCGCCCTAGTGCACTAGTACGGAGGCCGCCCGTGGACCGCCCCGCCCCGCCGCCCTACCGTCGGATCGCCGACGACATCCGGCGCCGTATCGACGCCGGAGAGCTGGCGCCGGGCGACCGGGTGCCGTCGACCCGGCGGATCACCCAGGAGTGGGGCGTGGCGATGGCGACCGCGACCAAGGTGCTGACGACGCTGCGTCAGGAGGGGGTCGTAAGGGCCGTGCCGGGTGTGGGTACCGTCGTGGCCGAACCGCAGCGGGCCGCCCGCGCCGAACCGCCCCGCGGGCGCCGGCCGCGCGACACCGACACCGGGCTGAGCCGCGACCGCGTCGTAGGGGCCGCGATCAAGGTCGCCGACGCCGAGGGGCTGCGGGCCCTGTCGATGCGCCGGGTCGCCGCCGAGTTCGGGGTGTCCTCGATGGCGCTCTACCGGCATGTGGCGAACAAGGACCAGCTGGTGCTGCTGATGGCGAACGCGGCGTTCGGGGACGTACGGCTGCCGGATCCGGCGCCGGAGGGCTGGCGGGACCGGATGGAGGCGGGCGCGCGGCTGCAATGGGCGCTCTACCAGCGGCATCCGTGGCTGGCGCAGTATCTGTCGGTCACCCGGCCGCAGCCGATGCCGCGGGCGATGGCACTGATCGAGTGGACGATGGCGCGGGTCACGGGGATGGACCCGGTGACGCTGATCCATATGGCACTGACGCTGCTGAGCTTTGTGGTGTCCACCGCCGCCGGGCTGGAGGACGACCTGGAGGCCGAGCAGGAGACAGGGTTGGACCAGGAGCAGTGGATGGCGTCGATGGAGCCGGTGTTCGAGGGCATCCTCACCTCGGGCTCGTACCCCATGTATGCGGGGGTCGCGGGGATCGACGGGGACGTGGTGAACCTGGAATCGCTCTTCGAGTTCGGGCTGGCCCGCATCCTGGACGGGATGGGGCTGCTCATCGAGCGCCGGGCGGGCGGGGTCTGACGCCGGGCGGGCAGGGCATGACACCGGGCGGGCAGGGCCTGAGGCTCGGCGGCCTACTCCAGCTCCCCGCGCAGCCTCCGCGCCCGTAACACCAGCTCCAGTTCGAAGCGGCGGTCGGGGTCGTCGATCTCCCAGCCCCACAACTCCCGTATCTGGCGTAACCGGTAGCGCACGGTCTGCGGATGGACGCCGAGCCGGGCGGCGACCTCGGGGGCGCCGCCGCGGGTTTCCAGCCAGGCGAGCAGGGTCTCCGCGAGCCGACGGGCGTGGGTGGGGCCGCAGCGGGCCAGTGGTGCGAGGCGGCGGCGGGTGAGGTCGTCGATCAGCTCCTCCGGCGGCAGCAGGACCAGCGCCTCGGTGTGCTCGGTGCACTGCAGCAGCTCACCCGCCGGCAGCAGTCCCCGCTCCATCAGACCGACCGCGGCCCCGGCCCAGCGCAGCGACTTCACGGCGTCCGGCAGCGGTACGACGGGCCCGATCGCACCCGACCAGCCGGCCGCCGCGCGCGCCAGGAGTTCCCGCCGCCCCGGGGCGTCCGGCTCCGGCACCACCATCCGCGGCCGTTCGCACTCCATGTCCAGCAGGACGTCCGAGGCGACGGCGGGCGCCACCGCCTCGCGGGCCGGGCGCAGCAGGACCGCGACCGCGACCCGCTCGGGCAGCGGCCAGCCGATCCGGGCGGCGACCTCGGCGAGCACGGATCCCGGATCGCCCGCACCGGCCGCACCGGAGGCACCGGACGCGCCCCCCGCCTCCCCGCCGCCGGCCCGGCGCTGCCGCCGCACCCCGTAGCCATCGCCGCGTGCTCCATGGCCCTCGCCGCGTGCCCCGTAGCCGCCGCGCGCCGCCGCCTCCGGGGCTCCGGTGAACAGCTGCTCCATCAGGCGGCGTTGCAGCCGCAGCCGTTCGCCGGCCTGGCGGGCGGCGGCCTCGGCGTAGCCGCGTACGGATTCGGCCACCAGCCCGTCGAGGTACTCGAAGCCGGATTCGGCGAGTTCGTACATCGCCGGGGCCGGGATGGCGACCTGCTGGCCGATCTCGGCGAGCCGCCGCCAGGCCAGCCGTACGCCGAGCCGGTACATGGCCTGGAGGGCGTCCAGGCTGCGGCCCTGCATGCCCTCGCCGCGGCCGAACTCCTGGAAGACACGCGGGTGGACATGCGGGCGGTCCAGCCCGGCCATCATGTGCTCGACGAAGTGCTCCAGCGACTGCCGGATGCCGACCAGGGCCTGCGGCTCCCCGAACGCGTCGGGGATCAGGGGTAATTGGGGGAATTCACGGCGGATCTCGGCCAGGATGTCCTGGGCCAGCGTGGGCACCTCGTCCATGGCCAGCGCGGCGAACTGCCGTACCTGGTAGGGCGGGACGTCCCGCCACGCCGAGCGGACCTCGGTCACCACGCCCCGGCCCGCCGCCCGCCCGGCCCGTCTCGTCATGCCACTACCCGTCGGTCCGGTCGAAGGTCACCAGCGGCACATTGGGCTGCTCGGCGGGCGCCTCCAGAGCGGCGACGATGCCGAACCCGGCGCCCACGGCGAGGGCGGCCGCGGCCAGCGCGGTCAGTACGGCGGCGAGCGTTCGGTGCATGGCGCGGCGAGCCCCTTCGTCGATGCCGGAGGCCCGTTGTCGGGCTCCGTCGAGTTGGTGCGGCACACGGTCCGGCCGGGGCGGATTGCGCCCGCGGAGCCGGCTCGATGCCGCGTTCCCACAGCGCGGCACCACGTCAGTCGTGGTGCCTGCCGAGTGTGGAAGGGCATTGACGCCCTGTCAAGAGTTCGCTTACCTTCCCGGCCCAGGCGCGTCACGACGACGCCGCACGTGCACCAGAGCGTGTTCCCCCACCGCTGCCAGGAGTGCTCGTTATGCGTGAATCCGCTACGACAGGCGCCCGGTCCACCCCCGTCGACGCCTCGGCCGCCGCCCCGGTCACCGCTTCGCCGCTGTCCCTGGTCCTGCTGGGTCTCGGCGTGTTTCTGCTGGTCCTCGCACCCATGCTGGCCTGGTACGTCGAGCCGCGAGCCAAGGTCACACCGGTGGATGTGGATGTCACCACGGTCTTCACCGGCACCGGCAGCTACTTCGACACCGAGGCGCTGAAGACCAGGGAACGGCAGAAGATCACCATCACCCGGCATGTGCTGGGCGATGTCACGGCGAGCGAGGAGAGCGGGCGGGCGGTGTGGGACGTCTCCACGACCGTCGACACCCCGAAGACGCTGGCCCTGAAAGATCCGCGCAAGGCGTTCCAGTGGACCACCGAGCGCTGGGTCACCGACCGGCGCAGCAACGCCCCGGTGCACTGCTGCGAGGAGGCGCCGAGCCGCTTCGACGGGGATGCGTACCTCAAGTTCCCCTTTGATCTGCAGAAGAAGAGTTACCGCTGGTGGGACAACACGCTGGGCGCCGCCGTCCCGCTCCGCTTCGCCGGCACCAAGCGGATACAGGGATATGAGGGCTATCGCTTCACCGGGACCGTAGGGCCTACCAGGACCGGGAGCCGGCAGGTTCCGGGGCGGCTGGTCGGGCGGCCGCGGCAGGGCCAGATCCAGGCCGAGGAGTGGTACGCCAACTCCGGGATCGAGCTGGTCGTCGAGCGGCGCACCGGCCGGATCATCAACGCCTCGATCTCGCCGCGCAAGACGCTGCGGGCACCGGGAGCCGGGCGCGATGCGGTGACGCTGCTGGACGGCCGCAGCCTTGAGTTCACACCCGCGACACAGCGGGCCCAGGTGGAGCTGGCGAGGGCCGACAGCGACAAGCTGGCGCTGGTCGGGGAAACGCTGCCGGTGGGCGCCGCGGGGGCGGGCGGCGCGCTTGCGCTGATCGGGGTGGTGCTGGTGGTGCTGGGGAGGAGGCCGATCGGCAGGCCCTGAGTGAAGTGATGAACCGTCAGTAAAAACCGACCCGGATTTTGTCATCCCGGTGAGTAGCCGCATCGAACAGGGCGGCGAAAACTATCCACCCCACACGCAGACGACCGTTCTTCCGGTCGGCAGAATTCCGCAACACCACAGCAATCGCACGGCAACAACTGCACGGCAGCACCACAGCACCGCACGGCAAGAGCCGCACGACACCACAGCACCGCAGCACGCCAGCGCCACAGCACGTCAGCACGTCAGCACGTCAGCACGTCAGCACCGCATGATGCCGCACATTCCCCCCCCGCACGACTCAGTACGCAGTACGTATCCCCCACCGCTGGTACCGCACCCTGAGACGAGTTGGAGCGCACATGCCCCAGCACGTACCACCGTCCCCGCCCCTCGCACCAGCCGCACCAACGCCCTCGACAGCTCCGCCTCCCCTGCCCGCGCCGCCGTCGTCCGGGCCGCCCCCGCTCCCCCGCCGTATCGTCTTCCTCGCCCGCCGCGACCTGGACAACCCCGCCGCCGGCGGCTCCGAGCTGCTGGTGGACCGGATCGCCGAGGGCCTCGCCGGGCACGGCCACCAGGTCACCCTGCTGTGCGGCGGGCCGGCCTCCCCCGAGCTCGCGGCTCCTCAACAGCCGGGAGGAGTCACCGCCCGCGGCTACCGAGTGGTGTCGGCGGGCGGCGACGCCGGGCATTTCCTGCGCGCCCCCCGCCAGTTGGCGCGCCGGGTCGGCGACTGCGATCTGCTGGTCGAGGTGTGCAACGGCATGCCCTATCTCGCGCCGCTGTGGCATCGCGGCCCGACCCTGTGCCTGGTCAACCATGTCCATACGGACCTGTGGCAGATGCGCTATCCGGCGCCCGCCGCCCGGCTCGGCCGCCGCCTGGAGCACTGGGCGCTGGCCGGCACCCACCGCCGCAATCTGATGGTCGCCGTCTCGGGCTCGACCGCGTCCGCGCTGCACGGCCTCGGCGTGGATCCGGACCGTATCCGGCTCGTCTACAACGGCGTGGAGGAGCCCGGACCGCTGGTCCCCAAGGCACCGGAACCACTCTTCCTGGCCATGGGGCGGCTCGTCGAGTACAAGCGGATCGATCTGCTGCTGCGCCTCTGGGAACGGGTCCGCCCGGTGACCGGCGGCCGGCTGGTGATCGTCGGCGACGGCCCGGAGCGGGCACGGCTGACCGCGATGGCCGGCCCGGACGTCACCTTCACCGGCCATATCTCCGAGCAGCACAAGCACCAACTGCTCTGCTCCGCATGGATGTTGCTCCATCCGTCGCTCGTCGAGGGCTGGGGTCTGGTGGTCATGGAGGCGGCCGCCCGCCGCACCCCCGCCGTCGGCTTCGACATCCCCGGTCTGCGCGACTCCGTCGAGGACGGCGTCACCGGTCTGCTGGCACGTGGTGAGAGCTCGTTCGCCGCGCACTGGTGCACCCTGGCGCTCAGCGCCCACCGCCGGGACGCCCTGGGCGCCGCCGCCGAGCGGCGCGCCGCCCGCTTCCGATGGAGCCATACGGTCCGCAGCTTCCGGGCGGTCGCCGCGGAGGCGTTCATCAACACGCTCCCCAGGCGGTGATGCGCCGGTGCGCGACCCCTCGCTGCGCAGGTCGTACGCCCTCTTCCGGGCCTTCCTGCGCGAACAGACCGAACCGGAGCACTGCTACCGGCTGCTCGCCCGCGACGCCGCCGACCAGGTGGAGCGCCATGTCCCGTTGCGGGGCGCGGTGGTCGCCGATGTCGGCGGCGGCAGCGGGCACTTCACCGAGGAGTTCCGGCGCCGCGGCGCATACGGCTATCTCTTCGAGCCCGACACGGCGGAGCTGACCGCCCGCGGCCGGGTCCCGGACGGGGCGGTGGTCGCGGACGGCTATCTGCTGCCGCTGGCCGACGGCGCCGCCGATGTCTGCTTCTCGTCCAATGTCCTGGAACATGTCGCCGACCCGCAGACGTTCCTGAGCGAGATGGTCCGGGTCACCCGTGCCGGCGGCCTGATCTATGTGTCGTTCACCAACTGGCTGTCCCCGTGGGGCGGCCATGAGACCGCGCCCTGGCACTACTTGGGCGCCGAGCGGGCCCGCGCCCGCTACCGGCGGCGCACCGGCCGGCCGGCCAAGCACACCTTGGGCGAGAACCTCTTCGCCGTGCACATCGGACCCACCCTGCGCCAGGTGCGGGCCCGCGACGACATCGCCGTCGTCTCCGCCCGCTCGCGCTACGCACCGTTCCTCGCCGAGACCATCCCCCGCCTCCCCGGCGTACGCGAGATCGCCACCTGGAACCTCCTCCTCATCCTCCGGCGGCTGGCATGACCTGGATGCCGACACGGAACCGTCCCCCCGGCCGGCCGCCCCTCGTCCCCCGGCGGTTGTCATGACCCAGACCCTCGAGATGTCCATGTCCCCGGGATCGCCCGACACCGGGGGCAGCCCCACACCCTCACCGGCCCCACCACCCGGCCACCCGCGGGGCAGGCGCTGGCTGTTCGGGTTCTGGGTGCTCGCCCTGGTGGGCTTTCTGGCCCCCTCACCAGGGAAGATGACGTTCGAGACCAAGCTGGGCGCGACCAGTGACCCCTGGCGGTTCCTCGGTGACCTCGGGCAGTTGTGGCACGACCGGGCCGGCTTCGGCGGGATCGCCGACCAGTACGTCGGCTATGCCTTCCCGACGCTCCCCTATTACGGCCTGACGGATCTGGCGCAGCTGCCCATCTGGCTGGCCGAGCGGCTGTGGATGTCGCTGATCGTGACCGCCGCGTTCTGGGGCGCGCTGCGGCTGGCCGAACGGCTGCGGTTCGGCACCCCGCCGTCCCGGCTGCTGGCGGCCGCCTGCTACGCCCTGTGGCCCACGTTCACCATCGTCATCGGCTCCACCTCCGCCGCCGCGCTGCCCGGCGCGATGCTGCCCTGGGTCCTGCTGCCACTGACGAACGCGCAGGTCAGCGCCCGTATCGCGGCCACCCGCTCGGCGCTGCTGATCCCCTTCATGGGCGGCGTCAACGCGGCCTCGACACTGGCGTCCCTGTTACCCGTCGGCCTCTACCTGCTCTCCCGTACCGGGCCGCGCCGCCCGAAGCTGCTCGCCTGGTGGATCCCCGGTGTGCTGCTGGCCACCGCCTGGTGGGTGGTGCCGCTCCTGCTGCTGGGCATCCACGGTGAGAACTTCATGCCGTTCGTCGAGCAGGCCGACACCACCACCGGCACCATGTCCGCCACCGAGCTGCTGCGCGGCGCCGGCAACTGGGTCGGCTATCTCCACTTCGGCGAGCCCTGGCTGCCGGCCGGCTGGACCATGACCGGCAACGCTTTCGCGGTGCTGGGCTCGGCGCTGGCCGCCGCGCTCGGCCTGGCCGGGCTGGCCCGCCGCGATCTGCCCGAGCGGCGCTGGCTGCTGCTGACCGTCCTGGCCGTGGCGCTGATCGCGCTGGCCGGATACGGCGGCGAGCTGGGCGGCCCCCTGCACGGTCTCTGGCAGGACTGGCTGAACGGCTGGCTGCGGCCGTTCCGCAACATCTACAAATTCACCCCCGGGCTCGCGCTGGCGCTCACCCTCGGCCTGGCGCATCTCCTCCAGGTCGCCGCCGAACGCCGCGGCACCCGGCGGATTCCGGCCCGCCGCCGGCTCCCCCTGCTGACCGCCCTATTGGTGCTGCCCGCCCTTGCCCTGCCCTTCCTGACCGGCAGCATCCTCCAGCCCGGGGCCTTCCCCAAGCTGCCCGGCTACTGGGAACAGACCGCCGGCTGGCTCAAGACCCACACCCCCGACAGTCGCGCCCTGGTCGTCCCGGCCACCGCGCACGGCATCTACACCTGGGGCTCGCCCATCGACGAACCCCTGGACGTCCTCGCCGAATCCCCCTGGGCACAGCGCGACTTCGTCCCGTTCGGCACGCCGGGCGCCCGCCGCGCCCTGGACGCCGTCGAGCAGGCCCTGCTGACCGGCGCGCAAGTCCCCGGCCTGCGCGACTACTTGGGCCGGGCCGGCATCCATGACGTGGTCGTACGCAACGACCTCGACCCGGACCAGATCGGCTATGTCCCGCCGCAGACCGTCAAACGCACCCTGGAGGCGTCCGGCTACCGCAAGGCCGCCGCCTTCGGGCCGCTGACCACCGGCGGCAGGATCCCCGCCGAGGCACCGCTGCAGATCCAGGGCCTCTATCCGCGCCAGCGCTCGGTCGAGATCTACGAGCCCCGTGACACCCCGGCGCCAGGCCCGGTCACCGCCAGGGCCGTCGCGGACACCGCGCAGCTCAGCGGCGGCCCGGAAGCGCTGCTCCAGCTGTCCGCCGACCCGGCGCTGCGCCACCGCCCCACCGTCCTGACCGGCGACAACCACCCCGGCATCGGCACCCCGCCGCTCCAGCTGACCGCCGACGGCCTGCGCCGCACCGACACCCGCTTCGGCCTGGTCAACAGCAACACGTCCTTCACGTACACGGCCGACGAGACCAACCACCCCGACAGCGTCCAGGACCCCGGCCGGCCGCCCCGGCAGATCCTGCCCACCTCCGGTATCGAGCACCAGACCACGGCGGTACTCCGCGGCGCCCGTTCCGTCACCGCCTCCACCAGCGGCAACTGGCTCTTCCACCTGCCGCAGTACGACCCGGTGAACGCCTTCGACGGCAACCCGGACACCGCCTGGGCGGAGGGCAGCGCCGGCGACCCCGTAGGCCAGTGGACGCAGATCACCTTCGGCCGGCCCACCTCCCTCCCTTCCACGATCTCCCTCACACCGCTCCCGGGTGACGGTCTGCGGGCGGCCCCGACCTCCGTACGGATCGAGACCGACCGGGGCAGTGCCGAGAGCCCGCTCCGGCCTGACGGCAGCGCGCAACGGGTCAAGGCGCCGGCCGGGACCGCGAAATGGCTCAAGGTCACGATCCTCGGCTCCCAGACACCCCGTGCGGGACTCTCCGGAGCGGGCTTCTCCGAAATCTCCGTGCCGGGTGTGCAGGTCACCCGTCTTCTTCAACTCCCCGCGGACGCAGGGAATTCCGACTCCGCCGCCGAGATCTTCTCCCTGCACCGCGGCAGCGACCCCGGCGGCCTGTCGCCGGTCTCCGCCGAGACCGGGCTGCACCGCCAGTTCCGTACGAACCGGAGCGGGTCCTATGCGATCTCCGGGCAGGCGCTGGCCGTCCCCGGGCCCGAACTCGACCGGCTCCTGGACCGGATCGCGCCCGAGCAGAAGGACCGGATCACCGCCACCGCCGACTCCACCAGCTTCGGCTTCGGGCAGTCGCTCAGCCCCCGCAACCTCGTCGACGGCGATCTGACCACCGCCTGGATCGCGGGCGACCGGCCCACGCTCCATCTGCGCTGGCCCGGCAAGAAGAAGATCGACCAGATCGTGCTGGCCGCGGCCGGCGGGATCTCCACCCGGCCCGAACAGATCCTGATCAACTCGCCCGACGGGGCGGCCACCGCCGGCGTCGACGAGAACGGCCAGGCCCGCTTCGACCCGATCACCACCGACCGCCTCGACATCACCATCAGCAAGGTCAAACCGCTGACCCTGCACAACCCCGTCGCCGGGCAGGCCCTCCAACTGCCGGTCGGTCTCAGCGAGGTCTACCTCCCGGCACTGGACAGCTATCGCACCCCGCGGCCGGCGGCCGGCGAACGCTTCTCGGTCGGCTGCGGACAGGGCCCGATGCTCGCGGTCGACGGCGTCCTGCACGCGACGAAGGCGTCCGGCCACATCCGGGACCTCACCGAACGCCGCCCGATCGACGTGCGGTTGTGCGCCGGCGAGGCTCGCGACGGCCGTCTGGAACTGCCGTCCGGGCGGCACCGGGTGGAGGCCGGCGACCAGGGGCCGCTGGCGCTCACGGATGTGACGTTGCGGAAGGGGGAGGCGGCCGCGGGCACGCCGGAGGGCTCGTCCACCGCCTCGGCCGCGGTGCGCACCGTCACCGCCGAGAAGTGGTCGGGCGATCACCGCACCGTCGACGTCGGCGCGGGCAAGGCCGCCTATCTCCAGATGTACGAGAACGCCAACGACGGCTGGCGGGCCACCCTCGACGGCCAGGAACTGACGCCACTCCGGCTGGACGGCTGGCAGCAGGCGTTCCTCGTTCCGGCGGGCGCCGGGGGCACCGTGGAGCTGTCCTACGAACCGGCCGCCGCCTACGACCTGGGCCTGATCGGCGGCGCCCTGGGCCTCGCGCTGCTGGTCGTCTCCGTGCTGGTCCGACGCGCTCCGCGGACGCCGCCGCCGGCCGCGCAGGCCCCGCCGGCCCCGTCCTGGGTGCTGGGCGGGCTCGCGCTCACCGCGGTGGTGGCGATGGCGGCGGGTCCGTACGCGCTGGTCGTGGTGCCGCTGGCGCTGCTGGCCCGCTTCCGGCGGGATCTGCTGGTGCCGCTCGCCCTGCTGGCCATGCTGGGCGCGGGTGTCACGGCGGCCCTCGGCGCGGGCGAGCCGGCCGCCGCCGACAAGGGCGCGTTCAGCGGCGCCGCCCAGGCGCTGGCGTTGCTGGCGTTCGCGGCGGCGGTGGTGACCGTGCCGGTGCGCGACCGGTCGGTGGGCCGGGCGGCCGGCGCGGGCGGGCCGCTGGCGGCCGGTTCGGCTGCCCCGTCGCCGTGGCCCGGTGCGGACCGACCGGCGGGGGCGCCCGGCCCGGCCGGCCCGCCGCCGTCATCCGGTCCGTACGCGCCTCCGCCACCCCCGCCGCCGCTGCCGCGCCGCCATCGGGGCGGGCCGGGGCGCGGGGCGCGAAACGGCGGCCAGGCCAGGCCGGGCCCGTCGACCGAGGCAGGGCGGCCGATCGTGGCCCGGGGGCGGACCCCGTCGGGTGGCCCCGACTGGGCAGACCGACGACGTCCGGGCGGCGCAGAGCGTCCGCCCGGCGACGGCCCGGCCCGTATGGAGGACGACGGCACCGCGCGCCCACAGGACGAGGGCCCGGCCCGCCCGGAGGACAACGGGGAGGACCCCATCCGATGACCGCCCTGCAACCGGCCCGGCACGAACCCTCCGGCGGCCCGCCGGGCGTCCCGGCACGCGCACCCGCCGTCGCCCGCGTCCCCTTCCCCGTGGTCGATGAGATCGCCCGGCACTGCCTCCAGGACGACGAGCCGGAGACCGTCCACATCGAGGTGCACCTGCCGGGCCGGGTGGATCACGCGCGGCTGCGCGCCGCCTTCCACCAGGCGCTCGTCCGGCACCCCCGCATCCTGATGCGCCAGGCGCCGGTGCAACGGTGGCGCCGCCGCTACGAGTGGGAGCTCACCGCCGCCCCGGATGTGGACCCGGTCGCCTTCCCACCACCGGGCCCCGACGCCCTCGCACGGGCCCGGGAACGCGCGCTCGCCGACTGCCCTCCCCTGGACGCGTCGCCGCCCGTCCGCCTGGAGGTGATCGAGCAACCGGTGGCGGCCGACGGCGGCGCGGCCACCACCGTCCTCCTCCTCACCATCAACCACACCGCGCTGGACGGACCGGCCTGCCTCCGGGTGCTGGCCACCGCCGCCGAGTTGTACGGCGGCGCGGACAACTCCCCGGCCCCGCCGCCCGTACGCGCCCCCGAACCCCGTACGGACCGGACCCCGCCCGATGACGCGGCGAGCCCCGGGGTCGGCCTCACCCGCCCGGCCCGCCTCGCCCCCGACCACCGGGCCGCCACCAGCACCGGCCTCACCCGCGGCCGCGACGGCACGGGCAGCACGGGCACCGACACCAGCAACGGCAACGGCAACGGCAACGGCATGCTGATCGTCGAGCTTCCCGTGCCCGCCCGGCCGCCGCGCGTCGACGGCCAGGCGCCCTACACCGTGAACGATCAACTCCTCGTCGCCACCTGCCTGATGGTCGCCCGCTGGAACCGGTCGCACGGCCACAGCACCTCCCCCGTCGTCGTCACCATGCCCGTCGACGACCGTCCGCGCGGCACCGAAATGCCCATCGGCAACGGCACCCGGCTGGTCTCGGTCGGCTTCCGCCCCGAGGAACGCCAGGACGCCGACCTGCTCACCGCCGACCCGCCCGACCCCGAAGCGGTGGCCAGACTGCTGCGCCGTACGGCCGCCCGAACCCGGGCCCTCAAATCCGCGCCCGGCTCCCAACTCGGCCTCGCCGGAACCCTGTTGACCGCGCCCGTGCTGCCCGTCGGGCTGCGCCGCACGCTCACCCGTGCGCTGCGTACCGCCGCCGCGCCCTGGACGTCCACCACCCTCCTCTCCAATATCGGCCGTATCCCCTATCCACTGGATTTCGGCGACGCGGGCCGCCCGACCGCGGTGTGGTTCTCCGCCCCGGCCAGGATGCCACGCGGCCTGACCGTCACCACCGTCTCCGTCGGCGGCCGCATCCAGCTCGCGCTGCGCTGGTCGCACGCCCTCCTGGACGATGCCGCCGGCGCCCGGCTGGGCGCCCTCTTCGAGAGCTCCCTCGCCGCCACCGCCTGGGCCCCGCCCCCCACCCCGCCCGCACTCCGGGCCGAAGGAGGCCCCCGATGACCCGCCCCCCGACCGCCCCTCCGTCCCCCGGTGTCACTCCGCCCCCCACCGGACTGCGCGACTTCTACGAGAACCCCGCCGTGCCGGTCGCCTCGGGCGCCGCCCGCAGCCGACGACAGGCGCTGCTGCTGGCCCGCGCCCTGGGCCCGGTACGCACCGGGACGCCGGCCGCGACCATCCTGGACATCGGCTGCGGCGACGGCACAGCGGCCGCCACCGCGGCAGGTGTCCTCGCCGGCCACCGGCTGGTCGGCGTCGACTGGTCGCAGGACGCGCTGCGCCGCGCCGCGACCCGCATTCCCTATGCGGTACGCGGCGAACTGACCGACGGCGGGCTGCCGTTCGCGACCGGTTCCGCGGACGCCGTCCTCTTCAGCGAGGTCGTCGAGCATCTCGTCGACCCCGACGCGGCCCTGGACGAACTGCGCCGGGTGCTGCGCCCCGGCGGCCATCTGATGCTCTCCACCCCCAATCTCGCCGCCTGGTACAACCGCGGACTTCTGCTCGCCGGAGTCCAGCCCGTCTTCTCGGAGGTGAGCATGCGCCGCATCCACGGCCGGCCCGGCACCCAGGTCGTCGGCCATCTGCGCCTCTACACCGCCCGCGCGCTGCGCGGCTTTCTCACCGCGTCCGGCTTCGACGTCCTACGGATCGCCGGCGCGCCGTACCACGATGTGCCGCGCCCGCTGCGGCCCCTGGACCGCGCCGCCTGCCATGTCCCGTCGCTGGCCTCCATCCTGCTCGCCCATGCCCGCCGGAGAAGGGAGTAGGGCGATGCTGTGGTGGGGCGTGGCGGCCGCGCTGCTCGCCAACGTCCTTTACAGCACCGGCTTCGTGCTGGAGAAGCGCGCGCTCTCCGCGCTGCCCGCACTCAGCACCCGGCAGCCCGCCCGGGTCGTCCGCCACCTCCTCGGCAGTCCGCTGTGGCTCGGCGGCTCGCTCGCCCTGGCCGCCGGTTTCGCCGCCCAACTCGCCGTCTACCGCACCCTCCCCATCGCCGCCGCCCAGGGCATCTTCGTCTCGGGTCTGGTCCTGCTGCTGCTCCTCTCCTCGGCGGTGCTCGGTGAGCGGACCAGCGGCCGGGAGCGGCAGAGCATCGTGGCGATCCTTGTCGCGCTGGTGCTGGTCGTCGCCTCCCTCCAGGGCGACGACACACAGGCCATCGCCCGTACCGCACCACCCGCGACACTGCTCGCCATCGCCCTTCCGTCGCTGGCCGCGGGGCTGCTGCTGTACGGCTCGGCGGAGCGCCGGGCCAGACGCCGCCACCGCCTGCCGACCGCGGGCGTCCCCTACGGGGTGGCCGTCGGCCTGCTCTACGGCGTCAGCTCACTCGCCATCAAGGGCGTCTCCGGCCTGCTCACCACCCGCGACATCCCGGGCGCCATGGCCGAACTCCTCCGCTCGCCCTACCCCTATCTCCTCCTGTTCACCGGCGCCACCGGCCTGGTGCTGTCCCAGACCGCCCTGCAACGCTGCCGCGCCTCCGTCATCGTCCCCGTCTGCTCCACCGTCACCTGTGTCTTCACCGTCGCCTGCGGCACCGTCGCGTTCGGCGAACCGCTGCCGGCCGAACCCGTACGGCTGGCACTGCGGCTGGGCGGCACCGCCGTCGCCCTGTCCGTCCTCCTCGCACTCCCCCGCCACGACACCCCGGCGCCTCGCCCCACGCCGCTTCCGGCGCCCGCCCCCGAATCCACCCCCGACCCCGACGCGTCACCTGAACCCCCTTCCCCCATAACGGAGTTGAGCCATGAAGCCCGATGACCCGCTGCTGAAGATCCTCGCCTGCCCGCTCGACAAGGGCCCGCTGTCCCTCCTCGCCCCCGACGACGTCCTCTACAACCCCCGGCTGCACCGCCGCTATCCGATCCTCGACGGCATCCCCCAACTCCTCCCCTCCTCCGGCGAACAGGTCACCGACGCCGAACACGAACGTCTGCTGCGCCGCCTCACGGACCAGGAGACACCGTCGTGACGCTCGCCGCCCGGCTCGGCCCGCGGCTGCCGGCCCGGCTGGTGTCGGCGATGGCGGCCGGGCTCTATCCGCGGTTCGAACCGGAGCTGCGGCGGCTGGCCGACTTCTGCCCGCCGGGCGGCACCGCCGTCGACGTCGGCGGGTGGTACGGCCCCTGGACCCGGCGGCTGGCTCGGCGCGCGGACCGCGTCGTCACCATCGAGCCGGTCCCCCATCTCGCCCGGCTGCTCTCCTCCGTCACCCCTGCGCATGTCGAAGTCGTCTCCGCCGCGGCCACCGATCACGCCGGCCGCACCACCCTCTGGCTGCCCCCGGACGGCCGCGGCGACCGCGGGGTCTCCTCGCTCGTACGCCGCGAACTGCACGGCACCGCCCTCGACGTGCCCTGCCTGCCCCTCGACGCCCTCGGACTGACGTCGGTCACCCTCATCAAGATCGACGTGGACGGCGGGGAGCTCGCGGTGCTGCGCGGCGCGGCGGACCTCATCGAACGCGAACACCCGGCGCTCTTCGTCGAGTTGGAGACCCGCATCCAGCCGCTCCGGCCCGTACTGGACTGGACGGCCGCCCGCGGCTATCGCGGCTGGGTCCTGCCGCACGACCACTGGACCCCACTGGCCGACTTCGATCTGTCCGCTCATCAGTCCCGCACCTCCCATGTCGCCGAACACGGGCTGCTGCGCCGCTCCCTCGCGCCGCACCGCCGCTACGTCAATTCCGTCCTCTTCCTCCCCGACGGCGACCGTCCCGGATCTCCCGCGACCCCCACCGTCCACGACCATGTCCATCATGAACCCCACCACTGACAATGACCCGCCCACCGGCCCCGGCACCCCCTCCGACCTGCCAGGACCGGTCGCCTTCCAGCTCGTCCTGCTGCGTCGCATGGCCGACCACCAGCCCGGCCTCGTCGAGGACGCGCTGCGCGAACTGGGTGTCTCCCGCGCCGAGATGCGCGAGGCCAACCGCCGCTGGCAGGCCCGGATGCACGCCCCGCGGGCGCAGAGCGTCCAGCCCTACCGCGCGCTGCTCGGCACCCCCGAGACCGTCACCACCCGGCGCCTCGGCGACCTGACCTGCCAGGCCCTGACCTGGCACGTCCCCCTCTGGCCGGATCTGCGCTTCGAGGTGCTCACCGCACCCCGGGGCAACGTCTGGAACGCCTGGCTCGTACGGGCACCCGGCGCCGCCGCCCCCGCCCTCCGTACGACCGCCGACCTCGCGCCCTGGTCCTGCACCGTCGACGAGGTCGCCCGCGCCTTCGCCCCGGCCCGCCCGATGGAGGGCAGCGCACCCACCCGCTGGTGCCTGGCCTGCACAGCGCCCGATCCCGACGGCGAGCCCCACGACATCATCGCGGAGTTCACCTGGGGCCTGTTCCAACGGCGGGTGGACCGGGCGTCCGAGCCGCGCGCGAACTGAACCTTCCGGCGCGGCGGACCCCATACCCCGACGACCTGCGGAGGTATCGCCGGATGGGCCGATCGGCGCACCTGTCCGCCCTGGCCCGCCGTACCCCGACTGGCCCTCCCCAGCAGGCAGCTGACGTGCCACGACCCCAGGATGGCGGACAAGTGGTCACGTGCGAATGGTCACGTGCGAGTGCTCCATCCATACCAGCGCCTTGGGAGGAATCACCCATGACCATCAGCCTGGCCCACCTTCGGCGCTGCTCCACCGCCGTCGACCTGGGCGCGGCCCGGACCAGGGTGTATGTCAAGAACCAGGGGTTGGTCGTCGATGCGCCGACGGTGGCGGCGGTCAATATCCGCACCGGCGCGATGCTGGCCGTCGGCGACCAGGCCGAGTTGATGGACGGCCGCACACCCGACTACATCCGCGTGGTGCGCCCGGTCTCCGGCGGCACCATCGTGGACATCGACATGGCCCAGCGGCTGCTGCGCCACCTGGTCGGCGACAAGCTGCGCAAGAGCTGGCGGCGCCGGCGCTCGATGCGGGCCGCGGTCTGTCTCCCGTACGGCAGCCAGCCACTCTCCCAGCGGGCCGCGGTGGAGACGCTCACCGGCCTCGGCGCCCGCCAGGTCGAACTGGTCGACACCCTGATCGCGGCCGCCGTCGGCTGCGGGCTCCCGGTGGAGCACCCCGAGGCGACCATGATCGTGGTGTGCGGCGCCGGAACCACGCAGGTCGCGGTGCTCTCACTCGGTTCGATCGTGGCCGCCGAGACCGTCCCCGTAGGCGGCAATGCCATCGATCACGCGGTCATCCAGCATCTGCGGCTGCACCACGAGCTGATGCTGCCGGGCCGCGGCGTACGCCCGCTGCATCTGCTGCTGTCCACCACCGGCGGGCTCGCCCAGGGCTCGACCGAGGTGCACGGCCGGGACCTGCACAGCGGGCAGGCCCGCTCCGTGAACGTCGACGCCGAGCGGGTACGGCATGCCATCGCCACGCCCCTGACCTCGATCCTCGACGGCATCGGGGCGGTGCTCCGCCGCTGCCCGCCGGACCTGGTGGCCGACCTCGGGGAGCGCGGCATCATGCTCGCGGGCGGCAGCGCCCTGATCCCGGGCCTGGAGACGATGATCAATCAGGCGACCACCATGCCGGTGCATATCGCGGACCGCCCCGGCACCTGCGCCGTACAGGGACTGGGCGCCATGATCGAGGGCAAGGTCCAGCCGCTGCACCTCGATCCGATGGCCCCTTAGGGGACGTTCGAACAGATCCCCTAGGGGATGCGAGGCCCCCTTGCAGGGCCACAACGTGCGGACGACGGGTCGCATTCCCGATTGACGGGGCGTATTCCCGATTCCCGTGGCCCACGACGGCCCCGTTGGCCCACCGCGACTCCCGCCCGGCGCCCCGACCCCGGCACACCGGCCCCCGGCGTCCCAGCCCCCGCCCCGCCTCTCCCCTCACACGCTCCGGGCGTTCCATGCGACCACCGCGGGCCGGCCGTGCTCGGTTCCCAGGACGCCGACCGCCCCGGTGGTGAACGTGAACAGCCCGCCCGCGGTGGCCGGCAGCCCGAGCCTGCGGGCGGTCAGCACCCGCAGAAAGTGCGCATGCGCCACCAGGGCCACATCGCCCTCGTCGGCATCAAGCTCGGGCACGATCCGCGCCAGCACATGGTCGGCGCGGGCCCCGACCTGCTCGGGCGACTCCCCCGGGTGCGCGTCGGGCCCGGGGGGCACGCCGTCGGTGAACAGATACCAGCCGGGCCTGGAGCGCTGGATCTCCGCAGTGGTGACGCCCTCGTAGCCGCCGTAATCCCATTCCCGCAGGTCGGCGTCGATCTCCGGCCGTGCGAGACCGGCCAGCTCGGCGGTGCGCAGGGCCCGCGCCATCGGGCTGGCGTACACCCGCCCGATCTTCCTGCCGGACAGCAGCGGCCGCAGCGCGCGGGCCTGCTCCTCACCCGCCGCGGTGAGCGGCAGGTCGGTCCAGCTGGTGTGCTGTCCCGCACGGCTCCACTCGGTTTCGCCGTGCCGGATCAGCAGCAGCTCACTCACTCACTCGCCCTGCGCCTGCCCGCTCTGCTGGGCCTCGGCGACCGAGGCGCGGACCTCGTCCATGTCCAGACCGCGGGCCTGGCCGATGACGTCCTCCAGGGCGGCCTCCGGCAGCGCGCCCGGCTGTGCGAACACCGCGATGTTGTCGCGGACGATCATCAGGGTCGGGATGGACTGGATCTGGAACGCCGACGCCAGCTCGGGCTGCGCCTCCGTGTCGACCTTGGCGAAGACGAGGTCGTCGTGCTTGTCGGAGGACCGCTCGAAGACCGGGCCGAACTGCTTGCAGGGGCCGCACCACTCGGCCCAGAAGTCGATCAGGACGAAATCGTTGCCGGAAACGATCTCGTCGAAGTTGTCCTTGGTGAGCTCAACCGTGCTCATGCTTCCCTGCTTCCGGTCTGTCGTCGGTTCCCGTAAGGGGTCCAGCTGCGGTAACCAGCACATCTCGTGCCGTATTCCGCATCGCATGCCGGACCGTCCCGCTCCCCTGCCCACCGAACGCCGTCCTAGACATACGAATCCGCGTGTGCCGCGACATACGAATCGACGCCCGGCGGCCACCCGGAGTCACCACGGCCGACCTTCCGCATTCCGGAAGCGCTGTCCCGCACAACGGCAGAGGGTCCCGCTCCCGCACGACGCCAGAGGGTCCCGCACCCGCACAACCGCCGAGGTCCCGCACACGGCAGAGGCCGACGATGACCGTCGGCCTCGAACCTTCGCTGGTCCTCACTCCGGACGTCTACGACCCACCCTTCGCCTTGCCGTACTCGGTGGCCATGGCCCCGGCGAAGTCGTACAGGATGACCTGCTCGTCCCCGACGACCCAGGCGTCATGCCCCGGAGAGACGACGAAGACGTCGCCGGGACCCGCCTCGGTCTCCGCGCCGTCGTCCATCCTGATGCGCATCCGGCCCTGGACCACGTAGCCGTTGTGGTGGACCTCGCAGCTGTCCGTCGCGACGAGCGGGCGCAGCGACTCCGACCAGCGCCAGCCGGGCTCGAAAGTGGCCACGGCGAAGTCCAGTCCGGTGAGGTGCAGGGCTTCGAGATGGCCTAGGGGAAAGTCCCGCCGCTCATCCGGCTTGTCGATCGTTTTGACTTCCAACATCAGGGATTCCTCCTACCGGATTCCCACCCCCGGTTTCCCACCCCCTGGCCCTTCCATGGTGCGCCGCACGGCAGCGGGCGGCCACCGCGCGCGCCCCGCCCCATCAGGCCGCGCCGGGCAACCGGCCCCACCAGGGAAGAGGCCGTCTCACCGGGAAAGACCCGGGTCCCGGATCTACCATGGGCAGGGGGTAGGGGGGCTGGAAGGACGTGCTGTCATGGAGACATCCGTCGATGAGATAGCCGAGGGCATCTACCGGATATCCACCTTCGTTCCCGAGATCGCGCAGCCCGCGGGGTTCACGTTCAACCAATTCCTGGTCGACGCGGAGGAGCCGCTGCTCTTCCACACGGGCATGCGGTCGCTCTTCCCCGCCGTCTCGGAAGCCGTCGGCCGGGTGGTGCCGCTGGAGCGGCTGCGCTGGCTGACCTTCGGACATGTCGAGGCGGACGAATGCGGCGCGATGAACCAGTTCCTGGCCGCCGCCCCGCACGCCGAGGTGGCGCACGGCATGCTCGGCTGCCTGGTGTCCATCAACGACCTGGCCGACCGCCCGCCACGCCCGATGGCCGACGGCGAGACGCTCGACCTCGGCGGCAAGAAGGTGCGCCGCCGCGTCCGGAACCTCAACACCCCGCATGTGCCGCACAATTGGGAAGCCCGGGTGCTGTACGAGGAGACCACCCGCACACTCCTCTGCGGTGACCTCTTCACCCACGTGGGCAACGGGCCCCCGGTCACCGAGGACGACCTCGTCGATGTCGCCCTGGAAGCCGAGGAAATGTTCCGTCAGACCTCCTGCCTGACCGCGGCGGTCGAGACGATGCGCTCGCTCGCCGACCTCGCACCGCAGACGCTGGCCGTCATGCACGGCTCCTCGTTCCGCGGCGACTGCGCGGGCGCGCTGCGCTCCCTGGCCGACGGGCTCGCGGTGCGCTTCAGCCCCGAGGCGGAATTCGTCGCCCGCCCGAGCATCCTGTCCGGCGGAGAGGCCACGGAGTCCTGAGGCCTACGGAGTCCTGACGCCCAAGGAGTCCTGACGCCTTGGCGGGCCGTGACGGCAGTCCCGCGATGCCAGACCCGTGACGGCAGTCCCGTGACGCCGGCCCCATGACGTCTGACGCCCCGACAACGCCCGTCGCGATGACGCACCTGCACCCCCGTACGGGACAAATCGGCGCTCTTCGCTCCCCGACGGCTAGCATCGCCACCACTCACCAAGAACGGAGCCTTCATCTGTGGGTCATCTGCGCGTAGGTGTCGCCATCTTGACCATGGGGAGCCGCCCCGCCGAGCTCCAGGCGCTGCTCGACTCGGTCGCCAAGCAGGACCTCCCGGCAGCCCGGATCGTGGTCGTCGGGAACGGTTCACCGCTGCCCCCCTTGCCGGACGGCACGACGGGCATCGAGCTGACCGAGAATCTCGGGGTCTCCGGTGGCCGGAACGTGGCACTGGACGAGCTGCGCAAACACGGAGACGTGGACGTGGTGGTCGACCTCGACGACGACGGACTGCTGATCAGCGCGGACGTCTTCAGCCGACTGGAAGAACTCTACGAGCGCGACCCCCAGTTGGGGATCGTCAGCTTCCGTATCGCGGACGAACGGGGACGCACCCAGCGGCGGCACGTCCCCCGGCTGCGCGTCGGCGACCCCGCGCGGGGCGGCCTCGTGACGACGTTCCTCGGCGGCGGCCACGCACTGTCGATGGCGATGCTGGACAGAATCGGCGGCTGGCCGGACGAGTTCTTCTACGCGCACGAGGAGACCGACCTCGCATGGCGCGCCCTGGACGACGGCTGGCGGGTCCGCTACGAGCCGAAGATCATCCTCCAGCACCCGTGGACCTCGCCCACCCGGCACGCGGTCTACCACCGCATGGTCGCCAGAAACCGGGTGTGGCTGGCGAAGCGGCATCTCCCCGCTGTTCTGGTGCCCGTCTATCTCGGCACCTGGGCGGTGCTGACGGCCGCCCGGAGCCGGTCGGCGGCGGGGCTGCGGGCCTGGGCCGGCGGCTTCGCCGAAGGCGTCCGCACACCGTGCGGCCGCCGGAAGCCGATGCGCTGGCGCACCGTGTGGCGGATGACGCGGCTGGGGCGCCCGCCGGTGATCTAGAGCCGGTCCCGGCCGTCCGCCGGTGATCTGGACCTGGTCCCGGCCATCCGCCGGGGCCGTCCGCCGAGGACATGGCCGAAGCCCCCGGAAACGCGCCTCCGAGGCCGCGTACGCAGGGGATGTTCCCGCCACCGGCACAGCCGCCAGCTGTCCCCGTCCGACGGCGGGAGAACGGCAAGAGAAGGGCCGCCATGGTCTCCATGGCGGCCCTTGATCCTTCTCTTCGCCTGGTCAGATCGTTTCTGCACTACCAGGCTGCGGTGGGGCAGGTGGGACTCGAACCCACGGCCGACGGATTATGAGTCCGCTGCTCTAACCGGCTGAGCTACTGCCCCCTCCACGGCGCGCCGCGCACATTTGTGCGCGCCGTCTGCCGCAGCATAGCCGCTCATACGATCTGTTGCCCGTGAGGACCGTCGTCGCGCGACGATGCACGTCCAAGAGGACTTGGATCACCGGGGGTTCGGTTCCACGGGACAAGAAAAAGGACCCCTTCCGGGGTCCTCGTTCCTTCTGCTCCCCCGACTGGACTCGAACCAGTAACCCTCCGGTTAACAGCCGAATGCTCTGCCAATTGAGCTACAGGGGATTGAGCTCCCCCGACTGGACTCGAACCAGTAACCTGCCGGTTAACAGCCGGCTGCTCTGCCAATTGAGCTACAGGGGATTGCTCTGTGTGCCTCGAATGCGCTGCTGTCCGGGCTTCCGGACGGCGCGCGCTCGCTGCGACACATACATTAGCGCAAGCAGGGGGGTGCTCCGCCAATCGGTATCGCCTCAGGTCACCTCTGGTGATCTCCGGCCCCGGAGGGTAGGCGCACGGCACGGAGCGAGACCGACGAGAGGGAAGGGTGGAGCCATGCGCTACCGGCTCACGTTCATCGCGGGACTGGCCGTCGGCTACGTGCTCGGCACGCGGGCCGGCCGGGAGCGGTACGAGCAGCTGCGCAAGAGCGCCCAGCGGGTGGCGCAGAACCCCACCGTCCGCAACAGCGTCGAGTCCGTCTCGCTGACCGGGCGCGAGGCCGCGACCAAGGCGTTCGGGGCGGTTTCGGCCAAGGTCGGCGACCGGCTGCCGGAGTCCGTCAGCGGCCGGGTCCGGTCGCTGCGGGAGCAGCGCGCCAACGAGGACGACGACTGGGGCACCAGCAACACGTGAGCCGCGCCGGCGGTCCGTTCCCGCAGGTCCGCTCACGTCCGAGCCAGCGGCCCGCTCCCACCCGACCCAGCAGCCTGCTCCCACCCGACCCACCGGCCTGCTCCCACCCGGCCCACCCGGCGTCCACGAGTTTTCCGACGCGCCGTCTCCGGGCAAACCCTGACTCTCCTCTTATGCGTCTCATGGGGCATCATCTGGGGCCATGGGGAAAGTCGCCGGGTTGGACAGTTCGTCCGAGAGCACACGAATCGTCGTCTGCGATGCGGACACGGGTGCCGTCATCAGGCAGGGGTACGCGCCGCACCCCATCGAGAAGGGGCCGGAAGCCGATCCGCAGGCCTGGCTGATGTCGCTCGGTGAGGCGGCCGGCGGCGGGCTGCTCGAAGGGGTGCAGGCGATCGGCGTCGCGGCGCAGCAGGACGGTCTGGTGCCGCTGGACGCCGACGGCAATCTCGTACGGCCCGCGCTGGTCGGCAACGACAAGCGGGCGCAGAGCGCGGCCGCGGATCTGATCGACTCGCTGGGCGGTCGGAGCGCCTGGGCGCAGGCCGTCGGGGCGGTGCCGCAGGCGACGCATCCGGTGACGAAGATGCGCTGGCTGGCACGTACGGAGCCGGCGAACGCGGCCCGGATCGCGGAGGTCATGCAGCCGCACGACTGGCTGGCGTGGCAGCTGCTGGGACGGCCGGCGCGGCGTACGACGGACCGTGGCGGCGCCTCGGCGACCGGGTTCTGGTCGGCGGCGGCCGGGTCGTACCGGCCGGATCTGGTGGAACTGGCGCTGGGCCATCAGGTGCGGCTGCCGGAGGTGCTGGGCCCGTCGGGGACGGCCGGTTTCACGCCTGAGGGGCTGCTGATCTCCGCCGGTACGGGCCAGACGATGGCGGCCGTCTTCGGGCTGGGCGTCGGGGAGGGCGACGCGGTGGTGTCGCTGGGCGCCTCGGGGTCCGTCTTCGGGATCCATCACGAGGCGCTGGCCGACCCGACGGGCACCATCACCTCGTTCGCCGACGCGACGGGCCGGCATCTGCCGGTGGTGTACACGAGCAACGCGGTGCGGGTGCTGCGCGGTACGGCGGAGATGCTCGGGACGGATCTGGAGGGGCTGTCCGCGCTGGCGCTGAAGTCGTCGCCGGGCGCGTACGGCATGGTGCTGCTGCCGTATCTGGAGGGCGAGCGGACGCCGAACCTGCCGCACACCGCGGGGTCGTTGCACGGGATGCGGCGGGAGAGCATGAAGCCGGAGCATCTGGCGCGGGCGGCCGTGGAGGGCATGCTCTGCGGGCTCGCGGACGCGCTGGATGTGCTGCGCGGGCGGGGTGTGGCGGTGCGCCGGGTGTTCCTGCTGGGTGCGGCGGCGGAGCTGGGCGCGGTGCAGGCGGCGGCGCCGGGGCTGTTCGGGGTGCAGGTCGTGGTGCCGCAGCCGGCGGAGTACGCGGCGCTGGGCGCGGCACGGCAGGCCGCGTGGGCGCTGGGCGTGGCGCATGGCACGCTCACCCCGGCCGCCGGCGCGGGCGCCGGGCCGGGTGGCGGATCCGCGTGGGTCGATCCGCCCCGGTGGCCGGCGGCCGCGAGCCAGGTCTTCGAGCCGGGCGAGGAACTCCCGGTCGGGCAGGCCGTGCGCCAGCAGTATGTGACGGTGCGGGACGAGGCCTATCCGGGGGTGTTCCGGCGGGAGGCGTGACGGGCCGGGGCACGGCCCCCGGCTCAGTCCAGATAGCCCCTGAGCTGGTCGGCGAAGGCGTGATCGCGGAGTTTGTTGAGGGTCTTGGACTCGATCTGGCGGATGCGTTCGCGGGTCACGCCGAAGATCCGGCCGATCTCCTCCAGGGTGCGGGGGCGGCCGTCGGCCAGGCCGTAGCGGAGCTGGACGACCTTGCGTTCGCGTTCGCCGAGGGTGGACAGGACCGCGTCGAGGTGTTCGCGGAGCAGCAGGAACGCGGCGGATTCGGCGGGTGAGGCGGCGTCGCCGTCCTCGATGAGATCGCCGAGCGCGACGTCGTCCTCCTCGCCGACGGGCGCGTGCAGGGAGACCGGCTCCTGGGCGAGCCGCAGCACCTCGCTGACGCGTTCCTCGGTGAGGTCGAGGTGGGCGGCGACTTCCTGAGGCGTCGGTTCGTAGCCCCGCTCCTGGAGCATCCGGCGCTGGACGCGGACCACGCGGTTGATCAGCTCGACGACGTGGACCGGGACGCGGATGGTGCGGGCCTGGTCGGCGAGGGCGCGGGACATGGCCTGGCGGATCCACCAGGTGGCGTAGGTGGAGAACTTGTAGCCGCGGGCGTAGTCGAACTTCTCGACGGCGCGGATCAGTCCGAGGTTTCCCTCCTGGACGAGGTCGAGCATGGTCAGGCCGCGGCCGACGTAGCGCTTGGCGACGGAGACGACCAGGCGCAGGTTGGCTTCGATGAGACGACGCTTGGCCATCCGGCCCAGGACCACCAACTTGTCGAGATCCACGGCGAGTTGGGAGGCGAGGTCGGGGGTGCTGGTGAGCTTCTCCTCGGCGAAGAGCCCGGCTTCGACGCGGCGTGCGAGCTCGACTTCCTCGGCGGCGGACAGCAGCGGGATCCGGCCGATCTCGCGGAGGTACTGGCGGAAGAGATCGGAGGACGGGCCGCCGGTTTCGGGGCGGGGCGGCGGCTGGAGGGTGATCTCCTCGGTGAGCGTCCCGGAGAGCTTCTCGACGGCGGGCGGTTCGGCCTGCTGCGGCACGGTGACCGGCTCCAGGGCCGGCTCGGACGAGGGGGCGCGGACCATGGCCTGGTCGCGGACGGCGGGCTCGGGCGGGGCCGTCACGGGGAGGGCCGGCGCGTCGGGGAGGGTCTGGGTCTGCACGGGGGCGACCTCCAGGGTGATCGCGGCTGAGGCGGCAGAAAGGTCGGGAACGGCCGCGGCCGAGCCGCTGTCCGTCCCGTACGTCACGAGCGGTTCCGCGGGGGATTCACGGTCGGTGGGACCGGACCCGCCGCGCTCCGAGGACTCAGGCACCGCTCCTCAGTGTGGGGTACGACACACTCCCGCCACGAGGGGCGTGCGACCACTTTTTGAGTCCGGTCCGTGACCGGGCGGCTACGGCGGGGTGGGGAGAGGGGTGGTGCGCCGTGTGCGGTGGTGCGCCTCAGAGCGCCGCGTAGCCCCGTTCGCGGAGGGACTGGCCGTACTGCTGGAGGACCCAGAGTTCGTTCTGGACTGCGGCGAGGTGCTCGGGGTCGGCGCTGGGGCCGAGGCGCTGGAGGGTGCCGCGGATTTCGGATACCCGCTGGTTGACGGCGGCGAGGCGGACGGCGACCAACTGGACGCCGGCGTAGGCCTCGTCGGGCTCGCGGCGGGTGTGCAGCGGCTCGACGGTGAGCTCGGTGACCATGGCGCGGACGGTGTCGTCGGGGGCGGCGTCGCGGACCCGGGGGACGTAGCCGTTGTCGGCGGCGCCGGCCGTGGTGCCGCCGGCGTCCTCGATGCACTGGCGGACGACGGCGTAGGGCGGGGCGGTGAACTCGTCGGCGCCGTAGGCGTCGAAGGCCGGGGAGACCAGGTCGGGGCGCTGGAGGGCGAGCTTGAGGAGCTCCCGCTCGACGCGGTGGGCGGGGCTGCGGAGGTTGAGGGCGGGGCCCCCATGTCGCAGCGGCCCGGGCGCGGGGCGGGCCTGCTCGGGCGCGGGGGCCTGGTCGCGGTGCTGCCGGCGGCGCTGGCCGGTGCCGTCGGCGGCGCCGCCGTCGCGGCCGCGCTCACGGGCCCATCGGGCGAGCTGGGCGACGCGCTTGACCACGAACTGGGTGTCCAGGATGCCGAGCATGCCGGCCAGCTGGACGGCGGATTCGTGCTGGATGGAGCTGTTCTTGATGTTCGCGACGATGGGCGCCGCCTCGTCGAGGGCGGCGGCGCGGCCGACGGTCGTGTCGAGGTTGTGCTGGGAGACGACATGGCGCAGCGCGAACTCGAAGAGCGGGGTGCGGGACTCGACGAGGCCGGCGACGGCCTCATCGCCGTTGGCGAGGCGCAGGTCGCAGGGGTCCATGCCGCCGGGGGTGATGGCGATGGAGGTTTCGGCGGCGAACTTCTGGTCGTCCTCGAAGGCGCGCAGGGCGGCCTTCTGGCCGGCGGCGTCGCCGTCGAAGGTGAAGACGACCTCGGAGCGGGCGTTGTCCATCAGGAGACGGCGGAGGATCTTGATGTGGCCCTCGCCGAACGACGTGCCACAGGTGGCGATGGCGGTGGTGACGCCGGCGAGATGGCAGGCCATGACGTCCGTGTAGCCCTCGACGACCACCGCGCGACTGGTCCTGGCGATCTCCTTCTTGGCGAGGTCGATGCCGTAGAGGACCTGGGACTTGCGGTAGATGGGGGTCTCGGGGGTGTTGAGGTACTTGGGGCCGTTGTCGTCGTCGCGGAGCTTGCGGGCGCCGAAGCCGACGACCTCGCCGGCGATATCGCGGATCGGCCACATCAGGCGGCCGCGGAACCGGTCGATGGGCTTGCCGCTGCGGCTGTCCTGGGCGAGGCCGGAGAGGATCAGCTCCTTGTCGCTGAAGCCGCGGCCGCGCAGGAAGCGGGTGAGGTGGTCCCAGCCGGCCGGGCTGTAGCCGACGCCGAAGTGCTCGGCGGCGCTCTGGTCGAAGCCGCGCCCGGCGAGGAACTTGCGGGCGATCTCGGCCTCGGGGCTGTCCAGCTGGTCGATGTAGAACTGCGCGGCGGCCTTGTGGGCCTCCACCAGGCGGGTGCGCTCGCCCTGCTGGCGGCCGGGGGTGTAGCCGCCCTCCTCGTAGCGCAGGGTGATGCCGGCCTGGGAGGCGAGGCGCTCGATGGTCTCGGCGAAGGAGAGATGGTCGATCTTCATGACGAAGTCGACGGTGTCGCCGCCCTCCTGGCAGCCGAAGCAGTGGTAGAGCCCCTTGGCGGGGCTCACGTGGAACGACGGGGACTTCTCGTCGTGGAAGGGGCACAGGCCCTTGAGGTTGCCGCCGCCGGCGTTGCGGAGCTGGAGGTATTCGGACACGACGGCGTCGATCGGGACCGCGTCCCGGACCGCCTTCACGTCGTCATCGTTGATCCGTCCTGCCACGCGTGAATTCTACGGCCGGGGTCGGACACTCCCCGCCGCGCGTACGCCCGCGCGGTGCGGACCGCCGTCCCCGGCACTCCGCCCAGCGGCTCCGGGCCTCAGCCCAGCAGCTCCAAGAAACGATCCAGGCCGATGTTGCCGCCGGAGATGATCACGCCGATCGCGGCTGGCAGCGGGTCGATACGGCCGGCCAGGAGGGCGGCCAGGGCGCTGGCCCCACTCGGTTCGGTGACGATCTTCAGACGTTCGAAGGCGAGCTTCATGGCGGCGCAGATTTCGGCGTCGCTGACCAGCACGACGGAGTCGACGAGCTTCTGGTTGATGGCGAAGGGCAGCTCGCCGGGTGTCTCGACGGCCTGGCCGTCGGCGATGGTGCGCGGGACGGGGATGGTGACGCGATGGCCGGCGGCCAGCGACCGCCGGGTGTCGTCGCCCGCCTCCGGCTCGACGCCGATCATGCGGATGCCGGGGACGAGGGCGGTGGCGGCGATGGCCGCCCCCGCCATCAGCCCGCCGCCGCCGACCGGCACCAGCAGCGCGTCCAGCGGGCCGGTCTCCTCGATCAGCTCCAGGGTCGCGGTGCCCTGCCCGGCGATGATGTGCGGGTGGTCGTAGGGCGGGATCAGGGCCAGGCCGCGTTCCTCCGCGAGCCGCCGGCTGATGGCGGTGCGATCGCCGGTGTAGCGGTCGTAGGTGACGATCTCGGCGCCGTATCCGGCGGTGGCGTCGATCTTGGACTGCGGGGAGTCCTCGGGCATCACGATGACGGCGTGGCTGCCCAGCTCCCGGGCGGCGAGCGCGACACCCTGGGCGTGGTTGCCGGAGGAGTACGCGACGACGCCACGCGCCAGCTGCTCCGGCGAGAGCCGGGAGAGGGCGTTGTAGGCGCCGCGGAACTTGAACGCCCCCATGCGCTGGAAGTTCTCGCACTTGAGGAAGACCTCGGCGCCGACCAGCGCGTCGAGGGTGCGGGAGCGCAGCACGGGCGTGCGGTGTGCCACGCCGCTCAGGCGCCGGGCGGCGTCCCGGACGTCGTCGAGGGTGACGTCCGGGACACTCACATCGGAGCCGGTGGGGCCGGTGTGACTGCTGGGGCTGTCCGTCATACCCGCACGCTACGGGAGCAGCGACTCCAGCGGTACCTCCGGATCGGCCAGTGTGTCGGCGTCCAACGGCCGCCCGGCGCGGATGAGTTGCTGGAGGGGCTCGGCGACGTCCCAGATGTTGACGTTCATGGCGGCGAGCGGCCGGCCCTCGGCGAGCCAGAAGGCGATGAACTCCCGCTTGCCGACGTCGCCGCGGCAGACGACCTGGTCGTAGCTGCCGGGCGGGGCGTAGCCCGAGTACTCCATGCCGACGTCGTACTGGTCGGAGAAGAAGTACGGGACGCGGTCGTGGCTGACCGGCCGGCCGAGCATGGCGCGGGCGGCGGCCGGGCCGCCGTTGAGGGCGTTGGCCCAGTGCTCGACGCGCAGTCGGGTGTCCAGATACGGATGCTCGGCGGCGGCCACGTCACCGGCGGCGTAGATGTGCGGGTCGGAGGTGCGCAGCGAGGCGTCCACCGCGATGCCGCCGCCGTCGAAGCGGTCGACCAGCGCCAGGCCGGCCTGTTCGGCGAGGGCGGTGCGCGGCGCGGCCCCGATCGCGGCGAGCACGTCGTGGGCGGGGTGTTCCTCGCCGTCGTCGGTGCGCACCGCGAGCACCATGCCGTCCTGCCCGACGATCTCGTTGAAGCGGGCACCGAAGTGGAAGCGGACCCCGTGTTCGCGGTGCAGGTCGGTGAACATGGCGCCCAGTTCGGGGCCCAGCACGTGGTACAGCGGCGTCGGCTCGGGTTCGACGACGGTGACCTCGGCGCCGTAGGAGCGGGCCGCGGCGGCGACTTCGAGGCCGATCCAGCCGGCGCCGGCGATGACGAGATGGCCGTTGTCGCGGCCGAGGGAGGTCAGTACGCCGCGCAGCCGTTCGGCGTGCGCGAGGCGGCGCAGGTGGTGGACGCCGGCCAGACCGGTGCCGGGGATGTCCAGCCGGCGCGGTTCGGCGCCGGTGGCCAGCAGCAGCTTGTCGTAGGCGATGAGGGTGCCGTCGCCGAGGCGTACGGTCCTGGCCACGGGGTCGAGGTGGACGGCGGGCTGGCCGAGGTGGAGCTCGATGTCCTTGCGGGCGTACCAGGAGGGTTCGTGGACGAAGACGCTGTCCCGCTCCTCCTTGCCGAGCAGGTACCCCTTGGACAACGGGGGGCGCTCGTAGGGGTGGTCGCGCTCGTCGCAGATCAGGATCACCCGGCCGGTGAAGCCTTCCGCGCGGAGCGTCTCGGCGGCTTTCGCCCCGGCCAGGCCACCCCCGACGATGACGAACGTCTGGTGTGCGTCGACCACTTGCTTCCTCCTCGTTGCGGTGCCGTACGTCCGCTTCCGCGTCCGTGAACGCCCCCGGTCGGTCCCCCGGTTCGTGCCCGTGTGCCGTGCCCCCGTTGTTGTTCTTGTCGTTGCCCGTTCGAAACGGTCCCGTTCGAGCGTCCCGCACGGAGGGTGATGGGGGAAGGGGGTCTTCTCCTACAGGGTCACCCTCGGTTGCCCCGCGCGTGACCAGGGGGCCGGGTGAGCCGGGCGTGCAGGGAGCGGGCCGACGCATCCGTGAGAGCGGCGATCTGGTCGATGACGGCCCGCATACGGGCGGTGTCGTCGGCAGCCGCGTCGAACAGCGAACGGAACTGCGGATCAAGGCCGTCGGGGGCGCGGGAGAGCAACGCCTCGGCCAGTTCGGCGATCACCACACGCTGGTCGGCGCGCAGCGCTTCCTGGTCGGGCCGCTGCATGACGTACCGGTCGGCGACGGCTTTCAAAACGGCGCATTCCAGCCGGGTTTCGGCCGGAACCATCAGCTCGGCCCGGTAGCGGGTGAGCCGCCCGCCCCCGTACGCGGCCCGGGTCGCGGCCTCCGCGGCCAGACAGAAACGGCCGATGAGCTGGCTGGTGGCGTCCTTGAGGCGGGCCTGGGCGAGCGCGGAACCGTCATAGCCGTGGGGCCACCACTCCTGTTCCAGGAGGCGGTCCAGCGCCTCGGCCAGTTCCTCGGGGCCGGCGCCCGGCGCGTAGCGCTCACCGGCGACCGCGAAGATCTCGGCGCGTTCGGCGTCGGCGAGCAGCAGGTTGGGGTCGAGGTGTCCGGCGTGCAGCCCGTCCTCGACGTCGTGCACCGAGTACGCCACATCGTCGGACCAGTCCATGACCTGCGCCTCGAAGCTGCGTGCCCCGGCGGGCGCGCCCTCCCGGAACCAGTAGAAGACCGGCAGGTCGTCCTTGTATACGCCGAACTTCGGGGAGGCGGGGTCGGTGGGGTGCGCGCCGCGCGGCCAGGGGTATTTGGTGGCGGCGTCCAGGGCGGCGCGGGACAGGTTCAGGCCGACGCTGACGGAGCCGCCGTCCGGGGCCGGGATGAACCGTTTCGGCTCCAGCCGGGCCAGCAGCCGCAGCGACTGGGCGTTGCCCTCGAACCCGCCGCAGGGCGCGGCGACCTGATTGAGCGCCTGCTCGCCGTTGTGCCCGAAGGGCGGGTGGCCGAGATCGTGCGCCAGGCAGGCGGTCTCGACGAGGTCCGGGTCGCAGCCGAGGGCGGCGCCCAGCTCGCGGCCCACCTGGGCGCACTCCAGGGAGTGGGTCAGCCGGGTGCGCGGGCTGGCGTCCCAGACGTGGGTCTGCGTGCCGGGCGTGACGACCTGCGTCTTGCCGGCGAGCCGGCGCAGCGCGGCGGAGTGCAGGACCCTGGCCCGGTCGCGCTGGAACGCGGTGCGACCGGGGCGTTTGTCGGGCTCGGGGACCCAGCGCTCGGCGTCGGCGGTGGTGTAGCCGACGGTGTCGGGGCGGGTGTCGGCGGCGTCGGTGGGGGTGTGGGTGGGGGTGCTCGTGGCGGCCGGGGGTCCGTCGGAGGTGCGGCCGTGGGTGGCGTCGTCGCCGGGGCCGTCGCCGCCCGCGTCCCGGCCGGTGGTCGGTGGTGTGCCCGTCATACAGCGACGGTAGCCGCCCTGATGCCGTCCTGGTCGGATGCGGTACGCGCGAACAGCGCCTGGTCGTAGCGGTGCAGTACGAGACGGGCCAGCGCGGGGTGGTCGCCGAGGGGCGCGGCGGCGATGCCGGGTGCGGCGGCCGCGCACTGGGCGGCGAACCGTCCGGGCGCGGTGAAGCAGGAGGCGACGGCGATCCGGTCGTGGCCGCGGGCGGTCAGGATGCGGACGGCCTCGGCCACGGTGGGTCCGGCCGCGGAGGCGAAGGCGGGCAGGACCGGGATGCCGCCGAGCCGTGCCGAGAGCAGCTGCGCGGTGCGCGCGATGTCGTCGGCGGAGCGCGCCGCCCGGGAGCCGGCGGCGGCCAGCACCACGGCGTCGCGGCCGATGCCGGAGCGGGAGCGGGGGCCGGTGCACGTACCGCACTCGGCGCTCGTTCCGTGATCGGCCGGCATCCGGGGCCCGTCGCCGAAACCGGCCTCCAGGAGGCGGCCGTGCAGCGCCTCCGCCAGGAGCGCGTGCGGGCCGAGCGGCGCGGCGATCCGGCCCGTGAGGTGGGGTGCGGCGGCGAGCTCGGCCGGCAGGTCATGGGTGACGTGGTAGCCGCGGCCGAAAAGCAGCGGTACGAGGACGGCCTCGCCGCGCAGCCCGGCGAGGGTGTCGGCGAGCAGCGGCCGGTTCAGTTCGATGTGGCCGAGCCGTACCGGCAGGTCGGGGCGGAGCGCGCGGACCCGGTCGAGCAGGGCGCTGACGGTGTGCACGGCGCGCGGATCGCGGCTGCCGTGCGCGACGGCGACCAGGGTGGGGGCGGGGACGGAGCGCGCCGGGCGGGCGGCGGGGCGCGCACGGGCGGCCTCCGCCGGGCGCCGGAAGCCGTACAGCCGGACCTTGCTGAGCTGGGTGCTCAGCTGGGCGGTGATCTCGGTGGCGAGATGCGCCGGCCCCAGGGGGGCGGGGGCGCCGCCGGCAGGCCGGTCACCGTCGGCGGCCGGGTCGTCGCTCTGGGCGAGGTCGATCGGGGCGGCCGGGTCGGGCTGGTGCGATATCGACTCCGTCATGGCGCGAGCCTGGCAGCCGGTCGTTGCGGTTCCGTTTCCCCGCGGGGAAATCCGTGTGCCGTCCGACCTCCGCCCGCCGCCGGCCGGCTGGGAGATACCTGGTGCGCGCCGGAAACAGCCGTGTTCCGCGCATGTAACACGCGCGTACCACCCTGGCGGGTATGAACGCCGCGACCGTCGACACCCACTGCCCTTACTGCGCTCTCCAATGTGGCATGGGTCTGCGGCCCGCGGGACCGGGCCTCCAGGTCGTCGAGCGCACCGACTTCCCGGTGAACCGGGGCGCCCTGTGCGGCAAGGGCCGTACCGCCCCCGAGCTGCTGGCCCCCGGGGCGCGACTGACGACCCCCCTGGTGCGCGACCCCGCCACCGGTGCACTGGAGCCCGCCACCTGGGACACCGCCCTGGACCGGGTCGCGGACGGCCTGCGGCGTACCGGCGAGGCGCACGGCCGGGACGCCGTGGGGGTCTTCGGCGGCGGCGGCCTCACCAACGAGAAGGCGTACACCCTGGGGAAATTCGCCCGGGTCGCGCTCGGCACCTCGCAGATCGACTACAACGGCCGCTTCTGTATGTCCTCGGCGGCCGCGGCGCACGGGAAGGCGTTCGGCCTGGATCGCGGGCTGCCGTTCCCGCTCGACGATGTGGCCAGGACCGGCTGCGTCATCCTGGTCGGCTCCAACCTGGCCGAGACCATGCCGCCCGCGCTGCGCTACCTCACGGAGCTGCGGGAGAACGGCGGCAAGCTGATCGTCGTCGATCCGCGCCGCACCCGCACCGCCGAGCAGGCGGATCTGCATCTCGCGCCCCGCCCCGGCACGGACCTGGCGCTGGCGCTCGGACTGCTGCACCTGGTGGTGGCGCAGGGCCGGACGGACGAGGAGTTCATCGAGGCGCGCACCAGCGGCTGGGAGGAGGCGCGGGCCGCGGCGATGGCGCACTGGCCGGAAATGGTCGAACGCATCACGGGGGTGCCGCTTCCCCAACTCCGCGAGGCGGTAAGTCTGTTCTGCGACGCGGAGTCGTCGATGGTGCTGACGGCGCGCGGGCCGGAGCAGCAGTCCAAGGGCACCGACACCGTGGGCGCGTGGATCAATCTGTGCCTGGCGACCGGCAGGGCGGGCCGGGAGCTGTCCGGCTACGGCTGTCTGACCGGCCAGGGCAACGGCCAGGGCGGCCGCGAACACGGCCAGAAGGCCGACCAGTTGCCCGGCTACCGCAAGCTCGACGACCCCGCGGCGCGCCGCCATGTGGCCGAGGTGTGGGACGTCGACCCGGACTCGCTGCCGGGCCCCGGACGCAGCGCGTACGAGCTGCTGGAGGCGCTGGGCGGCGATGTCCGCGCGCTGCTGCTGATGGGCTCCAACCCGGTCGTCTCGGCGCCTCGGGCCGCCCATGTGGAGGAGCGCATCCGGTCGTTGGACTTTCTGGCCGTGGCGGATGTGGTGCTGTCGGAGACGGCCGCGCTGGCCGACGTGGTGCTGCCGGTCGCCCAGTGGGCGGAGGAGACCGGGACCACGACGAACCTGGAGGGCCGGGTACTGCTGCGCCGCCGCGCGCTGGACCCGCCGCCCGGTGTCCGTACGGACCTGGAGGTGCTCAGCGGGCTCGCGGCGCGCCTGGGCCGGGAGAAGGGCTTCCCGACCGCGCCCGAGGAGGTCTTCGACGAGCTGCGGCGGGCGTCGGCGGGCGGCCCGGCGGACTACTCGGGCATCACCTACCGGCGGATCGCGGAGGAGGACGGGGTGTTCTGGCCCTGTCCGGAGGCCACGGGTCCCGAGGAGGCCGCCCATCCGGGGACACCGCGCCTCTTCCTGGACCGCTTCGCGACGCCGGACGGCCGGGCCCGGTTCGTACCGGTCACCCACCGCCCGGCGGCCGAGGAGACGGACGACGCCTACCCGGTCGTGCTGACGACGGGACGGGTGCTGGCCCAGTACCAGTCGGGCGCCCAGACCCGCCGGGTCGCCGAGCTGAACGCCGCCGCCCCGGGCCCGTTCGTAGAGCTGCATCCACGGCTGGCGGAGCGGCTCGGCATCGCGGACGGGGAGCGGGTCGCGGTGGTCTCCCGGCGCGGCCGCGCGGTCGCCCCGGCCCGGGTGACCGGCGCGATCCGCCCGGACACGGTCTTCATGCCGTTCCACTGGCCGGGCGAGGGCCGCGCCAACAGCCTGACCAACCCGGCGCTCGACCCGACGTCCCGGATGCCGGAGTTCAAGGTGTGCGCGGTGCGGGTGGAGCGGGCTGAGGCGTAGGGGCGGGGCCGTCCCTTAGGGGTTGGAGGAGACGAACCCTTAAGGGTCGCGAGCGCCCCTTGCAGGCCACAACGCGACGGCGTCCGAGCGGTATTTCGCCAGTTTGCGCGGTTCAGATCAGCCCGGATCCAGATACTCAGCCGCGCTTCAGATCCTTGGCCATGACGGCGTACAGCGGTGAGTCATCTGACGGCTTCGCTTCGCCCACCTTGTTGTAATTCCAACTCTCGTACAACGACTGGACTTTGTGGTGAGTGGAGTCCACCAGGAGCGTTACGAAATCGGCTTCGACCGATTCGAGCAGCGCGTCATGAATCTGTTTTGCCCGGCCGGTCCCGCGCCATTGGGGAACCACCATCAATTCTGACAGCGCGAAGACTGATCCCCTGGTGCTGGCAGGCCGTTGGTGCCCCTTCCACCATCCACCCGGCTTGAGCATGGAGCCGTATGCGTACCCGACAGGGCCTCCCTCTTTCCAACCCGACACACACTGCCAGTTCTTACGTGAGGACCAGAGATCCACGAAGTACGAGAAGCGTTCGCGCGAGTGAAACGGGTTCGGATCGTTCGCGTAGGCTTCGTCGTGGATGTCAAGCAGCAGGGACCTGACGTCTCGTGCATCGGCATGCGTATAGCGCTTCAGATCCATTGACTGGACTCCTCGATCCACTCGATTGCTTCGGAACTCTTTGAGCCTGAGGCTACGATCACCTTTCGTGTCGCGGCCAGAGTGTGGGCGGTTCTCCGCGATCCGGAAGAGGGCAGCAGCAATGCATGCGCCTGCCTACCTGTCGCACAGGCCAACTCCAGGTCGCCTTGCCTGGCCTGCGCCAGCGACAGGTGGGCTGTGTACAGGGCCTTGTTACGGGCCATGCTGTCAGGGATGGCAGCGAGCGTGCGATGCAGGCAGTATTCCGCCCGTCCGTGATCAGCCAGTGCCGACCATATGAACGAGGAGAGAGCATCTACCTCGCTGGCGTCGAAGAACTTGATCCACTCTGGCCGTTGCTCGTCGGCGCTGCGGGCGAAGGCGCGTTCCGCGTCACTGAGGGCTCTCAGAGCTGCTGAGCGATGCCGGAGGCGCGCAAGTCCGTTGGCGTTCCGGATGTGCCCGAGAGCGGCGTACAACGGGTCTCTCCGGGCGATGGAGGAGCGCTTCATCACCTCTGACCCGGCGACGGCTTCGGCGTGGTTCTCGCGCTGGCTGGAAGTGAGGGTCAGATGGTTCCAGACGTGGTACATCGTCTCACTGTCGCGGGACAGGCCAGCGAAGGTCAGAGCCTTGTCGAGATGAGCGCGTGCACGCTGCGGAGAGCTTGCGTCGATGGCCGCGAAAGCCGCAGAGCTGATGACGTTGGCGGCAAGTCGATGAAGCATGTCTCGCACTCGAATTGACGACGAGGACACGGCAAGGGCGGACTGAATCCGTGAAGCCAGTTCTACCGCGAGATTTTCCACCTTCCGTGATCCTCCTACGGCTTGCTCCTGTCGAAGGATGGCCACATAGTCCTGGTGGAATCGCCGGACGTCGTTGACGCCAAGGTGCCCACGGGCGGGTGCGTACGGAGCAGCAATGGCCAGGGCTGCGCCGCTTGTGGCGGTGAGAAGCGCACGTCGGTGCACGGGATCTTCCTCCGGTGGTGCGATGCGCTTCTTGCGAGGCACGAACCCTAGGTCTTCGGCGCTGGCACCAAGAACCTTCTCCAGACACAGCCTGATGCGGTCCTGCGGCCACTTAGTCTCGCCGCGTAGCCACCGCCGGATATCGGCATCGGTGACGTTGCCCGGCTTGCCTGTCAGGAGTTCGATCTCAGCATTGATCTGACGCGCTAACTCTGCTTGCGAGAAGCCGAGTTCAGTGATCCGTTCGGCGAGCTTGCGGTTCTCCTCTGCCATGCCCTCACGGTAACGGTGTGCGATCGCCCAGACACGGGCGAAGGTAAAAATCACCGGGGTCATGCGGCGGGAGACGTGCTCTTTCACCTGTCCGCTGGGCCGCGCTGGCCGTTGACTAGGTATCACCAGGTCAACGGCCGACGGAGGCAGAAGCCCTTCAGACAGCACGTGCCGCCTGACGGCAAAGACCCCCGCGACGCGGCGAACGTCCGGGGGCGTGGCCACCAACCCCAGGGAGGTTGACGACATGCGCAAACATAGCGCCTGGATCTTCGAACTGCTGTTGCGGCTGCTACTGCCCGCGCGGGGGCGTCACCGGTCCGCCGGCGCACTGCCCGCCACACGGTGCGTGGACGCGCAGCCGCTCGTGCTTCCCCGCATGCCCGCACGTGAGCCTGGGCTGCTGCGGGGCGAGGACACTGCCCTGATCCGCCCGTACGTCGTCACGCCCGAGGAGCGGCAGGAACGGCGGTTGCAGCGCGGACGGCGGCGGGCACTGTGGCTCGCAGCGTACGGGGTCGATGCCGGGCCGCGCTGGATTCACGGTGTGGAGGTGATGGGCTGATGACCCACATCTGCCGCACCGTCCAACTCAAGGACCCGGTTCCGGTACCCGAGCCCGATCCGGTACCCGGGTGCGATGTGTGCGCGGCCCTGGCCGGACAGCGTGCGGCGGCGCACGGCATCGGAGACATGTCGACAGTGATCGACTGCAACATTGAGATGGGCCGCCACCCGCACCCGAAGCGGGAGGACCGATGACGACCGAGACGCGCACGGCTGTTCAGGCGGCAGCAGACGCCTACCGTGATCCCCAACTCGCCCTGACGGATGCGGAGATGACGTTCCCGGAGCCGAGGCTCGGCGACACCGCCGAGGGAGACATCCGGATCAATTTCGGTCCCGTCGGCATCCGCACGGCCGCGAGGCCAGCCCGCATCCTGAAAGCGGTGCGGTCATGAGCGCGGGTGCGTGGTCGCGGCTGTGTGACTGGGCCGAGGAGTTCTGGTGTCGGCATGTCAGGTACCGGGAGCTGTATCGGCAGCTTGACCGGATGCGGGAGGACCTCAAGGCCCGTACCGCGTGGATGGATGACCTGAGCGAGGAGGAGCTGGCGGAGATGCTGAGCGGTCTCACCGCGTGCATCGATGCCGTGCAGGCAACGGGCACCGACGCCCCCGAGCATCAGGAGGGGATGGCATGAGGGCGCGATACCGGTTCGCCGAGTGGACACTGTCGGCCGATTCAGATGCGCGGTTCGTCGGTGAATGCCTGGACTGCGGGGAACGCTGCGTCGATACGGCGTCCGCCGACGAAGCGCAGGGGTGGTGCCTCAAGCACGCCGGGCTCACCGGGGACAGGCGCTTCGAGATGAAGGGATTCCAGTTCTTCACCGCCTACATGACGAACGCGGCGGCGGACGGCGCTCCTCCCGCGACGTAGGCCAGGGCGGGGCCGCCCTGGTCAGGCTTCAGCCGCCCCGCCCGCAGAGTTTCCGTGTGTGCGTGGGGCGGGCGGGGGGGTGGGGGTGGGGGCGGGCGTCCCTTAGGGGTTGGGCGGTGCGAACCCTTAAGGGTCGCGAGCGCCCCTTGCAGGCCACAACGCGGCGGCGTCCAGGCGGTATTCCCGTGAGGTGTTCCCAGGACGGCACGCGCCGAGCCCCCTCAGTACGCCTCCAGCCCCCTCAGTACGCGTCGAGTTCCTTCAAGTACGCGGCGCGGGTCGCCTCGTCGAGGAACGCGGCGCGGAAGGAGTTGCGGGCGAGGGTGCGGAGGGCGGCCTCGTCGAGGCCCAGGGCGTCCCGTACGGCCGTGAAGTTGTCGTCCGCGTAGCCGCCGAAGTAGGCGGGGTCGTCGGAGTTGACGGTGACCAGCAGCCCGGCGTCGAGCATCGCGGGCAGCGGGTGGTCGGCGAGGTCGTCGATGACCCGGAGGCGGACGTTCGACAGGGGGCAGACGGTGAGCGGGACCTGGTCCGCCACCAGCCGGGCCACCAGCGCCTCGTCCTCCATGGACCGCACCCCGTGGTCGATCCGGTCCACACCGAGGACGTCCAGCGCCTCCCAGACGTACGCGGGCGGGCCCTCCTCCCCCGCGTGCGCCACGCACTTGAGCCCGGCCGCCCGCGCCAGCGCGTAGACCTCCCGGAACTTCGACGGCGGGTGCCCGACCTCGGCCGAGTCCAGGCCGACGGCGGTGATCCGGTCGAGGTACGGGCGGGCCGCCTCGAAGGTCGCCCGGGCCGATTCGGCGCTCTCGTCGCGCAGGAAGCACATGATCAGGCGGGTGCTGATGCCGTAGTTCTCCTGGGCGCGGTCGAGCGCGCGGGCCAGGCCGCCGATGACCGTGCCGATCGGGACGCCGCGCGCGGTGTGCGCCTGCGGGTCGAAGAAGATCTCGGCGTGCCGGACGCCCTGTTCCTTGGCGCGCGCGAGATAGGCGTCGGCGAGGTCGGCGAAGTCGTCCTCGGTGCGCAGCACGGCCATCAGCGCGTAGTAGAGGTTCAGGAAGGACTGGAGATCGGCGAAGGAGTAGGCGCGCCGCAGGTCTTCCTCGGTGGCGTAGGGCAGTTGGACGCCGTTGCGCTCGGCGAGGGCGAACGCCAGCCCGGGTTCCAGGGTGCCTTCGATGTGGAGGTGCAACTCCGCCTTGGGCAGCGGGGGCTTGGCGGCGGAGGCGGCGGCGGACGACTCGGAGGGGGCGGAAGGCACGCGGGTGACACCTGTTCTGCGGTACGGGGAGGGCTCGCTCACGGGCCCTCGGCATGGGGTGGGGTGATCGTCCAGGTTAGCCGCTGCCCCTGAGCCAGTCGCCGCCCTCGATGCGGGTGCCGGTGGCCCGCAGCCGGGCGGCGAGCGGCTCGGCCGCCAGGTAGACCCAGGCCCGTACGGTCCTGCCGTCCGGGCACACGGCCTCGGTGGCCACCCGTTCGTAGAGGTTGTGCGGGTCGCCGGGGGCGTAGCCCTCCAGCAGGTCCAGCACCCGGCGCACCTCGTCGTAGTCGGCGTCGCGGGGCCGGACGAGGTCGCCGTGCACCACCGCCTCCGGGGGCCCGGCGATCGCGTAGGGGTATCCGGGGCCGTCGTAGAGGAGCGCGCCGGTGATCCTGGCCGGTTCCTCCGCCGCGGTCCTGCCGCGCAGGGTACGGGCGTGGTTGGCCTCGCCGGGGCGCAGCGTTCCGTAGACGAAGAACGGCAGGCGCTCGGGCTCGGTGATCATGCGCGGCGGGTCCTCTCCTGACGTGGCCGTGGGGTGACGTTGTCGTCCCACTGCAACCATGCCAGTCCGGTCGGCGTCGCAGCTGGCGAGATCGATCACGAGTGCGAGTGCGCGGAAGAGTGCGAGTACGCGAACGGGTGGGGGTACGGATGCGAGGGCCGGGGCGGGTTCTGGGGCTGGTGCGGCGGATACGGCTGCCGCGGACCCGTCGGGGGTGGCGCCGCGCCTACCAGGTCGTCGTGGTGCTGACGGTGTTCGGGCTGGCCCCCGCGACCTGGATGAACGCGACGGCGGGCCCGCGTGTCGGTACGGTCGCGGACGCGCCCGCCGCGCCGGTCGCCGTCGTCTTCGGCGCGGGCCTGTGGAACGGCGAGCCGTCGCCGTATCTGGCGCACCGGCTGGACGCGGCCGCCGAGTTGTACGAACGGGGCAAGGTCCGCGCGATCCTGGTCACCGGCGACAACAGCAGGCACGACTACGACGAGCCGGACGCGATGCGCGGCTATCTGCTGCGGCACGGCGTCCCGGCCCGGAAGATCGTCGGCGACTATGCGGGCTTCGATACCTGGGACTCCTGCAGCCGTGCGCACCGGATCTTCGGTGTGGACCGGGCGGTGCTGGTCAGCCAGGGCTTTCACATCCGGCGCGCGGTGGCGCTGTGCGAGGCGGCCGGTGTCCGGTCGTTCGGCGTCGGGGTCGCCGCCCGGCACGATGTGACCTGGGCGTACGGCGGCGTGCGGGAGATCTTCGCGGCGGGCAAGGCGGCCGCGGACGCGTTGCTGCGGCCCGATCCGCACTTCCTGGGGCCGCACGAGAAGGGAGTGGCGGAGGCGCTGCGGTAGCGCCCCCGCCCCCACCGGTCCGTCCCGGGGTTACCCGGATGTCGCGCGGGCGTAGAGGGTGAAGATCGACGTCCCGAAGTACGGGCTGTAGGAGATCCGGTCGCTGTCCGGGCCCTTCGGGCCTCCGCCGTTGAGACCGCCGATGAGGCCGATGACCCGGCCGGTCCCGGTCGCCTTGTCGAAGCCGGCCAGCCAGGGGCTGCCCGAGGTCCCGCCGTAGAACCCCCCGCATTCCATGCGCAGTTGACGGGTTCCGGCCAGCCGGCTGGTGCGGGTGTCGCAGCTCACGGCCCGGTCCTTCGGGTCGTTGCGGACGCTGGGGTAGCCGGTGACGGTGACCTTGTTGGTGTAGCCGGGCGTGGCGGAGAGGGTGTTCCCGCCGGTGACCTCCTCGATCTCACGGCCGAGCTCGTCCGGCTCGACGGTGGCGAAGGCGAAGTCGAGGTCCGAGGCGGAGCCGGTGGTGCCGCGGCCGGGGTACGCGAAGGTCTTGCTGATCGCCCACACCCCGTACGGCTGGGTGTCCGCGCCCGACCGGTACTGCGGGACGAAGGCGGCGTTCGCGCCCGGCTCGCAGTGCCCGGCGGTGAGGATCAGATTGCGGCGCGGGCTGTTCACGACGCTGGCGGTGCAGTGGTGGGCCTTGGCGTCCCCGTCGACGGAGAACAGCACGCCGACGGTCGGGATGCCGTCGAAGTGGCGTGCCCTGCGGGCGGGTTGGGCCTTGGCGGGCTTGGCGGCGGGTGCGGACCTGGCGGTGACGCCATCGGGCTCGGCGGTGCCGTCCGCGGGCGGGGCGTCGGCGGGTGGAGCGTCGGCGGGCGGGGCGGCGGCGGCCATCCGCTGGGGTGTCCAGTAGTCGGCCGCGTCGCTGCTGGTCCAGTCGTCGCCGGGGTTGATGAGGTTGGCTTCGATGGTGGGCTTGGTCCGGCCGGCGGAGCCCTTGGGACTCTGGGAACTCCTGGAGCTCGTGGGGGCCGTGGGCTTGGCGTCGGGGTCGGAGCCGGACGCGACGCTCACGGAGGCCGTGCCGAGGCATACCGTCAGGCCGAGTGCGGCGGCCGTCGTCCTCCGCCAGGGGCGCCGGGAGCGGGCCCGCCGCTTCCCACCGGACTTCTTCCGCGGACCGGGCGCGTCGGATGCGTGATGTACGTCGGACACGTCAGCTCGTCTCCTCTGCGACCCAGGACAGATATCCGGCGCCGCCGCGGGTGATCGGGGTGGCGATGATCTCGGGGGTGTCGTAGTCGTGGGCTTCGAGGAGGTAGGCCGCCAGCGCCTCGTAACGCGCCGCCGCCGTTTTGAACAGCACCTGCCACTCCCGGCTGGTCTCGATGGCGTCCTGCCAGCGGAACACCGAGGTCACCGGCGCACTGACCTGCGCACACGCCGCGAGCCTGGCCTCGACCGCACCGCGTGCCAGCCGCTCGGCCTTCTGCTCGTCGTCGGTGGTCGTCATGACGGTCAGAAAACGGGCCGGCTCCCCGGGCCCGTCCGGTTGCCCGGACGGTTCGGGCGGTTCGTTCAGGGCGGTCAGATCGGCCACGGTGGTGCACCCTTCGAGGACGGGGACAGGGACGGGGACAGAGACGGAGACGGGGCGAGGGGCAGGAGGGACAAGGGACTGACTCGGGACGTCGTACGGTCGATCGGTTCTGATCGCATCGCGTCGCATCGTACGGATGAGATGATCATCCCGGTAGCGACGGGCCTGCCCTGATGGGGGCATGCACCCGGACGCCCCCGTTCCTCCGGATCCGCCCCGTCCCGTACCCGAACGCCCCGGTTGCGCCCGCCTCGGCACCGGCAAGGATGGAGGGGAGCACGGTGGGAGGTGAGGACGAGCCCCGCCGAAGGTCCGCACCGAAAGGCCCGCGCCATGGACAACCTGAACACCCTCACCCGTAACCAGATCGACGACGCCAGGGCCTCCGCGCACGGCCGCAGCGCCCATCTCTTTCTGCACGACGGACCGCTGCGGCAGACGGTGATCGCGCTGACCGCGGGCTCCGCACTGGACGAGCACAACGCGCCCCCGGCGGCGAGCCTCCAGGTGCTGCGGGGGCGGGTCCGGCTGACCGGCGGCGGACACGAGGAGCTGACCGTCGGTCAGGTCACCGCGCTTCCCCACGAGCGGCACGGGCTGCTGGCCCTCGAGGACTCGGCGGTGCTGCTGACGGCCGTCACGGAGGTGCCGCACCGGGCCCGCGGCGCCGCGGCCCCTGCGGCGGCCCGGGGCTGAGCCCACGGCCGCTCCCTCGGCCTCCGCGCCTACCGCCCCCGACCAGGCCTTCCTCCGGCCGGACCGCCCTCCGGTCAGACCGCCAGCCACTGGTCGTAGGCCAGCTTGCACAGGAGGGAGACGACCACGACGACAAGTACGCCTCGAACGAAGCCGACGCCGCGTTTGAGGGCCATCTTGGCGCCGACCGTGCCGCCGACGAGGTTGAACAGGGCGAGCAGCGCGCCGAGTTGCCACAGCACGGTGCCCTGGATCGCGAACATCGTCAGGGCGCCGACGTTGGTGCAGACGTTGATGATCTTCGCGGTGGCGGAGGACGTGACCAGATCCATGTGCAGGACGGCGGCGAGCGCGATGATGAGGAAGGCGCCGGTCCCCGGGCCGATCAGTCCGTCGTAGAAGCCGATGCCCAGGCCCGCGACGAGGATCGCCGCCAGTACCCGCCGCCGGGTCACCGGGCCCGACGGCGCGGGGGCGGTCCCGAAGGCGGGCCGGAAGAGGACGAAGGCGAGCACCGCGACGAGTACCGCCATGATCAGCGGGCGCAGCACCTCGCTGTCGATACCGGCCGCGAAGAACGCCCCGGCCAGCGATCCGGCGAGCGCGGCGAGTCCGATGCGCAGCGCGGTCCGCAGATCGACGGGGGCCTTGCGGACGTAGGTGACGGCGGCCGCGGTGGTGCCGACGATGGCGGTGGACTTGTTGGTGCCCAGGACGTAGGCGGGGGGTGTGTGCGGCAGTCCGACCAGCAGGGCGGGAAGCAGCAGGAGACCGCCGCCGCCCACCACCGCGTCGATCCAGCCCGCCGCGAGCGCGGCCAGGCAGAGCAGGGTCAGGGTGAAGAGATCTATGTCAGCGGGCACCGGGTGATCTTATGAAGGAGCGGGAGGTCCGGGCTCCCGAATTCCTGGAGGCTGAAACGCTCTTTCCGGTCGGTGGAAAGGCGGCCGCCTCCCGTACGTGCCGTACCGGGCGGTCCTACGGTGCCGCCTGCGGGTCGGGGAGGGTGTGGCCGGCCGGGGCGCGGTCCGGTGCGGGTGGGGCGGCCGGGGTGACGGTCAGGGACAGCAGGGTGGCGGTGAGCGCGCTCGCGCCCGCCAGGCAGGCCCCGAGCTGACGGCGGGCCCGCAGGGTGACGGCCGGTACGGCGTGCGGTTTGCGGTGTCTGGCCATGGGCGGCGGTCCTCGAAGAGTCGGCGGGGTGGGGCGGGGGTGGCCTGGCGTGGGTCCGGCATGGGGTGCGGTGGGACGGGCCGGGACCATGGCCGGGGCGGGGATTGGCGTGTGGGGGTGGCACGGCCGGGGGCCTGGGCCGCCCGGTGGGCGAGCCCAACCGCCCGCGTCAGAAGGTGAATTGCTCGGTGTGGATCCGGCTCGACGGGACACCGGCCCGTGCCAGCGCGGTGACCGCCGCCCTGGACATGCCGGGCGGGCCGCACAGATACACATCGTGCTCGTGCAGGTCGGGGACGAGGTTCCGCAGGGCGCGGGGGGCCAGCGGGTCGAACGGGCCGTCGGACGGGCCGAGGAGGAAGTGCAGGGCAGCGCCGCGCTCGCCGGCGATGGCTTCCAGTTCCTGGCGCAGCACCAACTGGTCGGCGCTGCCCGCCCGGTAGAGGAGCGTGAGGTCGCCGGGGTCGCCCGGCAGGGTCTCGAAGAGGGTGCGCATCGGGGTGATGCCGACACCGCCGGCGAGCAGCAGCACCTTGCGGCGGGTGCGCCGGTGTGCGGTGAGCGCCCCGAACGGACCGGTGGCCAGGACCCGTACGCCGGGACGCAGCCGGCGGATGCGGCGGGTGTGGTCGCCGCACGCCTTGACGGTGATCCGCAGGGTGTCGCCCCGTACCGGCGCGGAGAGCGAGAAGGGCAGCGACGTACGCCACAGCCGCCGATCCAGGAACCGCCAGCGGAAGAACTGCCCCGGCTCGGCCCGCAGCGCGTCCAGGGCGAGGCCCTGCATGACGACCGAGACCACGTCCGGACTCTCGGAGCGGACCTCGATGACCCGCAGGCTGTGGCGCAGCGCCTGGCGTACCGGGACCACCAGGCGGTACCAGACCAGCAGGACGCCGACGGTGGTGTGCAGCATCGTCCACAGCCAGGCCGCGAGCGGGCCGCCGACCAGGTCGGGGCCGGCGAGCTGGTGGGCGAAGGCGAGGCCGGCGCCGCTGTAGGTGAGCAGGTGGACGGCGCGCCAGGTCTCGTGGCGGACCCGGCGGCGGACCGCGCGGGCGGAGGTGACGCCGACGCCGGCCAGCAGCGCGAGACCGGCGGTGGCCGCGACCAGGCCCGGGTAGCCCATCAAGTCGATGGCGGCACTGAGCAGATCGATGCCGGTGTGGGCGGCATAGGCGCAGAGCGCGAGGACGGTGTGGGCGAGGCACAGGGAGAGGACGCAGCGGCCGCCGCGCGCGTGCCAGCGGGCCAGCAGGTCGGCGCCGACACCGTGCTCGATGGCCGGCACCCGGGCCATCAGCAGCAGCATCACCAGGATCCCGTAGCCGGCCAGCAGGCCGCCGAGGTGGGCCGCGGTGGCGAACACCGCGTCGAGCCGGACGGACGGCTCGGCCTGCACCAGCCAGAGTCCGACGACCGGCACCGCGCCGCCGGCCAGCCCGGACAGCAGGGCGCGCGGCGAGGTCCGCAGCGGGGGCGGCGGACCGGGCGGGGTGCGCGGCGGGCGACTGGGGGCGGGTGGCACGGATTGTGGGGAGAGCCGCGCGTAGAGGGGGTGGGTGCGGGTGTCGGCCTGGAAGGTCACGGCGTCGAAACTACGGCCGCGCGGCGGATGGAAACACCAGGTCAGGCCGTAATTCCGGGTCCTTAAGGCGCCCTTGAGGAACGGCTGACCGCAGGTTAAGAAACTTGGCGGAAAGGCGGGGGTCCTGGCGCAGCCGCCGCCCTCTCCAGAACGCCTCAACGCCTCCTCGGCCCCTCTCCAGAACGCCCCCTCAGAACACCTCCTCAAACGCCTCCTCAGAACGTCCTCTCAGGAAGCGTTCTTAGAACGTTCTTAGGTGCGGCCCGTATCCACATCCCCATGGAATCCACCAACATGCGCCGCCGCCGCGGCACCCGGGTGCTGGCCGCCTCCCTCGCGCTCGGCGCCACCGCCCTCGGCATCACCGGATGCGACAGCGCGTCCGCCGGAACCGTCGAGGGGCGCCGACTCGAACTGCCCGTCACGGGTGGCACGGCCGTCGTCGACACCGGCTCGCTCGCGGTGACCGCGCGCACCGGTGACGGTAAGAAGCTGGTGCTGTCCGACCCTGCGGCCGGTCAGCTCGGCGAGCCGGGGCCGGTGACCAGGACGGCCGCCGGGGTGCGCTGGAACTATCCCGCCAAGGGGCTGAGTGTGACGGCCCGTTCGGACGACGGACGGCTGCGGATCACGCTGCGGTCCGACCGCGACGGCTCCCTCGCCTGGCCGGTGACCGGCACCGATCCCGCTGCCTCCGCCGTCCAGCTCCCGCGCGGCGAGGGCCTGGACATCCCCGTGCGGGACGCCTTCTGGAACTCGGAGAAGGGCGGGCTGGCCGGCAGCAAGGTCGATGTGGGAGCAGAACTGTCCCTGCCGCTGTGGGGCTACTCCCTGGGCGGCGGTGGAGCGACCGGGCGCGGGCACGGCGTCAGCTATCTCACCCCCACCGACCTCGGCACCTCCCTGCGCTTCGCGTCCGCCGGAGGCCGGCTGCGCGCCACGGCCGCGCACGCCTTCGACGCCGGCGAGGGCACCCGTACGTACTCCGTGTCCTTCTCCCTCACCGACGGCAATCCGGTCGCCCCCGCCGCCGACTACCGCTCCTACCTCGCCCAGACCGGCCAACTCGGCAGTCTGCGCAGGAAGATCGAGAAGAACCCGGCCAACGGCAAGCTGCTCGGCGCCTTCCACGCCTACCTCTGGGGCGAGGCGCGGACCGCGTCCGGTGTCGGCCGGCTGAAGCGGCTCGGTGTGGACCGGATGTGGCTCGGTTACGACTCCGGCCCCGGCGCGATGGACGCCCCCGGGGTGCGGGCCGCCCAGCAGGCGGGCTATCTCGTCGGCCCGTACGACTCGTTCGCCAACGGCCAGGACCCCCGGACCGCGGACAGCCCCACCTCCGCCTGGCCCGGCCGCGTCTACCCCGACTTCTGCGTACGGAAGGCGGACGGCACCGCGCAGACCGGGTTCGGCGGGCGCGGCTGCTATCTCAGCTCGCGCGCCTTCGAGAAGGCCGAGCCGACGAAGCACTATCTGGCCGACCGCACCCGCTCGATGGTCGCCAACGGCGCGGACAGCTACTTCCTCGACGTCGACGCGACCGGTGAGCTGTTCCGCGACCACGGTGCCGGTCATCAGATGACCAAGGCGGGCGACCGCGAGAGCCGGCTCGCCCGGATGCGGCGGCTGGCGAAGGGCCTCGTCCTCGGCTCGGAGACCGCCCAGCCCTGGGCGAACCAGGTGCTGGCGTTCGACCACGGGGCGGGCACCCCGGTCGCCGACGGCCTGTGGAAGCTGGAGCGCGACAGGCCGACGTGGGGCGGCTACTACCCGCAGAACGCCCCGAAGGCGTTCTTCAAGCCGGTGCGGCTGCCCGCCGAGCTGGCCACGGCCATGTACGACCCCAAGTACCGCGTGCCGCTGTACGAGACCGCGCTGCACAGCTCACTGGTCAACGCCGAGCGCTGGGAGCTGTCCTACGACAAGCTGCCGGCCCAGAAGACCACTCGGGCGCTGCTCGCGATGCTCTACAACACCCCGCTCAACTTCGTTCTCGACGGTCCGACGCTGACGAAGAACGGGCCCGAACTCGCCGCGCTGCAAAGGTACTTCGCACCGCTGCACCGGGCCTCCGGCACCGAGCGGATGACGTCCTTCCGGTGGCTGACCGGCGATCGCACCGTCCAGCGCACGGTCTTCGGCGACGGCACGCTGACCGTCACCGCCAACTTCGGCAACAAGGCACACCAGGGCCTCCCGCCCGGCTGCGTCGACGCAAAGCTGCACACCGACACCCAGCCGCGACGCTTGTGCCCGGCGAGGGTTGGCGGGTGAGCGAGAGAGTGGGCGATCGGGTGCGGGGGTGAGCGGGCAGGTGGCGGGGGACGCTCGCACGACGGGCATAGCCGGCTGCCAGCTGGGTCTTGCCGACACCACCGGTACCGGCCAGCACCTGGCAACGCACCGCGCTGCCACCGTCACCACCCTCACCACCGTCTGTGCCGCTGAACGCCGCCCGTATGTGCTCGGCCTCGTCGCGGTTCTGGAAGCACTGCGCACGGCGCGGGATCACACCGATCTGATGCGGCCAGGACACCGTGGCTCGTGGGGCGGCGTAGTACGCGACGGTGCCGCCGTAGCCGACATGGCCGACGGCGAGACCGTGGCCGGTGGCCTGGGCACTCACCATGCCCGGCATCGCACCCGCTGCCACCATGCCCGGCGTCACGCCCGGCACCTGGCCCGGCGATGCGCCCGGCACCTGGCCCGGCGATGCGCCCGGCGGCAGGCCGTTCGTATACGGAAGTGCCGTATACGGAGGTGCCGCGTAGCGGGGTGCCGCGTGCTGGGGTGCGTTCGGCGGTGGGCTGGTGGCAGCCGGTCCGTTCAGCCCTGGGACGGATCCGGCGACGGACGGGGGCCGATCTGCGCGCCTCCGTTGATCACTCCGGCGGCGATCGAACCGCCCTCGGCGCGGATCTCCACGTTCCCGCCGACGGCCAGTCCCCCCGCCCCGGCCGAAACCCCGCCCGCCGCCATGTCGCGTTGGTGTTCCTCCAGCAGCGCGCGCAGTTCGGCGGCGACCCGCTCCCGCTCGCCGTCCTCCAGGCTCTCCAGCAGCGTGGCGAACCGGGCTTCCCAGCCGGCTTCCTGACGGATCCGCACCCGCTCGGCCTCGTCCGGACCGGCCGCCTCCAGAGCCGCCGCGGTCTGCTCCAGGCGCGCCAGCTCGGCGCGTTCACGCTCGGTGTCCCCACGTCCGAACCAACCGGCCAGCCGCCGGCGGAAAGTCGTCCACTCCTCCGTGCTCGCGGCCTGCACCACCGCGGTACCGCCGGCCGTGGCCAGCGCCGTCAATGCCTCTGCCAGCATCCCCGCTCCCCCTGGACCTGCTCCGTAAGCTGCGCCCGTAGACCGTGCGCCCGTTGGGCCGTGCGCCCGTTGGGCCGTGCCCCCGTAGGCCGTGCGCCCATCAGGTCGTGCCCCCATAGGCCGCGTCCGGCCACCGCGCCCGCAGCGTAACCGACGGGGGCCGGCCGCTACGGCTTGTCCGAGGGGTCGGAACGCCGCGCCAGCCACAGCCCCCGGCCCGCCGCCCACAGCAGCAGCCCGGCCACCACCGGGCCGCCGATCATGATCACCAGGCCGGCTCCGATGTTCGCGCCGACCACCCCGGCGGTCAGTACCCGCCACCCGGAGCCGATCACCAGGCCGGCCACGAGCAGCGGCCCCAGGACCTGCCACCAGCGACGATCGAAGGTCCCGCGGCGCGAGGCACGGACCAGCAGTGCCGTGCAGGCGCCCACGAGCAGCAGCGCGACCACACCGATCGCGGCCTCCAGGCCGGCTGGGATGTCCAACGGCTCGACGGCGTGGTCCAGCTCGGACGGCGGCACGCCCTGGTGGTCGTGCCGCCCCAGCAGACCCCAAGTGGCCACGGGTACCGCTGCGGCCAGGACAGCGGCGGCCACGGTGGGTATCGTGCGTGCCCTGTCCGTTCTCCTGCTCATGCTCATGGCCCTATGGTGGCCGCTCCGGCCCCCCGGGCACCTGAGTACACGTACTCACACGCACGCAGCCCGACGAACACCCAGCCCGACGAGCGCGCAGCCCCACCAGCACGCAGCCCCACCAGCACACGGCTTACCAGTACACAGCCGGTACTCACCACTGCCCGACCGGTACTCACCACCGCCCAGCCAGCACTGACCAGTACCCGGCCGGTGCACGGCCAGTACTCACCAGTACTCAGCCAGTGACTTACCAGTCCTCACCCCGGCCACCCTCACACCACGCCCACCCCCTCGCTGAGCGCAGCGTTCCGCGCGGGAAACAGTGGGGATGCGGGCGGGTAACAGCCGGGCCGCAGGCTGACGGGCATGACTTCGACAACGCGAGTGGTGGTGATCGGCGGCGGGATGGCCGGTGCCCGGCTCGCCCGCCAGCTGACCGCGGCGCCCGCCACCTCGGCCGGCGCCGGCGGCGCCGTGGATGCCGCGGTCACCGTCACCGTCATCGGCGAGGAGCCGCACCCGCCGTACAACCGCGTCCTGCTCGCCGAGGTCCTCGCGGGCCGCTACGCGCCGGAGGTCATCGCGCTGCCGTCGCCCGGCAGCGGTGTGCGCCGGCTGAGCGGCGTGCGGGCCGTACGGATCGACCGGGACGCGCGGCGGGTGCTGTGCGACGACGGTCAGGACGTCCCGTACGACATCCTGGTGCTGGCCACCGGCGCCAACCCGGTGCTGCCGCCGCTGCGTGGTCTCTTCACGCCCGGCCGCGGCGATCTCCCGGACGGTGTGCACCCCTTCCGCACCATGGACGACTGTCAGGCGCTGGCCGCCGCGGTCCGGCCCGGCGCGCCGGTCGTGGTGATCGGCGGCGGGCTGCTCGGTGTCTCCGCGGCCCGTGCGCTGGCCGGGCGCGGCGCCCAGGTCGTCCTCGCCCACCAGGGCGAGCACCTCATGGAGCGCCACCTCGATGCGGACGCCGCGGCGCTGCTCGGCAGGCACATGGCCGCCCTCGGCATCGAGGTGCACACCGAGTGCCGCGTCCGGGGCATCGAAACCGGCCCGCAGCAGGCGGCGCCGGCGCAGCAGTCCCCCGCCGGCCCCGACTCCCCCGCCCCCCGCGCCGTACGCGCCGTGGAGCTCGCCGACGGCTTCCGTCTCGACGCGGAGCTGGTGGTCCTGGCCTGCGGTGTCCGGCCCCGCATCGGGCTCGCCGAGGCCGCCGGTCTGGACGTCGGCCGCGGTATCCGGGTGGACGACACCCTGCGCACCAGCGACCCGCGCATCTTCGCCATCGGCGACTGCGCCGAGCACAACGGCACGGTCTACGGCCTGGCGGGCGCCGCCCAGGAACAGGCCGACGCGGTCGCCCGCGTGCTGCCGCACGTCCTGGCAGGAGCGCCGTCCGGACCGGCCGCGCCCGCGCCGTCCGGCACCGCCCCGTACACCGGCACCCGGGCCCTGACCCGGCTCACCCTGGCCTCCCAGGAGGCCCCCGCGACCACACCCCCCACGGGGTCGGACGGGTCCGCCGGATCCGGCGACCCCACCAGCCCCACCAGCCCTACCAGCCCTTCCTTCCCCTTCGACCTCGCCGCTTTCGGCGAGACCACCCCACTTCCCGGCGACGACGTCGTCCGCCTCTCCGACGCCACCCGGACGTCCTATCGCAAGGTCGTCGTGCGCGGAGACCGGCTGGTCGGCGGCATCCTCCTCGGCGATCTCGGCACCGTCGGCGCGCTCGCCCGCACCTGGGAGGGCGACGAGCCGCTCCCCGCAGCACCGCTGCTCCACCTGCTCACCACCGATGGAGGCTTCTGATCATGGCCGCAGCCGCCACCCCGAACACCACGCCCGCCCGCCCCACCATCGTGCTCGTAGGACACGGCATGGTCGGCCAGCGCTTCCTGGAGGAGCTCGCCGACCGTGGCGTCACCGAGCGCGCACGGGTGGTCGTGCTCTGCGAGGAGCCCCGCCCGGCCTACGACCGCGTCCAGCTGACGTCGTACTTCGCCGGCCGCACCCCCGAGGACCTGAGCCTCACCGAGGCCGGCTTCATGGAGCGGCACGGCATCGAGCTCCACCTGGGCGACCCGGCCACCGCGATCGACCGCGACACCCGCACGGTGACCGCGCGCTCCGGCCTGACGGTCCGTTACGACAGCCTGGTGCTGGCCACCGGCTCGTACCCGTTCGTGCCGCCGGTACCGGGCAAGGACAGCACGGGCTGCTTCGTCTACCGCACCATCGAGGACCTGCTCGACATCGAGGAGTACGCCAAGAACTCCGGCACCGGTGTGGTCGTCGGCGGCGGACTGCTCGGCCTGGAGGCGGCCGGCGCGCTCAAGGGGCTCGGCCTGACGACGCACATCGTGGAGTTCAACCCGCGGCTGATGGCCCTCCAGGTCGACGAGGGCGGCGGCAGCGCGCTGCGCCGCACCGTCGAGGAGATGGGCCTGGAGGTGCACACCGGCGTCGGCGGCAAGGAGATCGTCGCGGGCGACGGCGGCACCGTCACCGCCATGGAACTCTCCGACGGTTCGCGGATCGACACCGACCTGGTCATCTTCTCCGCCGGTGTCCGCCCGCGCGACCAGCTCGCCCGGGACTGCGGTCTGACGGTCGGCGAGCGCGGCGGTATCACCATCGACGAGCAGTGCCGCACCAGCGACCCCGCCGTCTACGCGATCGGCGAATGCGCGCTGGCCAGCGACGGCCGGGTCTACGGCCTGGTCGCACCGGGCTACGACATGGCGCGGGTCGCCGCCGACGCCCTCGCCGGGCAGGACGGCAGCTTCACCGGTGCCGATCTCTCCACCAAGCTCAAGCTGCTCGGTGTGGACGTCGCGTCCTTCGGCGATGCGCACGGCACCACCGAGGGCTGCCTCGACGTCGTCTACTCGGACTCCCGCAGCGGCGTCTACAAGAAGCTGGTCATCGGCGCGGAGGGCGAGCTGCTGGGCGGTGTGCTGGTCGGCGACGCGGAGGCGTACGGCATGCTGCGCCCGCTGACCGGCAGTGTGCCGCCGCTGGCGCCGGAGCAGCTGGTGCTCCCCGCCGGGGCGGGCGCGCCGGCCGCGCTCGGCCCGTCCGCGCTGCCGGACGACGCGGTGATCTGCAACTGTCACAACGTCACCAAGGGCGCGATCCGTTCCGCGGTCACCGAGCACTCCTGCGGCACCGTGCCCGAGGTCAAGAAGTGCACCAAGGCCGGTACCGGCTGCGGCTCCTGTGTGAAGGCGCTGACCAGCCTGGTCAACGACGAGTTGGAGGCCAGCGGGGTCAGCGTCGACAAGGGGCTGTGCGGCTGCTTCCCGCACACCCGCGCCGAGCTCTACGAGATCGTCCGTACGCTGCGGCTGACGACGTTCGCCGAGCTGCTGGACTCGCACGGCCGGCCGGAGGCCAGGGACGGCGACGGCTGCGAGGTCTGCAAGCCGACCGTGGGCTCGATCATCGCCTCGCTCGCGCCCACCCTCGGCGCCGACGGCTATGTCCTCGACGGTGAGCAGGCCGCCCTCCAGGACACCAACGACCACTTCCTGGCCAACCTCCAGAAGAACGGCTCGTACTCGATCGTGCCGCGCATCCCCGGCGGTGAGATCACCCCGGAGAAGCTGATCGTCATCGGCGAGGTGGCCCGCGACTTCGGCCTCTACACCAAGATCACCGGAGGGCAGCGGATCGACCTGTTCGGCGCCCGGGTCGACCAGCTCCCGCAGGTCTGGGCCCGGCTGGTGGACGCCGGCTTCGAGTCGGGGCACGCGTACGGCAAGGCGCTGCGCACCGTGAAGTCCTGCGTCGGGCAGACCTGGTGCAGATACGGCGTGCAGGACTCGGTCCGGATGGCCATCGATCTGGAGCTGCGCTACCGGGGGCTCAGGTCCCCGCACAAGCTCAAGTCCGCGGTCTCCGGCTGCGCCCGCGAATGCGCGGAGGCGCGCGGCAAGGACTTCGGTGTGATCGCCACGTCCAACGGCTGGAACCTGTACGTCGGCGGCAACGGCGGCGCGGACCCGCGGCACGCCGATCTGCTCGCCCAGGACCTGGACGACGAGGAACTCATCCGCCTCATCGACCGGTTCCTGATGTTCTACATCCGCACCGCCGACCGGCTGGAGCGCACCTCCGCCTGGCTGGAGCGGATCGATGGCGGCCTCGATCACGTACGCGACGTCGTCGTCCATGACTCGCTGGGGCTGTGCGACGAACTGGAGGCCCTGATGGCCGACCACGTCCACCACTACCGCGACGAGTGGGCCGAGACGCTCAACGACCCCGAGCGGCTGTCCCGCTTCGTCTCCTTCGTCAACGCGCCGGACGCCCCGGACCCGTCGGTCCGGTTCGTGCCGGAGCGCGACCAGGTCAAGCCGGACCTGACGCTGCTGGCCGGCCCGACCCTGCCCGTTCGCACCCTGGAAGGGACCTCCGTCTGATGACCACCGCACTGACCCCTGATGCCGCAGTCGGCTCCCGGACCCCGGGGGCGGACGCCCAGGACGCCACCGCCACCGTCGAGATCTTCGGGCCGCAGGGCTGGTTCGCGGTCTGCGCGCGGGAGGACCTCATCCCGGGGCGCGGCGTGGCCGCCCTGCTCCCGGACGGCGAGCAGGTGGCCCTGTTCGTCGACCGGGCCGGACGGGCCTACGCGATCGCCAACCGTGATCCGTTCACCGGCGCCTACGTTCTCTCCCGCGGTCTGACGGGCTCCTCCGCCAACCGCCCGTTCGTGGCGTCTCCGCTGCTCAAGCAGCGTTTCGACCTGGCGACCGGGGAGTGCCTGGACGATCCGTCGGTGTCGGTACGGGCGTATCAGGTGCGGGTGCGGGGCGAGGAAGGCTGACCCCGCACTGACGGACCCCCGACGCGCAACCCATGGGTTGCACCTCCCGCCGCTACGTGCAACCATTGGGTAGCACGTACGGAAGTGCCGGACGAAGAGCCGAACGGCGGGAGGACCACCATGAGCACCAACAGCAGCGCAGGCGCGCCGGGCGACGCCGACCGGAACCGCGTCGAACGGGAGATCAGCATCGCCGCCCCCGTGGAACGGGTCTGGGCGGTGCTCACCGAACCGGAGCATGTCGGCTCGTGGTTCGGGCAGGGCGAACCGACCCCGGTCGACCTGCGGCCCGGCGGCATCATGCGGCTCGACCACGGCGAGTACGGCCAGTTCCCGACCACGATCGTGAAGGTGGACCCGCCGCACTACTTCTCGTACCGGTGGGCCAGCGCCTATCCGGGCGAGGTGGCCGTCGAGGGCAACTCCACCCTCGTCGAGTTCACCCTCACCCCGGAGGGCGACGGCACCCGACTGCGCGTCGTGGAGACCGGCTTCGCCGACATCGTCATCCCCGAGGACCGGATGACGTCCGCGTCGTACGAAAGCCATGCGGCGGGCTGGTCCGGCCAGGTGGAGAACATCCAGCGGTACGCGGAGCGACTGGCGGCATGACGGCGGACACAGGCTCGGGGGCGGGGGCGGAGGCCGGCGCGGACAGCGTGACGGAGGTGCTCTCCGCGCTGGCGGACCCGACCCGTCGCCGGATACTCGACGCCCTCGCCGCGCACGGCGAGGCGACCGCCACCGTCCTGGCCGCGGAACTGCCGGTCAGCCGGCAGGCGATCGTCAAACACCTGGGGGTTCTCGACCGGGCGGGCCTCGTCGCCGGCCACCGGGAGGGACGCGAGGCGCGCTACCGGGTCGTACCCGAGCGACTCGGGGTCGCCGCCCGGTGGATGGACCGGATCGCGGCCGAGTGGGACGGGCGCCTCGCGGCCATCAAGCGGCTGGCGGAAGGACAGGGGACGGGCGCCGACTGATCGCGGCCGGCCGCGCCCGCGGGGATACCCTGAGATCCCCCCACGGAGGAGTGCAGGCGTGACCCGGTGGAACACCAGCCACATCCCCGACCAGACCGGCCGCTCGGCGGTCGTCACGGGCGCCAACAGCGGCATCGGCTACGTCACCGCGCGCGAACTCGCGCGGCGCGGCGCCCGTGTGCTGCTCGCCTGCCGCAACGAGGCGCGCGGCGCCGCCGCCCTGGACCGGCTGCGTTCCGAAGTCCCCACCGCCGAGGCGGAGTTCCGGCAGCTGGATCTGGCCGATCTGTCGTCCGTACGGGACTTCGCCGCCGCCCTCGACGACTTCGACGGCGACCGCCTCGACCTGCTCATCAACAACGCGGGCGTGATGGCGCTGCCGTACCGCACCACCACCGACGGCTTCGAGATGCAGTTCGGCACCAACCACCTCGGCCACTTCGCGCTGACCGGGCTGCTGCTGCCCAAACTCCTGGCCACCCCCGGGGCGCGGGTCGTCACCGTCTCCAGCATGTTGCACGCCATCGCCGACATCGATCTCGAAGATCTCAACAGCGTGCGCAAATACGGGCGTTGGATGGTCTACGGCCGGTCGAAGAGCGCCAATCTGCTCTTCGTCCACGAGCTGTCGCGGCGGCTCGCGGCGGCCGGCTCACAGATCGTCGCGGTCGCCTCGCACCCCGGCTACGCCGCCACCAACCTGCAGACCACAGGCGCCCGGATGGAGGGCCGCCGGTCCGCCGAAAGGGTCATGGAGCTCGGCAACCGCCTGCTCGGCCAGTCCCCGGAGGGCGGCGCGCTGGGCACCCTCTGCGCGGCCACCGCCCCGCACATGAGGCCGGACACCTTCATCGGCCCGCGCAACGGCCTGCGCGGCGCCCCGGCCTCATGCTTCCGCGCGCCCTGGACGAAGAACGACGCCCTCTCCGAACGGCTGTGGACGGCCTCGGAGCAACTGACCGAGGTCCGCTACGACTTCTCGCTGCCCGCCACGCCCTGAGGCGGCGCCCGACGCTCCTGGTATGCGGCCGACGCTCCTGGTATGCGCCATGGAGCGATCCATATCGGCCATGGAAAGATCCGTAACCATGTACGACCGATCCTTCCCGCAGCAGCCGCCTCAGCAGCAGAACCAGCAGTACGGGCAGCCACAGGGCCAGCAACCGCAGAATCCTTATCAGCAGAATCCTTATCAGCAGAGCCCGCAACAGCACGGTCCGCATCAACACGGTCCGCATCAACAGCCGGCGTATCAGCAGGCTCCGCCGCCCCAGCAGCAGTACGGACAACAGCAGTACGCCCAGCAGCAGGGGCACCCGTATCAGCAGCCTCCCGCCCCGTATCAGCAGCAGCCGGCTCCGCAGGGCGCGACGGCCGCCATGCGCATACCCGAGGCGGCCGACGCGCGCCGGATCGGGGCGGTCTTCGTCGACGGCGTGCTGGCTCTGGGCGCCGCCTTCCTCGCCTTCCGCCTCTTCCACGGCCCCGGCCGGCTCTTCTTCGAGGAGATATCCGCCTGGGCCGGCGCCTGCTTCGGGTTCTCCTTCCTCAACCATGTCGTCCTGGCCCGCATCGCCGGGGCGAGCATCGGCAAATTCGCCCTGCGCACCCGAGTGATCTACGAAAAGACCGGCGCCCGCCCCCGGGTGACCCGGCTGTTCCGCCGTTGGCTGGGCGGCTACCTCTTCATCGCGATCTGGATACTCGCCGCGGTCTTCGACTCGGCCGACGAGGGGCCCGACGACTTCTGCGGCGTCCGCCTGGTGCGCTACCGCGATCTGCGGGCGTTCGCCGCGGCACAGGGCGGTTACCCGACACCGGCCGGGTAACGCGACAGGAGTGGCTGACGCGAGATGGGTCAGGTCGGGCGGGACGGAGCAGGTAGCGCGGGACGGGGCAGGCAGCGCAACACGGGCCGGGCAACGCACGGCAGCGAAGGGGCAGTTGGCGGCCACGGACACATGGGCAGGGGCGCTCCGCTTCCCGGGCGGCCCGCGGCGACGGCTACTCCCCCGCTTCCAGCCCCGACGCCTCGAACACCGCCCGTGCCCCGTCGTGATCGATGCGGTCGGCCAGCGCCTGGAGCGGGGCCGCGCCGCAGCGCAGCAGGCCGCGGCTCCGGGAGCGGCGTACGCCCCGGTCGAGGTGGTGCCACAGCAGCGGGTTCGCGGTGAGGACCTTGGGGTCGAGTTCGACGCGGCCGCCCACGGCGTCGCGGAGGACCAGGCGCGGGGCCATCCCGTCGCCGCGGCGGACGAGGATCAGCAGATCCGTACGGACCCGGCGGGTGCGCAGCAGACCGCGCGAGGCCAGCCAGTGCTCGCCGGCCGTCACCCGTGGCGGGCAGAGGACCGCGAAGAGCACCAGCGCGACGGCCGTCCAGCAGAGAAGACGCCACGGGACGAGCGTCCGGTTGGCGAGGTCGACCAGCAGCATGACGACGAGCAGTCCGCCCGTGTACCAGAGGGCGGCGCGCAACTCGGCCGCCCAGGTCCGGTCGTGAGCCATCCCGCCGACACGCACAGGCGGTGGGGGAACCGCCGCCCGGATGTCCGCCGCGCGCCCATTCCTTGTCCCGCCCGCCGCTCCCGCACCAACCCCGCCCTCCGCGCCCTTCGCGCCGTCCCCGTCATCCCCGTCGTCCGTCGTGAATCCGGGCCCCAGGCCTCGTCGCCGTCCCATATAAGCGACGCTAGAGCGGCGCGGCCGGGGCGCCGCGGGCGTTTACACGGTGCTGACACCGCCCCCGGGAACCTTGACGTACCGCTGACGTGCCCTTGACACCTGCGCCGAAAAACCGCCACGCCACAGGCGGGAACCGGCCGCGCCGCCCCGGTGCCGGTGTGCGGCCCGTCACCACCCCCGTCAAGAACCCGTGAAGAACACCGCCCCGCCCGCCAAGGAGCCGCCAAGGCCGGAAGCCGACGGTCCGCGCGCCCGCACGCTGGCCTGGGCCTGATCCACCGGACGGGCCCCGCCCCACACGGTGCCGCACGGAGGTACGACGAACGATGTCGATGGTGTCCCGATCCGCCCACAGGCCCGACGCTGCGGGCCCAGGGAACGGCGGCCCGGATCCGGCCGCCCCGCAGGCCGGTGCCGAGGCGACCCGGCCGGGCGCCCCCGAGAGCCCCGGCGCGGCCCCGGAGCCCGACGACCGCCACCGCCTCACCGCGCTCCAGGGCCTGGCCGCCCTCTCCCTCGACGCAATGGCCTCCGTGGCGTACGGGCCGGAGGCGATCGTGCTGGTCCTGGCCGCCGCGGGCGCCCACGGGCTCGGCTTCACCCTCCCCGTCACCCTCGCCATCGCCGCGCTGCTCGCCGTACTGGTCGCGTCCTACCGCCAGGTGATCGCCGCCTTCCCCAACGGCGGCGGCTCCTACGCGGTGGCCAAGACCCATCTCGGCCGGCGCACCGCCCTGGTGGCCGCCGCCTCCCTCGTCCTCGACTACGTCCTCAACGTCGCGGTCTCCGTGACGGCCGGCGTGGCGGCCCTGACCAGCGCCTTCCCGTCCCTCTACGGCGACCGCCTGGGGATCTGCCTGGCGGTGCTGGTCCTCGTCACCGCGGTCAACCTGCGCGGCATCGTCGACTCCGCGAAGGCGTTCATCGTCCCCACCGCCCTCTTCGTCGGCGCGATCCTGGCCCTGATCGTCGTCGGCCTGTTCCGGGACGGGCCGGCCTCCACCGTCACCGCCGACGGGCACGCCTCCGTCCTCGCCCAGAACGCCACCGGCGTCGGCGCCCTGCTGCTCCTCAAGGCGTTCGCGTCCGGCTGCTCGGCACTGACCGGTGTCGAGGCGGTGGCCAACGCGGTGCCGACCTTCCGCGCCCCCGCCGCCAAGCGCGCGCAGCGAACCGAAGTCGCACTGGGGGCGCTCCTCGGCATCATGCTCATCGGCCTCTCCGTCCTCATCGGACGCTTCCACCTCCAGCCGGTCGAGGGCGTCACCGTCCTCGCCCAGCTCGCGGACGCCGCACTCGGCCACAACTGGGCCTTCTACGTCGTCCAGTTCGCCACCGTGGTCCTGCTGGCCCTCGCCGCCAACACCTCCTTCGGCGGCCTGCCCGTCCTGATGAGCCTGCTCGCCCGTGACAACTACCTGCCGCACGTCTTCGCCCTGAAGGCGGACCGCCAGGTCCACCGGCACGGCGTGCTGGCCCTGGCCGCGGTCGCCGCGGCACTCCTCGTCTTCTCCGGCGGCGACGTCAACACCCTCGTACCGCTGTTCGCCATCGGGGTCTTCGTCGGCTTCACCATCTGCCAGGTCGGCATGGTCCGCCACTGGCGCGCCGAACGCTCCCCGGGATGGCGCGGCAAGACGCTGCTGAACGGCTTCGGCGCCCTGCTCACCGGCGTCTCGGCGCTCGTCGTGACGGCCACGAAGTTCACCGAGGGCGCCTGGCTGATCATCATCGCCCTGCCGCTCCTCGTCCTCGCCTTCGAGGCCGTGCACCGCGCCTACGCCCGGATCGGCGCGTGCCTGGGCCTGGGCCGGGTCCCCGAGCCGCCGCGCCGCGCCCACTCCCTCGTCGTCGTCCCCGTCTCCCATCTCTCCCAGCTGACCTGCGAGGCGCTGGGCGCGGCGGTGTCCCTGGGCGATGAGGTCATCGCGGTCACCGTCACCTACGACGCCCCTGAGGACCGCCACGCCACCGAGGCGCTGCGCCGGGACTGGGAACTGTGGAACCCGGGCGTGGAGCTGCTCGAACTGCCCGCCACCACGCGCTCCATAGGGCCGCCGATAGCCGCGTACATCCGGGACCTGACCGCCCACCAGGCCGCCGACCGCCCCGGGCCGCTCCCCGCCACCCGCGTCACCGTCCTGATCCCGGAGGCGGAACCCGCCCACCTCTGGCAGCGGCTGCTCCAGAACCAGCGCGGCGCGGTCGTCGCCCACGCGGTCCGCCGCGACACGGACGCGGTCATCTGCCGGCTGCGCTTCCGCCTCGCCGCGGCGCCGCAGCAGCGCCGTACGCCGTAGCTCCCGCGGTCGTAGGCCATGGCTTGCGCGGGTCGTAGGCCATGGCTCCTGCTCCTACGCCATGGCTCCGCTCTGATTACGGCGCTCTGGCTTAAGGCCCTCTGATTGCCGACGCTCTGATTACCGGGCTTTGTCAGTGGTGCGCCGTACCGTGAACGTCATGACTCGTCAGCTGAGCTACGACGACCACTGCACCGAAATCATCAGGCAAACCGACCTGTTGAGAACCCTCATCAACGACGCCGGAGGCGCGGAGGGCGTGGACCTGACCACGCCCGTGCCCTCCTGCCCCGGCTGGAATGTGGGCCAGCTCGTACGACATCTCGGCGGCGCACAGCGCTGGACCGAGGAGATCGTCCGCAACCGGGCGCCCGAGCCGCCGCCCGACGACCAGGTCCGCGACCTGTCCGCGTACGCCGACGAGGACCCCGCGGTAGTGGACCCCTGGCTCGCCGAGGGCGCCGCGCAGCTGGCCGACACCCTGCGCGCCGCCGGCCCGGACGCACAGCTGTGGTCCCCGATCGCCGGGTCCGGCGGAACCGCCCGCTTCTTCGCCCGCCGCATGGCCCATGAGACGGTCATCCACCGCGCCGACGCGACGTTGGCCGTCGGCGCCGATTTCACCGTCGACGAGGACGTGGCCATCGACGCCGTCGACGAATGGATGGAACTCGGCTCGCTGCCACAGATGTTCGATTTCTATCCCGGCAGACGCGAACTGCTCGGCCCCAACCGCACCCTTCACTTCCACGCCACCGACACCCCGCCCGAGGCGGCGGCGGAATGGCTGGTCGACCTCACCGGCGACGCCATCGCCTGGCGCCGCGCCCACGAAAAGGCCACCGTCGCCGTCCGCGGCCCCCTGACCGACCTCCTGCTCCTCGTCTACCGTCGCCGCTCCCCCGCCAGCGCGCGGCTCGAGATCCTCGGCGACGCCTCCCTGCTCCGCTTCTGGCTCGACCGGGTCAGCTTCGGGTGACCTGCTCGGATCCGGGGAGGTCAGCGCATGCGGGGCGGCTGGCGGGCTGTCAGTCCCCGCCAGTAAGCTCTGGCTTATAGATAGCTCTAAGTAACCATTGTGAGCACGGGGGGCGTTGTGGCTGGCGCGGGCGGATTCCAGACCGATGTGGAGTCCCTCAAATCCGAGGGCAAGAACTTCGTCGAGCTGGGCGGGGACTTCTACAGGTCGGTGGCGCGGCTGATGGATGGTCTGAACGCGTTGGGGGCGGGGCCGCCGGCCGACAAGAGCAAGGAGAAGGCGCCGGAGGACAAGTCGTTCGGCGAGCAGTTCTGGGGCGGTCTGACGTCGTTCGCGAGCATGGACGGCGCGCCGCCGTGGGGTGACGACGAGATCGGCGAGAAGTTCGGTGTCGTCTATGAGGGTGTGCGGGACGGCATGAACGAGTCCATGGGTCACCTCTCCGCGAAACTCAAGGAAATCGGTAAGGCGCTGACCTCCATTTCCAAGAATTACGCGGAGGGCGAGGACTTCAGCGAGTCGCTGATCAAGCAGCACGTCAAGAACGAACAGGCGTGGGAAGACCCGACGAAGCAGGACCAGGGCACTGTGGTGCGCCGCCTGGAACGGTATCCCGAACCGCGGTAAGCGGTCGTTTCCCCAGTCCTCAGTCCTCAGTCCTCAGTCCGTAATCGTCAGTCCTCAGTCCTCAATCTTCGGGTGAGGGGCGGCCCAGGTCGCCGCTCCCGCCCCGCATGTCACTGAAGCATTTTCACGGGGGAGTTTCACCATGTCCATGATGCCGCCGCACGCCGTTGTCTGGGTGCTGGACATGCTCGGCTTCAACTGGCCGCACGCGGACGAGGACAAGCTCATCGAGTGTGCCCAGGTCTGGCGCCAGTTCGCGTCCGAGGTGCGGGAACACCAGGCCAACGGCGCCACGTACGCCTCCAATGTGCTCGCTCAGAACTCCGGCGACACCATCGAGGGCTTCAGCGAGACCTGGGACAAGTTCTCCGGTGGTTCGGGCTACTTCGACGACGCCGCCCAGGCCGCCGAAGTCATCGCCTTCACTTTCGAGGCCGCCGCGGCCCTGGTCATCGGCATGAAAATCGCCGTCATCACCCAGCTGATAATCCTGGCCGCGGAAATCATCGCGGCCCAGGCAGCGGCGCCTTTCACCCTCGGCCTTTCGGAAATAGGCGGCGCGGCGGCGACCTTGGCCACCCGTGAGGTGGTCCGCCGCATTCTCAAGGAAGTCGCCAAGCAACTCCTCGACGCGATCATGGAGGCTGCCAAGGAGCCGGTTATTTCCGCTCTGGAAGCCATGGTCTCCGACCTGATCGCGCAGACCGTCAACCAGAACTTCGGCGCCCAGAAGGGTTACGACCTGGGCCGGACGGTCAAGGAGGGCTACAAAGCGGGCGAGGACGCCCTCAAGAACACCGGCGAGGCTCTCGGCGAGGGTCTGCGCGACGGCGCCGGCGGCCGAGCGGGCCGCCGCGCGCGTCACGGCCTGGACAGCGCCGCAGGGCACGGCGACAGCGACGCTGACGGAGGAGACGGCGACAGCTCCGGCGACAGCGGGGACAGCAGCTCGGACTCGGGAAGCGACAGCGGCTCGAGTGATCGAGGAGGCAGCGGAGACGGCGACAGCTCCGGGAGTGGATCCGGAAGCAGCGACGGCGGCTCCGACAGCGGCTCGAGCAGCAACTCGGGGAGCAACTCGAACAGCGGCTCAGACGGCGGTTCCAACGGCGGCTCAGACGGCGGTTCCGGCCGTACGTCCAACGGCTCGGGCAGTGACAGCGGCACGGGCGGCAGCAGCCGCACCGGCTCGGACAGCGGCAGCTCCACCAGCCACACCCCCCGCTCAACAGACAACACAGGCACGGGCGCGGACAGCGGCGCACGCTCAGACACCGGCGCCGGCACGGGCACCAACCCGTCCTCCCCCGACACCTCCACACCCGGCCCGGACGGCAACCGCAACACCCCCGAGGCGCAGCCCCTCCCGCCCCCGAGCCAGCGCTCCCCCTTCGACGAGGGCTACCAGGGCAGCAACGACAGCCCGTACTCAGGCGCCAACACCCCCGACTCCGGCCACACCCCTGAGTCCGGTCCCACGCCCGACTCCGGTCCCACGCCCGACTCGAACGGCCCGGCCCCGGACACCTCCCGCCCGGACCCCGACTCGATACGCACCCAGCCCGCGCCCGACAACACTCCCGACTCCGCACGCCCGGACTCCGACTCCGCACGGCCCCAGCCGGCTCCGGACAACACCCCCGACTCCGCGCGCCCCGACCCGGACTCCATACGTCCGCAACCGGCACCCGACAACACCCCCGACGCGGCCCGCCCCACCCCAGACCCCATCAGCACCCAGCCCGCCCGGGACGACACCCCGGACTTCGCGCGCCCCGCCCCGGACCAGTCCCCCCACCAGGCCGAGCCGTCCCACCCGGACACACCCCAACCTGCCCCGGCACCGTCCCCCTCCCCCTCCCCGTCCCCCTCCCCCGACCCAGTCACCGACCCGGTCGCCGGCAACCCGCCCTCCTACAGCGACAACCCCACGCCCCACGACGGCACCGGCAACAACCCCAACACCGCGGACAACTCCAACACCGGCACCGGCGGCCGCCCCGCCATGCCACACGTCGCCAACCCGCCCCAAGGCACCCCGGTCCACCACACCCCATCCGCCGGCCCGCCCATCCAGCAGCGCGACCCGGCCCCCGGCGACCCCATGCCCACCGTCCCGGACGACAACGACACCACCGTCAACACCCAGTCCGCGGACACCATGACCGCACCCCCACCCACCCAACACACCACCAACCCCAACACCCCCTCCACCCCCAACCCGTCCCAGCCCAACACCCCCCAGAACCCCGGCCCGATGATGGGCGCGCCCGGCATGCCACCCCAGGCCGGCCCCACCACCGGAAACACCGCCCCACCCCGCAGCGCTCCGCCTCGCGCAGGCACGCCCTCCAACCGCCGGCCCGACGGATCCCAGCCGATCCACGACGCCACCCAACAACGCCAGCCCGAACGCCCGGCCTACAACCCCCGCCTGGACGGCCCGCGCCGCGACGCACCCACCACACCCCCCAGCACCAACCGTCGCCCCGACGGCACCCAGCCCGTCCACGACGCCTCCCAACAGCGCCGCCCCGAGCCGCCCCCGCACAACCCCCGCCTCGACGGCCCCCGCCCCAGCCAGAACCAGCAGGGTCAGCAGCAACAGCCGCAGAACGACCACCCGGACCCTCGCCAACAGCCGTCCCAGCAACACCCGACGAGCGACAACACGGGCACGCGCACCCCCTCAGACCAGAACCACAACCCGGCCGACCAAAACACCCCCACACGCCCCGAGTCGGACCCCACACGCACAGATCCCCGCACGGACGACTCAACCCAGCCGGACAACCGGCCGGCCGACCCCACCCACGCAGACCCGACAAACCGCCCGGACCAGCCCGACCACCCTGACCGGGACACCACCCACGACGACTCCCACAGCTCCGAGAGCCCCAACAGCTCCGACAACACCGACCCCACCCCGGCCTCCGAAACCCGCAACCGCGAGCGCCCCGGCGGTCTCGAAGGCCCCACCGACACACACCAGAACAACGTCGAGAACAGCGTCCCCAGGGACGAAAACGGCGAGCCCCAGCGCCACCCCGACCCCGACGACGGCAACTGGCTCGACGCCATCAACGACCCCGGCCCCGACGCCCCCGGCCGCAACAACAACTGCGTCGACGCCGCCCTGGCCGCCGCCGACACCTACTCCGGCAACCCCACCGCCGCCGCCAACCGCACCCCGGACACCAACCCGGACGGCACCCCCTCCGACCGCGGCGAAAGCAACGGCCGCGATCGAATAGAAAACACCCTCGGCGCCCGCTTCAACGATTACGGCAACGGCCGCGACGCCTTCAACCGCCTGGAAAACACCCTCCGCAACTCCGGCCACGGCTCCCAGGCCGTGATCATCACCCAGGACCGCAACGGCCGCGCCCACGCCTGGAACGTCGTCAACCACAACGGCAAGATCACCTACGTAGACGCCCAAACCGGCCAACGCAGCAACAAGCCCCTCCACGACGGCTCCAACGGCGTCCACGCCATCCCCCTCAACGCCAACCGCCGACCCATCCGGGACGCTCAGGTGCCCCACGCCGGGCGAGCGGAGAGTGCTCGACGACCCGCCGCGGAACCCACCGGCGCCGGCGAGAAGCACAAGCACCCAGACGATCCATCCAACGATCAGGACGACAATCCGCAGGACCCGACCAAGCTCAACAAGCCGGAGGGTGCCCAGAATCACCAGCTCGGTCTGCCGCCAGACAAGGAACAAGCGAAACTACGCGCCGAAAACGACCATGTCTATCGGATTGGGGAGGATGCACTCGGCGACAACTATGGGGCGGACGGACTGGCTCACGTCCATGAAAATCTCATGGGTTGGGCACGCGACGGTAGCCTGGCCAGCATCTTGGAACGCGCCGAGGGGCGGATGGCGGCACACCATCGCGCCCTCGCGGCCGGGGATACCAACCCTCCGCCGACAGTCATCACACGACGGGAGTTGGAGGACACACTCGGAGATCGATTCCGGGCCATGAACGACGGCCAGAAGATGGCAGTGGTTGCCTCCCTGGCACGAATGAGTGCCGTGTATCACGAGAGTCAGGGAGTGGGTAAGAGCCCGGGATACGACTCCCAACCCTATGCAAACGCCGACCCTCGACCAGACGGCTCGGATGACCTGGCAAAGAGCAGAGATCGCGGAGTAAGTTCACAGGCCCGCGAGGACGCCAATTCCAATTTTCCCGCCAAACACCGCAATACACCCGAAAGACGGAACCCGCTGAAGGAGCTCTATAACCGAGTCACCGGTAACAAGGCGTCAGCAAGAGGCCCATCGATGCCTCAAATCGATAAAATCATCCAAGCGGCTCCCGCACACAAGCCAGATTTCTCCGGAAAGAATTACGCCGTAATCGAGGTGACCGACGCCGACGGGAATTCGGTCTACGTTGTGGATTCATCGGTCCCGGCAGACACTCCGGGACTATCCCCTCGGCACTCAGAAAAGCACCTGCTGCAATGGATCGATCGACAGAACACGAAGCCCGGTGGCACACCGTACAAGATTCAGGGACTTTATACCGAGCGCGAGCCGTGCGGCGCGGGGCAAGGCCATGCCCACTGCTCCGAGAGACTCCGCGGACACGATTTGATGTCTGGCGTCCCCGTGTACTACAGCACGACGTACCGAACGGACGACGCTGGCGTTAAGATGCGATCCGAGGAGCGCAAGCGACTGAAAGAGAAATATAAAGAACAGATCAAGGCAGCAGAAGCCATAACCGACGAGAACCAGAAAAGGGAAGCACTGAAGGAGATCAGCAAAAAGATCAACAACGCCGTAAAAAAGAAGAAAACAGAAAAGGAGTTGCTCATGGACAGAGAAATGAATGACCACCTGAACGTCATCGGCGAGGCTTGGGCAACGACCATGCTTCATATCATCCCGAGGTAGCTTCGTGGACGAGTCCAGCGTCGCCAGCAATAACCGCATATCGAAAGACGAGGCAATTTCACGCGTTGCCGCATGGTGGAACGAAGGACGTCGCACCACCAGGCGCTGGGACATCGTGGGCGGTCGCCACACGGTCGAAGTGCTGCAGGAACTCCATCGGCAAACGCCTCGAAGCCTGTTGATTGACGCCACGGGGCGCACGGCCGAGGAGATCGTGACGGAGGTGCTGGACTTCAATGGCGTACCGAAGTCAGCCCAAGTCCGCACGTCATGGAGCCACTTGCGCAAATATTTCGCCGCTGAGACTCTCATCCTGGTGTACAACGTGCATCGAGCAGGCCGGACCCGGCATTCGGCGCGGCCAGTGCAAGTACAGAACCAGCTCGCCGAGAGACTCAGTTACCAGCGCAAGGTCGGCGTAGTCGTTGCGGCTCCCCCGCAGAACGATCCACCAGCGCGTGAGCTCGTCATGCATCTCCAGGGCGTTGCCCACTCCGTTTCAGACTCGGAACTGAGTCGCGTACCACCGCAGATCTGGGCACTTGCACTCGCGGAGCTGCGCAGTGTTCCGCTTCGGGTATGGAGGGAGCTCGTACATTCCAGCGGGCTACCTGACACGGATGAGGTCACACTTGAGGCCACCGCCGTTCAGTTTCCTCACCTGATAACACTTGATTCCGGCTGCGTCCGATTCATTGATGAAACCCTGGCCGAGGCTCTTCGCAGGGCCACCGACCGCGAGTTGACGCTCCGCGTCAACCGGCACATGGTTGAGTGGCTCAGGGAGATTGCCCCACAATTGGGCCATGCCAGAGGATGGGCTGCCTCGGGCGAGGTCGGACGATACGCCGCGAACGGGCTGGCCATGCATGCCGTCCAGGCTGGGTCCTTCGAAGAACTGCTTGGTGATGGCGGCGTTATCGCCCACATCACACAGGAAGCACTGCTGGACGCCGCACACTGCGCCTTTGAGGGATCGATCCCGGGAAACAATCCGGCGGCCGACACTGTGCATCTGTGGAGTTACGGCGTTGCCCCCAGCACACAGCCGGAGTGGGCAGCCTGGCTGCATTTGATGGCGACGGCACGCGAAGACGAGGCCCTAGCGGCGGGCATCACAGGATCGGGAATCCGTCTGCCGTGGACCACGAAATGGTCCCACTGGCGTCCCCCAGGCGGCTACCACCCACGCTATCTCAAACCTGGTGTGGTCAACGATCTATACGGAGTCTATTGGCACGGCCGCCCCGCAGTGGCTGTCGAGTGCGAATCCCCTCCCCGTATCCACGTCCGGGATGTCGCAACTGGCGAACTGCTCGGCGGACCCTGGCACGAAGAGGACCTACCAGAAGCCGCACAGCAAGCGATCACCTGGGCCGACAGCGCCGCCCATGGCACCCGAGGTCCGACCACCCTTGGCGATTTCGAGGATGCAGACGGAGCCGACGAAGGCCCCGACGAGGAGATTCTGTATCTCGCACTCAACCTTGAAGACCGCGTCGTCGTGGCAGGCATAGGCGGCCTCTTCGTTGTGGAACCCGACGAGCCTGATTTCCCAGGGATTGAACCGCCACGTGGTATGCCACTGTCCGGATGCCCCACGGTGGCCGGCTCGGCTCGTCCATTTCACGCTTCCGATCCGGCCCTAACTGATCTTGCTGAACTGCTCGAGGAACCTACTGTCGTACGTACAGCCGTTGATGCGCTGCCAAGCGACCTCAGTGACACGGCTGCCCGTCGCACACTGTCCGAATTCGGGATCCCGGTCATTGATGCGAGAGGAATCAGCCTCGAACCCGACCTTTCTACTTTCCTCTCAGAGGTCGCATGGGAGGAAGGTCTGGAAAGCCCTTCCTCGTCAGGCCCGTTCTTCAAGATCGGCCGATGGATGGGCGGTCACGTTCTCATCGACGGCCCCACAGGCCACATACTGCGCATGCCCAGCAGCTGTGACGAAGACGGCTTGGAAGGCACATTGGTTGCCGAAAGTCTTGAGGACTTCCTCACCAAGGTTGCCCATTGGATTACGGGCCGTCAGATCCTGGACCTCACGGAAAACGACGTCGAGGCACATCTGTTGCGACAGGACATCGAAGAATCTTTGTGGAACATCGGCTGGCGGGGATCTACGGCAGGCGCGTGGCTCTATCCGCTGCACAACGACTGAGCACTGGTCACGGAGACCCACCACGGTGTTAACGACAGCCCGGCTCACATCAAACCGCCTCGTCGACACGGAGTACGTACCTGCTCCACGAGACGAGAGCATGTGGACCAGCAGTAGGCCGTAGCCGTGTTTCGCCTCCGATCACGAATGTGGCGGAGGTCCACGAAACGGTGCTACGGCATGCCTCATCTGACGGAGTTCGGCGAGCCGTAGGCCGAAGTAGCCGGATCATCAAGCCTGAGCGAGAACAGCAGCCAGAGGAAACAGGATGACGGAGCGCGATCAGATGGCAGGATCCGCCCCAGAGGGCGAGATGTTCTCTCTGCTCTCAGCGTGGTGGCGCGATTGGCGCAGGGGAGACAGTCAGGCTCATTTCGTCGATCCCTCGGGGTTCGGGGGTGCCGCCGTCCTGAAGCAACTGCACCACCAGATCGAGGGCAGCATCCTGGTGGATGCTGCCGGCCGGACGGCTGAGGAAGTGCAGGGCGAGGTCCTGCACCGCCTGGGTGTCGACTTGTCCCCTGGTAACCGCCGGCAGTGGCGTCGGGGACTCGAGCGGTTGGGTGGAAACCGACTCGTCCTCATCACGAACGCTCATCGGGCGGGTCGTACCCGTGGTTCGTCCGAACCGGATCGTGTGCTGTCCACAACCATCGGGCGCCTGAGCGGCGGCAAGGTCTGCGTACTCGCCCATCTCACCCCCGAGAAGCTGCCCCACCTCTCCAAGGTCGTCTTCCACCTCCAGAGCCGGGACGCTGCCCAGCCGGACTGGCCGGACCCGGTTCGCGCGTTGGCCCTGGCCCAGCCCCGCCTCGTGCCGTTGCGTGTCTGGGCCGAACTCACCACGGCCCTCGGTGGGGAGCCCGTCACCGAAGCTGTGCTCCACGGCGTGTTGGAGGAGTTCTCCACCCACCTGATGTCCGGTGAGCTCGGGGTGTCCTTCGTGGAGGAGAGCCTGGCGGAGCAGCTGCGTCGACACACGGCGGACGACGAGATCGGCCGGGTCGACCGGCACATGGCCAATTGGTTGAGGCGCATCTCCCGCGAGTTCCGCCATCGGGAGGGATGGGCCGCGTCGGGTCCTGAGGGGCAGTACGCCGCCGCGGGGCTCTCCATGCATGCCGCACAAGCCGACTTCGCTGAATGGGTATCAGCCGAAGACGGCGAATCCGGCGGCCTCTTCGAGAGTCTGCTTCAGGACGGGGGTGTAATGGCGAATATCCCGCAGACGACACTGATGGACGCCGCGTGCCGCGCGTTCACCGGCGACGTGCCGGGGAATACCCCCGTCGGAACCGCGGTCCACCTCTGGTCCTACGGCATTGTTCCGCCGAGCCAATCCGAATGGGCCGCATGGTTGCATCTGTTCGCCACGGCCCGTGGCGACCGGGCCCTCGCAGCCGCAGTGGCCGACTCCGGCGTGCACCTGCCATGGAAGGCGAAGTGGGCGCACTGGCGGCCACCCGGCGGCTACCACTGGCGCTACCTCGAACCAGGCCCCATCGACGGGCTGGTCGAATTGCGCTGGCAGGGTCGCCCCGCCGTTGCAGGCCTCTATTCCTGGTCTTCTCGCGCGGACATCTGGGACGCGGCCACCGGTGAGCACCTTGCCGGACCCTGGAACGAAGAGATCCCGGAGGAGCATCACGGTGACGTGTCCTGGCCACCCGGGGAAGAGGACCGGCCGGGCCCTGAAAGTGTCGGCGATTTTGAGGACGCCATGTCCGAGGAAGAAGAGGAAGCGGTTCACGACCTGCTTCTCGCCAGTCCCCCACTCTCCCTCGGCAATCAGGTGATTTTCGGCGGTTCGGGTGGCGTCTTCGCCATCGAGCCCGCCGAAGGGGAAACGTACTCCGGACTCAACTTCCCGGATTTTGAACCCTTTTCGGGTAGCTATGCCTTCACCACCGCCATCACGCCTGCTGATTCCCCTCCGCCCAGCCCGTCAGATCTGGCCGAGCTGTACGGAGCCGATCGCATCCGCAGCTTCCCGCCGCACAGACTGCCCGAGGGACTGACGGACGACCCAACGCGCCGTACGCTCATCGATTTCGGCCTGCCCGAAATGAGCAATGAAGACGGCCTGGGCATCTATCCGTACGGCGATCACCGCATGGGCATCTTTGACGAAGTCCCCTGGCCGTCGGAAATCGCCTCCGTCGAGGAAACCGGTCCGTTCTTTCAGATCGGCTTCTGGATGGGCGGCAAGCTCACCATCGACGGCCCCACAGGACACATACTGCGCATCCCTTCGGAGCCCGGTGAGGAGCACCTCGCGGGCCTACCCGCAGCGCACAGCCTGGAAGACTTCCTCACCATGGTCGCGCTGTGGGTCACCGGCCACCTCACCAAGGGGCTTATCGAAGGTGACGACGAGGCCAACCTCCTGCCCGATCACGTACTCGCCGCCCACAAGCGCCTCGACCGAGTGGGGGCTGAGGCTCCCGCCTGGGCATACGGCTTCTACAGTCACTGAGAGCCAGACAGATGGCAGACGCTCCAGTCCCCGAGAGTCTCCAAAGCCTCGGGGAGCGATCCACCCGTCAGCGTACGCTCAGCCCGCCCAACAAGGGGGAATCTCATGCCGGAGAACGAGCCGTCAGAGCCCGGGAACCCCGTGCCGACGACCGCCGAGGAAGCGCTGGAGATTGCGCGTACCCGCTTCCGGCCACGCTGCCGCGATGGCTCTCCTGCCTCCGTGCACGTCGAGGAATTCGATATCGGCTACCTCATCTACGCCATCTTTCCCCCCTCCGAGCCTCGTTCGTTCGGCGGCAGTCACCTCGTCATCTCCAAGGCTGACGGGGCTCTCACCTTTGTGCCCAACTTTCCGCCGAAATCGGCTATCGCCCTCTATCGCAAGCGCCACTATCCCAACCCTTAGGTGAGTTCATCGGCGAGCAGGTCCATCAGAAGACCGTCCGCCCAGCCACCCGTGCGGTAGTCGCGGCCGTATGCGCGCATGATGCCGACTGGCTTGAAACCGACCTTGCGGTAGCTGTGGATTGCTGCTGCGTTGGCTACGGCGGGGTCGATGGTGAGGCGGTGGTGGCCGCGTTCGTGGATGAGCCAGCGTGCGAGGGTGCGGACGGCGTCCGTGCCGAGGCCCCGGCCGTGATGGCTTGTGGTGATGAAGATGTCGATGCTCGCGTGGCGGAATTCGGGGTCGGTTTCCTCGGAGAATTGGATCGCGCCGATTACCTGCCCGTCTAAGAGAATGGCGAGCATGTCGTCGTAGTCGTCGGGGACCGACCACCAGGCGGCGACCGCCGGTTCACGGACGATTCGGTCGAGGGTGGGGATGTCGCCCTCCACGGTCGGCCGTAGGACGACCGCCGAGCCGTGCAGCTCCCGGTTGCCAGCCGTGTCCTCGTTCATATAGCAGCTCCAGTTCGCGCCACACCGTCTTGCCGACGTCGAGCATATGGATGCCCCATGGATGCCCCATGCCTCAGCGGGTGGGGAGCGCGTACGGAAGAGCTGCGGACCACGCGTGGGGCGGCGTCCCGAGCGGGGGGGGCCGCGCCGCCAGATCCCTGGCCCTGAGCCGGCTCGCCGGGGATTGTCAGTGGGTCGCGCGAGAATGGCGACATGACCGACAGTAGCGGCACCAGCGACAGCAGCAGGGGGGACTTGTCGTGCCCGGTGTGAACCTCTCGATCGTGAAGGGCGCGGACGCGGACGGGCGAGGGGTGCTGCCGCACAACGGTATTTCGTACGACCGGGGGCCGGCGCCGGAGGCGATATGTGCTGCTGCGGAGGGGGAAGTCCGGAGCGGTTCGTCAACCGGGCGGATTCGTGGAGGTGCAATGCGTATGTCACGTGGGCCGGGCAGAGTGGTCGGCGTACCGCGTAGTGATCGACGATCAATGACGAGACGACCAATGACGAGCTGGCTTCGACCGCTTGGGGGCGAACGGGCATGGCGGACATGGCGAGGATGGCGGGCACTGGGACGGGCTTAGGGGGCGGCGTCGGGAGGCGGAGGCTGCTGGCGGCCGGAGGGGGAATCGCGGTCGGTGGGGTGCTCGCCGCCTGTGGGTCCAACACCGGGCGGGGTGGGAGCGGTTCGGGGCCGGCGATCAGTCAGTGGTACCACCAGTACGGCGAGCCGGGTGCCGAGCAGGCCGTGAAGCGGTATGCCGCCGCGTACAAGAAGGCGGACGTCACGGTGCAGTGGCGGCTCGGTGACTACGACCGGCAGAGTGCGGCGGCCTTGCTGACCGACTCCGGGCCCGATGTGTTCGAGGTCAATGGGCCGCTGCTGAACCAGATTCAGGGCGGTCAGGTCGTCGATCTGACGGCTGAGATCGAGCCGGTGAAGGATGACTTCAACCAGGCGGTGCTCGCGCCGAAGATCTGGCGGGGGAAGGTGTGGGGCATCCCTCAGGTGGTGGATATGCAGATGCTCTACTACCGCAAGAGCATGTTGAGGGATGCCGGCGTCGAACCGCCGCAGACGCTTGACGAGCTGGTGGACGCGGCCAGGAAGCTGACCTCGAAGCTGAGCGCCAAGAAGGTCAAGGGGCTGTTCCTCGGGAACGATGGCGGGGTGGGGGTGCTCAGTGGGACGCCGCTGTTTGCCGCCGGGCTGAGTCTGATCAGTGAGGACGGCAAGGTCGGGTTCGACGATCCGGCCGCGGCCCGAGTGCTGGGGAAGATCCGGCAGTTGTACGCCGACAAGTCGCTGCTGCTGGGTGCGCCCAAGGACTGGTCGGATCCGGCGGCGTTCATCCAGGGGCTGACGGCGATGCAGTGGTCGGGGCTGTGGGCGCTGCCGCAGATCAAGAAGGCGCTGGGGGACGACTTCGGGGTGCTGCCGTTCCCTAAGGACGGCGCGAGCGGGAAGCCGTCCGTACCCGTGGGAGCGTATGCGGCGGCGGTCAGTGCGCGTAGCAAGCGCAAGGCGGAGGCCAAGGCGTACGCGAAGTGGTTGTGGGTGGAACGCAGCGACTACCAGCTGGACTTCGCGCTGTCCTATGGGTTCCACATCCCGGCTCGGGTCTCGCTCGCCAAGAAGGCCGGAGAGTTGCGGACCGGCGCGGCGGCGGACGCGGTGCGGTTCGCGACCGAGTACGGCTACGCGGAGCCGCTGCTGTGGACCAGTGCGGACCGTACCGCCTACCAGGACGCGCTCAGCCGCATCATCAAGGACGGTGCGAACCCGGAGAGCGAGCTGAAGGCTGTCGTGCGCAAGGTCAACGCCGAACTCCAGCGGGTCGGGAAGAAATGACGGCGACAGCCACCTCGTTCGGGGCCCGGCTGCTCGGGCCGCAGCGGCGGAATCTGTGGTTCTGGGTGTTCGTCGGGCCGTTCGCGATCGGGCTGGGGCTGTTCACGTATGTGCCGTTGGTGTGGAGCGTCTATCTCAGCTTCTTCGATGCGCACAACACGGTGAGCCCGAAGGCCACCGACTTCGTCGGGCTGGGCAACTACGGGGCGATGCTGGCCGATGACGCGTTCCTGGCCAGTCTGGGGACGTTTCTGCTGTTCACCGTGTTCATCGTGCCGGCGACGTACGTGGTCTCGCTCGCGCTCGCGCTGATGGTCAACCGGTTGCGGTTCGCCCAGGCGTTCTTCCGGTCGGTGTTCTTTCTGCCGACGGCCTGCTCGTATGTCGTCGCGGCGCTGATATGGAAGCTGTCGATCTTCAACGGGGTGCGGTTCGGGCTGGCCAACACCGTGTTGGGGCTCTTCGGGGCCGACCAGACCGGCTGGCTGTCGACCACCGACCCGCCCTGGTACTGGCTGGTCATCGTGACCGTACGCCTGTGGTTGCAGGCCGGGTTCTACATGATTCTGTTCCTGGCCGGGCTGCAGCGTATATCCCCGCAGCTGTACGAGGCGGCGGCGGTGGACGGGGCGCGGCCCGGCTGGCAGGTCTTCCGGTACATCACGTTTCCGCAGCTGCGGGCCACGTCCGTGGCGGTGGTGCTGCTGCTCGTGATCAACGCGTTTCAGGCGTTCGACGAGTTCTACAACTTGCTGAGCGATGCGCGTGGCTATCCGCCGTACGCACGGCCGCCGTTGGTCTATCTCTACTACACCGCGCTCGGACAGGAGCAGAATCTCGGGCTCGGCAGTGCGGGGGCGGTGATCCTGGCGCTGATCATCGCGGTGGCGACGGTCGTCCAGGCCCGCTGGTTCGGCCTCGGACGCAAGGGAGAGGACTGATCGCCCATGTATGACGCTCTCACCCGGGCCGGCCGTGCCCTACGGGTCGTTCTGCTGATCGTCCTCGCGCTGCTGTTCCTGATTCCGTTCTATCTGCTGGTGCGGAACGGGCTGGCGACGGAGCAGGACATCACCGCGCCTGAATGGTCGTTCTTCCCGGACGACGTCCAGTGGTCGAATCTGACCGAGGTCTTCCAGGATCCGAGCCTCCCCATGGGGCGGGCGCTGCTCAACTCCACGTTGATCGCGGTGTCGACCACGGTCGGCACGGTCGTGCTGGCCTCGCTCGCGGGCTACGGGCTGGCGCGAATTCCGTACCGGCATGCGAACGTTGTCTTCTACGCGATCCTGGGGACGCTGATGGTGCCGGCGGCGGTGACGTTCGTGCCGAGCTTTGTGCTGGTGTCCTCGCTCGGTTGGATATCCACGCTGCGCGGGCTGATCATTCCGACGCTGTTCAGCGCGTTCGCCTGCTTCATCTTCCGGCAGTACTTCCTGGGCTTCCCGAAGGAGCTGGAGGACGCGGCGCGGGTCGACGGACTCGGCCACTGGCGTACGTACTGGCGCATCGTCGTCCCCAACACGCGGCCGGTCTTCGCGGCGGTCGGCACCATCGTCTTCATCGGTGCCTGGAACGCGTTCCTGTGGCCGCTGGTGATCGGACAGGACCAGGAGGCATGGACGGTCCAGGTGGCACTGTCGACGTTCACCACGGCGCAGAGCGTCAATCTGCATGAGCTGTTCGTGGCCGCGGCGGTGTCGATCGCCCCGTTGGTGATCGTGTTCCTGGTGCTCCAGCGGTACATCGTGGCGGGTGTGGAGCGCAGCGGAATCGATGACTAGCGGGGCTCGGCATACGGATATGAACCCGGGATTCCCGCTTCCGGTCCGTCCGCCAACTCGCCCAGTTCCAGGGCGTGTTCCCGTCCACGGAGCATCCGGTAGTGCGGCAACATCCGTGAACGATGCACGGCCCATGCTTTTCGTTAATGCTTCGTACACAACTCGGATCGTGGGGCTTGAAGAAGCGGACAGGGAAGGGCTGTTGTGGGTGTTGCGCCAGCAGGAGCAGGTACCGGAATTTCAGATTCGGTTTCACTGGCGGACCGGGAGATGCCGCTTCCCGAATATTGCGCGTTGCCCGTCCTTAGCGATCCTCCGCCGCGCCCGAGCCCCATACTGAGCGATCCTCCATCCTTAGAGATCCCTCATCCTGAGCGATCCTCCAAATGCGCCCGGCTTCATACCCACCACCCCGTACGGATTCATACCAACCGTCCCGTACGGCCTTACGCCAACCGCCTCCAACGGCCCCTCACGCCAACCGTTCATAAGCCGCCGCCTCCGCCGGCCGCGCGCCGCGCAAGAGTGCCGCGCCCAGCGGTGTGAGGGTGTGCAGCACCGCGTTGCCCTGCCGCAGGGTGACCAGGAGGCCGGCCTCGCGCAGCACCGTCGCGTGCTGGCTGGCGGACGCGACGGAGACATCGACGCGGCGGGCGAGTTCGCTGGTGGTGCAGCCGACGCCGATGCCCTGGAGGATCGCGGAGCGGGTCTGGCCGACGAGCCTGCCCAGGCAACGGTCCGACGGGGGCGGTGGAGCCGGCCGGGACGCCTGATGCTCGACGGGGTAGACGAGGACGGGCGTCAGTTCCGGATTGTGGAAGGTGACCGGGGTGCGGCGGCAGAAGAAGGAGGGCAGGAGAAGCAGCCCCCGGCCGTTGAGGTGCAGGTCACGGTCCACGGGATAGTCCGCCTCCAGAACGGGCGGGCGCCAGCGCAGCATCGGCGGGAGCGAGGCGAGCAGCCGGTCGGCGCCGCCGTCGAGGAGCGCCCGGCCGCGGGTGGCCCGGTCCGCCTCTATGCGGCCCTGGACGCGCGGCCAGTACGGGGCGACGGCCGCCTCGTAGTAGCGCTGAAGCGTTCCGGCAAGCCGGCCCAGCGAGCGCGTCTCGCCCTCCGCCATCGCCCGTATCCACGACGGGAGCGGGCGCGCCGTGGAGAGCCTGGAGAGCTCGTCGTGCAGCCGGGCGGCGGGCGTCTCGCGCAGCGCGGACAGCGCCTCGTCCATGCCGAGGAGCCCCTCGGCGGGCGTCAGGAAATCGGGAAAATAGCCGCGGGTGGGAACGAGCGGCGCCAACAGCCGCGCTTCGCCATTCAACCTTCCGCGGGTTTCCGAGCGCCATTTCCCGAACGCCGAATCGTCACGTCGGTCGCGTAGTCGGTGAAAACTTAAGACGGTCTCCCACAGCGCGTCAGGGCGTGCGGCAATCCGCACGCGTGCCAGATCGAGTCCACTGAAATGGACGCGTAACACCGAACCCCCACACTAGGTTTTCCCACTCGGCCCCCGGCACGCCTGAGTATGCACTCCAACACGCGCGGTCACCATGCCCTTTTGGCCAGAGTTGAAACGGGTCGCGCCACCGGGCCGGTGGCAGGAATGCTGTACTCAATTCAACGGCGGTGCGAACGGCACGGATTGCTCGATCCCGTGGGGGGTGATGGGCAAATAACCAGCCGCTCAGCAGCCCCGTTGAAGGCCGCCTTCCCTCGCCGACTGGGATGGCGGCAGCTCCCGAGGGGGGAGTCCGGAGAAAAGCGAGGGCGGGACCTCCGCACAGGTCCCGCCCTCGTTGGGGTGCCGGAGCCGACAGCGAGGCTGAGGGTCGGGTGCCATACAGTGCCGGCTCCGGTGGTTTCGCCAGGGGTGCCACGGCGCGCGTGGCGGCCCCCTACGGGTCAGCGGCTGTCGCTGCCCTTGCTCTCCGCGGCCGCCCGGCCCGCCTCCAGTCGTGCGACCGGGATGCGGAACGGGGAGCAGGAGACGTAGTCCAGTCCGACCTCGTGGAAGAAGTGGACGGACTCCGGGTCGCCGCCGTGCTCACCGCAGACACCGAGCTTGAGGTCGGGGCGGGTGGCGCGGCCGGCGGCCGCGGCGCTGCGCACCAGCGACCCCACCCCGTCCTTGTCGATGGTCTCGAACGGGCTGACGCCGAAGATGCCCTTCTCCAGGTACGCGGTGAAGAAGCTGGCCTCGACGTCGTCGCGGGAGAAGCCCCAGACCGTCTGCGTGAGGTCGTTCGTACCGAAGGAGAAGAAGTCGGCCGACTCGGCGATCTGACCCGCCGTCAGCGCGGCGCGGGGCAGCTCGATCATGGTGCCGAGGGTGAGCTTGAGGCTGACGCCGCGCTCCTTCTCGACCTCGGCGATGACCTGCTCCGCCTCCTCGCGGACGATCTCCAGCTCCTGGACGGTGCCCACCAGCGGAATCATGATCTCCGCGCGCGGGTCGCCGTTGTTGTTCTTCCGCTCGGCCGCCGCCTCGGCGATCGCCCGTACCTGCATCGCGAACAGGCCGGGGATGACCAGGCCGAGCCGTACGCCGCGCAGACCCAGCATCGGGTTCTGCTCGTGCAGCTTGTGCACGGCCTGGAGGAGGCGCAGGTCGTTCTCGTGCTTCTCGTGGCGTGCCTCGGCGAGCGCCACCCGCACCGACAGGTCGGTGATGTCGGGCAGGAACTCGTGCAGCGGCGGGTCCAGCAGCCGTACGGTCACCGGCAGCCCGTCCATCGCCTCGAACAGCTCGGTGAAGTCGGCCTGCTGGAGCGGCAGCAGCTCGGCGAGCGCGGCCTCCTTGTCGGCGTCGGTGTCGGCCAGGATCAGGCGCTCGACCATCTCGCGGCGCTCACCGAGGAACATGTGCTCGGTGCGGCACAGGCCGATGCCCTGGGCGCCGAACCGGCGGGCGCGGGCGGCGTCCTCCGCGTTGTCGGCGTTGGCCCGTACGCGCAGCCGGCGGACCCGGTCCGCGTAGGCCATGATCCGGTGGACGGCCTTGACCAGCTCGTCCGCGTCCTCGGCGCCGGCGTGCATCCGGCCCTCGAAGTACTCCACGACCGGGGACGGCACGACCGGCACCTCGCCGGCGTAGACCTTGCCGGTGGAGCCGTCGATGGAGACGACGTCGCCCTCCTCGATGACGGTCCCTTCACGGGTCGTCATCCGGCGGGCCTTGGTGTCGACCTCCAGCTCCTCGGCGCCGCAGACACAGGTCTTGCCCATGCCGCGGGCGACGACGGCGGCGTGCGAGGTCTTGCCGCCGCGGGAGGTGAGGATGCCCTCGGCGGCGATCATGCCGTTGAGGTCGTCGGGGTTGGTCTCGCGGCGGATCAGGATGACCTTCTCGCCGGACCGGGACCACTTGACGGCGGTGTACGAGTCGAAGACGGCCTTGCCGACCGCGGCGCCCGGCGACGCGGCGATACCGCGGCCGATCATCGCGGACTTCGCGCCCAGGTCGAAGCGGGGGAACATCAGCTGCGCGAGCTGCGCGCCGTTGACCCGCTGGAGGGCCTCGGCCTCGTCGATCAGGCCCTGGTCGACGAGCTGGGTGGCGATCCGGAAGGCGGCACCGGCGGTGCGCTTGCCGACCCGGGTCTGCAGCATCCACAGCTTGCCGCGCTCGATGGTGAACTCGATGTCGCACAGGTCCTTGTAGTGCGTTTCGAGCGTCTCCATGATCTGCATCAGCTCGTCGTACGACGCCTTGTCGATGCCTTCGAGGTCGGCGAGCGGCACGGTGTTGCGGATACCGGCGACGACGTCCTCGCCCTGCGCGTTCTGCAGGTAGTCGCCGTAGACGCCCTGGTGGCCGCTGGCCGGGTCGCGGGTGAAGGCGACGCCGGTGCCCGAGTCGGGGCCGAGGTTGCCGAAGACCATGGAACAGACGTTGACCGCGGTGCCGAGGTCGCCGGGGATGCGCTCCTGGCGGCGGTAGAGCTTGGCGCGGTCGGTGTTCCACGAGTCGAAGACCGCGCGCACCGCGAGGTCCATCTGCTCGCGGGGCTCCTGCGGGAAGTCCCGCCCGGTCTCCTTGGCGACGATGTCCTTGAACTGGTCGACGAGCGCGCGCAGGTCACCGGCGTCCAGGTCGACATCGACGGTGACGCCCTTGGCCCGCTTGGCCTCCTCCAGCGCCTCCTCGAAGAGTTCGCCGTCGACGTCCAGCACGGTCTTGCCGAACATCTGGATGAGGCGGCGGTAGGAGTCCCACGCGAACCGCTCGTCGCCGGCCTGCGTCGCGAGGCCGGAAACCGATGCATCCGACAGGCCGATGTTGAGGACGGTGTCCATCATGCCGGGCATCGAGAACTTCGCACCGGAACGCACCGATACGAGCAGCGGGTCGTCGGCCTGGCCGAGCTTCTTGCCCATCTTCCGCTCAAGGGCGTCGAGGTGCTTCGAGACCTCGGCACGGAGTGCCGCCGGCTCGCTGCCGCTTTCGAGGTAGACCTTGCAGGCTTCGGTGGTGATCGTGAAGCCCGGAGGGACGGGAAGCCCCAGGTTGGTCATCTCGGCGAGGTTGGCGCCCTTGCCACCGAGGAGGTCCTTGAGGTCCTTGTTGCCCTCAGTGAAGTCGTAGACGAACTTCGTGGACGCAAGCTGGGTTACGTGGGGATCTTGTGTTTCCGACACGGGACTGGACTCCTCGCGGACGGCTGCCCTGACGGCGAGGAACATACCCAGATCGAAGGCTCATGGGTACGTCCACTTGGTCGACATGTGTGCGTAACCCGTCGTCAGCCAGCAGATCGAAAGTGATCTCCGACGTTTGAGTGGCTTCATTAACTGAATGCATCACTGCGGTGCGGAGTCGAAGGGGCGAGATCCGATTACTCTGCGCATTGAATTGCTTGATCACTCGAACAGATGAAGCGTGGCACCCGGTGCCATCATTGGAGAGGTGGAGCCCTCCGATGAGCGCTCATCTGAGCGTGCCCCCTATCAGGGGTGGCGAGAATCACGCGCTCGGACGGTGCTGGGTCCCATCATCCGGACCACCGTCGGGACCAGCTCGGACAACGCTTCGACCAGCCCTCGCGGGCCCCACAGACCCCGTACGCCGGGGGGCACTTCCCGCATTCCGGGTCGATCCAGGCGCTCATTCGCGCCACGCGATGTGGTGTGCCGAACGTCGGGATCAAGCCATAGTTCGCGAAGGGGCCGTGAGGTGGCGGGAATGACGCATCCGCGCCCCCGGTCGTATACGGGTCCGCCGCGCCCGGCGTGAGCCATGCGCCGTCGCGCGTCGGGCGCCGGGTCATGGCTGCGGGCGCCGGGTCATGGCTGCGGGGAATGCGCCGGGACGGCCTCGCGGCCCGCCTCCGGCACGCCCTTCGGCCGGCGTCCGCTGCGCCGAGGCCGCGGGGCCTCGCCGTCCAGCAGCTCCAGCCGGCGGGCCGCGCCGTGTGTCTCGACCTGCGCGACCACGCTGCGCAGCAGGTCGGCCAGCGTCAGCGCCTCGTCGTCACTCAACGCGTCGGTGACAAACGCCTCTTCGGCGTTGAACTGCGGGAAGGTCCGGGCCATCAGCCGCTCCCCCTCAGGGGTGAGCGAGAGCAGTGCGAGCCGGCCGTCGGCCGGATGGCCGTTGCGTTCCATCAGGCCGCGGCCCTGCAGCGTACGGGCGACGCCGGTGAGCGTCCCTTTGGAGATCCCGGCTTCCTCGGCGACTTTCCGGGTCTCCGTCTCGCCCCGGATCCACACCACCCACAGCACCACGAACGCGGTCCAGGTCAGCTCGGCCGCGCGCAGCACCGAGTTCTCGAAGTGCTGCCGTACGGCGACCGCGGCGCGGTAGAGCTGCGCCACCGCCGCCATCCGCTCATGCCGGACGGGCAGATCGCCGAGTCTTGCCCGTACCGCCTGCTCCGTGCCCTCGATGGACCGGTACCCGCTCACCACGGCGTTCTCCTCGCTCCGTGCCCCCTCAGGGCTGGAACGGTAGCGCGGCCCCGCCGCCCGGCGGCGTCACCCGCCCGACGTGTCCAGCTCCGCGTCCTCCTGCACCGCCGTGCGGTCGTACGGGTCGTCCAGCCAGCCGTCGGGGAGGACGACCCGGTTGCGGCCCGAGGTGCGGCCGCGCGGGCCGTCGGCGCCCGCCGGCCAGGGCTGGTCCAGGTCCAGCTCCGAGAGCAGGGCGTCCAGCTGGTCGAGGGTGGAGGTGACCGCGAGGTTCCGGCGCATCTCGGAGCCGATCGAGAAGCCCTTGGTGTACCAGGCGACGTGCTTGCGGAAGTCGATGACGCCGCGGGTCTCGTCGCCGATCCACTCGCCGAGCAGCGTGGCGTGCCGCAGCATCACGGCAGCGACCTCCTTGAATGTCGGCTGCGCGAAAGCGACCTCACCGGCGCCGGGCTGGGTCCCGCTGCCCTCGAAGGCGGCCACGAGATCGCCGAACAGCCACGGCCGCCCCAGGCAGCCGCGGCCCACCACGACCCCGTCGCAGCCGGTCTCCCGCATCATCCGTACCGCGTCGTCCGCGGACCAGATGTCGCCGTTGCCGAGTACCGGGATCTCCGGGACGTGCTCCTTGAGGCGGGCGATGGCGTCCCAGTCGGCGGTGCCGCCGTAGTGCTGGGCCGCCGTCCGGCCGTGCAGCGCGATCGCCGTGACGCCCTCCTCGACCGCGATCCGCCCCGCGTCGAGATAGGTGAGGTGGTCGTCGTCGATGCCCTTGCGCATCTTCATCGTCACCGGCAGTGCGCCCGCGTTGGCCACCGCGTCGCGCAGGATCGAGCGCAGCAGATGCCGCTTGTACGGGAGCGCGGAGCCGCCGCCCTTACGGGTCACCTTCGGGACCGGGCAGCCGAAGTTCAGGTCGATGTGATCGGCGAGATCCTCCTCCGCGATCATGCGGACGGCCTTGCCGACGGTGTCCGGGTCGACGCCGTAGAGCTGGATCGAGCGCGGCTTCTCGGTCTCGTCGAAGTGGATCAGCTGCATGGTCTTCTCGTTGCGCTCGACCAGCGCCCGCGTCGTGATCATCTCGCTGACGAACAGGCCCTTGCCGCCGGAGAACTCGCGGCACAGCGTCCGGAAGGGGGCGTTGGTGATCCCGGCCATCGGGGCGAGCACCACCGGCGGCTGCACGGCGTGCGGTCCGATCTGCAGCAAAGTCATGGAGGACGGTTCCTTCGACGGGTGTGGAGAAGCCGCGGCCGACGGGCGTTCCGGCCGCCGCGACCTCCCATTGTCCCGCACCGCGCGAGCGGCCCCGCCAAGGCCGCCGACCGCGGATCGTTTTGTAGCGTTCAGCCATGCCTGAGCTCAGCCGGCGGAGGCGCCTGGTCGTGCTGGCGATCTGCTGTATGAGCCTGCTGATCGTCAGCCTCGACAACACCATCCTGAACGTCGCGCTGCCCTCCCTCCAGGACGAGATAAACGCCTCGGTCGCCGGCCTTCAGTGGACGATCGACGCGTACACGCTGGTCCTGGCCTCGCTGCTGATGCTGTCCGGCTCGACGGCGGACCGGCTCGGCCGGCGCCGGATCTTCCTGACCGGCCTGGTCGTCTTCGCGATCGGGTCGCTGCTGTGCAGCCTCGCACCCGGTCTGGAATGGCTGGTGGTCTTCCGGATGGTGCAGGCGGTCGGGGGCTCGATGCTCAACCCGGTCGCGATGTCGATCATCACCAACACCTTCACCGAACCCCGCGAGCGGGCCCGTGCCATCGGGGTGTGGGGCGGGGTCGTCGGCATCAGCATGGCGGCGGGGCCGCTCGTCGGCGGGCTGCTGGTGCAGAGCGTCGGCTGGCGCTCGGTCTTCTGGATCAACGTCCCGATCGGCGCGCTCGCGCTGTTCCTCACCCTGCGCTACGTCCCCGAGTCGCGCGCCCCCAGGCCGCGCCGGGTGGATCCGGTGGGCCAGCTGCTGGTGATCGTGCTGCTCGGCTCGCTGACGTACGCGATCATCGAGGCCCCGGAGGCGGGCTGGCTGTCGGCGGAGACCGGAGCGTTCGTGCTGCTGGCGCTCGGCTCGCTGGGCGGGCTGATCCGGTACGAGCGGCGGCGCCGGGAACCCCTGATCGACCTGCGGTTCTTCCACAGCGTGCCGTTCAGCGGGGCGACGGTGGTGGCGGTCTGCGCGTTCGCCGCGCTGGGCGGCTTTCTCTTCATCAACACGCTGTATCTGCAGAACGTCCGCGGTCTGTCCGCGCTGGAGGCCGGTCTCTACACGCTGCCCATGGCCGGCATGACGCTGATTTTCGCGCCGCTGTCCGGGCGGCTGGTCGGCAGCCGTGGCCCGCGGCTGCCGCTGCTGCTGGCGGGTACCGGAATGGGGCTGAGCGGGGTGCTCTTCGCGGGGTTCGACGCCCAGTCGACGACGGCGCTGCTGTTCACCGGCTATGTGCTGTTCGGCATCGGCTTCGGCCTGGTCAACGCCCCTATTACGAACACGGCGGTGTCGGGGATGCCGCGCGCGCAGGCCGGTGTGGCGGCCGCCGTCGCGTCCACCAGCCGGCAGGTGGGGCAGTCGCTCGGCGTCGCGGTGATCGGCTCGGTGCTGGCCAGCGGGACGCACGGGACGGCGCGCGACGGCGACTTCGTCGCGGCCGTCCGCCCGGCGTGGTGGATCATCACCGGCTGCGGCGCGGCCGTGCTCCTGCTGGGCGCGTTGACCAACGGGCGCTGGGCGCGCGCCACGGCCCGCCACACGGCCGAGCTCTTCGAGGAGGAGCCGAGGGGGCACAGTCCGGCTGATGCCAGTTCGTAGGTGGGCGCTGGGGGGTGCTGTGGTCGCGGGGGGGGTGCTGTGGTCGCGGGAATACCGCTCCGCGCCCCCGCGTTGGGGCCTGCAAGGGGCGCTCGCAACCCTTAGGGGATCTGTTCGACCATCCCCTAGGGGACGCCCAGGGCCGCCCTAGGCGCCGACGCTCACCCCCGCACCGGCAGGACGACACTCAAGCTCGCGCCGTCGCCAGTTCCTGCAACAGTTCCAGGCGCTTTCGGGACGTCTCGTCCACGGGGGTGTACGTCACGAGCGTGGGGCCCGGGTTGGGGCCCGTCCACAGGCTGGTGGCGGCGAGTTCCATGGCGCCGACCTTCGAGTTCTGGAAGATCTTGGTGCTGCTGACCGGGCGTACGACCTCATGCCGCGCCCAGATCGCGCGGAACTCCGGCGATGCCTCCGACAAGCGCGCGACCAGCGCCTTCCAGGCCGGCTCGGCGACATGCTCGGCCATCGACGCCCGGAACTTGGCGGCCATCATGCACACCGAGGCATCCAGATCACCCATGGCCGCCCGCCACTCGGGATGGGTGAACGCCAGCCACATGCAGTTCCGGTCCTCTTCGGGCAGCGCGTCGAGGTCGCACATCAGCTGCCCGTAGGTGCTGTTGTAGGCGAGGATGTCGAACCGGCTGTTCTGTACGACGGCGGGGAACGGCGCCACCTGGTCCATGATCTGACGCAGCGCGCGCGGAACGCCGGTGCATTCGGTGCCGGGGAGCGGGTCGATCGCACCGGCCAGCGCGAACAGATGGCGGCGCTCGGCCTTGTCGAGCAGCAGCGCGCGGGCGACCGCGTCCAGGACCTGCGGTGAGACATGAATGTCCCGGGCCTGTTCGAGCCAGGTGTACCAAGTGACGCCGACCGCGGCAAGATGCGCGACCTCCTCGCGGCGCAGCCCGGGGGTGCGGCGGCGGCTGCCGCGCGGCAGGCCGACGTGTTCGGGGGTGATCCGCTCCCGCCGGCTGCGCAGGAACGCGGCCAGCTCGGCCCGGCGGACGGCGTCGCCGCCGCCGCGCGGGGTGACGGGCCCCTTGGCGGGCTTCTTGGCGATCGCGCTGTCGGCCCCGCTGTCGGTCGCGCTGTGAGTGCCGGTGGCGGTCGCTCCGCCGGTCCCGGTCTCAGTCCCGGTGCGGCTGCGGGCGGCCTGAGTCAGCGTCACATCCACGGTCATGCTTCCAGGGTGCCGGAGGCGCTATCCGGTTGCCAGGTGGCGCTGGTACCAGGATAAGAAGACTCTGGTACCCCTCTGAGCGACGGACGATCGTCGTCTGCGTGAACCATTCCGAGACCGATACCCGCGTACAGACCGATAGTCGCGTGCAGACCGACAGCCGGGTACAAACCGACAGCCGCGTGCAGGCCGCCGCCCCGAAGGCCGTACCGGACCGCCCGCTGCCGGACACCACCGTGCTGACGCCACTGGGCCTGCTGACCGTCCTGCTCGGCGCGGCCCTGCCCATGATCGACTTCTTTATCGTCAATGTCGCGCTGCCGACCATCGACCGTGATCTGCGCGCGGGGCCGGCGGTCCTGGAGATGGTGGTGGCGGGCTACGGCGTCGCCTACGCCACGCTGCTCGTGCTCGGCGGGCGGCTCGGCGACATGGTGGGTCGCCGCCGGCTGTTCCTGTGGGGCCTGGCCGCCTTCGGCCTGACCTCGCTCGCCTGCGGGGTGGCCCCCGACGCCTGGACGCTGGTGGCCGCCCGGGTCGCCCAGGGCGGCGCGTCCGCACTGCTGTTGCCGCAGGTACTGGCCACCATCCAGGCCACGACCGCCGGCAAGCGGCGCGCGAAGGCGCTCAGCCTGTACGGCGGTACGGCCGGTGTCTCCAGCGCCGTCGGCCAGGTGCTCGGCGGGCTGCTGGTCTCCGCCGACCTGGCGGGCTCCGGATGGCGCGCGGTCTTTCTGGTGAACGTGCCGATCGCGGCCGCTGCCTGGCTGCTGGCCTCCCGCGCGGTGCCCGAGACCCGGTCCCCGCATCCGAGCCGGGTGGACGGCCCCGGCACGGCGCTGCTCGCCACCGCGCTGATCACCCTGCTGCTGCCGCTGACCGAGGGGCGGGCGGCCGGCTGGCCGCTCTGGTCCTGGCTGCTCCTGGCCGTCTTCCCGTTCGCCGCCGGCGCGTTCGTCGTCGTCGAGCGCCGGGCCGAGCGCGTGGGCCGCACGCCGCTGGTCCCGCCGTCCATGCTGCGCATCCGCTCCGTGCAGAGCGGCCTCTCCATGATCGTCCCGTTCTCGGTGGGCTTCGGCGGCTTCATGTTCGTGGTGGCCGTCGCCCTCCAATCCGGCCTGCACTACGGGCCGTTCGCGGCCGGGCTGTCACTGGCGCCGCTCTGCGCCACGTTCTTCCTCGCCTCGCTGGCCGGACCGCGGCTGGTGCGGCGCTTCGGGCGGCGGGTGGCGATCGCCGGCTCGCTGATCCAGGCCTGCGGGCTGATCGGTCTGGCGCTGACGGTCCGCGCGGGCTGGCCCGACGTGTCGGTGGCCGGGCTGGCGCCGAGCATGGCAGTGCTGGGCATCGGACAGGGGATGCTCCTGCCGGTACTGATGCGCATCGTGCTGAGCGAGCTGCCGGTGACGCAGGCCGGAGTGGGCAGCGGCGCCATGGTCACCGCCCAGCAGTCGGGCGTCGCACTCGGCGCGGCCACCCTCGGCACGCTCTTCCTGTCGCTCCTCCCGTCCTCCGGCGCCCGCGATGCGCTGGTCGCGGCGCTGCTGGCGCAGCTGGCGATCGTGCTGGTCACGACGGCACTGGCGGTGCGCCTGCCGCACACGGTGCGCTGACCGGGGCCGGCGGAACCCACCCGGGCCGCTCGGGTCGACGGAGCACTGGCACATGCACCGACGCATACACCGACGCCTGTACTGACACTTGTCGACTGACAGATATTGAAATCTGTCAGTCGACATGCCATAGTCGGTACACGCCACTGCTTCATCTCCCCGTCAGTCAGGAGCACCCCGTGCAAACCCGCACCCTCGGCACCACCGGCCCGCAGATCTCCGCCCTCGGCCTCGGCTGCATGGGCATGTCCGCCCTGTACGGCGACGCCGACCGCGCAGAGTCCGTCGCCACGATCCACGCCGCCCTCGAAGCGGGCATCACCCTGCTCGACACCGGCGACTTCTACGGCATGGGCCACAACGAACTGCTCATCAACGAAGCCCTGCGCACGGCCCCAGCGGCCGCCCGCGAAAAGGCGCTGACCAGCGTCAAGTTCGGCGCCCTGCGCACCGTCGAAGGCGCCTTCACCGGCTACGACGGCCGGCCGGACGCGGTGAAGAACTTCGCCGCGTACTCCCTCCAGCGGCTGGGCACCGACCACATCGACATCTACCGGATCGCCCGTGTCGACCCGGCCGTCCCGATCGAGGAGACCGTCGGCGCCATCGCCGAGCTGGTCGAGGCCGGGCATGTGCGGCACATCGGCCTGTCCGAGGTGGGCGCCGAGACCCTGCGCCGGGCCGCCGCCGTCGCCCCGATCTCCGACCTGCAGATCGAGTACTCCCTCATCTCCCGTGGCATCGAGGACGAGATCCTGCCCACCGCCCGTGAGCTGGGGATAGGCATCACCGCGTACGGCGTGCTGTCCCGCGGACTGATCAGCGGCCACTTCAGCCGCGACCGCAAGCTCGCCGCGAATGACTTCCGCGGTATGAGCCCCCGCTTCCAGGGCGAGAATCTCGACCGCAATCTCGACCTGGTGGAGGCGCTGCGCAAGATCGCCGAGCAGAAGGGCGTGACGGTCGCCCAGACCGCCATCGCCTGGGTGCTGTCCCGTGGGGAGGACATCGTTCCGCTGGTCGGCGCCCGGCGCCGGAACCGGCTGGCCGAGGCGCTCGGTGCCACGACGTTCACACTGGACACCGAGGATCTGGCCGCGATAGAGCGCGCGGTGCCGGCCGGCGCCGCCGCGGGCGAGCGGTATCCCGCCGAGCAGATGGCGCATCTGGACAGCGAGCGCTGACCGCCGGGGCGTGTGCCGGGGGCGCCAGGTACCGTCCGTAGGTGTCTGGCGTACGCACCCCGCCGGGTGGCCCCGTGCGCCCCGTCCGCTTCCCTCCGAAAGGCCGGCCCGCCGCATGCCCCCCGAGACGTTGACCCCCGAGCGCATCCTCGAAGCCACGGAGGAGGTGCTGCGCCGCTACGGCCCGGCCAAGGCCACGGTCGTCGATGTGGCGCGCGCCCTGGGCGTCAGCCACGGCAGCGTCTACCGCCACTTCCGCACCAAGGCGGCGCTGCGGGAGGCGGTCACGGAGCGGTGGCTGAACCGTACGAGCGAGCAGCTGTCGGCGATCGTCGCGGCGGAGGGCCCGGCCCCGGAGCGCCTGGACCGCTGGCTCACCGCCCTGTTCGAGGCCAAGCGGCACAAGGCCGGCGACGACCCGGAGCTGTTCGCCACGTATATGGCCCTCATCGGCGAGAGCGGCGGCGTGGTCGACCGGCATGTCACAGATCTGGAGGCCCAGCTCGCCACGATCATCGAAGCCGGCGTGACCGAGGGCGCGTTCCGCACCCCCTCCCCCAGGACCTCCGCCCGCGCCGTCTTCAACGCCACCGGCCGCTTCCACGACCCCTGCTACGCCCCGGAGTGGTCCCGCCCCACGATCACCGACGACTTCGAGGCGGTGCGAGAGCTGGTCCTGCGTGGCTTGACCGGCTAGGGCTCTCGTCGCCGCGACGGCGAGCCGCAAGCGACGGGCTGCGGAACCGAGCGGCGCGTGGCAAGCGACGGGCAGGCCTGTCCGGTGGGGCAGGCCATGGCCCTAGCCGCCGACGCCCAGGAAGTGCAGCACGGCCAGGACCCGGCGGTGGTCGGCGTCCGCCTTGGGGAGGTCCAGTTTGGCCAGGATGTTGTTGATGTGCTTGGCCACCGCGCTTTCGCTGACGACGAGTTGGGCGGCGATGCCCGCGTTGGAGCGGCCCTCGGCCATCAGTGCCAGGACGTCCCGTTCGCGGGCGGTGAGACGTTCCAGCGGGTCGCTCGACCGGCGGACCAGCAGCTGCGCGACGACCTGCGGGTCCAGGGCCGTGCCGCCGGACGCCACCCGGCGCAGCGCCTCGATGAACTCCTCGACGTCCGCGACCCGTTGCTTGAGCAGATAGCCGACCCCGCTCGTGTTCGTGGCGAGCAGATCGGCCGCGTAGCGCTCCTCGACGTACTGGGACAGCAGCAGGACGGCGGTGGCGGGCCAGCGCTGGCGGATGGACAGGGCGGCGCGCACTCCCTCGTCCGTGAAGCCGGGCGGCATCCGGACGTCCACCACCGCGATGTCCGGCCGGTGTTCCTCGACCGCGGCCAGCAGCCCCTGCGCGTCCCCCGCTTCGGCCGCCACCTCGAACCCGGCCATCTCCAGCACCTTGACCAGGCCGATCCGGAGCAGCACGGAGTCCTCGGCGATCACCGCCCGCCGCACGCCGGACCCCGCACCGGGCCCTGCTCCGGGCAGTACATCGGCCTGTGCTGCAGGTCTCACATCGTGCCTCGCATCCGGCCTCGCATCCGGCCTTGCTTCGGACCTCGCATCCGGCCTTGTTTCGGGCCTCATGTCGGGCACGGCAGCTCCACGCTCATCATGGTCGGGCCCCCCGCGGGGCTGCTCATCCGGAAGGTTCCGTCCACGGAACGCACGCGCTGGGCAAGCCCCTTCAGACCGCTCCCCCTGGACGGATCGGCGCCGCCCATACCGTCGTCGGCGATCACCACCCGCAGTATCTCCCCGAGCCGGGTGACCGTCACATCGACCCGGGTCGCCTCCCGCGCGTGCTTGGCGATATTCGTCAGCGCCTCGGAGACCACGAAGTACGCGACCGCCTCGACCGCCGGCGCGGCCCGCCGCGGCAGCTCCGGTGGCAGATCGACCCGCAGCCGTACGGGCAGCGGGGCGCGGGCGGCGAGTCCGGACAGCGCCGCGTCCAGCCCGAGTTCGTCCAGGACGGCCGGGTGCAGCCCGCGCACCAGATTGTTGAGTTCCTCGATCGCGTCCTTCGCCTCGCGGTGCGCCGCGTCGATGACCTCCCGGGCCTCCGGCGGCAGATCCGTGAGGGTGGCCTTGGCCAGCCCGAGGTTCAGGGCCAGCGAGACCAGCCGCTGCTGCGCGCCGTCATGCAGGTCGCGCTCGATGCGGCGGCGTTCCGCGTCGGCGGCGTCGACCGCACCGGCCCGGCTCTCGGTGAGGTCCTCGACCCGACGCGCCAGTTCGTCGGACCGGCTGATGCCCAGGACGGCCCGCCCGACGAGGTTCTCCAGCCGTACGAGCCCGCCGGCCAGCGCCGGTACGGCGGCCAGCACCAGCAGCGACAGGATGGTGAGGTAGCTGGCCACGGTGGTGTAGCCGGGATGCGCCAGCCGCCACGTGGCCGGTACCGCCGACACCCACACCAGGACCAGCGCCCCCGCCAGCGCCGCCGACACCACAGCGAGCAGCAGGAGTTCCAGCGCGCCCAGCAGCGGCCCGGCCAGCAGGTTGTAGGCGAACTGCCGCTTGCGCTCGGTGAACCGGAGCCGGGGAAGGTCCACCCCGCACAGCGCCCGGAACCGCCAGCGCTGCGCCTCGGTCAGGCCGTACCCCGCGATGACGAGCAGGGTCACGGGCGCGGGCAGCACCAGCGGGGCGGCGTCCGAGCTCCCGTCCAGGATCCCGATCAGCTGGGTGAGGGCCCAGAGGAACAGCAGCGGCGGGACGATATGCAGCGGCACGCCGGCGGCGATGAAGAGGATGTCGCGCCGCAGCCGCACGAGAAAGCGGCGGAGCCGCGGCGGAATGGTCATGATCAAACGGTATGCGGCGCAGCCGGGCGGCGGCCATGCAGCCAGTTCCCCGAACGGGGGTGTAGCTGGTGCCACCCCAAGTCGGACCTGGGCGTTACTGACTTGGTCCGGCCGGAACCGGAGTGTTGAGCGTGAGCCCGACGGCCGGGTTCACCGCAGCCGAAAGAGACACACTCCATGGCCCTCATTGCCCTCAACTCCGTTTCCCCGCACGGCAGTTGCGCCCGTCCGGGCGTCGCCCGCCGCCCCGTACGGCTCAGCGCCGCGCGCCGCCGGCAGGGGCGGATCCTGACGGGCGCCGGGCTGGTGCTGCTGCCGTGGCTCGGCTACCTCGCCGGGACGCTCCCGCCGGCCGAGGCGGCGGCCTGGGTGACGCTGGACACGCTGGAGGCCGCCTGCCTCCTGACGGCCGGCACCCGCCTGCTGCGCGGCGAGCCCAGCCACCGGGCGGCCGCGGCGGCCGCCGCGCTCCTCCTCACGGCCGACGCCTGCATCGACCTGGCCACCGCCGCCCCCGGCGCGGAGCTCGCCACGGCGATAGCCATGGCCGTCGGCGCGGAACTCCCCCTGGCGGGCCTGTGCATGGTCCTCGCGACCCGCCGCGGGGCCACCGAGCGCGATCACTGAGGGACGCCGTGACACCCCCGGCCGCCGACCCGTCCCGCGCCCCGCGCCCCCATCCCTCACCGCACACACCACCCCCGCCCGCACACCACCCCCACCCGCAACACAAAAGCGCCGGCCGGCCCCGGAAAGTTCCGGGCCCGACCGGCGCCTGAGGTCAATGAGGCGTCAGCGGAACGGGGCCGCCCGCGAGTCGGCCACCGGCGACGCCCCGCGCGGGCCTAGCAGCCCAGCAGTCGCGCACCCAGGTAGGCCTGGATCTGGTCCAGGCTGACCCGCTCCTGCTTCATCGTGTCGCGCTCGCGCACCGTGACGGCGTTGTCGTCGAGGGTGTCGAAGTCGACCGTGACGCAGAACGGGGTGCCGATCTCGTCCTGGCGGCGGTAGCGGCGGCCGATGGCGCCCGCGTCGTCGAACTCGATGTTCCAGTTCTTGCGCAGGTCCGCGGCGAGGCCCTTGGCCTTCGGCGACAGCTGCGGGTTGCGGGACAGCGGCAGCACCGCGACCTTGACCGGCGCGAGGCGCGGGTCGAGGCGCATGACCGTGCGCTTCTCCATCTTGCCCTTGGCGTTGGGCGCCTCGTCCTCGATGTACGCGTCGAGCATGAAGGCGAGCATCGCGCGGCCGACGCCGGCCGCCGGCTCGATCACGTACGGAGTCCAGCGCTCGCCGGCCTCCTGGTCGAAGTAGGAGAGGTCCTGGCCGGACGCCTTGGAGTGCGAGGAGAGGTCGTAGTCGGTGCGGTTGGCGACACCCTCCAGCTCGCCCCACTCCGAGCCGCCGAACTGGAAGCGGTACTCGATGTCGGCGGTGCGCTTGGAGTAGTGGGAGAGCTTCTCCTCCGGGTGCTCGAACCAGCGGATGTTGTCCTCGCTGATGCCGAGGTCGACGTACCAGTTCCAGCGCTGCTGCATCCAGTACTCCTGCCACTGCTCGTCCTCGCCCGGCTTGACGAAGAACTCCATCTCCATCTGCTCGAACTCACGGGTCCGGAAGATGAAGTTGCCCGGAGTGATCTCGTTCCGGAAGGACTTGCCCATCTGCGCGATGCCGAACGGCGGCTTGCGGCGCGAAGTCTGCTGAACCTGAGCGAAGTTGGTGAAGATGCCCTGCGCGGTCTCGGGGCGCAGATACGCGACCGAGGCGGTGTCCTGGGACGGGCCGAGGTGGGTGGAGAGCAGGCCGGAGAACTGCTTGGGCTCGGTGAAGCCGCCCTTGTTGCCGCAGTGCGGGCAGTTGATGTCGGCGAGGCCGTTGTCGGGGCCGCGGCCGTGCTTGGCCTCGTACGCCTCCTCCAGGTGGTCCGCGCGGAAGCGCTTGTGGCAGGAGGTGCACTCGGTAAGCGGGTCGGTGAAGGTGGCGACGTGGCCGGACGCCTGCCACACCTCGGGGGCCAGGATCACCGACGAGTCGATGCCGACGACGTCGTCGCGCGAGGTGACCATGGAGCGCCACCACTGGCGCTTGATGTTCTCCTTGAGCTCAACGCCGAGGGGGCCGTAGTCCCAGGCAGCGCGGGAGCCGCCGTAGATCTCACTGGAGGGGTAGACGAAGCCACGGCGCTTGCTCAGGCTGACGATGGTATCGATCTTGTCGGCGGCCACGGTGCTCTCTTCATACGACGACGAACGATGGATAAGGGCGGCGCCCTGCGCCTCGGCGGGGGGTGGTGGTCGGGAGACGGGCGGGCGAATAGCTCAGGGTACCGGCGGGCGTACCCCCCGGATCAAATCGGTTCCACGCCTCTGACGGCCGACCCTCCGCAGGTCTGGTCCGACTATCCGCTTTGTTGACAATCGTTTCCAGCTTTGTTGAAAATGACTGTCATGAACATACGTCGGTCCCTGTCCACCGCCGCCGTCGCCGGAGCCTCGGTGCTCGGCCTCCTGGCCCTCTCCGCCTGCTCCACGAACGGCGCCGCGCGCACGGACGACGGCAAACTGAAGGTCACCGCGTCCTTCTATCCCATGGAGTACCTCGCCGCGCAGATCGGCGGGAAGCACGTCCAGGTCACCGGCCTCACCAAGCCGGGGAGCGAACCGCACGATCTGACCCTCACCGCGAAGCAGACCGCCCTGCTCGGCGAGTCCGGCGCGATCGTCTACCTCAAGGGCGTGCAGCCCGCCGTGGACCAGGCCATCGCGCAGTCCGGCGTCGAGAACGTCGCCGAGGCGTCCGCCATGACCACCCTGGAGACGCACGGCACCGAGGTCGGCCACGACCACGGGCATGCCGAGGAGCACGGGCACGACGAGCACGAGGAAGAGGGCGGCAAGGACCCGCACATCTGGCTCGACCCGGTGAAGTACGCCGAGGTCGCCAAGGGCGTGAACAAAACCCTCGCCAAGGCCGACCCGGACCACAAGGCCGACTACCAGAAGAACACCGACGCCCTGGTCAAGAAGCTGGAGGCGCTGGACGCGGACTTCAAGGACGGCCTGAAGAAGCGCGGCTCGGACACCTTCATCACCACCCACGCGGCCTTCGGCTACCTCGCCGAGCGCTACGGCCTGACCCAGGAGGCCATCAGCGGCCTCGACCCCGAGTCCGAGCCCAGCGCCAACCGCATCAAGGAGCTGCACACGCTCACCAAGGAGCACCACGTCTCCACCGTCTTCTTCGAGACGATCGCCAACCCGGCCACCGCCAAGGCCCTGGCCGGTGATCTGCACCTGAAGACCGATGTCCTCGACCCGCTCGAGGGCATCACCGCCAAGTCCCGCGGTACGGACTACCTCGGTGTGATGCGGTCCAACCTCGCCGCGCTCCAGAAGGCACTGGGCAGCAAGTGAGCACACCGGCCACCCCGCACGTGACGGAGGTCACCGTGAAGCAGACGCAACAGCAGCCGGTCATCGACCTGCGCGGAGCCACCGCCTCGCTGGGCGCACGCCCCGTGCTGCGCGGCGTCGACCTCACCGTGCACGCCGGCGAGGTCGTGGCGCTGCTCGGCGCCAACGGCTCCGGCAAGTCCACCGCCGTACGGTCGGTGATAGGCCAGGTTCCGCTCAGCGGCGGCACCCTGTCGCTCTTCGGCACCGAGTTCCGGCGCTTCCGTGACTGGGCCCGGGTGGGCTATGTCCCGCAGCGCACCACCGCCTCCAGCGGCGTCCCGGCCACGGTCCGCGAGGTCGTCATGGCCGGCCGGCTGGCGCGTACGAAGCTGGGCATCGTGCGCAAGGCCGACCGGGCCGCTGTGCACCGCGCCCTGGCGCTGGTGGGCATGGCGGACCGGGCAGGGGACTCCGTCAACGCGCTCTCCGGCGGCCAGCACCAGCGGGTGCTGATAGCCCGCGCGCTGGCCGGCGAACCGGAGCTGCTGATCATGGACGAGCCGATGGCCGGCGTCGACCTGGCCAGCCAGGAGGTGCTGGCAGGGGCGCTGCGCGCACAGGTCGCGGCCGGCACCACGGTGCTGCTCGTGCTGCACGAGCTGGGCCCGCTGGAGCCGCTGATCGACCGGGCGGTGGTGCTGCGGGAGGGCTGTGTCGTGCATGACGGCCCGCCGCCGGAGGCCGTGGGCCAGCACGCCCTGCCCGGCCACGATCACGTCCATCCGCACGCCGACGCGGCCGCGGAACCGATTCGTACGGGATTGCTGAGCTGATGCCGTATTCCTCGGGGGACAACCCCCGAACCACCAGCCGACACCCGAGCACCGGCTCCGTTTCGCGAGGTCGACCGACATGGAAATCCTGAACTACGCCTTCATGCAGCGGGCCCTGCTCGCCGCGCTGATCGTCGGTGTCACCGCCCCGGCCATCGGCATCTACCTCGTCCAGCGCCGGCAGGCCCTGATGGGCGACGGCATCGGCCATGTCGCCCTCACCGGCGTCGGCCTGGGCTTTCTCCTCAACACCAGCCCGGTCTGGGTCGCCACCGCGGTCGCCGTCCTCGGCTCCGTCGTCATGGAACTGATCCGCTGGTACGGGAAGACCCGCGGCGATCTCGCGCTGGCCATGCTGTTCTACGGCGGTATGGCGGGCGGTGTGATGCTGATGAGCCTCTCCGACGCCGGGTCCAACGCCAACCTCGGCACCTATCTCTTCGGGTCGATCACCACGGTCTCGCCTCAGGACATGACCACGATCTGTGTGCTGGCCGCCCTGGTGCTGCTGATCACGGTCGGTCTGCGCCGGCAGCTGTTCGCGGTCTGCCAGGACGAGGAGTTCGCGCGGGTGACGGGGCTCCCGGTGCGGCTGCTGAACCTGCTGATCGCGGTCACCGCCGCGGTCACCGTCACCGTGGCGATGCGGGTCGTCGGGCTGCTGCTGGTCAGTGCGCTGATGGTGATCCCGGTCGCGGCCGCCCAGCAGATCAGCCGCAGCTTCGCGATGACCTTCGCGGTGGCCATCGGGATCGGCGTCGCGGTCACTCTGACGGGTACCGCCACGTCGTACTACGTGGACGTGCCGTCCGGCGCGACCATCGTGCTGCTCGCCATCGGACTGTTCGTGATCTTCACGGCGCTGGCCGCGCCACTGGCGAAAAAACGCGCAAAGGCGGCCGCGGGAGCGTCGGAGGGGTGCACCCTTGAGGTACCGGGCAGCCGGACCCTCACGGACGACGTCAGCGTATAAGCGCCCCACCAGGGTTCGGATCACCACCTGGCACAATGGCCGGACGCTCCCCCACGCCCCACCGGCGCGGGAGGGACCCCCCACGTGAAGATCTGACGGCCCTAGGGAGGCAACGGTGGCGACGAGCGCGGGTTCTCCGGTACGCGGCCGGTCGACGCGGCAGCGGACCGCGGTTTCGGCCGCACTCGACGAGGTGGACGAGTTCCGCAGCGCGCAGGAGCTCCACGACATGCTCAAGCACCGGGGCGACTCGGTCGGGCTGACCACCGTCTACCGGACGCTGCAGTCCCTGGCCGACGCGGGCGAGGTCGATGTGCTGCGCACCAGCGACGGCGAGGCCGTCTACCGCCGGTGCAGCACCGACGACCATCACCACCACCTGGTGTGCCGGGCCTGCGGCAAGGCCGTCGAGGTCGAGGGCCCCGCGGTCGAGAAGTGGGCCGACCAGATCGCCGCCGAGCACGGCTTCCGCGACGTCGCGCACACCATCGAGATCTTCGGTACGTGCGGCGACTGCGCGGCGCGGTCCGCGGACCAGTAACACCACGACCAGCACGAACGGGCCGTCTCCCAGAGGAGGCGGCCCGTTCGCATGGATCGGTGCTACCGGATCTGCGCCACTGGATCGGTGCTACTTCGCCGCCTGGCCGTCCGGCTCCGGCGCCGCACCGAAGCGGCGGTCGCGCCGCGCGTATTCGAGGCAGGCATCCCACAGGTTCCGCCGGTCGAAGTCCGGCCACAGGATGTCCTGGAAGACCATCTCGGCGTAGGCGCTCTGCCAGATCAGATAGTTCGAGGTGCGCTGCTCGCCCGACGGCCGGACGAAGAGGTCCACATCCGGCATGTCCGGGTAGTACATGTACTTCGCGACGGTCTTCTCGGTGACCTTGGACGGGTCCAGCTTTCCGGCCTTCACATCCGCCGCGATCTTCGCCGCGGCGTCCGCGATCTCCGCCCGGCCGCCGTAATTCACGCAGAAATACAGCGTCATCGCGTCATTGTTCTTGGTCTGCTCCTGCGCGACCTGGAGCTCCTGCACCACGGACTTCCACAGCTTCGGCATCCGGCCGACCCACCGGATGCGGATGCCCAGCGCGTCCATCTCGTCACGGCGCCGCCGGATCACATCCCGGTTGAAGTTCATCAGGAACTTGACCTCGTCGGGCGACCGCTTCCAGTTCTCCGTCGAGAAGGCGTACAGCGAGAGGTTCTTCACACCCATCTCGATACAGCCCTTGAGCACGTCCAGGACGACGCCCTCGCCGACCTTGTGGCCCTCGGTGCGCGGCAGACCGCGCTCCTTGGCCCACCGGCCGTTGCCGTCCATGACGACCGCCACATGGTTCGGCACGAGCTCGCCGGGGATCTTCGGCGGGCGCGCGCCGGAGGGGTGCGGCTCGGGCGTCACGTACTCACGTCGATTACGGCCCAGAATCCCGCGTCGTGCCATGCGGCCCACGTCTCCTATGTGTCGTATACGTCGTATGGGTCGGTCGAGTCTGTTTGCCTGCGCGGCTGTTTCTCCGCGCGGCCGTTTCTCTGCACGGCTAATTCTCCACGTACCGGAGGGAGCGCAGACCCCGCTCCAGATGCCACTGGAGATAGGCCGCGACGAGCCCGCTGCCCTCCCGGACATGCCGCGGCTCGCAGGCGTCCGCCGTCTCCCAGTCGCCGGTGAGCAGCGCGCCCAGGAGCCCGATGGCCTCCGAGGAGGGTACGACGCTTCCCGGGACGCGGCAGTCGCCGCAGACGACGCCGCCCGAGGCCACCGAGAAGAACCGGTTGGGACCGGGCAGCCCGCACTTCGCGCAGCTGCCGAAGCTGGGTGCGTAGCCGTTCACGGCGAGTGAGCGCAGCAGGAAGGCGTCCAGCACCAGATGCGGCGCGTGCTCACCGCGGGACAGCGTCCGCAGCCCGCCGACCAGCAGCAGATACTGCTGTACGGCCGGCTCGCCCTCGTGGTCGGTGAACCGCTCGGCGGTCTCCAGCATCGCGGTGCCGGCGGTGTAGCGGGCGTAGTCGGTGACGATCCCGCCACCGTACGCGGCGATCGTCTCGCTCTGCGTGCACAGCGGCAGCCCGCGGCCGACGAGCTCGCCGCCGCGCGCGAAGAACTGCACATCCACATGCGAGAACGGCTCCAGCCGCGCCCCGAACTTCGACTTCGTCCGCCGCACCCCCCGCGCCACCGCCCGGACCCGGCCGTGCCCCCGGGTGAGCAGGGTGATGATCCGGTCCGCTTCACCCAGCTTCTGGGTGCGCAGCACGATGCCGTCGTCGCGGAACAGACTCATGTGGTTATTCTCGCGCATCGCCGGAGCGGCCGTGGGCGCCCGGTCGGGAGACCCCGGAATGTCAGGGCCACATCACGCCATCGTCCGGGTCATCGCGGGCGGAACGTGACCTTCCGTACTTCTCAGTCGCCGCCGCTCAACGAGCTTACGACTCGTCAACTCCCCGGTAGCATCCGGTGATGATCGGCAGTATTCAGCCGTGATGGCAGGCCGACCCAGTACCCACACGAGGATCTCGATGACATCCATACCGGAGGCGCTGTTGTGGTGCCTCAGCGCAGGTACGGCCGCCGCCGTGGTCTTGGCGGCGCTCTTGGTCCGCACGCACAAGCAGCGCGCCGACCTGAGACAGCGCCTCACCGCCTCCGAGGAGCAGAACAGCGCCACGCTCCACAGCAATACGGAACTGTCGGCCCGGCTGCGGGCCACCGAGGCCGAGATCCGGCATCTGGCCGGGGCACGACTGCCCGACCTCACCATGGCGCTCGCCCATCCGCACGTCCCCGTACGCGGGCTGCTGGACTCCCGGTTCGCCGGTTCGGAGACGGATCACGCGCTGACCGCGGTACTGGAGCAGATCGGCCAGGCGGTCACCAGCGAGCGGCAACGCGTCGACGCGGCCGCGCAGTCCACCCTCCGCGGCGCGACCACCACCATCCAGGCGCTGCTCTACCGCCTCCAGACGGCGCTTCAGGACATGCAGCACCGCTACGACGACCCGCAGATCGCCCAGGACCTGCTGGACGCGGACTTCCTCAACGAGCAGGCGCTGCGCCGTATTCAGGCCACCTCCGTGGTGTGCGGCGCCTGGCCGGGCCTGACCCGCGAGGACTCCTACCTCGCCGAGCTGGTCGTCGGCGCCACCTCCCGGCTGCGCGGCTACGAGCGCGTCCAGGTCAGCAACCAGCTGCGCGACCCGGTGGCCGTGGTCGCCCGTGCCGTCGAGCCGATCGCGATCACCGTGACCGAGCTGCTGGCCAACGCGCTGCACCACTCGCACCAGGAACTGCCGGTCACCGTCACCCTCCAGCAGGGCAACCGCGGCGCGTCGGTCATCATCGACGACTACGGCGTGGGCATGCACGACGACGAGATCAAGCACGCCATGGAGCTGCTGTCCGGTGACGACGATCTGCTGCTGACCCAGCTCGGCGATCCGCCGCGGTCCGGCTTCGCGGCCGCGGGTCAGCTGGTGCGCCAGTACGGCTACGGCGTCCATGTCGAGCCGTCCCCGTACGGCGGTGTGCGCGCGGTCGTCTACATCCCCGGCGATCCCCTCCTCACCGTCCTCGACGAGAGCGCCCAGCCGATGTCCGTGATGGCTCCGCTGCCGCACCGCGCGGGTGTGCCGGACCGGTCCTCGTCCGTGCTGCCGACCGGCGCCTCCACCCCGCCGCCGGCCGCGCACGCCCCGTCCGCCGTACGGCCGGCGGCGGCCCCGGCCCAGACTGCGGCCCCGACCCCGGCCCCCGACCCGGCGGCCCGGCCCGATGCGCCCGCCGCGCCCGCGCCCGCCGAGGGCGAACTCCCGCGCCGGCGCCGCCGTAAGCCCGTGTCCGAGGACGAGCAGAGCGCGCCGCGCGCCGAATCGATTCCCCCGCGCTCTCCGGAGGAGACCGCCTCCCGCTGGGCCGCGCTCCAGCAAGGCACCGAATCCGGCCGGGCCGCCGCCCAGTCCGAACCCCCTCGCAGTCCCGAAGGGAACGCCCACTGATGAACAGCCCCACTCGCCGCCGTGTCACCGAGGACAAGTCCTGGGTGCTGGCCCCCCTCCTGGAGCTGCCGCATGTTATCCACGCCGCCGTCATCTCCGGCGACGGATTCATCGAGGGCTCCTCACCCGGCCTGAAGCGCGACGCCGCCGAGGGCGTCGCCGCGATGATGTCCGCGCTCCAGGGCGCCGGACGCGCGGTCACCGCGGCCTTCGCCGACAAGGACGACGCCACGCTGCGGCAGACCGTCATCGAGTCCGAGGAGGGCTGGGTCTTCGCGATCCCGGCGGGCGAGAACACCTGCCTGGCCGTCTTCGCCGCCCCCGAGGTGAACATGGGCGTCGTCGCGCACCACATGCAGATCCAGGTGACGACCCTGGGCAGCAAGGTCATGAACAGTCCGGCTCGGGACCTCGGTAACCCGGCATGACCCCGCGCCAGAGCAACAGGCGCCTCGTACCGGCCTATCTGGCGACCGGCGGACGCGCCCGACCCAGCCGCAACACGCTGGACCGGCTCTCGCTGCTGCACAGCGCGGGGATGCCGGTCACCAGTGAGGTACGCCCGGAAGAGCGCCGGATCCTGGAGCTGCTCCAGCCCGGCGCCCTGTCTCTGGCCGAGGTCGCAGCCCACCTCCACCTGCCCGTCAGCGTGGTGAAGGTGCTGGTGGCCGATCTTGTCGATGCCGGCCGCCTGCACGCCCGTGTCCCCATCCCCGAAGCCGAGCAATTCGACCGGCAGATCCTGGAGAGGGTTCTCGATGGACTCCGCTCTCTCAAGTCCTAGCACCGGCACCGATCCCGGCCCGCACGCCGGCACCGGCGGCATGTATCTCTCCGGCGACGACCAGACGCTGGTCAAGCTCCTGGTCGCGGGGCCGTTCGGAGTCGGCAAGACCACGCTCATCAGGGCGCTCTCGGAGACCCCGCCGCTGCACACCGAAGAGGTCATGACACAGACCGGCGCGATCGTCGACGATCTCGCCGGGGTCCGGGACAAGACCACCACCACCGTCGCCATCGACTTCGGGCGGCTGACCCTCCCCGGGGACCTGGTGCTCTACCTGTTCGGCACGCCCGGACAGAAGCGTTTCCGCCCGCTGTGGCAGGACATCGCCCGTGGTGCGCTGGGCGCCCTCGTCCTCGCCGACACCCGCCGGCTGGCGGACTCCTTCGAGGTGATGGACATCGTCGAGGAGGCCGGGCTGCGCTACGCGGTGGCGGTCAACACCTTCCCCGACGCGCCGCAGTACGACGTCGAAAAGCTCCGCGACGCCCTCGATCTGCACCCCGAGACGCCGCTCGTGCTGTGCGACGCCCGCGACCGGGACCAGTCCGTCGACGCGCTGATCGCGCTCGTCGGCCATGTCCTGGCCCACACGCCCCAGGAGAACCAGAACCCGTGACTTCCCCGCACCAGCCGGGCGCCACACCACCACCGGGCTGCCCGGCCCATGCCGCACCGCCGGCGGGCGACCGGACGCCGGCCCAGCCCGACGCGCACACACCCGTGAAGCTCTACGGACCGGACTTCGCCGCCGATCCCGACCGCTTCTACCGGCACCTGCGCCAGTACGGCGCGCTGGCGCCCGTCGAGATCGCGCCCGGGGTGACCGCGATGCTGGTCACCGACTACCGGGCCGCGCTGGACCTGCTGCACGACGACAACACCTGGTCCAAGGACTCCCGGGACTGGATGACGACCGTCCCCGCCGACTCGCCGGTCATGCCGATGCTGATGTGGCGGCCGAACGTCTTCTACAGCGACGGCGCGGAACACGACCGCTACCGGGCGGTCATCACCGACAGCTTCCGGCTGGTCGAACCGCATGAGCTGCGCGCCCGCACCCACCGGGCCGCGGACACCCTCATCCAGCGGTTCGGCGCCCGCGGTCAGGCCGATCTGATCGCCGAGTACGCCCGGCTCATCCCCCTCCTGATGTTCAACGGCCTCTTCGGCATGCCCGATTCCTACAGCGAGCGGCTCATCGAGGCCATCGCCGGGATGATGGAGGGCAACTCCCCCGAGGAGGCGGCCGCCGCCAACGAGGCGTTCACCACGTACATCATGGAGCTCGTCGGCGCGAAGAAGGCACAGCGCGGTCCGGACCTGACGTCCTGGTTCATGGACCACCCCAACGAGCTGTCCGACGAGGAACTGGTCCACCAGATCGTCCTGACGATGGGCGCCGGCAACGAACCGCTCGCCAACCTCATCGGCAACGCGCTCTCCCGGATGCTGTCCGACGACCGCTACTACAACACCCTCTCGGGCGGCGCGCTGACCACGCGCGACGCCATCAACGAGGTGCTGTGGAACGACCCGCCGATCGCCAACTACTCCGCTCACTTCCCGCTGCGCGACGTCTTCTTCCACGGCACCTGGATCCGCGCGGGACAGCTGGTGATGGTGTCGTACGCGGCCGCCAACGGCCAGTTCGGCACCACCACGCTGGACCAGCCCCGCTCGGGCAGCGGTTCGCACCTCTCCTGGGCGGCGGGCGCGCACGGCTGCCCCGTACAGCGGCACGCACTGCTGATCGCCACCACCGCGATCGAGCGGCTCACCGCCTGGCTCTCCGACATCGAACTCGCCGTGGAACCCGGCGAGTTGGTGTGGCGCAACGGCGTCTTCCACCGGGCCCTGACGGCGCTCCCCGCCCGCTTCACCCCCATCACTCCCGACCAGGCAGGAGCCACCCCATGGCACAACAGGGACAGCAGCCCGTCGTCATCGACCCGGTCGGAGCCGATATCCACGGAGAGGCGGCCCGCCTCCGCGAGCTAGGCCCGGTCGCCCTCGTCGAACTCCCCGGCGGCATCGAAGCCTGGTCCGTCACCAGTCACACCCTGCTCAAGGACCTGCTGACGGATCCGCGGGTGTCGAAGAACCCGCGCGAGCACTGGCCCGCCTGGCAGCGCGAGGACATACGGGGCAGCTGGCTGCAGTCCTGGATCGGCGTCACCAACATGTTCACCGCGTACGGCGCCGACCACCGGCGGCTGCGCAAGCTGATCGCCCCGGCGTTCACCGCGCGCCGCACGGACGCGATGCTGCCGTGCGTGGAGCGCATCACGGCGGCACTGCTGGGCGACCTCGCCGCCGTCCCGGCCGGCGCCACCATCGACCTGCGCGAGGCCTTCACCCACCCGCTGCCCCTCCAGGTCATCTGTGAGCTGTTCGGCTTCCCGGAGGGCGAGCCGCGGGCCGAACTGGCCCGCCATGTCGCGGCGATCATGGACACCACGGCCACCCCCGAAGAGGCCGGCGCCACCGCCGCGGCCGTGGGCGCGCTGCTGGGCGGCCTGGTCGCGAGCAAGCGGGAACGGCCCACCGACGACCTGACCAGCCTGCTGGTCTCCGCACGGGACGACGACGGCGAGCGGATGACCGAGCAGGAGCTCCTGGACACCCTGCTGCTCGTCATCGGCGCCGGTCACGAGACCACCGTCGATCTCCTGGGCAACGCCGTCATCGCTCTGCTGACCCACCCCGACCAGCTCAAGGCGGCGCTCTCGGGCGAGTCCTCCTGGAACGACGTCATCGAGGAAACGCTGCGCTGGGCGCCCAGCATCGCCAGCCTGCCGCTGCGGTTCGCCGTCGAGGACATCGCCGTCCCGGACGGTCCCACCATCCGCAAGGGCGAGGCGATCCTCCCGGCGTACGCGGCGGCAGGCCGCGATCCCGGGTTCCACGGCGAGAACGCCGCCCACTTCGACATCCGGCGCCAGGTCACCGAACACCTCGCCTTCGGCCACGGCGTCCACCGCTGCCTCGGCGCGCCGTTGGCCCGTATGGAGGCCCGGACCGCCCTCCCGGCGCTCTTCGCCCGCTTCCCCGACCTCCAACTGGCCGTCCCCGCCGAGGACTTGGCGCCGGCCGGCGGCTTCATCGCCGGTGGCTACGGGAAGCTGCCGGTCCGGCTGACCCGGGCCTGATCCGCTCCCGGGCACTGCGCACGCGGCCCCGCCACCGGACGGTGGCGGGGCCGCGTGCGTATCAGGGCGGTGGCGTCTCAGGACGGCGTACGGGCCGCCGCCAGCAGCCGGTTGGTGTCGGCCGGGCGCAGCAGCAGGGCGGCTCCGACGGTGCTCAGGACCTCGCGTTCGGCGGGGGTGTAGGAGCCGTCGGCCAGGGCGATACGGGCGCCCTGGAGGAGGAGGGACTCACGGCCGGCCGGCGCGAGGTGGGGCGCCAGGGGTTCCAGGGACTCATGGAGCTCTATGGCCAGCGCGGTGCCGCACGGGTCGAGGCCGTTGTGGGCGCATTCGCCGCCGGTCACCGCGTCGTAGGTGCCGGTGAGGCGGCCGGTGTCGGCGGCGAGGGCGGCGAGGAGGGTGAGCAGATGGTCCTCGGAGCAGTCCGCGAAACCGGCCGCGCGGACCGTGGCGACCGCGGTGTCGCGTACCGCGCCGGAGGAGGTGCCGCCGGCGGCCAGCAGGGCGAGCGTGACGGTGTGGACGGCGTCCCGGAGCATCGCGGAGAAGCGGACGGTGGTGGGGTGGTCCAGGGCGTCCAGGCCGAAGTGGCCGCGACAGGCGGAACATTCGAGGACCGGGCCGGCGGCGCCGCGGGAGAGGACGGGGACGCCGAGGACGGTGAGCCGGCGGCGCCCGGTCTGGCGGAGGTAGTTGCGGTCGCCGCCGCAGTCCGGACAGAAGAACTCGCCGTCGGCGACGGTACGCCAGGACGTGCGCACGCCCATCACACACATCTTGTGCATCACGTCAGTCCTCCGTAACTCCCCGCGGCCCGCAAGGCACGGGAGATACCCCCATGGCCCCATCGCCATATGGGCGTGATGTTAGCCACATCGGTGATGCGGCGTCAGCACCTCGTACCGGACTACTGGCCGGATGGCGAAGGGCCCCAACCCTCACGGGGGAAGGCGCCGGGGCCGGTTGACGCCGGTGACGACGCAGTCGGGGCGCGACTTCCGGCGGGTTGACCATGGGGTGGGTGAGGCTCCCGGGACTTGGCCTGAACCAGCGGGTGACGGGGCCCACCAGAATCGACCGGCAGGCCCCGCGCCCCTCTCCTCCGCACCGGATCAGCGACCTGCGCGGTTGACCGCCGAGACGACCGCCTTCAGCGAGGCGCGCGTCGTGTTCGGGTCGATGCCGATGCCCCACAGGACCTTGTCGCCGATCGCGCACTCGATGTACGAGGCGGCCTGCGCGGAGGCGCCCTCGCTCATGGTGTGCTCCTGGTAGTCCAGCAGGCGTACGTCGATGCCGATGCCCTGGAGGGCGTCGAAGAACGCGGAGATCGGACCGTTGCCGGAGCCCTTCAGGACGGTGTCCTGTCCGTCGACGACCGCCTCGACGGTGAGCGCGTCGATGCCGTCCCGGTCCGTCGTGGTCTGGCCGTTCTTGACCTGGATGCGGCCCCACGGGTTGCCGGGGTTGGGCAGGTACTCGTCCTGGAAGACGGACCAGATGGCGGCCGGGGTGACCTCGCCGCCCTCGGAGTCGGTCTTCTCCTGGATGATCCGGGAGAACTCGATCTGCATCCGGCGCGGCAGGTCCAGCTTGTGGTCGTTCTTCAGGACGTAGGCGATACCGCCCTTGCCGGACTGCGAGTTGACGCGGATGACGGCCTCGTAGGAGCGGCCGACGTCCTTGGGGTCGATGGGCAGGTACGGGACCGCCCACTCGATGTCGTCGACGGTCTTGCCGGCGGCGGCCGCCTCGGCCTCCATCGCGTCGAAGCCCTTCTTGATGGCGTCCTGGTGGGAGCCGGAGAAGGCGGTGTAGACCAGATCGCCCGCGTAGGGGTGGCGCGGGTGGATCTCCATCTGGTTGCAGTACTCGGAGGTGCGGCGGATCTCGTCGATCTGGGAGAAGTCGATCTGCGGGTCGACGCCCTGGGAGAAGAGGTTCATGCCCAGTGTCACCAGGTCGACATTGCCGGTGCGCTCGCCCTGGCCGAACAGGCAGCCCTCGATGCGGTCCGCGCCGGCCATGATCGCCAGCTCGGCGGCGGCCACCGCCGTACCGCGGTCGTTGTGCGGGTGGACGGACAGGCAGATGTGCTCGCGGCGCGACAGGTTGCGCGACATCCACTCGAAGCGGTCGGCGTGCGTGGAGGGCGTCGAGCGCTCGACGGTGGCGGGCAGGTTCAGGATGATCTCGCGGCCGGCCTCGGGCTGCCAGACGTCCATCACGCCCTCGCAGACCTCCAGCGCGAAGTCCAGCTCGGTGTCGGTGAAGATCTCCGGGCTGTACTGGTAGCCGAAGCTGGTCTCGTCGCCGAGGATCTTGTCGGCGTACTCCATGACCAGCCGGGTGCCGTCCACCGCGATCTGCTTGACCTGGTCCTTCGAGCCGCGGAAGACGACCCGGCGGAAGGTGGGGGCGGTGGCGTTGTACAGGTGGACGGTGGCGCGGTGGGCGCCGCGCAGCGATTCCACGGTCCGCTCGATGAGCTCCTCGCGGGCCTGCGTCAGGACGGAGATCGTCACGTCCTCGGGGATCGCGCCCTCTTCGATGATGGAGCGGACGAACGCGAAGTCGGTCTCGCCGGAGGACGGGAAGCCGACCTCGATCTCCTTGTAGCCCATGCGCACCAGGAGGTCGAACATCTCGCGCTTACGGGCCGGCGACATCGGGTCGATCAGCGCCTGGTTGCCGTCCCGCAGGTCCGTCGACAGCCAGCGGGGCGCGACGGTGATGCGGTTGTCCGGCCAGGTGCGGTCGGGGATGTCCACGGCCTCGTACGGGCCGTACTTGTGGATCGGCATCCCGGAGGGGCGCTGCAGCTGCGTGGCGTTGGTGACCGGGGTGCGGCGGCCGACGGCGTGCGCTGCGGGGCTCGACGGATTCGTCATGGTGCGTAGGGCTCCTCGTATGTCCTCGGTGGAGGCCGACGGGGCAGAACTTCGAAATTCCGCAACACCGAACTCCGCGGGGAGGGGGTCGGCCTACGACTACAGGCCCTCGCCGCGGCAGCTAAGGAGAAGCAGCCCGAAACGCATGATGCACAGCACCCTAGCTGAGGTACGCCGTCACCGGCGGGTGCGTATCAGTATGCGGGACCGGAAGGACGTAAGGGTCGAACTGCGACGAACCACACGTTTTCAGGAATCTGGGCGGCAGGCAGTGACACTGGCGTCACACAATGCCACCGTTTTGTTCATGGACTCCACTGTGACCCCTCGTACCCCGGCCACCCCTGTCTTCTGCACCATCGTCCCGCCCCATCTCATCAGCAGGCTGGCGGAGCACCACGGCCATGTCGTCCCGACCCTTGAGCACGACGACCGCCAGCGCACCCGGCGCCGCGAGATCACCCTGGAAGGCCGCACCCCCGGCGAGCCCGGGGAGGCCGCCGACAAGCCCCGGCGCACCATCTACGACGCCGAGCACCGGGAGGACCTGCCCGGAAAGAAGGTGCACGCAGAGGGCGACGAGCCGTCCGCGGACGCCTCCGTAAACCGCGCCCACGCCGGCCTCGGCGCCACCTTCGAGCTGTTCCTGAAGATCTACGGCCGCAGGTCCATCGACGGCGCCGGCCTGCCGCTCGACGCGACCGTCCACTACGGCGAGAAGTACGACAACGCTTTCTGGGACGGCGAGCGGATGGTCTTCGGCGACGGGGACGGCCAGCTGTTCAACGACTTCACCATCGCGACGGACGTGATCGGCCACGAGCTGACCCACGGCGTCACGCAGTACACCGCCAACCTCGACTACCTGGGCCAGTCCGGGGCGCTCAACGAGTCGATCTCGGATGTCTTCGGCTCGCTGATCAAGCAGTACTCGCTGGGCCAGAGCGCCGAGGAGGCCGACTGGCTGATCGGCAAGGACCTGCTGGGCCCGGACATCGACAGCGGCCAGGCACTGCGCTCCATGAAGGCACCGGGAACCGCGTACGACGACGACGTCCTCGGCAAGGACCCGCAGCCCGCGACGATGAAGGACTTCGTCACGACGGAGGACGACAACGGCGGGGTGCACATCAACTCCGGCATCCCCAACCACGCCTTCTACCTGGCCGCCACCGCGCTCGGCGGCAACGCCTGGGAGCGGGCGGGGCAGGTCTGGTACGACGTGCTGACCGGCGGCGAGCTCGCCAAGGACGCCCAGTTCGCCGACTTCGCCGCGCTCACCATCGCGGCGGCCCGCGCGCGGTTCGGCGACGGCGCCGAGCACGAGGCGCTGGTCAAGGCGTGGTCGCAGGTCGGGGTGACCGGCAAGGAGGCCGACGGGACGGCCGCGGAATAGCCGGAGAGCGGAACAGCCGGAGAGGCGACCGGTGAACAGCGGTATCGGGCGGCGGTCCGCCGCCCGATACCGGGTAGACAGGCCCTCATGCGCATTCAGATCCGACGCACCGGTGGCTTCGCAGGTATCGAGCGCCGCGCCGAGGTGGACACCTCGGGGCGGCCCGATGCCGGCGACTGGCACACCCTGGCCGAAGAATCCCTCGCCGCCGCCCACGAGACGCCCCCCGTCGGCGTGCCGGACGGCTTCAGCTATCAGCTCACCGTCGACGGGCGGACGGTGTACTGCTCCGATCCCCGGCTGACGGACGCACAGCGGAAGCTGATCAGCCGGGTGATGAAGGAGGGCGAGTAGCGGGGCGGGGGACGGGCGGCCGATGGCGAGCGACCGTTGAGGGCTGCCCGTGACGGTCGCCCTCAACTCCCCGCTCCTGCACACCCCTTGACAGGGTTACCGGCGGTTACAAAGATCCGCCCATGACAACGATGCCGGGCGGTCCGCGTCGCCCCCTCCCCCGCTTCCCCCGCGACTTCCTGTGGGGCGTCTCCACCTCCGCCCAGCAGATCGAGGGCGCGGTCGACGAGGACGGGCGCGGGCGCTCCGCCTGGGACGCCTTCACGGCCGAGGCGGGGCGGATCAAGGACGGGTCCGACGCCCGCGTCGCGACCGATCACTATCACCGCTACCGCGAGGACGTCGCGCTGCTCAAGGAGCTCGGCGTCGGCGCCTACCGCTTCTCGGTGTCCTGGCCGCGGGTCGTCCCCGACGGCAGCGGCCCTGTCAACGCGGCCGGGCTCGACTTCTACGACCGGCTGGTGGACGAGCTGCTGACGGCGGGCGTCAAGCCGGTGCCGACGCTGTTCCACTGGGACACTCCGCAGCGGCTGGAGGCCGGCGGCGGCTGGCTCCGACGGGACACCGCCGAGCGCTTCGCGGCGTACGCGGACGCCGTCGCGGCCCGGCTCGGTGACCGCGTCGACCGGTGGATCACGCTCAACGAGCCCGCCGAGCTGACGCTGCTGGGCTACGGCCTGGGGCAGCACGCGCCCGGCCGTCACCTGGTCTTCGACGCACTGCCGGCCGCCCACCACCAGCTGCTGGGCCACGGCCTGGCCGTCCAGGCGCTCCGCGCCCGCGGCGCGACCGACATCGGCATCGCCAACTCGCACGGCCCGACCTGGCCGGCGTCGGAGTCCGAGGCCGACACCGGCGCCGCCGACCTCTACGACCTGCTGCTCAACCGGCTGTTCGCGGAGCCGGTCCTGCTCGGCCGCTACCCGGACGAGGAGCTGGCGGCACTGCTGCCGGGCCCCGTCGCGGAGGACCTGAAGACCATCTCCCAGCCCCTGGACTGGTACGGAGTCAACTACTACCAGCCGACGCTGGTCGGCGCGCCGGACCCGGCGGCGACCGCCCCCACCGACTTCGGGGGCATCTCCCTCCCGCCCGAACTCCCCTTCTCCCCGCGGGAGATCAAGGGATACCCGCGCACCGACTTCGGCTGGCCGGTCGTCCCCGAGGCCCTCACCGAACTCCTGCTGTCCTTCCGCGAGCGGTACGGGGCGAGCCTGCCGCCGATCGTGATCACCGAGAACGGCTGCTCGTACGAGGGCATCGAGGACCCCGACCGCATCGCCTTCCACGACGCCCACATACGGGCCCTGCACGAGGCGATGTCCGCAGGGGTGGACATCCGCGGCTATTTCGTCTGGTCCCTCATGGACAACTTCGAGTGGGCCGAGGGATACGCACGGCGCTTCGGGCTCGTCCATGTCGACTTCGCGACGCTGACCCGTACGCCGAAGTCCTCCTACCACTGGCTCCGGGACGCGCTGCGGGACCAGCACGACCGGCGGGACCGGGCACGGGGATGAGCGCTGGCGCGGCTCCGCCGGCGCTCGCGGAACCGTCCGAGCGGGTGGGCCGCGGCTGGACCGCGTCACTGTCACTCGCGAACGGCGCGATCTGGGCCGGCTGGTACGGCCCGATCCAGATCCTGCTCGCCCTCCAGGCAGCCGACGTCGCGCCGCCGGGCACGTCCAAGGAATCCGTACTCGCCTGGGTCACCGGCACCGGCGCCGCGGTGTCGGTCGTCTCCAACCCCCTCTTCGGGGCCCTCTCCGACCGCACCACGTCCCGCTTCGGGCGCCGTACGCCGTGGATCCTCGCCGGGGTGCTGGGCGGGGCGGCCGCCCTGACGCTGCTCGCGTCGGCCCGGACCGTCCCGCTGATGATGCTCGGCTGGTGCCTGGTCCAGCTCACCCTCAACGCCGCGTTCGCCGCGATCACCGCGGCCGTCCCCGACCGGGTCCCACGGCTCCAGCGGGGCACGGTGGGCGGCTGGCTGGGCGCGGCGCAGATCCTCGGCGTGCTCGCCGGTACGGCTCTCGCCACCCTCGCCGGCGGGGTGACGGCCGGCTACCTCGCCTGCGCCGGGTTCGTGGTCCTGGCCACCCTCCCCTACCTGCTCCGCCACAAGGACCTCGGCCTGCCGGCCGACCGCCGCCCGCCCTTCACCTGGCGGGGCTTCCTGGCCGGCTTCTGGATCAGCCCGCGCCGCCACCCCGACCTGGGCTGGGCCTGGCTGACCCGCTTCCTGGTAAACCTCGGCAACGCGCTGGCGCTTCTCTACCTGCTGTACTACCTCCGGGACGCGCTGCACCGTCCCGACCCCGACGGCGGCGTCCTGACCCTGACCGCCGTCAACGGCGCCACCCTCCTGGGCACCGTCGTCCTCGGCGGCATCCGGTCCGACCGGGCCGGCCGCCGCAAGCCGTTTGTCCTGTGGGCGGGAGTGATCATGACGGCGGCCACGGTGCTGCTGGCGGTCTGGCAGACATGGCCGGGAGCGCTGTGCGCCGCGGCGCTGCTCGGCGTCGGCTTCGGCGTCTTCACGTCCGTCGACTTCGCGCTGATGACGGACGTCCTCCCGGCCGCCGCACACCGCGCCAAGGACCTGGGCATCATCAACATCGCCAACTCCCTGCCCCAGGTGGCCGCCCCCGCACTGGCCGCCCCCCTCGTGAACCACCTGGGCGGCTACCGGACGCTGTACCTGGTCGCAGCGGGGGTGGGCCTGCTCGGCGCGATCCTGGTGCGGCGGGTGCGGGGGGTGGCTTAGGGGGCGGGGCGGCCCGATCGGCGAGGCGAGGTGCGCGAGGTGCGCCTCAGAACCCCAGCTTGCGCAACTGCTTCGGGTCCCGCTGCCAGTCCTTGGCAACCTTGACATGAAGGTCGAGGAAGACAGGAGTCCCCAGCAGTGCCTCGATGTGCTTGCGGGACTTCACGCCGACCTCCTTCAGGCGCTTGCCCTTGGGGCCGATGATGATGCCCTTCTGGCTGGGGCGCTCGATGTAGACGTTCGCGTGGATGTCGAGGAGGGGCTTGTCGGCGGGGCGGTCCTCGCGCGGGAGCATTTCCTCGACGACGACCGCGATGGAGTGCGGCAGCTCGTCGCGTACGCCCTCCAGCGCCGCCTCGCGGATCAGCTCGGCGACCATGACCTGCTCGGGCTCGTCGGTGAGGTCGCCCTCCGGGTAGAGCGCCGGGCTCTCGGGGAGGAGGGGTACGAGCAGGTCGGCGAGGAGTGAGACCTGGGCGTCGCCGACCGCCGAGACGGGGACGATCTCGGCCCATTCGATGCCGAGCTCCTTGCCGAGCTGGTCGATGGCGATCAGCTGCGCGGCCAGCGTCTTCGAGTCGACCAGGTCGGTCTTGGTGACGATGGCGATCTTGGGGGTCTTCTTGATCCCGGCGAGTTCGGTGGCGATATAGCGGTCGCCGGGGCCGATCTTCTGGTCGGCGGGCAGGCAGAAGCCGATGACGTCGACCTCCGCCCAGGTGGTGCGGACCACGTCGTTGAGGCGTTCGCCGAGGAGGGTGCGCGGCTTGTGGAGGCCGGGGGTGTCGACGAGGACGAGCTGGGCCTCGGGGCGGTGCACGATGCCGCGCACCGTGTGGCGGGTGGTCTGCGGCCGGTTGGAGGTGATCGCCACCTTCGTGCCGACGAGAGCGTTCGTCAGGGTGGACTTGCCCGCGTTCGGGCGGCCGACGAAGCACGCGAAGCCGGCGCGGTGCGGGGCGGAGGAGTCTGTACGAACGCTCATGGCGCCCATTCTCCCCGATCCCCGGGGACTCTCCGACCACCCGGCCGGCCCACCCGCCCGGCGATCACCGCGCTCGTGCTTCGCCGAAGGGTGCGGTCAGCCCGCCGACACCGTCGTCCGAAGGGTGCCGTCGACGCCCGCCACCAGGACCGGCGTCTCCGGGCCGCCCAGGTCGCGGACGGCGGCGCGGTCGGCGTCCGCGGCGTGCTCCGCCTCGGTGACCACGGCCGCGGCCTCCAGGGACGTGGCGCCGCTGGCGACGGCCATCGCCACGGCCGTCTGGAGCGCGCTGAGCTGCAGCGAGTCCAGGGCGACGGTGCCGGCGACGTAGGTGCGTCCGGTCTCGTCGCGTACGGCGGCACCCTCGGGCACGCCGTTACGGGCCCGCGCCGAGCGCGCGAGCGTGATGATCTTGCGGTCTTCGGGGTCCAGCGGTGCGGCTTCGGTCATACCGGCGAGCATATGCGCCACCCCCGGGGCCGTCCGTGCGGGACCACCCCGCGACCGACCGTACGGCGACGACGTGCGGACGCTGACGAGGGCGGCTGCCCCGCTCCCCTGCGCCGGGGCAACCAGTCCGTCAGCTCCGCCGCGTCATCGCTGTCGCGTCATCGCGCTGTCGCGTGCTGACGTGACGGCGTGATCACGTCGTGCATCACGTCGAGCCGCTGCAGCTCACCGCGAGGGAACTGCCGGTGCCCTGCCCGGAATCCTTGTCGACGGACTTCCCGTCGACGAGCATTTCGCAGGTGACCTTCCCCTTCTTGGCGGCGTCGACCGGTCCGACCGCGATACTCGGATAGCGGTCCGGGTCCACTTTGTACGTCTTGGACCAGGGCGCCTTGACGTTCTTGATTTCCTCGGTGTGGCCGCTGTCCGGCGTGGTGCCGCCCAGCGCCAGATCCAGCGGCAGGTTCGAGGTCACCTTGAACTCGACGGAACGCTTGCCGTCGCCCGCCGCGGAACCCCCGCCGCTGCCGCCCTGGCTCCCCGAACTGCCGGTCTTCTTGCCGCCCTTGGCGCTGCCGGGTTCATCGGAGCCACTGGAGCAGCCGGCCAGCAGGGCCGCCACGGCGACCAGGCCGACCGTGGCTTTGAGTGCACGCATTCCGCTTCAACTTCCCTCTCACACGGAACGGTTGGCGCTTTTCGGCAACCGCCCGAGCGATCTTTCCATGGCGTTCGCGACGGAATCCAGCTTCCCGAATCATGGAATGCAGAACATTTCCAGTGCACTCGGGATCAGGAGGGAATCGAAGGGAAATGCCGAGTAATCAGGGGAGAATTCCCGGCTGGTGGGACGTTGAATCACCCGACGAGCGGACCGGCTCGCACAGCACCGTGATGATCTTGTTGCGGCGGCCGGCCGGCGATTCGGCGGTCAGCCGCAGTGCCTTCAGATCCGGGTCCTGGGCGTGGTCGGAGAGATCGACCTCGGCCGTGGCGCCCGCGATCGGCACCCGCCCGAGGAGCTTGGCGAGCAGTCCGCCGACCGTCTCCACGTCCTCGTCGTCCAGCTCGGCCAGGCCGTAGAGCTCGCCGAGGTCGCCGATGTCCAGCCGGGCGGTGACCCGGTAGCGGCCGTCGCCGAGGTCCTCGACGGGCGGCAGCTCCCGGTCGTACTCGTCGGTGATCTCGCCGACGATCTCCTCCAGGATGTCCTCGATGGTGACGATGCCGGCCGTGCCGCCGTATTCGTCGATGACCACCGCGACATGGTTGCGGTCCTGCTGCATCTCGCGCAGCAGATCACCGGCGTTCTTGGTGTCCGGGACGAAGACCGCGGGGCGCATCGCCGAGGAGACCAGCTCGGTCTCGGCGTCCCGGCTGATGTGGACCTTGCGGGCGAGGTCCTTGAGGTAGACCACGCCGACGATGTCGTCCTCGTTCTCGCCGGTCACCGGGATGCGGGAGAAGCCGGAGCGCAGGGCGAGGGTGAGCGCCTGGCGGATGGTCTTGTAGCGCTCGACGGCCACCAGGTCCGTACGCGGCACCATCACCTCGCGGACGAGGGTGTCGCCGAGCTGGAAGACGGAGTGCACCATCCGGCGCTCCTCGTCCTCGATCAGCGACTCCTGCTCGGCGAGGTCGACCAGCGAGCGCAGCTCCGCCTCGGAGGCGAACGGTCCCTTGCGGAAGCCCTTGCCGGGGGTGAGGGCGTTGCCGATGAGGATGAGCAGCTGGGGGATCGGGCCCATGATGCGGGCCAGCGGCAGCAGGACGTAGGCGGCGGCGGTCGCGGTGTTCAGGGGGTGCTGGCGGCCGATGGTGCGCGGGGAGACACCGACCGCGACATACGACACCAGCACCATCACGGCGATGGCGACGGTCAGCGCCTGCCAGGTCTCCTCGAAGGAGCGCAGGCAGGCGTACGTGACGAGGACGCCGGCGGCCATCTCGCAGCCGACCCGCACCAGCAGCGCGACGTTCAGATAGCGGGTGGGGTCGGCGGCGACCGCGGCGAGTTTGGTGCTGCCGCGGCGGCCGGATCTGACGGCCTCCTCGGCACGGAAGCTCGTCGTACGGGCCAGGCCCGCCTCGGCGCAGGCGGCGAGCCAGGCGATCACGACGAGCAGCACCGCGACCGCGATCAGCTGGGTGGTCATCTCGGGCGCCCGGTCAGGTCACGGTGGGGGCCGGCGAGGGGCCGGTGAGGCCCTTCTCGGCCCGCCAGCCGTCGATGATCGCCGCTTGCAGGCCGAACATCTCGGCCTTCTCGTCCGGCTCCTCGTGGTCGTAGCCGAGGAGGTGCAGCACGCCGTGGACGGTCAGCAGCTGGAGCTCCTCGTCCATGGAGTGGCCGGTCGGCGCCTCCTCGCCCTGCTTCTTGGCGACCTCGGGACAGAGCACGATGTCACCGAGGAGCCCCTGCGGGGGCTCCTCGTCGTCCTTGGCCGGCGGGCGCAGTTCGTCCATCGGGAAGGACATGACATCGGTCGGTCCCGGGAGGTCCATCCACTGGATGTGGAGCTGCTCCATGGCCTCGGCGTCCACGACGATGACGGACAGCTCGGACAGCGGGTGGATACGCATCCGGGCGACGGCGTAGCGGGCGACGTCCAGGACGGCCTGCTCGTCGATGTCCGTGCCGGACTCGTTGTTGACGTCGATCGACATGGGGGCGGTTACTTCTCGCTTCTTGGTGCTGGACGGACCGTACGGAACGGACCGTGCGGGGCGGGCCGACGCCCTCCCGGCCTACTGGCCGTTGCGGATGTCGTACTTCTCGTATGCGTCGACGATACGGCCGACGAGCTTGTGCCGGACGACATCCTGGCTGGTGAGGCGGGAGAAGTGCACATCCTCGACGCCCTCCAGGATCTCCTGGACCTGGCGCAGACCGCTCTTCGTGCCGCCGCCGGGGATGTCGATCTGGGTGATGTCGCCGGTGATGACGATCTTCGAATCGAAGCCGAGGCGGGTGAGGAACATCTTCATCTGCTCGGGGCTGGTGTTCTGCGCCTCGTCGAGGATGATGAACGCGTCGTTGAGCGTCCGGCCACGCATGTACGCCAGCGGCGCGACCTCGATCGTGCCCGCCGCCATCAGGCGGGGGATGGAGTCGGGGTCGAGCATGTCGTGCAGCGCGTCGTAGAGCGGGCGCAGATACGGGTCGATCTTCTCGTAGAGGGTGCCGGGCAGGAAGCCCAGCCGCTCGCCGGCCTCGACCGCGGGGCGGGTCAGGATGATGCGGTTGACCTGCTTGGCCTGGAGCGCCTGGACGGCCTTGGCCATCGCCAGATACGTCTTGCCGGTGCCGGCCGGGCCGATGCCGAAGACCACGGTGTGCTTGTCGATGGAGTCGACATAGCGCTTCTGGTTGAGCGTCTTGGGACGGATCGTCCGGCCGCGGTTGGACAGGATGTTCTGGGTGAGCACCTCGGCGGGCGTCTCGGGAGCACCCTCGCCGTTCTCCGCCGCGCGCAGCATGGCGATGGAGCGTTCCACTGCGTCCTCCGTCATCGGTTGTCCGGTGCGGAGCACCAGCATCATCTCGTCGAAAAGGCGCTGGATGAGAGCGACTTCGCGGGCGTCGCCGACAGCGCTGACTTCATTGCCCCGGACATGGATGTCGGTTGCGGGAAAGGCCTTCTCGATCACGCGCAGTAGCGAGTCACCGGACCCCAGGACCGTGACCATCGGGTGCTTGGGCGGGACGGTGAACTGGGCGCTCGCCTGCGGTTGCGTCGGTGTCTGAGTCATGGGCCGGCTCTGTGGCCTGCTCAACCCCTATCCTTTGCTCATTTCAGGTGCCTGCGGCTCGACTCCTGGGATACCCAGACTACGACGGTGCACTGACAAGCCAGAAGGCTTTTCCGACGACCGGACGCGGGCCGCCGGGCACGGCTACGCACACCGCGACGGCCGGTCACCGCCTGCCACCGCCCGGCGCCGGTCAGGCGGGCCGGCGGAAGCCGATCGTCGGGACGGCGCGGGCCAGCGGCGACGGCCGGTACGCAGCTGGCAGCACCGCGTCGAGGAACCCGTACTGGCGGCGCAGCCCGTCCGCCGCCGCGTCGCACATCCGGACCCGCTGCCACCAGGCGGCGATCTCCGCCCAGCCGGGCGCGGACAGCGAACCGCCGAATTCCTGCACCGACAGGGCGGCGCTGAGCCCGGCGAAGGACAGCCGCTCGGCGAGCGGCCAGCCGGCCAGGGTGCCGGTGACGAACCCGGCGACGAACACGTCCCCGGCGCCGGTCGGGTCCAGCGCCTCCACGGCGATGGCGGGCACCTCCGCCGTCTCCCCGGTCCGCCCGTCCACCGCGCAGGCGCCGTCCACGCCCATGGTGACCACCGCGAGCGGGACCCGTTCGGCGAGCTTGCGGGCGGCCGCGCGCGGGCTGTCCGTGCGGGTGTAGCGCATCGCCTCCTCGGCGTTCGGCAGGAACGCCTCGCAGTGCTCCAGGTCGGCGAGGTCGGCCGGGTCCCAGCGGCCGCTGTCGTCCCAGCCGACATCGGCGAAGATGCGGCTGCCCCGGCCGGCCGCGCAGCCCAGCCAGCCCTCCCGCCGGCCCGGTACGAGCGAGGCGACGCAGGCGCGGGACGGCGGCGGGCAGCCCGGCGCGTGCTTGCCGTCGAAGGCGGAGTCGGGCGGCGGCGCCTCGTGGCCGTGCGAGACCATCGTGCGTTCGCCCTCGTAGGCCATGGAGACGGTGACCGGGGAGTGCCAGCCGGGGACCGTGCGGGACAGCGCCAGGTCGATGCCCTCGCCCTGTTCCAGCGCCTCCCAGCAGTACTCGCCGTATTTGTCGTCGCCGAACGCGGCGGCCAGTGAGGTGCGCAGACCGAGCCGGGCCAGCGCGGTGGCCATGTTGGCGACGCCGCCGGGGCTGGAACCCATGCCGCGGGCCCAGGACTCGGTGCCGCGTACCGGGGCGGAGTCCAGGCCGGTGAAGATGATGTCGAGGAAGACCGTGCCGGTGAGATAGACGTCGGTGCGCGGGTCGCCCTCCGCGCGCACCGCGGCCAGCGGGTCGAGCCCCGCCGGCACGGCACCCGTATGCGCGGGTGCGGGGACAGCCTGGCCGTCTGCCGGGACACCGCGTGGACCACTGCTCACCGTGCTCGCCCCTCTCGTTCAGCGGGTGCCGCCAGTGTGCCTGATGCTGAGGTACGTTCCGCCCCATGAGGCTCTCGATTCTGGGCGGTGGCGGTTTCCGGGTGCCGCTGGTCTACCGCGCGCTGTTGGAGGACCCGGCACGCTTCGTCTCCGAGGTGACGCTGTACGACACCGATCCGCTGCGGGTGAGGGTGATCGCCGACATCCTGGCCCGGCTCGCGGAGGGGCACCGGGAGCCGGTCTCCGTACGGGTGGCGAAGGATCTGGACGACGCGTTGACGGGCGCCGATTTCGTGTTCTCCGCGATACGGGTGGGCGGCACGGCGGGACGCATCCGGGACGAGCGGATCCCGCTGTCCGAGGGGGTGCTCGGCCAGGAGACGGTCGGCGCGGGGGGTGTGCTGTACGGCCTGCGGACGATCCCGGTGGCGGTACGGATCGCCGAGCGGGTCGCCGCCCTGGCGCCCCGGGCGTGGGTCATCAACTTCACCAATCCCGCGGGCATGGTCACCGAGGCGATGTCGCATGTGCTGGGTGACCGCGTCATCGGGATCTGCGACTCACCCGTAGGGCTGGTGCGCCGGGCGGCCCGTGCGGCCGGCGCGGACCCGGAGGCGTTCCGGGACACCGGCCGGGTCGGGTACGACTACGTCGGGCTCAACCACCTCGGCTGGCTGCGGTCGTTGACGGTCGACGGCACCGAACTGCTGCCGGGGCTGCTTGCCGACGACCGCGCGCTGGGCTCCTTCGAGGAGGGCCGGCTGTTCGGTCCTGAGTGGCTGCGCACCCTGGGCGCGCTGCCGAACGAGTATCTGCACTACTACTACTTCCGCCGGGAGACCCTGCACTCCCTGCGGGACACCCACGAGACCCGCGGTGAGTTCCTCGACCAGCAGCAGGGCCTGTTCTTCGAGCGGGCCGCGGCGGCGGGCGGCCCGGACGCGGCGTACACGCTGTGGGAGCAGACCCGGCTGGAGCGCGAGGAGACGTATATGGCGCACAGCCGCGAGGCCAGCGGCGGCTGGCAGCGCGACAGCCATGACCTGGAAGGCGGCGGCTACGACCGGGTCGCGCTGGCCCTGATGCACGCCATCGCGAGCGACAGCGGCGCCCGGCTGATCCTCAACGTCCGCAACGGGTCGACGGTGCCGCAGCTGGCCCCTGACGCGATCGTGGAGACGGTGTGCGAGGTCGGCTCGCACGGCGCCCGCCCGCTGCCCTGCGGGCCGCTGCGCGAGGACCAGTTGGGGCTGATGCTGCAGGTCAAGGCGGTGGAACGGGCGGCGGTCGAGGCCGCGCTGTTCAAGGACCGGGGCGCGGCGCTCCGCGCGCTGGCGCTGCACCCGCTGGTGGACTCCCCCGCGGTGGCCGCCCGCATCCTGGAACGGGCGGCCACGGAGGGCTGACGACCGGGAACACCTCGGGCCCCCGGCCGCGTTGAGGCCTGCAAGGGGCCCACGCGTCCCCTAGGGGATCTGTTCGAACACCCCCTAGGGGTCCCGCCCCAACGCCCCGCCCTAATGCCCCCGGCGCAGCCACTCCCCCACGTGCGGCGCCTCGTCGCCGATGGTCGTCGATTCGCCGTGGCCGGTGCGTACCTCCGTCCGCGGCGGGAGGGTCAGCAGCCGGTCCCTGATCGACTCGATGATCGTCGGGAAGTCCGAGAAGGACCGGCCGGTGGCGCCGGGGCCGCCCCGGAAGAGGGTGTCGCCGGTGAAGACCGTGCCCAGGTCGGGCGCGTAGAGGCAGACCGCGCCGGGTGCGTGGCCCGGGGTGTGAAGCACCGTCAGGTCGGTGCCGGCGATGGTGAGCACCTGGCCGTCCGCCAGCTCCGCGTCCGGGGCGTTGTCGGGGTGGGTCTGCTTCCACAGCGGCAGGTCGTCGGGGTGCAGATGGATACGGGCGCCGGTACGGGTGGCCAGCGCGGGGGCGGCGTCGATGTGGTCGTTGTGCGCGTGGGTGCAGATGATCGCGCGCAGCGTCCGGCCGGCCAGCGCTTCCAGAATGGCCTCGGCGTCGTGTGCGGCGTCGATGACGATGGCCTCGTCGTCGTTGCCGACGATCCAGACGTTGTTGTCGACGTCCCAGGTGCCGCCGTCGAGCGAGAAGGTGCCGGAGGTGACGAGGTGGTCGATGCGGGCCGCCATCAGAGCGTCACCACCGAGCGCAGGACGTCGCCCGCGTGCATCCGCTCGAAGGCCTGCTCCACGTCGTGGATGCCGATCGTCTCGGTGACGAACGCGCCGAGGTCGATCCGGCCCTGCTGGTGCAGGTCGATGAGCATCGGGAAGTCGCGTGAGGGCAGGCAGTCCCCGTACCAGGAGGACTTGAGGGCGCCGCCGCGGCCGAAGACGTCCAGGAGGGGAAGTTCCAGGGTCATGTCCGGGGTGGGGACGCCCACGAGGACGACGGTGCCGGCCAGGTCGCGGGCATAGAACGCCTGCTGGTACGTCTCCGGGCGGCCGACCGCCTCGATGACGACATCCGCGCCGAAGCCGCCGGTCAGCTCGCGGATCGCGTCGACCGGATCGGTGGTGCGGGAGTTGACGGTGTGGGTGGCCCCCATGGAGCGGGCGGTCGTCAGCTTCCGGTCGTCGATGTCCACCGCGATGATCCGGGCCGCTCCGGCCAGCCGCGCGCCGACGACGGCCGCGTCGCCGACGCCGCCGCATCCGATGACCGCGACCGAGTCGCCGCGGCCGACGCCGCCGGTGTTGATGGCGGCACCGATGCCCGCCATCACGCCGCAGCCCAGCAGCCCGGCGACGGCCGGTGAGACCTCCGGGTCGACCTTGGTGCACTGCCCGGCGGCGACCAGCGTCTTGTCGGCGAACGCGCCGATGCCCAGCGCGGGGCTGAGCTCCGTACCGTCCTTCAGCGTCATCTTCTGCGGCGCGTTGTGCGTGTCGAAGCAGTACTGGGGGCGGCCGCGCAGACAGGCCCGGCACGCTCCGCACACCGCACGCCAGTTGAGGACGACGAAGTCCCCGGGCGCGACGTCCGTCACGCCGGCGCCGACCGACTCCACGACGCCGGACGCCTCGTGCCCGAGCAGGAACGGGAAGTCGTCGTTGATGCCGCCCTGTTTGTAGTGCAGATCGGTGTGGCACACCCCGCACGCCTGGATCTTCACCACGGCCTCGCCGGGGCCCGGATCCGGCACCAGAATCGTCTCCAGCCGGACCGGTTCGTTCCTGCCCGGCGCGATGACGCCGCGCACTTCCTGTGCCATTCGGTCAGCCCCTCTCGAAGATCAGGTACGGGACCACTGTGGCGCACAGCCACTGAGCCGTGCCACACCGTACGCGCGCGGGGCGACGGCGCACAGGACCGCTGACGTCAAGGCGGGCGTCGCGGAAGGTGAGCCGTTCGGTGAGGACGTCCTCGGTCTACCGGGGGTAGCCCAATCGTGTGATGGTCCGCTTGGTGGCTTGCAGCGCGCCGGGTGGGCCGGGTTAGCGTGCCTGTGCGATCTGGGACGCCGGGAACGGTGCCAGCGTGCGGGGCCCCCGCTCCACCAGAGAGATGGTCCGGGGCCTCCCCGTCGCCACTGGCCGTGCCCAATTGGCCAGGTCGAGTAGGGAACTGGCCTCCTGGGACCGGACCACGCACGGGATGCGTGTCGCCGCCCCGGGGTCGAGTACGCCGGGGACCAGTGCGCTCAAGACCGTTTGGGGCGTGCGGCTGATCGGGCTTGCTCCCGTTCAGTCCGAAGGAACGGTAGTGGCTGTCGCAGGCATGATCGAGGTGGGGCATGGTCGCCGCGACCCCGCGTCACAGCGGCGAGGCTCGTCGAAGGTGACGCACGTGTTGGTGGCGAAGGGGAGTCCCGCCCTCCCCCAGCTGCCGCTGGGAGATGCCCCCAGCCGCGCCATCCGGTCCGTGCCGCTCGCCGGGTCCTCCAGGTACTCCAGGACGTCGGCCAGTTCCGCCGCGACGTGCAGCGAAGTCGCCACGCTCCAGGCGCCGTTGGGGTCGATCCGCAGCGGCCGGCCGGGGAACTCGGCGGCCAGCGCCCTGAGGGCCGCGATCTCCTGGGCGGGCTCGAAGACGCCGCCCTTGAGCTTGAAGGAGGTGAAGCCGTAGGTGTCCGAAAAGCGTCGCGCCTGGGCGACGATGCCGGCCGGGTCGAGGGCGGCGCCCCAGTCGTCGCGTTCACCGCGTCCACCGGGATGGCCGGCCCACCGGTAGAAGAGGTAGGCGCTGTATTCGACCTGGTCACGTACCTTGCCGCCGAGCAGCGCGTGGACGGGCAGACCGGTGGCCCGGCCCCAGGCGTCCAGACAGGCGACCTCGAAACCGGAGAGCACCGAGAGCCGCAGCTTGTCGGCGGTCTGCACGCCGCGCAGCCCGCCGGCGTCCACCGCGTCGGCGCCGGTCGCGGCCGGGGAATCGCCGCACACCCGGGCGGCGAGCGCGGGCAGTCCGTTCAGATCCGTGACCGATCTGTCGATCAGCACTCCGGCCAACGGGCGGGCCAGGTCGAGGTACTTGGTGTCCCCGTAGGTCTCGCCGAGCCCGGTGGCGCCGCCCGCCGTGACCACCTCGATGATCAGTCGTGGGGTGTACGGCTGGTGCACGCCCTGGGTGTTCAGCAGTGGCGGGTCGGCGACCAGGACCGGGGTGAGCCGGACCTCGGCGATGGCGAGGTCGGCGGCACCACCGACCAACCCTCTCTCCGTATGTAGATGTCGTCCATGCATGAGAACGGAGACTAGGGAGCGCGCCAAGGGGCGTCAACACCCGGGACACGCCCGCCACACGCCACACCGCCGCTCCGGAATCCCCTCCTCCACTACCCTTTACCAACCATTGAATCTTCGCGCGTAGATACCGAAATGAGCCTCTGTTAGACCTACCTGGGTCTGTGTTTCACCGCTTGACCCACCCGGGCCCCCACACCTCCGAAGGAGCCGCGCATGCGCCGCCCTGTTCTCACCCGTCGTGCCCGCCTCGGCGGCGCCGCGATAGCCGCCCTGGTCGCCGGCACCGCCGCGTTCGGCGCGGGCCAGGCCACCGCCGAACACTCGGTGCCGCACACCGACAAGGAGATCCCCAACCTCACCCAGGTGCAGGACAAGATCAAGGCCTACTACGGCGACACGGTGACGGCCGACGGGCAGCACTACGCCTCCCCGGACAGCAACTACGCCCGCCAGGTCCACGGCATCGAGGCCAAGGCCCGCGCGTATCTGACCAAGGCGCTGGCCGGCAAGCGCGCGGCCGGGGACCCCAAGCCCGCCATCGTCCTCGACATGGACGACACCACCCTGCTCACCTACAACTACGAGCTCCAGGTCGGCTTCGCCTTCACCCCGGAGAGCCAGGACAAGTACCTGGCCTCGACCGACATGGACCCGGTCTTCGGCATGAACCGGCTCGTCAACTGGGCGCACGACAAGGGCGCCGAGGTCTTCTTCCTGACCGGCCGCAAGGAGAAGCAGCGCGACTGGAGCGTGCGCAACCTCGAGAACGTCGGCTACGGGGTGCCGCTGGACCGTACGCATGTGTACCTGAAGAACAAGGAGAACCCGCCGCCGTACCTGCCGTGCGGCGCCACCTGCACGACCACCGAGTTCAAGTCGGGCACCCGCAAGCACATCGAGTCCCTCGGCTACAACATCGTCGCCAACTTCGGGGACCAGTACAGCGACCTGAACGGCGGCTACGGGGACCGGACCTTCAAGATGCCGAACCCGATGTACTACCTGCCGTAACGGCCGGCAGTCCCTCCGAGGTCAGCGCCTCTTGGGCAGCGGCACGCGCATCAGGTCCTGGGCGATGGTGAGTTCCCCGGTGAATCCCGTTGCGCGTGCCTGCCGCTCGAACTCCGCGGGGTCGGCATAGCGCTGCGAGAAGTGCGTCAGCACGAGATGCCGCACGCCCGCGTCCATGGCCACTCCGGCGGCCTGCCCGGCCGTCAAGTGGCCGTGGTCGACGGCCAGTTGGATGTCCTCGTCCAGGAACGTCGACTCGATGACGAGCATGTCCACGCCCTCCGCGAGGGCATACACCCCTGAACACAACCGGGTGTCCATCACGAACGCGAACCGCTGGCCCGGCCGCACCTCGCTCACCTCGTCGAGGGTGACGCCGTTCAGCTCGCCGGCCCGCTGCAGCCTGCCGACGTCCGGTCCGGAGATGCCGTGCGCGGCCAGCCGGTCGGGCAGCATCCGCCGGGTGTCCGGTTCCACCAGGCGGTAGCCGTACGACTCGACGGGGTGCGAGAGCTTCCGCGCCTGCAGGACGTAGGTCGCCGAACGGTCCAGCTCGCCGTCCTCGGAGACCGGCCGCTGGGTGAGCTGGACCGTCTCGCGGTAGGCGGTGGCATAGCGCAGCCGGTCGAAGAAGCGCTGGCCGCTGGCCGGGTAGTGGGCGGTGACGGGGTGCGGCACCCGGTCCAGGTTGATCCGCTGGATCACCCCGGCCAGGCCCAGCGAGTGGTCACCGTGGAAGTGCGTGACGCAGATCCGGTTGAGGTCATGGGCGGCGACCCCGGCCCGCAGCATCTGACGCTGCGTCCCCTCACCGGGGTCGAAGAGCAGCCCCTGGCCGTCCCAGAGCAGCAGATAGCCGTTGTGGTTGCGGTGTCGGGTGGGGACCTGGCTGGCGGTGCCGAGGACGACCAGTTCGCGTACGGACACCGACTATCCGGGGGGCCACTGGAGGCCGCGGCCGCTGAGCACGTGCAGATGGGCGTGGAAGACGGTCTGGCCCGCGCCGGCGCCGGTGTTGAAGACGACCCGGTAGCCCCGGTCCTCGACCTTGTCCTCGACGGCGACCTCGCGGGACTCGCGCAGTATGTCGGCGATGACCTGCGGTTCGGCGGCGGCGAGGGTCGCCGCGTCCGGGTAGTGCACCTTGGGGATCACCAGGACGTGGGTCGGAGCCTGGGGGTTGATGTCGCGGAACGCGACGGTGGTCTCGGTCTCGCGGACGATGGTCGCCGGTACCTCCCCTGCCACGATCTTGCAGAACAGGCAGTCGGCCTGCGGTTCTCCCGCCACCGGTGGCTCCTCCCGGGTCTCGGTCGTACGCACGGTGCGCACGGCCTCGGATGCTACCGGGCGGCGCCCGTGCGAGTGGCCACCGCACCCGGCGCCGCGCGGACGGGCCGTCACACGCCGCGGCGGGCGGGCCCGGCTCCTCCGTCGGATCACTAAGCTGGGCCCGAACCGCTTCGCCCACAACCGGGAGTTATGCACCATGGCAACCACGCGCACCGCCAACACCCACTGGGAAGGCAACCTCCTGGAGGGCAAGGGCCAGGTCGCCCTCTCCTCCTCCAACATCGGCACGTACGACGTGAGCTGGCCGGCCCGCGCCGAGCAGCCGGGCGGCAAGACCAGCCCCGAGGAGCTCATCGCGGCCGCCCACTCCTCCTGCTACTCCATGGCCTTCTCGCACGGCCTGGCCGGCAAGGGCTACACCGTCGAGACGGTCGACACCCAGGCCGATGTCACCTTCCAGCCGGGTGAGGGCATCACCGGCATCGTGCTGACCGTCAAGGCCAAGGTGCCGGGTCTGTCCGAAGCGGACTTCCAGGCCGCGGCCGAGGACGCCAAGAAGAACTGCCCGGTGAGCCAGGCCCTGGCGGGCGTCAAGAACATCACGCTGGACGCCGCGCTGCTGGCCTGAAAACCGTGATCTGACACCCCCTGCCGGCCGATCCGGGCCGGCAGGGGGCGAACGTGAACGGCGGTGGGGGGGCGGGGCCCCCCCGGGCCGGGGGGGGCCCCCCGCCGCGTTGTCAGTGGGGTGTGCCAGGATCGATGCGTACGGTTCGCCTGCCGTGTGTGCCGGGCAATGCGGAAGGTCAGTTCCAGCGTCCCGTGCGGCCCAGCAGCAGCGCCGTGGCGGCGGTGCCTGCGGTGGAGGTGCGCAGGACGGTCGGGCCGAGCCGGTAGGGCTTGGCGCCGGCCTCGGCGAAGGCGGTGAGTTCCTCCGGGGAGACGCCGCCCTCAGGTCCGACGACCAGCACGATCCGGCCGGTGGCGGGGAGTTCGGCGGTGGCGAGCGGGGCGCTGCCCTCCTCGTGGAGGACGGCGGCGAGGTCGGCGTCCGCGAGCAGCGCCGCCACCTGCTTGGTCGTCAACGGGTCCGCGACCTCGGGGAAGGTCAGCCGGCGCGACTGCTTGCCCGCCTCGCGCGCCGTGGCACGCCATTTCGCCAGCGACTTGGCGGCCCGCTCGCCGCGCCATTGGGTGACGCAACGCGCCGCCGCCCAGGGGACGATGGCATCGACGCCGGTCTCGGTCATCGTCTCGACGGCCAGTTCGCCGCGGTCCCCCTTGGGCAGCGCCTGCACGACCGTGATCAGCGGTGTCGGCGCTTCCTCGGTACGGACGCCGGTGACCGCGACGGTGAGCCGGTCCTTGCCCTCGACGGCCGCGACCGTGCCCTCGGCGCCGGTACCGCCGCCGTCCGTCAGCACGATCTCCTCGCCGACCCGCAGCCGGCGCACCGACACCGCATGCCGGCCCTCCGGCCCGTCCAGGACCAGCGTGCCGCCGGCCCGTACGTCCGCGAGCGAGTCGACGAGGAAGACCGGTGCCGTCATGACGCGGCCCCGGTGCCGCCGGGCTGCAACGCGGCGCGGGCGGCGGCCAGTTCGGCCACCAGCACCTCCACCAGCCGCCCGGCCGGCAGCTCGCGCGCCATCCGGTGCCCCTGCCCGGCCCAAAGCGCCATGCCCTGCGCGTCGCCGGCCTTGGCCGCGGCCTTGCGCAGGCCCGAGGTGAGGTGGTGGACGGCGGGGTAGGCGGCCGGGGCGTACGGTCCGTGCTCCCGAAGGAAACGGTTCACCAGACCGCGGGCCGGGCGCCCGGAGAACGCCCGGGTCAGCTCGGTCCGGGTGAACAGCGGATTGGTCAGCGCCTGCTTGTGCAGGATGTTCGCACCCGACTCGGGCGTGATCAGGAAGGCCGTGCCGAGCTGCGCCGCGGCGGCGCCGGCGGCCTGCGCCGCGGCGATCTGCGAGCCCCGCATCAGCCCGCCCGCGGCGATGATCGGGATCTGCACCGCCTCGTAGACCTGGGCGATCAGGGAGAGCAGTCCGATGCCGGCGCCGCTGCCGTCGGCCTGTGGGTCGTCGCGGTGGGTGCTCTGGTGGCCGCCGGCCTCGATGCCCTGGACACAGACGGCGTCCGCGCCGGACCACTGCGCGGCCTGCGCCTCGGCCGTGGTGGTCACCGTCACGACGGTGTACGTACCGACCTTGGCGAGCGAGTCGAGCACCGCGCGGGAGGGGCAGCCGAAGGCGAAGGAGACCACCGGCACCGGGTCCTCGCGCAGGATCGCCAACTTGGCCTCGTAGCCGTCGTCGACGCCGCCCTGCGGATCGATCTCGCCCAGCGGGGTCTCGTACCACGCCGATTCGCCGGCCAGCTGCTCCCGGTAGACCTCGACGGCCGTGACATCGGCGAGCGTGGGCTGCGGCATGAAGAGGTTGACGCCGAACGGCCGACCGGTCAGCCGCCGCAGCTGCTTGATCTCCTCGTACATGCCGTCGGCGGTTTTGTAACCGGCGGCGAGGAAGCCGAGACCGCCGGCCTCACTGACGGCGGCGGCGAGCTCCGGGCGGGCGGCACCGCCCGCCATCGGGGCCTGCACGATCGGGTAGCGGCAGAGATCGGTCAGCGCGGAGGGCATGAGCACATCGTGTCACGCCTGTTGCCACGTCCCGAACACGGGCCGGGCCGGTTCTCGGGACACCTGCCGGTTCCCGGGAGACGTGGAGGGTAGGAACGGGTTGGGGCGCTGTGGACCCCTAGGGGAGATCCCCTAGGGGTCCACAGCGCCCCAGACCAATGCCTACCCGCCGGAGGCCCGGCGGAAGCAACTACCGCCCGTTGCCGTGCCCATCCGGGGGACACCCCCCGGACCCCCGGCAGGCAGAAGCAACTACCGCCCGTTGAAAGCGTCCTTCAGCCGTGAGAAGAGTCCCTGCTGGCCGGGCTGAAACTGGCCCGTGGGGCGTTCTTCACCCCGGAGCTTGGCCAGCCGCCGCAGCAGCTCCTCCTGCTCGGGGTCGAGCTTGCCGGGAGTCTGCACCTCGACGTGGACGATCAGATCGCCCCGGCCGCCGCCGCGCAGATGCGTGACACCGCGCTGGTGCAGCGGGATCGACTGGCCCGACTGCGTACCCGGACGGACGTCGATCTCCTCCATCCCGTCCAGCGTCTCCAGCGGGCACTTCGTGCCCAGCGCGGCCGCCGTCATCGGGATGGTGACCGTGCAGTGCAGATCGTCGCCGCGCCGCTGGAAGACCGGGTGCGGCAGCTCGTGGATCTCGACGTAGAGGTCACCGGCCGGACCGCCACCGGGGCCGACCTCGCCCTCGCCGGCGAGCTGGATGCGGGTCCCGTTGTCGACACCGGCCGGGATCTTCACGGTCAGGGTGCGGCGGGAGCGGATCCGCCCGTCGCCCGCGCACTCCGGGCACGGCGTCGGGACGACCGTGCCGAAGCCCTGACACTGGGGGCACGGCCGGGATGTCATGACCTGGCCGAGGAAGGACCGGGTGACCTGCGAGACCTCACCGCGGCCGCGGCACATGTCACAGGTCTGCGCTGAGGTGCCCGGGGCCGCGCCCTCGCCGGTGCAGGTCGTACACACGATGGCGGTGTCGACCTGGATGTCCTTGGTCGTGCCGAAGGCCGCCTCGGTCAGCTCGATGTCGAGCCGGATCATGGCGTCCTGGCCGCGGCGGGTACGCGAGCGCGGTCCGCGCTGCGAGGCCGTGCCGAAGAAGGCGTCCATGATGTCGGAGAAGTTGCCGAAGCCCGCGCCGAAGCCGCCCGCGCCGCCACCGGCGCCGCCCGACTGCGAGAGGGGATCGCCGCCCAGGTCGTAGACCTGCTTCTTCTGCGGGTCCGACAGGACCTCGTAGGCGGCGTTGATCTCCTTGAACCGCTCCTGGGTCTTGGGATCCGGGTTCACGTCCGGGTGCAGCTCGCGCGCAAGCCGCCGGAAAGCCTTCTTGATCTCGTCCTGGGATGCATCGCGCCGAACGCCCAGGACCGCGTAGTAATCCGTGGCCACTTACGACTCCGCCAGGATCTGTCCGACGTAACGTGCCACTGCGCGTACCGCTCCCATCGTTCCGGGGTAGTCCATGCGGGTCGGTCCGACCACGCCGAGTTTGGCGACTGCCTCGTCGCCCGAACCGTAGCCGACCGCGACGACCGATGTGGACGCCAGGCCTTCATGGGCATTCTCATGCCCGATACGTACGGTCATGCCCGAGTCCTTGGCCTCCCCGAGCAGCTTGAGCAGCACCACATGCTCCTCAAGGGCCTCCAGCACCGGCCGGATGGTCAGTGGGAAATCATGCCCGAAGCGCGTGAGATTGGCGGTTCCGCCGATCACCAGGCGCTCTTCGGTCTCCTCCACCAAAGTCTCCAGCAACACCGACAGCACTGTCGAGACCGTGCTGCGGTCGTCCTGCTCGAAGGAGTCCGGAAGATCCTGCACCAGCTGCGGCACATCCGCGAACTTGCGCCCCACGACACGGCTGTTGAGCCGCGCCCGCAGATCCGCCAGCGACGTTTCGGCGAACGGCGTCTCGCAGTCGACCAGCCGCTGCTCGACCCGTCCGGTGTCCGTGATCAGTACGAGCATCAGCCGGGCCGGGGCCAGCGCCAGCAGCTCGACATGCCGGACCGTGGACCGGGTCAGTGACGGGTACTGCACGACCGCGACCTGCCGGGTCAGCTGCGCCAGCAGCCGGACCGTGCGGCCCACCACGTCGTCCAGGTCGACGGCGCCGTCCAGGAAGTTCTGGATGGCGCGCCGTTCCGGGGAGGACAGCGGCTTGACGGCGGCGAGCTTGTCGACGAACAGGCGGTAGCCCTTGTCGGTCGGGATCCGGCCTGCGCTGGTGTGCGGCTGGGCGATGAATCCCTCGTCCTCCAGGACTGCCATGTCGTTGCGGACCGTGGCCGGGGAGACGCCGAGCTGATGGCGCTCGGTGAGGGCCTTGGAGCCGACCGGCTCCTCGGTCCCGACGTAGTCCTGGACGATGGCGCGCAGCACTTCGAGCCTGCGTTCACTGAGCATCCTGCGCACCTCCAGTCCGGCCGTTCCGCCACTTCCGACTCGCTTGGCACTCACACGGGCCGAGTGCCAGGCCCTGAGCCAGTGTACGGCCGAGTAGCACGGCCACGGCAAGAGCGGCCGTATCCCGTACCTGCCCAGGGACCGGCCGGCTACCTGCCCCCGGGCCGTGAACAGCCGTTCCACGGGGGCAATCGTCGGGCAACGCTATCGCGGGAGAGCTAGCGTCTCGGTATGCACACTGCTGGGGAAAACGCCGGTTGGGAAGAGGCCGGCTGGGAACGGCTCGGTGACGGTGTCGCGCGGCGCCGGATGCCGGGCTGGGACGAGACGATCGGGGTCATCGCCGGAGAGACCGGAGTGATGATCGTCGACACCGGTGCGAGCATCCGGGACGGCGCGGATCTGCGGCGCGCGATCCGCGGGGTGCTGGGCCGGGAAGTGACGCATGTCGCTCTCACCCATCCGCATTTCGATCATGTGCTGGGCACCGCCGCGTTCGCGGGGGTGAAGGTGTTCGGCGCGGCCGGCCTGGCCGAGCTGCTGGAGCGCGACCGCGAGGAGCTGCGGCGGAGCGCGGTGCGGCACGGTGTCGAGCCGGATGCCGCCGCGGAGGCGGCCGATCTGGTGGTCCGCCCGCATCACCACGTCCATGGCGAGCTGACCGTCGATCTCGGTGGCCGTCCGGTGCTGCTCGCCAACGTGGGTCCCGGGCATACGGCCCATGACCTGGCCGTTCTGGTGCCGGGCCGGGGCGGCGACCCGGAGATCGTCTTCTGCGGCGACCTGGTCGAGGAGTCCGGCGAACCCCAGGCGGGCGGCGACGCGCTGCCGCACCAGTGGCCGGCGGCCCTGGACCGGCTGCTGGCCCTCGGTGGTGCGGACGCGGTGTACGTACCGGGGCACGGCGCCGTGGTGAATGCCCGGTTCGTCCGTGAGCAACGCGACGCGCTGGCCGCCCGCTTCGGCGTGTCCCGCGCCTGATCGGCCCAGTCGTCCTACCGTCCTTCGCGTCCCCGCACCCGGTCCCCGACCGGCTGCACACGCCCGGGGGAACACAGCTCCCGGGCCCCCAGCCGAAGTCGCCAGCCCCGAGAAACAGGTCCCGCCGCCATGCACAGCAAGCGTTACAGCCCCGATCTCACCCCGCCCTGGAAGAAGCAGCGGCCGGCGCCCGAGGTGGCGGCCGAGCCGGATCTCGTGGTCGAGGAGGTCACCACGGGCTTCTGCGGGGCCGTGATCCGCTGCGAGAAGACCGCCCAGGGGCCGACCGTGACGCTGGAGGACCGCTTCGGCAAACACCGGGTCTTCCCCATGGCACCGCGCGGCTTCCTCCTGGAGGGCAAGGTCGTCACCCTCGTACGGCCGCCGGCTCCGCAGCAGCAGGGGCCGCGGCGCACCGCCTCCGGCTCGCTGGCCGTCCCCGGTGCGCGGGCCCGGGTCGCGCGGGCCGGCCGTATCTACGTGGAGGGCCGGCACGACGCGGAGCTGGTGGAGCGGGTCTGGGGCGACGACCTGCGGATCGAGGGCGTCGTCGTGGAGTACCTGGAGGGCATCGACGACCTTCCGGCGATCGTCCGTTCCTTCTCGCCCGGCCCGGACGCCCGGCTCGGCGTCCTGGTCGACCACCTGGTGCCCGGTTCGAAGGAGTCCCGTATCGCGGCGTCGGTCACGGACGCGAATGTGCTGGTCGTCGGCCATCCGTACATCGATGTCTGGGAGGCCGTGAAGCCGGCGTCCGTCGGCATCCCGGCCTGGCCGTCCGTGCCGCGCGGCCAGGACTGGAAGACGGGTGTGTGCCGCGCGCTGCGCTGGCCGGAGAACACGGGCGCGGCCTGGCAGCGGATCCTGTCCGGGGTGCGGTCGTACCGGGATCTGGAGCCGGCGCTGTTGGGGAGGGTGGAGGAACTGATCGATTTCGTCACGGCGCCGGAGATCGGCGGCTAGCCGCCGGGCCGGTGCCGGCGGGCGGGCCGCCGGGCGCGGTCGGTGGTCAGTCCACCAGGTCGCGCACCACCGCGTCCGCGAGCAGCCGTCCGCGCAGTGTCAGTACGGCCCGGCCGTTCTCGTACGGGCCGGGCTCCAGCAGCCCGTCCGCCAGGGCGCGGGCCGCGGCGCGGGCACCCGCCGGGGCGAGGAGGGCCAGCGGGCAGCCGTCCGCCAGGCGGAGTTCCAGGAGGATGCGTTCGACGCGGCGGTCCTCGTCGGGGAGGATCTCGCGGCCGGCGCCCGGGGAGCGGCCCTCGGTCAGGGCCTGGGCGTAGGCGCCGGGGTGCTTGACGTTCCACCAGCGCACGCCGCCGATGTGGCTGTGTGCGCCGGGGCCCGCGCCCCACCAGTCGGCGCCGGTCCAGTAGAGCTCGTTGTGGCGGCAGCGGGCGGCCTGGGTGGTGGCCCAGTTGGAGACCTCGTACCAGGTGAAGCCGGCCGCGGCGAGGCGTTCGTCGGCGATGAGATAGCGGTCGGCGTGTACGTCGTCGTCGGTCATGGGGACCTCGCCGCGGCGGATGCGGCGGGCCAGCTGGGTGCCCTCCTCGACGATCAGGGCGTAGGCGGAGACGTGGTCGGGGCCGGCGCCGATCGCCGCGTCCAGGGACGCGCGCCAGTCGTCGTCGCTCTCGCCCGGTGTGCCGTAGATCAGGTCGAGGTTGACGTGGTCGAAACCGGCCGCGCGGGCTTCCGCGACGCACGCCTCGGGGCGGCCCGGGGTGTGCGTGCGGTCGAGGATCTTGAGGACGTGCCGGCGGGCGCTCTGCATGCCGAAGGAGACCCGGTTGAAGCCGCCCGCGCGCAGCTCGGCGAGGTAGCGCGGGTCGACGGATTCCGGGTTGGCCTCGGTGGTGATCTCGGCGTGCGGTGCCAGGCCGAACTCGTCGCGGAGGGCGGCCAGCATCCGGCCGAGGTCGGCGGCGGGCAGGAGGGTGGGCGTGCCGCCGCCCACGAAGACCGTCTCGATGGGGCGCGGGTCGTCGCCGAGCACCTTGCGGGCGAGCCGGATCTCCGCCACGACGGTGTCGGCGTAGTTGTCCCGGGAGGCGAGCGCACCGCCGGAGCCGCGCAGCTCGCCGGCGGTGTAGGTGTTGAAATCGCAGTAGCCGCAGCGGGTGGCGCAGTACGGCACGTGCAGATAGAAGCCGAGGGGCCGTTCGGCGGCACCCGTCAGCGCATGGCCGGGCAGCGCCCCGTCGTCGGGCATCGGCTCACCATCAGGCAGTGCGGAAGGCATGGGGTCCATTGTCCGTCATGCGGCGCCGGACCGGATCCCTCGCCGGACGGGCCTTACGGCGCTTCCGCCGCCGTCTGGAGGACCAGCAGGGCCAGGTCGTCGTCCGGCGGGTTCGGGGCGAAGGCGTGGACGGCGTTGCGGATGTGGTCGGCGATGGCGGTGGCGCCGAGTCCGGCAGCCTGGGCGAGGGCCTTGGCCAGGCCGTCCTCGTCGTCGAACTGGTGCCGTCCCGAGCGGCGCTCGGTCACCCCGTCCGTGACGCACAGCAGCGTCTCGCCGGGGCAGAGGTCGAAGGACTCGCTGACGTACGAGGCGTCCTCGACGACGCCCAGCAGCATCTGCGGCGCCGCGACGACCCGGACGGCGCCGTCGACGCCGAGCACCAGCGGCAGCGGATGGCCGGCGCTGGCGAGGGTGCAGCGGGCGCCGCCGGAGCCGCCGTACGGGACGATCTCGCCGTAGAGGAGGGACAGGAAGCGGGCCTGTTCGCCCTCGTCGCGGATCTCGACGGGCGCTTCCGCCCCGGCGCCGGCCGCCGCGACGGCCGCCGCGACGGCCGCGACGGAGTCCGCCGCCTCCCGGGCCATCGTCTTGTTGAGCCGGTCGAGCACCTCCGAGACGCCGAAGCCGTCGCGGGCCAGCAGCCGCAGCACGGGCCGGGCCAGGCCGGTCACCGCGGCCGCCTCGGGGCCGCTGCCGCAGACGTCGCCGAGGGCGAAGCACCAGCGGCCGTCGCCGGCGTCGAACAGGTCCCAGAAGTCGCCGCCCGCCCAGGCTCCCTCGCGCGGTTCGTAGACGACCGCCGACTCCACGCCGGGCACCAGGGCGCGGCCCCGGGGCAGCAGCCTGCGCTGGAGGACCTGGCTGATGCGCTCCTGGCGGCTGTAGGCGCGGGCGGTGGCCACGGCGCGGGCGACCCGGCGGCAGAGGTCCTCGATGAGGCCGAGGACCTCGTCGGGGAAGCGCAGCAGGCCGGCCCGGCCGAGCAGCAGTGTGCCGAGCCGGCGGCCGCCGGCCACCAGGGGGCAGGCCAGGGCGGCGCCGCCGGACTCGTATCCGCCCGGTTCGTGCGGCCAGGGCCAGGGGGCGGCCGTGGGGGTGCTGCACGCGCCGGCCGGCGCGCCGTCCGGGCGTGCCGGCGGCTGCTTCTCCAGGGCGGTGCGCAGCGAATCGATCCGGCTCTCGTTGGAGTGCCAAACGCGGGCGAGCCGCTGGGCGTCGCCGTCCGCGGCTATCCCGCGTCCGGGCGCGCCGCCGTCGCCGTCGTACAGCCACACCGCGCACCAGTCGGCGAGCCGCGGCACCGTCAGCTGGGCGGCGAGGGAGGCGACCTGGTCGGCGTCGAGCTGGCCGGAGAGCAGGTCGGAGGCTTCGGCGAGGAAGGAGAGGGCGCCCTGGTGGAGCCAGTCGGTGTCGGCGTCGTGGCGGGTGGCGCGGCGCGGTGCCGGGGCGAGGAGTTCGGCGGCCCGCAGTCCGTGCCGCAGCATCTGGCTGTCGAAGTCGGCTTCCAGCTCGGGCCGTACGCCGCCCTCCGGGGCGCCCGCGGACAGCCGGAACCACACCGTCTTCATGGCGCGGCGGTAGGTGATGCCCCAGGATTCGGCGACCGCGCCGACCAGCTGCAGGCCGTGCCCGCCGCTTTCCGAGACCGAGCCGCCGTCGGAGGTCTCGTGGCTGCGCACCGGGCGTGCGGAGTGGTGGTCGGAGACCTCGATGACGACGCCGGGCCGTGAGCTGTCGTCGGGGTCGGTCGCGCCCGGTGGCAGGCCGGGGTCCTTGTCGCTGTCCGGGTACGCCCCAAGGCCCGGCTGGTGCACCGGCTCCTCCAGCCGGCAGCACAGTTCGACGGCGGTGCCGGCGTGCACCACGGCGTTGGTGACCAACTCGCTGACCAGCAGCACCGCTTCGTCCACGAGGCGGTCGGTGAGGCCTTCGGCGCCGGGCAGCCCCTGGGCGGTCCAGTCGGCGAACGCGGCCCGGACGAACTGCCGGGCGGAGGCGGCGGCCCGCGGGTCCCCGGGCAGGCCGGCCCGCAGGGAGCGGCCGCCGGCCGCCGTTCTCGCGACGTCGTCCCGTTGAACCGAAGTTGTCGTCCTCATTGACCAACTCCCGAGCAGCTCCGCTACAGCGCCGGATGCGCCACGGACAGAGTGACAGACAGAGGGCGGCCATAAGCGACGAGTCACCGAAGTGGGTAGCCGCGGCGGAGGATTAGGCCGACGCGCCATGGCAGTTGGCCGACGCGCGGGGCGGCATGGTCGGTACCTCACCCGCACACAGGGGCACCGTGCAGAACATCTGCACGCACCGGAACACGCCTACGGGGCGGCGCGAGAGCGGCTCCCTCCGCTCCGCGCCGCCCCGTACGACGGACCCGCGAGCCGCGGACCGGGAGGTTCTGCGTTCCTTCCGGTCCGGCCCGCGCCGTGCGTCACGCCTCCCGCGACCCCGCGTACATCTCGTCCAGCAGGTCCTTGAACGCCCGCTCCACGACCGGTCGCTTGACCTTGAGGCTGGGCGTCACCTCGCCGTGCTCGATGTCCAGGTCACGCGGCAGCAGCCGGAACTTGCGGATCTGCTGCCAGCGCTGCAGACCCTCGTTGACCCGCTCGACATAGCCGTCGACCAGCGCACGGACCTGGTCGGTGGCGACGACCTCGGCGTAGGTCCTGCCCTCCAGGCCGTGCTCCTTCGCCCAGCCCATGATCGTCGGCTCGTCGAGGGCGATCAGCGCGGTGCAGAAGTTCCGGTTGGCGCCGTGCACCAGCACATTGGAGACGAACGGGCAGACCGCCTTGAACTGGCCCTCCACCTCGGCCGGCGCGATGTACTTGCCGCCCGAGGTCTTGATCAGGTCCTTCTTGCGGTCGGTGATCCGCAGGAAGCCGTCCGCGGACAGTTCGCCGATGTCACCGGTGTGGAACCAGCCGTCCGGCTCCAGGACCTCGGAGGTCTTCTCCGGCAGGCCGTGGTAGCCCTCCATGATGCCGGGGCCGCGCAGCAGGATCTCGCCGTCCTCGGCGATCCGCACCTCGGTGCCGGGCAGCGGCTTGCCGACCGTTCCGGTGCGGTACGACTCGCCGGGGTTGACGAAGCTGGCGGCGCTGGACTCCGTCAGGCCGTAGCCCTCCAGGATGTGGATGCCGGCGCCGGCGAAGAAGTAGCCGATCTCCGGCGAAAGCGCGGCGGAGCCGGAGACCGCGGCGCGCAGCCGGCCGCCGAACGCCTCGCGCAGCTTGCCGTAGACGAGCGTGTCGGCGATCTTGTGCTTGGCGCCGAGCGCGAATGGCACCGAGGTGCTGCCGGTGCGCTTGAAGTTGTCCTGCGAGACCTTGGCGTACTCGCGGGCCACGCCGGCCGCCCACTGGAAGATTTTGTACTTGGCGCCGCCGCCCGCCCGTGCCTTGGCCGCGACACCGTTGTAGACCTTCTCGAAGATCCGCGGCACCGCCGCCATGTAGGTCGGCCGCACCACCGGCAGATTCTCGATGATCTTGTCGACCCGGCCGTCCACGGCGATCACATGCCCGACCGCGATCTGCCCCGCGGTGAGCACCTTGCCGAAGACATGCGCCAGCGGCAGCCACAGGTACTGCACGTCCTCCTCGGCGACCATCCCGGTCGCCTCGATCGCGCGGGCCATGTACGACCAGTTGTCGTGCGGCAGCCGTACGCCCTTGGGGCGGCCGGTGGTCCCGGAGGTGTAGATCACCGTCGCCAGCTGGTCGGCGCGCAGCGCGGCGACCCGCTCCTTCACACAGCCCGGGTTCTTCTCCAGATGGTCGGCGCCGAGCCGCTCCAGCTCGGCGAGCGAGAGGACCCAGCCCTCCGGGTCGCCCTCTGCGGGCTGCGCGTCGGCCTCCTCGATGACGACGACATGCGCCAGATCGGGCAGTTCGGCGCGCTTCTCACGGGCCTTGGCGAGCTGTCCGGCGTCCTCCGCGATCAGCACCCGGCTGCCGGAGTCGGCCAGGATGTAGGCCGTCTCCTCGGCGTTGGTGCTGGGGTAGACGGTGGTGGTGGCGGCGCCGGAGCACAGCACACCGAGGTCGGCGAGGATCCAGTCGACGCGGGTGTTGGCGGCCAGCGCCACCCGCTCCTCGGGCTGCACGCCCAGGGCGATCAGGCCGGCAGCGGCGGCGTAGACCCGCTCCGCGGCCTGGGCCCAGGAGAGCGCCTTCCAGTCGTCCGGGCCGCTGCCCGAGGCGGATGGGACGGGATACCGGTAGGCCTCGATATCGGGAGTGGCCGCGACCCGCTCCAGGAAGAGGTTCGCCACCGAGGGCGGCCGGCTTTCGATCAGCGTGTGGGTGTCCGTCACGGCATCCTCCGGGGCCCGCTTCGTTGCTGGTGACTCGCGAGTAACCTTTGAGCAGTGATCAGAGTAGAGCGCGTTTCGCCGCCGCGTAAGGGGCTGCGGCCGACTCGTTCACGATGTGACCAGTGCGATAGGTGTATGTGACACACGCGCCACCCCGCAGAGAGCTCGACCACACACAAACCCGCAGGCCACACCAGTAATACGGACGGTACAGCGCCGGCCACGCCACGCTCCGTATCCGCCGCGGCACCCACCCGGACAGCCGACAGGGCGCCGGCCCCATGGGGACCGACGCCCTGCTCTGCGCCGACGCGTACCGATTGGCGCGGGTCGCCGCTTCGGCTCGCTGTTGGGCGGCTTCCTCGCCTTACCGCCCGGTTACTTCTGCTGGTTCCGCTTCGGCTACTTCTACTTCTTCGCCTTGGCGTCGCCTTCGGAGTCCGAGGACAGCACCGCGATGAAGGCCTCCTGCGGGACCTCCACGTTGCCGACCATCTTCATCCGCTTCTTGCCTTCCTTCTGCTTCTCCAGCAGCTTCCGCTTACGGGAGATGTCACCGCCGTAGCACTTGGCGAGGACGTCCTTGCGGATGGCGCGGACCGTCTCACGGGCGATGACCCGGCTGCCGATGGCGGCCTGGATCGGCACCTCGAAGTTCTGCCGCGGGATCAGCTCACGAAGCTTGGCGACCAGCCGCACACCGTAGGCGTACGCCTTGTCCTTGTGGGTGATCGCGGAGAACGCGTCGACCTTGTCGCCGTGCAGCAGGATGTCGACCTTGACCAGGTCGGACGTCTGCTCACCGGTGGGCTCGTAGTCCAGCGACGCATAGCCGCGGGTCTTCGACTTCAACTGGTCGAAGAAGTCGAAGACGACCTCGGCGAGCGGCAGGGTGTAGCGGATCTCGACCCGGTCCTCGGAGAGGTAGTCCATGCCGAGCAGCGTGCCGCGGCGGTTCTGGCACAGCTCCATGATCGCGCCGATGAACTCGCTCGGCGCCAGGATCGTGGCCCGTACGACCGGCTCGTGCACCTTGTCGATCTTGCCGATCGGGAACTCGCTGGGGTTGGTGACGATGTGCTCGGCACCGTCCTCCATGTCCACCCGGTAGACCACGTTGGGCGCGGTGGCGATCAGATCGAGGCCGAACTCGCGCTCCAGGCGCTCGCGGATGACCTCGAGGTGCAGCAGACCGAGGAAGCCGACGCGGAAGCCGAAGCCGAGGGCGGCGGAGGTCTCCGGCTCGTAGACCAGCGCGGCGTCGTTGAGCTGGAGCTTGTCCAGCGCCTCGCGCAGCTCCGGGTAGTCCGAGCCGTCCAGCGGATACAGGCCCGAGAACACCATCGGCTTCGGGTCCTTGTAGCCGCCGAGCGCCTCCTGGGCACCCTTGCTGAGCTGGGTGATGGTGTCGCCGACCTTGGACTGGCGGACGTCCTTCACACCGGTGATCAGATAGCCGACCTCACCGACGGAAAGACCGTCGGCCGCCTTCATCTCCGGCGAGTTCGTCCCGATCTCCAGCAGCTCGTGAGCCGCGCCCGTGGACATCATCTTGATCCGCTCACGCTTGCTCAGCGTGCCGTCGACGACCTTCACGTACGTCACCACGCCGCGGTAGGCGTCGTAGACCGAGTCGAAGATCATCGCGCGGGCGGGGCTGTCCTTGACGCCGACCGGGGGCGGTACCTCGCGGACGACCTTGTCCAGCAGCTCGGGGACACCGACGCCGGTCTTGGCGGAGACCTTCAGGACGTCCTCGGGGTCGCAGCCGACGAGGTTCGCCAGCTCGGCGGCGAACTTCTCGGGCTGCGCGGCCGGCAGGTCGATCTTGTTGAGGACGGGGATGATCGTGAGGTCGTTCTCCATCGCCAGGTAGAGGTTGGCGAGGGTCTGCGCCTCGATGCCCTGAGCTGCGTCGACGAGCAGGATGCAGCCCTCGCACGCGGCGAGCGAGCGGGACACCTCGTAGGTGAAGTCGACGTGGCCCGGGGTGTCGATCATGTTGAGGATGTGGGTGGTGCCACTGGCCTCTTCGCCCTCGCTGGGGCTCCAGGGCAGCCGGACCGCCTGGGACTTGATCGTGATGCCGCGCTCGCGCTCGATGTCCATGCGGTCGAGGTACTGCGCGCGCATCTGCCGCTGGTCGACGACGCCGGTCAGCTGGAGCATCCGGTCGGCGAGCGTCGACTTGCCGTGGTCGATGTGCGCGATGATGCAGAAGTTACGGAGGAGAGCCGGGTCGGTACGGCTCGGCTCCGGCACGTTCGTAGGGGTCGCGGGCACGCAGGGTCCATTCAGTGAACGCGGGTAGGCGGGACTCGTATGTGATGTCTCCCCCTATGGTCCCATGCGCGGCGTCCGCGGTCCGGTTTGGGCGGCGCCGAGGGCGGCGCAGGCGGTGTTCCGGCGGCCGGCCCGGGGCGGGTCCGGCGGCAGGTCCGGCCCGGTTTGGGAGGCCGAAGACCCTGCTGGTAGCCTGGTCCACTGCGCTTCGTGCCCTCTCTCAGTACGGGTCTCCACACGGGTCCCTGTAGGGGGTCTCGGTACGGGGCGCAACTCGAAACTCCAACGAACCTGAAAAGGCTCTTTCGTGGCGAACATCAAGTCCCAGATGAAGCGGATCAAGACCAACGAGAAGGCTCGTCAGCGCAACAAGGCTGTCAAGTCCGCTCTGAAGACCTCGATCCGTCGCACCCGCGAGGCCATCGAGGCCGGCGACCTGCAGAAGGCCACCGCCGCCCAGGCCGTGGCGGCCCAGAAGCTCGACAAGGCCGTCAGCAAGGGTGTCATCCACAAGAACGCCGCCGCCAACAAGAAGTCGGCGCTGGCGAAGAAGGTCGCGTCCCTCAAGGGCTGAACCTTCGCCTGACCTGCAGGACCCGGACCTGAGCCGGACCATTCGATCTACGTTGCGATCCACCTGGTCCACCGTTCGGTCCATCCCTCGGCCCGTCTCCGGACGGTCCACCCCTGCGGTCGGGGACTCAGCGGCCCCTCTCTCCGCTCCCTGACCGATGCACCACCGCGCCGCACACGGCCTGCGTTCGCCACGCGGGTGCGGCGCACCCGGCCCGGCCGGCGGATCCCACGGACCCCGCCCCGGCGCCGCGAACACGTTGTACGAAGGCCCCGCCCGCCCCCATTCCCCGGGGGCGGGCGGGGTTTTTCGTTTTCCGTCGTGGTTGAGCTTCCATCCGGGTCCGCTAACCTTCGGGAATATCCGTCTCGGGGGAGCGAACATGTCCATATCGGGGGACCCGAACAATCCCTACGCGCAGCCACAGCCGCAGCCACAGTCCAATCCGTACGGACAGCTGCCCGCCCCTGCGCCCGCGCAGCAGAATCCGTACGCGCAGCAGCCCCCGTCACACGGAGGCGGCGGATACGGCTATCCGGCGGTGGGCACACCAAGCACCCCCCTGGCGGCGCCGGGCTCTCCCGGGGCAGCCCCGGGCCGGGGCGCGTCCGGCTGGCTGTGGGCGGTCGGTGGTGCGGTCGCCGCCTCCGCGGTGTGGGCCTCCGTGATGTTCGCCGCCGGGGCCTTCTCCTCCGAGCCCAGCCCCGACCTCGCGGGCTACTCGTACACCAGCGATCTCTGCGCGGCCACCTCGCTGACGGCCTTCAAGGACGCCCACTACAAGCCGAAGCAGTACACCGGCACGGCCTCGAAGGACCCCAATCCGAGGCACAGCGGCGCCCAGGAGAAGTCGATGGACACCATGTGGTGCGACATCTCGATGGAGCAGGAGAAAGCGAGCAGCTCCGACTACTCCTCGACCTTCGTCTACAGCACCGCCACGCTGCACAAAAAGACCGATCCGGAGCCGGAGTTCGCGGACGGCTACCGCGCGTACGAGAAGCAGGACGTCTCGGGCGGCTACACGGTCGAGCCGGTGGCGGGCCTCGGCGACGAGGCTTTTCTGGTGACGCGGAAGGAGAACGGCAGCAGCGGCAGCTCGTATGTGATCCTCGGCGTCCGCGACGGCTGGATGACGTACCAGTCGACCTGGTCGAGCTACACCTCGACCAGCGGCTCCACCAAGCAACCGAGCTCCACCGAGGTGGCGACCATGCTGAAGAGCAGCGCCACGGAGACCCTGAAGCAGCTCCGGACATCGGGGGCACGCTGAGGGTCGGGGCGAGATGACGGTCGGAGGCGCGCTCACGGTCGCGGGCACGATGACGGTTCGGATGGCGCGCTGGCGGAATGGGCGGAATACCGCCGGGCGGCCTTGCGTTGTGGACCCGCAGGGGGCCCTCGCATCCCCTAGGGGATCTGTTCGAACATCCCCTAGGGGTTATGTGTTCGCCAGAGGTTGCGCGCCAGCCGGGAGTTACGGGTGAGCTCGGCTCGGGGTTGCGGGTGAGCTCGGCATCGGCGTTACGGGTGGGCTCGGCTCGTCTGGCCGGTTAGCGGGAGCGGGAGCGTGCCGCGCGGGCGATCGCCACTACGGCCTTCTCCAGGGCGTATTCGGGGTCGTCCCCGCCGCCCTTGACGCCCGCGTCGGCCTCGGCAACCGCCAGCAGCGCCGTCGCGACACCGTCCGCCGTCCAGCCGCGCATCTGCTGCCGCACCCGGTCGATCTTCCACGGCGGCATGCCCAGATCGCGGGCGAGGTCGCCGGGGCGGGCGCCGCGCGGAGCGGAGGCCAGCTTGCCGATGGCGCGCACACCCTGGGCGAGCGCGCTGGTGATCAGGACGGGGGCGACGCCGGTGGACATCGCCCAGCGCAGCGCCTCCAGAGCCTCGGCGGCCCGGCCCTCCACGGCGCGGTCCGCGACCGTGAAGCTCGACGCCTCGGCGCGGCCCGTGTAGTAGCGCCCGACGACGGCCTCGTCGATCGTGCCCTCGACATCGGCGGTCAGCTGCGAACACGCCGAGGCCAGCTCCCGCAGATCACTGCCGATCGCATCGACCAGGGACTGGCATGCCTCCGGTGTCGCGGAGCGGCCGAGGGAGCGGAACTCGCCCCGGACGAAGGCCAGCCGGTCGGCCGGTTTCGTCATCTTGGGGCAGGCCACCTCGCGCGCACCGGCCTTGCGGGCGGCGTCCAGCAGGCCCTTGCCCTTGGCGGCTCCGGCGTGCAGCAGCACCAGGGTGATCTCCTCGGCGGGCGCGCCGAGATATCCCTTGACGTCCTTGATGGTGTCCGCGGAGAGGTCCTGGGCGCCGCGCACCACCACGACCTTGCGCTCGGCGAAGAGCGAGGGGCTGGTCAGCTCGGCGAGGGTACCGGGCTGCAACTGGTCGGAGGTGAGGTCGCGTACGTCGGTGTCCGCGTCGGCCGCGCGGGCGGCCGCCACCACCTGCTGCACGGCGCGATCCAGCAGCAGTTCTTCCTGGCCCACCGCGATCGTGACGGGGGCGAGCGGGTCGTCGTTAGCTGTCTTCCTGGCCATCGCGGTCCAGCATCCCACGGCCCACTGACAGTGCCGCCCGGGCTGTCTCTGGGGTGGCCCCCGGAGAGACCTCCGCGGCGGGGCCGGTGGGCACGCCGGGCTGCCGCTCGGACCCCCCGCTCGGACCGCCGCTCGGACCGTCGTCCCGGTGCCGGACAATGGTCCGGTGAGCGATGCACAACACGTACGACACCACCTGCGACACGTCCTGGTGCTGCCCGACCGCGACGCGGCGGAGGAGCTGGCCGAGACCCTGGTCGAGCGGTGCGGCCTCGCCGAGGAACCCCAGCTCGTACGCGACGCGCTGGCCGGTGAGGACGACGCGGAGGATGCCCAGTGGCTGGTGGTCGTCGAGGACCCGGACGCCGCCCACGACCCGGCGCACCTGGACGCGCTCGCGGCGGAGTACGAGGGGTGGCGGGAGGCGGAGTGAACGGCCGTCTCCCTGAGACGGCCCCCATGACGGCGGCGGCAGACGGACCTCTGGTCGTCCGCGGCCGGGCTGGTGGCCGCCGCGGTCGCGCGGACGTACGGGCACGTGCCCTGCGCCGACCGACAGGGCCTGTCGGACACCGTCCGCCGGCCCTGGGGTGACCGGCTTCGACGGGGTGGCCTGTGTTTCGACGGCGCGTGCGTCGGCGCCCTGTGGCCCGGTGGCCGCTGACCGTCGCGGAGAGCCGCTCCCGGGTACCGAGCACCGCGATGGCGCCATCGGTGTCCGTGCGCAGCACCCCGGCGCCCTGGGCGCGCAGCGCTCCGATGGTGCGGGAGGCCGGATGGCCATACGGGTTGTCGGCACCGGCTGAGACGAGCGCCAGGCGCGGTGCCAGCCTGCGCATCAGCCCGGGATCCTGATAGGCGGAGCCGTGGTGCGCCACCTTGAGGACGTCTACGGCGGCCAGCTCCGGGTGAGCGGCCAACAGGGCCTGCTGGGCGGGTGGTTCGAGGTCACCCAGCAGCAGGAGGGTGAGCCCACCGGTACGGACGAGCAGGGTGATGCTGGCGTCGTTGGGGCCGTAATCTGCGGGTGACGGGGGTGTGGGGGCCGACGCCCCGGGGGCCACAGGGGCCGGCGGCCAGAGGACTTCCCAGGCCAGCGGCCCGAGACGGCGCCGCTCACCCGATGCCGCGCGGATGACCGGCACCCGGGCGGCCGCGGCCGTATGGCGTACGAACTCGGCCTGGCCCGGCGGCTCCTGCAGGGTGGTGGTCTCGATCGCGCCGACCGTCCGGCCGCGTAGCGCCCCGGGGAGCCCGTCCACATGGTCGGCGTGGAAATGTGTCAGGACGAGCAGCGGGATACGGCGAACGCCCAGGTCGGTGAGGCAGCGGTCGATGGCGCGGGGCTCGGGGCCGGTGTCCACCACCAGTGCCGTACCGTCCCCGGCCGACAGGACCAGCCCGTCCCCCTGCCCCACGTCGCAGACCACTGCCCGCCATCCGGGCGGCGGCCACCCGGTGAGAACTCGAGTGAAGGGGGCCGGGCTCCAGATCGCCAGAACCAGGGCCAGTGCGCAGACCACGCACAGCCACGGGCGGCGGGACAACCTGCGGCCCACCAGCACCAGGGCGAGGGTGGCGGCGGCCAGCAGCAGCCCGCCCGTCCAGCCGCCCGGCCAGTCGAACTCCGCACCCGGCAGCGCGGCCCCCGTACGGGCGATGCCGGCGATCCACTCGGCGGGCCAGCCCGCGCACCAGGCCAGCGCCTGGGCGGCCGGCGGGGCGACCGGGGCCGCGGCGAGGGCCGCGAAGCCGAGGACGGTCGCGGGCGCGACGGCCAGTTCGGCCAGCAGGTTGCAGGGCACCGCGACCAGCCCGACGCGGGCGGCGATCACCGCCCCGACGGGTGCGCAGATCGCCTGCGCGGCGGCCGCGGCGGCGATCACCTCGGCGAGGCGGGGCGGCATCCCGCGGCGCTGCAGGGCGGCGCTCCACCGTGGGGCGAGCAGGAGCAGCGCGCCCGTGGCCAGGACGGAGAGCAGAAAGCCGTAACTGCGGGCCAGCCAGGGGTCGTAGAGGATCAGGAGCAGGACCGCGGCGGCGAGCGCGGGAAGCAGCGAGCGGCGGCGTCCGGAACCGATCGCCAGCAGCGTGATCAGCCCGCAGGCGGCGGCCCGCAGCACGCTCGGGTCCGGGCGGCACACCACCACGAAGACGAGGGCGAGCGCGCCGCCGATGAGGGCGGTGCTGCGCAGCGACAGGCCCAGGCGCGGTGCCAGCCCGCGGCGTTCGGCACGTACCGCGAGATGGGGCGGGCCGATCAGCAGGGCGAGCACGATCGTCAGATTGCTGCCGGATACGGCGAGCAGATGCGTCAGGTCGGTGGCGCGGAAGGCGTCGTCGAGGTCCGGCGGCACCCGTGAGGTGTCCCCCACGACTAGGCCGGGCAGCAGCGCTCGGGCATCGGGACGCAGGGTGTCGGTGGCCTCCCTGAGCCCGGCGCGCAGGCTTCCGGCCAGCTGCTGAAGGGCGGATGGTGGGCCGATCTTCAGCGGCGGCGCCTCGGCGGTGGTCCGGAGGACCGCGGCTACCTGGTCGCCGGTCGACATCGGCGGTGCGGAGCGGGCCACCATACGGATCCGGGTCGACGGCAGCAGTCCGCGCCATGCAGCGGACAGCCCGCCGCGGTCCTGATCGCGGAGGTGCGGACCCGGTGGTGTGGCTGCCGAATCTGCCCCGGTGCCCCGCCCTGCCCCCGCTGCGCGGTCGCCGCGGTGCTGCTGGACGACGACCAGGACCGGCGTACGGGCGGCCGTGACCGCGCCGTCCGGTGCGGTCACGCGTACGGTGTCGGCGGTGAACACCAGCGCCGGGGGCGTCCGTTGGGATCCGCGCACCCTGGGCCGGGTCAGCCGTGGATCGCCGGTCACCTCCAGGTCGACCGTCATCCGGGCATACCGCTGTGACCATACGGGCAGCGGGCCTCGCCGCAGATCCGCCGCATGCAGCGCCGCGGACGCGGCCCCCGCCGCGGCACAGAGCAGCACCGCCGCGAGGGCGGCCAGCGCACCGGCCGACCAGACGCCGGGTGCCGCGGGCCGCCGCGGCGCAGGCGCCCGCCCGGCGACGCCCGCGGCCTCGGGCGCCGCTGCACGCTCCGCCCTGCGCCGCGCCACAGCCCACACGAGAGCCGCCAGCACGACGGCCACGGCACAGACCGCCGCCACCCCGCCGCCAGGGACTCCCAGAGCGATCGCCGCGGCCGCCCAGGCCGCCAGCGCGGGGGCGACCAGCCGTAGATCGGCGGGGCCCTCCTGGCGCGGGTCCGAGGCTCCGTACGGTGACGCCGCCGAGGCATGCACCGTGGCTCGGGCGGTGGTCATGGCGGTCATGGCTGCACCAGAGGACGCAGATCGGCGAACCGGCGATCACCGATTCCGGTCACCTGACGGAGCTGGTCCACCGAGGCGAACCCGCCGTGCTGAGTGCGGAATTCGATGATGTGCCGGGCGAGTACGGGCCCGACTCCGGGCAGGGTGTCCAGTTGCTGCTCGGTCGCCGTACTGAGGCTGACCGGCCCGCTCGGCGCGCCTCCTGCGCCTGACGGACCGTTGGCCGATTCCCCGGCCACGGTCGCACCCGCCCCCGTACCGCCACCGGTCTCCGGGGCTCCCTCCGCTCCGACAACGATCTGCTCACCGTCGGCCAGCATCCGTGCCCGGTTCAGCCCACGGAGGTTCGCACCGCGCAGCACGCCGCCCGCGGCCCGTAGTGCGTCGGTCACCCGGGACCCCGGAGGCAGCCGGTGAATTCCGGGGTTGCGGACCTTGCCGGTGACATCGACGACCAGCTGTCGCACCGCGCCGCCCGGCGGACCGTTCGCCACGGAGGCCGGCGACGACAACGACGCCGGCGACGAAGGCGACCTGCTGTCGGGGCCGGGCGCCGCCACGCCGCGTTCGGCCGCGGGGGCACGCACCTGTTCGGGGCGTGCGACCCAGAAGTGGTGGACGGCGAAGCCCGCGGCCACCAGCAGCACCACGACCAGCGCGGCCAGTGCCTTCGGGTCGGTGCCGCACCGTAACTGCACCCACACCGGAAGCCGTTCGCGCACTGCCAGGCGGGCCCGCTCCCAGCGCCGCGCACCCGGCGGGCCGTGTTGCCGATGCGGTGGGTCGGGTGCTTCAGGCGGATCGAAGGGGCGGGAAGGGGCGGCGGGGGTGACCGCTCCGGCGCCGGAGCTGTTGTTCCCATCGGCGCAGAGCGCGGCGGCCCGTGCCCGCGCCGCCGCCGCGGTGTCCCGCCGCCGTTCGGCACGCCGCGCCCCGAGCCGGAGCCGACGCGCCCGCTCCAGCTGACGATGGCGAACCCGCGCGTCGGAGCCGGCGGCCCGGCCTGGCCCCGTACTCGCGGCTCCCGCCCGAATCGAGGAGCCAGAGAGTGCGCCCGGAGGGAAAGAGGTGGCAGGAGCGGGGGACGCCGGTGGGCGCGGCGAGGGTGCCGGAGCCGCTGAAGAAGCCGGCGTCGACGACGGTGCGGAAGCGGCTGAGTCCGCCGGGTCCAAGGAAGCCGGGTCCGAGGAAACCGGGTCCAAGGAAACCGACGGGGCCACAGAACCTGATCGAGAAGTCATGCGATCGACGGTAGGCACCGCACGCCGATCTCGCCGAGCGGCCTCAATTTCCGTGGATGGCCGGCCAGTTGTGGATAACTCCGTCACCCACAGGGCACTCGGAAGCGCCCTCTCACCGCGGCGACACCACGGCCCCCAGCAGCCCCGGCCCGGTGTGTGCGCCGATGACCGCGCCCACCTCGCTCACATGCAGCTCGTTCAGTCCCGGCACCCGGTCTCGCAGCCGCTGGGCCAGCGCGTCCGCCCGCTCGGCCGCCGCGAGATGGTGCACCGCGATGTCGACCTGGCCCTCGCCGGCCCGCTCCGCGGCGATCTCCTCCAGCCGTGCGATGGCCTTGGACGCCGTACGGACCTTCTCCCGCAGTTCGATCCGCCCGTCGGCCAGTTGAAGGATCGGTTTGACGGCGAGCGCCGAGCCGAGCAGTGCCTGTGCCGCGCCTATCCGGCCGCCGCGGCGCAGATAGTCGAGGGTGTCGACGTAGAAGTAGGCGGAGGTGCCGGCGGCACGCTTCTCGGCGGCCGCCACCGCCTCGTCGAGGTCCCCGCCGGCCTCCGTCGTCTCCGCCGCCGCGAGGGCGCAGAAGCCGAGGGCCATCGCGACCATCCCGGTGTCCACGACGCGTACCGGAACCGGTGCGTCCTTGGCCGCGAGCACCGCGGCGTCATAGGTGCCGGAGAACTCCGAGGTGAGGTGGAGGGAGATGATGCTGGTCGCGCCGTCCGCCGCGACCGTGCGATAGGTCTCCGCGAAGGTCTCGGGGCTGGGCCGGGAGGTCGTCACCGGCCGGTGCTTCTGCAGCGCCTGGGCGAGGGATCTCGCGGAGATCTCGGTGCCCTCTTCAAGGGCCTGGTCCCCCAGGACGACGGTCAGCGGTACAACCGTGATGCGGTGGCGCTCGATCGCCGCCCGCGGCAGGTAGGCCGTGGAATCGGTGACGATCGCGACATGGCGGGACATGACAGGGAGGTTATCCGGCCGTCCCTACGCCCGACAGTGCGGGCCCCACCCCACGATCCTCCAGGTTTGACCAAGGCTCTGCCAAGTGCCCGGCGGGGGTGTCGTGGAGAGCCTCTCCCCGGGGGCCCCGCCCCCGCCCCACCCCTCCCCCGCTCCCGTCACGTCCCGTCGCGTCCTCAGGGTGGCGTGCCCTCCGTCCTCGGGGCCTTCTGCCACGGGTAGGACGGCTGGGTGCGCGGGTCCTTGGCGGTGATCGCCGGCGTCTGGTCGCCGGCCGGCTGCTCGCCCGCGGGCCCGCGGGAGGCCCGGCCGCCGGCGGCATCGGCGCCGGTCCCCGGCCGCGTGCCACCACCGGGAGCCGCCGCGGCCGCGTCCGCCGGCCACTCCCCGGCTGTTTCCCGCGCGGATGATCCCGACGGCTCCGCCACCGGCTCCCGCGTCCAGTGCCGCAGCGCCCCGGCCTCCACGTCGATCTGGTCGCTCAGCGCCGCCAGATCGTCGTCGGCGAACTTCCGCGCCCGGTCGCGCGCCGCCCAGCGCAGCGACTCGGCGGAGTGGGTGATCCGCTCCGTGCGCTCCCGGAGGTCCGGCAGCCGGGCGGCGATGGTGGCCCTGTCGGGCTCCCGTTCCAGCCGCCTGAGCTCGTCGTCCAGCTCATGGCCGTGGGCGCTGAGCCGCTCGAACAGGCTCAGGGACTCGCTGAGCGAGGCGTCCTCCTGGGAGCCGGTGCGCAGCACCTCCTGGGTGGCCCGCATGGACGTACGCAGCGAGAGCCGCAGCTGGGCCAGCTCGCCGGTCACGCCGGGCTGGGTGTACTGCCGGGCCCGGAGGCTGGTGTCCTCGACGGTTCTGCGGGCCTGGGCGACCGTACGGTCCACGCCGCGCTTGGCCGCCTGTGCGGCCTTGACCGTGACGAACACCCCCGCCGCGACGAACAGCACGAAGAGCAGCCCGAGGATGGCGACTACGGCTTCCATGGGCGTCCCCCAGAGGTGTCGGCAGGGCCGGTTCGGCACCGGTGCCCTGTTCCTCCACGGTAAACGGCTCGGGCAGGTCAGGGGTTCCCTTGGAACCCCCAACCTGCCCGTAGGGGAAAGCCCCTATACCTCGTGTGTACGGCTGCCGACGCGCCGTCGCGGCGCGGCCCGGCCGCTATGCCGGGACGATGTTGACCAGCTTCGGCGCCCGGACGATCACCTTCCGGATGCCCGCGCCGCCCAGCGCGGCGACCACGGCGGGCTCGGCCAGCGCGGCCGCCTCCAGGTCCGCGTCGGAGATCGACGGGGCGACCTCCAGGCGCGCCTTGACCTTGCCCTTGATCTGCACGACGCAGGTCACGGTCTCGTCGACGACGTACGCGGGATCGGCCACCGGGAAGTCCGCGTGCACCACGGTCTCGGTGTGGCCCAGCCTGCGCCACAGCTCCTCGGCGATATGCGGCGCCAGCGGGGCGACCAGCAGCACCAGCCGCTCCGCGACGGTGCGCGAGACCGGGCCGCCCACCTTGGTCAGGTGGTTGTTCAGCTCGGTCACCTTGGCGATGGCGGTGTTGAAGCGCAGGTTCGCCATGTCCTGGGTGACGCCGTCGATCGCCTTGTGCAGCGCGCGCAGCGTGGCCTCGTCCGGCTCGGCGTCGACGACGGTGACCTCGCCGGTCGCCTCGTCCACGACGTTGCGCCACAGGCGCTGCAGCAGGCGGTACTGGCCGACGACCGCGCGGGTGTCCCACGGGCGGGACACGTCCAGCGGGCCCATGGCCATCTCGTACAGCCGCAGCGTGTCCGCGCCGAACTCGGCGCAGATCTCGTCCGGAGTGACGGCGTTCTTCAGGGACTTGCCCATCTTGCCCAGGACGCGGCTGACCTTGTCGCCCTGGTAGTAGTAGGCGCCGTCGCGCTCCTCGACCTCGGCGGCGGGGACGGCGATACCGCGGCTGTCCCGGTACACGAAGGCCTGGATCATGCCCTGGTTGTACAGCTTGTGGAACGGTTCACGGGACGAGACGTGCCCCAGGTCGTACAGCACCTTGGACCAGAAACGGGCGTACAGCAGGTGCAGTACGGCATGTTCCGCGCCGCCCACATACAGGTCGACACCGCCGTGCGGCTGGCCCTCGCGCGGCCCCATCCAGTACTGCTCGATGCCCGGCTCGACCAGCGCGTCGGCGTTGTTCGGGTCCAGGTAGCGCATCTCGTACCAGCACGAACCCGCCCAGTTCGGCATGGTGTTGGTCTCGCGGCGGTAGCGCTTGACGCCCGCGCCGTCGCCCAGGTCCAGCTCGACGTCGACCCAGTCCTCGTTGCGGGACAGCGGGGTCTCGGGCTGGGTGTCGGCGTCGTCCGGGTCGAAGGTGCGCGGCGAGTAGTCGTCGACCTCGGGCAGTTCCAGCGGCAGCATCGACTCGGGCAGCGCGTGCGCCACGCCGTCCTCGTCGTAGACGATCGGGAACGGCTCGCCCCAGTAGCGCTGCCGGCTGAACAGCCAGTCGCGCAGCCGGAAGTTGACGGTGCCCTCGCCGATGCCCTTGGCGGCCAGCCAGTCGGTGATCTTCGCCTTGGCCTCGGCCACGCCCAGGCCGTCCAGCGAGATCTCCGAGTCGGACGAGTTGATGATCTTCGCGTCGTAGGAGGAGAACGCGTCGTCCCAGGCCGAGGGGTCGGTGCCACGGCCGTCGGACGGCTCCACGACGCAGCGCATCGGCAGCTCGAAGGCGCGGGCGAAGGCGAAGTCGCGGGTGTCGTGCGCCGGGACCGCCATGATCGCGCCGGTGCCGTAGCCCATCAGGACGTAGTCCGCGATGAAGACCGGGACCCGCTCGCCGCTGACCGGGTTGGTGGCGTACACGCCGGTGAAGACGCCGGTCTTGTCCTTGGCCTCGGCCTGCCGCTCGATGTCCGACTTGGCGGCGGCCTGCTTGCGGTACGCGGCGACCGCGTCGGCCGGGGTGGCGTGCCCGCCGGTCCACACCTCGTGGGTGCCCTCGGGCCAGGCGTCCGGCACCAGGGAGCCGGTGCCGTTCTCGGAGGCCGCGATCAGCGGGTGTTCCGGGGCCAGCACCATGTACGTCGCGCCGAACAGGGTGTCCTGGCGGGTGGTGAACACGGTGATCTTGTCGTCGCCCACCGGGAAGTCGACCCGCGCGCCCTCGGAGCGGCCGATCCAGTTGCGCTGCTGCAGCTTGATGGCCTCCGGCCAGTCCAGCGCGTCCAGGTCGTTCAGCAGCCGGTCGGCGTAGGCGGTGATCCGCATGTTCCACTGGCGCAGCTTGGCCTTGAAGACCGGGAAGTTGCCGCGCTCGGACCGGCCGTCGGCGGTGACCTCCTCATTGGCCAGCACGGTGCCCAGCCCGGGGCACCAGTTCACGGGCGCGTCCGAGGCGTAGGCCAGGCGGTACTCGCCCAGGACGTTGGCGCGCTCCAGGGAGGTCAGCTCGTTCCAGGCCCGGCCGTCGGGGGTCTGCCGGGTGCCGGCCTCGAACTGCGCGACCAGGGTGTCGATCGGGCGTGCCGCGTCGGCGTCCGGGTCGTACCAGGAGTTGAAGATCTGCAGGAAGATCCACTGGGTCCACTTGTAGTAGGCCGGGTCGATCGTCTCGATCGAGCGGCGCTGGTCGTGGCCCAGGCCCAGGCGGCGCAGCTGCGCCTTCATGGTGACGATGTTGGCCTCGGTGGAGACCCGGGGGTGCGTGCCGGTCTGGACGGCGTACTGCTCGGCGGGCAGGCCGAAGGCGTCGAAGCCCAGGGTGTGCAGGACGTTGTGGCCCGTCATCCGGTGGAAGCGGGCGTAGACGTCGGTGGCGATGTAGCCCAGCGGGTGGCCGACGTGCAGGCCCGCGCCCGACGGGTACGGGAACATGTCCATGATGAACTTCTTGGGGCGGGCGATCAGCTCCGCGTCACCGCCCAGGTCACCGCTCGGGTTGGGCGCCTCGTAGGTCCCCTCCGAGTCCCAGAAGTCCTGCCAGCGTGCCTCGATGTCGGCGGCCAGCGCGGCCGTATAGCGGTGCGGCGCTGCCATTTCGGCAGCGTTGGTCGTCTCGCTCATCGTCCTCAAAGCTCCATCGATCGTCTCTGCCTGCGGCTGCTGCGGACACGGTTTCTGCGGAGACAACCGCGGAAACAAAAACGCCCCTCGCACAGGAGGGGACGCCGCGCCGATGCCGACCCGGGCGGCCACAGCGGATGGCCCGGTCGGAACTGATCAGCGCGGCCCGCTAAGCAGAAGGCGCACGGCACGCATGGCGTCAGGGTACCGCAGGGCGCACGGGGCCCGCGCGGAGGATTCCCCCGCGCGGGCCCCCTGCGTGTCAGGGCCGGTAGGAGCTCACATATCCGGCGCCCGGCGTCCCCACGCCGGTGACGTCGTCGTAACCGACGACCGCGTGCAGGGAGCTGTCCTTGCCGAGGCTGCGCAAGGAGGTGGTGGTCCCTTCACCGGTGTCAACGCCGTTGTTGTAGTCGACGCGGACGACCGCGAGGTCACGCCCGGCACCCAGCGGGTGGTCGGTGACGTCGTGGTACGCGGCGGTGCCGTAGCGCTGGTAGATGCCGGGGTTGGCGAAGCCGATGGCGACGCCGTGCCGGGCCTGCTGGGCGAGCGCCTGAATGCCGGCGATCACCGGCGCGGCGAGCGAGGTCCCGCCGATGCGGTACTCGTCGTACGCCTGGGTCTTGCCGTCCGGCAGGGTCTGGGTCTGGCCCACCAGGAATCCGGTGTTGGGGTCGCCGACCGCCGCGATGTCCGGGACGGCGCGCATCGCGCTCAGGCCGCCCGCCCGCGCGAGCCCGTCGGGGACGACGCCGCGCTGGTAGTAGGGCTGCGGGACGGTCTTGCTGGTGCCGCCGCCCGCGCCACTGGTGAAGGCGCCGGGGAAGCCGTCCCAGCTGTTGCCGTCCTTGGAGAGGACGGCCTTCTGGGTGCCCCAGCCGGTCTCCCACTGGTAGGTGTCGTTCTTGCCGACGGCCAGGGAGGTGCCGCCGACCGCGGTCACCCACGCGGAGTTCGCCGGGGTGTCCACCTGCTTGGTGCCGGTGTTGGCGACCTCGTCGCCGTTGTCGCCGGAGGAGAAGTAGAAGCCGATGCCCTGTACGGCGCCCTGCTGGAAGACCTGGTCGTAGGCGGCGGCCACGTCCGGGGTCTGGTTGGCTTCGATGTCGCCCCAGGAGTTGGAGACGATATCGGCGAGATGCCCGTCGACGATCTTGCCGAGCGAGTCCAGCAGATCGTCGTCCATGCAGGAGGCGCCGCCCACGTAGACGATGTCGGAGTCGGGGGCGACGGCGTGCACGGCCTCGACGTCGAGGGTCTCCTCGCCGTACCAGCCGGCCGCGTCGCACTCCTTGATGTGCGAGTACTTCTTGGGCAGCACCTGGGAGAGCTGACCTCGGCGGTAGCCCGGGTCGCCGTTGCGGGCGGCGTAGGTGCCGGCGTCCTGCGAGATGGTCGGCGAGGCGTAGGCGTCGGTGATCGCCACGGTGACGCCCTTGCCGGTCCAGCCCTTCGCCCCGTAGGCGGCGCGCAGCTGCTTGCCGGTGTAGCCCTTGACGGCGTACGGCGCCTTGGCCCCGTAGGCCGACGGCAGGTTCTTGTCGGTGCGGGAGCCGTAGTAGGTGGAGAACGGTCCCGAGTTGCGGAAGACCTGGGGCGGCGGGGGCAGTTGCGCGTGGTGCCTGGCGAGCCGCGGCGCGTTGTTCAGGCCGGTGACGGTGAGCACCGCGTCGGCCAGGGAGGCGGGCGCGGAGGCGGCGGCCGACGGCGCGTGGTAAGTGTGTCCGCTCTTGCGGTAGTTGTGCAGGTCGGTGGCGAAGGCGCGCTTGACGGCGGCCGCGTCGCCCTTGACCGCCACATAGCGGCTGGTGGTTCCGGTGATCGTCAGGCCGGACGTCTTCAGCCAGTCCGTCACCCGGGCTATCTGGTCGCGGGTGGCGCCGTAGCGGGCCTTCGCCTGGGCGGGGCCGAGGTACTTCCCGTACGCGGCGGAGCGCGGGTCGGACACGGCCCTGGCGTAGGCCGCGAGGCCCTTGGCGTCGCGGCCGGCCAGATAGACCCGGGCGGTGACGTCCGCGGAGCCGGCAGTGGCGCCCTCGTCGGCCTGCCGGGTGGCCCACAGCGGCTTGGTCCCCAGCAGCGTGTGCCGGCCACCGTCGTGGCCCGCGGCGTCGGCGCTGGGCGCGCCCAGCGCGAGCGCGCCGGCGACCAGCGGCAGTGCCGCGGCCCAGACCAGACCGGTACGGGCGCGCAGTGTTCTGAAGCGGCGTGAACTCATGTAACCCCCTGAGCGGCGACGATGCGGTGCGCCGGTGCGCGGCACCTCATGAGCGGTGAATGCGACGGATGCGGCACTCACGCGATTCGCCACTCTTTCGGTGAACTGTTCATGTCAGGGACATGCGATCACCAAGAAGGCCTCAAGGAACGACAAGGAAAGGTCAGGAACAGACCAGGAGACGGTCGGCAAGTCGCCCTGGGCGACGGCCCGTTGACCGCACAGCGGGACAATCCGCGCGGAACTCCGCACCCGTAGGGACGGATCCACCGAAGCGCACAACAAAGCGGGCCGTCCGCTGTGGACGACCCGCTCTGATTGTTGTGGAGCTAAGGAGAATTGAACTCCTGACCTCCTGCATGCCATGCAGGCGCTCTACCAACTGAGCTATAGCCCCTTGTTTCGCTCCGCCGCGGTTCCCCGCTGCGGCATCGCCTACATTACACGGCCCTCCCGGGCTTTCGCCAAATCGTTCTCCCGGAGGCCCCGCGGCGCGACGCGCGGTACTGTCGGCGATCTGTGCCCGATTCGTCCTGGGGAGTCGAACGCCGTGACCGCGCTGGAGCTGGAACAGTCCGCCGACCCCCGCGGCGCCACCCCCCTCCGGGACCTCGTCCGCCGGCACCCGACCCTGGCAGCGGCCCTGGCCTGCGCCTTCTCGTTCACCGCCTTCTGGATCGCGCAGCGCCTGGCACACGTGACGATGATCGACCTCATGGTCTACCGCGCCGAGGGCTGGACCGCCCGCAACGGCGAGGACCTCTACGACATGGTCGCGACCTCGGCGCATCTGCCCAACACCTATCCGCCCTTCGCCGCACTGCTCTTCACCCCGCTCACCCTGCTCGGCGTGCCGGCCATGCGGACCCTGGCCACCGCCGGCAACCTCCTGCTGCTCGTCTCCGTCGTCCACCTCTCGCTACGGCTGGTGGGCCGGCCCCTGCGGCTCCCCCGCCCCGCGGCGACGCTGGCGCTCTCCGCCCTCCTGGTGTGGTGCGAGCCGGTGTGGACGACGCTGCGCTACGGCCAGATCAACCTCCTCCTGGCCGCGCTGGTCCTGTGGGACCTGACCCGCAAGGACACCCACCGCTGGGCGGGCATCGGCATCGGCATCGCGGCCGGCATCAAGCTCACCCCCGCCCTGTTCGCCGTCTTCCTCGCACTGGCCGGCCTCGTCAGCGCCGGCCGACGGGTACGCGCCGGTGCCGGGGCACGCGCCGCCTGGAACCCCTGGCTGTGGCAGGCCGCCGTCGCCATCGCGGCCTTCCTCGGCACCGCGCTCCTCGGCGCGCTCGCCCTGCCGCGTGACTCACACCGCTTCTGGACCGAGATCGTCTTCGCCGCCGACCGCGTCGGTGAGGTGGAGATCACCGCGAACCAGTCGCTGCGCGGCGCCCTCGGCCGGCTGCTGCACACCCACGACCCGGGCGCGGCCTGGATCGTCGTGGCCGGGCTGACGGCCGCGGCCGGGCTGGCCCTGGCCACCTGGTCGCTGCTGCGCGGGGAGCGCGCCTGGGCCGCCGTCGCCTGCGCCGCGACCGCCCTGCTGGTGAGCCCGGTCTCCTGGTCGCACCACTGGGTGTGGATCGTCCCGATGCTGATCCTGCTCGGCTCCGAGGCGCTGCGCCGTACCGGGGCCGCGGCCCGCCGCTGGTGGGCGACGACCGCCGCGACGGGCGTCCTGTTCTGCTCGTTCGCCCTGTGGTGGGTGCCACACCGCTGGGGCCACCACGAGGAACTCCACCAGAACGGCATCCAGATGCTGCTCTCCGGCGGCTACCAGCTCGCCGGCCTGGCCCTGCTCGCGCTGGCCTCGGCCCGGCTGCGGCGGCTCACGAAGCGCCACCGGAGGGGAGTTGGCGGCTCCGGCAAGCCTTCCCTGCCGCGCACCGAGGCCGTTTCCCCGCACGACACCGGGACGAACCCGGACAGCCCGGCTCAGGCCGTCGCGAACGAATAGAACCGCTTCAGCGTGCAGTGCTCGTCCAGCAGCCGCCCGTAGATCGGCTCCCCGTCGAGCTCCCGGTAGGTCTCGATGGGATCGCCCTTTATGACCAGGGCACGGGCGCATTCCTCGCACCAGTACTGGTAATCGGCGTTGACCGGCTCCATGTCACGGACGATCGGCGTACCGCTGCCGCACCAGTCGCATTTCCTGCTGTGAGCGCCCATCAGTCAGCTCCAACTGTGGCCGCAGGCCGTACAGACGAACGAGATCCCTCCGTTGTCGCCCAGCATCTGCGCGACGTGCGAGGAACCGCAGGAGGGGCACTGCAGGGCGGAACCGTCGCCATCAAGGCATACCGCCCCCGGGCCGTCGAGCGGACAGGTGAAGCGGAGCGCGTATTCCGGCAGCCAGTCATAACCCTGCGCCTCGGCCAGCTCGAGCAGGTCATTGACCTCCTCGAGGATGCTCGTGGGCATCGCAATATCTCCTCCCCTGCCGGCGCCGTCCGATTCTGCCACGGACCGCCGACCGGGTCAGGCCCGCCTTCGAGCCACCCCGTCCGACGGGCGGCGCCCCGGGGCGATTCGACCCGTCTGACGGCCACACGAGGCCGCCCGCGGCCCCTTGTCAGTGCCAACGGATTTAATGATGAGGGGAGTTGGCGAAGGGGAGACGAGGGAAGCGGAGGGGAGGTGAGGCGAGGGAATGAGCGCAAGCGGTTCGTCGCGGGCCCTGATCGGCCATCGCGGCCGGATCGCGCGCATAACGCGAAGATCCCGCCTCTCACGATCCAGTGTCGGGCACTGGCTCCGCGAGGAGACGGGATCATCCGGGTTGTGGAGCTAAGGAGAATTGAACTCCTGACCTCCTGCATGCCATGCAGGCGCTCTACCAACTGAGCTATAGCCCCGGGTCTTGTTCCGGCCCTCCGGGTTTTTCCCCCGGCGGCGCCGCGAACAAGATGAACTTTAGCCTGCGACCTGCCCGGATGTGAAATCCGGTCGGCCGGCCCCGCCCCCGGGGGTCGGCACCGGGATCAGACGTCGTCCCCGAGGACCGGCTCCGGCAGGGTGCCTGCGTTGTGCTCCAGCAGGCGCCAGCCGCGCGCGCCCTCACCCAGCACGGACCAGCAGCAGTTGGACAGACCGCCCAGGCCCTCCCAGTGGTGGGGCTCCAGGCCGAGCAGCCGCCCGATGGTGGTGCGGATCGTGCCGCCGTGGCTGACGACGACCAGGGTGCCGTTCTCGGGCAGCTTGTCGGCGTGGCCGAGCACGAACGGGGCGGCCCGGTCGGCGACCTCGGTCTCCAGCTCGCCGCCGCCGCGGCGCACCGGCTCGCCGCGCTTCCAGGCGGTGTACTGCTCGCCGTACCGCGCGAGGATCTCGTCGTGCGTCAGGCCCTGCCAGTCGCCCGCGTACGTCTCCCGCAGAGCCGCGTCGTGCGTCACGTCGAGCCGGGTCAGGGCGGCCAGCTCACGCGCCGTCGCCGCGGCCCGCTTCAGGTCGGAGGCGACGATGGCATCCGGCTTCAGGGCCGCGAGCAGCCGGGCCGAGCGGCGGGCCTGCCCGAGGCCCGCCTCCGTCAGCGCGATGTCCGTGGATCCCTGGAAGCGGCGCTCCAGATTCCAGGCCGTCTGACCGTGGCGCCACAGGACGACCCGGCGGCCCCGGTCGCCCTTGGTGCCGCTCAGAGCCGGTCTCCGTCCTGCTCGCCGGTCGTGGCCTCGGCGTACGCGGCGGCCTTGCCGCGGGTCGCCCTGGCCTCCTCGGGGAGGTCGATCTCGGGGCAGTCCTTCCACAGGCGCTCGAGCGCGTAGAACACCCGCTCCTCGCTGTGCTGGACGTGCACCACGATGTCGACGTAGTCGAGCAGCACCCAGCGGGCCTCGCGGTCGCCTTCGCGGCGGACCGGCTTGGCGCCGAGGTCCTTGTTGAGCCGTTCCTCGATCTCGTCGACGATCGACTTGACCTGGCGGTCACTGGGGGCCGAGGCCAGAAGGAAGGCGTCGGTGATCGAAAGGACGTCGCTGACGTCGTAGGCGATGATGTCGTGCGCGAGCTTGTCGGCGGCCGCCTGAGCGGCGGCGTTGATGAGCTCGATGGAGCGGTCCGTGGCGGTCACAAGCGGCTTTCCGGGTCGAGGGCAGCTTCTCCGGCCGGGGCGGACGGCTCGCGACGGCATCGCGGCGCGCCGGCGCCGCCTTGGGCGGCCGGGTCGGCGGTCAGGTACCCCTCAAGGGTCTCACGGACCACCGACACTCCCGGATGGCTTTTCGAACACACCGGTCGGTTCATGATCGGACTGCCTGCCGGTGGGCCCCGCACCACCGGCAGGGGCCCGCCCACCGGCCAGGCCCCGGCCACCCGTGCCGGACCCTGGTGGGGCCCACCCGTCCCGACTCCTGGTGGGGCCCTCGCACCACCGGCAGGGGCCCCTCCTCCGTTCCCCGGTCAGCCCTTGAAGTCCTGGCCCAGGACGACGCTGATATCGGCGTTCGAAGCGCCCTTGCCCTGCTGGACCGCGCTCACCGGCAGGCCCAGCGTCTTGGCGACCTCCGCGGCCTTCGCCTTCTGCCCGGCGTCCCCGTAGGTCACCCGGGACGTGGCGCTGGCCGCCGTCTCGGTGCCGTCGTCGACGAAGGTGTAGCCGCCGTTGACCAGGGCGACCTGCGCCTTTCCGGTGGCGGCCTTGGTGCCGCTGGCGTTGCGCACCGCGACCCGGGCGGTCGCCTCGGGGTCGGTCTTCTTGACCGTGCCGCCGAGCACGTCCTTGACCACGGCGTCCGACGCCGTCGGGCTGAGTGTGCCGTTCGCCTGCACGGGCAGCAGGGTGGTGCGGTAGGCGCCGGTCTTCGCCAGCTCCGCCCGCTGCGCCAGCGAGCTGCCCAGCTCGGCCTCGGTCAGCGGCGGGTCCAGGACCTGCAGCAGCGCCTTCACGATGGCGGTGGCGCCGTCCGCGTCACTGGAGACCTTCTTCAGCGTGGCCTGCATGACCTGCCCGAACCGCTGCAGCTGCGTGAGCTGGCTCTCGCCCCGGGCCTGGTAGGTGGCGTACGCGACGGCCGCCTGCCCGCTGAGGTCCTGTGCGCGGCCCTGCTTGACCAGCGGGGAGCCGCCCTTCTTGGCGCCGGGCACGGTGGCGTTGGTGTCGAGGGTGATGCCGCCGACCGTCTCGACGAGGTTCTCCAGATACGGGGTGTCCAACCGCCAGCTGGCCTTGAGGTCGGCGCCCAGGAGCGTGTTGAGGGACTCCCGGGTCGGGTCGGAGCCCTCGTCCTTGACGGACTTGCCGAGCGTGGTGGCGGTCCCGTCGTCCTTGGCGACGACGAGGTTGTTGGGCAGGAGGACGGTGGTGCCCTTGTGGGTGGTCTCGTTGTCCACAAGCAGCGCCGTCGAGCTGTTGCCGGTCTTGGTGTCCCGTAGATGCACGACGAGGACATCGCGCTTCTGGCCCTGTCCGCCGGCCTCCTTGCCGGCTGCCGCGCCGGACAGCCCCGGGAGCTTGCCCGCCCACCACAGATAGCCCACGCCGCCGGCGACCACCAGGGCCAGCACGACGGTCAGCGCCACGATCCGGCTGCGGCCGCGGCGCTTGGCCTCCTCGCGCCGCTCGGTGCGGCTCTCGGTGAACTTCAGCCAGTCGATGACGTCTTCGGAGTCCTCGTCCGGCTCCTCGATGAAGGAGAACTGCTCGGTGCGGTACTCCGGGTCCGAGGACGACGGGCCGGCCCCACCGGCCGCGGCACGGGACTCCGCGCCGCCCGACGGGCCGCGGCGCTGAGCCGGCGGCCGCGGCTCCTCGTACTGCCGCTGCCCGGCGTCCTCGTAAGGGGAGAGCTCCTCATAGGGGGACCTCTCCTCGTAAGGCGTCCGCGGCGCCTGCTGCGGGATCCACTCCTGCTGCTGTTGCTGCTGCTGCTGCTGCTGCTGCTGGGGAGCCTGGGGCTGGGCGTACGGGTCGTACTGCTGCGGGTAGCCGGGCTGTTGCCGGCCGCCGCCGTACGAAGTGTCGTAGCCGTACTCCTGCTGCCCCTGATGCGGCTGCTGCCCCTGGTACGGGTCATAGCCGTCATAGGAGGACGGACCGGGCCCGGCCGGCTGCCCGTACTGGTCATAGCGCTGCTCGTACGGCTGCTGCGCCGCGTCGCGGTACACCGGCTGCCCGTAGGCGTCATAGGCGTAGCCCGGCTGCCCCTGCTCCTGGGCATACGGGTCGTGGGCGTACGGGTCCTGCGGCCCGTACGGATCCTGTCGGTCGCTCACCGATGCCCCTTTCCGTCAGCCCCGTCAGCGGTCGTCGCGGTACAGCTGTTTTTTGTCGATGTAGCGCACCACACCGTCCGGAACCAGGTACCAGACCGGATCCCCCTGGGCGACCCGCGCCCGGCAGTCGGTCGAGGAGATGGCCAGCGCGGGCACCTCGACCAGGGACACCGCACCCTCGGGCAGCCCCGGATCCGCGAGCACATGGCCGGGCCTGGTGACCCCGATGAAATGGGCGAGCGAGACCAGCTCCTCGGCATCGTGCCAGGTGAGGATCTGGCCGAGCGCGTCGGCGCCGGTGATGAAGAAGAGATCCGCGTCGAGGTGCTCGGCACGCAGATCACGCAGGGTGTCGATGGTGTACGTCTTGCCGCCCCGGTCGATGTCGATGCGGCTGACGGAGAACTGCGGGTTCGAGGCGGTCGCGATGACCGTCATCAGATACCGGTCCTCGGCCGGGGACACCGTCTTGTGGCTCTTCTGCCACGGCTGCCCCGTGGGCACGAAGATGACCTCGTCGAGGTGGAACTGGCTGGCCACCTCGCTGGCGGCGACCAGGTGTCCGTGATGGATCGGGTCGAACGTGCCGCCCATCACTCCGAGTCGCCGCTTCACGGGCCCTGTGTGCTCTCCCATGCGTGCAGACCCTACTTGGCGGGACGCGATGCCGGGGGCCGGAGGTTCAGGCTCAGCGGTCCCGGTTGAAACGGGTCGTGATCCACAGCAGGAGGAGCAGGACAAAAAGGGCGCCGCCGCCGGTGATGAAGGGGTTGAGGCTTTCGTGCCCGCCCTCATGTCCGGGTTCGGCGGCCAGGGAGACCAGGGACTGTGCGGTGGTGTGCAAGCTCATCGTCGGCAGAACCAATCCGGGCTGGGGTCGGGCAGAGACTTCCGCCACATCGTAAGCATCAGCTCACCGCGGGCTCACGGCGACTCCACCCACGGGCACCCCGAAGCCCGCCGCTCCGGACACCGGCACCCTCGGTCCCGATTGCCGTGTCAGTCCTGATTGCCGTAGCCGCGCAGCAGGAACCAGGCGAGCAGGGCGACCCCCACGACGCCGCCGATGATCACCGCACGCAGCAACCACCCGGGACCGTCGGCCTTGGAGGTCTCCTGCGCTGCCACGGCGAGCAGCACACTCGGATTCGGCATGACGGTGCGCTCCCTTTTGTACGGTCCTGAGCGGTCATTGGTGCGATCGCCAGCGTACGCCCGAGCATCCATTCGTCTGTCAGTGGCGTCCTCTACGCTGAACACACGCAGTCGAACAGGGGGAGGCCCCAATGACGGAGAGCCCAGGCGGCAGCGAGAACGTACCGAGCCGGGACCGCAGGCGTTTCCCCGGAATCTCGTCCCGCTCGTACGAACACCCGGCGGACCGCTCGGCGCTGGTGGCGCTGCGCAAGCTGAGCGGCTTCGACACCGTATTCAAGACGCTGAGCGGCCTGCTGCCGGAGCGCAGCCTGCGCCTGCTCTTCCTCTCGGACTCGGTCCGCGTCGGCGAGCAGCAGTTCGCGCATCTCAACGACATGCTGCGCGACGCCTGCTACATCCTGGACCTGGAGAAGGTCCCGCCGATGTACGTGAACCAGGACCCGCAGCCCAACGCCATGTGTATCGGCCTGGACGAGCCGATCATCGTGGTGACCACCGGCCTCGTCGAGCTCCTTGACGAGGAGGAGATGCGGGCGGTCATCGGCCATGAGGTCGGGCACGCACTGTCCGGTCACGCCGTCTACCGCACGATCCTGCTCTTCCTGACGAACCTCGCCATGAAGGTCGCGTGGATCCCACTGGGCAATGTCGCGATCATGGCGATCGTGACCGCGCTGCGCGAGTGGTTCCGCAAGTCGGAGCTGTCCGCGGACCGCGCCGGGCTGCTGGTCGGGCAGGACCTCCAGGCGTCGATGCGCGGTCTGATGAAGCTGGCCGGCGGCAACCACCTGCACGAGATGAACGTCGACGCCTTCCTGGAGCAGGCCGACGAGTACGAGGCCGGCGGCGATCTGCGCGACTCCGTGCTGAAGATCCTCAACCTCCTGCCGCGCAGCCACCCGTTCACGACCGTGCGGGCCGCCGAGCTCAAGAAGTGGGCGGCCAGCCGCGACTACCAGCGGATCATGGACGGCCACTACCCGCGGCGCAGCGAGGACAAGGACACCTCGGTGTCCGACTCGTTCAAGGACTCCGCGGCGCACTACGCCGACTCGGTACGCAACAGCAAGGACCCGCTGATGGGCCTGGTGCGCGATATCGCGGGCGGCGCGGGCGACTTGGGCGGCAAGCTGCGCGACACGGTCTTCCGTGCCGGCCAGCGGCCCGACAGCTCAGGCGGCGCGGACGGCGCTAACGGATCGGATGGCTCGGGTTCGGCTGGGAAGTAGCCGCCAGTTCGCCGCAGAGCGAGGGGTTGGCATGGCTCCGTGAGTAGGGGTCGGTGCCCGCCGGCCGGTCGACGCCGGCGCGCTGTCCCGCAAGCAGCGGACGCAGCGCGTCGGCCGGCTTGGACGAGCAGGCCAGCGGCCCTGCCTGCAGGCTGCTCTGCAGCACCTCCAGGCGGTGGTCGTTGAGATCGTCCCGGCCGAGACGGAAGTGCATCTCACGGCGGACGGTGAACAGCGAGGCGGCGCCCGGCGTGACCTTGCCCACGCCCTCGTCGGCGGGACCGGCCCGCAGCGCTTCCTTGGTGGGCCGCACCGCGTAGACGAAGGTGTAGTCGGCGGTGATGTCGAGCGCGTCCGGGCTCAACTCCCTGGCGGACAGCGTGCCGTCGACCCGGATGTCACGGTCGGCCAGCTCGGTCTGCTTCGGGTCGAAACGGATCAGCCAGCCGGTCGCCGCATACCGCCCGTCGTCGTCGGGATGCGCCAAGCTCCGGTCGAACTGGTCCAGTTGGCTGGTGTCCAGGAGCAGCCTGACCGGCCGCACCGAACCGCCGGTGAGGGTGGCCGGGTCCAGCGAGGAGCGGACGACGTAGTCCTTGGCGATGGTCAGCGCGGAGACGATCTGGCCGTCGGAGAAGTGCTCGGTGCGCTGCACGGCGGGCAGATTGACGCCCGCGGCCCCACTGCGGAAGTTCACCGCGGGACTGTGCGCGAACAGGTCGTCGGGCGTCGCGCCGGGCACGGCACCGGTCGGTGCGAGCGGCACCACGGCGGACCGCAGCGGCTGCGCCCGGACCATCTCAGGGGTCTTGTAGGGGTGGCGTACGCCCATGTAGACGGCGGTGCCGAAAGCGAGCACGATCAGCAGAACCAGCAGGATCGCCTGCTTGGAGCCACCGGCCCGCAGCCAGCCGTGCCGGGTCTTGACGGCCGGCGAATGATGCTCGCCCAGCCGCTCGTCCGCGGAGAATTCCTGCAGCCGCGCAGCGCGCACGAACGATTCGTCGAAGACAACGGATCGGTATTCGTCCTCACCGCCTCCCGAGGCGCCGTTGGGCGTCCCTTCGGGAGGGTCACCAGGCCCGGTCATACAACTAGGGTAGGTCTGCGAGGGGCTAGGTAAACGCCCGGGTGCGGCACAAGTTCAGCGGACAGCTCCGCTTTGCCCGTGGTTTTCCGCGCGACGCGCGATGAATTTCCGTATGCGGCGGTCTCGCGGCCCCAGGACGGCGTCAGTGGCCCCGCGGCACCGTGGAGGCCGTCGGCCGCGCGGATCCGGGCGATGCGGACGGCAGCAGCCCCGGGCGCACCTTCTGGACACCGTCCGCACCGCTGGATGACGGCGCGTCCGTGCCGCTGGAGGCGGGCCGCGGCGCCGGGCTCTGATTCCGGCCGGACGCCCCCCGGTAGACGGCGCTGAAGGCCAGCGCGACCAGCCCGATACCCATCACGACGGCCAGCACCCAGGCTATCGGCCGGTGCCAGCGCGCACTGCTGCGATAAGGCCGCAGCGCGCCGCCGTAGGGCCCGTACGGACTGTGCGGGCCGTGCTCGCCGTACTCTCCGTAGTCGTCGTAGTCCCCGCGGCCGCCGTACCCGACATATTCGCCGTGCGCGTCGTAGTCGTCGGCGTCCGGATCCAAGCCGTCATGGCCCTCATGGCCGTCCGCGCCGTCGCGGCCGAAACCAGGCCCCGAACGCGCCGCCTCGGCCTCCGCGCGCGCCTCCGCGGCGGCCAGCAGCCGCTCGACCGCGGAAGGCTCATGGAACTGCGCGGACCGTACGAAATCCTCGTCGAATACCACGGAGGCGAATTCTTCGTCCGCGTTTCCGTGGCTCTCGTGGTGGTGCTCGTCGGGCTCTTCGCCGTCCGGGAACGGCCTGCCCCCCACGTCGTCCGGCACCCGTCCAGGTTAGCCCCGGCCCGTCGTTTTGGGCAGGGCGAACGCAGAGGGAACAACGCGGAGGGCAGGGCGGATCCGGGGGCGCCTCAGCGGGTGTGGCCGTCTCCCGTGACGATGTACTTCGTGGACGTGAGCTCCGGCAGCCCCATGGGGCCACGGGCGTGCAGCTTCTGCGTCGAGATGCCGATCTCCGCGCCGAAGCCGAACTGGCCGCCGTCGGTGAAGCGGGTGGAGGCGTTGACCGCGACGGTCGTGGAATCCACCAACTGGGTGAACCGGCGGGCGGCGGCCTGCGAAGTGGTGACGATGGCCTCGGTGTGACCCGACGTCCAGCGGCGGATATGCGCCACCGCCGCGTCCAGGTCGGGCACCACGGCGGCCGCGATGTCGTACGAGAGGTACTCGGTCGCCCAGTCCTCGTCGGTGGCGGGCGCGACCAGGCCGGGACCGGCCTTCTGCCAGCCCTCGTCACCGTGCACGATCACGCCGGCCTGGGTCAGCGCCTCCAGGGCACGCGGCAGGAACTTCTCCGCGATCCCGGCGTGCACCAGCACCGTCTCCGCGGCGTTGCAGACACTGGGCCGCTGGGCCTTGGAGTTGACGAGGATGTCGATCGCCATGTCGATGTCGGCGGCCTCGTCGATGTAGACGTGGCAGTTGCCGGTACCGGTCTCGATCACCGGGACGGTGGACTCCTCGACGACCGTACGGATCAGCGAGGCGCCACCGCGCGGGATCAGCACGTCGACCAGGCCGCGGGCCCGCATCAGCTCGCGCACCGAGTCACGGCTCTCGCCGGGCACCAGCTGCACCGCGTCGGCCGGCAGCCCGGCGCTCACGACGGCGTCCCGCAACACCTCCACCAGCGCGCTGTTGGAGGCGTACGCCGAGGACGAGCCACGCAGCAGCACCGCGTTCCCGGACTTCAGGCACAGGGCCGCGGCGTCCACCGTCACATTCGGGCGGGCCTCGTAGATGATCCCGATCACGCCGAGCGGCACCCGCACCTGACGCAGGTCGAGGCCGTTGGGCAGCGTCGAGCCGCGCACCACCTCGCCCACCGGGTCGGGCAGCGCCACGACATCGCGGACGTCCGCGGCGATCGCCGCGATCCGCTCGGGGGTGAGGGTGAGGCGATCCACGATGGACTCGCTGGTGCCGGCCGCGCGCGCCTTCTCCGTGTCCTGCGCGTTGGCGGTGACGATCTCCTCGGTCCTGGCCTCCAGCGCGTCGGCGATGGCCAGCAGCGCGCCGTCACGTGCCGTACGCGGCAGCGGGGCGAGCGCGGCGGCCGCCTCCCGGGCGCGGCGGGCCGTGTCGAGGACGGGCGAGGTCTGGGTGGCGTCGGATGCGCTGGTCATGCCCGCAGCCTAACCGGGCGACGCAGGGCGACCATCCGGCATTTCACACTCCGGGACGGGGCGACGACGGTGGGTGGACGGGGCCCGCGTCTGCACCTTCCCGCGGTCGGGCCTGCGCCCCGGCCCGCACCGTTCGTCGGGCCTGCCCCCGGTCAGGCCTGCACCCGGTCTGCGGCCCGCACCGTTCGCGAGCTGGGCAGCGCCCTGGTCGCGGGCGGGCCCAATCCGTCGGGCCCGATCTACGGGCGGGCCCGATCCGCGTCCGCGGCCTGCCCATGTCCATCCGCGCCTCTCCGTGCCCATCGCGCGTGGGGCCCGCTGCCCCCCACCGTCCGCACTGTCCGCACAGCGGGCCCACAGACCGCACGTCGTGCCCGCAGTCCATGCGTCGGGTCCGCTGGTCGTCCGGCTCGGGTGGTCGCCCGGCTCGGGTTTTGTCTCCGCCTTGCCCGCCGCCTCCTCATACTCCGGCAACAATTACGGAGCGTGATTAATTCCTCTGTGGTGGTGATTGGTTACAGGTTGTGATGGGTGGGGTTGTTGGGGCTGGGCGGACGGTGGGGGGTTCAGTACGGGTGGACTCCGACCGGTGAGGCCGGGGGTGGGCCGTAGCCTTCTGCGATGCGTTGGTGGTAGGTCTCGCGGTCGATGACCTCCAGGCCGACGATCTCCCAAGGGGGCAGCTTGGCGGTGGAGCGGTGTTCGCCCCACAGGCGCAGGGCGACCGCCGCGGCGTCGTGCAGGTCCCGCGCCTCCTCCCAGTAGCGGATCTCCGCATGGTCGTTGGCATAGCGGCTGGTCAGCAGGAAGGGATGGTCGTGCGCGAGTTGTTCGAGCGCGCGCCTGACCTCCTTCAAGGGGGCTTCCGCCCCCGAGACGCTGAGGGTGATGTGCCAGAGCCGGGACGCTTCCCTTTGCCTGCCCTCCGGTGCCGGCTGCGGGGTGCCGTTCCGCTCCTCGGGCTCGTCGTCGTCCGTCCAACCGGCGTCCTCGCCGGTTCCGACGCTGGTCAGTGTGCGCTCCGCCGTCCCTCGGGGCAGTGCCCCTGGGCGCCCTCGTCTCACCGGCGGCCTCCTGTGATGCGGTGCGCTCCGCCCTCGGGGGTGCGGAGCCGAATGGTGCGGTCGTTCTTCGGCGTGTGCGCTGTCGCGCTCAAGGCGCCGCTCCCCTACGGCGCCCCGCAACAAAGTTGACCAGTCCGCGGGCCGTCGCGGGGGCGTTTTCGCGAAGGTCTCCGTGGAAAGGCTGGTCTTCGCTCCGTGGTCCGTACGGTATTTCCCGGGCGTTCCGGGGTGTTTTCCCCGTGTGACGGCCGTCAGTGGCGCGGCAGGTCCCGGTCCAGGGCCGATTGGCGCGGCGGGCCGGCGGCCGGGCCGTGACCAGCCCCGCCGACCATCCCCGCCCGCGGACTGTCCCCAGCCCCGCCGACCCTGCGCGACCGGCGACAGTCACGATCGGTGCCTGTCAGGACCGACGTCAGTGACGACCGACATCAGTCGCGCCCGGCAGCAGTCGCGACCGCATCAGTCGCGCCCGGCATCAGTGATGCAGCAGCACCAGATCGTCCCGGTGCACGATCTCCCGCTCGTATGCCGGGCCCAGTTCACGGGCCAGATCGCGGGTCGAGCGGCCCATCAAACGAGGGATTTCGCGGGCGTCGAAATTGACGACGCCGCGGGCGATGGCGCGGCCTCCGGCGTCTCGTAGCTCCACCGGGTCGCCGGCCGAGAACTCGCCCTCGACGGAGGAGATGCCGGCGGGCAGCAGCGAGGACTTCCGTTCCAGGACGGCGTGCACCGCGCCGTCGTCGAGGACGAGCGCGCCGCGCGGTGTGGAGGCGTGGGCGAGCCACAGGAGGCGGTCGGCGGAGCGCCGGCCGGTGCGCAGGAAGTGGGTGCCGGTCTTTCCGCCGGCGAGTGCGTCGGCGGCGTGGACGGTGGAGGTGAGGATGACGGGGATGCCGGCCGCGGCCGCGATCCGGGCGGCCTCGACCTTGGTGACCATGCCGCCGGTGCCGACGCCGGCCTTTCCGGCGCTGCCGATGGAGATGCCTTCGAGGTCCTTGGGGCCGGTGACCTCCGCTATCCGCGAGGTGCCGGGGGTGGCCGGGTCGCCGTCGTAGAGGCCGTCGACGTCGGAGAGCAGGATCAGCAGGTCGGCGCGGACGAGGTGGGCGACCAGCGCCGCCAGCCGGTCGTTGTCGCCGAAGCGAATCTCGTCGGTGGCTACGGTGTCGTTCTCGTTGACGATCGGTACGGCGCCCATGGCCAGCAGCTGGTCCAGGGTCCGGTAGGCGTTTCGGTAGTGGGCCCGGCGGCTGGTGTCGTCGGAGGTCAGCAGGACCTGGCCGACGCGGCGGCCGTAGCGGGCGAAGGAGGCGGTGTAGCGGGCGACGAGCAGGCCCTGGCCGACGCTGGCGGCGGCCTGCTGTCGGGCCAGGTCGCGGGGGCGCCGGTCGAGTCCCAGGGGCGCGAGGCCGGCGGCGATGGCGCCGGAGGAGACGAGGACGATCTCCTTGTCCTGGTGCTTGGCGAGCACGTCCACCAGTGCGTCGACGCGGTCGGCGTCCAGTCCCCCGGCGGCCGTGGTCAGGGAGGAGGATCCGACCTTCACCACGATCCGGCGGGCGTCCGCGACGCCTTCCCGTCGCGCGGCACCGTCCTCGGCCGAGGCCCTTCGGGCCGCCCCTTCCGCTTCCTGCCTTGCCCCTGCCACCTGCGTTACCCCTGTGTCACTGTTCCCGGTGCCGTACGGAAGGCCGTACGGCCACCTGCCGCACGGAGACCCGTGCAGCCACCTGCCGCACGGAACCCGTACGGCTGCCTACGGCCGCAATCTACGGCAGCCGGCCGACGGCTGCGCCGCGGTTTCGCCTGGCGGACGTCGCGGTGGACACGCCGGGGCGGTTCTCCCGGCCGCGTCGGCCGCCCGCCGTCGGGGGTCCGCATGGCGCCCTGCGGCCCGGGGATGCCCGAGAATGCCGGGGGATGCCCGAAGACTCTTGGGATTTCCGTTAGACGAAAGCCTCGACCAACAGGTTGCGTTCGTTTGGTCCGCTTTCGCGGTGATGAGAGCCACAGCAGATTGTCACCAAGGCCAACAAGGTCATACGGTCGGGTGTCCATCGGTCCCGTTTCGCCGCTCCGGCGGCGTCGCAGCGCGGGACCCGGCCGCCCCCCACGGCCTCTCCCTGACCTTCTTTGCTGCCAGGAGCCCTCCCCCGTGCCTTCCGCCGGAATCGCCCCCCGCCGAGTCGTACAGCTCGCGGCACTCCTCGCGATGATGGTTGCGTTCACCGCCCAGCTACTCGGTGCGCTGCTTCCCGTCATTCCGCTGTTCATCGCCGCGTCGGTGGTGAACCTGGGTCTGGACCTGATCCTCCAGCACAAGCAGCCCGGCCTGCTCTCCGTGCTCGGCCGGATCAGGTTCGACGTCACAGTGCGCCAGCTGTTGCGCGACATGCTGATACTGGTCGGCCTGTTGCACATCGACGGCATCAACCCGCTCAACGAGCAGGCGCCGCTGACCATCACCCTGCTGCTGTTCTACGGCACGCACTTCGTGTGCCAGGCGGTGGCGGTGCTGGTCCGGCGGACCCGCAGCCTGCCGTTCGTGACGCGGAACATCGACGCCTCGGCGCTGCGCCTGTCCGACGCACCGCCGCGCATCCTCTCCCGCCAGACGGGCCGGCGGCTGCTGCGCTTCTCGGTGCCGACCACTACGGGCATGATGCTGACCGCGATCACCACGGACGCGTACTGGGGCGGCATCGGCCTGGCCGTCTCCCTGGTGCTGTCCGCCGGCGGCACGTTCTACCTGGCCACGTGGCTGCTGCCCAAGAAGCGGGTGGCCGGCGAGCAGCGTGCGCTGGAGTGGCTGGACAACTGGCTGGCCGAGTACCGGCCGACGGTCGGTATGTACTTCTCGGGCGGTTCCTCGTCGGCCTACCAGGCCAACATGTGGCTGAGCACCCTCGCCGACCTGGACGGCAACCCGATCATCGTGCTCCGTGAGCGGTTCATGGTGCAGAAGATCGAGGCGACGGACATCCCGATCGTCTGCATCCCGAAGGTCGCCAACCTGATGCGTCTGGAGCACTCGACGCTGAAGGTGCTGCTGCACCCGGCGAACTCCGGCAAGACCTCGCAGATCCTGCGGATCCCGTCGATCAAGCACGCGTTCACCAATCACGGTGAGAGCGACAAGCTGTCGTCGTGCAACCCGTACGCGAAGGCGTACGACGAGGTGTGGGTGGCGGGCCCGGCGGCCCGTGACCGCTACCAGCTCGCCGACATCGGCGTCGAGGACAAGGACGTCGTCGAGGTGGGCCGCCCGCAGTTGGCTCCGATCCGGCCCTACGAGGGCGCGCCGGCCGGCCGCCTCACGACGGTGCTGTACGCCCCGACCTGGGAGGGCTGGGACGGCAACCCGGGCAACACCTCGGTGATCCTGGCGGGCGAGAACATCGTCCGTGAGCTGCTCGCGGACGAGAGGGTGCGGCTGCTGTACAAGCCGCACCCGATGACCGGTTCCGTGGACCGGCGGGCGGGTGCCGCGAATGAGCGGATCCAGGCGATGATCGCGGAGGCCAACGAGCGGCGCAGTGGCGCGCGGCCCGGCCCGGAGGCGGCCGCGGAGCTGGCCCGCCGTACCGAGGAGCTGAACGCGCTGACCACCTCCGCGTTCCGCAAGAGCGCTGACGAGCTGGAGCGGATGCGGCTGCAGGGGACGCCGGCCGAGGGCCGCGCGGCCGCGGTGTCGGCCGCCGTGGACGCCTGGGAGGAGGCGTACTGGAACTCGTTCCCGGAGTGGGAGCACCGCATCGTGACGACCGCCCGCCCGGGGATCTTCTCCTGCTTCAACGAGGCGGACGTGCTGATCAGCGATGTGTCCAGCGTCGTCTCGGACTACCTGACCAGCGAGAAGCCGTACGCGGTCGCCAACACGTCCGGGATGAGCGAGAGCGACTTCCGGGCGAACTTCCCGACGGTGCGGGCGGCGACGATCCTCACGCCGGAGGCGGACGGGGTGGCGGGTCTGCTCGCCGCGGTCCGTGACCCGGAGCTGGACGTCCTCGCCGGGGAGCGGGCGGAGCTGAAGGAGCATCTGCTCGGCCCGTCGGACCCGCCGTCGCCGGTGCGCTTCAACCAGGCCGCGCTGAATCTGTGCGCGAAGGCCGATGAGCGGCGGCTGCGGATGGAGAGCCGGCTGGCGGGTATTCCCGGGCAGCGGTCTCTGGAGGACGTGGATGCCACGGAGACGGCCGAACGCGAGTCCGACGACGCTCCGGACGCACCGGCCGCCGTCTAGCCCGCAGCCGGGCGTATACGGCCGCGGACGGCCCTGACAACGCGGAAGGCCCCGGGAGGAGATCCTCCCGGGGCCTTCCCCGTTGTGTGCGGCCGTAAGCGCCCGGACGCGCCTAGAAGGGCCTGAAGTCGTCGAACTCGTCCTGGGCCTCGTCCCGGGCGGCGTCGCGGTCGCGGCGGCGCACCGCGGCCGGGCGGGGTGCCTCCAGGCGGTGGTCCTCGCCGCGGCGGCCCAGCATCTCGGCGCCGGCCGCCATCGTCGGCTCCCAGTCGAAGACCACGGCGTTGTCCTCGGGGCCGATCGCCACGCCGTCCATGGCGCGGGCGCCGGCCTTGAGGAGTGCGTCCTCGACGCCGAGGCGGTTGAGCCGGTCGGCGAGGTAGCCGACCGCCTCGTCGTTGTTGAAGTCGGTCTGGCGGACCCAGCGTTCGGGCTTCTCGCCCCGTACGCGGTAGAAGTTCTCGCCCTCGGCGGTGACGGTGAAGCCCGCGTCGTCGACGGCCTTCGGGCGGATCACGATGCGGGTGGCTTCCTGGACCGGCTTGGCGGCGCGGGCCTTGGCCACGATGTCGGCGAGCGCGAAGGAGAGCTCCTTCAGGCCCAGGTGCGCGACGGCCGAGACGTCGAAGACGCGGTAGCCGCGCTCCTCCAGGTCGGGGCGGATCATGTCGGCGAGATCCTTGCCGTCCGGGATGTCGGTCTTGTTGAGGACGACCACCCGGGGCCGGTTGTCGAGGCCGCCGTACTGGGCCAGTTCCGCCTCGATCGTGTCGAGGTCGGAGACCGGGTCGCGGTCGGATTCGAGGGTCGCGGTGTCCAGGACGTGCACCAGCACCTCGCAGCGCTCGACGTGGCGCAGGAACTCCAGGCCCAGGCCCTTGCCCTGGCTGGCGCCCGGGATCAGGCCGGGGACGTCGGCGATGGTGTAGACCGTCGAACCGGCGGTGACCACACCGAGGTTGGGCACCAGGGTGGTGAAGGGGTAGTCGGCGATCTTCGGCTTGGCGGCGGAGAGCACGGAGATCAGCGACGACTTGCCGGCGCTCGGGTAGCCGACCAGCGCGACGTCCGCGACGGTCTTGAGCTCCAGGACGATCTCGCGTTCCTCGCCGGGCTCGCCGAGCAGCGCGAAGCCGGGGGCCTTGCGGCGTGCGGAGGACAGCGCGGCGTTGCCGAGGCCGCCGCGGCCGCCCTGGCCGGCGACGAAGGTGGTGCCCTGGCCGACCAGGTCGGCGAGGACCTCGCCGTTCCTGTCGAGCACGACGGTGCCGTCGGGGACCGGCAGGACCAGGTCCTTGCCGTTCTTGCCCTCGCGGTTGTCGCCCGCGCCGGGCTGGCCGTTGGTGGCCTTGCGGTGCGGGTGGTGGTGGTAGTCGAGGAGCGTGGTGACGTCCTGGTCGACGACGAGGATCACATCGCCGCCGCGGCCGCCGTTGCCGCCGTCGGGTCCGCCGAGCGGCTTGAACTTCTCACGGTGAACGGAGGCACAGCCGTGGCCTCCGTTACCCGCGGCGACGTGCAGCTCGACGCGGTCCACGAAGGTGGTCATGGTGGGGTGCCTCCAGGTAACTACGGGGTGTCGCGGTGCTCCGCGAACGGGGCTGCCGCGCATCTGTGTCGCGACGGGTCTGGGTGTCGCGGGGTGTCTCTGTGGTAACACGCCAAGGGCGGACCGGCCTTCCCGCTCGCGCGAGAAAGGCGGTCCGCCCCTGGTGGTGCTGTGTGACGTCCGGGCCGAAATTACTCGGCGACCGGGACGATGTTCACGACCTTGCGGCCACGGTGGGTGCCGAACTGCACCGCGCCGGGCTGCAGGGCGAACAGGGTGTCGTCGCCGCCGCGGCCGACGCCCGTGCCCGGGTGGAAGTGGGTGCCACGCTGGCGGACCAGGATCTCACCGGCGAGGACGGCCTGACCGCCGAAGCGCTTCACGCCGAGCCGCTGAGCATTGGAATCGCGACCGTTCCGGGTGGACGATGCGCCCTTCTTGTGTGCCATGTCTCCTCAGTCCCTTACTTCGCCGGAGCGTCGATGCCGGTGATCTTCAGCGCCGTGTGGAGCTGGCGGTGGCCGATCCGCTTCTTGTAGCCGGTCTTGTTCTTGTACTTCTGGATCCGGATCTTGTCGCCCTTGTGGTGGTCGACGACCTCGGCCTGGACCTTGACGCCGGCCAGCACCCACGGGTCGCTGGTGACCGAGTCACCGTCGACGACCAGGAGCGTCGAGAGCTCGACGGCGTCGCCGACCTTGCTGGTGGAAATGCGGTCAACCTCGATGACGTCGCCAACAGCAACCTTCTGCTGGCGTCCGCCGGTGCGCACGATCGCGTACACGCGGAACTCTCTTTCGCTAGAAACGGATCCTCTGATGCCAGCCGCTCACACGGGCTGGGAAAGGCCCGTGGAATCCGAGTGGACGAGCGGCCTCTCTCGGCGGACCGAGAGGTGTTTGCTCAGGGGTTTGGTGTCACAGACACCGACGGTCAAGGTTACGGGGCCTTGACCAGGGGGTCAAACCGGCCCCCGGGCCGCCGGCGGAGGGTTCCGCCGGCGGCCCGGGGGCCGGCCTCGCTGTCGCGGCCGCTCAGTCCTCCGTGGAGGCCGACACCGACGGCGGCGCGGGCTGCTCGGCGGCGGCGGTCTTCTTGGCCGCGGCCTTCTTGACGGTGCTCTTCTTGGCCGCCGTCTTCTTCGTGGTGGTCTTCTTGGCCGCGGCCGTCTTCTTGGCGGCGGTCTTCTTGGCCGCCGTCTTCTTGGCCGTGGTCGTCTTGGCGGCGGTCTTCTTGGCGGCCGTCTTACGGGTCGCCTTCTTCGCCGTCTTCTTCGCCGGTGCCTCCTCGGCGGCCTCCTCGGCGGCCTCCTCCGCGGCCTCCGAAGCAGCCTGCTCCGGGACCTCGACGGGCTCCGGCGCCTCGACGACCGGCTCGGCGGCCGTCTCGACAACCGGTTCCGTGACGGCCTCGGCGGCCGTGACGATCGTCGCGGCCTCCTCGGCTCCCTGGGGCGAACCCGCCGGAGCGGTCGCCTTGCGGGTCGCCCGGCGGCGCGGACGGGCCGGCGGCGCGGCCTCCGCGGCCGGCACCGGGACGGGCTCCGGCTCGGCGGCCGGCGCGGGCACCGGCTCGGCCGGCACCACGATCGCGGCGGCCTCCGAAGCGGCCTTGGGGGCGCCCGCCGGAGCCGACACCTTCCGGCTCGCCCGACGGCGGCCACGGCGTCCGGCGGCGGCCTCGGCCTCCGCCGGGCTGCTGAACCACTCGTCGGCACCGGCCACCGCGGGCTGCAGCTCGGCCTCCGTCACGGGGGCGGGCTCCAGCTCCGGCGCGGCCTCGACGGCCTCGGCCTCGACCTGCGGCTCCGGCCGCTCGCCGTTGGCCTTGCCTTCCTTGCCTTCCTTGCCCTTCTTCTTGCGCTTGCCGCCACCGCCGACCGCCGTCGGCTGGTCCATGTGGACGATGACGCCGCGGCCGTTGCAGTGCACACACGACTCGGAGAAGGACTCCAGCAGGCCCTGGCCGACCCGCTTACGGGTCATCTGGACCAGGCCCAGCGAGGTGACCTCGGCCACCTGGTGCTTCGTACGGTCCCGGCCCAGACACTCCAGCATCCGCCGCAGCACCAGGTCCCGGTTGGACTCCAGCACCATGTCGATGAAGTCGATGACGACGATGCCGCCGAGGTCGCGCAGCCGCAGCTGGCGCACGATCTCCTCGGCCGCCTCCAGGTTGTTCCTGGTGACGGTCTCCTCGAGATTGCCGCCCTGACCGGTGAACTTCCCGGTGTTGACGTCGATCACGACCATCGCCTCGGTCTTGTCGATCACCAGCGAACCGCCGCTGGGCAGCCAGACCTTGCGGTCCAGCGCCTTCATCAGCTGTTCGTCGATGCGGTACGTCGCGAAGACGTCGACCTCCGAAGTCCACTTCTGCAGACGGTCGGTGAGGTCCGGCGCGACGTGCGAGACATAGCCGTGGATGGTCTCCCAGGCGCCGTCACCGCTGACGATGACCTTGGAGAAGTCCTCGTTGAAGATGTCGCGGACGACCCGGACGGTCATGTCCGGCTCGCCGTAGAGCAGGCTCGGCGAGCTGGTGGACGCCGCCTTCGCCTTCTTCTGGATGTCCTCCCACTGCGCCTGGAGCCGCTCCACGTCACGGCGCAGCTCGTCCTCGCTCGCGCCCTCGGCGGCGGTGCGCACGATGACGCCCGCGTCCTCGGGGACGATCTTCTTGAGGATCTGCTTGAGGCGGGCCCGCTCGGTGTCCGGGAGCTTGCGGCTGATACCGGTCATCGAGCCCTCGGGCACGTAGACCAGGTAGCGGCCGGGCAGCGAGACCTGGCTGGTGAGCCGGGCGCCCTTGTGGCCGATCGGGTCCTTGGTGACCTGCACCAGGACGGACTGGCCCGACTTCAGCGCGGTCTCGATGCGGCGCGGCCCGTTGGCCATGCCCAGCGCCTCGAAGTTGACCTCGCCGGCGTAGAGCACGGCGTTGCGGCCCTTGCCGATGTCGACGAAGGCGGCCTCCATCGACGGCAGCACGTTCTGCACCTTGCCGAGGTAGACGTTGCCGACGTACGAGGTGGCCTGCTCCTTGTTGACGAAGTGCTCCACGAGCACGTTGTCCTCAAGGACGCCGATCTGGGTGCGCTCGCCGTTCTGGCGCACGACCATCACCCGCTCGACGGCCTCGCGGCGCGCGAGGAACTCCGCCTCGGTGATGATCGGCACCCGGCGGCGGCCCTGCTCGCGGCCCTCGCGGCGGCGCTGCTTCTTGGCCTCCAGGCGCGTCGACCCCTTGATCGACTGCACCTCGTCGGGGCCGGTCCCGGCTTCTTCCTTCTTACGGGGCTCGCGGACCTTGACGACCGTGCGCTCCGGGTCGTCGCCGGTGGCCTCGGCCTCGGCGGCCTCGCCGCTGCGACGGCGACGGCGACGGCGACGGCGGCTGCTGCTGGTGCCGCCACCGGGGTGCTCCTCGGCCGCTTCCCGGTCTTCCCGCTGCTCCGCGGCCTGCTCCTCGGCTTCCTCGGGCTCGGCTTCCGCGGCGGCTTCCCGGCCTTCGGCGGGCAGCTCCTCGGCGCCCTCCGCGGCCTCACCGCGACGGCGGCGGCGGCCGCCACGACGACGGCGGCGCGAGGGGCGCTCACCGGTCTCGTCCTCGGCGTGCGCGGTCTCGGCCTCGGCCTCTTCCTCGGCCTCGGCGGTCTCGGCGGTCTCCTCGAGCTCCGGCTCGGCGGGTGCGGCGGCGACCGGCTCGGCGGCCCGCTCGCCACGGCGGCGGCGACGGCGCGGGGCCGCGGGCTGCTCCTCCTGGATCTGCTCCGGCTCGGGCTCCTCGTCCCGGCGGGCCGCGGCGGCGGCAGCGGCGGCCGCGCTCTCCGGGGTCTGGAACATCGGCTCGGTGAAGACCGGTGCCTGGAAGACGGCGGTCGGCGGGCGCTGCGCCCGGCGGCGGCCACGCGCCGGCGCCTCCTGCGCGGGCTCCTCCTCGGCTCGCGGCGCCTCGGCGGCCGACGCGGCGGGCTCCGGGGCGCGCTCGGCACGGCGGCGGCTACGGCGCTTGGGCTCGGCGGGCTCGGTGGCCGCGGCCTCGGCGGCGGGGATCTCGACGGTTTCCTCGGCGGCCTGCGGCGCGCTCGCGGCGGCGGTCACCTTGCGGGTGGCGCGGCGGCGCGTACGGGCGGGCTTGGCGTCCTCCGCGGGCTCCGCGGGAGCGGTCACGTCCTCGTCGGCGACGGGGGCGGCCTGCGCGGCGGCCGGGGCCGTCACGGGGGCGGTCTCCTCGGCAGCGGTCTGCGGGGCACCGGCCGGGGCGGTGACCTTACGGGTGGCGCGGCGGCGGGTGCGGGCCGGCCGGGCCTCCTCTTCCTGGGCGGCGGCGGGGGCGGCGCTCTCGGCCGTCTCGAGGGCCGGTTCCGGGGTCTCGGCGACGACCGGCTCGGCCTCGCTCGCCTGCGGGGCACCGGCGGGGGCGGTGGCCTTACGGGTGGCCCGGCGGCGGGTACGGGCGCGCGGCGCCTCCTCCTCGGCCTGCGGCGCCTCGGCGGCGACCGGTTCGGCGGCGGCCGCAGCCGGTGCCGCGGCCGGGATCTCGACCGGCTCGGCCTCGACGGCCTGCGGGGCACCGGCGGGGGCGGTGGCCTTGCGGGTGGCCCGGCGGCGGGTGCGGGCGGGCTTGGCGGCGTCGCCGGAGGTGACCGCGGAGGCGGTGTTCTCGTCGGCGGCGGGGGTGTCCCCTGCTCCGGAAGAGCTCGGGGAGGGGTCCGCGGGTGCGGTGGCGCTGTCGGTGGCCTCGGCGGTCACGACCGTCGGCTCGGCGGCACCGGCCGCCGGCGGACCGGCCGGCCGGGAGGCCGCGCGGCGCCTGCGGCGCGGCGGCAGCGTGTCGCCGGGCGAGTGGTTGTCGTCGAAACCACGGTCCGCGGATTGCGTGGATTCATTGGGCTCAATGGGCTCGAGCATGCGGGCGGTTCTCCCGTCACGCTCCCGGGCGCCGCGCCTGATTCCGGCCGCGGTCCGCGTGATGTGCGCGGTCCCGCCGTCCGGGGCGTGGGCGCCGCACGGGAGCTGTCGTCTCGCTCGCCGGGCCCGTAGGCCGGGTACCGGCGAAAGTCTCCTGGTCAGTGCGTCTGCCGGACCGGGGTGGCTCCCTGGCTGATCGGCGACGCATCGACGGCGGTCCTACGCGGTACCTTCCCCGGAAACTGCCGGGGAGACCCCACTCGGCGCCTTCGCGGCACTCAGCCCGGCGGCCGTGGGTGGGGCGGCCGTGGCAGCGTCGCGGTCGGGCGCTAGCGGGTCGGTCACCGCGCCGGTCTCCTCATCGAGCAGCCCCTGCGCCAGCCTGGTCACCGCTGCGGGGACCGGCGGCGCCAGGTCGGCCGTAGCTCGGAGGCCGGACAGGACGTCGTCGGGTCGTACGGCAGGTGTCAGATGCCGAACAACCAGCCGCAGTATCGCACAGGCTTTGCCGTCGGGCCTATCGTCCTCGCGTCCGGCGGCCTCGAGGCGGGCCACCGCCGCGCGGGCGTCGAAGCCCCGCATGCCTTTCTTCGTCTGCCGCTCGACCTGCACCTCTTCGGCGGCGAGGAACGCCTCGACGGCCTGCGCGGCGGCTTCGCTCCCGACCCCGTCGAGCCGGATCTCCCACACGGAGGCCTGCAGCCGGTCGGCGAGACCGCTGGTGTGCGCCTCGACGGCGTCGATCACATCGAGGCCGGCCGGCAGCGACGCGTCCAGCAGCTCGCGGAGCTTCTCGGGATCGCGGCGCTCGGTGAGGGCGATCTCCAGATACTCGGCCTCGCTGCCGGTGCCCGTCGGGGCGGCGTTGGCGTACGACACCTTGGGGTGCGGGGTGAAGCCCGCCGAATAGGCCATGGGGACCTCTGCGCGGCGCAGCGCCCGCTCGAATGCGCGCTGGAAGTCGCGGTGGCTGGTGAACCGGAGGCGGCCGCGCTTGGTGTAGCGCAGTCGGATGCGCTGCACCGCAGGAGCGGGCGGCGGGCCTTCGGGCTGTCGCTTGCCCAGTGGTTCTTCTCCTTGGTGTGAGGGCGCTACGGGATCGTCGTCCCGTCCGGCTCACCCTTGGGTGGGCGGGGGAAGGTCGCGCCCGGACGTCTTACCTAGAGTACGTGCCGCGGTGGCCCCGGGTTCCCGGCGGGGCGGCGGCACCGCGGCGGGCGCGGGCTTCTCGGGGGCGCCGAAGAGGGCGCGTCGGAGCTCCTTGCGGGTCTGGCGGGCGGACTCGCGGGCGGCGGTCAGTGCCCGGCGGGTGGCCCGGCCGGTTTCGCGCAGGATGTGCCGTACCGGCCGCCAGATGCCGTCGCGGAGGCCGTGCCCGAGCGGGGTGAGGACGGTCCGGTAGGCCCAGCGGCACGGTTCGACGACGGTCCACCGCAGCAGCCGGCCGAGGAACCGGCCGACGGCGCGGGAGACGAAGCCGGCGGCCCGCCAGCAGTGCCCGAGCGCTTCGGTGATCTCGCGGACGACGACGGTCACGGCGGCGGCCAGCGCCCGGCCGACCGGAAGCAGTACATGGCGCCAGAGCGCGACGGCCGGCACGACGAGGATCCACCGAACGAGCGCGGCGACGACGGTGGCGACGCCCCGGGCAAGCCAGGCGACGGCCGCGCCGATGCCCCGTACGAGCCAGGCGACGGCCCGTCCGAGGGGCGTGAGCACATACGCGTACAGCCACTTCGCCGGGACGACGAGGAGATACCGCACCAGGAACGTCACCGGCACCACCAGCAGGTACCGGACGAGGAACGCCACGGCCGCGCCCAGGGCCCGCGCCAGCCACCTGAGGCCGTGCCCGAGGGGGGTCAGCACGTGGGCGTAGAGCCACACCGCGGGGACGACGATCAGATACCGGACCAGGAACGTCACGGGGACGATCACCAGATACCGGACGAGGAAGGACAGCGGGACGATCACGAGATAGCGGGCCAGGAACGTCACGGCCACCGCGATGCCGCGGCCTGCGGGTGCCAGGACGTACCGCCACAACGCCACCCATGGCCAGACGAACAGCGCTTTACCCAGCCAGAGCGTGGCGTCGGCGACCCGGGTCGCCAGCCAGGCGATCCCCCGGCCGACCGGGGCGAGCACCGTGCGGTTCAGTGCCCGCCCGCAGGCCGCCAGCACGTCCCAGATCATGCGCAGCGGCACGACGACGACCAGCACCACGATGCGGACGGGGATGCGGACGAGCCGTGTCAGACAGCCCTCGCCCGGCTCGTAGTGCTCGTGTCGGCCCCGTTCCATGCGGCGTCCCCCTGAACTCCGTACCTCAGCTGTGCTCGTGCGCCGGCTGCCGCTGGGTGTCGATCCAGTAGCGCAGCTTCTCGCCGCGCCGGTCCTCGAAGATGCCGCCGCATGCCTCGATGACCTTACGGGAGGCGGTGTTGGTGGTGTCGCAGGTGACCAGGACGGAGTCAAGCCCCCGTGCGCGGGCCATCGGTAGCGCCGCGCGCAGCATCGTGGTGGCGTGGCCGCGCCGGCGTGCGGTGGGGCGTACGTCGTAGCCGATGTGGCCGCCGTACTCGTGCAGGAAGTCGTTGAGGCGGTGGCGCAGGCCGAGGCGGCCGAGGTAGGTGTCGCCCTCGACGAACCAGAGGTTGGTGCAGGGCACATACGCCATGGGGCCGACGACCTCTTCGTCGACGAACGACCGCAGCCAGGCGGTGTATTCGGCGAAGACGGCGGGGTCGTGCCAGTCGGCGGCGTAGTCGCGTATCTCCCGGCCGACGGCCGAGCCGTCCTCCGCGCCGCCCCTGCCCTCGGCCTGGAATTCGGCCATGGCGGCGAGGAAGGAGGTGTGGACGCGGGTGGTGGGTGCGATGAGTTGTGGCATCGCCCCAGTGTGGGCGGGTATGCGCCGGCCCGGCCACCGACTTTTGCGGTGGCCGGGCCGAACTGCCTTGATTCCAGGGCTGGTTGAGGACTGAGCGCTACGTCACTTCCCCGAGAGCGGCAGCAGCTTCCTGCCGGTCGGCTGATCTGGATCTCGGTTTCGATCCGCGCCTGCTCGCTCGCGAACGCGGGTGGCGCGCCAGTTCCCGACGTTCAGGGAATCCGGCGCGTCATTCAGTGACTGCGAGATGTTTCATATTAGCCTTTCATAACTGTACGAAGTCGATCAGTCACGGATCGCATCTGCTCAAGTCACCGGAGATGAAATGCGCAAGCTTCGCAAAGCTGCTGTTGTGATCGCAGCCCTCGGCACCGTCGGCTTCCTCGGCGCCGGCACCGCCCACGGCCACGGCGGCCTGAATGCCGAGCAGGGCAGCTCCTGCCGATCGCACGACCTGAACGTGGACGTCCTGGGCGAGGTCGGAGTTCTCAACGGCCTGCTGGGCAGCGCGCTCAACGGCGAAGGCTCGCCCGGTGCTCAGACCAGCCACCTGGGCTCGACCATGGGCTGCGACAACAGCATCGGCGGCCAGTAAAGGGAAGGGTCCCGGCGTCCGCGTCACACGCGGGCTCCGGGACCCATTCCTTCCGCCGCGCCGGCCCCGACCTCAAAACGCCGGAGTCAGCGGCAGCTTCGTACGGGCGATCCGCCGTAAGGCATCGCTCACATCACTGGCCGTTTGCGAGGGTCGCGGGCTTCTTCACGGTCAGCGGCAGCAGCTTCTTGCCGGTCGGGCCGATCTGGATCTCGGTGTCCATCTGCGGGCAGACGCCGCAGTCGAAGCACGGGGTCCAACGGCAGTCCTCGACCTCGGTCTCGTCGAGGGCGTCCTGCCAGTCCTCCCAGAGCCAGTCCTTGTCGAGGCCGGAGTCCAGGTGGTCCCAGGGCAGGACCTCCTCGTACGTCCGCTCGCGCGTGGTGTACCAGGCGACGTCGACGCCGAACGCGGGCAGTGTCTCCTCGGCGGCCTTCATCCAGCGGTCGTAGCTGAAGTGCTCGCGCCAGCCGTCGAAGCGGCCGCCGCCCTCGTAGACGGCGCGGATGACCGAGCCGATGCGGCGGTCGCCGCGGGAGAGCAGGCCCTCGACGATGCCGGGCTTGCCGTCGTGGTAGCGGAAGCCGATGGACCGGCCGTACTTCTTGTCGCCGCGGATCTTGTCCCGGAGCTTTTCGAGCCGCGCGTCGGTCTCCTCGGCGGACAGCTGCGGCGCCCACTGGAACGGGGTGTGCGGCTTGGGTACGAAGCCGCCGATGGAGACCGTGCAGCGGATGTCGTTCTGCCCGGAGACCTTGCGGCCCTCGGCGATGACGTTGACCGCCATGTCGCCGATCTGGAGGACGTCGTCGTCGGTCTCGGTCGGCAGACCGCACATGAAGTAGAGCTTGACCTGCCGCCAGCCGTTGCCGTAGGCCGTGGAGACGGTCCTGATCAGGTCCTCTTCGGAGACCATCTTGTTGATGACCTTGCGGATCCGCTCGCTGCCGCCTTCGGGGGCGAAGGTGAGGCCGGAGCGGCGGCCGTTGCGGGTCAGCTCATTGGCGAGATCGATGTTGAAGGCGTCGACACGGGTCGACGGCAGCGACAGACCGATCTTGTCTTCCTCGTACCGGTCGGCGAGGCCCTTGGCGATGTCGCCGATCTCGGTGTGGTCCGCGGAGGACAGCGACAGCAGGCCGACCTCCTCGAATCCCGTGGCCTTCAGCCCCTTGTCCACCATGTCGCCGATGCCGGTGATGCTTCGCTCCCGTACGGGACGCGTGATCATGCCGGCCTGGCAGAAACGGCAGCCGCGGGTGCAGCCACGGAAGATCTCGACCGACATCCGCTCGTGGACGGTCTCGGCCAGCGGGACGAGCGGCTTCTTGGGGTAGGGCCACTCGTCCAGGTCCATGACGGTGTGCTTGGAGACCCGCCACGGGACGCCGGAGCGGTTGGGGACGACGCGGGAGATCCGCCCGTCGGCCAGGTACTCGACGTCGTAGAACTTGGGGACGTAGACGCTGCCGGTCCTCGCGAGGCGGAAGAGCAGCTCGTCGCGGCCGCCGGGCCGGCCCTCGGCCTTCCAGGCGCGGATGATCTCGGTGATCTCCAGGACGGCCTGCTCGCCGTCGCCGACGACCGCGCAGTCCAGGAAGTCCGCGATCGGCTCCGGATTGAAGGCGGCGTGGCCGCCCGCGAGGATCAGCGGGTGGTCCTCCGTGCGGTCCTTGGCCTCGATCGGGATGCCGGACAGGTCCAGGGCCGTCAGGAGGTTGGTGTAGCCGAGCTCGGTGGAGAAGGAGACGCCGAGCACGTCGAACGCGGAGACCGGGCGGTGGGCGTCGACGGTGAACTGCGGCACCCGGTGCTCGCGCATCAGCGCTTCGAGGTCCGGCCAGACGCTGTAGGTGCGCTCGGCGAGCACGCCCTCCTGCTCGTTGAGGACCTCGTAGAGGATCATGACGCCCTGGTTGGGCAGCCCGACCTCGTACGCGTCGGGGTACATGAGTGCCCAGCGGACGTCGCACTCGTCCCAGGGCTTGACCGTGGAGTTGAGCTCTCCACCGACGTACTGGATCGGCTTCTGCACGTGCGGGAGCAGGGCCTCGAGCTGTGGGAAGACCGACTCGGCAGACATCTCTGGACCTTCGTTGCTGGCAGGGGCGACTCACAAGCGTAACCCGACCGGAGTCGCCCCTCGCACGGCCGGCGATCTTGCCGGGCGGTGCGGCCCGGTGACGCCGGACTACCGCTGGAGCGCGTCCCGGTGCTTGCGGCGGGAGACCTTCTTCCACAGGACCGGCAGCTCCCGCTCCCGGTCGGCCGCCAGGGCCTCCTCCCGGCCGTAGAGCAGCCCGAAGGTGAAGCCGCCCTCGCCGGCGTGCTGGGCCTGGGTGGCCAGGTCGCGGAGGGTGGTGCGGGCCACGACGCTGTCCTGGTGGTCGCCCAGCAGCTGCTGCACCTTCTTCGTTCGCCTGGTGAACTTCTTTGCCGGTTTGCCGAGCGCCGGGGTGGCCGCCTCCGCCGCGTACCGGGTGCGCTTGGCCGCCTTGCGGGCGTTGTGCAGCGCCACATCGCGCGTGGTGGTCCCGGGCGGGGCGTCCAGCGCGGTCTCCACCCGGCCGGCCAGCCGCGCGTAGTCCTTCAGCACGGCCGCCGACATCACCTGCGGCGCGGGCCGGCCGGCGGCCTTCTTCAGCGGCGGCTCGTCCAGGAGGGCGCGCAGGGTCTTCAGCAGCGCCAGGTAGCGCTCCCCGTCCAGTACGGCGAGCAGGTCCTGCCGCGACCCCTGGCGGCTGCGCTCCTCCCAGATCCGCAGCCGGGCCGCGACCGGCCCGAGCCGCAGCGGCCCCGGCACCTCGGCCAGCCCGGCGCGCAGCCGCTCGGTGAGCACCTCGCGGTCCCGGTCGACGCCCAACTCGGCCGCCAGCCACTTGAGTTCATCGCCGATGGGGCCGGTGGCGGCGCGGTCGAGGACCTTCGCATAGGACCGGAAGGCGCTGCGCAGACGACGGGTGGCGACCCGCATCCGGTGGACGGAGTCGGGGATGTCGCGGCGTACCGCGGGGTCCAGTTCGACGATGGCCCGGACCTGCTCGCGGACGTAGCGCAGGACGATCTCACCGGCGGTGGGGCCGGCGGTCGGGGCCGGCCCGGTGGCGTCCGTCGTCTGTTCGGCGCGGCTTTCGGCCGGTCCGCGCGGCCCGGTCTCGTCCAGGGCGCGGGCCAGCTTGGACGGCGCTTCGGCCGGGCGGGCGCCGGCGGCGACCAGCAGCCGGCCGACCTCGTCGAGGAGGCCGGTGCCGTCGGCTCCGTGCTCGTCGCCGGTGAGCTCCACCTCGATCTCGTGCCAGCGGGCCTCCCCGGCCTCCCCGGCTTCTTCGGCCGTGCCCGGCTCGCCCGCCTCCGCACCCGGTGGGCCGGCCCGCCGGGCCCACACCGCGTCCTCCGCCACCTCGGCGAGCGGTGCGCCGTCGGCGTCCTGGAGCACCCGGACCGTGCGGCGCGTCCGCAGCCGTACGACGGGGGCCAGCTCCCGGTCGAGCACCCGCGACCGGACGAGGACGGTCAGCTCGCGCGGCGGCGCGTCGGACAGCGGCGCCCGCACCTCGTCCCGCACCCCGGGCGCGACGGGCAGTTTGAGGTGCCAGCCGGCGTCGGTGCCGCCGGTGCGGCGGCGCAGGGTGATGCCGTCGGCGGCGAGGCGCTGGTCGGCGGTGTCGTAGTACGTGGCGTCCAGGGTCGAGACGCCCTGTTCCACCACGGCCGCGACCCGGTCCACCTCGGTCAGGTCGGGCAGCTCGGTGGTGTCGGTGGCCTCGTACTTCCGCTCGACTTCCCGCACGGTGTCCGCCATGAGTCGAATCTAGTCACCTGTCCCACTGACGACCAGCCTTGCGAGCGGCCTTGCGAGGGTCCGCCCGCGCAGGTGACGGCCGTCAACGCGGAAGGCCGGGACACCCGGGAGAGCGAGTAGCCCCGAGGACACACCGTGAATTACGGTGTGTCACTCGTCGTCCACGCAGGGTGATATTCGCTCTGGCGCTCACTCGACCCCTTCGGGGAGGGAGAAACCCGTGCACCCATTCACCGCAACAGTCGCCCGGAAGCCCATCCGTATCTCGGCGGGCGCCCGCCCGTACCTCCTGACGGCACCGAACCAGCCCACCGCACCGAAAGCCGCCCGCGACTTCGTGCGGGCCGTATTGAGCCGCACGAACCTTTCACCTCTCCTGGACACCGCGATCCTGCTCACCTCGGAAGCGGTCACCCACTCCCATCTGCGCGCCCCGGAGTCGACGGACATCCTGCTGCGCATCCTGACCACCGACGACGCCCTGCGGATCAGCGTCCACGACGAGGCGCCGGCCGACGTCCCGGTGCCGGCCGGCGAGCTGGGCCACTGCCTGCTGCTGCTCGGCCACCTCGCCGACCGCTGGGGCACCACGCCCTTCGAGGGGCCGGCCCGTTCCACGTCCCTGTGGTTCGAGCTGTACGCGGACGGCGCGGGCAGCGCATAGCAGGGCACGTCGGCGGCCCGGGGGCCGCCGCCTTCGGCCTCAGCGCGAGGCCGAGACCGGCCGCTGCACCCTGATCGACTGGAGCAGTCCGATCGCGATCCAGACGGCGAACATCGAGGTGCCGCCGTAGGAGACGAACGGCAGCGGAAGGCCGGTGACCGGCATGATCCCGAGGGTCATGCCGATGTTCTCGAAGGACTGGAAGGCGAACCAGGCGATGATGCCGGCGGCGACGATGGTCCCGTAGAGCTCGGTCGTCTCGCGGGCGATCCGGCAGGCGCGCCACAGGACGACGCCGAGCAGGATGATGATGAGGCCCGCGCCGAGGAAGCCGAGTTCCTCGCCGGCGACGGTGAAGATGAAGTCGGTCTGCTGCTCGGGGACGAACTGGCCGGTGGTCTGGCTGCCGTGGAAGAGGCCGGAGCCGGTCAGTCCCCCGCCGCCGATGGCGATGCGCGCCTGGTTGGTGTTGTAGCCGACGCCGGCCGGGTCGAGGCTCGGGTTGGCGAACGCGGCGAACCGGGCGATCTGGTAGTCGTCGAGCAGGCCGAGCTGCCAGATCGTGAGGCAGCCGATGACGCCGGTGCCCAGGAGGCCGAGGATCCAGCGGTTGGAGGCGCCGGAGGCGAGCAGTACGCCGAGGATGATGGCGCCCAGCACCATGACGGACCCCAGGTCCGGCATGAGCATGATGACGGCCACGGGCACTGCGGCCAGGCCGAGGGCCTGGACGACGGTGTAGTGGCCGGGGTGCTGCCGGTCGCCCGCGTCGACCCGGGAGGCCAGCAGCATCGCCATACCGAGCGTGATGGTGATCTTCGCGAACTCGGCGGGCTGGAGGGAGAAGCCGCCCGGGATCGCCAGCCAGGAACGCGAACCGTTGATGGTGGCGCCCAGCGGAGTGAGGACGAGCAGGGCCAGCACGACGGACATGCCGTAGAGGATCGGAATCGCGCCGCGCAGGGTGCGGTGGCCGAGCCAGATCGTGCAGCCGGCCAGCGCCAGCCCGATGCCGGTGTTCAGCAGATGGTGCAGGAAGAACTGGTACTGGTCGCCATGGTTGAGCTCGATCCGGTTGCGGGTGGCCGAGAACACCAGCAGCGAGCCGATGAGGGACAGCGCGACGCAGCACAGCAGCAGCGTCCAGTCCAGCTTGCGCAGGACCGAGTCGCGGGCGGTGAGCTTGCCCCAGGTACCCAGTTCGGGGCTGTAGCGGCGTACGGAGAACGCGCGGGGGATCATGCGGCTGGTCGTCACTCTGGGCTCCCCGATGCGGACGGCGACGGCTTCGGCGCGACATACGGCTTGAAGGGCTGGGCGACGATCGTGCCGTCCGGCTCGATCTTGGGCAGGGTGGCCTGCGGCTTCGGGAGCAGGGCGGCCTTCGGGTCGAGGTCGCCCTTGTCGTTGAGCCCGTAGATCGCGTTGTAGATCTTGCGCACGGCCGGGCCGGAGGCGCCGGAGCCCGTACCACCCTGGGAGATGGTCATGACGATCGTGTAGTCCTTGGTGTACGTCGCGAACCATGACGTCGTCTGCTTGCCGTAGACCTCGGCCGTACCGGTCTTGGCGTGCATCGGGATCTTCTTCTGGGGCCAGCCGCCGAACCGCCAGGCGGCGGTACCGCGGGTGGCGACACCGGCGAGGGCGCCGTCCATCTGGGCCAGGGTCTTCTCCGTCACCGGCAGCCTGCCGTGCGACTGCGGCTTGATGTGCCGGATGTGCTTGCCGTCGGGGCTGATGACGGCCTTGCCGACGGTCGGGTTGTAGAGCGTGCCGCCGTTGCTGATCGCGCCGTAGATGGTCGCCATCTGGATCGGGGTGACGAGGGTGTCGCCCTGCCCGATGGCGTAGTTGATCGAGTCGTAGGCGTGCAGCTTCATGCCTTCGAGGCAGTTCTCACGGGCGAGCTTCGTACCGAAGTCCTTCTTCTTGGGCCAGGACTTGGCCTGCTCGCACCAGCCGACCTTGTTGGCCTTCCAGAAGTCCTGCTTCCACTGGCGGTCGGGGACCCGGCCGGTGACCTCGTTGGGGAGGTCGATGCCGGTCTCCTTGCCGAGGCCGAACTGGTGGGCCGTCTTGTAGAACCAGTTCTTGGCGGCCGGCTTCGGCTTCATCCCGCCGTCCCGCCGCCACTCGTCGTGCGAGAGCTTGTAGAAGACGGTGTCGCAGGAGACTTCCAGCGCCCGGCCCAGGCTGATCGCGCCATGGCTCTGCGACTCGAAGTTCTTGTACGTCTGGCCATCGGCGGTGTAGGAGCTGCCGCAGGGATAGCTGCCGTTGAACTCGTAGCCGGCGTTGACCGCGGCGGCCGTCGAGATGACCTTGAAGATCGAGCCGGGGGCCGCCTGCCCCTGGATGGCGCGGTTCAGCAGCGGATAGTTGGAGTTCTTGCCGGTGAGCTTGGCGTAGTCCTTGCCGGAGATCCCGCCGACCCAGGCGTTGGGGTCGTAGCTGGGGTTGGAGGCCATCGCCACCACCCGGCCGGTCTTGGCCTCCATGACGACCACGGCGCCCGCGTCGGCCTTGTAGTTGGTGCCGGTGTTGCGGTCCCGCTCCTTGCGGGCGTCCTTCATCGCCTGGTCCAGCTCCTTCTCCGCCACGCCCTGCACGCGGGCGTCGATGCTGGTGACGACGCTGGAGCCGGCCTCGCCCTTCTCGCTCCTGGACTGGCCGATGACCCGGCCGAGGTTGTCGACCTCGTAGCGGTTCACATGGGCCTTGCCGCGCAGTTCGCTGTCGTACGTGCGCTCCAGCCCGGACCGGCCGATCTGGTCGGAGCGCAGCAGCGGCGAGCTGCTGTCCTTGGCCTTGTTGATCTCCTCGTCGGTGACCGGCGAGAGATAGCCGAGAACCTGGGCGGTGTTGGCCTTGCCGGGGGCGCCGTAGCGGCGGACGGCGGTGGGCTCGGCGCTGATGCCGGGGAAGTCCTCGGAGCGCTCACGGATCTGGAGGGCCTGCTGGGTGGTGGCCTCGTCGGTGATCGGGATCGGCTGGAAGGGGGAGCCGTTCCAGCAGGGCTGCGGGGTCTTGGAGTCGCAGAGCCGCACCTTGTTGCGGATCTCCCGCTCGGACATGCCCAGCACCTTGGAGAGCCGGCCGAGCACGGCCTTGCCGTCGTCCTTCATCTTCAGCAGCTCGGTGCGGCTGGCGGAGACGACCAGACGGGTCTGGTTGTCGGCCAGCGGCACGCCGCGCGCGTCGAGGATGGAGCCGCGGGTGGCGGGCTCGATGACCTGCTGGACGTGGTTGCTCTTCGCCTCGTTGGCGTACTCCTGGCCGTTGCGGATCTGCAGGTACCAGAGGCGGCCGCCGAGGGTGAGCAGGAGGGAGAAGACCAGGATCTGGATCGCGATGAGACGGACGGTCACCCGGGAGGTCCGGCCCGAGTCCGAAAGGTTGCTCACAGTGCCCCCACTGAATGTCCGTTGGCCCGGTGACGGGCTCGCTCGGCGGTCGCCGGCCGCGACGCGCCCGTTCGCTCGCTCCGCTCACTCACAGCCGCTTGACCCCCTTGATGCGGGAGGCCTTCACCCGCGCCGACTTGCCGAGCAGTCCGCTGCGCTGGCTGCCGATCCGGGGCACGCGGGACGTCCGGCCCACCCGTCCGGCCTTGAGCAGGCCGCGGCTGCCCTTGAGGCCGCTGCCGGGCATGAGCCAGCTGTAGGCGGCCTCGCGGCTGCCGGCCGAGCCGCCCTGGCTGCCGGCGCCGTCGCCGGTCAGCGCGTCGCTCTCGGTCTTGCGGGCCAGCGCCATCACCAGCGGGACGGTGAACGGGGCGAGCAGCAGGTCGTAGAGGGTGGCGCTGAGCAGCAGACCGCCGACGCCGACGTGCCGGGCGGCGGTGTCGCCGACGAGCGAGCCGACGGCGGCGTACAGCAGGGTGGAGCCGACGGCGGCGCCGAAAACGGCCACGAGGGGGATCGTCGCGGAGCGGTGCCGGCCGGACTCGGGCCGGGTCAGTCCGGCGGCGTAGCCGATGACGCAGAGCACCAGGGCGTAGCGGCCGATGGCGTGGTCGGAGGGCGGTGCGAGGTCGGCGAGCAGGCCGGCGCCGAAGCCGGTGAAGGCGCCGCCGACATGGCCGTAGACCAGGGCCAGACCGACCACGACGAGCAGCATCAGGTCGGGTACGGCGCCGGGCAGTTGGAGCCGGGCGAGGATGCTGACCTGGATGACCAGGGCGACGACCACCAACGGGGTGGCGAGCAGGATCCGGTTGATGCGCATCGGTCAGCTCCTGGGAGAAGCGCTCGCGGAGGGGGTGGCCGTGACGGTGACCGTCGGCGTCGGCTTCGGTTTGGCCGGTTTGGGTGGCAGGACGGTGTCGCGCGGGTCCTCGCGGGGCGGCAGGACGACGACGCCGACGATGTCGAGCTGGGAGAAGGCGACGTAGGGCCGGACCTGGAGGGTGCGGGTCAGATCGCCGTTGGACGGTTCGACCTTGACGACCTGGCCGACCGGTACGCCGGGCACAAACGGCTTGTCGGCGCTGGAGCCGAAGGTGACCAGCCGGTCGCCCCGCTTGATCGGGGCCCTGCCGTTGAGCAGCTCGACGCGCAGCGAGCGGCCGCCCTGGCCGTTGCCGAAGCCGATCTCGTTGGTCTTCTCCATGCGGGTGCCGACGGTGAAGTCCGGGTCGTTGGCGAGCAGCACGGTGGCGGTGTTGGCGCCGACGGTGGTGACCCGGCCGACCAGCCCGTCACCGTTGAGGACGGTCATGTCGCGGGCGATGCCGTCGCGGGTGCCGGCGTCGATGGTGACGGTCCAGGAGAAGCCCTGTGCCGCGCCGATGGCGATGACCTGGGCGCCCTTGATGCCGTACTGGCCCTGGCCGGCGGTCTTGAGCATCTTGTCGAGCTGGGCGGCGCGGCTGCGGTTGCGGTCGGAGGACCCCAGCTTGGCCTTGAGAGCGGCGTTCTCGTGCTCCAGGCGGCTGATGCGGGTGTGCCGCTCACCGGCGTCGCGGACGGCGCCCACGGCGTTGCCGACCGGGTCGACGATACGGGCGACGCCGCTCTCGACCGGGCCGAAGGCGGAGGCGGCGGCCTGCCGGGCACCGTCCAGCGGGGACTGTTCACCGCCGCGGATATCGACCGTGATCAGCGCGAACGCGATCGCGACCAGCAGCACCAGCAGCAGCCGGCTCTCTCGTGTGTCCCTCACGTGCGGCGGCCGTGTCCTTCCTCGTAGGACCGGCCGGCTGCGGGCCCGCGCCGGTCTCGTTCGGGAGTTGAGCGTTGTGCCTGTGTGTGCGGTGCCCGGCGATGAGGCGTCAGTGCACCGTGTTTGTCGGCTTGTTGTGCCTGTATATCAGCCGATCGCGCAGTACGAATCAGCCGTTGCTCCGAACGCCGGTGCCCCGGCCCGGCGGACGTCGCGGCCGCCGGGCCGGGGACCGTGCTACCTGCGCGGCTGGGAGTCGAGGACCTGCTGGAGGGCCTCGAACTCCTCGACGCACTTGCCGGAGCCGAGTGCGACGGAGTCGAGCGGGTCCTCGGCGATGTGGATGGGCATACCGGTCTCGCGGCGCAGCCGCTCGTCGAGGCCGCGGAGCAGGGCGCCGCCTCCGGTGAGCACGATGCCGCGGTCCATGACGTCGCCGGACAGCTCCGGCGGGCACTTGTCGAGCGTCGTCTTGACCGCGTCGACGATGGAGTTGACCGGTTCCTCGATGGCCTTGCGGACCTCGGCGGCCGAGATGACGACGGTCTTCGGCAGGCCGGAGACCAGGTCGCGGCCGCGGATCTCGGTGTGCTCGTCCTGCTCCAGGTCGTACGCCGAACCGATGGTGATCTTGATGCTTTCGGCGGTGCGCTCGCCCAGCAGAAGGCTGTACTCCTTCTTGATGTGCTGGATGATCGCGTTGTCCAGCTCGTCGCCGGCCACCCGGATGGACTGGGCGGTGACGATCCCGCCGAGCGAGATGACCGCGACCTCGGTGGTGCCGCCGCCGATGTCCACCACCATGTTGCCGGTGGCCTCGTGGACCGGCAGGCCGGACCCGATCGCGGCGGCCATCGGCTCCTCGATGATGTGCACCTGGCGCGCGCCGGCCTGGGTCGACGCCTCGATGACGGCGCGGCGCTCAACTCCGGTGATTCCGGAGGGGACGCAGACGACCACCCGCGGGCGGGCCAGATAGCGGCGCTTGTGGATCTTCAGGATGAAGTAGCGGAGCATCCGCTCGGTGATCTCGAAGTCGGCGATCACGCCGTCCTTCAGGGGCCGTACGGCGACGATGTTGCCGGGCGTCCGCCCGATCATCTTCTTCGCCTCGGCACCCACCGCCAGGATGCCGCCGGTGTTGGTGTTGATGGCCACGACCGACGGCTCGTTGAGGACGATTCCCCGGCCCCTGACGTACACCAGCGTGTTGGCGGTCCCGAGGTCGACAGCCATGTCACGGCCGATGAACGACATGTTGTTCCCCATGAGGATACGTCTGGCCTTCCCAACTGGAGCGAATGCTTACTGGAGGTCGGCAGGAGGTGATGCGCTGTGAGGCGCGGAAGCCCCCATCGTAGTTCGTAGTCTCACCCACTCGAACACCGTGGGAGGCTGTTCCGCCATTGTCAGCCGTACACGCACCCGCCACCCTTAATGGTGACGACGTGTCGTGAAGATGCGTTCCCCCGATCGTGGCTCATATGCCAAAGGGCGACCGATGTTTTTTTCGGTCGCCCCTGGTCACGAGGGGTATACAGCTGATGAATAGTCAGGAAATCCCGGGGAAGAAAATCTTGATCTCGCGCTCGGCGGACTCTTCGGAATCCGAGGCGTGGATCAGATTCTCCCGGGTGATGGTGCCGAAGTCCCCACGAATGGACCCACTCGGTGCGGCAATCGGGTCAGTCGGACCGGCGAGCGCCCGCACGCCCTCGATGACCCGCTCGCCCTCGACCACCAGCGAAACCACCGGACCGGAGGACATGAACTCCACCAACGGCTCATAGAACGGCTTGCCGACATGCTCGGCGTAGTGCTGCTCCAGCAGCCCGCGGTCCAGCGTACGCAGCTCCAGCTCGCTGATCGTCCAGCCGGCCTTCTTCTCGATACGGCCGATGATCTCGCCGATCAGGCCGCGGCGAACGGCGTCGGGCTTGAGAAGGACGAGCGTGCGCTGGCTCACGAAGGGACTCCCTGTATACGACACGGTCAGCGGGTGCACTGAGGTTACAGGGACGGGTCACCGGCACCGGCGGCGGGCACCCCCAGGCACCGCACCCGGAAACGCGCAGCCGAGGCCGGTCCCGTCAACCCGCCGTGGTCGCCTGCGCCCGCGCCCTGGCCTCGTCGATCTTCCGGCCGAAGTGCACCGAAGCCCACCACAGCGCCGCGAACACCGCGCCCAGGAAGAACATCGTCGGGACGACGAACCCACTGGCGATCAGGGCGATCTGCAGCACCCAGCCGAGCTGGACGCCGCCGGGGCGGGTCAACATCCCGCACAGCAGGATGCTCAGCACCATGGCGGTGCCGCTGACCGCCCAGACCGTGGCCGTCGGCAGATCGCTGAGCTGCATCGCGACCAGACCGGCGAAGCCGATCACGAAGAACTCGCCTATCAGGGTGCTTGCACACAGGGTGCGCATGGTCAGCTCCTCCCCAAGAGCAGCCGGGCCTCGCCGACCGTGATCACGGAACCGGTCACCAGGACGCCCGCTCCGGAGAACTCGCCCTCTTCCTCGGCGAGGGTGATCGCCGCCTCCAGGGCGTCGTCCAGCCGCGGCTCGACCTGCACCCGCTCGGCGCCGAACACCTCCACCGCGACGGCCGCCAGCTCATCGGCGTCCATCGCGCGGTCGCTGGAGTTACGCGTCACCACGACCTCGGCGAAAATCGGCTCAAAGGCCTCCAGGAGCCCCCGGACGTCCTTGCCGCCGCTGGCGCCGACAACACCCACCAGACGGCTGAACCCGAACGCCTCGGTGACCGCCTCGGCCGCGGCCCGCGCACCCGCCGGGTTGTGCGCCGCGTCCAGCACGACGGTCGGGCTGCGCCGCACGACCTCCATCCGGCCCGGCGAGGCGACCGAGGCGAACGCGGAGCGGATGGTCTCGATGTCCAGCGGGCGGGCGTGATCCGAGCCGACGCCGAAGAACGCCTCGACCGCGGCGAGCGCCACCGCGGCGTTGTGCGCCTGGTGGGCGCCGTACAGCGGAAGGAAGATCTCGGAGTACTCGCCGCCCAGGCCGCGCAGCGTCAGCATCTGTCCGCCGACCGCGACCTCCCGGGAGAGCACGCCGAACTCCATGCCCTCTCGGGCGACCGTGGCGTCCACCTCGACGGCGCGCTTGAGCATCACGGACGCGGCGTCCACCGGCTGCTGGGCCAGCACGACCGTCGCGTCCTTCTTGATGATTCCGGACTTCTCGACGGCGATCTCCTCGGGGGTCTCCCCCAGCCGGTCGGTGTGGTCCAGGGAGATCGGGGTGATGACGGCGACATCGCCGTCGATGACGTTCGTCGCGTCCCAGGTGCCGCCCATGCCGACCTCGACCACGGCGATGTCCACCGGAGCGTCCGCGAAGGCGGCGAACGCCATCGCGGTCAGCACCTCGAAGAACGACAGGCGGTACTGCTGCTGGGAGTCGACCATCTCCACATACGGCGCGATGTCGCGGTAGGTCTCGATGAAGCGCTCGGCGGAGATCGGGCTGCCGTCCAGGCTGATCCGCTCGGTGACGGACTGGACGTGCGGGCTCGTGTAGCGGCCGGTGCGCAGGTCGAAGGCGGTCAGCAGGGCCTCGATCATGCGAGCCGTGCTGGTCTTGCCGTTCGTGCCGGTGATGTGGATGGACGGGTAGGCGCGCTGCGGCGAGCCCAGGATGTCCAGCAGCGCCACGATGCGCTGGACCGACGGGTCGAGCTTGGTCTCGCCCCAGCGGCCGGCCAGCTCCTCCTCGACGGCGCGCAGCGCACGGTCGAGCTCCGGGTCACCGGGCCGGCTGGGAACACCGTCCCCCTGCGGCGGTCCGGCCTGCGCGCGCAGGGTCCGGCTGCCGGCCTCGATCACCGCGAGATCGGGGTCACGGTTGGTCTCGGCCTCGACCAGTTCGTCGAAGGCGTCGGTCGGGTCGGGGTCGTCGTTCTGGGGGCGCTCGCTCACGACGACAAGTCTACGAGGCACCTCTGACAGCGAGCGCGCCGCGCCGCCTTCCGCCCGCCCCGTGCCGGGCGGTACCGGTCCGGCCGCCGACGGTCGGTCCGCCGAACTTCGCGTGCGATCCCGTATCCCCGTCCACGACCGTCCGCCGCCGGGAACTCCGGCATTCCGTTCCACCGTGCCGGCCTTCACGAGAGGGCGGTGAGAGTGCCGTGAGAGCGAATGGAGAACACTCACCGGCGATCAATTCGGCCGGTGGAGACAACTTTCCCCCGCTTTCCGCCCTCTTCGACGGCGGGCTCTGTATGCCCCGTATTTCACACACGCATGGCGATTCACAGGTATCGCGCGGGAAAGCGGGAGCTGAAGACGGGTGCCGGCAATAAGTCAGCGGATGCATTTGGTGCTGCTCACCGCGTGGACCGTGCTGTGGTTCGTCGTCGTCGAGCCGCACGGCGGCTTCTCCTGGCACTATCTGCGCACCGGTGGCGAACTGATCTACCAGGGCGCCGCGGGCGACGGCACCGGTGGGCTCAATCTCTACGCCCACCACCCCGAGCTCCAGATGGGCCCGGTCAGTTTTCTCGTCGCCGGGCTGTTCAACCCGTTTCCGGAGGCCACCGGACAGTTCCTCGCCGCGGCCCTGATGTCGCTGCTCGGGCTGGTCATCGTGGTGCTGGCCGGCCGCAGCGCCGCCCACCACTTCCTCGGCACCGGCACCAACCACCAGCGGCTGCGGCAGCGGGTACTGATCGCCGGGCTGGCCTTCATCCCCATGTGGATCGAGGTCGCGGTCCGCTTCGGGCATCTCGACGACGTCCTCGCGCTGTTCTTCACGGCCCTCGCGGTACGGTCCGTCACCCGCGGCAACGCCGCCCTCACCGGCGTCTTCCTGGCCCTGGCCATGGACTCCAAGCCCACCGCGCTGGCCTTCGTCCCGCTGCTGCTCGCCCTCCCGAGGGAGAAGTGGCTGCGGGCCGGCCTGTGGTGCGCGGGCCTGGTCGCCCTCGCCTGGCTGCCGTTCTTCGTCGGCGACTCGCAGTCCTTGGCCGCGGCGAAGTTCGCCATTCCCAACCATCCGGCGTCCGCGCTGCGCTGGCTGGGCGTCGGCGACCCGGAGACGCCCGGCTGGGACCGCCCCGCCCAGGCCGCCCTCGGCCTCGCCCTGGGCTCGATCGCCGTCTGGCGCGGCCGCTGGGCGGCGGTGGTGCTGCTGGGCGCCAACGCCCGCATCGTCCTCGACCCCAGCGTCTACACGTACTACACCGCGTCGGTGCTGCTCGGCACGCTGCTGTGGGACGTCATCGGCCAGCGGCGGCTGGTCCCCTGGTGGAGCTGGCTGGCGCTGCTCGCCCTCTACGGCAGCGTCTTCGCCGTCCCGGACGACTCCGCACGCGGTCTGATCCGCCTTGCCTTCGTGGCGGTCTCGACGGCGTACGTCCTGTGCTGGCCGGTACGCGAACGGGGGCGGCGGGGCGGCCGGGGACGGCGCAGGCCCCCCGCCCATAAGGACGAGGGGCCTGCGGACGGCCCGGAGCCCGGCTCCCGGCCGGGTCCCGCGGCTACGCCTGGGGCAGGGCCGCCAGCTGCGCGGTGATCCGCTCGATGTCGGCTTCCGCGGCCGCCAGCCGGCCGCGGATCTTGTCCACGACCTTCTCCGGCGCCTTGGCGAGGAACGCCTCGTTGGCCAGCTTGGCGGTGGCCTGGGCCACCTCCTTCTCGGCCGCGAGCAGGTCCTTCGTCAACCGCTTCCGCTCCGCCTCGACGTCGATCGCACCGGACAGGTCCAGGGCGACCGTGGCGCCCGCGACCGGCAGCGACGCGGTGGCGCTGAAGTCGTCGCCGGCCGGCTGGAGCCGCAGCAGCGAGCGCATCGCGGCCTCGTGCGCCGCCAGCGCCGTACCGGACAGGTCCAGCTGGGCGGGGACCTTCTGGCCCGGCTGGAGCCCCTGGTCGGAGCGGAACCGGCGGACCTCGGTGACGACCTGCTGGACCAGCCCGATCTCCGCCTCGGCCGCCGCGTCGCGGAAGCTCGAGTCGGCGGGCCAGTCGGCGATGACCACCGACTCACGCCCGGTCAGCGTCGTCCACAGGGTTTCGGTGACGAACGGGACGACCGGGTGCAGCAGCCGCAGCGTGACGTCCAGGACCTCGCCCAGGACACGGCGCGAGGCGTCGGCGGCCGGTCCGCCGGCCATGAACGTGGTCTTCGACAGCTCGACGTACCAGTCGAAGACCTCGTCCCAGGCGAAGTGGAACAGCGCGTCGGACAGCTTCGCGAACTGGTAGTCCTCGTAGTAGCCGTCGACCTCGGCGATGACCTCGTTGAGGCGGGAGAGGATCCACCGGTCGGTCGCCGACAGCTGCTCGGCGGGCGGCAGTTCGCCCTCCACCGTCGCACCGTTCATCAGCGCGAAGCGGGTGGCGTTCCAGATCTTGTTGGCGAAGTTGCGGGAGCCCTGGACCCAGTCCTCGCCGATCGGCACGTCGACACCCGGGTTCGCGCCGCGGGCGAGCGTGAACCGGACGGCGTCCGATCCGTAGGCGTCCATCCAGTCCAGCGGATTGACCGCGTTGCCGAACGACTTGGACATCTTCTTGCCGAACTGGTCGCGGACCATGCCGTGCAGCGCGATGGTGTGGAACGGCGGGGTGCCGTCCATCGCGTAGATGCCGAACATCATCATCCGGGCGACCCAGAAGAAGAGGATGTCGTACCCGGTGACCAGGACGGCGTTCGGATAGAACTTCTCGACGCTCGGGGTCTGCTCGGGCCAACCGAGCGTGGAGAACGGCCAGAGCCCGGAGGAGAACCAGGTGTCCAGGACGTCGGTGTCCTGGTGCCAGCCGTCGCCGCTCGGCGCCTCGTCGTCCGGTCCGACGCAGACGACCTCACCGTTCGGCCCGTACCAGACGGGAATCCGGTGACCCCACCACAACTGCCGGGAAATGCACCAGTCGTGGAGATTGTCGACCCAGCCGAAGTAGCGCGACTCCATCTCCTTGGGATGGATCGCGACCTTCCCGTCCCGCACCGCGTCACCCGCGGCCTTCGCCAGCGGGCCGACCTTGACCCACCACTGCATGGACAGCCGCGGCTCGATGGTGGTCTTGCAGCGCGAGCAGTGCCCGACGGAGTGGGTGTAGGGGCGCTTCTCGGCGACGATCCGGCCGTCGGCGCGCAGCGCGCCGACGATCGCCGAACGGGCCTCGAAACGGTCCAGGCCCAGGAAGGGGCCGTGCGCCGTGATGACACCGCGCTCGTCGAGGACGGCGAGGTTCGGCAGGTTGTGCCGGCGGCCGATCTCGAAGTCGTTCGGGTCGTGCGCCGGGGTGACCTTGACCGCGCCGGTGCCGAACTCCGGGTCGACGTGCTCGTCCGCGACGACCGGGATACGGCGGCCGGTCAGCGGCAACTCGATCTCGGTGCCGACGAGATGGGCGTACCGCTCGTCCTCCGGGTGGACCGCGACGGCGGTGTCGCCCAGCATCGTCTCGGCACGGGTCGTGGCGACGACGATCGACGCATCGCCCTCTCCGTACCGGATGGAGACGAGTTCGCCCTCGTCGTCCTGGTACTCCACCTCGATGTCCGAGATGGCGGTCAGACAGCGCGGGCACCAGTTGATGATGCGCTCGGCGCGGTAGATCAGCTCGTCGTCGTAGAGCCGCTTGAAGATGGTCTGGACGGCCTTGGACAGGCCCTCGTCCATGGTGAACCGCTCACGGGACCAGGCGACGCCGTCACCGAGCCGCCGCATCTGACCGCTGATCTGCCCACCGGACTCGTTCTTCCACTGCCAGACCCGCTCGACGAACGCCTCGCGCCCCAGGTCGTGGCGTGAGACGCCCTCCTTGGCGAGCTCCCGCTCGACGACGTTCTGAGTGGCGATGCCGGCGTGGTCCATGCCCGGCTGCCAGAGGGTCTCGTAACCCTGCATCCGCTTGCGGCGCGTCAGCGCGTCGATCAGCGTGTGCTCGAAGGCGTGCCCCAGGTGCAGGGAACCGGTGACGTTCGGCGGCGGGATGACGATCGTGTACGGCGGCTTCTCGCTCTTCTCGTCCGCCTCGAAGTAGCCCCGCTCTACCCAGCGCTCGTACAGCGGCCCCTCTACGTCGGCCGGCGTGTACTGAGTCGGCAGTTCGGGGGCGCTGTGGTTGCTCTGCTGAGTGTTCTCGGTCACGACGCACAGTGTACGGGCGCGGATGTCGCAGCTTCGAATCGGTTTCGCCCCCGAGGCACCGGTTGTCGGCGGCGTCGGAGAAGATGTCGGCAACGTATAAACATCAACTGCCGTCAGTTGTCACGAGGGGAACCGCTCCATGAGCTACAACCAGCCGCCGCCGGGGCCGTACGGCCAGCAGCCGCAGCAGCCCGGCCCCTACGGCCAGCCGCAGCCGCCGGCTCCGCAGCCGGGGTACGGCTACCCGCAGCAGGGCGGCCAGGTGCCCCCGCAGCAGGGCTACGGCTACCCCCAGCAGCCGCAGCAGCCCGGCCCGTACGGCCAGCCGCCGCAGCAGGGCGGCTACGGCTTCCCCCAGCAGGGCGGCCAGCAGACCCCCTACGGCACCATCCCGCAGGGCCCCCCGGAGAGCGGCGGCAGCGGTAAGAAGGTCGGCCTCATCATCGGCGCGGTCGCCGTCGTCGCGGCCATCGGCGTGGGCGCGTACTTCGTGTTCGGCTCGGGCGGCGGCGGCGACGTCAAGCCGTACACGATCGCCGTCCCGGACAAGCTGCTGGGCTCGGAGTTCACCAAGAAGGGCAGCGACGTCCCCGGTGCCAGTGGCGGCTCCACCCCGAAGGACATGTCCAAGGACAAAGAAGCCAAGGCCATGGGCATCACCGAGGCCAAGATGGTCCAGGGCAAGTACACCAATGCCAGCAACATGAACCTGGACTTGAACGGCGTCTACGGAAAGGTCGCCGACCCGGAGGGCGCCATCGACAAGGCGTTCGCCAAGCAGGACGAGATGTTCCAGAAGAACATGCAGTCCGAGAAGGGCAAGGTCGAAACCGTCGAGGGGCCGGACTCGTACTCGCCGGACGGCTTCGACGGTGCGGTGATGAAGTGCAAGTCGCTGAAGTTCACCTTCTCCGAAGGCGGCATCAGCATGTCCTTCAACGCCAACATGTGCATCTGGGGCGACAGCAGCGCGATCGGCACGGTCATCATCACCGACGGCATCACGCCCAAGGGTGAGGTCACCGCGCACGCGCCCGGCCTGGACGACCTGGCCGACAAGACCGCCAAGATCCGCCAGGAAGTCCGCAAGGAGAAGTAGCGGCATCACCCCGGCCCGAGGCCGAGATGACACGAAGCCGCCCGGCAGCGGGATCGCTGCCGGGCGGCTTTCTGCGTGTGTCGCGCGCTACGCGCTCTTCTCCTGCGGCTCGCCCGAGTCCCCGCGGTTTCGCGGTACCAGCGTCGGGTTCACGTTGGAGTGGACGACGTCCTCGGTGATGACGACGCGGGCGACGTCCTTGCGGGACGGGACCTCGTACATGACCGACATCAGGACTTCTTCCATGATGGCGCGCAGGCCGCGGGCGCCGGTGCCTCGCAGGATGGCCTGGTCGGCGATGGCCTCCAGGGCCGGGCGGTCGAAGTCCAGCTCCACGCCGTCGAGTTCGAAGAGGCGCTGGTACTGCTTGACGAGGGCGTTGCGCGGCTCCACGAGGATCTGGAGGAGCGCCTCGCGGTCGAGGTTGTGGACGGAGGTGAGGACCGGGAGGCGGCCGATGAACTCCGGGATCATCCCGAACTTCACCAGGTCCTCCGGCATGACCTCCTGGAGCTGGTCCTTGGACTCGATCTCGCGCTTGGAGCGGATCGTGGCGCCGAAGCCGATGCCCTTTGCGCCGGACCGGGCCTCGATGATCTTCTCCAGGCCGGCGAAGGCGCCGCCGACGATGAAGAGGACGTTCGTGGTGTCGATCTGGATGAATTCCTGGTGGGGGTGCTTGCGGCCGCCCTGGGGCGGGACAGAGGCGGTGGTGCCCTCCAGGATCTTCAGCAGCGCCTGCTGGACGCCCTCGCCGGAGACATCGCGGGTGATCGAGGGGTTCTCGCTCTTACGGGCGACCTTGTCGATCTCGTCGATGTAGATGATGCCGGTCTCGGCCTTCTTGATGTCGAAGTCCGCGGCCTGGATCAGCTTGAGGAGGATGTTCTCCACGTCCTCGCCCACGTAGCCGGCCTCCGTCAGGGCGGTGGCGTCGGCGAACGCGAAGGGGACGTTCAGCATCCGGGCGAGGGTCTGCGCGAGCAGGGTCTTGCCGGAGCCGGTGGGGCCGAGCAGCAGGATGTTGGACTTGGCGAGCTCGATGCCCTCGTCACCGCGCCCCGGGCCGTTCTCGCCGGCCTGTACCCGCTTGTAGTGGTTGTAGACGGCGACCGAGAGCGCCTTCTTGGCGGGCTCCTGGCCGACGACATAGCCGTTCAGGAACTCGTAGATCTCCCGCGGTTTGGGGAGCTCCTCCCACCGCACCTCGGAGGTCTCGGCGAGCTCCTCCTCGATGATTTCGTTGCAGAGGTCGATGCACTCGTCGCAGATGTACACACCAGGCCCCGCGATGAGCTTCTTCACCTGCTTCTGGCTCTTCCCGCAGAATGAGCACTTGAGCAGGTCGCCGCCGTCACCGATGCGTGCCACGAGGTGCTTCCCCTTCGCCTGGGATCCGCATTGCTCCGCGGACCCGGGTGCTTGCCTATCGACGGTACCTTGCCGGGCCCCCCGTTCGGGCCCCCCTTGGACCGACTCGGTTCAGTCGATCCGCGATCGGTCCAAGGGGTCGGCTCTCCGGCACACTTCGCGAAGATCGCTGTTCGACCGAGTCGCCGGTCCGGTCGCTATCCGATGGAGACGGACGACTTCCGGGTCGAGACGATCTGGTCGACGAGGCCGTACGCCAGGGACTCCTCGGCGGTCAGGATCTTGTCGCGCTCGATGTCGTCACGGATCTTCTCGATCGGCGTGGAGGAGTGCTTGGCCAGCAGGTCCTCCAGCTGCGAGCGCATCCGCAGGATCTCGTTGGCGGCGATCTCCAGGTCGGAGACCTGGCCGCGGCCGGTCTCGCTGTACGGCTGGTGGATCAGCACCCGGGCGTTGGGCAGCGCCATCCGCTTGCCGGGGGTGCCGGCGGCGAGCAGCACGGCCGCGGCGGAGGCCGCCTGGCCCATGCAGACCGTCTGGATGTCGGGCTTCACGAACTGCATCGTGTCGTAGATCGCGGTGAGCGCCGTGAAGGAGCCACCGGGGCTGTTGATGTAGATCGAGATGTCCCGGTCCGGGTCCATCGACTCCAGGCACAGCAGCTGCGCCATGACGTCGTTGGCGGAGGCGTCGTCGATCTGCACGCCGAGGAAGATCACCCGCTCCTCGAAGAGCTTCGCGTACGGGTCGTACTCGCGCACGCCCTGCGAGGTGCGCTCGACGAAGCGCGGAACGATGTAGCGAGCCTCGGCCCGAGGACCGGAAAACTCGGACTGCGCGCCCTCGTAGAGGCCGCTGCCGGGGAAGTTGTTCATCGTGGTGTTCACCGTCCTGGTGGCGATCAAGTGGGCTGGGGTGGCTGTGGGGCGAGTGGTACGGGGCTCAGGCCCCCGTGCCGCCCCCGCCCGGAACGCCGGAGGCGGAGGTCATCACGTCATCGATGAGGCCGTACTCCTTGGCCTCGTCGGCGGAGAACCAGCGGTCGCGGTCCGAGTCGTGGGTGATCCGCTCGACGGTCTGGCCGGTGTGGAAGGCGGTCAGCTCGGCCATCCGCTTCTTGGTGTGCAGCAGCCGCTCGGCGTGGATCTTGATGTCCGACGCGGAGCCGGCCAGACCAGCGGAGGGCTGGTGGATGAGGATCTCCGCGTTCGGCAGGGCGAAGCGCTTGCCCGGGGTGCCGGCGCTCAGCAGGAACTGCCCCATGGAGGCGGCGAGGCCCATGGCGATGGTCACGACGTCGTTCTTGATGTACTGCATCGTGTCGTAGATCGCCAAGCCGGCCGAGATCGAGCCGCCCGGAGAGTTGATGTAGAGGAAGATGTCCTTGTCCGGGTCCGCGGCGAGGAGAAGCAGCTGCGCGGTGATCTTGTTGGCGATGTCGTCGTCGACCGGCTGGCCGAGGAAGATGATCCGCTCGCCGAGCAGCCGGTTGTAGACCTGGTCGCCGAGGCCACCGATGGTCGGCTCAGCGGCGGCGGAAGGCATCGGGATCGTCACGTGTCCACCTGCTCGTTGTCGGACGGCCGGGGCCGTCTCAGCGTCGTCTTCTGGGGCGCGGGGACCTGCGCCGCGTGGTGCGCCGGCGCGCTTTCAGGGACTCCCCTGCCCTCGTATCTACGGACCCTAACGCGCAGGTCGGACAACGCCATCCCGCATTGAGAACTGTTCGCTGTGAGCGCAGGCTCACCGGTCCGGTATGACATACGGGCCCGAACACGCGGACGTGCGTGTTCGGGCCCGTACTCAGGAAACGGGGACGTGAGCCGGGGCTCAGGCGTCCTTGTCCTCGGCCTTCTCCTCGGCCGCGGCGGCTTCCTCGGTGTCCGTGCCCTCGGCGGCGGCGACGACGTCCTCGGCGACGGCCTCGACCGTCTCGCCGGTCTCGTCCTCGTCGTCGAGGTCGACGACCTCACCGTTGGTGTCCTTGACCGTGGCGGCCTCGACGACCACGGCGAGCGCCTTGCCGCGGGCGACCTCGCCGACGAGCATCGGCACCTGGCCGCCCTCGACGACGGCCTGGGCGAACTGGTCGGGCGACATGCCGGAGGACTGCGCGCGGCGCATGAGGTGCTCGGTGAGCTCCTCCTGGCTGACGTTCAGCTTCTCCTTGTTGACCAGCTCGTCCAGGATGAACTGGGTCTTGATGCCCTTCTCCGCCTGCTCCTTGGTCTCGGCGTCGAACTCCTCCTCGGTCTTGCCCTGGATCTCCAGGTACTTCGCGAGGTCGAGGCCCATCTGGGCGAGCTGGTGGTTGACCAGGTTGTGCTTGCGGGTCTGGATCTCGTCCGCGAGCAGCTTCTCGGGCATCGGCACCTCGACGAGCTTGAGCAGCTCGTCCAGGACCTTCTCCTGGGCCTGGGTGGCCTGGTCGTACTTCTTCATCTGGGCGAGGCGCTTGGCGCTGTCCGCCCGGAGCTCTTCGAGGGTGTCGAACTCGCTGGCCAGCTGCGCGAAGTCGTCGTCCAGCTCGGGCAGTTCGCGGGACTTGACCTCGGTGACGTCGACCTTGACCTCGGCCTCCTTGCCCTGGGCGGAGCCGCCCTTGAGCTCGGAGGTGAAGGTGGCGCTGCCGCCGGCCTCCAGGCCCTTGACGGCCTCGTCGATGCCGTCGAGGAGCTCGCCGGAGCCGACGGTGTAGGTGACGCCCTGGGCGACACCGTCCTCCAGCACCTCGCCGTCGACCTTGGCCTCCAGGTCGATGGTCAGCACGTCGCCGTCGGCGGCGGCGCGCTCGACCGGGCTGGTGGAGGCGAAGCGCTCGCGCAGCTGCTCGACGGACTTGTCGATGTCCTCGTCCGACACCTCGACGGCGTCGACCTCGACCTCGATACCGGAGTAGTCCGGGATCTCCAGGGCGGGGCGGATGTCGACCTCGGCGGTGAAGGCCAGCAGCTCGCCGTCCTTCAGCTCGGTGATGTCGACGTCGGGCTGGCCGAGGACGTTCAGCTCACCCTCGTTGACCGCTTCGGTGTAGAACTTCGGGAGCGCGTCGTTGACGGCCTCCTCCAGCACGGCACCGCGGCCGAACCGCTGGTCGATGACGCGGGCCGGGATCTTGCCCTGGCGGAAGCCCTTCACCGTGACCTGCTGGTTGATCTTCTTGTACGCCGCGTCGAGGCTGTCCTTGAGCTCCTCGAAGGGCACCTCGACAGTGAGCCGAACCCGGGTCGGGTTCAGGGTCTCCACGGCGCTCTTCACGGTTCGGTCTCCTTGGGGCTGACTTCTGGGGTTTTGCCTGAGATCTTCCGGCACCCGGTGATGTGGGCCCCGGTCGATCGCGCCCGGCACAGAGACACACGGGCACGCAGCTTGCATAGTAACCGCAGGAAGGATGACGCCCACAACGCGATCTTGAGCATTCGCCCGGCGGACTGCCGCGGCTCAGGATGAGACTGTGGTTCTGGCGTGAAAACGCTGGTCGGGGTGGCCGGATTCGAACCGACGACCTTCCGCTCCCAAAGCGGACGCGCTACCAAGCTGCGCCACACCCCGTCGGTGCGACACGTAGGGTACATGGCCGAAGACGCTCTGGCTGCCAGATATCCGGGACCCCGCCCACGGGCGGCATGCGGTGTGCGGCACGCCGCCGCGACCCGCTAGGATGCTCTGCGTGCCGAGGTCCTGCGACCTGCGGCGCTCGCGGGCGTAGCTCAATGGTAGAGCCCCAGTCTTCCAAACTGGCTACGCGGGTTCGATTCCCGTCGCCCGCTCCGTACGGCAAAGGGCCAGGTCAGAGGGCATCCCCTCGGTCTGGCCCTTGTTGTCTCCCCGAACCCTGCCGCTGCAGCAGCCGCTGCACGGACCGCGATGCGAGGTGGCCGATCACCGCGTGGCACTCCTCGGTCGGCGAGAAGTGCAGATACTCGCAGTCCTCCAGCGCCTCGGGGGCGTGACCGGGCGGCCAGTAGAACGCCTGCCGCGGCTGGTAGATCTCCTCCCCGTGCGCGGTCCGCATCCTGAGCCGTCCCTTGAAGAGGTATCCCCAATGCGGGCACGGGCACAGGCCGTCCGGGAGGTCCTTGAAGGCCGGCGTCAGGTCGGTGCCCTTGGCCAGCCGCACGAACGCGGCGGACATGCCTCCCCCGAGATCCTGGACGCGTATGTCCACCCGCTCGCCCTGGATCGCGACCGGGGCGTCCACCCATGCCGTCGCCGTCATGACTCCTCCATGGCCCGGCTCGGCCTCGCCGCCACTTCCAGTCTGGCTCCGGGCCCGGTGACCCGCACGACACGGGCGGGGCGGTGCCGATCGTAGAGTGGCCGGCATGGAGATCTGGATCAATCCCGCGTGTTCCAAGTGCCGTTCCGCCGTGCAGATCCTCGACGAGGAGGGCGCGGAGTACACCGTGCGCAGGTATCTGGAGGAGCCGCCGACCGCGGACGAGCTGCGCGGTGTGCTGGAGCGGCTGGGCCTGGAGCCGTGGGACATCACCCGGACCCAGGAGGCCGAGGCGAAGGAGCTGGGGCTGCGGACCTGGGAGCGCACGGAGGCCGGGCGCGAGCGGTGGATCGCGGCGCTGGCGGCGCATCCCCGGCTGATCCAGCGGCCGATCATCACCGCGGACGACGGGTCGGCGCTGGTGGGCCGGAGCGAGGATGCCGTACGGGACGCGCTGACGCGGACCGAGCCCGGCGACTGACCGCGGTGGCGGCGCCTCTGGGTGGGCCCCGTGGAGCGGGCTCCTAGAAGGTGATGTGGTTGATCGTGTCGGCCAGGGAGTTGAAGAACCGGTTGATCGAGGGCGCCATGCCCGTGGACGCGAGGAAGAATCCGAAGAGGACGGCCACTATCGCCGGGCCCGGCTTGATCGACTTCCCCCGGATCAGTACGACCAACACGATCCCCAACAGCAGCACCACGGACAGCGATAGAGCCACAACTGATCACACCCTCGGTCGGAACGCCTCACCGGCCCCTGGGGGCATGCCGCTCACACCCCCTTGGCCCCATCGTGCCACCAACCTTCTTCCCATCGCAGGCGGGTGACGAATCATCGGCCAACGCTTTGCCCGGTTTCCGCCGCCGGCGGCCGGGCACCGGGTCGATCGCCGCCGGTGGGGGGCGGGGCAGGGGCCGCCCGTCCGGAATTCCGAGACGCGCGTCACATCGATATTCCGGCCTGATCACTATCCCTGCGGGATCTCCGACAGACGGCCGGCAATCGCCATGCGGATCGAATATCCGTGCAGCCGCTATCACCCCTCGGCGAATTTCTTTTCCGTGGCGTCCGTCACGGTATACGGAGTCCACCCGGGCCCCGTGGATTCATTCGGACATAGCATTAAGGAAGCGGACATTCCTGTCGGGCCGTCCGCAGGGGATACCGCCCGATTCGGGGCGATTAAAAGGTATAAACCCGGGCAGTCGGGTGGCGGTTTCGTGGCGCCGTTCGCGGGATGCGCGCGCACGCGAACGGATCTCCACCCGTTGCCTCCCCGCCGATTGCGGGATTTATGTGCGCGGTACGAGCAAGAGCGCCTGCGGAATTGCGAAATAACGCCGGAACGGTTTTACGCATTCGCCGTGCGCCGCTATCGTGCCTGAGATGTCTCACGCCGCCCAGACTCCTCGACAAGAGCTCCCTCCTGCCAGGGAGGCGGCGGGTGCCGACCGGTCGGCGCGTGCCGCTGAGCCGCCGGGCGCGCCCGAGCAGCCGCCGGCCCCCGCCCCGAAAGGCGGCCGGGACGCGTTCTTCGACAACGCGAAGTACCTGGCCATCGTCCTGGTGGCGATGGGGCACGTCTGGGAGCCGCTGACCGACGGCAGCCGCGCGGCCGAGGCGTTCTACATGACCGTCTACACGTTCCACATGCCGGCGTTCATCATCATCTCCGGCTATTTCTCCCGCAGTTTCGACATGCGGAAGGACCGGCTGCAGCGGCTGGTCACCGGCGTAGCGGTCCCGTACGTCCTCTTCGAGACGGCGTACTCGTTCTTCAAGCGGTGGGCGGACGACGATCCGGGCCATCCGATCAGCCTGCTCGATCCCTGGTTCCTGACGTGGTTCCTGGTGGCGCTGTTCATCTGGCGGCTGACCACCCCGCTGTGGAAGATCGTGCGCTGGCCGATTCCGCTCGCGCTGGCCATCGCCGTGCTCGCGTCCGTCTCGCCGGACATCGGGGACGATCTGGATCTCCAACGGGTGCTGCAGTTCCTGCCGTTCTTCGTGCTGGGACTGTGTATGCGGCCGGAGCACTTCACACTGGTGCAGCGGCGGGCGGTACGGATCGCTTCGCTGCCGATCTTCGCGTGCGCGCTGGTGATGGCGTACTGGGCGGCTCCCCGGATGAGCTCGGCGTGGTTCTACCACCGGGACAGCGCACAGGAGTTGGGCACCACCGGGTGGGTCGGCCTGGTCATGACGCCGGCTCTGTTCGGCTGCTCGATCGTGCTGGTGGCCTGTTTCTTCTCCTGGGTGCCCAGGCGGCCGATGTGGTTCACCGTGCTGGGCGCGGGGACGCTCTACGGCTATCTGCTGCACGGCTTCCTGGCCAAGGGGTCGCGGTTCTGGGGCTGGTTCGACGACTACGCGTGGCTGCACACGCCACTGGGTGAGATCGCGGTCACGCTGATCGCGGCGGTCATCGTGACGGCCCTGTGCACACCGCCGGTCCGCAAGGTGTTCCGCTTCGCGATGGAACCGACGATGGCATGGGCGTTCCGCAAGGATCCGGCCGATACGGCGCGGACTCGGGAGCGCGTGACCGCCTGACCGCGTGAGTCGCGCCGAGGGGCAGGGCGTCGACGGCGGGCCGAGGACCTCGGCCGCGGTGCCGGAGCCGAGGGCGCCGGTCGGCTCGTCGGCTCGTCGGCGAAGATCACGTCGGGGTTCGGTGACCAGCGCGCGGGCGATCGCCACCCTCTGCTGCCGGCCGCCGGAGAGCCGGCCGGGGCGGCGCCGCGCGTGCTCGTGCTGGCCGACCCGGTGCAGTACGTCGGCCACCCGGCAGGCCGTCGGGACACTGTCCGGCCGGCCGCATCGGCGGTGCCGTGTTCTGCTCGGCGGTGAGCGCGGGCAGCGGGTTGCACGCCTGGAGGACGAAGGCGAGGCGGCTGCGGCGCAGGGGCGTGAGGCGGTTCTCACTCATGCGGGTGATTTTCCGTGTCGGCGAGTCGCACCGGGGCGGCGGTGGGGCGGTCCAGGCCCGCGGCGCACCGCAGGAACGTCGACTTGCCGGAGCCCGAGCGGCCCATGTGGCGAGGGCGGCGGCTCGGACTGGCCCTACGCGTCCCGGCAGATCAGCAGCAGCGCCCGGTCGTCGTTGACGTCCTTGGCGACGGCCTCGATCAGATGCCAGGCGGCGCCGGCGAAACCGCCGTGTACATAGCGTTCGGCCTCGCCGGTCAGCCGGTCCATGCCCTCCGCGATGTCACGGCCGGACGCCTCGACCAGGCCGTCGGTGAACATCATCAGGACGTCGCCGGGCCGCAGCGTCCCCTTCACCGGGTCGAACTGGGCACCGTCGTAGACCCCGAGGAGCGGCCCCTCCCCCGACTTCTCCTCCCAGCGGCCGGTGCCCGCGTTGAGCTGGAGGGCCGGCAGATGGCCCGCGGAGAGGAGTTCGTAGTCGCCGGACTCCAGGTCGAGGACGAGATGGATGGAGGTCGCGAAGCCCTCGTGCCAGTCCTGGCGCAGCAGATAGCCGTTGGCGGCGGGCAGGAAGCCGTGCGGCGGCAGCGAGCCGAGCAGGCCGCCGAACGCGCCGGACAGCAGCAGGGCGCGGGAGGCCGCGTCCATGCCCTTGCCGGACACGTCGGTCAGCACGACTTCGAGGATGTTGCCGCCCTGGGTGCGGGAGGCCACGACGAAGTCGCCGGAGAAGGACTGGCCGCCGGCCGGGCGCAGCGCCATCTCGCGATGCCAACCCTTGGGCAGTTTGGGCAGTTTGCTCTGTACCCGGATCCGCTCGCGCAGGTCGAAGAGCATGGTGCCGCCGCGCCGCCAGGGGACGCCGACCCGGCTGCGGAACTGGGCGATCAGCAGTCCGAAGAGGCCGACCGCGGCGACGACCAGGACCGTGCCGGGGGTGATCCGGTCCGGTCCCTCGTCGTACGGGCCGAACAGGGCGGCCTCGACGATCAGTGCGCACGCGGAGGCGCCGTACAGCACCAGGAGGTTGGCGGGCCGGAGCAGCAGGCCGCCGGCGATCACCGGGAGGACCAGGGCGGTCGGCGCGAACCAGTCGGAGTGCCAGAGGGTGCCGGTGGCGATGGCGGGGATGGCGATGAGCAGGGCGACCAGTGCGGGCCAGTCGGAGCCGTCGCCGCGGAAGTAGTCGACGCCGGCCTTGCGCACGCCGATGCGGGCCCGGTGCAGACCTTTGTGCATCCGTGCCGTCAGAGGTTCCGTACCCGGGCCGCTTGCCATTGCTCTGGGACCTTATCCACCCGTTCGGCGGTGCGTCGATTCGCCGCACGTCGCTCCGCTGAATTACCGGGAAATCGCGTTCGACATGCGGTCGCGCTGCCGGAGATCGTCCTGCCGGGAGTGGCACGGGACGACGGAATTACTGGTGCTTCGTCGGTGGCGCCGGGGGCCGAATGGGGCGCTTGGTACGGCGAGTTGGGCGGCCGGGACGGCTCCGCACCCGGGTGGCCCCAGGCGACTGGCCGGGTGGCCGATCAGTTCCGGCCGCCGCTCCTGGCCGGCTGGCAGCCGGGGCACCAGAAGAGGTTGCGGGCGGCGAGACCGGCGGTGCGGATCTCGCCGCCACAGATGTGGCAGCGCCCGTTGGCGCGGCGGTAGACGTACACCTCGCCGCCGTGGTCGTCGACGCGCGGCGGGCGGCCCATGGCCTCGGGCAGGTGCTCGGGGCGTACGGTGTCGATCCGGTTGTGCCGGACGCCCTCGCGCATCAGGAAGACCAGGTCGGCCCAGATCGCGTCCCATTCGGCGCGGGTGAGGTCGCGGCCCGGGAGGTAGGGGTCGATGCCGTGCCGGAAGAGAACCTCGGCGCGGTAGACGTTGCCGACGCCGGCGATGACCTTCTGGTCCATCAGCAGTGCGGCGACGGTGGTGCGGCTGCGGGAGATCCGCGCCCAGGCCGGGGCCGGGTCGTCGTCCGGGCGCAGCGGGTCGGGGCCGAGCCGGTCGTGTATCGCCTGCTTCTCGGGGTCGGTGATCAGGGCGCAGGTGGTGGGGCCGCGCAGGTCCGCGTATCCGGACGGGTTCGCGATCCGCAGGCGCACGGTGTCGGTGGGGGGCGGGGCCGGGGCGTCACCGAAGCCGAGTTTGCCGAAGAGGCCGAGGTGGATGTGGATCCAGCCGGTCTCGGCGAAGCCGAGGAAGAGGTGTTTGCCGTGCGCCTCTGTGTGGGTCAGTTCCTGCTTGTCGACGAGGGCCGCGCTGTCGGAGAACTTGCCCTGGGGGCTGGTGACACGGACCTTCCGCCCGAGGAAGCGGGCGCCGTAGTCCGCGGCGAGGCGGTGGATGGTGTGGCCCTCGGGCACGGGTGTGGCCTCCAGTGGGCGCGCCCGCCCTCCCCGGCGCCGGGGAGGGCGGGCGGCGGTGGCGTGCGGTGGTCAGCCCTGCGGGTGGTGGGCCGGGATGGCGGGGAGTTCGCCGGTGGTCTCGTATGCCGAGAGCATGTCGATGCGGCGGGTGTGCCGTTCCTCGCCCGAGTAGGGGGTGTTCAGGAAGACCTCGATGAACTTCGTGGCCTCGTCCTGGGTGTGCATCCGGCCGCCGACCGAGATGACGTTGGCGTTGTTGTGCTCGCGGCCGAGCTTGGCGGTCTCCTCGCTCCAGGCCAGTGCGGCCCGTACGCCCTTGACCTTGTTGGCGGCGATCTGCTCGCCGTTGCCGGAGCCGCCGATCACGATGCCGAGGCTGTCCGGGTCGCCGGCGGTCTTCTCCGCGGCGCGCAGGCAGAACGGCGGGTAGTCGTCCTGGGCGTCGTAGATGTGCGGGCCGCAGTCGACGGGCTCGTGGCCATTGGCCTTGAGCCATTCGACGAGGTGGTTCTTCAGGTCGAAACCTGCATGGTCGGAGCCGAGGTACACGCGCATGCGATGAGTGTGACACGGCCGGTGCGGGGTAGGCGCCGCCGGGTCCGTTAGCGGCGTCGTGGGCGTAATCGCTTGTTGACCTTGTGTACGTATGCGTGGCGCGGAACTCTCCAGCTTTTCACGCAACAATCCGTCGCCAGGCCTTCCAATCCATGGTTAACGAAGATCTAATGCTGGGGTTCCATTTCCGTGAACCACACAAGGACGGTGCACATGGGCGCCCCACCGCCTACCTCCGAAGCGGTCCCCACCACCGGTGATCCCGGTGCCGGACCCACCGGGGGGCAGTCGCAGGACGGGCTGCAGGCAGGACTGAAGAACCGCCATCTGTCGATGATCGCCATCGGTGGTGTCATCGGCGCGGGACTGTTCGTGGGCTCCGGGGCCGGCATCTCGGCCGCCGGGCCCGGCATTCTGCTCTCGTACGCGCTGACCGGGCTGCTGGTCGTGCTGGTGATGCGGATGCTGGGCGAGATGGCCGCGGCCTCCCCCACCTCCGGGTCGTTCTCGGCCTACGCGGACCGGGCGTTGGGCCGCTGGGCGGGTTTCACGATCGGCTGGCTGTACTGGTTCTTCTGGTCGGTGGTGCTGGCCGTCGAGGCGACCGCCGCCGCGGCGATCCTCACCGGCTGGGTTCCGGCCGTCCCGCAGTGGGCCTGGGCGCTGCTGGTGATGGTCGTGCTGACCGGCACCAATCTCGTCTCGGTGAGTTCGTTCGGTGAGTTCGAGTTCTGGTTCGCCGGTATCAAGGTCGTCGCGATCGTGGTCTTCATCGTGGTCGGCGCGCTGGCGATATTCGGATTGCCGCCGGGCGATCACGCGGTGGGCACGGCGAATCTGACCGGGCACGGCGGATTCCTGCCGAATGGTCCGGGGGCGATTCTCTCCGGCATGCTGCTGGTGGTTTTCTCGTTCATGGGCAGCGAAATCGTCACGCTGGCGGCGAGCGAGTCGCCGAATCCGGTGCAGGCCGTACGCAAGGCCGTCAACAGCGTCATCTGGCGGATCGCGCTCTTCTACCTCGGTTCGATCGCGGTGATCGTGACGCTGCTGCCGTGGAACGATCCGGCGGTGCGCAAGAGCCCGTACGTGGCGGTGCTGAAGTCGCTGGACATTCCGTACGCGGGCACGGTGATGGACGTCGTGGTGCTGACCGCGGTGCTGTCCTGTCTGAACTCCGGGCTCTACACGGCTTCCCGGATGGCGTTCTCGCTCGGCGAGCGCGGTGACGCGCCGAAATCGTTCAAGAAGGTCAACAAGGGCGGGGTGCCGGCGGTCGCGATCTGGGCGTCGGTCGCGTTCGGCTTCATCGCTACGGTCTTCAGCTATACGTCGAAGGACACGGTCTTCCAGTTCCTGCTGAATTCGTCGGGCGCGGTGGCGCTTTTCGTATGGCTGGTCATCTGCTTCTCGCAGCTGCGGATGCGCCGGGTCATCGAACGGGAGACGCCGGAGCGGCTGACGGTGCGGATGTGGCTCTACCCGTGGCTGACGTACGCGACGATCGGGCTGATCCTCTTCGTCATCGGCTATATGTTCTACGACCCGGAGGGGCGGGAGCAGATGGTCCTGTCGGTGGTCGCGGCGGTGGTGGTGCTGGCGATCGGGCTGGTGCTGGACCGGAAGCGGCCGCGCGCCTGACACGACGGCGGGGCCCGCACCACGTTGGTGCGGGCCCCGCCCCGTGCGCAGACCTGTCAACCGCGACGGCCGGCCAGCTTCCAGGCGGTCGGCAGTGCCCCCATCGCCAGCGCCGCCTTCAGCGCGTCGCCGATCAGGAACGGCACCAGGCCGGCCGCGGCCGCCTGACCGAGCGTCATGCCGGTGCTCAGCGCCAGGTACGGGACGCCGACGGCGTAGATCACGGCCGTGCCGGCGGCCATCGTGGCGGCGGTACGCAGCACTCCGCGGTCGCCGCCGCGGCGGGCCAGCGCGCCCACGACGGTGGCGGCGAGGAGCATGCCGACGATGTAGCCGAACGTGGCGCCGCCGGCACCCGAGGCGCCGCCCGCGAACCACGGCATGCCCGCCATGCCGGCCAGGGCGTACAGCGCCAGGGAGAGCAGACCGCGGCCGGCGCCGAGCGAGGCGCCGACGAGCAGGGCGGCGAAGGTCTGGCCGGTGACCGGGACCGGGGAGCCGGGGACCGGGACGGCGATCTGGGCCGCCATGCCGGTGAGCGCGGCGCCGCCGAGCACCAGCGCCGCGTCGCGGACGCGGGCGCGGGAGGCGGTGGTGGCGGCCGGCAGCAGGTCGGCGAGGACAGTGCCCGGACTGGTGAGAGCGGCAGTGCTCATCGGGACTCCGCGGTGTGAGAGGGATACGGGACGGTCGGGACGCGTTGACGTTAGTCCAGCGGGCCGCCGGCGATCATCGTGAGGCGGCCACAAAGCCGCACCGGCCCGCTTGGAGAGTTCCGAACAACCGCCAGAATGCCGGGCCCTGTTGGCGTCGCGCATGTCTTTGCAGGTCACGTGATGCTCATCACGGACGGGGCGGTGGCCGGGCGCCGGTTTTGTGCTAGCCCGCGAGGTGCGGCGAAACTAGGGGCGCCCCGCGGAGACCTGTGGAGTTCCCCCAAACAGCTTGTGAGAGTACGAGTCCATGCACGACGCACCGACCACCGCCGGGAAGACCTCCTCCGGTGAGGGCGCCGGCGAGCGAGAGCCGCTGTCCGCGGGGCTCAAGCAGCGCCATCTGACCATGCTGGGCCTGGGCGGGGTGATCGGCGCGGGCCTGTTCGTGGGCTCCGGCGCGGGCATCGCGGTGGCCGGTCCCGGGATCGTGCTGTCGTATCTGATCGCGGGCGGGCTGGCCATGCTGGTCATGCGGATGCTCGGTGAGATGTCCGCGGCGATGCCGGCCTCCGGCGCGTTCTCGGTGCACGCGGAGCGGGCGCTGGGCCGCTGGGCCGGGTTCAGCGTCGGCTGGCTGTACTGGTTCCTGCTGGTCGTGGTGCTGGCGGTGGAGGCGACCGGCGCGGCACAGATCGCCTGCGGCTGGGTGCCGGCGGTTCCGCAGTGGGGCTGGGTGCTGATCTTCATGGTCGTCTTCACGGTGGCCAACCTGGCCGCGGTGAAGAACTTCGGCGAGTTCGAGTTCTGGTTCGCGACGCTCAAGGTCACCGCGATCGTGCTGTTCCTCGTGCTGGGCCTGCTGGCCGTCTTCGGGGTGCTGCCGGACACGGACCCCGTGGGCCTGGCGAATCTCACGGGGCACGGCGGGCTGCTGCCGCACGGCTGGGCCGGGGTGGTCTCCGGTGTTCTCGCGGTGGTGTTCGCCTTCGGCGGGCTGGAGGTCGTCACCATCGCCGCCGCCGAGTCGGACGATCCGGCGCGCGCCGTCGGCCGGGCGGTGCGCAGCGCGGTCTGGCGCATCCTCTTCTTCTACGTCGGCTCGATGCTGGTCATCGTGACGCTGCTGCCCTGGTCGTCGATGCGGCCTGGCAAGAGCCCCTATGTGGCGGTGCTGGACGGTATCGGGGTGCCGGGCGCCGGCCAGATCATGAACATCGTGGTCTTCGTGGCGCTGCTCTCGGCGCTGAACGCCAATCTCTACGGCTCGTCGCGGATGGTGTTCTCGCTGGCGGAACGGGGCGAGGCGCCGCGTGCGCTGCTCAAAGTCTCGGGCGGAGGGGTGCCGCGCCGGGCCGTACTGGCGTCGGTGGCCTTCGGGTTCGTCTCGGTGCTGCTGAATCTGAAGTGGCCGGATTCGGTGTTCCTCTACATGCTCAACTCGGTGGGCGCGGTGCTGCTGTTCGTGTGGGGGCTGATCGCCGTCTCCCAGCTGCGGCTGCGTCCGCGTATCGAACGCGAGGCGCCGGGGACGCTGACCCTGCGCATGTGGGCCTTCCCGTATCTCACCTGGCTGGCGCTGGTGGCGATGGCGGGCGTGCTGGTGCTGATGCTGACCGACGACGCGGCACGGCCGCAGCTGCTGTGGTCGGCCGGGGCGACCGCGGCGGTGCTGGCCGTCGCGGGCCTGCGCGCACTGCGGGCGCGCCGGTCCCGCGGTCCGGCGTCCCCTTCGGCTGACGATGGGTCAGCCGAAGCGTGCTGAGACGGAGGCCACAGTTCCGACGTCACCCCACGTCGCAATCGACGAGCTGTCAGGCACGAACGGTAACGATCACGTCTGAATACCGAACATTCGCTGCACGACTGTTGCCCTGAGCGGACACCGGCGCCCAGACTGAGCGCGTTTCACCGAGGACCCCGGAGTTGAGCCGTCGGCAGCCCTGCGCGAGCCGCTGCCCCGGCGGGGGTCCGGGGGGTCGGGCCGCGGCAGCTTCGCGCCGGGCGTGGCCCCGGGAGAACGCAGTATCGCCCCGCTCCGCCTCACCTACTGGGACAGGTACGACATGAATCGGACACCCTCGTCCGCCGCGCCCGCGCGCGAGACCGACGCGGTCCCGGGCTCCGGCCAGGACGGCGGCTCCACGCTGTCCAACGGCCTCAAGCAGCGCCATCTCTCGATGATCGCCCTGGGCGGGGTGATCGGCGCGGGCCTGTTCGTCGGCTCCCGCGAGGGCATCGCGGCCGCAGGACCGTCGATCGTGCTGGCCTATGCCGTCTCCGGCGCCCTGATCATGCTGATCATGCGGATGCTCGGCGAGATGTCCGCGGCCAATCCGGCCTCCGGATCCTTCTCCGTGCACGCCGAGCGTTCCATCGGCTCCTGGGCCGGGTTCACGGTGGGCTGGATGTTCACCGCGCTGCTGTGTGTGGCGGTGGCCGCCGAGGCACTGGGCGCCGCGGACGTGATGCACCAGTGGTTCCCGGACAGCGAGCCCTGGATGTGGGTACTGCTGTTCATGGTGATCTTCACCGCGACGAACCTGGCCGCGGTGAAGAACTTCGGTGAGTTCGAGTTCTGGTTCGCCGCCCTGAAGGTCGCGGCGATCGGCATCTTCCTGGTCCTGGGACTGCTGGCCATCTTCGGCGTGCTCCCCGGCACCGACGCGCCGGGCGCCTCGCACCTCACCGGTGACGGCGGCTTCCTCCCCAAGGGCGTCGACGGCCTGATGGTCGGCCTGCTGGCCTCGGTGTTCGCCTACGGCGGGCTGGAGACGGTGACCATCGCGGCCGCCGAGTCCAAGGACCCGGTGCGCGGTGTCGCCAGGGCGGTGCGGACCGCGATGTGGCGGATCGCCCTCTTCTACGTCGGCTCGATGGCGATCATCGTCACCGTCATCCCGTGGAGCGCCCCCTCGATCGCCAAGAGCGGCCCGTACGTGGCGGTCCTGGACTACCTCAAGATCCCGGCGGCCGGCCAGATCATGAACGTGGTCATCCTCGTGGCGCTGCTCTCCGCGGTGAACGCCAACATCTACGGCTCCTCCCGGATGGCGTACTCACTCATCTCGCGCGGCCAGGGCCCGGCCTTCCTGGGCAAGGTCAGCGGCGGCGTGCCGCGCCGCGCGGTCCTGCTCTGCTCCGCCTTCGGTTTCCTCGCGGTGCTGTTCAGCTTCTGGTGGCCCACCACGGTCTTCCAGTGGCTGCTGAACATGGTCGGCGCGGCCGTCCTGGTGGTGTGGGGCTTCATCGCCGCGGCCCAGTTGCGGATGCGGCGCCGGCTGGAGCGCGAGGCGCCCGAGAAGCTCGTGGTGAAGATGTGGGCGTTCCCCTACCTGACGTGGGTGGCGCTGGCGGGTGTCGCGGTGGTGCTGCTGCTGATGCTGCGCGACGAGAACCAGCGGATCCAGCTGCTGTTCACCGGCGGGTTCGCGGTGGTGCTGGCCGCGATCGGGCTGATACGGCAGCGGGCTGTGAGCAACAGCGCGGAGCCGGCCGACAAGTAACGCGCGGCCGCACTCCCTTCAGGCGGGGCGGGACCTCCTTCCGAGGTCCCGCCCCGCCTCCGTCTTTGGGACCAGGACACTCCCCGCGACCGGTCGTTGATCACTCCTGCTGATAGCGTGCTCTTGCACATTGATTGCAATTACTGCACTACGGCATGTACGCAGCTTGGAGGCGGGATCGGCATGGCGACCTACACACTTCCGGAACTCCCCTACGACTACTCGGCGCTGGCGCCGGTCATCAGCCCCGAGATCATCGAGCTGCACCACGACAAGCACCACGCGGCGTATGTGAAGGGCGCGAACGACACGCTGGAGCAGCTTGCCGAGGCGCGCGACAAGAACCAGTGGGGCAGCATCAACGGGCTGGAGAAGAACCTCGCGTTCCACCTCTCCGGCCACATCCTGCACAGCATCTACTGGCACAACATGACCGGCGACGGCGGCGGCGAGCCGCTGGAGAAGGACGGCGTGGGCGAGCTGGCCGACGCGATCGCCGAGAGCTTCGGCTCGTACGCCGGGTTCAAGGCGCAGCTGACGAAGGCGGCCGCGACCACACAGGGGTCCGGCTGGGGCGTGCTGGCGTACGAGCCGGTCAGCGGGCGGCTGATCGTCGAGCAGATCTACGACCACCAGGGCAATGTCGGCCAGGGCTCGGTGCCGATTCTGGTCTTCGACGCCTGGGAGCACGCGTTCTATCTGCAGTACAAGAACCAGAAGGTCGACTTCATCGAGGCGATGTGGGAGGTCGTCAACTGGCAGGACGTGGCCAAGCGGTACCGCTCCGCTCGGGAGCGTGCGAACAACCTGCTGTTGGCGCCGTAAGGGTGAGGGAACGTCCTGCCTCGTGATCGTCTTCTCAACTTTCACCTGAGGCGGGCGGAGTAACGGCGAGGCCCCACGAGGACGTGACTCGTGGGGCCTCGCTCATGCCTTCGGCTGCGGGCCGTGTTCCCGTTGTGCCCACCCTCCCCCAAGCTCTGAAGGAGCAGGGGGCACCCCCATCGCCCTGCGGAACGCCTGCCCACAACGGGGGGGGTGGGTCAGTCGAAGCTCGGGGACTGGGTGCGGGTGCGCTTGATCTCGTAGAAGCCGGGGATGGAGGCGACCATCAGCGTGCCGTCCCAGAGCTTGGCGGCCTGCTCGCCCTTGGGGGCCGGGGTGACGACCGGGCCGAAGAACGCTATCTGCTCGCCGTCGGAGCCGGGGACGGCGATGACGGGGGTGCCGACCTCCTGGCCCACCAGGTCGATGCCCTCCTTGTGGGAGGCGCGCAGCTGCTTGTCGTAGGCGTCGGAGTCCGCCGCGTCGGCCAGTTCGGCGGGCAGGCCGGCCTCCGCGAGCGCGTCCAGGATCGTTTCGCGGCCGCGGCCGCGGCCCTCGTTGTGCAGGCGGGTGCCGAGCGCGGTGTAGAGGCGGCCGAGAACCTCGGTCCCGTACTGCTGCTCGGCGGCGATGCACACCCGCACCGGGCCCCAGGCGCTGCCGCCGGGGAGCATCGCCTCGCGGTACGCCTCGGGGAGCTCGTCCAGCTTGTTCTCGTTGAGCACGGCCAGGCTCATGACATGCCAGCGGACCTCCACCGGGCGGACCTTTTCCACCTCCAGCATCCAGCGGGACGTCAGCCAGGCCCAGGGGCACAGCGGGTCGAACCAGAAGTCTGCCGGGGTCTTCGCGGTCTCGGACACCTGATCTCCTCGTGTGAGCTGCTCTGTGGACGGTTCAACAGCCGGGCCCCGTGCCATGATTCCCAGTGTTCGATATTCGAGACGAGGACGAGGGAGTCACGTCGTGCCAGGTGAGAATCTGTCCCGGGACGAGGCGCACGAGCGGGGGCGACTGCTGAGCGTCGACGGGTACGACGTGGCGCTCGATGTCCGCTCAGCGGTACGGCACGACGGGGCGGCGGAGGCTCAGACGTTCCGCTCCCTGACGACGATCCGTTTCCGCTGCGCCGAGCCCGGCGCCGCCACCTTCGCCGATCTGCTCGCGCCGTCCGTGACCTCGGTCACCCTCAACGGCCGTGCGCTGGACGTGGCCTCGGTGTTCGACGGCACCCGGATCGCGCTGGACGGGCTGGCCGCGGAGAACACCCTCGTCGTCGACGCGCAGTGCGCCTACAGCCGTACCGGCGAGGGCCTGCACCGGTTCGTGGACCCGGAGGACGGCGAGGTCTACCTCTACACCCAGTACGAACCGGCCGATGCCCGACGAGTCTTCGCCAATTTCGAACAGCCGGATCTGAAGGCCCCGTTCACCTTCGAGGTGACCGCGCCCGAGGGGTGGCGGGTGCTCAGCAACGGGGAGCAGGAGGGGGCGGCCGAGGGCGGGCGGCACAGGTTCGCGACCACCCGGCCGATCTCCACGTACATCACGGCCGTCGTCGCCGGCCCGTACCACTATGTCTCCGACAGCTACCGGCGCACCTTCGAGGACGGGAGCGAGCTGGAGATCCCGCTGGGCGCGCTGTGCCGGAAGGGGCTGGCGAAGCACTTCGACGCGGAGGACATCTTCACGGTCACCAAGCAGGGCCTGGACTTCTTCCACGACCACTTCGACTATCCGTACCCGTTCGGGAAGTACGACCAGGCGTTCGTGCCGGAGTACAACCTCGGCGCGATGGAGAACCCGGGCTGTGTCACCTTCCGCGAGGAGTTCATCTTCCGGGGGAAGGTGACCGACGCGTCGTACGAGGGCCGGGCCAACGTCATCCTCCACGAGATGGCGCATATGTGGTTCGGGGATCTGGTCACCATGCAGTGGTGGGACGACCTCTGGCTCAAGGAGTCGTTCGCGGACTTCATGGGCGCGTTCTCGCTGGTGGAGTCGACGCGCTTCCGGGACGGCTGGATCACCTTCGCCAATCGGCGCAAGTCCTGGGCCTACCGTGCCGACCAGCTGCCCTCCACCCATCCGGTCACCGCCGACATCCGTGACCTGGAGGACGCCAAGCTCAACTTCGACGGCATCACCTACGCCAAGGGCGCCGCGGTGCTCAAGCAGCTGGTGGCGTACGCCGGGCAGAACGCGTTCCTGGAAGGCGCGCGGCGCTATTTCAAGCGGCACGCGTACGGCAACACACGGCTGACGGATCTGCTGTCGGTGCTGGAGGAGACGTCGGGGCGGGACATGGCGGCCTGGTCGCGTGCCTGGCTGGAGACCGCGGGGGTGAACTCCCTCACCCCGCAGGTGACGTATGACGCGCAGGACCGGATCACGGAGCTGAGCATTCTCCAGGAGGCCGCCGCCTCGCATCCCGAGCTGCGGCCGCACCGGGTCGCGGTCGGGCTCTACCGGCGGCGGAGCGGCGACACCGCGCTGACGCGCTACGCCCATGTCGAGGTGGACGTCACCGGCGCGCACACGGTCGTGTCGGAGCTGACCGGGATCGAGCGTCCCGAGCTGATCCTGGTCAACGACGAGGACCTGACGTACTGCAAGATCCGCTTCGACGAGGGATCGCTGGCCACGCTGCGGGCCCGGCTCGGCGACCTCGCCGACCCGCTGGCGCGCGCGCTGTGCTGGGCCGCGCTGTGGGGCCTGACCCGCGACGGGCTGATGCCGGCCCGTGACTACCTGGACCTGGTGCTGCGGTTCGCCGGCCGGGAGACCGACATCGGCGTGCTGCAGTCGCTGCACGGCCAGGCCCGTACCGCGCTGGAGCACTACTCGGCGCCGGGCCGCCGCGAGAGTGCGGGACGCGAGCTGGCCGAGGGCGCGGTGCGTGAGCTGCGGCTGGCCGAGCCGGGCAGCGACCACCAGCTCGCCTGGGCCCGGCACTTCGCCTCGGTCGCCTCGGCCGAGACCGACCTTCAGCTGCTGCGCGGCCTGCTGGACGGCACCGCGAAGATCGACGGGCTGGACGTGGACCAGGAGCTGCGCTGGACGTTCCTGGAACCACTGGTCTCGCACGGTGTGGTGGACGAGGCGGGCATCGCCGCGGAACTGGCCCGTGACGACACCGCGTCCGGCAAGCGCTACCAGGTGCGCTGCCTGGCCGCCCGCCCGTCCGCGGAGGTCAAGGCGCGGGCGTGGGCGGATGTGGTGGAGTCCGACGCGCTGTCGAACGCGCTGGTGGAGGCGACGATCAGCGGGTTCGCGCAGCTGGGGCAGCGGGAGCTGCTGGCGCCGTACGCGCCGCGCTACTTCGAGATGATCGAGCGGGTGTGGCGGGAGCGGTCCATCGAGATCGGCATGGCGGTGGTGCGCGGGCTGTTCCCGTACTGGCAGGTGGAGCAGCGGACGCTGGACGCCGCGGACGCCTGGCTGACGGAGCACGCGGCGGCGGCGCCCGCGCTGCGCCGGCTGGTGTCGGAGGAGCGGGACGATCTGGCGCGGGCGCTGCGGGCACAGGCTTGTGACGAGGCCGCGGCGGCGAGGCCGTAACCCCCGTTCCGACCAGCCTCTTTCGGCAGTCGAACGCCCGTACTTTAGGACGGGGTTGTCCGGTTTGTGGTACGGGCGTGTAACAGCGGTTAGGGGGCGGGGCGAGGGTGGAATGGCCGGGTCATGAACCACGACACCCCGCTCTCCCCCCTCCCCCTCCGCCATCTCTCCGACGTCCGGCGCCGGGTGCTGACCACGCGGCAGCTGCGTGAGCACGGCGTCAGCGCGCCGGAGACCACCGAACGGTGCCGGCCCGGCGGCCCTTGGCAGCAGGTGCTGCCGGGGGTGTATCTGCTGCACCCTGGGCCGCCCACCAGCGAGGAGCGGCTGCATGCCGTTCTGCTGTACGCCACCCACCGCGGCGCTGGCGTGCCCCGCCAGGGCGGCGGCGAGCGGCGCACCGGACCGGAGGCGATGATCACCGGGCTGGCGGCGCTCGCCCTGCACGGCTTCGCCGGCGCTCCCCCACTGCTCTCCCTGGACCGGATCGAGGTGCTGGTCGCCCGCACCCGGCGGCTGCGTTCGACCGGTTTCGCGCAGATCGTCCGGGCACCGGAGCTGCCGGACCCGGAGGAGGTCACCGGGGTGCCCACCGCGCCGGTCGTGCGGGCGCTGGCGGACGCGGTGGACCGGCTCGACGATCCGACGTCGGTGCGCCGGCTGCTGACCGAGGCGGTCCGCGGCGGGCACTGCGAAGCGGCCACGCTGGTGGCGGAGTTGAGCCGGGCGCGGCTGCTGAGCCGGCCGCATGTGGTGGACGCAGTGGACACCCTGGTGGCCGAGGGCCGGACGCTGGCCGAGCAGCGGCTGTACGCGATGGTGCGCCGGTACGACCTGCCCGACCCGCTGTGGAACGTCGATCTGCGGCTGCCGGGCGGGCCGCACCTGGGGGGTGTGGACGCGTACTGGCCGGAGCACTCGGTGGCCCTGGAGATCGACACCAGGGCGCCGCGCGCGGAGCAGGACCCGCTGCGCTCGCCGTACGACCGCAAGCGCGAGCATCTGGAGCGGCTGGGCATCACCGTCGTCCGCTGTGTGCCGCGCACCCTGCGCGAGGCGCCGGAGCAGCAGGCGACGGTGGTCCGTACGGCACTGATGGCGGCATCGGACCGGGAGCCGAGCTCGTATGTGGTGGTGCTGCCGCGGTAGCGGGACCCCTAGGGGGCGTTCGAACAGAACCCCTAGGGGTTGCGAGGGCCCCTTGCAGGGCCCAACGCGGGGGCGCCGGGCGGTATTCCAGGTCAGCGCCGCTTCAGCAGGAGTTCGGCGTTGCGGTCCTGGGCGGTGCCCGCCAGGTCCGAGCGGGCCTCGGGGGCGTTGAAGGACAGTTCGCGGTAGAGGGCGGCCAGGCCGGTCTGGGACAGGTCGGTGAAGTCGGTACGGTGCGGGGCGGCCGACTCCACCAGGGTGGTGAACAGCGACAGCGTGCCGTCGTGGTTGTCCACCAGCTCGATGACCCGGGCGAGTTGCGGGAAGTCGATGTGCGAGGCGGTGGTGATCTCCCAGAAGCTGCCGTGCGGGGTGATGTCGTTCTTGTGGCTGTGCCCGTTGATCCAGCCCACGACGCCGGGGTGGGCGGACAGCAGCTCGACCAGTTCGGGGCCGCCGTGCCGCCGCTCGTGCGGGCGGGCCGGGTCGGGGCGGGTGTTGTTCATGGTCTTGCTGGTGTGGTGGCTGAAGACCAGGACGTAGGCCTGCTCGCCCTTCTCGTTCTCCTTCAGCACCCGCTTGAGCCACTTCAGCTGGCCGTCACCGATGGAGCCGGTGTAGTGCCCGCCGGGGTCGGTGGTGTCCAGGCTGATGCCGAGGACATCGTCGGAGATCTTGAAGGTGTAGTAGAGCCGGTCCTCGGCGAGGTCGTCGGCGGTGTAGCCGTGGCCGTGCGGTCCCGGTCCGGTGCGGGCCGGGTCCAGGTGGGCCTTGAGGTACTCGGCACGGGTGAAGGGCGCGCGACGCTCGTCGGGGGTGACCGTCCGCGCCTGCCTGGCGTGCGACTTCAGCAGCCGCTTGAAGTCCTCCCCCTTGGGGTCGAGGCCCTTCTTGACCGCCTTCCACACCTTCGCGGCCTCGGCGGCGGGCAGCGTCTCCAGCTTGCGGCCGCCGGTGGCTATCTCGGTCCAGAAGGGGTCGCCCGGGGCGTAGCAGCCGCCCGGCAGCGAGTCGTGGTTGCCGACCGTCGAGTACCAGGGCAGACGCAGGCCGGGGCTGTGCACGGTGCGGATCGCCGCGTCCAGGAATCCGTCCAGCCGCGGGAAGCCGAGCTTCTTGTCGGCGTCGCGAAGCGCGCTGTCCGGCTGCCAGTACAGCGTCAGCCCGCTGTCCTGGACGCCTTCGTAGCGGTGCGGGGCGCCGGAGTTGGGGGTGATCCGGCCGCCGCTCATCGCGGTCAGGAACCAGTCGAGTTCGAGCCGGGAGTTGTTGTCGGTGTTGTCGCCGGTGGTCATCACGAAGGACAGCGGCGCCCCGGTGGCGGGCCCGCCCGGCAGCGCGTTGACCCGCTCGATCAGCGAGACCACCCCGGCGACGGAGAGCGCCTCCTGCGGCCGCCAGGCGCTGGCGGTCTCGGCGCGCAGGTACTCGTAGCGCAGCGGGTGCTGCACGTCGACCAGGTGCAGATCGGTGAACTGGACGAACGAGGCGAGCGCGGTGCGCCGCTGGTCGCGCCCGCGGTGGGCGGAGCCGAGCTCGGCGCGGACGACCCGGTCCCAGGCGGGGCCGTCGGCGAGCCGGCGGTAGCCGGAGGTGCCGCGCGGGGTGGCGACGCCGGCGAGGGTGGTGCCCCGCTTGTACGGCACGCCCGGCACGGCGGGGGCCTGGACGGGGGCGGGTGCGGCGGGTGCCGGGCCCGGGGTGACGGTGGCGGCCGCGGCGGGCCGGTCCCCACCGAGGGTGAGCCCGAGTCCGGTGGCGGCGCCGACGACGCCGGTCGCGGCAGAGACGGCAAGAAACGTACGGCGGTCGAGAGCGGCGGCGGTGGACCGTGTGCGGGACATGCGCGAACTCCCCGAGTGCGAACGCGAAGGCGGGCCGGGGCCGGTGGCGGCGGAGGGGACGCCTCGTCGCCCGCCGACCGCTCAACTGCCCTGTCACCCTGGATCGTTGGCACCGGAATTGACCTGCTGGTGAACGCCACCGCAACGCCGCTTGCCCATCACCGCACAGGGAGCTCCGCGTAATCGCCCGGTCACCGGTTTCTGTTCCCGGGGGCGAACGGCGGACACCGGGCGTTCACTCGGCGGGGTATACGGGCCGGGCGCGCCCCCGCCGGCCGGGGGGCACGAAATGCGATCACCCGTGCGCGCTGCGATCATTCATGCACGCTGCGTCGCCGTCCTGTCCACGGACTCGGCACGGAACGGAATGGATTGGACAAGGCGACGGGTGTCACACACATGATGGAGCCACTACTGAGCAGGTGTTCCGTGCAGACGCCTCAGTCAGGCAGCTCAGTCAGGTCAGAAAGAAGGAGTCCCATGAGGATCGGAATCGTCGGAGCCACCGGACAGGTCGGCGGCGTGATGCGGGGCATTCTCGCCGAGCGGAACTTCCCGGTCGAGCAGCTGCGGCTGTTCGCTTCGGCCCGGTCCGCCGGCCGTACGCTGCCCTGGCTGGACACCGAGATCACCGTCGAGGACGCGGCCACCGCGGACTACTCCGGGCTGGACATCGTGCTGTTCTCGGCCGGCGGTGCGACGTCCAAGGCGCTGGCCGAGAAGGTCGCCGCCGCCGGTCCCGTCGTGATCGACAACTCCTCCGCCTGGCGCCGTGACCCCCAGGTGCCGCTGGTCGTCTCCGAGGTCAACCCGCAGGCCATCACGGACCGGCCCAAGGGCATCATCGCCAACCCGAACTGCACGACGATGGCCGCGATGCCGGTGCTGCGTCCGCTGCACGACGAGGCCGGGCTGGTCTCGCTGGTCGTCTCCACCTACCAGGCGGTGTCCGGCAGCGGGCTCGCCGGTGTGGCGGAGCTGGACGGGCAGGCCCGCAAGGTCATCGAGCAGGACGCCACCAAGCTGGTGCACGACGGCGCGGCGGTGGAGTTCCCCGAGCCGGGCACCTACGTCCGCCCGATCGCATTCAACGTGCTGCCGATGGCCGGCTCGATCGTCGACGACGGTCTGCACGAGACGGACGAGGAGCAGAAGCTCCGCAACGAGAGCCGCAAGATCCTGGACATCCCGGAGCTCAAGGTCTCCGGCACCTGCGTCCGCGTCCCGGTCTTCAGCGGCCACTCGCTCCAGATCAACGCCCGCTTCGCGCGTCCGATCAGCGCCGCCCGCGCCCAGGAGCTGCTGGCCGGCGCCCCCGGCGTCACCCTCTCCGACGTGCCGACGCCGCTCCAGGCCGCGGGCCAGGACGCCTCGTTCGTGGGCCGCATCCGCGAGGACGAGACGGCCGAGAACGGCCTGGCGCTGTTCGTCTCCAACGACAACCTCCGCAAGGGCGCGGCGCTGAACGCCGTCCAGATCGCGGAGCTGGTCGCGGCGGAGCTGCGCGGCTGACGGCTCTTTGCGGCTAAACCTCCCCCACGCTTAAGGCGCGGGGGGACCCCCATCGCTCTCGCGTAGGTGGTCACTCGCCGCGGGGGTTGCTCAATGCATGGCTGATGTGCCTGAAGAGGGCCCGTACGGACACTCCGCACGGGCCCTCGGCATTTCCAGGGGTCATTGGGCCGCAGCTCCACAAGGCCTACGGCCGCTGAGCTCCCCTTACTCACCGGCACCGACAGTCACGGCGTGGAAGGATGGCCGAAGATCCCGACCCGATGGATGATGCGAAGGAGATGACGGGGTGCCTGGCACGAATCTGACCCGCGACGAGGCGCAGCAGCGGGCGCGGCTGCTGACCGTGGACGCGTACGAGATCGATCTCGACCTCTCCGGGGCGCAGGAGGGAGGCACCTACCGGTCCGCGACGACGGTGCGGTTCGATGTGGCCGAGGCGGGTGCGGAGACGTTCATCGATCTGGTCGCGCCGGCCGTGCACGAGGTCACGCTCAACGGCGAGGCGCTGGATCCGGCCGAGGTGTTCAAGGACTCGCGGATCGCGCTGGCGGGGCTGCTCACCGGCCGCAACGAGCTGACGGTGGTCGCGGACTGCGCGTACACCAACACCGGTGAGGGGCTGCACCGGTTCGTCGACCCGGTGGACCAGCAGGCGTATCTGTACACGCAGTTCGAGGTGCCGGATGCGCGGCGGGTGTTCGCGTCCTTCGAGCAGCCGGATCTGAAGGCGACGTTCCAGTTCACCGTGAAGGCGCCGGAGGGCTGGACGGTCATCTCGAATTCGCCGACGCCGGAGCCGTCCGGCAATGTGTGGCGGTTCGAGCCGACGCCGCGGATCTCCACGTACATCACCGCGCTGATCGTCGGCCCGTACCACAGCGTGCACAGCAGCTGGGAGGGCGACGGGCGCAGCGTGCCGCTGGGCATCTACTGCCGGCCCTCGCTCGCCGAGCACCTGGACGCGGACGAGATCTTCGCGGTCACCCGGCAGGGCTTCGACTGGTTCGAGGAGAAGTTCGACTACGCCTATCCGTTCGCCAAGTACGACCAGCTGTTCGTGCCGGAGTTCAATGCCGGGGCGATGGAGAACGCGGGTGCGGTGACCATCCGCGACCAGTACGTGTTCCGGTCGAAGGTGACGGACGCGGCGTACGAGGTGCGCGCCGAGACGATCCTGCACGAGCTGGCGCACATGTGGTTCGGCGATCTGGTCACCATGGAGTGGTGGAACGACCTGTGGCTGAACGAGTCGTTCGCCACCTACACGTCGATCGCCTGCCAGGCCTACGCGCCGGGCAGCAAGTGGCCGCACTCGTGGACCACGTTCGCCAACTCGATGAAGACCTGGGCCTACCGGCAGGACCAGCTGCCGTCGACGCACCCGATCATGGCGGAGATCCGCGACCTCGACGATGTGCTGGTCAACTTCGACGGGATCACCTACGCCAAGGGCGCGAGTGTGCTCAAGCAGCTCGTCGCGTACGTCGGCATGGACGAGTTCTTCAAGGGTGTGCAGGCGTACTTCAAGACGCATGCGTACGGGAACACCCGGCTGAGCGATCTGCTGGGCGCGCTGGAGGAGACCAGCGGCCGGGATCTGAAGACCTGGTCGAAGAAGTGGCTGGAGACGGCGGGGATCAACATCCTGCGGCCGGAGATCGCCACGGACGACGACGGCACCATCACCTCCTTCGCGGTCCGGCAGGAGGCCCCCGCGCTGCCCGCCGGCGCGAAGGGCGACCCGGTGCTGCGCCCGCACCGGATCGCGATCGGCCTGTACGCGCACGAGGACGGCAAGCTGGTCCGCAAGGAGCGGATCGAGCTGGACGTCGACGGCGAGCTGACCGAGGTCCCGCAGCTGACCGGTACGCTGCGGCCGGCCGTAGTCCTGCTCAACGACGACGACCTCTCGTACGCGAAGGTGCGTCTCGACGAGGAGTCGCTGAAGGCGGTCACCGCGCATCTCGGCGACTTCACCGAGTCGCTGCCGCGCGCCCTGTCGTGGGCGTCGGCCTGGGACATGACCCGGGACGCCGAGCTGGCCACCCGCGACTATCTGTCGCTGGTGCTGTCCGGGATCGGCAAGGAGTCGGACATCGGCGTCGTCCAGTCGCTGCACCGGCAGGTGAAGCTGGCGCTGGACCTGTACGCGGCGCCGGAGTGGCGGGCGACCGGTCTGGCGCAGTGGACCGAGGCGGCGCTGGAGCATCTGCGGGCCGCCGCGCCGGGCGGTGACCACCAGCTGGCGTGGGCCCGCGCGTTCGCCGCCACGGCCCGTACGGAGGAGCAACTGGATCTGCTCCAGGGCCTGTTGGACGGTACGGAGGTGCTGGAGGGGCTGGCCGTGGACACCGAGCTGCGCTGGTCGCTGCTGCAGCGGCTGGCCGCCACCGGGCGGGCCGACGAGAAGGCCATCGCGGCGGAGCTGGAACGGGACAAGACCTCCGCCGGCGAACGGCATGCCGCGACCGCGCGGGCGGCACGGCCGACGGCCGAGGCCAAGACGGAGGCATGGGCGTCGGTGGTGGAGTCCGACAAGCTGCCGAACGCCGTGCAGGAGGCCGTGATCGGCGGCTTTGTGCAGACCGACCAGCGTGAGCTGCTGGCGCCCTACACCGCGAAGTACCTCGACGCGGTCAAGGGCGTGTGGGAGTCCCGCAGCCACGAGATGGCGCAGCAGATCGCGGTCGGCCTCTACCCGTCGCTCCAGGTCTCGCAGGAGACCCTGGACCGGACGGACGCCTGGCTGGCCTCGGCCGAGCCGAACGCGGCGCTGCGCCGGCTGGTGACGGAGTCGCGGTCGGGCATCGAGCGGGCGCTGAAGGCGCAGGCGGCGGACGCGGCGGCGGCCGGCTGACGACCGCTCCGAGGCTCCTTGAGAGCTTGGGGGAGCGTGGGCGCCCGGGACCTTGCCGGTTCCGGGCGCCCACGCCTTTTCCTCCCGCCGGCCCGGTTCAGGGTGCGGGCGGGCGGGAAGTGGTGCCGCCCGGCGGCGGCGCGGGCCTGCGCTGCCGTCCGCCGGACGAGAGGGGGATCCCCGTTGCTCCTCAAGAGCCCGGGGTCTCCGCCGGGCCCCGTCCCCCACCTACGGGGCCCGGCGGAAGCAGGGGTGACGCGGGCTCAGCCGCCCAGTGCGTCGAAGCGGCGGCCGAGGGCGGCGCGCCCGGTCTCGGTGAGGGTGCCGTGTACCCGCATCCGGGAGAGGCCACCGTCCGGGAAGACGTCCAGCCGTACATGGGTGGCGGTGACGGACGCGGGCAGCTTGAAGCGGTGCGGGGTGTCGGGCTGGAGCTTGGTCCGCGGCAGGATCTCGAACCACGCGGACGCGTCGGCCGGGTCGGCGGACTCCGCGTCGCAGCCGTAGAGCGCCGCCCAGCCGGCGGAGTTGCCCTTGAGGTACGCGGTGTCGATCTCGACGGCGCGGATCTCGCCCTGCGCGGCGAGGCGGAAGCGCACCCAGTCGTTGGTGCCCTTGACCCGGCGGCGGCGGTTCTCCCAGCCATCGTCCATCTTGCGGGACAGGTCGGGCTGGATGATCTGGGTCGGCGAGGAGTAGAAGCGGTCGGAGGCGTCCTCGACGGTGCCGCCGTGCATCACGGAGGCCAGGTCCAGGGTGCCGAGGACGTCCAGCCACTCGGGGTCGGGGACGACCTCGCCGTAGACCCGCAGCCTGGCTATGCCGCCGTCGGGGTGCTGCTTGAGGCGGAGGTGGGTGAAGCGGCGCTCGGCGGTGACCTCGAAGCCGTTGGCGGCATGGCCGCGGACGGGGGTGCGCGGGACCAGTTCCTCCCACTTCACGTCGGCGGCGAGCAGGTCCTCGGGGCTGGGGCTGCCGGGCAGCGCGGTGGCCTCGACGGTGATCTGCTGCGGGTAGTTGCCGCGGAAGTGGGCGGTGTCGACGATGACGCCGCGGATCACGCCGGGGGCGGCGAGGCGGATCAGCGCCCAGTCGTGCTCGTCGTCGGTCGGGAAGGGGTGCTCACCGTCGGCGCCGCGGCGGCGCCGGGTTTCCCAGCCGTCCATGATCTTGCCCTTGTGGCCGAAGTGCTCGGGGTCGAAGACCGCCGGGCCCGGCTTCAGCAGGTTCTCGCGCTCGGCGAAGAACTCGTCGTTCGCGGCGATCACGCCGGCGCCGAAGCGGCGGTCGGCGAGGTCGACGAGCGAGGTGAAGGGGAAGTCCCCGCCGCGGTAGTCCGCGTAGGGGTCGCCGCCGCCGTACGGGTTGGCGTCGTTGGCGTGCGGGTCAGTGGAGTGAGCGGCCGGGGTGGTGGTCATCTCTGCCCTTCGGTGTGGCCGGTGTGGTGGACGGCTCTACCTTCGCAGCGCACCAACCAACAGGTCCATCGAAAGTTCTTGGAGATTATGTTCAGCAGAACTGAAAGGTTGGTGAGGTGTCGGATCGCTCGGATCGCTCAGCCGGGCTGCCCCTGGCCCTCGTCCGGCGCCTGGGCGGCCGCCGCCTGCCGGAGCGCGGCCAGCACCCGGGACAGGCCCGGCGCCCCTTCGGCCCCGCGCCGGGCGGCCGCCACCACATGGCGGCGCGGCTGATCGGCGTGCAGCACCCGCAGTGCGACACCGGCGCCCCGGTCGTCGCGGCGCAGCGCCCCGATACCGCCCGCCATCGCCATCCGGGGCACCAACGCCACGCCCATCCCCGCCGCGACCATCGCCCAGATCGCGCTCCAGTCGGCGGCGGCATGCGCCTGCTCGGGCACGAATCCGGCGCTCTCGCAGGCGGTGGTGGTGATCTGCGACCAGGGGCCGCTGCTGCCGAAGATCCACGGCTCCCCCGCCAGATCCGCCAGCCGCAGCCCCGGTTCGGCGGCCAGCGGATGCCCGGCCGGCAGCGCCACGTCGAGCGGGTCGGCGAGCAGTGAGACCCGGCTGAACTTGGGGTCGCGCGGGGTCGGCGCGTGCGCGGCGAGGGACAGCGCGAGATCGACGCTGCCCTCGGCGAGCAGCTCGTACGCGGCCTCCGCCTCCGCCTCCCGCACGGCCACCGCCAGGCCGGGGTGCGTCCGACGCAACTCCTGTACGGCGGGCACGACCAGCGCGGGGATGGCGGTGGAGAACGCGCCGACCCGGACCTCGCCCGCCTCGCCCTGGAGATAGCCGAGGAGCTCCGCGTCCGCGCGCTCCAACTGGGCGAAGACCGCCTCGGCGTGCCGCAGCACCAGATGCGCGGCGTCGGTCAGCCGCACGCGCCGCCCGTGGGCCTCCAGGAGCGTCACTCCGAGCTGCTTGGCGAGACCGGTCAGCTGCTGCGAGACGGCCGAGGGCGTCATGTGCAGCGCCTCGGCGGTCGCGGTGACCGTGCCCAGCTCTTGGAGTGTGCGCAGGATGCGCAGCTTCTTGATGTCCCAGTTGGCCATGTCGCGTAGCGTACGGCCGGGTTGGTTCCCGCCGTTCTCGGCTGTCCGGCCCCCACGGCCGGGCAGCCGAGAACGGCGGGAACCAGGTCGGCTCAGCCCCGGCGCGGCGTCACGCGCTGCGCGCGGCGCGCCGTGCCAGGATCGCCGCCTGGCGCTCGTCGAACTTGCGGGCCTGGTCGTCGAGGCCGCCCATGAACAGGCCCAGTTCCTCCTGCGCCGCGAGGCCGGCCGGGCCCAGGCCGCTGATCTCCAGCACCTTGAGGAAGCGCAGTACGGGCTGCAGTACGTCGTCGTGGTGGATGCGCAGGTTGTAGATCCCGCCGATGGCCATCCGGGCGGCGGACCGCTCGAAGCCGGGCATGCCGTGGCCGGGCATCCGGAAGCCGGTGACGACATCGCGTACGGCGCACATGGTCTGGTCGGGGGCCATCTCGAAGGCCGCGCCGAGCAGGTTGCGGTAGAAGACCATGTGGAGGTTCTCGTCGGTGGCGATCCGGGCCAGCATCCGGTCGCAGACCGGGTCGCCGGAGTGGTGGCCGGTGTTGCGGTGCGAGATCCGGGTGGCCAGCTCCTGGAAGGCGACATACGCCACGGAGTGCAGCATGCTGTGCGAGTTGTCGGACTCGAAGCCCTCCGACATGTGCGCCATGCGGAACCGCTCCAGCTCGACCGGGTCGACGGCGCGGCTGGTGAGCAGGTAGTCGCGCATGACGATGCCGTGCCGGCCCTCCTCCGCCGTCCAGCGGTGCACCCAGGTGCCCCAGGCGCCGTCGCGGCCGAAGAGGGTGGCGATCTCGTGGTGGTAGCTGGGGAGGTTGTCCTCGGTGAGGAGGTTGACCACGAGGGCGATCCGGCCGATGTCGGAGACCTTGGACTGCTCGGGGGCCCATGCCTCGCCGCCCATCACCCCGTCGAAGTTCCGCCCGTCGCTCCAGGGCACGTACTCGTGGGGCATCCATTCCTTGGCGACCTTGAGATGCCGGTTGAGCTCCTTCTCGACGACCTCTTCGAGCGCGTAGAGCAGCTGGGCGTCGGTCCAGGCGGCCTGGCCGCGCTCTCCGTTGTGGCGGGCGGGGGCGATGGTCACGGGGGGACTCCGGGGGACGACGAAACCTACGGGACCGTAGGCGGGGGACCTACGGAGCCGTAGGTTACGTCATCGTAGGTTGGGTCCGGTTAAACACCTCCCCCCTCCCAAACCGGCCCAAAACCGCCCGATAGCGCCCTCGCAACCCCTTTTTCACCTGCGGAAACACCCGGGGATGTGTCCGGGTACGACAAAGGGCGTCCAACCGGTTCGTATGAACCGGCTGGACGCCCTCAAGACGTCGCAGCGGCCTGGTCTCAGCTCTCGGACCCGGCCTGCTTGCGGGATTTGTCGCCCGCCATGACCAGTCCGGCGATCACCAGGAAGATCACGATGGGCAGTGCGACATAGAGGCCGAGCGTCTCGATCACGCTCAGGCCCGGACCCGGGTCGTCACCATCGTCGCGGGTGAGCGCAAACGCGGGGGACGACATCAGCAGCATCAGCGCGGTGCCGGCCGTGATGGTTCCGGCGCGCAGGACATTCTTATTGACCTTGTTGCTCACGAAGTCAACGTATCGGACGGCCGTGCGCGCCGCGCGCCCGGGGTGGCGTCAGCGGCCGCCCCGGCTCCCGGGCGGCCGGCCGGGGTGGCGCGGCCGAGGGGGCGCGGCAGAAGACCGGCCCTACGGCTCCCGGTTGAGCGCTCCGTCGGACAGTTCCCGCATCAGTGCGTGCAGTCGGGGCGAGGCGGCGAGCTCCTCGAGGGTCTGCGGGCGGCCGTCGGGGCCGGCGATCGGCAGGCGCCAGTTCGGGTATTCGTCCCATGTGCCGGGGAGGTTCTGCGGCCGGCGGTCGCCCACCGTGTCGGGCAGCCAGATCCCCACCATCCGCGCCGGGGTGCGCAGCAGAAAGCGGTGCACGGCGCGGACCGCTGCCTCCTCGTCGCCGACCCCCTCCGGGAGCAGCCCCTGGCGCGCCAACTCCCGCAGCCACTCGGTGAGTTCGTACGAGGCGCGGGACCGCGCGCCGTCCACAGGGCCGGCCAGCAGCCCCAGCCGCTCGCGCAGGGCGACATCCTCGCCGGTCAGCCGGGCGGCGGTGCTCGGCAGGTCATGGGTGGTGACGGTGGCCAGACAGCCGCTGCGCCACTCCTCGGGGGCCAGGATGCGCGCCTCACCGCCGCCCGGCCCGACGTCCGCGCCCTCGTCCCCCGCCGCACCGTCGCCCGGCCCCGCCGTCTCGTAGGCACGCTCGAACCACAGCACCGACGTCCCCAGGACGCCCCGCTCGGCGAGCGCGCCCCGTACGCCGGCCTCGACGGTTCCCAGGTCCTCGCCGATCACCGCGGCGCCCGCCCGGTGCGCCTCCAGGGCCAGCACCGACAGCATGGCCTCGCCGTCGTAGCGGACGTAGGTGCCGTCCGTCGGCGGCCGGCCCTCCGGGACCCACCACAGCCGGAACAGCCCCATCACATGGTCGATGCGCAGCGCGCCGGCATGCCGCAGCAGCCCGCGCAGCAGCTCCCGGTACGGGGCGTAGCCCGCGGCGGCCAGCGCGTCCGGGCGCCAGGGCGGCAGGCCCCAGTCCTGGCCGCGGGCGTTGAAGGCGTCGGGCGGCGCCCCGATGGACATTCCGGTGGCGAAGGCGTCCTGCTGCGCCCAGGTGTCGGCGCCGGCGGGATGGACGCCGACGGCGAGGTCGTGCACCAGCCCGATGGCCATCCCGGCGTCCCGCGCGGCCCGCTGCGCGGCGCCGAGCTGCTGGTCGGTGAGCCAGGCGAGGCGGCAGTGGAAGTCGACCCGGTCCAGCAGCAGAGCGCGCAGCCGGGCCGTCGCCGCCGACCGCGGGTCGCGCAGCCCGGCGGGCCAGGAGTGCCAGTCGGACCCGTGCCGCTCGGCGATGGCGCACCAGGTGGCGTGGTCGTCCAGGGCCTGGCCCTGTTCGGCGAGGAAGTCGCAGTACGCGGCGCGCCGGCCGGGTGTCAGCGGGACCGCGCACAGCAGGTCCAGGGCTTCCCGCTTCAGCTCCCAGACCGCGTCCCGGTCGATCAGCGCGCCCCGTTCCAGGACGTCGGCGCGCAGCACCTCGGCACGCCCTGCCAGCTCGTCGGCGCGCAGCCGGGCCGTGCCGGAGAGCTGGGCGTACTCCGGGACGTGCTCGATGCGCAGATGGACGGGGTCGGGGAAGCGGCGCGAGGAGGGGCGGTAGGGGGAGGGGTCGGTGGGCGGGCCCGGGACGGCCGCGTGCAACGGGTTGAGCTGGACGAATCCGGTGCCCAGGGCGCGTCCCGACCAGGCTGCGAGGTCGGCGAGGTCCCCGAGGTCGCCCATGCCCCAGGAGTGCCGGGACAGCAGGGAGTAGAGCTGCACCAGGAAGCCGTGGCTGCGCACGGGCGGTGCGGGCACCCGGTCCGGTGCCACGACGAGGTGGGCGCGGGCGGCGCGGCCGTCGGGGGCGTGGGCGTGCAGCACATGGACACCCAGCGGCAGCCGGCCGAGCGCCGGCCGGCCCAGCCGGTGATTCCCGGTGGTGTTCTCGCCGGTCTCCGGCGCGGGCTCGGGGCTCTCCCCGGCCTCGGTCTCCACCCGCAGGACGGTGCCTTCGGGGAGCCCGGTGAGGTCGGGCGGCCGGTCGGGGCGCCCGACGAGGGTGCGGGGCAGCAGGATGCGGGCCGCTGTGTGCTGGTGTGCGTCGAGGGCGGCGCGTACGGCGTCCGGGGTCGAGGCGTCGACGCCGAGTGCGGCGAGCACGGCGACGAGGGTGTCCTCACCGGTGTGGACCGTCCGGCCGGGCGAAGGGTCGTAGGACGTGGCGATGCCGTGTAACTGGGCAAGCCGCGTGCGACCCATGCGTCCTCAGACCTCCATGGACTCCGTGCCCAGGCCGGCGGCGGTGGGCTCGCTGGTCAGCGGCAGTTCCGCGGCGATGGGGACCTCGCTGGTCAGCGGGGCGGCGTCGGCGAGCGGCGGCTCGCTGGTGAGCGGCGGCTCGGCGAAGCTGAGGGATCCGGAGCCGTCCAGGCCGGAATCGGGGTCGGAGACGCCGTCGAACAGATCGGGCTCCATCTGCGCACCTCCCGGTTTGGAGGACAGGGCATCGAGGAGCAGCTGAGCGGATGCGGCCACCAGGGGCCTCCCGTTCATCGGTAGTGGGACACGTCTGCCCTACCCACTGGACACGATTGCAGACGTAACTACGCAGCAAACGTGGGCCACGTCACAGCGTACCGTGGCAGGCGATTTCGCGGCGGCGGAGAGCCGTGGACGCAGGGATTGCGGACGAAAGGGACATCGGGAAGGAAGACCTGCGGGCCGTCGGGCCCCGGCGGGCGCCCCCGGACCGGCGGGGTGAAACCGGCACTCCCCCGGCCGCCCGTGGCACCCCCCGTCTCGCGGTTGACACCCTCACCGCCACAATGGTGGGCTCACAGCCGAAGCTCTGTCCGAACGGGCACCGGCGGGGGTAACGGGGCGCCGGCGAAGGCCGGTATGCACAGTGACGGGGACGAGGAGCAGCCGTGCGAATCCGGGGCGTATGGAGCGTCGGAAAGACCGGTAGGGGCATTAGGGACGGCAGGGTCGGTAAGGCCAGTAAGGGGGGCGAGGCCGGCAGGCGGGGTACCCGCGCGCGGGTGGCCGGCACCACCGCGCTGGCCGCCGCGGTCATCAGCGGACTGCTGGGCGGCGCGCCGAGCGCGCAGGCCGCCCCGGCCGATCCCGCCATAGGCACCCCCGACCAGCCCGACCGGCCGGCCGGTGCGGGGCAGCCGCCCGCCGTCTGGCCGCGCCCCCAGTCGATGCGGGAGCTCGGCGCCGCCGTGCGGCTGGGCGGCGAGGCCGCGCTGGTGGCCGCCCCGGACACCGATCCGTACGCCCTGGACGTGCTGCGCGGGCTGCTGCGGGACGCCGGGGTGGACACGGTCCGGCAGGTGGCTCCCGGCGAGCCGGTGCCCGCCGACGGGCCCGTCTTCCTCATCGACGGGAAGCCGGCCGACGAGGCCCTGCGGGCGCTGCGCGCGCCCGCTCGCGGGGATCTGCCGTCCGGCGGCTACCGCCTCGCCGTCGGCCAGGTCGAGGGCCGCGACACGGTCGCCCTGGACGGTGTCGGCCCGGACGGGCTCTTCCACGCCGCGCAGACGCTGCGGCAGCTGGTCGTCGACAGTGAGGAGCCGGGCGATCGTGGCGCCGTCGGCCGGGAGCTTGCCTCGGTGGCCGTACGGGACTGGCCCGGCACCGGGGTGCGCGGCACCGCGGAAGGATTCTTCGGCCGGCCGTGGAGCCGGGCGCAGCGGCTCGCCCAGCTGGACTTCATGGGGCGGACCAAGCAGAACCGCTATCTGTACGCGCCGGGCGACGATCCGTACCGGCAGGCCCTGTGGCGTGAGCCGTATCCGGCCGAGCAGCGCGCCGACTTCCGGGCGCTGGCCGAGCGGGCCCGCGCCAACCACGTCACGCTGGGCTGGGCGATCGCCCCCGGCCAGGCCATGTGCCTGTCGTCCGAGGAGGACATGCGGGCGCTGCGGCGCAAGGTGGACGCGATGTGGGCGCTGGGCGTGCACTCCTTCCAGTTGCAGTTCCAGGACGTCAGCTACAGCGAGTGGCACTGCGGCGCCGACGAGGAGATGTTCGGCTCGGGACCGCAGGCCGCCGCCGCGGCGCAGGCCAGGGTCGCAGGCGCGCTCGCCGCGCACCTCAGGGAGCGCCACCCGGGCTCCGCGCCGCTGTCGCTGATGCCGACCGAGTACTACCAGGACGGTGCGACGGCGTACCGGGACGCGCTGTCCGACGCCCTCGACGACCGGGTCGAGGTGGCCTGGACCGGCATCGGGGTGGTGCCGCGGACGATCACCGGCGGTGAACTGTCCGCCACCCGCGCGGTGTTCCGTCATCCGCTGGTCACCATGGACAACTACCCGGTCAACGACTACGCGCGGGACCGGATCTTCCTGGGCCCCTACACGGGGCGCGAGCCGGCCGTGGCCACCGGTTCCGCGGTGCTGCTCGCCAACGCCATGGAGCAGCCGGTGGCGTCCCGTATCCCGCTGTTCACGGCCGCCGACTTCGCCTGGAATCCGCGCGCCTACGACCCGTCGGAGTCCTGGGACGCGGCCATCGACGATCTGGCGGGCGGCGATCCGCGGGCCCGTGCCGCGCTCCGCGCGCTCGCCGGGAATGATGCGTCGTCGCTGCTCAATCGCGATGAGTCGGCGTATCTGCGGCCGCTGATCGACCGTTTCTGGAAGGCGCGGGAGGCGGCGGTCAACCGCGGCCGGCCGGGCCGGGACGCGGACTTCGCGAAGGCGGCGAAGGCGCTGCGGGCCGCGTTCCACACCATGAGCACCGCGCCGGAGCAGCTGAACTCGGACCTGGCGGCCGAAGTGCGGCCGTGGGCCGAGCAGTTGGCCCGCTACGGCACGGCCGGCGAGCGCGCCGTCGACACGCTGATGGCGCAGGCGCACGGCGACGGCGATACCGCCTGGTCCGCCCAGCGCACCGCGCAGCGCCTGCGCAGGGAGATCGGGCAGAGCCCGGTGACGGTCGGCAAGGGGGTGCTCGCGCCGTTCCTGGAGCGGTCGATGACCGAGGCCGACGCCTGGACGGGCGCCCGCGGCGCCGCCCCCCGCCCCACCAGGGGCAACGATCAGACCTCGCTGACCGTGCCGTTCGAGCGGGCCCGCCGGCTGGCCGCGGTCACCGCCCTGACCGAGCCCGGCGCCGACGCGACCGCCGTCTCGGTGGAGGCGCGGGTCCCCGGCGAGGGCTGGCAGCGCCTCGACCGGCTCTCCGCCACCGGCTGGACCGAGTCCAGGACGCCCGGCCTGCGGGCCGACGCGGTCCGGCTGACCTGGGCGAAGGGCACCGCGGCCCCGTCCGTCCATGCGCTGACCCCGTGGTTCGACGACACCCCGCCGGCCGGTCTCGAGCTGTCCCGCAAGGAGTCGGACGCGGAGACCGGCGGCCGCGCGACGGTGGACGCCCGGATCTACTCCCGCCGTCCCGGTGACGTCCGGGAGAAGCTGGCGGTCAAGGCGCCCAAGGGCTTCACCGTCCATGCCCCGGAGCAGGTGACCGCGCCGCGCGGGGGCACCGCCACGGTCCGGATCACGGTCGAGGTCCCGAAGGACGCGCGCTCCGGGACGTACGAGATCCCGGTCACATACGGTGACCAGGAGCAGACGCTGACCGTGCGGGTCTATCCGCGTACCGGCGGCAAGGACCTGGCGCGGGGCGCCGCGGCCACCTCGTCCGGCGACGAGACCGAGGACTTCCCGGCGTCCGCCGCCACCGACGGCGACCCCAGGACCCGCTGGTCCTCGCGGGCCGAGGACGGCGCCTGGCTGCAGTTCCCGCTCCCCCGCCCGACCCGCCTCGGCCTGGTCGTCCTGAACTGGCAGGACGCCCATGCCGCCGGCTACCGCGTCCAGGTCTCCTCGGACGGCCGCAGCTGGCGCACCGCGGCCACCGTCCGGGACGGCAAGGGCGGCCGCGAGTCGGTCCGGATGGATGCCGGGGATGCTCGGTTCGTCCGCATACAGGGCGACAAGCGGGCCACCCGCTTCGGATACTCGCTCTGGTCGGTGGAGGCCTACGCAGTGAGCGGGGCCGAGGGCGGGAGCGGGCCGGAGGGCGAGAGCGGGGCGAAGGGCAGGACCGGGGCCGACGGGGAGCCGGGCGGGCGCGGCGGGCAGGGCTCCAAGGGCGGCCGCGGCGACGAGTGAGAGACGCCCGGAGGCGGGCGGGAGCCGCGCGCCGACGCACGACGGCTCCCCTCCGCCTCCGGACGCAGAAGCCCGGATCTATGCCGATACGGCGTCGATCCGGGCCAAGGCGTCATCCGCGCCGTACGGCTGCAAGTAGGGCAGCCAGCGCGGGTCCCTATGCCCGGTGCCGATGATCCGCCAGGCGAGTCCGGACGGCGGGGCGGGCTGATGGCGCAGCCGCCAGCCGATCTCGGCGACATGGCGGTCGGCCTTGACGTGATTGCAGCGCCGGCAGGCGGCGACGACGTTCTCCCAGGTGTGCTGGCCGCCGCGACTGCGCGGGATGACGTGGTCGACGCTGGTTGCGACGCCACCGCAGTACATACAGCGCCCGCCGTCACGGGCGAACAGCGCCCGGCGGGTCAGTGGAACGGGGCCGCGAAAGGGCACCCGCACAAACCGCTTCAAGCGGACCACACTCGGAGCGGGTATGACGCGGGTCGCACTGTGCATCAGGGCGCCGGACTCCTCGAGACTCACAGCCTTCTCATTGAGTACGAGGATGAGCGCGCGGCGGAGCGGTACGACGCCGAGCGGCTCGTACGACGCGTTGAGGACCAGGACATGCGGCACGGGTGCCTCCTTGTACGCCGGCGGCGCGTGGCTCGCGCCGGGACGATCTCCCCACAGTGTCCCCCGGTGCCTGGTCGGAGCGCCACCATGACCGAGTAACGGGTCGGAGGTGTTTTCCACCACACCCCGCCCCACCCCTGCGCACAGGCTGTTTCCGGCCTTCTTCCGCCGCTCCGGGCGGCCGAAGGTGAGCCCGGCCACTCGAACAGGGGCGCGGACCGCCCCCGTTGCCCCGTTAGTGTGGTTGGTCTACCCGGTTCGTCCGCCCTGCTTCGGGGGGACACCGTGGTCCTTCAGGGGGGTCACCGCGGTCCGGGCAAACCGTCCCACACGGAAGGTTCTGCTGTGCACTGGTCCGCTTCTCCGGCCACCGCCGGACAACTGGGCGCCTCGTCACCCGGCTCGATCAGCCCGTCCTCGCTCGACGAGGCCACCGAGAAGGCCACCAACGCCGCCGGCTGGGTGGAGGAGAACTGGGGGACGTGGGTCGAGTCCGGCCTGCGGATCCTGCTGATCGTCGTGATCGCGGTGGTGCTGCGGCATGTGATACGCCGCACGATCACCAAGCTCATCGAGCGGATGAACCGCACCGCGGCCGCCGCCGAGGGCACCGCGCTGAGCGGCCTCCTGGTCAACGCCGAGCGCCGCCGCCAGCGCTCCGAGGCCATCGGCTCGGTGCTGCGCAGCGTCGCCTCCTTCGCGATCATGGGCACCGCCGCGCTGATGGTGCTCGCCACCCTCAAGATCGACCTGGCGCCGCTGCTGGCCAGCGCGGGGGTGGCCGGTGTCGCGATCGGTTTCGGCGCCCGCAACCTCGTCACCGACTTCCTCTCCGGCGTCTTCATGATCCTTGAGGACCAGTACGGCGTCGGTGACGAGATCGACGCCGGCGTGGCCACCGGCACGGTCATCGAGGTCGGGCTGCGGGTGACCAAGCTGCGCGGCCCCAACGGCGCCATCTGGTACATCCGCAACGGCGAGGTCAAGCGGATCGGCAACCTCAGCCAGGGCTGGTCGACGGCCCAGGTCGACGTCCAGCTCGCCGCCGACCAGGACCTGGAGCGGGCCCGCGACATCATCACCGCCGCCGGCGAGGTGATGTCCAAGGCCGAGCCCTGGAACGAGCGGCTGTGGGAGCCGGTGGAGGTGCTCGGCCTGAGCGAGGTGCACCTCGACACGGTCACCCTGACCGTCTCGGCCAAGACCATGCCCGGCAAGGCGCTGGGCGTCGAACGCGAACTGCGCTGGCGCATCAAGCGCGCCCTGGACGCCGCCGACATCCGGCTGGCGCCGCGTCCGGCCCCGGAGGAGGAGCAGGAACAGGAAGGCGTGGCCGACCCCACCGCCGCCATGGCCGCGCCTTCGGCCCTGAACAACCCGACCTCCCCGCAGTCGCTGGCGTCGGATCCGCTCTCCCGGGCGAGCCTCGGGAAGTAGCCACCGTGGAGTAGCCGCCGCCGAAGTGGCCCGCACCCGGGGACATGTGGTCCAGATCACATGCCCCCGGGTCATACATCCCTCTCCCCCGCTCCGTGTCCCGGGTGTCAGCACCAACGACACGTACGACGGAGAAGGAGACTTCACCATGAAGATCCGCAAGCGCGTGGCCACGGGGGCCGTCGCATCGGTCCTGATGATCGGCAGCGCGGCGGCCCTGACCGCCGCCGCCCCCGCTTCCGCCGCGCCGTCCACCACGGCGGTCCGGCACACGGACGCCCGTATCGCCAACGAGCTCAACTGCACCACCACCTCCGACGGCCGTACGGGCACCGCGGACTGCACCAACAACACCAACCGCACCATCGCCTTCCGCGCGACCGTGGTCTGCGGCGAATGGCCGGACCAGACCGGGCCCTGGAAGACCCTCAACCCCGGCGCCCGCGACAACTCCGCGGCCACCTGCGAACACGGCACCGGCGTCGGCAGCGTCGGCCGGGAAGAGGGCTGAGCGGACGGACCGCCTCAGAGGCTCCGTCGAGGGCCTGTCGACCTGAGGCGCACACAGGACTTGGAGCTCGGGTCGGCGCCTGACGCACGGACACCCAACCCCCGGCTTCCGGCTTCCGGCTTTCGTGAAGTCGACCCGTTGGAACCATTGACGGAGCCCCGGCCCGCGACCTACCTTCCTGTTCATCGATTGGAAGGTTTCCTAACAGATGCGGGGGCGTGTGATGGCCGGTGGGCAGGGCAGGCAGGGAACCCCCGGGACGCCGCGGGTGTTGCGGGCCATGAACGACCGGGCCGCGCTCGATCTGCTCGTCTCGCAGGGCCCGTTGACCCGTACCCAGATCGGTGAGCTGACCGGGCTGTCGAAACCGACCGCCTCACAGCTGCTGGCGCGCCTGGAGGCCGCCGGGCTGGTGCGGACGACCGGGAACGTGACCGGGCGGCCCGGACCCAATGCGCAGTTGTACGAGGTCAACCCGGTCGCGGCGCATGTGGCCGCGCTGGCCGTGGACCAGGAGGGGATCACGGCGGTGGTCGCCGACATCACCGGGCGGGTGCTCGGGGAGGAACGGGTCGGCACGGACGCGGTGGATGACGAGGCGCCCAACCGGGTCGCGCGGCTGGTGGCCGAGGCCGTGGACGGGGCGCTGGCCAAGGCCGGGCTGGGGCGCGAGCAGCTGCACGGGGCGGTGATCGGCACGCCCGGCGCACTGGACCCGCGGACCGGCGCGCTGCGCTACGCGCCCCATCTGCCCGGCTGGCACTCGCGGCGGCTGAAGGAAGAGCTGACCGAGGCGCTGGGCACGCCCCTCGTCATCGAGAACGACGTCAATCTGGCGGCCGTCGCCGAGCAGCATGACGGGGCCGCACAGGACTTCGACGACTTCGTGCTGGTGTGGGCCGATGAAGGGGTCGGCGCCGCGATCGTCCTGGGCGGGCAGTTGCTGCGCGGAGCCACCGGCGGCGCGGGCGAGATCGGGTATATGCCGCTGCCCGGGGCCCCGCTGTCCCGGGGCGGCGACCGCAGCGCGGCCCGCCCGGATGCCGGCGGCGGATTCCAGCGGCTCGTCGGGGCGCCGAGTGTGATCGAGCTGGCGTGGGAGTACGGCGCCCCGGAGGTCCGTACGGTCGCGGAGGCGCTGGAGCGCGACGAGGTGCGGGAGGAGGTCGCACGCCGGCTGGCGACGGGGCTCGCGGCCGTGGTCGCGGTCGTCGACCCGCGGCTGGTGGTGCTGTCCGGCGAGGTCGCCCAGGCCGGCGGGGAGCCGCTGCGGGCTCTGGTCGAGGAGGAGTTCACCGGGCTCGCGCTGCCCCGCCCGGAACTGCGTATCAGCGATATCGGCGGCAACCCCATTCTCATCGGCGCATTGCGGACGGCGCTCGCCGAGGCGCGCGACGCGGTGTTCGACACCGCCTGAGCATTCCGCGAAATGCCGGACGCTCCACGCGCCCGGCCGGACTCGCTCGTTTCCTGTAACCCGGCACCATCCCGACTTCCCCTGCCGTAAAGGAAGTTCCGCCATGCCGTTTCCGCGCATGCGCACATTTCTTTCCGTGGCGCTGGCCGGCGCCGGGCTGCTCGTCCCGGGGTGCGCCCATCCGAGTGTCGGCAGTGACCGTGACGATCCGGCGAAGCCGGTCACGCTCAGGTTCTGGCACGGCTGGTCGAATGCGGGGGAGGTGAAGGCCATCGAGGACAGCGTCGCCCGCTTCGAGAAGCTGCACCCCAACATCACGGTGAAGGTGATCGGGAACGTCACCGACGAGACGGTGAATCAGGTGCTGCGGGCGGGCGGGGACGAGGCGCCGGATGTGGTGTCGTCGTTCACCACCAACAACGTCGGGCAGTACTGCTCGTCCGGAATGTGGGCGGATCTCGATCCGTTCATGAGAAAGACCGGCGTGGACAAGGAGAAGGTCTTCCCGAAGACCTTCCTCGAATACACCAGTTATGAGGGCAGGCAGTGCGCCCTGCCGCTGCTCGCCGATGCCTACGGGCTCTACTACAACAAGGACGCCTTCAAAGAAGCCGGTATCGCGCGCCCGCCGCGGACGATGTCGGAACTGAGGCGGGCTGCCGTGAAGCTCACCCGACGCACCGGGGACGGGTCGTACGAGCGGGTCGGGATCATGCCCAACTTCCGGTTCTACGAGAACAGTCCGGACCGGTTGTTCGCGCAGTGGGGGCCGGCGTACTTCGACCGGCAGGGCAAGGCACGGCTGGCCGAGGACCCCCGTACGAAGGAGTTCTTCGCCACCCAGCGCGCGCTGATCCGGGCGCAGGGCGGCTATGCGGCGCTGGAGAGGTTCCGTGCCACCTTCGGCGATGAGATGTCCTCGCAGAACGCCTTTCTGACGCAGAAGGTGGCGATGCATATGGACGGCGAATGGCGCGGGCTGATGCTGAAGGACCAGAAGGCGAAGTTCGGTTGGGGCACGGCCCCGATGCCGGTGCCGGACGACCGGGCGGATACCTACGGACGCGGCTGTCTGACCGGTACGGTCGCGGGGATCGCACACAGCAGCCGGCATCAGAACGCGGCATGGGAACTGGTGAGGTTCCTGACCGTGAACACGGATCAGGTGGTCCGGTTCGCGAATGCCATCCACAACGTGCCGTCGACGAAAGCGGCGCTGAAGTCACCGGAACTGGACACCGATCCGACGTTCCGCACCTTCCTCGATATCGCACGGAACCCGTACAGCACCGCCATTCCGCCGTCCGTCAACGGCGGCCAGTACATCGTCACGCTGCGGGACTTCGCCTACGACGTCGAGGCGGGAAAGGTCCCCGATCTGGACCGGGGGCTGCGCGGGCTCGATGCGCAGATCGACGCCGACAACCTTCAGTCCCAGAACTGACGAGACCTGACGAGAACCGACGAGAACCGACGAGAGCCGACGGAGATCTGCCATGGCATCCAGCAGCCTCGCACCACCACCCGGGCTTCGGCGCAGGCGCAACCGTGCGCGGCTGCGAACCGCCGGTTTTCTCTCCCCGTGGCTGATCGGCTTCTCGGTCTTCTTCGCCTATCCGCTGATCGCCACCGTCTATTTCTCGTTCATGCACTACAACCAGATCGAGGAGCCCGATTTCGTCGGGCTGCGGAACTGGAAATACGTACTGACGCAGATGCCGCTGTTCGGGCCGGCGCTGTGGAACACGCTGTGGCTGGTCGTGGTGATGGTCGCGCTGCGGATCGTCTTCGGGCTGGGCATCGGCCTCCTCGTCACCAAGATCAAGTCGGCCACCGGCTTCTTCCGTACGGCGTTCTATCTGCCGTATCTGGCGCCCCCGGTGGCCGCGACCGTGGCCTTCGTCTTCCTGCTCAACCCCGGAACCGGGCCGGTCAACGGCATCCTCGGCGCCCTCGGCATCCCGGCGCCCGCCTGGTTCAACGACCCCGGCTGGGCCAAGCCCTCCCTCGTCATGCTGTCCCTGTGGGGCATCGGCGACCTCATGGTGATCTTCATGGCGGCGCTGCTGGACGTGCCGAAGGAGCAGTACGAGGCCGCCGAGCTGGACGGGGCGGGCGCCTGGCGGAAATTCCGTTACGTCACCTGGCCGTCCATCACGCCGATCGTGATGTTCGCGGTGGTCACCGGCGTCGTCCAGACCATGCAGTACTACACCCAGGCACTCGTCGCCGGAAAACTCGCGTCCGGGGTCTCCGTCGGGCCCGGCTCGGTCGTCCAGCCCGGCTATCCGGAACACTCCACGCTCACCGTCCCGCAGCTCGTCTACTCACTGGGCTTCCAGAACTTCAACACCGGCGCGGCGTGTGTGCTCTCGCTCGTGCTGTTCGTCATCGCCATGGCCGTCACCACCCTGCTGATGCGCAAGCGCGCCGGCCTGCTCCCGGCGGAGGACCGATCCGTATGACCACGACGACTGCGTCCGACCTGGCCTCCACGACTCCACGCGCACCGGGCACACGGGCCCGCACGGCCGCCCCCGACCGCGGCCCGGCGGCGCGCGCCCGCCGCAGGCGGCTGCTGCACTGGATCGCCGTGCACGCCGTGGCCGTCGCCGCCGCCCTCTTCTTCGTCCTCCCCTTCGTCTTCGTCCTCCTGACCTCCGTCATGAGCGACGACCAGGCGATGAGCGGCGAACTGTGGCCGGATGAATGGAACTGGTCGAACTACGCCACGGTCTTCCGGACCCCGGGGTTCCTGGACTGGTGGAAGAACTCCCTGCTGTACGCGGGGCTCGGCACCCTCTTCACCGTCGGCTCGGCCGTCCCCGTCGCGTACGCCCTCGCCAGGTTCCGCTTCCGCGGCCGCCGTACGGCGATGATCCTGGTCATCGCCACGATGATGCTGCCGCCGCAGGTCATCGTCGTCCCGATGTATCTGGTCTGGGCGCAGCAGCTGCATCTGTCCGGCTCGCTGTGGCCGCTGATCATCCCGATGGCGTTCGGCGACGCGTACTCGATCTTCCTGCTGCGGCAGTTCCTGCTGACCATTCCGCAGGAGTACATCGAAGCGGCGAAGGTGGACGGCTGCGGGGAGCTGCGCACCCTGCTGAAGGTCGTCGTGCCGATGGCCAGGCCGGGCCTCGCGGCGGTCGCGCTCTTCCAGTTCTTCTTCTGCTGGAACGACTACTTCGGACCGCAGATCTACGCCGCGCAGAACCCCGCCTCCTGGACGCTCTCCTACGGTCTGGAGTCGTTCAAGACCGCGCACAGCGTCAACTGGAACCTGACGATGGCCGCGACGCTGCTGGTCATGGCCCCGGTCGTCATCGTTTTCTTCTTCGCACAGAGGGCCTTCGTCGAAGGCGTCAAGCTCACCGGAGTGAAGGGCTGATCATCCATGCCGCAGTCCCCCCAAGGACGCCCGGCGTCCCCCCGGGCCCGGGTCAGACTCGCCGTGGTCGGCGGAGGCTCGACCTACACCCCCGAACTCGTCGACGGCTTCGCGCGGTTGCGTGACGCCCTGCCGCTGGAGGAACTCGTCCTCATCGACCCGGCCACCGAGCGGCTGGAGCTGATCGGCCGGCTGGCCCGCCGGATCTTCGCCCGGCAGGGCCACCCCGGGCGGGTCACCTGGACCGACGATCTGGACGCCGGTGTCGACGGCGCCGACGCGGTGCTGCTCCAGCTGCGGGTCGGCGGGCAGGCCGCCCGCAACCAGGACGAGACCTGGCCGCTGGACTGCGGCTGCGTCGGGCAGGAGACGACCGGCGCCGGCGGCCTGGCGAAGGCGCTGCGCACCGTTCCCGTCGTCCTCGGCATCGCGGAGCGGGTACGCCGCCGCAACCCCGATGCCTGGATCGTCGACTTCACCAACCCGGTGGGCATCGTCACCCGCGCGCTGCTCACCCACGGCCACAAGGCCGTCGGACTGTGCAATGTGGCCATCGGCTTCCAGCGGAAGTTCGCCGCGCTGCTGGGGGTGGCACCGGACCAGGTCGAGCTGGACCACATCGGCCTCAACCACCTCACCTGGGAGCGGGCCGTACGGGTCGGCGGCGAGGACGTACTGCCGAAGCTGCTCACCGAGCACGGCGAAGCCGTCGCCGAGGACCTGCGCATGCCCCGTCCGCTGCTCGACCGCCTCGGCGTCATCCCCTCCTACTACCTGCGCTACTACTACCGGCACGACGAGGTCGTACGGGAGCTGCGGAGCAAGCCGTCCCGGGCGGCGGAGGTCGCGGCCATCGAGAAGCGGCTGCTCGACCTGTACGCCGATCCGGCGCTGGACGAGAAGCCGGAGCTGCTGGGCAGGCGCGGCGGGGCGTTCTACTCGGAGGCGGCGGTGGCGCTCACCTCGTCCTTGCTGGGCGACACCGGCGACATCCAGATCGTCAACACCCTCAACCGCGGCACTCTTCCGTTCCTCCCCGACGATGCGGTGATCGAGGCCCCGGCGACGGTGGGCGCGGAGGGCGCGACACCGCTGCCCGTACGGCCGCTGGAGCCGCTCTTCGCCGGCCTGGTCGCCAACGTCACCGCCTACGAACACCTCGCCCTGGAGGCGGCGTTGGTGGGCTGCCGCGGCAGCGGGCGGCGGGAGGGCGGGAGGAACGCCGGGCGGGAGGGCGGGAGAAGCGCAGCGCGGGAGGGCGGGAGAAGCGCAGCGCGGGAGGGCGGGAGGAACGCCGTGTTCGCGGCTCTCCTCGCCCATCCCCTCATCGGCCAGAGCGACTACGCGGACCGGCTCACCGACGAGCTGATCGCACACAACCGGGAGCACCTCACGTGGGCCTGACCGGCGCGGCGCTCGCCATCGACGCGGGCAACAGCAAGACGGACGTGGCTCTGGTGGGCGCGGACGGGACGGTGCTCGGCACCGCCCGCGGCGGCGGGTTCCAGCCACCGGTGGTGGGCGCCGCACGGGCGGTCGACGTGCTGGCGCCGCTGGTGGCGTCGGCGCTGGCCCAGGCCGGCGCCGAGGGCCCGGTCGACCATGTCTCGGCGTATCTGGCGAACGCCGATCTCCCCGCCGAAGAGGCCGCTCTGACGGCGGAGATCAGCGCCCGGGGATGGGCCCGGACGGTGACGGTCGGCAATGACACTTTCGCCCTGTTGCGGGCCGGGCTGCCGGACGACGGGGAGCGGATGGGGGTCGCCGTGGTGTGCGGCGCGGGCATCAACTGCGCCGGCCTCGGACTCCACGGGGCCACCGCCCGTTTCCCCGCCGTCGGACGGATCTCCGGTGACTGGGGCGGCGGTTCCCATCTCGCCGACGAGGCCCTGTGGTGCGCGGCCCGCGCCGAGGACGGCCGCGGCGCCGAGACCGAACTGGCCCGCGCCCTGCCCGCTCACTTCGGTCTGTCCACCATGCTGGAGCTCATCGAGGCGCTCCATCTGCGCGGCATCCCCGAGCGTCGCCGTCACGAACTGACCCCTGTCCTCTTCGACGTCGCGGCCGCCGGCGACCCCGTCGCCCGTACGGTCGTGGCCCGCCAGGCGGAGGAGATCGTCCTGCTGGCCTCGGTCGCCCTGGAGCGCCTGGACCTGCTGTCCGAGCACACCCCGGTCATCCTCGGCGGTGGCGTCCTCGCCGCCCGCCACCCCCTCCTCCATGACGACGTCATCCAACTCCTGGCGGAACGCGCCCCCAAAGCGGCCCCCCACGTGGTCACCGCCCCGCCGGTCCTTGGCGCCGCCCTGTACGCACTGGACCGGGCGGGGGCGGGGGCGGGGGCTTATGGGCGGGTGCGGGGGGCTTGGGGGTAGCGCGGGGGGGTGGGCCCCCTCCCCCTCCCCCTCCCCCTCCCCAGCCCTCCCCCACGTGGTCACCTCCCCCACGCCCCCACGCCCCCACGCCCCCACGCCCTCGCCCCTCACCCCACCCGTACGGCCTGCCCCCGTCGTGTCTCCGTGCGGGTGCCGGGGGCCAGCACGATGTCGGCACTGCGGTCGCTTTCCGTGATGATGGTGATGGGGTGATCGGTGTCGTTGACGATGAGGGTCGCGGCGCCGTCCGGTGGGCGGTCGAGGGGGTAACTCCCGACCGGGTCGACGTATGTGGTGCTGCCAATGGTGAGGAAACCGCTGGCCGGCGCGGCGTATTCGGGGACGGCGCCGCCGAACGTCGTCGCGGCGGCCAGCGGTCTGAGCAGTTGAGTTATGCGTCGCACGGTGATCCTCCTGAGTTCCCCCTTCGACCTTCGTAACTCAGAGTAGTCAATGAGGGGTGGGGTGGGTAGCGGCGCGCGGAAGTGGAATGGGGGGCGCGGGGGGGGCGGCGTTCGCGCTGTGCGGTGCGAGGCCCGTCGCGGGAGGGGCATCGCGGGAGGCCGGGGGCGTGGCCGGTCGCGGCGGAACCGTACGCCCCGGGCGGGCGTGTCCTTGAGAGGGGGACGCGCCGCGGATCGCGATCCGAACAAGATCGGGTCAAGAGCCGTGTGGTTGTCAGTGGGTACGGACATACTGCTGCCCGTGCACCTGTTCTCGTGAGCGCTCTCGGTGAGCGTGCCGCGCGAGCCGGGCCCGCCGTCAGCGACCGAGGGGGAGGTTCCGTGTCGTCCGTGCCGACCAGCAGTGTGTCGGCGTCCGCGCCGGGGCGCCGTACCGCATGGGCCGACGGGCTGGACGAGCTGCGCGCCGCGGCGACGACCGAGCCCGGCAGGCTCCGGGTGATCGGTGCCGTACTCGCCCTGCTGGTACTGGTCTTCGGCGCGGCCACGGCCTGGCAGGTGGCGGACCGCGCGGCGGCCGCGGACGATGTCGTGGAGCGCAGCCAGCCGCTCAGCGCGGACGCGGCGAGCATCTACCGTTCGCTGGCCGACGCCGACACAACGGCCGCCGGGGGCTTTCTGTCCGGCGGCGAGGAGAGCCGGGCGACCCGGCAGCGGTACGCCGCCGATATCGCGACGGCGTCCCAGCTGCTGGTCAAGGCGTCGGCGAACACCCGGGGTTCGGATGCCGCCGGCCGGCAGATGGCGAAGCTCAACAGCCTGCTGCCGCGGTATACGGGCCTGGTGGAGACGGCGCGTACGAACAACCGGCAGGGGCTGCCGTTGGGCGGCGCGTATCTGCGGTACGCCAACGACCAGATGCGCAAGGAACTCCTCCCGGCGGCACGGGCGTTGTACGACGCGGAGACGGAGCGGCTGGCGGCGGACTACGACTCCGCGAAGGCGTGGCCGTGGTGGGCGCTGGCGGCCGGGGTGCTGGCCATCGGTGTGCTGGGGTGGGCGCAGCGGCGTCATTTCCGGCGTACCAACCGGGTGTTCAATCAGGGGCTGTTGGCCGCCACGGCCGCGTCCGTCGCGGTTCTGCTGTGGCTGGTCGTGGGGCATGCGGTGGCGCGTGCGGGGCTGAGCGACTCGTACGATCAGGGTGCCCGGTCGCTGCGGGTGCTCAACGAGGCGCGGATCGACGCGCTTCAGGCGCGCGGTGACGAGAATCTGACGTTGGTGGCGCGCGGCGCGGTGCTGACCTCGGATCAGCAGGACTTCTATGAGGTCGGCTTCCGATCGGGTATGCGGGATCTGGCGGCCGGGGACGGGCGCGGCCGGGCGGCGGAGGGCGGCAGGCTGGGCGAGGCCCTGGCGCTGGCGGATGACGAGGCGGGCCGGGAGGCGGTGCGGGACGCGCTGGCGCAGGTACGGCAGTGGCAGGAGCGGCATGCCGAGGCGCGGGCGGCGGACGACAGGGGCGATTACGACCAGGCGCTGGCCAAGGTGATCGGCTCGGACCGGCCCACCCGTGAGTCCTTCGACCGGGTGGATGCCGCGTTGCAGAGGGCGCTGGTGCATGAGCAGGAGGAGTTCCGGTCGGCGGCGGACGGCGGGCGCGGGGCGCTCGGCGGGCTGGCGGTGGGTGCCGCGGTGCTGGCCGTCGTGGCGGCGGCGGGCGCGGTGCTGGGCATCGGGCGCAGGCTGTCGGAGTACCGGTGAGGGGGGCCTGGTGAGGGGGACATGAGGATGCGCGCACGAGCCTTGGTGAATCTGCGCGCCGCTCTGGCGCCGGTCGCGGCGGGCGTGTGTGTGATGGCGGCGGCCGCGGCCGTACTGGTGCCCACGCTGGGCGGGGACGGCGCGCCGGGGCCGGCGGCGCCTCGTGCGTACGGTCCGGGAGCGGCGCATGCGGCGCCCGCCGCGGCGAAGTGCACACCGCGGAACGCCGCGGAGAGCCTGCGGCCGTCCTCGGACGACGGTGCGGCCGTGAAGCGGATCAAGGAGAAGGGCCAACTGGTCGTCGGCGTCGATCAGAACACCTACCGGTGGGGCTATCGCAACCCCAACACCGGCAAGTTGGAGGGCTTCGACATCGATCTGGCGCGGGCGATCGCCGAGGACATCCTGGGGCCGGACGCCAAGGTCGTCTTCCAGGCGGTGCCGACGAACCAGCGGGTGCCCGCGCTCCAGAAGCGGACCGTGGACATGGTGGTCCGGACGATGACGATCAACTGCGCCCGCAAGGAACAGGTGGCGTTCTCGACCGCGTATTTCCAGGCCGGGCAGCAGGTGCTGGCGCCGAAGAAGTCGAAGATCGAGGCGTTCGACGATTCGCTGCGCGGCAAGCGGGTGTGCACGGCGGCGGGTTCGACGGGCGAGTCGGAGCTGGCGGCGCGGTCGCACGGTGCGAAGGTGCTGACGGTGCCCAACCAACTCGACTGCCTGGTGCGGTTGCAGCTGGGTGAGGCGGACGCGGTGGTGACCGACAACGCGCTGGGTGCGGCGCAGGCGGCGCAGGATCCGGCGGTCGAGCTGAAGGGCGAGCCGTTCACCGACGAGCCGTACGGCGTGGCGATGAACAAGGACGACACGGATCTGGTGCGCCGGGTCAACAAGGTTCTGGACGACTACCGGGGCGGCGGGGCCGACAGTGCCTGGATGCGGGCGTACCGCACCTGGCTGAAGGCCGATCTGCCCGGCATATCGGGGCCGCCGTCGCCGGAGTACGGCGACTGAGGCGGCCATGTCGAGTGACTGGGGTGGCTTATAGCAGGTGACGGCGGCTTCTGGCAGCCAAGGACGGCTTCTTGCGGCTAACGGCGACCGAGAGTGACCGATCGCCCCATGAAGTGGCCGATGCCGTCACTATGGGAAGGGATGGGGGCGGGACGGACACGCGGGGAAAGTGTCACCGTCGTCGACACCACGGCAGTGGTGACGGCCGGATGCCGTCACTATGAGGGGAATTGAGGGAGCGGAACACCGCAGCAGCGATCGAGGCGCACCAACCGCCGTGCACCGTACGCGTATTGGAGAGGTGATCGATGGGGGTCCCCGGACCCTTCCCCGGTTCTGCGGGGAGGCCCATTGCCCCGGTGCTGAGCCGGGAGGAGGTGGACCGTGCCCTGGCGCGGCTCGGCGCCGAGTACGAGGCGATAGAGACCTCCCTGCTCGCGTTGCAGGATCACGCGGGCCGCAGACTCCTGGAGGGCGCCGACCTGTCGGGCACCACCAAGGAGCGCTGGGCCGCCACCGAGCGTTCCATCACCGTCCTCTGGTCGCTTTTCGACGCCTATACGGCCGCGCTGACAGCGGTGCGTGAGCTGCGCGAGCGGCGGCGCTGGCCGTCTCCCGACGACCTCGCCGAGCTGACGGACATGCTGCACGGCAGCGGGGTGACGGTCCCGGGCGCGGCTTCGGCGGGCGGTGGCCCGGAGAGCGGTCCGGCCCGGCTGAGCGAGCGGTTCAGTCTGGAGGGGCTCGTCGAGCGGATGAACGGGCTCTATGCCCGGTCGCTCGATGTCATCGTGGCCGCCGATGCGGTCTGGTCGGCGCTGCCGGCCCGGATAGACCTGTTGTCGGCCGAGTTGCAGCGGACGCGTTCGCTGGCGCATTCGGTGGGGGTGCGCCCCGGGGAGCATCCGGCGGGCGACGACCTGGAGCGGATCACGGACGAGCTGGCGCGGCTGCGCGGCCAGGTGATCTCGGATCCGCTGGCGTTCTGGGTGTCGTCGTCGACGGGGAGTTCCGCGCCCGGTGGCGGGCGTCCGGACACCGCGCGCTATGACCGTGCGGCCCGCGGGCTGGAGGACATCAGGCGCGAGGTCGAGGCGGTGCTGGATGTCCGGCAGGACGCGGAGCGTCGGCTGATGCAGCTGCGCGACGTGCTCTCCCGGGCGGACCGCACGCTGACCGAGGCGCGGCAGGCGCGCGGCGAGGTCCTGGCGAAGATCGCCGCTTCCGAGGTGCCGGCGGTCAGCGGTCCGTCGACGGCGCTGCACGAGCAGTTGGCGGCGGCCGCGGACTACCGCAGGCATGCGCAGTGGCATCGTCTTTCGCCGCTGCTGGACAGCTTGGAGCAGCGGGCGGAGGACGAGCTGCATCGCGCCCGGGAGTCGCTCACCGCGGTGACGGCTCCGCTGGCGGTGCGCGCCGAGCTGCGCGGCCGGCTGGACGCGTACAAGGCGAAGGTGGCCCGGCATGGCCTGGCCGAGGATCCGGTGCTGATGGAGCGGTACGACGCGGCCCGTCGGATGCTGTGGAGCGCGCCGTGTGATCTGCGGGCGGCCGAGCAGGCGGTGTGGCGCTATCAGCAGGCGGCTGCGGAAGCGTTTGTTCCGCAGGAGGCGGAGCACAGGGGGGAATCGTGACGGAGGGGGCGGGCGCCGACTGCCAGCGGCGGGAGTGCGCGGGCAGCTACGAGGACATGGGCGGGGGTGAGCTCTACTGCGACACCTGCGGCCTGGCCCCGGTCGTCTCGCCGGACGGCATGCTGTCCGCGCCGCCCACGGCGCTGACCAACCGGGCGCTCGGGGGCGGGGCGGCGGGCGGCGGCTCGGCGCGGTCGTCGCTCACGGGCGGTGCCCACTCCGCCGGTTCGGCCCGTACGGCGCTGTCGGGGTCGTCGCGTTCGACCCCCTCCCGGCCTTCGATCCCCTCCCGGCCTTCGGCCTCCTCCCGGCGGTCGGCGTCCTCCCGGCGTTCGGTGTCCGGACGGCTGTCGCGTTCGCTGTCCGGTGGCGTTTCGACGCGGGGGATGTCCTCGGTGTCGGTGTCGGTGCGCAGTGCGGGCAGCGGTTCGAGCTCGGGGTCGGGCCGCGGGCGGCTGGGCGCCGGCCTGGTGACGGTGCCGGAGGTGCCGCGGCCCGATCCGCGGTCGGCGGTGCTGGAGAATCCGGAGGTCCCGGAGCGTAAGCGGTTCTGCAGTCGTGGCGAGTGCGGGGCGCCGGTGGGGCGGGCGCGCGGTGAGCGTCCGGGCCGCACCGAAGGGTTCTGCACCAAGTGCGGCCATCCGTACAGCTTTGTGCCGAAGCTGCGGCCCGGCGACATCGTGCACGGCCAGTACGAGGTGGTGGGCTGTCTGGCGCACGGCGGGCTCGGCTGGATCTATCTCGCGATTGACCGCGCGGTGTCCGACCGGTGGGTGGTCCTCAAGGGCCTGCTGGACACCGGCGACGAGGAGGCGCTGGCGGTGGCGGTGTCCGAGCGGCGGTTCCTCGCCGAGATCGAGCACTCCAACATCGTGCGGATCTACAACTTCGTGGAGCATCTCGACCAGTCGACGGGCAGCCTGGACGGCTACATCGTCATGGAGTACGTCGGCGGCAAATCGCTCAAGGACATCGCCAACGGGCGGCGCACGCCCCAGGGGCGGCGCGATCCGCTGCCGGTCGAGCAGGCGTGTGCGTACGGCATCGAGGCGCTGGAGGCGCTCAGCCATCTGCACAGCCGCAACCTGCTGTACTGCGACTTCAAGGTCGACAACGCCATCCAGCAGAACGACCAGCTCAAGCTGATCGACATGGGCGCGGTGCGCCGCATGGACGACGACGAGAGCGCGATATACGGCACCATCGGCTACCAGGCGCCCGAAGTCGCCGCGCTGGGCCCGTCGGTCGCCTCCGACCTGTACACGGTCGCGCGCACCCTCGCCGTCCTCACCTTCGACTTCCAGGGCTACACGAACATCTTCGTGGACTCCCTGCCGGACCCGGACAACATCGAGGTCTTCCGCACCTACGAGTCCTTCTACCGGCTGCTGGTGCGCGCCACGGACCCGGACCGGGCCCGCAGGTTCGCGTCCGCGGAGGAGATGGCCGAGCAGCTGACGGGTGTGCTGCGGGAGGTCGTGGCGCTCCAGACGGGCGAGCAGCGGCCGTCGCTGTCCAAGCTGTTCGGGCCCGAACTGCGCGTGGTGGACACGGAGTTGGTGGCGGCGGCCGAGGGCGACAGTTCGCTGCTGGGCGGGCGGGTGGTGGCGCCGAGGCGGCGCGCGCGCCCCGGCGCCGCACAACCCGCGATTCCGGCGCAGAGCGCGTACGAGAACGAGCCGGCCGGGGCCGTCCCCGGCGCTCCTCCGCTGCGCCCCCTGGACACCGCTGCCGCCGTCCTGGCGCTGCCGGTGCCGCGGGTGGACCCGGCCGATCCCAACGCCGGTTTCCTGGCCGGGCTGATGGCCACCGCCCCCGCCGAGCTGATCACCGCGCTGCGCTCGGCGCCCGCCGACTCCCTGGAGACCCGGCTGCGCGGGCTGCGCGCCCGCCTGGAGACGGGGGACGCGGCTGCCGCGCTGATGGCGCTGGAGGCCATCGAGTCGGAGCCCGGCGAGGAGTGGGGCGCCGACTGGCGGGTGGTGTGGAACCACGGCCTGGTGTCACTGACGGCCGGGGACCGCGAGAGCGCCGCGCTGTCCTTCGACGCGGTCTACGACGCGTTCCCCGGGGAGGCCGCGCCGAAGCTGGCGCTGGCCGTCTGCGCGGAGCTGCTGGAGCAGTTGGACAACGCCGCCGAGTACTACCGCCTGGTGTGGGCGACCGACCACAGCTATGTCAGCGCCGCGTTCGGGCTGGCCCGGGTGCGGCTCGCGGCGGGCGACCGGGCCGGCGCCGTGGAGGCCCTGGAGTCCGTCCCTGAGGCGTCCATCCACTACACCGCGGCGCGGATCGCGGCGATCCGCGCGCGGCTGCGCCGGCGCTCCGCCCGCGATCCGCTGCTGACGGAGCTGCGGGCCGCCGCCGAACAGGTCGAGGCCCTCGCGGACTTCGGGCTGGACGCGGAGCGCCGGGAACAACTCGGCACCGAGGTACTGGGCAGCGCCCTGGACTGGGTACTCTCCGGTAGCCACGGTGCACGGGCGGACGACGGACCGGCCTCGTCCGGGCCGGCGAAGCTGCTCGGCAGCGCGCTGGACGAACGCGGCCTGCGGTTCGGGCTGGAACGGTCGTACCGCCTGCTCGCGCGGCTGGCGCAGCGTGGCGAGGAAAGGATCGAGCTGGTGGAACGGGCCAACCGCTTCCGCCCCAGGACGTGGGTGTGAGATGAGTGTGACTGGGCCGTCCCGGTGCGCGAGCTGCAACGAGCCGCTGGACGCGGGCGACAACTTCTGCGGGCGGTGCGGCGCGGACCTGGTGGCGTCCGCCGCGGCGTCGGAAGGACAGCCGACGATCGCCCTGACCGGCGCGAGCCGCCGTCCTCAGGGGTACGGGCCGCCGCCGCGGCCCGCGTATGCGCCGTCGGCGGGGGGCGCGGGAGCGGTGCCGCCGCCGGCACCACCGGCGTACGGCGGTCCGGGCGCGGCGCCCTCGTACGGTGAGGCGCCCGTGTGTGGAGAGGCTCCCGCGTACGGTGCGGCGCCCGCGCCTGCCGCGCCGCCCGCCCAGGGCATACCCTGCGCTCCTCCGGCACCGTCCGGGCCGGTCGGCCCGCCCCCGCCGGACCCGCAGACCCGCCTGCCGTACGCGGACGTCAGCGCCCCGCCGGCGCCCGGACACCCGTCGGCGGCGGGCGATGCCATCCCGGCTCCGCCGGCAGCCGACGCCGGACCCGTCGAGCCTCCGCAGGGCCCGCCCGCCGGTCCGACCGCCGACCCGCGCGTCGCCGGCTATGAGGCCGTCGCGGATGCCGCCGCCCACGCCTCCGAATCCACTCGAACCGCCGAGTCCGCCGAAGCCATGGAAGCCTCCGAAGCCGCGATCGGGGCGGCCGAAGCCCCGGCGCCCGCCGCCCCGCCCGAGCCGCAGCCCGCCACCCCCGCCCGGGGCACCCGTATCTGCGCCGCCTGCCGGTCCGGTGCCGTCGACACCGACGGCTACTGCGAGCACTGCGGACACGCCCAGCCGCGCGAACGCGACCACATGGAGCACGCGTTGGCCGGCATCGCGGCGGTCAGCGACCGCGGCCACCGCCACCACCGCAACGAGGACTTCTTCGCGCTCACCACGACGCCGCTGCCGGACGGTACGCCCGCGGTCGTCGCGGTGGTCTGCGACGGCGTCTCCTCGGCGACCCGTCCGGACGAGGCGTCCCAGGCGGCGTCCGAGGCCGCGGGCGAGGCACTGCGGGCGTCGTTGCAGCGCGGTACGCATCCCCAGCAGGCCATGTACGACGCGATCATGACGGCCTCCTCGGCGGTCGACGCGCTGGCCGGGGACCCCGCCACGGTGCCCGACGAGTACCGCCAGCAGAACGCCCCGGCCTGCACCCTGGTCGGCTCGGTGGTCGGCGGCGGGCTGCTGACCGTCGGCTGGGTCGGGGACAGCCGCGCGTACTGGATCCCGAACGACCGCACGGCGCCCCCCGCCCGGCTCACCGAGGACGATTCCTGGGCCGCCCAGATGGTCGCCAACAACCTGATGACCGAGGCCGAGGCGCTCGCCGACGAGCGGGCACACGCCATCACGGGCTGGCTCGGCGCGGACGCGTACGAGGTCGAACCGCACACCGCGTCCTTCAAACCGGACGGACCGGGTGTCGTGGTGGTGTGCACGGACGGGCTGTGGAACTACGCCGAGTCCGCCGAGCAGATGGCCGCGGTGCTGCCCTTCGACGCGCCCACCAGACCGCTGGACGCCGCACGGACGCTGGTCACCCACGCCCTGGACGGCGGGGGCCACGACAACGTGACGGTGGCGCTGGTGCCGTTCCCCGCGCCGTCGGTACGGGCGTGATCGCCTCCGCCGCTGCCCGAACCGCATGAACTGCGTGAACCGCATGAACGGTACGAGCAGCACGAACCGTAGGAACCGTAGGAACGGAACGAGTCGCGCAGCGGCCGGCGTTGCTCGCTGAGGGACTGCCGGAGAGCACAGGACGCGGCGGGTGCGCCGCGTACGGCGTGGAACGCGCCGACGGGGGGAAGGACACACCGGGACTTCCGCCCGCCCGTATACCGATATCGACGGCACGGAGACCCAGGGAGCGGAACTGATGGCCAACTTCTCCAAGTCACATGTGCCGCGGTTTTCCGCCGAGGTGTACCAGAACGAGTATCTGCCCGAGGGCGGCCGCGAGGTGAACGCGATCGTCACGGTCACCGCGACCGGCGGCGGTACGACCGGCGGCCGGCCCCTTCTCGTCGGCGGGCACGGCGGCTCGGACGCCGGCGTGGTGATCATGGTCGACTGTTCCGGGTCGATGGACTATCCGCCGACGAAGATGCGGGGCGCCCGCGAGGCGACGGCCGCCGCCATCGACACCGTGCGCGACGGCGTCGCCTTCGCGGTGGTGGCCGGGACCCACAAGGCCGTCGAGGTCTACCCCGGCGGCGGGCGGCTGGCCGTAGCCGACCCGGGCACCCGCGCCCGGGCCCGGGACGCGCTGCGCGGGCTGAGCGCGGGCGGCGGCACCGCCATCGGCACCTGGCTGCGGCTGACCGACCGGCTGCTGTCCGCCACCGACCTCGCCATCCGGCACGGCATCCTGCTCACCGACGGCCGCAACGAGCACGAGTCGCCGCAGGATCTGCGGGCCGCGCTGGACGCCTGTTTCGGGAGCTTCACCTGTGACGCCCGCGGCGTCGGCACGGACTGGGAGGTCAAGGAGGTCACCGGCATCGCCTCGGCGCTGCTCGGCAGCGCCGATATCGTCGCGGATCCGGGCGAGTTGACCGCCGACTTCACGCAGATGATGGAGAAGGCGATGGGCAAGGAAGTCGCCGACGTCGGTCTGCGGCTGTGGACGCCGCTGGGCGCCGAGATCGCCTTCGTCAAGCAAGTCGCGCCCACCGTCGAGGACTTGACCGGACGCCGCGTCGAGTCCGGCCCGCGATCGGGGGACTATCCGACCGGCTCCTGGGGCGACGAGTCCCGCGACTACCACATCTGCGTACGGGTCCCGGATGCCGGCATCGGCAACGAAATGCTGGCCGCCCGGGTCTCGTTGATCATTTCCTCGCCGGACGGCTCCGCTCCGCAGACCCTGTCGCACGGTCTCGTACGGGCCGTGTGGACGGACGATATGGCCGCTTCGACCACAATCAACCCACAAGTGGCGCATTACACGGGTCAGGCCGAATTGGCGCAAGCGATCCAACAGGGCCTGGATGCCCGCAAGTCGGGCGATATGGACGGTGCTACCGCGAAACTGGGCCGGGCGGTGCAGTTGGCTTCCGCCTCGGGGAACGAGGACACTGCGAAACTGCTTGCGAAGGTGGTGGACGTCGTCGATGCGGCGACGGGTACTGTGCGACTGAAGGCGAAGGTCGCCGAGGCGGACGAGATGACCCTCGAAACGCGCTCGACGAAAACAGTTCGCGTAAAGAAATAGCGACGATCAAACCGATCAGTACCACCGGAACCAACGGTACGGAGGGGGAAGAACCGACATGCCGACCTGCCCGAACGGCCACCAGTCGGTGGCCGAAGACTGGTGCGAGGTGTGCGGCCACCGGATTGCGGGCGCTGTCGCCCCGCCGCCCTCCCTGCCCGCGGGGTTCCTGAACACACCGCCCAGCCAGCCGGCCGCCCAGCCCGGTCCGCCGCCCGGCCAGCCCGGTCCGCCGCCCGGAGCCCCCGGCCCCGGCCCCGGTACGCAGGGGGGCCAGGGGGGCTACGGCTTCCCGCCGCCGGCGCCCGGCCCCGGCCCTCAGGGCGGCCAGGGCGGTTACGGCTTCCCGCCGCCCGCGCCCGGCCCCGGCCCCGAGCAGTCCGCACCGCCGGAGCTCTGCCCGCAGTGCGGTACGCCGCGCGAGTCGGTGGCGCCGTTCTGCGAGGGGTGCCGCTACAACTTCCTCACGAACTCGACGACGTCCTACGCCCCGCCGGCCGGCCAGCAGCCCGGCGGTCCCGGCATGCCGGGTGGGCAGGGCGGCTACGGCTTCCCGCCGCCGGCGCCCGGCCCCGGCCCGGGTCCCGGCACTCAGGGCGGCCAGGGTGGTTACGGCTTCCCGCCGCAACAGCCCCAGCAGCCGCAGCAGGGCCCGCCGCCCGGCCAGCCCGGCCCCGGTGGATACCCAGGCCAGCCCGGTCCGCCGCCCGGTATGCCCGGCCCCGGCCCCGTCGGCCGGCCCGGCCCGCCGCCGCAGCAGGGCGACGACTGGACGCTGAACCCGCCCAGCGCGCAGACCGCGGCCCCGCCGATGGCGCCCGCGCCGCAGCAGCCCGGCCCGCCGCCGGCTCCGTACGAGCAGGCTCCGTACGAGCAGCAGCAGCCGCCCGCGCCGTTCCCGCCGCAGCAGCCGGGCCCGTATGAGCAGCCGCAGCAGCCCGGACCCTACGAGCAGCAGCCGCAGGCTCCGTACGAGCAGCAGGCACCGCCCCCGCCGTTCGAGCAGCAGGCGCCGCCCCAGCAGCACCAGGCGCCCCCGCAGCAACAGCAGCCCGATCAGCAGCAGTGGAACGGCGGTCCCGGCCCCGGCCAGGTTCCCGCCGCGCCGCCGCAGGGTCCGGCGCCGGTCGTCGGTGCCGGCTGGGTGGTGGCGATAGCGCCGGACCGCGAGTACTTCATGGCGATGATGGGCCGCAGCGGCCCGGAGGCGGCGGGGCTCAACCTCCCCGCGTACTCCCCCGAGCAGGTGCTGCCGCTCGCCAACGGCCAGATCTCGGTCGGCCGCCGCCGGAACAGCACCGGCGAGGCCCCGGACGTCGACCTGGGCCGCCCGCCGGAGGACCCGGGCGTCTCGCACCAGCACGCGCTGCTGGTGCAGCAGCAGGACGGCAGCTGGGCGGTCGTCGACCAGAACTCGACCAACGGCACGACGATCAACCTCGGCGAGGACCCGATCCAGCCGTATGTGCCGGTGCCGCTCCATGAGGGCGACCGGGTACACGTCGGCGCCTGGACGACGTTGACCGTCCGGCGGGGCTGAGCCACCGACGGCCCGTTGCGAGGGGCGTGACCTTCCGGGTCACGCCCCTCGCCGCATCTGCCACCATGGACGCGTGAACAAGATTCCGCGCGGCACACTTCAGGAGCAGACCTTCTACGAACAGGTCGGTGGCGAACCGACCTTCCGTCGTCTGGTGCACCGCTTCTACCAGGGAGTCGCCGAGGACCCGCTGCTGCGGCCGATGTACCCGGAGGAGGATCTGGGCCCGGCCGAGGAGCGGCTCGCGCTCTTCCTCATGCAGTACTGGGGCGGCCCCCGTACGTACAGCGACGGCCGCGGCCATCCCCGGCTGCGGATGCGGCACGCCCCGTTCACCGTCGACCGCGCCGCGCACGACGCATGGCTGCGGCACATGCGGGACGCCGTGGACTCCCTCGAACTGTCCGAGGAACACGAGACGCAGCTGTGGAACTACCTCACCTACGCCGCCGCTTCGATGATCAACGCGGCGGACTGAAGGGCCGCCCGGGGCCCACGCCCCGGGGCCCGTCCGCGCTCAGGTCGGCGCTCAGGTCGGCGTGACCGACAGCCCCAGCAGCCCCGCCGGTCCGCCCTTCCGCACGGCGACCGAGCCGTAGGCGCTGCTCAGGCGCAGCCAGCCGCCCGCTTCGAGGAGCGTCGGGGGCTGCGGTTCGTGGGCTGCGGCGGGCGGCGTACCGCCACCGGCCAGGGCTCCCGTGCGGGCGGGACGCAGGAAGCCCAGCGACTGTGCGGCGTGCACGGCGCGCAGCGGGAGGTGGGTGTCGCCGAGGGTGCGCGACCAGATCTCGCGGCCGATCCGGTCGCGTTCGGAGCGGGTGCGGTGCTGCGGCGGCAGCGCCTCGTCACGGGCCCGGAATTCGGCGACGGCGGCGGCCACCGCGCGTAGCAGCGCGTCGGGCGCGGGCAGGCCGGGCACCCGTCGCCAGCCGCCGCGGGGCGGTAGCAGTCCGGCCCAGGGCGGGCCGGTGACCGCGGCGGGCACGGTCAGTGTTTCCGCCGACTCCTGGATTCCTTCGAGGAGTTCGCCCGCGGAGACGGTGACGTCGGTGACGTCATGGACATGGTCCTCGGCGAGCCGGGCGGTGCGGATCGCCAGCACCTCGAACGACGGCGGGCGGCCGAAGACGGCGAGCACGCCGTCGCGGGCCTGGAGCCGTACCGCGGCGGCGCGGTCGTAATGGATCAGCCGGGCCAGGAAGGCGGCGAGATCCGCCGCCTCCCCGGCTCCGGCCAGGCGCAGCGCCGTCATACGGCGACGGCCCCCTCCTGATGCGAGGCGTCGTCCATGAACTCCTTGAGGAGGGCCTTCTCCTCCGCGGTGATGCGGCGGGGGCGCTCCTCGGCGAAGTCATACGGGACGACGACGGTCGAGGCCCGGAGGTAGAGCGTGGACTCGTCCTTGACCTCGTACGCGACGGCCATCGACACGGCTCTGACCTTCGTCACCCACAACTCGATGGTCACCGGGGAGTGCCGGTGCACCAGCGGCCGCACATAGTCGATCTCGTGCCGGGCGACGACGGAGCCGCCCGTGAACGACGGGCTGCCGTCCCCCGGCGCCAGCCGGCGCATGAAGTCGATCCGCGCCTCTTCGAGGTAGCGGACGAACACCGCGTTGTTGACATGGCCGAACGCGTCCATGTCCGACCAGCGCAGGGGGCAGGAGTAGAGGTGTCGCACGACGGTCAGCCCCGGGTCAGCTTCTTGTACGTGGCACGGTGCGGACGGGCCGCGTCCGCTCCGAGGCGCTCGATCTTGTTCTTCTCGTACGACTCGAAGTTGCCCTCGAACCAGAACCACTTGGACTCGCCCTCGTACGCCAGGATGTGCGTGGCGACGCGGTCCAGGAACCAGCGGTCGTGGGAGACGACCACGGCGCAGCCGGGGAACTCCAGCAGTGCGTTCTCCAGGGAGGACAGGGTCTCGACGTCGAGGTCGTTGGTCGGCTCGTCGAGGAGCAGCAGGTTGCCGCCCTGCTTGAGGGTGAGCGCCAGGTTGAGGCGGTTGCGCTCACCGCCGGAGAGCACCCCGGCCGGCTTCTGCTGGTCCGGGCCCTTGAACCCGAACGCGGAGACATACGCCCGCGAGGGCATCTCCACGTGGCCGACGTTGATGTAGTCCAGCTCGTCGGAGACCACGGCCCACAGGGTCTTCTTGGGGTCGATGTTCTCGCGGCTCTGGTCGACGTAGGAGATCTTGACGGTCTCGCCGACCTTGATGTCGCCGGAGTCCGCGGTCTCCAGGCCCTGCAGCATCTTGAACAGCGTGGTCTTGCCGGCGCCGTTCGGGCCGATGATGCCGACGATGCCGTTCCGCGGCAGGGTGAAGCTCAGGTCGTCGATCAGGACCTTCTCGCCGAAGGCCTTGTTGAGCTTCTCGACCTCGACGACGACATTGCCCAGACGCGGGCCCGGCGGGATCTGGATCTCCTCGAAGTCCAGCTTCCGCATCTTGTCGGCCTCGGCGGCCATCTCCTCGTAACGCGCCAGGCGCGCCTTGGACTTGGCCTGCCGCCCCTTGGCGTTGGAGCGCACCCACTCCAGCTCGTCCTTCAGACGCTTCGCACGCTTGGCGTCCTTCTGGCCCTCGACCTTCAGACGGGTCTGCTTGGTCTCCAGGTACTTGGAGTAGTTGCCCTCGTAGCCGTGCGCACGGCCGCGGTCGAGCTCCAGGATCCAGCCGGCGACGTTGTCGAGGAAGTACCGGTCGTGGGTGACGGCGACGACGGTGCCGGGGTACTTCGCCAGGTGCTGCTCCAGCCACTGCACGGACTCGGCGTCCAGGTGGTTGGTGGGCTCGTCGAGGAGCAGCAGGTCGGGGGCCTCCAGCAGCAGCTTGCACAGCGCGACGCGGCGGCGCTCACCACCGGAGAGGTTGGTGACCGGCCAGTCACCGGGCGGGCAGCCCAGCGCGTCCATGGCCTGCTCGAGCTGGGTGTCCAGGTCCCACGCGTTGGCGTGGTCCAGGTCCTCCTGGAGCTTGCCCATCTCCTCCATCAGCGCGTCGGAGTAGTCGGTCGCCATCAGCTCGGCGACCTCGTTGAAGCGGTGGAGCTTGCCCATGATCTCGGCAGCGCCGTCCTGCACGTTCTGCAGCACCGTCTTGGACTCGTCCAGCGGCGGCTCCTGGAGGAGCATGCCGACGGTGTAGCCCGGGGAGAGGAAGGCGTCGCCGTTCGACGGATGCTCAAGACCGGCCATGATCTTCAGCACCGTGGACTTACCGGCGCCGTTGGGACCCACGACACCGATCTTCGCGCCCGGCAGGAAGCTCAGCGTCACGTCATCGAGGATGACCTTGTCGCCGTGCGCCTTGCGCGTCTTGCGCATCGTGTAGATGTACTCAGCCAAGAGAAACCGTCCGGCAGGTTTGGATCTTCAGGATCTGTCAGGTCTGTTGCGGGTCCGCCGCCTGGGCCATGGTGCGGCGTGGCCGGGCGAGGGCAGATACACCCATCTTGCCGTACGTCCGACCCCCGACGGAAACGGGTTCCGCTGGGCGGACCGCCGACGGGCCGCGGTGGAGCGTTGTCGCGGCACCGTTGTGGAGCGGTGCCGCGGTGGGCGGGTGGACGCCCGTGGCCCCGGAGCGAACGCTGCTCCGGGGCCACGGGGTGGTGCTTCGACTGCCGGCCGGTGGGCAGGTCGGCCGTCGATCGGTTACGGCGATCTGTTACCGCTCGCTCACTGTGCGGTGGTGCCGGTCTTCTTCTTGCGGAGGAAGAACACCGCGCCGCCGCCGACCAGTACCAGGACGACCGCGACGCCCGCGATCACCGGCGTGGCGTTGCTGGAGCCGGTCTCGGCGAGGTCGCCGCCGTTGCCGCCGGTGGTGCTGCCGCCGACCGAGGCCGGGCTGGGCTTCGAGGAGGGCGTGCCGCCGCCGTGGCCGGCGGTCTTGCAGTCCAGGACCCCGGAGAAGGTCTTCTTGAAGCCGCCCGCACCCTTGATCGTGATCTCGTAGGGCTGGTCCTCGGCCACCGGCACGGTCACGGTCTGCGACTTGCCGGGCGCGATCTCGTAGTCCTTGCCGGAGAGCTGGAAGCGGAACGCCTCATCGCCCTTGTTGCTGGCGGTGACGTCGACACCACCCTTGGCGCAGTTCTTCTCGGCGGTGATCGCCGGGATGGCGCCCTGCTTCTTCCAGGAGACCGTGGCGGCCGCGGAGACCGTGGACTCGCTGGAGCCGGCCAGGATCTGCGTCTGGCTCTTGGCGTGCTCGCCGATGCCGGTGAAGGCACGTCCGACCGGAACCTTGGTGGCGGCCTGGGCGGTCAGCGAGGTGCTGCCGTCGGCGGCCCCCTTGGGCACGTCGAAGAACAGCTGGCTGCCGTCGGCGGCGCTGGTGACGGGCTTGCCGTCCTTGCCGACGACCTTGACGCCGGCCGGTACGTCGGCGGCCGGGGAGACCGTGACGCTGTCGGCGTTGGTGTGCACGGTGACCGGGCCGAGGCGGTTGCCGGACTTCCCGGAGACGGCCGGCGGGTCCAGCGTCAGCGACGCCTTGGGCTCGGCGAGGTTCTGCGCGCTCTTCTCCAGGTAGTCGGCGAGCTTCTCGGCCGCGGGGTCGACCGCGTCCACCTTGGCGTGGTCGGAGAAGCGCCAGATCGCGACCTGGGTGCCGGCCGCGGCGGTCCGCTCGCTGAGGCTCCCGGCGCCGGCCTTGGAGGCGAGCGCCGCCAGGTCGTTCACCTGCGGGTAGGAGTTCTGCAGGATCCAGCGGATCTTGCCCGCGTCACCGTTGTTGTGCAGCGACGAGGCGCTCCAGGGCACTTCCTGGTACTTCGCCTGCTGCTGCGTCGGGTTGTGGATGTCGATGCAGTACGTCTGGAGCGTGCCGCCGTTGTCGACCGCCATCTCGAAGAGCCCGGCGCCCACGCGCTGGTCCTGCCCGTCGCTGTGCACGATCGCCTGATCGAAGGTCTTCAGACCGCCGAGCGTGGCGGTGGCGCCCCCGTGCGCGGGGGTCGTGTCATCCGCCGCGGCGGTCCCCGCGGTGGCTATCGCACCCGCCGCGACCAGGCCCGAGGCCACGACCGCGGCGGCAAGGCGGGCTGCGCCCCGCCTCTTCATCGAAAGCATGAATTTCCCCTCTGGGCGAGGCGGTCAAATGGGGAGGATGCCTCGCCGGAAGATCCCAAAGAACTCAACAGCCGAACTGGTCAGCCCCCGTGAGTACTCGTCAGCCCCCGTAGCTACTCGCAGGATCTTATGGAGCAGGCGCATCAGGGTCCCCAGTAATGGCATTCCATAAGCGATCCGAATCGCAATCGTTATCGATCACGGGCACCCTGACCTGGGATTATCGATAAATCACCGGGACTTATCGGGCACCCGGCGCCTTCTCAGGCGAATTGCTTGGGGGCGGAGAGGGAGGCGGGGGCAGGGGCGCGGGCTTCGGGCGTTTGATCAGACGGCGGCGGGACCGGCCGCGGAATTGTTGATTCCGTAACTTTTGATTCCGTAACTGCTGGCGTCGCTACGCCGATTGCCACTGTCGATGTCTCGGGAGCTGTCGATGTCTCGGGAGCTGTCGACCTCTCGGGAACTGCCGGTGTCCCGGGAACTGCCGGTGTCTCCGAAGCAGCTGTGGACGTCTCGGTGGCTGCCGTGGGCGTTTCTGCAGGGGCCGGGGGCGTCTCCGCAGCGCCCGTGGGTGTCCCCGTAGCCGTCGACGTCCCGTCTGCTGCCCGTAGTTGCGGCGGCGCGAGGTCCGTACGCGCCCAGGAGACTCTGCGGAACGCGGCGGTGCCGCGCGCGAGATCGTGTCCGATCGCGACGGCGTCCACTTCGGCCGCGAACCAGCGCTGCCCGCCCCGCTCCGCGGACTGCTCCCCTTCGCGCACCCTCAACCGCCCGTGAACCACCAGCGGTTCGCCCACCGCCACCGACGCGGCGACATTGTCCGCGAGGGCGCGCCACGACCGGACCGTATAGAAACTGGTCTCCGCGTCGGTCCAGCACTCCCGCGTGCGGTCGAAGCGCCGGGACGTCGCCGCCATCCGGAACCGCGCCACCGCCACCCCCGCCGTCGTCTGCCGGTGCTCCACCGCCGTCGCGGCATTCCCCACCAACGTCACCATCGTGTCGTTCATCGGACCCGCCCCCGTTCGCTCTCGTCGTGCGTGGAACCCATGCTGCACGGATTCGGCGAGGGCCGCCGTGGGCTGTGGACGGCGGGCCGACTGTGGACAACCCGGTCACCCGGGAGGGTGGGCGACCCGCCTCACCTCACGCTCGCCTCACGCCCCCGCGGCCACCGCGTACCGCTCCCGCACCTCCCGATAGCGCAGCAACTCGGCGGCCACCGGCTCCAGGACCCGGGCCCGCCCGCAGCCCGCCGCCGCGCCGCGCAGCCGCCGCTCGGCCTCCTGCCCGTACCGCCGGGCCGGCCCGCGCGCGGCCACCCGGCTCATCCAGGTCAGCGCCGGGCCGCCCACCGAACCGATGACCGCAGGCAGCAGCGCCGAGCCCCATGCCGTCCCGTCGGCCACCCCCGTGAGCACCCCCAGCAGCCACAGCACGCCGACCACTTGGAGCACGAACAGCAACCCCTGCAGCGCGGCGGCCACCGTCCACCACCGCGGCTTCCCGGCCGGCCCGCCCCGCAGGGACTCCTCGGCTTCGGCCGCCGCCCGGTCCAGTGCCTCCGGCAGCCCGTCCGCGCCGCGGCCCGCCGCATCGCGCACCGCCTGCGCCCAGGGCGCCGGCAACCCGCACGCGGCCTCGCCCGCCACGGCCCGTACGGCCTGTTCCACCACGGGCCGCGCGGCCGGCCGGGCATCCACGGCCGCCTCGGCCACAGCACCGTTGAGCCGTCCGACGGCGGTCCCGACGTTCTTCCGCCCCGCGATCGTCCGCCCGACATCGGCACGTCCGACATCGGTACGCCCGACATCGGTACACCCAACCTTCATCCGTCCGGCGTTCGTCCGTCCGGCGTTGGTACGGGCCGCCGCCGCGGGCTCGTCCGCACCGGTCCGCCCGCCGCCCACTTCGGCGTGCCCCTCGGCCGCCCGCCGTCCCGTGCGCCGACTCCTCAGCCGTGCCCACGGGGAGCCGCAGGCCCGTGCGGCCTGCCGTAGCCAGTCGCGTTCCGCCGCGCGCCCGATGGCCACCGCGCCCACCGCCTCGGCCAGCCGGGCGTCGAAGTCGGCGCGGGCCCGTTCCGTCAGCCCGACCCGGTTCTCCGCCACGTACACCGGCCGCAGCCGCTCGGCCGCCGCGTCCACATCCGCCGCCAGCCGCCGGGCCGCCGCACCCCGTTCCGCGACGAACTGGCCGAGCGCCTCGCGCAGTTCCCCGACGCCCTGTCCCGTCGCGGCGGACAGCGCGAGCACCGTCGCACCGGGCTCGCCGTGCTCGCCCAGCGCCAGTCCGTCCTCGTCCAGGAGCCGGCGCAGATCGTCCACCACCTGGTCGGCGGCGTCCCCGGGCAGCCGGTCCACCTGGTTGAGCACCACGAACGTGATCTCCGCATAGCCCGCCAGCGGCCGCAGATACCGCTCGTGCAGCACCGCGTCCGCGTACTTCTCCGGGTCGACCACCCAGATCACGGCATCCACCAGGGCCAGCATCCGGTCCACCTGGGCACGGTTCTCGGTGGCCGCCGAATCGTGGTCGGGCAGATCGAGGAGGATGAGTCCGCGCAGGTCAGGGGTGCCGTCCACCGGGACGTGTCGGCGGCGCGCCGGTACGCCAAGCCGGTTCAGCAGCCCTTCCGCGCCGGCTCTGTCGTCGGACCACACGCAGGCCACCGGTTCGCAGGTCGTCGGCCGCCGCGCGCCGACCTGCGAACGGCTCCCCCCTGCCAGCGCGTTGAACAGCGACGACTTGCCGCTGCCGGTCGCGCCGGCGAGGGCGACGACGGTGTGCTCGCCGGAGAGCCGGCAGCGCGCGTCCGCCGCGTCCAGCACCCGTGCCGCCTCCTGGAGCATCTCGCCGTCCAGCCGGCTCCAGGAGAGCGCGGTCAGTTCGCGCAGCGCGTCCAGCCGCGGCCGCAGCACCTCGTCCGTGCCGCGCCGCTGCCTGCCGGGCGCATGCCCGTAGGCGACGGACGTGCCCTGTGCCCCGTCGTAGGCCGTGGTCCGGTACGCCGCCCCGACGCGGCCGTCCTCGGCCATGCCCGCGCCGAAGCCGACGCCCGCGCGCATGTCCAGGTCCAGGTCCACGTCCAGGCCCAGGTCCACGTCCACGGGCGCGTCGGCACCCGCACCGACGGCCATACGGGCGCCTCCTCCCCGTAGCAGTCCGTCCTGGAGATCCGCTTCGAGGTCTGCCGGAATGATCGGCTCACCGTGGGAGGCGTCGGACACCTCAGTCGCATCAGGGGCCCCGGCGGCCGGCTCCATCTCCCGGCGCCCCGCCCCGGCCCGGAACATCGTCTCGCCCCGCGCCCTCCGCGCGATCAACCCGTCGTCCCACACCCCGTCCGCCCGCACCGCCACCGGGCCGTCGCCCGAGGGCTCCCGACCACCGCACGCCCCGCCACTCCTGCCGCCGGCGTTCCCGGCGTTCCCGGCGTTCTCCACGGGGTCCGTGTCCTCCGTAGCAGCGGTCACCCGAGCACCTTCTCCTTCTGCAGTACGGACAGCGCGGCGATCAACTCGGCCTGCTGCTCCGGTGGCACGGACAGTCGGTCCAGTGGGGCGAGCCGCCGCTCACGCTCGCCGTCCAGCGCGCGCTCCAGGTACGTGGCCAGCAGCCGGCTGCCCCGGTCGCACAGCCGCAACGCGCTCTGGGCCCCCAGCAGATCGGCGAGGTTCTCGCCCGCGGTCCGCGCGCGGCGTCCGCCGAGCAGCGCCGTGGCCAGCAGCGCCGCGGCCTCCTCCGGGGCGACCGAGCCCGCACGCTCGGCCGCCCGCCCGCCGCGCGCCTCACGGGTCTCCTCCTCGGCCAGCTCCTCCATGCAGCGCCGCCAGCGCCGGACGACCACCCCGAGCCGCCCGACCGCCCCGGTGGCGCCGGCGGCCGCCGCCAGCGACGCGTCCGCCGCCGCGGGATCGCGCCGCCAGGCATCACCGGCCCGCTCGTCGGCCTCCTCGACCGCGCAGGCCAGCAGGGAGGTGAGCCCCTGCGTCAGCGCGTCCAGCAGCTCGTCAGGGCGGCCGCCACCGGCATGCTCACGCCAGCGGGCGCGCGCGTCGCCGGACAGCACCTCGCCCGCCGCGACCTCCCGCCGCACCCGCTCCGCGGCCGCCTCGTAGGCCTCCTCGACCCGGCCGGCCAGCCGCAGCGCCGCGGCGTGCTGGGCGGCGGCAGCCCCGGCCAGCGCGGGCAGCCGGCTGCGCAGCGAGGCGATCACCCCGGCCGCCGTACGGTCGGCGGCGGCGGCGCGGGCGACCGGGTCCTGGGCATGCCGCTCCAGCCAGTCCCGCAGCGCGGCGACCGCCGTGGCGGGCAGCAACCCGCTCCCACCGCCGGCCGATTCGGGCAGCTCGGGAATGGTGAACCGCGGTACGTGGCCGAGACCGGCGCGCTGGAGGAGCTCCGCGTACCGCCCTGCAACATCCGTGACGATCTGATGCGGCACCCGGTCCAGCACGGTCACCAGCGTGACGTCGTACTCCTTGGCCGTCCGCAGCAGATGCCAGGGCACCGCGTCCGCGTACCGGGCGGCGGTGGTGACCAGCACCCACACATCCGCCGCGCAGATCAGCTCGGCGGCCAGCTCCCGGTTGGCGGCGACGAGCGAGTCGATATCCGGGGCGTCGAGCAGCGCCAGCCCACTGGGCAGCGCCGGCTCGGTCTCGATGCGCACCGTCGGCATCCCGGACTCGCCGCCCCCCGCGCCCCCGTAGCCTCCATACCCGCGGAGCCCGTCCGCCTCCTCGGCCTCATCCCCTCCGCTCTCCCCCCACTCACTCTCCTCGTACGCGTCATAAGCGTCATAAGCGTCATACGCGCCGTCGCCGCCGTCCTGCTCGGGCACCCACACCCGCGTGAGCTGCGGCAACACCCGCGGCCCAGCGAACCAGTGGTGATCGTCGGGGTGACAGACGAGCACCGGCGTACGGGTCGTCGGGCGCAGCACTCCCGCCGCGGAGACCCGCCGCCCGACCAGGGAATTGACCAGCGTGGACTTGCCCGCCCCGGTGGATCCGCCGATGACTGCGAGCAGAGGGGCCTGAGGTGCGCGCAGGCGGGGCATCACATAGTCATCAAGCTGGGCGAGCAGCTCGGCTCGGCTCCGCCGGGCACGGGCGGCGCCCCGAAGTGGCAGCGGAAAGCGTGCGGCGTCGACGCGGTCGCGCAGTACGGACAGTGCATCGATGAGCCGGGGTCGTACGTCCAAGGTCGCCACATGTGCAGAATGCCCAATTTCGATGGGTTTTTGAAGCGTATAACCCCTCGTGCGCGCCGCAGAAACCCCCACAGACCAGGATCAGTGATCCATGGGACGTTCGCGACAAGTGAGACGCAGGCATAACGAGTGCACAACACCCGACGCCCGACACACCAAAAACAGTGCAGGATTCGTACCCGCCTGCGATTATCGGGACCGCTTCACCGAACCTCCACAACGTGCCACGCAGGTGAAGCAACCGGGACGAGGCACCCGGACCTCTATCCTTGTCCGCGGTCCGTGATCCACGTCCACCGCCCGGCCCCCGTAGCTCAGTGGATAGAGCAGGTGCCTTCTAAGCACTTGGCCGCAGGTTCGAGTCCTGCCGGGGGCGCTCTCCACGACCCTCCCTATGGGAGGGTCTTTTTGCTGGTCAGAGCACCCATGGTCACCCGCACGGAAGCACCGGCCACTCCCCGGTGCTCGGTAGGAGGGTCCGGCGCCGTCCGGCTGTCACCGGGTTTCTGCGGGTGGTCACGGAGAATACGCGGTGAAGTCGTCGAGGCGCCGCAGCCAGCCACCAAGGGCAGGACACAAACCGAAGGCGTTTCGCAAGGCCGTGCACCGAGACGCGGCGACTGATCGACGTGCCGAGTAGAGACACCCACGCCCCACAGACTGGGTGCCGAGCTGGGGCAGGAGCCCGCCCGACGAGACCAGGGTGAGGACGCGGCGCAGCGATTAGCCATCTGCTAGTGAGCGCGGAGTTGGATGGTCCGAGAGCTCGGCAAGCACTGCCGGTGGGGCAGGGACGGCACCTTGGCTTCGGATCTCAAGCGCGGTGGTCATTGAGACGTGTAGAAAGCTCGCATGGACCCCATAGCCCCCGCCGCCGTACGAGCCTCCGGCAGCATCGCCGGCGCCGCCCTTGGCCGCAACCGCTCCGTAGGCATAGCCCGCATCGGCAGCGCTGAAGACCGCGCACAGGCGTACCACCGCTTCATGGAAGCCGCGCAGCGGTGCACATTCGTCATGCTTGAGTACTTCCTGCGCCGCAAAGAGGCAACCGGCCCTTCCCCCTTACGGCAGCCCCTCTGGCGCCTGTTCCGCCATTGGTGCGCCGAGGGCGCCCGCACGCGGATGATGCAGGCCCAAGTCGAACTCCACGCTGCATTAATGGGTATCGAATTGTGCGCGCCCGCCCCGGTGCGTGAAGCCGCTCAGAAGGTGATCGGAGCCCTTCATCGCTTTGAGGACCGTCCGGACGACTATATCGGCGTACTAACGGAACATACCGAGGCGCAGGTTGAGTTTCTGCACGCCGCAAGACACGACCTGGCATACAACCCCAAGTTCTGGCAATTGCTGCGGAAGCTGCGCGAACGCCGCTATCGCAAGCGTGCGGAGCAGCGAGTAGCCCAAATTATCGACGGTTCCGTGCCCGCCTCGGACGCCATGCGAGAAGCATTTCGTCGGCGCGACAGGGAGCGGCGCGAAGCGTCGCCGCCTTCACACCAGGGCTGAAGTGCGCGTGGTGATTGACCAGCTCCTAGCACAGCTCGCTGCCCCATTTGTCGGCTCTGCTGCCGCGCCACTCGATCAGGCGCGAATCATCAACGTCGATCACGCCCTCATCCAGACCAGCGCGGCGCAGAAACTCGACGAGGTCTCTCGGGCCGCGGGCAAGCCCTTCGAGAATCTCGCCGCGAAGCCCGCCGGTCGGACTCGGCGGATGCACGATCACGGGGGCTCGCTCCATGCCCTCACGGTGCGCCGAGGCGCCACCTCACCAGTCGACGAATTCCAGGCATGCATGCGATGTAACGGCTCGTAAGAGCGGAATTAGTCAACACGCGACGCCACAGGCATCCCGTCCCGCGTCTTCCAGGCACGCCTCATGGGACAGTCAGCAAAGTTCATGGAGTTGATCAGGCTCTCTGCATCAAGATTGCGTCGACTCTCCGAGAATCTCGGGCCAAGTGCTTTCCTCAACTTTTGGTTCGACGCCACGTGCAAAAACGCAGGTGAGCACATCGCTCAGCACCGCATACCTTCTAAGCACTTGGCCGCAGGTTCGAGTCCTGCCGGGGGCGCTCTCCACGACCCTCCCCTTGGGAGGGTCTTTTTGCTGGTCAGGGCAGGTGAGCCGCACGCAGAAAAGCGCCGGCCCCTCCCCAGTTGATCGCGGGGAGGGGCCGGCGCTGTCCGGCTGTCACCGGGTTTCTGCGGGTGGCTGCGGTGAATACGCGGAGAAGTTCTCCGGGCCCCGTCAGACGGTCTCAGGAAGCTAGGGGCAGTCTTCCCCTGCTTCCATCCGCCGCTTGAGGTCCGGGAGCTGCCCTGAGACACATCGGGCGTAGGTGGCCAAGAGGACTGGCACGCTGTTGCCCGCCCATTCAGCCACCTGCGCAGGTGGGATGCCGTAGTTGAGCCACATGGTCAGCCGGGTGTTCCGCCAGTCGTAGACACGCCTGCCGAGCGGGGAGTCGAACTCGTGCGGGGTCAGGACCTCCTTGCGGCCCGCCCGGTGCGCACGGCGGATCACGGAGCCAGCGAGCATGCCGCCCTTCTCGCCCTGGAACAGCAGGTCCCCCGGCTTCAGGTTCTCCGCCTTGATGTGCTCGCGGAGGATCCGCGTCAGCGACGGATGCCCAGGGACGATGCGGGTGTCATCGCTGGCCCGTCCCTTCAGCCCGCGCTCTTCGTGGATCTCACCGTCATCGGTCCAGTTCCTCCCGACTTCCGGCTGAGCCGTGTGAAACAGCAGCTCGCACCACTGGTCTTCGGCATCCTCCGCGGGCAGACGAACGTCCGCTGCGTCCATCGCCACCGCTTCTTCAGGGCGCGGCCCGGCGTAGTACATCGTGGCGAAGAACGCGTGCAGCCGCTTGCCGCCTCGGGGACGGTTCCGCACCCAGCCGAGCAGGCCCGCCGCCTGCTCCGGGTTGAGGAGAGACCTCTTGTCGACTGCGGATGACGTCTTGGGCACCGCCCCTCTCCCCTTCGGCAGGGGATTCGCTCGCAGGATCCGCTGCTTTACGGCGTACTCCATGGCCACGTTCAGGATCCGCCGGTTGCGCTTGACGGAGTTTGCCGCGGCGCGCGTGCCGTCCAACTTCGAGCCGACGGCCCGAAGTACCTCGTCGGCCTTCGCGGGGTCCTCCCACGCGGCCATGGTCAGCGTGTTGCGCTCCACCCACTTCAGAATGGTGGCCACCTCGGGTGGAGCGTCTTCCCGGCGCCGCGTGTTGAACGCGAACTCCCTCAACGCCGTGCGCACATCGACCGGCCGGAACGCGGTTGGCGGTGTGCGCAGCAGGGCAATGGTCGTCGCCATAAGCGCTTTGGAAGTGTTCTTGCGGTTGTTCCCGCCGGTCCGGTGCCATTGAGCGTCCGCGAACTGGACGGCGAAGTCGTACCAGTTCACTGTGCTCGCTCCGGACTGATGCGAGACGGGGCGCCCCGTGGTCAGGCTGAAGGCCTCGCCACGGCGCGTTGCGCCGACCAGCTCGGAGCGGAAGGCATCCGCGAGTGGATGCGTGGCGAACGGTGCGCGCCACTCGTTACCGTCCAGCTCCCACCGAACGGTGTGGGTGATCTTGCGCTTGCCCCTGTAGACGGAGATCTTCCAAATCTTGACGTTGTACGTCGCGCCGTCCATCAGGCAGCATCCTCCCGAGCATCCAGCCAGCGTTCGTAATCGCTGCGCCGAATCCGGAGGTCGCCGTTGGGCAGCTTGATGCAACGCGGGGCGCGCCCCTTCGCGCGCCAGTCGTAGAAGGTAGATCGCGAGATCATCAGTTCTGCGCACACCTCACGGATCGTGAGCAGCCCGCGACTTCTGAGCGGAGTCGTCATGCCTCATGCCTCTCGTCGTCAAGGACTGCCGCCGCAGAAACCGCAGAATCCGCAGAAACCTGCGGACGCACGGTGTGACCTGCAGCGATGGGGGTGTGGGGGTAGTTGCCGCAAAAATCGCGCGAATCTCCGCAGAAATAAGCGGCAGGGGCGCCGACTGGGATCGGCCTCTGGCGCGCCGGCGCGGGCGGGCTGATTTCTGCGGCGATTCCTGGGATTTCTGCGGCTGCATCGCCGGTTGGGCGTTGCAGCTGGTCAGTGGCGGCGCCCATTGGTTTCTGCGGATTCTGCGGTTTCTGCGTAAGGGCTCGTGCGCGGGATCGTGTTCGTGGGCTCATGCCTTGGGCTCCCTCACCTGGGGGTGGATGAGGTAGCGGGGGGCCGGGGGGCGTCCGCGCTTGCCGGTGCGGGGCGGGGTCTCGCTGCGGAGGTAGCCGTGCTCTTCCAGGAGCGCGGCGACCGGCTCCAGGTCGGCGACGGTGGGGAATTCGGATCGGGAGAGCTTGGCGAACAGGTCGCGGCGGCTGACGCTCTCCCAACCGTTGTCCTCCAGGACGGCCAGGAGACTGCGGGCGCGGGCCAGGGTGGCGTCGGCGCCCATCAGGTCGAAGACGGTCAGCGCGTGCTGGGCGAAGTAGTCGCCCACTTCGATGGCGGCAGCCATCGTGTCGCCGGTGATGGGCCGGGTGTAGCCGTCTTCGAGGTGCTCGGCCAGGTGCAGGAGTCCGGCGATACGGGCGGTGGCGCCGACGAGCTTGCTGGCCCATTTGGTGATGTGGCCCAGGCGCCCGCCCCGGGCCCGGAGCTGGGGTTCGATGCGCTGGTCGTAGACGCTTAGCGCCTGGTCCGCTTCGGGGGTGAGCCGGAGTACGGCGGGGTCGGTCCAGTCCGCCAGGGAGAGCGTGAGCGCGGTGATGGTGCGCTCGTAGCGTTCGGCGACGTGCTCGGGGACGGGGTCGGGGTTGGCCTTGCGGTAGCCGACGAGGGATTCGGGCAGCGCGTACAGGAAGCGGGCGAGCAGGCCACGGCCGTCGAAGCCGCGGTTCTTGCCGATGTCTTCCAGTACGTCGGGCTGGACGGCCAGGCCCATGGTCAGGGCCGGTGCCTCGATGTTCTCGGCGCGGGTGCGGCGGTCGACGCGCAGCCAGTCTCCGGCGTGGCCTTTGAGGAAGACCTCCATGTTGGGGGTGCCCGAGTAGCGGCCGGCGATGATGTCGAAGATGCCACCCTCGGCGGACATCACCGACAGGCGACCGCCCTGCTCGCTCATCAGGGTGGTGACGGTCTCGGGGGTGGAGTCGTCGGCCAACAGGCGTGGTGAGACGGGTACTTCGAGGCTGTCTGCGGCCTGGGCGAGGGCGATGGCCTCTGCGGTCAGCCCATCGCGCTCCATGCCTTCGGCCTTGGCTGCCTGGGCGGCGGCCTTGTCGGCCGCTTCGTGGGCCATCTTGGCGGTCACCTCGGCCTCGGCGATGCTCCCTGCGGCTTGGGAGACGAGCAGCTTCTCGGCGGCCCGCAGCGGTGCGGTCATGGCGGTGAAGACGGCCGACTTGCGGTTGCCGGGCGGCAGGGCGACGACGACGAACAGGTTGGTGGGTTCGCGCCAGCGCCCCCGGAGCTGGACGATGACCCGGCCGCCAGCGGCGGTGGCGAGAACGGCCAGGGCAAGCGCTCCGGCTAGGTCGGGCGGGGTCTGGGTCTCCTCGGCCACGGCATCCACGAATTCCCGCAGCCAGGTGGGCAGGGTGTGGGTGGGAAAGGTGGGGAGCTTGGGCTGGTGGTTGAGCGGGATCGGTTCCGCCCACACTCCGGGCAGGCTCTCCGCGCCCAGTGCCAGGGCTTCGCGTAGGTCCTCGGGGGTGACGTCCGGTGACATGCCGGCCTGGACGATGCGGGTGCCTGCTTCGATGCTGCGGCGGCGCCGGGCCAGGTCGTGAACGATCTCGGCGTAGTACACGGCGTTGGCGGCCGTGGGGACTGCCTCGATCAGCGTGTGCAGGTAGGCCCGTCCGCCGATGCGGTGGAGGTCACCGACCTGTTCGAGATGGTGCCCAAGCGTGATCGGGTCGGCACGCTGGCCCTGGCTATGCAGGTGGAGGGTGGCGCGGTGGATGGTCTCGTGGGCCGGGCGGTAGTGATCGGCGGGGTCCATGACCGCGCCGACCTCGGCGATCACGTCGGGGGCGAGCATGAGGGCGCCGACGACGGCCTGTTCGGCGTCCACATCGTTGGGCGGGATGCGGGTGAAGTCGTCGCCGGTGCGGTCGCGCATCGGCAGCACGGTGGCGTGGTGTGCGTGCGCGGGCTCGGGTGTCATGCTGGGTGTTCTCCTGTTTCTGTCGAAGGGACGGAGAACCGGGGCGGTCGCGGTCTTTGGCGAGAGGCGACCGCCCCGGGCGTATCTACTGGTGCTTGGCCCAGTGGGCGTATTCCTGGCGGACGTAGGCGCGTGGGTCGGCCTCGGCCTGGGGGTGCTCGGGCCAGTGCGGTGCCCCGCCGTAGCGGCCGTCCCCATCGCGGTCGAACTGGAGTAGGCGGCGGGCGCCTTCGGTCGCCAGCTTGGTGGCGTCGGAGGTCCATCCCTCGGTTTCGTCAGCTACGGCGATGCGGTCCAGCAGGGCTGCCTTGCGCAGCCAGAACTCCCGCCCGAGCGTGGTGCCGAACGGCCGCGTTGCCGCCTGATCGGCCGTCCACCCGATCTCGCTGATGATGCTCGGCGCGGTGGCGTACGCCTCGTCCGGCGTCGGGCACGGCTCAGGCAGAGGCTGATGGTCAGCCGCGACGTACAGCCGCACCTTGCCCGCGTCATTGCGGGATGGGTAGCGGCGTTCCATGCCGGTGGTAAACATTGCGGCGAGCGTGGTCGCGATGCGGTCAGCTTCGGAGGAGTCGCAGATGACGCGGATCTCGAACATGGGGTCAGTCCTCTTGGGTGATCTCGATGGCGGGGAGTTCGGGCAGCCCGGCCTTGGCGAGTTGGGCAGGGTCGAAGCCGGGCAGCGCGGCGCGGGCGGTGAGAGCTGCGGCAAGGGCCTGGGCGTACTGGGCTCCTTCGCGGGCGACCTCGATCTGTGCTCCGGCCCGCAGGGCTTCGACGCGTTCGATGTGGGCGTGCTCCTCGCGCCGCTCGCCGATCTGCCGCTCGTGGGCTACGGCTTCGCGACGGTCGGTGCGCGACGTGCGGGCGTTGAGCGTGTAGGCAACGGCGGTGGCCAGGGCCCACAGCAGCAGCGGCAGCGAGAGGCCGTCGGCGTATCCGGCGACCCCGGCCAGGGCCAGGGCGCCGGAGGTGGCGAACGCCGTGCCGGCAATGACGTTGTCCCCGGCCCGGCCAGCCGATGCGAAGGCACCGGCCGTTGCTGCTCCGGTGGCGAGGACGACCATCAAGGCCGCGTTGCCGATGGAGTGTTCGGCGCCGTTGGCGTTCCAGATCCTGCCGAGGATGAGCACGGTGGACGTGGCGACCGCCGGGGCCGTTTTCGGAGCGGCCTGTGCGAGCCAGCGGCGGGCGGTGAGGGATTCGTTCACGGCCGGCCTCCTACAGCTTGCCGATGGCGTCGATGGCGGCGTGGGTGAGCTGGTTGATGGGGCCGGAGGCGCCGGTGGAGGCGAGGAAGAAGCCGAACATGATGGCGACGAAGGCGGAGCCGTAGCCGAGGGTCTTGGAGCGGAGCAGGAAGAACAGGACGAGTCCGAAGGTGCCGACGAGGGAGATGGTCACGGCCATGTCGGGGCTCCTTTCGAGGGGGTAGGCGCGGGCGCCGGGGTGGTGTGGTGGGTCGGGCAGGCGGAGACGGCCAGGCCGAGCAGGACGCAGACGAGCGCGGCGCGCAGGCGGCCCATCAACGGGTGCCGTCGCGGTGGATGCGGGCGGCGACGTTGAACAGGTGGCGGCCCACCCGGATGCGCTTGCGGTCGCCGTGGCAGCGGCGGCAGGTCTTGCCGGGCCGGAGCCGTCCGCGCCGGTCGGTCTTGAGGGCGTAGCCGAAGCCCTTGCACTTGCGGCAGTTGCCGAAGGGGCTGACGGCACACAGAGCTACGTAACAGAGTGTGACTATGAGCGGCAAGGTGATAGCGAGGAAAGTGGGGGTCATGAGCGGCCTCCGGGGCGGTTTTTGAGGGTTTCCGCAGGTGGGTCGCTATCCGCTAGCGGCCTGATCAGATGTGGTGTGGGGCGCTAGCGGGGCCGCTAACGTTAGCGAGGGTTACTGCTAGCGATAGCGGCCCCGGAGGCTCATCCGGCGTCGCGCTTTCCGTCACGCTCCGCTACTGCGGCGACGATGTGGGCGCGTTCGATGCCGCGCCGGTTGACGACCTTGTCCTTGATCCGGCGGCCGATCTGAACGGTGGCGATGCCGTAGGGCTTGAGGGCCGCGGTGAGCTGCTCGGCGGCCCACTCGCCGTAGACGTCGGGCCGCAGCTCTGCCAGGCGGGCAACGACGGTTTCGTTCCAGACCTTGGCCTCTTCGACGGGCACCACGCCGAGCAGGTCCCGCAGCAGGTCATACGCTGCCGAGGCGTCCGCCTCCGGCTCCTCCCCCAGCGCATGGCCGGAGAGCGTGCCGGCATCCTCCCGGGCCGTGCGGGCCCGCAGCGCGATGGCGTCAGCGCCGACGCCATCGACGTAGACGGAGCCGACGATCCGGGCGTCGGAGCCTTCACCGACGAAGTAGTGAATGCCCTTGTCGGCCCAGGAGAACATCGTGGCGCGGACTCCGCGCTTGTAGGCGGAGGTTCCCAGGACCATGTCGTTCTCCAGCTGGCCCATGACCTTCAGGCACCAGCGTGCCGAGGCGTTCGCGGAGATGCCGGTGGGCAGGGCCTTGGCGTCCGGGCGCTGGGTGGCCAGCAGCAGCACGATGCCGGTGGCCGGTCCGCGCTTGACCAGGTCGGTGCAGATCTCCTCGAACTCGTCCTTGTATTTGGGGTGTTCGAACATGACCTGGCACTCGTCGACGCCGATCACGATGGGGTGCAGGCCGAGTTCCTTCTTGCTAGCCAGCTCCGAAGTCACCTTGGATTCGGGGCAGATGTCGCGCGGCAGGGAGCGGATCATCTTGGTGCGGCGCCGCAGCTCCTGGCGTAGGTCGCGGAAGTCGCGGATGGCGTACTCGATGGCCTCGTCATCGTCGCCGGCAGCGTGCCGGTGGGAGACGCGGTCGCCGACCGGGTCAAGGTCGCCGGTGCCCTTCATGTCGTAGGTGTGCAGCTCAGCGCGGGGGTCCAGGGCCGCGATGAGCAGCAACAGGCGCAGAAGGAAGGTCTTGCCCATGCGGGGGATAGCGCCGATGATGCCCGCGATGTACATCAGCGTGACGCTGACCCAGCGTCCGCGCTGATCAGTGCCGAACGGCACCGGCTTGAAGAGGTCCACTGTGCCGGACTTGGCCAGCGGCCAGGCGGGCTTCTTGGCCTTGGACATGTCCTGGTCGCCGACCCACAGCACCAGACGGCCGGTGTGCTCCTCGGGCACTGCCTCGGGCCATACGCAGCCCAGCGGGCGCCGGAGTCCGGAGGCCAGCTTGTCGCGTCGCTCGATGACGTCGGTGACCGTCACGCCGTAGGGAAGGTCTCCTTCGGCGCGCCAGCCGGGGCCGTCCCGGGTGATGGGGGCGGTGAAGGTGAATCCCTCGCGTCCCTTGGACTGCGCCTGGTTGATAGCCGGGATACCCAGCGCACCCAGCGCCCGAAGGACAATGTCCGAGGTGAGCTTCTGTGCCTTGGGCAGCTCCACCGCGCGGCTGATGACCGGGGCATCGGCTGACTCTCCCGCCCAGCCCAGCGCCAGAACGAGCGTGCTGATGGACACCGTCATGAGCCAGGCCGGGGCCAGCACGTAGAAGGCGAGGGCGGCGCCGAGGCCGATGAACGAGGCGAGGATGACGACCAGGGTCCGCAGCCGGACGCGTCCGTCACGCTGACGGGAGAGCTTGAGGTAGGTGGCAGCGTCCTCCTTGGCCACCATCGCCCGTCGCACCGGGTCGCCTTCCGCATCGGAGACCCAGCGCATCGTCCCGCCCAGGAACTTCGCTGCCCCGCGCGGCGATTGCAGAGCCAGCCGCCCGGCATACACGGGGGCGCGCAGCGCGTGGTACCCGGCCATGTGGCCGTAGTGACCAGCCGCCCAGGTGGCGGCGGTCTTCAGCTCCGCCGTGGTCTTCAGCCACTCCGGGACGATCGCCCGGCGCTTAGCGCCCATCAGCCGACCGAGGTAGCCGGGCCCCTTCACATCGGGGCCGTCCACCATCACCCGGGCCGACGGGTCGCCCGACTCGTCGGCAGGCGTGTTGGGCTCCTCGTCGGCCAGCTGCTTGCGGGCGGAGCGAGCCTTGCTCAGGTCAACCACGTCCGCGCCGGGGGCGGTCATCTCGGCTTCGGGCCGGTTGAACAGTTCGCTTTCGTCATCGTGATTCACTGCTGCTTCCTTCCGGAAACGGGAGGTGGAAGGGGCCCGGACGGCGCTTTGGCCGGCAGGCGTCCGGGCCCCGCGGGGTGGTGGCAGAGGCTGATGGTCGGTGGGTTCAGGCGTCACGCTGCTCGTCGCTCGACAGGTGCAGTGCCGTCACACCGGCTGGGTGACAGCCGGAGTACGGCGTGCTGTCTGTGCTGCGACGGCACGCGCGGCGGAGTGGTACTTGGGGGTGTCGCCCTTGCGACGGCGCGGCGGCGCAGACCGCTTTCGGGGCGCTTTGGCGGGCTTGGTTTCCGCAGGGGGCATTTGGTTCGCGACCTGCGGCTTTTCACGCCGCAGCGGCACGATGTTGCCGGTGTCGGGAAGCACGAATTGCGGGTGCGCGAGACCTGCGCGGATGCGCCGGCCGACGGCGTCCGCGTCTGGCGTCCGCGCCTCGATGAGACGGGTTGCGGCGGCTGCCGCGTGCTGTTCCAGACACGGCGTCATGCCAGGCTCGGTCGGCCCGTGCACGACCTCCCATGCCCGCGTCCACGCGTCATCTGCGGACAGCGTCCCGTAGGGAGCAGCGGACACGAGCCGCCGTGCAACGCGGAGCACGTCCTTGTGGTGCCGACGGCGCCGGGCCGCGTGGCGGCGCCGCTGCCTGGCTTCCTCATCGCGAGCGGCGAGGGTCGACACCCACTGGCGGATCTCGAACACGACCGGCCCCAGAACGGTGACCGCTGCGAGTCCAGCGCCAGCCGCCATGGCGCTGTCGGCCGACAACCCATGCGGGCCGTCGGCAAGGGAGAGCCCGTAGCCGTAGTTGATGTACGCGGCGAACGCGGCACAGGCAGCCACCAAGAACCGCAGCAGCCAGCGCACCCAGCCAGGAGCACAGCGGGCATCGGCGTAGGCGACACCAGCCGACATCACCCACGCCGCGCCCTCCAGGCCCAGCGGGACGGGCAGCAGCATCACAGAGATGCCCACGAAGTGCGCGATCTGCGCGGGCAGGGACGCCAGCCCGGACGCCACCACAAGAGCGAGCGTCCCATTCCGGTAGATCAGCTCCGGCGTCAGAGCCTGTGCCCGGCGCTCGGCACGCTCCCGCCGACGGGCCTGACGGTCGGCGCGGTCCGCTCGCTTTTCGGCTCGGGCCTGGTCACGCAGCCGGGCGGCCCGTTCATCCGCAGCGCGCTGACGTTCCGCCCGCCGCTCCTCACCAGCCGCCGCATCCAACCGGCGCTGCTCAGCCTCAGCTGCCTGGTCGGCTCTCCGCTCCTGACGGTAGGCACTCACGCTCACGACGCGCCCCCTTCTACAGCGGCGTGACCCGTGCCGGGGCGGCCGGCGCGACGGCCGTTGACCGTCGGCAGGGCGGGCGGCAGACCGACGGCAACGAACCAGCCGCCCCCTGTCCGCTTGGCGGCGTACATGGCCTCATCCGCCCGCCGCAGCGCCGCCGACAGATCAGCCCCCGGCTCCGTGACCACCGCCCCGATGGAGGAGCCAACGTCCAGCGCGGTCCCCTCGTAGTCGAAGGGCTGCACCAGCCGGGTGTGCAGCTTGCCCATGTGCGTCCGCACGTCGTGGGCGGTGGCGGGCAGGATCAGGGCGAATTCGTCCCCACCCAGCCGAGCGGCCAGACCCCAAAGACGGACGCGGTCGGCCAGAACACGGCCGGTGTGAGCCAGCGCCGCATCCCCGGCCGCATGGCCATAGGTGTCATTGAGAGCCTTGAAACCGTCCAGGTCGATGACGACAACGGCCGCCGCGCTGCGGGCCAGCCGCCGACGGGCCTTGGCATCGAACGCGTCACGCGTCCACAGACCCGTCAGCGGGTCGCGGCGGGCCGACTCGATGCGGCGCCGCATGCGCAGCGCATGGAGGGACCATCCGGCCGCCAGCGGCCCGGACGCTGCGGCGAGCGTCAACAGCTCGCTCATCAGGCCACCGCCTTAAGAACGTTGCGGCTCTTGGCCGTGCGGGGCTTGGCCTTAGCCGGGCGGGAGAGCGGCGCGGCGGCGGCAAGGGCGTCGGCGTAGAGGGCGTCCCACGCCGCGACTTCGTCGCCGCTCTCGCCCTGCTCCCGCAGATCCCGCAGAACCTCGCGGGCCACGTCCAGCCGGGTCTCCTGCTCCTCCGCCTCCTCCTGACTAAGCGGGCCAAGGAACAGGTCGCGGTCGATGCCGAGCGGGAACTCGTCGAAGCCGAAGGCCAGCTCTTTGAACTCGGCGCCGTTCACGATCTGTTGATTGCCGATGTACATACGCATGGGTCACTCCTGAGTCGAAGGGACACCGGGGTGGCCTCGGTCTTTGGCGAGAGGCGGCCACCCCGGCAGGAAGAAAGATCTGCGGGCAGAGGTCAGACGGTGGCGATCAAGACGGCCGCGATGAGCAGCCACAAGTGATGGAAGGACTGGTCAGTTGACTGCACCAACCTGCTGGCTCCTCTACTGCAGCCAGCCGCCGCCGGGGCGGCTGTCGCGTACGTCGTTGTCTCCGCGCAGCGCGGCGCGATATACGTCCTCGGCCCGGTTCAGGCGCTTGACCGCCTCGGTCTGCCCGAGGTTCTTCAAGTGGTTCTGCCGGGCGGCGTCGAACTCTTTCTTGGCTTCGGCCTTGTTGATCCGCTTGTTCATGATCAGTTCCTTTCGGGATGAGCCGGCTGTCCGGCCCTCCGCACCGCTCCGCCGACGGACCGAGCAGCACAGGGGGCCGTCAGACGGTGGCGATGAGGAGCGCGGCGACCAGCAGCCACAGGTGGTGGAAGGACTGGTCAAGCGCATACGCGCCGGTCCCAAGGTGAGCTGCCGGCGTGCCCTTGGCGGTGACCGGGTGTGCAGGGTGGGCGGCAGTGCCGAGGTTGTAGAACTCGGTCTTGCCGGTGACCTTGGCCAGCCACGCCAGCGTGCTGCGGCGGTCCGCCCACCAGTGCGTGACCGCATCCAGGCCCATGCCGAGCACCAGCCCGAGGACCGAGAGGCTCAGGTGGAGCAGGGCGGCGACGGGCAGGAGTAAGGCGAGTTTGGTGGCCGTCAGGGTGGCGACGTGACGTGCGTCGGCCAGACAGCCGGTCCAACCGGGCTTGCCCTTGGTGGCGGACTGGTGGGAGGTCTGAACCCAGTGGTCACCCACACTGTGAGCGACGAGAAGGGGGATGAACACGGCGGCGAATGTGGCAGCGAGCATGACGACTTTCCTCGGTAGATGCGGGAGTTGGCTGTATCGGCCGGCGGCCAAGTGCCCCGGGCGGGATTCGATCCCGCGCCCTCTCGGCTGGATGCCGGGGCGGTGGTGCAGGGGCTAGCCGATCAACGGCGGCGGAAGGCGCGGACGAGGGCGATAACGTCATCCGTGCGGTCGGTTACCCGCCCGGACTCCAGCTCGTCGGCACGGGCCTCATACCGGTCCGCGACCTTGTCGTTGCCCCGCTCGCGCTCCGCATCGGCGGCCTTGCGGTTGACGGCGGCAGCCCTCTTCAAGCGGTCCATGGAAGTCCTCTTCAGGTGGTTGGGGCGTAGTGGTGCAGCGCCCCGGCCGGGAGTCGAACCCGGCCTACGACGATTGGGCGGTGAAAACGCCGTACGAGGTGGCGGCCGGCACAGCACCGGAACCACGTCGTACGGCGGATGAATCAGCGGGCCTTACGGACGCGGGGATTACTTGTGTCCGCGCCAGGCGCCAGCAGCGGCGTTGCCGTGCGACCGGGCCTGCCCGGCCTGCTCACGGGCCGCGGCCCGCTTCTCCGGGCTGTTGTGGCTGCGGTAGTCCTCACGGGCCTGGGCTTGCAGCTGCTCGACCTCACTGGTCTGGGCGTCGCTGCGGGAGCGGAATAGGCTCACCTTCGATCCTTTCTGGGATCACAGGGCGCGCCCGACAGCTGCCAGGCGGAGGGCGTGCCCTGCTGTGTGTTCTGGCCTTGGAGCCCGGTGCTCCCCACCGCCCCCGGCGACGAACAGCCAGGAGCGTCTGGGCAACACGGGGTTGCGAGGTACAGGCGCGGTTCGTAGCCGCGCGGCCGCCTTTTCAACTCGGGGAGGCGGGGCCCACCTATGCAGTTCTCAAGGAACGGGCGCTGCCTTCGAACCCGTTTCACGGGCTCTCCGGGCGCCAGAGCCGCGGATTCGCGTTGCTTCGCAGCTCAGAAGGAGGAGCCACCCCTACCTAGGTAACCTAGGTTGCTGCGACGAGATGAAGCTACCTAGGTCACTTAGGGGCGTCAAGGGATCCTGCTCGAAAACCTCAAATGACCTAGGTCGAGTACGCTCTACTGATGGACCCGAAGCCCCTCAAGACGCCGAACGCCCGGGAGATCGCCGCCCAGATCCGTGGCGACATCGCTGACGGGACGTACGGCCCTGGGGCCCGACTGCCCGGAGCCAAGGGGTATGCGAAGAAGCTCGGCGTAGCGCTCATGACCGTGCAGAGCGCGTACGGGCAGCTCGCCGAAGAGGGGCTTGTCGAGGGGCGCCCGGGGAGCGGTACGTACGTGATCGACCCTGTGCAGGGCGAGCCCACCGCACAGCAGACCGCCGCCAGTCTCCGTGACGTTCACACCGAGCTGGTGCGAGTCACAGCCCAGCTCGCCGACCTCGCGGAGCGGGTCGCGAAGTTGGAGGAGTCGAAGGGACTGGATTGACAGGCCCCATGGGGCGCCGCTCCGACTGATGGCCAAAGACATTCCTGCACCACCTTGTTGTCGTTTCAGGGCGTCTTGCTCTGGACGTCTACGACGCTATGGCGCGCTCCCCGTGCCACCCCGGAAAATCCTTCCGGGGTCCCTTCGCGAACCGAGGTGAAGCTGAAGCCATGCGAGGAATGACGCAGCACCTAACGACCGGCGAGCGCGTGGCTTGGTACCGGCACCGCCGTGGACTCTCTCAGGAGGTACTGGCCGGCCTGGTCGGCCGCACCGCAGACTGGCTCGGCAAAGCCGAGAACGGCCGCATTGAGCTTGACCGCCTGTCCGTAATCCGAGCGCTCGCCCACGCCTTGGATATCTCCATCGGAGACCTGATCGGCGAGCCGACGCTCCTGGAGTGGTCCGCAGACAGCGGCCGCCGCACAGTCCCTGCACTCCGTGAAGCGCTGATGGACTATCGCCTCCTGACTCCGCTGATGAGCCCCGCGACCGAGGGGGCACCGCCCACCTTGACGGCACTCCGGTCCGACGTTGGAGAAATCTGGGACGCATACCAGGGCTCACGCTTCGGGCTCGCGGCTCGACAGCTGCCGCTCGTACTCTCCGATGCCCTACTCGCCGCCCGCACCTACGCCGGCAGGGAACGGGAGGAAGCACACGGCCTGCTGGCACTGACGTACCAGGGGGCCGCCATGGTCCTCGGCAAACTGGGCGAGAACGAACTCGCCTGGATCGCAGCCGACCGCGGACTCGCCGCAGCCCAGCAGTGCGGAAGCGACGTCATCATGGGTTCCCTGTTCCGGTCCGTGACCCACTGCCTGTTGTCGACAGGCCGGTACGAGACCGCAGTGTCCCTCGTGAACGATGCCGCTGGCGTCCTGGAGCGGGGGCTCGCCGCGGCCAGCCCCGCGCTCATGTCCGTCTACGGGACGCTCTTCCTCACGGGGTCGATGGCGGCAGCGCGATCCGAAGACCGTGCCACGACCCAGGCGTTCCTCCGCGAGGCGCAAACATTGGCAGATCGACTCGGTGGCGACGCAAACCACATGTGGACCGCCTTCGGCCCCACCAACGTCGCCATCCATCGCGTGGCGACGGCCGGAGAACTGGGTGATGTCCAGGTCGCAGTCGAACTTGGACCGCAGGTCGACACAAGCGGACTTCCGGCCGAGCGCCGCGTCCGCCACAGCTTGGAAGTGGCCCGCGCCCTGAGCTCGTGGAACCGCACGGATGAAGCGCTCGCCATGGTGCTCGAAGCCGAGCGGATCTCGCCTGAGCAGGTCAGGCACCACTACATGAGCCGGGAACTCGTGCTCGGCTGGATCCGTGGAACCCGCGGCCGACCGAGCCGCCCGATTGCCGACCTGGCCGACAGGCTCCGCGTGGTGTGAGCTGGTTAGGCTCGTTCGCATGAGCGACAACGAGCACGAGGCGAAAATGGCGCGCCCGAGGATGGCCTCGGGCGCGCTGTTCTTCGACGATCAGGGCCGCGTCATGATGCTTGAGCCGACGTACAAGGACTACCGGGAGATTCCAGGGGGCTACATCGAAGTCGGCGAGTCTCCGCTTCAGGCGTGCATCCGGGAGGTACGCGAGGAGCTGGGCATCTCGCCGGAGATCGGCCGGCTGCTCGCTGTGGACTGGGCGCCCAGTCCCTCTGAGGGCGACAAGGTGCTCTATCTCTTTGACGGCGGAGTCCTACCAGCAGAGATCCGGGAACGGATCCATCTACAGGCTGCGGAGATCGCAGGTTACGAATTCCACCCACTGGACGCAGTCGCAGGCATCACGATCCCGCGGCTCGCCCGGCGAATCGCGGCAGCAGCGGCGGCACGTACCGAAGGACGGGTGGCCTACCTGGAGCACGGACAGAGAGCCGACAGTAGCGATGACCTGCGGGCATAGAGCCTAGCCGTCCGGTGAAACCTTCCCTCTCCTGCAAGCCAAGGATGCCTGTTACAGCTTTCTCTACCTCATCAAGGCCCGCGCACGCCGCGGGCCTTGAAACGAGCAGAAGGGGGGTGGCCCTCTGTGGCTAGGGCAGGGGGCTCCACGGCTTTGGCCACCTCCGCGGCTCGGGTCCCGCGTCGAGCAAGGTCAAGGGGCCGCTCGTTCAAATTCCGGGCAGAGGCGCACAGCCTGCCCGAGTTGCTGGCCGGCGTACGGCCCCCTGATCATGCTCGACCCCAAACCGGGCAAGCCACCGGAAAAACCCGCTCCACCGACCTCCGATGTCCCTCGAAGACCGGCCTACCTCGATGCCCCTCCTTGTGCTCGCACCCTTTCTTTCACGACGCTAAGACCCTCGTATGGTTGTTGCCGATTCCGTTCCTCATATGAATATTCTTCACGCGAGAGATTATCTACGATGAGCCCGTCGCCAATGCGGTACGGCAAGGCTCCTTCCTCGAATCGAAACAGGGGATCAAGTTCGGTACGGACAAGATCGCACACGTAATTTGCCGCTTTGGTCAGCTCCCAAGACAGCTCATAAAGCATGTCCTGGCTGAACTCAAACTCCTTGCGAGCCTTGTCGTACTTTTCTTGCGGCAACCATCCTCGCTGCCACGGACGGGGAAACTCTAGTCGATCTTCGGAATTATGACGGTACTCCATGGATGATCGAATATGGTTGACCAAATCTCTCAGTACGCATTGGTAGTTAGCAAACGCAGACTTAAGGCCAGGGAAGAAGTCGGGCCAGTTTCTCATCATGAGCCACTCCCCCTGTTCATAAAGGGCGTTCACCCAAGACTCCTTCAGGGAAACTACAGGTTGATTTAGCCGATACGTTAGATTTCCCCATCGAGACAAGGCTGCACGGTCGACCCAATTTTCGACCATTGCGAGAGTTCTGAGCTCGATTTCCTCTCGCCTCAAGTCAGAAGGCGATTTCTTTGCAGCCTGCGCCACCTCATGAGTCCTCTTCATCTCTCTAAGGGTTTCTGATGAGAATCCTGCGCCGCCTTTCTTGTCAATGATTCGGTGGTGCGTCGGACACAGGAGGATCAGATTCTCATAGTCGTCAACCTTTCCATTCGGGTAATTGGGATCATATCGCGGCCCATCGGGACTTCCGGAAATGATGTGCGCTTCCTCTCCGAGCGGGATCCCGGATTCTTCAAGCGTCCTCGATTCTTCGTCATGCAGGTTATAGGTAAGCAGTTGATTGCATTCCAGAAATGCACAAAGGTTACCCGAACGGGCCCAGAGAACCTTCCGTGCCGGGCTGCCAATCGTCATGCTTTCGATCCCTTCTAATCACCATGATGCCGTGACGCATGCTACGCCGAATGGGGCGTCTCGTGGGGGAATATGGCCATTCCATCGAAACGGAAATCCAGCCGGCCTATTGATTTGCTCTTTGTGGCAGGGGATGCCAGCCCACTGGCCCGGCTCGATCGGCTGGCCCCCTCCACCACGCGCTGGTGCCGCGGGTCTACAGCTGCCGGCCGACGCAGGCCAGACAGTCGTACGGGAGTGTCGAGGGTTCCAGCAAAGCGTGGAGCGGCGCCATAGGCCGGTGATTCCCAAGCTCAGGCGTCGGCTAGTTGCTTGTATGCTCCCGCCTTGGGAACCGCCGCTGTTGTGTGCGGGGTGCGGGGGGGGGAAGGGTACGGCGAGCGCTCTGGGCACGCAGACCAGAATGGGGCAGGATGCCGTACCGCCACCGTCACGGACACAGGAGCACGAGCGGTCCGGAGCCCTGATCCGTGGCTAAAGGGGGAGCAGCCGCTACCGCGATCTGGCTTAGCCCGTCATGGGCGCTCCATTCACCGACCCGTCTTAGACGGTATGTATCCGGCTCATCGCTCACAATTTCCTAATTTCCTTCTTTGATCACAGACTGATATTGACCACTCTCGCGTTTGGGGCTACGAGGCCATTTTGAGAGGTGATTCGAATCTCTCTTCAGGGATTCATACATTACCAAAGTGGCTACCGTTAGTGCCCCGCAGTCAATTTCATGTCGTTCCTCTGCCCGCTCCAGGGCGGCTTCGAAATCCTCCCTAGCGGGACAGCTGTCAAATTCCTGGAAGGCTTCACGTAGAACGACGCCCAACTGATAGGTGTTCAGTTCGTCGTATTCTCGTCCGGATACAGTCGCCCTGTAGAGCTCGCGCCACATGACGGTGTATGGCGATATCTCGGTTACACCTTTGTTGGCAGTCCAGCTTCCTCGTGGGATAATCCACGCGAGATAGCGACTCGACTTTCGGGGGCGCTTCCTGCCTGCAACGCAAACTCCTCCGCGAAGTCTGATCTTCGACTTCCTTGCACCTTCCAGTAGAGCTGGGAGGACGCTCCAATAGTCAAGCAAGAAGGTCACGCGGTCGTAAGGATCGATCCTTACCAGGGTCTCCGTTGCCGGAGTCTCGTGGCCGAATAATGAAGCCTTGAACATGCGCGGGGAAATTGCATGATTCCGTCTTCCGCTTCCCGAAATAATCAAGGCGGGATTATAGACTGTTATTGGTGTGCGGCCTGGGTTTTCTACAACGAGCTGAGCGACCTCGATATTCTCCGGAGATGCGTGTTCAAAATCTCTGGTGTGCGTTTCCCATTTGCCGGTCCGATTGACCAGCAGCTTTACGCCCGGCTCCCAGATTGCTGCGTTTAGGTAGACTCGCGCACGTCCTCCGTCGAGCATGTGTTTGGCAATCTGCCAACTAAGAGTGGTGATCGATGCCAACAGCCCACACCCTGCTACGAGTAGGGTGAGTACGACCACAGGGATTCCGAACAAATCTGATGCTGCCGGAGCGGAGTTCATCAACTCATGCTAGCTATTCACCTCGGCGGGCATGCAGTGAATGGCAAAGTACAGCCACCGCGACGACCCGTGCTGGCAGTACGTTCATCGGTTCGTACGGCACGATGTGGATCTATTTGCCCTCATGGAAGTCGGCGACCCCACTGGCCCCCGCTACGTGACGATGACCACCGAGCCCCCGTCCCGGCGTTGATCGAACCGTGTGCCTGCCATCAACGACGACGAACTTCAACGGCTCCAGGCGGTGGAGGGCGGCGCCGCGGGCTCTCCGTGGGCTCTCCGTGCCGGACGCCTGAACGAACTTACAGAGCGGGGTCGCCACTGACGCCAGAACCTTCAATCGGAAGTGGCCACTGTTTGAGCCCCGTTCCCGCCCCTCTCAGTCGCAACTCTCGCCCTACGGTAGGCGCGGAAGGAAAGCCTCCGGTGATTACGCGGTGAAGCATTCGACTCGATCCACCCTCAGTCTCGCTAAGTCGCAGGTCAGAGGCTAGGGCACGCAGAAATAGCCACGTCTCTTCTAAGCACTTGGCCGCAGGTTCGAGTCCTGCCGGGGGCGCTCACACTGCATCCGACGGCCCTCCCTGCGGGAGGGCCGTCGTCGTTTCCGCTCCCACCGTGGGAATGCGCCTTTGGAGTTTCTCGTCCTGGCTTCGGATGGGTGGAGGGGAGAAGACTTCGGGGACGGGGGCCTTTTCTGCTGGGTTTGGTGCGTTGAGCCGATTCTTCGGGGCGTGTCGTGCTGATTCTTGGGATTGCGGTCGGATTGCTGGGGCGCCTCGGGGATTTAGCTGATGATCGGCCGGAGCGTTGGGTGGGGGGATGTGCAGAGGTCGGGGTGGGGTTTGTTGGTTGTCAATGGGCGGTGGCGGGTGGGTGGTGGCCGGTGCGCTGTGGGCCGCTGGCCGTACGGGCCTGTGGCGGCGGGGAGCTCGGCAGGGAGGGGCGGGGCTGTCGGCGGCGCGGGGGCTGTTCTCGCGGGTGTGTTGGGGGCTCATTTCTTTTCCGGGCCCCGGGGTCCGGGTGCTCGGATGCTGGGGATGTCGGGCTGAAAGTGGGCGGCCGGGGTGGCGGATCGCAATCGGGTTTTCCCGGTGGCCGGAATCGCGCGCGTGAGGGGAGTGAAGTGGAGGGGAGGGGAGGGGAGGGGAATGGGTTTTGGGGAATTGTTGGGGGTGCGTGGCCTGAAGAGCCGAGATCGGGAGGCATCTGCCCGGCCGTTATCCTCGAGGGATGCGTATTGGAGAACTGGCGCGGCGGACCGGGGTCTCGGTTCCGACTATCAAGTACTACACCCGGGAAGGCTTGTTGCCCGTGGGTGAGCGCACCGGTCCCAACCAGGTCCAGTACGCGGAATCGCACGTGCGGCGGCTCAAGTTGATCCGCGCGCTGATCGAGGTGGGCGGGCTGTCGATCGCTGCGGCAGGTGAGGTGCTCGCCGAGATCGATTCCCCGGGCCGTACGGTCCACGGGATGCTCGGTACGGCGCAGACCGCGGTCAGCCGGGCGGTCGCGGAGCCCGGCGCCGACGGGAAGTGGGCGGATGCCGAGGCGGAGGTCGCGGAGTTGGTGCGGCGTCAGGGCTGGGTCGCCAAGCCGGAGAACCCGGGGTGGCGGACGCTGGTTCAGATCGTCGCGGCATACCGGGACCTCGGCCAGGGGGAGTTGCTCGGTCTGCTCGACCCGTATGCGGCGGCGGCCGGGGAGTTGGCCGCTGCCGAACTCGCCGTCATCGGACACGTCCCGAGCACCGACGGCAAGATCGAAGGCGCGGTGCTCGGGACCGTACTGGGCGATGCCGCGATGGGTGCGCTACGCCGTATCGCTCAGGAGGATGCCTCCCGAAAGATGCAGGAGCAGCCTCACTCGGCTTGACGCGTCGAAACGGAGTCGTTGTGGCCGGCGTCGCTGGCGGGGACGAGATGATGGACGCGGGCCGGGGGCAGGTTGCCCAGCACCGTCTCCGTACGGAACGCGTGGCGGTCGAGTATGCGACGCAGTACGTCCTGCCCGGCGAGGGTGTGTACGCGTGCCTCTCCCCCGGCGAACGTGCGGCGTAGCGTCGCGCCGCCCACGTAGCCGAAGAAGGACAGTGTGCCGCCCGGCCGCAGTGCGCCGAGCAGCCTGCCGAAGATGTCGGCCGTCGTGGAGGCGCCGAAGTTCGCGAAGGGCAGGCCGCAGACGATCGTGTCGTAGGTGCCGAGTTCGTGCTCCTGGACGAGGCCGGTGCGGAAACGGAGCCTTGGATCGCCGCCGTACGTGCCTTTGAGCAGGTCGGCGAAGCGTGGGTTGGCCTCGATCAGATCAAGAGTGTCCAGCCGGCCGAGCGAACCGGCGATGTGCCTGGTCACGGCTCCGGTTCCGGGCCCCACTTCGAGTACTGCCCGGGAGTTGCCCGGGCTGGGAATCACATAACGGGTAAGGGCCCTGCCGAGCCTCCGGCTGCTCGGAGCGATCGCTCCGACGTCCTGGCGTGTCCGGGCGTACTCCCGGAGGAACAGCGTCACTTCAGGCATGAGGAACCTACATCCGTAGTGATAGCAGAACTATCGATAGTGTAATTTACGGATGCGGTGAGGGTGCCGCTGACGCTATCGCTCCGGTGCGTGTGCCCACTGGCCCTTCATCACAATCCCGCAAAAGCGAAGAGATGTGACGGGAGGGGTTTGCGGGGCGGGAGGGGGGAGGGCAGGCGGTGCCGAGCGGGCGGGGGAGTACGAGCCGCCCACGCCGGGTCACAAGGGCGCCGTCACCATCGCACCGCCCTCCGGGGCTGTTCCTTGGCGCCGGTCAGCAGACCGTGCAGTGCGGCGAACTCGTCGACGCACCTGGCGGTGCCGTTGACCACGCAGTCCAGGGGGTTGTCGGCGACCACGACCGGCACGCCCATGTCCTGCCGCAGGCGCTCGTCCAGGCCGCGCAGCAGGGCGCCACCGCCGGTGAGGGCGATGCCGCGCTCGATGATGTCGCCCGAGAGCTCCGGCGGGCATTCGTCGAGGGTGCGGTGCACGGCGCGGACGATGGCCTCGACCGGTTCGGCCAGCGCGTTGCGGATCTCCTCCTCGTCGATCTCCTGGATACGGGGCAGGCCGGTGACATGGTCCCGGCCGCGGACGGTGAAGGACCTGCGGCGGCCGCCGAGTCGACCGAGTTCCTCGAGTTCGCCGAGTCCCCCGAGCCCAGCACGTTCACCCGGTTCGCCGAGCCGGTCGCGTTCGGCGAGGTCGCCCGGATCATCGGGTTCGCCGTTCTCGGCCCCGTACTCGCCCCCGTAGCCGCCCTCGGCTTCGGCCGCTGCCCCGGTGCCGTCCGCTTCCGCGTACGCGCCCCCGGCCACGGGTCCGGTCAGATCGATCGTCGTCCAGGCCGCCGAGCCGATGGCGATCTTGATCTCTTCGGCGGTGCGCTCCCCGATGGCCATCGAATGCTTCTTCTTGACGTAGGTGGCGATCGCGGCGTCCATGGCGTCGCCCGCGACCCGTACGGACTGGGCCGTGACGATGCCGCCCATGGAGATGACGGCGACCTCGGTGGTGCCGCCGCCGATGTCCACCACCATGCAGCCGACCGGTTCGTCCACCGGGAGACCGGCGCCGATCGCCGCGGCCATCGGCTCCTCGATGAGATGCACCTCACGGGCGCCGGCGGCCCGCGCGGAGTCGATGACCGCGCGCTGCTCGACGCCGGTGATCCCGGAGGGGACGCAGATGACGACCCGCGGCCTGGCGAAGCGGCGGCTGCCGGGCAGCGCCTTCTTCATCAGGGCGCGCAGCATCTGTTCGGCGGCTTCGAAGTCGGCGATGACGCCCTCCCGTAGCGGGCGCATCGCGGTGATCCCTGACGGCGTGCGGCCGATCGTCCGTTTGGCCTCGGCCCCAGCGGCGATGACCTCGCCGGACGCGTTGACGGCGACAACGGACGGCTCGTTGAGCACCACACCTTTGCCGCGCGCATAGACGAGGGTGTTGGCGGTGCCGAGGTCGATGCCGATGTCGTACGTACCGGACGAAGTGCTGGACGCCATGGGGAGTTCGCTTGCTCTCTCTCGACTGATGACAGGCTCCCCAACGGGGGCGCCTCGGCCCCGATTCGGGGCTCCTCGGACATCATGGCCCAGAAGGTACCAATGGCTTGAAATACCTGACGAAATGACCAAAGGCATCAATTGCGGGCAATTATCTAGACTACTGGGACGGTCAAATGGTTCCTGCGTCTGAAGAATCGATTCTCCAGGCGTGGTTACGGGGCGGCGGCAGGTGCAGTTCGAGGGACGCGGCCGCGACCCCACCCAGGTGGGCGCATCGGCAGGTGCGGTCACGGGCGACCGCCCAACCCGCCAACCCGCCTACGCCCTACGGTGCGAGCTGCCGGACCTACGGGCCGGCAGTCGGCTCGCTTCCTCCCGGTTCCCGGGACAGCGCCTCGGCGAGATCGTCGAGGGCGTCCAGGAGCAGCTCCGCCGCGCGCAGCGCCACGCCCTCCCCCGCGCTCTCGGTGTCCCACCGGTCCCAGACGGCGCGCAGCGCGCTCCAGTCGGGTGCGCACCGTTCGCGTACGGCGTGCGCCGCCCGCTCCACGGAGGGGCGCAGTTCGGCGGCGAACGCGGCGGCGCCGGGCGACGGTTCGGCGTCCTTGTCGGGGAGATGGGCCTCGAGGATCATCGTGACCCGGCCCATGGTGGCGAGCGAGGAGCTGGCCGCGGTGGCGGAGTCGCGCGAGAGGCCGCGGTGCCGTACGGGTTCCTTCTCGGCGCGGGAGGCGCTCTCCTCCCAGGCGGCGCGGGCCGCGCGAGCGTCCAGCAGGGCCTCGCGGATCTGCCGGGGGCGGCGTTCGGCGGGCCTGGCGTAGCGGTCGTACACGGCCAGCGCGTAGCGCCCGTTGGCCACCAGCCATTCGGCGAGCCGGTCGCGCAGCCTGGGTGTCTCCCAGGCGGGGAACATGGCGTACGACAGCAGCGCGAGGATCCCGCCCAGGAGGGTGAGCACGACGCGTTCCTGGACGGTTTGCGCCCAGCCCTCGCCGGCGATGCCGAGCAGGAAGACGACATAGCCGGCCACACACGCCGAGGTCACCGACACGCCGGTACGCATCAGCAGGTACATGAGCAGCACGCAGACGACGGCGAGGGCGGCGCTGACGTATCTGCCGGGGTGGGCGACCGCCATCAGCGCGCCGGCGACCGCCACGCCGACGAGGGTGCCGCTGAAGCGGGCCACGCCGCGGGAGTAGGTCTGGCCGAAGTCGGGGCGCATGACCATGACGGAGGTCAGCGGCACCCAGTAGCCGTGGCCGAACGGGAGGGCGGTGCCCAGCAGATAGCCGGCCGCGCAGACCGCGCTGACGCGGAGGGCGTGCCGGAGGATGTGCGAGGACCAGCGGGTCTCGCGGTGCACGGCGCGCAGGGCGACCGGTACGAGCCGGGGCACGCTGGGGCGCAGCAGATGGGCGCGTTCGGCTTCGGTGGTGGGGCGGGTGGCCTCGACCGGCTCGTCGGTGAGTTCCACGGCGTCGGCGAGCAGCGAGATCAGACGGTAGGCGGAGCGGCGGGCGGCGCCCTGGAGCATCGGGCCCGATGCGGGGACTTCGAGGGTGGCCATCGCCTCCGGGGGCAGCCGGACCGGGCCCGCGTGCCGTACGGCATGGGCGACGGCGTCCAGGACGGTGGCCGCGGCGGCGAGCAGATCGCGGGCGCGGTCGCGTTGCGGGCCCTCCTGGGGGGCGCCGACGACCGGGTCGGCGAGTGAGGCGAGGACCGGTCTGAGCTGTTCGGCGAGGCCGCGGGGGCCGTGCAGCTGGACGGGACGGCGTCGGGCCTGCCGCGGGGTGACGGCGGACGCGAGGCGGGCGTCCATCAGGGGGGCCGGGTCGAACGGGGCGACCGGATCGTGCCGCAGCCGCCGGGCGTAGTCGGCCTCGGCGGCCAGCGCGTCGGCGAGCGCGTCGCGCTGCACGCCCCAGGGGCGCACCGGGAAGAGCACGATCAGGGCGGCCTGGACGATGCCGCCGAGGGCGATCAGCGCGGCGTGTTCCAGGGCACCCAGGACGGACGTCGGCAGGGTGACGGTGACCAGCATGATCGCGATGGTCAGGGTGCCGATGAGTCCGGAGACCGGGCCGATCGCCCACAGCATGCCGGCGAGCAGGGCCGAGCCGGCGAGCAGCAGCACGAAGGCGAGGAGATACGGGGCGGCCAGGTAGCCGAGGAAGGTGGCGACGGCCAGGGGGGCGGCGACGGCGAGCGCCAGGACCGGGCGCGGGCGCATGCTGCGCTGGAAGGTGACCAGGCCGGACGCGAAAGCCCCGAAGGCGGAGGAGACGGCGAGGCTCGGGTCGCCGAACCACAGGCACAGGCCGAGGACGACGGCCACGCCGACCGAGCCGCGGAGGGCGATCAGCGGGGTGAGTTTGGCCCGCTCGATGGTCAGCCCGGAGCGGGCGGTCTCCTTCAGCGCGCGCGACCAGGTCATACCGAGAGAATACGGTCGGGTACGGGGAGTGCCGGGGTTCCGGGCACGGCGAGGCACCCGCCGGAAAATGACGGTAAAAATGACGGCAAAACAGCCTTACGGAGCACGCAAAAGCGGCAGGTCAGAGGGTTTTGTCCGGCTTCCGTGGGGCGGTGCGACAAACCTGACACCCGCGGCGGGAAACCACGGGCCGCCGTGGCCCCCTCTTGCTGGCCGGCCGGGATCTCTCCCGGCCGGTTCGGCAAGGAGAAGGACCCGTGCGCAAAGCCCTGTTCACCCCGGTGATCGCGTTGATCGCCCTGACCGTTCTCGTCTGCGCGGCCGGCTGTGGCACGGGTACGTCCCAGGCTTCCCCCGTACGCTTCGGCGGCCCGCAGGCGGGCGCCGCGCTGCATGCCCCGCCGCCGGACAAGCGGTCGCTGGTGCAGCTGCCCACGCATCCGATCGATTTCGAGGAGGAGCGCCGGGTCGGCGGGGCGGGCGAGGACACCCCGATCGGCGTGACCACCTTGCACGGCAGGAAATCGGGGTTCACCGGGAAGGTGTGGGTGTGGGCACCGCCGGAGTACTACGAGCGGCGGAACGCGGACAAGGGCTTCCCGGTGATGGTGGCGCTCCCCGGGTCGTACGGCTACCCCCGCAACTACTGGGCCGGGTCCCGCTTCGAACTGGCGGAGCACCTGGCCCAGTGGTCCAAGGACGGCACCAGCCTGCCGTTCATCGTCGTCATGCCGGTGCTCAACCCCAACGACAAGCAGTACTACGACGGCAGCGACATACCGGGGCAGCCGAAGATCGGCACCTGGCTCAGCCAGGACGTGCCCGATCTCGTACGGCAGAACTTCCGCACCCTCAAGACCCGGGACGCCTGGGCGATCATGGGCTCTTCGTCGGGCGGGTTCGCGGCGCTGAAGAACGTGCTGCAGAACCCGGGCACGTTCAAGGTGGCGATAGCCAACGGGCCGGACATCGTGCCCGACTCCCCGCTGTGGAAGGGCCACGACAGGGAGAAGCGCGCGAACAACCCCGAGGTGCTGGCCCGACGGCTGATAGCGCGCGGCGGACCGAAGGTCTATGTGGCGTTCCAGGACGGCTCCGAGGAGGCCACGGTGCTGCCCAAGGTACGGAAGTTCATCGCCCGGTACGGCCATGGTCCCCTCAGGACGCGGCTCCAGATCGTGCCGGGCGGCACGCACAGCGGCGAGACGTATGTACGGGGGCTGGGCGAGGGGACGATGCGGTGGGTGAGCGCGCGCATGCGGGGGCCGCTGCGCTAGCTTCGGCCGGCTTGGTTGCTCAACCCCGGGCGCGGCGGGCCCTCACGACACCACGTCCTTCCGCGCGAACCCCCGGAAGGCCATGGCGACCAGTACCACCGCGTACGCCACCGAGACCGCGGACCCCTGGATCATGCCGCCCCACTCCATCTGGGGCTGGAGCGCGTCCGCCCAGGAGTACTGCCAGTGGGCGGGCAGGAAGTCGCGCCAGTTTTCGAGGGCGGTGACCTGGTCGAGGACGTTGCCGACGATGGTCAGTCCGACGGCGCCGCCGACCGCGCCCAGCGGGGCGTCGGTCAGCGTCGACAGCCAGAACGCGAGGGCCGCGGTGACCAGTTGGCTGACGAAGATGTAGCCGACCACCACCGCCAGCCGCGGCAGCGCCTCGCCCGCGGGCAGCGCGCCCCCGGTGGGCAGTTGCAGCGGGGCCCAGCCGTACGCGGCAGTGCCCACGCCGAGCGCTACCAGCGGCAGCAGCACCATCGCGGCGGCGCTGAACAGCAGTCCTACGGTGAGTTTGCTCAGCAGCAGCCGGGCCCGTGGGACCGGCGCGGCGAGCAGATAGCGCAGCGAGGACCAGCCGGCCTCCGAGGCGACCGTGTCGCCGCAGAACAGCGCCACCGGGACGACGAGCAGGAAGCCGGCGGAGACGAACAGCACGGTGGCGGCGAAGTTGCCGCCGGAGGCGGTGGCGGTGGCCATCAAGGTGACCCGGGTGGTGCTGCGGGTGCTCGGGTCGCCGCCGATCGCGAAGGCTGTGACCAGCACAAACGGCAGCAGGGTCAGGATGGCGGCGATCACCAGGGTGCGGCGCCGGCGCAGCTGGCGCAGCGCCTCGACGCGCAGCGGGAGGGTGTGGCGGGCACGGTATCCGGGCGCGGCGGCCGACGTCGGCCGGGGCGCCGCCGACGGCTTCCGGTCCGTTCCCGGGGCGGCTGTCTCCGTGGGAGTCATCGGGCGTCACCTCCGATCAGGGTGAGGAAGGCGTCCTCCAGGCGGCGGTGCGGGCCGACGCGGTCCACGGGGATCTCCATCCGGATGAGGTCGGCGAGCAGTCGGGGGGTGCCGTCGGGGTCGGCGAGGCGTACCAGCAGGCCCTCGTCGGCGCGGGCGGCGGAGGCGACGCCGGGCAGCGCGGCCACCTTCTCCACCAGCGCGTCGGACAGCGGCTCCGAGCCCGCGACGCCGACCAGCAGGGCATCGCCGGAGCCGATGATCTCGGCGACCGGGCCCGCTTGGACGAGCCTCCCGCGGTCCATGACGACCAGGTGCGTGCAGCTCTGCTCGACCTCGGAGAGGAGGTGGCTGGAGACGATGACGGTGCGTCCGGCGGCCGCGTAACGCGTCATCACGTCGCGCATCTCGCGGATCTGCGGCGGGTCGAGCCCGTTGGTGGGCTCGTCGAGGATCAGCAGATCGGGGAGGCCGAGCATGGCCTGGGCGATGGCCAGGCGCTGCCGCATGCCCTGGGAGTAGGTGCGCACGGCGCGTTGCAGGGCGTCGCCGAGGCCGGCGATCTCCAGTGCCTCGTCGATATGCGCGTCGGCGGCGGGCCGCCCGGTGGCCTGCCAGTACAGGTCGAGGTTGGCCCGGCCGGACAGATGGGGCAGGAAGCCGGCGCCCTCGACGAACGCGCCGACCCGGGAGAGCACGGGGGCACCGGGGCGGATCGCCTGCCCGAAGACCCGGATCTCGCCCTCGTCCGGCCGGATCAGGCCCATCAGCATGCGCAGTGTGGTGGTCTTGCCGGCGCCATTGGGCCCCAGCAGCCCCAGCACCTGCCCCTTCTCCACACGGAACGACAGCTCCCGTACGGCGTACCGGTCGGCGGACTTGGCGTACCGCTTGCTCAGGTCGCTGATCCGCAGCGGGACATCGGCGAGCGACGGATCGGGGACGGGTGCCGCGGTCCGGCGCCGGGTGGTGAGCAGCAGCAGCGCGGCGATCACGACGGCCGCGGCGGGCAGGGCCCAGGTCCAGGCGGGCAGCGGGGCGGATGCGCTGCGCACCTGGGGCGCGGTGGGTACGGAGAGCTCCCCCACATCCTTGGGGGCATGGGAGGTGCCCCCATCGCCGTCTCCCAGGGAGACGGTGTAGGTGGCGGGTTCGGTGGGTGAGGCGTAGCCGAGGTCGGTCGCGGAGAGCACCAGCCGCAGGCGGTGGCCGGCGGCGAAGTCGTGGTCGACGACGGGGAGTCGGAGGCGGACGGTCTTTCCCGCGCGGGCGTCCTTGGTGCCCTCGGCTCCCTTGGCGCGCTTGTCGGGTTCGATGTTCTCGATCCGGTACGGGGTGACGAGCTGGGACGGCAGCACCTGGCGGCGGCCGTCCGGACCGACGTCGTAGAGCTTGGCGAAGAACACCGCCTCCGGGGAGCCGGCGCTGATGCGCACGGTGACGGCGGGGCTGCCGGTGAGATGGACCGGGGTGCGCAGCGGCGCGGTGTCGAAGTGCGCGTACTGGCCGGGGAAGTCGAGGGAGAGGCCGCCGGTGCCGAGGGCGGAGAGGTTGCCGAGGGCGCCGACGCCGGGCACCGCGGAGATGGCGGGCGGCCCGGCTCCGGCCGGATTGGCGAAGCGCTGCTCGCGGCCGGTGAGTTCCAGCCGGCGCGGGGCGTTGTCCAGTCCGGTGTAGCGGTCGCCGCTCGCGCCGCGCAGCCGCACCGTGCCGTCGGTGGAGTCCACTCCCCCGGTGCGGCTGATCCGGAACGCGGGCCCGGTGTCCGCGCGCTTGTCGCCCTTCAGATAGCGGTCGAACCAGGCCCGGGTACGTGCCTGGACCCGTGCGGTCTCGCGGTCGCCGCCGTCGTGCCCGCCGGCGATCCAGTCGACGTCGACCGGTGCGCCGTTCTTGCGGATCGCGCGCTGCATGGCGTCGGCCTGGCCGAGTGTGAACAGCGAGTCGGTCCGGCCCTGCATGATCAGGGTCGGCACCTTGATGCGGTCGCCGACGGCGGACGGGCTGCGGGCTTCCAGGAGCGCGCGGGCCGCGGCGTCCGGTTTGCCGCTGACGGCGACGCGCTCGTACATCCGGCACAGCGTGGCAGGTGCCGCCTCCTATGAGTACGGCCAGAGCGCCCGCGGTCGCATACAGCTTCCGCCCGCGCAGTCGGAGATCCATGCCGTGAATCCTAGGGAGGAGCCGGGCCGGGCAAGCCGTCCCCCGGGCTGAACCGTGCGCCCTCCCTGCGGAGTAGCGGCCAGGAGGCCCGTACCACGGATGCGGTAGGGCCCCCGGCGGCCCGGTATCAGGCCGCGGGCGGCGCCGGCGCCGTGGCGCGGAACCTGGCGGTCTCTTCGTCGCTGCTCCAGCGCTCCAGTCCCGCCTTCTCCAGGACCCGGCACGACGCCGGGTTCGTCAGGTCCACCTCCGCGTACACGGTGTGCACCCCGGGCGCGGTGAAGGCGAACGCGACGAGGGCGCGGGCGGCCTCGGTGGCGTAGCCGCGGCCTCTGCGGGACGGCACGACGCCGTAGCCGAACTCCAGACGGCCGTCGTGCGGCGGCCAGAACAGGCCGATGGAGCCGACGACCAGGCCGCCGGCCCGCTCGACGATCCGCCGCTGACCGTACTCGCCGAGCGCGTCCGGCTGTTCGGCGAGGACACCGGCGATGACGCGGTCGCCCTCGGCGGGGAAGTCGTCCGCCCAGTGCGCCTGTCGTACGTCGTCGAGCACCGCGGTGATCTCGTCGGCGGACCATGGCCGCAGCGCGAGCCGGTCGGTGAGCAGGTCGGTGAGCAGGTCGGTACGGGGGGAGAAATCTGGAACGGGGGGAAGGGCTGACGGCACTTCGACACTCCTGGTCGTGGGCGAACGACCGGGCCGCGCTGTCGGCGCCTGGCTGTGTCGGTTCGGTCGGCTCAGGCGGCGGCCCGGACAAGGGCATGCTGATGAAGCGCGTGGCGGGCCATATTCATCAACCTCCCTTGTCGCAGCAGTGATCGAGGGCATCGCCCCGGCGGAGTATGGCGCAATCGGATCAGGCCCTGCCAAGTGGTTTTCCACCGGGCAGGGCCTGACACGCGGCGCGGGGCCGGCGGGGCGCAGGGGCCTGAAGGCCGACGCTCAGTACTGCGGCGGCCCGAAGCCGCCGCCCGGGGGCGGGCCCTGCGGAGGCGGCGGGGCGACCGGCGGGCCCATCGGCGGCCCCATCGGCGGGCCCTGCTGCGGCATCGGCGGGCCCTGCTGCCAGGAGGCCGGCGGCGGTCCCTGGGGCCCGGGGACGAAACCCGGTCCGGGGAACGTCGGCAGCTGGGCCGGCGGCTGCCAGCCGGCGGCGACCGGCACGCCCTTGCCCATCAGGGCGAGCATCGCCGCGGAGCCGAGCAGATCCAGGAAGAGCTGGATGTGGTTGATGATGCTCATGCCCGGTGCGAAGTCGTTGAACTGGAACAGCGCGTCGTGGCCGACCAGGCCGATGAGGCTCACCAGGGCGTTCGTCAGCAGCACGATCGAGATGCCGATGGCCAGACCGCGCGAGGCGCAGCCGCGCAGCAGGCTGTTCAGGCCGGCCAGTGCGGTCAGGGCGAGGAGGACCAGCGCGTACCAGCCGGGGGCCAGGTCCAGCAGGAAGGTGAGCGTTCCCTCGCCGAGGTAGAGCGCGCCGAACGAGTCGACGCCGCTCTGCACCAGCACGTAGATGTGCCAGGCCAGGTAGCACAGCGCCATCGCGCCCAGCACCAGTCCGGACACCATGCCCGGCGCCTTGCCGGGGCGCATCGGCGGGTCGCTGGGGGTCGCGCGCGGCCAGGAGCGCATCCCGGCGAGCAGCACGATGGACGCGCAGAAGGCGAGGAAGACCTGCCCGAGGCTGTTCAGGAAGACGGCTTCGAACTGCGCCGAGGTCGGGTCGGCCTTCGACACGAAATAGTTGCTGGTCGAGGTGGAGTTGCCGGTGCTGATCATCACCTGGATGCCGGTCGCGAAGGTCAGCGTGGTGGCGACGGCGAGCAGTCCACCGGCCGTCCGGCGGGCGGCGAACGCGGCGATCACGGCGCTCAGCTGCACGATGGCCATACCGAGCACGAGGGGGTTGGTGACCGCGTCGGTGCCCGGCTTGCGGTCGCCGACCCAGGACTCCCAGACGCCCGCCATCCCGAAGCTGCTGAGATCGGTGCCCAGCCAGTAGGCGGAGTTGAGGAAGAACAACGCGCAGAACACGCCGCCGGTGATCCGGGCGCCCTTGGCCAGCGCCATACTTTGTTGCATTTTGTCCCCCGGTCATCTCGGTACGCCAGCGAGGGAGCACGGTAGCAACGCATCCGGCCGCGGTCTCCCCCGCCTGCCCCTGTTCCCTGCCGACGGGGCCGCCGGCAGGGAACAGGTCCGGGACTCCTGGCGAAGCCCGTCAGTGGTTGCGCGGGAAGCCCAGGTTGATGCCGCCGTCGGACGGGTCGGGCCAGCGGGTGGTGACGACCTTGCCGCGGGTGTAGAAGTGCACGCCGTCGTTGCCGTAGATGTGGTGGTCGCCGAAGAGGGAGTCCTTCCAGCCGCCGAAGGAGTGGTAGCCGACGGGGACCGGGATCGGTACGTTCACGCCGACCATGCCGGCCTCCACCTCCAGCTGGAAGCGGCGGGCCGCCCCGCCGTCGCGGGTGAAGATCGCGGTGCCGTTGCCCCAGGGAGAGCTGTTCACCAGCTCGATGGCCTGCTCGTACGTCTCCACGCGGACGACGGACAGCACCGGGCCGAAGATCTCGTCGCGGTAGGCGTCCATCTCCGGGGTGACGTTGTCGAGCAGGGAGACGCCGATCCAGTGGCCGTTCTCGTAGCCGTCGACGGTGTAGCCGGTGCCGTCGATGACGACGTCGGCGCCCTGGGCCGCGGCGCCCTCGACATAGGAGGCGACCTTGTCGCGGTGCGCCTTGGTGATCAGCGGGCCCATCTCGGAGGCCGGGTCGTCGCCGGGGCCGATCCGGAGCTTGTCGGCGCGCTCCTTGATCTTGCCGATCAGCGGGTCGGCGGTGTCACCGACGGCCACGACGACGGAGATCGCCATGCAGCGCTCGCCGGCCGAGCCGTACGCGGCGTTGATCGCGGAGTCGGCGGCCAGGTCGAGGTCCGCGTCCGGCAGCACCAGCATGTGGTTCTTGGCGCCGCCCAGTGCCTGGACGCGCTTGCCGTTGGCGGTGCCGGTGGTGTGGATGTAGCGGGCGATGGGGGTGGAGCCGACGAAGGAGACGGCGGCGATGTCCGGGTGCTCCAGGATCGCGTCGACGGCCACCTTGTCGCCGTTGACGATGTTGAGGACACCGTCCGGCAGGCCCGCCTCGGCGGCCAGTTCGGCGAGCTTGAGGGCGGCGCTGGGCACCTTCTCGCTCGGCTTGAGGACGAAGGTGTTGCCGCAGGCGATGGCCATGGGGAACATCCACATCGGCACCATGGCGGGGAAGTTGAACGGCGTGATGCCGGCCACCACTCCGAGGGACTGGCGGATCGCGGCGACATCCACCCGGGTGGAGACCTGGGTGGACAGCTCGCCCTTGAGCTTCTCGGGGATGCCGCAGGCCAGCTCGACGATCTCCAGGCCGCGGGCGACCTCGCCCAGCGCGTCGGAGTGCACCTTGCCGTGCTCGGCGGTGATCAGCTCGGCGATCTCGTCGCGGTGCGCGTCGATCAGCTCGCGGTACTTGAACAGCACCGAGGTGCGCTTGGCCAGGGAGCTGGTGCCCCAGCTGCGGAACGCTTCCCTGGCGGCGGCGACCGCGGCGTCCACCTCGCCGACGGAGGCGAAGGCGACCTGCTTCTCCTGGGCGCCGGTGGCCGGGTTGTAGACCGGGCCGTAGTTGCCGGAGGCGCCCTCGACGGGCTTGCCGCCGATCCAGTGGCTGATGGTCTTCATGCGGGGGGCCTTTCTGGGTGACGACTGCGAGCTGAGGTCAGAGGTGGCGGCGGCGGGCGGCGGTTTGGCGGTCGTACGCCTCACGGGCGGCGAGGGCCGCCGGACGCGTCGCGGTCTCGGCAACGGGGACATCCCACCAGGCCTGGGCGGCCGGCGCGCCCGGCACAGTGTCGGCCGTTTCGGTCTCGACATAGACACATGTGGGCTGGTTCGAGCCGCGTGCCTCGGCGAGCGCGGCGCGCAGCTCGCCGACGGTGGCGGCGCGGAGGACCCGCATGCCCAGCGAGGCGGCGTTGGCGGCGAGGTCGACGGGCAGCGGCGGACCCGTGTACGTCCCGTCCTTGGCGCGGAAGCGGTAGTCGGTGCCGAAGCGCTCACCCCCGGTCTCCTGGGAGAGCCCGCCGATGGAGGCATAGCCGTGGTTCTGGATGAGGACGAGGTTGATGTTGACGCCCTCCTGGACCGCGGTAACGATTTCGGTGGGGTTCATCAGATATGTACCGTCACCGACGAGCGCCCACACCGGCCGGTCGGGAGCGGCCATCCGGACGCCGATCGCGGCCGGGATCTCATAGCCCATGCAGGAGTAGCCGTATTCGAGGTGGTACTGCCTGCGGGACCGGGCGCGCCAGAGTTTGTGCAGGTCACCGGGGAGGGAGCCGGCGGCGTTGATGACGATGTCGCTGTCGTCGACGAGGGCGTCCAGGGCGCCGAGCACCTGGGTCTGGGACGGGCGCACGGAGGCGTCCGCGGCGCCGTAGGCGGCGTCCACCCGGCTCTCCCACTCCGCCTTGGCGACCCCGTAGGCGGCCTCGTACTCCTCGTCGACGTGGTGGCCGTGCAGGGCGAGGGTGAGCGCTTCGAGTCCGGCGCGGGCGTCGGCGACCAGGGAGGTGGCGCCGAGTTTGTGGGAGTCGAAGGGGGCGATGTTGAGGTTGACGAAGCGCACGCCGGGTGCGGCGAAGAGGGTGGCGGAGGCGGTGGTGAAGTCGGTGTAGCGGGTGCCGACGCCGATGATCAGGTCTGCCTCGCGGGCGAGTGCGTCGGCGGTGGCGGTGCCGGTGTGGCCGATGCCGCCGATGTCGGCGGGGTGGTCGTGGCGCAGCGAGCCCTTGCCGGCCTGGGTGGAGGCGACCGGGATGCCGGTGGTCTCGGCGAAGACGCGCAGCGCGTCCTCCGCCTCGCTGTGGTGGACGCCGCCGCCGGCGATCAGCAGCGGCCGGCGGGCGCCGCGGATGGCGCGGACGGCCTCGGCGAGGGAGGCGACGTCCGGGGCGGGGCGGGCCACCCGCCACACCCGGTCGGCGAAGAACTCCTCGGGCCAGTCGTACGCCTCGGCCTGGACGTCCTGCGGCAGGGCGAGGGTGACGGCGCCGGTGTCGACGGGGTCGGCGAGCACCCGCATGGCCTGGAGGGCGGCGGGGATCAGCGCCTCGGGGCGGGTGATCCGGTCGAAGTAGCGGGACACCGGGCGCAGCGCGTCGTTGACCGACACGTCGCCCGCGTAGGGCACTTCGAGCTGCTGGAGCACCGGGTCGGCGGGACGGGTGGCGAAGACGTCGCCGGGCAGCAGCAGAACGGGGAGGCGGTTGACGGTGGCGAGCGCGGCGCCGGTGACCAGGTTGGTGGCCCCGGGGCCGATGGAGGTGGTGACGGCCTGCGCGGAGAGCCGGTCGGACTGGCGGGCGTAGCCGACGGCGGCGTGCACCATGGCCTGTTCGTTGCGGCCCTGGAGGTAGGGCAGCCCCGGGGGTTCGGGGGTCGCGCCCTGAGGGGACACGTTTCCGGACTCCAGGAGCGCCTGGCCGATACCGGCCACATTGCCGTGGCCGAAGATGCCCCAGCAGGCGCTGATCAGACGGTGCCGGCGGCCGTCCCGCTCGGTGTACTGATGGGCGAGGAACTCGACCAGGGCCTGCGCGACGGTGCGGCGGCGGGTCGTCGGGGCGTTCATCGGAGGTCTCCTGCGGGAGCGTCGTAGAGGGGGAGGCGGGGGTCGACGGGCTGGTCCGGCCAGGTGGCGCGGATCCAGCCGTGGTCGGGGTGATCGCAGATCAGCCACTCGCGGGTGGCGGCCGGGCCCGCCATGACGTTGAGGTAGTACATGTCGTGCCCGGGGGCGGCGATGGACGGGCCGTGCCAGCCGTCGGGGATCAACACCGCGTCGCCGCTGCGGACTTCGGCGAGCACGTCCGTGCCGCGGCCGCGCCCTGAGGGGCTGACGCGCTGATAGCCCAGGCCCGGCCTGCTGTTCCCGCCGGCATCGACGGCGGCGGCGATCTCGAAGTAGTAGATCTCCTCCAGCTCGGCTTCCTCGCCGGGGCGGCATTCGTCGTGTTTGTGGGGCGGGTAGGAGGACCAGTTGCCCCCGGGGGTGAGCACTTCGACGGCGATGAGCTTGTCGCACTCGAAGACGTCGGCGGCACCGAAGTTGTTGACCTGCCGGGAGCAGTTGCCGGTGCCGCGCAGCTCCACGGGCACGGCGGACGCGGGCCCGTAACGCGCCGGGAGGCGCCGCGCACAGCGGGCCCCGGTCAGCGCGAACCGGCCGCCCGCACCGGTGGCGATCTGCACATGCGCGTCCCGCGGCACATAGGCGAAGTCCGTCACCCCGCTGAACACGCTCTCCCTGCCGGTCAGTTCGAAGGTGTCCCCGCTGTCCGTCATGACCGTGCAGCCACCGGACAGGGGCAGCACGATCCATTCGCTGCCACCGGTGGCGAAGGAGTGGTGGCCGCCGGCCGGCAGCTCCAGGACGCGAAGGGAGGAGTACCCCCAGCCGGCCCGCTCGGGATCGATGGCGAGGGCGTACGGCCCGTCGGCCGCGCGGCCCGCCCTGACGTGAAAATCCGTGAAGCCCGTGAAGTCTGCGGTCTCAGCGCTCATAACCCCAAGTCTCCTACTCATCACTGACAGTCATCGAAATTCGGCCGTCGCCGCACGTCGGCCCGGTGGTCACAGCAGTCCGACGGCGGTGTCCACGGCCGCCGCGACATCGCCGTCGGCCGGGTAGAGCAGCGAACGGCCGACGACCAGGCCCTGCACGGTGGGCAGTCGCAGCGCCTTGCGCCACTTCTCGTAGGCGACTTCCTGGTCCTGGACGGTGGTGCCGATGTCGCCGCCGAGCAGCACCGTCGGCAGCGTCGACGCCTCGCAGACCCGGGCCATCGCATCGGGGTCGTCGGTGACCGGCAGCTTCAGCCAGGTGTACGCGGAGGTGCCGCCGAGGCCGGAGGCGATGGCCACCGAGCGGATCACCGCTTCCGCGCCGAGGTCGTTGCGGACCCTGCCGTCGACCCGGCGGGAGAGGAACGGCTCGACGAAGACGGGCAGTTCCCGCTCGGCCATGGCGTCGACGGCGCGTGCGGTGGCCTCCAGGGTGGCCAGCGATCCGGGGTCGCTGTAGTCGATGCGCAGCAGGAGCTTGCCGGCGTCGAAGCGGAGCCGGGCGATGTCCTCGGGGCGGTGGCCGGTGAACCGGTCGTCCATCTCGAAGGCGGCGCCCGCGAGGCCGCCCCGGTTCATCGAGCCCATCACCACCTTGCCTTCGAGGGCGCCGAGCAGCAGCAGGTCGTCAAGGATGTCGGCGGTGGCGAGCACCCCGTCCACGCCCGGCCGTGACAGTGCGAGCACCAGGCGTTCGAGCAGGTCGAGGCGGTTGGCCATGGCGAGTTGCCGGTCGCCGACGGCGAGCGCGCCGCGCGCCGGGTGGTCGGCGGCGACGATCATCAGCCGGCCGCTGTCGCCGATGAGCGGGCGGCGGGTGCGGCGGGCGGCGGCCTCCGCGATCGCTTCGGGGTGCCGGGCCCGCAGCGTCGCGAGGTCACTGATCCGAGGGGTCAAGGCGTAACTCACCTTCTTGAGGCCACAGATGCGGCGGGTGCGGCGGGTGCGACAGGTCCGGCGGACGGTGCGGGCGGGGCCATGGCGGCCCTCGCGTCCACGGGGCTCACCGGTCCGCGAGGAACGCGTCGACCTCGTCGGCCGTCGGCATCGCGGACGAGCAGGCGAGCCGGGAGGCGACGATGGCGCCGGCGGCGTTGGCGTAGCGCATCATCGGCTCCAGTTCCCAGCCGGCGAGCAGCCCGTGGCACAGCGCCCCGCCGAAGGAGTCCCCGGCACCGAGGCCGTTGACGACCTCGACCGGGGTGGGCGGGACCTCGGCGGTACGGCCGTCCCGGTGGACGGCGAGCACCCCCTTGGGCCCCTGCTTGATGACGGCGAGTTCGACGCCCATGTCCAGCAGCGCCTGCGCGCACGCCTTGGGGTCGCGCACTCCGGTGGCGACCTCGGCCTCGTCGACGTTGCCGACCGCGACCGTGGCGTGCCGCAGCGCGGCTTCGTAATAGGGGCGGGCGGTGGCCATCGCCGCGGCGCCGGACGCGCCGCCGTCCTTGGAGGCGCCGCCCTCGCCGCCCCAGAACATCGGCCGCCAGTCGAGGTCGAAGACGGTCGGGCCCACCGCCGGAGATCCGGTGCGGGCCTCCAGTGCGGCGAGGGTGGCGCTGCGGCTGGGTTCCTCGCACAGTCCGGTGCCGGTGATCCAGAAAATACGGGCCGCCCGGATGGCGTCCTGGTCCAGTTCCTCGGGGCGGATGACCAGGTCGGGAGCCTTGGGGCGGCGGTAGAAGTAGAGCGGGAAGTCGTCCGGCGGGAAGATCTCGCAGAAGGTGACCGGCGTCGGGTACGCGTCCACCGGTGTCACCCAGCGGTCGTCCACCCCGAAGTCGCGCAGCGCCTGGTGGACGTAGTCGCCGAACGGGTCGCGTCCGGTGCGGCTGATGACGGCGGAGCGGCGGCCGAGCCGGGCGGCGGCGACCGCGACGTTGGTGGCGGAGCCGCCGAGGAATTTCCCGAATGTCTCCACTTGGGCCAGCGGCACGCCGATCTCCAGCGGGTAAATGTCCACTCCGATGCGACCCATCGTGATCAGGTCGTACGGCTCGGTCATATGCGCCCCTTCGATTGGGCCGGCGGTCGGATTCGGCGGGTTCGGCTCTGAGCAAAGGTCTAACCGGGAGGGTCAGACCCTGTCAACAGTTTGTCCTTACATTCTGACGTAGAGAGGAGGAGAGATTTCACCGGGAGGCCCGCAGGGCGGCCCGACCAGGCCCCACGGATGACAAAGTCCTTAAGTCCTTATGTCAGGACGAAGTCTTGACACTCCCCGGGACGGCAGAGAGGCTGTGCCCCACAACCCGACCCAGCGCCTCCCGGTCACCGCCGACCGGCGAGAGGAGAGCCGCAGCATGTCCGCACCCCGTGCCGTTGCGCCCGTTCTGGACCGTATTCGCGTGGGTTCCGCCCCCGACTCCTGGGGCGTCTGGTTTCCCGACGACGAGCAGCAGGTCCCCTGGCAACGCTTCCTCGACGAGGTCGCCGAGGCCGCATACGAGTGGATCGAACTCGGCCCGTACGGCTATCTCCCCACCGACCCCGCCGTGCTCCGCGACGAGCTCGCGCCCCGGAACCTGAAGGTCTCGGCCGGCACGATCTTCACCTCGATGCACCACGGCCCCGCCGTATGGGACAAGACCTGGGCCCATGTCTCCGAGGTCGCCACCCTCACCCAGGCGATGGGCGCGGGGCACCTCGTCGTCATCCCGTCCTTCTGGCGGGACGACAAGACCGCCGAGGAGCTGGAGCCGCGCGAGCTGACCGTCGAGCAGTGGAAGCACCTGACGACCGGCATGGAGCGGCTGGGCAAGCGCGTCCAGGACGAGTTCGGGCTGCAGATCGTGGTGCACCCGCACGCCGACACCCACATCGACACCGAGGAGCACGTCGAGCGCTTCCTCGACGTGACCGACTCCGGACTGGTCAACCTCTGCCTGGACACCGGCCATTACGCCTACTGCGGCGGCGACAGCGTCAAGCTGATCCGCACCTACGGCGAGCGGATCGGCTACCTCCACCTCAAGCAGGTCGACCCGGACATCCTCGCCGAGGTCGTCGCCAAGGGCACGCCCTTCGGGCCGGCCGTCAAGCAGGGCGTGATGTGCGAGCCGCCGCTCGGCATCCCCGCGCTGCCGCCCGTACTGGAGGCCGCCCAGGCGCTGGACGTCGACCTCTTCGCGATCGTCGAGCAGGACATGTACCCCTGCCCGCCGGACCAGCCCTTCCCCATCGCCCAGCGCACCCGCCGCTTCCTCAGCTCCTGCGGTGCCTGAGCAGCGCGCAGCGCCCGTGACGCAGCCGAAGACGCAGCCCGTAGAGACAGCCGTACACACCGCTCGTGGGCACAGCCCGCGGCACGTAAGGACTTGAGGACGACATGACTTCGCACCAGACGCTGGGCGTGGCCGTCATCGGCACCGGCCGGATGGGGTCCGACCACGTACGCCGGATCAACGACGTGATCAGCGGGGCCCGGGTCGCCGCCGTCGTGGACATCGACGCGGACCGGGTCAAGCACCTCGCCGCCGGTATCGACGGGTGCGCCCCGTACACCGACCCGGCCGCCGCCATGGACGACCCCGGGGTGGACGCCGTACTGATCGCCTCCCCCGGCCCCGCCCACGAGGCCGCGCTGCTCGACGCGTTCGCCCGCGACCTGCCCGTACTGTGCGAGAAGCCGCTGACCCCGGACCCGGCCTCCGCGCTGCGCGTCCTGGAGGCCGAGCAGAAGCTGGGCCACCGCCGCGTGCAGGTCGGCTTCATGCGCCGCTACGACGCCGACTACCTCACCCTCAAGTCCCTTCTCCGGAAGGGCACCTACGGCCGCCCGCTGATGCTGCACAACAAACACCGCAACGCCGACACACCCCCCGGCTTCACCAACGCGATGACGATCCACGACTCGGTCGTGCACGAGATCGATGTGACCCGCTGGCTGCTGGAGGAGGAGATCACGGCGGTGCGGGTGCTGCGCCCGGCGCCCACCGGGAACGCGCCCGAGGGCCTCAGCGACCCGCAGCTGATCCTCTTCGAGACCGCCGGCGGCCAGGTCGTCGACACCGAACTCTTCGTCAACTGCGGCTTCGGCTACCAGGTCAGCTGCGAAGCGGTCTGCGAGAGCGGCACCGCCCGGATCGGTGACGACCGCGGCGTGTTCGTCAACACGGCCGGCCATTGGGGCGGCGCCATCACCCCCGGTTTCGTCGAGCGGTTCGAGGAGGCCTACGACCGGCAGGTGCAGCGCTGGGTCGACGCCACCCGGCGCGGCGAGGTCGAGGGGCCCAGCTGCTGGGACGGCTACGCGGCGGCCGCCGTGTGCGAGGCGGGCGTCCTCGCCCAGACCACCGGCGAGCGCGTCACCGTCGACCTGATCGAGCGGCCCGCGCTGTACGAGCGGTGACGGGCGCGGCGAACGAACCGATGACCGCACCGACCAGCCGGACGGCGCCCGCCGACATACCCGGGCACACCACCGGCCACCGCACCTCCACCCCCCACGCCAAGCGCTTCATCGTCGGCATCGCCGCCATCGCCGCGCTCGGCGGCGCCCTCTTCGGCTACGACACCGGCGTCGTCTCCGGCGCGCTGCCCTTCATGGAGAGCCATTTCGGCCTCACCTCCCTGGGCGAGGGCATCATCACCAGCGCCCTGCTGATCGGCGCGGCCTTCGGCTCGCTGGCCGGCGGCCGGATGTCCGACACGCTGGGGCGGCGCAACTCCCTGCTGTGGGCGGGCGCGGTGTTCACAGGCGGCGCGCTGGCCGTGGCGCTCGCGCCCACCGTCCCGTTCATGGCCGTGGCGCGCTTCGTCCTCGGACTCGCCGTCGGCAGCGCCTCCGTCATCACCCCGCTGTATCTGTCGGAGATAGCACCGCCGCACATCCGCGGCCGGCTGGTCTCCTTCAACTCCCTGATGATCGTCAGCGGTCAGCTGCTTGCCTATCTGATCAACGCCGTTCTGGCGCAGTGGGAGGCGTGGCGCTGGATGCTCGGCCTCGCCGCGCTGCCCGCGGTGGCGCTGTTCACCGGGCTCTTCTTCCTGCCCGACACCCCACGCTGGTACATCAGCAGGGGACGTCGTGACGAGGCGGCCCGGGTGCTGCGCCGCACGCTCCCCGCCGAGGACGTCGCCGCCGAGCTGGCCCGTATCGACCACGCCCGCGGCCTGGAGGCCGACGCCCGGCGCGGCGCCTGGCGGGAACTGCGCACCCCCTGGGTGCGCAGGCTGCTGCTGGTCGGCATGGGGCTGGCGATCGTCCAGCAGATCACCGGTGTCAACGCCGTCATCTACTTCGCGCCCAAGATCCTCGCGACCACGGGCCTGGGCACCAACGCCGCGATCACCGCCACCATCGCCGTCGGCGCCATCTCCGTCCTCGCCACCGCGGTCGGGATGTCGCTGATCGACCGGGTCGGCCGGCGGCCGATGCTGATCACCGGGCTGGCCGGCATGACGGTGTCCCTGGCGCTTCTCGGCGCGTCCTTCCGGCTTCCGCACTCCACCGCCGTCAGCTTTCTCGTGCTCGCCCTGATGGTCCTCTACCTGGCGTTCATGCAGGCCACGCTCAACACCGGTGTGTGGCTGCTGCTCGCCGAGATGTTCCCGCTGAAGGTCCGCGGACTGGCCATGGGCGCCGCGGTGTTCGTGATGTGGCTGGTCAACTTCGCCGTCGCGCTGACCTTCCCGGTCCTGCTCGACGCGGTCGGCGCCGGGGTGACCTTCTGGCTGTTCGGGGCGATGTGCGTCCTGTCGCTGCTCTTCTGCAAGCGGTACGCGCCGGAGACGAAGGGGCTGGCCCTGGAGGACCTGGAGGACGAGCTGCGCAGGGCGGACGGGGCGCGCAGGGCGGACGGGGTGCGTGCGGCCGGAGATGCCCGGCTGGGCTGATTGTCCCACTACGTGCTGATCCTGGCCGTCCTGCCCTCGTCACAGCTGTCACCGTTGGACCGCGCTTCCGTCACAACCGGTCAACAGCCCCTCCCCGCCGGCCCGTGGGTGCCGTTCGCCGGGCACAGGGTGATCAGCACGCCGTACGCAGCCCCCCGCTCGGCTCCCCCTGGCCGAACCTGCGCACGGCTCTGAGGAGGTGCCCAGAAATGACCGACCGGAGGCTCTGGTCGTACAAGGAGATCGCCGCGCACATCCGGGTGCAGCCGGACACCGTGCGTTCGTACCGCAAGCACGGGCATCTGCCGGATCCGGATCTGGTGGAGAGCGGCAAACCGTACTGGTTCGCCGACACGGTCAGAGCATGGGTGGCGCGCCGGCCGGGCCATCGCGGCCGGCGCGAGGAGGTGGACTGAGCCCGGCGACCGAACCCGTGCCGACACCCGGGTCCGTCATTCCCCTCGGATCCGTTGACCGTAGGCCCCACGCCCGTCCGGTGCGGGGCCTACGCTCGTCGCATGCCCCCGATACCCCAGGTGCCCCAGACGCCCCCGGCCGCGGCGGCCGGCCGGATCGCCGTGATCGGCGCCGGTGCGATCGGCGGATATGCCGCCGCCCTCGCCCAGTGGGCCGGCCTCGACGTCACCCTGTGCGTACGCAGTCCCCTGGACGGGCTCACCGTCGAGAGCGGCGGAACGGTCCGGACAGCGGCGGTACGCATCGCCACGGAGCCCGCCGGGGTGGCGCCGGTCGACTGGGTGCTGCTGACCACGAAGGCACAGGACACAGCGGGTGCCGAAGGCTGGCTGCGGCGGCTGTGCGGCCCCGGTACCGCCGTCGCGGTGCTGCAGAACGGCGTCGGCCTGGAGGAGCGGGTCGCCCCGTACGTCCCCGAGGGCACCGCGATCCTGCCCAGCGCCGTCTTCATCTCCGCCGAACGCACCGCGCCCGGCCGGATCCTGCATCATGTCGCCAGCGAACTGCATGTCCCCGAGGGGCCGTTGGCCGACCGGTTCGCCGCGCTGCTCGCGGGCAGCGAGCTACGGGTGCGGCCGGTGGCCGACTTCACCACGACGTCCTGGCGCAAGCTGTTCACCAATATCGCGGCCAACCCCATCACCGCCCTTCTCCAGCAGCGGATCGGTGTCTTCGCCGACCCCGGGATGGCCGCGATGACCCGTGACCTGCTCCGCGAGGCCGCCGCCGTCGCGCGGGCCGAGGGCGCGGACATCGGCGAGCGGGACGTCGAAGGGACGCTGGAGATCTATGCCGCGGCGCCGCCCGACGGCGGTTCGTCGATGCTCTACGACCGGCTCGCGGGCCGTCCGCTGGAGCACGAGTACATCACCGGGGCAGTGGTCGAAGCCGGCGAACGGCATGGCATCGACACCCCGTTGAACAGGATGCTGCTGACCCTGCTGCGCGCGATCGACCGTGATCTGCAGGACGACCGCGATCTGCGGGACGGCTCCGCCTAGGCGGGGTGCTCCGCCCTGGCGGGCGTGGGCGGGGCCGTCGATCCCCTGATCTCCAGTGCCGGTGCGACGAGTTGGCGCTCCCCCGGTGCCTCCGGGCGCTCCATCCGGTCCAGCAGGCAGCGTGCGGCCCGTCGGCCGACCTCGTGGCTGGCGTTGTTCACCGAGTTCAGCCAGAGGTGCCGGATGCGGGAGAGGTAGGTGTTGTCGTAGCCGACGAGGGAGAGATCGGCGGGCACGGCCAGGCCCAGCTCTTCGGCGGCCGACAGTGCGCCGATGCACGAGATGTCGTTGAACGCGAAGACGGCGGTGGGGCGTTCGGCTCCGCGGGCCGGGTTGAGCAGGCGGACGGCGGCACGGTAGCCGCCCTCCTCCGTCCCGTCGCCGAGCTCCACGACACCGCCCTCCGCCGGCCCGTGGGCGCGTATCGCCGCCTCGAAGCCGCGCCGGCGCAGCTCGCCCACCAGGCCCTGCCCGGCGATATGGGCGATCCGGCGGTGGCCGAGGCCGATGAGGTGCTCGGTGGCCAGCCGGGCGCCGCGCTCGTCGTCGTTGGCGACGATGTCGACCCGCGGCAGCCGGGGTTCATGGTTGCCGGCGATCACGGTCGGCAGCCGCTCGGCGACCTCGGCCAGTCCGGCGGTGTCCGGCAGTGTGCCGACGACGACGATGCCGTCGACCCGCAGCTCCTGGAACGTACGGGCGAAGTCCTGCCCGGCCCGCCGGTCGAGCCGCCCGTCGGCCATCAGCATCCGGAGACCGTGCGCGTGCAGCAGGGAGTTCAGGCCGTCGAGGACCTCGACGAACCAGGGGTTGCGCATGTCGTTCAACAGCACACCGACGGTGTGCGTACGGCGCGCCACCAGGCTGCGGGCCGCGGCGTTCGGCCGGTAGCCCAGCTCCTCGATCGCCTCCAGCACGGCCTGCCGCTTGGCGTCGCTGACCCGCGGCGAGCCCTGGAGCACCAGCGAGACCAGCGATTTGGAGACGCCCGCGCGCTCGGCGACACCGCGGATCGTCGGGGGCCGCACCGGCTCATTGGACCGTTCCATGAACGGAAATCCTTCCATCGGCGCGGGTGGGCGTCAATGCCTACCCGGGCCGGCACCCGCGCAGCTGCGCACAAGGGTTGACATGCCGACATCAGGACATGCAGGGTGCCCGGGAAGACATCGTTGGACCGTTCCAATTGCGTCGTCGACCCGCTCCATCTCCTCCCCTGGAAGGACCGAGCATGAAGATCGGCCTGATCGGCACCGGGCGCATCGGCGCGTTCCACGCCGAAACCCTCCGGAGCGTCCCCGCCGTCACGGACATCGTGGTCGCGGACGTGGACACCGCGCGCGCCGCCGCTCTGGCGGACACCCTCGGCGTGCGGGCCGCCGCCGGCATCGAGGAGATGTACGCGGACGGCCTGGACGGTGTGGTGATCACAGCCGCCACCAGCGCCCACGCCAGCCTGATCCACCAGGCGCTGGACGCCGGGGTCCCGGTGTTCTGCGAGAAGCCCGTCGCGCTGGACGTCGCGGGCACCATCGGCGTCGTGCAGCGTGCGGAGGCCGGCACGGTGCCCGTACAGATCGGCTTCCAGCGGCGCTTCGACGCCGGGTACCGGGCGGCCCGCGAGGCGCTGCGCTCCGGCGAACTGGGCTGGCTGCACACCCTGCGCGCCTGCACCAGCGACCGGACGCCGCCGCCGGCCGCCTTCATCCCCACCTCCGGAGGACTGTTCCGGGACTGCAGCATCCACGACTTCGACATCCTGCGCTGGCTCACCGGCCGTGAGGTGGTCTCGGTCTACGCCCAGGGCGCCAACCGCGGCGCGCCGTTCTTCAGCGACGGGGGCGATGTCGACACCTGCGCGGCGCTGCTGCGGTTCGACGACGACACCCTGGCCACCGTCACCGCGACCCGCTACAACGGCGCGGGCCACGATGTCCGGCTGGAGGTCTGCGGCTCCGAGGGTGCCCGTTTCGTCGGCCTCGACGACCGCGCGCCGCTGCCGTCGGCGGAGCCGAAGCTGTCGTGGCAGCGGTCGGCCGCCCCGTACGCCACGTTCATGGAGCGCTTCCATGACGCCTACGTCACCGAGCTGGGCGTCTTCGCCGAGGTCGCCGCGGGCCGTACGCCGAGCCCGTGCCCGCCCGCCGAGGCGCTGGAGGCGCTGTACGTCGCCGAGGCGTGCGAGCGCTCACGGCGGACCGGCCTGCCCGTTGCCGTCGCGGACGTCCGCGTCGCGCACGGCCCCGGCGCGTGACCGACCTCGGCCTCATACCGCTGGGCACGCTGGTGCTGGCCGCGCTGCTGGTGGGGGTCTCGAAGACCGCCGTCAGCGGCGTCGGCGCGCTGAGCGTCGCCCTGTTCGCCGCCGTGCTGCCCGCCAGGGAGTCCACCGGTGCCCTGCTGCCGCTGCTTCTCGTCGGCGATGTGCTGGCCGTCCGCGCCTACCGTCGGCACACCGACTGGCCCGCACTGCTGCGGCTGTTGCCGTCGGTCGCGGCCGGCATCCTGCTCGGTGTCGTCTTCGTCGCCGCAACCGGTGACACCGTCATCCGCCGGACGATCGGCGCGCTGCTGCTGACGATCGTGCTGCATCACCTGTGGCAACGGGCTCGCCGCCGCGGGGTGCCGGACGTGGCCTCCGCTCCACCGGCCCCGGGCCGCGACTCAGCCGCAGCCACCGGTCGTCAACCGCACGCCCGAGCCCTGTTCTTCGGCCTCGTCGCCGGATTCGCCACCATGGTCGCCAACGCCGGCGGCCCGGCGATGTCGCTCTACCTCCTTTCCTCCGGCTTCACCGTCCTCGGATTCCTGGGCACCGGGGCCTGGTTCTTCCTCCTCGTCAATCTCGTCAAGCTGCCGTTCAGCATCGCGCTGGGCCTGGTCACGGCCGATGCGCTCGCCCTGGACGCGGCGCTCGCGCTCGCCGTACTCGTCGGCGCGGTCATCGGCCGCGCCGGCGTACAGCGCATCGATCAGACCCTCTTCGAGCGCCTGGTGCTCCTCTTCACGGCGCTCTCCGGCCTCAACCTCCTCCGCTGAGCCCGGAAGACGGCCGGTGCGCGGTGACCGGCCCTGGTTGCTGCTCTTCGGCGCCCCCTCGCCCCCCTCCCCCTCGCCCTCCGTTTCTCCGTTACGGGTCCCGCCGCTCCCGCTCCCGCCTTCGCCGGGTGGCACGCGCGCCGAGCGCCGTCGCGCCGCCCACTGGATGGCGCTGCCGACCGCGGCGACCACGCAGGAGACGCCGATGCCGATACCGGCGGCGTAGAGGGGGTCGCCGGCGGCGGCGCTGCCCAGGTAGCCGAGGCCGACCGAGTACGTCGCCCACAACGCCTCGGCGGTGCCGGCGCCGATCGCGTAGTTGCGCAGGGGATAGCCCAGGACCCCGGACGCCAGCGCGCCGGCGATCCGTCCGCTGGGCAGGAACCGCACGCCGATCACGAACGGCAGGCCGTAGCGCTCGATGCGCTGCGAGGTCCATTCGAGCAGTGCGCGGCGGCGGGGGCGGCGCTGCATCCAGGACCGTACGGGTCCGCCGAACCGCCGGGCGACGAGGTACATCAGGAGGTCGCCCAGGAAGGCGCTGCCCGCGACCACCAGCAGGATCAGGGGGAGGATCGCGTCCCCCCGGGAAGCGAGTACGCCTGCGGTGACGAGCAGGCCGGAGTTGGGCACCAGCGGCGGCAGGGTGGTGAGCGCCAGCAGGCCGTAGAAGGCGAGTCCGTCCATGCGGCCGCCTCCTCGGATCCGCCCCGAGCCCGTAACCCAAGGCTGACGCGCGGTGCGGCGCACGGCAACGCGTGCGGGCCCGGCACCGTGGGCGGCGGCACGGCGCACCACAACTGGATCGATACCCCCTAGGGGTATATAGTGGGCGCACGGAACGCACCCCCGGCTCGCCGGGACGCCGACCCGCCGACACCATGGCCTCACCCGCACCACAAGGAGAATCCCCATGACCGAGAACGGCTCCTGCTGCAACGCCGAAGGCTCCTGCCACTCCGGCGAGGCCGAAGTCCAGGCCGGCGAGGTGACCACGACGTACCGCGTCACCGGTATGACCTGCGGGCACTGCGAGAAGGCCGTCTCGTCCGAGATCTCGGAGATCGCCGGCGTCAGCTCGGTCCAGGCGACCGCGGCCACCGGACTGGTGACCGTCACCTCCACGGCGCCGCTCGACGACGAGGCCGTGCGCGCCGCCGTCGACGAGGCGGGTTACGAGCTCGTGGGGCCGGCCTGACCGCGACGTCCGACTCCGCCGCGCAGGCGCAGGTCGAGCCCCTCGGCGGGATGGCCTGCGCTCGCGCATGGCGCGCGCCGGGAGGAAGCAGCCCGTGGACATGAGCGCCACGGTCGAGCGAGCGGCGGGCGGCCGTGCCACATCCGAGCGCACCCGGCCGTATCCGACCCGCGGCCCGAAATTTCACATAGCTGCCACATCTGACACAACACCCATACGCCAGGGCCTCGATCTCCAGATCGTGGCCCTTGACCGTATTCGACCCCATATGGCAAGAGACCCAGATCACACTCATCGGAACGTAACCATTGAGGGGGGTCGTGAGTCTAACCGGGCAGTGCAGGCACCCCGGCGGGGCTTGCACTGCACCAGCCGTGCCGATCTTGGGGGATCACGCTCGGCTACGCGTGGCCGGGGCGACGCGCCCGGGGAGCTTTGAGCGGCCCTCCCGAATGTGCGCGTCCCGGCAGATCGCGGTGCGACCCGAGACGCCCGGACGGATCCCGTGGGGGGAATCCGACCCGGGAAAAGGGAAGCGCCCCGCACTCTGGACCCGTGGGGGGATCCGGAGGCGGGGCGCTTTCTCTTGTCCGCTCGCTCGCGGCTACCGCAGGCGGACGCCGGTCAGCGCTGCTCCACCGGCACGAAGTCGCGCTCGATGACGCCCGTGTAGATCTGCCGCGGACGGCCGATACGGGAGCCGGGCTCGGTGATCATCTCGTGCCACTGGGCGATCCAGCCGGGGAGCCGGCCGAGCGCGAAGAGCACGGTGAACATCTCGGTCGGGAAGCCCATGGCCCGGTAGATCAGGCCGGTGTAGAAGTCGACGTTCGGGTAGAGCTTGCGCGAGACGAAGTAGTCGTCGGACAGCGCGTGCTCCTCCAGCTTGAGGGCGATGTCCAGCAGCTCGTCGGACTTGCCGAGGGCCGAGAGGACGTCGTGCGCCGCCGCCTTGATGATCTTCGCCCGGGGGTCGAAGTTCTTGTAGACGCGGTGCCCGAAGCCCATGAGCTTCACGCCGTCTTCCTTGTTCTTCACCTTGCGGATGAAGGAGTCGACGTCGCCGCCGTCGCGCTGGATGCCTTCCAGCATCTCCAGCACGGACTGGTTGGCGCCACCGTGCAGGGGGCCCCACAGGGCGTTGATACCGGCGGAGATCGAGGCGAAGAGGTTCGCCTGCGAGGAGCCGACCAGACGCACGGTGGAGGTCGAGCAGTTCTGCTCGTGGTCCGCGTGCAGGATCAGCAGCTTGTCCAGGGCGCTGACCACGACCGGGTCGAGTTCGTACTCGGCGGCGGGCACGGAGAACGTCATCCGCAGGAAGTTCTCGACATAGCCGAGGTCGTTGCGCGGGTAGACGACCGGGTGGCCGACCGACTTCTTGTACGCGTACGCAGCGATCGTCGGAAGCTTGGCCAGCAGGCGGACCATCGAGATATGACGCTGCTGCTCGTCGAACGGGTTGTGGCTGTCCTGGTAGAAGGTCGACAGCGCGCTGACCACCGACGACAGCATCGCCATCGGGTGCGCGTCCCGGGGGAAGCCGTCGTAGAAGCGCTTGACGTCCTCGTGCAGCAGGGTGTGGTAGGTGATGTCCTGCTTGAAATTCGCCAGTTCGTCGACGGTCGGGAGCTCACCGTTGATCAGGAGGTACGCGGTCTCGACGAACGTGCTGCGCTCTGCGAGCTGCTCGATCGGGTACCCGCGGTAACGAAGAATCCCCTGTTCACCGTCGAGATAGGTGATCGCGGATTTATATGCCGCGGTGTTGCCGTAACCGGAGTCCAGGGTCACCAGACCGGTCTGGGCGCGCAGCTTCGAGATGTCGAAGCCCTTGTCGCCGACGGTGCTGTCGACGATCGGGTAGCTGTATTCGCCGTCCCCGTAACGCAGTACTACAGAGTTGTCGCTCACGTCATCCCTCACCGACGTTGTGCCTCTTCTTCGAGGTGCCCTGACTGCCTATACCTTCCCCCATTTGGACCTTGGATGTGCACTCGGGGTCGGCCATAGGGCCTCGTCGCGGCACTCAGTGCCGTACGAGTGCCCATCCTGCTCCCTTTCATCCCGATTGAGAAAGAGGCGGCACATCACAACGCGCCGCCGAGTCGGTGATCCAGCGCCGTGCACCGCCGACCGGCGGATACGGTGCGCACGGCCTGCCCCAGCGCCTTCCGGGAGCCGACAAGGACGACCAGACGTTTTGCCCTGGTCACGGCGGTATACAACAGATTGCGCTGCAGCATCATCCAGGCGCTCGTGGTGACCGGAATCACCACCGCTGGATATTCACTACCCTGCGAGCGGTGGATCGTCACGGCATAGGCGTGGGCGAGCTCGTCCAGTTCGTCGAAGTCGTAGGGGACCTGCTCGTCCTCGTCGGTGAGCACCGTCAGCCGCTGTTCGTCGGTGTCCAGCGCGGTCACCACGCCGACCGTGCCGTTGAAGACGCCGTTGCGGCCCTTCTCATAGTTGTTTCTGATCTGGGTGACTTTGTCACCCACACGGAAGACCCGGCCGCCGAAACGGCGCTCGGGCAGGTCCGGGCGGGCCGGGGTGACGGCCTGCTGGAGCAGGCCGTTCAGCACGCCCGCGCCGGCCGGGCCGCGGTGCATGGGGGCCAGCACCTGGACGTCCCGGCGCGGGTCGAGGCCGAACTTCGCGGGGATCCGGCGGGCCGCCACATCGACAGTCAGCCGCCCCGCCTCCTCGCCGTCCTCCTCGGCGAACAGGAAGAAGTCCCGCAGGCCGGTCGTCAGCGGCGGCACGCCCGCGTTGATGCGATGGGCGTTGGTGACCACCCCGGACTGCTGGGCCTGCCGGAAGATCCGGGTCAGCCGGACGGCCGGCACCGGCCCGGACTCTACGAGCAGATCACGCAGCACCTCGCCCGCGCCGACCGACGGCAGCTGATCGACGTCCCCGACCAGCAGCAGATGCGCACCGGGCGGCACGGCCTTGACGAGCTTGTTGGCGAGCAGCAGATCCAGCATCGACGCCTCGTCGACCACCACCAGATCGGCGTCCAGCGGCCGGTCGGCGTCGTACGCGGCGTCCCCGCCCGGCTTGAGCTCCAGGAGGCGGTGGACGGTGGAGGCGTCCGCCCCGGTGAGCTCGGAGAGCCGCTTGGCCGCGCGGCCGGTGGGCGCGGCCAGCACCACCTTGGCGTTCTTGGCGCGGGCCAGCTCGACCACGGAACGGACCGTGAAGGACTTGCCGCAGCCGGGGCCGCCGGTGAGCACCGCCACCTTCCGGGTCAGCGCCAGCCGCACCGCCGCCTGCTGCTCCGGGGCCAGCTCGGCGCCCGTACGCCGGGCGAGCCATGCCAGCGCCTTGTCCCAGGCGACGTCCTGGAAGGCGGGCATCCGGTCGTCGTCGGTACGCAGCAGCCGGGTCAGCCGGCCGGCGAGCGAGATCTCGGCGCGGTGGAACGGCACCAGATAGACCGCGGTGACCGGCACGCCGTCCTCCCCGGCGGGCAGCTGCTCGCGGACCACCCCCTCGGGGTCCGCGGCCAGCTCGGCCAGGCAGTCGATGACCAGGCCGGTGTCGACCTGGAGCAACTTCACCGCGTCCGCGATCAGTTGCTCCTCGGGGAGGTAGCAGTGCCCCTGGTCGGTGGACTGCGACAGGGCGTACTGCAGGCCCGCCTTGACGCGGTCCGGGCTGTCGTGCGGGATGCCGACGGACTGGGCGATGCGGTCGGCGGTCAGGAAGCCGATGCCCCAGACGTCCGCGGCGAGGCGGTAGGGCTGGTTGCGGACGACGGAGATGGAGGCGTCGCCGTACTTCTTGTAGATCCGCACCGCGATGGAGGTCGAGACGCCGACGCCCTGGAGGAAGACCATGACCTCCTTGATGGCCTTCTGCTCCTCCCAGGCCGCGCCGATCATCTTGGTCCGCTTGGGGCCCAGGCCGGGGACCTCGATAAGGCGCTTGGGCTCCTTCTCGATGACGTCGAGGGTGTCCGTGCCGAAGTGCTCGGTGATGCGGTCGGCGATGCGCGGCCCGATGCCCTTGATCAGGCCGGAGCCGAGATAGCGCCGGATGCCCTGGATCGTGGCCGGCAGGACGGTGGTGTAGTTCTCGACGGTGAACTGCTTGCCGTACTGCGGATGGGAACCCCAGCGGCCCTCCATGCGCAGCGACTCCCCCGGCTGCGCGCCGAGCAACGCGCCGACGACGGTGAGGAGATCACCCGAGCCGCGGCCGGTGTCGACGCGGGCGACCGTGTAACCGCTCTCCTCGTTGGCGTAGGTGATCCGCTCCAGGACCCCTTCGACCACGGCTGCGTTGACCATGCTCCCGACGGTACCGCCGGGGTCCGACAACGCGCCGGGAGCCGGTGCCCGGCCCCCGCGCCCGGACCCGCCCGAGCATCATCGAGGGGCCCGTCCGATGTCCGGGCCCCTCGAATCCCCCTCCGTGCCGGCCCCCGGATCCCCCCCGGAACCGTCCCCCTACGAGGCCGACGCCAGCTATGACACGCGTGGACCGGCAACGGTTGCGCAGATTCGCTGAGTTGTTTTCCGGTCACCCGCGGTACGGATCGGCGCCGGCGGACGTAGGCGGGCGCGGTCTCACCCGACGTGCGCCGTGAAGCGGTCCACCACCTCGGCCAGCACCTGAGCCCCGTCCCGCGCCCACAGCGCCGGGTTGAAGATCTCCACCTCGACGGGTCCCCGGTAGCCGGCCGCATCGACCCGCTCCCGGAACCACCGCAGATCCACCGACCCGTCGCCCAGCTGCCCGCGCCCCAGGAGGACGCCCTCGGGCAGCGGCGTGATCCAGTCGGCGAGCTGGAACGCCGCGATCCGCGAACCGGCCCCCGCCGCCCCTCCGGCGCCGCCCGCGCGGGCGATCTGCGCGCCGATCGTGTCGTCCCACCACAGGTGGTAGGTGTCCACGACCACCCCCACCTGGGCCGCGGGGAACCGCTCGGCGAGGTCGAGCGCCTGGGCGAGCGTGGAGACCACGCACCGGTCGGCCGCGTACATCGGGTGCAGCGGTTCGATCGCCAGCCGTACGCCCCGCTCGGCGGCGTACGGCGCCAGCTCGGCCAGTGCGTCCGCGATCCGCTCCCGGGCGCCGTGCAGATCGCGGCTGCCGGCCGGCAGCCCGCCGGAGACCAGGACGAGGGTGTCCGTCCCCAGGGCGGCGGCCTCGTCGACGGCCGCCCGGTTGTCGTCCAGGGCGGCCGCCCGCTCGGCCGGGTCCAGGGCGGTGAAGAACCCGCCGCGGCACAGGCTGGTGACGGTCAGCCCGGCATCCCGTACGAGCCGGGCGGCCGCGGCCACCCCGTAGTCCCGCACGGGCGCGCGCCACAGGCCGACGCCTCGTAGGCCCGCCCGCGCGCACCCGTCGGCCAGCTCCGGGAGCGACCACTGCCGGACGGTCTCCTGATTGAGGCTCAGGCGGGCGAGGAGAGAGGGAGTGCTGTGGCTCATGTGTCCGCCACCCCGTAGACCGCGAGCAGCGTGCCCATCCGGGCGGCGGCGAGCTCCGGGTCCGGGAACAGGCCGAGTCCGTCGGCCAGTTCGTAGGCGCGCCGCAGATGCGGCAGCGAGCGGGCCGATTGCAGGCCGCCGACCATGCTGAAGTGCGACTGGTGCCCGGCGAGCCAGGCCAGCAGCACCACGCCGGTCTTGTAGTAGCGGGTGGGCGCCTGGAACAGGTGCCGGGAGAGCGCGACGGTCGGGTCCAGGGCGGCCCGGAATCGCACGGTGCCCTCGGGGTCCGCGTCGTCCAGGAGGCGTACCGCCTCGGCGGCCAGGGGTGCCAGCGGGTCGAAGATACCGAGCAGAGCGTGGCTGAAGCCGTGGTCGTCGCCGGCGATCAGCTCGGGGTAGTGGAAGTCGTCGCCCGTGTAGCAGCGCACGGTGTCCGGCAGCCGGCGGCGCAGCGCCACCTCCCGCTCGGCGTCCAGGAGGGAGACCTTGACGCCGTCCACCTTGCCGGGGTTGTCGGCGATGATCTGCTGGAACGTGTCCATGGCGGCGTCGAGATCCGTGCTGCCCCAATAGCCCTCCAGCGCCGGGGCGAACATCGGGCCGAGCCAGTGCAGGACGACCGGTTCCGTCGCCTGGCGCAGCAGGTGCCCGTACAGCTCCTGGTAATCGGCGGGGCCGGTGGCGGCCGCCGCGAGCTGCGGGGACGCCATCAGGACCGGCCGGCCACCGGCGTCCTCGACGAGCCCGAGCTGCTCCTCGTAGGCGCGCCGGATCTCCGCCAACGATGCTCCTGTGGAGGGGAGTTGGTCGGTGCCGACCCCACAGGCCAGCAGGCCGCCGACGGTGCGCGCCTCGGCGGCGGAGCGGCGGATGAGTTCCGCGGCGGCCGGCCAGTCCAGGCCCATCCCGCGCTGCGCGGTGTCCATCGCCTCGGCCACCCCCAGACCGTGCGACCACAAGTGGTGGCGGAAGGCGAGGGTGGCGTCCCAGTCGAGGGCGGCCGGGCCCTGCGGGGTGGTGTCGGCGAGCGGATCGGCGACCACATGGGCGGCGGCGAAGACCGTACGGGCGCGCGGCGGGCGGCGCCGGGACGGGGGCGCGGTCACCGGGGCGGTCACCGGGTCAGCTCCGGTACGTCCAGCCGGCGGCCCTCCTGGGACGAGCGCAGGGCCAGTTCGGCGAGCTGCACTCCCCGGGCGCCGGCCAGCAGGTCCCAGCGCCAGGGCTCATCGCGGACCACATGGCGCAGGAACAGCTCCCACTGCGCCTTGAAGCCGTTGTCGAAGTCGGCGTTGTCGGGGACTTCCTGCCACTGCGCGCGGAACGGCTCGGTCACCGGAACGTCCGGATCCCAGACCGGCCTGGGGGTGCCCGCGCGATGCTGCGTCCGGCAGCCGCGCAGCCCGGCGACGGCCGAGCCCTCGGTGCCGTCCACCTGGAACTCCACCAGTTCGTCGCGGTGCACCCGCACCGCCCAGGAGGAGTTGATCTGCGCGATGACACCGCCCGCCAGCTCCAGGATGCCGTACGCGGCGTCGTCGGCGGTGGCGTCGTACGGTGTGCCCGACTCGTCCCAGCGGCGCGGAACATGCGTGGTGATCTGCGCCTGTACGGTCCTGACCGGCCCGAACAGTTCGTGCAGCAGGTACTCCCAGTGCGGGAACATGTCGGCCGCGATGCCACCGCCGTCCTCGGCGCGGTAGTTCCAGGAGGGGCGCTGCGCCGGCTGCCAGTCGCCCTCGAAGACCCAGTAGCCGAACTCGCCCCGTACGGACAGCACACGGCCGAAGAAGCCGCCCTCGACGAGGCGGCGGAGCTTGCGCAGGCCGGGCAGGAAGAGCTTGTCCTGGACGACGCCGTGTTTGACGCCCGCGTCCTGGGCCAGCCGGGCCAGTTTCAGCGCGCCGGCCAGCCCGGTGGCGGTGGGCTTCTCCACGTACAGGTGCTTGCCGGCGGCGATCGCCTTCCGTACGGCCTCCTCGCGGGCGGTGGTGACCTGGGCGTCGAAGTAGATGTCGATGGCGCCGTCGGCCAGTACGGCGTCCAGGTCGGCGCTCCAGTGCTCCAGGCCGTGCCGTTCGGCCAGCGCCCGCAGTTTGTGCGCGGAGCGGCCGACGAGCACCGGCTCGGGCCAGATCACCGTCCCGTCGCCCAGGTCGAGGCCGCCCTGGTCACGCAGGGCGAGGATGGAGCGGACCAGATGCTGGCGGTATCCCATGCGTCCGGTCACGCCGTTCATGGCGATGCGTACGGTCGTGCGTGTCACGGCCGGGCCCCTCTCGGGATTGGAATCGTGATCCCTGGTCTTGCGCGCACCCCCCGCTGCCGCCGGAGGCTAGCCCATCCCCGGCGCCGAACCGCGAAGCTGCGGCGTCCGCTGCGTTGTCAGTGGCCCGCGCTAGCGTGGTCGGACCAGCAACTCTTGCGACGACGCAGACCGGCTCGGGCGACCTGAGGAGCGCAATGGACAGCGGTACGGGGAACAGCAGGGGCGGCACCGACGGCGGGACGCGGTTCGCGTTCTCCACGCTCGGGGTGCCGGGGATGCCGGTGGCCGATGTCCTCCGGCTGGCCACCGGCGCCGGATACCAGGGGGTCGAGCTGCGCGCCCATCCGGAGGAGCCGGTGCACCCGCTGATCGGGTTGCGTGAACGGACCGCCGTGCGCGGGCAGTTCGCGGACGCCGGGGTCGAGATCCTGGCCGTCGCCGGATACGCCAGGGTCGCCGCCGGCCTGGACGCGGCCGGTGAGGAGGAGCTGCGGCAGGAGCTCACCGAGCTGGTGTTCCTCGCCGCCGACCTGGGGGCGCCGTTCGTGCGGGTCTTCCCCGGCGGCGAGGACCGCCCGGCGGCCGAGGCCGAGGCGGACGCCGCCCGCCGGCTGGCCGCGGTGGCGCCGCTGGCCGCCGACCGGGGCGTCCGGGTGCTGCTGGAGACCCATGACTCGCACCGTACGGGCGCGGCCGCCGCCCGCATCCTGGGCCTGGTGGGACACCACAGCATCGGCGCGCTCTGGGACGTCCTGCACAGCTGGCTCGGCGGTGAGGAGCCCGCCGCCACCCACGCCGCGCTCGCCCCCTATCTGGGCTATGTCCAGGTCAAGGACGTCGCCTCGGCCGAGGACGGCACTCCACTGCCGCTGGGAGCCGGCGCGTTGCCGCTGGCGGACGTCCTGGCCACGCTCGACCCCGGGCCCGGTGGGCAGGGCGGCGCGGTCGGCCCGGAGCCCGGCTGGCTCTGCTGGGAGTACGAAAAGCGCTGGTACCCGCAGGCGGCCGAGCTGCCCGCCCTGCTGTCCGCGGGCCGCGAGCAACTGCAACGCCTCCTCGACGCGCCCGTCCCCGCGCCGCCGCCCGCGCCACCTGCCTCATGAGCCCGACCCGGCGGCGCCCCGCCCGTGCCCGTGCTCCTGTCCCTGCCCCTGCCCCTGCCCCTGCCCCTGACAGTCCGACCCGCTGCCCGCCCGACCCACCGCCCGCACGTGCCGACTGACGCCTCATCACACATCGTCGCCCGCCCCGCAATACCTGGACGCCACCACTCGCCCAGTCATTGACCGGCAATAGTTTTCCGGCTATCCGTGTCTCCTTGGAAGTTTCCTTCACTTCGCCGAGGAAGCCCTCCGGAAGGAGCGCACATGCACTCCAGACGTACCCTCCTGACCAGCGCGGCCGCCGCGGCCGCCGCCTGTGCCACGGGCGCCGCCGCACACGCCGCCGGGCCCGCCATCGGGCGCCAGCCGCACTCCCCCGACGCCGCCCCCGCCCCCGCCGTCCTGGCCCGGCTGCGCGCCCTCATCTCCCGTATGACCCCGGAGGAAAAGGTCGGCCAGCTCTTCGTGATGCGGGTCTACGGGCACTCCGCGACCGCCCCGGATCCGGCCGACGCCGCGGCGAACCAGAAGGAGATCGGGGTCGCCAACGCCGCCGAGCTGATCGCCAGGTACCACGTCGGCGGCATCATCTACTTCGGCTGGGCGCACAACACCCGTGACCCGCACCAGATCGCCGACCTCTCCAACGGCATCCAGAAGGCCGCCGCCGACCAGCGCGTCCCCATCCCCCTGCTCCTCGCCACGGACCAGGAACACGGCATCGTGGCCCGTGTCGGCGCGCCCGCCACGCTCTTCCCCGGGGCGATGGCGCTCGGCGCGTCCGGCTCCCGCGACGACGCCCGTACGGTGGCCCGGATCGCCGGCGAGGAGCTGTACGCGATGGGCATCCGGCAGGACTACGCGCCGGACGCGGACGTCAACGTCAACCCGGCCAACCCGGTCATCGGCGTACGCTCCTTCGGCGCGGATCCGCAGGCCGTGGCCCGTATGGTCGCCGCCGAGGTGAAGGGCTATCAGGGCGCCGGAGTCGCGGCCTGCGCCAAGCACTTCCCCGGGCACGGCGACACCGACACCGACAGCCATGTCGGGCTGCCGTACATACACCACACCGCCGAGGAGTGGGAGCGGCTGGACGCCCCGCCCTTCCGGGCCGCGATCGCCGCCGGCATCGATTCGATCATGACGGCGCATATCGTCGTCCCCGCCTTCGACGCGAGCGAGGACCCGGCCACCCTCTCCCGGCCGATCCTCACCGGCATCCTGCGCGAACGCCTCGGATACGACGGCGTGGTGGTGACGGATTCACTCGGCATGGAGGGCGTACGGGTGAAGTACGGCGACGCCCGGGTGCCGGTCCTCGCCCTCAGGGCGGGCGTCGACCAGCTGCTCAACCCGCCGGACCTGGCCCTCGCGCACGACGCCGTCCTCAAGGCGCTCAAGGACGGCGAGCTGACCTGGCCCGACATCGACCGGAAGCTGCTGCGCATCCTGCTGCTCAAGGAGCGGCGCGGCCTGTTCGCCGATCCCTACACCACGCACCGGGCGGTGGACCGGGCGGTCGGCACCCGCCCTCATCTGGCCACCGCCGACCGGATCGCGGACCGCACCACCACCCTGCTGCGCAACGACGGCGGGCTGCTGCCGCTGTCGCGGCGCCGGGAGCGCGAGGTGCTGGTGGTGGGCGTCGACGCGGCCGCGCCGTCCGGTACGGGCGGCCCGCCGACCACGGTCCTGGCGAAGGCCCTCACCGAGCTGGGCTTCACGGCGACCGCGCTGCCCACCGGCCTGACGCCGACGCAGGCACAGATCGACCAGGCCGCCGCGGCGCTGCGCCGGCGGGACGCCGCGGTGATCGCCACGTACAACGTCACCGCGGATTCGCCCCAGCGCAAGCTGGTCGGCGCGCTGCTCGCCACGGGGAAGCCGGTGGTGCAACTGGCCGTCCGCAATCCGTACGACATCGCGCAGTTGGCGGGCGTCGAGGCGGGGCTGGCGAGCTACTCGTGGACGGATGTGGAGCTGCGGGCCGCGGCGCGGGTGATCGCCGGGCAGCGGAACCCGCGGGGCACGCTGCCGGTCCCGGTGATGCGCGCCGACGCCCCGGCCGTCGTCCTCTATCCGATCGGGCACGGGCTGACGTACTGAGTCCGGGCCGAGGCCGGCGTACCGACGCGCGTGCCCGACCACCAACAGGGCGCGCTCCCCCCGTCCGGAGGGAGCGCGCCCTTGTCTCTGCGCTGCTGTGCCGTGCTTACGGCAGGAGCATCGGCATCCGCCGGCTCTCCTGCTTGTCCAGCTTCTTGTCGTAGGGGAGCTGCGGGGCGGCCTTGCGCTCCCCCGGGGCCTTGACGCCGGCCCAGTCGAGGAGTTCGGCGGTGGCCTTGGCGCGGTCGGCGTCCTTCAGCTTGGCGATGTTCGAGCCGTGGTTGCCGCCGGGCACGGTGAACACATACGAGTCACGGGCGCCCGCGCCGACCTCGAAGTGCTCCGAACTCCACGGGTCCCACTGGCCGTTGACGAACATCATCCGGTTCGCGTGCTTGCGCACCCACTTGTCGACATCCGGCATCGCGCTCTTGTCGAAGTCCATCGGAATGTCCTTCGGCACGAACGACCGGGAATTGTTGATTCCCGGGTACTTCAGGAGGTCGGCCACATTCGGGTACTGGTAGCCGGGCTCACCGAGCTGGGTGCCCGCCTGGTAGTAGTACGGCGTATACGGCTCCATTCCCTGGTCGGTGTAGCTGCCGAAGCCGCCGACCTCGTCCATCCACTTCCACAGGTCGTCGGTGGAAACGGTCGGCTTGGGCACCTCGGCGCAGGCGGTCTCGGCCGGCTGGTACTGCCAGAAGCCGAACACCAGGTCCGTGACCATGACTTCATAGGCCCGGTCGGCATTGCCGACGCGCGTGAAGGTCTGCTTCTCCTTGTCCGCCCACTTCTGGAAACGGTCGACCATTTCCTCGCGGCGCACCAGCGCCTCGCGCTCGATGGCGGCGAGGTCGGCGCGGCACTGGGCGGTGCCGACGGTCTTGAAGAACCGGTCGTACGCCGCGTCCTCGTCGTTCTTGACGTCGTTGGGTGCGACGTAGGCGACGGTGCCGTTCATGTCGTGCGGGAAGAAGCGGCGGTAGTACGTCGCGGTCATGCCGCCCTTGCTGCCGCCGGTGGCGATCCAGTTCTTGCCGTAGATGCGGTGCAGCGCCTTGAAAATACGGTGCTGGTCATTCGCGGCCTGCTTGATGTCCAGCTTTTTCCAGTCGGTGGGCGTGGGCCTCGACGGGGTGAAGTAACGGTATTCCAGGGAGACTTGGTTACCGTCGATAATCTTTGTCGGTTCGCTGCGGGTGGCGGTGGTGCTGACGTTGTAGCCGGAGGTGAAGAACACCGTCGGGCGGTTCACCGACTTGTGCAGCACGGTCAGTCGCTGCTGGAAAGTCCCCTTGTCGGGGTGCCGGTGGTCAATCGGCTGGGTGTAGTTCAGGACGAAATAGCGGTAGCCGTCGACCGGCTTCTCTTCGATGAGGCTCATGCCCGGTATGGCGAGGAGCCGGTCTTTTATGTCCTTGGTCTTCGGCTCGGCGGCGGTGGCCGCTCCTGCCGCAGCGCTGCCGGCCCCTACCGTGCCTATGAGCACGACGAGCGACAGCAGCCATCTGATGGCCTTGCGCATGCACCCTCCCCTTGGGATAGCAAAGGTCGGGCTGAACCTATCGGCGAGTCCGGGGCACCACCAGCCCCCTTGAGGGGGAGGGCGGCACCCCCCTCAAGGGGGGGTACCGCCCTCGTCTCCCGGCGCCGGAACTCAGGCCACCAGCGACTCCGCCTCACCGGTGAAGGTGCGCCACAGCTCCGCGTAGCGGCCGTCGTGGGCGAGGAGCTGGGCATGTGTGCCGTCCTCGACGACCCTGCCGCGATCCATGACCACGACGCGGTCCGCGCGGGCCGCGGTGGTCAGACGGTGGGCGACCACGAGGGTCGTCCGGCGGCCGACGAGGCGGTCGGTGGCCTGGTTGACGACGGCCTCGGTGGCGAGGTCCAGGGCGGCCGTGGCCTCGTCCAGCAACAGCACGTCCGGGTCGACGAGTTCGGCGCGGGCGAGGGCGAGCAGCTGGCGCTGGCCTGCGGAGAGGTTGCGTCCGCGTTCGGCGACCTCGTGGAGATAGCCGCCGTCCAGGGTGGCGATCATGGTGTGCGCACCGACGGCGCGGGCCGCGGCCTCCACCTCGGCGTCGGTGGCGTCAGGGCGGCCATAGGCGATGGCGTCGCGGACCGTACCGGCGAAGAGGTAGGACTCCTGGGGGACCACGCCGAGGCGGCGGCGGTAGTCGGTCAGGTCCAGTTCGCGCAGGTCGGTGCCGTCGATGCGGACGGCGCCAGACGACGGGTCGTAGAACCGGGCGACCAGCTTGACGAGGGTGGACTTGCCGGCGCCGGTCTCCCCGACGAAGGCCACCGTCTGGCCCGCGGGGATGGTGAGGTCTATGCCGTCCAGGGCCTGTTCGGCCTGGTCATCGTGTCCGCCGTAGCGGAAGTGCACCGTGTCGAAGGTGATCTCGCCGCGCAGCGCGGGCACCTCGCGCGGCCGCTCGGCGGGCGGGGTGGTGGTGGGCTCGCGCAGCAGCTCCTGGATACGGCCGAGCGATACGGACGCCTGCTGGTAGCCGTCGAAGACCTGGGAGAGCTGCTGGACGGGCGCGAAGAACAGGTCGATGTAGAGCAGATAGGCGACCAGCGCGCCGGCGGTGAGGGTGTTCGAGCCGACCCGGCCGGCGCCGACTATGAGGACCAGCGCCGCCGCGACGGACGACAGCAGCTGGACGAACGGGAAGTAGACGGATATCAGGAACTGGCCGCGGACCCGGGCCCGCCGGTAGGCGTCGCTGCGGTCCGCGAACCGCTCCATGCCGCGCCCCTCGCGCCGGAACGCCTGGACGATCCGCAGGCCGGCCACGTTCTCCTGGAGGTCGCCGTTGACGACGCTGATCCGCTCGCGGGCCAGCTCGTAGGCCTTGACGCTCTGCTTGCGGAAGAAGTACGTGCCGATGATCAGCGGCGGGAGGGTGGCGAAGACGACCAGGGCCAGCTGGATGTCGATGGCGAGGAGTGCGATGAGTATGCCGAAGAACGTCAGCATCGAGACGACCGCGGTGACCAGGCCGGTCTGCAGGAACGTGGACAGCGCGTCCACGTCCGTGGTCATCCGGGTCATGATCTTGCCGGTCAGTTCGCGCTCGTAGTAGTCGAGGCCGAGGCGCTGCAGCTGGGCGAAGATCTTGAGGCGGAGCGAGTAGAGGACCCGTTCGCCGGTGCGGCCGGTCATCCGGTAGGCGCCGACCTGGGCGGCCCACTGGGCGAGGACGACGGCCAGGGCGAGCGCGGCGGCCGTCCAGACACCGGCCAGCACACCGCGGCGTACACCCTCGTCGATGCCCTGCCGGATCAGGATCGGCACCAGCAGGGCGGCGAGGGCGTCCACCGCGACCAGGGCCAGGGCGAAGGCCAGCGGCCCGCCGAAGCCGTGCAGCAGTCTGCGCAGACCGTAGGAGCGCTCGGGGCGCACCGCCCGGTCCTCGTCGACGTCCGGTGTGTCGGTGGCCGGTGGCAGCGCGGAAACCTGGGCGAGCAGCTCGGGTGTGGCGGGCAGGCCGGCCATCGCGGCGGCCATGCCGGGGCCTGCCGCGACGGCCGCCGCCGCGACCGGTCCGGCGGCGCCCGCCTCGGCGTCCTGCTCGCGGCGGACCCACAGCTCGGGGGTGATGGTGCCGGCGGACGCGGTGGCGGCCGGCGCGGTGGCGGCCGGGCCGGGCTCCAGCAGACCGGTCGCGGCGTACTCGCCGCTGAAGGCGCCGGCCAGTGCGCCCGCCGGGTCGTGCTTGACGTCGCCCAGCTCCTCCGGGTCGGTCAGCAGCCTGCGGTAGAGCGCACAGCGGGCCTCCAGCTCCTCCTGCGTGCCGATGTCGACCAGCCGCCCGCCGTCGAGAACGGCGACCCGGTCGGCGAGCGCCAGGGTGGAGGCGCGGTGCGCGATGAGCAGGGTCGTACGGCCCGCCATGACGCGGCGCAGCGCCTCGTGTATCTCGTGTTCCACGCGGGCGTCGACCGCTGAGGTCGCATCGTCCAGGACCAGCAGCCGGGGGTCGGTGAGGATGGCGCGGGCCAGCGCGACGCGCTGCCGCTGGCCCCCGGAGAGGCTGAGCCCCTGTTCGCCGACCTTGGTGTCATAGCCCTCGGGCAGCTCCGATATGAAGCCGTCGGCCTGGGCGGCGCGGGCCGCGGCGCGCACCTGCTCGTCGGTGGCGTCCGGGTGGCCGTAGGCGATGTTGTCGCGTATGGAGTCGGAGAACAGGAAGCTGCTCTCCGGGACCAGGCCGATGGCGCCCCGCAGGGATTCCAGGGTCAGGTCGCGTACGTCGTGGCCGCCGACCAGGACACGGCCTGCGGAGACGTCGTAGAAACGCGGCAGCAGCAGGGAGACGGTGGACTTGCCGCTGCCGGAGGTGCCGACGACGGCGACGGTCTCGCCCGCTTCCATACGGAGCGAGAAGCCGTCGAGGACGGGGCGGGCGGAACCGGAGGCGGGACACTCGGAACGGGCGGCGCCCCAGCCGTCCTGGGCGCCGTCCTCGTCCGCGGCGTCCCCTTCGTCCCCGAGGTCCTCGGTGTGCGGCGGTGCGTAGGCGAAGGTCACGGCGTCGAATTCGACGGTGGCCGGGGCGTCGGCGGGCAGCTCGTGGGCGTCCGCGCGCTCCTCGATCATCGGCTCGGTGTCGATCAGCTCGTAGACCCGCTCCACTCCGGCCCGCGCCTGCTGGCCGATGGTCAGCATCATCGCCAGCATCCGGACGGGGCCGACGAGCTGCGCGAGATAGGTGGAGAAGGCGACGAAGGTGCCGAGGGTGACCTGCCCCTGAGTGGCCATCCAGCCGCCGACGGCCAGCATCGCCACCTGGCCCAGCGCCGGTACGACCTGCAGAGCGGGGGTGTAGCGGGCGTTGAGGCGGACCGTCCGCATCCTCCCGGCAAACAGCCTGCGGCTGACCTCGCGCAGCTTGCCGGTCTCCTGTTCCTCCTGCCCGAAGCCCTTGACGACGCGGACGCCGGAGACCGCGCCGTCCACGACGCCGGCCACCGCGGCGGCCTGGCCCTGTGCGTACCAGGTGGCCGGGAAGAGGCGGGCGCGGCTGTGCTTGGCGATGAACCACAGGGCCGGGGCGACTGCCAGCGCGACGACGGTGAGCAGCGGCGAGAGGACCGCCATCACGACCAGGGAGATCACGAAGAGCAGGACGTTGCCGATCATCATCGGGACCATGAACAGCAGGCCCTGGATGAGCTGAAGATCGCTGGTGGCGCGGCCGACGACCTGGCCGGTGCTCAGCTCGTCCTGCCGTCGGCCGTCCAGCCGGGCGATCGAGGCGAACATCCTGGTCCGCAGGTCGTGCTGGGTGTCCAGGGCGAGTCGGCCGCCGTAGAAACGGCGGACGTAGGTGAGGGCGTAGACGGCGATCGCGGCGGCGACCAGCAGGGCGGCCCAGGGAGCCAGCGACCGTTCGTGCTTGACGATCACATCGTCGATGATCAGCTTCGGTACGAGCGGGACCAGCGCCATGACGGCCATCCCCGCGAGCGAGGCGCCGAGCGCGAGCAGCACATCCTTTTTGTACCGCCAACAGTCGCGGCTCAGCCGCCGCGCCCAGCCTTGTCGTCCCGCATCCGTCCGCGCCACGCGCTGCCTCCCACACCTCGACCTTGTCGCAAGGCACCAACGCTGTCGCGGGCGGATTTCATCCCGCTGCAACACTCCTGCCGTAAATCGGGTCCGGAATCAGGGGCGGGCCCTGAGGCGGTATCGGGGACGACTCAGGGGTGTGTAGGGGACATCCCTGATGGATCCGAGCCACGCGGAGGTCACGCTGAGTGACATGAAGCAACGGACTCGCTGCCGCGTCGCGGTGGCACTCGCAGGCGGCACCGCCGCCGCCCTGATCGCCGGTACGACCACGACCGCCGCGGCGTCCATGCCGTCGACCGCCCGCACCACCGCGGGCTGCGGCGCGGACCCCGCCTTGTTCGACTTCCGGGACTGCCCGGCGCTGCCGGCGGGCGCCGACCCCGCCAAGTGGCGGTGCGAGGTGTTCGTCATGCACAGCAGCATCAAGCTCGGCGCGCTGGACATAAGGACCCTCGCCCCCATGGCCGCCACCAACGCCGAAGGCCCCCTGCCGGACGGCGGCAAGGGCCAGGTCTTCGGCGGCCTGCGCGCGGGCCCGACGCGAGTGGACAACGCTCCCGCGCCGTTCGGCGGCGCGCTGCGGCTGCTGCCGCAGTACGCCGGCTTCTCCGACTTCTACTCGGACGGCGTGCACCGAGGCGCGCTCGATATGAAATTCCGGCTCCAGCACCCGATGCTGGACGAGCACTGCACGATCGGTGCGGACGCCGATCCGGTGAAGCTCCGCTTCCTCCAGGACGGCACCACGGAGTGGGTCTCCAAGGAGCCGCCGATCCTGAGGTTCGCGGTGCATGACACGGCCTTCGCCGCACCGCGCTCGTACGGCTGCGGCCCGCTCGGCAAGCTGGTCGACAGGCGGCTCGGCCTCCCCGCGCCCTCCGGGCAGAGCAAAATATCGGCGACGGCCTTCTACACCTTCCGCTCGTACGACCGCCTGCCGACCGGAAGCTGACAGGCGGCGCTCAACGCAGCGCATTGGGCCGAGGCATGGGGGCGCAGGCGCCCAGGGACGGGCGGAAGGGTCACTTCGCGGGCGGATCGGCCACCGTCAGCTCGGCGATCCCGGGGTGCTGCTTGGCGCCGGCGGCGCCGTGGACCGTGACCCGTACGTACCGGGCAGGCATCCGGCCGTCGTAACCCGTGCCGTACCAGTGCCTTCCGTCCTGCGAGACCTGCACGAGGTGGGACTGCGGCCGGGTCGCGTTCCAGTGCGGGGTGATCTGCCCGACCGTGGTGGTCCGGCCGAGGTCGACGGTGAGCGTGCCGGTGGCGGCGTTCGGCACCCAGGCGGTGGCGCCCTTGCCGTCGACCGCGGCGGCCGCGTACAGGCCGGGTTCCTCGGAGGTCGCCCTGGCCGTCCGGCAACGGGCGACGTTGGCGGTCCGGTCGAGGTCCGGGCGGCGGGTCTTGAGGACGGCGGGCACGCCCTGGCTCACGACCTTCTCGCCCTCCGGCGACTCGATCCGCATCGGAGCGCCGGCGGTCAGCCGCACGGTGGTCTCGTGCGCACCGAGCGCGATGTCGTACGTCCGGCCCTGCCAGTGCAGTCCGCGCAGGGTGACGCCGTCGGAGAGCTGCGGCGGCAGCATCGGGTCGAGCCGGATCCGGTCCTCGCGGAGCCGCAGGCCCGTCAGGCCGTGGGTGAAGGTCTGCAGGAAGCCGCCCTTGCCGGTGAGGAAGTCCTGCGCGGGCTTGCCGGCGAGCGGGTCGCCCGCCCCCGCCTTGTGGCCGCGCGCCTCGGAGAACTGCACGAACGGCCCGCGGACGAACGGCTTGATGGAGCGCAGCAGATAGGTGTAGGTCGAGCAGCCCGGCTCGCCGATGCCGGCGGCGTCGATGGCGTGCACCGAGTCCGTCATGGCGGGGCCGTCCGGGTCGGTGCGGGCGGCGTAGTGGTCGAGCGTGTCGGCGGCCCGCCGCTGCGGCATCGGCCATTCGAGCGGGTACATCAGCAGCACGGTGTCCGCCTGCTTGATGGTGCTGCCGCGGTATCCGGCGTACTGCTCGAAGACGCCGCGCCGCGTGTCATAGGGGATCCGCAGCTTGTCGGCGATGGTCTTCCAGGAGGCCGGGACCGGCTCGCCGAGGAGAGCGGCGGCGCGGGTGGCGTGCCGCAGCGCGGTGGCGGCACCGGCGTTGGTGAACACCGCGTCGTCGACCCCGTTGCTGTATTCGTCCGGCCCGGCGACGTTCTTGATGGAGTAGCTCCCGTCGGCGTTGCGGGTGGCCCGCGAGGCCCAGAACGCGGCGATGCCCTTGAGGACCGGCCAGCCGCGGGCTTTCAGCCAGGTGGTGTCCTTGGTGGCGAGGTAGTACTGCCAGGTGGCGAGGGAGATATCGCCCATGAGGTGGTTCTGGGTCCGGCAGTGCGGCGGGTCCCAGCTGTGGCACTCGCTCCACAGATCGCCCTTGCGGCCACTGGTCCAGGCGTAGAACAGCCCGTCGTAGCCGAGCTTCTCGGCGTTGGCACGGGCGCCGGCCCGGGTCCGGTAGCGGTAGTCGACCACCGACTTGGCGAGTACCGGATGGCTCGCGAGCAGTCCCGGGTACATCCAGGTCTCGGCGTCCCAGAAGATCTCGCCGGCATAGTTGTCGCTGGTCAGGCCGGTGGGTCCGATGCTGTTGGCGCCGCCGGCGCGGGTGCTGGACAGCAGTCCGTACTGCGCCGCGCGCACCCAGGACTGAAGGTCGCGGTGACCGTTCACCACGATGTCGCTGCGCCACAACCGCTGCCAGGCCGCCGAGTGCCGCGCGAAGAGGGCGTCCCAGCCACGGGCGGCGGCTCGGCGCGAGGCGGCGTTCGCGGTGGCACGCGGGGTGTGGGAGGTGAGGGCGGTGTCCACGCCGACGTACTTGGTGAGTTCGTAGGAGCGGCCGCTGCGGACCGGGAACGTCACCTTCTGCCGGTTGCCCAATTCCCCGGCACGCTGGGTCTGTTGGGCGTGTACGGCGTGGACCTGGGGGTCGGGTCGCAGGGTGGAGGCGACGGCGCCCTCGGTCTTTGTGCCGTCCGTCCGGAACGCCACGTCGATCGTGCTGCCGGTGCCCTTGGCGCCGGGGCTGGCGCCGGTGGCGCCGGGGGCCGGCGAGATCCGCCGGGCGCCGCGCCCGTCGAGGACGTCGGTGACGGTCGCGGAGCCGCTCCAGTGGGGCGTCATCCGCAGCCGTACGGCGCCGGTGTGCGGGTCGTTGCGGTCGGCGAAGACGTCATAGACCAGATCGGTGGCGCGGCCGTCGGCGGCCGTCCAGGTCAGCGAGGTGCGGACGAATCCGCAGCGCAGGAAGAGCGTCTGGCGGTAGTGGGAGATCCGGCCGGGCGGGATGGCGGAGGAGAAGGTCTCGGAGCGGCCGCCGCCGGTGGTGACGTCGAGCGTGGTCCAGGTGGGGATCGCCGCGATGGCCTGTCTGTCCTGGACGCTCTTCGGCCCCTTGGCGTAGAGCCCGGAGACGAACGACCCGTCGTATTCCGGGGTCTTGAGCGGCCAGCCGGTCTTGCCGCCGGGGGCCGCGTATCCGGCACCGTTGGGCGGCACCCGCTGCCCGAGATAGCCGTTGCCGACGAAGGCGTGATGGCTGTCCGCGGTGTTGATGCGGGTGGCGGTCGCCGTCCAGCCGTCGTTCCGGCCGCGATAGCCGCCGGTCCCCGTGTCGGCATCCTTCGCGCACCGCCCCGGCGCGGCGTGTGGAGCGACGGCCTCGGCCTCCGCCGGCCGTGGCGGCACCCCCGCCCCCGGCGCCGAGGCCGGCGCGAGGGTCGCGACGAGGACTCCCACGATCAGCGGGGCGGCCAGCCTGCGGGAGCGACGAGCGGCCGGGCGCGTCGAACGAGCCGACGGGCGGCCTACCGGGCGGCCCGCCGGGCGATTCATCGAGTGACTCGTGGCGCGATCCATCGATTCCTCCGTGAGGGCACCTTAAGTCGGCACCCGCGCCCTTCGCAGGGGCTCGCCGGAGCCACGAGCCGCCGACGGCGGGCCCCGGCGGGCGCCAAATCGCTCCGATTGGCCAATAGGGGCGCACTTACGGCACACTTTTAGACTGACTAGTCAGATCAAAGGAGGGGTGTTGTGGACACCACCCGTCAGGGGGCGGCGGTCAACGCCACGGGAATCGGAGTCGAGGGCCCGCGGGGATGGGCTTTCAGAGGTGTCGACATCTCCGCGGAACCGGGGTCGCTGATCGCTGTACAGGGCCCCTCGGGTTCCGGCCGTACCTGCCTGCTGCTCGCGCTCACCGGCCGGATGCGGATCACCGAGGGGACTGCGACGGTCGCCGGGTTCCCACTGCCCAAGCGGATGGGAGCGGTGCGCGGCCGTACCGCGATCGCACACGTACCGGGCGTCGCCGACCTCGAACCGGCCCTCACGGCCGGTGAACACCTCCAGGAACAGGCCCTGTTGGGCCATCGCCTCAGCGGCTCGCTGAGCGGCTCCCTGCCGTGGAGCCGTCGCTACAAGGACGCCGCCCGCGCGCGGATCGACACCGCACTGGCGGCCGTCGGGCTCGACCCCACGACCCTGCCCAAGGGGCTGCGGACGCCGGTCCGTGATCTGGAGCGCCTCGAAGCGCTGCGACTCTCGCTCGCGCTCGCCGTGATGCACGGGCCTCGGCTGCTGGCCGTCGACGATGTCGACCTCAAGCTGTCCGCGGCCGAACGCGCCCTGGCCTGGCAGCTGCTGCGGGACCTCGCGCTGGCCGGCACCACCGTGGTGGCCGCGGGCAGCGACGCGCCGTCGGACGCCCTGATCGTCCGCACCGCGCAGGCCGGCACCACCGGCGCCGACGGCACCGGTCGTCGCGACGCCGAGGGCACCGCCGCTTCCGGCGCCCAGGACACCACCGGATCCACCACCCAGGACACGACCGCCCCCGGCCCGAACGGCCCGGCCGACACCCACGAGGAGGAAGCAGCGCATGCGTTCGCCGAAACTGGCCGCGCTTGAGCTCAGGCGTTTCGGCAGGGGAAAGCTCCCCCGACTGGGCCTCGTCGCCCTGATGCTGATCCCCCTGCTCTACGGAGCCCTGTACCTCTGCTCCTTCTGGGACCCCTACAGCCGCCTGGACAAGATCCCGGTGGCCCTCGTCAACGACGACCAGGGCGCCTCCGCGGACGGCAAGAAGATCACCGCGGGCGATGAACTGGCCGAGAACGTCAAGGACAGCAAGTTCTTCCACTGGGAGGAGGTCAGTGGCGCCGACGCCGCCAAGGGCCTGGAGAACGGCACGTACTACCTCTCCCTGACCGTGCCGAAGGACTTCAGCAAGCGGATCGCCTCCAGCTCCGGCGACGACCCGCAGACCGGCGCGCTCAAGGTCCGTACGAACGACGCCAACAACTACATCGTCGGCTCGATATCGAAGACCGTCTTCTCCGAGATCCGCGCCAAGACCTCGGCGAAGTCGTCGCGGGCCTTCCTCGACAAGATCTTCGTGTCCTTCTCCGACCTGCACGACGAGACGCAGAAGGCGGCCGACGGGGCCACCGACATCGACAACGGACTCGGCACCGCCAAGGACAAGACCGGCGAACTGGCCGACGGCCTCGGCAAGCTCGGCGAGGGTTCCGGCGCCGTCAGCAAGGGCGCGGGGGACGTGAGCAGGGGCACCACGGAGGCCGCCACCAAGGCCAGGCAGCTCAGCCAGGGCGCCGGCCAGGTCGCCGCCGGTACGCAGCAGCTCGCCGAGAAGGTCCAGGGCATCGCCAAGAAGGACCTCCCCTACCTCAGGGAGCACGGCAAGGAGATCGGCGAGAAGGCGCAGGTCGTCGCCGACCTCACCCAGACGCTCGACGAGGCTCTCAGCAAGCTGCCGGGGGACGCCGAAAAGGCCGCAACCCAGGCCCGCCAGAACGCCGACGACGCCGCGGAGCTCTACCAGAGCCGCTGTGGCGGACTGATCTCCACCGATCCCGACTGCCCCAAGCTGAAGGCAATCGCGGACGGTACCGCGCTGGCCGCCGATACGGCGGAGAAGGTCAACGGCGCCATCGGCAAGCTGGACCTCCAGGAGCTGCACGGCAAACTGCGCAACCTGCACCAGGTTGCCACGATGGTCGCGCAGGAGGCTCCGGGCATCGCCGACCGCGCGGACAAGGCCATCGCCAAGATCAACGCGCTCAACGACGGTGCCCAGAAGGTGTCCCGGGGCGCCGGCCAGTTCGCCGACGCGCTGCCCGCGCTGGCCAACGGCGCAGGCAAGGTCGCCGATGGCGCGGGCAAGGTCCACACCGGCGTCGGCACCGCCAAGGACGGCGCCGACAAAATCACCGGCGGTCTCTTCAAGCTCAAGGACGGCACCAACCAGCTGGCCGACGGGCTGGAGAGCGGCGTCGCCAAGATCCCGGACTACAACAAGAAAGACCGCGACGCCCGCACCGAGGTGATGGCCGACCCCGTCGAGCTGGCCGCCAAGTCGATGCACAAGGCGCCCAACTACGGCACCGGCCTCGCGCCGTACTTCATACCGCTGTCCCTCTGGGTCGGCGCGATGGTCGCGTTCATGCTCTTCGCCCCGCTGAGCAAGCGCGCACTGGCCGCCGGCGCGCCCGGCTGGCGAATAGCGCTCGGCTCCTGGCTGCCGGCGTTCGCGGTCGGTGTGGCACAGGTGCTGGCCCTGATGGCGGTACTCCACTGGGGCCTCGGCCTGGAGATGGCCCGCTCGGCCGGCACGATCGGCTTCCTGCTGCTGGCCACGGCCTGCTTCACGGCCATCATCCAGCTGCTGAGCGCGTACTTCGGACCGGCCGGAAGGGTGCTCACCCTGGTCATCCTGATGCTCCAGCTGACGTCGGCGGGCGGCACCTACCCGGTGCAGACCAGCCCGGGGTTCTTTGTCGCCATCCACCCGTTCCTGCCGATGAGTTACGTCGTCGACGGTCTGCGCCGGCTCATCACGGGCGGCGACACGGCCATCGTCTGGCAGGGTTCGGCGGTCCTGGCGGCCTTCACCCTCGGCGCGTTGGCGCTCACCGCTCTCGCGGCGCGCGGCCGGCAGGTCGTACGGATGAAGGATCTGCATCCGGAGCTCAGCCTGTGAGCATCCGCTCCGGCCGTGGGGGCGGTGCCGGCAGCGGCACCGCCCCCGGGGCTCGTCTCTGCGCCGCGACCGGGCCCCGCCGCGTCGCCACCGGGCGCCGACGCGAGGCCACCCGGCGCAGGCTCTTCGAGGCCGCGGTCTCCCTCATCGCCGAACAGGGCTTCTCCGCCACCACCGTGGACGAGATCGCCGACCGGGCGGGTGTCGCGAAGGGCACCGTCTACTACAACTTCACCAGCAAAAACGTCCTGTACGAGGAGCTCCTGCGGGACGGCATCGACCAACTCGCCGACTCACTGCGGCAGGCCGAGCGGACGGCCGCGGCACGGGGCGGCTCCCGGGTCGACGCGCTGGACGCGATGATCCGGGCCGGTCTGGAGTTCTGCGCCGGCTCCCCGGCGCTCACCCAGCTCTACGCCGCCGAACTCTGGCGCACCAACCGCACCTGGCGCGCCACCGTGAAGTCGGTACGCGGCCGGGCCCTGGCCGTCGTCGAATCCGTCCTGCGGGACGCGGTGGCCACCGGCGAACTCACCGACGAACTCGACATCCAGCTCACCGCCTCGGCCCTGTTCGGCATGGTCCTGGTCGCCGCGCTGGACTGGCAGTCCTTCCAGCCGCACCGCTCGGTCGAGGATGTGCACGCGTCGCTCTCGCGGCTGGTGCAGGGGCGGGTGAGCGGCGGGGCGTAGCGGCCGCGTTCCCCCTGGTACGACGACCGGCCCGCCACGACTGTCGTGGCGGGCCGGTCGTCGTCAAGCTCGTCGTCGAGCTCGTGGTCCGGTTCGTTGTCCGGTTCGTCGTCCGGTTCGTCGTCCGGTCAGCCGCGCGACGCCGCGATCTGCCGGGACATGATCGTGGTGAGCTCGTAGGCCGCGTGGGAGGCGGCCACCGAGGTGATCTCCGCATGGTCGTAGGCCGGGGCGACCTCGACCAGGTCGGCGGAGACCAGGTTGCAGGTCGCCAGGCCGCGCAGGATCTCCAGGAGCTCGCGGGAGGTGAGACCGCCGGCCTCCGGGGTGCCGGTGCCGGGGGCGTGGGCCGGGTCCAGGACGTCGATGTCGATGGAGATGTAGAGGGGCCGGTCGCCGATGCGCTGGCGGAGCTGGTCGGCGACCTCGTCGACGCCGCGGCGCATCACGTCCGCGGAGGTGACGATGCCGAAGCCCATCTTCTCGTCGTCGTCGAGGTCCTTCTTGCCGTAGAGCGGGCCGCGGGTGCCGACATGGGAGAGGGCGGAGGTGTCGAGGATGCCTTCCTCGACGGCACGGCGGAAGGGGGTGCCGTGGGTGTACTCGGCGCCGAAGTAGGTGTCCCAGGTGTCCAGGTGCGCGTCGAAGTGGAGCAGCGCGACCGGGCCGTGCTTCTTCGCCATGGAGCGGAGCAGGGGGAGCGCGATGGTGTGGTCGCCGCCGAGCGTCATGAGACGGGCCCCGGTGGCGAGGAGGTCGTCCGCCGCGGCCTCGACGCTCTCCACCGCCTCGTTGATGTTGAAGGGGTTGGCGGCGATGTCGCCGGCGTCCGCGACCTGGGCGAGCGCGAACGGGGACGCGTCCTGGGCCGGGTTGTACGGGCGCAGCAGACGGGACGCCTCGCGGATGGCGTTACCGCCGAAGCGGGCGCCGGGGCGGTAGGAGACACCGGTGTCGAAGGGGACGCCGACGACGGCCACATCGGCCCGGGACACCTCGTCGAGGCGGGGCAGACGCGCGAAGGTCGCCGGACCGGCGTAGCGCGGGATACGGGAGGAGTCGACGGGGCCCACGGGCTGCGGGGATGCGGTGGTCATGAGGTGGAGGGTAGGGGCGACGGGGCGATCCGGACATGGACATTTGCGCGAGGAAGGCGGGAGGCGTTCGACAGTTCGTCGAGGGGCATCGGTCAGGCCGGCCGCTCGGGTCCGGGCTCCGGCGCTTGGGGCGCCTCGGCCTCGCGCCCCCGGCGGGCGTGGGAACCCGAGCAGTCACCGGTGCAGTCACCGGTGCAGTCGCCGGATCGGCCACCGGACCGGTCACCGGACCAGGTGACGGTGACCTGGAGGTGGCCCTCCAGCCCGGTCTTCGTGATCACCGCGCCCGCCTCGGCGGTCAGCCGGACCCCGAACTGGATCTGCACCTGGTCCGGGCGCTGCGCCAGCGAGCTGAAGCTGCGCAGCGCCGCGTCGGCGGCGCCCCGTACGCCGTCCAGGGCGCGGTTGAAGGTGGAGGTTCCGGTCGCGATCGCGCCGTCGCCACGGGAGGCGCCCACCATGCCCGACTCGTCGGGAAGGGCCTCCACCGTCACCTCGCCCCCGCCGTCCAGGGGAAAGCGGAGAAGTTCGCCGGTCATGAGGATCGGAACCTTTCGGGGTACTCGCGCAGGTCGTGGAACTCACGGATGCCGCGGAGGGCGGGCCCGTGCGGCCCGGTCGGCGCACCTGGCTCCGGTGACGCCGCCGGCTCCGCCGACTCCTCCGGGTCGTACGGAACGATCTCGTGGCCGACGTCGGAGGCGCAGCGGAAGCCGATGGACGGGTCGGCGTGGTCGACGCGGGCCTGGGACTGGTACGAGACCAGGCCGTACACCTCCAGCAGTTCGCCCGCGGCGCCGCCGCGCACCCCGCGGAAGCCGCGTACGCTGCCCGCCGCGACCCATTCGTTGACGTTCCCTGTCATATCGAGCACGCCCCAGGGGGACTGCCCGGCGGGAAGGGCGCCGACCGGGGAGGTGGCCACGCTGCGCAGCCGAGGGACGCCCGGCGGGCCGTAGCAGCGGGCGCGCTCGAAGGTGCTGCCCCAGGGGTACATCCGGTCGTCCTCGGCGCCGCGGGCCGCCTTCTCCCATTCGAGCGGGGCGGGCAGCCGCTTGCCGCGCCACAGGGCGTAGCACAGCGCGTCGCGCCAGCTGACGGATGTCACGGGGTGGTCGGGCGCCTCGGCCAGTACCTCCCTGAAGCCCTGCGGCTTCGGGTAGTTGACGGCCTCGACGAACTCGGCGTACTGGGCGTTGGTGACCGGCGTGCGGTCGATGTCGAAGACCCGGCAGAACACCTTGCGGGGGCCGCCGTCGGCGGTGAGCTGGCGGACCTGGTCGTCGTCCGGCCCCATCCGTGCGGTGATCAGGGCGTACCGGGCCTGGGAGTCGCTCAGGCCGTGGATGAAGGGGCCCGCCGGGATCCGCACCATGCCGGGGGCGGGCGCGCGGTCCACCCGTCGGATGAGGTGTTCCCCGCATACGGGGCAGGCCGTCCCGCCGCCCGTGCCCCTGCCCCGCCCCGGCCCCGGGCCGATGTACCCGCACCCCTGGCAGTACGGCCGGTACAGGTCCTGTTCCGCCAGGGTGCCGGCCATGTCGTCGTGCAGCAGGGTGTCGGCGATGGCCTGAGCGGTGGGGCGGTCCTCGGGGCGCGGCGAGAGCATCGCCACGACGATGTGCGCGAGCTCTTCCGGTACGTCCGGGCAGCGCTCGGCCAACTCCCGGCGCAGGGCGCCCGGTTCGCTGAGCGGCCAGTGGCCCGTGAGACGCCCGGTGAGGCACTGGTGGAAGATCATGCCGAGGGCGTACACATCGTCCGCGGGCGTCGCCAGATCCATCCGCTCGACGCGCTGCGGGGAGAGGTATTCGATCCGGGTGGTGACGTCCGCGAGCTCGCCGGCGCCGCTGAGCCCCCAGTCGATGAGGCGCACCTCGTTCGCCCTGGTCAGCAGGATGTTGGTGGGTTTGAGGTCACGGTGGCAGACCTCCGCGGCGTGGGCGTGCGCGAGCGCGCTGGCGACTCCGCCGCACACCCGGGCCGACTGGCTGAGCGACAGCCGCCCGGCGGCCAGGAGTTCGGCGAGGGCGGGCCCGTCCACGTACTCCATGAAGAGCGCCGGACCGAGGGCCATCCGGATGACCTCGGCCACCCGGCCGTCCGCTTCCGCGCCACCTCCGTTGGCGCCGCCCGCGCCGTCCGCCTTCGCGCCGTCCGCATCGGCCGCCCGCGGACCGTCCTCGACCTGCTCCAGCGCGGGCATGGCCAGCACCGGGCGGGCGGTGCACGGCGCCTGGCCGAGCCGGGCCACCGCGACCTCGCACTCGTGCAGGAACGCCCGGTCGGCCGCGCTGCCGAGACGGGCCCGCACCTCACCGCGGATCCGCTTCACCGCGAGCCGCTCGCCGTACCGGCCCTCGACCACGCCGACCTCGGAGAACCCGCCGCGGCGCACCTCACGCACCTCATGGCCGGTGCTCAGCCGGGCTCCGGTCCGCAGCCCCTCATGCGGATCCGCCTCGATCGCCATCTTCCGCTCCCGTCCCGGCCGCGCGGCGGCGCCGGACCTCGTCCCAACTCCCGTGCGGGCGGCCATTGTTCACCAGTTGCCGACGATTCGACGCACCGGTCGACGCACCGGCCCCACTCCCCGGCCCGACCCACCGGTCCGATGCAGCGGCCCGACAGCCCGGCCACCCGTCGCGCGACGGACCCACCTCTCAGGTCGGCTCACCTCTCTGGTCGGCCCACCTCTCAGGTCGACCCACCTCCCGGATCAGCCCGCTCCACTCCCCGGTCCGCCCCGCCTCACCTCCGGAACATCCCCGGCACCTCCCTCGCCACCAGCTGCGGCCGGCCGAAGAAGATCAGCTTCAGGATCTGCAGAACCACCAGTGACCCGATCGCAGCCAGGGCGAGCAGCCACCAGGGCGCGTCCCACACGTCGCTGTCCTTCTCCGGGCGCACCTCGCCGACCACCAGCCGGACCTGCTGTTCGGCCTGGAGGCCGGTGCTGTCCGTGACGCGTATGCCGAAGGTGAAGATGCCTTCCTCGGCGGGTTTGCCGGTCAGCTCGCCCCTGCTGGACAGCTTCATGCCGTCGGGCAGGGTGCCGGCCGGCTCCCAGGTGTACGAACCGCTGCCCGCGTCGGCCGCGAAGCGGTGTGCCGGATATGCCTCGCCCTTCTTGCCTTCGGGCACCGCGACCGTCTTGGAGACGACCCGCAGCCGCGGGCGCTCGGCCCCCTCCTCCGCCGCCCTGCGCACCTTCAACGACAGGGTGCGCTCGGCGCGTTGGCCCTTGGAGTCCTCCACCCGGACGGTGGTACGGACCTCGCCGGGCGCGTCGGCGGGCTGCTCCGCGCGCCCGGTGAGCACGCCCTCCGGGGTGAGCGTCAGCCCTTCGGGGAGGTCACCGGACGTCCGGTCCCAGTGGTACGGGGCGACGCCGCCGACGGCCGCCAGGGTGAGTTCGTACGGCGAGCCGGCCAGCGCGTCGGGCGCCTTGGCGGTGGCGATCTCGACCTTGGGTGGTTTCGTCTCCTGCTGCTGGCCGGCCGGCGTGTTGGCGCTGACCAGGCTGAGCAGTACGGCCAGGAACATCAGCGTGGCGATGATGATGAGCAGCAGGTCGATGAAGCGCAGCTCCACCGGCGCGCCGTCCTCGCCGCCGCGCCGCCCGCCGAATCCCCCGGCTCCCCCGAAGCCGCGCATCAGAAGACCCCGTCACCCGGGTCGCCGGGCATGCCGGGACCGCCGGGCGGCAGGTCGCGGCCGCCGGGAAAGCCGTTCTGGCCGGGGACCCTGCCCCGGGTGCGCACCGGCGTCAGGACCATGTCGCGGTCCATTCCCTCGCCGATGGCGCCCAGTTGGGCACCGATGTTGCCGAGGTGCTGGATGACCTCCTCGGTGCGGTCCGGCTTGGCCTCGCGTGCATCGAACCGCACTTGGGAGGCTTCGGTCCTGAGCCGGTTCAGTTCGCCGGACAGCTCCTTGACCCCGTTGGCCGCGGCGCGCATGGCCACGGACATGGCCTCCGCGGCTTCCGCCTCGGCGGCCAGGTCGCGGCGGGACCCGACCCCGCCGGCGGCCTCGGACAGCCGCGTGAGGACCAGCTCGTCCAGCTCCAGCAGCAGCCGCTCCTCCCGGGTGTGCACGAAGGAGACCAGCAGATGGCAGACGACGCTGCTGCCGAGCGCGAACAGGGTGATGCCGAATGCCGAGGCGAGCGGCCTGATCACATCGGACACCAGGATGCCGCTCAGGTCGGCGTAGTTGGCGGTGCCGTGCATGGCGCCGCTCAGCCCGCGGATCGAGCGCGACATCTCCGCGGCGGTGCCGATGAAGCCGAGGGCGGGCAGCGCCCACACCAGGGCACGGATCACCGCGTACGGCGTCTCGGCGCGTGCGCCGCGGACCGCGGAACGGCCGCCGACCAGCGACTCGGCCTGCGCCGGATCGGCCGCACCGCGCACCGAACGGACCTGTTCCAGGGCCTCGCGCACCGCGGTACGCGGGTGCCCCAGGCCGCCCCTCGGCTTCGCGGCGGCCAGCGAGGCGGCCTCCCGGCTGTTGCGGTTGCTGAGGGCGAGCAGCATCAACAGCACCCAGGTGTTGAGGGCGAGGACGGCGGTGGCGAGGAGCTGCGAGGCCCCGCCGTGTTCGACGAGGCTGTGGAGCGGCGGCACTATCGCGGTGGCTCCGGTGAGGCTCAGGAGCAGGGCGGACCCCACCCCCAGCACCCCGCACCAGATGAATGTCGTCCGCAGCTTCGTCATGCTCCACGCCTCCCCTGTACCGCGACCACGCCGCGGCGGCCTGTGCCCACGTCACTTCGTCACTGTCGATCGCCACCGTCCGAATTCGCGCCGTCGGCCCGCTACCGGCGGCCCCGCGACGGCCGAATTCGTCACTTTCGATGACGAGTCGATCATGATGAGTAGTTCCCCCGTCACTCGAACGAGCTCACTTCACAAAACCGTGAGACAGACGGGGAGTTGGCGGCTAGTGAGGCGCGCGAAGCCGGCCGCTAGCGAAACGTGTGGTGGTCGTCGACGAACTCCAACTCCCAGTAACCGGAGTCCTTTTGCTGTTCGGAGACGGAGAGGGAGGCGCGGATCACCAGCGTGTCCCCGTGGCACAGCGGAAGCCGCCCCGGTGCCGGTACGAGCAGCAGCCGGTCGTCACCGGGGTACCGCACATAGGTGAGGGCGTCCCTCTTCGGGCTCTCCACGGACCAGTTGCCGTATTCGCACACCAGCCGGCAGTGCCACCGGCTGACGACGTGCCGCGGCCGGGACGCGAGCAGGATCGCCGGCTCCCGGGGGCCGCCGTCGCCGCGGCCGATCCAGAACTCCCGGCGGTCGGGCCCGGTGACCCGCAGCGGGACCATTCGCGGTGGCCCACCGTGCGGATCGCGGATCCACAGCCGGACGGGGCAGGGCTCGGCCAGCTCCGGCCAGTGCGTACGGAGTCCGTCGACGGGGAGGGCATAGGCCGTGCGCGCCTCGGCGAGCCGGTCGACGGCGGTCACCATGCCGATGACGGCCTGGAGGTCCTCGTCCCATACGGGCGAGCCGCTGAACCCCCGGGCGGTCGGATGGCCGGTCGCATTGACGGCGGCGAACTGGAGCAGGCCGGCGGCGGTGCGGCCCACGAGCCGGCCGCCGGCCCACACACCCTCCGGGTGGCCCTCGGGAAAGCCGTATGCGCCGAGCGTGTGCCCGGCCAGGTCGGCGTGCTCCTCCAGGGGGGCGGGCTCGGCCCCGTAGGGGATGCGGTCCGGGCGCAGCACGGCGACATCGTCCGGGCCGCCCACCGGGGCGGGCTCACCGGCCAGCACGATCCGCGCCGGGATGTCGCTGCCACGCTCCAGGAACGGGAAGTCGACCCGGACGCCGCACCGGCCGTCCGGCCCTCGACCCTGCTCGACGACATGCGCGCAGGTCAGGACGGTGCCGTTGGCGCAGAGGATGCCGCCGCCGGCGACGCCGCGCTCGGTTCGTAACCGCACCTGCCACGGCGGCTTCTCTGCCTTGCTGCCCACCGGTCGGCCCCCCATCAGCCGTACGGATCACTGGGGAATCACCGTGCCGGGCCCGAACACCTACGGGAGCCCCCGGGAATCCCCCGGAGATGGTAGCCGCCGGGCGCACGGCCGGCCCGGCACACGCCCCGGCGTCCAGGCCCCGGCGTCCAGGCGCCCCGCCGTGCAGACACCCCGGCGTCCAGGCCCGGCGCCCCCTCCACGGTGTCCGCGCTGCGGAACAGCGCGGCCCCGGCAGATCCGTACGGGCACAATGGGCGCTATGCCGATAGCCGCTGCCGCCGCAGCCCCCACGCGTGCCGAACTCGTCGACCATCTCGTGCGGACCCGGATCGCCGGTGACGTCGCCACCCCGCGCGAGAACAACCTCGACCACTACCGCAAGCTCGCCAACGGAGACCGCCACTACTGGCTCGGCCTCGAGCTCGGCGACCGGTGGACGGACGAGCAGGACGTGCTCGCGGTGATGGCGGAGCGCTGCGGTGTGAACGACGACCCGAACCACCGGGTCGGGCAGGACACCATCGACCCGGAGCTGACGGTGGACGCCCTGGACCGTACGGCCGCGGTGCTGCGCAAGGCGGCGGCCGACCGGCAGCGGGTGCTGTTCGCGACGGGGCACCCGGGCGGGCTGCTGGATGTGCACCGCGCCACGGCCGACGCGCTGCGCGCGAAGGGCTGCGAGATCGTGACCGTACCGGGCGTCCTGGCGGTGGACGAGGGCCTGGTCGTGCAGTTCGCCGACGTGGCGATGCTGGAGCGCGGCGCGACGCTGTGGCACACCCACTCCCCCGCGCCGATGGCGGCGATCCTGGACCAGCTGGAGCGCGAGGGCGCCCCGCAGCCGGATCTGGTGATGGCCGACCACGGCTGGGCGGGCTGCGCGGGCCAGCGCGGCATCGAGGCGGTGGGTTTCGCGGACTGCAACGACCCGGCGCTGTTCCTGGCCGAGGCGGAGGGCACGCTCCAGGTGACGATCCCGCTCGACGACCACGTCCTCAGCCCGCGGTACTACGACCCGCTGACGGCGTATCTGCTGGACGCGGCGGGACTGGCCTGACGGGACGGACCCTTAGGGGTTGGTCGAACAGATCCCCTAGGGGACGCAAGGCCCCCCTGCGGGTCCACAACGCGGCGGGCGGGGCCGGATATTCCGTGGCCACAACACGGCGGGCCGGGGCCGGCATTCCGTGGCCCTCGGCGCCGCATGGCCCCCATTCACAGGCCCGCGACGAGCCCGCCCGGGTGCCCCGTCGCGCCCCCTACCCCCGCGGCACCCGTATGACCCCCTCCTGGATCACCGATACCGCCAGTTGCCCGTCGGCCGTGAAGATCCGGCCCTTGCCCAGGCCGCGGCCGCCCTGGGCGGTGGGGGATTCCTGGTCGTAGAGCAGCCACTCGTCGGCGCGCAGCGGGCGGTGGAACCACATCGCGTGGTCCAGGCTCGCGCCGACCACATCGCCGACCGCCCAGCCGCCCCGGCCGTGTGCGAGCAGTACCGAGTCCAGCAGGGTCATGTCGGAGACGTAGGTGACCAGGCAGATGTCCAGCAGCGGCCGGGGGATGCCGCTGGCGTCGTCGAGCTTGCCGTGGGTGCGGAACCAGACCTGGGAGCGGGGCTCGCGCGGCTCCCCCACGCTCCCGAACGGCGGCTCGCCCACGTACCGGAGGTCGATCGCGGCCCGCGCCTCCAGCATCCGGTCGGCGACGCCCTCGGCGAACAGGTCGGCGTAGCGCGGCAGCATCTCCGCTGCGGTGGGCAGTTCCAGCGGATCCGGCGCCGGCGGCATCGGCTCCTGGTGCTCGAGTCCCTCCTCGTCCGCCTGGAAGGAGGCGGAGAGATGGAAGATCGGCTGGCCGTGCTGGACGGCGACGACCCGGCGGGTGGTGAAGGACCGCCCGTCGCGGATCCGGTCGACGGTGTAGACGATGGGCGCGCCGGGGTCGCCGGGGCGCAGGAAGTACGCGTGCAGGGAGTGCGGCGGGCGGTCGGCGGGGACCGTGCGCCCGGCCGCGACCAGGGCCTGGGCGGCGACCTGGCCGCCGAAGACCCGGGGCACGACCGAGGCCTGTGACTGCCCGCGGAAGATGTCCTGCTCGATCTGCTCCAGGGCGAGCAGATCGAGCAGGGACTGGAGTGCGTTGTTCACGAGTCAGCAGTCCGGAGCCTGCGCCTCACAGGCCCATGGACTTGGCGATGATCGACTTCATGACCTCGCTGGTGCCGCCGTAGATGCGGTTGACGCGGTTGTCGGCGTAGAGGCGGGCGATCGGGTACTCGTTCATGTAGCCGTAGCCGCCGTGCAGTTGGAGGCAGCGGTCGATGACGCGGTGGGCGACCTCGGTGCAGAAGAGCTTGGCCGAGGCCGCCTCGGCCGGGGTGAGCTCGCCGGCGTCGAGGGCCTCCAGGGCGCGGTCGGCGACGGCCTCGGCGGCGTCCACCTCGGCCTGGCAGGCGGCCAGCTCGAACTTGGTGTTCTGGAAGGAGGCGACGGTCTTGCCGAAGACGGTGCGCTCCTGGACGTACTCCTGGGCGAACCGGACGGCGGCCTTGGCCTGCGCGTAGGCGCCGAAGGCGATGCCCCAGCGCTCGGAGGCGAGGTTGTGGCCGAGGTAGTAGAAGCCCTTGTTCTCCTCGCCGAGCAGGTCCTCGACCGGGACCTTCACGTCGACGAACGCCAGCTCGGCGGTGTCGGAGGTCTTCAGGCCGAGCTTGTCGAGCTTGCGGCCGATGGAGTAGCCCTCGGACTTGGTGTCCACGGCGAACAGGGAGATGCCGAAGCGGCGGTCCTCGGCGGTGGGCGCGGAGGTGCGGGCGCAGACGATCACGCGGTCGGCGTGCACGCCGCCGGTGATGAAGGTCTTGGCGCCGTTGAGGACGTAGTGCGTGCCGTCCTCGCTCAGCTTGGCCGTGGTCTTCATGCCCGCGAGGTCGGAGCCGGTGCCCGGCTCGGTCATCGCCAGGGCCCACATCTCCTCGCCGGAGACGAACTTCGGCAGGAAGCGCTTCTTCTGCTCGTCGCTGGCGAGCATCTTGATGTACGGCAGGCCGAGCAGCACATGCACACCGGAGCCGCCGAACTGGACGCCCGCGCGGGACGTCTCCTCGTACATCACGGCCTCGAACTTGTACGAGTTGATGCCCGCGCCGCCGTACTCCTCGTCGACGCGGATGCCGAAGACGCCGAGCTCGGCGAGCTTGTAGTAGAAGTCGCGGGGGGCCTGGCCCGCGGCGAACCACTCGTCGTAGACGGGGACGACCTCGGCCTCGATGAAGGCGCGTATGGTCTCGCGGAACGCCTCGTGGTCCTCGTTGAACACCGTACGGCGCATGGGCCGCCCTCCTCCAGGTCGCCGACCGAACGCTGTCTAAGCGCTTGCTCAGCGAAAGCTACCGGCCGGTCATGTTTGCTGTCCAGAGGTGTCCTGGCGATCCGGGTGAGAGCTACGTCCTACCGGGCCGCGACCGGCTCGGACTCCGCCGCCACCGCTCCGAAGGCCCCCAGCGCCAGCCGGTGCAGCAGCTCCGCCATCTCCGTACGGCCCGGGAGCGCGCCCGGCCGACCCAGGTGCGGGGTGGAGTTCAGCAGCCCGAAGACGGCGTGCACCGCGGCGCGGGCCTGCGCCTCGGAGGCCTCGGGGTGGACCCTGCGCACGACCTCCACCCACAGCTCGACGTACTGCCGCTGGAGCTGGCGCACCCGCTTGCGGTCCGCCTCGCGCAGCCGGTCCAGCTCCCGGTCGTGCAGGGTGATCAGCGGGCGGTCGTCCAGCGCGAAGTCGATATGGCCTTCGATCAGCGCGTCCAGCACCGCCTTCGGGCTCTCGCCGCCCTCGCTGACCCGCATCCGGCCGCCGGCCAGCAGCCGCTCGCTGATCCCCACCAGCAGCTCGGCGAGCATCGCGTCCTTGCCGGCGAAGTGGCGGTAGAGACCGGGGCCCGAGATGCCCACGGCCGCCCCTATCTCGTCCACGCCGACGCCGTGGAACCCGCGCTCCGCGAAGAGCCGGGCGGCCTCCTTGAGGATCTGCTCGCGTCGGCTGGTCGGGGCAGGGGCGTGCGCATTGCTCATGCCGCCAATTGTAGACAGGCGGGTTAGTGCTCGTTAACCTGAGGGAAATGAGGTTAACGCCCATTAACCCGCAGGGCCCGGTGGCCGCCGATCGCGGTGCCGGGGCTGAGGACCGAGCAAGGGGGCTCGTACTGATGGAGCAGGCACCGGTGCTGGGGAGTGCCGCCGATCCGGCGTCCGACTCCTGGCGTGCCAACGAGGCCGCGCACCGCGAGCTGGCCGCCGAGCTGCGCGAGAGGCTGGCGGCGGCGCGGCTGGGCGGCGGCGAGCGGGCCAGGGCGCGGCACACCGCGCGCGGCAAGCTGCTGCCCCGGGACCGGGTGGACGCCCTCCTGGACCCCGGGTCGCCGTTCCTGGAGCTGGCGCCGCTGGCCGCGGAGGGGATGTACGGCGGTGCCGCCCCGGCCGCCGGGGTGATCGCCGGCATCGGGCGGGTCTCCGGACGCGAGACGGTGATCGTCGCCAACGACGCCACGGTCAAGGGCGGCACGTACTACCCGATGACGGTCAAGAAGCATCTGCGGGCGCAGGAGATCGCTCTGGAGAACCGTCTCCCCTGCCTGTATCTCGTGGACTCCGGCGGCGCCTTCCTGCCGATGCAGGACGAGGTCTTCCCCGACCGCGAGCACTTCGGGCGGATCTTCTACAACCAGGCGCGGATGTCCGGCGCCGGCATCCCGCAGATCGCCGCGGTGCTCGGGTCCTGCACGGCGGGCGGCGCTTATGTCCCGGCGATGAGCGACGAGGCCGTCATCGTGCGCGGCCAGGGCACGATCTTCCTGGGCGGGCCGCCGCTGGTGAAGGCCGCCACCGGCGAGGTCGTCACCGCCGAGGAGCTGGGCGGCGGCGAGGTGCACGCCAAGACCTCCGGGGTCACCGACCACCTTGCCGAGGACGACGCGCACGCACTGCGCATCGTGCGCACCGTCGTCTCCACCCTCGGCGACCGCGGACCGCTCCCCTGGACCGTACGGCCCGTGGAGGAGCCCAAGGTCGATCCGGCCGGCCTCTACGGCGCGGTGCCCGCGGACTCCCGTACGCCCTACGACGTCCGCGAGGTGATCGCCCGGCTCGTCGACGGCTCCCGCTTCGCGGAGTTCAAGGCCGAGTACGGCACGACGCTGGTGACCGGCTTCGCGCATCTGCACGGCCACCCGGTCGGCATCGTCGCCAACAACGGCATCCTGTTCTCCGAATCCGCCCAGAAGGGCGCCCACTTCATCGAGCTGTGCGACCAGCGCGGCATCCCGCTGCTCTTCCTCCAGAACATCTCCGGCTTCATGGTCGGCCGTTCCTACGAGGCGGGCGGTATCGCCAAACACGGCGCGAAGATGGTGACGGCGGTCGCCTGCACCCGCGTCCCGAAGCTGACCGTCGTCATCGGCGGCTCGTACGGCGCGGGCAACTACTCGATGTGCGGCCGGGCCTACTCCCCCCGCTTCCTGTGGATGTGGCCCAACGCCAAGATCTCGGTGATGGGCGGCGAACAGGCCGCGTCCGTCCTCGCGACCGTCAAGCGCGACCAGCTGGAGGCGCACGGCGAGGAGTGGAGCGCCGAGGACGAGGACGCCTTCAAGGCGCCCATCCGCGAGCAGTACGACACCCAGGGCAACGCCTACTACGCCACCGCCCGGCTGTGGGACGACGGCGTGATCGACCCGCTGGAGACCCGCCAGGTGCTGGGTCTGGCCCTCACCGCCTGCGCCAACGCGCCGCTGCCCCAGAAGGACGGCACGGCACCCGGCTACGGCGTCTTCCGGATGTGAGCGAGATGTCAGACACGCGAGGGATGCTGGACACGAGAGGGATGCCCGCAGGAATGCCCACGACCATGTTCGACACCGTCCTGATCGCCAACCGCGGCGAGATCGCCGTCCGCGTCATCCGTACGCTGCGCGCCCTCGGCATCCGCTCGGTCGCCGTCTTCAGCGACGCGGACGCGGACGCCCGGCATGTCCGCGAGGCCGACACGGCGGTACGGATCGGGCCGGCCCCCGCCGCCGAGAGCTATCTGTCGGTGGAGCGGCTGCTGGCGGCGGCCGAGCAGGCCGGCGCGCAGGCGATCCACCCCGGCTATGGCTTCCTCGCCGAGAACGCCGGCTTCGCCCGCGCCTGCGCCGCCGCCGGACTCGCCTTCATCGGCCCGTCCGCCGAGGCCATCGACCTGATGGGCGACAAGATCCGCGCCAAGGAGACGGTGCGCGCGGCCGGCGTCCCGGTGGTGCCGGGATCGTCCGGCAGCGGACTCGACGACGGCCAACTGGCCGCCGCCGCACGGGAGATCGGCATGCCGGTGCTCCTCAAGCCGTCCGCGGGCGGCGGCGGCAAGGGCATGCGGCTGGTCCGGGACGAGGCGCGGCTCACCGAGGAGATCGCCGCCGCCCGCCGCGAGGCCCGCGGCTCCTTCGGCGACGACACCCTGCTCGTGGAGCGCTGGATCGACCGCCCCCGGCACATCGAGATCCAGATCCTGGCCGACGGCCACGGCAATGTCATCCACCTCGGCGAGCGCGAATGCTCCCTCCAGCGACGCCACCAGAAGGTCGTCGAGGAGGCCCCGTCGGTCCTGCTCGACGAGGCCACCCGCGCGGCCATGGGCGAGGCGGCGGTGCAGGCGGCCCGCTCCTGCGGCTACCGCGGCGCCGGCACCGTCGAGTTCATCGTCCCCGGCAAGGACCCCTCGTCGTACTTCTTCATGGAGATGAACACCCGCCTCCAGGTGGAGCACCCGGTCACGGAGTTCATCACGGGTCTCGATCTGGTCGAGTGGCAGATCCGGATCGCGGCCGGCGAGCGACTGCCGTACGCGCAGCGGGACATCACGCTGACCGGGCATGCGATCGAGGCCCGTATCTGCGCCGAGGACCCGTCGCGCGGCTTCCTGCCCTCCGGCGGCACGGTGCTCGCGCTGCACGAACCGCAGGGCGACGGGGTCCGCACCGACTCGGGTCTGAGCGAGGGCACCGAGGTCGGCAGCCTCTACGACCCGATGCTGTCCAAGGTCATCGCGTACGGCCCGGACCGGCCCACCGCGCTGCGCAGACTGCGTGCCGCGCTCGCGGAGACGGTCACGCTGGGCCTGCACACCAACGCCGGTTTCCTGCGGCGGCTGCTGGCCCATCCGGCGGTCGTGGCGGGCGACCTGGACACCGGGCTGGTGGAGCGGGAGGTCGACGGTCTGATCGACCAGGCCGTGCCGGCGGAGGTGTACGAGGCGGCGGCCGCGGTGCGCCGGGCGGAGCTGGAGCCCCCGGGCGGCGGCTGGACGGACCCGTTCTCGGTGCCGAGCGGCTGGCGGCTGGGCGGCGGGCCGGCGCCCGTCACGCACTGGCTGCACGTCCCCGGCCACGACCCGGTGGCGTATGTCGCCCGGGACGCCCCCACCGTCACCCCGGGGCAGGTCTCGGTGACCCTCGACGGGATGCGCCACACCTTCCGGCGCGCCGGCGAGTGGCTCGGCCGGGACGGCGACGCCTGGCAGGTGCGGGACCACGACCCGGTGGCCGCGGCGCTCTCCGGCGCCAGCCGGGCCGGCGTCGACTCGCTGACCGCCCCGATGCCCGGCACGGTCACCGTGGTGAAGGTCGACGTCGGCGACGAGGTGACGGCGGGCCAGAGCCTGCTGGTGGTCGAGGCGATGAAGATGGAGCACGTCATCTCCGCCCCGCACGCCGGCACCGTCACCGAGCTGGACGTCACCCCGGGCAGCACCGTCGCCATGGACCAGGTGCTCGCCGTCATCGCCCCGGTCCAAGAGGACACGCCGGCAGACGAGGACGAGGCGGAAGTGGAGGCCGGGAAATGACCGCCGCCGGACTGCCCATGGTCGTACCGGCCCGGGATCTCCCCGCACGGGTGCGGATCCACGAGGTCGGCGCGCGCGACGGGCTGCAGAACGAGAAGACGGTGGTGCCGACCGAGGCCAAGGCGGAGTTCATCCACCGCCTCGCCGACGCCGGCCTCACCACCATCGAGGCGACCAGCTTCGTCCACCCCAAGTGGGTGCCCCAACTCGCCGACGCGGAGCGGCTGTTCCCCCTGCTGGACGATCTGCGCGAGGTCGACCTGCCGGTCCTGGTGCCGAACGAACGCGGCCTGGACCGGGCGCTCGCCCTCGGCGCCCGCCGGATCGCCGTGTTCGGCAGCGCCACCGAGTCCTTCGCCAAGGCCAACCTCAACCGCACCGTCGACGAGTCCCTGGCGATGTTCGAGCCGGTCGTGGCGCGGGCGAAATCCGGCGAAGGCGGCGAGGTCCACGTCCGCGGCTATCTCTCCATGTGCTTCGGCGACCCCTGGGAGGGCCCGGTCCCGCTCGCCCAGGTCGTCCGGGTCTGCCGCGCCCTCCTCGACCTGGGCTGCGACGAACTGAGCCTGGGCGACACCATCGGGGTCGCCACCCCGGGCCACGTCGGACAGCTGCTCGCCGCCCTCAACGAGGCCGGCGTGCCCACCTCCCGTATCGGTGTGCACTTCCACGACACCTACGGGCAGGCCCTCGCCAACAGCTTCGCCGCGCTCCAGCACGGCGTCACCACCTTCGACGCCTCGGCGGGCGGCCTCGGCGGCTGCCCGTACGCCAAGAGCGCCACCGGCAACCTCGCCACCGAAGACCTCGTATGGATGCTGCACGGCCTCGGCATCGACACCGGGGTCGACCTGGACCGGCTCACCGCCACCAGCGGATGGATGGCCTCAGTCCTGGGCCGGCCGAGCCCGTCCCGCACCGTCCGTGCCCTCTCCCACAAGGAGTGAACCCCATGTCCCTGGACCACCGTCTCCCCTCCGAGCTGGAAGAACTCCGGCGTACGGTCGAGGCGTTCGCACACGACGTCGTCGCCCCGAAGATCGGCGAGTACTACGAGCAGCATGCGTTCCCGTACGAGATCGTGCAGGAGATGGGCCGGATGGGCCTGTTCGGGCTGCCGTTCCCGGAGGAGTACGGCGGGATGGGCGGCGACTATCTCGCGCTCGGCATCGCCCTGGAGGAACTGGCCCGGGTCGACTCCTCGGTGGCGATCACCCTGGAGGCCGGTGTCTCGCTGGGCGCCATGCCGATCTACCGCTTCGGCACGGAGGAGCAGAAGCGCACCTGGCTGCCGCGGCTGTGCAGCGGCGAGATGCTCGGCGCGTTCGGCCTGACCGAGCCGGACGGCGGCTCGGACGCGGGCGCGACCCGGACGACGGCGGTGCGCGACGGCGACTGCTGGGTGATCAACGGCAGCAAGTGCTTCATCACCAACTCCGGTACGGACATCACAGGGCTGGTGACGGTCACCGCCGTGACCGGCCACAAGGCGGACGGCTCGCCGCTGATCTCCTCGATCATCGTGCCGTCCGGCACGCCCGGCTTCACGGTCGCCGCCCCGTACTCCAAGGTCGGCTGGAACGCGTCCGACACCCGTGAGCTGTCCTTCTCCGACGTGCGGGTGCCGGCCGCCAACCTGCTGGGCGAGGAGGGCCGCGGCTACGCCCAGTTCCTGCGCATCCTCGACGAGGGCCGGATCGCCATCGCGGCGCTGGCCACCGGCCTCGCCCAGGGCTGTGTCGACGAGTCGGTGGCGTACGCCAGGACCCGGCAGGCCTTCGGCCGGCCGATCGGCGCCAACCAGGCGATCCAGTTCAAGCTCGCCGACATGGAGATGCGCGCCCACACCTCCCGGCTGGCCTGGCGCGACGCGGCCTCCCGCCTGGTGCACGACGAGCCGTTCAAGAAGGAGGCCGCGCTGGCCAAGCTCTACTCGTCGGAGATCGCCGTCGACAACGCCCGCGAGGCCACCCAGATCCACGGCGGCTACGGCTTCATGAACGAGTACCCGGTCGCCCGCATGTGGCGCGACTCCAAGATCCTGGAAATCGGCGAGGGCACGAGTGAGGTCCAGCGGATGCTGATCGCCCGGGAGCTGGGGGTGGCGGGGGTCTAGGCCCCCGTACGTCCTGACTTCCGTACGGAACTCTCCTGGACGGAATCCTCCCGTGCGGAACTCCCCCGCACGGGAACACCGTCCCCCGCCCCCGCGTTGTGGCCCCGCAGGGGGCCCTCGCGTCCCCTAGGGGATCTGTTCGAACATCCCCTAGGGGAAACGGCCCCCCAGCCCCACCGCGGCTACCGCGCCGGCCAGGGCACCTCCGGAGAGCGGTAGTAGTCGACGCCCATGGCGTCCCACCGGGGGCCCTGCCCGGCCAGCCGCTCCCGGTACGCGTCCCAGTCGTGGGTGTCGGCGGGGGACCAGCCGAGCTCCGCGATGCCGGGCAGCCGGGGGAAGGCCATGTACTCGATGTGCGCGGACTTCGTGAGGGTCTCGGACCACAGAGGAGCCTCGACGCCGACGACCGACGCCGCGGGCGCTCCGTCCAGGTACCCGCCCGGGTTCCAGTCGTAGGAGCGCCGGACGCCGACGTACCCCGCCCAGTTCAGGCCCAGCGGGGTGTCCTTGTCGTACTTCATGTCGAGGTAGGCGCGGTCGGCGGGCGAGAGGAGGAGCCCGGTGCCGTTCTCGGCGGCCTTGGCGACCTGGGCCCGTTCCGCCGCGCTCGTCTTGTCGTAGCCCCAGTACTGGGCGACGGCGCCCTCCGCCGGACGCGCACCGGTCAGCTGGTGCCAGCCGATCACCGTCTTGCCGTACTTGGCGACCACCGGCTGCACCTTGTCCATGAAGGCCACATAGTCCTCATGGCTGGTGGAGTGCGCCTCGTCGCCGCCGATGTGGAGGTACCGGCCCGGGGTGATCGCGGCGATCTCGCGGATCACGTCGTCGATGAAGTCGTAGGTGACCTTCTTGGGTACGCACAGCGAGCTGAAGCCGACGTGGGTGCCGGTGTAGAGCGGCGGGGCGACGCCGTTGCAGTTGAGCTTGGCGTACGAGGCCAGCGCGGCATTGGTGTGGCCCGGCATGTCGATCTCCGGGACCACCGTCAGATAGCGGTGGGCGGCGTACCGCAGGATCTCGCGGTAGTCGTCCTTGGTGTAGTAGCCGCCGGGCCCGCCACCGACCTGGGTGCTGCCCCCGTAGGTGGCCAGCCGCGGCCAGGACTTGATGGCGATGCGCCAGCCCTGGTCGTCCGATAGATGCAGATGCAGTTTGTTGATCTTGTAGAGGGCGAGCTGGTCGATATAGCGCTTGACCTGCGCGACGGTGAAGAAGTGCCGGGAGACGTCGAGCATCGCGCCGCGGTAGGCGTAGCGCGGGGTGTCGGCGATGGTGCCGCCGGCGATCCGCCAGGGGCCGCGCTGCTCGGTGCGCTTCTCGACGCCCGCGGGCAGCAGCTGGCGCAGCGTCTGGACGCCGTGGAAGAGGCCGGCGGGCCGACTGGCGGTGATCGTCACCGACCGGCCGCCGGAGCTGAGCCGGTAGCCCTCCTTGCCGAGGCCCTTGGTGCCCTCGCCGCCGAGCCGCAGGATGATGCCGTCCCTGCCGCCCTTGGTGGTGACCGGCAGGTCGTATCCGGTGGCGGGCCGCAGCAGCCCCGCGAGATAGCCGGCGATCCGCTTGGCCTGGCCGGAGCCGCCGGGGACGCGGATCCGGGTCCGGTCGCCGATCGTGTACGGGTGCCCGCCCGGATGGACGGAGGCGGGCGCCGGGATCACCTGGTCCAGGGGGGTGGCGGCGCGGGCGGCCGTGGGCTGGGGCGGCACGGCGGCGGTTCCCATCCCCGCCGCCGCGATCAGCAGCAGGGAAAAGAGGAGTCTGCGTCGTCTCATCGACGGTCCCTTCGGCGAGAGCATCGTGCAGGGCATGTCTTGCGTGACGTGTCTTGCCTGGCATGTCGTGCATGGCATGGAGCGACCGAACGGTGACCATGCGTACCTTGCGCCCCGGATCCGGTCAAGGTTTAGACCACTTTCCGGCCGCCATCTTACGAACCTGCCCGATATCGGGCAGGTTTCTTGCGAAACTCGGCGCGGCCCAGCAGTATCGACGGGTGCTCGAACGCCGTACCCGAGGCGCTGACGCAGGTCAGGCGCCCTACGAAGACCTGGTGGACCACCTGGTGCGCAGCACACCGCTGCAGCGCGGTGAGGCCACCCGGGTGGTACTGGACGTGCTCGCGTACTTCGACGAGACGACGGAGGAGTTCGTCCGGCGGCGCCATCGCGAGCTGCAGTCCCAGGGGCTGCGCAACGACGAGATCTTCGAACGGATCCGCCACGAGATGCCGCACCGCGCCGTGGCCCCGCCGGGTCTCTCGACACGCCAGCTGCGCCGACTCGTCTACGGCTGACAAACCGGGCACCACGCAGTCACAGTCACAACCACAGTCACACATCACCATCAGCAACATTCGTCACAAGGTTCATCTCGGAGGGTCACTGTATGTGCGGAATCGTCGGGTATATCGGCAAACGCGATGTCGCCCCGCTGCTCCTTGAGGGCCTCCAGCGCCTGGAGTACCGCGGCTACGACTCGGCAGGCATCGCCATCCACGCCAACGGCACCGGCAAGGCCGCGGGCCTGAAGATCGCGAAGGCCAAGGGCCGGGTCCGCGAGCTGGAGTCCCGGCTGCCGAAGCGGTTCGCCGGCAGCACCGGTATCGCGCACACCCGCTGGGCCACCCACGGCGCGCCCACCGACGAGAACGCCCACCCCCACCTGGACACCACCGGCAAGGTCGCGGTCGTCCACAACGGCATCATCGACAACGCCGCCGAGCTGCGCGCCCGCCTCACCGCGGACGGCGTGGAGTTCGCCTCCGAGACCGACACCGAGGTGCTGGCCCACCTGATCGGCCGCTCCCAGGCCGAGAAGCTGGAGGAGAAGGTCCGCGACGCGCTGCGGCACATCGAGGGCACCTACGGCATCGCCGTCCTGCACGCCGACTTCACCGACCGCATCGTGGTCGCCCGCAACGGCTCCCCGGTCGTCCTCGGCATCGGCGAGCACGAGATGTTCGTCTCCTCCGACGTCGCCGCGCTGGTCTCGCACACCCGCCAGGTCGTCACCCTCGACGACGGCGAGATGGCCACCCTCAAGGCCGACGACTACCGCACGTACACCACCGAGGGCTCCCGTACGACGGCGACGCCGGAGACCGTCGAGTACGCGGCCGAGTCGTACGACCTGGGCGGCCACGACACATACATGCACAAGGAGATCTCCGAGCAGGCGGACGCGGTGGACCGCGCGCTGCGCGGCCGGATCGACGACCGTTTCTCCACCGTGCACCTCGGCGGCCTGAACCTCGACGCCCGCGAGGCGCGCGCGGTGCGCCGGGTGAAGATCCTCGGCTGCGGCACCTCGTACCACGCGGGCCAGATCGGCGCGCAGATGATCGAGGAGCTGGCCCGCATCCCCTCGGACGCCGAGCCGGCCTCCGAGTTCCGCTACCGCGACCCGGTCGTGGACCCCGACACGCTGTACGTGGCGGTCTCCCAGTCCGGTGAGACCTACGACGTGCTGGCGGCCGTCCAGGAGCTCAAGCGCAAGGGCGCGCGGGTGCTGGGCCTGGTCAACGTGGTCGGCTCGGCGATCGCCCGGGAGACCGACGGCGGCATCTACGTCCACGCGGGCCCCGAGGTCTGCGTCGTGTCCACCAAGTGCTTCACCAACATGGTGGTCTCCTTCGCGCTGCTCGCCCTGCACCTCGGCCGTATCCGCGACCTGTCCGTCGCGGACGGCAAGCGGATCATCGAGGGCCTGCGCAAGCTGCCCGGTCAGATCGACGAGATCCTCAAGGGCGAGGCGGAGGTCAAGAAGCTGGCGGCCGAGTACGCCGACGCCAAGTCGATGATGTTCATCGGCCGGGTGCGCGGTTACCCGGTGGCCCGCGAGGCGTCGCTGAAGCTCAAGGAGGTCTCCTACATCCACGCGGAGGCGTACCCGGCGTCGGAGCTCAAGCACGGCCCGCTGGCGCTCATCGAGCCCGCGATGCCGACGGTGGCGATCGTGCCGGACGACGACCTGCTGGAGAAGAACCGCGCCGCGCTGGAGGAGATCAAGGCCCGCCACGGCCGCATCCTGGCCGTCGCGCACCAGGAGCAGGAGAAGGCCGACCACACCATCCTCGTCCCGAAGAACGAGCCGGAGCTGGACCCGATCCTGATGGGCATCCCGCTCCAACTCCTCGCCTACCACACGGCGTTGGCCCTCGGCCGCGACATCGACAAGCCCAGGAACCTGGCCAAGTCCGTCACGGTCGAATAATCCCAACCCATACACCGAAGCGACAATTGAGCACCCCCCACGGCGCTCAACCACCTCCGCGAGAGCGGGCGCCGGTTTAGGCGCAGAGAACAGGCGGCTGCTCCGCGCGTGCCACCATACGCGCGAAGCGGCCGCCTCCCCTGTGCCGGCGTCGCCCAATACGCCGGCAGGATGCCGCCGCCCCGGGAACCGTCACCTCCCGGCCGGCAGCACGTCGTTGCCGTGTGCGCGGCCGCGGGGCCCGTTCGCGGCGCGCTCACGTGACCGTTTTCTACCCGTCACAAGCGCGCAATCCACCTGTGCGCGCTGAAGAAATACGGCTGTCCGCAAGCCTCGTGACGCCCCGTCAACTCCGCGCACGGCGAGGGCGAGGTCGCGACGAGAAGAGGCCGTGACGGGGTGGGGGTGGTGCGGGTGCGGCGCGGGCCCGTCAGGGGATGACGATGACCGGGCGCTGCGCCCGGCGGGCCAGCCGTCCGGCGACCGAGCCGAAGATCCGGCCGACGATGCCGTGCGTGGAGCCGACCACGATGGCGTCGGCCTCGTACTCCCGGCCGACCTCCTCCAGCTCGTGGCAGATGTCCCCGCCGCGCTCGACGAGGATCCACGGAACCTCGCTGAGATGGTCGGCGCAGGCGAGCTCCAGGCCGAGGACTTCCGTGCGGTGGTCCGGTACGTCGACGAAGACCGGGGGTTCACAGCCCGCCCAGACGGTCGTCGGCAGCCGATTGGCCACATGGACGATGATCAACCCGGAGCCGAAGCGCCGGGCCATTCCGATTGCATACGCCAATGCTCGTTCGCTCGAGTTGGAGCCGTCGAAGCCGACCACGACGCCGTGCTGGAAGGCGGGGTCGCAGGAGTGGCGTGTCTCTTCCGTCGCTTCCAGGTCCGCCATCGGATCGGCGACCTGCTTGCGGTCCGCGGGTTCGGGGTTCTGGTGACCGGCCATGGGTTGTCTCGGCGAGGAGATCCTCTTGCGGAGGGGCGGGCGGGGAACGGCGATTGACTTGATCCGGCAGTTGACTGAGCTGGCTCGATGGAGGAGCAGGAGCCATAGTTCAAAGAGGAACGATACGACTGGGAATCATCTTTCCAAGCCGATACCCCAAGAGTACGGCGCCACTCCTCCGCTGCCCAGAGCCCGCCGCGGACGCAGGACGCCGCGCGAGGCGGGTCGGGGCCTCGAACGTTCCCCGGAGCATGCCGGAGCGTGGCGCGGATGGCAATGCCCCGCCCTGCCCCCGTACGTACCCATCGCGGTGACCCGTGATCGCCGGCGGCGTTGTAGTAGCTGCCTGTCCGAAGGGAGTGCGCGGTGCCCGTACCGTCCGATAGATCACCCGACCCAGTGAGCGATGTCGTGCGCTGGGGCGCGTTCAGCTGCGCCCTGGTGCCGGTCGTCCTCCTTGCGAGCGGCACCTCGGCGATCGGTGCGGTCGGCGCCGGCGCCGGTCTCGCGGCGGTGACCTGCGTCAGCCGGGCACTGCTGCGGCAATCCGAACGGACCGCCGCTCGGGCATGGACCGAGAGCGTCGGAAGGCACCGGTACAGAAGCGGACGTATCCGTACAGGAGCGCATGGGGGCGGCCGCCGCTTCGAAGGGCGTACGCCGGGCGAATGAGGCGCCCGCAAGTCTGCGCGCGACCGTTTTCAGCCAACTTCCGGCCAGGTCGCCTCCCTTGCCCGAACCACCCCCCAACCCTGGTGTGAGCAGGGCGGAAAGGACCGCCGGGCATGGTTGTGCCCTACTGCGAACGGGCAGAGCCGAGACGCGTACTTCCCATGCAGGCCCGACGAGTGGAACGCTTCGTGATCGAATGCTTCGCGCCAAGTTGCCATATCGACATACCAGTGGGTGGTGAACTTGGCACTCCATCCTCACGGGACACAGTAGATTCGATCTTGGTATTTATGGCGGGGGAACTGTGCAGGACCGAGAGGGCGAGACGACCGAGGGGGGCTTAAGTGCCATGAGCCAGGACTCCGCTGCCGTACCAGATGCCGCACGCAAGCTCGCCGCCCGACGACGCCGCGAAATAGTCGCGGTGCTCCTCTTCAGCGGCGGCCCCATTTTCGAGAGCTCCATTCCGCTCTCGGTCTTCGGCATCGACCGCCAAGACGCAGGCGTTCCGAGGTACCGGCTACTTGTGTGCGCGGGCGAAGATGCGCCTTTGCGCACGACCGGGGGGCTCGAACTTTCGGCCCCCTACGGGCTGGAGGCGATCGCCCGCGCCGGGACGGTCGTCGTACCGGCCTGGCGTTCCATTACCCAGGCCCCGCCGCCCGCCGCGCTCGACGCGCTGCGGCGCGCGCATGAAGAAGGGGCCCGCATCGTCGGGCTGTGCACGGGGGCGTTCGTCCTCGCCGCGGCCGGACTGCTCGACGGCCGGCCGGCCACGACCCATTGGATGTACGCGCCGACGCTCGCCAAGCGTTATCCGTCCGTCCATGTCGATCCCCGCGAGCTCTTCGTCGACGACGGCGATGTGCTCACCTCCGCGGGAACGGCCGCCGGTATCGATCTGTGTCTGCACATCGTGCGGACCGATCACGGCGCGGACGCCGCGAACGCGCTGGCCCGCCGGCTCGTCGTACCGCCGCGCCGCACCGCCTCCGATATGGGGCACCAGCGCTACCTGGACCGCTCTTTACCAGAGGAGATCGGCGCCGACCCGCTCGCCGAGGTCGTCGCCTGGGCGCTGGAGCACCTCCACGAGCAGTTCGACGTGGAGACGCTGGCCGCGCGCGCCTATATGAGCCGCCGCACCTTCGACCGGCGATTCCGCTCCCTCACGGGGAGCGCCCCCCTGCAGTGGCTGATCACCCAGCGGGTGCTGCAGGCCCAGCGGCTGCTGGAGACCTCCGACTATTCGGTGGACGAGGTCGCGGGGCGCTGCGGATTCCGCTCGCCGGTGGCGCTGCGCGGCCATTTCCGGCGGCAGCTGGGAGCCTCACCGGCGGCCTACCGCGCGGCGTACCGCGCGCGCCGGCCGCAGAACGGTGCGCCGGAGCCCGCGCTGCGACCGGAGCGGGCCGAGCGCCCGGAGCGCGGTGACCGTCCGGCGCCGGTCGCCGGCGGCCCCGACCGGTTCTCCGCGGCCATGGCGGCCGGCCATGGGCCGGCGACCGCACTGGCGGCCGCCGATCCGGGCGAAGCGGGCAAACCGCACTCGGACGCGTTCGCCTCGCGGCTGCCGGAAGCCCCGGCCGTCCGCGGTGCGGGGCGGCCCGTGCTCCCCGGTCAGCGTGAGCGCCCCGTAGGGTGAGACGTATGAACGATCGCATGGTGTGGATCGACTGCGAGATGACCGGACTCTCGCTGGCGAATGACGCACTCATCGAGGTGGCCGCGCTGGTCACCGACTCCGAGCTGAACGTGCTGGGCGACGGGGTGGATGTCGTCATCCGCCCCCCCGCCGAGGCACTGACCACCATGCCGGAGGTGGTGCGGCAGATGCACACCGCCTCCGGCCTGCTCGATGAGCTGGACAACGGCACGACGCTGGAGGCGGCCGAGGCGCAGGTGCTCGCGTACATCAAGCAGCATGTGCCGGAGCCGGGCAAGGCGCCGCTGTGCGGGAATTCCGTCGGCACGGACCGCGGCTTCCTGCTGCGCGACATGCCGACGCTGGAGAGCTATCTGCACTACCGGATCGTCGATGTCTCGTCCGTGAAGGAACTGGCCCGGCGCTGGTTCCCGCGCGCCTACTTCAACAGTCCGGACAAGAACGGCAACCACCGGGCACTGGCCGACATCCGTGAATCCATCGCGGAATTGCGCTACTACCGGGAGGCGGTCTTCGTGCCGCAGCCCGGGCCCGACTCGGACACCGCCAAGGCCATAGCGGCCAAGCACGTGGTGCCCGCCGAAGCGGAGGCCGCACCGCAGTGACACAGCTCGCTCCCGGGGCGCGAAAACCCGGGAGCGAGCACCCCCTCGGACCCTGTACACTTTTTCTCAGCCGGTGGGGAAAAAGAACCACACAGCACCGGTCATGGTGGGTATAGCTCAGCTGGTAGAGCACCTGGTTGTGGTCCAGGATGTCGCGGGTTCAAGTCCCGTTACTCACCCCAAGGGATCGGCCCCGGATCGCGAAAGCGGTCCGGGGCCGATTCTCTTTTGCGGCGGCGTAAGGTCGGCGCATGGTGATCCGATTACGCCGCCCCTGGCGCGCCAGGCTGGCTGTGGTTCTCGCGGCCCTGGCGCTGGCCGCCGTCGGCGCGACGATGCTCTGGCACGACGCGCCCGCCCCGTATCAGCCGGAGCGGTGGGAGCAGTGGGAGCCGCACCGCCCGGGGATGGCCGTCGTGTACCAGATCGCCTTCCGCGAGGAGCCGCCCGGGCCGGTCACGATCACCGGCGCCGTGCTGCTGGCCGGCGCGCTGGCACTGCCCGCCGGGTGCCTCTTCATCCGCCGCCGTCAGTAGCCGACGGTGAAGCGCCGGCCGACGTGGCGGGGCCGCTCGATCTCGTCGACGAGGGCCATCGCGTAGTCCTCGGCGGAGATACGGCTGCTGCCGTCGGCGGCCGTGACCAGTTCGTCGGTGCCGGTGCGGTAGGTGCCGGTGCGTTCGCCCGGCTCGATGCCGGCGGCCGGGCTGAGGTTGGTCCAGTGGACGTCGGAGACGGTGCGGTAGTAGTCGAGGGCGTCGCCGTGCGCGTGCATGATCTGGAGGAGGAAGTCGGGGAGGCCGTCCGCGTCCCAGACCTGCTTGCCGTCGGGGGTGCGCAGCGAGCCGGCGCCGCCGACGGCGATCAGGCGCGGGGCCGCCTCGCCGAGCGTGCGCAGTCCGGCGACCAGGGACTTGGCGGCGGGCTCGATGGTGGCGACATGGCCCGGTCCGTCACCGCCGCCGACCGCGCTGACCAGGACGTCCTGGCCCTTGGCCGCCGCCGCGACGGAGGCCGGGTCGAGGATGTCGCCGGTGGCGACGGTCAGGTTCGGGTGGGTCGTGGTGATCTTCGCGGGGTCGCGGACGACCGCGGTGACCTGGTGACCGCGCTGCAGGGCCTCGTTGAGGATGCGGCTGCCGATGGTGCCGTTGGCCCCGAAGAGAGCGATCGTGGACATGGTGGGTCTCCCAGCTGTTCTGTGTGTCCGGTAGGGGCGCGTGTCCGGTGGGGACCACGCGTCCGGCAGGGACTTCCGTTTTCCGTCGTCAGTCGCGCTGATGTCTTCTACGCTAGGGGCCCTACCGGGGCATTTCGGGGTAGCAAGGGGACGGGTGATGGTCAAAATGCGACAGCGCCGAGAGGGGGGCGCTGAGCCGGTTCCGGAGATCCCGGAGGTGGCGTTCTCCGCGCCCGCCGGGCGGCCCGCGGGCGTGGAGGTGATGACGCTCGCCGAGCTGCGGGAGCGGGCGGACGCCTGCCAGCTGTCCACACCGCACCGGCCGGGCTTCCATCATCTGCTGAGGCTGGACCGCGGCCGGCTGGTGCACAGCGTCGACTTCCGGGAGCACGTCCTCGCGCCGGGCGATCTGCTGTGGTCGCGGCCGGGCCAGGTCCAGCACTTCGGCGATCTGAACGGGGCCGAGGGGCTGCTGGTGCTCTTCGAAGCCGGCTTCCTGGACCCGGCCACCGCGGCCGCCGCCCGGATCGAGGACTGGTACGGGCCGGCCGTACGGCATCCCGAAGGGGCCGCGGCGCAGGCGGTGGACGATGCGCTGCGGCAGCTGCACCGCGAGTTCGGCGCGCTGGGCGGGCTGCCGCTGGAGGTGCATCTGGAGGTGCTGCGGCATCTGCTGGCCGTACTGGTGCTGCGGGCCGCGCATCCGGGCGGGGCGGCGAACAGCGGGCCGGGCCGGGTGGGAGCGGGCCGCCGCGAGGGGGCGGAGGCCTGCGAGGCCGGCGAGACCTATCTGCGGTTCCGGGACGCGGTGGAGCGGGAGTTCACCCGCAGCCGGCGGGTCGCGGACTACGCGCGGTCGCTGGGCTATGCGCCGCGCACCCTCTCCCGGGCCACCGAGGCCGCCGCCGGGGTCGGCGCGAAGGAGTTCATCGACCGCCGGGTGGTGCTGGAGGCCAAGCGGCTGCTGGCGCACGGCGACCAGTCGGCGGCCCGGATCGCGGACCGGCTGGGCTTCGCCGACGCCACCAACTTCAGCAAGTTCTTCCAGCGGCGGGCCGGGACCACACCGATCGCGTTCCGTGCGGCGGTACGGGGTGGGTCAGGGCGGGAACAGAACAGCGGGACAGGGCGGGAACAAAGCAGCGGGACAGGGCGGGAACAGAACAGCGGGACGGTGGCCGGCGGCGGCGCGGGCGCGTAGCACGTGGAACGGGGCGCAGCGGCTGGGGGTGGAAGCCGCTGCGCCCCGCTGGGGGGTGGGTCCGGGTGAGGGGGAAGGGGCCGGACCGAGGGGGTGTCAGCCGGTGTAGGCGGCGAACGCCTTGGTGAAGTCCAGCGGGCCCTGCTCGATGGAACTGCAGGTCGGCTGCGCCGAGTTGGAGCCGCCGCCCTCGCAGGCCTTGTCGCGGGTGGCGGACCACATCGACAGCCAGCCCAGGTGCTTGTCCTGGGCGAACTTCACCAGCTCGGTGGCGTCGTCGACCTTGAAGACCTCGTTCTGGACGTCGTTGACGCCGATCATCGGGGTCACCGCGACGGTCTTCCAGGCCTCCGCGTCACTCAGCCCGAGGGCCTGCTTGATCTGGCCCTGGGTGGCGGTGGCCGCCTTGGTGGCGTAGGTGCCCATGTCGCCGTTGTAGGACGGGCCGTAGTCCATCGCCATGATGTTCACGGCGGCGATCTTGACGCCGTTCTTCTTGGCGTCGGCGACCAGGTTCACGCCGTCCTGGGTGAGCCCCTCGGGCATCACCGGCAGCGTGAAGGACACGTCCAGGTCGGGGTGCTTCTTCTGGAGTTGGGCGATGGCCTGGGCGCGGCGGGCGTTGGCCTCGGTGTTGGGGAGCGCGCCGCCCTCGATGTCGAAGTCGACCTTGGTGAGCTTGAACTGGTCGATGACCTTGCCGTACGCGGCGGCCAGTTCGTCGGCGGAGCCGCAGGCCAGGCCGAGTTCGGAGCCGTTGGCGCCGCCGAAGGAGACCCGGACGTCGCCGCCGACCGCCCGGAGATCGGGTATCTGCTTGGCCACCGGGTCGTCGCCGAGCTCCACGACACCGCCCCACTTGGGCGTACAGCCGCCGCCGGAGGTGATGAACGCGAGGTTGAAGTTCTTCACTCCGGTCTTGCCTGCGGTGTCGGCCAGGTCGTAGGCGGGGGTGAGGGAGGTGTCGACGTACGGGGCGAAGCCGGCGGCGGCCTTCGCGGGGGTGGCATTCGCGGGGGCGGTCTCGTGCTGCGGCGCCTTGCCGGCCATGGCCGAGCCGGCGATGGCGAACCCGCCGCCGGCCGCGACGGTGACGGCCACCGCCGTCCCGATCAGCTTGGTCTTACGGCTCGTACGGCGGCGGTGTGCCGAGGAAGTCATCTGCTGCCTGCCTGTCGTCACGTGGGGGGCTGGGGGGTTTGCGTCCCGCACGCTAGCGACTCCGAATCGGACAAAAGCCCAGTTCGGTACGGCAGTTGGCGGAATTATGGCCGCCTTAAGGAGGGGGAAGGGAGCGGTTAAGAGCCGCCGGCGGACGGCCGCTCGAAACCCCCGGCGCGCGCCGCCCGCCGCCCCCGGGTGCCGAGCCTGCGGCGCAGCCGGCGGCCGCGGCGGGTGCCGTGGTGGGCGGGCCCGTCGCCGAGCGCCAGCCAGACCCGTACCTCGGTGCCGCCGAGGACGGAGCGGCCGATGCGGACATCGCCGCCGGTCGACTCGGCCAGCCGGCGCACGATGTCCAGACCGAGCCCGGTGGAGCCGGCGCCGCCGCCTCCATGGCCGCGGCGCAGCGCCGCGTCCGGGTCCGCGATGCCCGGACCGGCGTCCGAGACCAGCACGATCACCGCCTCTTCGGCGTTGTGGACGTCCACCGCGAAGGCGGTGCCCTCGGGGGTGTGCCGGAAGACGTTGCCGAGCATCGCGTCGAGGGCGGCGGCGAGTTCGGGCCGGGCCACGGGGATGCGTACGGGGCGGTCCGCGCCGGCGACGCGGACGGTGCGGCCCTCGTCCTCGGCGAGCGCCGACCAGAAGTCCATCCGCTCCCGGATCACCTCGGCGGCGTCGCATCCGGCCGCCGCGACGGCCTGCTGGGTGTGCGCCTTCTGCTCGCGGGCGGTGCGGATGATCTGGTCGACCTCGCGCTCCAGTTGTTCGACGGCGGCCCGGGTCTGCTCGGCGGCCGGCCCGTCGCCGAGCGAGGCCGCGTTCAGCCGGAGCACGGTCAGCGGGGTGCGCAGCCGGTGCGAGAGGTCGGCGGCCAGTTCGCGTTCGTTGGCGAGCAGCTGGACGACCTGGTCGGCCATCGAGTTGAAGGCCATGGCGGCGGAACGGAGTTCCTTGGGGCCGTCCTCGGGAACGCGTACGCCGAGCTTCCCGTCGCCCAGGTCGTGGGCGGCGCCCGCGAGCCGCTCGGCCGGACGCACCATACGGGTGCCGAGCCGGTCGGCGACCGCGACGGATCCGACGACGAGTGCCAGGCCGACGCCGGCCAGCACCACCCAGGAGGTGGTGACGCCGTTGGTGACCGCGTCGTCGGGGACATAGACCTCGACGACGGCGATCCCGGAGGCGACGGCGGTGGGCTGGAGCAGCGAGGAGCCGCCGGGGACCGGCGAGATGGAGGCCCGGCCGAGTTTGGCGGTCGCCGCGATGTCCTCGGGCGCGGCCCGCCGGGTGCCGATCTCGGAGGCGCCGCCGCCCTTCGCGTCCGCCGGGACATGCACGCCGATGCGGCCGCCGCGGTCGGTCTCTGCGCTGGCGACGGCCCGCTCCAACTGGGTGCGGTCGGTGGTGATGGCCAGGACCGGGCCGATGGTGGCGGCCTGCCGCTCGGCGTTGGAGAACGCCCGGTCGCGGGCCATCTCCTTGACGACCAGTCCGAGGGGGACGGCGAACGCGACCACGACCATCGTGGTGACCGCCAGGGCCACCTTGACCAGGGCCCATCTCACAGCGTCCCGCCCTTCGCCGCGCAGTTCACCGTGGTGGCTCCAGTTTCACGCCGACGCCCCGCAGGGTGTGCAGATACCGCGGTTTGGCCGCCGTTTCGCCCAGTTTGCGGCGCAGCCAGGAGAGATGGACGTCGATGGTCTGGTCGTCCCCGTAGGACTGCTGCCAGACCTCGGCGAGGAGTTCCCTGCGGGGGACGACGACGCCGGGGCGCCCGGCGAGGAAGGCCAGCAGGTCGAATTCCCTGCGGGTCAGATCGAGGGCGACGCCGTCGAGTTCGGCCTGGCGGCGCAGCGGGTCGATGGACAGGCCGCCGACCCGGATCACCCGTGAGGGCGGTTCCGCGCCGGCCGTGGCGGCGCGGGAGCGACGCAGTACGGCCGACATGCGGGCCGAGAGGTGCTCGACGGAGAACGGTTTGGTGAGGTAGTCGTCGGCGCCGTCGTTCAACAGCCGTACGATCTCGGTCTCGTCGTCCCGGGCGGTGGCGATGATCACAGGGACATCGGTGATGCCGCGCAGCATCTTCAGCGCCTCGGACCCGTCCAGATCGGGCAGGCCGAGGTCGAGGATGACCACGTCGAAGCCGACCTGCGCCACCTCGCGCAGCGCCTCCAGGGCGGTGCCGACGCTGCGCACCGTGTGGGCTGCCTCGGTCAGATGCCGGATGAGGGCCGAGCGTACGAACTGATCGTCCTCGACGACGAGCACACGTGCCATGGGCGGCACCGTACGCCATTCGGGCGGGTTCGATTTCCCGGGGTTGACGCGAAAGCGTCGTCTGTCCGTTGGCACACGGTGGCTGCGACCGGAGGGACCGGTGGTGCAGTATGAGCCGAATGCAACGAGGACTGGTTCACGCAGCGGCCTGGACACTGGCGACCGGCGCCGCCGTCACGCTGTCGTGGTTCGGCGTGCACACGGTGCTGTCCGGCACGGCGTACGACGCGCCGCGCGCGCTGCCCCTGGCCGACCAGGTGCCCTCCTCGGGCGCCGGGGTCGCGCCGCGCGCCTCCTCCACCCACCGCCCCAAACCGTCCGGGACGGCCGGGCACAGCCCCTCCCCCGGCAACGAGCCGTCCCAGCCGTCCTCGCCCGCCGGCTCCGGCGACGGGACTTCGGGCGGCACCCCGTCCGCCCCGCCGACGGGTGCCGGGTCCGGCGGCCAGGTCAAGAGCTACGCGACCAACGGCGGCCGGGTCGTCCTGGACCTGCGCAGCAACTCCGCCGAGTTGGTGAGCGCGACCCCCAACCCGGGCTGGGAGATGCAGGTGTGGCCGCAGGACACCTGGCTCCGGGTCGACTTCACCAGCAAGAGCGGCCATACGTCCGTGATCTGCGCCTGGAACGATCATCCGCCGATCGTCAACGTCGACAACCACGCGACCTAGTCGGCGGCCGCTTCCCCTAGGGGACGTTCGAACGGATCCCCTAGGGGATGGGAGGCCCCCTTGCAGGCCACAACGGCGGGGCGGTGGGCGGTATTCCCGTGGTGTGCCGTGCGCGGGCGTATTTCCGTGGTGTGCCGTGGCCGGGCGGTGGTTTTGGTGGGGCGTCAGGCGAAGGTGTCCGGGGGTGGGGGCGGGGAGGGGACCGCGGTGGCGTCGGTGACCGGGGGTGTGCCGGCGGTGAAGTCCACCAGAGCGCGGCCGTGTTCGACGCGGGCGGTCTGCGGATCGGTGGCGGCCCGGCGGGTCAGTTCGGCCACCGGCAGTTCGCGGTCGGCCGCCAGCAGGACGGCGTTGCCGAACCGCTTGCCCCGGAGCACGGCGGGGTCGGCGGTCAGGCACAGCTCGGGGAAGACCGTGCGGGCGGTGGCGATCTGACCGCGCAGGAAACCCAACGGCGCCTGACTGGACGACGTCCTCGCTCCCCCAGCGCTCCTCGCCTCCCCGGACCCCCGGGCGCCCGCGGGCCCGTCCGCGAGGTTGGCCGCGTACCAGCCGCCGGGCCGCAGCACCCGTCGGACGTCCGCGAGGAATTCGGTGGTGGTCAGATGCGCGGGCGTACGGGCGCCGCCGAAGACATCCGCGATGATCAGGTCCGCCCAGCCGTCCGGGATCTTCGCGAGTCCCTCGCGGGCGTCCCCGCCGCGCACCCTGATCCGCCAGCCGCTCTCCAACGGCAGCTCGCGGCGCACCAGTTGGACGAGCGGGGTGTCGATCTCCACGACCTGCTGGGTGGAGCGCGGCCGGGTCGCGGCGATATAGCGCGCCATGGTCAGCGCACCGCCGCCGAGGTGCAGGACCTGGAGCGGTCTGCCGGGCGGTGCGGCCAGGTCGGCGATGTGCCCGAGGCGGCGCTGGTAGGCGAAGTCCAGATACGTCGGGTCGTCCAGGTCCACATGTGACTGCGGGGCACCGTCGATCAGCAGTGTCCAGGCGCGCGGCCGGTCGCGGTCGGGCCGCAGCTCCGCGACGCCGCCGTGCACCGTCTCGGTGACCGGATCCGGGCCGCCGCGCCCGCGTCTGCTCTTCGCCATGCGGTCAGTATGACGCGCCTGCGGCGGGCTCGTATTCGCTGGTCAGGGGTGTAGTGCCGGTTTACGGCAGAGTGGCGGGCCACCCGTGACCGAGGTCACGAATGGCCCGCCGCACATCATGACCCGGCCGGCCCGATGCCCTTCCGGACCGGCGGTCGGGTCACCTGTTGATGCAGATGTTCCCGAAGGTCGGGTTCAGGATCCCGAAGAAGATGTCGACGGAGTTGCCGCAGACGTTGATCGGGATGTTGATCGGCACCTGGACGACGTTGCCGCTGAAGACGCCCGGCGAGCCGGCGGCGAAGCCCCTGGCGCTGGCACCGTGGCCGTGGCCGTGACCGCCGCGACCGAACCCACCGCGGCCGTACCCGCCATGGCCGAATCCGTGGCCGTATCCATGGCCGTATCCATGGCCATGTCCGTGGCGGCCATGGCCGTGGCCGTGGGGGTCAGCCGTGGCGATGCTCGCACCACCGAGCACCATGGCACAGCCGGCCGCGGCTACCGTGGCCGTCTTGACGAACCGCTTCATCACCATTCTCCTTTCAGTTCGCGAATGGGGCATCGCGCTCAACGAACCAATAGAGCCGGGGATGCGGGGGTTCATCCTTCCGCTAAAAAGTTGGTCCAACCGGAAGACATGGGGTCACCGGTGCGAAGTCCGGTATTCCGCTGATCGGAATCCCCGACGGGCACAACGGCGTGCCTGCCGCGATTCCCAACATGATTTCTGTCATCGTGCTCTCCTGTTTGACTGATTGAAGTCGGAGAGGAAGACATGCGGAAGTCGATGAACCGCACCGGGCGCGGCGCCGTATGCGCGGCCGTGTCCCTGGCATTGTCGGCCGCCCTGTCTTCGGCAGTGGCCGCGCCGGCTCCCAGGGAAACGTCGCAGATTCCTTTCCAGGAGCGTTATCACGTGACCCAGCACGGCGGTATCGCGCGTGCGGCCAACTCCTCTGTCACCTGCGGCGCCGAGGTGGCCCGTCCCGCCGCGGCCGGTCCGGCGGCGGCGCCTCCCGCGGCCGGCAGCCCCGCGGCCGGCGGCCAACCCGCGGTCGCCGCCCCCGCGGTGGCCGGTGCGGCCACGCCGTGCGCGTCGGCCCAGCAGGGCTACAACGGTGCCAACGGCCAGTACCGGATGGCGTACATCGACACCGACACCGACCCCAACACCTACAACTCCAGCAGCGCGGACCTGCGGATGCCGGCCGGCTCCCGGGTCAGTTACGCGCGGCTCTACTGGGGCGGCAATCTGCGGGCCGGCGAGCAGAAGCCGGCCAAGGACAACGGCCGGGTGCTGATCGCCGAGCCCGGCGGCATGTACAAGCAGGTGCTCGCCGACACCGTCACCGGTCATCGCACAACCCCCACGACCGACGGTTTCCAGGCGTCGGCGGATGTCACCAAGCTGGTGCGCGCCAGCGGTCCCGGCGCGTACACGGTGGCCCAGATCAATGTGGCGTCGGGGCAGTCCACGGCCGGCACCTGGGGCGGCTGGACGCTGGTCGTGGCCTACCAGAATCCCACAGAGCCGCTGCGGAAGCTGGCGCTGTGGGACGGATTCCAGCAGCTGGACCCGAATGGTCCGCCGCTCGCGGTGAAACTGCGACGGATGCGGATCCCGGCGCAGGCATCCGGCCTCGCGGGCGTGGTGGCATACAACGGAGACCGCGGGACCGGAAATGACTCGCTCTCCGTTGCCGCCGGCCGGAACCAGCCGCAACTGCTTACGGACGCGGCCAATCCGGCGAATGATGTGATGAATTCGACCATCACTGATTTTGGTCAGGAGACGTTCCGGCAACCCGCCTACCGGAACACTCTCGGATTTGATTCCGATGTATTCGACATCACGCCCGCGCTGCGCTCCGGCGGCAACCGTCTGTCTTTCCGGTTCGGTCCCGGCAATGCGGAATATCTGGTCGGCGCGCTCTTCGTCCAGGCGGATAGCCGGCGCTGAGCGGCGGCACCGGGAATTCCCACGGAGATTTCTGTCAGCCCGGCGATCAGGGAGCAGTGCGCGTGCTGCCGCAAGACTTGCCGTCCGAAGAGCGGCCCAGCGTTCCCGCGGTTCCCACCATTCTTCATGTCGCCCAGCCGGTGGACGGCGGCGTCGCCCGGGTCGTCGCGGACCTCGTACGGGCCCAGGTGGCGGCCGGGCTGCGGGTCGTGGTGGCCGCGCCGCCCGGTGGCGCGCTCCATCGGGACGTGGCGACGGCGGGCGCCGAAGTGGCGCTCTGGTTCGCCGGCCGCTCCCCGGGGCGGGCGCTGGCCGGTGAGATCCGGCGGCTGTCCCGGCTGATCCGGCGCACCGGGCCCGACCTCGTCCATGCGCACAGCGCCAAGGCCGGGCTCGCCGCCCGGCTGGCCGTACGCGGCCGGATCCCGACCGTCCACCAGCCGCACGCCTGGTCCTTCGAGGCGGCCGGCGGTGCGACCGGGCGGCTGGCGCTCGCCTGGGAGCGCTGTGCGGCGCGCTGGTCGGACCGGGTGCTGTGCGTGAGCGAGGCGGAGCGGCTGCGGGGCGCGGCGATGGGGGTGGCGGCCCGGTGGGCGGTGATCCGCAACGGCGTGGACCTGGAGCGGTTCCACCCCGGGTGCTCCCCCGCCGAGACGGACGGGAGAGATGAGACAGAGGGGACAGAGGGCGCAGATAAGAGGGACGAGACGGGCGCAGGGGTGCGGCGGCGGCTGCGCGCCGCGCTCAGTGGGCTGGGGCTGCCGGTGGCCGACGACGCGCCGCTGGTGGTGTGCGTGGGGCGGCTGTGCCCGCAGAAGGGCCAGTTGACGCTGCTGCGGGCCTGGCCGGGGGTCGCCGCGGCGGTCCCGGACGCGCGTCTCGTCCTGGTCGGCGACGGTCCGGACCGCCGGCTGCTCGAATCCGCCGCGCCGCCCGGGGTGCTGTTCGCCGGCGCGGTCGACAACGTCGTCCCCTGGTACCGCGCGGCGGATCTCGTCGTCCTGCCGTCGCGCTGGGAGGGCATGGCGCTGGCCCCTCTGGAGGCGATGGCCTGTGCCCGCCCGGTGGTGGTCACCGATGTGAGCGGGGCCCGGGAGAGCCTGCCGCCCGGCACGGAGTCCGGCTGCCTGGTGCCGCCGGACGACCCGGACGCCCTGGCGCGGGCGCTGCGCGGTCTGCTGACCGCTCCTCAGCTGCGCGTGACGCTGGGCCGCCGTGCCCTGGAGCACGTGCGGACCACATACGACGTGCGGTGGACGACGGCGGCGGTCCTGGACCTGTACCGCGAACTGCTCGGACTGCCGTGCCCCGAGACCAGGGAGCAGATCAGGCGATGACGACGGAGAGCGCGGACGCGCCCCATTCCGCCCGGTTCCTGCCCCGGCCCGCGGCCGCGCCGACGGCGGCCGTCGCGGTCTATCCGCCGCGCCGGCCCGGACGCGACACCCCGTCACCCCCCGGTCCGAGCCGCGCCCGGCGGCACCGGACCACCGGCCCGCTGGTGGCCGTCGACTGTCTGGCCGCCACCGGAGCGGCGCTCCTGGTGCATGACCTCGCGCAGCTGCCGGCGCTGCTCGGCCCGATGGTGCTGTGCCTGCTGGTGCTCAACAGACGGGCCGGGCTCTACCGTCCGGGCCTCGCCCCGACCGCGCTGGGGGATCTGCCGGCGCTGCTGGGCCGCGCCGCCGTCTGCTGGTGTGCGGCGGCCGCGGCGCTGGCGGCCTGCCGTCCCGGGCGCTCGCTGGAACTGGCCGCGCTGGTGTGCGCGCCGGCGGTGCATGCCGTGCTGGCCTGCGGCGGCCGGGCCGCGGTCTACCGGGTCCGGCGCGGCGCCGCCCGCCGCCGTCCCCGCTCCGCGCTGGTCATCGGCGTGGACCCGGCGGCCCGGCAGCTCGCCGCCGCGCTGCACGCACACCCCGAGTACGGTCTGCGCCCGGTGGGCCTGGTCGTCCCCGCCGCGGTCGTCCCCGGTGCGTCCGACGGCTCCCCGGATGCCGGACCGCCGCTGCCGCGGCTCAGCTCCGCGCAGGACGTCATCCGGGCCGTCATCCAGAACACCGTGCGGGACGCGGTGTTCACCCGGCCGCCGGAGGCGGACCCGCAGACGACCGCGCTGCTGCGGCGGTTCGTCGGCCAGGGCGCCACGATCTGGCTGGCCGGGGCCGCGGCCGGGTACGGCGGCCGGCCTGCCGGGCCGGGCGGCGAACACCTGTGGGGCTTCGCCTGCCGGCGGCTGGACACCGCCCCGCCCCGGCACGGCGGCCGGGGCAAGCGGGCGGTGGACGTGGTCGTGGCCGCGTTCGCGCTGCTGGCGGCCACGCCCGTACTGCTGGGCTGCGCACTGGCCGTACGGCTCTCGGACGGGCCCGGCGTGATCTTCCGGCAGGAGCGGATCGGCCGGCACGGGCGCACCTTCATGCTGCTCAAGTTCCGCACCCTGCGCCCCCGCGACGAGCACGAGTCGGCGACGCGCTGGAGCGTGGCCGACGACCGGCGGATGAGCCCGGTCGGCCGGCTGCTGCGGCGCACCTCGCTGGACGAGCTGCCGCAGCTGTGGAACGTCCTGCGCGGGGACATGAGCCTGGTCGGACCGCGCCCCGAACGCCCCTATTTCGTCGAGCAGTTCACCCAGAGCTACCCGGACTACGACGCCCGGCACCGGATGCCGGCGGGCATCACGGGGCTGGCGCAGGTGCACGGGCTGCGCGGCGACACCTCCATCGAGGACCGGGCGCGCTTCGACAACCTCTACATCGACGGCTGGTCGCTGTGGCAGGACGCCCTGATCATGCTGCGCACCGCGGCCTCGCTGTTCCGGATGGAGGGCCGATGAGCGCGGGCGCGCCGGCCGCCGTCCTGCCCGTGCGGCTGTCGGCGCGGTACGCACCGCTGGTCCCGGCGCTCGCGATCGTGCTGCTGCTGTGCGTGCCCGCTGCCTCACTGGGCCACCGCGATGTCGCGGCCGCCGGCAAGGTCACCCCGGCCGACGCGGCCTCCGCCGTCCTGGTGGTCTGGTGCGTCGCCCGGCTGCTGCGGCGGCGCGCCCGGCCGCTGGACCGCCGGGCCGCGCTGGTTCTCGGCGCGCCCGCGGTGGGGTTCGCGGTGGCCACCATCGCCTCCGCCGACCCGGCCGCGAGCCTGCCCGGCTTCGTCCGCCATCTGCAGATCTTCGTGCTGGTGCCGGCCGCGCTGATGCTGACGCTGCGCTCCGCCCGGGACTTCCGGGTGGTGGCCGGGGCGGTGGTGCTGCTCGCCCTGGTGCAGGGCGCGATCGGCGTGCACCAGTATCTGACCGGCACCGGCGCCTCGTACAAGGGGCAGTTCGTCCGGGCGGTCGGCACCTTCGGCCCGCTGGACATCATGGGGATGTCCACGGTCATCGGCTACGGGCTGACCGCCGCGCTCGCCATCGGCCTCGCCCCGCGCACCGGCGCCCCGCGCTGGCTGCGGCCGGCCGCCCTGGGCAGTGCCGCCGCTCTGGTGGCGCCGCTCGCCGTGTCGTTCAGCCGGGGCGCCTGGATCGCCACGGCCGCGGCGGTCGGCGTCGTCCTGCTGCTGGCCGGGGCACGCCTGGCGGTAGGGACGCTGGCGGTGCTGGTCGCGGCGGCGGTGGTGCTGGTAGGCGGGGCCGGGGTGGGCTCCGGGATGCTGGGCCAGCGGGTCGGCAGCATCACCGCGGTCTCCGAGGCCCCGGACCGTTCGGTCACCGACCGGTACGCGCTGTGGGCCGCGGCGGCCGAGATGTGGCGGGAGGCCCCGGTGACGGGCGTCGGCCTCAAGGGCTTCCCCGCCCACCGGGACGGCCATGCCTCGCTCGGTCTGTCCTCGGGCAGCGACATCTCGGGCGCCGGACTGGCCTTCCAGCGGGAGCCGTTGCTCTCGCCGCACAACATGTATCTGCTGGTGCTGGGCGAGCAGGGCCTGATCGGGAGCATGGCGCTGGTGGGCAGCTGGGCGGCGCTGCTGGTGTGCGCCGTGCGGAGGTTGCGTACGGCTCGTGGCGGCGGCCGTGCGGTCGACTGCGGGATGGTCGCGGTCGGTCTGATGGTCTATCAGTCCGTCGACTTCCTCTCCTCCGACATCGGCGGCCCGTCGACGGTGCTGAGCGCGGTCCTCTACGGGCTGGTGGCCTGGTGGGCACTGGTCGCCCCGGCGGCCGGAGCGGGGCGGGCCGGCGATGACTGAGGCGGCCTCGCCACCCAGGGCAGCCGAGGCGACGTCACCGCTGCCGGCGGCGCTCCCCGGCGGCCCCAGCCCCCTCGGCCGCCCCCTGGCCCGCGCCGCCGCGGTCACCGCCGCGCTGACCGCCGCCGGGTCGCTGTGCGGGCTGCTGCGGGACCAGACGCTTGCGCATCTCTTCGGCGCGGGCAGCGAGACCGACGCGTTCCTGGTGGCCTGGACGGTGCCGGAGGTGGCGGCCACCCTGCTCATCGAGGACGCGATGGCGCTGCTGCTGATCCCGGCGTTCAGCGTGGCGCTGTCCGTACGGGCCGCCGGGCCGCGGGAGGCCGGCGATCCGGTGCGGGCCCTGCTGGCCGCCACCCTCCCCCGGCTCTGCGCCCTGCTCGCCGGCGCCGCCGCGCTGCTCGCCGCCGGCGCCCCGCTGGTCGTACGGCTGCTGGCCCCCGGCCTGGCCGACCCGGGCCCGGCCGTCGACTGCACCCGGCTGACCGCGCTGACCGTCCTCACCTTCGGCCTCGCCGGCTACTTCAGCGCCGCGCTGCGCGCCCACCGCAGCTTCGTCGCGCCCGCCGCGATCTACGTCGCGTACAACCTCTGCATCGTCGGCACGATGCTGGCGCTGCACTCGGCGTGGGGGGTGCGGGCCGCTGCGGCGGGCGTCGCGCTCGGGGGTGCGGCCATGGTGCTCGTGCAACTGCCCTACGCCCTCGGGCAGTTGCCGCGGCCCCGACGGCGGCGGCTACGGCTGCGGCGGCGGACCCGGCGGGCGGCCGGGACCCGGGTGGCGCTGGGGCTGGGCCTGCTGGCGCCGGTCGTCTGCTTCACGGCGAGCCGGCAGGCCCAGGTACTGATCGAGCGGTTCCTGGCCTCATCGCTGCCGGCCGGCGCCATCTCACGGCTGAACTACGCGCAGAAGGTGGCGCAGCTGCCGATGGTGCTGTCCCTGATGGTCTGCACCGTCACCTTCCCCGTCGTGGCCAGGGCGCTCGCCGACGGCGAGGCGGACCGGGCCAGGCGCCGGGTGGAGCGCGATCTGACGCTGGCCGGGCTGGTGGTGCTGCCGGGCGCCGCGTATGTGATCGCCTGCGCGCCGCAGATCGTCGAAGTCCTCTTCCAGCGCGGCGCGTTCACCGCCGCCGACACCGCCGCCACCGCGTCGGTGATGCGGGTCTACGCGCTCGGGCTGCTCGGCCACAGCCTGGTCGGCGCCCTCATCCGGCCGTTCTCCGCCGCCGCCAGGACCACCTGGTACCCCGCCGCCGCGATGGCGGCCGGGCTGGCGATCACCCTCCTGGCCGGGGTGTACGCGGTCCGGTGGTGGGGCGTGCCCGGCATCGCGGCCGCCAACGCGGCCGGCATCACCGCCACCGCGCTGCTGATGCTGCGCGGCCTCGGCTCCCGGGTCGTCGCCATCGAGGTGCGCCGGGTCGCCACCGGACTCGGCCGGCTGACGCTGGCCGCCGCCGCGGCCGCGGCCACGGGAGGCCCGCTCGCCGCGCTCGCCGCGCCGCCGCTGCTGGTCGCGGCGGCCGGCGCGCTGCTGGTGCCGGCCGTCTTCGCCGCCACCGCCCTCACCCTGCGGACCCCCGAGGTCCGGCAGCTGCTCACCGCCGTCAAAGGAAAGCTCGCCGATGCCCGTTGAACCCGTGCCCGTTGAAGCCGTGTCCGCCGCACCCGCGGCCGCCGAATCCGCGGCTGTCGAACCCGTGGTGGCGCCCGCGATCACCGAACCCGCCCCCGGGGATCCGGTGTCCCGCGCCCCCGAGCCCCGCGCCCCCGTCCCCCTCCCCGCCGCCCGCCGGCCCCGCGGCACCCCGCCCTGGGTGCTGATGTACCACTCGGTCGCGGAGGTCACCGAGGACCCGTACCGCCTCACCGTCTCCCCCGGCCGCCTCGACCGCCAGCTGCGCTGGCTGCGCGACCGCGGCCTGCGCGGCGTCTCCGTCGGCGCGCTGCTGCGCGCCCGCGCCCTCGGCCGGGGCGCCGGGCTGGTCGGGCTGACCTTCGACGACGGCTACGCCGACTTCCGCTGGGACGCGCTGCCGCTGCTGCGCCGGCACGACTGCACCGCGACGGTGTTCGTGCTGCCCGGCAGGATCGGCGGCGTCAACGCCTGGGACCCGCTGGGTCCCCGTAAGCCGCTGCTGACCGAGTACGACATCCGCGCGGTCGCGGACGCCGGCATGGAGATCGGCTCCCACGGACTGCTGCACCAGGCCCTCAGAGGCGCCGACCCGGTGACCCTGGAACGGGAGACCGCCACCAGCCGCACCCTGCTCGCCGAGCTGACCGGCCGGGCGCCGGACGGCTTCTGCTATCCGTACGGCGCCGTCGACACCCGGTCCGCCGAGGCGGTGCGCGCCGCCGGCTACGGCTACGCCTGCGCCATCGACGCCGGCCCGCTGACCGGACTGCACGCCCTGCCCCGGGTCCACATCGGCGCCGCCGACACCTCCTGGCGGCTGCATCTCAAACGCGCGCTGCACCCCCTGCGCCGCCGTCCGCTGCCCGAAGAGCCCACCGTCCAGGCCACCTCGGCCGTAACCACCGGAGGCATCCGATGAAGGTTCTGCACATCATCACCGGCCTCGAATTCGGCGGCGCCGAGCAGCAGCTGCGGCTGCTGCTGCGCCGGCTGCCCGCGAACTGCGAGGTCGTCACCCTGACCAACCCAGGACCGGTCGCCGACGGCATCCGGGCCGACGGCACCCCCGTCACCCACCTCGGGATGTCCGGCAACCGGGACCTCGGCGCCATCCCACGGCTCGCCCGGCTCATCCGCGGCGGCCGCTACGACCTGGTGCACACCCACCTCTACCGGGCCGGTGTCTACGGCCGGATCGCCGCCCGGCTGGCCGGCGTACGGGCGGTGGTCGGCACCGAACACTCCCTGGGCGAAACGCGGATCGAGGGCCGGCGGCTGACCCGTGGCGTCCGCAGGCTCTACCGGGCCACCGAACGGCTGGGGTCGGCGACGGTCGCCGTCTCGGACACCGTCGCCGACCGGCTGGTCCGCTGGGGCGTGCCCGAGGAGCGGATCCATGTGGTGCCCAACGGCATCGAGGGACACCGTTTCGCGTACGACCCGGACGCCCGGACCGCGGTGCGCGAGATGCTGGGCGTGCCGGCGGACGCCTTCGTCGTCGGCGGCGTCGGCCGGCTGGTGCCCGGCAAGCGGTTCGACGTCCTGGTACGGGCGGTGACCCACCTCTCCAGCGTCCATCTGCTGCTGGCCGGCGACGGGCCGGAGCGGGCGGCGCTGCAACGGATGGCCCGGCAGTTCGCCGCGAGCGACCGGATCCATCTGCTGGGCGCGCGCGGCGGCGTGGTCGGCCCCGCCACCGGCGATGTGCCGGACGAGGAGCCCGGCATCCCCGGTCTGCTGTCGGCCATGGACGTCTTCGTCTCCCCGTCGTCGGAGGAGGCGTTCGGCCTGGCCGTCCTGGAGGCGCTCGCCTCCGGGCTGCACGTCCTGTACGGCGACTGCCCGGCCATCGACGAGCTGCCGTCCGAGCGCGCCCCCGGCGCCCGCCGCTGCGGCGCCGACCCCTACGAACTCTCCCAGGCCATCAGGAAGTTGCGGAGCGACGGGCCGGGCCGGCTGCCGGTCCCGCCGGTGGTGGAGCACTACGACATCGGGCTCGCCGCCGAGTCCCTGATGGCCGTCTACGAGCAGGCACTGGCCGGCACGTCGCGGGCGCGCGGCCGGGTGTTCCCCGCGCGGGTGCCCGCGCCGGACGAGTCCGCGTCGAACGTGTCGCTGCCGGACCCGTCCCGGTCGCCCGCCGCCGACGACCCCTCGCTGTCGAAGCGGTGAGCCGCGCCGTGGACCGGACCAGGGGAGAGCGGCCCCGGGCGGCCGCCCGTCCGCGGTCCTGGCGGCGCCGGCTGCCCCGCTGGTGGCCGCTGTCGCTGTGCGCGCTGCTCGGCGCGGCGGGCGGTGCGTCGTACGGGCTGCTGGCGCCGCCGCAGTACGCCGCGACCAGCTATGTCGTGGTGGTGCCCACCAAGTGGGGCGACCCGGCCACCGCGCTCGGCTTCGCGCAGGCCTACGGGCGGGTGGCGACCGACGGGGCGGTGCTCGCCGCCGCCCACCGCGTCTCCGGGCTGCCGCTGGACGCGCTGCGCGGCGGGGTGCGGGCGATGACCTCGCCGGACGCCCCGGTGATCGAGATCACCGGCACCGCCGGCACGCCGGGCACCTCGGCCCGGGTCGCCAACGCGGTGGCCGGCGCGCTGGCCGGTACCGGCAACGGGACGGCCGGCCGTACCGGGGCCGAGGTGCTGGTCTTCTCCCGGGCCACGGTCCCGTCCGCGCCGGTCTCGCCGTCCGTGCCGATCGCCACCGGGGTGGGCGGCTGTGCGGGCGGTCTGCTGGGCGGACTGCTGCTGCTCGTACGGCCCGGGGAGCGGCGCGGGACGCCAGGGGCAGCAGGGGCAGCGGCGGTCCCGGCCCCCGCGCAGGGCTCCGCTCCGCCGCCTCGGGGCGCCGACGGAGCGCTGCCGGGCGGGGCCCCGGAGACGGCCGAGGGGGCGGTGCGATGACGCCACGGCGGACGCCGCCGGACGCACCGGGGACGGCGGGGGCGGCGGCTCCGGCGCCGCTGTCCCCCGGGGCGGTGTCCGCCGCGCCGGGCCCGGCGGGCCTCCCCGGCCGCCGGGAGCCGGCCGCCCCGCCGCCGGCGGAACTACCCGCGACGCTGTGCCGCGACCCTGAGGAGTTCGCCGCGCTGGCCACCGACTGGCGTGCCCTGCAACGGCGTTGCCGGGCCGCCACCCCCTTCCAGAGCCACGCCTGGCTGTACTCGTGGTGGCTGTCGTACGGCACGCCGGGGCGGCTGCGGATCGTCCTGGTGCGCCGCGCGGGCCGGCTCGTCGGGGCGGCGCCGCTGATGCTGACGTACCGTCCGCTGCCGGTGCTGGTGCCGCTCGGCGGCAGCATCACGGACTTCTCCGACGTGCTGCTCGACGACTCCTGCGCCCAGCTCGCGGCCGGCGCGCTCGCCGAGGGGCTGCGCCGGGCGGCCCGCGGCGCCGTCGTCGACCTGCGCGAGGTCCGGCCCGGCGCCGCCGCCGAGCGGCTCTACGCGGCCTGGCCCGGCCCGCGCCGCACCCTCACCGACTCGGTCTGCCTGGAACTGCCCGGCGTGCCGATGCCGCAACTGCTGGCCCGGCTCACCGGCGCCCGCGCCCGCCGGGTCCGGGCCAAGCTGCGCAAACTCGACGCGCTGGGCATCGAGGAACACGCGGTCCCGGCCCACGAGGTGCCCGCCGCGGTGGCGAACATGCTGCGGCTGCACGGGCTCCAGTGGGCGGGCCGCGGGGTGACGCCGGAGCATCTGCGGCCGCGGTTCGCCGACCATCTGGTGCGCGCCACCCGGGAGATGGTCGCCGGCGGTGACGCGGTGCTGACCGAGTACCGGATGGCCGGCCGGGTGATGGCCGCCGACCTCATGCTGATGTCCACCGACCTGGCCGGCGGCTACCTCTTCGGCGCCGACCCCGAACTGCGCGCCAGGAAGGTGGACATCACCACCATGCTGATGCGCCACGACGCCCGCCATGTCGTCGAGACCCGCCGCGGCGCGCTCAGTCTGCTGCGCGGCACCGAGCCGTACAAGCGCCACTGGCGCCCGGTCGCGGTGGCCAATCAGCGGCTGCTGCTCTCCCGGCGGGCGGCCGCGCCCGCGCTGCGGCTGTACGCGGCGCAGGCGCACGGCCGCGCGCTGGCGGCCGGCCTGGCCAGGGAGCGGCTGACGTCGCTGCGCGGCGTACGGGCGCGGCTGAACGCCTGGCAGACGAGAGGCGCGAGCAGACGATGACGCTCCGGTGCGCGGACGGCGCGTCTCCCGGGCCCCGGCGGGTGGCAGTCGTCCCACCGGGCCCACGGCGGCGGCCACGGCGCGGCCTGCGACAGGTCGTGGAGCGCGGCGCGGAATTCCCGGGAGGACTCCGGATTCTCCTGGCACTGCCAGACACCGTGCGGGCAGTAGTCGGTGATCGTCTGGTAGAGCGGCTGGTGCACGGAGATCCACGTCAGCATGCGTCGCACGAATTCGGGATTGTCACCGTTGTCGAACAGTCCCCATTCCGGATACGAGATCTGCTTTCCGTGCACGGCCGCGAAATCCACCTGGTGTTGCAGCCCGTACGGCTGGTCGACCATTTCGTCGAAGGTCACGCCGGCCGGCCGGTCGTAGGTGTCCATCCCGATGATGTCCACAACCCGGTCGCCGGGGTAGCACTGGGTCCAGCCGATGGCGTCCTCGCCGCGACTGGGCGCGAAATCGAATTGGAATTCCTGCCCCGGAACCGAGCGCATCGCGGTGACGATGCGGTTCCAGTACTCCTGCCAGGCTTTCGGGTCGGGCCCGCAGCGGTGGGTGTAGGTGATCCCGTTCATTTCCCAGCCGAGGGTGATGACGGTGTCCGGGACGTCCATCTCCACCAGATTCCGGGCCAGCGTACGGAAATGCCCGTCGAAACGGCCGGCCGCGCCCTCTTGCAGCAGCCCGCGCACCTCGGCGTCCGGAAGGTGCTCCTCGTTGCGCTCCAGCATCGGCACGTTCAGCACGAACATCCGGTCCGGCGCGCCGTTCCGCCAGTGCGCCCACGGCCGGAGGAACTCCGGCCGGCCCTCGATGTTCGACCAGCGGTCGCCCGGCAGATAGGTGTGGCCGACCTGGATGTCGGTACCACCGAGCCAGCGCTCCATGCCGAACAGCCGCCGTACGCCCGCTTCGTCCGAGCCGAGAAAGGCGCCCAGGGGTACCGGGGGCATCGGGGGACCAAGGGGCATACCGTCCTCACCGAAATTCCGCGCGTCCTCGGTAACGCCGTGCCCGGAAATCCCGGTCCGCGTAATAACGTCACGGGCGAAGCCGTCACGGCCGGGCACGGCGACGAGACCGCAGGAGACGAGAAGGCAGAGGGTGACCGCCCCGAGAGTGGTGCCCGCCAGCCACCGGCTTCGCTGGGACATAGTGACTCCTTTGGGGACGCCCGCTAGGGAGCGCGCTCATCCCATGACGGTAATCAGAGTTCCTCCATATGGGCCGCCCGAACGCCTTCTGATAGCCCATTGGCGAATTCCGTCCCCCACACGGTCCATCGAAGTGAAGGACTCCCGCACATGTCATCGTTCGACACCGATGTGCCCGTACTTCTGCTCCGGCTCGACCCCAACCCCTTTCACCACGGCACGCTGGGCGCGGTCAGATCGCTGGGCCGGGCGGGAATCGAAGTGCATGCCGTGGTCGAATCGGCGCGCGGCCCGGTCGGCCGGTCGCGCTATCTGCACCGGACGCATGAACTCCCCTCCGGGCCGATGACGCACACGCCTCTGCTGGCGCTGCTGCGGGATATCTCCGAACGTATCGGCCGGCCCGCCGTGCTCATTCCCATGGACGACCGCGGCGCGATCGCCGCGGCCCGCCTCGCCGGCCCGCTGCTGGGCCGCTTCCTGCTCCCCGCCCAGCCTCCCGGCCTGCCCGAACGGGTCGCCGACAAGGCCGAACTCGCCCAGCTGTGCCGGGAGCTGGAGCTGCCGCACCCGGCGACCGCCCTGCCCGGCAGCGCACAGCAGGCCGCCGACGCGGCCGCCGGCCTCGGACTGCCGGTCGTCGCCAAGTGGAGCCGCCCCTGGCTGCTGACGGGGATGGCGGACTCCGGGCTGCGCAGCACCACGCTGGTGCGCACCCCGGACGACGCCCGCCGCCTCTACGAACTGACCGAACGCGCGGGCAGCGCCCTCCTCCTCCAGCGTCTGCTGCCCAGCGCCCCGGACACCGACTGGTTCTTCCACGGCTGCTTCACCCGCGGCGGCGGCTGTCTGATCGGCGGCACCGGCCGCAAGGAGCGCGCCTGGCCGCCGCGCACCGGGCAGACCGCCGTCGGCCGCTGGCTGCCCAACCCCGAGGTGGAGCGGGCCGCGCTGCGGCTGGCCCGGCACCTGGGCTACCGCGGCATCCTCGACCTCGACTTCCGGCGCGACGCGCACGGCCGCTACCACCTGCTCGACTTCAACCCCCGCCCCGGCGCGCAGTTCCGGCTGTTCACCGACCGGTCGGGGCTCGACGTGGTCCGCGCGCTGCACCTGGACCTGACGGGCCGTACGGTGCCCGCCCCGCGCGGCGTGCACGGGCGGCTGTTCCGCGCCGAGAACTACGCCCTGCTGTCGTCGGTGGCCACGGCCTTCACCCGCCGGCCGCGTGCAGTGACGGCCGGCCGACCGGCCGGCGCGCGTGGCGGGCGCCACGGGGTGGAGCGGGCCTGGTTCGCCGCCGACGACCCGCTGCCGTTCCTGTCCATGACCGGCTCATGGCTGCGCAGCGGCGCCCGCAAAAGCGCGCACCGTATGCGCGCCGGCGCGCCGCGCCTGGCCCGCCCGGTCCCCGCACGCCCCCTGGGCGCGCCCCAACAGCCCTGACCGCGGTGCTCCCCCGGTGGACCGCCGCACGACGAGCCCGATGAGAAAGAGCAGGAACTTCCATGTACGACCTCGTGGTGGTGGGCGCCGGCCCCTACGGACTCTCGATCGCCGCGCACGCGGCCGCCGCCGGGCTGAGCCTGCGCGTCCTGGGCCGCCCGATGGCCTCGTGGCGCGACCACATGCCCGCCGGCATGTTCCTCAAGTCCGAGCCCTGGGCCTCCGACCTCTCCGACCCCGCCGGCGACAACACCCTCGCCGACTACTGCGCCGCCCACGGCCTGACCGCAAGCCACGGCGTCCCGCTGCCCATCGACGTCTTCACCGCGTACGGCCGGTGGTTCGGCGAGCGGACGGTGCCGCAGATCGAGGAGGTCACGGTCACCGCCGTGCGCCCGGACGCCGGCGCGTTCCGGGTCGAGACGGACACCGGCGAGAGCATCCCGGCCCGTACCGTGGCGCTCGCCGTCGGCGTGCTGCCGTTCGCCAACCGGCCCGAAACGCTCCACGGGCTGCCGGCCGAGCTCGCCTCGCACAGCAGCGACCACCGCGAACTGGACCGCTTCGCCGGCCAGGACGTCACGGTCGTCGGCTCCGGGCAGGCCGCCCTGGAGACCGCGACGCTGCTGGCCGAACAGGGCGCCAGGGCCCGCGTCGTGGCCCGCGCCGGGCGGCTGCGCTGGAACAGCCCGCCGCAGCCGCTGGAGCGCGGCCGGCTCCGCGCGCTGCGCGACCCGCACTGCGGTCTGGGCACCGGCTGGCCGAGCTGGCTGTGGTCCGAGCTCCCCTGGGCGGTCCGCGGGCTGCCCGCCAGGACCCGGGCGCGGATCGCCGAGACGGCGCTGGGACCGGCCGGCGCCTGGTGGCTGCGGCCGCGCTTCGAACCCGCCGTACCCATCCTCTTCGAACACCGCATCAGGACGGCGTTCCCGCACGGCGACGGGGTCAGGCTGGAACTCACCCATAAGGATGGCCGCACGACGGCCCTCGACACCCGGCACGTGGTGGCGGCGACCGGTTTCACCCCCGACCTCGGCCGCCTGCGGCTGCTCGACCCCCGGGTCCGCGGCACGCTGCGGACGGTCGGCGGCAGCCGGGCCCCCGAACTGAGCCCCGGCTTCGAGTCGTCCTGGCCCGGCCTGTTCTTCGCGGGACTGCTGACCGCGCCGTCGTTCGGCCCGTCCATGCGCTTCGTCTACGGCGCCGCCTTCACCGCGGCGCAGCTGATGCGCGGGGTCCGCCGCCGGCTGGACGACCGGCACGGCGATCGTCCAGCCGTCGGCGTCCCCCGCCCGACGGCGGCCGGCACCCGGGCGACCAGGCGCGAGCCGGCCGGGATCGCGCCCACCCGAAGAGCCGCCCGCTAGGACGCACGGCGGAACAGGGCCCCGCGCACACCGAAGGGGCCGCCCGGAACTCCCCGGACGGCCCCTCAACCTCTGGGCCCTGCGGCCCCGTTGGCCGACCCTTCGGCGCGGTCCCTCACTGACACCGGTCCACGGCCGCGATCGTGCGGGCCGCCTCGCCGAGCGCCGCGCGCAGTACGGCCGGGTCGGTGGCGGCGGCGTACGCGCCCTCCGGGGGCACCAGCCATCCGGTGCCCATGACCGGCGGCTCGATCACCGTCACCGCCTCCTCGGGGTCCTCCTCACCGTCACCGTCGTACGCCGTGCCCAGCGTCAGCCCGCGCCCGTAGGTCTCGGTGCAGGCGCTGCCCGGCACATCCCATCCGGCGGCGGTGCCCGGCGGCACCAGGAATCCGAGGGTGTGGCAGGCACCGTCGTGCAGGACGGGGCCGACGCCGTCCCGCAGCCGGAGGATGTCGACGGCCTCCAGCCCCTGCCGGGCGGGCACCGTGACGAGGTCGCACGGGGGCGCGGGCTCCGGCGGCACGCCGTGGTCGGATCCGTTGACGCTCCTGCTCACGCCGGTCTCCCGCACGGAAAACCCCTCCTCCTGTGCACGCGCCGCACCCTTACACCCTGTGTAACGGCTCGGCACGTCAACAGCTACGGCGGCGTAACGCTGCAAAGGATGGCACTTCATGGCGGATCGCGGGTGAGATATCCCGTTTGTAGCCAAACTCCCACTGGTGCGGCCGTCCCAGCCGGTACGGTCGTCCCGCCGCACCGCCAGAACGCCAGGGGGTGCGATATCGCCACGAAGATGGCACGGAGAGGGCACGGAGAGGGTCCGCCATGGCGTCGCCACCAGCAAAATCAGCGTCGTCCCACACCGTACCCGCCCGCCCGAACACCGCTTTCCGACAGCTGCGCGGCCGGCTGTCCCCGGGCGAGTTCGCGGCGGCGGTCCGACGGTCCGCCCGTGAGATCGGCGAGCAGGTCTCGTGCGACGCCCGCTATGTGGGCCGCGTCGAGTCCGGGGAGATCCGCTGCCCGAACTACGCCTACGAGCGAGTGTTCCGGCATATGTTCCCCGGGCTCACGCTGCCGGACATGGGTTTCGCACCACGCGAGACGGTACGCGGACGGGGGGCGCGTACGGCGGCGGTCAGCGCCGCGCCCCTGGCAACCGACCACGACCACCGCGATACCCGTATCCAGACCTGCGAGGAGAGCGACGTGCTGCGTCGCGCGTTCATCACCGGCGGCCCGGCAGCCGCCCTGGGCATCGCCGCCCTGCACCCACTGGAGTCCGCCGCTGCCGCCGCCGCTGCCGTCTCCATTCCCGCCCCCCGCACACCGGCCGGCGGCCGGGCCGGCGCGGCCGAGGCCACCGCCGTCGAGGAAGCCGTCCGCCGCATCCGGCTGCTGGACGACCGGCACGGCGCCGAGGGCATCTACCGCCGCGCCACCCAGCCGCTGCGGGCCGCCTACGACATGCTCGACGCCAACATCCAGCACCGCACGGTCTCCGACCGGCTGCACTCCGGTGCGGGCGAACTCGCCATCACCGTCGGCTGGTTGGCGCACGACTCGGGCCGCCACGGCGACGCCCGCTCGCACTACGCCGAGGCGCTGGCCACCGCCCGGGTCTGCGGCGACGCCGCCCTGGAGGCGCACGCCTTCTGCAACACGGCCTTCCTGGCCCGCGACGCCGGCCGCCCGCGCGAGGCGGTACGCGCCGCCCAGGCCGCGCAGCAGGCCGCCAAGCATCTCGCCTCGCCGCGGCTGCTGTCGCTGCTGGCGCTGCGCGAGGCGGGCGGCTGGGCGGGCCTGGCGGACCGTACGGGCTGCGAACAGGCGCTGGCACGGGCCCAGCGGCTGTTCGCGGGCGGCCCCGGCGACAACGATCCGGAGTGGATGTCGTTCTACGGCGAGGCCGAACTGGAGGGCCTGGAGGCGCAGTGCTGGTCGGCCCTGGGCGAGCGGGCCCGCGCGGTGGAGCACGCACGCCGGGCGGTGGCCCTGCAGGATCCTCACTTCACCCGCAATATCGCCCTGTTCACCGCGGAGCTCGCCGCCAACCTCGCCGAGAGCGGCGCCCCCGAGGAGGCCGCGGCGGCCGGCGCCCGCACCCTGGCACTGCTGGAACAGGTCCACTCGGCCCGCATCCGCACCATGCTCGACGACACGGCCGGCATCCTGCGCCCGCACCGCGCCCACCGCATGGTCGCCGAGTTCCTGGACCGGCACACGGCGTCCGCGCTGGCGGCCGGAGCCCGGGACGGCGCGCAGGTGACGGAGCGCCAGCCGGTCTAGGCAGCCGCTGGCCCGCTCGGCCGGGCGCCCGTCAGCCGAGGTGGCCGTCAGCCGAGGTGGCCGGTGTCGTTCCAGCGCTCGATCGCCGGCTCGCCGTAGGCCCAGCCGAGCACCGACAGGGACGTCGGATCCAGCCGGATGCGGGACCCGAAGGAGATGTCCAGGCCCAGCCAGCGGGCGCCCAGGGTGCGCAGGATGTGGCCGTGCGCGAAGACCAGCACATCGCGGTCGGCCGAGCGCGCCCAGTCCACGACCTCGTCGGCCCGCGCGGAGACCTCGGCGAGCGTCTCCCCCTCCGGGACGCCGTCGCGCCACAGGAGCCAGTCCGGGCGTATCGCCTTGATCTCGGCCGGGGTGAGGCCCTCGTACGCGCCGTAGTCGACCTCCATCAGCGCGTCCCACTCCTGCGCCCGGTCGCCGAAACCGGCCAGTTCGCAGGTCTCCTTCGCGCGGACCAGGGGGCTGGTGCGGATCTCGACGCCGGGCAGGGCGTTCCAGGGGGTGCGGTGCAGCCGCTCGCCCAGCAGCTTGGCGCCGCGCCGGCCCTCGTCCAGCAGCGGGATGTCGGTCCGCCCGGTGTGCTTGCCGGAAAGGGACCACTCCGTCTGCCCGTGCCTGGCCAGGAGAATGCGCGCTGCCATGGGTCGTACCTCTCGCCGATTCCTCGGCTTCTCGTTGCTCGAAGCGGACGGTGGCCGCGGGACGTGACGCCCGCGCGGCCCGCGGGACCTCCCATCATCACCCATGGGTCGGTTTTGTCCTGGGGCGGGGCGGAGGCGGGACCCCGGGCCGCCCCCGGACGCTCGCGGCGCTCCCCCTGCCGCCCCCGCCCCACCCCACCCGATCCGGCCCCGCACCGGTCCTGAACCAGCCCCCCGCGGCCCCCGAACGCGCCCTTTCGCGGGGGAGCGCCCCGCGTGTCAGTGCCGGATGCGAGACTTCCGCGGGTGAACGCTTTCCGCGACAGTCGACACGCGGCCGCCCCGCCGGCGGAGCAGCCGGCGCCGAGTCCGGGCCTGCGCCGGAGCCTGACGGCGCTGCGCGGCGCCGGTGTGCGGCCGCGCTCCCTCGATGCCCGTGCGCTCGCCGCGCTGGCCGCCAACCCCGGCTGCCGCCGCCGCGCGCTGCTGGACGGCGCGGGGATCGACAAGGGCGCGCTGGCCCAGGCGCTCGGCTCGCCCGCGACCTACGGCCAGTCCCAGTTCGCGTTCGTGCGCGGCAACTCCTTCGAGGCCCGGGTGAAGGCCGACGGCGGCGCGGATCTGCTGCGGCTGCTCCACGAACGGCTGCGGCCCGGCACCCCGCCGCCGGAGCCCGCGGCGGTCGCCACGCCCGATCTGTCCGCGGCCGGTCCCGAGGGCCGCGCGGCCCGTACGGCACTGGCGCTGCGCGAGGCGACGGCGGCCGGCGGCTGGGCCCTGCTGGACCATCCGATGCTGGCCGTCGAGGTGGCCGGCTCGCCGGCCTATGTGGAGCCGGATGCGGTGGTCGTGCATCCGGACGGCGGCTGGACGGTCGTGGAGATCAAGTCCTTCCCGATGATCGACGGTGTGGCGGACGCCGCGAAGGTCGGCGCCGCGGCCCGCCAGGCGGCGGTGTACGTCCTCGCCCTGGAGACGGTCGCCGGGCATGTCGCCGCCCGGACCGGCCGCGAGGTCCGGGTCAGGGACCGGGTGCTGCTGGTCTGCCCGAAGGACTTCTCCAACCTGCCCACCGCCGCGCCCGTCGACGTCCGCAAGCAGCTGGCGACGACCCGCCGGCAGCTGGCCCGGCTCACCCGTGTCGAGGAGATCGCCGCGGCGCTCCCCCCGGGGACCACCTTCGATCTGCGGCTCACGGACGACGGCCGGGCGACCCGCCCGCCCGAGGAGCTGACCGCGGCCGTCGAGGCGGTCGGCGCTGCCTACGCACCGGAGTGCCTGGCCGCCTGCGAGCTGGCCTTCCACTGCCGCAAGCGGGCCCGTGAGGACGGCGCGGTGGAGGCTCTGGGGCGCGGCGTACGGGGCGAGTTGGGCGGCCTGCACACCATCGAGGAGGTGCTGGCCGCGGCCACCGGGGCAGACGTCCCGGCCGCGGACACCCCCACCACCGACACCGCCGCCCCCGACGACCCCGCGGTCCACGCCCTGCGCCGGGCCGCCGCCCTGCGCGCCGAGGCGCTGGCCGCCGCGGCCGACCGATCCCAGGAGGCGGAATGTCGCTGATCGAGACGCTGGCCCGGATGGAGGCCGTGGCGACCGGCCGCGCCGCGCCGCTGGCCACGGTCCGGCACCGCCATCTGTCCGAACAGCCCCTGGTCTTCGTGCCGTTGACCACCGCCGGCGAGGCGGGTGCCCCGCTCGGCGCGCTGGTCGGCACGGACCGCGAGAAGCCCGCGCTGCTGGCCGTACCGCAGCCCCGCAACCGCGATCTGCGGTTCGCGTTCCTCGCCGAGCTGGCCGAGTCGCTGCTGCCGTATGTGGACGGCTTCGCCGACGTCGTCGAATGGGAGGAGCGCAAGGAGACCGACCCGGAAACCGGCAAGAAGGTCCCGGTCCAGGTCGAACTGTGCGCGGACGCGCCGCAGTTGATCGTGCCGAGCGCCGCCGGCATCGACTTCGTCCGGCTGCTGGGCCGGTCCATGCGGTTCCGGCGGACGGCCGAACAGGAGCCGGAGGCGCCCTATCCCGCGCCGCCCCATGTCCCTCTCCTGGGCCGCTGGTTCACCCATTTCGGCGAGCGGGCCCGGGTGCCGGGCGCCAGTCTGCTGCTGTCCATGACGGGCCTGCTCACCCGCCATTGGGCCACCGGCCAGAGCCTGCTGGAGGACCAGCACCTGGGCGCGCTGCTCGCCTGGATCGATCCGCCCGCCCGTCACCCGACCTCCACCCCCAGAAGACAGCGCTCCGCGCCGGCCCTCCAAGGCGTCTCGGGCCGGGCGGCGGCCGAGCGCGCCGAGTCGGCGCGCGACGCGGACGGCCGGCTGCTGTGCCCGCCGGCCGGCCCGGCCACCGACCCGGCGTTCGACAACCGGCTGCTGGCCCCCGCGATGGCCCGCTTCGACGCCGGGGTGCCCGGCGCCGAGGACGAGATCCACGGCCTGATAGAGAGCCAGCTGCGGCCGACCTGGGACGCCGTGTGGCACGGCATCGACCTGCTGCGCGGCCTCCCGCCGGGCGCGCGGGTCGCCGACCGCTGGAAGCGCGACCGCTGGTCGTACACCGCGCACCGCGACCGGGTGCGCGCCGGGGAGCCGCCGCAGCCCCGCCGGGACGACGCCGTCACCGCCGCGCAGAAGCTCGCCTCGCGGGAGACCGCGCAGGCCCAACTGGACGCCCAGGAGGCCCTGGACGACCCGCTGGTGATGGCGGGCCGCCGGCTGGCGGGCGAGGCGCTGGAGGGCACCGTCACGGCCGTCGAGATGGCGTTCTCCGAAGGCCGGCGACCGATGCCGCGCCCGCTGGTCACGCTCCGGACGGCCGACCGGACGCCACTGCCCGAGCGCGCCAAGCTCTACCGCGCCCTGCCCGACGGGAAGACGCAGACCGCCGAGTTCGTGGCGTACGCCGCGGAGGAACCGGGGGCGCTGGTGGTGCGGCTGACCGGCGGCATGGGGCGCGGCAGGACCCCGGAGCCCGGTTCGGTGCCGGAGCCGGATGACGCGGTGTGCTGGACGCTGTTCGAGCACGCGCCGCGCGGCGGCCCCGAGCTGCCGGATCCCGAGGACACCCCCTGGACGCACGGCGGCCCGCCGGGCGCCACGGGGGCGCCCGAGGACACCCCCGACACCGCGACCGCGGAGGACTTCCTTTGAACCCTCCCCCTACCAAGCGGGGGGATTCCTGGCTCACGCCGCTCGGTCGCTCAGCGAACGATCGAGTCTTACGCACTCAACACCAGCCGGGTTGGAACCAGCCCGGTTGCCCCGAAAGACAAGGCGGTTACGCGTGCTTGGTTCTCGCTACGCGCAGCGCACAGCTTACTCCTTCGACCCCGCGGCGGAGGCCGCCGCCGCGACCGACGCGATCCTGCACGACACGCTGCACGGCGAGCGGCGCGGCGTGGTCGTGGACTCCCCGCCCGGCGCGGGCAAGTCCACCCTCGTGGTGCGCGCGGCCCGCGAACTGGCCGCGGCGGGGCGCCCGTTGATGGTCGTCGCGCAGACCAACGCCCAGGTCGACGATCTCGTCCTGCGGCTCGCCGAGAAGGACCCTCGGCTGCCGGTCGGCCGGCTGCACAGCAGCGAGCCCGGCGCGTTCGACCCGGCGCTGGCGGAGCTGCCGGCGGTCCGTACGTCCGCGAAGGCGGCCGATCTCGCCGGGATGGACATCGTCGTCTCGACGGCCGCGAAGTGGGCGTACACCAAGGTCGACGAGCCGTGGCGGCACGCCATCGTGGACGAGGCGTACCAGATGCGCTCCGATGCGCTGCTGACCGTCGCCGGGCTCTTCGAGCGGGCGCTGTTCGTCGGCGATCCGGGGCAGCTGGATCCGTTCAGCGTGGTCGGCGCCGACCAGTGGGCGGGCCTGTCCTACGACCCGTCGTCGAGCGCGGTGTCCACCCTGCTGGCCCACAATCCCGACCTGCCGCAGCACCGCCTGCCGGTCTCCTGGCGGCTGCCCGCCTCCGCCGCGCCCCTCGTGTCGGCCGCGTTCTATCCGTACACACCGTTCCGCAGCGGCACGGACCACGGCGACCGGCGGCTGGCCTTCGGTGTGCCCTCGGACGGCTCCGGTGTGGACCGCGTCCTGGACGAGGCCGCCGAGTCCGGCTGGGGCCTGCTGGAGCTGCCCGCCCGGCACACTCCGCGTACGGACCCGGAGGCGGTGCGCGCGGTGGCCCTGGTGGTGGGTCGGCTGCTGGCCCGCGGCGGCGCCGCGACCAGTGAGCACTCCCCCGATCCGGCTCCGCTGACGGCGGCCAGGATCGCGGTCGGCACGGCCCATCGCGACCAGGCGGCGGCGGTCCGCACGGCCCTCGCCGAGCTGGGCGTGACGGAGGTCGCGGTGGACACCGCCAACCGCCTCCAGGGCCGCGAGTTCGATGTCACGGTCGTCCTGCATCCGCTGTCCGGGCGCCCCGACGCCACCGCCTTCCACCTGGAGACCGGCCGGCTGTGCGTGCTCGCCTCGCGGCACCGGCACGCCTGCATCGTGGTGTGCCGGGCGGGCGTCGCCGACCTGCTGGACGAGCACCCCTCGACGGAGCCGGTGCAGCTCGGCGTCACGGTCAAGTTCCCGGACGGCTGGGAGGCCAATCACGCCGTCCTGGCGCATCTGTCGGAACACCGCGTGCCGTGGCGGCCCTGAGCGACACCCGGGCTCCCGAGGGCGTACTTGCGCCAGGCGCGACAATGGAATGCGGCACACGAACCAGGAGGTACGTCCATGTCCGAGCCGCAGCCGGCTCCCGATCCCCGTGGTGCGGCGCCCGCCCACCGGCCCAGAAGGCCCGCGCCGCTGCTCTTCGAGCCGCCGGAGGCCGTTGCCGACCCCGAGCACTTCTTCGACCTGGAGTCGCTGGACGACCCGCGCGAGCTGCTGAGCCGCGCCACGGAGCTGGCGCTGGCCTTCCGCGCGGCGGCCGAGCGCGCGACGGAGTTCCAGGCGGTGGCGGCGGCCCAGCTCACCGACCCGCGGCGCTTCGACCGGCTGCCGCTGGCGGTGCTCGCGGAGCGCGCGGAGTGGACCGAGGACTATGCCAAGAAGATGATCGAGTTCGGCCACGGTCTGATGCGGGACGGCGGTACCCGCATCAGCGACGGGGACTGACCGGCCGAAACGGGGGCCGCCCGGACCGGGACCGGCTGCACGCCCCATCCGCCCCTCGCGCCCCGTACGGCCCACGAGGCATGATCATGAGCCGCTGGCATATGCGAGGGACGAAAGATACTCCCTGCCGCCCGGCCCCGTCCCGGTTTCCGTCATTCGGCGGAACAGGAAAACCCGGTGTCGGTAGACCTGTCCCCATGAGCCAGCGGAGCGAGCGAATGACGGAGAGGTGCGGGCCTCTCGCGTACGAGGCCGGGCGCAACGAGGCATCGGGAAGCGAGGGGTCGGCATGACCGACTGGCTGCCCGACACTCCCCGCACCCTGGCCTTCCCCACCACGTCCTATGTCACCCTCGCCGGAGCCGACTGGCTCGCCTCCGCCAGCCCCCATCCGCGCGCCCTGCACACCCTGTGGGCGGACCGGCCGGGCGCGCCGAGCGTGCTGCCGTGCGGCACCGCCTTCGACGTGATCAACGCCCCGGCGCTCTTCGGGCGCCGCATGGTGGACCAGTTATGGTCCGCCGGTCCGGGCTCCGGCCCGGTCGCCGCGCACCGCGGCCGGCTCCTGCTGTTCGCCGCCCCCGGCACCGCCCACCGGCTGCCCTCGCTGCTGCACTGGGAGGAGTGGGCGTACGCCGTCCCGCCGCTGCTGTGCCACGGCAGCGGTGACGCGGTGACCGTGCCGCCGCTGCACCCCTGCGCGGAGGACGAGGATCAGGACGCCCCGCCCGCCTCCCGGTGGCTGGTCGCGCCGGGCGTCCGCCATCCCTGGCTGCCGGGCCCCGACGTCCTCCTGTGGGCCGTCGTCCGCGCCGCCCGCTCGGCGGTCGGCCGATCGGCCGGGATCGACGGCGAGACCGCCCCCGAGCAGCCCGTTCCGGCGCTGTCCGCCCCCTGAGGCAATCGATTTTTGCCCACCCCGAGCAGGATGCTAATGTTTTCCCCGTCAGCAGGCGCCGCTAGCTCAGTTGGTTAGAGCAGCTGACTCTTAATCAGCGGGTCCGGGGTTCGAGTCCCTGGCGGCGCACCGACAGACGAAGGCCCTCACCTCGGTGAGGGCCTTCGTCGTGTCCGCACCGGCCGCCGGCCCGGCGGTTCAGTCGCGGCCCACCTTGACCGTCCAGTCCCCGTCGGCCGTCCGCCCCTCGACCTGGACGCGCACCCCGTCCTCGGCGGCGTCCAGGCTCTCCCCCACGCCCAGCGGCGCGTCCGCCAGCGGCGGGTAGACGGAGCTGCCCCAGCAGGCCGCGGTGCCCGGGTGCCCGTCCAGCACCCGCACCGGACCGGAGCCCGAGGAGGTCTCGCTGCGCACCCGGTAGACCAGGACGCCCTCGGTGCACAGCGAATGGTCGTTGCCGACGGCGCCGCGGGCCTCGATGGCGAGCGCGCTGGCCGGTCCCGTACGGACCACCAGGAGCCGCGCCCGGCGCTCGTCGCCCTGTTCCCTGGGGGCGGAGAGCGGGCGCAGGGTGTGCACGGACGAGCCGGTGAGCCCGGCGCAGTCCACCTGGTTGTCGCCCAGCCAGCCGAGCTTCCACTTGTGCCAGGCGAAGGGGTCGGGCGCCAGACCGAACTGGCTGCCCATGAGGTCCCAGTCCCCCACATAGGTGTCCCAGTCACCCTTGCCGTCGTCCGGTCGGTGGTAAAGGTCCGGCAGATCGAAGACATGCCCGGTCTCGTGCGCGAGGACATTGCGGTCCGGGGGGCTCTGCTCGAAGACGGTGACGAATCGGCGCAGCTCGGCGTTGTCCGCGCGCATCGGCTGGTCGAGGTTGACGACCTTGGTGGCGTCCGAGTCGACACCGGGGGCGTCCGGATCGGCGACGAAATAGACCATCTCGTAGCGGCTGAAGTCCACGGACGCGTCGGCGGCGGCGACCGCGTCGCGGAGATAGGAGGCGCGGCGGCCGGAGTCCCAGTCGCGCTGTATTCCGTACCTGCCGGAGCGGTGCGGCATCCGGACCCATCTCCGGTGGATGTGCGGGCGCAGCCGGAATCTGCCGTAGGAGGCCTGGTCGAAGAAGCGGGCGGTGGAGGGGAAGTAGTCCTTGCCGAGGGTGCCGGGGTCGGTGAGGGGCCGGGAGTCCGGGAAGGACAGGAAGACCATCACGGCGTCGAGGGCGTGGTCGGGGCGCGGATAGGCGCCGTTCCAGGTGTCGACGCCCTCGGAGTGGTGGGCGCCGGTGCGTCCCAGCGCGCAGGAGAGGGAGGCTTCGGAGGCGGTGGCGGGTCCGGCGACGATGGAGGTGGCGATCAGTGCGCTCAGCGAGGTGCCGACGGCTCCGAGGCGCCGCAGTCGGCGGCGGTCCACTCCGTCGGGTGTCCGGGCGCGCGGCACATCGACCTCCAGAGGCGGATTCGGGAACCTCATCCACCCTGTGGCGATTGAAAGCTATTCGTCCTGTTTCAAGGACCCAGACGAGTGAGCGGCGTGTCGCCGTGTGTTCGTAACGGAAAGTCACAAACGACCAACGGGGCAATCCAGGCGAACACAGCCGAGCAGAAATGGCTGAAGTTCCGTCATGGGTGCCGACGATCACGGCTGCGTCGCTGGCTCGCCCATTGCGCCAGCCTCTATGATCGCCACACTTTCCAGCGCGAGGTCCCCCCTCCACACGAGACAAGCGCCATGCGGGAGCGAGCAGTGAGCGGACAACCCGACGGAACGGGCCGCACGCCCGGAGCGACGCTTTCCTCAGTGACGGAGCGTGACAGTACGACCAGTGACAGTGCGATCGAAGACGCCCGCTGCGGGCACCACGCCCCGCCGCCCCCCTGCGACAACGCGCCCTGCGACGGCACCGCCGCCTCGCTCGGCGACTACCGCGCCGCCTTCTACGCCGGCCGCCTCCCGATGGCCGTCCTCAACCGCGACGGACTGGTCCTCGCCGCCAACCCCGCCTTCGGCGAACTCGTCGGCACCGACCCGGACCAGCTGGTCGCCGCCACCGCGGCGGACCTCACCGACCTCGGCGCCGACCCGCGGGTGTGGACCGCCTACCGGGAAGTGCTGTGCGGCCGCAGCGACCGGTTCCGCTGCACCCGCCGCCTCAAACACTCCGAGGGGCAATCCGTCTGGGTGGAAGTGACGGTCGAGCCGCTGACGGGCGAGGAGCGGGTCCTGCTGACGGTGGCGGACATCAGCGACCGGCACGACCTGCTGGCCCGGCTGCGGCATCTCCAGATGCACGACCCGGTGACCCGGCTGCCCAACCGCGCCCTGTTCTTCGAGCGCCTCTCCGCGACCCTGGAGACCGCCGCCGTCGAGGCGTCCGGAACCGGCCGGATCGGGCTGTGCTACCTCGACCTGGACGGCTTCAAGGCCGTCAACGACACCCTCGGGCACCGCGTCGGCGACCGGCTGCTGAGCGCGGTCGCACAGCGGCTGACGCGCTGCGCGGAGAGCGCGGCGGACCGCGGCCCCGGCCGGGGCCGGCATCTGGTGGCCCGCCTCGGCGGGGACGAGTTCGCCCTCCTGGTGGAGGACTCCACCGGCACCGACCAGCTGGCCGAGCTCGCCCAGAGCGTCCTGGACGCGCTCCAGCGGCCGTTCGACCTGGCCGGGCAGCGGCTGTCGGTGTCGGCCAGCATCGGCGTCGTGGAACGGACCGCCAACGGCACGACCGCGACCGGCCTGATGCAGGCCGCGGACACCACGCTTTTCTGGGCCAAGGAGGACGGCAAGGCCCGCTGGACGCTCTTCGACCCGGAGCGCAACGCCCACCGGATGACCCGGCAGGCGCTCTCCAGCACGCTCCGGCCGGCCGTGGACCGCGGCGAGTTCACCCTGGAGTACCAGCCGCTGGTCGGGCTGGACGACGGGCGGGCGCAGGGCGTGGAGGCGCTGGTGCGCTGGCGGCATCCGCAGTTCGGCGTCCTGTCGCCGAATCGGTTCATCGCATTGGCGGAGGAAAACGGCGCGATCGTCGAGCTGGGCCGCTGGGTCCTGGAGCGGGCCTGCCACCAGGCGCGCGCCTGGCAGCTGGCGCATCCCGGCGGCCAGCCGCTGTTCGTCAGCGTCAATGTGGCCGTACGTCAGGTGTGGGACTCCGACCTGGTCGCGGATGTCGCCGGGATCCTCGCCGAGACCGGGCTGCCGCCGCGGCTGCTCCAGCTGGAGCTGACCGAGTCCGCCGTGATGGGCTCGGCCGGCCGGCCGCTGCAGGCCCTCCAGGCGCTCAGCGACATGGGCGTACGGATCGCCATCGACGACTTCGGCACCGGCTACTCCAACCTCGCCTACCTCAGCCGGCTTCCGGTGTCCGTGCTGAAGCTGGACGGGTCGTTCGTCCGCGGCTTCCGCTCGCAGGAGCATCCCAACCCGGCGGACGAGATGATCGTGGAGGCGCTGGTGGCGCTCGCCCACCGGCTCGGGCTGACGGTCACCGCGGAGTGCGTGGAGAGCGCGGAACAGGCCGAACGCCTGCGCCGCATCGGCTGCGACACCGGCCAGGGCTGGCTCTACTCCCGCCCGGTCGCCCCCGACCGCGTCGAGGCGCTCCTCGACGCGGGGCGGCGTACCGGCGGCTGAGCCCGACGCGCACGGGCTGCCGGCCCGGCAGGCGGCTACTCCGGCAACCCGTACGCGTCCGCTATCAGCTCGTAGGAGCGCAGCCGGGCCGCGCTGCCGTGGGCGTTGGAGGTGATCATCAACTCGTCGGCGCCGGTGCGCTCGACGAGCGCGTCCAGGCCCCGGCGGACGGTGTCCGGTGTGCCGAAGACGACATTGCCGAGCCAGCTGTCGACGAAGTCGCGCTCCCGCTCGCTGAAGTCGTACGCCGCAGCCTCCTCCGGGCTGGGCACCAGACCGGGACGCCCGGTGCGCAGCCGGATCATGGACAGCGCGCCGGTGAGGACCTGACGGCGGGCCGCCCGCTCGTCCTCGGCGGCCAGCGCCGCGACCCCGATCAGGGCGTACGGCTCGGACAGCACCTCGGAGGGGCGGAACGAGGCGCGGTAGAGGTCGAGTGCGGGAACGGTGTTGGCCGCCGAGAAGTGGTGGGCGAAGGCGAACGGCAGGCCCAGTGTTCCGGCCAGCCGGGCGCTGAAGCCGGAGGAGCCGAGCAGCCACAGGGGCGGCCGGTGCGCCGACTGCACGCCGCCGGGCGAAGTGGCCTGCACCGGGCCGGGGACCGCGTGGATCTTGGCGTACGGGTGCCCGTCGGGGAAGGAGTCGTCGAGGAAGCGGGTCAACTCGGCCAGCTGCTGCGGGAACTCTTCCGCGCCTTCGTGGTGGGGGTACCGCCCTGCTCGAACGGAGTTGAGAGCTTGGGGGATCTCGGTGCGGCGGAGCGCGGCGGCGGTCGCGCCGTCCGTGCCGGGCGCGCGGCCCAGGCCCAGGTCGACGCGCCCGGGGGCCATCGCCTCCAGCGTGCCGAACTGCTCGGCGATCACCAGCGGCGCGTGGTTGGGCAGCATCACTCCGCCGGAGCCGAGCCGGATGGACGTGGTGTGCGCGGCGAGGTGGGCGAGCAGCACCGCGGGCGAGGAGGAGGCGACGCCGGGCATGGAGTGGTGCTCGGCGACCCAGTAGCGGTGGAAGCCGCGGCGTTCGGCCGTACGGGCGATGTCGACGGCCGTGCGTATCGCGCCGGACGCGGTGTTGCCGGCGCCGACCGTCACCAGGTCGAGTACGGAGAGGGGGACCGGTGCGGTGCCCTTGGCCGTGCCCCGGGTGCCGTCGCCGGTGCCCCTGTACTCGTCTTCGCCGCTCACGGTGCGGGTCCTCCTCGCGTCGCTGGTCTGCGAGGAGGGCAACCGGAGAAGTTCTCCGGTTATTCCCGCCCGTGCGGCTCGTTCCCGGCCGGGTGTCGCTTCCCGGGGCGGCTTCAGCCCCGCGTCGTACGGGTGAAGAGTTCGCCGAGCTCCGGGCAGGCGATCTCGCGGTCGAGGAGGCGCAGCCCTTCCCACACCGTGACCTGATTGGCGGTGAGCACCGGCTTGCCGAGCTCCGCTTCGAGGGCGGGCAGATGCGCGGCGGTGTGCAGCGCGGTGTCGGGCAGCAGCACCGCCTCGGCGTCCGGATGGTCGCCGGCCCGTGCGATCGCCAGCACCTCCTCGCGGCCCCAGGTGCCGACCTCGGCGGCGGTGATGATGCCGCTGCCGCGGGTCGAGACGACCTCCGTACCGGCGGACTTCAGGAACGCCTGGAAGTGCTCGGCGACATCGGCGGGGTAGGTGGCGGCGATCGCGACCCGGCGGGCGCCGAGCGCCTGGACGGCGTGCGCGAAGGCGAAGGACGTACTGGAGGCGGGCAGGCCGGCGGCGACGGACAGCTCCCTGACCTGTTCGTGGGCGCCCTCCCAGCCGAAGACGAAGCTGGCGCTGGTGCAGGCCCACACGACGGCTTCGGCGCCGCGGACCTTGAGCTCGGCGACGCCGGCGGCGAGCCGCGCGGCGGAGCCCATCTCCAGCAGCGCGTCGACCCTGTGGGCGTCCTCGCCGATGTCGGTGTGCACGAGCGGCAGGCGGACCGAGCCGCCCAGCAGCGATTCGAGGCGGGGGTAGTCGTCCTCGGCGGAGTGGCCGGGGTAGAGGAAGCCGACCGATGCCATGCAGGTCTCCCTTTGGTGTACGGCTGCGGGTGGTTCAGCGGTGCGGGGTTCAGCGAGTGCGGGTGCCCGTGGAGCGGGCGGCCACTGCCGACGGTGGGGACGTCGGCAGCGTACCGATATATCCCGGTTTTGGAGATACGTCAGATTCGTGACGACTCTCACACCGGAGGCAGCGGTCCCGGATCCTCCGGCGGGTAGGGCGGCGGCTCGACGCCGTCGACCGCCTCCCCCTCGGGCGCCACCGGGGGCCCGGCGAAGGCGGCCTCCGGGGTCGCCCGCGGCCTGGCCTCCGGCACTGTGGGGTCCGATCCGGACATCGCGGCGGGGCCGCGCCGCGCCACCGGGTCGAGCAGGGCCTGGTACGGGCCCACCGCGGCCACGCCGATGGCGCGCAGCGCGGCCCACATCGTGACCTGGTTGGCGGACAGCACCGGCATCCGCAGCTCGGCCTCCAGCTGCGGGATGACGTCGTAGGTGGGCAGGTTCGTACAACTGATGAAGAGCGCGTCGGCGGCACCGACCACGGCGGCGCGGGCCATGTCGACGACATCGCGGTAGGGGACCTTCCAGATGTGCCGGGTCAGTCCGAGGTAGGCGCGGCCGGTGACCGTGATGCCCGCCTCGCCGAGATAGTCCTCCAGGGAGTCGGTGACCGATTTCGTGTAGGGCGTCACGACCGCGATGCGCCGTGCGCCGATCTCGCGCAGCGCTTCGATGAGCGCGCCCGATGTGGTGAGCGAGGGAATTTCCCCCGCCTGGTTCATGGCGGCGCACATGGCGCGCTCGCCCGCCACCCCGCCGACGAAGCTGCCGGAGGTGCAGGCATAGGTGATGACCTGCGGTGATACCGCACATAGCGCCTGAACGGCGGCGTCCAGGGTTTCGTGCTCGCTGACCAGACGGGCCAGGTCAAGGCTGACCTCGACGGGCACGAAGGGAGTTCGGGTGAGGTGGAGGGACACGTCGTCGGGAACCCAGCGCCACAGTTCCCGGTCGAGTGCGAAGTCGAAGGGTGCGACTACGCCCACGCCGAGCTGAGGCTGTGGGCCCCCCAGGAAGGAGACGTCCATGAAGGCCCCTAGAAAGAAAACGCAGGGGTGGAATGGCCAGGCCAGTGGCCGTGGATGTGGTGCAGCCGGTACAAGCCGGGACGTCGGGACAGAGCCGTTGTTGACACGGTAGATACGACTTCTTAGCGTGGTCAATCCTCGCATCTCAGGCATCCCGTCGGCGCCCCTCTTCAGTGATAAGGGGCACACGTTTCAGAACGGTTTCTGGCCTATGTCCGAAAGCACCGGAACCAGCACCGACAGCACCGGCAGCACTGTCCTCGTACTCGGCTCCGACCCGCCGCCGAAGCTGGACCGGCTCACCGGCCGGGCCCAGGTGATTTACGCGGACGACGCGTCCCTGGCCGGTCTACTCCCCTCCGCCGACGTCCTGTTGGCCTGGGACTTCACCTCCGACGCCATCCGGGAGGCGTGGCCCGAACACGGGCCCAAACCGGTCTGGGTGCACACCGCCAGCGCCGGGGTGGACCGGCTGCTGTGCCCGGCGCTGATCGCCGACGACACCCAGGTGACCAACGCCCGCGGCGTCTTCGAGCAGCCGATCGCCGAGTACGTCGCCGGTCTGGTGATCGCCATGGCCAAGGACTTCTATGGAAGTTGGGAGCTCCAGCGGCAGCGCCGCTGGCGGCACCGCGAGACGCTGCGGGTTGCCGGCACCCGGGCGGTCGTGGTGGGCTCCGGGCCGATCGGGCGGGCCATCGGCACCACCCTCCAGGCCCTCGGCATCACCGTCGATCTTGTCGGCCGCCGGGAGCGCTCGCCGGATCCGGAATTCGGCCTGGTGCATGCGAGTGACGCGCTGAACGGACTGCTGCCGGCAGCCGATTGGGTGGTCTGCGCGGCGCCGCTGACCGACGCCACCCGCGGGCTCTTCGGCAAGGACGCGTTCGACCGGATGAAGGCGCAGGCGCGGTTCATCAACATCGGGCGCGGGCAGCTGGTCGTCGAGGCGGACCTGGTCGCCGCGCTGCGCGGCTGGCGGATCGCCGCGGCCGCGCTGGACGTCTTCGAGCAGGAGCCGCTGACCACGGACAGCACCCTTTGGGACGTCCCCCATCTGATCGTCTCGCCCCACATGAGCGGCGACACGCTGGGCTGGCGGGACGCCCTCGCCGAGCAGTTCCTGGACAACTTCGACCAGTGGTACGCCGGCGAGCCGCTGAGCAATCTCGTCGACAAGCGCCTCGGGTACGTACCGGTGAGGTGACGCCGGGGCGCGCGCCGCCACCGGCGCGCGCCCCCGTGTGCCACGGGCCGCGGCACGGGCGCCCCGTCCCCTCCCCCGCCGCCCCGACGCCTCCCTCCCGCTCCCCCGCGCCTCCACTCCCGCCGGCCCGACGCCCCGCCGCCTCACTCCCCCGCCGCCGCCCCGCCCCCGGGGCCCGGCCAACGCCCGGAGGACGTATGACGACCGAACCGACCCAGCTCGCCGATCTCACCGCCACGCGGCTCACGGCCGGGTACGCCGCCGGCGAGTTCTCCCCCGTCGAGGCGACCCGGGCCGTGCTGGAGCGCGCCGAGGCCGCCCAGGCCAGGACCAACTGCTTCACCCGGATCGACGCGGACGAGGCGCTGTCCGCCGCCAAGGAGTCGGCGGAGCGCTGGCGGGCCGGCACACCCGCAGGACCGGTGGACGGGGTCCCGGTCACCGTCAAGGACCTGCTGCTGACCCGGGGCGCGCCGACGCTGCGCGGTTCGCGGACGGTCCGGGCGGACGGCGCGGCGTGGGACGAGGACGCTCCGTCGGTCGCCCGGCTGCGGGAGTCCGGCGCGGTGTTCGTCGGCAAGACGACCACCCCGGAGTTCGGCTGGAAGGGTGTCACGGACAGCCCGCGGCACGGGGTGACGGGCAATCCGTACGACCCGGGGCGCACCGCGGGCGGCTCCAGCGGCGGCAGCGCGGCGGCCGTCGCGCTGGGCGCCGGGCCGCTGAGCCTGGGCACGGACGGCGGCGGCTCGGTCCGCATCCCGGCGTCGTTCTGCGGGATCTTCGCGCTCAAGGCCACCTACGGGCGGGTGCCGCTCTATCCGGCGAGCCCGTTCGGGACGCTGGCGCATGTCGGGCCGATGACCCGGGACGCGGCGGACACGGCGCTGATGATGGATGTGATCACCGGCCCGGACTGGCGGGACTGGTCCCAGCTGGGCCCGGCCGCGGGCTCGTTCCGGGACGCGCTGACCGAGCCGGTCGCCGGACTGCGGGTGGCGTTCAGCCCGTCGCTCGGCTGGGATGTGCCGGTGGCGGAGGAGGTCGCCGCCGCGGTCCGCTCGGCCGTCGACACGCTCGCCGGGCTCGGCGCCTGCATCGAGGAGATCGACCCGCTCATCGAGGACCCGGTGGAGGCGTTCCACACCCTGTGGTTCAGCGGCGCGGCCCGGGTCGTCCAGCATCTGGGTGACGCCGAGCGCGAGCTGCTCGACCCCGGGCTGCGGGAGGTCTGCGAGCAGGGTGCGCGCCACAGCGCGCTGGACTATCTGGCGGCGGTGGACACCCGGATGGCCCTCGGCCAGGCGATGGGCCGCTTCCACAGCGGCTACGACCTGCTGGTGACACCGACCGAGCCGATCACCGCGTTCGAGGCGGGCGCCGAGGTCCCGGCCGGCTCCGGACACACCCGCTGGACCGGCTGGACCCCGTTCACCTACCCGTTCAACCTCACCCAGCAGCCCGCCGCGAGCGTGCCCTGCGGGGTGGACGGCGACGGGCTGCCGATCGGGGTGCAGCTGGTCGGGGCGCGACACGCGGACGCGCTGGTGCTGCGCGCCGCGCACGCCCTCTACGAGGCGGGGGCGGCGCGGATCCCCGCGCCGCCCCACTCGGCTACGCCCGGCGGAAGTTGAGGGTCTCCCCCACGGCGCCGGCCCGCCACAGGTCCTGGCAGGCGTCGGCCATCCGGTCGAGGCCGTCGACGACGGCGCCCCAGACGATGCCCGGCACCCAGCCCGCGTCACCGTTGATCAGCAGGTTGTTGCGCTCGTAGAACAGCGCGAGGTCGACGACGGTGGCGCGGCCCTGGTGCGTGGCCTCGCTGTCATAGCCGTAGGACTTGGTGCCCAACTGGGTGTCGGTGAAGGTGAAATAGCACAGGTCGCCGGGGATCGGAGTGATCGTCGGATTCTCCAGCGGCGGTTCCTCCGGGGCGAACGGCGGAATGAGCGCGTAGATCTCGTTGCGGGCGTATTTGGCGTGGTAGACATCGCCACCGAGCGGGAGCGCATCCCATACCGCGTTGCAGGTGATGGGCGCGCGATCGTCGAGCAGTTTGGCGGTGCAGGTCACGCCGCGCTTGTCCAGGGAGACTTCGATGAAGCGGTCAGCCATGTGGCCTCCTACCGGTCCTTCACAGAACAAAGAGGGAGCGAATGGATCTGTTGAGCCCTTCCGCGCTTTCGGCCCGGAACAGCCTGAAAGACGCTTTGTACGACGCCGTCAACCGGCCATCGCCATGGCCCATTACGGCCCATGCACGCGAACCATACAGGCGCAATACCGACTTACGACACATGCTCCCTCCGCTTACATCAAGGGCTGGAAACTATCGGCATATGTTCAGCCGGGTCGGGTAGCCGCGCGCCCATGGCTCCACCACAGGGGAAGACCTCAGGAATCAGCGGAAAAGGGATCCGCCGCCGCTCACTACTGGCCGGTGCGGCGGCGTTCGGTGCGGTCGGCGCCGTCGGCGCGACCGCCGGATGCGCGCAAGTGGACATCTCGGGAGCGAAGGACGGGGGGCAACTGCTCGACGAACTGCGGGCCAAGGGCACGGTGCGGATGGGCATCGCCAGTGAGCCGCCGTACGCCTCGATCGACAGCAACGGAGAGCTCACCGGCGAGGCGCCCGCCGTCGCCAAGACGATCTTCCAGCGGCTGGGGATCAAGAACTTCGAACCGGTGCCGGTCGAGTTCGGCGGACTGGTCCCCGGGCTGCACTCGATGCAGTTCGACGTGATCGTGGCCGGCATGTTCATCAACAAGGCCCGCTGCGCCGCGGTGCTCTTCTCCGACCCGGACTACGAGTCGAAGGACGGATTCCTCGTCCCGAAGGGCAATCCGCAGAAAATCAAGTCGTACAAGGACGTCGCGGAAAAGGGCCTTCGGATGGGCACCGGCGTCGGCTACGCGGAGATCGACTACGCCACCGGAAACGGCGTCAAGAAAAGCCAGATCTCCCTCTATCCGGATCAGATCGGTGGCATGGAGGCCCTGGAGGCCAAGCGCATCGACGTTTTCGCGGGCACCGCCCTGACGATGATCGAGGCACTCAAGACCGGTGACCACCCCAAGGTGGGGATGACCGCGCCGTTCACGCCCACGGTCGACGGCAAACCACAGCGGGACGGCGGCGGTTATGGATTCCGGCTGGGTGAGACCAAGCTCCGGGACGCCTTCAACGCCGAGCTTCAGAAGATGAAGAAGAGCGGCGAACTGCTGCGCATCGCCAAACCATTCGGATTCACCGAGGAGTTCATGACGGACCTGACAGCAGAGGAGCTCTGCAAGAAATGACCGGTCCCCTCTGGCAACTCTTCTTCGAAGGCGTCTGGATCACCATTCAGTTGATGGTCTACAGCGCCCTCCTCGCGGGCACGATCGCCTTCGGCATCGGCATGGCCCGCACCTCCCGCCACAAGAGCGTCCGCTTCCTGGCCGGTGTCTATGTGGAGATCTTCCGCGGCACCTCCGCCCTGGTCCTGATGTTCTGGCTGTTCTTCGCGCTGCCGCTGCTGGGCTGGCAGCTGGCCGGCATATGGGCCGGCACCCTCGCGCTGGGGCTGTCCTACGGCGCGTACGGGTCGGAAGTCGTGCGCGGGGCCATCCAGTCGGTGGCGCCGGCACAGCGGGAGGCGGCCATCGCGCTGAGCTTCTCGCCGTGGCAGCGGATGCGGAAGGTGATACTGCCGCAGGCCGTCCCCGAGATGATGCCGCCGTTCAACAACCTGCTGATCGAACTGCTCAAGGGCACCGCGCTGGCGTCGCTGCTGTCCATCGGCGAGCTCACCTTCCAGGCCAAGCTCGCCCGGCTCTCCACCGGTGAGAGCGCACAGGTCTACGGGATCATCCTGGTGATGTACTTCGTGATCGCCTTCCTGGTCACCCGGGTGATGCGGCTGCTGGAGCGGCGCGCCAAGGCATCGATCGGCCAGAAGCCGGAGAAGGCGGGCTGGTTCTCCCGCAAGCTCCCCGTCGAGGAGCTGGAGACGCAGATCGCGGCAGCGGGGGGTAACCGATGAACACCTGGTCTTGGGATTACGTCGGCGAGATCATGCCGCAGCTCCTCGAAGGGCTGTGGATCACCGTTCAGGCGACGATTCTCGGTTCGCTGGTGGCGTTCGCCCTCGGACTGGTCTGGGCGCTCGCGCTGCGGTCGCCGGTCCGCTGGCTGACCTGGCCGGTGAGCGCGGTCGTCGAGTTCATCCGCAACACCCCGCTGCTGGTGCAGCTGTTCTTCCTGTTCTTCGTGCTGCCGAGCTGGGGAGTGACCTTCGGGCCGCTGACCACGGGGGTCATCGGACTGGGTCTGCACTACTCGACGTACACCGCCGAGGTCTACCGCGCCGGCATCGACGCGGTGCCCGCCGGGCAGTGGGAGGCGGCCACCGCGCTGAGCCTGCCGCGCCGCCGCACCTGGACCGCGGTGATCCTGCCGCAGGCGTTCCGCAGGGTGGTCCCCGCCCTCGGCAACTATGTGATCGCGATGTTCAAGGACACTCCGATGCTGTCGGCCATCACCGTGGGCGACATGCTCTTCCAGGCGAACAGCATCGGTGCGACCACCTTCGACTACATGGAGCCGATCACGATGGTCGGCATCCTCTTCATCGTGATCTCGTACCCCACCTCTCTCCTCCTGCGAGCTCTGGAGCGTCGTCTTGTCCGCTGACAGCACCCCTTCCAAGGAAACGGCCAACCCCGCGGTGGACGGCAGCGAGCTGATCCGCTTCGACCACGTCACCAAGCGCTTCGGGACCAACACCGTCCTGGACTCGCTGGACTTCACGGTCTCCTCCGGCAAGCACGTCACCCTGATCGGCCCGTCGGGCTCCGGCAAGACGACGATTCTGCGGCTGCTGATGACGCTGCTGAAGCCGGACGAGGGGACGATCAAGGTCGGCGGCCAGTACCTCACCCACGAGGAGAAGGGCGGCAAGCTCGTCCCGGCCGGCGAGAAGCACACCCGCGAGGTGCGCAAGAACATCGGCATGGTCTTCCAGCAGTTCAACCTGTTCCCCAACATGAAGGTGCTGCGGAACATCACCGAGGCGCCGGTGCACGTCCTGGGCCTGAGCAAGGACGAGGCCGAGGAGCGCGCCCGCGGACTGCTCGACCTGGTCGGCCTGACCGAGCACATCGACAAGTACCCCACCCAGCTCTCCGGCGGCCAGCAGCAGCGGGTCGCCATCGCGCGGGCGCTGGCGATGCGGCCGCAGGTGCTGCTGCTGGACGAGGTGACCTCGGCGCTCGACCCGGAACTGGTGGCCGGTGTGCTGGACGTCCTGCGCGACATCGCCCACACCACGGACATCACCATGCTCTGTGTGACGCACGAGATGAACTTCGCCCGGGACATCTCCGACGATGTGCTGATGTTCGACGCGGGCCGGGTCATCGAGTCCGGTTCCCCGGAGAAGATCTTCACGGAGCCGGAGCACGAGCGGACCCGGGAGTTCCTGAGCGCGGTGCTGTGACCGGACCGTCCTGATCCACCGCAGGGTGGTGTGTCCCGCTTCCCGGGGCACACCACCCTTTTGACGTTCCCCGGTGTCGGCCGTGAACTCACGTCCTATTCCGCTACCTTGGACGCCCGGGATTCGATCTGACGCTCACCCGTGCTGACGTTCCGCCGGGCAAACTCGCGGAACCGGCCGCAAATACGGCTGGTTCGCACCTTTCCCGGGCCCCTCCCGCGGTGCTTCACCGGCCTGATGACTTTGACATATGCCAAGGTCACAAGCCCCAGTACAGAAAACTGGCACGCAACTCTTTTCAGTCAAGACCCCCTCCATCGAAGGCCGTTCACCGCTATCGTGATACGAGCCCCGTTGTCCGGGAGCGGTCGCCCGCTGCGTCGATCGACCGTGACCACCCACAACGGTCACGACGCAAGCGGTAACAACCTGCTAGGGGGACACCGTGGCGCTGAAGCCCGAGCCGACCGCGCCGTTCCATTCGGTGCAGCACGCACTGCGCGTACTCGAAACGATCTCCAGGCGCGCCAATGGCGTGACCGATGCGCAGATCGCCCGGGAAACCGGACTACCCACGGGCCACCTAGCCCACATGCTGTCGATGCTGCGGCGCGAGGGCTATGTGGAGCAGCTCACGGACGGCGCGTATGTCGTCGGCGACTCGCTGCTCCTGCTGGGTTCCGGCGGCAACCGGGACGCCGCGCTGCGCGACAAGCTCCAGCTCACCCTGGACGAGCTACGGGACTCGGTCGGCGCCGCGGTCTACATCAGCCGGTACATCGACGGCGAGGTGAAGATCCTCCACTACGCGGACGGCCCGCAGGCGCCCAAGGTCAACGAGTGGGCCGAATTCCGCCGCACGGCGCACGCCAGCGCGGTCGGCAAGTGCCTGCTCGCGCAGCTGGACCACGACGGCCGGATGGACCACCTCTCGCGCCACAAGACCGCCCGGCTCACGTCCCGGACGATCACCAACGAGAAGGTGCTGTTCCACAAGCTCGACAGCCAGCCGCCGACGGTCCCGGTGCTCGATCTCCAGGAGTACGCCGTCGGCACGGTCTGCGCCGCCGTACCGATCACCGCCGGGTCGACGGTCGGCTGCCTCGCGCTGTCCATGCCGCTGGAGCACGCCCACCGCCTGCGGCAGGCCGCCGACGCCCTGAATCGCGGGGCGGCGCCCGTGCTGCTGTCGCTGGCGATCTGACGCCGGAGGGGTGGCTCCGCTCGGCCGGCCCTCCGGGCGTGGTCTCGAGCACCCATCCGGACCAGGTAGTATTTCTTTCGTCAGCGCGCGCCGCTAGCTCAGTTGGTTAGAGCAGCTGACTCTTAATCAGCGGGTCCGGGGTTCGAGTCCCTGGCGGCGCACGTATGAAGTGGGCGTTCCTGGTCTTCCGGGAACGCCCACTTCGTTGTTGTGCACCTGGCTTTCCGCCGCCTCCCCCTCACCTGTCCAGAAGAGGGGTGCGGTCGTGGTCCTTGTAGAGGGCCAGGAGCGCGGTGCGGTCCTCGTCGGTGAACGGGCGGTACGCGGTCCCGGCGGGCCCCGCGGCGAGTGGCGACCACCACACCGGTTCCGGGCAGCGGAAGCCGGCCCGCCGGAGGGCGACCCGGTGCACCTTGTTGGTGGCCGTGACGGGCAGCGCGGCCAGGGTCCGTACGAAGCGGGGTGCCATTTTCGTCCCGAGGTCCGGCTGGGCGGCCAGGAACGCCACGAAGTCGTCCGGGTCGAATGCCGCGCCGTCACGCAGTGCGAGGGCCGCCATGACCTGGTCGCCGGCGACGGGGTCGGGCACGGCGTAGACGGCGACGCCGGTGGCCGGGGCGTAGCGGGCGAGGATGTTCTCGATCATCGCGGCGGCGAGGTTCTCGCTGTCGACCCGCAGCCTGTCGTCCGTACGCCCGGCGAAGTGGAAGAACCCGTCGGTGTCCCGGAAGAAGAGGTCTCCGGTCCAGTACCAGCCCGCGCCGGCTCGCCCGGCTGCCCGGCCGCCGGTGCGGGCGGCGGTGGCCTCGGGGTTTCGCCAGTACCCCTCGAAGGAGCTGCGTCCCCGGTTGACCAGCTCCCCGATGGCTTCCTCCCCGTTCAGCAGCCGTCCGGCCGCATCGAGACGGGCGCGCGGCAGCTCGCTGCCGGTGTCCGGATCGACGACGGCGAGATCGTCGCCGGGGGCGAGCCGCCCGATGGCGCCGGGCGGGGTGTCCGGCGAGCGCTGTAGCGCGGCGCCGCCCTCGGAGGAGCCGTACCCCTCTGTCAGGCGGACGCCGAAGCGGTCGGCGAAGCGGGCGGCGTCGACGGCGCCCGCTTCGGTGCCGAACCCGGCACGCAGCGGATGGTCACGGTCGTCGGGGGCGGGCGGGGTGGCCAGCAGATACTGCACCGCGCGGCCGACGTAGGTGAAGTAGGTGGCGCCGTGGCGGCGGACGTCGGGGAGGAAGGCGCTGGCCGAAAAGCGGCGGCGCAGCGCGACGGCCGCGCCGCCGACGAGCGCCGGGGCCCAGCCCGCGATCACGGCGTTCCCGTGGAACATCGGCATACAGAGGTAGTGGACATCGTCCCGCCGTACGCCGAGATAGCCGACCAGCGAGTGGCCGGCGGCGGCGAGGCGGCCCTGGCTGCAGAGGGCGGCCTTGGGCGCACCGGTGGAGCCGGAGGTGAAGCAGAGCAGCATGCGGGAGGCGGGAGTGGGGGCGCCGGCCGCGGCGATCTCGTCGGGCAGCGCGCCCTCGTAGGGCTTGATCAGCTCCTGGTAGGCGGGGTCGTCCACGACGAGGACGCGTTCGCGCGGCATGGGGAGGGCCGGGCCGTCCAGCAGCGGCAGATGGGCGCGCTCGGTGATCAGCAGCGCGCAGTCGGTGTGCGCGATGTCGCGGGCCAGCTCGGTGCCGCGGCGGGTGGGGTTGATACCGGCGACGGCGGCTCCGGCGAGGGCGGCCGCGCCGAGCCACAGCGGGTACTCGGGGACGTTGTCGAGCAGCACCCCGATATGCGGCTCGGCGCCGCGCGGCAGCGTGTCTCCCAGCAGGGCGGCCCGCGCGGCAGCGCCGGCGGCGAGTTGGTGCTGGGTGAGGGTGAGGTCCCCGAACTTCGCACCGGGCCGGTGGTCGCCCCACTGCGCCTGTACGAGCTCCGCGATGGTGCCGTTGGCTGCCATGGCGCCGCAGGGTAGTTGACGGTACGTCAGATGTGGAGAGGGAGGGGTGGAGGTGAACGGGCACCGCGAGGGGCGCCGAGGACCTCCCCGGGGGAAGGCGGGGAGGTCCCACGGAGAGACGTCGGGCGCGCCGGGCGTCCGGCCGCGCCGAGTACGTCAGGGCCGCATCGAGCGCGTCAGGAGAGATCGACGTCCGAGCAGGCATAGAACGCGTTGCCCGTGTCGGCGATGTTCCAGACGCCCAGGATGAGGTGCCGCCCGGACTTCTGTGTCGGGACCGTGCCCTGGTGCTGCACCGTTTCGCCCGGCCGGGCGCCGCCCATCGGCACCGTCATGAAGGGCTCGGGTTCGAGATCGGCGCGGGTAAGCGGCTTGCCGGGGTCGTAGCCGTCCTTGGTGATGAAGTACTGGAAGTCCGTGGTGGCGTGCCGCGCCGTCAGCCGCCAGGTGAAGGTGTAGCCCTGTCCGGGGGAGAGCTTGGTGCCGGGCCACTTGCCGCCGCGGGGGTCGTCCAGTTCGGCGAAGTTGTCGTGCCCGCCCGAACAGATCTTGCCGTCGGCGGGGCCGGCCTGCGGGAAGCCCTTGGGTGCCTCGACGCTCTGCGGTTCGTACTGGATCGCACCGCAGTCCTTGGCGGTGCCGTTCGCGCAGAGCGCCTGGCGGCTGGGGGGTGCGTCGCTGTAGCCGTGACTGGAGGCACTGCCCGTCGACAGAAAGGAGACGCCGACGATGCCGAGGCCGATCACGGCAGCACTGATCCTTTTGCGCATGCTTCGCTCCTGAAGAACGTGGGGGGAAGTTCCGTGAGCCGAGTGAAGTGCGGTCTAGACCAACTCGCAGACTAATAACGGGAGTTGAACATGTCCAGACCAATAACAACCGGATCTCCGGTTTCCGGAACCGCCACCAGAGGCAGGCGAGACCGCCGCGCGGGATCAGGCCGCCGCGGTGAGGGAGGTGGTGGGGTGGGCGGCGGTCTGCACCAGGGCCGCGTAGGTGCGGCGGAGGGCTATCAGGGATTCCTGGGCCTCGCGGTAGACGGCGGCGTCGGGGCCGCCCCGGTGGGCGAGGGTGCGGACGGGGGCGCAGTGGCGGTCCATCGCGCTGAGCCAGGCGCGGTGCTGTGCCGGGAGGTGGCGGCGGACGAGTTGACGCCTGCCCTCGCCCATACGGCGTCCACCGATGCCGAGCACCGCGTCCGCGGCCTGGAGCACCGGCGGTTCCAGGGCGCCCTGCTCGGCGAGTGCGGCCAGCACGGCGCGCTGTTGTGCGGTCGCCGGCGCCGCGGCCAGTTCCGCCGCCTCGGAGTGGAGTTGGGCGCGCAACGCGTGCTGGACCCGGACCAGACGGCGCAGGGCGGTCGGAGTGGAGGAGTCGTCGGGGGCGCGGCCCGCGAGGGTTTCGGCGAGGCGGAAGAGCCAGATCCCGTGGGCTTCGAGCCGGGTCGCGGCCAGCATCAGGCGGTCCAGACGGCTGAGCGGCTGCCCCTCGGGCGCCCAGCGGACGATGGGTACGAGCGGTTCCGTACGGGCCAGTTGGTCGATGGGGATATGGCGGCGCGGTTTGCGTTCGGGCGCCCAGTTGTGCAGCGCGAGGGTGGGCAGCGCGACGAACTGGTCGTGGTCGATGCGGTGCGCGATGGCGGCCCACAGGTCGAGGAACGCCTCGTCGGCGGCCTGGCGTGCGGCCGGTGCGAGCGGGTCGAGTCCGCTCCAGCCGCAGGACACCGCGATCACCGCCACCCGCATCGCGGCGGCCTCCGCGTTGCGCGGTGACAGCCGCGAGACCCGCTGCCGCAGGGCGCTCAACTCGTCGGTGCGGTGGGCGCGTTCGACGAGGGCGATGGCGGCCTCACGGGTGGGGGCGACCGCCACCGCGCGCGCCAGGGCGTCCAGCCGGGTCCAGGTCCCGATCATGGAGCGGACCGGGGGCCGCTCGGGCAGGAACCCGTGCGCCCGTGGATCGTGCGCCGCCGCGCAGGCCGCGGCGGGCCCGGCGGCGGGCAGGGACTCGGTCCCGGGGCCGGGCGTGGTCGTCATCGTGGTGGCAATCGTCGTCATCAGCACTTCCCCGCGAGCAGCCGGGCCGGGTGGGCGTCCATGTCGAGGTGGCGGTCGTCTTGGCCGGGCGGCACGGTCGCCGCGGTCCGCTCCGGGAAGGCGACCTCGACCTCGTACGGACGGTCGCCGCGGCAGCTGGACCGGCCGGCCACCGGACCCGCTGCGTCCGGCCCGGGGAGAGGCCGCATCTCAAGGGTGCGCTGGGCTCTCGACACCACGACGATCAACCTTTCCGAGGAGGGGCGGGTCCCGGCGGACCGGGTCCGGGGCGCGCGTCCTAGCAGACGTCGCTGCGCGGGTCGGGGTTGCCGGAGGAAGCGGACTAGTGACGGACGCCATGGATGGATGGGGCACGCGGGAGGGCGCGGGGCGGGGAGTCCGGACGAACTGTTGGGGCGGCCGGCCGGGCGAAGGCCCCGAGGTGAGGGGGCTTTCGGCCCGCGCCGGGAGGGATTTCCCCGAGGCGGGCGCGACGGGGAGGGTGGCGCGGATCACATCGGTCGATTGTGTGGGAGGGCCCTCGCCGGGTACGGAGCACGTTCGAAGTTCGTGTAATGTTCTTCAGGTCAGCGCGCGCCGCTAGCTCAGTTGGTTAGAGCAGCTGACTCTTAATCAGCGGGTCCGGGGTTCGAGTCCCTGGCGGCGCACGTAGTACTGAAGCCCCTCGCCATGCGAGGGGCTTCAGTCGTTGGCGGACTCAGTCGCCCCGGCCGGCGGGTTCCGCGGGCACCAGGGCCCAGAGGGCGAGCGGCGCGAGGGCGCCGGCCACGGCCGTCCAGACGCGCCAGCCGCCCTCGGCCGGCAGCAGCAGCGCGCCCGCCGTGGCCCCCCAGATGAGCACCCCGAGCAGGATGCTGACCGGCACCGTGCGCGGCCAGTGGCCGCCGAGCTCCAGCAGCCGGACCCGGCGGGCGGCGTCGATCGGGACCGGACCGCGCGGCCGGGCGGCGATCCGGGCGGCCTCGGCGGCGGGCACGCGGCCGGGCAGCTGCCAGCCGTCGTCCGCGACGAAGTCCGCGGCGGCCTTTCTCTTGGGCACGGTAGTGTGCCAGACGAGCCAGCCCACGCGGCCGACGAGCAGCGGCGCGGCATGTTTGTGGGAGGCCGCGAGGTTGAGCGGGACGTCGCCGGCCTCGGTGCGCAGCGTCAGGCACGCGTAGCGCCCGGTGCTCCGACCGCCGTTGTCCCCCGTGCCCGGCGGCGGTTCGACGTGTTCGGCCAGGCCGGTCACCGTCGCACGCAGCGTGATCCAGTCCTTGCCGACGGTTCGGGCGCGGCGCGGCAGGGGCATGGCGGTCAGCCCCAGGAACGGCGCCACCCCGGCGAAGAGCGCCCACGCCGCGACGGCGATGACAAAACCGCTGCTCGGCAGGGTGCGCCCGGCGAGCGTCATCCGGACATCCGCCGGTCGCAATGCGCCGACCGCGCCCAGCTCGGGCCGTGAGGGCGCGTAGGCGACCGAGAAGGTGTCGCCGACCTGCCCGACGCCCGTCGGGGTCTCCGCCCGGAAGGTCACGCGCGCCCGCTCGCCGCCACCACCGCCGGACGAGGGCGGCCGGACCGTGTAGTCGGCCTCGGCGGAGGCCCGGGGGCTGCTGCCCGCGCGCTCCACATTGCCGACGGCGACCACCGGCAGTTCCCTGATCACATATCCGGCGTCGGCGATACGGGCGGCCGTGCGGCCGCGGTCCGGGTCGCCCGCGGCCAGGCTGACGCCGAGCACCAGGGCGGTGGGGACCGCCACCGCGGCGGCGGTGATCCGGACCCACGTCCAGGCCGAGCCGTGCAGCTTCGCGGGGAGGGCCGCGCCCGGTACGGCGGCGGGGTCGTGTGCCGCGTCCAGCGCCAGCTCGTACGCGCGCCCGCCGGAGACGAGGCCGGCCTTGAGCACATATCCGGTGAGCGTCAGCACGCACAGGATCAGCGCCGCGAGCGCGCCCCACACCAGGCCGGTACGGACCGGGCCGGCGTCCAGGAACAGCCAGCCGGCGGTGAGGACGAGGAGGGCGGGCAGTCCCACCACGGTGACGCAGCGGCCGAGCCACACCGCCGGGGCGGTCATCGGAGGGCTCCGGACACGCTCCGCACGACCGCCGGCAGCGACGCCGGCGCACCCCGGCAATTCCGCCGCGCCCCCGCGCCGCCCCTCTCGACGCCCCTGTCCCGGAACAAATCGAGGCGGCTTCCGAGAGACATGGGGATGCGTCTGTCGATGCATGTGCCGCCGTACGTATCGCCCGCCACAACGCCCCTGATTCCGTCGACTCGCCTTTCGGCGATGCCAGTTGACGGCGGACTTTACCAATGCCCCACAATCGCTTTACCAGTGAGGGCTCGTGCACGGTCCGTGCGGGTCGGCGCCTTTCCCGTCGGGTTTTTGTACGCCGCGACGAAATACCGGCATATCGCTGGTCAAATAAGAGCCGCCGGTGCAGAGTCACCGCATGGCGCGCGACATAGGGGACCGCATCAAGCGACTGATCATCGACCGGCGGCTGCCGTCGGGTGCCGCGCTGCCGACCGAGCCGGAGCTGATGGAACTGCTCGGGGTGAGCCGGAATTCCGTACGGGAGGCGCTCAAGGGCCTGCAGGCGATGGGCATCGTGGAGATCCGGCACGGGTTCGGGACGTATGTGGGGCCGATGTCGATGGCGCCGATGAGCGAGGGCCTGGCGTTCCGGACGGTGGCCGGGCATCTGCGGGGCGAGGACAGCCTGCGGCAGTTGCTGGAGTTGCGCGAGGCGGTGGAGACGGGGCTGGTCGCGCGGCTGGCCGGGCGGGTGCCGGCGGAGGATCTCGCCGAGCTGGACGGGCTGGTGGCGCGGATGGAGCGGGAGGCCGGGGCGGGCGCGGTGGCGGCGGAGACCGACCGGGAGTTTCACGCCGTGCTCTACCGGGGGCTGGCCAATCCGTTGTTGAGCGAGGTGCTGGATGCGTTCTGGGAGGCGTTTCACCGGGTGCGTACGGACCTGGCGGATGCGACGGCGGATCCGCGGGCGACCTGGCGTCAACACCAGGAGATCGTGGCGGCGGTACGCGCGGGTGACGCGGTGCGTGCGGAACAGGCGGTGCGGAAGCACTTCGACAACATCCGTCAGAGGTTGCGTAGTTCCGGAACGAAGTGATGCCCCCTCCGACACAAAGCGTCCTGCATTGCACGCTCTTGTCCGTAAACATCTTGTTTCGGTCTTGCGATCAAGAAGGGGGTTCGGGACCCTGACCTGGGACCTCGGCAAACCGGACGAGGAGTCGAATTTGAGCCGGGCGCCGGATGTCGCGCCGGATATCGACGGGAAAGCCGAACGGGCCGTGATTGCCGAGGAGTTGGGGATGCCGGAATTGCGGGACGCGCCGTAGCCGCGCCATGAGCGTGGAGCCCGTGGTTCCGGATGGACGTCGGCTCGTTCATCATGAAACCGGAAGATGGCCGTCAGCGTCTAAAGGCGTGGGCGGCCGACATCAGTGAGCCCGAGTCGGTCGAGGGGGACCGAGTACCCGGGCCATCAGCGAGGGCACGCAGCCAGTGTGCGTGCGGGGGGATGGACTCATGACGTCGCCGCCTGACGGCGCCCGCCAGCAGCATTCGTACGACGCGTCCGCGACCATGACGACACGCCTGCGCGTGCCACGTCAGCACTGGCAGCGGCGCGTCCAGCGAAAGCCGCTGCCGCGCTACGACTACGAGCACTACAGCCGGCTCGCCGGGCCGCTCACCCAGCCAGACACCAGCGACCCAGACAAGCCCTACAAGGTCCGCTACCGCTCCCTGCTGGCCGACGAGCCGCACCGCATCCGGGCCGCCCTGCTGCTCGGCGCCGCGCCGCTGGTCTCGCTGGGCCTGCTCGCCTGGCTGATGCAGCCCGCCCACTGGACTCAACGCGACTACCCCGCGTACGAGTTCCTGCCGGTGCTGGATGTCGTCATGCTCATCTCGATCGGCCTGATCGAGTTCTTCCGGTGCATGAACGTTCTGTCCAACGCGCATGCCACCCTGGTCGCCCGCGACCCCGTACCGGTCGTCCCGGAGCACGGCACCCGCGTCGCCTTCCTCACCTCCTTCGTGCCCGGCAAAGAACCGCTCGACATGGTGACGAAGACGCTGGAGGCGGCGGTCAAGGTGCGCCACCGCGGCCTGCTGCACGTCTGGCTGCTGGACGAGGGCGACGACCCCGAGGTCAAGGAGGTCTGCCGGCGGCTCGGCGTGCACCACTTCACCCGCAAGGGCGTGCCGGAGTGGAATCAGGCCAAGGGCCCGCACCGCGCCAAGACCAAGCACGGCAATTACAACGCATGGCTCGCGGCGCACGGCGATTCCTACGACTACTTCGCCTCCGTCGACACCGACCATGTGCCGCTGCCGAATTACCTGGAGCGGATGCTGGGGTTCTTCCGCGACCCGAATGTCGGATTCGTGATCGGCCCGCAGGTCTACGGGAATTACGACACCTTCGTCACCAAGGCCGCCGAATCCCAGCAGTTCCTCTTCCACGCGCTGATCCAGCGGGCCGGGAACCGCTATGGCGCGCCGATGTTCGTCGGCACGTCCAATGCCGTACGCATCAGCGCACTGAAGCAGATCGGCGGGCTCTACGACTCGATCACCGAGGACATGGCGACCGGTTTCGAAATGCACCGGCACCGCAATCCGGCGACCGGGAAAAAATGGAAGTCGGTCTACACGCCGGACGTGCTCGCCGTCGGCGAGGGCCCGACGGCCTGGACGGACTTCTTCACCCAGCAGCTGCGCTGGTCGCGCGGGACGTACGAGACGATCCTCAAGCAGTTCTGGAAGGCACCGTTCACGCTGCCGCCCGGCCGGCTCTTCAACTACACCATGATGGTGATCTTCTACCCGATGTCGGCGCTGAACTGGATTCTGGCGGCGCTCAGTTGTGCGCTGTTCCTGGGTCTGGGCGCCTCGGGTGTGCAGATCGATCCGTCGGTGTGGATGATGCTGTACGGCAATGCCTCGGCGCTGCAGATCGGGCTGTACATCTGGAACCGGCGACACAATGTCTCGCCGCATGAGCCGGAGGGCTCCGGCGGGGTCGCCGGCATGGTGATGTCCGCGCTTTCCGCGCCGATCTACGCCCGCTCGCTGTTCGACGCCGCACTGCGCCGCAAGAGCAAGTTCGTGGTGACGCCGAAGGGCGATTCCTCCAGCCCGGACACGCTCTTCGGAACGTTCCGGGTGCATCTCTTCTTCCTGCTGATCTTCGGCGGCTCGCTGGCGTCGTCGTTCGTCCTCGGCCACAGCCACCCGGCGATGATCACCTGGGCCTCGCTGGCAATGCTGATCACCGCCGCGCCGATCGTGGCCTGGCGGCTGTCCGTACGCCGGGAGAAGCGGAAGCCGGCGACCACGGCCGCCACCACGCCCGCGGCCGCCACGACCACGGCCGCCACCACGGCCACCGCCACCATGGCCACTGACCCGGCCACCACCGAACAGACCGCACAGATCGCCCTTGGGGGACGTCAGACATGAAGTACCGTCCGAGCCGTCGCACGCGCAGAGTGGCGATAGCGACGGCGGTGGTGCTCGCACTGGCCGGGATGAACGGCCCCGCGCTCTACGACTTCGCCTCGGAGCAGTACCACCAGTACGAGATCAACAAGCCCGAGTACAAGGCGGCGAACGGCCACTGGGACGTCGTCGACGTCCCGGACAAGTACCGCATCAACACCATCCACGCCGCCCTGCTGCACACCGGCAAGGTGCTGCTGGTCGCCGGTTCGGGCAACAACGCCGCCAACTTCAAGGCCAAGTCGTTCCGTACGGTCCTGTGGGACCCGGCGAAGAACACCTTCAAGAACATCGACACCCCCAAGGACCTCTTCTGCTCCGGGCACACCCAGCTCCCGGACGGCAAGCTCCTGGTGGCCGGCGGCACCCAGCGGTACGAGAAGCTGGACGGCGATGTGAAGAAGGCCGGCGGCCTCATGATCATCTACAACGAGAATCCGGACGGGCCCCGGACGTTCCCGGCCGGCACGCTCTTCACCGGCAAGGGCAACGGCAGGACGTTCACCTCCAAGGACCCGGTCGTGGTGCCGCGCGCCAAGAAGACCAAGGACCCGGTGACCGGCAAGGTCACCGTGACGCACAGCGAGGCCCGGGTCTATGTCGAGGCGCTCAAGGAAGGCCGCCAGTACTCCACGGGCTCCCAGGACAACTACCGCATCCAGGGCCTGTCCGGCGCGGACGCCCGTAACTTCTACGGCATCGCGCAGAAGCTGTCCTTCGACAAGAAGGACTTCCAGGGGATCAAGGACGCGTTCGAGTTCGACCCGGTCGCCGAGCGTTACCTCCGCGTCGACCCGATGAACGAGGCCCGCTGGTATCCGACCCTGACCACCCTCCAGGACGGCAAGGTGCTCTCCGTCTCCGGGCTGGACGAGATCGGGCAGGTCGTCCCCGGCAAGCAGGAGGTCTACGACCCGAAGACGAAGAAGTGGACCTACCTGCCCAAGCAGCGCTTCTTCCCGACCTACCCGGCGCTGTTCCTCACCGACCAGGGCCGGATCTTCTACACCGGCTCCAACGCCGGCTACGGCCCGGACAACATCGGCCGCACGCCCGGCATCTGGGACCTGAAGTCCAACGCGTTCCAGACCGTGCCCGGGATGAGCGACCCGAAGATCCTCGAAACCTCGATGTCGGTGCTGCTGCCGCCCGCCCAGGAACAGCGTTACATGGTGCTCGGCGGCGGCGGGGTCGGCGAGGACCCGAAGTCCACGGACAAGACCCGGATCGTGGATCTGCACGCCCCCAACCCGCGCTTCAAGGACGGGCCGCCGCTGTACGCGAAGGCCCGCTACCCGAGCAGCGTGATCATGCCGGACGACACCGTGCTGACCACCAACGGCTCGGGCGACTACCGGGGGCGCAGCGACTCCAACATCCTCAAGGCGGAGCTGTACGACCCGAAGGCCAACACCTCGCGGGCGGTGGCCGACCCGCTCGTCGGCCGCAACTACCACTCGGGGGCGCTGCTGCTCCCGGACGGCCGGGTGATGACCTTCGGCTCCGACTCGCTCTACGCCGACAAGGACAACACCAAGCCCGGTGTCTTCCAGCAGCAGATCGACATCTACACCCCGCCGTATCTCTTCCGGGACTCGCGGCCCGAGCTGACGGACAGCGGCCCGAAGACGGTCGCCCTGGGCGGCAAGGCGACCTACCGCTCCCCGCAGGCCTCGTCGATCAAGAAGATGCGGCTGCTGCGACCGGGCTCGTTCACCCATGTCACCAACATCGAACAGCGGTCCATCGCGCTGGACTTCACGACGACCGAGGACGGGGTGACGGTCACGCTGCCGGACGACCCGTCGCTGGTGCCGCCCGGCTGGTACATGGTGAACGCGGTGGACGGCAAGGGAACGCCGTCGAAGGCGGTGTGGGTGAAGGTGCCGGCCGCGAAGGACGCGGGCTGACGGACGGTACGCAGGAATGAGTGAGGGGGCGCCCCGTGGCCCGGGGCGCCCCCTCGCTCATCACCGGAAGGCTGGTGGCCTGCTTGCCCGCCGGCGCTACTTCTTGGCGTTGCGGGCCAGCTCCAGCGCGTAATCCGGCCACCAGGCACCGGCCTTGGGCCCGCCCTTGCAGCTGCCGTCCGACTCTCCCGGCCGCTTTATCCACAGATAGGCGTCCACCTGGGGATCGCCGGTCTTGACGGTGGGCGGTGTGCCCAGCGCCCGGCCGCGCGGGTTGCACCAGTTCTCCGGGTCGTCGCCGCCGGGGGCCGGGCCGTTGCCGTTGCGGCTGGTGTCGATGACGAAGTGCTTGCCGCCGACCATCGCGGACAGCCGCTTGCCGTACTCCGTGTTCTCCCGGGTGGTCTGGTAGTTGGAGATGTTCAGCGCGAAGCCGTCGGCCCGGTCGATACCGGCCCGCTTGAGTGGTTCCACCATCCGGCCCGGATCCTTGATCCAGTGCGGATTGCCGGCGTCCAGATAGACCTTGGTGTGCGCCAGCCCCTTGAGCTTGCCGACCGCCTCCGTCAGCAGCGCGTACCGCTCCTCGTGGAACTGCTGCGGGGTGCACTTGTCCTCGATGTGCGGCAGCGCGTCGGGCTCCAGGACGACGGTGGTCTCGCGGTCGCCGATGCCCTTGAGCACACCGTCCAGCCAGGCACGGTAGGCGTTGCCGTCGGAGGCGCCGCCCTGGGAGTACTTGCCGCAGTCGCGGTGCGGGATGTTGTAGAGGACGAGCAGGGCCGCGCGGTCGGCCTTGGCGGCCGCCTCGGTGAAGCCGCGCGCCTCCCCCTCGGGGTCGTCGACCCCGATCCACTCGGCGACCGGCTGCTCCGCGATCTTGTGGACGAGCCGGGCGTCGGCGGCCTTGCCCCCCTTGCCGTAGGTGCTGACCTGGCGGGCGGCGTTGCCGTCCGGATTGACCCAGAAGGGCGCGACGGACTTGGGACGCTGGGACGGTTTCGACGGGACGCCGGCCTCGTCCTCGCCGCCGTCCGACGAGCAGCCGGCGAGCAGCAGTACGCCCAGCGCGGATATCGCGCCGAGCCTGGTCGATAGGTTCGGTCGGACGGCCCCCCGAAGACTGCCGTACATCCACTCCCCCCTCGGAGCACGGAACACGGCCGGCAGGCGCCACCGGCCGCCATCCATCCTGGCATACGGCCGTTCAACCGTCGGCGGCGTTGTCGGCGTGCGCCCCCTGGAAGCCCGTCAGATACGCCGAGACCACCACCTTCACCTTCGTGGTGCCCGCGCGCCGTGCGGGGTCGGCGCCGCCGCCGCGGCCGACCAGCCTGAGTTCGGACCGGCCGGGCTGACGCGCGTCGTGGACCCGCTGTACGTCGAGGTGCTCGCGGTCGTAGCGCCGGACGTCCTCGACGGTGAACTGGGCGGTGCTGCCGTCCGTGCGCCGTACGTCCACCCGGTCCCCCGGACGGACGCCGCCCAGGCCGTGGAAGACGGCCCGCCGGGCATCGCCGCCGACCCGGCCGACGAGCACCGCCACGCCCTCCGCGCCCGGTTGCGGACCGTCCGCGTACCAGCCGACGAGGTCCGGTGAGCGGGGCGGCGACAGGGACGCCCCGCCGCTCCCGTGGTGGCCGCGTTCGACGATGGCGGCATCCACCCCGAGGACGCCGATGGTGATCCGGCCGGGCTTGACGGCGCCGGAAGCGGCCAGCGCGTGATGAGCGCGCGGGGACACCAGGCCCAGGGGGGCGTGGTGCGCGTACGGGGACGCCTTCCCGGCGCGGGCGGACGGGAGCGTCCGGACCGTGGGGGCCTGCTCCGGTGAGGCTTCTTCCGGTGACTGTGGCGCCTGCTCCGGTGGCCGTCCGACCGCCGCGACATCACCAGTGGTGGGAACCCGCGCCGCGCCCAGGTCCGTTCCGCCCGTCATGCCGCGCCCCCACAGCCACAGGCCGAGCAGCAGCGCCGCCCAGGCCACACCGATCAGCAGCTGCCCATGGCGCCGCCCCGGCCCGCCCGTCCTCCCTGCTTCCCCCTCGTCCCCCTCAGCTCTCATCGCCACCCCCCTGCCGCTCGCGCCGGATCCGCAGGCGCAGCCGCAGCAACTGCCCCGCGACGACGAGGACCGCACCGCCGGCCAGCACCAGGCCGACCGCCGAGGTGCTGCTCAGCTCGTCGCCGTGCCCGGCGGCGTACGCGGGCGCCGCCGCCGTCTCCGCGCAGGCCGCGGCGGCGGCGCCCGGGATGAGTTGCGGTGAGCGCATGGTGAACCTCCGAATACCTCGAAGGTCCGCCCACACGAACCCACCCGCATCCGCTGCGGGCCGCCGCTGCGCCGTTCAGGCTAGGGCCTGTCCGCGGGTCCTGAAGGGTCAGACCAGGTCGACCAGGTCGGCGATGGAGTCGACGACCCGGGAGGGCCGGAACGGGTGCCGCTCGATCTCCTCGGGCCGGGTCAGTCCGGTGAGCACGAGGAAGGTCTCCATACCCGCCTCCAGCCCGGCGAGCACGTCGGTGTCCATCCGGTCGCCGATCATCGCGGAGGTCTCTGAGTGGGCGCCGATGGCGTTCAGACCGGCCCGCATCATCAGCGGGTTGGGCTTGCCGACGAAGTACGGCTCGACGCCGGTCGCCTTGGTGATCAGCGCGGCCACCGACCCGGTGGCGGGCAGTGCGCCCTCCGCCGAAGGACCCGTCTCGTCGGGGTTGGTGGCGATGAACCGGGCGCCGTCGTTGATCAGCCGGATGGCCTTCGTGAGTGCCTCGAACGAGTAGGTCCGGGTCTCGCCCAGGACGACGTAGTCGGGCGCGTGGTCGGTCAGCACATAGCCGATGTCGTGCAGGGCGGTGGTCAGCCCGGCCTCCCCGATGCAGTACGCGGTGCCGCCGGGCCGCTGGTCGTCCAGGAACTGGGCGGTGGCCAGCGCGGAGGTCCAGATCGATTCCCAGGGCACGTCCAGCCCGATGCGGTTCAGCCGGGCGTGCAGGTCACGCGGGGTGTAGATGGAGTTGTTGGTCAGTACGAGAAAGGGCTTGCCGGACTCGCGCAACCGCTTGATGAAAGCGTCCGCCCCGGGAACCGGAATGCCCTCGTGCATCAGCACGCCGTCCATATCGGTGAGCCATGACTCGATCGGCTTGCGCTCTGCCACTGCCGGACTCCTGCCGTGCGTTTTGACCGGGATCGCGGCCGTCTCCACACGCAGACGTGGGTCACTCGAGTGACCCACGTCTCGTACGTACGGCCGACGCCCCCACCCTAAGTCAGGGCGCACCGGACCCGCCCCTGCCGGATCAGTCCGTTGTCATCGATCGCCGGTAGCGGTCAGCTCCCCGTGGCCGTTTTCCATGCCTCGACGTAGGTGTCCAGGTTCTTGTCGATGTCGTTCCAGTCCGGCTCGAAGATCTCCACACCGTTCATGATCTTGGCCAGGGCGGCGGCGTTCTTGTCGGTGGCCTTGATGTCCGCGCGGGACGCGAAGCCGCCGCCGACCGAGGAGACCTGGCGCTGGACCGGCTCGGAGAGGAGGTAGTCCAGGAACTTCCTGGCGTTGGCGGCGTGCGGGGCGTTCTTGACCAGGCCCGCGGCGTAGGGCAGGGCGAAGGTGGAGGGTTTGCCGCCGGGCTTGGCCGCCGGGAAGAAGATGCCCTGGTTGGGCATGGACGTGATGTTGGCGTAGTTCATCTGGACGTCGCCGTTGGCCACCAGCAGTTCGCCCTTGTCGGTCTTGGGCGCGAGCTGGCCGGTGGAGGAGGACGGGCCGACGTTGTTGTCCTGGAGCCTCTTGAGGAAGTTCATGGCCGGGGCCTGGCCGCCGAAGTCGTGCATGGCCTTGATGAGTACGGCGGTGCCGTCGCCGGCGACGCCGGGGGTGGAGTACTGGAGCTTGCCCTTGAGCCTGGCGGAGGTCAGATCGTCCCAGGTCCTGGGCGGCTGCTTGAGCTCCTTCTTGTTGTGGATGAAACAGAAGTAGTTGTTGACGATCGAGGTCCACTTGCCGTTCGGGTCCTTGTCGGCGGCCGCGACATGGTCCGCGCCCTTGGGGCGGTAGGTGTCCAGCAGGCCCTTGCCGTCGGCCTGCTGGATGAACGGGGGAAGGGTCACCACGACGTCCGCCTTGGTGTTGGCCTTCTCGCGGGCCAGCCGCTGGACGGCCGCGCCGGAGCCGCTCTCCACGTAGTTGACCTTGATGCCGGTCTTCTTCTCGAAGTCCTTGAAGACCGTGTCGTAGAAGCCGTCGCCCTTCTCGCTCTTGAGGCCGTCGGCGCTGTAGACGGTGATCTCCTTGGCGTCGGGGTCGGCGGACGAGGCGCCGCCGCAGGCGGTGAGGGTGGCGCCGAGGGCGAGGACGGCGCTGCCGGCGGCGAGTGGCCTGCGGGACCGGAAACGGGATCGGGGGCGGGATGCGGGGCGGGGGCGGGTGCGCATGGCGGGTCGTATCTCCTTGGCGGGGAGCGGAGTTGAGGAGTCGGGGCCTCAGCGGTACGAGGCGCGGGTGCGGATCCGGGAGATGCCGAGCAGGACGATCAGCGTGGTGGCCATCAGCGCCACCGCGAGTGCCGCGCCGGCGAAGAGGGAACCGCGGTCGGTGGCGGCGAAGATCTGCACCGGCAGCGGCACCCAGTCGGGGGGATAGATCATCATCGTGGCGCTCAACTCGCCCATGGACAGGGCGAAGCAGAGGCCCACGGCGGCGGTCAGCGACGGCAGGAGGAGCGGGAGCTTGACCCGCCACAGGACGTGACCGGGGCGGGCGCCCAGCGCGGCCGCGCTCTGCTCGTACGCCGGGTCGAGGCGGTCCAGCGCGGCCGTCACGGACTGGTGGGCGAAGGCGGTGACCAGCACCGCATGGGCGATGATCACGATCTGCGGGGTGCCGTTGAGCAGGAGCGGGGGCTGCGAGAAGGCCACCAGGAGGGAGAGCCCGACGACGACGGAGGGGACGGCGACGGGGAGCAGGAACAGGGTGCCGACGACACGGCGGGTGCGCGGGCCCAGGCGTTGGGCGGCCAGGGCGGCCCAGGTGCCGGCGGTGAGTGCGGCCACGCTCGCCGCGAGTGCGGTGAGCACGCTGGTGATCAGCGCGTGCAGTGGGTCGCCGTGCGCGATGTCCCGGTAGTGCGCCAGCGTCGGCCCGGAGGGCAGCGCGCCGCTCCAGCCGGTCGCGAAGGACGCGGCGACGATCACGAGCAGGGGCAGCGCGAAGAGCGGGAGGAAGAGGACGAGGAAGAGGAGGTGGAGGGCCCGGCAGGCGGGCTTGCTAGGCACCAGCACGATGCGGCACTCCTCCCGTGCGGGACACGGCTGTCCGGGACACGGCCGTCCGGTACAGGGCGTAGAGCGCCACGGACAGCGCGATGTTGACGACGGCGACGACGCAGGCTCCGGTGTAGTCGCCGTCGAGAATGGCCTTGGTGTAGATGAGCATCGGCAGGGTGACGACGTCCTTGGCGCCGGTGAACAGCACGATCCCGAATTCGTTGAGGCAGAGCACGAGCACCAGCGAGCCGCCCGCGGCGAGCGACGGCAGCGCCTCCGGCAGGATCACCGTCCGCACGATCCGCCAGGGCCGCGCGCCCAGGGACGCGGCGGCCTCCAGCTGCCCGGTGTCCACTTGTGAGAAGGCGGCGAGCAGCGGCCGCATCACGAACGGGGTGAAGTAGGTGACCTCGGCGAGCAGCACACCCCAGGGCGTGTGCAGAAAGTCCAGCGGCCCGCTCGCGGCGCCCGTCGCGTCCGTCCAGAGGCCGTTGGCGATGCCGACGGTGCCGTAGAGGAAGAGCAGGGCGAGAGTGATCAGAAAGGAGGGGAACGCGAGGAAGATGTCGACGAAACGGCCGAGCGCCCGGCCTCCGGGGAGCGGGACGAAGGCGATGATCAGGGCGAGGACCAGGCCGAGGAGCAGCGCGCCGACGGTCGCACCGGCCGCTATGAGGACGGTGTTGGCGAGGGCGTCCCGGAAGGACGTCTCGGCGAGGACGGCGGCATAGGGGGCAAGGGACGGTCCGCCACCGCTCGCGGAGGTCCCGCCGTCGTCGGGGCTGACGGACTGCCACACCACCAGGGCCAGCGGATAGAGGAACACCAGGCCGAGGGCGGCGACCGGCGGCAGCGCCCAGCACGCCCTACGCATCCGGCGCACCGCCCGCCGCCTCGGTGAGCCCCGCCGGGATGAGGACCGCGTCCCCGGGGGCGAAGTGGACTGCGAGCTCGTCCCCCAGCGCCGGTGTCTCGCGGAGCTCCGGCACCTCCGCGATCACCCGATGCCCGTCGACCTCCGTGTGCAGACGGTGGGTCGAGCCGCGCCACTGCACCTCGGTGAGTTTTCCGCGCAGGGTGTTGCCGTCCGCCCCCGGGCTCGCGCCGAGGCCGACGAGATGCGGCCGGACGCACAGCGTGGCGGTCGCGCCGTCGGCCAGTTCACCGGCCGGCACGTTCAGGGGGCGGCCGGCGAAGCGCACCCCGTCCCCGCACACCGTCACCGGCAGCAGGTTCGCGGTGCCGACGAACGAGGCGGTGAACTCGGTGCGCGGCCGCCGGTAGAGCTCCCGCGGGGTGCCGCACTCGCGCAGCCGGGCCTTGTCCATGACGGCAATCCGGTCGGCCAGGGTCAGCGCCTCGACCTGGTCGTGGGTGACGTAGAGGATGGTGACGTCCGGCAACTCGTGGTGCAGTCGGGCGAGTTCGGCGAGCATTCCGGAGCGCAGCCGGGCGTCGAGGGCGGACAGCGGCTCGTCCAGCAGCAGCACGCCGGGCCGGATGGCCAGCGCCCGCGCGAGGGCCACCCGCTGCTGCTGCCCGCCGGACAGCTCCCGGGGGTGCCGGTCGGCGTACCCGGCCATACCGGTCATCTCCAGCGCCTCGGCGACCCGTCCGGCGATCTCGCCGCGTGGGGTCTTGTGCGCCTTGAGGCCGAAGGCGACGTTCTCGGCGACCTTCATGTGCGGGAACAGCGCGTACTGCTGGACGACCATGCCGATGCCGCGCCGGTGGGGCGGCAGCCCGGTGACATCGCGGCCGCCGATCAGGACCCGCCCGGAGTCCGGCCGGACGAATCCGGCGACCGTCCGCAGCGCGGTGGTCTTCCCGCAGCCGGACGGCCCGAGCAGGGCCATCACCTCGCCCGGTTCGACGGTCAGGTCGAAGGAGTCCAGCGCGACGCTCCCCCCGGGCCCCCCGTACGCCACGCGGACGCCGTCGAACCGGATGCCCGCGCCCTTTCCCGCGGTGGCCGTCGTCATCTCAGACCACCCCGATCCCGAGCAGGGCGGGAAGTTCGGCGACCGAGCCGAGGAGGTGCGTGGCGCCGGCGTCGGTCAGCTGCTGTGTGCCGTGTGCCCCGGTGAGCACCCCGGCCACGATCCCGGCGCCCGCGCGCCGCCCGGAGAGCATGTCGTACGAGGTGTCGCCGGCGACCGCGATCTCCCGTACGGAATCGGCGGCGCGGGTGCGCAGCAGCGCGGCCAGCACCATGTCCGGGTACGGCCGCCCGCGCCCGCCCGCGTCCGCCGGGCAGAGGGTCAGCTCCACCAGGTCCCGCCAGCCGAGCGCGTCCAGGATCGCGTCCTGGGTGACCCGGGCGAATCCGGTGGTCAGGACGACGGTCAGCCCCGCCGCCCGCAGTGCCTCGATCGCCTGGCGGGCCCCGGGGACGGGCGCGATCCGTCCGGCGTCCACCAGCTCCCCGTAGGCCTCCTCGAAGGCGGAGTTGGCACGCCGGGCGGTGTCCTCGTCGCCGAAGAGCTGCCGGAAGACGGAGATCTTGGACTCGCCCATGGTGGCGCGTACGTGGTCGAGCATCTCGGCGTGGTCTGCGCCGCCCGGCCGCACCCCGAGGCGCTGCGCGGCCGCGTCGAAGGCGAGCTCGACGAGGCCGCCGTCGGCGACGGTCGTACCGGCCATGTCGAGCACGACCAGCCTGGTGCCGGTGTCCTTGGTCAACTCCCTCACCATCCCAGTTCGTTCGCGGTGGTTTCGGCGATGGCCGGGGAGCACGTCATACCGCGTCCGCCGGGCCCGGTGACCAGCCAGACCGCGTCGCGGACCCGCTGTCGGTGCACGACGCGGGTGGTGTCGGTGCACTGCGCGTACACCCCGGCCCAGCGGCGGCGGACGGTCGGCAGCGGCCGGCCGAGGATCGACTCGACGACCCCGGTGAGGTGCTCGTACGGGTCCTCGACGACGTCGAAGCCGAAGGGCGTCTCGTATTCGTGCGTGTCGCCGATGGTCAGCCCGCCGTCCAGCCGCTGGACCATCAGCAGCTGCATCTTGTGGGCGGCGGCGGTCGGTGTCTGGGCCTGTGCGGCGGCCATCGCGTCGAGTGCGTCGCTCGCGTAGGCGGGGTAGTAGCGGAAGCTGTCGGCGTCGGCGACGGAGGTGGTCAGCGGCTCGCCGAGCGGGTCGGTCTGCATCATCTGGAGGCGTACGCGGCGCACCGGGAGGTCCGGGACCAGCTCGCGGACCAGGCCGCCGAGCCAGGCGCCGGTGCAGAGGACGACGGCGTCCGCGTGGTGGAGGTCGCCGTGGTCGTCCCGTACGGCGCGTTCGCCGACCACTTCGCGGACCTCGCGCCCGCCCAGGAAGGTGTACCGCCCGGACTCCGACAGCCTTGCTTTCAGGGCTCGTTGGGCGATGCGCGGCTCGACGGCGGCGTCCCGCTCGCACCACAGGGCGCCGGCGAAGTCGCCGCGCAGGGCGGGGTTGAGGGCGCGGGCCTGGTCGGCGTCGAGCAGCCGGTAGCCGCGGGCGGCGGCGTCGGGGCGGCGGGTGGCGGCCTCGGCGACGGCGCGTTCGGCGGCGTTCCTGACGAGGGTCAGCGAGCCGATGGCGCGGAACCCGAGTTCGGGGACGCGGGCGCCGATGTCCTCCCACAGTTCGCGGGCGCGGAGCGCGGTGGCCAGTTCCTCGCCCCCGGCCCGCCCGCTGACCCAGATCTGCCCGAAGTTGCGGACCGAGGCGCCGCGCGCCTCGGCCTCCCGCTCCAAGTGGAGGACCTCGTGGCCCCGTTCGATGGCGTGCCAGGCGTGCAGGGTTCCCAGCACGCCGGCTCCGACGACTATGACTCGCATGCCGCAGACGCTCGCGGCGGTGGGTGGCCGGGGCCGGTCCGGTTGGCGACGCATCGGTGAACAGGCCCGCAAGTTTGGCCTAGACCCGTTATCTATTCGTGATATTAGAGGTGGGGGGTGATGCGTACGGAGGTGCTTAGTCGACCCGCCGCCCGCGGTGGGCTCAGCCCGCCGGCGTCCCCAGATGGGTGGTGAACGAAAACCGGTCCCCCCGGTACAGCGACCGCACCCGCTCCAGCGGCCGGCCCTCCGTGTCCCGCGACAGCCGGTGGATCAGCAGCATCGGGAGTGCGCCCGGTGTGCCGATCAGCAGCGCCTCGCGCGGGGTGGCCAGCACCGTCTCCAGCCGCTCGTCCGCGTCGCCGAAGCCGATGCCGAGCCGCCGGCGGAGGTAGGCGTAGAACGACGAGTCCGGCTCGAAGTCGGTGTCCAGGCGCGGCACCCGCTCGACCGCCACATACGTGCTCTCCAGCCCGACCCGCTCGTCATCGGCGAGCAGCACCCGCTCCATGTGCCATACGGGGTCGCCCGCCTCGATCCCCAGGTCGCCGGCGAGCGCGGCCGGGCAGGGGAAGCGGTCGAGGCCGACGAGATGACGGCCCGGTGTGCGCCCCTGGTCCCGTACGCCCTCGGTGTAGCTGGCGAGGGACAGCGGCTGCGCCAGCTTGGGCCCCGCGACGACCGTGCCACGCCCCAGCCGCCGCAGCCGTCCCTCCAGGATCAGTTCGCGCAGGGCCTGGCGGAGCGTCTCCCGGGAGACCTCGAACCGCGATGCCAGGTCGCGTTCGGCGGGCAGCAGCTCGCCCTCGCCCAACTCCTGGATCAGCGCGGCGATCTCGACCTTCGCCGCGTAGTACTTGGGGATGCGTCCGTGCTCGGGGACGCCGGACCTGATGGGTGCGCCAGGATCCTGGCCGTACGGGTACTCCACGGCGTGATCCTCGCATTGCGGCGGGGCGCGGAGCGGACGCCCCCGGGTCGGCGCCGGCGGGGTGAGTGCCCCCGGGTCAGCGCCGGAGGCCGCGGGCCGCGGCGACCAGTACGACGCCGCCGGCCAGCAGGCCCGCGACCATCACACCGATCCCGAACAGCGAACCGTGCCCGGTGGCGGCGAGTTCCGGCGACTCGGCGGGAGCGCGGGGCGGGCGCTGCGGGCCACCGGGGGACGTACCGGGCTGGGGCGGCCGTCCGGGCGTCGCGGGCGTCATGGGGGTCATGGGGGTCATGGGCGTCGCCGGGGCGGAGGCGCTCGGACGGACGGCGAAGCGGTAGTCGCCGGACTGGCCGATCCATTCGCCGTCGCTGCCCCGGCGCTGGACGGTGGTGACATTGGCGGTGATCCGCTCCGCCGACGTGCCCGGCTCGAACCGCATCCGCACCGGCACGGTCAACGTCCCTTTCCCCGGCACGGTCAGCCCCCTGCCCACACCGCCCCGCTTCTCCTCCCCCTTCTCGTCCCCCTTGCCGAACACCCCGATCTGTTCGTCGAGGTCGGTGGCCTCGAAGGGGACCGGTCGCCAGCCGCCGGCCGTGTCGCGGAACTCCAGGCGGATGCGCGCGGGCCGCAGCACCCGTTGCGTGTCCGTGAGGACGACGACGGGATGGACGTCCTCGCAGGCGGCGGTGGTGGTGTTGCGCAGTTCCAGCCGCCAGGTCTGCCAGTCGCCGCCGGCGGAGTAGACGGCCGGGCCGCCGGAGACCCGCGAGGCGATGGGGAACTCCGGACTGTCCGGACGCCCGCAGGCCGCGGCGGGACCCGGCGCGCGGACCGTCGAGGCGTACGCCCTGCCGACCGTCAAACCCCCGCCGACCAGGCCGGACAGCAGCCCGACGGCGAACACGGCACAGGCTGCTCGGACGGTGCGCGCGCCGCGTGCGGTGCGCAGGCGTGCGCCGGACGAATTCATGGCGGTCCTCCGCTGCTCGGGGTCGCGGTCAGGGCACGAGCAGGACCCTGCCACGCCCACCGCGCGACGCCGGGGGCCTCCGCGTCGTGTGCACCCGACCAGCCGCCGAATCCCGCCTTATCAGATGACTTTTCGTCAGTTCGGGTTGGCGGGACGGCCGCGGTCAGCCGGCGCCCGGCCGGTGTCCGCGCGCCGCCAGCCCCGGATTCCCCGGGCCGAAGAGCGGTGCCAGCACCAGCTGCGCCGCCCCGTCCGCCACCGCCCGCGCCCCGCCCACGGCCAGGGACACCGGCACGGCGGTTCCGGTCCTGCCCCGGGTGCGGGCCTGGGCGGCGAGGACGTCGGCCACGCCGGTCAGGAACCCGTCGGGGTTTTCCAGTACGGTGCGGCCGCCGAGCAGCACCCGGTCGATGTCCAGCAGTTCCACGAGGTTGGCCGCGGCCACGCCCAGCACCCGTGCCGCGCCCGGCAGATCGCCGCGGGCCACCGCCGCCAGGCACAGCGCCTCCACGCAGCCGTGCTGTCCGCAGCCGCAGCGCGGTCCGTCCAACTGCAGGATCTGGTGGCCGAATTCGCCGGCGCCGGTCCGCGGCCCGCGGTGGAGGCCGCCGCCGAGCACGAGTCCGGCGCCGAGCCCGGTCCCCAGGTGCAGATACGCGAACGAGCCGGCGCCGTCCGGCGGCCTCTGGGCCAGGCCGAGCGCCGCCGCGTTGGTGTCCTTGTCGAGGACCACGGGCAGGCCGAGGCGTTCGGCGAGTGCGTCCCGCAGCGGGAAGCCGTCCCATTGGGGGGCGCCGGTCACCCGGTGCAGCACCCCGGCGGTGTGGTCCAGCGGCCCGGGGCAGGCCACCCCGGCGCCCACCACCGGGGGCCCGCCGGCCTCCGCGCGCAGCGCCGCGACCTCCCGCTCGACGGTGGCCAGCACCTGTGCGGCGGCCGCCTCGAAGGCGAGCGGGGCGCGGCGCTCCGCGACCGCGTCGCCCGCGAGGTCCGCGAGGACGGCGGTGAGCTCGTCGCGGTCCAGGTGGAGGCCGATGGCGTGCCGGGCGCCGGGGACCAGCCGCAGTACGGTGCGCGGCTTGCCGCCCGTGGAGGCGCGGCGCCCGGCCTCCGCCGCCAGCCCTTCGGCCCGCAGCCGTGCGGTGATCTTGCTGACGGCCTGCGGGGTCAGTCCGGTGTGCGCGGCGAGCTCCAGCCGGCTGACCCCTTCCTCCCCCGCCGAGCGCAGCAGCCCCAGCACAAGCGCGGCGTTGTGGCCACGGAGGGCGGGGAGGTTGGCTCCCGGGCCGGCGGCACCCCGGCCCTCGGCATCCGGGAAGTCGGGGCCGGGGCCGGCGTCGGTCTCAGGATCACTGCTGGTCACTCCCCCATTGTCGCCACCACTTGCGCTTTGGCAACAGCGTTGCGAAAGTGGAGCGCATGAGCGACCCCCGCGACGCCGCCCCGGCCGACCCCGCCGGCTCCCCCCACACTCCCCTCCGCGTCGGACTCGTCGGCTACGGCCTGGCCGGCTCGGTCTTCCACGCCCCGCTGATCGCCGCCACCGACGGCCTCGTACTGGACACCGTCTCCACCGCGAACCCGGAGCGGCAGGCCCAGGCGCGCGCCGAGCACCCCCAGGTCCGTACGGTCGGCTCCGCCGGGGACGTGCTCGCGCGCGCCGCCGACCTCGATCTGATCGTGCTCGCGTCCCCCAACAAGACCCATGTGCCGCTCGCCACCGCCGCACTGCGCGCCGGGCTGCCGGTGGTCGTCGACAAGCCGCTCGCCGCGACCGCCGCCGAGGCCGAGGGGCTCGCCGCGCTCGCCGACGAGCGGGGGCTGCTGCTCTCGGTCTTCCAGAACCGCCGCTGGGACAACGACTTCCTGACCGTCCGCAAGGTGATCGAGGACGGTTCGCTCGGCGAGATCCAGCGCTTCGAGTCCCGCTTCGAGCGGTGGCGCCCCCGGCCCAAGGGCGGCTGGCGGGAGTCCGGCGACCCGGCCGAGATCGGCGGTCTGCTGTACGACCTCGGCAGCCATCTCGTCGACCAGGCGCTGGCGCTCTTCGGCCCGGCGGCGTCGGTCTACGCGGAGTCCGATGTCCGCCGTCCCGGCGCCGAGGCCGACGACGACACCTTCATCGCCGTCACGCACACCAACGGCGTTCGCTCACACCTGTGGGTGAGCGCCACCACCGCTCAACTCGGCCCGCGCTTCCGGGTGCTGGGCAGTGACGCGGGCTATGTCAAGTACGGCCTCGACCCGCAGGAGGCGGCGCTGCGGGCGGGCCTGCGGCCCGGTGCGGACGGCCTGCCGTGGGGCGTGGAACCGGAGTCCTGCTGGGGTCGGCTGGGCGCCGGCGAGTCCCCGCAGACGGGTGGCGGCACGCCCGTCGCGACACTGCCGGGCGACTACCCGGCGTACTACGCCGCGATCGCCGATGCGCTGCGCGACGGCGGCCCCCCTCCGGTGCCCGCCACCGAGGCCGCGGCGGCACTGCGCGTGCTGGAGGCCGCGAAGCGGTCGGCGGCCGAAGGGGGTTCGCTGCGCCTGGGCTGAGCCGGCCTGGTGCCCGCCGTCTTGTCGGCAACCAAACCGGCTCAGGCCCGTGGCGGCGTCAGGCGTCCTTGAGCACCTGCCGCTGCCTGCCCAGGCCGTCGACCTCCAGCTCCACGACATCCCCGGGCCGGAGGTACGGCTTGGGCTCCGGCTGGCCCATGGCCACCCCGGCGGGGGTGCCGGTGTTGATCACGTCGCCCGGGTACAGGGTCATGAACTGGCTGACGTAGCGGACCACTTCGGCGACCGGGAAGATCTGGTCGGCGGTCGTGCCGTCCTGTTTCAGTTCACCGTTGACCCACAGCCGTACGCCGAGGGCCTGCGGGTCGGGCACCTCGTCGGGGGTCACCAGCCAGGGGCCCAGCGGGTTGAACGTCTCGCAGTTCTTCCCCTTGTCCCACTGGCCGCCGCGCTCGATCTGGAAGGCGCGCTCGGAGACGTCGTGCGCCACCGTGTAGCCGGCGACCGCGGCCAGGGCCTGTTCGTCGGTCTCCAGGTAGCGGGCCGTACGGCCGATGACGACCGCCAGCTCCACCTCCCAGTCGGTCTTCTGGCTGCCGCGCGGCACCAGCACGGTGTCGTCGGGGCCGACGACCGTGTCCGGGGCCTTCATGAAGATGATCGGCTCCTCGGGGATCGCGGCACCGGTCTCCCGGGCGTGGTCGTGGTAGTTCAGCCCGATACACACGACCTTGCCGATCCGGCCCAGCGGCGGACCGGTGCGCAGCCCGGCGCCGTCCAGGGCGGGCAGCTCGCCGGACGCGGCGGCGGCACGTATCCGCGCCAGCGCCTCGTCGTCGGCGAGCAGCGTTCCGTCGATGTCCCGCACCAGGTCGGACAGGTCCCGCAGAACGCCGTCCTCGTCGAGCAGCGCCGGGCGTTCCGCCCCCACCGGTCCGACTCGCAGCAGCTTCATCGGTACAACTCCCGTGGTCGAAGGGTCGGCCAGGAAGGGTCTTCCGGGCCGGCCGATGGGGGACGGCCATCGAGCGATTTGGCTGATCGTCCAAGAACGAGGTCCAGTCCGCAAGACCTCGTTCACGGACTGGACCGTTACCGAGGGGTAGAACGGGGCGTACCGGACTCGCCCGCCCGCGTCCTTGCCCGGGCGGCCCGCTGCCGGGCGGCCCGGGACTGGTTCTTCGGCGAGCGCCTCCGCGGGGCGGGGAGCTCCGGGGAAGGGGACGCGGGGGTGGCGTCCGTGGCCGTCGTGGGCTCGGCCGGGCCCGGGGCCGGGGCCGCCTCCGGCTGAGGCCCGGCGGCCCGCACCTCCTCCCCCTTCTTCCCGTCCTTCTTGCCGTCCTTCTTGCCGTCCTTCTTGCCGTCCTTGTTCCCGCCCCGGTGCAGCAGCGCCCGCTCGCACGCCGTCCAGGTCGTCGTCGTGACCATGTAGAGCCCGGCCGCCAGCGGCACCACGGCGACGGTGATCAGCGTGCCGAACGACAGCAGCGGCATCACCTTCGCCATTCCGCCCATCCCGGGCAGCGTGCCACTGCCGCCCGCGGCCGGCTTCGGGGCGGCGGCCATCGTGGCCCGCGCGCGCCGGAAGTTCCACGTGGCCACCGCCGCGATCAGGACGAACAGCGCGAGATAGACCAGGCCCTGCGGCCCGAAGACCCCGCCGTCGGCGAGCGCCTCGGTCCAGTGGCCGCCGAGCGGCGCGCCCAGCAGCGCGTGGTCGAGCAGACCGCCGCCTCCGGTGGAGAAGAGGTGGTACATGACGAAGAAGACGGGCAGCTGGAGCAGGGTCGGCAGGCAGCCGGCCAGCGGCGAGGCGCCGGCCGTGGCGTAGAGGTCGGCCATCGCCTTCTGGAGGCGCTCGGGATGGTTCCTGTGCTTGCGCTGGAGCTCGGCGAGCTGCGGGGCGAGGGCGGCGCGGGCCTTCTCGCCACGGGCCGCGGCGCGGGCGAGCGGGTGCAGCGCGGCGCGTACGCCGAGGGTGCACAGAACGACGGCGACAGCCATGGCCGCGGTGCCGAAGAACGGTTCGATGGCCGCGGCGGCGCGCGCCAGCGCATCGCCGAGAATGCCGAATACGGACATGAGTGAGCCCTCCACGGGTCTCGTCGTGCCGGAAGGAGGCCCCCTGGTGACGGTGACGTCAGGGGGAATCGGGAATCGGCGTGACGAGCCGCGCGGGGCGCGGCGGGACGGCGGAAGGCCGCCCGGCGCCTACGCGGCCGTCGGGAGGGAACGCCCGGGTGCTCGCGGCCGGGGCCGGCCCGCCGCGTCGGGATCGCGCTGCGGCAGGAACGCCGTACGCCGCTCGCGGTCGCGGATGGCCGTACGGATCCGGCCCGGCGGTACCGGGCGGGCGAAGGCCGCGATGAGGAAGGCGCTGCACAGCAGCAGCACCGCGGCGGTGGTCGCGGCAGCTGTCAGAGCTGTCGTCAGACCGGTCTGGGCCAGCAGGAGTCCGGCGAGGAGGAAGAAGATCGCGGAGGTGTAGAGGCGCCAGGCGTCCACGATGCGGTACATCCAGCCCCCTTTTCGGCCTCACCGGACTTGTCGTCTTCCGCTCAAGAGTAGCCATACGTCTGGGCAGACGGGTGACCGGCCGGTAGCTTGCCCCTCCCTGCCGCTGGGACGGCGGCGATCGGGGGATCACCTAGGAGGTGCTGTGCGCGACATCAGCGTTCCGGCCCTGGCGGCTCCACTGCGGTCCGGCGGCCTCGCCGATTCCGTCTTCGACACCGCCGAACAACGCCCGGACTTCGCCCAGCTCGCCCGCCGCGACGCCGAGGGGGCCGGCTGGCGGGAGGTGTCCGCCGCGGAGTTCCGCGACGAGGTCATGGCCCTGGCCAGAGGGCTGCTGGCGGACGGGGTGCGGCCGGGCGCCCGGGTCGCTCTGATGTCCCGTACCCGCTACGAGTGGACGCTGTTCAGCTATGCGCTGTGGGCGGTCGGCGCGCAGCTGGTGCCGGTCTATCCGACCGCCTCCGCCGAGCAGCTGCGCAGCATCCTCGCCGGGGCGCGCGTGGCCGCGATCGTCGTCGAGCACGAGGCGCAGGCGATGACCGTCGCCGCGGCCTGCGACGAGAGGTCCGGGCTGCGGCGGATCTGGCAGCTGGACCGGGACTGTGTGCGCCGGCTGGCCGAGGAGGGCACCCGGCTCGCGGACGCGGATGTGCACCGGCTGCGCCATGCGGTCACGCCGCGCTCGATCGCCGCGATCGTGTACACGTCGGGGACCACCGGACGCCCCCGGGGCTGCGTGATCACCCACGCCAACCTCGCCTCCGAGTGCGACACCCTGCACGCGGGCTGGGGCGAACTCCTCGCCGCGCCCGGCGAGCGCCCGTCCCTGCTGGCCTTCCTGCCGCTGGCGCACATCTACGGGCTGATGCTGCAGGTGGCCTGCATCCGGGGCGGGGTGCTGCTCGGGCACCAGCCGGATCTGTCGGTGGACGCGCTGCTGCCGGCCTTCGCGTCGTTCCGGCCGACGGTCGTCTTCGCGGTGCCCTATCTCTTCGAGAAGGTCTGCGACCGCGCCCGCCGGGCGGCGGAACAGGCGGGCCGGCGGCGGCTGTTCGACGCGGCGATGACGGTGGCGGTGCGGTACGCGGAGGCGGTCGCGGAGCAGGCGCAGGGCACCGGGCGCGGCCCCGACGCGTTCCTGCGGGCCCGGCACGCGGTCTACGAGCGGCTGGTGTACTCCCGGATCCGGGAGCTGCTGGGCGGCCGGGTGCGTACCGCGGTCTCCGGGGGTTCGCCGCTGCGCCGGGAGCTGGGGCTGCTCTACGCCGGCGCCGGGATCACCGTCTACGACGGCTACGGCCTGACGGAGACCACCGGCGCGATCACGGTGCAGCCGCCGGGCCGGGTGCGGTTCGGGACGGTGGGCCGCCCGCTGCCGGGCAGTTCGATGCATCTGGCGCTGGACGGCGAGGTGTGGGTGCGGGGCTCGGTGGTGTTCGCCGGGTATCTCGACGAGGGCGGCAGGCCGGGCAGCGGGCTGTACGACGGCTGGCTGCCGACCGGTGACCTGGGGCATCTGGACGAGGAGGGCTATCTCGTCATCACCGGCCGCAAGAAGGACATCATCATCACCAGCAGCGGCAAGAGCGTCGCCCCGCAGGCGCTGGAGCAGCGGCTGCACGCCCATCCGCTGATCTCGCAGTGTGTGGTGATCGGCGACAACCGGCCGTATGTGACGGCGCTGATCACCCTGGATCCGGAGGCGCTGGCGCACTGGCGGCAGCTCAACGGCCTGGATGCCACGGAGGGTTCCGGCCACGGCGACCGGGGGCGTGACGGCCTGGAGCTCTCGCCCGAGGAGCAGGTGCGGGCCGAGGTGCAGCGGGCCGTGGCACGGGCGAACAGCTCGGTGTCCCGCGCCGAGTCGATCCGCGCGTTCCGGATCCTGCCGGGCGAGTTCAGCCAGGAGGCCGGGCTGATGACACCGTCGCTGAAGCTGCGGCGGGCGGCGATCGTCCGGGCGTACGCGGCGGAGATCGACGCGATGTACGCACAGGGCGAGCGCGACATCCGCGAGTCGCGGGCGGAGCGACGACGCGCGGCGGCACGCGGCGGCTGGCGCGGCGAGGGGCTGGCGTACGGGCGCTGAGCAGCACTGACGTACGTGCCCCGAGCAGCACCGACGCACGTGACACCGCACGGCTCAGCACCACGGTCGTCACCGCATCTCCACGACTCCTGACCGCGATCCGCACCGTAGCAGTGTCTCGGCGGGCCCGGCCGTTATTTGTCCAGGGGTGAGGACCCGCGCCCACGGGCCTTGCGCGCGGCCTACCGTCCGGTGGCAATTCCAGTCGGGACGAACCGGGAGGCCGTGTGCGGTCGATCGTCAGCAACTCCGCGATGTCCGGACGGACCATCGCCACCGGCCTGGTGGTGTGCGCGCTCGTGGCCACGCTCGGGGCGCTGCTGCTGCCGGTACAGCTCTTCGGGGAGAACGCCGCGGTGGCCCAGAGCGCCCCGTCGTGGGACGACGACGGCGGCGGCACGTGGAACACCAAATACGGTCCGCTGACCGCGCTGGACCGGGACTTCGTACGCAAGGTCAGACTCGCCGGCCTGTGGGAACTGCCGGCCGGCAGGCAGGCCCAGGAACGCGGCGGAACCGCCGCGGTGAAGACCGCGGGCAACCACCTCGTCATGGGCCACACCGAGTTGGACCGGCGGTCCATCGAGACGGCCCGGGCGCTGCGCATCCAGCTGGCCAATCAGCCCAACGACATGCAGCAGGGCTGGCTGGCCCAGCTCAACGCCGCCCAGGGCGCCGAGTACGACCGGCTGTTCGCGCAGATCGTACGGCGGGCGCACGGCAAGGTCTTCGGACTGGTGGCGCTCGTACGGGCGCAGAGCGAGAACACGATGGTGCGGAGCCTGGCGACCCGTGCCAATTCCGTCGTCCTGGACCACATCACCGTTCTGGAGAAGACCGGGCTGGTCGACTTCGCCACCCTCAACTCGTCCTGAAATCCGGTCCAGGACTCCCCTCCTGGCAACCCCGTACCAACACCCACACAAACACCCACACAAACATCCACACAACGCCCCTCACCCACACCCCACACCCACACCCCTCACATCGGACAAAGCGAAGTGATCTCATGAGCCAACGGCAAGGGCAACGACAACGCCAAGCGCAGCAAAGCTCTGCTCATAAACGCTCACGTTTCACGAACAGAATGCTTGTCGCCGCGGCCGCCCTCCTGCTGGGCGGCGGCGGTCTCGCGGCGGTCGCCACCACCGCGCTGGCCGGCAACTCCGACCCGGAGGCGACTGCCGGCCACGAGCACACCACGGCAGCCACCACGATCTCCTGCCCCGATGTGGGCATGAAGCTGCGGCAGGTGCCGAGCGGCGCGAAACTTCAGGTCTCCAAGGGGCTGGCCACCCTGGACCGCCAAGTGCACGACGCCTACCACCAGTGGATGGAAGGCGGTGACAGTGAGGTGCTCAGCCGGCTGAAACAGAAGCGGGCGTCGACCATCGGGACGATGGCGGACGCCATCGCCAAGAACACCTCCGCACAGACCGACTACCTGTCCAAGCTGGCCACCTGCACCACCAAGCCCACGGGCGTGGACGGCGCGGATTCCGTGAAGTCGACGGACGGCGACGGAAGCCAGAGCCAGTACTACTGGCAACAACAGCAGGACCAGACCCAGGACCAGAGCCAAGACCAGAGCCAGGACCAGAGTCAGGACCAGAGCCAGGCGCCGCAGCCGGGTCAGGACGGCGGGCAGCAGGGCCAGATCCAAGGCGGCCCCTCCCCGGAGGACTTCGCCGACATCACCTCCGTGGAGCCGAACGCCGGCAATCCGCCGTTCGCCGCCCCCCGGGGCGACGGCGCCTCCACCGGCACCTTCACCACCGAGTGCGGCCGCAACGAAGAAGGCCACTTCAACTCCGACAACGTCATCGTCACCCCGGGCGTCGGCAACGGCGCGCACCACACCCACGACTACGTCGGCAACAAGGCCACCAACGGGTTCTCCAACGACCGCAAGCTCGCCGAATCCGACACCACTTGTAACAACGGCGATCAGTCCGCCCACTACTGGCCGGTGCTGCGCAAACTGGACGGCACCTCGCTGGACCAGCCGGGCGCCGGTCGCGACGGCAACAACGGCTCCGTCCTGACCCCGTCCACGGTGACCCTTCAGTTCCGCGGCAGCCAGGTCGGCCAGGTGCAGGCGATGCCGCGCTTCATGAAGATCATCACCGGCGACGCCAAGGCGTTCACCAACGGCACGGCCAACGCCAACGCCTCCTGGAGCTGCACCGGTTTCGAGGACCGGCAGCTCAAGGACAAGTACCCGATCTGCCCCGACGGCTCCGAGGTCGTACGGACCTTCGCCTTCCAGAACTGCTGGGACGGCCAGAACATCGACAGCGCCAACCACCGCACCCATGTGTCGTTCTCCGACCAGGACGGCCGCTGCCCCGACGGTTTCACCGCCATCCCGCAGCTCGTCCAGCGCATCACCTACGACGTCCCGGAGGGCCAGGGCTTCGCCGTGGACAGCTTCCCGGAACAGCTGCACAAGCCGGTGACCGACCACGGTGACTTCATCAACGTGATGCCGGACGATCTGATGGCAAGGGCGGTCAACTGCATCAACAACGGCCAGAACTGCAACTGAGAACAGCCTGCCTCCACCGAGGCATGATGAGCCGAAGACCCCCAACTCCGGTTACCTGCCGAGGTTGGGGGCCTTCTGGCGTGCGGATCCCCTAGGGGACGCCCCCGGCGGATCCCTGAGGCCGGGGAGGCCGCGTCTTTCGTGAACAGCAAGCAGATGCGCACGGCATTCGCCAACCGGTAGCTCCCGCCTCGCCCCGGCTCCCCGCGCCGCGGCGTACGTCCCGCAGACCGACGGCCATATCGTTGCAGCGCGAACGTACGCCTACCGCGCAGGAGGACCCGTGGACACCAGCGAGTGGGTCAGCACGTCCATGCCGTACCTGACACCTCGTGAGAAAGGGCAGTCCGACGCCTGGGGCGCGGAGACCGCCGCGCGTGGTCGTCGGGGCAGCCAACGGATCGTCCACGCCGGTGAGATCGCCGCACCCTCCGAGATCGCGGAGTTGCTCGGCATCGCCGAGGGCGAGCACGTCGTCGTACGCCGCCGCGTCATGTATCTCGACGACCAGCCCTGCGAGTTGACCGACACCTACTACCCGGCCCACATCGCACGCGGGACCCGACTGGCCGGGACCGCCAAGATTCCCGGCGGCGCGGTCTCGCTCCTCGCCGAGCTCGGGCACATCGGTGCCCGGGTCCAGGAGGACGTGATCGCCCGGATGCCCGGCGACGGGGAACGCGACGTGCTGCGCACCGAGGCGGACGAACCGGTGCTTCAGCTGACACGGGTCACCTTGGACGGCCACGACCGGCCGATCCAGGTCGACAGAATGGCCATGCCCGGAAACCGCCAGCGGTTGCGCTACGAGATCAGGGTCGGATGACCGGGCCCAGGGCCAAGGCCGGGCATCTCTATGAGTCCCGTACGAGTTCACGCCGGAGTGAAGCCCCCCGGCAACGATCCAAGTGGCGAAGACTTCCGGGTTCTGCCATGGGTGGTGTTCCAGCAAATGCGGCCCGATGATCTGCACTCCGGCCGCCCGGGGCGCACAACAGGACGGCGCTACGGCGCAACGTCCGACGTCCCCCCGGCTCAACCGGTCGCTTCCACGAACAGGCGGCGGTAGAAGGGGCCGAGGCCGTGGGGGATGGTCAGGGACTGGGCCGTCTCCTCGGCGGGCAGGCCCCATCGCCGGCCGTCTTCGCTGACCACGACGATGGCGCGCTCCAGGGATCGATCGCCCGCTGAGAGCCACGCCGCCCCCCTGGCAGGCCTCACACCATAGGGGGCGTGGGCTCTGATCGCCATGCCTGTGCGGCGGGTTGGGGGGTGGCCGGCTTGTGGGGCGTCGCCGTGGAGCGCGTCCGATGGGTTGGGGGAGAGAGGGTGAGTCGGGGCAAAAGTGCCGGCGTCCCGGGAGTTCGGCCTCGGGCGCCGGCTATGGGCGCGGCTTTAGCGAGGCGGGCGCATTGCCCGCCTCGCCTGGCCTGAGTGCGTGCGGATACGCGTCAGTTGCACAAGATGCTGATGAGGATGAGGTGGCAGTCGCCACCACCACCGGCCGGCTTGGCGGGGGAGGCCTTTGTGGCGAGGTGGGAGGCGGGTGCTGCCGGCGCGGCGGAGGCGGTCGTCGACGCCCCTGCCGCAAGGGCCATGGTCAGGACAGCGCTGACTGCGAACGCGCGCGAGACAGCCTTCTTGGTGCGATCGATGTGTTTAGTGATCATGTGGTCACCATGCACGCCCTTGTGGGACTTCGCGCGCTGAGGGTGTCCGACCGGGTGAGTGCCGTCCGGGTGAATCGTGGGATGGGGCGATCGGGTGGTCGGTTGATGGGGTGGTCGGGGGCCCTGACGGTCAGTCCGCTGCCGGCGCCCTGCCGGTCCGGCAGCGGGACTGACGACCGGTAGTGGAACCGACGCTCCGACGGGATGGGGCGGGGCGGTGGGTGCCCTGCCCTGAGGGGCATGGAGGCCGGCGCCAGCCCGGAAATCGCGAACGGGCCAGCTCGCGGGAAATGGTGGGAAGTTGGGCCTCGGCAGGGCACTGGGCGACGCGCACGCTGCGGGGCGAGGGCGTCCGTAGCCCGCGCAACGTCCCCGGGCCGAAGGGGACTTGCCTCGGCCGTGCGCTCGCTCCCCCACGGCGACCCCGAACCCGGATGGGAGTTCGGGGCCACCGCTGAGCGCCGTTCCGCGTCGGCTCCGGCTTCAAGCTCGGCGTCGGCCTAGCCTCGGCTTCCGCTCAGTGGGACAGGTGTTGCGTACCGGTTTTCCTCCGGTGCCTCATAGGCCGTTCACCCGGGCCTCCCGTGCCATGCCCAGTGGTCGGATGGTGGAAGCGACGGCCCGTGCGCGGCGGCCGGCTCGGGCGCGGTAGCTGCGGACATGCGCCATGAGGCGGCGGCTGCGGAGGGCCATTTCGAGCTCGAAGCGGGTGCGGGGGTCGCGCAGTGCCGGGCCGAAGAGCTTCTCGATCTGGCGGAGGCGGTAGCGGACCGTCTGCGGGTGGACATGGAGGAGTTTGGCGGCTTCGGGGGCGCCGCCACCCTCCAACCAGGCCAGCAGCGTGACTTCGAGTCGTTCGCTCTGGCGGGGTGTCAGTTCCTCCAGGGGACCGAGCCACCGGGACGTCAGTGCGTCCGCGAGCGACTCGTCCTGAAGCAGTAAAAGGGCGGAGAGGTGGTCGTCCACGAACGCGGGGCGCGATTCGGGGCCGACCCTGCTCGGGCCGAGCGAGAGCAGATAGCGGGCCCAGCGCAGCGAGGACGCGGCCTCGGTGGCGGGGACCACGTGGCCGACGGCCGCCATTCGGCCCTTGAGTGCCGCCTCCAAGCGGGCTTTGGTCTGGGTGGCGGGGTCGGGGACGAACAGGCAGGTGTCACCCTCGACGTTGCCGATCAGGGCGTGGCCGAGTGCGGCGGCCAGTTGGGGTGCCTCGGCGGGGGAGGCGAGGACGACGGCCTGGAGCGTGTCGGGGACGGGCCAGCCGGCCGCGCGGGCCAGCTCGGTCAAACCGCCTTCGGGGACGTCACGTTGTCCGGAGAGCCCGTCGAAGAGGTCCTGGCGGGCGCGGGCAACGGGCATCGGAGTGACCACGGATGGCACCGTGGGCCGTTTCGTCTCTGATGTCTTTTGGTACCCGAGAACTGTCAGCAGGGCCTGTTCCAGGGCCCATTGGGCCTCTTCCACGGGGGTATCTCCGAGAAGTGCCGCCATTTGCGGAAATCCGCGTTGCAACTCCGCGACCACCTTCTGTGCAAGGCCCGGGATTTCCTTTCTCAGTTCCCGGGGCCACTCGCCTCGGGGACGCGACCAGATGCGGTTCAGGAGATCACACATGGCTACCTCGATCCTGGCGGGGATGCGGCGGGGGCAGGCTTCTTACTGCCCCTGCGCCTGACTCGGCATCATCCGGAGTCACCGTGTGCGACCGCGATGCCAGTGCAGGAATTTGTCACAGCGCGCTAAACCTTAGGAAATCCAGAGGGGGTTCGTAGATGCTTTTGCTCAATCGGATTACGGCCCTGAGTATCCACTCGGTCACAGAATGTTGAGTGTTACCGGGGGTATCCGAGCAAAAGCCCCGGTGCAAATACCACCCCCGGGTGATTTCACCGAAATTCGGTTCCCGCATCCCGTGCCCCCACCGGGAGGTTCGATGTCTGCTCCTCGTTTGCAAAGCCGCGCCGCGCACCGCGCCCGGCCCTCGCCGCGCTCGCCCCGCCCCCGGCGCCCGCCTCATGAACCCGGCCGGCCACCGCGAAGGCCGGGCAAGGCGGCGGGCGGCCCCGCACGAACCGCCTTGCTGCGTCCGGCACTTCCGGCGGCACTGCTGATCTTTCTCGCCGTCACCCTGCACTCCGGCGCGATGAACACCACCGTGGCGTTCCTGGACTTCGGCGCCGGGGTGCTGGCGCTGGTCTCCCTGTCCGTCACGGTGCTGTGGGGCCTGGCGGCCACCGACCGGATGGTGCTGCAGACCGGCCACCGGCTCCTCGCCCAGGCCGTGCACCGCGGAACCGGCGTCGCCGGGCTCGGCTTTCTGGGCCTGCACATCGGGGTGAAGATCGCCGAGGGGCACACCGACGCGCTGTCCGCCGCGGTGCCGTTCACCGACGGCGCCCGCCCGGCGCTCATCGGCCTCGGCACGCTCGCCGGGTATGTCTTCCTGGCCGTCGCGGTGACCGGCGCGGTGCGCGGCGCGTTCACCGGCATCAGCGGCTCCCGCTGGTGGCGGGCGCTGCACATGAGCGCGTACGTCGCCTGGGCGCTGGCTCTGGTGCACGGCCTCAAATCTGGCCGGGAGGCGGCGGGCTGGGCGACCGCGGGCTACGCGATCTGTCTGGTCGCGGTGGCCGTACGGCTGGTGCTGCGGCTGCGCGGGCAGGGGTGGTCGCTGCGGGCACCCAGGCCCGGTGAACCGGCCGAGCCGCGCTGGCCGCTGAACGAGCGCCAGGTCCCGGGTGGGCGCCGATGACCGCCCCGGCCCCCACCCGACCACTGCCGGCCGTGCCCGAGCCCGAGCCGGTACCGACGCTGGCGTCCCTGGGCCCGCCACGGCTGCTGGCCGGCCTCGACGCCATGCCGCGCCTCGACCGGGTCGCGCATCTGGCCCAGCACGACTCCCCGCCCCGGCTGACCACGCAGGAGCTGATCGCGCTCGCCGAGGACACCGATCTGCGCGGCCGCGGCGGCGCGGGCTTCCCCTTCGCCCGCAAGCTGTCCGCGGTCCTGGACGGCATGAAGCGCTCGGACGGCAAGGCGGCGGTGGTCGTCAACGGCAGCGAGGGCGAGCCCAGTTGCCTCAAGGACACCGCGCTGCTGCTGCACGTACCGCATCTGGTGCTGGACGGCGCGCTGCTGGCCGCCGAGGCGCTCGGCGCGCAGGAGGTCGCGATCGGTGTGACCCGCGAGGACGTGGCGGACTCGGTGCGCCGGGCGATCGGCGAACGCGGCCCGATCCGCCGCACCTTGCGGGTCTCGCTGCTGACGGAGCGCTTCGTCACCGGTGAGGGCACCGCGCTGACCAGCGGCCTGATGGGCGGCTCCGGTCTCCCCTCCGGCCGCAAGGTCCGCTCCAGCGAACGCGGTCTCAACGGTGTGCCGACCCTGCTGTCCAACACCGAGACCTACGCCCAACTGGCCGTCGCCGCACGGCTGGGCGCCCTCGGGTACCGCACCGCCGGTCTGCCCACCGAGCCCGGCACGCTGCTGCTGACCGTCGCCGGCAACAGGGTCGTGGAGGCCCCGTACGGCATCCCGCTGGCCCAGGTCCTCGCCCTGTGCGGGACCGACGCCGGGCAGGGCGTGCTGATCGGCGGCTACCACGGCACGTTCATCTCCCCGTACGACGCGCAGACCGCGACGCTGTCCCGTGACGCGCTCAAGGGGTACGGCGCGGTCCTGGGCGCCGGGGCGGTGCTGCCGCTGCCGTACGACACCTGCGTCGCGGGCGAGACGGTACGGGTCACACGCTGGATGGCCGCCGAGTCGGCCGGCCAGTGCGGCCCCTGCGTGCTCGGCCTGCCGGCCCTCGCCGATGTCCTCGCCGACGCCGTACGGGGCGGCGGTGACACCGCCCTGGACGCGGTCCGCGCCCGTATGGACGCGGTGCGCGGACGCGGCGCCTGCAGCCACCCGGACGGCACCGCGCGCTTCGTCGCCTCGGCCCTCGCCGCCTTCCCCGAGGAGTTCGAGCGTCATGCGCGCGGGTTCGGGTGCGGCCGCCCGGTGACCGGGGCCCTGCCGGTCACCGGGCACCTGCCGGGCCCACCGCCGCCGGCCGCCGCTCCCCCGGCGGCACGGAAGCAGGAGCGGCTGCTGGTCGACTGGACGCTGTGCCGCGGCCACGGCCTGTGCGCGGACGTGGTGCCCGGCGTCATCAAGCTCGGCCCGGACGGCTATCCGGAGTCGGCCAACATGGCGCTGCCGGCCCGGATGCGCCGCCGCGCGCAGCTCGCGGTACGCCGCTGCCCGGCGCTGGCGCTGCGCATCCAGGCCGCCAACTAGCGCCTCCGGCACGGCGTTTCGCGTCGCCGTGACAAATTTCCCGGCGGCTGAACGCGGCACCCCCCGCGCCGCGTACTCCCACCCACAACGGCACGAAGACAACGGCACGAAGACAACGGCACGAAGCGGGAGCGCTCGGCCAAGAGCGCCCCGTCGACAACCACCGACAACGCCACCGACAGAGGAGCAATCATGATCACTCGACGTCGTGCGGGACTCGCGGCCGCGGCCGTCGCCACCCTGGCGCTGACCGCCGCCTGCGGCAGCAGCGGCAACCAGGCCGGCACACCGACCACCGACACCGTCCAGCCCGCGGGCCAGGGCAGCGCCGACTACGGCTACGGGGCCTCGGGCTCCGACCAGGGCGGTGACGGGGCGTACGGCGGCCAGGCGGGCGGTGAGGACGGCAAGGCGGCGAAGGCCGGGCCCGGTGCGGGCAAGCTCGCGCTGTCGTCGTCGCCCGAGCTCGGCCCGGTCGTCACCGACGCCAAGGGGATGACCCTCTACCGCTTCGACAAGGACACCCCGGACCCGGCCAAGTCCAACTGCTCGGGCGCCTGCGCCACCACCTGGCCGCCGGTCCCCGCCGACGGCGCGACCGCCCCCGCGGGCATCTCAAAGAGCGATCTCGGCTCGGTCACCCGCGCCGACGGCGTCAAGCAGCTCACCATCGCCGGCTGGCCCGCCTACCGCTACGTCAAGGACACCAAGCCCGGCGACACCAACGGCCAGGGCGTCGGCGGCACCTGGAACGCGCTGGCCGCCGACGGCAAGAAGGCCGGTGCGCAGAAGCTCGGCGACGTGTCGGTGTTCAAGCACCCCGAGCTCGGCGAGATCCTCGTCGACGGCAAGCAGCGGACGCTGTACCGCTTCAACAAGGACAGCGCCTGGCCGATGAAGTTCGGCTGCAACGACGCCTGCCTGGACACCTGGAAGCCCGCCAAGCCCGCCGACCGCTCCAAGCTCACCGGCATCCCCGAGAAGCTGATCACCACCGTCACCCGCCCGGACGGCATCCGGCAGCTGGCCGTCGACTGCTGGCCGGTCTACTGGTTCACCGGCGACAAGCAGCCCGGTGACATCAACGGCCAGGGCAAGATGGGCCTGTGGTTCGCGGTCTCCAAGGACGGCAAGAAGATCACGTCGACGCCGGAGGGCTGACCGCCGCGCCCCGCGACGCCGTGTCCTCCTCCGTGCCCTCCCCGGTGAACCCGTCGTCCAGCGCCAGCACTTCGGCGTCCGGCCGGTCGTCCGCGGCACGCGGCCCCAGCCAGGTGACCGCGAGCGCCACCGCCACGTTGGCCACCAGCCCGACGACCCCCGCGTTCATCCCCCAGGCCGGGTCATGACCGCTGAACACCAGCACACAGACGAGCGCGAAGCCCACCACCAGGCCGCTCACCGCGGCGTGCAGCGTCAGCCGCCGCCACACCAGCCCCAGCAGCAGCATCGGCACCAGCTGTGCCATGCCCTCGTACGAGATCAGCGACAGCCGGACGAGGGTGTTGGGGGCGGTGTAGGTCAGCAGCAGCGCGAGCGCCCCTGCCACCACCACGACCACCTGCGACCACAGCTTCTGGCGGCCGGCCAGCCGGGGTATCGCGCCCAGCACGCTCCTCCCCCACATCGTGCCGATGACCAGCATGAACACGGCCATCGGCACGATGGAGGAGAGGGCGGCCGCCACCCCGATCAGACCCACCGCCCAGGCCGGCAGGGAATCCACCACCAGCTTGAACAGCGCGAGATTGGAGTCCGCACCGGTCAACCCCGGCACCACGAACACCGCCGCCAGGCCCAGCAGCATCGGGACGAACAACAGCACGTTGTAGAACGGGAGGTACATGGCGTTACGGCGCAGCGCGTCGGCATTGCGGGCACCGAGACAGCCCGCCACGGTCGTCGGAAAGATCACCACGGTCAGGGAGTTGACGAGGGTGGTGGTGACGAACCAGCCCTGGCCCAGGCCCCCCGAGGCGTGTCCCGGGAACGTCAGCCACTGCGGCCGCTCGGCGACGACCCGGTCCAGGAAGGGGCCGTAGCCGCCGAAGTAGTGCAGCGGTACGTAGAGCGCGAGGAAGGCGAGGGTGCCGATGACGAGGATGTCCTTGAGCACCGACACCCAGGCGCTGCCGCGCAGTCCGCTGACCACGACGAACCCGGTGGTGACCGCGAACGCCAGGAAATAGGCCAGGTTGAGGCCGATGGCACCGTAGGAGATGGTCGAGACGACCACGCCCATGCCGGTGATCTGGAGCTGGATGTACGGCAGCAGGCAGACGGTGGCGAGGAGGGCGACGGCGGCGCCGAGCCAGGGCCGGCCGTAGCGGTGCGCGACCATGTCGGTGATGCCGACCAGTCCGTGCCGGCGTGCGTAGGCCCACAGCATCGGGCCGACGACATAGCCGAGGGCGTAGCCGCAGGACATGTAGGCCAGGACGTAGAGCACCGGGGCGCCGAAGTTGTAGCCCCAGCCGGCCGCGCCGAGATAGCTGAAGCTGGTGTAGCTCTCGCCGGCCATCAGCACCCAGATGAACGCGGTACCCAGGCTCCGGCCGCCCACCGACCACTCCGTGAGCCCCCCGCCGGCCCCGCGGCCGCGCACCGCGAGCAGACCGAGGGCCACGGTCAGCACCATGAAGCCCCCGAAGATCGAGGTCGCCACCACGGCGTTCACGCCCGCCCCCGCTTCCTGTCGCCGCGCCGGGCCAGCCACACCGCGACCGGCGTCAGCAGGGTCGCCAGCAGCATCCAGAAGAAGAGGAACGGCAGCCCGAGAACGGTCGGCGTCACACGGTTCACCAGAGGCAGCACGCCCAGATAGAGGACGTACGGGACCGAGAGCCACAGCAGCGTGGCGCGACGTTTCTGCACGTCGTGAGAGCGTAGTCGCTGTGTTTGGCGGGCGCGTTCCCGGCCGCCCGGCCGGCGGTCAGCCCCCGAGCGCGTGCGACACCGTGTAGATGCACAGTCCGGCCAGCGCGCCGACGACCGTGCCGTTGATGCGGATGAACTGGAGGTCGCGGCCGATGTGTGCCTCGATCTTCTTCGAGGTGTGTTCGGCGTCCCAGCCGGCGATGGTGTCGGTGATCAGGGAGGTGATCTCGCCCTGATATGTCGTCACCACATACACGGCGGCGCCTTCCAGCCAGCCGTCGACCTTGCCCTGGAGGCGGTCGTCGACGGACATCCGCTGCCCGAGCGACAGCAGGGAGGCGCGCACCCGTAGCCGGAGTTCGCTGCGTTCGTCCTCGGCGGCGGCGACGATCATCGCGCGGACCGCGCCCCAGGCGGAGGCGATCAGGTCCTGCACCTCGCCGCGGCCCAGCACCTCGGACTTGAGGCGCTCGACCTTGGCCCTGGTGCCCGGGTCGGACTGCATGTCGCCCGCGAAGTCCTTCAGGAAGCGGTCGACGGCGCCGCGGGCCGGGTGCTCGGGCATGTCCCGCATCTCGGTGACGAACCGCAGGAGTTCCTTGTAGACCCGGTCGCCCACCCTGCGGTCGACGAACCTCGGGGTCCAGCCGGGCGCGCCGCCGGAGACCGCCGCCATGACGGAGTCGCCGTGCTCGACCAGCCAGTCGTGGGCGCGGCCGCAGACCAGGTCCACCACCCGTTTGTGGCCGCCCTCGGAGACGACCTTCTCCAGCAGCGCGCCGATGCCGGGCGCGATCTCCTGGGCGTCCGCGCGCCGGGTGATCGCCTCGCCGACCACCGCCTGCACATCGGAGTCGCGCAGCACGGTCAGCGCGCCGCGCAGCGCGGTGGAGAGTTCGGCGGTGACCCGGTCGGCGTTCTTCGCCTCGGCGAGCCAGCCGCCGAGCCGCCGGCTGATGCCGACGGAGCGCAGCCGGAGGCGGACGACCTCGCCGGAGAGAAAGTTCTCACCGACGAAGTCACCCAGGCTCTGACCCAGTTGATCCTTTTTGGTAGGAATGATTGCGGTGTGCGGGATCGGCAGTCCCATGGGCCGCTTGAACAGCGCGGTGACCGCGAACCAGTCGGCCAGCGCACCGACCATGCCGGCCTCCGCGGCCGCCGCGACAAACCCCGTCCAGCCGCCCGCACCGGAGGATGCCGCCCATTTCGCCAGCACATAGACCACCGCGACGGCCAGCAGCAGGCCGGTGGCCAGCGTCTTCATCCGCCGGACGGCGCGCCGCTTCTCCTCGTCCAGGGCGCTGTAGCCGAAACCTACGGGCGCCGCGACCCGGGCCCCGGCCCCCGCGTCCGCGACCGGCGCCGCATCCGCTCCCGGCGCCGCATCCGCATTCGTGCGTTCCATCCGCTCCACCGCTCCCACCGTGCCCCGTCATCCGTACGGCCGTACCCCGCGCCGCGTATCTCCGCGCCGCGTACCTCCGCGCTGCGGATTCCCGCACCGCGGATTCCCGCGCGCCTGCGGCCGTATGTCCAACTGTGACCTACTACCGGAACGAACCACGAGTTCCCCGCGTCCACGTCAGGGAGGCAACGCCCAGGGCGCCGGGCGGCCTCCCGAGGGTCCGTGGGATCATGAAGCACCGATCGGACCGCAATGGTGCCGCTGATCACTCGCTGCCCTTGCCCGCTGTCCGGAGCATCACGCTCCGCCTGCCCCAGGAGACCTCTCCCGCATGAACAAAAGTGTGGGTTACGCCCTGCTCGCCGGTCTGGCGGCGGTGGTGGTGCTGATCTCTACCGCGATATTCGTCGGCTTCGGCGGCGAGCGCGGCGGTGTCGGCAGCTCCCCGCACAAGCCGCGCGACCCCGCGGCCCCGGCGGTCTCCGGGCAGTGGGTCGGCACCTGGTCCGCGGCCGCGGCGGCCGCCGAGCCGGGCGCGCTGGACGGCTACGCGGGAATGTCGATACGCAATGTGGTGCACACCAGTGTCGGCGGCTCCGGCGCCCGCATCCAGCTCTCCAACCTCTACGGCACCCGCCCGCTGGCCGTCAGCCACGCCTCGCTGGCCCTGGCCGCCGCCCCCAGCAACCCGACCGCGGCGGCCGGCACCATGCGCCGGCTGTCCTTCGGCGGCCGGCCCGCGGTGACCATCCCGGCCGGCGGCGCGGTCACCAGCGACCCCGTCCGGCTCACCGTCCCGCACGACGCCGACCTCCTGGTCACCACCTACTCGCCGTCGCCCTCGGGCCCCGCCACCTACCACCCGTACGCCCGCCAGACGTCCTACCTGGCGCGCGGCGACCGCACGGAGGACGCCACCGGCGCCGCCTACACCGAGCAGAGCCCGTACTGGCGCTATCTGACCGGTGTGGACGTGTGGAGCACCGAGGCGCGCGGCACGGTCGTCGCCATAGGCGACTCGATCACCGACGGCATCACCTCGACCGCCGGCGCCAACCACCGCTGGACGGACTTCCTGGCCGCCCGGCTGCGCGACGAGCCCGGTGCGCCCCGCTACGGCGTCCTCAACCAGGGCATCAGCGGCAACCGCCTGCTCGTCAACGGCAGCCGCTTCTCGCCCAACAACGGGCCGAGCGTGCTGTCCCGCCTGGACCGCGATGTGCTGTCGCGTACCGGGGTGAAGGCCGTGATCGTCGAGGTCGGGCTGAACGACCTGTTCAAGTCCCCGCGCCAGCTCGACCCGGAGAGGATCGTGGCGGGGATGCGGCAGATCGTCCGCGAGGCGCACGCCCGCGGCCTGCGCGTCACCGGCAGCACCCTTACGCCGTTCGGGGGCCACCGCGGCTACTCCCACCAGCTGAACTCGGTACGCGAGCAGGTCAACCGCATCATCCGGTCCGGCACGGTCTACGACGAGGTCGTGGACTTCGACAAGGCGCTGCGCGACCCGGCGGCGCCGGTGCGGCTGCTGCCCGCCTACGACTCCGGCGACCATCTGCACCCGAGCGACGCGGGCAACCAGGCGATGGCGAACGCGCTGAACCTGGAGCATCTCAAGGGGTCGGTGCCGGCCCAGCTCTGAGGCGCGGCCCAAAAGCGCGGTGCCGGTCAGCCCAGTTCCTTGCGCCGCTCGCGCTCGTCGGCCTCCAGACGGCGCCGCTCCTCCTTCAGACGGCGCCGCTCGGCCCTGTGCAGCTTGCGCTCGACGCCGACGCCGCCCATCAGGGCCAGGCCCTTGACGATCACGCGGGGCGCGCCGGGGTCGCCCGGCACCCCGTCCTCGCCCTGGTCGAAGCCGCCCATGATGCCGAGGCCGCGCATCTCGACCTGGACGCCCGGCGGCACCACGATGTTCACCCCGCCCATGACCGCCCAGCAGGTGATGACGATCTCGGGCCCGGCGAAGTCCGCCTCGCGCAGGTCGATCTCACCGCCGCCCATGACGCACACGGCCGTGAAGCGGCGCCCGATCGTCCATCGCCCCTTGCGCTGGAAGCCGCCCAGGACGCCGATGCCCGCCGAGGACCCGTCCACGCCGCTCACGATCCGCTCGGACCAGGCCGTGACGGCACCGCTGTCCTTGCGCAGGGACAGCGCCGCGGGAGCCTCCGCGGCGGTCGGAAGATCCGCGGTGATCGGCGCCAACTCCCCGTACGTACGCGCCCGGTACGTCGCGTCCAGCCGCTCCTCGAACTCCTCCATGACGAGCCGCCCCTCGGCGAGGGCGTCCCGCAGAATCTCGGCCACCCGCTCACGGTCGGCGTCGGAGGCGCGCAACTCGGGGAGTTTGTCAGTCATGGGCACCAGATTAGGCGCCGCCGGGTGAATCGGGGCCGGAATCTCCTCCTGCGTAGAGCTTCGCGATCACGTCCTCGATGTCCGGCTCGCGGACCGACAGATCCACCAGCGGATAGCGTTCGGCGACCGCCGCGACCAGGGGTGCCGCGCTCCGCGCCGCCGGGAACGCCAGCCACTGGCGCGGGCCCTCCACCTTGACCGTACGGGCCCCCGGCACGCCCTCGATCGGCGGCAGTTCCCGCTCCAGGTCCACCACCAGCGTCCGCTCGCCGTCCCCGGCCGCCCGCAGTCCGGCGAGTCCGCCGTCGTACACGAGACGGCCGTGGTCGATGACCATCACACGGCGGCACAGCTGCTCGATGTCGGTCAGGTCGTGGGTGGTGAGCAGGACCGTGGTACCGCGCTCCGCGTTCACCTCGAGGAGGAACTCGCGGACCTTCGCCTTGCTGATGACGTCCAGGCCGATGGTCGGCTCGTCCAGATAGAGCACCTCCGGGTCGTGCAGCAGCGCCGCCGCGATATCGCCGCGCATCCGCTGGCCCAGCGACAGCTGCCGGACCGGTACGTCCAGCAGCGGCGCCAGGTCCAGCAGTTCGACGCAGCGCTCCAGATTGGCGCGGTAGGCGGTGTCCGGGACCCGGTACATCCGCCGCACCAGCTCGTAGGAGTCCTTCAGCGGCAGGTCCCACCACAGGGTGGTGCGCTGTCCGAAGACCACCCCGATCCGGCGGGCCAGCCGGGTACGCTCCCGCGCCGGGTCGATGCCGGCGACCCGCAGCCGGCCGCCGCTGGGCACCAGAATGCCCGTCAGCATCTTGATCGTGGTGGACTTCCCGGCGCCGTTCGGCCCGATATAGCCGACCATCTCGCCGCGCGGCACCCGGAAGCTGATGCCGTCCACGGCCCGCACCTCGTCCTTGACCCGGCGCAGCCGGCCCGCCTTGCGCCGTACCGAGAAGACCTTTTCGACGCCGTCGACCTCGATCAGCCGCTCGGCCGCGGCAGCACCGCTCACCACACCCGCTCCTCATGTCGTCGTGCCGGCCGGCCGCCGGCTCCCCGTCGGTTCCTGTCGGTGCCCGTCGGTGCCCGTCAGCTCCCCGTGCTGCGGTACGCCCGTACGCCGCCCCGCCACGCCAGCCCGGCGCCCGCGCACATCAGCGCGGCCACCGCGGGCCCCATGAAGTCCACCCAGCCGGGCAGCCCCAGCGGGTCCGGGCGGCCCAGCAGCCGCAGCGCGGGCAGCCAGTTCACAAAGGCCAGCGGGATGACGAAGGTGACCCCGCGCACCAGGTCCCTGGCGAACACCGTCGGCGGGTACTGGAGCATCGTGTTGCCGCCGTAGGTGAAGGAGTTCTGCACCTCGGCCGCGTCCTGCGCCCAGAACTGGAAGGCGGCCCCCGCGGTGAACACCGCCGCGAAGATGGCCGCGCCGCACACCGTCATCAGCGGCACCATCAGCATCCGGCCCACCGTCCAGTCCACGTCCAGCCGGGACACCGACCAGCCGAGGACCAGCAGGCCCTGGGTGATCCGGCCCAGCCGGCGCAGTGCGAAGCGGTCGGCGGCGACCTGCGCGAGGAGTGGCGCGGGGCGCAGCAGCAGGGTGTCGAGGGTGCCGTCGCGGACCCGGCGGCCGAGCCGCTCCATGCTGCCGAACAGCAGATCCGCCAGGCCCAGCGAGACACTGGACGTGCCGTAGAGGAAGGCGACTTCGGGCAGCGTGAAGCCGCCGAGCGCCTCGATCTGGGAGAACATCAGCATGATCGCGACGAAGTCCAGCGCGGTGGCCACGAAGTCGCCGAACGTCATCATCACGAACGACGTCCGGTAGGCGAGGGTGGAACGCATCCACATCCGTACGATCAGCCCGTACGCACAGAGCCCCTGGGCGACCCGGCTAGCCACCGTGCACCACCACCTTGCGGGTGGCGGCGCTCTGCACCAGCCGTCCCGCCGCCAGCAGCAGCACACCCCACATCGCCTGGAACGCCAGCCCCCGCAGCAGCGATCCGCCGGTCCGCGCGCCCAGCAGCACATCCGCCGGCACCTGGAGCATCGCCGCCCACGGCAGCAGCTGGGCGAGCTCGCCGAAGCCGCCCGGGAAGACCCGCAGCGGCAGCACCATCCCCGAGAAGAACATGCAGGCCAGCCCGCTGATCATGGCCAGGCCCGAGCCGTCCAGCAGCCAGAAGCAGGCCAGGGCGACGAGATAGCGCAGCGCGAAGCTGACCACCACCGCCAGCGTCGTGGACAGCAGGAAACAGGCCCAGGTCAGCGCGTCGGCCGGCAGGGCGAGCGGGAAGAACAGGGCGCCCACCGCCATCGGCACCACCCCGCGCCCGAGCAGTTGCAGCGCCGCCCGCCCCAGATCGGCGGACAGCCACCACAGCTGGAGGTCGGCGGGCCGGTAGAGGTCCACGGCGATGTCGCCGGTCCGGATCCGCTCCTGCAACTCGCCCACCCCGCCGATGAGCAGGGCCACGGACGCCAGCAGCGCCTGCCCGGTCCACACGAACGTCACCGCCTGCGCCTGGTCGTAGCCGCCCAGATGCGGCCGTTCGTCCCACAGCGCGATATAGGTGTAGGCGACGATGAACCCGAAGACGGTGTTGGTGAAGACGCCCGCCACGGTGGCCATCCGGTACGTGGCGTAACGCCGGAAGCTGCCGGCCGCCACCGCCGTGTACAGCACGTCCGCTTCCCCTCCCAGCCTTCCGCCGTCCGATCGCGAGCACCGGAGCGTAGCCGCGTGAACGCGGACCACACCATCGATTTATCACCCTTCCGGGTGAGCCGCGGCGGCCGTTCGGCCGGTCACGAGGCGGTGACAGGTGCGCGCCGCCCCCCTTGACTGGAACGCATGATGCGACAGTTTCTGACCGAGCGGCAGTTTCCGTTCCGGCGCCGGACGGAGACCGCACGGGACCGAGACCGCACGGGCCAGACCGCCCCCGCTACGACGCCGATCCGCCGCGGCACAACCCTCGGCGGCGGCCGAGGAGTCCATAAAGACATGAGCGACGATCCGCAGCACGACGGCCCGGAGCACACCGGCCCCCCGCAGTGGGGGCCGCGTCCCGACGCGCCGACGGCGGGCGGGGACGGTGCCGGGGGGAGCGAGACCGAGGCGAGTGAGACAGGGGCGAGTGAGCCCGAGGGGAGCGGCGCGGAGGGCAGCGGCGCGGCGGCCAGCGGCGCCGGGGCCGCCAAGCCGCCGCGCACCGGCTGGCGTCGCTTCGTGCCGACCTGGCGGGTGGTGCTCGGCACCGTGCTGGGGATCCTGCTGCTGATCGTGGGCGGGCTGATCGCCGGCTATCTGCTCGTCGACATTCCGCCGGCCAACGCCGCGGCCAAGGCCCAGAGCAATGTCTATCTGTACTCCAACGGTACGGAGCTGGCCCGCGACGGCGACGTCAACCGGGAGAACGTGTCGCTCAGTCAGATCCCCCGGTCCGTCCAGCGGGCCGTGCTCGCCGCCGAGGACCGCGACTTCTACTCCGAGTCCGCCGTCGACCCGCTCGCGATGCTGCGGGCCGGCTGGAACACCCTCACCGGCAAGGGCAAGCAGTCCGGTTCGACCATCACCCAGCAGTACGTCAAGAACTACTACCTGGGCCAGGAACAGACCGTCACCCGCAAGGCCAAGGAGTTCTTCATCGCGATCAAGCTGGACCGCGAGGTGAGCAAGAACGACATCCTGGAGGGCTATCTCAACTCCAGCTACTACGGCCGCAACGCGTACGGCATCCAGGCCGCCGCCCAGGCCTACTACGGCAAGAACTCCGAGGAGCTGACCACCGCCGAGGGCGCCTACCTGGCCACTCTTCTCAACGCGCCCAGCGCGTACGACGTCGTCGCCCGCCCGGAGAACAAGCCGCGGGCGCTGGCGCGTTGGAACTATGTGCTGGACGGCATGGTCAAGAAGAAGTGGCTCAGCCGGTCCCAGCAGTCCGCGATGAAGTTCCCCAAGCCGGAACCGGTCAAGGCGTCCGCCGGACTCAGCGGCCAGCGCGGCTATCTCGTCGAGGCGGTCAAGGACTATCTGACCACCAACAAGATCCTCGACGAGGACACCCTGCGGGCCGGCGGCTACCGCATCACCACCACGATCAGCAAGAAACGTCAGAACGCGTTCGTCGACGCGGTCAACACACGGCTGATGGACAAGCTCAGCGACAAACGGAAGGTCGACAGCTACGTCCGCGCCGGCGGCTCCTCCATCGACCCCGAAACCGGCCGGGTCGTCGCCCTCTACGGCGGCATCGACTACGCCAAGCAGTACGTCAACGGCGCCACCCGCCGCGACTACCAGGTCGGCTCCACCTTCAAGCCGATCGTCTTCGCCTCCGCCGTCCAGAACGACGCCACCACACAGGACGGCGTCCCCATCACCCCCCACACCATCTACGACGGCACCAACAAGCGGATGACCGTCAGCAACGGCTCCCCCACCGGCTTCGCGCCCGCCAACGAGGACGACCGCTCCTACGGTCCGATCACCGTCACCGAAGCCACCGACAAGTCCGTCAACGCCGTCTACGCCCAGATGGGCATCGACGTCGGCCCCACCAAGGTCAAGAACACCGCCGTCGATCTCGGCATTCCCGCCGACACCCCGAGCCTCGCCTCGTCCCAGGGCGCGATCTCGCTGGGCACCGCCACGCCCAGCGTCCTGAACATGACGCAGGTGTACGCGACGTTCGCCAACCACGGCCGGCAGCGGCCGTACACGCTGGTCGACAAGGTCTCCAAGAGCGGCGACGACCTCGAACTGCCCGAGCGGCCCGAGGGCACCGCCATCGCGCGCGACGCCGCCGACACCACCACCTCGATCCTGCGCAGCGTCGTCGAAGGCGGCACCGCCACCGCCGCCCAGGCCGCCGGCCGGCCCGCGGCGGGCAAGACCGGCACCGCGGAGGAGGACAAGGCCGCCTGGTTCGCCGGCTACACGCCCGACCTCGCCACCGTGGTCGCCGTACTGGGCCAGAACCCCAAGAGCGCCGCGCAGGAGCCGCTGTACGGCGCGGCGGGCCTGCCGCGGATCAACGGCGGCGGCTTCCCCGCCGAGATCTGGGCCGACTACACCGCGGCCGCGCTGGAGGGCAAGCCGGCCCGTGACTTCGACCTGGAGCTGGAGCCGGGCGCCGAGGAGCCGCCGCCGACCACGAGCGCCCCGGCACCGCCCGAGCCGACCCTCGAACCGCCGGTGCCCACCGTCGAACCGCCCACCGACTTCCCCACCGAGCCGACCGAACCGCCCGAGCCCACCTTCCCGACCGAGGAGCCGACGTTCCCCGAGCCCACGGAGGACTTCCCGACGGTGGGGCCGGAGGCGCAGCAGCAGCAGTACGTCGGAGGGGACATGCAGTGGAACGAGTGGGACGGCGACGGCTGACGGGCCGTGGCATCACGGCCCGGCGCCTCTCAGGGGCCCGACGTCGCCTTCGGCTCAGTGGCCGGACGTGGCCTTCAGCCCGACCACGGCCACCAACAGCAGCACGATGAAGAAGATCCGGGCGGCGGTCGCCGGCTCACCGAGCACCAGCATCCCGACCACCGCCGCGCCGGCCGCCCCGATGCCGACCCACACGCCGTAGGCGGTACCGATCGGCAGGGTCCTGGCCGCGTACGAGAGCAGCAGCATGCTGACGACGATGCCCGCGCCGGTGAACACACTGGGCCACAGCCGGGTGAAGCCGTCGGTGAACTTCATACCGATCGACCAGCCGACCTCCAGCAGACCGGCGACGGCGAGCAGGATCCATGCCATGACGGCACCTCCGTGGAATACGAGCTTCAACAGGGGTGCGTCGTCTTGTCCTGACCCGGTACGGCGCGTCTCGTCGGGTTCTCCCGAGGCTAGCAAAGGGCACACAAAACGGGCGGTGACCTCGGTCACCGCCCGTTTTCGCGGGCTCCGCGGATCTCTACCGCTCTCTGCAGATCGCTACAGATCGCTACAGATACAGCCCCGTCGCGTCCTCGGCGCCCTCCAGCCGCTCCGCGGCCACCGCGTGCAGATCGCGCTCCCGCATCAGCACATACGCCACGCCGCGCACCTCGACCTCGGCCCGGTCCTCCGGGTCGTACAGCACCCGGTCGCCCACCTCGACGGTCCGCACGTTCTGCCCGACCGCGACCACCTCGGCCCAGGCCAGGCGGCGGCCGACCGCGGCGGTCGCCGGGATGACGATGCCCCCGCTGGAGCGACGCTCGCCCTCGGGGATGTCCGTCCGGACCAGCACACGGTCGTGCAGCATCCGGATCGGCAGCTTGTCGTGGGTGTCCTTGGTGTTATTCGGGCTCACGGCATGACCGTACATGCCCGGCGCGGCGCCCCGCGTCGTGGTGGACCGGGGCGGGAGCCGCGGTCGGCTGCGGCCAGAGAAAACACATCAACCACGCCACCGCCCGGCGCCCCGCGTCGTGGTGGACCGGGGCGGGAGCCGCGGTCGGCTGCGGTCAGTGAGAACACCTCAGCCGCGGCGCCGCTTGGCGCGGCGCAGCGTCAGCAGGCCGACCGCGGCGACACCGATCAGCGCCACCGGAACGATTCGCTCCAGCCGGGGCGTCCCGTCCTCCGTCACAAAACGGTCGCGCACGTCCGACACCGCCCGGTTGGCGGCCACATACGCCCGCCCCGCGGTGCGGTCCACCACCGCCGCGGCCTTCGCCTTCGCATCGCCGATGATCGTCTGCGGGTGCAGTCGCACACCGATCTCGTCGAGCGTCACGGCGAGATCCTGCCGCCTGCGGGCGATGTCCGCCTCGATCTGCGCAGGGGTCCTGGCTTCCGACACCGCGCTGCCTCCGTCGTCTCGGGCCGATGCGTACGAGGACGCGGACCGCGACCGGCCGCCGTCCTCCCGTACGGAACCGGCCACCGTGTCCATGCCGATTCGTGATGGACAGTCTGTCAGCTCGTGTCCGGGCGCGCCCCACAGCACCCCCGTTTCGCGCACCGGCGGCGCCCCCGGCACCATGCCGCGGCCCGGCTGCGTAATCTCGGGGCAGACGGATCCCCGCAGATCCCGCGCGTTCCCCGCGACCGACCACAGAGGAGAGCCATCCATGAGTGAGCGACTGCAGACCGGCGACGCCGCACCCGCCTTCACCCTCCCCGACGCGGATGGCAAGCAGGTCTCGCTCGCCGACCACAAGGGCCGCAAGGTCATCGTGTACTTCTACCCGGCCGCCCTGACCCCCGGCTGCACCAAGCAGGCCTGCGACTTCACCGACAACCTCGACTTCCTGGCCGGCCACGGCTACGACGTCATCGGCATCTCCCCCGACAAGCCGGAGAAGCTCGCCAAGTTCCGGGAGAAGGAGGACCTCAAGGTCACGCTGCTCGGCGACCCGGACAAGAAGGTCCTGGAGGCGTACGGCGCGTTCGGTGAGAAGAAGCTGTACGGCAAGACCGTCACCGGCGTGATCCGCTCGACCGTCATCCTCGACGAGGAGGGCAAGGTCGAGCGGGCGCTGTACAACGTCAAGGCCACCGGCCACGTCGCCAAGATCATCAAGGATCTCGGCCTGTAGGGAGCGAACGACCCCCCAGGGGGCGGCCCACAGGGAACGCCCCCCAGGGAACGCCCCGTCGGGGAATACCGCCCCGCGCCCCCACGTTGTGGACCCGCAGGGGGCCCTCGCGACCCCTAGGGGATCTGTTCGACCACCCCCTAGGGGAAACCCCCGAGAAAAGCCCCCCGAGGACGCGAGCCACCCCCTAGGGGCACGCCCCCCTCGCCCCCCAGAGGCACACCGGCTCGCCCGCTAAGGGCACGCCCCCTCGGGGACCGGTGCCATCGACGTCCGGTCCGGCAGTTCCAGTACGGCCTCGGCGCCGCCCTCCGCGGCGGCGCCGAAGTCCAGTCGCGCCCCGAGGACCTCGGCCTGACCCGCCGCGATCGTCAGGCCCAGGCCGTGCCCGGTGCCCCGCTCGGGTGCCGCCGTACGGAACCGGCGCGGCCCCTCCGCGCACAACTCCGCCGGATAGCCGGGGCCGTGGTCCCGCACCACGATCCGTGCGCCCTCGACCACCACCTCTATCGGCGGCTTGCCGTGCTTCGCCGCGTTCGCCAGCAGATTGACCAGCACCCGCTCCACCCGCCGCCGGTCCGTCTCCACGATCCGCGGCTCGCCCTCCACCGCCACCGACACCTCGGACACCCCCCGCTGACGGGCCGCCCGCTGCACGATCCCGCGCACCAGCGACGGCAGCTCGCAGGCGTCCAGATCCGCCCGCTCCACACCGGCGTCCAGCCGGGACACCTCCAGCAGGTCCTCCACCAGCCGCCGCATCGCCTGCGCCCGGTCCTGCACCAGCTCCACCGCACGCGGCTGCGGCAGCAGTTCCGCCGCGGCCACCAGTCCGGCCACCGGCGTCCGCAGCTCATGCGCCACATCCGCGGTGAACTCCCGCTCCGCCTCCACCCGGGCCGCCAGCGACGTCGCCATGTGATGCACGCTGCGCCCCAACTCGGCCACCTCGTCGCGGCCGTTACTGGCCAGCGCGTCCGCGTCCGGCGTCTCGCCCGCCGCGATCCGCCGCGCCGCCGCCGCGCTCAGCCGCAGCCGCCGCGACAGCCGCTGCGCCACGAACCACGACACCACCGCCATCAGCAGGACGGTGCCGCACCCGGCGATCAACAGCGCCCGGTCCAGGGCGAGTTGGGCCGGATCGTCGTCCGGGTACGCCGCCGACACCGACAGCGACCGCATCGGCCCGTCCGCCTCCGGACCGGCGCTGACACCCGTCGCCGCCCACACCCGCGGATCCTCGCCGCCGCTGACATACGTCCCGGAGCGGCCCTTGAACACCGCCTCCCGCAGCGGCAACGGCAGCGTCGCGTCGTTCAGCTGCGCCCCCAGCACCAGCTTGGCGTCCCGCTCGTAGATCTGCAGCGCGGAACTCAGGCGGTCGTCCTGATACGCCCGTGCCGACCGTTCCCGCTCGGCATCGGCGATGTGGTGCACGGCGAACCCGAGCACCACCACGGCCAGCGCCGTCACACATGAAATGGCCAGGGCGATCCGGCCTCGGATGCCCATCACGCGAGGTTGTACATCTCCGTCGTGTCCCCGAGCGGGGTCGAGCCCTCGTACGTCACCTCGAGCCCGGTGAAGGCCCGCCCGCCCTTGACGGGCTCGGCGCCGTAGAGCCGGAACGTCGCCGGGAACCCGGCATCCACCCCGGCGCCCGCCGCGGTCTTCTCGACCTGCACCACGCCGGTGCCCTCCGCCTCCTGGGAGCCATAGCGGTCCCAGGTGATCTCGGTGGCCACCATCCCGGCGTCCGCGCAGGCCAGCGTGATCACCTGCGGCTTGATCACCGGCTCGCCCATGCCGCAGTCGCGTACGCCCGGCAGGCCCCCCGAGGGCTTGCCGGGCGACTTCACGTCCTGCACCGCCGCGGTCTTCGGCGCCGAGCCCACCGCCGACGCGCGATCCGACGCCTGACTGAACCACACCCCGCCGGCCGCCAGCGCCGTCACCACGACGAAGGCCGCCAGAGCGGTACGCCCACGAGCCCAGCGGGCCCCAGCGCGGTCGGTCATCACGTACTCCTCCCGGGGCTCCCACCCCGTACCCCCACCAGCTCTTCGGCGACTCACCGACAGCTCTTCTACGGAAAAGTGCGGAATCGACAGGTCCACTCTCTCTTCCTCGCGACACAGCCTGATTGCCCGAATCCTTCGGTGACCGCGCGGCTGTGTACCAGTCCTGTAACAAGCGCCCTCCCGGCCCTAGCGGACCCCCAGGACAGGCCCGTTGCGCCGCGGAGCGGTCGACACCCCGCCCTTGCGCGCATACGTGCGACCAGGTAACCGGTTCGGGTGGAAACGCGCCCGCTTTCGGCATCTTTTGCGTGCCTTGACCTCTTCAAGGGGATTAATGCGGGAAGAGCGTTGGGAGAGTGATATGCGCTACACCGTCAGCACACGCCGCTCCGCGGCCGCTGGCGGCTTTTGCGTTCTGCTGCTGCTCGCGCTGCTGGCACTGCTGCACACCGGAATCGCCACCGACTCCTCCCTCGGACCGGACTGCGACCGCAGCACCTGCCCGACCCATGCCGGCGCCCCCGCGGCGTCCGCCCCCGCCGTGTCCGTCCGCGCGCCATCTGTCCGCGCGGCGTCCGTCCCGGCCGTGTCCGCCGCGCCCCGAAGGCCCTGCGCCGGCACGGATCCGGAACTGACCTCGACCGGAAGCACCAAGAAGCATCCGGGCAGCGGCGCCCGGCGCATCGCCCACGCCTCGGCCTGCCACCTCCGCCACCACGTCCCGACCGGGGCCGGCGGCAAGGCGATCGGGGACTCCCCCGCCGAGCACACCATCGCGGCACCGGGCGACGCCCGCCACTGGGCCGTCGTCACGGCCCCCGCCGCCGAACCCGCACAGCGAACGGTCGTCCTGCGCTGCTGATCTGACCCGGCCGCCGCATCCGCCTCCCTCCCCCAGCGGGGCCGTGGGGCACCGGCGGCCTGCCGTCATCCGCACTCGGGACTTCCACACCGCAGGAGATTCGGCATGCCCATCGACGTCTTCGCCGCCCTTGGCGCGCTCGTACGCGCCGAGGCCGCCCGCACCACACCGAAACCCCCGGCCCAGCGCAGCACGCCGGAGTCCACGACCCCACACACCGACGACACGACGGCGGGGAGCGCGGACGTCCCGGCGCCCGCAGCGTCCGAAGAGACCGCCGGGAGCGAAAAGACCGAAGGAGGCGAGGAGACCGGAGAATCCGAAGAACCCGGAGCGTCCGAGGAGCCCGGCTCCGACGCGCCGCCTCCGTCCACCGGGCGAAAACACCTGCTCGCCAGGCTCTTCCGGAGGCTGTCCGCGCTCTTCGACTAGCGCCGACTCCTACCGGATCGCTCAACTCCGGTCGGATACGCCCCACTTCAGGCGCAGGCCGCGGCACCTCCCGCGGCCCCCGCGTCCCTGATATGACGAGCCCGCTACTATGACAGTCGTCGAGCGGCCGTTGCTGAATAGGTATAAGCGAGGGTTTTAGGTGCCCTTGGGAGAAATCCCATGTGGGTTCGAGTCCCACCGGCCGCACTGACCATGGAAACGAAGGGCCGGCCCGCGGAGTTCGCGGGCCGGCCCTTTGTCGTACAGATGCCCGGGTTCAGCCCAGCAACTCCGCCACGACCGGCGCCAACGCCCGGAACGCCTGGCCCCGGTGGCTGATCGCGTTCTTCTCGGCGGGGGTCAGTTCGGCGCAGGTACGGGTCTCGCCGAGGGGCTGGAGGATGGGGTCGTAGCCGAAGCCGCCGGTGCCGCTGGGGGTGTGGCGGAGGGTTCCTTCGAGTTTGCCCTCGACGACGCGCTGGGTGCCGTCCGGGAGCGCGAGCGCGGCGGCGCAGGCGAAGTGGGCGGCGCGGTGTGCGTCGTCGATGTCGGCGAGCTGGGCGAGCAGGAGCGACAGGTTGGCCTGGTCGTCGCCGTGCTTGCCGGCCCAGCGGGCGGAGAAGATGCCGGGGGCGCCGCCGAGGACGTCGACACAGAGTCCGGAGTCGTCGGCGACGGCCGGGTGGCCGGTGGCCCTGGCCAGGGCATGCGCCTTGAGCAGGGCGTTCTCGGCGAAGGTGACGCCGGTTTCCTTGACGTCCGGGATCTCGGGGTAGGCGTCGGCGCCGACGAGTTCGATACCGAGGCCGGCGGCTTCGAGGAGGGACCGGAGTTCGACGATCTTGCCGGTGTTGCGGGTGGCGAGGATGAGGCGGCGGGGGGACGGGGCTGCGCCGTGCCCGGCGGTCTGAGGCTGCATGGGAGCGATTATCCCGGGGTGCAGATCTTGGTCATGTCGCCGGCCGCGTCGGAGATGGGCTTGAGGTCCGGGGCCTGCGCGTTGTCGATGTCCTTGCGGGCGTCCTTGACGCCGGTGTTCATCTTGTTGATGGCCTTGGAGAGCTCGGGGTCGTCGGTGGACTTGCCGACCTTGTCGAGGTTCCGGTCGATGGCGTCGAGGGCCTGCTTGGCTTCCTGCGGGTTGTCGAGGGAGCTGCCGACGGCCTGCTGGAGTTTGCCGACGCTGTCGACGATCGCGTTCGCGGTGTTGGCGCAGTCCATGGCCTTGCTGACGGCTCCGCAGCCCGAGAGCAGCGGTATCGCGAGCGCGCCGGCGGCGAGCGCGGCGAAGGCGGCGGTGGCGGGGCGGCGGTGCGGGAACTGACGGTGCGTACGCGGAGCCATCGGGTGGTTCCTCTCCTTGGTTGTGCGCGGGCAAAGGAACAAACGCGCGGCGCCCTGCTTTGGTTGCCGGGGCGCCGCGGTCGGGGGTGGGAATCGGACGGCGGGGGACGGAACGGGCAGTCCCGTCCCTGCCGTTACAGCGTGGCGGCGAGCGCCTCGCGCTGGACGGTGTCGAGTTCGGCGCAGCCGGCCGCGGCGAGGTCGAGCAGGGAGCCGAGTTCGTCGCGGGTGAAGGGTTCGGCCTCGGCGGTGCCCTGGACCTCGACGAAGCGGCCGTCGCCGGTGCAGACGACGTTCATGTCGGTTTCGGCGCGGACGTCTTCCTCGTAGCAGAGGTCGAGCAGCGGGAGGCCGTTGACGATGCCGACGCTGACCGCGCTCACCGTCCCGGTCAGGGGCTGGCGGCCGTGCTTGACGAGCTTCTTGTGCCGGGCCCAGGTGATGGCGTCGGCGAGGGCGACGTAGGCGCCGGTGATGGCGGCGGTGCGGGTGCCGCCGTCGGCCTGGAGGACGTCGCAGTCGAGGACGATGGTGTTCTCGCCGAGGGCCTTGTAGTCGATGACGGCGCGCAGCGAGCGCCCGATGAGGCGGGAGATCTCGTGCGTGCGGCCGCCGATCTTGCCGCGTACGGATTCGCGGTCGCCGCGGGTGTTGGTGGACCGGGGCAGCATCGAGTACTCGGCGGTGACCCAGCCTTCGCCGCTGCCCTTGCGCCAGCGCGGGACGCCCTCGGTGACGGAGGCGGTGCAGAAGACCTTGGTGTCGCCGAAGGAGATGAGGACGGAGCCTTCGGCGTGCTTGCTCCAGCCGCGTTCGATGGTGACGGGGCGGAGCTGTTCGGGGGTGCGGCCGTCGATGCGAGACATGGCGTAGAGACTATCTGCAATATCCGCGATGCCGAGGGCCCCGTTCCGGTACGGGTCAGGGGGTCCGGAACGGGGCCCGAGTGGGCTGGTCAGCTCACATCATGTCTTCGATTTCGGCGGCGATCGGGTCGGCGTCGGTGCCGATGACGACCTGGATCGCGGTGCCCATCTTGACGACGCCGTGGGCGCCGGCGGCCTTGAGGGCGGCCTCGTCGACGAGGGAGGCGTCGTTGACCTCGGTGCGGAGACGGGTGATGCAGCCCTCGACCTCTTCGATGTTGTCGAGTCCGCCGAGCCCGGCGACGATCTTCTCAGCCTTGCTGGCCATGTCCACTCCTGCTTGTCTCGGCCGCCGGCGATCCCGCCGAGCGGTTTTCACACGGTAACGCACGTTTAGCCCAACTATGTGGGCGCTTGACCGCTCTCTACCGAAGGATGGCGAGCACCCGGAGTGTGCTCCGGGAGGCCGGAACCGCACCACGAGTGGTCTACACCACCAGTAGACCATCAGTATGCGGCAAGCATCGGACCGGTTGTCGACGGGCCGACCGCCTGGAGGACAGGGATGAGTGCGAACGCAGCGGCGGCGGCGCCGAAGAAGAGCCGGGCCTCCGCCGCGTTCCAGGGCATGCAGAAGATGGGCCGCAGCCTCCAGCTCCCCATCGCCGTGCTGCCGGCCGCGGGCATCCTCAACCGGCTCGGCCAGCCGGATGTGTTCGGCGCGGAAGGGCTGGGCTGGGACGACGTCGCCAAGGTGTTCGCGGGCGCGGGCGGCGCGCTGCTGGATTCGGGGCTGGGTCTGCCGCTGCTGTTCTGCATCGGTGTCGCGATCGGCATGGCGAGGAAGTCGGACGGTTCGACGGCGCTGGCCGCGGTGGCCGGCTTCCTCGTCTACTACTCGGTGCTGCACCAGTTCCCGGTGGACTGCGAGTCGGGTCAGAAGTACACACAGGCGAGTGTGTGGGCCGGCGTGTGTGTGGTCCCGGACGGGACGGCGACGCCGGCGGAGTTCCAGAATCCGGGGGTTTTCGGCGGCATCGTCATGGGCCTCCTGTCGGCCTGGCTGTGGCAGCGCCTGCACCGGGTGAAGCTCGTCGACTGGCTGGGCTTCTTCAACGGCCGCCGGCTGGTGCCGATCGTCATGGCCTTCGTGGGTGTGGCGTTCGCCGTGGTCTGCGTGTGGATCTGGCCGCCGGTCGGTGACGCGCTGACGAGCTTCAGCAAGTGGCTGACCGACCTGGACTGGATCGGCTCCGGCCTCTTCGGCGTCGCCAACCGCGCACTGCTGGTCATCGGCCTGCACCAGTTCCTGAACACCTTCGTCTGGTTCCAGTTCGGCGACTACACCAAGCCGGACGGCACGGTGGTGCACGGTGACATCAACCGGTTCCTGGCCGGCGATCCGACGGCGGGTCAGTTCGAGACCGGGTTCTTCCCGATCATGATGTTCGCGCTGCCGGCCGCGGGCCTGGCGATCGCGCACTGCGCCAAGCCGCACCGCCGCAAGGAGGTGTCCGGGATGATGCTGTCGGTCGGGCTGACCTCGTTCGTGACCGGGGTGACCGAGCCGATCGAGTACTCGTTCCTGTTCATCGCGCCGCTGCTGTATGTGCTGCACGCGCTGCTGACGGGTGTGTCGATGGCGGTGAGCTGGGCGCTGGGGGTGCACGACAGTTTCAGTTTCTCGGCCGGCCTGATCGACTACGTCATCAACTGGGGGCTGGCCACCAAACCCTGGCTGATCATTCCGATCGGTTTGTGTTTCGCCGCCGTCTACTACGCGCTCTTCCGATTCGCGATCACGAAATTCAATCTGGCGACTCCGGGCCGCGAGCCGGAAGAAGTCGGCGACGCGATGGAGCGGGAGAACATCAAGTAGCGCCCCGTCTCACCCGCCCCCACCAGGCCTTTTGCCACGCATACACCAGCCCCCTGGTCCATGGATCAGGGGGCCGGTCGGCCTGTGGTCCAAACCACTTGGAACAATGGATTCCTTTATGCCTCGGCTACGTGCTAAGAATGGTCTAAACCACTAGTGGTTTAGACCAACAAGCGGGCCGTCCCCCTTCCGAGTGCCCGCCTCACCAGGAGGAATCCGATGAGTTCGGCCACTGCCGCCGCCAAAGCGGCCCCCGCGAAGAAGCGGGGCTCCGGCCTGTTCCAGGGCCTGCAGAAGATCGGCCGCAGCCTCCAGCTGCCGATCGCCGTCCTGCCCGCCGCGGGCATCCTCAACCGCCTCGGCCAGCCGGACGTGTTCGGCAAGGACGGCCTGGGCTGGATCGATGTCAGCAAGGTCTTCGCCGCCGCCGGTGGCGCGGTCTTCGACAATCTGCCGCTGCTCTTCTGCATAGGCGTCGCCATCGGCTTCGCCAAGAAGGCCGACGGCTCCACGGCGCTGGCCGCCCTCGTCGGCTTCCTCGTCTACAGCAACGTCCTCAAGGCCTTCCCCGTCAAGGAAGGCCACTTCGACAAGGCGGCCGGCGAGTGGGTCGAGCCCGTCGTCAACAACCCCGGTGTCCTCGGCGGCATCATCATGGGCCTGCTCGCCGCGGTCCTGTGGCAGCGCTACCACCGCAAGAAGCTGGTGGACTGGCTGGGCTTCTTCAACGGCCGCCGGCTCGTCCCGATCATCATGGCCTTCGTCGGCACCGGCGTGGGTGTGCTCTTCACCCTGGTCTGGGAGCCGATCGGCAGCGGCATCTCCAGCTTCGGCGAGTGGATGACCGGCCTCGGCGCCGGTGGCGCGGGTCTGTTCGGCCTGATCAACCGTGCACTGATCCCCATCGGTATGCACCAGTTCGTGAACACCGTCTCCTGGTTCCAGCTCGGTGACTTCACCGACGCCGCCGGCAAGGTCGCGCACGGCGACATCGGCCGCTTCTTCGCCGGCGACCCGTCCGCCGGACAGTTCATGTCGGGCTTCTTCCCGATCATGATGTTCGGCCTGCCGGCCGCCGCGCTGGCCATCGCGCACTGCGCACGCCCCGAGCGCCGCAAGGCCGTCCTCGGCATGATGATCTCGCTCGCGCTGACCTCCTTCGTCTGCGGTATCACCGAGCCGATCGAGTTCTCGTTCATGTTCATCGCCCCGGTGCTGTACGCGATCCACGCGGTGCTGACCGCCCTCTCGATGGCCATCACCTGGGCCCTGGGCGTACACGACGGCTTCACGTTCTCCGCGGGCTTCATCGACTACGCGCTGAACTGGAACCTGGCCACCAAGCCGTGGATGATCATCCCGATCGGTCTGGCCTTCGCGGCGGTCTACTACCTGCTCTTCCGCTTCGCGATCACCAAGTTCAACCTCCCCACCCCGGGCCGCGAGCCCGAGGAGGAGATCGAGGACCTGACGAAGGCGTAAGCCGGACGGATCCCCGTACGCGCGAAGGGCCCCGGAACCTCCATCGGTTCCGGGGCCCTCCGTCGTACACCGGTCGTCATGCACCGCGCGTCATGCACCGCTCGTCATGCGCGGTCTCAGATCTCGTACGACGCCCCCGCCTTGGCGACCTCCACCGGCCCGTCGTAGACCTTCTGCGCGTCCCGGAGACTGACGTCCGGGTCGGTCCAGGGCGGGATGTGGGTCAGCACCAGGCGGCCCGCACCGGCCCGGCGGGCGTGCTCGCCGGCTTCCCGGCCGTTGAGGTGCAGGTCGGGGATGTCTTCCTTGCCGTGGGTGAAGGACGCCTCGCACAGGAAGAAGTCGGTGCCGGCGGCCAGCGTGTCCAGCGCCTCGCAGGGCCCGGTGTCCCCGGAGTACGTCAGCGAGCTGCCCCCGTGCTCGATGCGGAAGCCGTAGGACTCCACCGGGTGGCTCACCAGTTCCGTACGGATCGTGAACGGCCCGATGGTGAAGGTGCCGGCCGTCAGCGTACGGAAGTCGAAGACCTCGCTCATCGCCCCGTCGTACGGCAGATCCGCGTGTGCGACGGTCAGCCGGCGCTCGGTCCCGGACGGCCCGTAGACGGGCATCGGCCCGCAGCGCCCGCCGTCCGGCCGGTAGTAGCGCACCACGAAGTAGCCGCACAGGTCGATGCAGTGGTCGGCGTGCAGATGGGAGAGGAGCACGGCGTCCAGGTCGTAGAGACCGCTGTGCCGCTGCAGCTCGCCGAGGGCGCCGTTGCCCATGTCGATGAGCAGCCTGAAGCCGTCGGCCTCCAGGAGGTAGCTCGAGCAGGCCGATTCCGTGGAAGGGAAGGACCCGGAGCATCCGACGACGGTGAGCTTCATGCGGGCGTGAACCTCCGTGGGCGGGGGCGGCGGTCTCGGCGGGTCCTGGCCGGCTGGGTGCGGTCTCGGGCCACGGCGGGGCCCCGGTGCTCTGTACGGTGCCCACGAGCGTAAGGCGCAAAAGGTCGTGTGGCTGCTCCAGCGGGGCGAGCTGTGGGCGGAATCACCAGTCCGGCTGTCGCCGGGCGCACAGCCGTGCGACAGCCGCGGCCCGCCCACGTCGGCGGCGCGCTGCCGAAACAATCCCGCCGCCGCGGTGTGGCACCACGACGGCGAGCATGTTCGGTGTCAGGCCGGACGGCCTACGGGGCGACGCTCCCTAGGCCCACAGCTGTCCGTGCAGCGTCTCGATGGCCGCTTCCGTGGACTCGGCGGTGTAGACGCCGGTGGAGAGGTACTTCCAGCCGCCGTCGGCGACGACGAAGACGATGTCGGCGCTCTGCCCGGCGCGAACCGCCTTCTTGCCGACGCCGATCGCCGCGTGCAGGGCGGCGCCGGTGGAGATGCCCGCGAAGATGCCTTCCTCGGCGAGGAGTTCGCGGGTGCGGCGGATCGCGTCCTCGGAGCCGACCGAGAAGCGGGTGGTCAGTACGGACTCGTCGTAGAGCTCGGGGATGAAGCCCTCGTCGAGGTTGCGCAGGCCGTAGACGACGTCGTCGTAGCGCGGTTCGGCGGCGACGATCTGCACACCGGGGGTGTGCTCGCGCAGATAGCGGCCGACGCCCATCAGCGTGCCGGTGGTGCCCAGACCGGCCACGAAGTGGGTGATGGAGGGGAGGTCGGCGAGGATCTCGGGGCCGGTGGTGGCGTAGTGCGCACCGGCGTTGTCCGGGTTGCCGTACTGGTAGAGCATCACCCAGTCGGGGTGCTCGGCGGCGAGCTCCTTGGCGACGCGTACGGCCGTGTTGGAGCCGCCGGCCGCGGGCGAGGAGATGATCTCCGCGCCCCACATCGCGAGCAGTTCCCGCCGCTCGGACGAGGTGTTCTCCGGCATCACGCACACGATGCGGTAGCCCTTGAGCTTGGCCGCCATGGCCAGAGAGATGCCGGTGTTGCCGCTGGTCGGTTCGAGGATGGTGCAGCCGGGGGTGAGCCGGCCGTCCTTCTCCGCCTGCTCGATCATGTACAGCGCGGGCCGGTCCTTGACCGATCCCGTGGGGTTGCGGTCCTCCAGCTTCGCCCAGATGCGGACGTCGTCGGAGGGCGAGAGGCGCGGGAGGCGGACGAGTGGCGTGTTCCCGACCGCCGCCAGCGGGGAGTCGTACCGCACGGTTAGACCATTCCCCCTGCCACGGCGGGCAGGATCGTGACGTTGTCGCCGTCGGCGAGCTCGGTGGAGATGCCCGCCAGGAAGCGCACGTCCTCGTCGTTGAGGTAGACGTTCACGAAGCGGCGCAGCTGCTCGCCGTCGACCAGGCGCTCGCGGATGCCGGTGTGCCGGCTCTCCAGGTCGGTGAAGAGGTCGGCGAGCGTCGCGCCGCTGCCCTCGACGGCCTTCTGGCCGTCGGTGTAGGTGCGCAGGATGGTGGGGATTCGGACCTCGATGGCCATGTGAGGGCTCCTGTCGGAGTGCGGTGGCGGAGTGGTGTACGTCCGTGTGCACGGCGGTGGTGCAGCGGTGCGGGAGCGTCGGATGACGCGGTGGTGCGGGGTGCGGACCGGCGGGCGACGCGCCCGTGCGTCGGGGCTCAGGCGGCGGCGCAGCGCGGACAGATGGCGCTGGAGAGGCGGCACAGGTCGATGTGCAGCCGGGCGGTTCCGCAGCCGAAGGCGCCCAGGAGGGCGGATGCGGAGCGACGCGTGGCGAGCGGAGCGTGCGTCTGCATGCTCTGCCTCTTCTCCATCACGTCGTGGTCAACCATGCGGTCATCGTATCGATTCCCGGTCCGGGTATTGGAACCTCGTCCCATGATGCGGACGGTTGGTGTACGCCAGTTGGGACGCGGCCGCCCGGGGCCGCACCGGAAAAGCGCGGCCTCTACGGAAATCCGCAGGTCAGGCGTACTCCGCCACCACCTCGACATCTTCCTCGGTCACCACTCCGTCGACGATACGGAAGGAGCGGAACTGGAAGGGGCCGGCATCGTCCGTGTCGGCGGTGGACACCAGGACGTAGTGCGCGCCGGGCTCGTTCGCGTACGAGATGTCCGTACGGGACGGGTATGCCTCGGTGGCGGTGTGCGAGTGGTAGATGATCACCGGCTCCTCGTCCAGGTCGTCCATCTCGCGGTAGAGCCGGAGCAGGTCGGCGGAGTCGAATTCGTAGAACGTGGGCGAGCGGGCGGCGTTCAGCATCGGGATGAACCGCTCGGGGCGGCCGCTGCCGGCCGGGCCCGCGACCACGCCGCAGGCCTCGTCGGGGTGGTCCTTGCGGGAGTGCTCGACGATCTGGTCGTAGAGGGCCTTGGTGAGGGTCAGCATGCGGCCAAGAATAAGCAGAGGGCCCGTGCGTACCGAAAGGTGGTACGCACGGGCCCGCATGCTGGACAGCCGGGCGTTGCGCCCGTCCTGCCGGAGCGGTGTCTCAGCCCTTCTTGCCCGCTGCGGGGGCGTCCTTCGGGGCCGACAGCGCCTTGGCGTCCCGCCGCTGGATGCAGAGGTAGCCCACGGCCAGGATGAGCGCCCACACGGGGGCCGCGTAGAGCGAGATCCGGGCATCCTTGTCGACGCCCATCATCACGATCACCATGCCGATGAAGGCCAGCGCGAAGATCGAGGTGTACGGGGCGCCGGGGGCCTTGAACTCGGACTGCGGCAGCTCACCGCGGTTCGCCTTGGCCCGGTAGCGCAGCTGGGAGGCGAGGATCACGATCCAGGCCCACATACCGGAGATGGTCGCGAACGAGACGACGTAGTTGAACGCCTCGCCCGGCCACTGGTAGTTGATGTAGACGCCGAACAGCATCATCGCGACCGAGACGCCGGTGCCCCAGGTGGGCAGGCCGTTCTTGCTGAGCTTGGTGAAGAACTTCGGGCCCTGCCCGTTGAGGGCGAGGTCGCGCAGCATCCGGCCGGTGGAGTACATACCGGAGTTCGCCGAGGACAGCGCGGCGGTCAGCACGACGAAGTTGACGATGCCGGCACCGGCCGGCAGGCCGATCTTCTGGAAGGCGGCGACGAAGGGGCTCACGCCCGGCTCGAAGACCGTCCAGCTGACGACGGACAGGATGATGATGAGCGCGCCGATGTAGAAGAGGCCGATCCGCCACGGCACGGTGTTGATGGCCTGGGGCAGGACCTTCTTCGGGTTGGTCGCCTCGCCCGCGGTGACGCCGACGAGTTCGACGGCGAGGAAGGCGAACATCACGATCTGCAGCGTCAGCAGCGTGCCGCCGATGCCCTTGGGGAAGAAGCCGCCGTGCGACCACAGGTTCGTGAAGGAGGCGGTGTCACCGGCGTCGGAGAAGCCGAGGGTGATCACGCCGAGGCCGATCAGGATCATGCCGATGATCGCGGTGACCTTGACCATCGAGAACCAGAATTCCAGCTCACCGAAGATCTTCACGGAGATCAGGTTGATACCGAAGAGCGCACACGTGAAGACGAGTGCCGAGGCCCATTGCGGTATGCCCTTGTTCCAGTACTGCACATAGGTGGCCGCGGCGGTCACTTCCGTGATGCCGGTGACGACCCAGAAGAGCCAGTAGGTCCAGCCGGTCACAAAGCCGATGAACGGGCCCAGGAACTCCCGGCCGTACTCGGAGAAGGAGCCGGAGACGGGCCGGTACATGAGCAGTTCGCCCAGGGCCCGCATGATGAAGAAGATGACCAGACCGACGATGGCGTAGGCCAGGATGATGCTCGGACCGGCCATGGAGATGGCCTTTCCCGCCCCGAGAAACAGGCCCGTACCGATGGCGCCGCCAATGGCGATCATCTGGATCTGGCGGTTTCCCAGACCCCGCTGGTAGCCCTCTTCGGGAGCCGTGCCAGTGGCCTCGTTGCCGTCGTGTTGCTTGTCGACCTGCACAGAGGTCATGAGTGGTGCGCCTTTCTCCATTCCGACCCGGCCTGTCCGGGTCGGGTCCCGACCCCCCGGATGGAGTTCCTGCACGCCGACGGTCGGCCGGCTCAGCGCTCCCGCGGTGACAGGGGTGGCGTCACGCACGGCAGGTCGTGAAGATCTATCACGGCTGTTACGAGATCAACTACTGCCACCGTGAGGCAAACCACACGCAGATTAGGACAAAGGGCGCGCACGCCACCAAACCCCCTGGAGGTGGTGACGTGATCGTTATCCGGATTTGAGGCTCCGCTGAGCGAACACGCCGACCGATCCGCACCATTTGCGGGCCGGTCGGCTGCTCGACCGGTTCAGTCCATCAGCGATTCGACGAGGGTTTCCTGGAGGCCGCCCAGCCACAGGTAGGCCATCACCATCGGCTTGCGCGGATCGGTGTCGGGCAGCCGGAGCAGCTCGCCGCCGTCCTCCTCGTCGGTGACCTCCAGACGGGTGCCGATGGCCAGCCTGAGGTCGTTGAGGGCGCCCAGCCACTGCCGGCACTCGTCGGGCTTCAGCCGCAGCACCGCGCCGCCCGGACCGCCGCCCTCCGACGAGACCGACAGCCCGTCCAGTGCGCGGACCAGCGCGAGGGCGTCGTCGCGCTTGCGGGCGCGCAGATCGTTCTCGGTGTAGCGGCGGAACTCGGCGGACGCGGCGCGGACGTCGTCGTCGGGGACGAGGTCGGGGCCGCCGTAGGCGTCCGGGAAGAGGCGGGCCAGGACCGGGTCGGCGGGCGGTTCGCTCGGACCGTCGTTGAAGACCGAGGCGAGCAGGTCCTCGGCCTCGCTGTCGCCGGGTTCCTCACCCGGCCCGATCAGCTCCAGGAGCTGCACGGCGAGGCTGCGCAGGATGGAGATCTCGACCTCGTCGAGGGGGACGGCGGCACCGCCGTCCGGCAGGGACTCGAAGTGGCCGGCCATCAGCGGTCCTGCTGAAGGGTCGCCCAGAGGCCGTAGCCGTGCATGGCCTGCACGTCGCGCTCCATTTCCTCGCGGGTGCCGCTGGAGACGACCGCGCGGCCTTTGTGGTGAACGTCGAGCATCAGCTGGTGCGCCTTGTCCTTGGAGTAGCCGAAGTACGACTGGAAGACGTACGACACATAGCTCATGAGATTGACCGGGTCGTTGTGGACGATCGTGACCCACGGGACGTCGGGTTCGGGGACCGCGAAGGGTGCCTCGCTCGACTCTGGACGCTCGATCTCCACCGGAACACTGAGGGTGCAGCGATGCGGTCGGAGGGTAATCGTGGGTGACGGGTGGGCGCTCACACGCCCCATGCTGCCACCCGGGGGCGGGCGGTGCACAAACGCCCCTCCTGCGGGAGCGTCGGCGAGCCGCGCGCCCCCTTGCGGGGAGGGGCTGTTGGGACGCCGGAGGTGCCCCTGACGGGGGAAATCGTCAAAGTGACGAGTAATGGGGGTAGCATCATCTTCATGCCGCATCTCCCGGGGGTCGTGTCGTCAGCGGCCACCGCCGCGGGCCCCGGCCCCGCACCGGGTGCCGATGCGGCTCGCATGGATCGAATCGCGAGGTATGCCGAAGTGAACGTTGCCGACCTACTGGGGCTGCCGGTGGCCGTGCCGTCGACCGCGCTCTTCACCGACCAGTACGAACTCACCATGCTGCAGGCCGCGTTGCGGTCCGGGACCGCGGACCGGCGTTCGGTCTTCGAGGTCTTCACCCGCCGGCTGCCCGAGGGCCGCCGCTACGGCGTGGTCGCCGGCACCGGACGGGTGCTGGACGCGGTGGAGAACTTCCGCTTCGACGAAACGATTCTGGGCTTTCTCCGCGAGCGCGGCATCCTCGACGAGCCGACCCTCGGCTGGCTGGCCGACTACCGCTTCCGCGGCGACATCTGGGGCTACCCGGAGGGCGAGGTCTACTTCCCCGGCTCCCCGATCATGCGCGTCGAGGGCACCTTCGCCGAGGCGGTCCTCCTGGAGACGGTGATCCTCTCGATCCTCAACCACGACTCGGCGGTGGCCGCGGCCGCCTCCCGGATGGCGGTGGCGGCGGGCGACCGGCCGCTGATGGAGATGGGCGCCCGCCGCACCCACGAGCTGGCGGCGGTGGCCGCGGCCCGCTCCGCGTACGTCGGCGGCTTCCACCGCACGTCCGACCTGGCGGCCGGCTTCCGCTACAACATCCCCACCGTCGGCACCAGCGCGCACGCCTTCACCCTGCTGCACGACACCGAGCGGGACGCCTTCACCGCGCAGGTCGACACCCTCGGCAGCGGCACCACCCTGCTCGTGGACACCTTCGACGTCACCGAGGCGGTCCGTACCGCGGTGGAGGTGGCGGGCCCCGATCTCGGTGCCGTACGGATCGACTCCGGCGATCTGCTGCTGGTCGCCCACCGGGTGCGCCAGCAGCTGGACGAGCTGGGCGCCACCAAGACCAAGATCGTCGTGACCAGCGATCTGGACGAGTACGCCATCGCGTCGCTCGCGGCCGCCCCGGTGGACGCGTACGGCGTCGGCACCCAGCTGGTGACCGGCAGCGGTCATCCGACCTGCTCGATGGTCTACAAGCTGGTCGCGCGCGCCGACAGCGGTGACGCCGATGATCCGGCCGCCCCGCTGCGGCCGGTCGCGAAGAAGTCGATGGGCGCCAAGTCGTCGGTGGGCGGCCGCAAGTGGGCGGCCCGGCGGCTGGACGCGGACGGTGTCGCGGAGGCCGAGGTGGTGGGCACCGGCCCGGTGCCCGAGGCGCTGGCCGGGCGGCAGCTGCTGGTGCCGCTGGTGCGCGGCGGCGAGGTGGTGGCCCGCGAGCCGCTGGACGCCGCCCGCGACCGGCACATCGCCGCCCGCGCCGGGCTGCCGCTCTCGGCGACCCAGCTCTCCCGCGGCGAGCCCGTACTGCCCACCGAGTACCTCTGAGCCCCGGGAATACCGGCCCCCGACCCCCGCGTTGTGGCCCCGCAGGGGGCCCTCGCAACCCCTAGGGGTTCTGTTCGAACGCCCCTTAGGGGTCACCGGCCCCGAGCCCGGACCAGGCCCCGCCGAACCCCCTCCCGCAACGCCCGCGCAGTGGCTACCCTCGGTCACACCACCTCTGTGCGCCCCTCCCCCATTCCCAGCCGGAAGGCACGGACCATGCACCGGGCATTGATCGTCGTCGATGTGCAGAACGACTTCTGTGAGGGCGGCAGCCTCGCGGTGGCGGGCGGTGCGGATGTCGCCGCGGCCATCACCGATCTGGTGGGCCAGGCGGCCGGCGGCTGCTACCGCCATGTCGTGGCGACCAGGGATCACCACGTCGACCCGGGCGACCACTTCTCCGACCGCCCCGACTATGTGCACTCCTGGCCGCCGCACTGTGTGGCGGGCACCGAGGGCAGCAGCTTCCACCCCAACTTCGCGCCGGCCGTCGCCTCGGGCGCGATCGACGCGGTCTTCGACAAGGGCGCCCACACCGCCGCGTACAGCGGCTTCGAGGGCCGGGACGAGAACGGCACCCCGCTCGCGGACTGGCTGCGCGAGCGCGACGTCACCGAGGTCGACGTGGTCGGCATCGCCACCGACCACTGCGTACGCGCCACCGCGCTGGACGCGCTCGGCTCCGGGCTGCGCACCCACGTCCTGCTGGATCTGACCGCCGGCGTCGCCCCTGACACCACCGAGCGGGCGCTGGAGGAGCTCCGGGCGGCCGGCGCCGAGCTGACCGGCAAACCGGTGCTGGTCGGCGGCTGAGGTGCGGACAACGGCGGTGGGGGGGGGGGGCGGGGGCCCCCCCCCCCCCCCCCCCCCCCCCCCCCGGCGGCCCCCCCCCGGGCCCCCCGGCCCCCCCCCAGGGCCCGGGAGGGGGGGGGGGGGGGGGGGCGCCCCCGGGGGGGGGGGGGGGGCCGGGGGCCCCGCCACACCGCCGTCCGCTCAGCCGCAGGTGGCCCCCGATCTGTGCGCCGGGGCCCTGAGCAGGGCCCGTATCGGGTGCCAGGACTCGGTGTCGTCCTCCGGAGCACCGCGCCACACCAGTCCGTCGGGATGGTGCAGCACGGCCGTGATCTCGTCCGGTGTGGGCGGCTTCATGTTGCCGCGCAGGTAGACGGAGCGCAGGCCGTGGTTGCGCAGCCTGGTCAGGGCGCGCTGCCGGTTCACGGCATGGACCAGGACCCGGACGCGGCAGCCGCCGTCGTCGTACGGTCCCGACACCGATCCGTGCCCCGGTCTGGGCAGTGAAAGGGCGACCACCACGCTTCCGCCAGGAAGCCTGATGAAGCCGCCGCTGGTCATGGTCATTCTTCCCCCGTGAGACTTCGCGTCAACAAGGAACTGTAGAACGCATCTAAACGCTAATCGGCCGCCGCCCGCTAGGGGCGACGGCCGATAAGCTTCTGACCTGCGACTTTATTTTTTATTTACCGGCAGGTCCGACCTGGAGGACCACCGTGGAGCCGTCCGTGGCCTCCTTGGTGATCTTGATCCGGGTGTTGGTGTCAGGAACGATCACCGCGCCGGTCGGGTTCGCCTTGTCGTAGTAGACGCCGTGCCGGTCGTCGAAGAGCGTGACGCCCTTCTTGGACTTGATCGTGACCGGCTTGCCGTCCTTGTGCAGGGTCAGCGCGTCGGTCCGGTAGCGGGTGAAGGTCGAGTCGTAGGACTGGAAGCGGTTGCGCATCAGCTTGCCGTCGGCCCACCGCTCGGCCTTCGGGTGCGCGTCGACCGGGAGGATCTGCCCGTAGCCGGGGTGCTGGCCGACGTTGTTGTCCGGCTGCGAGGTGTCCCACAGCCAGATCAGCACGCCGTTCTGGTACGGGAAGTGCTCGACCCACTGCGGCTTGTCGGTGGTCCAACCGAAGTTGTACGGGCCGACCTTGAGGGTCTTGTCGTACGACACGTACTGGCGGTTCTCGGCGATGTAGTACTGCGGGTAGTCCTTGGTGAAGGACGCGCCGATCCGCGAGAAGCCCTTGCTGGTCCAGCCGTTGTCGCCGTTCTCCGCGTCATCGCTGAACAGCGGCTTGCCGTCGGCGACGACGCTCACGGTGTCGGCCGCGAAGCCCTTCTGGGCGGCGCCGCCGTCGGTCTGGTAGCGGAAGCGCAGGTCGATCTTCTTGCCCGCGTAGGCGTCCAGCGGGTAGACGAGGTCCTGGTAGGCGGCCACCGTCCCGGTCAGCGCGGGCTTGTCGCCGCCGTCGCGCGGGATGGCCTTGCCGTTGGCGGTGCCGTCGAGCGGCGTCCAGTCGGCGCCGCCGTCGGTGGAGACCTCGGCGTAGAGGTAGTCGTAGTCCTTCTCGATGTCCCACCAGCCCTTGAGGGTCAGCGACGCCTTGGACTTGCCGGTGAGGTCCACCGCCCGCGAGAGGGTGTTCTTCAGGTCGTTGCCCATGTCGCTCCACCACTGCTTGGAGCCTTCCGCGGGCTTGACGATCTCCGTCGTGACCGCCTTCGGGGGCAGTTCGACGACCACCGCCTGCTTGTTCTTGGTGTTGTACTCCGCGACGCCCAGCGTGTGCGAGGACTTGGTCGCGGCCTTCGCCTTGCCGTAGTTGAGCCAGCCCAGCTGCAGCTTGTCCCAGGCGCTCATGTCGCCGGGCAGGTCGCCGATGGAGTCCTTGCCGCGGCCGAGCCAGGAGCCGCCCGACATCAGCGACCAGAAGTCCACCGAGGACTCGCCGGTGCCGGTGGTGTCGTACTCGTCCGGAAGGCCCAGGTCATGGCCGTATTCGTGGGCGAAGACGCCGAGCCCGCCGTTCTCCGGCTGCATGGTGTAGTCGCCGATCCAGATGCCGGTGTCACCGATCTGGGTGCCGCCCGCCTTGTTGTCGGCGGGGCCGGTCTTGCCGGCGTCGCTGCCGTACGCGTACCAGCGGTGCGCCCACAAGGCGTTGGTCTTCTGGACGCCGCCGCCGGCGGACTCGTCCTCGCCGGCGTGCACGATCTGGAAGTGGTCGATGTAGCCGTCGGGCTCGTTGAAGTTGCCGTCGCCGTCGTGGTCGTAGCGGTCCCACCGGTCGTACTTGGCGAGATCGGTCTTGATCTGCTCGTCGGTGCGGCCCTTGGCCTTCTGGTCCTTCGCCCACTGGTTGACGCCGTCGCGGATCAGGTCCCAGGCGTTGGCGCAGTTGGTCTGGCCGCAGTAGTTGGACCCGTAACGGGCCTCGTTCCAGTCGACCTTGACCCAGTCGGAGACCTCGCCCTCGACGGAGTAGCGGCCGGAGGACTGCTTCTCGTAGTACTTGGCCAGCGACTGCTTCTTCTTGTCGTGCGAGAAGTAGAGGTCCTGGAAGTGCTGCCGGTTGAAGTCCTTCTGCCAGGCGGTGCTGTTGTCCGTCTTGCGGTCCGGCTCGGCTATCTGGTTGTGCGCCGGGCCCGGGTCGCCGCCGTACTTCTTCACCGGCGGCTTGGGGCCGTCGCCGTCCGGGTCGAACATCGTGGTGCCGTCGACCTTCTCGCCGAAGTCCGCCAGGATCGTGAAGATCCGGTCGGTCTTCTGCCGGGCCAGCTCGACGTACTTGCCCTTGCCCAGCTTGACGACCTGGGAGCCCCCGCGCTCGGTCGCCGTGGCGTCGCCGGATATGACCTGCTGGAGCGCTTCCTTGCGCTGCGTCTCCTGCCGGTCGCTGAACGGGCCCTTGAGGTCGTGGTCCACGGCCCGCTCGGGGGCCGGGTCCTGGCGCTTCGCTACGGGCGACGGGGTCCGTACGTCGGCCGTAGCCACCCCGGAAGACAAAGCGGCCGCCCCGAGCGCGGCAATCGCCGTGGCCAGGGCGGCCGGTCTGAACAGCCTTCTCTTCTCTCTCACTTGGGCCTGTCCTCCCCTTCGAACGCGGTCACTGTTCGAGGGCATTCGACCGGAAGTGCCGGAGAAAAGACAGATCTTGACTTGAGCACGTCAGCGAAGTACGTTACCCGGTTCACGTGCTACGGCTATCGGACGAGGGTGTGCGGGCTCACACCGCGGACGAAGCCGGTCGTACGGCCGGGGCGGATATGCCATCGGAGCATGCGCCCCCGCCCCCAACTGGCGTTCCACCGCCGCCTGTTCGAAATTCGGCCGTGTTGTGCGCCCCCTGTGCACCACAACCGTGGGTTAGGTCACGCTTACTTGCCGTTCCGCACGGGAAGTAAGGACCGTAGGCTCGTTTGATGGCGCGCCTTTGACGGCACCCGTTGCCCGACACACCTGCCGACCCTCCGAGGACGGATCCCGCCATGCCTCGTCCGACTGTCACCCAGCTCGTCTACGGATCGGCCACCGTCTTCCTCTCCACCCTCGCGATGCTGCTGCTCTCGCAGACGCAGACCGGGATCGGGGTCGCGGTCATCGCCATCGCCGGGCTCGGGCTCGGGCTGCTGGTCGCCATGACGGTGCCGATGCCGCGGATGTCGCGGGTGGTCCGCCGCCAGGCCGCACGCGCCAAGTCGCCCGCCGCGCCCGCCCCGTTGCGTGCCGTGCCGCCGCCGGCCGAGCACCTCCCCCGGCCCCGCGTCTCCCGGCCGGCCGCCGCTCGGGCCAGGGTCAGCGAGCACTCGCGCTGAAGCGTCGGGTGCGTCAGGTACGTCTGATGCTTCAGGCACGTCTGGTGCGTCAGGCCGTGGAGACCACCACGGTCTTGGCGGCCTTGTCGTGCAGACACTGCTGGTACGGCTTGTCCCAGGTGCACCACAGGACGTTGACCAGCCAGAACACAAAGCCGCAGCACGGCACGATCTCCGGCAGCGTATAGACCGCGGCCCGGATCCAGCCCGCCGAACCGGCCGGCACCGCCCCGTTGGACAGCATCGCCACCCGGATCTTCATCGCCATCTTGCCGAGGGTCTGCCCGCGGCTGGTCAGCATCAGCCCCTCGTAGATCAGATACGCCAGCATCGTGACGCCCGAAACCGTCGCCTGTTTGCCGGTCTGGGTGCTGCTGGTGCTGGTGTAGTCCACCCAGCCCACGAGGGCGCTCATGATGATCCCGACCGGGACGGTGATGATGATCGCGTCGATGATGCGCGCGACGAGCCGGCGGCCGCGGTTGGCGAGCGGCGGCATCCCGGCGAGCGGATCGGCCGCCCCGTACTCCCCGCCGTAGGGATTCTCGGCGTACGGGCCGCCGTAAGGGCCGCCCTCATAGCGCGGCGGGGGCGGCGTGCCACCGGGAGGCGTCGCACCACCGGGAGGCGGCGTGCCACCGGGAGGCGGCGTGCCACCGGGAGTGCCGCCGCCTTCGCCGCCCGCGCCCTCCTCGGGCGGCTCCTGCGGCTTCTTCAGGAACGGGTCGTCCTCCGGCGGTTCACCGGAGCCGGGCCTGGGCTGGTCGGTGCTCATGGCCCGAGTCGACCGCTTGTCGCGGCCCGCCGCATCCGGCGAAGTCCGTTCGGGGGACCCGGGCGACGAGCCGCGCGGCGGTCAGTCGGAGTCGGAGGCGACGAACGTCCGCGCCACCTTGTCGTGCCAGCACTGCCGCCACGGGCGGTCGAACAGGCACCACACGGCGTTGACGACGCCGATGGCCGCCACCCCGAGCACGCCGTAGACCAGCCAGCGCTTGATGGCCGCGCCGAGGCCCGGGGTGTCATGGCTCTCGATGTCCAGCACCCGCACCTTGCACAGCTTCTTGCCGAGGGTGCGGCCCCACTTGGCGGTCGGCAGCGCCTCGTAGAGCCCGCCGCCGATCAGCAGGACGGCGAGTACGGCGCCGAGCAGCGGGGTGGTGGTGCCGTCGAGCAGATAGACCGTCACCTCGCGGCCCGACTGCTTGGCCGCCTCGACCTTGGCGTCGATGTGGTCCGTGACGGTGCCCCACATCGGGACGGCGACCGCGGCGGCGGCCGCGGCCACCACCAGGGTGTCGATCAACCGGGCCGCGAACCGGCGGCCGAGCCCGGCCGGGCGGCCCTCCTCGGCCTGGAAGGCGGCCGAGAAGGCATCGGCGGTCGGCGGCTTCCAGGGGATGACGCCGTCGTCGCCCGGCGCGCCACCGGTGGCACCACCCTGCGGCGGGAAACCGGCCGACGGGGCGGCCGGCTGCGGGGCCTGGGCGGCGGGCGCGGGCCGGCCCGCGTTCTGGGCCGGGTTCTGGCCCGGGTTCTGCTGGGCCGGGCGGCCCTGCTGCGGGCCGACGGACGGCAGTGCCTGCGGGGCGCTGCTGCCGGGCGCCGCGGACCGGCCGGGGTTACCGCCCGGCGCGATACGGATCGCCATCGTCTCGTTGCCCTTGGCGGCGCCGCCCGGCCCCGCTGCCCCCGCTCCTGCTCCTCCTGCTGCCCCTGCCGCTCCTGCTGCCCCTCCAGCGTCTGGCCGTACCGCACGGATCGCGGTGGTGCCCTGGTCGACGGCGTCGCCCCGGCGCCCGCCGGGCTTGACGGCGCGGATGGCGACCGTCCCGTCGGCCGGAGCCTCCGGCTTGCGGGGTGCGGGCGTCGTGGCCGACGGCCCGGGCGCCCCGGTGGACGCCCCGCCTGCCCCGGACCCGTCGGCCGGGCCACCGGACCGCTCGTCGCGCTGTGCCGGCACCGCGCCCCAGGAGGCCGCGCCGGACGGCGTCCCGGGCTGCGCCTGGTCGGCCTTGCCCCAGGACACCCGGTCCGCCTCGCCGAAACCGCTCTGCCGTGAGGCGTCCGCCTGCCAGGAGGCGGCCGGCTCCGGGCTGGTGCCGTGCAGCCGCGCCGGATCGTCCCAATTGGTGACGGCGGGCCGGCCGTCACCCTCGCCGCTCCGGCCCGCGGCGGGCACACCGGTGCCGCCGCCCGCCTCCTCGTCCAGGAAGACCGGTCCGGTCTCGTCGACGGCGGGCGGGGTGGGGGCCGGGGCCACGGCGGCCACGCCGGGCGGCGGTGCGGGCATCGCCTCGCCCTCGGCCGGCGCCGGGCGGCTGGTGCCCGGCACCCATGCGGCGCCGTTCCAGTACCGGATGTAGCCGGGGATGGACGGGTCCGGGTAGAAGCCTGGCGTAGGGCTGTCGCCGGCGGATCCTGAGGTAGGGGCGCTCATGTCCGAAGTCCCGTATCTGTGCTCGGCCTGGTGGGTGTCGGGTGCAGTCTGCCGCAAGGCGGCGTCCACATCTATCAGACCCCCGGTCGCCTCGTTGCCTCCCCCGGCCACGACCACCTGGAAGAGGTGCCCGAAAAAAGTTGTGCGAAGTCGTGTAAGGGTCCGGCGGGTGGCGCCTCTCTCTTGCGTGCGGGCCGTTCAGGGCACCCGCGCAGGGACACAGAGAGGCGGACTTGATGCACACCGTGGTGGAACGAGAACTGGAACTGGGGCTGGTCCTGTCGCCGGAGCGGAGCATTCCGGTGCCGGCCCGACTGACCTACCGGACGGATGACCCCTATGCCGTCCATGTCACCTTTCACATCGGTTCGGACTCCCCGGTCAACTGGACGTTCGCCCGCGAACTGCTCGTCGAGGGCGTGTTCCGGCCGTGCGGCCAGGGGGACGTCCGGGTCTGGCCGACCAAGGTGGACGGCCGCAGCCTGGTCTGTATGGCGCTGAGCTCGCCGGACGGTGACGCGCTGCTGGAGGCCCCGGCCTCGGCGGTCTCGGCGTGGCTGGAACGCACGCTGCGGGTCGTGCCCCCGGGCTCCGAGCAGGGGCATCTGGGCATCGACAAAGGGCTGAGCGAACTGCTCGCCATGACGCCGCGCGACGACCTGTGGCCGGCCGACCCCTGCCCGTCGGACGAGTCCCCGGAGGCCGGGGCGTAACGCCGTGGCCGCCAGGGCCTCGTCACCCAGGAAGTCGTCAGCGAGATCGTCGGCGTAGCGGGGGCACGGCCACCGCCACGCCGACGACCTCACGGCAGCCGACGGCCGACCCGCGGTTTCCGCTCGACCGCCGTACAGAAAAGCCGTACCGAAAAGCCGTACCGAAAGCATGAGTTCCCCCCGGCCCCGATCCCCTGTCGCCCACTTGCCCGGACCGCCGGTGCCCCGGCGCTAGTCCCGGTACGCCTCCAGCAGCCGCAGCCACACCTCGCTGATCGTCGGGTAGGCGGGCACCGCGTGCCAGAGGCGTTCGACGGGGATCTCGCCGGCGACCGCGATCGTCGCGGAGTGCAGCAGCTCGCCCACTCCCGGGCCGACGAAGGTGGCGCCGAGCAGCACTTCGCGGTCCAGGTCGACGACCATCCGGGCCCGGCCCCGGTAGCCGTCGGCGTACAGCGACGCGCCCGCGACGGCGCCCAGGTCCTGGTCGACGACGCGGGTCCGGTAGCCCGCGCGCTCCGCCTGCGCGGCGGTCAGGCCGACCGAGGCGGCCTCGGGGTCGCTGAAGACGACCTGCGGGACGGCGGCGGTGTCCGCGGTCGCGGTGTGCGCTCCCCAGCGGTCGGATTCCAGGATCGGCACCCGCCGGGCGCGGGCGGCGATGGCCGCACCGGCGATCCGGGCCTGGTATTTGCCCTGGTGGGTCAGGAGGGCGCGGTGGTTGACATCGCCGACGCCGTAGAGCCAGCCGCCCGTCACCCCCGGCACCCGCAGGCTGTCGTCGACGTCCAGCCAGGCGCCGGGCGTCAGGCCGACGGTCTCCAGGCCGAGGTCGTCGGTCCGCGGGGCGCGGCCGGTGGCGATCAGGAGTTCATCGGCCACGATCTCGTCGCCGGCAGCCAGGACGACGGTGACCGGGCCGCCCGGCGCCTCGCGGCGTACCTCGCGGACCTCTACGCCGGTGCGCAGGAACGCGCCGGCCTCGGCAAGCGATTCGGCGACCAGGTGGCCGGCGAACGGCTCCATCCGGGGCAGCAGTCCGTCACCGCGTACCAGCAGCGTCACGGAGGCGCCCAGGGCCCGCCAGGCGGTGGCCATCTCGACGCCCACGACGCCGCCGCCGACGACCACCAGGCGGCCCGGCACTTCCTTGGCGCTGGTCGCGTCGCGGCTGGTCCAGGGCTTGGCGGCGGCCAGTCCCGGGATGTCGGGCAGCACCGGGCGACTGCCGGTGCAGACCGCGACGGCGTGCCGCGCGGTGAGCACCCGGCCGTCGTCGACGGCCACCCGGCGGGGTCCGGCCAGCCGCCCGTGTCCGCGCACCAGGTCGATGCCGGCGCCGTCCAGCCAGCGCGCCTGCCCGTCATCGTTCCAGTGGGAGGCGAAGGCGTCGCGGTGGGCGAGGACGGCGGGGGTGTCCAGGGGGCCTGCCACCGCGTCGCGCAGGCCCGGGACCTGGCGTGCGTCGGCGCGGGCGGTGACCGGGCGCAGCAGGGCCTTGCTGGGCATGCAGGCCCAGTAGGAGCATTCGCCGCCGACCAGTTCGCTCTCCACGAGGACCGCGCTCAGTCCGGCGGCGTGCACCCGGTCGGCGACGTTCTCGCCGGTGGGGCCGCCGCCCAGGACCACGACGTCGTACGTCTCGTCGGCGACCGGGGTCGGTTGCGCCGGGTGCCGGGGTTCGGTCGCTGCCATCGGTCATCGCTCCCTGGGTGGGCGTGGGTGGACCGGTGGACCCGGGCGGGGCGGGCCCTTGTGCCATCCTCCGCCCGGGGCGCCGTCAGCGCATCCGGCGTTCGACCTCGTCCTTGGCCTCCTTGAGGCCGGAGCCGGTGAGTTCGCGGTGCAGCTTGATCGCCTCGATCTTCTTGCCCTTCCGCAGCAGCTCGTCGATCTCGGCCATGCCGGGGTCCGCCGGCTCCTGGGCGCCGAGGTGCGTGAGCAGTACGTCGACCTTGCGCTCCAGACGCTGGATCCGGCGGTCCAGCATTTTGGCGCGTTGGGAGGCGCCCGCACCGGTGGCCGCCGACGAGACGACGAGGAGCACCAGCACTATCCAGGGAAAGAAGTTGTCCATGGCCGAAACCTTACGAGGCCGAGGTCAGAAGAGCTTCCCCGGGTTGAGCAGTCCCAACGGGTCGAAGACACCCTTGATCCCGCGCTGCAACTCCACACCCACCGGCCCCAGTTCGCGTGCCAGCCACTCCTTCTTCAGCACCCCCACCCCGTGCTCGCCGGTGATGGTGCCGCCCAGTTCGAGGCCGAGCGCCATGATGGCGTCGAACGCCTCGCGGGCGCGGCGCTCCTCGTCCTCGTCGGCCGGGTCGAAGCAGACCAGGGGGTGGGTGTTGCCGTCACCCGCGTGTGCGCAGACCCCGATGGTCAGGTCGTACTTCTCGGCGATGGCGGTGGTGCCGTCGAGCATCGCGGCGAGCCGGGAGCGGGGTACGCAGACATCGTCGATCAGCATGGCGGGCTTGAGGCGTTCCAGTGCCGCGAAGCTCATCCTGCGGGCCTGGAGCAGCAGGTCGGATTGGGCGGCGTCCTCGGCGGGGACGACCTGGGTGGCCCCGGCCGCCTCGCACAGTGCGCCGACGGCGGCGAGGTCGGCGGCCGGGTCGGGGGTGTCGAAGGCGGCCAGCAGCAGCACCTCGGTGGTTTCCGGCAGGCCCATCTGCGCCATGTCGTTGACGGCGCGGATGCTCGTGCGGTCCATCAGTTCGAGGAGCGAGGGGGCATGGCCGTGGGCCATGATCTCGCAGACGGCCCGGCCCGCCGCGGCCACCGAGTCGAACTCGGCGACGAGGGCGAGCTGTTGGGGCGGGTGGGGCTTCAGGGCGAGGGTGGCGCGTACGACGACGCCGAGGCTGCCCTCGGAGCCGACGAAGAGGCGGGTGAGGTCATAGCCCGCGACGCCCTTGGCGGTGCGCCGGCCGGTGGTCAGCAGCCGGCCGTCGGCGAGCACGACGTCCAGGCCGAGGACGTACTCGGCGGTGACCCCGTACTTCACACAGCACAGGCCGCCGGCCGCCGTGCCGATGTTGCCGCCGATCGTGCACATCTCCCAACTGGAGGGATCCGGCGGGTAGTAGAGGCCGTGTTCGTTGACGGCGCGGGAGAGCACGGCGTTGATCACGCCGGGTTCGACGACCGCGATCCGGTCGACGGGGTTGATCTCCAGGATCCGGTCCATCTTGACGAGCGACAGCACGATGCAGCCCTCGACGGCGTTGGCGGCGCCCGCCACCCCCGTGCGCGCGCCCTGCGGCACCACGGGGACCCGCAGCTCGGTCGCCGTGCGCATCACATGCTGAACCTGCTCGGCGGAACGCGGCAGTACGACGACGGCGGGGGTGCCCGCGGCGCAGAAGTTGGCCATGTCGTGGGCGTAGGAGCCGGTGACGTCGGGGTCGGTGAGGATCGCGTCCTCGGGAAGTCCGTCGCGCAGACGTGCGATGAGGTCCATGGGCTCAGCCTCGCACCGGAGGGCCGTACACGGAAGATCGTGTACGGCCCACGGAACGGTCGGTGCGGTGCAGCGCGGTCAGAGGTTGCCGCGCCGCTCCTGTTCGCGCTCGATCGCTTCGAAGAGGGCCTTGAAGTTGCCCTTGCCGAAGCCCAGCGAACCGTGCCGCTCGATCATCTCGAAGAAGACCGTCGGGCGGTCCTGGACCGGCTTGGTGAAGATCTGCAGCAGATAGCCGTCCTCGTCGCGGTCGGCGAGGATCTTCAGCTCGCGCAGTTCGTCGATCGGCACGCGGGTGTCGCCGACCCATTCGCCCAGGGTGTCGTAGTACGAGTCGGGTACGTCGAGGAACTCGACGCCCGCGGCGCGCATCTGACGGACCGTCGTCACGATGTCGTTGGTCGCGAGGGCGATGTGCTGGACGCCGGGGCCGCCGTAGAACTCCAGGTACTCGTCGATCTGCGACTTCTTCTTGGCGATGGCCGGCTCGTTGATCGGGAACTTGACCTTCTTGGTGCCGTCCGCGACGACCTTCGACATCAGCGCCGAGTACTCGGTGGCGATGTCGTCGCCGACGAACTCCTTCATGTTGGTGAAGCCCATGACCTTGTTGTAGAAGGCCACCCACTCGTTCATCATGCCGAGCTCGACATTGCCGACGCAGTGGTCGATGGCCTGGAAGTTGCGCTTCTTCGGCGACTCGACGACGGGCCCGGCGGCCACGAAGCCCGGCAGGTACGGGCCGTCGTAGCCGGAGCGCTCGACGAGTGTGTGCCGGGTCTGGCCGTAGGTGGCGATGGCGGCCCGGACGACCGTGCCGTACTCGTCCTTGGTGTCGTACGGCTCCTCCAGGCCCGTCGCGCCGTGCTCGACGGCGTAGGCGTACGCGGCGCGCACGTCGGGGACCTCGATGGCCAGGTCGATGACGCCGTCGCCGTGTGCGGCGACATGGTCGGCCAGGAAGCGGCCCCACTCCGTCATGGGCTTGATGACGGAGGTGAACACGAACCGGGCGCCGCCGGATTCGAGCACATAACTCGCGGTCTCGCGGCTGCCGTTCTCCGGTCCGGAGTAGGCGACGCGCTTCATGCCGAAGGCGGTGGAGTAGTAGTGCGCGGCCTGCTTGGCGTTGCCGACGGCGAAGACGACCGCGTCCATCCCCTTGACCGGGAAGGGGTCCGCCTGCCGAGCCGTACCGGGTGTGGACTGGGATTGCTGGGTGGTGTCTGCCATGGCCGCAGAGTCCCTCCGATCCACAAGGTGCGCAATAGTTTGTGAATCCACTGGGCATTATGCATAGCGGTCGGGCGGAACGGTCGGGCTATCTGTACATGATGACCATCGAAAACGGAGGTACCGGCGATGGCGATCGATCATTTGGACGGGGCCCTGCTGGAGCTGCTCGCCCGGGAGCCGCGGATCGGTGTCCTGGAGGCGTCCCGGCGGCTGGGAGTGGCCCGCGGAACGGTGCAGGCGCGGCTCGACCGCCTTCAGTCGAATGGAGTGATCCGGGGCTTCGGGCCGGACGTGGACCCGGCCGCACTGGGCTATCCGGTGACCGCGTTCGCCACTCTTGAGATCAAACAAGGCCAAGGAAGCGACGTCCGCGCCCACTTGGCGACCGTTCCCGAAGTACTGGAGCTGCATACAACGACCGGACATGGGGACATGCTCTGCAGGCTTGTCGCCAGGTCCAACGCCGATCTACAGCGTGTGATCGATCGTGTTGTGGGTTTTGATGGCATCGTGCGGGCTTCGACGGCAATCGTGATGGAAAATCCGGTTCCATTGCGGATCATCCCGCTGGTGAAGCAGGCGGCGGGAGACTGACCCGAGGAGAGCACCGAGTGAGCTTCTGGGAGTACGTCGGCAACCGGCACGCCCAGCTGCTGACGGATACGTATCAGCACGCCAGCGCCGTGTTCCAGTGCATGGTGATCGCCACCGTGCTGGGCGTCGTCCTCGGCGTGCTCACCTACCGCAGCGACTGGGCCGGCAGCCTGGCCACCACCACGACCGCCACGATCCTGACCATCCCCTCGCTGGCCCTGATCGGTCTGCTGATCCCGGTCGTCGGCCTCGGCGTGGCCCCCACCGTCATCGCGCTGACGCTGTACGGACTGCTGCCGATCGTCCGGAACGCCATCGTCGGGCTGCGCGGGGTGGATCCGGCGCTGGTCGACGCCGCCAAGGGCATCGGGATGTCGCGGGCCGCCCGGCTCTTCCGGGTCGAACTACCGCTGGCCTGGCCGCCGATCCTCACCGGTATCCGCGTCGCCACCCAGATGCTGATGGGCATCGCCGCCATCGCCGCGTATGCCTCGGGCCCCGGCCTCGGCAATGAGATCTTCCGCGGTATCGCCTCGCTGGGCAGCGCCAACGCGCTCAATCAGGTGCTCTCCGGCACCGTCGGAATCGTCATCCTCGCCCTTCTCTTCGACGCCGTGTACGTCCTGATCGGACGACTGACCATCCCCAGGGGGATCCGTGCCTGAGACGCCCGGGACGAGCAACGGGACAGACAGCGGGACGGCCGGCGCGCGAGCCGTTTCCGGCGCCGGCATCCAGCTGGAGAATCTGACCAAGATCTATCCGGGCAGTCCCGGTCCGGCCGTGGACAACGTCAACATGGAGATCAAGGCCGGCGAGCTGGTGATCTTCGTCGGGCCCTCGGGCTGCGGAAAGTCCACCACCCTCAAGATGATCAACCGGCTGATCGAGCCGACGTCCGGGCGGATCCGGATCGGCGACGAGGACGTCACCGACATCGACCCGGTCAAACTGCGCCGCAAGGTGGGCTACGCCATCCAGCAGTCCGGTCTCTTCCCCCATATGACGGTCGCCCAGAACATCGCGCTGGTGCCGAAGATGATCGGCTGGCCCAAGGCGAAGATCGGCAGCCGGGTGGAGGAGATGCTCGACCTGGTCGGCCTGGACCCGGGCGAGTTCCACGGCCGCTATCCCCGCCAGCTCTCCGGCGGCCAGCAGCAGCGGGTCGGCGTCGCCCGCGCGCTCGCCGCCGACCCGCCCGTCCTGCTGATGGACGAGCCGTTCGGCGCCGTGGACCCGATCACCCGCGACCACCTCCAGGACGAGCTGATCCGGCTCCAGCACGAACTCCGCAAGACCATCTGCTTCGTCACCCACGACTTCGACGAGGCGATCAAGCTCGGCGACCGCATCGCGATCCTCCGCGAGCGCTCGCACATCGCACAGTTCGACACCCCCGAAGCCATCCTCACCAACCCCACGGACGACTTCGTCTCCGGTTTCGTGGGCGCCGGCGCCGCCCTCAAGCGGCTCAACCTGACCCGCGTACGGGACGTCGGCGTCGTCGACTTCCCGACCGCCGGGATGGACGACCCGCTGGAGTCCATCGTCGCGCTGCTGCGCTCCGGCCCCACCAACGAGGTGCTGCTGCTCGACCCGAACCGCCGCCCCTACAAATGGCTGCGCCGCGGCGATCTGTCGCGCGCCAAGGGGACGCTGGCCCGCGCCGGCACCCTGGTGCACGACACGGTCACCCGGGACGCGACGCTGCGCGACGCCCTGGAGGCGGTGCTGACCGACAGCGCCGGGCGGGTCGCGGTCACCGGGCGGCGCGGCGAGTACATCGGCGTGGTGGACATGGAGACGCTGATGAACAACGTCCATGAACTGCTGGAGGCGGACCGGCTGGAGGCCGCCGCGCAGGAGCCGGAGCCCGACGAGCAGGACCGTCCCGACCAGCAGGACCGTCCCGGCGGGAGCGGCGCGGACGGCGCCCAGGGGGGCACGGCATGACCTCCGACGAGACCCCCCGCGACACTCCTCGCGGCACCGGCGACGCCCCGGACCCGGACGGCCCGCGCGAGGACGGGCTGCCTCCCGGCAAGCGCAAGGTGGACAGCCTGGTTTCCCTGGACAACACCGAGATCGAGGAGCGCGAGATCGCGGCCGGGGAGGCGCCCGCGCCGCCCTCCCGCGGCCCGCGCCGGATCAGCTGGCAGAAGTGGACCTTCATGCCGGTCTTCCTGGCCGCCGCGCTGCTCGCCACCTGGCTCTGGTTCAGCAACACCACCCTGGACTCCATCGCCCACCAGGCGATCGACCACGGGAAGGTGTGGCTCGCGCTGAGCCAGCAGATCCAGCTCACCGCGTACTCCACCTTCTTCGTACTGATCATCGCGATCCCGCTGGGCATCGCGCTGACCCGCGCCAGGCTGCGCCGGGCCACCCCGTTCGCGCTGGCGGTCGCCAACCTGGGCCAGGCGGTGCCGGCCCTGGGTCTGCTGATCCTGCTGGTCATCTGGCTCGGTATCGGCGCCCGGTCCGCCATCATCGGCATGGTCGTCTACGCGGTGCTGCCCGTCCTGGCCAACACCATCGCCGGGCTGCGCGGTATCGACCCGGCGCTGACCGAGGCCGCCCGCGGCATCGGCATGTCCCCCACGGGCGTGCTGACCAAGGTCGAACTCCCCCTCGCCGTACCGCTGATCCTGGCCGGCGTCCGCACCGCGCTGGTGCTGAACGTCGGCACCGCGACGCTGGCCACCTTCGGCGGTGGCGGCGGCCTGGGCGACCTGATCTCGGCCGGCATCATCACCCAGCGGATGCCCGTACTGATCCTCGGCTCGGTGCTGACGGTGGCGCTGGCCCTGCTGGTGGAGTGGCTGGCCTCGCTCGCCGAGCTGCTGCTGCGGCCGCGCGGCCTGGAGGTGGCGAGCTGATGGCGGCCCGCGGATCCCGCTCCCCCCGCCGCGCGGCGGCCGTCGCGCTGGCCGGTGCGCTGCTCGCCGCGGCCGGACTGAGCGGCTGCGGACTGGTCAGCGGCAGCCCGATGACCGACGACGTCAAACCCGGCACGGTCGGCCGCGGCCGGCCCCTCAAGGGCGCCCAACTCACCGTCGCCTCGAAGGAGTTCACCGAGAACATCATCCTCGGCCAGATCATGGGCCTGGTCTTCAAGGCGGCCGGCGCCACGGTCGTCGACAAGACCAACATCCAGGGCACGATCGGCGCCCGCGAGGCGGTGCGGACCGGCGCAGCGGACGGGATGTACGAGTACACCGGCACCGGCTGGATCACCCACCTCGGCCATGAGAAGCCGATCGCCGACGAACAGAAGCAGTGGGCGGCGGTGCGCGACGAGGACCGGGCGAACGGCATCGTCTGGCTGCCGCAGTCCGCCCTCAACAACACCTACGCACTGGCGCTGAACCCCGCCAACGAGAAGAAGTACCCGGTCAAGACCCTCTCGGAGCTCGCCGCGCTGCTCAAGAAGAACCCCGGCGCGGTCACCCTGTGCCTGGAGAACGAGTTCGTCACCCGCAACGACGGCCTCCCCGGCATGGCCAAGGCGTACGGCATGGACATCCCGGCCGGGAACATCCGCAAGATGTCCGCCGGCGTCATCTACACCCAGGTCGCCCAGGGCGACGCCTGCACCTTCGGCGAGGTCTACACGACCGACGGCCGGATCAAGGCGATGAATCTGACCGTGCTGGCCGACGACAGGCACTTCTTCCCGAACTACAACGCGGCGCCCGAGATGAACGCCGACACGACGAAGAAGTACCCGCAGATCGCCGGGCTCCTCGCCCCGGTCACCAAGGCCCTGAACAACACCGTCGCCCAGCAGCTCAACCGCAAGGTCGACGTGGACGGCGAGGACCCGCACGAGGTCGCCAAGGCGTGGCTGATCAAGAACGGGTTCATCAAGGGAGGCTGACCAGGCGTCTTCGTGCCGGTCGTGATCAGCAGCTGGGGACCTTGCCCCCGGTCCGCAGCGCCTTGAGGGCGTCCACCGCACCGTCCAGGGTGGTGACGGGGACCAGCCGCATGCCCCGCGGAAGCTCCGCGTGGGCGTCCGCGCACTCCTTCGCCGGGACCAGGAAGACCGTGGCGCCGTCCCGGTGCGCGGCCTGCGTCTTGAGCGGCACGCCGCCGACCGCGCCGACCCTGCCGCCCGCGGTGATGGTGCCGGTACCGGCGATGTTCCTGCCGCCGGTCAGATCGTGGCCGGTGCCGTCGCCGTCCAGCTTGTCGACGATGCCGAGGGCGAACATCAGGCCGGCACTGGGCCCGCCCACGTCCTGGAGGCTCAGCTTGACCTTGATGTCCTTGGGGGACTTGTGCAGCAGACCCAGCGCGGCGCGGGTGGCGGTGTCCTGGGACCGCCGCATCTGCGCCGCGTTGTGCTCCGCGATCTCCTCGGTGTTCTCGCCCACGGGGTAGACCGCCTCCCGCGGCATCACGGCCTCGTCCGTACGGCCCCAGCCCTTGATGATGTCGACCAGGTGGACGGGGGCTTCGGGGCCGGTGGCGACGATCGAGGTCATCCGCAGCTGGCCGCTGGTGCGACGGGTGCCGGCCCCGGTGATGGTGATCACCGGCTTGCCCTTGTCGTCGCCGAGGACGTTCGCCGTCATGCCCGGATACGCGACCGAGAACGGCAGCGGTGCGAGGGCGGCGGCGAGCAGGAGGGCGACGACGAGGGCGGTGCAGAGCGCCAGGGCGCGGGTGCGTGCAGACACCCAGCCACCATAAGTGACCGCCGCACCACCGGCCCCGCGCAGCGCTGTGGCCTCACCACAGCGCTACAGGGTCATCACATGATGCGGCGGAAGCGCCGGTGACCGCGCCTCAGCGCAGCGCCTCGGACACCTCTCGGGCTGCGTCGATCACCCGCGGCCCGACCCGCTCGGAGACGGTGTCCGCGAGCATCACCACGCCGACGCTCCCCTCGATGCCGCTCACCCCGAGCAGCGGCGCCGCCGCCCCGCTCGCACCGGCCTCCAACTCCCCGTGGGTCAGGGCGAGTCCGGCATCCGGGCCCCTGCCCTGGCGGCCCTTGAGGATGGCCCGTCCGGCGGCGCCCCGGTCCAGCGGGTGACGGAAACCGGCCCGGTAGGCGACGTGGTAGTCGGTCCAGGTCGGCTCCACCACGGCGACGGCCAGCGCTTCGGTGCCGTCGACGAGGGTGAGATGCGCGGTGGCCCCTATGTCCTCCGCGAGCGAGCGCAGCGCGGGTAGCGCCGCCTCTCTGACGAGTGGATGCACCTGGCGGCCCAGGCGCAGCACGCCTAGGCCGACCCGGGCCCGGCCGCCGATGTCGCGGCGTACCAGAGCGTGCTGCTCCAGGGTCGCGAGCAGGCGGTAGACCACGGTGCGGTTGACGCCGAGCTTGTTGGACAGCTCGGTGACGGTCAGCCCGTGGTCGGTGTCGGCGAGCAGTTTGAGGACACGCAGTCCTCGGTCGAGCGTCTGGGAGGTCTCCGCGGTCACGACGCCCCCTCCTCATGTGAGTGGCGGCTTCGTGCGCGACGCGCCGCGAGTCCCGGAGCAGCGCGCGCAAGAGGCCGCCGGCCGCTAGGCACCGGCTGCGCTCCGCGGCGGCGCTGCCACGGGGCGTGTGCGTGACGGGGACAGTAGCGAGCCAGTCCGGTCAGCGGAAGAGTCCGTCCAGAATCCGGTCTTCCGCGCCCGCAATGTCCCCATTGATCCCTAGGCGACTGTTCGGTAACTGTTCCGTCGGCGCCGTGACGTTATCCGCCCGTTATGGGAAAGCCACGTGAAAACGGCCGAGAACGGACGAGCGGGGCGGCGCACCTCCCGGCACGCCGCCCCGCCTTCCGTGGACCCTCACCGCGACCGGCTCAGCGCATCCGGGTGGCCCACTCCTGCACCTTCTTGATCCGCTCGCGCAGCTGCCCGGCGGTCGCCTCCGCGCTCGGCGGCCCACCGCACACCCGGCGCAGCTCGGTATGGATCACCCCGTGCGGCTTACCGCTCTGGTGGACATACGCCCCCACCAGCGTGTTCAGCTGCTTCCGCAGCTCCAGCAGCTCCTTGTGCGTGACCACGGGACGCCGCTCGGCCGGCAGCTCCAGCAGATCCGCCTCCGCGTCCGGCTTCTTCCTGCTGTGCGCTATCTGGCGGGCCTGCCGCTTCTGCAGCAGCATCTGCACCTGGTCCGGCTCCAGCAGTCCGGGGATGCCGAGGTAGTCCTGCTCCTCCTCGCTGCCCGCGTGCGCCTGCATGCCGAACTCGGCACCGTCGTAGAGCACCCGGTCGAAGACCGCCTCCGACTCCAGCGCCTCGAACGAGAACTGCTCCTGCTCCCCGGTGTCCTCATCCTGCTGCTTGTTCGCCTCGTCCATCTCCTTTTCGGACTCGGCGTAGGGGTCTTCCTCCCCCTCCTTCTTCGGCTTGTCGAGCACATGGTCGCGCTCGACCTCCATCTCGTTGGCGAAGCCGAGCAGCATCGGGACGGTGGGCAGGAAGACGGACGCCGTCTCGCCCCGCTTACGGGACCGCACGAACCGGCCCACGGCCTGCGCGAAGAACAGCGGCGTCGAGATCGTCGTGGCGTACACCCCGACCGCCAGCCGCGGCACGTCGACACCCTCCGACACCATCCGCACCGCGACCATCCAGCGGTCCTGCGAATGCGAGAAGTCGTCGATGCGCTGCGAGGCGCCGTTGTCGTCGGACAGGACGAGGGTGGCGCCCTCCCCCGTGATCTCCCTGATCAGCTTCGCGTACGCGCGCGCCTGCTCCTGATCGGAGGCGATGACGAGCGCCCCGGCGTCCGGAATGGACTTCCTGACCTCCGTCAGCCGCTGGTCGGCGGCGCGCAGCACGTTCGGCATCCACTCGCCGCGCGGGTCCAGCGCGGTACGCCAGGCCTGCGAGACCGCGTCCTTCGTCATCGGCTCGCCGAGCCGCGCCGCGATCTCGTCACCCGCCTTCGTCCGCCAGCGCATGTTGCCGCTGTAGGAGAGGAAGATCACCGGCCGGACGACGCCGTCCCCGAGCGCGTTCCCGTATCCGTACGTGTAGTCGGCGGAGGACCGCCGGATGCCGTCGTTCCCCTCCTCGTACTGCACGAAGGGGATCGGGTTGGTGTCGGACCGGAACGGCGTGCCGGTGAGCGCCAGCCGGCGGGTGGCCGGCTCGAACGCCTCCAGGCAGGCCTCGCCCCAGGACTTGGAGTCACCGGCGTGGTGGATCTCGTCCAGGATCACCAGCGTCTTGCGCTGCTCGATCCGGTTGCGGTGCAGCATGGGGCGTACGCCGACGCCCGCGTAGGTGACCGCTACGCCGTGGTACTCGCGGCCCAACGGTCCGGCGCTGTACTCCGGGTCGAGCTTGATGCCGATCCGGGCCGCCGCCTCCGCCCACTGCTTCTTCAGGTGCTCGGTCGGTGCGACGACCGTCACCTGCTGCACGACGTGGTGATGCAGCAGCCACGAGGCGAGCGTGAGCGCGAAGGTCGTCTTTCCGGCCCCTGGCGTCGCCACCGCGAGAAAGTCTCTCGGCTGGCTCTGGATGTACCGGTCCATGGCCGCCTGCTGCCAGGCACGCAGCTTGTTCGCGGTACCCCAAGGGGCCCGGCCGGGAAAGGCCGGGGACAGGTGGTGATTACTGGTGGCGCTGGTGGTGGTAGTCACGGTCTCCGTCGTGCTGAGTCGGCGATCGGCAACCGCGACAGCGTACCTGCGCTTTGTTCGGGCCGGCTTGGCCCCCACCGTTTTTGGCTGTCCCGCCGTGGGGGTTCGCCGCCGTTGCTCCCCCACTGCCAGAAGGGCGTGGGAGGTACCCCCACGCGGCGGTCGGCCACGCGCCGGTTCGTTCCACCACGCCTTCACGGCCCCACGCGGTCGCAGTCCCCCACACACCGCTTCTCCCCCACCCACGGGAGGTGACGGCCCTCAGGACGGAGTCCGGAGGGCCGTCACCGCACCCGACAAAACCACGCCCGCCGCAGGCGCTACGGCGGGACAGCCGACAACGGCGAACAACCAAGCCGGCCCAAGCCAAGCGCAGCGGATGGCGGCGCTCGGCGTCGAGTGCGCGACGGTCACCTTCGACACCGACGGCCGGATCCTCACCGTCTGCGGGACCTTCCAGGGCTTCCGGCTCAAGCTTCTGGACCCCAGGAGCCTGGCCACCCTCGCCGAGTACCGGATGCCGCAGCGCCCCTCCACGATCGAGGCGATCACCCGTCTCGACTTCTCCAAGATCTTCAAGGACACCTCGGGCGGCGCGTACTTCTACCTCGACAACCAGGACCGCGTCGTCCTGGCCGACTCCCGCCAGCACGTTCTCCGCATCGCGCACACCCGATCCCCCGCCGGGGAGTGGAAGTTCACGGTCGAGGACGACTGGGACCTGACCCCGTACGTCCCGCACGACTGCGTCAGCTGGACCAACCTCCACCCGCGCGGCACATGCGATCCGGTGACCGCCGTCCAGCCGGACTGGAATGGCCGGATCTGGTGGGTCACCCGTCAGGGCCGGATCGGCACCATCGCCCCGGACGACGGCGCGGTGCGCAGCGTCCGGCTGCCCGGCGAGGAGATCCAGAACAGCTTCTCGGCGGCCGAGGACGGTGTCTCCATCGTCTCCGACCACGCCCTCTACAGCCTGCGCGCGGACGCCGACGGCACCCCGCGCGTCCAGTGGCGGCAGACCTACGACCGCGGCACGGGCAGCAAGCCCGGCTCGGTCAACCAGGGTTCCGGCACCACTCCCACCCTCCTCGGCGACGCCGCGCACCCCTACGCGGCCATCACCGACAACGCCGACCACCGCATGAACGTCCTGGTCTACGACCGCCGGCCGGGCCTGCCCGCCCGCGACCGCCTGGTCTGCAAGGTCCCCGTCTTCGGCGCCGGCGCCTCCACCACCGACAACTCCCTGATCGGCTACGGCAACAGCCTCGTCGTCGAGAACAACTACGGCTACGAGAACGTCACCTCGCCGCTCCTGGGGAAGTCGGTCGTGGGCGGCATCACCCGGGTCGACGTCCGGCCGGACGGCAGCGGCTGCGACACGGTCTGGGAGAGCAAGGAACGCTCCCCGTCCACCGTCGCCAAACTCTCCACCGCCAACGGGCTGCTCTACTTCTACACAAAGGAGCCGCACCGCCTGGGCATCGACGCCTGGTATCTGACGGCCGTCGACTTCCGCACCGGCCGGACCCGCTTCAAGCGCCTCACCGGCACCGGCCCGCTCTACGACAACAACTGGGCCCCGATCACCCTGGGCCCGGACGGCACGGCCTACGTCGGCGTCTTCAACGGCCTGGTCGCCGTACGCGACACCACCTCCCCGGCCTCCTGACCCACCCGGCCGAGCGCCGTTCATGAACCCCGTATTTCAACCTCGTGGCAGCCCACCCGGCACCCTTGCCCCGGCCCCCGCCCCCCGGCCTAGAGTCGTGACATCACCTCATCCGGCCGTGTGCCCGAGTGGTTGAGGGGCTCGCCTGCAAAGCGAGTTACGTGGGTTCGAATCCCGCCACGGCCTCCATGCGCACCGCGCGTACACGCGGGAAGGCGGTCCCCACACCGTGGGGGCCGCCTTCCTGTATGTTGCCCACTTGCCTACTGCCGGACCACCTGCGCCACCGCCGCCTGGGGGCGGATCGGGAGGCGGCCGATGGGGCGGCCGGTGGCGGCGCGGACCGCGGAGGCGACGGCGGCCGGCGAGGTGACGACCGGGACCGCGCTGGCGGGCTTGGCGCCGAACGGCGCGACCACATCGCGCTCCTCGACGAGCTTGACGATCCGGATGTCCGGGGCGTCCAGGGCCGTCGGCAGCGCGTATCCGGTGAAGTCGGGGTGGCGGACCTGGCCGCGCGTGGTGCGCAGGTTCTCCATCAGGGCCGCGCCGAGGCCCTGGGTGACACCGGCCTCGATACGGGCCCGCAGCTGGCGCGGGTTGAGGACCCGGCCCACGTCCTGCGCGACGGACATCTCGACGACCCGGATGGTGCCCAGTTCGATGTCGACGTCGGCGACGCACCGGATGGCGCAGAAGGCGAGGCCGACGAACGCGTCGCCCTGCCCGCCCTCGTCCAGCGGCTCCGTGGGATGCGGCCGGCACTGCGCGGTGGCCCACAGTTCCTTGCCGTCCAGCGCCTCCGCCACGGTCGTGCTGAGCACCCCGTCATAGGAGGTGATCTTGCCGTCGGTGATCTGGAGCAGCTCGGTGGACATGCCGAACTTGTGGGCCAGGGGCTGCAGGAGCTGCGTACGGACCATCTTCGCGGCGCGTTCGACGGCACCGCCGGAGACCCAGGTGTGCCGGCCGTGGCAGGCCGGTCCCGCCGGCGGCTGGTCGGTGTCGACGCCCGCGACATGCACCTCTTCGATGCCGAGCGTCTCCTGCACGATCTGCCGGGCCAGGGTGGAGAACCCGGAGCCGGTCTCGACGGCGGCGCAGATGACGGTGGCGACCGAGCCGCTGACCTTGACGGTGGCGGTGGACACCTCGTCGGTGCCCTCCGCGCCGAGCATGTGCACCATGCCCAGCGCGTAGCCGACGCCGCGGCGCACCGCGCCCGGCTCGCCCGCGCCCTCGGGACCGCCCGGAAGCAGCCACTCCGCTTCGGGTGTGTCCTTGGGCAGCTCGGGCAGCGGCGCCTCCTTGACGGCGCGCAGGAGCTCCGCGACCGGGGCCGGGCAGGTGACCGTCTGCCCCGTGGGCAGCAGATCGCCGGTGGCCATCACGTTGCGCATCCGGATCTCGTCGGGCTCCAGGCCCAACTGGGCGGCGAGCTTGTCCATCTGCCCCTCGTAGGCGGCGCAGACCTGCATCGCCCCCTCACCGCGCATATGGCCGGACGGCGGGTTGTTGGTGCGCACCGCCCAGCCCTCGACGACGGCGTGCGGGACGACGTACGGGCCGCAGGAGAAGGAGACGGCGGCGGCCAGCGCCTCGGCGGAGGTGTCCGCGTAGGCACCGGCGTCCATCAGGATCTGCGCCTCCACCTTGACCAGCTTGCCGTCGGCGTCCGCGTGGTGGCGGTAGCGCAGCAGCGTGGGGTGGCGGTGCGCGTGGGCGAGGAAGGACTCCTCGCGGGTGGCCGCGAGTTTCACGGGGCAGCCGGTGCGCAGCGCCAGCAGCCCGAGGGAGAGCTGGATCCCGGGGTCCTCGCGGTCGGCGGTGGCGCCGGGCACGCCGGTGACGACGACCTTGACGCGCTCCGGGTCCAGGCCGAAGGAGGCGGCGGCCAGGTCGCGGTCGGTGTGCGGGTCCGTGGAGGCGGTGTAGATCTCCACGCCGCCGTCGGGACGCGGCACCGCGAGTCCGGCCTCGGCCCCGATGGGGGCCGGGTCCTGGCGGCCGATCCGGTAGAGGCCCTCGACCATGACCTCGCCGACCGCCTCCGCGTCGCCGAAGCGGAGCGGGATGTGCCGGATGAGGTTGCCGTCCGGGTGCAGCGGCTCGGCCTCGAAGGCGAGCTGCGGGTCCGTGACGGCGTCCAGGACCTCGTACTCGACGGCGATGGCGGCGGCGGCCAGCCGTGCGGTGTCCGGGTGGTCGGCGGCCACCGCGGCGATCGGCTCGCCGTGGTGGCGGACCTCGTCCTTGGCGAAGACCGGCCGGTCCGCGGTGCCCCGGCCGTGTCCGGCGTCGCCGGGGACGTCCTCGTGCGTGACGACGACCCGCACACCCGGCATCTCGGTGGCGTGCTTGGTGTCGATGGACAGGATCCGCGCGCGCGGGTGCGGGGAGCGCAGCACCGCGGCCCACAGCAGGCCCTCGGCCCACAGGTCGGCGGCGTACGGGAAGGTGCCCTCGGTCTTGGCCGCCGCGTCGGCGGCCGCCAGGGAGACGCCCAGGCCGTGCGGCGACGGCTCGACGGGCGGGATCGGGACGCCCGCCGCGGGGGTCGCGGTGACGGCACCGGCGCCGTCGGTCGTGCCACTCATGCCGGGCCTCCAGGCTGCGGATCGGCCCCCGGGCCCTCATAGTGCCCGTGCGCATGCGGGTCGTGGGGGTGGTGGGCCTGCGGAGCGTGCTCCGTGGGGTCGGCGGGGCCGGCCTGGTGGGGGATGCGCGGGGTGTCCGCGGCCCCTTCCGCCCCGGCCTGGGCCTCGGCCTCCGCGCGGGCCTTGACGACCTCCTCGACGGCCTCCAGGACGCCCCGGTAGCCGGAGCAGCGGCACAGGTTGCCGCACAGCGCCTTGCGGGTCTCCAGCTCGCTGGGGGCGTGGTTGCCCTCCAGGAGGTCGTGCACGGTCATCGCCATGCCCGGTACGCAGAAGCCGCACTGCACCGCACCGGAGGCGGCGAGGGCGCGCTGCACGTCCGAGGGCGTGCCGTCCTGGGCGAGCCCCTCGACCGTGCGGACCTCACTGCCCGCGGTGGTGGCCGCCGGCACCAGGCAGGACGCGACGAGCCGCCCGTCCACCTGGACCGAGCAGGCCCCGCACTCGCCCTGGGAGCAGCCGTCCTTGGCCCCGGCGAGGCCGAGCCGCTCGCGCAGCACGTAGAGCAGCGATTCGCCGATCCAGGCGTCGGTGACCGGCCGGTCGGTGCCGTTCACGCGCAGGACGTAGGAGGCGGCGGGGTGTTCGTCGTACGCGTCGAGGCCGGGGTCCGCCGGGGCGTCGGCGTCGGCGTCGACGGGGTCGGGGGCCGGATCGGGGGATTCGGGGGAGCCCTCGCGGGCGGCCCCGGGGGCCGTGGTGTGCGCGTGGACAGCGGGGGCCGCGTGGTCGGACGGGTCCGCGTGGTGCCCGGCACCGGTGGCGAATTCGGCGGAATCGCCGGACTCGCCGTGTTCGCCGTACTCGGCGGCCGGGGCGGCGCCCTCGGCCGCGACGGCGTCCGGGCCCGCGTCGGCACCCGCACCGGCATGTGCATCCGCACCGTTCACCGCATCCGCGCCGGCACCCGCGCCGGCCGCGAACTCCCCGGTCCCGTCCGGCTGCTCACCGCCGGCCGCCGGGACCGTCCACGGCTCCGCCCGGTCCGGGCGGCCCGGCTGGTCCGCGCCGACGCCGGAACCCACGTGGGCCGCGGAGCCCATGCCCGTCCCTGCGCCCGCTTCCTCGCCGGGGCCCTGTGCGTCCGCGCCCTCGTGCTGCGGCGCCTCCCCGGCGGGCGGCCACTGGGCCAGCGCGTCGGCCGGCAGCGACCAATGACCGGTCGCACCGCCCGCCGCCGGATCCGTGCCGCCCGTGCCGGCCCCGTACGCCTGGCCGCCCGGCAGGTCGTCGCCGCCGTGGGGTGCGGCGCCCTGCTCGCCGCCATGGCCGGTCAGGCCGCCGTCCCGCGCGTACGGGTCGTCGGCCGGAGCGCCGAACGGACCGCCCGCGGCGCCGTGCACGTCCTCACGCGCCCCGGTGCCGTGCCCGTCCTCGGCGCCGCCGTGCACGCCCGTCGTGGCGCTCAGCCCGGTGGTGAAGTTCCAGTGGCCGGTCCCGCCGGCAGCGTCGGCCGCCACCGGCTCGCCGGTGTCCGCCGCGCCGTCGGCGCCCCCGTACGTGCCCGGGTAGTCGCCGCCCTCGTAACCGGTGGCGCCGCCGGAGCCGGCGGGCCCCGGATAGCCCGGCTGCCCCTGATGGCCGGCCTGGGCCGGATATCCCGTGTGTGCCAGGCCGTCGTCACCGACGAGATACTCGCCGGACTCCTCCAGGCCGTCGTCCGCCGCGGCCGGGACCGACCATGCGCCGGAGCCGCCGGCCGGCTGCGAGCCGCCGGCGACCGGCCAGTCCACCCGGTCGCCGCCCCAAGGCTGCGCCGCCTCGGGGGCGCCGGCCTGGTAGCCCGCGGACGGGTCCTGGTGTCCCGGGGAGCTCGTCTGGGCCTGGTAGCCGGCGGACGGGTCGGCGTAGCCGGCCGAGGGGTCCGCGAACGGCATCGTCCACTGGCCGGTCGCGGCCGGGTCGGTGCCCGCGTCGGGGACCGGCGGCGAGGGGGCGTGCTGGGTGAACGAGGCGGGCGGCGTGTAGCCGTGGCCGGGCGCGGCGAGCGGATCGGAGGTGCCGTACCCGTTGGGCAGCCCGGCTCCGTAGGCCCCGGTGGTGAAGCCCTCCGGGAGCTGCACGAAGGCGGTGGCCTCCTGCTCGTACTCGCCGCCCTGGGGCAGCGGCTGCCAGCCCTGCTCAGGGTGCGGATTGCGGTTTTCTGCGTCACTCACGAGAGCGCCCTCCCCAGTGCGCGGCGGGCCAGTGCTGCCACCGTACGGCGCAGGTGCAGCGCGGCGGGCGGCAGGGTCGCCGGTTCCGAACCGTCCTCGGGCGGCGCCGGGTCGGGGATACAGGCGGCGGCCACGTAGTCACCGAAAGCGGTCAGCGCCTCGGGGACCAGGCCGCGTTCGCCGTCCCAGTCGATGATCGAGGCGACCCACTGCTCGGCCTCCAGGGGGCGCAGCGGCATGGCGGCGACCGCGCCCACGGCGCAGCGCACGCCGCGCCGGGCCGGGTCCAGGACCAGCGACACCGAGGCGGTGGCGCGTCCGGGGCCGGTGCGCCCGGTGGCCTTGAGGAACGTCTGCGGGGCGTGCAGCAGCGGCACCCGTACGAAGCCGACGAGTTCGCCGGGGCGCAGCATCTCGCGGCCGGCCAGCAGGTGGCTGACCGGGATCTCCCGGCGCCCGCCCCCGGGGCAGCCGATGATCAGCGTCGCTTCGAGGGCGGCGAGCACGGGGAGGGTGTCGCCCGTGGGCGCGGAGGTGACGATGTTGCCGCCGAGGGTCCCGGCGTTGCGGATCTGCGGGGGGCCCGCGGCGCGCGCGGCGGCGGCCAGGCCCGGGATCAGGGCCGCGAAGTCGGGGCGCCCCATACGGGCGAGGGTGAGACCGGCACCGAGGAGCGCATGGCCGTCCTGGTACTGCCAGCCGCGGATCTCGCTGATCCGGCCGAGGCCCACCAGGGCCGCGGGTCTGAGGAGTCCGGCGTTGACGGCGGCCATGAGATCGGTGCCGCCCGCGACGGGCACGGCGGCGGGCATGGCGGTGAGCGCCGCCACCGCCTCGTCGAGCGAGGCCGGCAACGTCACCGTGTGCGACGCGTGCGGTGCTTGGGTGGTCAAGCCAGCTGCCCCTTCCCCGGTGTCCCGGCTGTTCCGCTGCGCCGTACGGTACGTGCTCACGGCCCGGACGTGGCAACTCTGGCACATCTTCCCGGGACCACGACGAGAGGGTCCGCGAAGCGACGATCCGCCCCCGCATGAGGGGTTGGTCCGGTTTCGTCCGTCGGTGTGGGACGGCCGGGATCGCGGTTGCGCGCGCCGGGGAGCGCGTCGCGCGGCGCGCTCCGGGGCGCTCATCGTCCGCGCCGCGGTACGGGGAGTTCCACCGTCCCAGGGTCCGGCGGTCCGAGCGCCCTCCTTGCACGTCGGCTCACACGTTCGGGGGCGCCCCGTCGATCGGGCGTCCGAGCACGCCGGGACGCCGCTGCCAGGGGTGGGGGCCGCCGGGCGGGCGGTAGTCGACGCCGAGGGCGTCGAGCCGGGCGTAGTGCGCGGTCATCCGCCGGCCGAAGTCCTGGTGGTCGCGGTCGGCGGGCGGCGGCAGCCGGGACCAGGCGACCTCGGCGAACGCCGCGAGCCGCGGGAAGACCTGGTAGTCGACGCGCTGCTGACTGTCCATGACCTCGGTCCAGACGTTGGCCTGGGTGCCGAGGACGTGCGCGGCCTGCTCGTCCGTCAGTTCCGGCGGTACCGGCTCGAAGCGGTAGACGTCCTCCAGGGTGCGCACGTAGCCGATCGGCACCGGTTCGTGGGGGGAGGCGTGCTGACGGTGGTCCAGATACACCTGCTGCTCGGGGCACATGACGACGTCGTGGCCGGCGCGGGCGGCGGCGATCCCGCCGGCGTAGCCGCGCCAGGACGAGACGGCGGCGCCTTCGGCCAGGCCCAGCTCCGTCGTCCCGCCTCCGGGGGCGGCCCGGCCGCCGCCCTCCAGGATCTCGTCCCAGCCGATCAGTCGCCGTCCGCGGTCGGCCAGCCAGCGGCCGAAGTGCCGGATGAACCAGCTCTGCAGCGCGTCCTCGTCCGCGAGGCCCAGCTCGGCGATGCGGGCCTGTGCGGTGGCCGACGCCTTCCACTGGTCCTTGGGGCACTCGTCGCCGCCGATGTGCACGAACGGCGAGGGGAAGAGTTCCAGGACCTCCGCCAGCACGTGCTCGTAGAACCGCAGGGCGTTGTCAGTGGGGGCGAGTACGTTCGGATTGACGCCCCAGGTGTCCCAGACCTCCAGGGAGTTGGTGTCGATGACGTCGGTGTTGCCGAGTTCCGGATACGCGGCGATGGCGGCCTGCGAGTGCCCGGGGATGTCGATCTCGGGGACGACGGTGATATGCCGCGCGGCGGCGTAGGCGACGATCTCGCGGATGTCGTCCTGGGTGTAGAAGCCGCCGTGCGGTCGCTCGTCCCAGAGCGGGGAGGCGCGGTGCCCGATCTTCGTGCGCGCCCGCCAGGCGCCGGTCCTGGTGAGTTCCGGGTAGCGCGCGATCTCGATGCGCCAGCCCTGGTCGTCGGTGAGATGGAGGTGGAGGACGTTGAGTTTGTGCGCGGCGAGCAGGTCGATATAGCGCAGTACGCCGTCCTTGGGCATGAAGTGCCGTGCGACGTCGAGCATCATGCCGCGCCAGGCGAAGCGGGGGGCGTCCTCGATGGTCTGCTGCGGCAGGACGGGGCCGCGGCCCGGTGCGAGCGGCGCGCGGCGGAAGGCGTGCGGACCGAGGAGCTGACGGAGCGTCTGGGCGCCCCAGAAGACTCCGGCCGGGCTGCCGCCGGCGATCCGCACGCCCCAGTTGGTGACGGCGTCCAGCCGGTAGCCCTCCGCCGGGAGGTCCGGGTCGAGGGTGAGCGCGAGGGTGTCCGCCGCGTCGTCGGGGCCGGGCGGCAGGGGCAGCGCGAAGGCCGCGCCGAGGGTGTCGCGCAGCCAGCGCGCGGTGCCCTCGGTGCCCGGGGCGGCCGCGAGTGCGGTCCGCTCGCCGAGCCGTACGGCGCAGCGGTACGGGCCGTCGATCCGAAGCGGCGCCGGGATCAGGCCGCTTCCGGTGCCCGGGGCGGTACCGGGGGCGGTGCCGGTGCCCGTCTCGGCGTCCGTCGCGTTCGCACCGTCGGCCGTGGTCGCGGCGTCGGCCCCGGTCACAGCCCCGGCCGTGGTCGCGCTCTCCGTGTCGGTCTCGGTCTGTGGCATGCCGTCAGCCCTTCACCGCGCCGCACGGGCCCGATACCCGCCGGTGCTGTACGAGTACGAAGAAGACCAGCACGGGGGATGGTCATCACGGTCGATGCTGCCATGCCCCGCCCCCGCAAGTGCGCGTCCCGGGAACGACGGCGGGCCCGGGTCCGCGAGGGACCGGGCCCGAACCCGTGGCGGGGCACCGCCAGGCGATGAACGGCTACGACCCGCCGCTCACCGCCGGAAACCACCGACTGCGGTCTGTGAACCCGCGGCTACTTCTTGCCGCCGTCCTTGCCGCCCTTGTCCTTGTCGCCACCGGCGCCCATGGACTCGAAGATCTCCTTGCACATGGGACACACCGGATACTTCTTCGGGTCCCGGCCCGGGACCCATACCTTGCCGCACAGCGCCACGACGGGAGTGCCGTCGAGCGCGCTCGCCATGATCTTGTCCTTCTGGACATAGTGGGCGAAGCGCTCGTGGTCGCCGTCGCCGTGCGACACCTGGGGTGTCGGCTCTACGAGGGTCCCCGTACCTGCCCCGCGCTCGGGCTCAAGAGTGCTCATAAGTGCCAAGGGTACTCACGCGCGCCGCAAGCGGGGAGCGTCGGCCCGCCGCCGGGTGACCGGCGCGTCCCCCGGCCGCCGCGCCACCGGCCGTGAGCCCGCGCCCTACGACCCCACCGGCACCCCGCCCCGGTCGCCGCTCGTCAGCCCCAGCTGGGTGGCGAAGGCCAGCGCGGCCTCCGGCCGGATCTCGTACCAGGCGTCCTGGTCGCAGACCGCGCCCAGCAGCGCGGCGATGTCCTCCGCGCGGACCGTACGCGCCTCGGCGGCCGCCATGAAGGCGCGGACCGCCGCCGCGGGGTCGACGTCCGTCTCGGTACGGGCCACGAGATCGTCGACGATCCGCCCGATCGCGGCCTCACCGGGCGCGGTCCAGCTCATCGCCATCTCCAGGCCGTCGTCCGGCATCTTCTCGGGGTACGGGGCACGGGCCCAGGCGCCGTCCTGCCACCAGTAGACGAAGCCGAAGAGGTTGCCCTCGGCGTCGTGCCGCAGCTGCTCCCAGGGCAGCCATTCGGGGCCGCCGGCCAGGAAGTCGATCTGCCGGCCCGCGTCGTGCGTATAGCTGCCGTCGGAATCCTGGCCGCACAGCAGCGCCCGGCCGTCCTCGAACAGCTTCAGCCGCCACCAGTAGGAGCCGCCGCCGTTCCAGCACTCCAGCCCCCGGCCGCCCCAGGAGAATTCGTCCCAGTCGTCCACGGCGGCCGCCACCACCGCCAGCGTCGCGGCGCGCGCCCACAACCGCTCCGGATGGTCCAGGTCCTCGGGCACACTGGGCCTGTGCATGGCGCTCTCCCCGTTCGTCCAGCACGGACCCGCCATCGCGTCCGCGCGCCGTCCCCAACACCTCGAACCATAGCGACGGGCACTGACAATTCCCCATGACGAAGCCGTCACAATAATCAAGCCGTCAACAAAATTTGCCGGCCCGGGAAACCGGCCCGGGGAGCCGCGCTTCGCCCCCGCCCGCCTCAGTTCAGCGACGGGTCATCCGGGTACGTGGCCACCATCGCCAGCTCGTTCCGCTGGCGGCGCAGCACCGCCCGCCACAGCTGCTCCGGGTCCGGCGACGAGACGTCCCCCGGTTCCGACTCGACGACGTACCAGGCGCCCTCCACCAGCTCGTCCTCCAGCTGGCCGGGCCCCCAGCCCGCATACCCGGCGAAGATCCGCAGGCTGCCGAGGACGGCCGCGAGGAGCTCCGGCGGGGCCTCCAGATCCACCAGGCCGATCGCGCCGTGCACCCGGCGCCAGCCCAGCGGCTCGTCACCGGCCGGCACGCTCTCCGCCGTGTCCGCGGCCGGCGCACCCGCCACCCCGTCGTCGGCGCCACCGGACCGGGCGCCGCTCTCGTAGGACGGGATGCCGCCCTCCCCGGCGACGCTCCCGGGCACCACCGCCACCCCGAGCGCCGAGTCCAGCGACACCGGGCCGCCCTGGAAGACCACCCCGGGCTCGCCGGCCAGCGCGGCCCACGGCGCGAGAATGTCGCCCACACCGACCGGCGTCGGACGGTTCAGGACCACGCCGAGGGAGCCCTCCTCGTCGTGATCGAGAAGCAGCACCACCGCGCGGTCGAAGTTCGGGTCGGCGAGCGCGGGCGTCGCGACGAGCAGCCGGCCTGTGAGCGAGGACACCTCGGTCATGGCCACATGATCCCGCACTTTGGGCCGATACGGGGAGTCGACGGCCGGACCGGTGCGAGAGCGCCCAGGGCGTACGGCGGCAGCACCGGCGCACGGGCCTGCCGGGCGGCCGCAGCGAACCGCCCATTCGAGACAACGAGGTGAATTCTCGACCAAACGACGATTACAGATCAAAGGCGGATCGTAGCGGAGTGTGTTGTGACAAAGCCATTACATGCCCGAAGCCCGCACAGGCCTACGGACACCCCCTCCGGCGCCCTTACCATTTCCCCTTGGCCCTGCCCGTCTCCAGGAACGCGAGATCCATGACCGTCTCTACTGACGACGTACTGCTTGTCCACGGCGGCACCCCGCTCGATGGCGAGATCCGGGTTCGCGGCGCGAAGAACCTCGTACCGAAGGCCATGGTCGCCGCCCTCCTGGGCAGCGGCCCGAGCCGGCTGCGCAATGTCCCCGACATCCGCGACGTGCGCGTCGTGCGCGGGCTGCTCCAGCTGCACGGCGTCACGGTCCGCCCTGGTGACGAGCCCGGCGAGCTGATCCTCGACCCCTCGCGCGTCGAGAGCGCCAACGTCGCCGACATCGACGCGCACGCCGGCTCGTCCCGCATCCCCATCCTGTTCTGCGGCCCGCTGCTGCACCGCCTCGGCCATGCCTTCATCCCGGGCCTGGGCGGCTGCGACATCGGCGGCCGCCCGGTGGACTTCCACTTCGACGTACTGCGCCAGTTCGGCGCGACGATCGAGAAGCGCGCCGACGGCCAGTACCTCGAGGCCCCGCAGCGGCTGCGCGGCACCAAGATCCGGCTGCCGTACCCGTCGGTCGGCTCGACCGAGCAGGTGCTGCTGACCGCCGTCCTGGCGGAGGGCGTCACCGAGCTGACGAACGCCGCCGTGGAGCCGGAGATCGAGGACCTGATCTGCGTCCTGCAGAAAATGGGCGCGATCATCTCCATGGACACCGACCGGACGATCCGGATCACCGGTGTCGACAAGCTCGACGGCTACAACCACCGCGCCCTGCCGGACCGCCTGGAGGCCGCCTCGTGGGCGTCCGCGGCGCTGGCCACCGAGGGCAACATCTACGTCCGCGGCGCGCAGCAGCGGTCGATGATGACCTTCCTGAACACCTTCCGCAAGGTCGGTGGCGCCTTCGAGATCGACGACGAGGGCATCCGCTTCTGGCACCCGGGCGGCTCGCTCAACGCGATCGCCCTGGAGACCGACGTCCACCCCGGTTTCCAGACCGACTGGCAGCAGCCGCTGGTCGTCGCCCTGACGCAGGCGTCGGGCCTCTCGATCGTCCACGAGACGGTCTACGAGTCCCGCCTCGGCTTCACGTCCGCGCTGAACCAGATGGGCGCGCACATCCAGCTCTACCGCGAGTGCCTGGGCGGCTCCGCCTGCCGCTTCGGCCAGCGCAACTTCCTGCACTCCGCGGTCGTCTCCGGCCCCACCAAGCTGCAGGGCTCCGACCTGGTCATCCCCGACCTGCGCGGCGGCTTCTCGTACCTGATCGCGGCCCTGGCGGCCCAGGGCACGTCCCGGGTGCACGGCATCGACCTGATCAACCGCGGCTACGAGAACTTCATGGAGAAGCTGGTGAGCCTGGGCGCAGAGGTCGAACTGCCCAACGGCTCACTGAAGGGCTGACACGGCCGCCGGCCGGGGGTCCGGGGGTTGTCCCCCGGGTCGGCACCGAGCGACGACGCGAACCAGCACGTGGGGCGGTGCGCGGGGCTTCACAGCCTCCGCGCACCGCCCCGCGGCCGTTCGGGCCCGGCGGCTCCCGCCGGCACGCGCACAGGAAAGGGCGGCCGCCCCCCAGGGGAGCGGCCGCCCGTCTACGTCACGCCGAGGGACTTACTTGCCCTTGGCGGCTTCCTTGAGCTTGGAGCCCGCGGAGACCTTCACGCTGTAGCCGGCCGGGATCTGGATCGGGTCGCCGGTCTGCGGGTTCCGCGCGGTGCGAGCGGCACGGTGGGTGCGCTCGAAGGTCAGGAAGCCGGGGATGGTGACCTTCTCGTCGCCCTTCGCGACGATCTCGCCAACGGTCTCGGCGAGGGCGGCCAGAACGGCGTCGGCGTCCTTGCGGGTCACCTCGGCGCGATCGGCCAGAGCGGCCACCAGCTCACTGCGGTTCATGTTTGTACTCCCGTGTTCTTCTTGCCAATGGGCGTGCCCTGCGGCGGACCGCATATCAGGCACAGCGAAGCCGATGCTGCCAGGGCCCTCGGACAGTCCCCGGACCCGGGTCTGCTTACCAGACCCTCGCGCCCGAATACGCATCCTGCCCCTACCTGCGGCGGTAAAGCCAATCCGGCGCCCTGGCGGGTCACACGAAAAGCGCCACTGCCTCGTAGTGGCGACCCTCCGCTCCGTACCGGACCCACAGGTGGCGGCCATTGCTCACCGCCAGCCTATGGGGGCCTTGAGGACCGCGTGTCTCGCGACGCGCCGTACTCAGAGCGCCGTGGCAGCCGTCACATTGGGGTCCGCGGCCTTCGCCGCGTCCCGCACCGCACCGGCCACCGCGCCCGCGACCTTGTCGTTGAACACGCTGGGGATGATGTAGTTCGGGTTGAGCTCGTCGTCGTGCACGACGTCCGCGAGCGCGCCGGCAGCAGCCAGCATCATCTCGGTGTTCACCGTACGGGACTGGGCGTCGAGGAGGCCGCGGAAGACGCCGGGGAACACCAGGACGTTGTTGATCTGGTTCGGGAAGTCGGAGCGGCCGGTGGCCACGACGGCGGCGGTCTGCCGGGCGATGGCCGGGTCGACCTCCGGGTCCGGGTTGGCGAGTGCGAACACGATCGCGCCCTGCGCCATCTTCGCCACGTCGTCGCCGTCCAGGACGTTGGGCGCCGAGACGCCGATGAAGACGTCCGCGCCGACCACGGCCTCCTTGAGGGTGCCGGTGACGCCCTCGGGGTTGGTGTTGTCGGCGATCCAGCGCAGCGGCGAATCCGGGTCGGCGTCGACCAGGTCGGTGCGGCCCGCGTGCACCACACCGTGGATGTCGGCGACGACGGCGTGCCGGACGCCCGCCGCGATCAGCAGCTTGAGGATGGCGGTGCCCGCGGCGCCGGCGCCGGACATCACGACCCGGACGTCCTCGATCTTCTTGCCGACGACCCGCAGCGCGTTGGTCAGGGCGGCGAGGACGACGATGGCGGTGCCGTGCTGGTCGTCGTGGAAGACGGGGATGTCCAGGGCCTCGCGCAGCCGGGCCTCGATCTCGAAGCAGCGGGGCGCGGAGATGTCCTCCAGGTTGATGCCCGCGAAGCCCGGGGCGATGGCCTTGACGATCTCCACGATGGCGTCGGAGTCCTGGGTGTCCAGGCACAGCGGCCAGGCGTCGATGCCGGCGAAGCGCTTGAAGAGGGCCGCCTTGCCCTCCATGACGGGCAGCGCGGCCTTGGGACCGATGTTGCCGAGGCCCAGCACCGCCGAGCCGTCCGTGACGACCGCGACGCTGTTGCGCTTGATGGTCAGGCTGCGGGCGTCCTCGGGATTGTCGGCGATGGCCTGGCAGACGCGGGCGACGCCCGGGGTGTAGAGCATCGACAGGTCGTCGCGGTTGCGGATGGGATGCTTCGACGTCATCTCGATCTTGCCGCCGAGGTGCATCAGGAACGTACGGTCCGAGACCTTGCCGAGGGAGACGCCCTCGATGCCGCGCAGCTCCTCGACGATCTCCTCGGCGTGCGCGGTGGACGTCGCGGCGATGGTGACGTCGATCCGGAGTTTCTCGTGGCCGGACGCGGTCACGTCGAGGCCGGTGACCGACCCGCCGGAGGACTCCACGGCCGTGGTGAGCTGGCTGACCGCGGTCCCGCTGGCCGGGACCTCCAGCCGAACCGTCATCGAGTACGAGACGCTGGGCGCCGTTGCCATGGCCGACTTCCTCTGCTTTTACCGGGTCGCTGGAATTTTGCCGTCCGATCGTCGCACCTACCGCGGAGTACGCGGTAGCCGCCCCGTATTGCGAACGTTTTGTTCACGGAGACGGGCACGTTCGGAAAACAACTTCCACCATACGAGAAGCTCCTGGCGCAACAAAAGAGGTCCACGTCACCGGAGTGACGTGGACCTCTCATACAGTCAGCGGCACCGACCCGCCATGCTCGCCTCGCGGCAAGTGGTCGCTCGTAGCGACGATGGTTGGGCCCGGGGGCTTGGATCGAGCCGGTGCCGTCACCAAGGCTAACAAACCATCCCCGGAAGGGAATCCCGTCCCGGGGAGCCGGTTTCCAAACCCCTCGTACGGCGGCGACCATACGGCCCAGACCGCCCAGACCGCCCAGTTGTCCGGACCGCCCGGCCGCGCCAGGACCCCGGCGCCTCAGTCGCGCAGCAGGTCCGGCACCCCGTCCGCGTCCGGCTCGTCGCGCCCGGTGGACAGCACCGTCAGCTGCTGGGTGGCCCGGGTCAGCGCCACATACAGCACCCGCAGCCCGGCCGGCGACTCGTCGGCGATCTCCGCCGGGGAGACGACCAGCGTCGCGTCGTACTCCAGCCCCTTCGCCTCCAGAGAGCCCAGCGCCACCACCCGGTCCCCGAGCCCGGCCAGCCAACTACGGGCCTGCTCACGGCGGTTCATGGCGACCACGACACCGACCGTGCCGTCCACCTCGCCCAGCAGCCGCTCGGCCGCCGCCACCGTCGCCTTGGCCAGCTCCGCGTCGTCCACAGACCTGGTCCCGGCCCCGGTCCCGGCCCCGGCGCCGGCGCCGTCCACGGCGACCGTGAACCGCGGCTCCAGTCCCGTCGAACGGACCGCCTTCGGCGACGCCATCCCGGGCATCGCCAGCGCCAGCACCCGGGACGCCAGCTCGGCGATCTCCGCCGGGTTGCGGTAGTTCACGGTCAGCGTGAAGCGGCGGCGCGGCCGCGCGCCGAGCGCCTCGTCGCGGGCGACCGCCGCCTCGTCCGGGTCCGACCACGAGGACTGCGCCGGGTCGCCGACCACGGTCCAGGTGGCGTGCCGGCCGCGCCGGCCGACCATCCGCCACTGCATCGGCGTCAGATCCTGCGCCTCGTCGACGATGACATGGGCGTAGTCGGTACGTTCCTCCTCCAGCCGCTCCCGCCGGCCACGGCCACCGGAGTTACGGTCCGCGAAGGTCGACAGCTCCTCCAGGCCCGTCAACTGGTCCAGCGGGTCGACCTCCCGCTGCTTCGCCGGCCGCATCGGCGCACCGAGGATCAACTGGAGCTCGTCCAGCAGCGCGACATCGTGCACGGACAGCGGACCGTGCCCCTCGGCGTCCAGCCGCCGCAGCGAACGGGCGAGTTGGCGCACCTCACGCGGGTTGAGGACACGCCGCGCCCAACGCCCCAGCACCCGCTCGTCGGACATCGCGGCCAGCACCCCGCGCGGAGTGAGCTCCGGCCACCAGGCGTCCAGGAACTCCTGGAAATCGGACTCGGTGGTGATGTCCTCGTCGAAGCCCTGGCGGGCCTCGGCGGCCAGCTCGGGATCCGTGTAGCGGCGGGCGGCACCCGACTTGGCCCACAGGGCGTCGAGGATCAGCCGGCGGGCGCGCGGGCGCAGCAGATTGACCGGTGCGGTCCCGCCGAGCGCGGACTGCCGGATGGCGCGCAGCTCGTCGGCGTGCAGCTCGATCCGGCCGCCGAACGCGACGACGCGCAGGCGGGACGGCGGGCTCACGGCGGGTGCGGTCGGCAGGGCGGGGCCCGGTCCGGGGCGCGGGGCTCTGGACCGCCGTCTGCGACCGCCGCCGGCCGCGCCCCGCTCGGCGTCGTCCCCGGCCGTCTCGAAGAGGTCCTCCAGGGACAGCTGGGCGTTCTCGCCGCCCGTGCCCACACCGTTCCCGTCGTGCTCCGGCGCCGCGCCCGCCCCCGGCACCGCCAGTTCCAGCGCCCCGCGGGCCGCCTTGCGCAGCAGCTTCTGCATCCGGCTGGAGCCCTTGATCCGGGACACCTCCGGAGGGTCGTACGCGGTCGCCTCGGCCCCGTCCACCAGCGAGCCGAGCGCCCGGATGGCGACCTGGCCCTCCTCGCCGAGGGACGGCAGGACGCCTTCGGTGTACGCGACCAGCAGCGGCGTCGGGGAGACGATGAGGATGCCGCCCGCGTAGCGGCGCCGGTCCTGGTAGAGGAGGTAGGCGGCACGGTGCAGCGCCACGGCGGTCTTGCCCGTACCGGGACCGCCCTCGACCTCCGTGACGGACGCGGCGGGCGCCCTGATCACCATGTCCTGCTCGGCCTGGATGGAGGCCACGATGTCCCGCATGGTGTGGCTGCGGGCCCGGCCGAGCGCGGCCATCAGCGCGCCGTCACCGATCGCCGGCAGCTCCGCGCCGTCCAGCGTCGCGGTGATCTCCGGGCGCATCAGATCGTCCTCGACGCCCAGCACCCTGCGGCCCTTGGAGCGGATGACGCGGCGGCGGACGACCCGGCCCGGGGCGACCGGGGTGGCGCGGTAGAAGGGCGCGGCGGCCGGCGCCCGCCAGTCGATGACCAGCGGCGAGTAGTCCGCGTCGAGGACTCCGAGGCGGCCGATGTGCAGCGTCTCGGCGATCTCGGCGCGGTTGTTCTCGATCGCGCCGTCGGCGGGCTCGACGGAGGTGTAGGCGCCGTCCGGGCCCTTCTGGCCGTCCTTGCCCAGGAGCAGGTCGACCCGGCCGAAGAGGAAGTCCTCGTACTCGGAATTCAGGCGATGGAGATGCATGCCGGCCTGGAAGACCTGGGCGTCCCGCTCGGCGAGCGCGCCGGGCGTGCCGACCTGGCCGCGCTTGGCGGCGTCGTCCATCAGGAACTCGGCCTCGTGGATCTTCTCCTCGAGGCGCCGGTAGACGCGGTCCAGGTGCGTCTGCTCGGCCTCGATCTCGCGGTCGCGAACGGACTCCCCGGTGGTGTCCGGTGTGTGATCCGGTGCGTGCGTGGCGTTCTGCGCGGCCACCCAGGCCCCCTTCTGCTGTGCGTAGGGCAGCCGTCAACCGTACGCGAACCGGCCACCGCGCGCACCTGGCTAAAGGGACAAATTTGGGCGTGTTCGGTCGGATGTTGACGCGGGCGCGGCGCGAAACCCGACCGGATGGGCACCCGGGACCGTCCCGGCCGGCCCGGCGGATCAGCCGACCGGCCGACCGGCCCGCACGGTCCGCCCTCGGTCCGCCCTCACACCCGCACGGTCCGCCCTCACACCCGCACCGTCGCCAGCCGCCTGCCCTCCAGCGTGCGGACCTCGAAGCGGTCGATGTCACCGCGATTGAGGGCCGCGCCACCCGTGGCGTACAGCGGCTCCCGGTTCCACTTCGCGGTGCTGCCCTTGATGCCGTAGCCGCCCTCGGGGACCGCCCAAGTGGTGACCGCCTCCTGCCGCCCGTCCTTGCCCACCGCGACGAGATCGCAGGTCAGCGGCCCTTTGACGTTGGCGAGCTGGAGGACGACCTGAGTGCCCCAGGTCTTGGACGCCATGGACACGCCCGCCGCGACCTTGGTGACCGGGTCGACGGACGCCACCTTCTCGCCCTGGTCGAACTGCGCGCGGGCGGCGTTCGCCAGCGGCGGCGTGACGTCGCCCCCGGCACGGTCCGTCGTCAGGGCGACCGCGGCGAGCGGCCCGCCGATGATCAGTACGGCCGCCGCGGCCACCAGATACAGCCGGCGCCGGCCACGGGCGCGGCGGGTCGCGGCGACCTCGCCCAGCAGCCCGTCCAGCAGACCGGGCCCGGGGACCGCGGTGAGGGTCTGCGGCGTCGGGGCGGACTCCTTGAACTCGGCGAGCAGCGGCGCCAGCCCCATCAGCTCTTCGAGTTCGGCTGCGCACCGGTCGCACCCGGCGAGATGCGCCTCGAACCGTTCGGCGTCGACGGCGTCCAGGACGCCCAGCGCGTACGCGCCGACGTCACTGTGCCGGTCCGGCTGCGTGGGCGGGATCACTCCGTCACTCCTCGTTCTTCAAGGGAGAGCCTCAGGGAACGCAGCGCGTAGAAGACCCTGGACCGCACGGTCCCGGCCGGTACGCGCAGCACCTCCGCCGCCTCGCTGACCGTACGCTCCTTGAAGTACGTCTCGACGAGGGCCTCTCGGTGGGCCTGGCTCAGATCACCCAGCGCCTCCGAGATCGTCATCAGGCGCAGCGCCCGATCGATGACATCGGCGGCGGGCATCGTCTCCAGGGGTGTCGGATCGACCTCTTGGGGCCGGGCCTTGCGGCTGCGGTGACCGTCGATGACGATCCGTCGGGCGACGGTCACCAGCCATGGCCGGATCGAGCCGGTCGCGCGCTGCAACTGGTCGGCGTTACGCCAGGCCCGCACCAGCGTCTCCTGCACCACGTCCTCCGCACGGTGCCGGTCGCCCGCCACCAGCCGCAGGACGAAGGCGAGTAGCGGTCCCGCGTGGTCGTCGTAGAGGGCTCGCATGAGCTCCTCGTCAGGTGTCGTCCTGTCTGCCACCCCGGCATCCTTGCGCACTCCAACTCCCGGGTCGATAGCGCGGATCACCGGTGCGCGCCCGGGATCATGCCATGAATCGGACTTGTACGGACCCGCGGCGGCGACTGTCTTGGGGGGCAGTCGGGGGGAAACCGCCGCGGGTCCGTGCGATGAGGAATACGGGCGGGACGGGCGGCGCGTTCAGGGTCCGGCGAAGAATTTCGCGGCGGGCGGGGAAGCGGGGGCGGAGGGAGCGGTGAGGGAGGAAGCGGGGGCGGAGGAGGACGGGGCAGGAGAAGCCGGGGCGGAGGCGGACGGGGCGGAGGAAGCCGGGGAAGGGGAACCGGTCGCGGCGGCCCCGCCCTCGCCCCGCTCCATCGTCCGCCGCCGGTGCCGCGCCACCCGCTCCCGGTTGCCGCACACCTCGCTGGAGCACCAACGGCGGCGCCGGCCGCGGGAGGTGTCCAGATAGACCCGCGAGCAGCTCTCGCCCTCGCACTGCCGCAGCTGCCCGCGCGCCTCCGCGTCGGTGAGCAGCGCGACGGCGTCCCGCGCCACCGCGGCCAGCAGCCCCGCACAGTCCGGCAGGCCGGTGAACTCGCAGGTCAGGGCGCCGTCCGTCGCCCGTACGGCCCGCACGGCGGGCGGGTCACCGGCCTCGGCGGTAGCGTTGAGCAGCGTCAGGTCGGCGTCGGCCGCCCGGCCCCGGAGTTCGTCGTGCACCACACGGCGCAACAGGCCGCGCAGCGCGCGGAAGCGGGTGACCCAGCCGCCGTCGACGCCGTCCAGCGGGGCGCCGTGCGGCACCACCCCCGCGCCGACCAGCCAGGCCGTCAGGTCCTCGGGTCGGGTGAGCCGTTCGGCGGGCGTGCCGTCGGTCGTGGCCACCAGATCCAGGCAGATCCGCCCGCAGTCGAACCGCAGGTCGTGAGGCGCCGCCATGTGCCCGTCACTCCTTAGCGAACAAACGCGTGTGCCCCCAGAGTGCCCCGCGCATGAGCCGCCCGGAACCCTCCGTGGCCGGTACCCGCCGGAGAAAACCGAGGTAGACACCCGGAGTAGACGCAGCATGTATACAGTGCATGCATAGCCATGATCCGCGCCTCGTGCACAGTGCGCACGACCCCTGCCGTGCGCACTGTGCACAAGCCCTCCCAGCCGAAGGTCCGCCATGTCACGCACATCGCCGTCCCGAATATCGCCGTCCCGCATATCGCCGGCGCGCCTCTCGCCGTCGCGTCTCTCGCCCGTATCGCTGCTCAAGAACCGCGCCAGCCTCACCCACAAAATCGGCTACGCGGTCCGCAATCCGGCACGCATCACCCCGTACGTGAAGCGCACCGCACGGGACACCTGGCTGCGCCTCAAGCACCCGGACCATGTGGACTACTACCGCGCGGTGATGGCCTCCGACACCGGCCGCAACCCGGAAGCCGCGGTCGGCAGCCGCAGCCATGAACGCTGGCTGGCGCTGGGCGAGATGCAGTTCGCCTACCTGACGGAGCACGGCCTCAAGCCCGGCCACCGGATGCTCGACATCGGCTGCGGTAACCTCCGGGCGGGCTGGCGCTTCATCGCCCACCTCGACAGCGGCAACTACTACGGCATCGACATTTCGCCAGATATCCTGATATCGGCGAAGCGGACCCTGACGACGTACGAACTCCAGGACAAGCTCCCGCACCTGACGATCACTCAGGACCTCAAGCTGGACTTCCTCCCGGCCGGCCACTTCGACGTCGTCCACGCGCACAGCGTCTTCTCGCACTCGCCGATCCACGTCATCGAGGAATGCCTCGCGCACGTCGGCCGAATCCTGGCGCCCGGCGGCTTCTTCGACTTCACCTTCGACCGCACCGAGGGCGCCGAACACCAGGTGCTGCGCGAGGACTTCTACTACCGCACCGAGACCCTGCTGAACCTGGCCCGTAAGTACGGCCTGGAGGCCCGCTTCATGGACGACTGGGAAAAGCGCCCGCACGGCCAGTCCAAGATCCGCGTCAACAACCCGACCTGAGCCGCATCCCCTCCCACCGGCGCCCTACGTCCTCGCCCCCGGCGCCCTACGTCCTCCCCCGTTGGCTACGCCCTCACCCCCCGCGGTACGCGCCCCCCGGTGCGTACCCGCCCCCGCCTCACACCCCGCTGTACTTGTTCGTGTCCGCATGCGCGTCCAGCGACAGCCGGTATCCCCGCTTGACGACCGTCTGGATCAGCTTCGGCGCGCCCAGCGCCACCCGCAGCCGGGCCATCGCCGTCTCCACCGCATGCTCGTCCCGCCCCGCCCCCGGCAGCGCCCGCAGCAGGTCCGCGCGCGACACCACCCAGCCGGGCCGGCGGGCCAGCGCGCGCAGCAGCGCCATCCCGGCCGGCGGCACCGGCCGCAGCTCACCGTCCACCACGACCGCATGCCCACGGATCTCCAGCCGCCGCCCGGCGACCGGCAACGACCGCACCCGGCCCGGGAGTTCCCGGCACAGCAGCTGCACCAGCGGCCCGAGCCGGAAGCGCTCCGGCTGGAGCGTCGGGACGTCGTACCCCTGGAGCGGCAGCGCCGTGACCGGCCCGACGCACACCGGCAGTACGTCCTGCCGCAGCGCCTCCAGCACCTCGTCCCGGATGCCGCGCTCCTCCGCGCGCCGCAGCCATGACGCGGCCGCCGGCGCGCTGGTGAAGGTCACCGCGTCCACCCCGCGGCTCAGCACCGCGTCGAGCAGCCGGTCCACCGGCCCTATGTCCTCCGGCGGCATCCACCGGTAGACGGGCACGCCGACGACCTCCGCGCCACCGGCACGCAGCGCCTCGACGAACCCGGGCAGCGGCTCCCCGTGCAGCTGTACGGCGACCCGGCGCCCGGACACGCCTTCCTCCAGCAGCCGGTCCAGTACCTCCGCCATCGACTCGGACGCCGGCGACCACTTCTCGGTCAGCCCGGCCGCCCGGATCGCACCGCGCACCTTCGGGCCGCGCGCCAGCAGCTCCACCCCGGACAGCCGGGCCAGCAGCTCCTCGCCGAACCCCCACCCCTCGGCGGCCTCGATCCAGCCGCGGAACCCGATGGCGGTGGTCGCCACGACGACGTCCGGCGCGTCCTCGATCAGCGATCTGGTCACCTCAAGCAGCTCGGCATCGTCCGGGAGCGGCACGATGCGCAGCGCGGGCGCGTGCAGCACCTGGCCGCCGCGCCGCTCCAGCAGCGTGCCCAGCTCCTCGGCACGGCGGGCCGCGGTCACGCCGACGGTGAACCCGTCGAGCGGGCGCACGGCCGGCGCCGACGCGGGCGTGGGCGCGGCCGGCTGGGGCTGCTCCTCGTGCCCCTGCGACCCGTGGTCCTGCGCAGCGCGGCCCTGCCCCCCGTGGGCTTGCTCGCCGTGGCCTTGCGCGTCGTGGATCGGCTCCCCGTGAATCTGCTGCTGATCGATCATGATCGTCCCGCTCCGCCCAGAGTGGTGTGGTGCATGGTGCTCCTCGTCCCGCCGCGGCTCTGGCGGTACGAGGCCCGGCCGGACTCTGGTGAGTCCGGACGAGGCACGACCGGGCTCCGATGAGTCCGGACGAGGTCCTGTCGGGCTCTGGTGAGTCCGGCAGGACAGGCCCTGAGAGGCCCGGACAGGACCTCGGCCCACTGTTCGCGCGCCTCGCTCACTGCCTGCTGCTCACTGCCTGCTCGCCGCCTCCTCCTCGACTTCCTAATTACGGCAACAATTACGGAGAGTGATTCATTCCCACGCTCTGTTGTCGAATCGAACCGTCGAGTCCAACCGTCCGGTCGCATGTCGAACCATCCGGTCGTATGAGGAGGACCGAGCCTGGGACCGAGCCTGTCAACAGCACATGACAGGCACGGTCCCTCAACATTTCCCGACTGTTACGTAGGCTCGCTGCGCCGAGGCCCGCGTCACACCTCGGCGAACACCGGCCGCCGCGACTCCTCGCCCGCCCCGGCCGCATCCGCCTCGGCCGCGACCGGTGCGCGCCCCGCCCGCCGCAGGTATACGGCCCAGGTCACACCCACGCACAGGGCGTAGTAGGCCAGGAAGGAGACAAACGCCGGGGTCCCGGAACCCGTCGTCATGAACGACTGCCGGAAGGCGAGGTTGATGCCCAGGCCGCCGAGCGCACCGACCGCGCCGATCAGCCCCATGGACGCACCCGAGAGCCGGCGCCCGTAGGACGCGGCCTCTTCACCGGACAGGCCCATGCGCTGCGCCTTGGCCTGGAAGATGCCGGGGATCATCTTGAACGTGGAGCCGTTGCCCAGACCGGTCAGCACGAACAGCGAGATGAAGCCGACCAGGAAGATCGGCAGCGACTTCTGCGCCGAGGCGTAGATCACGACGAGCGTGGCAGCGCCCATCGCCACGTAGTTCCACAGGGAGATCCGCGCCCCGCCGAAGCGGTCCGCGAGCTTGCCGCCGACCGGCCGGATCAGCGAGCCGAGCAGCGGCCCGATGAAGGTGAGCGACGCGGCCTGCAGCGGCGTCTGCGCGAACTGGTTCTGCAGCACCAGCCCGAACGCGAAGCTGTAGCCGATGAAGGACCCGAAGGTGCCGATGTACAGCACCGCCATGATCCAGGTGTGCGCGTCACGGGCCGCGTCCTTGGCCGCGCCGGTGTCGTTCTTCACCGGCGCGAGGTTGTCCATGAACAGCGCACAGAGCACCGCCGAGACGACCGCCAGCGGGATGTAGACCCCCAGCACGATGTGCGGCTGCGTGGCACCCGCCGTGCCGATGACCAGCAGTCCGACCAGCTGGATGACCGGTACGCCGATGTTGCCGCCACCGGCGTTCAGGCCCAGCGCCCACCCCTTCTTCCGCAGCGGGTAGAAGGCGTTGATGTTGGTCATCGAGGAGGCGAAGTTACCGCCGCCGACCCCGGCGAGCGCCGCGACCAGGATGAACGTGCTGTACGACGTGCCCGGCTCGATCACCACCCAGGCTGCGATGGTGGGCACCAGCAGCATCAGCGCGCTGATGATCGTCCAGTTACGCCCGCCGAACTTCGCCACCGCGAAGGTGTACGGCACCCGCAGCACACCGCCGACCAGGGTCGGCACCGCGACCAGGAAGAACTTGTCGGCCGGGTCGAACCCGTACTCCGGCCCCATGAACAGCACCATCACCGACCACAGGCTCCACACGGAGAACCCGATGTGCTCGGAAAGCACCGAGAAGATCAGATTCCGCCGCGCGATCTTCTCGCCTTTTTCCTGCCAGAACCCCTCGTCCTCCGGATCCCACTCCTGGATCCATCGGCCTCCCTCACGCCCGGACATCGCGCCTCCCGATCAGCAGCCCCGGCTGCCCGTGCGGCAGCACCCTCGCTTCGAAGTTAGGGACGGCGCGTTTCCGGCCCGTGGCGGGAAGTGACCGCCGCGAAACCTTGCTCTCACGGGGCGGTGTGGTGTGCGGTGAGGGTGCGACCCGTACCCAGAGAGAGTACGAGTGCACGGACGGTCACGATGGCCGTCACAGGGGGAGTGGGTAGGGCATGAAACCAATGAACAGGCAGTCCGCGAACACTGAAGTCCTCGGCGCGATCATGGCGCTGTTCCGCGTCAATGCCGGACTCACGCAAGGTGAACTGGGGAAACGCGCGGGCGCGTCCGAGCAGACGATCGGGTCGATCGAGCAGGGGCGGCGGCCGCTGCTGCCGCACCTGGCGGAGAAGATCGACGAGGTGCTACGTACGGGTGGGGCGCTGGCGGTGGGAGTGGAGAGGCTGCCGAAGCGGGAGAAGTTTCCGGTTTGGGCCGAGGACTTTATGAACCGCGAGCAGGAGGCCATTTCGCTCTGCTGGTTCGAGAACGGCGTCATCCCCAGCCTGCTCCAGACCGAGGACTACGCGCGCGCCACGTTCCGTTGCAGCATTCCGCCCCTCAACGAAGACGAGATCGAGCAGCGGGTCGCGGCCCGTCTGGAACGCCAGCAGATCCTGCACAAGCAGCGGCCGGTTAATGCCAGCTTCGTAATCTCCGAGGCGATGCTGCTCGCTCGCCTCGGCGGCGTCCGTGTCATGCGCGATCAGCTCCGACACCTTCGTGAATGCGCCGACCTCCCCGGTGTCTCGATCCAGGTCCTGCCGCTCAGCTGCGAGGCTCACGCAGGGCTCGCGGGACCATTCGTACTCCTGGAGACCCCGGACCATGAGCACCTCGCCTACACCGAGATCCACCGCAGCAGCGAGCTTCACGCCGACCCCGACTACGTCAGCATCCTCACTCAGAAGTATGGAATGCTGAGGATGCAGGCCCTCAACGCAGAGGAAACCAAGGGCCTGCTGGAGCGGCTGCTAGGAGAGCAATGACCAACCTGAAATGGTTCAAGTCCAGCTACAGCAGCGACGAAGGCGGCGCCTGCATCGAAGTCGCCTACGACTGGCGGAAGTCGAGCTACAGCAGCGGCGAAGGCGGCGCCTGCATCGAAGTCTCCGCCCACCCCACCACCGTCCATGTCCGTGACTCCAAGGACCCGGACGGGCCGCACCTGGACCTCTCCCCCGCCGCCTGGGCGGAGTTCACCGCGTTCGCGGCGGACGCAGCTGCCGCCGCAGCCGCAACGGGCGCGTAACCGGGGCTACTCGGCAACTTCCTTGGGCGGGCTCATCCAGACGACGTCCTCGCAGATGTTCATCTGGGCCCGCCTGCCCGCCTCGTCCCGAGCGGTTATCGGCCGTCCGTATCCCGTGTCGCGCGGCGCGCCGACCACCGCCGTGTCGTTGCTGACGAGGCAGCCCTCGGGCTGTGTGGCCCGGTCGGAGTCCTTGTAGCGCAGTGCGGTCGTCACCGTGCCGCCGCGCCGCAGGTCTATGGGCATGGTCTGGCCGCGCCCCTTGCCGTCGGACATGGGGCCCTTGCCGACGTGGACCGCGAAGACCGGGAAGCCGCGGAAGACACACGCTCCCGGGCCCTTGTTGATGCTGGACAGCCGCGCATCACGCTGTGCGCTGTGCGGCTTCTTCTTCAGCAGGGTGAGTTTCCAGCGCAGGTTCTTCGTCGTGCAGTCGGCGTGCAGGGCGGCCATGCGTGGTGAGCCGCAGCCGATGAGTCCCAGGCCTAGGGTGACGGTCAAAGTGAGCGCGGCCGTCGCCGCGAGTAGTGATCGTCGACGCACGACTCCCCCTGTTCGTTCCGCGTAAGATTCCCTGCCGTTAAGGAAGGGTTTCGCGGGCTCGGGGTTGCCTGAGGGCCCGAAATCAGCGCAGGCCCATTGCCGTGGCGTCCGTTTCCGGCAGCCACCAGTCGGATTCGGGTTTCGCCAACCAGGCGTCTTTTTCGCCGAGTTCACGTGCGGCGGCGCGCAGCGCGTCGAGTCCGGGGTGGCGTAGCCCGCGTCGCCACACCATGGCGATCGGGGAGAGCGGTACGGGGTCGACGAGGGGCCGTAGCACCATTCCCGGTACGTCGATGAATTCGACGCTGGCCAGTACCGCCCATCCCTGTTTGCGTACCACGCGGGTGAATTCGCGGGAGCCGTCGATTTCCGGGAACGGTGCGGCCATCGCGATGCCCCGGCCTTCGAAGAGGCGGGCGGCCAGGTCCGTCCATTCGGCGGTCTGGGGGTTTCCGGCGCCGGCGTAGAGCGTTTCGCCGGCGAGTTCGGCGAGCGGGACGGTGGTGCGGGCGGCCAGCCGGTGGTTCTCGTCGAGCAGTACGGTCATGGGCTCCAGTCGGACGGGCTGGTGGTCGAGTTCGGCCCGTACGGTGTGCGGCAGTGCGGCGAAGCGTCCGAAGGAGACGTCCAGGCGTCCGGCCAGGAGTTCGCCGGCCGCGCCGGTCAGGCCGCTGTGGAAGCGGGCGACCAGTTCGCAGCTGTCCGGTAGCCGGCGGCGGGCGTCCTCCAGCACTCGGTGCGCGGTGCCGATCGGCACGCCGACGTCGACCAGCAGCGGTCGCTCGGGGTCCGCGCGGAAGGCGGCCGCCAGCTCGTCGTGTGCCGCCAACACCCGCTGTGCGTAGGGGAGCAGGCGTTCGCCTTCCGCGGTGAGGGCGACCTGGCGTGTGGTGCGGACGAACAGGTCGGCTCCCAGCTCCCGTTCCAGGCGTCGGATGTCGCGGCTCAGTGCCTGCTGGGCGGTGTACAGGCGGGCGGCGGCGCGGGTGAAGTGGAGTTCGTCGGCGACGGCGGTGAAGGCGCGCAGCAGCCGGGGGTCTATGTCGTACGGCACGGGCTCATCCTGGCACTGAACGGCGCGCGGGACTGCTTGCCGAATTGACAACGCAGGTGCGTGAATTGGCGCTGATCAGGTGTTGGACGTGCGGTGGGTGCTGCCGCGACCGTAGAGGGCATGATCCTCTTCCTGGCCGCCCGACCCGTCACCGCCCGCCCTGTCACCGCCCGCCCTGCCGCCGCCCCTCCCGTACGGCCGCGCCGGCGCGTCCGTCGTGGCCGTGGGCGGGTGCGTGCCCTCGCCGCCCCGTACCGTCGGATTTTCGCCGTGCCGGGGACCCGGGCGTTCACCGTCGCCAACCTGCTGGCCCGGCTTCCCATGGGCATGCTCAGCGTCAGCGCGGTCCTGATGATCGCGGGGTCGCGTGGCTCGTATGCGCTGGCCGGTGCGGTCGTGGCGACCGGGCTGGCGGCGACGGCGCTGGTCGGACCGTGGACGGCCCGTCTGGTCGACCGCTATGGGCAGGCCCGTATCGCCGTCCCGGCCACCGCTCTCGCCGCCCTCGGCTCGCTCTCCCTCCTCCTCTGCGTGCGTTATGACGCGCCCGCCTGGACCCTGTTCGCCTCGTACGCCGCCACGGCCACCACGCCCAACACGGGCGGGATGTCCCGGGCGCGCTGGGCGCATCTGTTCCGTGACGATCCGGCCGCCCGGCACACCGCGAACTCCTTCGAGCAGGCGGCGGACGAGCTGTGCTTCATGCTCGGTCCGGTGCTGGCGACGCTGCTGTGCACCGCCCTCTTCCCGGAGGCGGGTACGGCGGTGGCGGCGGCGCTGCTGCTGGCCGGGGTGCTGCTCTTCGCGGCGCAGCGCTCCACCGAGCCGCCCGTCGCGCCCAAGACGGCCGTCCGTCCTCGTTCGCCGCTCCGCCTCCCGGGGCTGCCGCCCCTCCTCGTCACCTTCCTCTCCACCGGCGCGATCTTCGGTTCGCTCGAAGTCGTGACGATCGCGTTCGCGGACGATCATGGTGTACGGGGCGTGGCCGGCGGCATGCTCGCGCTCCAGGCGGCCGGTTCCTGCGCGGCGGGCCTGCTCTATGGTCTGCTGCGGCCTGCGGGCGCGGCGGGCAGGAGGTTCCTGGGCTGCCTGGCCGCCATGGCCGTCCTGATGCTGCTGCCCCTGGCGGCCGCCGCGACGGGGAGCCTGCCGACCCTGGCCGTCGCGCTGCTGCTGGCGGGGATGGTGACCGCCCCGACGATGGTCACCGGTATGGGCCTGGTCCAATCCCGTACTCCGGCGGCTCAGTTGAACGAGGGCATGACACTGGCCGTCACCGCTCTCCTGGCGGGCATCGCGGCGGGCTCGGCGGTGGGTGGCTGGGCGGTGGATCACCTGGCGGGGCCGGGCCCGGCGTATGTCGTGCCCGCCGTGGCGGCCGCTCTCGCCCTGGTCGTTTCGTTGCCGAGCAATGCCGGCCGTTTCGTTGCGGAGCGATAAACGACTCAGGCCCCGGTGTCCTCTCGGACACACGGGGCCTGGGCCTCACATGGGAATTGTGGAGATGGCGGGAATCGAACCCGCGTCCAACGGTGCAGAATCAGGGCTTCTCCGAGTGCAGTTCGCTGCGATTTTCTCGGCCCCGGAGATCACGCGAACAAGTCTCCGACGGGCCCAGCCACTGTTTGATTTCCTTCTGGACCCCGTGACCGGGTCTAGAAGTTTAGTTCCCTAGCTGATGCCAGGATCCGGGTCGGGAACAGCCCCGGGCTGACACTTCGCAAGTCGCTACTTAGGCAGCGAGGGCGAAGGAATCGCGCTTGGTGTTGGCGATTATTGGTTGCGACATATGGTTAACGAGATCATTGCCGCTTCCTCGACTCGCTTCCCCTGCTTCGACATCCGCTGTCGAAACCGATCATCCCCATGTTTTTTTATCAAGCACCGATAAAGGTGCCACATGCACCCTCCTGGGGTGCGCTGCCATCGTACGTGAACAACGGACGACGTCGCCAGCATATTCCCCGGCGGCCCCGGCAGGGGACTCTCAGGCCCGCTGCCGCCGCCGTGCCGCCGAAATCGCCCGGTCCGTCTCACGACGGTCCTGCTGCTCACGCAGCGTCTGCCGCTTGTCGTACTCCTTCTTTCCCCTGGCCAGCGCGATCTCGACCTTGGCCCGGCCGTCCTTGAAGTAGAGGGCCAGCGGCACGATGGTGTGGCCGGACTCCTGGCTCTTGGACTCCAGCTTGTCGATCTCCGCGCGGTGCATCAGCAGCTTCCGCTTGCGGCGCGCGCTGTGGTTGGTCCAGGTTCCCTGTGCGTATTCCGGGATGTGCACGTTGTGCAGCCATGCCTCGCCGCGGTCGATCTGGATGAATCCGTCCACCAGCGACGCCCGCCCCTGCCGCAGCGACTTCACCTCGGTGCCGGTCAGCACCAGGCCACATTCATAGGTGTCCAGAATGTGGTAGTCGTGCCGCGCCTTCTTGTGCTGCGCGACGAGCTTGCGCCCGGGGTTCTTGTCCTTGTCCTTGGTCTGCTTGCTCATAGTGCCGCCATTTTCGCACTAAGCACCCGTGCCGAGGCCACTCAATACCGTGCGGGCCCGTTTCTCCGCCCCGCCGTCGACGATCAGGTCGGGGGTGATGCCATGGCCGTCGACGGCCCGGCCCGACGGTGTGCGGTAGTGGCCGACGGTCAGCTCGGCGACCGAGCCGTCGGGCAGCTCGGTGGGCATCTGCACCGAGCCCTTGCCGAAGGTCGGTGAGCCGACGACGATCGCCCGGCCGCGGTCCTGGAGGGCGCCGGCCAGCAGTTCGCCGGCGCTCATCGTGCCGCCGTCGACCAGCACCACCAGCGGGATCCGGGTGTCGCCGTGGCCCTCGGCGTACAGGGCGCGTTGGCTGCCGTCGACGTCGTAGGTGGCGACCAGGCCGCCGTCCAGGAAGGCGGAGGCGGTGGCGACGGCCTCGGTGACCAGGCCGCCGGTGTTGCCCCGCAGGTCGAGCAGGAGTCCGCCGTGCGGGGAGGCGTCGCGGACCGCCCGGCGGACCTCCGCTCCGGTGCCCTTGGCGAACGCGGTGATCTTGATGCGGGTCAGTCCGTGGCGGCCGCCCACGCGGTCGACGGTGACGTTCTGGGTGCTGAGGCGGGTGCGGTGCAGGGTCGTGGTCCAGCGCCGGTCGCCGCGCTGGAGGTCCAGCTCGACGGGGGTGCCGGCGCCGGCGGCGGGGCCGCGCGCTCCCTGGGGGACGCCGCGCAGCCGGCCGACGATCTCGGTGACCGGCCGGCCCTGGGAGGCCCGGCCGTCGATGGCGCGGAGCCGGTCGCCGACGGCGATCCCGGCGCGGGCGGCGGGGCTGCCGGGCTGGACGCGGGACACCGCGATCCGGCCACCGTCCGCCTGCCGTACCCAGAGGCCGACGCCGACGTACGCGCCGTCCAACTGCTGCTGGAAGTCCTCGAACTCGCCGGCCGTGTAGACCGTTGACCAGCGGTCGCCGCTGCGGCTGACGACGTCGGCGGCGGCCTTCGACCCGGACTTGCCGTCCTCGATGGCCTGGGAGGCGGCCCGTTCGACGGCCTCGCGGTCCGCGGTACGGGCGGCGGGGGCGTGTCCGGCAGCTATCGGGCTGCCGGCGGGCCGCGACTCGGCGCCCTCGGCGCCGTCGCTCCAGATCCCGGTTGCCGCGCCGGTGGCGAGCATGCTCGCAAATACCAACGTCAGGGCCGCCCCGCGGCGAATGCGGCGAGGCCGGTCGTACGAACACGGGCCCGACATGCCGGTGAGTCTAGGCGACAAAAGGGCGCCGCACGGTGAGTTGACCGTACGGCGCCCTTGGCAAAGCTCACACCTTGAGGTACTTGCGCAGTGCGAAAAACGCGGCCAGAGCGGGCATCAGCAGCCCGATGAGCAGCACCAGGGGCAGTACCGCGGCCACCGAGTCCCAGCCGATGAAGTTGATGACCTGGATCTTCTCCGCCAGCCAGTTGTTGACCAGGATGTACTTGCCGCCGACGATCAGCACGCAGGCGAACGCGGCGCCGAGCAGGCCGGCGATGGCGGCCTCCAGGATGAACGGCATCTGGATGTAGAAGCTGGACGCTCCCACCAGCCGCATGATCCCCGTCTCCCGCCTCCGGCTGAACGCCGACACCCGCACGGTGTTGACGATCAGCATCAGCGCAACGACCAGCATCAGCCCCATCACACACAGTGCGGCGATATTCATGCCGTTGAGCAGGTTGAACAGCGGCTCAACGGTGTCCCGTTGGTCCTGTACCTCCTGCACACCGGGCCGCTCGGAGAACGCCGACTTGATGACCGAGTACTTCGTCGGGTCCTTCAGCTTGACGCGGAACGACTCCGGGAGCTGGTCGGGCGTCACCAGCCCGGCGACGGGCGTGTCGCCGAACTGCTCCTTGTAGTGCTTGTACGCCTGGTCGCTGGACTCGTACTGGACCGGCTTCTGCACGATCGGCAGCCGGTTCAGCTCGGCCTTGATGTCGTCCTTCTGCTGCTGGGTGGCGGCGCCCTTGGCGCAGTTGGTGCCGGCCGCGGCATCGTTCTTGTTGCAGAAGAAGATCGAGACGTTGACCTTGTCGTACCAGTAGCCCTTCATCGTGCTGACCTGGTCGCGCATCAGCAGCGACGCGCCGAACAGGCCGAGCGAGAGGGCGACGGAGACGATGACGGCGAAGGTCATCGTGAGGTTACGGCGGAGACCGACGCCGATCTCCGACAGGACGAACTGGGCGCGCATGGCGTCCTTTCAGTGCTGGTAGCCGTACACGCCGCGCGACTGGTCGCGTACGAGCCGGCCCTTTTCGAGTTCCATGACCCGCTTGCGCATCTGGTCGACGATCTGCTGGTCGTGGGTGGCCATGACCACCGTCGTACCGGTCCTGTTGATCCGGTCCAGCAGCTTCATGATGCCGACGGAGGTCTGCGGGTCGAGGTTTCCGGTGGGCTCGTCCGCGATGAGCAGCATCGGGCGGTTCACGAAGGCCCGCGCGATGGCGACGCGCTGCTGTTCACCACCGGAGAGCTCACCGGGCATACGGTCCTCTTTGCCACCGAGGCCGACGAGTTCGAGGACCTCGGGAACCGTCTTGCGGATCTGTCCGCGCGGCTTGCCGATGACCTCGAGCGCGAAGGCGACGTTCTGCCCCACCGTCTTGTTGGGGAGCAGCCGGAAGTCCTGGAAGACCGTGCCGACCTGGCGCCGCATCTGCGGCACCTTCCAGTTGGACAGCTTCGCGAGGTCCTTCCCCAGTACGTGCACATGGCCATGGCTGGCCCGCTCCTCGCGCAGGAGCAGCCGCAGGAAGGTGGACTTACCGGAGCCCGAGGAGCCCACCAGGAAGACGAACTCGCCGCGCTCGATCTCCAGGGAGACGTCCCTGAGCGCGGGGCGGTTCTGCTTCGGGTAGGTCTTGGAGACGTTGTCGAATCGGATCACTGATGCACCACGGTCGACCTGGATAGGGGCACGGTTGCCGGGTCACGGCTTCCCGTCGGTGAGCGTGACCCTACGCGAACCTCGCGTTCCGGTGCAGTCACCGTCATGGGTTGGTGCCGTTCTTCACGGCATCTACGGGACAAAAGGCGCACAATTTCGCGAGGATTCGGCCCGGATGCGGCCGGGATTCAGCGGGAATTCCACGGGGCGCGCCGTTCCGTCGGGGACCTGGCACAGTGGTAGGGGGAACCAATGCGCCTTCCGGTGCGTTGGCGCAGTGGAGAAGGAGGTCGCATGACGTACGACCGATTGGTGTGCGCCAACTGCGCGGCCCCTGTGAGCGAGGGCCGCTGCCCTGTGTGCCGGGCGAGCAGGGAGCATCTTCGGCATCAGGCGGGCGGGATGTTCGCCCAGCTCAACCCCGCGATGCTGGTGGCACTGCTGGTCCTGCTGATCGCGGTCGGTGTGCTGCTCAGCCAGGCCGTCCAGGGCGGCTAGGGATACCGGCAGGACGCCCGTGAAGCGGTGACTGAGGCCCGTTGAGGGGGCTGTCGGCACTCTGGGGCATGGGTGGGGCCGTCGCCCCTCAGACACCCGAAGGGCCCGGGACGCGAGCGCGTCCCGGGCCCTTCGTTGCGCCGCGTAGCCGTCCGGCTACGTGGCTGGGCGACTGTGTGCCGCGTCAGCGTCAGGCCGCTGCCGCGCCGCCACCGTTCTTGTTGATCAGGCGGGGCAGCATACGGAAGCCCACACCGCCCGCGATCATGGTCGCCGCGCCGATGAGCAGGACGGTCGTACCGGAGGAACCGGTCTCGGCCAGCTCGCCACCCTTGGCCTGCTGCTTGGCCTGGCCAGGAGTGTCGGTGATCTGCTCCTTGCCCTGGCCCGGCTGCTCGGCGGGCTGGGTGTTCTCGTTGTCGGTGCCCGTGCCGTCACCGGTGGTGCTGCCGGAGTCGCCGGTGGAGCCGGAGTTACCGGTCGAGCCGGAGTTGCCGTTACCGCCGGAGTTGCCGGTGGAACCGGAGTTACCGGTGGAGCCGGAGTCACCGGTGGAGCCGGAGTCGCCGGTGGAGCCCGAGTCGCCGGTGCTGCCGGAGTCGCCGGTCGAGCCGGAGTCGCCGGTGCTGCCGCTGTCGCCGGTGGAGCCGCTGTCGCCAGTGGAGCCCGAGTCGCCGGTGGAGCCGCTGTCGCCGGTGGAGCCGGAGTCACCGCCGATCACGCTGCCGCTGTCACCGCCGTCCTCGCCGCCGCCGATCTCGCCGCCGCCGATCTCGCCACCGTTGTCGCCGCCGGTGTCACCACCGGTGTCGCCACCGCTGTCGCCGCCGGTGTCACCACCGGAGTCGCCGCCGCCGATGATCCCGCCGATGATCCCGCCGATGATGCCGCCGTCGCTGCCGCCGGTGTCACCCGGGCTGGCCGCGGAAGCGGCGCCGGCCGCGGTGAGCGACGCACCGGCCGCGATCACCGCACCGGCCGCAATGCGCGCTACGCGCAGCCGCGTCTTCTTCGTCATGTGCCTGCTACCCCCAGTAGCTGAACTGTCAATGGTGCATCGCTGTACGGGGCGACGGCCGATGGGGGTACCCGAGTCACGACGCCGCACAGCAGGCAGGCCACTCAATCTCCCCGTTCATACACGCGCCCCAGACATACGCATGCCGCGCCAAGCCTTCCCAGTTCTCCCAACATCGTCAAGGTCGAATAAAGGCTCGATGCCCGAATTGCCGTGGGATGGGCGTTACATGGACGTACGACTGTGACCTAACCGCCACATCAAAAACAACTGCCCTCCGAGGAGTGGCAGTTGTTTCCTGGTGTTTGCGGGTGTTTCCGGGGGCTTTCCGGAGGCGTTCCGGGGTCAAAAAGGGGCGCCGGAAGGCCCGCAGAGGGCGCGTCAGAAGCCGCCCGCTTCCCCGCTTGGCTACTTCTCCTGCTGCTTGCGCCAGCGGATCCCGGCCTCCAGGAAGCCGTCGATGTCGCCGTCCAGCACGGCCGTCGGGTTGCCGACCTCGAACTCGGTCCGCAGGTCCTTGACCATCTGGTAAGGGTGCAGGACGTACGAACGCATCTGGTTGCCCCAGGAGTTGCCGCCGTCGCCCTTGAGCGCGTCCATCTTGGCCTGCTCCTCCTGGCGGCGGCGTTCGAGCAGCTTGGCCTGGAGGACGTTCATCGCGGACGCCTTGTTCTGGATCTGCGAGCGCTCGTTCTGACAGGAGACGACGATGCCGGTGGGGATGTGCGTCAGCCGGACCGCCGAGTCCGTGGTGTTCACGCCCTGGCCACCGGGCCCGGACGACCGGTAGACGTCCACCCGCAGCTCGGACTCGTCGATCTCGATGTGGTCGGTCTTCTCGACCACGGGCAGCACCTCGACACCCGCGAACGAGGTCTGGCGGCGGCCCTGGTTGTCGAACGGCGAGATACGCACCAGACGGTGCGTGCCCTGCTCCACGGACAACGTGCCGTAGGCGTACGGCACCTGGACGGAGAAGGTGGTCGACTTGATGCCGGCCTCTTCCGCGTACGACGTCTCGTACAGCTCGGTCTTGTAGCCGTGGCGCTCGGCCCAGCGCAGATACATCCGCTGGAGCTTCTCGGCGAAGTCGGCGGCGTCCACCCCGCCGGCCTCGGCGCGGATGTTGACGACCGCCTCACGGGAGTCGTACTCGCCGGACAGCAGGGTGCGGACCTCCAGCTCGTCCACCGCCTTGCGGACGGACTCCAGCTCGGCCTCGGCCTCCACGCGGGCGTCCTCGTCGTCCTCGGCCTCGGCGAGCTCGAAGAGCACCTCGAGGTCGTCGACCCGGCCGCGCAGCTCCTCGGCCCGGCGCAGCTGGCCCTGCAGGAACGACAGCTGGCTGGTGATCTTCTGCGCGCTCTCCGGGTCGTCCCACAGGGACGGCGCCGCGGCCTGCTCCTCGAGCACGGCGATATCGGCCCTCATCTTGTCGAGGTCCAGGACGGCCTCGATCGACCCCATGGTCGAGGAGAGGGACTTCAGCTCTTCGGAAACATCGACGACTGCCACGCACCCAGCCTAACGGCTGCCGCAGACAACTGTGCTCGCCCCGTTTTCGACCGTCCCGCCGCGGGGGTTTCCCGCCGTCGCGCCTGCGGCGGGCGTGGGTGGTGGGGGCGACCGTTTCCCGTCCGGCTTCTTGTGATCCTGCTCACAAGGCGCGCCTGATCGCTTACGTGCCCCCCAACCGCAGCCCAAGCCCATCGGACGCGCGGATCGTCAGGGCCCGTCCGGCTCCGACTGGTGAACCCCCGGCTTCGCGTCGCCCCCGTCGTCGTCGCCGGAGGCCAGTACTCCGGCGACGCCCGCGGCCAACGCCACCGCGGCGGCCGCCGCGCCGAGCTTGATGCGGCGGCGGCGCACCGCCGCCGGCGACGCGTGGCGGGCCGAGCCCGCGCGGCGCTCGCCGGTGACCCGTGGGGCCCGCGCGGTGCCGTGCGCGCCGCCCGCGAGTTCGTCGGGACCCGGGACGCGCATGCTCGTGTGCGTCTCCCGGTTGGAGTCGGGCGCGGCGCCCTGGACGAGCGGCACCGCGCCGCGCGGCGGGGTGGCATCGCCCGGCGCCACCGGCGGGTAAAGCGTTTCCTCGCGGGCCCCGGGGGACGTCCCGTCGGGCTCGTCCTCCGGGTGGTCGCCGTCCGGCTCGTCGATGTCCAGGGGCGGGATGCCGGCCAGTCCGGGCAGCATCTCGCGCAGCCGCGCGGCCAGTTCGGGCGCGCGCAGCCGGGAGGCGGGGGCCTTGGCCAGGCACTGCAGGAGCAGCTGCCAGAGCTCGTCGGGGATGCCGGGCAGCGGCGCGACGCTCTCGGTGACATGGCGGCGCAGCACCGCCCCCGGGTGGCCGCCGCCGAAGGGCGTGAAGCCGGCGAGGAGCTCGTACAGGACGGTGGCCAGCGCGTAGACGTCCACGGAGGCACGCGGCGGGAGGCCCTCGATGATCTCCGGGGCGAGGTAGTCGGGGGTGCCGATGACCTTGGTGGTGCGGGTCGTGCGGGGCGAGTCGACGAGGCGGGCGATGCCGAAGTCGGTGAGCAGCGCGGGGTGCGCGCCACCGGGGCCGAGGGCGCCCTGCATGTCGAGGAGGACGTTCTCCGGCTTGACGTCGCGGTGCACGATCCTGGCCGCGTGCGCGGCGGCGAGCGCGTCGGCGACGTCGGCGGCGATGGCGACGGCCGCCTCCGGGGCCAGCCGGCGCTCGCGCTCCAGCCGGGTGCGCAGGTCGGTGCCCCGTACGAGGTCCATGACCAGGGCCAGGTCGTTGCCGTCGACGACGAGATCGCGGACGCCGACGACGTGCGGGTGGTCCAGGCTCAGCAGCGCCGCCCGCTCCTGTACGAAGCGGCCGACGAGCTCCTGGTCGGAGGCGAGATCCTCACGCAACAGCTTGATGGCCACGGCCCCTTCGGGACCCTCGCCCAGCCATACCGTGCCGGCACTGCCGCGTCCCAGGATCTGGTGGGCGGTGTACCGGCTGCCGATCTTCCGTGCCAAGACTGCTCCGACGTGTCGGGCCCCCGAGCGTCCCGCGGGGGCTGAAGTTGGCGTCAAAGCTACGCGGGTGCCGGGGGGCTGCGTGCCCTGGTTGGCAGCAACCTTCACTTCTGTGGGGGAAATCGCCCGCCGGAAGTCGACAAATCGATGACATCGCAATCGATGGAGATGACCTTGCGACGGAGGGAGTCGCGCGTCGCAGCCGTCGGCCCGGCCCCCAGGTCAGGGGCCGGGCCGACGGCAAGAGGCAGGGCCTTTCGGTTGGGTCAGGCCTAGAGCTTCAATCCCTTGATCCAGTCCGACACGTCGTTGACGACGGCCGCGATCTGGTCGAAGTAGCCCTTGGTCGTGCCGATCCACTCCTGGAGCGGGGTCAGCTCCCACACCAGCCAGCCCGCCACGAACAGGATGATCACCACGAACAGGCAGCCCTTGAGGCAGCCCAGGCCGGGGATCTTCATCGGGTTGGCGCTGCGCTGCCGCGGCTCGCGGCGGGGCCGGGGCTCGGGAGCGGGCGGGCGCTGCGGTTCGTACCGCTGCGGCTGCGGCTCCGGGCGGCGCTGCGGTGCGTACGGCGCCGGTGCCGGGGGCTGCTGCTGGCGGTACTGCGGCTGCTGCTGGGGCGGCTGCTGCGGGGCCGACGGGCGGCGCTGGGGGCGGCGGCGCAGCGGGTCCTCGTCGGGGTTCAGGTACTGGACCTGGGTCTGCTCGTTGCGGTCGCGGGCGGCCCGCATCTGGGACTCCCACGGGTGGGGCCCCTCCGGCTCCTGCGGCCCGCCCTGGGGCGCGCCGGCGGGCATCGGCGGCATGGCGCGCGTCGGGTCGGCGCCGCCCTGGCCGTAGCCGGGGCCGCCGGTCGACGGCAGCACGCTGGTCGCGGCGGCCGGGTCGTAGGAGCCCGCGTTGGACGGGAGCACCTGGGTGGGGTCGGCGTCCCCGGTGCCCTGGGCCGCGTCGGCGCCCGTACCGGGGACGGCCGTCGGCGCCGGATCGGGCGCGAGCAGCGCGGCGACGCCGAGCGCGGCCTCCGCCTCCGTCGGGGTGGCGTGCACCCCGACGCCGGCCGCGACGGTGCGCAGCGCGCGGGCCAGGTTCTCGGCGCTGGGCCGCTCCTCGGGCCGCTTGCGCAGACAGCGCTCTATGACCGTCCACAGCGGTTCGGGCACCGTGCTGGGACGGCGCGGCTCCTCGCTGAGGTGGCGGTGCAGCACCTCCAGGGCGGTCGCCCCGGCGAACGGCGGACGGCCGGTGACCAGCTCGTACAGCAGGATGCCGGCGCCGTAGATGTCGACGGCGGAGGTCTGCGGGCGGCCCTCGGCGGACTCCGGCGCCACATAGGCGGGGGTGCCGACGAACTCGTGGGTGCGGGTCAGGCCCGGGGAGTCGGCGAGGCGGGCGATGCCGAAGTCGGTCAGCATCGGGTGCATCTCGCCGGTGCCGTCGGACCCGGCGAGCAGGACGTTGGCGGGCTTGAGGTCGCGGTGCACCACACCGTCGGCGTGGCTGGCCGCCAGCGCGTCGGCGATCTGCGCGGTCAGCAGCGAGGCGGCCATCGGGCTGAAGGGCCCGTTGTCGCGCAGATAGCGGTGCAGGTCGGGGCCGTCGACCAGGTCCATGACCAGCGCCAGCAGATCACCCTCGACGACGAGGTCGCGGGTGCGGACGATGTTGGGGTGGGTGAGCCGCAGGAGGACGGAGCGCTCGCGCAGGAAGCGCATCACCACATCCGCGTCGTGCGCCAGCTCCTCCTTGAGGACCTTGATCGCGACGGTCTCACCGGGCTCCCCCGCCACGGCGGCCTCGGCTCCCGCCGTCTCCCGCTGACGCGCACGCCAGACGGTGCCCGTGGCGCCGCGTCCCAGCGGCTCCTCGAGCAGGTACTTGCTGCCTACCGGCCGCACGTCATGCGCTCCCTGGTCGTGGTGGATCTCTTGCCCGGCCCGCTGGGTCAGACCCGTCCGGCCCGGTCAGGGCCGCTTCCGGAAGGTCATGACCCGGCTCGCGGCACCTCCGCCCCACTGTAGTGCCGTCGAACACGCCTTTCGGCTCGGCGGCCCGGCGGGGCTTGTGGGGAAGACGTGAGTTCCGGACAGATGGTTGCGCTCCGCCCTGATGACCACGGCGATCGGATTCAGACCGTTCCCCGTACGCAAGCAGGCACTTTTTGGCCCTTAGGAGACCAATCAAGATCACGGAGTGACGGTCGACGGGCGTGTTGTCAGTGGCAGGTGCGAGGATGCACCCAGCACGCATGCGGTGGGGGCGCGCGGTCTTTGTCGCGACGTGCACTAGGGACATGTACGTGCCGACGTGCTCGGGTGCGGCGGGGGAGGAAGCGCGGTAGCGCGGCCCCGGCCGGATTCCCCGGCAGAAGGGACCGTTGACGGCGATGCAGATCCGGCTGACCGTCCTCGGGCCGCGCAGCGGCCACACCACCCGGGCCTGCGACGTGCTCGTCACGGCCCCCGCCGGGACCGCGCTGGCGTCGGTGGCCGGCTCGCTCGCCGCGTCCGTGGCCGGCTCCGGAGCGGATGTCGGCGGCCGGAGCAGCGGGTCGGGCAGAAGCAGCGGCGGCGGCAGCGCCCCCGTCGTGCTGTACGCGGGCACCGAGCGGCTCGATCCGCAGCGCGCGGCCATCGGCGAGCCGCCGCTGATCGACGGCGCGGTGCTCTCCCTCCAGGGCCCCGGGCCCGCCCCGGCCCACGGCCTGCCGCACGGCCCCGCCCGGCTCCGCGTCGTCTCCGGACCCGATGCCGGCGGCGTCCATCTGCTGCACGGCGGCCAGATCCGCATCGGCCGCTCCGCCGACGCGGACGTCCCCCTCGACGACCCGGACGTCTCCCGGCTGCACTGCGCCGTGACCGTCGAGCCGGACGGCTCGGTCCTCGTCGCCGACCTGCGCTCCACCAACGGCACCGCCGTCGACGGCGCCGACCTCGGCGAACAGCCCACCCCCCTGCGCCCCGGCGCCCTCCTGCGGGTCGGCGAATCGGCCCTCCGACTCCAGCCGTCCCCCGGCTCCCCGGACCCGGCACTGCCCGCCACGCCCGACGGCGAGGGGCATCTGCGGATCGCGGCGGGAGCGGCCGGCGGCACGGGAACTGACGGTGGCTCAGAGGCAGACCCGGGCCTTCCGGGTTTCCGTCCGGGCCTCCGTCCGGGTTCCGGTGCCGGCGGGTCCGACGCGGCGGCCGCCGGGCGGATCGCGGCGGGGCTCACGGAGCGGGTCGACGGGCACGGGGCGGGACACGGATCGAGCGGGGTGCCGGGCGGGTACGGGGCGGCACAGGGATCGCCCGGGGCGTCGGGCGGACCGTCTTCCCACGGGCCGGAGGGTGCGTATGCCAGGGCGGCCGGCACGGACGGCGGGGCGCGCCCCGGGGCCGTCGGGCCGGAGGGTGGTGCGTACGCCGGAGGGCCTGGTCCTGACGGTGGGTACGGCGGAGGGCCCGGTCGTGAGGTCGGAGGGTCGCGTCCTGAGGGTGGGCCCCGTCCTGAGAGTGGGTACGGCGGAGCGGCCGGCCCGGTAGCCGGCGCGTACCCGGGAGCGGCCGGCCCGGCCGGTGGTGGCCATGCCGGGGCGGCCGGTCCGGCGGGGCCGCAGTTCTCCCCGCCGTCCGGGACGGCGGAATCCGGGACGCCCGGTGCATCCGGGACGCCCGGTGCATACGCGTCAGGTCCGTACCCGTCCGGTACGTACGCCTCCGGCACACACGGGGAGTCCGGCGGCGCCGCCGTGCACCGGCCCGCCCCGGGAGAAGACCGCCCCGGCACCCACACCACCCGCCCGCCCGAGAGCGGCGCCCGGCACACACGGCCCGGCGACGCCGACGGCACCACCCCCGCGGGCCACCCCGGCCACCCGGCCGCCGACTCCTGGGACGGCCCGTACGACCCCTACGGCGCCGAGGTCCGAGGCGCCGGGGACAGCCGGCCCACCGCAGCGGCTCCGGCCCACGCACCGGCCGGCGGGACGAACCGCCTCGACACCCCGCTGCGCGGCACCACCCCCGACAACGTCCCCGGCAACCGCCCGGACGACCGCCCCGCCGGCCACCCCCAGCGCACCGAGCCCACCGAGCCCACCGACCACACCTACGGCACGTCCCGGCACGCCGTCCCGGCGGACGGTTTCGGGCCCGGCGTCCGGGAGCGCACCCAGGAAGCCCCGGCCGGCGCACAGGACCTGACGCACGGCGGGCAGCAGTCACTGGCACCGGCCGACGCGACCCGTAAGGGCGCGCGGCGCGGCGGCATCGGCGCCTGGGCGCGGCGGCTGGCCGGCGGCCGGTCGGCCGTGGCACCGCCCGCCGTGCCCGCGACGGCACCGGAGCAGGTCACGAGCCTCCCGCCGGCGGCCGCCCCGTCGACGCCGACGGACACGTCCGACGCCTCCGACGCCACCGCACACGAACGCTGGCCGGACGCCGCCGCGATCCTGCTGACGGCGCTCGGCCCCGGCCCCCGGCTCTGGGAGCGCGGCCAGGACCACCCCGACGCGCTGACCGTCCGGCTCGGCACCGCCACCAAGGCCGGCGGCCGGCGGGCCGTGCCGGTCACCGTCGCACTGCGCCGGGCCGGCTCCCTCGGTCTCGCCGGGCCGCGCGCCCGCCTGGCCGGACTGGCCCGCGCCGCCGTCGCCCAGCTCGCCGCCCTGCACTCCCCCGCCACCCTCGAAATCGTCCTGATCAGCACCGACCGGGCACACAGCACCGAGGAACGGGTCGCCGACTGGTCCTGGCTCGGCTGGCTGCCACACGTCCGCCCGGCACACGGCCAGGACTGCCGACTGCTGCTCGCCTACGACAAGGAGCAGGCCACGGCCCGTACGGCCGAACTGGTGCGGCGGCTGGACGACGGGCCCCTGGGCCCCGGCTGGGCCAGCGCCGACCGCGCCGACATCGCCTCCGCCGCGGCCCGGCACCAGGGCACCTGCACCCTCGTGATCGTCGACGGCGACCCCGGCTCGTCGGCGCTGCGCGAGACCACGGCCCGGCTCGCCTCGGGCGGCCCGGCGGCCGGCATCCACCTGATCTGCCTGGCCGAGACGCCGGCCGCCTCCCCCGCCTTCCCGCTGGCCGCGACGTACGAGGCGGCCAGGGCGGCGTCACCCGCCTTCGGCGAGTGCGGCGCGGTGGCGGTGCTCAGCGGCGACGTCGCCACCGCACTGCGCGTCGTCCAACCCGGCTCCGGGCCGAACGGCACGGTCGCGACGCTGGACGCCGTCTCCGGAGCCTGGGCCGAACGCTTCGCCCGCGCACTGGCCCCCCTGCGGGAGGCCGACACGACCACAACCGTCGGCGGCCGTACGGTCCACCGCGCGGCCGCCCCGCTGCCCGACTCCGCCCGGCTGCTGGACGAACTGGGGCTGGCCCGGGCCACCCCCGCTTCCCTGATGGCCCGTTGGGCCGCCGCCATGGACACCGACCGGCCCGGCGCCGCCGCGGTGCTCGGCGCGGGCCCGCACGGCCCGCTGGCCGCCGACCTCGCCGCCGACGGCTCGCATCTCCTCCTGGAGGGCGCGACGGCCACCGGCAAGACCGAACTGCTGCGGTCGCTGGCCGCCTCGCTCGCCGCCGCGGACCGCCCGGATCTGCTGTCGCTGGTGCTGGTGGACGGCGGCGGCAGCGAACGCGGCGAAGGCCTGCGGGTATGCACCGACCTGCCGCACGTCACGACATACCTCGCCGCCTCCGACCCGGTCCGGATGCGCGAGTTCGCGCAGGCGCTGTCCTCCGAACTGAAGCGGCGCGCGGAAATACTGGCCGGCACCCCCTTCGCCGACTGGCGCGCCAAACACCTCCCGGCCCCCCGCATCATCGCCCCACGACGCTCAACCGAGACCGCCGACGAAGCGACCGGCCGAACGACCGGAACGACCAGAACCGCCGAAGGAAGTCACGGAGCGCAGGAACAAATCACTCTCCGTAATTGTTGCCGTAAAGAGGAAGGAAGCGGCCCAGGCGACACAGCAGCAGAGGCCCCGACGCCCCCGACGACCACCCCATCGAGCCCAAGCACCGGAACCTCAAGCACAGGTACCTCAAACACGAACACAGGAACTCTGCGCCTCCGGGCCCGCAGCACCGACCCCTCACCAGCCACCCCCTCAGCCCCCTCGCACTCGTCCTCGCCCTCGCCCTCGTCCGACAATCCCCGGGACCGCGAGGGGCCCGCGGCCCCCATGCCCCGGCTGTTCGTCCTCGTCGACGACTTCGACGCCCTGGTCTCCCCGGCCCTGGGCAGCACGGGCCGCCCGGCCGCCGGTTCCGTGGTGCGCGCCCTGGAGGCGGTCGCCCGTGACGGCGCAGCGCTGGGCGTCCACCTGATCGCCGCCACCGGCCATCCGGACCGTACCGCCGACACCGCGACCAGCGAACGGGCCGGCCTGCGCGTCCAGTTGGGCACCGCCACAGACCCCGCCGGCCCCGCCGGCCCCGGCAACCCCTCCGAGCCGGTGCCACCCGGCCGCGGGCGACTGCACCGTGCGGAGGACGGTTCCTCGATCCCGTTCCAGGCCGGGCGGGTGACCGGGCGGATACCCCGGACATCCACGCTGCGACCGACGGTCGTGCCGCTGGAGTGGCAGCGGATGGGCGACCCGCCGGCCCGGCGCCCGCTGCGCGAGCTGGGCAACGGCCCCACGGACCTGGCCCTGCTGGCCAGCGCGCTGCAACGCGCCGCCGAGTCCTCGGGAGCGGCGCCCAGCCCGCCCCTGGTGTGACGCCGGGCACCCGTGTGACCGGCGGGTCCCCATCCGTGGGACCGGAGGGACCGGCGGGCTCCTTGGCCGCGCCCCTGGCGCCCGTAGCCGGTGCCTGCCCTGGCGCCCGTCGCCGGTGGCTGCCCGGCACCCGTAACAGCCCCATCACAAAAGTCCAGTTGGCGTGGAAGGCGGTATTGCGGGCCCGGTGATCGAGGCGTAGGACTGTCGCACACGCGCACACGGCGGCGCCGCCGCGGGCACCACCGCGCAGGCCGCCGAGCACGCCGGCACCACGTACGACGGAACACGCGCGAAAGCACCACCTGCAACGCCATCACGCACGACGGCGCCGCGCGCACCAGCGCCATACAGCGGCACCACCCGCACCACCCGCACGGACGGAACCGCACGAGCACCACCCGCACGGCGGGGGCGCCGCGGCACGACGTGGGCCGGCGCCCTCCGCACCTGGTACGGCACGCGGCGACAAGGGGCTACGGGGATGCGCACACGACATGACCGCTCGGTTGCACGCGCCACGGCCTGCCTGGCGGCGGCCGCCGCATGCGCCCTCGCGCTGGCCGGCTGCGGCAGCGGCGGTACCAAGGACGACGGCAGCGGCGGCGGCAGGGGTGGCAGCACGGCCCCTACGGTCAAGCTTCCCAAGCTCGATGGGCAGCGGCTCCAGGTCACCGCGGTGTGGACGGGGGCCGAGCGGGAGAACTTCGGCAAGGTGCTGGACGAGTTCGAGCGGCGCACCGGCGCCAAGGTCGACTTCGTGCCCAGTGGGGACGATATGGCCGGGTTCGTCGGGTCCAAGATCGCCGGTGGTGGTCCGCCGGATGTGGCGATGCTCCAACAGGTCGGTGTGCTCAACGAGTTCGCGAAGAAGGGCTGGCTCAAGCCGCTGGGGGCGACCGCGAAGGCGCAGCTCGCCAGGAACTACACCAAGGGCTGGCGGGATCTCGGTGCCCATGAGGGCACGCCGTACGGTGTCTACTTCAAGGCCAGCAACAAGTCGTTGGTCTGGTACAACGCCAAGGCGTTCGACGATGCCGGTGTGCGGGAGCCGAAGTCGTGGCGGGACTTCCTCAAGGTGGCGCAGACGGTCTCCGAGTCGGGTGTGGAGCCGGTGTCGGTCGGCGGTTCGGATGGCTGGACGCTGACCGACTGGTTCGAGAATGTGTATCTCTCGCAGGCGGGTCCGGAGAAGTACGACCAGTTGGCGCGGCACGAGATCAAGTGGACGGATCCTACGGTCAAGCGGGCGTTGACGACGCTCGGCCAGCTTTTCGGGCGTAAGGATCTGCTGGTGGGCGGCAATTCGGGTGCGTTGCAGACGGATTTCCCGACGTCGGTGACCCAGGCGTTCAGTGGCGGTGATGCCCCGAAGGGGGCGATGGTCTCGTCGGCGGACTTCGCGGCGGCCAATATCGCCCAGACGAAGGCCGTGGTCGGTACGGATGCCAAGGTGTTCGCGTTTCCCGCGGTGGGGGCCGAGTCGCCTGTGGTGACCGGTGGCGATGTGGCTGTGGCGCTCAAGGATGGCAGGGCCGCGCAGGCGCTGTTGACGTTTTTGGCGTCGACGGACGCGGCGAAGATCTGGGCGCAGGCCGGTGGGTTCATTTCGCCCAACAAGGAGTTGGATCAGGCCGCGTATGCCGACGATGTGATGCGGAAGATCGCCAAGGCGCTGGTGGCGGCGGGTGATGACTTCCGCTTCGACATGTCCGATCAGGCGCCGGCCGGGTTCGGTGGCAAGCCGGGTCAGGGTGAGTGGAAGGACCTTCAGGACTTCCTCAAGAAGCCGGCGGATGTCGCGGGTGTTCAGGCGCAGTTGGAGAAGGACGCCGCCAAGTCGTTCGGGAAGTGACCGTGATCAGGGCTGTGATCGGGGCTGTGATCGGGGCTGTGATCGGGGCTGTGGTCGGGGCTGTGGTCGGGACCGGGGGATCGTCGCGATGAGCGTCAGGAGTGGTTTACCGGGTGGGGCTGGAGGTGCCGGGCGGCTCTCGGTGCGGAAGCGCGGGAGGCTTGGTGGGACCCGGCCCTGGATCGCGGCGGTTTTTCTGCTGCCCGCGCTGGTGTTGTTGGGCGCGCTGGTGGCCTATCCCGTTGTGTTCTCCGTTTATCGCAGTCTTTTCGATGCGTCCGGCGACGGTTTTGTGGGGCTGGGTAATTACGGTGAGCTGTTTTCGGATGACGGGATCCGTACCGCTCTGAAGAACAACGTCGTCTGGGTGGTGGTGGCGCCGTCGGTGTCGACGGCGCTGGGGCTGATCTTTGCGGTGCTGACCGAGCGGGTGCGCTGGGGTACGGCGTTCAAGCTGGTGGTTTTCATGCCGATGGCGATCTCCATGCTGGCGGCCGGGATCATTTTCCGGCTGGTGTACGACCAGGATCCGGAGCGCGGTGTGGCGAACGCGGTGTGGGTGGGTGTGCATGACACGTTTGCCGATCCGGCGCCGTTTCCGGGTGCCAAGCCGCGGCCTCGTGCGGATCTGGGGCGGTCCGGTGGGGGCGCGTTCATGACGAGGTCGGCTGTGCGGGCGGCGGATCCGGTGAGGCTTCCGTTGGTGGCCGTCCGGCAGGAGGACGTACGCGATGCGCGGCGGGCGGCGCCGGCCGGGCCGCGGCCGGGTGCGGTCACCGGCACGGTCTGGCTGGACTTCACCCGTGGTGGCGGTGGCCGCCCGGATGTCATCGACGGCGGTGAGAAGGCGCTGGCGGGGCTGACGGTGGAGGCGGTGAAGGACGGGCGGGTGGTGGCGTCGGCGGAGACGGCGGCCGACGGGACGTTCGCGCTGCCGGCGGGGAAGGCCGAGGGTGCCCGGCTGAGGCTTCCCGCGGGGAATTTCGCCGCGCCGTACAACGGTGTCGACTGGCTGGGTCCGATGCTGGTCACGCCCGCCATCATCGGGAGTTATGTGTGGATGTGGGCAGGTTTCGCGATGGTGTTGATCGCGGCCGGGCTGGCGGGTGTGCCGCGTGAGCTGCTGGAGGCGGCGCGGGTGGACGGTGCGGGCGAGTGGCAGGTGTTCCGGCGGATCACGGTGCCGCTGCTGGCGCCCGTCCTGGTGGTGGTGCTGGTCACGCTCATGATCAATGTGTTGAAGATCTTCGATCTGGTGTACATCATCGCGCCCGGTTCCAGTGTCAGGTCCGCGAATGTGCTGGCTCTGCAGTTGTTCCAGTCGTCGTTCGGTACGGATGTGGATGAGGGTCTGGGCAGTGCGATCGCCGTGTTCTTGCTGCTGCTCGTGCTGCCGGTGATGTACGTCAATCTCCGGCGCATTCGGAAGGAGCGTCGCCGATGACGACCGTGCGGGGGGCGCTGCGGGGCGGGCGCGGGGGGCGCGGGGTGGGTGCCGGGCGGGGGTCGGCCGGGGGTTCGCTGGTGTCGCGGGTCGCGGCCCGGACCGGTGGGGGCGCGCTGCGGGTCTTCCTCATCCTGGTCGCGCTGTTCTGGCTGATGCCGAGTGTCGGGCTGCTGTTGTCCTCGCTGCGCAGCCCGCAGCGGATCGGTGAGTCGGGCTGGTGGCGGGTTTTCGGTGAGCCGGCGCAGATCACGTGGGACAACTACAGCGAGTTGCTGGGGAACGAGAAGGTGATGGGGTCGCTGCTGACGACGGCGGCGATCACGGTGCCGGCGACGGTGCTGGTGGTGGTGATCGGGTCGTTGGCGGGTTATGCGTTCGCCTGGCTGGATTTCCCTGGCCGTGACGGCTGGTTCCTGGTGGTGGTGGGGCTGCTGGTCGTCCCTGTGCAGGTGGCGTTGATTCCGGTGGCGAAGCTGTTCGGGGCGGTCGGGTTGTTCGAGACGACGGCGGGGGTGGTGCTTTTCCATACGGCGTTCGGTTTGCCGTTCGCGGTGTTCTTGCTGCGGAACTTCTTCGCGGAGATTCCGCGTGAGCTGCTGGAGGCGGCGCGGCTGGACGGGGCGGGTGAGCTGCGTCTGTTCAGCCGGGTGGTGATGCCGCTGGGGGGTCCGGCGATCGCTTCGCTGGGGATTTTCCAGTTTTTGTGGGTGTGGAACGACATGCTGATCGCGTTGATCTTCGCGGACAGTGGCAGTCCGCCGGTGACTGTGGCGTTGCAGCAGGAGGTGCGGCAGTTCGGCAGCAATATCGACGTGCTCGCGCCGGGTGCGTTTGTGTCGATGGTGGTGCCGTTGATCGTCTTCTTTGCCTTCCAGCGGCAGTTTGTGTCCGGGGTGATGGCGGGTGCGGTGAAGTGAGGCCGCTGCGATGAGGTGCGGTGGTGCGCTGGTGCGGGGCCGGGTGCTGGGAGGAGTCGCGGTGGCATCGGGGGCGTAAGGGACGTGTGAATCCCGGTTTCGCGCGGCGCCAGGCCACCTTCCGTTCATTTTCCTCCCCCTACGATGACCGCGGATGGCGGTCGCCCCGTGCGTCAGGGGCCGGGGTGCCACGGCCCGACGCGGGCTCGCCACGGTGCCGGCCCCATGGACAACTGCAGAAATGCCGGATCGACGACTGCGGGAATTCGCAGGAGTCCAGCAGACGCTCGCGTCGCTCTCTGTCCCCGCCGCGTCGCACTTGTCACCATCGCGCCCGTCGCCGTCGCACCATCGCCCTAGATTCCCGACCGTCTGGAGACGGACCGCACATGACTGCCCTCACCGCAGACCAGAGTGCCGAACAACTCCCGCGCCCCACCCGGCTGTCCGATGTCAAAGGCTGGTTCTTCACCGCTGACCAGTTGCTCTTCGACTGGTTCCTGGCCCGCCAGGAGGACCGGTCCGAGGCGGGTGATCTGCTGGAACTGGGCGCGTACATGGGCAAGAGCGCGATTTTCCTCGGGGCGCGGCTGCGTGCCGGTGAGCGCTTCACGGTCTGCGATCTCTTCGACTCGCCTGCCGAGGACGCTTCCAACTCCAAGGAGATGAAGAAGTCCTACGCGACGTTGACGCGTCGTGCTTTCGAGGCCAACTACCTTGCGTTTCATGAGGAGTTGCCGACGATCGTGCAGGGTCTGAGCTCGGTTGTGCGTGATCATGTCGAGGACGGCACGGTGCGTTTCGCGCATATCGATGCCTCGCATCTGTACGAGCATGTGCACGGCGACATTCTGGCGGTCCGTGAGCTGCTCACGGAGACCGGTGTGGTGGTGATGGACGACTACCGTGCGGAGCACTGTCCGGGGGTGGCGGCCGCGACCTGGCAGGCGGTGGCCATGGAGGGGCTGCGTCCGATCTGCATCACGGGTACCAAGTTCTACGGGACGTGGGGTGATCCGGAGCCGTTGCAGAAGGCGCTGCTGGTGTGGCTGGAGTCGCGTGGCGACATCTGGCACGAGGTCCAGTTCGTCAATGACGCGCCGCTGGTCCGGTTGAGCGCCAAGGGCGCCAAGGAGCCGGCGCATCCGGTTTCGCGTCACAAGGCGGGTGCGGCGGTGCGTCCGGCGGCGCGGGCGCCGAAGGCGTCGGCGGCCCGTACGGCGCCGCGGGCGCGCCGTGGTGCGCTGCGTACCGTCGCGTTGAACGTCCTGCCGCCGGTGGTCACGAAGGCGATCGTGGCGGCCCGGAAGAGGTCCCGTACGGCGGGCCGCTGACCGAGGGGTGCGCGGGTCGGGGCGGGTGCGCCGGCCCGCGTACCGGTGTTTCCCGCGGCCGCGCGGCGTGTTCGCCGTGACCGGTGAACTCGTATACGGGTGGGGTGAGTTGGGGGGCCTCCGCGGTGGCCGGTGCGGATGCGTGGGCGGGTTTCCGGCAGGCGTTCTGCCGCCGGGGCGGTGGTGGTGCGGCGGGGCGGGCCGTGGACCTGCTGAGGGGCGGGGCGGGGGCCTGGTGGTGGCGGCCCGTGGAAGACGATCACGGGCATATCGGCTCTATATCGGCATCGTGTGGCGGTCGCGTCGTTACAGCATGTGCAGGCGTCCTCACGGAGTCATGCACACCCGAGCCCGGTTTCCGGTCTGTCACGAGACGGCAATGACGTGGAAAACCGTGGCGAAGGGGGCAACCGCAGGGCGGGAATCACCCTCTGAACCATCGGATAAGGGGATCGCTTCCCGCTCGCGCCAAAGAGATGCTGTCGACACGAAATGTAGATGTAGTGACTGTGAAAGAAGCCCTTGAGCCACGGCCTGGGCCCACCATCACGCCAACCGCGCAGGTCAGCATCGTCGTCATCGCCTTCAACGATGCCGTCCATGTCTCCGAGGCGGTGCGGTCCGCACTCGCGCAGGGGACTCCCGGAGGTGTCGTGACCGAGGTGGTCGCGGTGAACGACGCCTCCACCGACGGCACCGGCGCCGCCCTGGACGCCCTCGCCCGTACCGAGCCGCGGCTGCGGGTCATCCACCGCGCCGAGAACAGCGGCGGCTGCGGCACCCCGCGCAATGAGGGCCTGCGGGCCGCCACCGGCCGCTTCGTGATGTTCCTGGACAGTGATGACGTGCTGCCCCCGGGTGCGGCCGAGGCGCTGCTGTCCGCGGCGCTGCGGCATGACGCGCCGGTCGTGGCGGGTGCCTGTGTCCGCCGGGAGCTGCCGGCGCGCCGCGATGTGCCCTGGCAGCCGGGTCTGTATCGCGAGGCGGCGGTGCATGGCTCGGCCGATGCCAGCCCGCAGCTGGTGCGGGACACGCTGTGTGTCAACAAGCTTTATGAGCGGTCGTTCCTGATGGAGCGTGGCATCGCCTTCCCGGAGGGCCGCTTCACGTATGAGGACTTCGTGTTCACGGCGCGGGTGCTGGCGGCGGCGCCGCGGCTGGCGACGATTCCGGAGAACGTCTACATCTGGCATGTCCGGCGTGCGGCCGCGAAGCAGTCCATTTCGCTGGACCGTAAGGACGTCACCAACTGGCAGGCGCGGATCGATGCGCACCGCATCAGTGTGCGGATCTTCCAGGACGCGGGGCACAAGGTTCTCGCGCATGCCGCGAACACCAAGTTCCTCGACCATGATCTGCGGCTTTATGTGCGTGAGCTGCATACCCGGAGTGCGGACTACCGGGCCGAGTGGTGGCGGCTGACCCGTGACTATCTGGCCGGGTTCGACGAGGCGGATCTGCGGGCGGCGCGGGCTCCGGCGCGCTGGCTGGCGCGGGTGGTGCTGGCGTCGCCGGAGCCGCGTGATCTGGAGCGGCTGACGCAGCTCGCGGCTCGTCCGGGGCGGCTGCTGCCGCCGTATGCGGAGGCTTCGGGTGGTGCGGTGTGGTCGGAGGATCTGCCGCAGGTGGAGTTGGACGCGTTGGACACCAAGCCGATGCGGCGGCTGCCGGTGACGATTGACGCGCGGCCGGTGATCGGCAGTCGGAGCACGCTGCGGCTGCGGGTGCACGACATGTACGGGCGGCTGGCGGCGGCGGAGCCGCTGAGCATCGATGTGGAGTTGCGGCGCCGGGTCGACGAGCGGCGTGGTCCGGTGCACACCGCGGCGTTGACGGCGCATCCGTCGGATGCGGGGGCCGCGCTGTCGTGGACCGCGGAGGTGGTGCTGGATCTGCCGGCGTTGCTGGACCGGGACGTCTCCCGTCGGCGGTCTGCGGATCCCGAGCCGTGGGATCTGATGGCCCAGGTGAGCTGTGCGGACGGGGCGAGTTTCCGTGCGTCGCTGCGTGCGACCGGGCCGGGTCTGGGCCGGCGGGTGCTGCCCAGCCGGCGGCATCTGCTGCTGCTGGTTCAGCCGTATGCGACGACGGGTGGCGCGTTGTCGCTGCGGATCGCGTCGGGGCTGCGCAGCGTGTGGCGGATCGCGGCGCGCCGTCTCCGTCTCTGAGCGGTCCTTCCCCGCCCCCGCTGTTCTGTGTCCACCGAGCCTAGGATTGGCGCTATGTCTTACTTGATCACGGGTGGTGCCGGCTATATCGGTGCCCATGTCGTACGAGCCCTGCGGCAGGCGGGCGAGCCGGTCGTCGTCCTGGACGATCTGACGACGGGCGTGCGTGCCCGGATCCCCGGGGACGTGCCGCTGGTCGTCGGTTCCACGCTGAACCGCCGGCTGCTGGACGAGACGATCGCCGGGCACGGTGTCACGGATGTCGTTCACCTGGCGGCGAAGAAGCAGGTCGGCGAGTCGGTGGAGATGCCGCTGCACTACTACCGCGAGAACGTGCACGGCCTGCAGATCCTGCTGGAGGCGATGGCCGCGGGCGGGGTGGGCCGTTTTGTGTTCTCGTCGTCGGCGGCGGTCTACGGCATGCCGGATGTGGACCTGGTCACGGAGGACACGCCGTGCGTGCCGATCAACCCGTACGGCGAGACGAAGCTGGTCGGTGAGTGGATGGCTCGTGCGGCGGGCCGGGCGCATGGCATCAGCACGGCTTGTCTGCGGTACTTCAACGTGGCCGGTACCGCCACGCCCGAGCTGGCGGACACGGGTGTCTTCAACATCGTTCCGATGGTTTTCGAGCGGCTCACCGAGGGTGCCGCTCCGCGGATCTTCGGCGATGACTACGACACGCCCGACGGCACCTGCATCCGTGACTACATTCATGTCGCCGATCTCGCGGACGCGCATGTGGCGGCGGCCAGGAAGCTCGCGGAGCCGGGCCCGGTGCGGGATCTGACGCTGAACATCGGCCGTGGCGAGGGTGTCTCGGTGCGCGAGCTGATCGATCTGATCGTCGAGGTCACGGGGCATGAGGGTGTGGTTTCCGAGGTGACGCCGCGTCGTGCCGGGGACCCGGCCCGGGTGGTGGCGGCCGCCGACCGTATCGCGGCCGAGCTGGGCTGGAAGGCTCACCATGACGTCCGCGACATGATCGCGTCGGCGTGGGCGGGTTGGCAGCACCATCACCCGGAGGCGCGGCGGTAGCGGTCCGCTGTCGGAGTCGTCCCCCGGTGTGCCGGGCGCGGGTTGTGTGCCGGGTGCCGGGGGGATTCGCCCCGCCCACCCACCCGAATAAAACGGTCGATTGAGACATTTACCGTAAAGTGAGTCCTCGCTGATCTTGTCGTAGCGCCGGTGGGTCCGCCACCTCCACCCCGCTGGAGACGATGGGCAGGGAGAACGCGGCAACAGTGAGACCGACCTTCAGACGCCTGGCCGCACCGGGGCTCGCGGCGCTGCTGTCCATGGGGGCGTACTGCCTGGCGCTGGCGGTCCACGGCAGCTATCCGTTCGGTGCCCGCTCGCGTGCCGTCAACGATCTGGGCAATCAGTTCGTGCCGTTCCATGCCCGGCTGTGGGACCTGATGCACGGCGCCACCACCGGCGATCTGTTCTTCAACTGGGGCAGCGGGTACGGGGTTCCGTTCCTCGCGGATTTCCTCAGCTACCTGATGAACCCGTTCTCCTGGCTGGTCGGGCTGTTTCCGCGGGAGCTGACGGACTTTCCGGTGTTCCTGGTCACGCTGCTGAGCATCGGGCTCGCGGCCGCTGTGATGACCGTCTTCCTGGGCCGGCTGCATCCCGGCCCCGGCTGGCTGCGGGCGCTGCTCGCGGTGGGGTACGGGCTGTGCGGCTGGGTGGTGAACGACGGGTGCACCGATCCCATGTGGATGTGGGGGCTGGTCGCGCTGCCGATGGCCGGCATCGCCGGTGACTGGTGTCTGCACCGGCGGCGCTGGGTGGCCGGGGCGCTGCTCCTCGGGGCCTGCTGGGCGGGCAACTTCTATACGGCGGCGATGGCCACGCTCGCGATGGTGCTGGTCCTGGGGCTGCGGCTGGCGCTGGCCGACCGGATGACGGGCGGTGAGCGGCTGCGGGCGGTGGCGCGGGCCGCCTCGATGACGCTGGTGGGGGTCGCGCTGGCGGCGCCCGCCCTCACCGTCTCCCTGGCGGCCAGCCGGGTCGCCCAGCCCGCGCCGGAGGCGTCGTACGGCGGTCCGCCGGCGCTGGGCGAGCAGTTGGCGCAGCTGTTGCCGGGCGGCCATGGCGGCAGCGACGCGCCCGAGGTCCCGCATGTCTTCGTCGGGGTTCTCGGGCTGTTGCTGGTGGCCGCGTTCCCTTTTCTGCGTGCGGTGCCGGGCAGGGTGCGGCTGGGCTGGTGCGGGCTGGCGGTGGGGGTCGCGGCGTCGTTCGTGTGGCGGCCGACGATCCTGCTGTGGCACGGCTTCGCGCTGCCCAACGGCAGTCCGTACCGGGCGGCGTTCGTCCTCAGCGCCCTTCTGACGATGATCGCCTGGCTGGCGCTGGCGCACCGGCCGCGGACTGGCGAACTGGCCGCCGGGGCGGCGCTGGTCGCCGTCCTCGCCTGGTGCTGCCGGGCGCAGAGTTCGGTCGTCGCCGGGACCTGGGTGCTGCTTCTCGGCGGTGGCGCCCTGTGTCTGCCGGCGCTGGTGGCGATGCGCCGCTTCCGTACCCATCGGGCCGTGCGTACCGCCGTCGCCGTGGCGCTGACCTGCGCGGTCGCGTTGGGTTCGGCGTTCGCGGCGTTCTCCGTGACGGCTCAGCGGGACACCGTGGCGTGGTTCCGGCCGAAGACGACGCTCAGCGGGCCGGCGCTGGCCGCCCGGACCGGGCTCACCGGCCGTGCCGACTGGCCGCGGTCGCGGACCGATCCGGGCCCGCACGAGTTCGCCGACAACGATCCGCTGCTGCTGGGCGGCGAGGGCGGCGCGTACTACAGCAGCTATCTACCCGCGGCCACCGCGGGTGCCCTGCACGGTCTGGGGGCGGGCTGGTATGTGAGGGGGCGTCATACGCTCAGCTTCGAGGACCCGGTGGGCCGCGCCCTGATGGGTGTGAGCAGCTCGCTGTTCCCGGTGGCCGGGCACCAGGAGCGGTATGTGCTGCGCCGCTCGGCCGCGGCGCCGCTGCTGACCGTGCGCGGTGAGCTGCCGCGGGCCCGGCGCGGCGGCACGGTGTTCGCCCGTCAGGAACGGGTGCTGGGCGCCCGTGTGTACGAGGTGCCGTCGGTGCGGCCCACCGGGGGCAGGGCCCCGCTGTCCGGGCGGGCGGGCTGGACTCTGCCGGGCGCGGGGCCCGGTGGTGCGGGCACCACGTTCACGGCCCGGTGCGCCCCCGGCAGTACGGCCGTCTGGTACGCGCCCTGGTTCTCCGGCCGGATCAGTGGGCTGGGCGGCGGCACCTGGGGAGTCGGGCAACGGGACATGACGGCCAATCCGGTCCGGACGCTGGGCACGGTGCCCGCCGACGGGGTGGTGTCGGTGCGGTTCGCGGGTCCGGGGCGGCAGCGCCTTCCCGCGCATCCCCTGGGCTGCGTCGCGCCCCGCAGACTGGCCACGGCGGTGGCCGCGCTGCGCGCCGGCGGGCCGGTCCGGCTCACCGTGAGCGGTCATGGGCTGACCGCCGTGCTGCCCGCGGGGAGTTCGGGCAGTGCGCTGCTCGCGGTCCCGGCCGTCCGGGGCTGGAGCTGTTCGGTGGACGGGGGTCCGGCGCGGGTGCCACGTTCCTTCGGGGGGCTGCTGGCGGTGCCGCTGGGCACCGGGGCGTCCCGGCTGGCCTGTTCGTACGCCCCGCCCGGCCTGGCTTCGGGGCTGGCGGTGAGCGGCGCGGCGGCGCTGGTGCTGGCCGTGGTGGCGGTGGTGGGGATGGCCCGCGGACGGGGGACGCGTTCCTCCCAACGCCTCTCTGAAATCGTGACAAAGCATCACATTTGTAGAATGGCCCTTCAGAGGACGGCGCCCGAACCGTCCCCTGTCCCCGGCGAAAAGGCCCGCGAATGAAGCTCTCCATCGTCGTCCCCTGCTACAACGAAGAAGCCGTCATAGGCCGTTTCGACGACAGGATCCGCACGGTGCTCGACGACCTCGCCGTCGAGTACGAGCTGTGCTACGTGGACGACGGCAGCACCGACGGCACGCTGCCGCGGATCCGCAGCCTCGCCCAGCAGCACCGCGACACCACCCGCTATCTCTCCTTCAGCCGCAACTTCGGCAAGGAGCCCGCGATACTGGCAGGCCTGAAGGAGGCCACCGGGGACGCGGTGATCATCATGGACGCCGACCTCCAGCATCCGCCCGAGCTCATCGAGAAGATGCTCGACCTCTACCAGCTCGGCCACGACCAGGTCATCGCCAAACGCAGCCGGGAGGGCGACCGCCGGCTGCGCACCGCGCTCACCCGGATGTACTACCGCGCCGTCAACACCTGGGTGGATGTGGAACTCGCCGACGGCGTGGGCGACTTCCGGCTGCTGTCGCGTACGGCGGTGGACGCGCTGATCTCGCTGCCCGAGTACAACCGCTTCTCCAAGGGCCTGTTCTCCTGGATCGGCTTCGACACCATCACCTTCGACTACCGCAACGCCGCCCGGGAGGCCGGTGAGACGAAGTGGCGCCTCGGTTCACTGGTCAACTACGGCATCGACGGCATGCTCTCGTTCAACTGCCGCCCGCTGCGCCTGGCGATCTACGCCGGGCTGAGCCTGGCGGTGCTCGCCACGCTCTACGCCTTCTGGGTCATCGGCGCCGCCCTCGCCGGGGGGATCACCGCACCCGGCTATGTGACACTGGTGGCCATCATCGTGGGCCTGGGCGGGCTGCAGATGCTGATGCTCGGGCTGATCGGCGAGTACATCGGACGGATCTACTACGAGTCCAAGCAGCGGCCGCACTTCCTGGTCAAGGAGTCCGGCGGGACGCCGCGGACCGGGCGGCCGGCCCAGTCGCCGCCGCCGGCACGCACCGCCTCCAGTTCCCCGCAGGCCAGCTCCTCGCAGGCCGGCTGATGCCCGTCCCCGCCCACGTCGGCCAGATCGTCCGCTTCGTGGTCGTCGGCGGGGTCAACACCCTGACGTTCTACGCCTGTTATCTGCCGCTGCACCGGCTGCTGCCGTACTTCGCGGCGTACACCGCGGGCTTTGTGGTGAGCCTGGTCTGCTCGTTCTTCCTCAACACCTACTTCACCTACCGCACCCGGCCGACCTGGACGAAGTTCCTGCTCTTCCCGCTGACGCAGGTCACCAACTATGTGGTGCAGAGCGTGGGGCTGGTGAGCCTGGTCAGCTGGTTCGGGATGAACAGCACGGTGGCGCCGCTGGTCGCGGCGCTGCTCGCCATCCCGGTCACGTTCCTGGTCTCCCGCCGGATACTCCTGCCGGGCCGGCCGGAATATCGCCCCGCGCCCCCGCGTTGTGGACCCGCAGGGGGCCCACGCATCCCCTAGGGGATCTGTTCGAACACCCCCTAGGGGTCCGCCACCCCAGGCCCCGGCACACCCCTCCCCCTACCCCCTCACTCCGCCCCCAGCGCCGCCGCCACCGACACCGACAGCGAGTCGAGATAGCCTTCGGGCAGCTCGTCCCTGACGACCAGCAGCCGCCAGTACAGCGGCCCGGCCATCAGGTCGAGCGCCAGCCGCGCGTCCGCGTCCGCCGGCAGTTCCCCGCGCTCCACCGCCTTCGCCACCACCGCGGCCGCGACACCCGCCTGGCTGTCGTGCAGGGCCGTCTGGAGCGCCTCGGCCAGCTCGGGGCTGCGCGCCGCCTCGGCCAGCAGATCGGGGATGATCTGCGACGCCATCGGGTGCCGCAGCGCCCGCGCCGCCACCTCCAGCACCATCCGTACGTCACCGCGCAGCGACCCGGTGTCCGGCGTCGGCAGGCCCGCCGCGGCCACCGCGGAGACCACGTCCAGGACGAGGTGCAGTTTGGAGCGCCACCGCCGGTAGACGGCGGTCTTGCCGACGCCGGCCCGTCGGGCGATGCCCTCGATCGACATCCGGGCGAAGCCCACCGCGGCCAGTTCCTCGAAGACCGCGGCGCGGATCGCGGCGGTCTTGTCCTCCCGTAGGACGGCGGCGCCGGCCGGGGTCCGGCGTGCCGCCGTCGGGTCAGTCTCGCTGCCGTCGTTTGCCATGGCAGGAGCATAGCGTCACGACGCTACGGTTGCGTTTCGACGTGGTCCCGGTCTACCGTCGGCGTCGCGACGATACGGACCCGTCCCGTCGTACCGCTGTTTTGCTGCTGCCCTCTGCTTTTTGCTGCTGCCCCTCCGGCTCCGTACGAAAGCGGCCTCCATGACCCAGACCCTCGCTCCCCCGGCCCCGGCGCCCACCCGCGCCGCCGTGCCCGGCACGGCTCCCGACCCGCGGCTGCGCGCGCTGGCCGCAGCCCACGGCCTGACGGTGAGCGGCGCCCGGCCCCCGCTGACCGCGTACACCCGGCAGCTCTGGGCCCGCCGGCACTTCATCGCGTCCTTCGCCACCGCCCGGCTCACCGCGCAGTACGCCACGGCCAGGCTCGGTCAGATCTGGCAGGTCGCGACCCCGCTCCTCAACGCCGGCGTCTACTACTTGATCTTCGGCGTGCTGCTCCACACCCGGGACGACATCCCCGACTTCATCCCGTTCCTGTGCACCGGCGTCTTCGTCTTCACCTTCACCCAGTCCGCCGTACTGGCCGGCACCCGCGCCATCTCCGGCAATCTCGGGCTGGTCCGCGCCCTGCACTTCCCGCGCGCCTGCCTGCCCATCGCCCTCACCCTCATCCAGCTCCAGCAACTGCTGCTCTCGATGGGTGTGCTCGCGGCCATCGTGCTCGTCTGCGGCGTACCGCTGACCTGGCACTGGCTGCTGATGATCCCCGCGCTGCTGCTGCAGTCCGTCTTCAACACCGGACTCGCGCTGATCATGGCCCGGATCGGTGCGCGGACCACCGACACCGCCCAGCTGATGCCGTTCGTGCTGCGCACCTGGATGTACGCCTCGGGTGTCTTCTACGACCTGTCCGCCTTCACCAGGACCGCGCCGCACCTGGTCGCCGTCCTCCTGGACTGCAACCCCACCCTGATCTACATCGACCTGATGCGATACGCCCTGATCGACACCGCGCGCGCCGCCCCGCTGCCGCCCCATGTCTGGCCGCTGGCCCTGACCTGGGCCGTGCTGGCCGGCGTCGTCGGATATCTCTACTTCTGGAAGGCCGAGGAGGAGTACGGCCGTGGCTGAGCTCACCAAGGGGCGCGTCGAAGCGGGACGCGCCGAAAAGGGACACGTCGAAGAGGGGCACGTGCCCACTGTCATCGCCGACAACGTCCACATCGTCTACAAGGTGCACGGCGCGGGCAGCGGCCGGGGCAGCGCCGTCTCCGCACTGAGCCGGATCGTCCGCCGCACCACCTCCGCCGGCACCCGCGAGGTGCACGCCGTCAAGGGCGTCACCTTCGTCGCCCACGAGGGCGAGGCGATCGGCCTGATCGGCTCCAACGGCTCCGGGAAATCCACCCTGCTGCGCGCCATCGCCGGCCTGCTGCCGCCCGCGAGCGGCCGTGTCTACACACATGGCCAGCCCTCGCTGCTCGGCGTCAACGCCGCGATGATGAACGATCTGACCGGCGAACGGAACGTCGTCCTCGGCGGCCTGGCGATGGGCATGAGCCGCGAGGAGATCCGCGAGCGCTACGACGGCATCGTCGATTTCTCCGGCATCAACGAGAAGGGCGCCGGCGTGGAAGGCAGCAGCATCTCGCTGCCGATGCGCACCTACTCCTCCGGGATGGCGGCCCGGCTCCGCTTCTCCATCGCCGCCGCCAAGAACCACGACGTGCTGATGATCGACGAGGCGCTGGCCACCGGCGACCGCAGCTTCCAGAAGCGCTCCGAGGCCCGCATCCGGGAGCTGCGCAAGGAGGCCGGCACGGTCTTCCTGGTCAGCCACAACAACAAGTCGATCCGCGACACCTGCAACCGGGTGCTGTGGCTGGAAAAGGGCGAGCTGGTGATGGACGGGCCGACGGACGAGGTCGTGAAGGCGTACGAGGCGTCCCGCTAGGCCTCCGCCCCTGGCCCATCGACCCATCAACCCATCAGCCGATCGCCCCGTCGACCCATCGGACGCGTCCCGGCACCCGGCACACCGGAACGGGGACGGCCCCGGAGCCTGAGCTCCGGGGCCGTCCGCCGTACCGGGCAGGTCGGCTGTGCGGCTCGGCCGCGTCAGCCGTGCCTCAGCCGTGCCTCAGCTGTGCGTCAGCTGTGCGTCCGCAGCAGCGTACGCATCGTCCGCATGGCCACCGACAGGTTCGCCAGGTCGAAGCCCTCCGACCCCTGGATCTCCTCCAGCGTGGCGCGGGCGCGGCTGAGGATCGCCGCGTTCGCCTCCTCCCACGCCTTGAACCGCTGCTCGGGCGTGGCGGAGCCGTCGGCCGCCGCCAGCACGTCCGCGGTCAGCGCGGCATGGGCCGCGAAGAGGTCCTCGCGGATGGAGGCGCGGGCCATCGACTGCCAGCGGTCGCTGCGCGGCAACTCCAGGATGCGGTCCAGGAGTTGGTTGATCCGCAGTCGTTCGCCCAGGTCGTAGTAGACCTCGGCGACGGCCAGCGGCTCCTTGCCGGTGCGGTCCGAGACGGCGACGATGTCCAGCGCCGGGAAGATCGATGAGAAGCCGGACACCTGGACGGCCAGTTCCTCGGGCACGCCGGCGGCGGTCAGCTCCTGGAGGATCGCCTCGTACCACTCCAGGTCGCTGCCCTGGAGCAGCTTCGGCAGCTCCGCCCAGACCCCGGCGACCCGGTCGGCGAAGAAGTCGATGGTGGTGGACAGCTCCAGCGGCTGCGGGCGGTTGTTGAGCAGCCAGCGGGTGCCGCGCTCGACCAGCCGCCGGGAGTGCAGCCGGATCCGGGTCTGGACGTCGGCCCCGACGATGTTGTCCAGCGCCTCGACGTCGTCCCAGACCTGGTTCAGCTTGAAGATCGCGCGGGCCGCGGTGTGCGCCCTGACGACCTCTTCCAGGGACGCTCCGGTCTCCTCGCGCATCCGGTGCAGGAAGCTCGTACCGCCGGTGTTGACGGTGTCGTTGACCAGCACCGTCGTGATGATCTCGCGGCGCAGCGCATGTCCGTCGACCTGGTCGGGGAAGCGGTCGTACAGCGCCGACGGGAAGTAGGCGTGCAGCAGCCGCTGGAGGTACGGGTCGTCCGGCAGGCCGGTCTGGATCAGCGCGTCCGCGACGGTGATCTTGGTGTAGGCCAGCAGGACCGCGGTCTCGGGCTGGGTCAGTCCGCGGCCGGCGTTGAGCCGCTCGCGGATCTGCCGGTCGGTGGGCAGGAACTCCAGCGTCCGGTCGAGGTCGCCGTCCCGCACCAGGCGGCGCATGAAGCGCTGCTGGGCGTGCAGCATGCTGGACGACTGGGCGAGCGCCAGTGCCAGCGCGGTGTTCTGCGCGTAGTTGTTGCGCAGCACCAGCGCGCCGACCTCGTCGGTCATCTCGGCCAGCAGCTTGTTGCGCTGCTTGGTCGTCATATCGCCTTCGGCGACCACGGAGTTCAGCAGGATCTTGATGTTCACCTCGTGGTCGGAGGTGTCCACGCCGGCGCTGTTGTCGATCGCGTCGGTGTTGATCTTCCCGCCGGACGTGGCGAACTCGATACGGCCCAGTTGGGTCAGACCCAGGTTGCCGCCCTCGCCGACGACGTTGACCCGCAGGTCCTCGCCGTTGACGCGGATCGCGTCATTGGACTTGTCGCCGACATCGGCGTTGGACTCCGCCGAGGACTTCACATAGGTGCCGATGCCGCCGTTCCACAGCAGATCGACGGGGGCCTTGAGGATGGCCCGCATCAGGTCGGCGGGCGTCATCTTCTTCACACTGGATTCGATGCCGAGGGCGGCCCGCACCTGTGCGTTGATCGGGATGGACTTGGCCGAGCGCGGGTGGATGCCGCCGCCCTGCGAGAGCAGCTCGGTGTTGTAGTCGGCCCAGGACGAGCGGGGCAGCTCGAACAGCCGGCGGCGTTCGGCGTACGAGGTCGCCGCGTCCGGGTTGGGGTCGATGAAGATGTGCCGGTGGTCGAAGGCGGCGACCAGCCGGATGTGCTCGCTGAGCAGCATGCCGTTGCCGAAGACGTCACCGGACATGTCGCCGACGCCGACCGTGGTGAAGTCCTGGGTCTGGGTGTCGTGGCCCAGCTCGCGGAAGTGCCGCTTGACCGACTCCCAGGCGCCGCGGGCGGTGATGCCCATGCCCTTGTGGTCGTAGCCGGCGCTGCCGCCGGAGGCGAAGGCGTCACCGAGCCAGAAGCCGTACGACTGGGCGACCTCGTTGGCGATGTCGGAGAACGTCGCGGTGCCCTTGTCGGCGGCGACGACCAGGTAGGTGTCGTCCTCGTCGTGGCGGACGACGTTGCGCGGGTGCTCGACCTCGCCGGACACGAGGTTGTCGGTGATGTCCAGCAGACCGGAGATGAAGGTCTTGTAGCAGGCGATGCCCTCGGCCAGCCATGCGTCCCGGTCCTGCGACGGGTCCGGCAGCTGCTTGCCGACGAAGCCGCCCTTGGCGCCGACCGGCACGATGACGGTGTTCTTGACCATCTGCGCCTTGACCAGGCCGAGGATCTCCGTACGGAAGTCCTCCCGGCGGTCCGACCAGCGCAGACCACCGCGGGCGACCTTGCCGAACCGGAGATGGACGCCCTCGACCTTCGGCGAGTACACCCAGATCTCGTACGCCGGGCGGGGCGCCGGCAGATCGGGCATGGCCTGCGGGTCGAGCTTCATGGACAGATAGCCGTGCGGCCGGCCCTGGCTGTCCTTCTGGTAGTGGTTGGTGCGCAGCGTGGCCTTGATGACGGTCAGGAAGGACCGCAGGATCCGGTCCTCGTCCAGGGACGCGACCTGGTCCAGCGCCCCGTCGAGCTCTTCGAGCAGTCCGTCGGTCAGTTCCGTGCCGGCGCGCTGGCGCTCCGGGGACATGCGTGCCTCGAAGAGCGAGACCAGCAGCCGGGTGGTGTGGACGTTGTTGGCGAGGGTGTCCTCCATGTACGTCTGGCTGAAGGTCGACCCGGCCTGCCGCAGATACTTCGCGTACGCCCTGAGGACCATCGCCTGGCGCCAGTTGAGGCCCGCCTGGAGCACCAGCTTGTTGAAGTTGTCGCTCTCCGCGGCGCCGGTCCACACCGCCGTGAACGCCTCCTGGAAGCGTTCACGGGCGTCGTCGCCGCCCTTGACGTGGTCGGGCATCCGCAGCCCGAAGTCGTAGACCCAGGCGATGGTGCCGTCCGTGCGGCGCATCTCGTGCGGGCGCTCGTCGACGACCTCGACGCCCAGGCGGTTCAGGCCCGGCAGCACCTTGGACAGCGAGACCGGCTCGCCGGTGCGGTAGATCTTGAAGCGGCGCTCGCCGGGGCCCGCGCCGACCGGCTCGTAGAGGCTGACCGCGAAGTCGTGGCCCGGCTCGCCGGTGAGCTTCTCCAGGTACTGGACGTCGGCGACGGCGCTGCGCGGGCTGTTGTCGGCCTTGTAGCCCTCGGGGAAGGCGTGGTGGTAGCGGCGCAGCAGCTCGGCGGCGCGCTCCTCGCCGACCTCGGCGTTCAGTGCCTCGGCGAAACCGTCGGCCCAGGAGCGGGCGGCCTCCACCAGCCGGCTTTCGATGCGGTCCACATCGGCGTCGGTGAGGTCGGGGAGGGACGCGCCGGGCTGGACGCGGATGACGAAGTGCAGCCGGGAGAGGATCGACTCGGTGTTCCAGGCGGTGAAGTCGACGCTGGTGCCGCCGAGCTCCTCCTTGAGGATGTCGATCAGACGCAGCCGTACGCCGGTGGTGTAGCGGTCGCGCGGGAGGTAGACCAGCGCGGAGTAGTAGCGGCCGTATTCGTCCTGGCGGAGGTACAGCCGCAGCCGGCGGCGCTCCTGGAGGTAGAGGACGCTGGTGGCGATGGCACGCAGCTGGTCGACCGGGGTCTGGAACAGCTCGTCGCGCGGGTAGGTCTCCAGGATCTGCAGCAGGTCCCGGCCGTCGTGGCTGTTCGGGCTGAAGCCCGCGCCCTCCAGGACCTCGGCGACCTTGCGGCGGATGACCGGGACCCGGCGCACGGACTCGGTGTACGCGGCCGAGGAGAACAGTCCGAGGAAGCGGCGCTCGCCGATGACGTTGCCCTTGGCGTCGAACTTCTTGACGCCGACGTAGTCCAGGTAGGACGGGCGGTGCACGGTGGCGCGGCTGTTGGCCTTGGTGAGGATGAGCAGCTTGTGCTCGCGGGCCTTCTTGCGGGCGTCCTTGGGGAGCCGGTTGAAGGACGGCGAGACCGGGTGGCCGTCCTCGGCGTGGTGCGACGGGTCGGCGCGCAGGATGCCCAGTCCGGTACCGGCCACGGCGGCCAGTACGTCCTCTTCGCCGCCGTCCTCGCCGGGCGCGGAGACCAGCTCGTACTCGCGGTAGCCGAGGAAGGTGAAGTGGTCGTCGGACAGCCAGCGCAGCAGTTCCCTGGCTTCCTCGATCTCCTGGTCGCGCAGGTCGTCGGCGGTCGGCTCCTTGGGCAGGTCGTCGGCGATGTGCAGCGCGGCGCTGCGCATCTTCTCCCAGTCCTCGACGGCCTCGCGGACGTCGGAGAGCACCCGCAGCAGATCGGCGGTGATCTGCTTGAGGTCCTCCCGGTCGGTCTCGCGGTCCATCTCGACGTGGATCCAGGACTCGGTGACGGCGTCGTGCGGCAGCTCCGCGGCCTTGCCCCTGCCGTTGGTGCCGTGCGCGTCGGCGGACTCGAGGACCTCGATCAGCTTGCCGGTGACGTCGCGGCGGACGACGACCTGCGGGTGGATCACGACATGGATGCCGCGGCCCTGCCGGGAGAGTTCGTTGGTGACCGAGTCGACCAGGAAGGGCATGTCGTCGGTGACGACCTCGACGACGGAGTGGCTGCAGGTCCAGCCGTTCTCCTCGACGGTCGGGGTGTGCACCCGGACGTTCGCGGTGCCCTGGGGGCGGGTCTCGGCGAGGCGGTAGTGCGAGAGCGCGGCGCCGAAGACGTCCACCGGGTCGCGGTCGGTGAGGTCCTCGGGGGCGGTGTGCAGGTAGTAGCGCTGGAGGTATCCCGTGAGGGTCTCCGAGTCGAGCCCGCGGACCGGGGCGTGGCCCCCGTTCGGGCTGGTTTCAACGACCCGGGCGGCCCTTGCGAGCAGCTCGTTCTTGGCTTCGTCCAGCTTGGTCTGCATGTCCTCTGGCTCCTGTCGCGCGCCGTTGCGTGACGTTGTGGAAGAACTCGGTGGAAGGTGCACAGCGCCGGCGTGACGCGGGGTGTCCCGTCGCTGTCGACGCTATGCCGCGGTGAGAGATGGCCGTGTCGTATTCGACTACTTTTGACAAAGTCGACATCGAGTCCCGGCCGCGAAGACCAGCGATCGCCCGGTCACTGTGGTGTCCCGGGCGCACGGCGGAGGCCTCGACGCCTCCGCGGGTTATCGCGCTGATCACGCTGCAAGGCTATCGCTCTCGGCGGGGGTGGCGTCATGAGCCTGGTAGGTACAAAAGGTTCCCGGGAACTTAGACCATCCGGACAACGCTTCGACCGCTCCGATGTGCGATGGCACGAAGGGGTCGGACCGGCGACCGGACAGTGAGAGGACGCCGCGCGCGCACCGCGCCGCCTCACCTGCCCACGGGCCCGCCGCCGTCGGCGACACCCGGCGGCTACCCGAAGAAGATTCCGCCCGCCACCTCGACGGCCTCGGCCAGGCTGTCGACGACCGGCACCCCGGCGCCCTCCAGACTGCTCCGGCTGTGCGATCCGCCGGTGTAGAGCACCGCGTGCGCACCCGCGTCCCGCGCGGCGATGGCGTCATCCACCGCGTCGCCGATCACGACCGTACGGCCCGGATCGACCTTTTCCAGCGCCGCGAAGTGCCGCACCATGTGCTCGCTCTTGCTGCCCCCGGAAGGCCCGGTCCTGCCGTCCACCCGCACGAACCGCGACTCGATGCCGAAGCCGCGCACCAGCGGTATCAGATCGTCGTGCCCGTACATGCTGAGTATCGACTGGCTGCGCCCGGCCGCCTGCCACCCCTCGAGCAGCACCTCCACGCCCTCGGCCAGGCCGCAGCCCACCCGGTGCTCGGTGTAGTGACGGTGGAACGCCTCGTCCATCACCAGCCACTCGGCGTCTGTCGGCAGCCGCCCCATCAGCCGCTCGTAGAACTTCGGCACGGGCACGCAGTACAGCTCCCGATACCGCTCGAGCGTGATCGGCTCCAGGCCGATCTCGGCGAAAGCGGAATTCGCCGCCCCGATCACCGCGTCGATGTCGTGGAACAAGGTGCCGTTCCAGTCCCACACGATGTGCATCGCGTGCGTCTCCATGCGCTGCCCCACACCTTCCCCCATGCGATTCCCCATGCAGAAAAAGGTACCCGGACCCACTGACAACGCAGCGCGACGGCGGCCGCACACCCCGCTACCGGCCCATGGCGTCAGTCGAGCAGATGCGGAATCTCCTGCACGGCGAACCACATCAGATCGTGGTCCTCGGCACCGTCCACCGTGAACTGCGCGTCGTCATCGCCCTGGTCCGCGGCGCCCAGCGCCGCCGCGGCCGCCGCCACATCCGCCTCGGCCTCGGCGGCGTCCACATGCACCGCCGCGGCCTTGGCCAGCGGCACGGGACCGGCGAGCCGCACCTCGCCCAGCGCCGACTCGTCGAGCCCCCGGTCCGGGTCCGCGACCGCCGCGCCCTCCGGCACCTCCACCGCGATCACGACGCGCCGCCGCGCGGCCTGCGGATTCACGGCGAGCAGCCGTAGCGAGGCCTGGGCCGCGCGGTTCAGCGCCGCGTACTCCAGCTCCTCGATGTCGTCCGAGACGTACCACTCGCGCAGCGCCGGCGTGACGGCATACGCGTCCAGCGGGCCGGGGCCCAACTCACCGTTCTTGTGCGCCTCTGCGAGACCGGGAAGGGTCAGGGGGACATAGACGCGCATGGCAGCCGCTTTCGCTCAATTCGCTCGACTCAGAAGAATGCCCAGCCAGCATACGGGCGCGAGTCCCCCATCGTGGCGCCCCCGCAACCCCCGCGCGGCCACCGCCGAGCCCCCCGCCCAACCGCGTTTCACCGCCTCATTCCGGGCCCGTGACACGGACGGGTGAATCCCGCGGCACGGCCCGCTCGGCCGCTCTCCCGTTGCCGCGACGCCGGCCCCGCCGATAGAAGATCTCCCACCAGAGCTACTGCCCGGTAGTCAACGGGCCGGCCACAGGGGGGCGATCAGCACCATGAACGACACCGATGGCGCGCCGAGCACCGACGGCACGACCAGCACTTCATCCACCATCACCAGGCACACCAGTCACACGCACACCACTCACCCGACCCCACCCACCACATCCACCACATCCACCACATCCACCACACCCGCTTCGCCCGGCGACGTCACCAATGTCACCGACGTCACCGACACCGACCGGGCCCCCATCCCCCGCACACGCCCCACACCCCCCGAGACCGCCCCGGCCGTTCCCCGCCCCCGGCGGTCCCCCGCCGACCGCCGACCGCTCGGCCCCGCCGGCAGCGGCCCCGGCTCCGCCGGTCGCGGCCCCACCCGCACCACCCCGCGCCGCGGCCGCCCCGCC
>NZ_SUMB01000004.1 GCF_005048155.1 Streptomyces piniterrae
AGGCACAACCGGGCTGCGCGGTACTGGTGGTCTCCAACACCGGACCGATGGTCCCGGCCTACGAGATCGAGAACCTCTTCGAGCCCTTCCGGCGGCTGCGCACCGAGCGCACCGGCAGCGACAAGGGTGTCGGCCTCGGCCTGTCCATCGTGCGGTCCGTGGTGCGCGCACACGACGGCACCATCACCGCCGAGCCCCGCGAAGGCGGCGGCCTGGTGGTGCGGGTCGTGCTTCCGCAGTAGGAGTGGGGCCCGGAAATCCCCTCCGGGCCCTTCGAGGGGCGTTATATGTTTTTGCCAGGCATATCTCCATGCTGACCTGCGAGCCTTCCCTGAGGTTTTCGCCACTCAGCGGATACAGGCATGTCCCCTTGCCCTTGGAGGCGAATCCGAGGGTTGTGAACCGGCGCCCGGTTGAATCGTCCATGTAGTTTCCGAGGTGCCCAATACTCCAGCCGTAGCTGGTTATGTGCCTTGGTCTTGGGGCTGTCTGCCGGTGGCGGAAACTCAGGTGACCTCAGCGCGCCATCCATCTGGGTACAGTCGGGCAGTGCCTGAGTTGAAGCGGCTGCATGCCGACGACGCCCCCGCGGTCCTGGCCTTCGAGCTGGCGAACCGCGCCTACTTCGCTGCCTCGGTCTCCGACCGCGGTGACGAGTTCTTCGACCAGTTCGCCGACCGGTACAGCGCCCTGCTGGCTGAGCAAGAGGCCGGCATCAGTGCCTTCTACGTGCTCGTCGCCGAGGATGGTTCGGTTCTGGGCCGGTTCAACCTGTACGACTTCGAGGACGGGACTGCTGAGCTCGGCTACAGGGTCGCGCAGCATGTTGCCGGCCGCGGTGTGGCGACCGCGACCGTCCGGGAGCTGTGCCGGCTGGCGTCGGCGCGGCACGGGCTGCGCACACTGCGGGCGGGCACCTCCCGCGGCAATGCCGCGTCCCAGAGGGTGCTTGCCAAGGCCGGGTTCGTTCCGGTTGGCCCGGCCGACCCGGTTGACCTCGGTGGTAAGGCCGGCATCTGGTACCAGCGCGACCTGGTGCTCCAGCCGTAGACCGTGATCTTGGTGGTGGAGTGGCCGCGGGCCACAGCGTGGACCCTGCCCGCTGGCAGGAGACGTTCGAGATCCTGATGGGCCGGGATAGCGGTCCGGTTCGCACGGGTCGAACTCCGATGCCGGGTGAGGGACTTGATACTGGGTCAGCTGTCGGATCTGCCACGTAAGAACTGCTGGAGCATCGCCGAGTGGGCCGGACAGGTCACGCCGGACGGCAATGCAGCATCTGCTCGGCCGGGCCAGGCGGGATACCTACGCCGTGCGCGACGACGTGCGCGAATACGTCCTGGAGCGCCTGCACGACGAGGATGTGGTGGTGGTCGACGAGACCGGGGACGTGAAGAGGGGTACGCACACCGTCGGTGTCCAGCGCCAGTGTTGATCACTCCGATTCGCCGGAGCACCCGCCCGCCCCCGGCAGGCGTACGGGCGGCGGCCAACCAGGTCACCGGGAAGCCGCAACGGCAGCGGCAGCGCAGTGCGTCCTGGTCGCTCCGGTGCCATGCTGGATATGAGACGCGGAGGTCGCTATGGGGTTCTATGCCGAGCGAGTCGTGCCGCGAATCGTCGACGTCGCCTGCGGGATGAAGGCTGCCGAGCCGCTACGACGCCGGGTCTGCGAGGGCCTGAGGGGCGAAATCGTCGAGATCGGATTCGGTTCGGGGCACAACGTTCCCTTCTATCCGGCGGCCGTCACCGGTGTGGCCGCGGTCGAGCCTTCGGATGTCGGATGGAGACTTGCCGGCGAACGCATCGGGGCGACAAGCATCCCGGTGCGGCGCGCCGGTCTGGACGGTCAGTCGCTGCCCTTCGAGGACAGCAGTTTTGACGCCGCGCTGTCCACCTGGACGCTGTGCACCATCCCCGATGCCGATGCCGCTCTGCGAGAGGTGCGGCGCGTCCTCAAGCCCGGCGGGACCCTGCATTTCCTCGAACACGGACTGGCCCCGGCGGAGGATGTGAACGTACGCCGCTGGCAACGACGCCTCGAACCGCTGAACAAGCGGCTCTTCGCCGGGTGCCACCTCACGCGGCCCATCGTCGACATGGTGAAGGCCGCCGGGTTCACCATCACGGACATCGACGTCTTCTACGAGAAGCGCGCACCGAAGCCCATGTGCGCCGACTCCCTCGGCGTCGCCCTGGCCGGGCGGCATGCGGCCGATCGGACGCCTCGCGCCGACGCCTGAGCGACACGGCCATGCAGCGATGGTGCAGTATCAGGCCGTTGCCGGTGTGGGGGTCGCCGGGTGGCGGGTTGGGCGCAGGAAGAGGAAGAGCACCGGTAGCAGGTACAGCACCCAGAAGATCGCCTGGAGCACGCTCGGGTTCGGCTGGAAGTTGAAGATGCCCTTGAGCAGAGCGCCGTACCAGCTGTCCGGCGGGATGGTCGCGCTGATGTCGAACAGGCGGTTGTCCAGTCCGGGCAGGATGCTCGCTTCCTGCAGGTCGTGGACGCCGTACGCGAGGACGCCGGCAGCGATGACCACGAGCACGGCGCCGGTCCAGGTGAAGAACTTCGCGAGGTTGATCCGCAGGGCACCGCGGTAGAACAGCCAGCCGAGCACAACGGCCGAGAGCAGGCCGAGGACTGCGCCGGCCAGCGGGCGGGCTCCGTCGTCCGTGGCCTGCGCCGCCGACCAGACGAAGAGAGCGGTCTCCAGCCCCTCGCGGCCCACGGCGAGAAAGGCGGTGGCCACCAGGGCGCCGGTGCCGATGGCCAGGGCCTCGTCCAGCTTTCCGTGCAGCTCGGCCTTCAGATGGCGGGCGGTGCGTCGCATCCAGAAGACCATGGTGGTCACCAGGCCCACGGCGACGATGGACAGGACGCCGCCGAGCGCCTCCTGGGCTTCGAACGTCAGCTGGGTGGAGCCGAATTGCAACACCGCGCCCACGGTGAGGCTGAGGGCGACGGCGATGCCCACGCCGAGCCAGATCGGCGGCAGCTTGCTCCGGTTGCCGGTCTTGACCAGGTAGGCGACGAGGATGCAGACGACGAGAGTCGCTTCGAGGCCCTCGCGCAGGCCAATCAGGTAGTTGGCGAACACACGGTCTCCTTAAGACGTGGTCGTCAGGTCGGCAGGTCGGACCCGGCGTTGTCGTCAGGCCTGGTCGTCAGGCCGGCAGGTCGGACCCGCCGTTGTTGTCAGGCCTGGTCGTCAGGCCGGCAGGTCGGACCCGCCGTTGTTGTCAGGTCGCGACCTGCTCTTGGCGTCGAGTCAGGACTGGCTGTTGAGGAAGCCGATGAGGCTGGCGCCCCACCAGCCGACCTGGCTGACGGAGGCGGCCACACCGGACTGGATGCGCAGGGGGCGCGGCACCCGGCCGTCCCGACACCCGTCGAGGCGCTGCCCGAGCCAATGGGCGTAGAGGCCGTTGAGGGTGATGGCCAGGACGAGTCCCAGCTTGAGCTGGGTCAGCGGTGATGCCAGGTCGGGGCGGAGGAACAGGCCGGTGACGACCAGTCCGGCCAGTCCGAGCCAGATCGGGACCTGGAGGGCGCAGGCGGTGCGCAGGACGTCGGACAGTCGGCGCCGTCCGAGCATCCACAGCACGGCGAACCAGTCGACGGCGAGTACGGAGCCCAGTCCGACGATGAGCGACACGAGATGCAGGAAGCGGGCCGCGAGTTGGACGGGCGGGTCGGCGTGAACGTGGTCGGCCGCCCAGCAGGCGGCCACCAGGGTGGCGGAGCTCAGGACTCCCAGGGCGGCGAGTGCCCAGGCCGGTGTCGGTGGACGGTCGCCGGGCCCGCCGTCGTCGCCAGGCGCGGCCCACCCCGGTACCCCGGCCTGCCGGGATACCGGAGCGACCATCGGCCTGTCGGAGGTCGGGACCACTGATCAGTTCTCCGACTTGAGTTCCACGTTGCGGAAGGTGGCGGTGGTCTTCTCGCTCAGCGCGGGCTTCTCACCGCTGGCGCCGTGCCGCAGGAAGGTCGGCCGCTGCAGCGTGGCGCGCAGGGTGTACTTGCCGTCCTTGGGGATGGAGAAGTTGTTGGCGTAGTGGAAGAACTCGGCGTAATAGAAGTTCAGGTCCTGGGCCTGGACGACCTTGCCCTTGCTGTCGACGACCTCAAGACGGATCGGCACATCCGGGACGATGCGGCCGGTCTTGGCTTCCATCGGGATGATCTCGATGTGGTGGGTCTCGTCCTTGGCCGGCTCACGGTGGACGAGCTTGCCGTGCTCGCCGTGCTCGCCGTGGAACCACGGCTCGGCCGCCTCGACGATGTAGCCGATGCGGTACTCGCCGGCCTTGGTCTCGCCGCCCTTTGCCTCGATCTCCGCCTCAAGGATGGTGTGCTGGTGCGCCACACCGGCCGGGGCGGTCTCCTTCGCCTGCCCCTTGGCGGGCGCCTTCTCCGCCTTGTCGGCATCTCCGCCGCCGCAGGCAGTCAGGGCGAGGGCGAGCGGCACGGCGAGAGCGAGCGAACGCAGCACGGTTCTAGGCATGGCTGAAAACCTTCGGTTGGGGAGTAAGGTAAGGCGAACCTAAAGTCGCACCATGCGCGAGTCAAGGCGTCTCGCGATGCGGACAGTAGTGATATATCGGGCGCTCGCGATCGGTTCCCCCTGGTCGTAGGGAAGTTGACGGGGCATCAACGAGCCGTCGAGGCCATAAAAGGCCCGTAAAGAGCCAGCGGGAGGATCACTATCTGGACAACCCAGCCGTCCCCGCACCTACACTGCGCCCGCTTCCCTCGCTCGTCTATCGCCCCAGGAGACCGACCGCTATGACCTCTCGGCCCACCCGCCTGACCCCGCCCGCCACCCTCGCCCTGCTCGCCGTCGGCCCCCTCGCCCTTCTGACCGCGTGCGCCGAAAAGGCCCCCGAGGCCGGCGGCGACGCGAAGTCGGGAGCCATCACCGTCCAGGCCACCGATGACGCCTGCAAGCTCTCCCGGACGTCGGCACCTGCCGGATCCATCGGCTTCAAGATCACAAACGGGGGCAACAAGATCACCGAGTTCTACCTCTTCAGCCCGGACAACAAGGTGGTCAGCGAGGTCGAGGGCATCGGGCCCGGCACGTCCCGCTCGATGACCGTGAAGGTCACGAAGGCCGGCTCGTACACCACGGCCTGCAAGCCGGGCATGGTCGGCGAAGGCATTCGCGGCAAGTTCACGGTGACAGCAAAGCGCCACGGATGAACGGCAAAGTGCCACGGTTGAACGGCAAAAGCACCATGGATGGCTGACACGGCTTGAGGTCGCGTCAAGCTCAGGTCCACACCGCACGCGTCAGCAGGGCCGCCTCGCCAATCGGAGAGGCGGCCCTGCTCGTCGGCACTCAATGGCCCGTGTGTTGGTGACCGATCCCGACGTACTCGTCTGCGACGAAGTCACCTCGCCCCGAGACGGCGGGACCGCTGCCGCCAGCGTTGACCCCACCGTCTCAGGGATGGTTGGCGTTACCTCGGTTACCTCGTCGAAGCGGTCATGTTGCGGCGACTGAGCCGGTAGCGCCGGATGAGGCCGACGGCGACGTCCGCAGCCAGGAAGCCGAGGAGGGTGACGCCGAGGACCGGCAAGGTCCACCCGATGGCCGCCACTGCCGGGGCACCGAGCAGAAGCACCGGCAGGGGCAGTTGGCGCCAGGCCCCGCGGACGGGCGGCTTGCCCAGCGGGGCATTGCGGTCGGCCCGGGTGGGGCGGCGCTGCCACCACATGCGGTAGCCCATGACGGTGATGAACAGCAGGCCAATGGCGGTGGCCGCGAGCAGGAGCTGATTGGCGAGGCCGAACAGCACACCCATGTGGGCTTGAATGCCGAGTTTGGTCAGCTTGGCCAACAACGGGTAGTCGGACCACCGGTTGGCGGCGGTGACCTCGCGCTTGTCAGCGTCGACGGCCACCTGGTCCAGGTGAACCGGCCACACCTTGTCGTTCTGCGCAACGGACCAGGCGCTGTGCTCGTCGGCCGGCGGGGTCAGCTTGACGGTGCCGGTGAGTCCGGCCTGCCGTGCGGTGGCCAGAACCGGGCCGATGTCGGATACGGGATCGACCGACTGCTTCGACGAGCCCGACCCGCCGTGGTGCCCGTGCTGGCCCTGGGTGCCTCCGGGAGCGGAGGCCAGGGAGGTGTTCAGCTCGGGAGTACGGGAGTGGACCTTGTCCAGCAGTGTCTCGAAGCGGGCGCCCGCGTAGTTGGACCACGTCAGGCCGGTGGCACTGAGGAAGAACAGGCCCAGGGCCACCCACACGCCGGTGGCGGCGTGCCAGCTGCGGGTGCGGCGCACGCCGCGGGCACTGCGGTCGGGAAGCAGCGCCCGCCGGATCCGCTTGGCCCGCCGGGCGCGGGCACGAGACAGCCACAGCACCAGTCCGGCGGCGGCGATCACCCACAGCCAGCTGGCGGCCGTCTCCGAGTACAGCCGGCCCGGCTCGCCGAGGTGCAGGTTGCGGTGCAGGTCGCCGAGCCACGTGGTCACGGGTGTGGAGTTGAACGACGTGGTCAGCGCACCCTTGACCTCGTTGGTGTACGGGTCCACGAACACGGTGCGCTGCTTCTCGCCCAGCTCCGGAACGGCCAGTACGACGCGGGTGGTCTCCTCCGGATCGGCAGGGGTGATGACCGAGTCGAGTGTCCCCTCCGGGTGGTCGGCGCGGGCGGCGGCGACCTGGTCCGCCAGCGGGTGGGGCCTGCCCTCGACCTTCTCGACGGTCAGCTGGTCGCTGTAGACAAGCTGGTCGAGCTGCGGGGCGAAGGCGTAGGCGAGTCCGGTGAGAGCCGCCAGGATCAGGAACGGCGCGACGAACACTCCCGCGTAGAAGTGCAGACGTGCCAGGAGGGCGCGAACTCCCTGCCGGGAACTGTTCGGCCGTGGGCTGTCGTTGTCGGAGGGGGGCGACGGTGCCGTTGCGGTTGCCGTGGCGACGCCCGTTTCGGATGGCTGGTCGGTCGGTTCGGCAGACGTTGTTTTGGGTGGGCCTTCGGGCGAAGTGGACATGCGGAACTCCAGGTGCGCGCGATCGGCGAGCCGAGGCGCTCAGGGGGAAGTCGGATGAGAGTGCCGCCGCTGTACAGCGACGTGGCGCAATACGCGACAGAAGTCGCGAAACCGACCTGACTCGCACACAAGGAAGGGCAGCATGCCGTACCCGCCCGCGGGCAACGGCGGCCGTGCGGGAGGGATGTGGGGGAAGCGGGCTGTCGTCAGGCCGGTCTCGGCGGCGGAGGGCCTCTGCGGGGCAGGGCACGAGCGAGCAGCACTCCGTACCTGGGGACCAGAACCCGCGGGCCGCCCGGCAACAGTTGCGGGGCGGCGGGCGGAAGTGGCGACAGCTGAAGGAAGCCGAGCCTCGGCCGGACCATTGCGGCCAGCCGTCGCACCAGCCGGTCTCCGTAGGCCAGACATACCGCCGTGATCAGGACCGCCGCGCCGTGCCCCAGCGTCATGGCCGCCGCTGTCGGATGGTGGCCGCCGCCGGAGACCGGGTCGACCACCATTCCGCCGTGATGGTGCGCAAGGCCTACGTGGTGGTGCATAGAGCCCGCGTGGTCGTGCATAGGGCCAGCGACATGGTGCAGGCTGCCTGACGGCATGGCCGCAGGCCCGGCCGCCGCCATCCCGGCCGCGTGGAACACGACATGCAGCACCAACTGGGCCGCACCCAGCACCAGCACCTGGACGTCGAAGCCCCGAGGCCTGCGGGCCAGCCCCACGCCCATGGCGGCGAGAAGCACGAACATGACGGAGAGCCACCCCGGCCCGGGAAGCCGCCCACCCGCTGAGACATGGCTCACACAGCCGAGCAGCAGACACAGCAGCGCGGTCGTCAGGCCACGTATGGCCTGTCTGCCGCTGCTTCCCGGTATCCGCACGGGGGCAACCTACATGGCCCCCATGCGTCATACGGCGCGGCGCCTTGACTTTCTCCCATCAGTACAACTTTGCGCCCCTAAAGCAGCGGTACGCCGTGAGCGGCCTCGGACACTGGAGTCAGTCGGCCGCCGCCAGCAGCCGTGCCTCGCCCTCCTCGTACCGTCGGCGGCTCTCCGTGCTCACCGCGGCGCGGTAGCGGCGGTCCAGTCGGCTGCCCAGCCAGCCGGCCAGATAGCCGACCGGGATGGAGATCAGCCCGGAGGTCTGCAGCGGGAACCACTGGAAGTCCATGTCCGGGAAGACGGCATCCGGCGATCCCGAAACCGCCTTGGAGAAGGCCATCACGAACAGGACGCTCGCGGTGCCGCCGTAGAGCGTGGCCAGCAGTCCGGTGCGGGTGTATCCCCGCCAGAACAGCGAGTAGGTGAGCGCGGGGGCCACCGCCGACGCTCCGACGCAGATGGCGGTCGTGGTCAGCACCCCCACGTTCCAGTCCTGCACCATCACGGCGAGCACGATGGCCAGCGTTCCCACGGCGACGCTGGCCCATCCCGCCACGTTCATCTCGGTGCGCGGTCGTGCCCGGCCGGCCCGTATCACCCCGGCGAACAGGTCGTGGGCGAGGGAGTTGGCCGCGGCCAGGGTCATCCCCGCCACGGATGACAGCAGGGTGATGAAGACGGTGCCCGCCACGGCCGCGTAGAGCAGGGTCTCACCGAGCGAGGACGAGGCGCCCAGCACCCTGGACAACAGCAGCACGGATGTCCTGCCCTGGGGGTCGGCGGCGGTGATCTCGCGTGCCCCGACCAGGGCTGCGGCCCCCGTACCGATGAAGATGACCAGCAGGCAGAAGGTGGTGACCGCGCCGACCGCCCAGGACATCGACCGCCGTACGGCCTTGGCGTTCCGTGCCGAGTAGAGGCGCATGGTGATGTGCGGCAGGCAGCCCACCCCGAGCAGGATGGTGATCTGGAGGCTGATGAAGTCCAGCTTGGCGCTGCCCGACTGGCCGAGCTGCACGCCCTGTTCGAGGTAGGCCGGGCCCGCTCCGCTGCCCCGCTGGGCGGTCTGGAGCAGGTCGTCGATGCTCCAGTCGAAGCGGTTCAGCACCAGGAAAGCCACGATCGCACTGGTGCCGAGCAGCAGCACAATCTTGATCATCTGGATGATGGCGGTTCCCCGCATTCCGCCGAGGGCCGCATAGATGATCATGAGGGTGCCGACGATGACGATACTCGCGGTCCTCGCACCGTCGAGCGGGATGTCCAGGATGAACGTCAGCAGCGATCCGGCGCCGGACAACTGGACGATCAGGAAGGGCACACTCGCGATGAGTGTGACGACGGACGACGCGATGCGCACCGACCGGCCGCTTCCGGGCACGGTGCGGCTGAGCACATCGCCCATCGTGTAGGTGCCGGCGTTGCGCAGTGGTTCGGCGAGCAGGAACATCAGCAACACCAGCGACAGCGCCGTGCTCATCGCCAGGAGGAAGCCGTCGTAGCCGGCCAGGGCGATGATGCCGGTGGTGCTCAGCACGGTCGCCGCCGAGATGTAGTCACCCGCGATCGCGAGGCCGTTCTTGAACGGGGTGAGCGAGAGATAGCCGGTGTAGAAGTTCGGCAGGTCGTCGCGGTCCGGTCCGCTGATCACGCAGATCAGCAGTGTCAGCGTGACCAGCACCGTGAAGATCACCAGGACGGTGGACTGCGTCCCGGAGTCGAAGTCGGTCACGCGCGCACCTCGCCGTTCGCTCTGTGCTTCCGTATGCGCGCCGCCAACGGGTCCACCGAACGCCGGGCGGTGCGCTCGTACCAGCGGACCGCGGCGTAGGTCAACACCAACTGGAATGGCCCCAGGGCCATGCCGAAGGTCACCTCACCGGCCACCCGGGCGCTCATCAGGTCCTTGGCGTAACAGGAAAGGATCACGCACAGGACGAAGTAGCCGAGGGCGGTGAGGGTGGAGACCCGGCGCAGGGTGCGATAGGCCGAGCGCAGGGAGGCCAGCTCGGCGGGGTGCCGTTGGGGTGCCGGGGGCCGTCGGGGTGCTGGGGGCCGTCGGGTTGGAGGCCGTCGGGGTGTCGGTTCCGTGCCCAGCTGAGGACCGGGCCGAGGACCGGGTGGAGGGCCAGGTCGAGGGATTGGTTGAGCCCCCGTCAGGTCGTACCGATGCGGCGGCATTGGGGGTGGTTCCGGGGGATACCAGCTTTCCCCGTAGTGCGTCATGGCTCGACCTTCCGTGCGGGCGGAACGCGAGGGGGGGCTCGCGCACCATACCGACTGGTTGGCATGAAGGGAAAGCCGTCTGACGCGCCATCTGTCGGGCGCTCACGAACTCGGGTGAGAGTCAGCCCCGGAGCCGGCGCTTGAGGATCTTGCCCGTGGAGCCCTTGGGCAGCTCGGGCAGCAGATGAATCTCGCGGGGGTACTTGTACGCCGCGAGCCGCTCCCGGCAGTACGCCGCCAACGCCTCGACATCTGCGTCGGCTCCGGGCTTCAGCGCGACATACGCCGCCACCTCCTCGCCGAGCCGGTCGTCGGGACGGCCGACCACCGCGGCTTCGGCGACCGCCGGGTGCCCGTAGAGCACCTCCTCGACCTCCCGGGGGTACACGTTGTAGCCGCCGCGGATCACCAGGTCCTTGAGCCGGTCGACCACGAAGAAGTAGCCGTCGTCATCGCGGTAGCCCAGGTCACCGGTGCGGAACCAGCCGTCGCGGATCGCCTCGGCGGTGGCCTCGGGCTTCTTGTAATAGCCCTTCATGATGTTGTGGCCGCGGACGACGATCTCACCGACATGGTCCTCGCCGGGCGGCAGGTCCCTGCCGTCGGCGCCGACCACCCGCACCTGCACACCCCAGATGGGCTTGCCGATCGAGAGCACCTTGCGCTGCTCGGCGCTGATGTTGAATGTCGCGGTGCTCGCGGTCTCCGAGAGGCCGTAGCCCTCAAGCACGATCACGCCCGGGAACTTCTCCTCGAAGGCCCGGATCACCTCACCGGGGATCGACGCCCCGCCGGAGACCGCCGCGCGCAGGCTGGACAGGTCGCGGCCCGTGACGTCCAGCTGAAGCAGGGCGAAGTACATCGTCGGCACGCCGGAGAAGATCGTGACGCCATGCCGCTCGACGGCGTCGAGCACCGCCTCGGGCTCGAACCGCGGGATCAGTACGAGGCTGCTGCCGAAGCGCACCGTGACATTGAGGACGCTGGAGAGCCCGAACACATGGAAGAGCGGCAACACCGCGGCCGAGATGTCGGCCGACGAGACGCCGAACACCTCGCCCGACGCCGTGCAGTTCATATAGAGCTGAAAGTGGGTCAGTTCGGCGCCCTTGGGCTTGCCGGTGGTGCCGCTCGTGTAGAGCAGTACCGCGGTGTCGTCCGACGACGTCGGGTGGATCTCACCGGAGTCCTCGGCCGCGATGAGCTCCTCGAAGTCGCGCGTTCCGTCCGGCAGGGCGCCGTACGCGACGGCGTATGTCGGCACTCCCCCGGCCTCGCGCGCGCCTTGGGTCGCGGCCGCGGCGAACTGCTCGAAGGTGATGAGCAGGCGCGCGTCGCTGTCGGTCAGGTGGTAGGCCACCTCGGGTGCGGTGAGCAGCGGGTTGAGCGGCACCACGACCAGGCCGGCCTTGAGGATGCCGAAGTAACCGAACAGGAACTGCGGCAGGTTGGGCAGCTGAATCGCCACCTTGTCGCCGGGCTCCAGGCCGAGGGCGAGCAGGCCGCTGGCGACCCGGCCGGAGATCTCGTCGACCTGGGCGTAGGTCAGGGAGTGTTCGCCGGCGTGGACGAGGGGCTTGTCCGGAGCCGTCTCGGCGGACTCACGCAGGATCGTCGCAAGATTGAAGGACATCGCGCTCTCACTCACTTCTCCTTGAGGACGCGCCGTGGCACGTCGATGAACAGGGTGTCGGCACGGTGTGGGGCGCGGTGTCGGGCGCGGTGTGGGGCGCGGAATCGGGCGCGGTGTCGGTCTCTCGCCGGGTGACGTCGAGGCCTACGGCGGCGGCCGTGAAGCCGTCGGCGGCGAGCCGCGGAGCCACATTGAGGGCAAGCCGCTCTGCCGGGTTGGCGCCGGTGCCCCGGGCCGAGCCCGTGACGATGGTGGTGCGGGAGGTGGTGCGGGAGATGGTGGTCACGGGTCACTCCTGCGGTGAGAGCGCCAGGTCCGGGATGAGGGCCGCGATGGAGGCGCGGGTGGTGGCGGCATCGGTGTGCAGCAGCGCCTGCATCCCGACGGCCCGGGCGCCGAGCACATTGGGCTCGGCGTCGTCGACGAACAGCACCCGGTCTGCGGACGGTGCGGACAGGCCGAGGCGTTTGAGCACAAGTTGGTAGATGGGGGCGAGCGGCTTGCGCAGCCCGACCTCGCCGGAGATGACGACCGGGTCGAAGAGCCCGTCGATCTGCTCGCGCGGGTAGCTGTTGCCCCAGCTGTTCGAGAGCAGCCCCACCCGGATGCCACGGTCAAGCAGATCCTCGACCAGCTTGAACATCGCCGGGTCGGGGCCCATACCGGCGAACAGCCGGTCGAGCACCCCGACCGGGTCGACCGGGCCACCGTGGACGGTGGTCAGCTCGGCGGCGAGCAGGGCGTCGAACTCCGCGACGGACAGCTCACCGGTCTCCAGCCGGTGGATCGGGGTCCCGTCCTGACTGGTGCGGGAGAGCCAGGCCTTGAGCGTGCGGGAGAAGGACGCCGGCTCGATGCCGTCGGCGGCCAGCCAGGCCGCGATCGAGTGGCGAACCGGGGTGGTCAGCACACCGCCGTAGTCGAAGACGACCGCCTCGACGCTCATCGCGTGACCACCCCCGGTGCGACGGTGACGCCGTCGACACAAGCTCGGTTGGCGTAGGCACGGTCGATGACGTGCCCGGCGCCGGTCACGACGGCGCCTCGGCCGTTCACGTTCACTCGGCCGTTCACGTTCACTCGACACCGCCGGTGAGGGTGACGCCGCCGTCGACGACCAGGAGCTGCCCGGTCATCCAGGCGGCATCGTCGGAGAGCAGGAAGGCGACGACGCTGCCGATGTCCTCAGGGACGCCGAGCCGTTTGAGCGGGTACGCCGCGGCGACCTCCGCCTCGCGGCCGTCGTACAGCGCGGTGGCGAATTGGGTCTTGACCACTGCCGGGGCGACCGCGTTGACGCGGATGTCCGGACCGAGCTCGACCGCGAGCTCCTGCGTGATGTGGGTGAGCATCGCCTTGCTGGCGCCGTAGAAGCCGATCCCCGGCGCGGGTCGGATGCCGGCCACCGACGAGACGTTGACGACCGCGCCGCCGTGCTCCTTCATCCAGGCATGGTGCGCCTGCTGCACCCACGACAGTGCGGCGAGGCAGTTGACCTCGACGATCTTGCGGGCCGCGGCCAGGTCCAGCTCGACCATCGGTCCGTAGGTCGGGTTGATGCCGGTGTTGTTCACCAGCAGGTCGGCGCTGCCGAAGGTGTCGATCGCGCGCTTGAGGACCTCGGCCTGGTGGTCCACGTCGTCGGCGTGGCCGGCCACGCCGATCGCGTGCTCGGGACCGCCCAGCTGGGCGACCGCCTCGTCGAGCGCCTCCTGCTTGCGGGCGGTGACGACGACCTTGGCGCCGTCGGCCACCAGCCGCTCGGCTACGGCCAGCCCGATCCCCCGGCTGGCTCCGGTCACGATCGCCGTACGTCCTGCGAACCTCATGTCCACCTCGTCGTCCTGCCTCTCATGCGCCCTGCCTCTCATCCACCCCGCCCTCATCCACCCCGCCCTCATCCGTCCTGACGCAGGGAGTTGATCAACGTGCTGGTGATGCGGGCGTCGGTCACGCCGATCGCGCGCTCGACCGCGATCGCGCAGCCGTCGACGTTGAGCGGGCAGTGGCGACGATGACCGGCCGCTTCCGGCATCGGCACCGGCATCGGCACTTCCTTCCACGTACTAAGCGGTTGCTCAGGGTGCGGGATGAGGTTCACCCTGCACCGGGCGGACGGAAGCGTCAACCAGCGGTCTCGTGAGACGACCGTCACACCGGCGGGGCCTAGGGGCGGGCGTGCAGAGGCTCACCCCTACGATCACCGGAGATCCACAACCAGCCCCACCCTTGCCCTGCGTCACCCCCTGGGACTAGCCTCACGACGTCCATACCGACCAGTCGGTGCGCCGAGCCCGAGCGAGGCCGACCGGTCCCCGCCACAGCAAGGCGGCCCTGCGACAGCCCACCGCCGCACGCACGGCACCGCCCCGCCCACGGGTCAGCGCCGACAGTTGAGGAGCCCTCCACATGAGCCGCACCAATCACCAGTACCGGCTTGCCGCGCGACCGGTCGGGCTGCCCAGGCCCACCGATTGGGAGTACGTCGAAGAGCCGGTCGGCGAGCCGGGCGAGGGCGAGCTGCTGATCGAGGTGATCCACCTGTCGCTGGACCCGGCCATGCGCGGCTGGATGAACGAGGGCAAGTCCTACATCCGCCCCGTGGAGATCGGGGAGGTCATGCGCGCGGGCGGCGTGGGCCGGGTGATCGCCTCCCACAACCCGCGCTTCGCCGTGGGCGACTACGTGTCGGGCACGCTCGGCGTGCAGGAGTACTGCCTGTCGGACGGCCGCGACCTGACCAAGGTCGATCCGGCGCTGGCACCACTGCCGGTGTACCTGGGCGTCCTGGGCATGACGGGCATGACCGCCTACTTCGGGCTGCTCGACATCGGACAGCCCGAGCCAGGGCAGACCGTCGTGGTTTCCGGTGCGGCCGGTGCGGTCGGCAGCGTGGTGGGCCAGATCGCCAAGATCAAGGGCTGCCGGGTCATCGGCATCGCCGGTGGTGAGCGCAAGTGCCGTCTGGTTGTGGAGGAGTTCGGGTTCGACGCCTGCATCGACTACAAGTCCCAGGACGTGCGGAAGGCTCTGCGCGAGGTGGCGCCCGAGGGCGTGGACGTCTACTTCGACAACGTCGGCGGTGACGTCCTCGACGCCGTGCTGACCCGTCTGGCGCGGGGCGCCCGTATCGTCATCTGCGGCGCGATCTCGCAGTACAACGCGACCGACCAGGTCAAGGGCCCGGCCAACTACATGTCGCTGCTGGTGAACCGCGCCTCCATGACCGGGATGGTGGTCTTCGACTACGCCGACCGGTACCCCGAGGCCACCGCCGAGCTTGCCCAGTGGCTGTCGGAAGGGAAGCTGCGGTCGCTGGAGGACGTGGTGGACGGTGGCGTGCGGGCGTTCCCTGACGCGCTGCTGCGGCTGTTCAAGGGCGATAACACCGGAAAGCTCGTTCTCAAGGTGGCGGACGAGGTCAAGGCGGCCGACGAGTGAGAGCCGCCCGCTCACCCCACGGGCCTGTGCGGGTTGTCCGCACCAGACCGCCCGCAGCCACGGCCACATTCAGGGCCACATTCACGGCCATAGGAGGGACACCGCCATGGAGCTGAAGGACGCCGCCGTCGTCGTCACCGGAGCCGGCTCGGGCATCGGTGCCGCCCTCGCCCGCCGGTTCGCCGCCGCGGGCGCCCGTCTGGTCGTGAACGACCTGGACGCGGCTGCCGTGGCGCGCGTGGCCGAGGAGATCGGCGCTACCGCCGTTCCCGGTGACGCCTCCGCCGAGCGGGACGTGGCCGCCCTGGTGACCGCCGCCCGCACCCACCTCGGCGAGATCGACCTGTTCTGCGCCAATGCCGGTATCGAGCCCGGGGGCGGGGCCGACGCGCCGGAGCAGGTCTGGGAGCGCGCCTGGCAGGTGAACGTGATGAGCCACATCCGGGCTTCCCAGCAGCTGCTCGGGCCATGGCTCGCGCGCGGGCGGGGCCACTTCCTGGCCACGGTCTCCTCCGCGGGCCTGCTCACCCACCCCGCCGCCGCGCCGTACGCGGTGAGCAAGCACGGGGCGCTCGCCTTCGCCGAATGGCTCGCGGCCACCTATGGCGACCGGGGCATCACCGTTCAGGCGCTGTGCCCGATGGGTGTGCGCACCGAGATGTACGAGCGCAGCGACCCCGCCGCGAAGGCAGCCCTGGACGGGGCGGTCCTCACCCCGGACGAGGTCGCCGACACCGTCGTGGAGGCACTGGCCGACGGGAAGTTCCTCATCCTCCCGCACCCCGAGGTACGCGATCACTACGCGCTGCGCGCCACCGACACCGACCGCTGGCTGACGGGCATGCAGCGGCTGCGGCGCCGGATGGAGGACATCCCCACCGAGGCGTAGGGCATAGCCGGGGGAACGGTGACGGTCCGGCGTCGCCGCTCCCCCAGCGGCCCGGTGCCGCGGTGCCCCGTGCCCCGGTACCCCGGTGCCGGCACGAGCGCGGCTCGGCCACCGAGCACGTACAGATGCCGCAGGCCCCAGCCCGCCCGCCGGGCGCGCGCCTCAGCTCACGTCACGGCTCACGTCACGGCTCACGCCTCAGCTCACCGCCTGTTTCACGAGCGCACCGATCCGCGCCTCCACCTCGGCCGTGACCTCGGTAAGAGCGAAAGCGGCCGCCCACATCGTGCCCTCGTCCAGCTTCGCCTGGTCGCTGAACCCGAGCGTCGCGTAGCGCGACTTGAACTTCCCTGCGCTCTGGAAGAAGCAGACAACCTTGCCGTCCCGCGCGTAGGCGGGCATCCCGTACCAGAGCTTCGGCGCGAGGGCCGGGGCGCTGGCCGTGATGACGGCATGGACGCGCTCGGCCATGATCCGGTCCGAGTCCTGCATCTCGGCGATCTTCGCGAGGACGTCCCGTTCCTCCTCCGCCGCCTTGTCCGCGCGCGAGCGGCGGCGCGCTGCCGTCTTCAGCTCTTGCGCGTGCTCCTTCATCGCGGCCCGCTCCTCGGCCGTGAATCCCTCGTGCGTACCGCCTTCGGTGCTGCTCATGGCAGATCTCCCCGTTGAGAATCTTGATGTCCAGGATCTTGAGGGGACCTTACGCCGGCCCACTGACACCGGGCCCACCGTCCAGTGCTCACCGTCCAGTGCTCTTCGTCCATCCGGCACAGCGACGGCGCGGCAAACACAACTCCGGGGCCTCTCCCAGCCATACCCCCAGCATGCGCCCGCTGCTCCCCGCCGCCTCGGGCTCACGCCTCGGCGGACGCGTCCTCTCCATCCGCCGCCGCGTCCGCGCGCGTGCCAACGTCACATCTCCCCTGACATCACGCGGGGCGTAGGAAATGTTGCGGACGGTGATCAACCGAGGTGAAGCTGAGCTGGATGCACCGGATCCCAGTAAGCGCGGACGAAACCGCGCAGGTCGCGGTGCGCGAGGAGAGCGCGCGATGCGGATGATGATGAAGGCTCGTATGGACACCCAGATGTCGAATGAGGTGACAAAGGGCGGAACGATGCCCGACTCGCTGAAGTCGACCATCGAGCGACTGAAGCCGGAGGCCGCCTACTTCACCCCCGAGGGCGGGCGCTCCATGATTCTCGTATTCGACATGCAGGACAGCTCGCAGTTGCCCTCCATCGCCGATCCGTTCTTCCAGGAGATGGGCGCGGAGGTCACGTTCGAGCCGGTCATGAACCTCGACGATTTGCAGAGGGGCCTTGCCGCCCTTAAGTAGGCCGAGCCGAACAAGCTCAGGAAAATCTACGGAACACATGCGGTACCGAGACCATGCCTGATGTCATCAGGGCATGGGCACGGCGACACCACCCCCGTGGCCGCATTGCGGCCACGGATCCTCGAGCGACGATCCTGTCGGATGCCGCGGCAGGAAGATTCGCAGCCACGCGGAATGTCTCCGGCACCTCCGTCCGGATCAGCGGGATGCCTTCGTGAGCGGGCTCCAGCCAGGGATGGACATTGATCTGCGCGGTACAGAGTTGAGCACAGCGCTTGTGGAGTCCCTGCTCACCTCTCTCCGGGACCCGGCGACCTGGCAGCCGCGTTTGGGAGACGCACTCTTTGCGGGTGCCGAGTTCGTGGGTCAGGCGCCCTTCAGACGAGTGGAGTTTCGACGTGCCTCGTTTGACGGTGCGGTGTTCCGCGATGGTGCCCACTTCACCGGAGCGGTCTTCGCAGGAGCGCCCGGGTCCGCACGGGCCCTTTCGTTCAAGGATGCGCGATTTCACGGCGACGCCAACTTCGCGGGCGCCGTCCTTGCCGACGGGGCCCTGTTCAGCGGAACGGCTTTCACGGGCAAGGCCAACTTCGACTATGCCGAATTCGGCGGGTCGGCCCTGTTCCACGGTGCGCGCTTCGCCGAGGGGCCGTGGTTCATGGAAGCCCGCGGCATCTCGTTTCTCGGCCTCACCGAAGCAGTGATCACGGAGCCCACCGTGTCCCAGATATCCGCCGAGCGCATCGACTGGACCGCAGCCCGATTCGAGGCCGCGGTGACGTTGAAGGTCGAGGCGGCACGCATGGATTTCAGCCGCGCCGTCTTCGCCGAACGGTGCACGATCGCTTCGATGGAACATCACGTCGCCGACGCGGGCATACCCGCCATCCCCAGCCAGCGCACGAGTTCGCTCCGGCCCAGCGTCATCTCGCTCGCCGGTGTCGACGCCTCCATGGTGCTGCTGTTCGACGTGGATCTCGCGGAGTGCAGCTTCGCCGGGGCACACAACCTGGACCAACTGCAGATCGAAGGTTCATGCACCTTCGCGTTCCCGCCGAGGAATCGACGCTGGGCGCGGCGAAACGTCATCGCCGAAGAGGCCCGATGGCGAGGATGGCAGACGAACGGGGCGCCGGCGAAACCAGCTGCGCTTGCGCACACGTACCGACAACTACGCAAGGCCCGCGAGGACGCGAAGGACGAGCCGGGCGCTGCGGACTTCTATTACGGCGAGATGGAGATGCGCCGGCAGAGCCAGGGCTGGAGCACGGGCGAACGCTGGCTGCTCCAGGCGTACTGGCTGCTGTCCGGCTACGGGCTACGGGCATCGCGTGCCCTGGGCTGGCTTGCTGCGGCCATGATGATGACCATCGTGTTGATGATGGGGTTCGGCATCCCTGATGAGCCGGGCCGCCCCTACCCGGCAAGCTCGGGCGTCATCGGCAAGCAGGACCCTCGCATCCAGCGGGAGTTCACGGACCGCTTCACCAGCGACCGCGCCGCAAAAGCCGCGGACATCGTCATCAACTCGGTCGTATTCCGCTCCAGCGGCCAAGGACTGACCACAATCGGCCGATACATCGAGATGGCGTCCCGCTTCACCGAACCCATCCTGCTCGGCCTCGCCGCCCTGGCGATCAGGGGCCGTGTCAAGCGCGGGGGTTGAGCAATCCGGTAGGCGGTCAGGCCTTCGCCCGTGTCCGCCCCGGCTGACGGCGGGTCATTTTCCGTAGCTGGTTCTCGCTCTGCATGATCGCCTTGACTCTGTTCGCCGAGTCCCCCGGGCTGCTGATGCTCGGCCTGCTCCTCCGGGGCGGACTGGGGGCGACGACCCGGCGCCGGAACTGCCCTCGGACGCCTACACCTGGGCCACCGCTCCGGCGGTGGATATCAGCTCGGTGAGGGTGCCGGCGAACGTCGGCAGCAGCTGGAGACAGACGGACCATGCCTCGACATTGCCGCCCAGGTGGCGGTCGGTGAGGGCGGTGACCTGGGACCGGAGGGCCTGGCGGTCAGCGGGCGGCAAGCTGCTGACGGCATGGTCGAGGTGGCTCAGGGCCGCCTGTGCGGGGGCGGCGTGGGTCAGGACCTCCTCGGGGGTGAGGGTGCCTTGTTCCAGCCCCGTGGTGACCCAGTGGTGGTTACGGCGTTGGTGATGGACCTCCGGCAGTGTGATGCTGGGCAACGCCTCCACCAGGATCTCGGGCGGGCAGCCCGGAAACTCCGTCAAGGTGCGCAGGGCGTTGTCCGGCAGACTCCCGGCCCGCAGCGCTTCGATCATCGCGGGCCAGGGAATCGCGATCTGGTCGCCGGCGAGCTTCTGCGGTGGGTGGCCGATCAGCTTCGCCGGCGCTTCCTGCTCAGCGAGCCGGTCGCGCAGCCGGTCCAGTCCGTCCGGGGTGTCCAGGAGCTTCTCGGTCTGACGGCGCAGGGTGGCCGGGAGGCGGTCCATGGCCAGGATCTCGCGGACGGCGTCCGGGCCGCCGCGCTCCCAGACGGCGACGAGCAGCCGCAGCCGTGTCGCCGGTATCTGGAGCCTGAGGCGGCCGACGATCTTACGGGCCACACCGAGATCGCCGGATTCCAGACCCGCCATCAGCCAGTGCCGGTAGTGACCGAGATTGACCTCGTCGAGTGCGTCGAGGAGTTCCTCGGGCACGGCCGTGCGCGTACCGCCGCCGCGTAGCCGCCCGGCGAGCAGCCGCTCCCGCTCTTTCTGGTCGATATGGCAGTGGGCGAACAGGTTGGCGTCGACGGCCGGTTCGTCGAGGTCGAAGAGGTAGTCGACGGTGGCGGCGGGCAGCTTGCGGCTGGACGCGTACGAGGCGAGGGCCGGTACACCGTGCGCGGCCACGATCGCCTCCCGGACGGCCGGGGAGGGATCGCCGTACACCAGGAAGTGCTGTACGGCGCGGGCGTCCAGATGCGGTACGACGGCGATCTGCGCCGCCTCCGGGGCGCAGCCGAGGACGTTCAGGAACACGGCGCGCGAATCCCTCGGCGCGGTGACGGGGAACACCGCGTCCAGGGGGCGGGGCCAGGTGGTGGTGCGCTTCTTCGGAGAGTCGACCGCGACGGCATCGGCGATCAACTCGGGGGCGGTGCCGTCGGTGCGTCCCATGCGCGCGTAGAACGTCAGCCAGTTGACCGGGTCCGTGCCCAGCGGGGCGAGGACAGCGGCGATGGCCTCGCGGGTCGGCTCATGGTGGGAGGGGAGGGCGTCCAGAACGTCCCGGGCCGGTGTCAGTTCGGTCAGAATGCGGTCGACATGCCCCATGAGGGCACCGCGCCTGACGATCTCGTCGCTGCGGCCCCTCTTTGCGTTCCACACCCTGACCAGTTCCTCGAAGGGCATCCGGGCGCCGGCGTCGAGGACTGCCCAGAAGTTGTCCGGAAGGCACTCCCCGATCAGCTCTTCCGGGCAGCCGTCCCAACCGACGATGCAGACCAGGGGGTCCATGTACCGGTTCTCGGGAGGAGTTCGCTTCCCGCCGAAGGGCCGCCGGTCGTGCTCGCGCAGGATGAGTTCCCAGCCGAGGCCGGCCGGTTGCTGGACGTCGCGTTCCCGGAGGCGCACCCGCAGCAGGGCGTGGGCATGCGCCGGGTCCGTCCACTCCTCGGCCGGCCGCTGCTCCTGGAGGAAGGCGGACGGGTCCGGGGCCGCGGCGGCGGTGTGCAGCAGCTCGGCCAGTCCCGGGTGGGCGAGCTCGTCGGCCGTCGCCTCGACGCGTTTGGCGAGTTCCCCGACACCGGCGGCTCCGGCCAGGTCGGCCAGATGGTGGCAGGCGTCGAGCACGACCGGCAGCGGCAGTTCCGGCCCCAGCTGCATGACGGCGTGTTCGACCAGTTCGGGGAAAGGGCCGTGCAAGGCCGGTTCGAGGGCGAGGTCGGCGGTCATTTCCAGGACCGCCGGAACGAGCCCGCCCGCCGCATACCAGCGCGGATCCGCGGGGTCGGCGGCGGCCAGGATCACCGCAAGGAGCTGGGGGCTGCGACGGTGCCGTTCGACGTAGAGCAGCCGGGCGACGTCCGGATCGCCCGACGCGACCGCGCGCCCCTGGAACCCCGCGACATCATCGGTCATGGCGCGCCACAGCCCCTGCTCCTCCCAGGCCGTCAGAGGCTCGACCGCCGCCGTCGGCACACGGTGTCGTTCGGCCACCGCGGCCACGAGCTGCGGACCCAGCCGCTCGATGAGCGCGTCCGTGGTGTCCGGGCCGGCGAGTTGCACGGCGAGACGGAGGGCGGTGGACCAGCTGACGGTCACTTGGCGTTCCCTTCACGGAGCGGGAGGAGGCGGTCGTCGGTACGCAAACGCTGCGGTCCTCGGTACGCAAACGCTGCGGTGGTCGGTACGCAAACGATCGTGCCACGGACCACTGACAACGCCGCTGCGGGAGCCTCGGAGGGAGAGCCTCGACCGGGCGGGATCGGAGGGGCAGGAGCGGACGGACTCCTCGAGATCGCGGGCCGAACTGGTGGGATACGCCAGGGGCTTGGCCGGAACCCCCTCCTCGGCTTCACACGCCGACGAAGCTCACTGTTTCTGTCATGTCCGCCCGCCCGGTGCGCAGCCGTGGCACGCCTTCCTCCTCGAATCCCACCGAGACACCGCAGAACAGTGTGAGCCCGTCGTCGGCTCCGACTATCCGGCCGACGGTCTCGCGATACATCGTCCACATCACCTGAGGGCAGCTGTGCAGCCCTTCCGCCCTCAGCAACAGCATGACCGTCTGCAGGTACATCCCCGCGTCCCCCCACTGACCGGGCCCCATCGTCCGGTCGAGGTAGCAGAACAGTACGACCGGCGCCCCGAACGCCTCCGAGTTCAAGGCGGCGATCTTCATGGGCCTCTCGGGGTCGTCGCGCTCGATTCCCAGCGCTTCGTACCGCTGAGCGGCCGCGGCGGAAAAGCGGTCCAGATACGGCGAGGGCAGTTCGGCCGGATACATCGGATACTCCCGCTCGTCACCCGGGTCCCCCGCCAGTGCCCTGGCCGTCGCACGCCTCTTCAGTTCGGCCAAGGGCTCGCCGGTCACGACATACACATGCCACGGCTGGAGATTGCCGCTCGACGGAGCCCGCGTCGCCGCAGCCAGCACTCTCTCAAGTACCTCTTTGGATACCGGCTCATCGCTGAACGCCCGCACGGCCCGGCGACTGTCCACGGCCTCATACACATCCACGCCTTCTCGTCCTCTCGCTCAACGAACAACCACCTCTTCACCGTCTTCAGCATGCACACGAGGCAGCGAGATGATCCGCCCGTGAGGGAGGACCAATGAGGGAGGGCCGACGGTTCCCGGCCCTCCCCCACGCCCGTCACAGGGCATCAGCGAAGCTGCAGCGCCTTGCGGATGGTGGTGAAGAGGTCGGTCTGGTTCGTGATGCCCAGGGCGCGGCAGGAGCAGGTGAACACCGCATGGCGTACCGGTTGCGCGCTACCCGGGCAGACGACGACGCCCACGCAGCCTTCCTCGGCTTCGCGGCCTCTGCCTGGCGGCAGCTCGTCGCAGGTGAAGTTGAGCAGCTACCCAGCGGCGACACGGCACGATGCGCACCGTGGTCATCGAGCGCGCTGGTCGATGAGTGCGGCCAAGCCGTCCAAGATGCGTTGTAGGCCGAACTCCCATGCCTGATCCTGCCCGCCGGATCGGGCTGCCGAGGAGAGGGCCGAGGTGAGCGCGGGGAATCGCTCGCCGTGTGCCTGCATCAGCTCGCCGAGGATGGCCCCGAGCTGTGCCTCGGGGTTTCCCCCGGAGCCGGCTGCGCGGGCCTGCTGGGTGATGCCGCGCACGTGACCGACCAGCAGGACAGCCGAGTCCATCCGCTCGGCACCGCTCAGCCCCGTACCGTCCAGTGCGGAGACGGCACGCTCCAGCCAGGACAACTCCCCGGGCCCCATGACCCGCGGGCCGATGGTGGCCTCCAGTACCCATGGGTGTTGGCGGAAGAGGGCGATCAGCCGGCGGGCCCATTCCTCCAACTGTTCCCGCCAGCCACCACGCGCCCTCTTCGCTGTCGGGTAGGGGCCGATCGCAGCGTCGACCATCAGCGCGACCAGTTCGGCTTTGCCCGGCACGTACCGGTACAGCGCCATCTTGGTGACGCCGAGTTGCGCGGCGACCCGCTGCATGGAGACATCGGACAACCCGTCCGCGTCGGCGATCTCGATGCCGGCGCGCGCGATGCGGTCCAGGTCGAGTTTCGGCCTGGGGCCCCGCGCGGGCTTGGGGTGCGGCCCCCATAGGAGCCGCACCGTCTCGGCGTGCTCGTCGGCCACGCTCCCCTCCTTGCCTGCCTTGTCGAACTACCTGCCTTGTCGAACCCATCCAACTGTGTCTATGGTACACAGTAATTATTAGTGTCCAGTGGACACAGTTTATGGAAAGAGGAGCCCGTGAACAGGAACGTCGTCAGGAACGTCCTCATCTCCGGCGCGAGCGTCGCCGGCCCGGCACTGGCCTACTGGCTGGGACGCCACGGCTTCAACCCCACCGTCGTCGAACTGGCCCCGGCCCTGCGCGAGGGCGGTCAGGCCGTCGACTTCCGCGGCGAGACACACCTGACCGTCCTGGAACGCATGGGCCTGCTTCCTGAACTGCGCCGCATCCAGACCGGCGGCAGCCCGATGCGCTTCGTCGACAAACGCGACCGAACCCTGCTGCACCTGCCGGCCGAGTTCGCCGGCGGCGACATAGAGGTCCTCCGCGGAGACCTGGCCCGGATGCTGTACGAGCACAGCGCCCCCTACGCCGAGTACGTCTTCGGCGACTCGATCACCGGCCTCACCGAGACCTCCTCCGGCGTGCGGGTCGACTTCCAAAGCGGCGCCGCACGCGACTTCGACCTTGTGATCGGAGCGGACGGGCTGCACTCCAACGTCCGCCGTCTCGCCTTCGGTCCGGAGGAGAACTACGTCAGCCACCTCGGCTACTACGCCGCCACATGGCAGTTGCCCAACGACAACTACGCGGGTGTCGAAAAAGGCTCGGCCGGCTACAACGTGCCGGGACGGTTCGCCTCCATCGGCGCCGACCACCGGGACTCGGCACGGGCAGGGGCGTTCTTCGTCTTCGCCGCACCCGAGTTGTCGTATGACCGGCATGACCCCGAACAGCAGAAGAAGTTGATCGTCGACGCCTTCTCCGGTCTCGGCTGGGAGGTGCCCCGCCTGCTCGCCTCCCTTCACCAGGCGCCCGACCTGTACTTCGATTCGATCAGCCGGGCGGACGTGGACAGCTGGTCCACAGGGCGAGTGTGCCTCGTCGGCGATGCCGCCTGCGGGGCCACCATCGGCGGTATGGGCACGGGAACCGCGATGGTTGCCGCTTACGTGCTGGCCGGCGAGCTCGCACGAGCTCAGGGCGAGTATCGGACGGCCTTCACCCGGTACGAGAACAGACTCCGGAAGTACGCCGAGGGCTGCCAGGCAGGCGGTGACCGTACCGGGAAGTTCCTCGCCCCCGGCACCGCCACCGGCATACGCTTCCGCAACACCCTGCTGTCCCGCCCCCTGTTCCTGAAGGGAATGCTCAAGCTGGGCGAGAAAGTCAGCAGCATCGCGGCTCTGCCTGACTATCCCGCCAACTCCAGCCGCGCCAGTGGGTGACCGGCACGATCTTCCGCAAGGGCGGCCACGCCACGACGTGGAGATCGGGCGCCGGGCAAGGGCGGAGCGCCTCTCGACATCGCGCGTGATCGTGATTTCGACGTCGTAGGTGTCGTTCATCACGATGTCGAAGGTCAGGACGGCCTGTTGCCGTGCCACCCGGGTGCCCGAGTAGGGTCGGGGGCTGCGTGTTGGCTGACGGCTGCACCCTGGCCTTCCGGCCCTTGTGAGGGCACATGCGTGAGTGGTCTTCCCGGCCCCACCCGGGAAGGGCGCATGGCATGCGCAAGTACGGGAACCCTCCGTAGGCGCCGGGCACCGGGATGCGGCTCCGAGGTCTCACGGGCAGTACGGCGGACCCCCGGGTCCGTCCCCCCACACACAAAGAGTCGCGCGTGCGCGGCCGCAGATCAGGAGCACCAGTGCAGGGCATCCCCCACATAGCCAGCACACCGGACGACGGGCGATCGTCGTCGCCACCCCCTGCCCGCAGGGAGGAGTACCCGGCGCAGCCCACGGGGCGGGACATGACACAGCGCATGCCGCACCGGGTCGCTGCGCCTCACGTGACCCAGGCGGCACGGCATCCCCAGGACGCCGACCCCCAACTCCCTGTCTTCATCGATGAGTCGGGCTGGCGCAGGCGGGCGCTGCAAGGCATGGCGCTGGCCGTGGGCTGCGCCTGCCTCGGGTATCTGCTGTTCGTCGGAACGCTGGTCAGCGGACTCCGGCAGCCCGTCGGCACGCAGCCGCCGAGTTTGAGCGGACCGGTGCCTTCCGGGCCGGTCACCGGCAAGTCGCAGCATGGCTACGCCGCACCGGGCCGAGCCGAGGCGCACCGGCCGCCGGCCAGGACCCAAGCGGACCGCGGCGACCACCGCCCGCCGTCCGGCAGATCCGCCCCGCCGCCGGCCGGAGGCCTGAAGCAGTGAGTCGGCGTACCGCTGTCCGCCGCCCGCCGCGCGGACACTGGATCGTCCTCCTGCTGGTCCTTCTGGTGGTCGCCGTCGCCCTCCTCTTCGAGGGCTGGACGACCCACCAGGTCGACGCCGCGCGCACCAAACCGCCGTGCACCCGGCCGATTCCGCGCGACGTGGACGACGGGAAGCCGCTGCTGCGGTTCGGCCCGAAGGGGGTCACCACCGCGGCCATGCCGCCGGGGACCGTCGCGCTCACCTTCGACGGCGGGTTCGACCCGGTGTGGACGCCGCGCCTGCTCGACCTGCTGCACAGGCACCACGCGCGGGCCACCTTCTTCGTCTACGGGAAGGACGCGGCCGAGCACCCGAAGCTGATGAAGCGGATCCTGTACGAGGGCCACGAGATCGGCTCGTACACCTACAGCGGCGGCGACCTCGGTGCCGCCTCCTCGCTGCGTGCGCACCTTGAACTGTCGCTCACCCAGACCGCTTTCGCGGGCGCGGCCGGCCTCAACACCACCCTGCTGCGGCTGCCGCACACCACGGCCGCGGACACGCTCTGCGGACCCGAGTGGCCGGCGGCGAAGCGTGCGGCGGCGCAGGGGTATCTGGTGGTCGCCTCGGACCACAAGGACCGCAAGCCGTGGCGGGGGCTCGTGACGCAGCACAGCCAGACCGACCTCGGCTACCACGAGGCCGAGGATCTGCTGCAGGACCGCAGCGTGAAACGATTCACCACGATCAGCGGCGGCCTCGGCCGCCCTTCCTTCCTCAACGAGGTCCCGGTTGCCCAGGAGATCAAGGGCGAAGGCCTGATCTTGTCGCAGCGGCTCGGGCACGCCTTCCTCACCGTGATGGTGTGGACGCTGACCCTCACGGGCGTCCTCGGCGTGCTGCGGATGCTCCTGTTCGCGGTGTTCGCCCGGCTCCACGTGCGCAGACTGCACCGGTACCGGCCCGGCGCACCACGGCTGCGCGCGGTGCGGGACCCGGTGACGGTCCTGGTGCCCGCGTACAACGAGGAGGCCGGCATCGCCTCCACCGTGTACTCGTTGCTCGTTTCCACCCACCCGCAGTTGCAGATCATCGTGATCGACGACGGCTCGACCGACGCCACCGCCGACATCGCCGAGCAGATCGACGACCCGCGGGTGACGGTGATCCGGCAGCCCAACGGCGGCAAGCCCAGCGCCCTCAACACCGGCCTGGCGCATGCCCGGCACGACATCGTCGTCATGGTCGACGCGGACACCATCTTCGAGCCCGAGGCGCTGGCCCGGCTGGTCCAGCCGCTCGCCCATCCGGCGGTCGGTGCGGTCAGCGGCAACACCAAGGTCGGCAACCGGCGCCGCCTGCTGGGCAAATGGCAGCATCTGGAGTACGTCCTCGGCTTCAACCTCGACCGGCGGATGTTCGAGGTCCTGGAGTGCATGCCGACGGTGCCGGGGGCGATCGGCGCGTTCCGCAGGGACGCACTGATGGGCGTCGGCGGCGTCAGCGACGAGACCCTGGCCGAGGACACCGACCTCACGATGGCGCTCTGGCAGGCCGGCTGGCGTGTCGTCTACGAGGAGTCGGCGGTCGCCTGGACCGAAGTGCCCAGCACCGTGCGGCAGTTGTGGCGCCAGCGCTACCGCTGGTGCTACGGCACCCTCCAGTCGATGTGGAAGCACCGTCACGCGGTGACGGAGGTCGGCCCCGCCGGACGCTTCGGCCGTCGTGTGCTGCTCTACGTCACGCTGTTCCAGATCGTGCTGCCGCTGTGCGCACCGGTCGTGGACATGTTCGCCCTGTTCGGGGCGCTGTTCCGGGACCCATTGGAGGCGGCCCTCGTCTGGTTCGGGTTCCTCTCCGTCCAGCTGGTCACCGCCGCGTACGCGCTGCGGCTCGACCGCGAACGGCTGCGCGTGCTGTGGGTGCTGCCGCTCCAGCAGTTCGTCTACCGGCAGTTGATGTACCTGGTGGTCATCCACTCCGTGACCACGGCGCTGCTCGGCACCCGCCTGAAGTGGCACAGCATGAAGCGCACCGGAACCGCCGACCCGTATCTGCTCGAAGCGCCGCCCGCGGAGACATCCGGAGATCCGCTCGACGAGCCGCTTCCGCGGCGGAGCCTGCCGTCGTAGTGAGGGGGCGGAGGGGAGGGAGGGAACCGGCGAGCTGCCGCGCGAGTCGGACCTGGGACGTGACCAAGGGAGTTGACCATGACAGACCCGCTTGACCAGCGGGCCGGACGCACCACACCCACGGGGGAACAGGGCTGGAACGACGACGCCGGGAGCCGTCCCGTGCACCAGGGGCCGGTGCAGGTGACGGGCGATCTGTGGCGCCCGGAGCCGGGCGGCGGCCGGGGGCCGCACGTCGGCCCTGTGCTGTACGCGGATCCGGATCCGTACGCCGATCCTGATCCGTACCCCGGCCAGCGCTCGTACGCGGCCCCGGAAGACGGCTCCGACGCGCGTGAGCGGTTCGCCGATCGCCCCAGCTCGCGCTACGGGCCCCGGCGCGCCCACGCCCGGCAGCCGAAGAAGCGCAGGAGGCTGCGGCGGGCGGTGCTCGTCCTGCTGGGCGTTGTGGTCGTCGCGGCGGGCGGCACGTACGGCTGGGCCGAGACCCGGCTCCAACGTGACGTCGACCTCAGCGCGTACGGGGACCGTCCGCCGCCCGGCGAAGGCACCAACTACCTCATCGTGGGCTCGGACAGCCGCGACGGGCTCTCCGAGGGCGACGTGAAGGACCTGCACGCCGGCGGGGGCGGCGGGCGGCGCACCGACTCGATGATGCTGCTGCACACCGGGGCCCACGGGACCAGCATGGTCAGCCTGCCGCGTGACTCCTGGGTCACCCTGCCCGGCCGTCTCGACACGCTGACGGGCAAGACCAAGCGGCCCGAAGGGGACAAGCTGAACGCCGCCTTCTCCTACGGCGGCCCCGAACTGCTGGTGCACACCGTCGAGAAGAACACCGGGCTGCGCATCGACCACTATGCGGAGATCGGGTTCGCGGGGTTCGTGAACATCGTCGACGCCATCGGCGGCGTTCGGATGTGCCTGGACCGGGACATCAAGGACGAGAAGTCGGGCGCCGATCTGCGCAAGGGCTGTCACACCCTGAGCGGCAAGCAGGCGCTCGCCTTCGTCCGCCAGCGGCACCAGGAGAAGGAGGGCGACCTGGGCCGGTCGAAGAACCAGCAGAAGTTCCTGTCGACCCTCGCCCACCAGGCCGCCCGGCCCGACACCCTCTTCGACCCGATGGAGATCGGCCCGGCCGTGGAGGCCGGGCTCGACACGCTCATCGTCGACGAGGACATGAGCCTGCAGGATCTCACCAGGATCTTCCGCGCCGTGCAGAACGTCACGGGCGGACACGGCAAGCAGATCAACGTGCCCGTGTCCGGCATCGGCGTCCCGACCTCCAAGGGCAACGTACTGAAGTGGGACGCCAGGAGGTCGGCCCGGCTCTTCGACGACCTGCGGCACGACCGGCCGGTGAAGGAGACGGGGAAGACATCCCGGCACCGGGGCGGTGCCGCCAGCCGCGCGCCGAAGCGTGGTGGCCGCCCACAGCAGCAGGAACAGCAGCGGGCCGGACGGTGAAATCGATGGTCCCGGCCTCTCTCAGGTCGGGACCATCGTGCTGTCGGGTCGTGTCGTGTCGGATCGCGTTGTGTTGGGCGCCGACTCACGCCGGCATTGCGGTTCCTACCAGGCGACCGGCAGGCGCTCGGGGATGCGCTTCATAAAGCGGGTGCGCCATACGAGTTGGTCGACGGGGACGGCCAGATGCAGGCCGGGTATACGGGTGGTGAGTGCCTCGATCGCTATCTCGATGTGCTTCTTGCCGAGCGGTACGGCTGGGCAGTAGTGCCCGCCGTAGCCGAACGAGAGGTGAGCGGCCGCGTTGGGCCGGTCGATGTCGATGGTGTGCGGGTCGGGGAACACGCTCTCGTCGGTGTTGGCGGCCTCGACCAGGACGAGGACGAGTTCACCCTTCTTGATCTCCGTGTCGCCGAGCTGCATGTCTTCCATGGCCAGGCGGGGCAGTCCGTCGGCGATGGACAGGTTCACACGCAGCAGTTCATCTACGGCGGCCGGTATCTTGCCGGGCTCCGCGCACAGCTGCTCCCACACATCGGGGTTCTGAAGGAGCGTGAACACCGCCATGGTCAAGGCTCCCATGGTGGAGATGACTCCGGCACCGAACATGGTGACGCCGACGGTGGCAAGCATCTCGTCGGTGAGGTGCGCATAGTCGGGGTCCCCACGGAGGGCGGCGAGTTCGGCCATGAGCCCGTCGGTGGCGGGGTCGTTGAGCCGCCCGGTCATGTAGGCGATGTCCCGATCCCAGTTCAGGCGCGCCCCGGTGATGGGGCATGCCGAGTTCATGAACGCGATGTCGAGACTGGACGCCAACAGCGGTGCGTCATCGCGGGGTATGCCGAGGATGTGGCAGTGCAGGTGCTCGGCGTAGGGGTTGGCGAACTGTCCGCGCAGGTCGACCGGCGGGCCGTAGCCGAGGATCCCGTCGACCAGGTGGGCGGCGTGGTCGGTCATCCACTCCGGCAGGCCACCGACCCTGGGGTTGATCGCCTTGAGTACGGCCTTCCGCAGTCCGGCGCCGGTGATGTTGCCCATGTTGTTGACCACCTCGGGCGGGATGGTCAGCGCGTACTGCCGGGGGACGCCTGGGGCGGACGTGTCCTTGAGGCTGAAGCGTGGGTCTTCGAGCACCTGTCTGCAGAGCTCGTAGGAGGAGACGAGCCACGCCTCGTCCCCGGCGATGGTGCGCACCCGCGTGACCGGGGTGGCGCGAAGCTGCTCGATCTCCTGGGGCAGGCGGTCGCCGCGCGCGGAGAACGGGAAGTCGATCAGGCTCGGGGCGGTCGTCACTGGTCGTTTCCTTCGGTGAGATTGCCGGCGGGGGTGATCACGGCGTGGCCCTGGTTGCGTGTGGCGCGCAGGCCATGCCCGCGTGAGTAGAGGAGATCGGCCATCGGCAGTGCCTGGTGGTAGCAGTTGAGCGACGAGGGGACGCCCATGATTGCGGGGGTGTCGATGAACAGCGGCGCTTCGGCACAGATGTAGTCGAGGCAGACCTGACGCTGACGGTCCGTGGGCTGCTGCCCGTGGAGAACCTTGCTGGTGAGGAACTGGACCACGAGCTGTTCACAGACCTCGCGGAACGCCGGGTCGGTGGACAGCCGATCGTCGAGGCTCTCGCGTATGACCCGATAGGCGGGGATGTCCAGCAGCGCGGACATGGGGCGGCCGCGGAGCCGGGAGCCGTCCGGATCCAGCGCGGCAACGGCGGCGGTCACCTTGGCCCGTACACCGCGCAGGTTCTTCACGGCCTTGCGCTGGGCGTCGATGGCCGGATAGCCGAGCGCCTCATACATGTCGGCGACATGCAGATCCGTATAGATGAGATCGACCTGACGGAAGGTCTCCAATCCCCAGGCGGCGAGGCTGAGGACTCGCTGATGGGTGAAGTAGGAGTTCCCCGGAGAGATGCCGATGACGGCGTGATCACCTTCGTCGGTGATGACTTGGCAGTGCGGGGTGTACGGACGGACGTGAAAAGTTTCGGTCGCTGTCGTCAAGAGACGATGTCCCTACGTGCCGCTAGTCCCTGGGAACCCCGTGTTCCCGGTGTGGCGGCGACACCGGAAACCTACCTGACTGTCGGTTCTGAATGATGTAGAACCAGGCAGTAACTCGCAGGTCAGACCGCATAGTTGAGTTCATATCGCGTTCACAAGCACGGCCTGACAATGGCGAACGAGCTCGCCGCCAAGCCGCTCAGGCCGAACCCGCCGGGCGGGGAACGCGCACCGTTCCCCGCCATCCCCCGTCATTCCCCGCCTGTCCGCGCCTGTCCACGGCTGTCCGCGGCTGTCCGCGGCTGTCCGCGGCTGTCCGCGCCGGGGGCTCCGCCCCCCGACTGTCGATCAGCCCACCGGCTCCTCCACAAGCTGCTCCTCGATCAGATCCACGGCCCGACGCGTACCGCCCTCGGTGCGCACCTCGGCCCACAGCCATGCCGAGCGTGCGGCGACCTGTGAATCGCCGATGAGTTCCATCAGGGCGGTGCGCAGCGCCGCCGCCGTGACGTCCGCGGTGTCGATCCGACGGGCGACACCCAGTTCGACGAGCCGGTCGGCGTAGAGGCACTGGTCGGCCCCGTGCGGTACCGCGATCATCGGCACACCGGCGTACAGGCCCTCACTACTGCTCCCCATCCCGGTGTGCGTCACCCATGCGTCCACCTGTTCAAGGATCGTCAACGGCGGCACCCACGGCAGCACTTCGAAGTTGGGAGGAATCCGTTCCCCCTTCTTGGCCGGATCGCTGCCACCGCCGGTCTGGAGCACCACATGCCAGCCCGGAAGATCCGCGAAGGCCGCCACACACTGCCCGTAGATCTCCCGCTGCCCGGGATAGGCCGAGCCGCCCAGCGACACCAGCAGCACTTTCTCCGCACCGGCCGGCCGCTTCCAGCCGCTCTGCTTTTCACCGGTGCCGCAGCACGGGCCGACGAACGTCACCGCCTCGGTGTCGACCCGGTCCGCATGTGGCTGCATGGCGCGCGGGATCAGGGCCAGCACCCGCGGCGGCCGACCTGTGAACTCCTCCACGTTCGTGGTCACCGCACCGCACCGGGCCAGCCAGGCCGCGAACCGCTCTCGGTGGGCGGGACCTCCGGGCAGCCCCGCAAACGCCGCACCCATCTCCTCCTGGGCCCCCTCCCAGGCCACATGCGTCGGCGACAGCTGGACGAGGCCGCGGCCCTGCGCCTCAGCCAGCGCGCGGCCCGCGTACGCGCCGATGTCGTAGAGGTAGAGGTCGGCGGGGCTCTCGTCGTACGCGGCGTGCAGCTGTGGCAGTACGGCCATCGCCTCATCGAGGAAGAGGGAGGCGGCGGCGATGGGATCCTGCGGCCAGTCGCCGGCGGCGGCCGGCAGAGTGGAGGTCAAGCGGACCAGCTCCGCACCGGTGTCGGTAACCAGCTCGGCGACGTGGTCGGCGTTGGCGTACGTCACGCGATGGCCGCGGGCCACCAGCTCACGGATGATCTCCAGGCTGGGCAGCACATGGTCGACCATAGGCGTGCCGATCATAGCGATATGGGCTGGAAGAGGCATATCGGAAACTTCCTTGGATAGAGGTCTACGGCAGGTAAACGCCGAGGGCGCGAATGGGCAACGCGGCAGTACGCAACACGGCGACGCGGCGCGCAGCGGCCGGGACGCTGGGAAGGCACGCGCTCGGCAGCTCGCGGGCGACCGCGTCGAGGTCCGCTCCGCCGGCTCGGTCCCCGCCGACCAGGTCAACCCGGCCGCCGTCGAGGCGATGCGGGAGCTCGGCATCGACATCTCCGAGCAGGAGCCGAAGGTCCTCACCACCGAGGCCGTCCAGGCATCCGACTACGTCATCACCATGGGCTGCGGCGACGCCTGCCCGATCTTCCCCGGCAAGAAGTACCTCGACTGGGCACTGGAGGACCCGGCGGGCAAGGGCGTCGAGTCCGTCCGCCCTATCCGTGACGAGATCAAGACGCGCATCGAGGCCCTGATCACCGAAATCGACGCCAAGCACGAGGACCGAGACTGAGTCCTGCGTGGACCGGCGTGCCGTGAGGCAGCGGACGCGTATGCGTACGTGCATGTGTATGTGTACGTGTATGTGTGTGGCCGAGGCCTCACTTGACGCTGTCGTCCCTCGTCAGGGTCTCGAATGCTGTGCACAGGAGCCTGACGCTTCGCTGGAACTTCTCGTCCTGGCTCAGGCGGGGCATCTGCTCCATGACGAGCGGGAAGCGGGCGCGTAGCTCGCCGTAGGTCTCCGCGGTGACGGTCGGCGTCTGGGGCTCGGCCTGCTCCTGGAGTACGAAGCCTGTGACGTGGCTCAGGAGGGTGTCGGCCGCGATGCCGCAGTGCTCGGCGGGGACACCGGCGTCGAGAAGGGTTTCGAGGAGGCGTTCCATCAGGGACAGGCCACCAGTGCTCAGCGTTCCGGGGCTGTCAGCGAGCAAGAGTGCGCCGCCCGGGTGCTGTTGGATGCTCCGACGCAGTTCTGCGGCTTGAACCTCGATCTTTTCCTGCCATGTCACGTCGGGCGGGAGCGCGGCCAGGGCGGTGCCGGCGGCGTCGTACGCATGCCGGCTGACACGGTCGGCCATCAGCGCGAGCAGTTCGTCCTTGCTGCGTACGTGGTAGTAGAGGCTGCCCGCGTGGGCGCCGAGCCGCTCGGCCACTTGGCGCATGGACAGGCCGTGGTACCCGGTCTCGGCGAACGTGGCCATGCCGGCGTCGACGATTCGCTCCTTGGTGAGCTTCATGGGTCCACCGTAGCAACTTTTTGAACACTGTTTGAAAAGCTGTGCTAGCGTCGCGGCCGACCGATTTCGAACACTGTTGGATCAGAGGGGTACGGGGGACATGGACGGACTGCTCTTCAACGCGACCACGGCCGCATTGATGGTGATGATGATCAATAGCGGGCTCGGCGCAGTGGGGCGCGACTCGCTGCGTGGGCGGCCTGTTCCGTGGGTCGCGGTCGGCCTGACCGTGGTGGCGGTGGCCGGCGTCATCCTCCAGCTGTGCTGGGCGGGGGCGATGGCCGCCCTCGACAACGATCCCACCCGGACGGGCTGGTGGCGGGTGTTCACCTCGGTCTTCATGCAGAACGGCGGCGTCGCCGGCGCGGCCTGGAACATCGCCACCCTCGCCTTCGTGGCGGCGCTCGCACAGTGGCTTTGGGGTGGTCCCCTGACGGCGCTCCTCTTCGTCGCCGGCATCCTTCTGCCGGAACAGATCGACGCCCTGTTCGGCCTGGGCGGCGGGCCCAGCACCGACCCCCGCAACTTCGCGGGCAGTTCCGGCGCCACCTACTTCCTGGGAGCGACCCTCGCCGCGTTCCTCCTGACGCGCACCCGGGCCAGGAAAGAGCAGGCCCTCGCAGCCGGCGTCCCGGCGCTCGGGCTGCTGATGTGGTTCGCGCAGGACAACGGCCACGGCCTCGTCGCCGTATACGGCTTCGTGCTCGGCACTCTCATCTGGGCGGCACTCCGCTGGACGTCACATTCGGGGGTGCAACAGCCCGCGGCGGAGACCCGATCCCCCAGCGCGCACCGGCTCAAGCGCTCATCCGCCAAGTGAACGTCAGCGACATCGACCAATTCTCTACCGATTCTCGACCGCTACTCGACCGATTCCCGGCCGGCAACGCTCACGCACGGCTCAGCGCATCGGTAAGGAGAGTGCGCATCCGTTCCACGAGCGGGTTGGCGTCGTCGGCCCGCCAGACCAGGTGCAGGGTGGTCGAGGTATCGGCCAGTGGCCGCGGGGTCACGCCGATGCGGCGCAGCGCACGGTGCGAGTCGGCGAGCACCGCGGCGCCGAACTTGGCCGCGACCAGGGCCAGTAGCGTCTGCACACTGCGGCCCTCGGCGCCGATCTTCGGTACGACTCCGGCGCTGTGGCAGAGCGCGATGATCTCGTCGTAGGAGCGGGGAGAGACGTCCCTGGGCCACATGACCAGGGGAATCTGGCCCAGGGCCGCGAGCGGGGCGGGTTCGGAGGGGTAGGCCAGTGGGTGGCCGGCGGGCAGGAACAGAGTCAGCGGTTCTCGCCACCAGACCTGGGTGGAGAGTCGGGCATCGCGCATCGGGAGGCGCTGGACCGCGAGGTCGAAGCGGCCTTCCAGTACGCCGGTCGACATCTCGGCATCGTTGAAACTCTCCGCCAACTGCAGGTCGACCCGGGGTAGTTCACGCCGCACCCGGCTCAGCGCGCCACCGAGCGGTCCGTTGATACCCGAACCGGCGAAGGTCACGGTCAGTCGTCCGGTCATGCCCTGTGCGGCCAGTCGTACGTCCTCCAGCACGGCATCCGCCTCGGCGAGCAGGGTGATCGCACGCCGTACCAGGACCTGCCCGGCCGGCGTCGGCGTAAGTCCGCGCCCCTCCCTGGAGAACAGTTTTGTGCCCAACTGCCTTTCCATTTCGCGCAGTTGGCGGCTGAGTGTGGGCTGTGTCAGATGCAGCCGCCGCGCCGCGCCACTGATACTGCCCTCTTCCGCGATCGCGACCGCATAGCCGAGTAGCCGTAGCTCCATCCATACCTCCCAGGCATGGGAACTATAGCCAGTAATGCCTGCAGAGCAGATCTGGGCGCCTTTCGGGCCAGGGTGGAGACATCGCACCGGACGGCCCGGGGCGGATACCTGACCTGGGGAGAACCATGAACCGCGAAGAGCGCTACGGGTACGGCATGAAGGTGCTGGAGCGGGTGGACGGTGAAGCGGGGCAGCGGATCGTCGACTCCCTCGCCGACACCTCGCCGGAGCTGGGCCACCAGGTGGTGGCGTGGGCATTCGGCGACATGTACGACCGCCCCGAACTTCCACCGCGTGACCGGCAGTTGGTCACCCTGGGTGTGCTATCGGCGCTCGGCGGCTGCGAGATCCAGCTCGAAGTGCACATCAACGCCGCGCTCAACGTCGGCCTGACCGCCACCGAGATCGCCGAGGCGCTGCTGCACTCGGCCGTGTACTGCGGAATGCCGCGTTCGATCAACGCCACGCTCGTCGCCAAGAAGGTCTTCGCCGAACGTGGACTGCTCCCCATCACCAATCTCGGCTGACCGCAAATGGCCATGAGCGGACGGCCGTGGCTGTTCGCCTGCCGAGCGCGCGGCAGCGGCGGGTCGAAGGGGCCCGCATCGCGCTCCATGGGGAGGCCCTGCGGGATGGGAACCGTTTGACTCATCGGAGTTCCTCTCGTGGCGGTCGTTGCGGCCACGATCGCGCCGACGGACCAGACATACACTGACACCGCTCGGAGACCGCTCTCGAACGGCTCTGACGCGGCTCAGCCAGGGCGTGTCTGTGAGTGTCCGCCTCTGCTGCCGCGCCGGGCTGAAGCAGCCTCGATAAACCCTTTGCTGCCTCTGGGCGGAAGCGGCTACCTTCTGCGGGCCGTCGGCCGCCCAGGCCGGCGCCATCACCATCGCCGTCGCCATCATCGCCGCCGTCGCCAAGGAGGTGTGCAGCACATGCGCACGACCGGTCAGCAGTCGACCTCAGGTCCTGGCAACTTCCCCCTCTCAACGACGGAGACACCTTGTCCGTTCGCATCACCGCGCTGACCGACCCCGACACCAACCCGGCCGGCCGCCGCCTGGCGTGGCTGGCATCCGACGCCGACGGGATCCCCGTCGGGTCTGCGTTCCTGCGTCTCTACACCAAGGCCGGGCAGGAGCACCTCGCCGCTCTGGAACTCCACGTCCACCCGGCCGAGCGGCGAAACCGCATCGGCACCCGGCTCCTGGACGCGGCCGTGGCCGCTGCACACCAGGACGGCCGACGCTGCATCATCACCCAGGCCGAGGCCGGCTCTCACGGCGACCGGTTCCTCCCGGCCCGCGGCTTCCGCAAGGTCCTGACCCTGATCTACACCCGGCTCTCGCTGGCCGAGGCGGACCTCACCACTCTCACCGAGATCACCGAACGGCCGCATCCCGGCTACCGACTGACGTCGTGGGAGGGCACAGTCCCCGACGACCTCGCCGAGACGTTCGTCACCTCGCGTCATGCCATGGACGACATGCCGATGGGCGGCACCGACTTCGGCACGGTGGTGTGGGATCTGGACCGGGTCCGGGCCGCAGCGGCGGCCGTTGAACAGCGTGGCGACCTGCTGCACACCGTCGTTGCCATCGATGAGTCGGACGGCTCGATCGCCGGCTTCACCGAACTGGTCGTCCCTGGCGACGGCAAGGGCGATGGCCAGCACTACGGCACCGGCGTCCTGCCCGAGCACCGCGGGCACGGCCTCGGACGCTGGATGAAGGCCGCCTCGATTCTGCAAGCTCGTGAGCGGCACCCGTCCCTCGGCGGCCTGCTGACCGACACCGCCGGCAACAACCCGCACATGAGGCATATCAACGACGCGCTGGGCTACGCACCGATCCACACGGCATTTGAGTATCAGCTCGATCTCCAGGGCTGACGGGGCCCGGGTGACCATGTAGGCGACCGCGCCCACCGGCTTTCGATCAGGTCGCCGGTCTCGGCGATCTCCTCACCCGAGGGCCACCACCTCCCTCGCCAGCTTGGCCACCACCGCGGCAGCCGGCGTCTCGCCGGCTGCCGCGGTGTGCCGTCCGCAGCGTGCCGGGGTGCTGCACGAGGTGTGGGCGCCTACGCGAGGATCTTGGTCACCCGGCCTACGCCGATGGTCTTGCCGCCCTCGCGGATGGCGAACGACTGGGCCCGCTCCATCTCGATGGGCGCCATGAGTGCGACGGAGAGGTCGCAGCGGTCGCCCGGCATGACCATGTTGTCGTCCCCGTCAGTCCTGAGCTTCATCTCCCCGGTCACATCCATGGTCCGGAAGTAGAACTGCGGCCGGTAGCCGTTGAAGAACGGCTTGGGCCGCCCGCCCTCGTCCTTGGAGAGCATGTAGATCTTCGCCTCGAACAGCGTGTGGGGAGTCACCGTGTTGGGCGCGGCGACAACCTGCCCGCGCTCGATCTGGCCCTTTTGGATGCCGCGCAGCAGCAGACCGACGGTCCGCCCCGCCTCGGCCTTGTCCAACTGCTTCTTGAACTCCTCGATGCCCGTCACCGTGCTCTTCTGCGTCTCCCTCAGGCCGACGATGTCAACCGCGTCGCCGGGCTTGATGACCCCGGTCTCCACTCGCCCGGTGGCCACCACTCCCCGCCCTCCAAGGTCGAACACCTCGTCGACGGCCAGCAGGAACGGCTTGTCGACTGCCCGCTTGGGGATCGGGATGGCGGAGTCGACCTCGTTCATCAGGTTGAGCACCGCTGTGGTCTGGTCTTTCTGCCCGTCGAGGGCTCTCAGCGCCGAGACGCGGCGGACGGGGACCGTGTCTCCTTCGAAGCCGACGTCGGAGAGCATCTCGCGGACCTCCGTCTCGACCAGCTCCAGCACCTCATCGCTGTCGACCAGGTCGCACTTGCTCAGCGCGACGACGAGCGATTCGACGCCCACGCTCCGGGCCAGCACCGCGTCCTCCCTGGTCTGCTTCTGCGGTCCGTCGGCGGCGGAGACGACCAGAATCGCGCCGTCCATCTGCGAAGCCCCGCTGATCATGTTCTTGACGTAGTGGATATCGCCGGGGCAGTCGGAGTGTGCGTAGTGCCGCTTCTCCGTCTGGTACTCGACATGCGTCGTGCAGACCGACTGACCGCTGCGCCTCTCCTCCTGCCGCTTGTCGATTTCCGCGACCGAGACCGCCTTGTTGAGACTCGGGAACTTGTCGGCCAGCACCTTGGTGATCGCCGCGGTCAGTGTCGTCTTGCCGTGGCCCCTGTGGCCCAGGGTCCCGATGTTGATGTGAGGCTTGGACTTCGTGGCTTGCGTCGTGGCCATGATGATCCCTTCCCGCGCAGGCCCCCGAGTGGCGCTCACCATGCTCCTCGTGCCTCCGCACGGCCGCGTACCGCCCGGTAGAGCCATACCGCCATTCGGGTGACGGTGGAACGTGGAGTCACCCCTGGTGCACGGAGAGCACGCAGGTCATCGCCATGGTCACCAGCGTTGGTCCGCCCGGCAATCCGACCCTCGGCTGCCGCGCGATGTACGCCTTCACGCTCGACCTCGTAGTCAGCAGCGCTTCGATTCGGCGTCGGCCCCAGATGAACTGCCCTGATAGGCGAGGACTGCAACTCCTCCTATCCAACATCGACAGGACAACGACAGGATCCGGTCGGCTTCCGCGACCGGATCGCCGGTACGACGCACCGGGTTCCGGTGGCGCGGCTGCGCTCCCTCGTGGAACTCACCGCTGTCGATGAGCTCGACCCGGGGGAACGCAACCCCGAGTTCAAGCATGCGCACGGCCGCGATCTGGTGGCGCTGTTCTCCCGTTCCCGGGGGGGCTGCTGAGTGCTGCCGCAGCGACGGGCCGCGTCCGGGTTCTGGGTCCCGACGCCCGCTGAAACCGATGCATTGCGGCCAGGCGGATGACCGGCTCCCCCGTTGGCCGTCTGCCGCGGCGCGCGGTGCTCACCTATCGTCGGCGCCGCTGGCGCAAGGTCGTGGACGCAAGAGGAGGACGGGAGGGCGGGGCCGTGAAGTACCCGATGTCTGAGCTGGTGGACCTGGAGACATATCCCGTCGACGCCCTGGACGGCGAGCCGGGGCAGGCGCTGCTGAACAGGGCCCGTGCGGAGTTCAACCGGACCAGCCTGACGGTGCTGGGCGGGTTCCTCGTTCCGCAGGCCGTCGCGCGGGTGGTGACGCGGGTGCGGGAGGACGCCGGGACCCTGGGCTATCGGTTCCGGGGCGCGAACAATGTGTTCCTCGGGACGGCCGCAGAGGCCGGTGGGGCAGCCGGCGATGCAGACGGGGCAGCCGGTTCCGCGCAACTGGGCCGGACGCATACCAAGAGCACGCTGGCCTACGACCGTATCGATCCCGGCTCCCCGCTCAGGGCCCTCTACCACTGGGAGCCGTTGTTGAAGTTCGTCTCCGCGGTTGTCGGCCGGCCGGTGTTCCGCTCGGCCGACCCGCTCGGGGCCATGACGATCCATGTCCACCACGAACGCGATGAACAGGACTGGCACTTCGATGTGTCGGAGTACACGATCGTTTTGCATCTCCTCGCGCCCGAGAAGGGCGGGGTCCTGGAGTATGTGCCGCGTTCGCGGGCCGCGGTGGAACAGGACCGCGACGCCTTGCGCGCCATCGCCGCCGGAGAGCGGCATTCGCTGACCCGCGACCTGGTCACCACACCCGGCACGCTGGTCCTGCACTCGGGCCGGGTCTCCCTCCACCGGGTCACCCCGGTATCGGGCCCCACCCCGCGCATCAGCGCCACTCTGTCGTACAACTCCGTTCCTGGTGGGCTGCTCAACTCCTATACCCGCAGCCTGTACTTCGGAAGGACCGGGTGACCACCGCCCCGCTCCTCTACACGGCCGGAGGCGGTGGGAAATGTTGCTCGCCGACCCGCCCGGGTCAGCGGCCGGTGTGCGCCGGAGGGGCAGGCGGCGGTGTGCAGGTGCCGTGCCCCTCCGGGTGGTTGGGGGTCAGCCGGTCTGCAGGGCTGCGTCGTCGATGACGAAGCTGGTCTGGAGGCTGGCGTCTTCGGTGGCGGTGAAGGTCAGGGTGATCTGCTGTCCGATGTAGGGGGTCAGGTCCAGGGTGCGCTGGGTGTATCCGGTCGCGGCGTCGGTGTTGGAGAGGGTTGTCAGGGTGGTGTTGCCCACCTTGACCCTGAAGGTGTCGTAGGCGACGCGGTCGGTCTCGTCGGTGTCGATGTGCAGCCAGTAGGTCAGGGTGGCCTTGGCGCACCCGGAGGGCACGGTCACCGACTGGCTGAGGGAGTCGGTGGCGGAGGAGCCGTAGCCGCCGAGCCAGGCGAACCGGCTGCCGCTGTGGGCGGACCGGCCCGAGTGGGCACCGATCGCGCCGGTGTCACCCGTCCAGGGTGCGGTGCCGTTCTCGAACCCTCCGTTGGCGAGGAGCTGTTGGCCGGTGCAGCTGCCGGTCCCCTTGACCGTCAGGGTGAAGGTCGTGCTGTGGGCGACGGATCCGGTGCCGGTGAGGGTGAGGGGGTAGGTGCCGGGGGCCGTGCTCGACGCCGTGGCGACGGTCATGGTGGAGCTGCCGCCCGAGGTCACCGAGGCGGGGTTGAAGGAGACGGTGACGCCTGCCGGGGCGCCGGATGCCGACAGCTTCACGGTCTGAGCGGAGCCCTTGGTGGTCGCCGTCGAGACCGTGCTGGTGGCCGTGCCGCCCGGGTCGACGCTGCCCGTGGTGGGGGCGACGGCCAGGGAGAAGTCGTTCGCGGGGGTGGAGTTGGCGACGGCGAGCTTCCAGAGGGTGTAGGCGATGCCGTCCACGCTGCGGTTCAGTCCGGTGCTGTTGATGTTGCCGGTGGTGTCGCAGGACTGGTGGTAGCAGGGGTCGTAGGAGCGATTGGCCGTGCCGCCCCATTTGGCCGCCTGCGCGGAGGTCTTCCTCGCGCCGGCTCCCATCGCGTACCCGGAAGTCGCGATGCCCGCCTGCTCGAAGGAGTAGTCGTCGGAGCGGCCGGCGCCCTCGGTGTTCTCCTCCGGCTGGAGGTTGAGGGAGTCCCAGTACGCCTTCATCGGCTGGGCGGCGCCGGAGTTGACGTGGTTGATGAAGTAGCCGCCGTTGGTCGAGGCGATCATGTCGAAGTTGTAGTACGCCTTGATCTTTGAGCGCTCGGTGCCGGACAGGGAACTGACGTAGAAGTCGGAGCCGTTGAGGCCCTGTTCCTCGTCCGTCCACCAGCCGAAGCGGACCCGGGCCGCCATGGCGGGGTTCTGCTGCGCGAGGGTGAGAGCCGTTTCCAGCAGTGCGGCCGAGCCGGAGCCGTTGTCGTTGATGCCGGGTCCGGCCCCGACGCTGTCGAGGTGGGAGCCGAACATGTACACCGTGCCGGCGTCGCCCTGGGGCCATTCGGCTATCAGGTTGGGTCCGGCGCCGCTGGAGCAACCGGAGGTGCAGGGCTGCTCGGTGACCGTGTAGCCGGCCGCCTGGAGCTTGTTCTTGACGTAGGCGACGGAGTCCCGGTAGCCCTGACCGCTGGATTTACGGGTGCCGCCGTTGCGGGTCGCGATGGCGTTCAGCTCGGTGAGATGTGCCTGGACCTTGGCCACGTCGATGTCCGGGGCGTCGCCGACCGCGGCCCCGCCGACGACGGATGGGGTGGTGGCCGGTTGCGCGTGCGGTGCGGCCGATGCCGTGGGTGCTGCGGTCAGCACCGCCGTTCCGAGGGTGATGGCGAGCGATACACCGGCCACCGCGAGTCTTCGTAACACCATGGCTCCTTGAGGGGGTAGCGAGTTCTCCGACGGAGGTTCTGGTGGAACGCCGGGTCGGGGCAGCGTCCTGTCGTCGTCCTGCTGTCTCCGACGAGGTGGGGCTGGACACGGCAGGCGGACGACATACCGATGACCGAGGACGACATGTCCATGACCGGGCGGCCGTACCATCACATCGAGACAGGCTCGGCGTCAACGGAAGTTCCATCGCGGAGCGGTGTTTGTCGGAAAATGGCAGGTGGCGCCCGATATCCGGGCACTCGCCGGTGGGCGCCGGCCGGTCGGGGCGGCTGCTGCGACGCTCCGATACTTCGAGGGCCCGCGACGCATCCACTGCGTCTAGGGTCTTTCCGAGCCCGACCCATCGGACTTTCTGCGTCGGTGGCTAGGCCTCCGCGCAGAGGACCGGCCCGACCCTGTGCAGGACGTTTAAGGCGCCCACTACGTCTGCGTTCTCAACGAAGCCGCAGGAGAAACATTCGAACTTTGCGAAAGGTGTTGCGGGCGTCTACCGGGATCACTCGGCGAGCGGCACTCTCAGCCTTCTGCGCCAGGATTCCGAAGAACATCCCCCAACCCGCATCCAGGATGCTGCGGTTCGGCCCAGCCTTCGCAGCAGGGCCGTTCGGGAGGAACGCGCCGGCATTGTCGCGGTCGGGCTTGGGTGCAGGCGCCTTCGTCATGCCCGCTGGTTCAGCCGCTCGTACCCGATCACATCATGCTCGCGGATCAGCGCGTTCGCGGTCTTGTGGTGGTGGTCGAGATGTTGACGCCGGATCTCGGCGTGCAGCTTCGCGACCTTACGTGCTGCTGCGCCCTGCTTCCTCGACCACCTGCGGGTGCGTTTGGGGAAACGTCGCCAGCACACGCTGGGCCTCGGCCAGCTCCTCGCCCAAACGCTCCAGGAAGCACGCATTCTCGACGTACTCACCGTTGGACGTGGTCAGAAAGTGCACGGTGCCGATGTCGATACCGCCTCCTTCTTCCAGGAGCGCTCCCACTGCGTGTCTATACACGCTGCACCGTGTCAGCCGAGACAGCGCCGACCGAGGCCGCGAAGTATGACGACGACCACAAGGTGGGGAGCAGTGTCTTCAGTTGTGGGAACTCCTCCAGCACCACGCGGGAGGTGAAGCCCTTGCCGGCGGATCATGACTGGGACGCAGTGGTCTGGCACGCCCATCTAGGCGTCCTCTGGTGCGGGAGGAGAATGCGCGGCATGACCATGGTGAAAGACATCGATGTCCGCGGAATGCAGCACTGCGAGACGACGGCGCTGGGCGTGCTGCTGCGGCATGAGGGACTCGACTTGTCCGAGCCCATGCTGTTCGGGCTTGGCTCCGGGCTGTCCTTCATCTACTGGGACAGCAAAGGCATGGGCTTTCCCTTCCTGGGAGGCCGGGTCAAGCCGTTTGAGCTCACCAGGAACCTGGCCGCCGCACTCGGACTTGAGCTGCTGGTCGGGGAGACCACCTCCCCGCGCAAGGCGTGGCAGAACGTGGCGGGCCCCATCGACGCCGGTCGACCGGTCGGCCTTCAGCTCGACAGCTGCCACCTGGACTACTTCAGCACCAAGGTGCACTTCGGCGGGCACGTCGTGGCCATGTATGGCTACGACGAACAGGACGCCTACCTTGTGGACACCAGCCCGCAGGGCGGAGCCGTCTCGACCAGCCTCGCCAGCCTGGCCAGGGCCAGAGCCGAGCGCGGCCCCATGACCGCCAAACACCGCTCCTTCACCATCACAGCGCCCAGCAACCCGACGTCACCGCAGGACCGGATCACCCCCGCGATCAAGACTTGCGCCGAAGCCTTCCTGAACCCGCCCATCGCGAACCTGGGCCACCGGGGCATCGAGAAGACCGCCAGGCAAGTGACGAAATGGCTGCAGCGCAGCGACAATCCGCAGGAGGACCTACCACGGGCCGCCGTCCTCATGGAGAAGGCCGGCACCGGTGGCGCCCTGTTCCGCAATCTCTACCGGGACTTCCTCGCCGAGTGTGCCCAGCTGATCGACAGCAGCCACCTGCGCACTGGCCACAGCCTGTATACCGAGGCCGCCGCCCTCTGGACAGAGGTGGCCGCACTCATCGCTACAGCAGGCCAATCCGGCGACGCGAAGAACCTCATGCAGGCCGGCTCCCTCCTCCACGAGCTCTCGCGCATCGAACGCGATGCGATGCAGGCGCTCGGCATGCTCTAGAAGTATTGATCAGGACTCGCCAGCCTGAACAACGCTCGTGATCTCCCTGGGGTTGGCCTCGTGGTGCGCAGGGGTCCCGTCGGTGAAGTACATCTTCTCCAGCAGACCAGGGAGGCCGCCGAGAACGTGCGGCATCGTGTGACCTGCCATGCCGTTGCCGGCGCTCACGTCGATGGGCACGGGCGTGATGCCACTGAGTCTGAACTTCTAGGTACGAGGACGCGACTGTCGTCGTCCGAGGAGGGCATGCGCTGTGCGGGGTGACGGCAGCGGGCGGGGCCGTGCCCTGGACACATGACGGGGATCTGCGTCGTTGCGTCGCGCGGCCGGTGACGGGAGGAAGACATCCGCAGCAGGTGGGCCGGCGGATACGGCCGCCGCATAGCGCTCCTGCGTCAGGCGGACGAAGGCCGAGTCCCGCCTGTCCCCCGCTTTCATGGTGCGCAGCCAACTTGAGCCATCGCGCTGCCACTGCTCGCGTGCGATCTCATGACGAAAATGCGAGTCGAGCTTCACTGTCAGCTTGGCGGTGGAAAGGTGCCCGATGCGGAACCGGTGCAGAAGCTCGCCCAGCGCCAGCGAGGAAACAATGTGCTGTTGATGGCGCAGCAGGGTGACCGGCTCGGCAGGCGGCGACCAGGCCCGCAGCAGTTCCGGGTCGTCGAAGACAAGAGAGGTGAGCTGGAGGTGGCTGTCTCTGACGGCTTGCTCGTCGCTCGTGCGGGCCTGGCGGAGCTGGAACACAAGCGACAGGACGACTCCCGCCAAGGCCGCACTTGAAATCAGAATCGACACCGCCGCATAGACCTGGCTGATGTCACTGAGTTTGTTCCAGTCGTAGCCGGCCGGCGCAATGGCGGACAGGGCGAAGGGCGTTGCCACCAGCAGGCCCAGCATGCCGGCCAGGGCAACGACGGCCCAGAGCACGACCGAGGACACCCGCCACCCGCTGTTGCGCCTGCCGAACATGAGACTCCCGACTCCTCGATACCCAGCAGGATAGTAAGCCCGACCAAGCCACTGCAGGAGGCGTTTTCGCAGGTCCGAGGGGTCGGGGTGTTACACAACCGTTTGCCACCGTACGCCGGAGTGGGGCTGCCGGCGGCGTCGCCGAGGAGGCCGCCGACAGCCCTGTTGGGTAAGGCTGTTGCCCGTGGTGTCCGTTACCTGCCGTCAGATGCGGTTGTCGCGGAGGAAGTCGCAAATGAGGGTGGCCCATTCCTCCGGCTGCTCGACGAAGGGGAGATGCCCGGTGGCCAGTTCGGCGTAGCGCGCGCCGGGGATGGCGTCGGCGAGCTGTCGGTGGTGGTGTGGGGTGACGAGCTGATCGAGCGTGGTGGAGACGACCAGGGTCGGCACGGCGAGCGCGGCGAGGTCGGCCCGGACGTCGATGTGGTCGATGAGCAGGTCGAGGTGCTCCGGCGTACCGGGCGGGATGGTGGCCGCGGTGGTCTTGAGGGCGGTGTCGAGGTCGTCCTGGGCGATGGCGTCCAGGGCCGGGGCGCTGAGGCCGATCAGGGACACGAGGGCGGCCAGGTGCTCCAGGTCGCCCGCGCGGAGCATGTCGCGCCACAGTCGGGCCGCCAGCAGGAACCGCGGGTTGGGGTGGGCGAAGCCGGCGGTGAGGACCAGGGCGGTGACACGCTCGGGGTGACGGGTCGCGGCCCGGATGGCGACCGGGGTGCCCAGCGAGTATCCGGCGATGGCGAAGGTGTTCAGGCCCTCTTCGACGGCGGTGGCGACCAGTTCGTCGGCCAGGGCGTCAAGGGCGAGCGGTGCCTTGGCGCGCGGGGTGCGGCCGGTGCCGGGGTAATCCGGGCCGACGACGGTGTGCTGTGCGGCCAACGTGTCCAGGATGGGGCCGTAGTTGGCGTCGATGCCGCCGCCGGCGCCGTGGGCGAGCAGCAGGCCGGGGCCGGTGCCGCGCACCACGCGGCCGAGGTTGGAGGTGGGCAGAGCAATAGTCATGTTTCTTGTCTCCTTCGGGTTCCGGCAGTGGTTGAGTAGTTGGTCACTGCTGGTTGGTGCGGTGTTGGGGGGCGGTTGCAGTCGCAGTTGCCGTAGTTGTGGCTGCGGTTGCGGTTGCGGTTGCGGTTGCGGTTGCGAGGAGGACGGCGCCGGGGGCGAGCAGGGCGCCGATCCAGGGCAGATCGGTCAGGGTGAGGCCGAAGGTGAGGGCCTGTCGGCCGAGTTGGGAACCGCCGGCGACGCCGAGGTTGAACGCGGAGGCGCTGATCGCGGTGACCAGGGTGGGCGCGGCGGGCGCAGCGGCCAGAGCCCGGCCCACGGGGTGCGGTCGGCCAGGCGGCCGCCGAGGATGTTGCCCGCGACCGCGCCGAGCCCGTCCCCGGAGCCGGTGTGCGGCGTGGACGGCCGGACGAACACGGCCACGGCCACGGCGCACAGGATGACAACAACGAGCGCGGCGATTGCCGTACGCGACGCCGCGTCAGACGCAGCATCATGACCGTCACCAGCGGCCCGGCGACCGTGACCACGAGGGCGTACCAGGTCACCAGAGATCCGGTGATCGGCAGCGGCTGGTGCAGATCGGCGGACAGCTGCGGCAGCCCGACCATGACCCACTCGGCGGTGCCCACGGCGAACACGCTCGCGGTGAGCACCGCCAGGGCGGTACTCCGGCGCAGCGCAGACGGGACGGGGCTGGTCACGGCCGTGGAGGACGCTGTGCTGGTGGTCATGACCGGCACGCTAAAGTCTCACATCACTGTGAGAGTCAACGTGGTGAGGTGCAGATCACGTGCGCATCGGGGAGATGGTCCGCCGTACGGGAGTGAGCGAGCGGCTGCTGCGCTACTACGAGGAACAGGGCTTGCTCGCGCCGACGCGGCTGCCGAGCGGCTACCGGGTCTACGACGACGCGGACGTGGACACGGTCCGGCGCATCCGCACCCTGCTCGCAGCGGGCCTTCCGACCGCCACCATCGTCCAGGTCCTGCCGTGCGTCCGCGACGACGGCCCGAACCTCGTGCCGGTGTGCTCCGACCTGGTGGCCGAGCTGCGCCGGGAGCGCGAGCGCATCACCCACGCGATCAATGACCTCCAGGCGTCACGGGGGATGCTCGACGCGGTCATCGCGGCCGGCCCGGCTGACGCCGAAGCAATGGTCCAGTAGCCACGGTCAGGAGGCTGCCGAGTAGCCGCAGTCAGGAGGCTGCTGCCGACCGAGACCCGGCGGCACCGGCCGCCCGCCGTTGCCCCGGAACGCCGGCCGCCGGCCGCCGCCGCTGTAGTGGGTCACCGGGAGACTCAGCGCACCGGTGACCCACCGAGGAATTGGCTACCCACGCGGGCATCGGCCCCCGTGCGCTCCGGGCCCGCCCTGCACCATCGGACCGGCCCCATCGGACAGGCGGCCCTATCGGTCTCCCGCCTCCTCCAATCCCCCGAGCTCCTCGGGGAGATCGCCGGTGTGCAGCACCCCGAGGTGCTGGGTGGCGCGGGTCAGCGCGACGTACAGATCACTCACGCCGTACTCGGCCGGTTCCACGATCAGCACCGTGTCGAACTCCAGCCCCTTCGCCTGCCGTACGTCCAGCAGCACCACGTCCCGGGTGAGGTCGGGCGCGGGCCCGTGACCCACGTCCGGCAGCTCCGCGAGGAGTGCCGCGTGCAGCGCCGTCGGGGCGATGACCGCGACCCGTCCCCCGCCGCGGGCCGCCGCGGTCTCCCGTGCCACGGCGGCGGCGAGGCCGCCCGCGGCGACTCGCAGCGCCCAGGGCCGCACCCCGGTCGACCGCACCGAGCCGGGCGGCTCGAACGACGGGTCGTGCGCCCGCAGGAATCCGGCCGCCACCTCCATGATCTCGGCGGGCGTACGGTAGTTGACCCCCAGCCGTACATGCTCCCAGCGGTCGTCCACGTACGGCTCCAGGATGCGTTCCCAGGAGCCGAGCCCGGCCAACTCGGCGGTCTGCGCCGGGTCTCCGACCAGCGTCATGGAGCGTGTCGGAATGCGCCGCATCAGCAGCCGCCAGGCCATCGCCGAGAGCTCCTGCGCCTCGTCGACGACGATGTGGCCGAACGCCCAGGTCCGGTCGGCCGCCGCCCGCTCGGCAGCGCTGCGGTGGTCGGCCTCCTCATGCCGTTCGGCCATCCGCTCGGCGTCGATGATGTCGTGTGCCGCGAGGACTTCGGACTCCTCGTCCTCGAACTCGTATGTCTCCGAGCCGGCGGACAGGTCCAACACGCCCTGTGCGTAGGCGATCCGCTCCTGGCGCTCGGCCTCGGCCGCGGCGCGGGCCGCGCTGTCGTCCTCGCCCAGCAGTTCGGCGGCCTCGTCGAGGAGCGGAACGTCGGCCTGGGTCCACGCCCCGCCCTGCCGCTGGATCAGCTCGGCCGACTCGGCGTCGAGGTGGACCGGCTCGGCGAGGAAGTCCGCGACGAACTGCTGCGGGGTGAGCTGCGGCCACAGCTCGTCGATGGCCGCGTGGACCTCCCGGCTTGTCGCGATCTCCTTGCCCATCTGGGCGATGTCGTCGGGCCCCAGCAGATTGGGCCCGCCGAACGGGTCGGCGCCGATCCGCTCGGCCAGTTGCGCGGTGAGCGCGTCGATGACGTGGAATGCGAAGACGGGCCTGGCCAGGTTGTGGGGCAGCCCGCTCTCACGCGCCTGCCAGCGCGCGTCCTCGGCCATGGCCCGCTCCAGTTGGAGTGTCCCGTATCCGTCGTGGTCGATCTCCGTCGCCCACTCGGGCACCGTCTGCCGGTCCCGCAGCGCCTTCGCCAGCACGCCGGCCATCGCGGCACGCCCCTTGACCTCGGCGGCGGCCGGACTGTCGGTGCCGGTGGCGCGTACACCGGGGAAGAGTTCGCCGATGGTGGCCAGCAGCACCCCGGTCTCTCCCAGGGACGGCAGCACGTCGCCGATGTAGCTCAGGAAGGCCGGATTCGGGCCGACGATCAGCACTGCGCGACGGGCCAGCAGTTCCCGGTGTTCGTACAGCAGATAGGCCGCCCGGTGCAGCGCGACGACGGTCTTCCCGGTGCCGGGGCCGCCCTCGACGACCATGACGCCCTGGTGGGGCGCCCGGATGATGCGGTCCTGCTCGGCCTGGATGGTCCGGACGATGTCGTGCATCCGCCCCGTGCGGGCCGTGTCCAGCGCGGCCAGCAGGACCTCGTCGGCGTCCGCGCCCTCGTGCCCTGTGCGGGTCGGGTCCCTGAGGTCCATCAGCTCGTCGTGGAGCGCGGTGACGGTGCGCCCCTCGGTGGTGATGTGCCGCCTGCGCCGGAGGCCCATCGGGGAATGACCGGTGGCGAGATAGAAGGGGCGGGCCATGTCGGCCCGCCAGTCGAGCACCAAGGGCGTACGGGACGGGTCGTCCTGCCGAATTCCGATGCGCCCGATGTGGTAAGTACGGCCGTCCCGGAAGTCGAGGCGTCCGAAACAGAGCCCGTTCTCCCCCGCCTGGATAGCACTGAGCAGCCCGGACTGCTCCGCCACCAGCACATCCCGCTCAAGCCTGGCCTGGAAACCGCTTCCGACCTGTACGAGCGCGCCGCGCACCGACTCCTCGGCCTGCTCCCTGAGTTGATCGAGCCGAGTGTAGAGGCCGGTGATGAATTGCTGTTCCTGCCGCATTTCCTCGGTTGACAATTCCACTCCTGACGCGATATGCTCTGCTTCGCAGAAGACTTTTCTTCATGCCTATTTCGCGAAGGCATGAAGGATTAAATATACGCGGGAACAAGCCCCGGATGTCAATTCATCCGGGGCTTGCTTCTTTTGGGGAATCGCTCCCGGGAGAAGGTGGGCTGGAACTAGGTGAGAGCGGAGATGATCTGCTTTGCCGTTTCGGCGATCAGGGAGTCCTTGGGCGGGGTGTGGTACCCGGGCCGGTCGGACATGATGGCCAGCACGAGCGGAGTGCCATGGGGCGGCCATGCGACGGCGATGTCGTTGGCCCTGCCGTAGTCGCCGGTTCCGGTCTTGTCGGCCACCGTCCATCCCTTGGGCAGCCCGGCCCGGATGCGCTTGGCTCCGGTGATGTTGCGTTCGAGCCAGTCTTTGAGCAGGGCCCGTTTATCGGTGCTCAGCGCGTCGCCCAGTACGAGTTTGCGGTAGTCGGCTGCGATAGCCCGGGGAGTGGTGGTGTCGCGGGGATCTTGCGGGCGGACTCTGTTCAGCTCGGGCTCGTAGTGGTCCATGCGGCTGACGCTGTCTCCGAGTCCGCGTAGATAGGCGGTTAACCGCGTCGGACCGCCGATGTCGCGCATCAGCAGGTTGCCGGCCGTGCCATCGCTGTAGCGGATGGCGGCATCACACAACTGCCTGATCGTCATTCCCGTCGCAATGTGATCCTTGGTGATCGGCGATATGGAGTTGACGTCGGCCTCGGTGTAGGTGACGCGTTTGTCCAGGTGGCCGAGTGGGTTTCGGTGCAGGACCGCAGCCGCGGCGAGTGTCTTGAAGGTGGAACAGAACGCAAAACGCTCGTCCGCACGGTAGGCCACCGTGGCGCCCGTTCCGGTTGCCAGGGCGTACACGCCCAGACGGGCACCATGCTTGCGTTCGAGCGCCGCGAACTGCGGGTCCCTTGCGTCGGCAGAGCGGCGACTCGACGCCGAGGGGGACCCGGAGGCCGGGCGATCGCCGCCGCCGCACCCTGTCAGTGGCAGGAGAGCTGCTGCCAGCAGCAGAGCACGGCGGGATGGGCCGGGCTGCTCAATGTGCATGTGTACTGCCTGCTTTCACCTCATGGCGCCCATTGTGACGAAGCACCTCGCGGATGACCTCGACATCCCGATCCCGCCGGATGGGCCTGCGGCCGTCCGGCGACAGTGTCCAGCAGCTCTCATACCTCCTCCGCCACCACCAGGTCGGGTGCTTCCAAGGGGACCATGTGGCCGCCGCCTTCGGCTCACAGGTGTCGCCCTGGGCTGGGGGTGGCACTTGTTCCGGCCGGCGCCACACCCGCCTATCGCTGCATCCGGGCGCGCAGCGCCTGCACGGTCCAGGTGAGCACCGGCGCCAGGCTCTCCCGGGCCGGCCAGCCATTGATGACGGCGAGCAGCTCGAAGTACCGGTCACTGCGGGGGTCGTTCATGGTCTCCAGGCGGGCCACCAGGCGTCGGCGGAGCTCGGCGTCGGCAGGGCGGTCGAGGATGTGTGCGTAGTGCGTGGTGAGCGCCTCGATGATCGGATCGGCCTGGGGCGAGGCAGAGTTGATGCCGGCTGCCAGCATCGGTTCGACCTGGGCACGGACGGCTTCGGCAAGGATGGGAGGCAGGCCCATGCTGTCGTCCCGGGCCCGGTCGGTCGCCAGGTCCTGGACCATCCGGTGCAGAGTGGAGCGGAAATCCGGGTCCTGGAACAGTTCGGCCAGTTCCACCCACGCCGTGACCTGCTCCGCCTCGGGATCGTCGGGCAGTTGGGGGGTCATGGAGCGGATGACCGCCGCGAATGCGGGGTGGTCGTGCAGCCCGTCGAAGACGGTGCCGAGAAAGTCGTCGATCAGACGCTGTCGTTCGTCCTCGGACAGCTTGGCCAGCTTGTGCATGAGATCCAACTCCTCAGGGCCGGAGCCGCGTCGGGCCACCGCTGTCAGCACCGCGCGCCGTAGGCGCAGGGTGCGGATCTGCGCTTCCAGGGCTTCGGCGTGCGCCGCAGCGACCTGCGGTAGCGAGATCTCCCGGTCCACGACCTTCCTGATCGTGGGCAGGTCCAGGCCCAGGTCGCGCAGGGTGCGCACGAGGTCCAGGCGTGCGACGGCGTCGATGCCGTAGCGGCGGTAGCCGGCGGGGCTGCGTTCGGTCGGCGGCACGATCCCGGAGTCGGAGTAGAACCGAATGGCCTTGACCGTCAGGCCGGTCCGCCGGGCCAGATCCCCGATCGAGTAGAGCGTGCCGTCGTCGTTCATGCCCCCACCCTCCCGTCTCCCCTTACCGGAGACTCAAGCACGGCCGCTGAGCCTGTGTTTCATGATCTGGCACGGTGATGGGGGCGGGAGAGAAGTCACCGCTCGGCGACGTTGTCCTCAGCGGTGACCGGCTCGACCGGCTCACGTGACCATGACGAAGGATCGGGAAGTGGCGGTGTGGTGAGGCCGGCCAGGAGCTGGAGGGTGGCAGCGGCCTCGGATCCGGATGGTGCGCTGTAGATCATCATGGTCATGTCGGGGTCGTCGGGGGCTCGCATGGCGACATAGTCGAGGGCGAGTTCGCCGAGTTGGGGGTGGGCGAACCGTTTGCGGCCGCGGGTCCTGCCGCGAACGTTGTGGTCGGCCCACAGGCGGCGGAAGTCGGCGCTTCCCAACGAGAGTTCACCGACCAAGGTGGCCAGCTGCGGATCGTCGGCGTGGCGGCCGGCATCGAGACGGAGGTTGGAGACGGTGTCGCGGGCCTTGGTCTCCCAGTCGGGGTAGAGATCTTTGGACGCGTGGTCGAGGAAGACCAGGCGGGCCATGTTCCGCTCGGCCGCGGGCAGGGCCGGGAAGTCGGCGATCAACGCCCGAGCCAGCTCGTTCCAGGCCAGGACGTCCAGACGGCGTCCGATGATGTAGGCGGGAACGGAGGAGAGGGCCTCCAGTGCCTGGCGCATCTCACGGCCGACCCGCTGTGGGCGGCCGGTGGGCTTGCGGGTGCCGGTGGGCTTGGCGAGGTTGTGCAGGTGGGCGCGCTCATCGGTGTCGAGGCGGAGAGCCTGGGCGACGGCGTCCAGAATGGCGGGGGACACGTTGCGGGCCCGGCCTTGTTCCAGGCGGGTGTAGTAGTCGACGCTCACCCCGGCCAGCAGTGCCAGTTCCTCGCGGCGCAGACCCGGCACGCGCCGTTGGCTGCCGAAGTCGCTCACGCCCACGTCGTCGGGACGGAGGCGGGCTCGCCGGGCCTTGAGGAACTCGCTGAGCTGTTGTGCACGGTCCATGGCCCCAAGTGTCGGTCACGGATGCTCGGTTCTGCCTGGTCCTGGCAGAACCAGGCAGGGTGGACCCGGGCCGAGGAGAGCTCTGGGTGGCCCTGGACCGGGCCCGCAGGGTGGACGTCGTTCACCAGTGAGCATCGGCTCAAGTTGCGCCAGCAGACCAGGAGTTTCCCATGCCCAACGCCCTGACGATCGTCGCCGCCTTCACCGCCAAGCCGGGCGAGGAGCAGCGTCTGCGCGATGAGTTGAACGCGATGATCGCGCCGTCCTTGGCAGAGGAAGGCTGCCTCGGCTACCAGCCGTTCGTTGACCCGAACCGCGCCGACCGCGTGATCATCGTTGAGGAGTGGGCCAGCAGCGCGGCCCTGGAGCACCACTTCTCACTGCCGCACTTCAAGCACGTCGCCCAGGTCCTGGACGAGATCCTCGCCGAGCCGTTCACCCTGCGCCGCCTGACCGACGCCCCCGCCTGAGACATCCCGCCCCAACGGGTGCCCCGGCGAACCGCCCGAAGGACTGTCCTCCCCACCACCCAACCACCGGTGAACCTCCGGCTCAGGTCATCACAGCGTGTCCCAGTAACTACGCAGCCACTCGCCGTCCGGTGCGTCCCCGAGAGCCTTTCCCGCGCTCCTGGGGTCCGGTACGACATCGAGCTCGCCCCAGCGCACCGGCCAGGCCAGACGCTCGTCCACTGTCCAGGCGAGGACCGCCTCCAACGACTCCCTTCCCCGACCGTCCGGGGCGATGACCACCCCCTCCTCGAACAGCGCGCACCATGCCGCGTCATCCGGCGCGAAGTGCCTCTTTTCGAAGAACCAGTAGTTGTTGCCCAGCGGCTTTGGGAGCCGCGGTTTGTGGAGGAAGGTGAAGTCGCCGAGGATCTCGCCGGATCCGGCCTGGAGGAACCGCAGGGAGGTGGGGCTCATCGCGACCAGGACATCGTCGGCGCCCCACACCAGCACAGCGGCCTCGGGCGGGACGTCCAGGGTGCGCAGCCGCTGCGGCTCGTCCCCGTTCAGCGCCCACACCTCTGCCCGCCCGTCGGCCGTGAGCCAGGCTCCCGCGTCGCCGGACGGGGCCCAGGCCCAGGAATCGGCGTAGACCATGCCCTCTTCCACGGGCGTGACGTCGAGGCGGTAGCGGAACCGGTCCTCGTCATAGATGAGGACACCCGGCTGTGTGCCGGAGGCGTTGCCCTCGCCCACCAGGGCCGCCAGCCGCGGCACATCGCCCCGCGTGCCCCATTGCAACGCCGAAACGCCCTGGTGCCCGGTCTCCTTCCCGTTCGGCTTGCCGGTCACCGCGTCGAGGAAGCGCAGCCCCTCGTCGTAGTGCACCAGCAACCGGTCATCCGGGCTCCACACGGCGAGCTCGCCGATCCGGGCCAGCCAGCTCACCTGCCCCGACGCGACGTCGATGACGAATGCCTCGGCCTGTCCCCTGCTCTCGCCCCGCGCCTGCAACCGGGTGCCGTCCCGCGACCAGCGGACCCAGCCGTCGGCCTGGAGCGTGACGCCGTCGTGCGCGTCCATCTCCTCGGTGCGCAGATCCTCCCGGAGCCGTTCGGCCAGCAGGAACGGGTGCGCGGGCGTGGCGTCCCGGGACGTCCAGGTCAGCTCGCCGCTGTCCAAAGGGACGATGCAGCCACCCACCTCGCACGGAGACCCGGAATTCACGAAGACCCGTCTCCCGTCGGGCGCCAGCGCCCAGGGCACCGGCCGGGGCGCGCCGTCCGTGATCATGCACTCGGCGAGAGTGACGGACCCGAGATAGGGGCTGAACGGATCGAAGGCACCGAGGAGGTGGGTGTTGTACGCGAGGCCGATGCGGCGGCTGTCGGCCGACCATTGAATACTGCGCTCGTAGCCGGGCCGGCCGATGCCGCCCTGAATACCGATGACATTGACGCAGCGTCCGGTGGCCATTTCCCAGATCTGCAAGGCGCCGCCATAGTCGTCGCCGGTCACGGTGCCGGTGGCCAGATAGCGGCCGCAGGGGCTGAGCGCGTAGTCGTTGATCTCCGCCTTATGGCCGTACGGATGACGCAGGATTGCCCCGTGTTCCTCGCGGACCTCTCGCGTGGCGGCGCGATGCTCCTCGGTGATGCCCTGCTCGCGCTCCAGCTTGAGCAGCCGCGTCCGCAGGGCCACCAGATCCCAAACCGCACCGGCCTGAGGCTCGCCGCGGTGGTCGGATTCGTCCTCATCGGCGAGCAGGGCCCGCAGCGCCTTGTCGTCGAATATCGGGAGGTTGCGCCTCCGTGCCTCCTGGAGCTTCCTTCCCTCGTTGTAGCGGGGACTGTCCACGAAGACCAGTTGCGTCCGGCTGGTCACCGAACCCGTCACCCGGGCGCCCAGCTCCTCCAGCCGTCGCTGCGCCTCGTCCTGGCGGAAGCCCTCGAAGCGGCCGATGAGCACGATCGTCTTCCCTCGTACGTCCATGCCGCAGACCGTAGCGGCAGCCACTGACAACGGCCTTGCCGCGCTGTTCAACCACCTCGCGGGAGAGGGGAGTTGAGGTAGGCGAGGACACCGAAGACCTCGTCGGCCGTTACGTCCCCAGCCGCCGCGGCCTACTGGGGACCCGGCTCGTTCGCCACCGCGGCGCTCCGGCCGGTTTCAGAAGGGCCGAGGCAGGCCGATGGGATTGGGGAACGGCAGCACGTTCGCCTCCACCACCTGCCGGGCGGGGCCCTCCAGGGCGGCGAGCAGCGCGTCCGCTGTGCGATCGGCGAGGGGACGCAGAAGCCGCGCGGCCAGGCGGTCGGTGGTCTCCTCGATCCGGGCACGTTCCTCGCCGCCGTGAACAGTGGCTCGCGCCTCCGCGTCCAGCAGGCCCCTGGAGCGCAACCGGTCCTCGGCGGCCGCCCACTCCTCCTCGCTCCAGCCGCGGTCCAGGCGAATGCCGTCCCGAGGAACCCGGTCGGTGGCGGCGGCCATCACCAGGGCCTCGCAGCCGTCCAGCCCATGGTCGGCCAGCGCGGCGGCATGCGCGTCGCCCCGGAACTCGCGTAGACACGTGGTCAGTTGCCACAGCCGCTCGACCGGATCATCGTGGTCGCACCTTGCGCGGTTGGCGGCGAACAGCGGTCGGGCGAGTGGCGGCGCGTCCTCCACCATGGCCGCAAGCGGTGCGGCCAGCTTCGCGGCGTGGTCGTCGATACCGGGAACAATCGCTCGCAGCGCCGCCGCGGCCCGTCCGGCCCGTTCGTCGACGATCTCCTCCGGGGCGACGGTGGACCAGGCGGCGGGCAGGGCACGCGCCACCATGCCTGGTGCGAAGACGGCGAGTACGGCGGTCGCGAGCGAGGATTCCACCGCTCCCATGGGTGCCAGGCGGGCAGCGAAGTAGCCCATCCAGAAGCCTTTGAGGCCCAGGGCTTTACCCATCCCGCGGCACTGTTCATCGAAGTAGATCACTGCATGAAGTGGTTCGGTACGCTGCCACAGCGTGCGGGCTCTGAGCTCCATGCCCCCGGAGGTTACCGTCAGGTATGTGTCGTCCGCTGCGGTTCGGATCTCCGGGGCCGCGAGGACGGCGAAGACGAGCCAGGACACGTGAGAGCTGAAGGTGGATACCGAGCACCGGCACACGGCGATCCAGCTCCCCGAGGGGCCCTGGTGGGACTGGGAGGTCATCGCCTGGGACACCGGCCAGTCTGAAGCGGTATGGATTCCGGTGCATCGGACCCGAGCGCCCACGCGAGCGCCCAGACCGGGTCCGGGGGCGCAGGGCGCAGGACTCCCGCAAGAACCACCCCGACTGAGCGCAGCCGTCAACGGGTGACCTGACCAGCGTTTTCACAACACGGCCTGGGTGCCGGACCGGCTCGCACAGGAGCCACCAGCACACCCAAGGAGCTGCCCCGGCTCTCGTCATGCGGGCTGATCGGACGCGGTCGCGAGCACCCGATCGGGGCAGTTCCGCCGTACGGCGGCCGCGCTTCCCCGGCCGCCGGGTGGCCGCCCGCCCATGCTGTCCGAGTCCCGGGCGTCCCCCACCCGGGTCCGGCCTACCGAAGGACAGCTCGAAGCATGGCAATCACCACCACCGACCATGCGGTGCCTCACAAATCCCAGCTCCCCCTCAACAGCGGCCAGACCGTGAACCTCTTCGTGCGGGAGCGCGACGGGACGCGGCCGGGCGGCGACCGGACGGCCGTGCTCATGGTGAACGGCCGCAGCGTCCCGGTCCTGCCCGGCGCCGACCTGGGCACCGGCAAGTACAACTGGATGCTGTCGCTGGCCAAGGCGGGCTTCGACGTGTTCGCCATGGACCTCCAGGGCCACGGCCGCTCACCCCGGCCGGATGTGATGCAGCAGCCCTGCAACACCTCCAAGGCCCAGCAGCAGGTGCTGCTCGGCGGCAACCCGCTGACATCGGTATGCACCCCGGTCTACGACCGTCAGCTCGGCGATTCCCGCAGCGACTGGTCCGAGGTGCACACCGTCGTCGAGTTCATCAAGAAGCGGCACGGCGTCTCGAAGGTCGCGCTCATGGGCTGGTCCGCGGCATCCCTCGCGCTCGGTCCGTACGCCATCCAGAACCCGAAGAACGTGACGAGTCTGTTCCTGCTGGCGCCGGTGTTCGGACCCAACTACCAGGCGAGCGCCCCGGGCACCGACTGGGATCCGCCCTTGCCGCTGCCCGTGTCGGGCAGCACCGATGCCAAGTGGGGCTTCCCCATGAATCTCCTCAGCCGGGAGGGTTTCGAGAGGGCCTGGAACAGGGAGCTGGGCTGTCCCGAGCAGCGGGAGGAGGGCATGGTCGACACCGTGTGGGACGCGATCATGGACAGCGACATTTTCGGCAGCAACTGGGGCGCCAAGAAACATGGGGTGCCGCAGGGAGTGCTGCGCTTCCGGAACGCCTTCTGGTGGGGCTGGAACAAGACCGGGGTGAAGGTGAAGAAGATCCTCGGTAACAAGGTGCCGGTGCTCATCATGTACGGGGAGCACGACAGGACGGTGAACAGCGCAGTGGGCGCCGACCCGTTCCTTTCGGTGCCGGAGCTCTACAAGGCCATTCCGGGCAAGCGCAAGCTGATGTTCAAGGTGGCCTGCTCCGGCCACCAGCTGCAGTGGGAGCCGGCGTCCGCGCATCTGCACCGGCTGTCCCGCAAGTGGCTCAAGCACACCGCTGTCGACGGGCACACCACCGGCAGCTTCGAGATGGACGAGGACGGTGACTGCACCCCCGTGCCCTGACCATCCATGGCAGGCCGGGATCTAACCGGGGAAACGGGCGCCCAGCTCGTGGAGGAAGGCCACAGCTGTCCGGGTTCCGCGGTGGAAGCAGCTGATGGAGAGTCGTTCGCCCGGGGCGTGCATCCGATCGTCGGGGAGGGCGAACCCCATGAGTACGACAGGCAGGTCGCGCCGGCGTGCCAGTTCGGCCACGACCGGGATCGTGCCGCCGGAACGGAGCAGCACGGGGCGGCGGCCGAAGCCCTGCCGGAGGGCCGCGACCGCCGCCTCGACAGCCGGGCCGCGGGTGGGCAGTTCGACCGGCGGTGCGGCGGACAGGCGACGCAGGCGGACCCGGACTCCGGCGCGGGCTGTCGCTCGGAGGTGCTGCCGCAACGCTTCCTCGACCACAGCGGGATCCTGGAAGGGGGCCAGGCGCACATTGATACGGGCGGTTGCCGAGGAGGGCACGATGCTCTGCCTTCCGGGGCCGGTGTAGCCGGCTTGCAGACCGGTGATGACGCAGGCCGGCCGGATCGTGGTGCGCTCGTACGCCGACCATCCGGGCTCAACCGTTCCCGGGCCCGGCCGGTGGGCGCGGGCGAGGGCCAGGAGTTCGTTGTCGGACGGTCCGGACCGGGCCGATACTCGGCGGGCGGACTCGGTCAAGGCTCGCGTTCCCCATCGTAGTTGCGGCAGCGGCGTGCCGTCGGCCAGGTGGAGGCCGGCGACGATCCGGCACAGCTCGCGGGCGGGGTCGGCCAGCGCACCGCCGTAGGTTCCGGAGTGCACGTGGGTGGTTGCCCCGTTGACGGTGAGCTCCAGGTTCAGCGAGCCCCGCAAGGAGACGGTGAGCGCCGGCGTGGTGGCGTCGCGCATCCGGGTGTCGCTCACCACCGCGACATCCGGCTGCCATCGGGCCCAGTGCCGGTCCAGAAAGGCCGGCAGGTGCGGGCTGCCGGCCTCCTCCTCGCCCTCGAAGACGCAGCGGACGTTCACCGGGAGGCGGCCGACTGAGGCGAGCCAGCTCTCCACGGCGGCGACGTGGGTGAGCAGTTGCCCCTTGTTGTCCGAGACGCCGCGTCCGACGAGCAGGTCGCCGCGCCGTGTTGGGCGGAACGGCGGGCTCGACCAGGCGGCGAGAGGTTCGGCCGGCTGCACGTCGTAGTGCCCATAAATCAGCAGGGTGGGGCGCCCCGGCCGGTTTCCCCAGCCGGCGGTCACCACTGGGTGACCGCCCGTCGCCACGACGCGGGCGTCCTGCAGCCCGGCGCGGCGTAGCCGGCGGGCCAGCAGCCGGGCCGCCCGCCGGACATCCGAGCGATGCGCCGGCTGGGTGCTGACGCTGGGGATGGCGGCCAGTTCGACGACGTCGTCCAGGAAGCGGGCCCGGTGGCGATGGGCGTACCGGAGGGCGGCGGCCAGCGGGGCGGGCGTCCCCATGCGGGGCACCACCCGGGTGGGCTCATCCCAGGTCAGCGGCGGGGCGGGCCGCCTGACGCCGGTCACCGGCGGTGGGCGCGGGGCAGCGAGCGCCCGGAGGCGGGCCGAGCCACAGCCACGCCCACTATCGCGGCACCCGGGTGCGGGGGCGGCGGTCCGCCGGCATTCCACTGCCCCGGTACACGCCGAGTCCGCCCCTTCGGCTGTGCGCCGGCCGAGTGCTGCGCCGGGGGACGGCGTCGGCGCCCGCGGCGACACCGACGGGCCGGTGCCGGTCCCAGGGCAGCACCCGCTCGGCCTCGGTCCTGTTGGCGAGGCCCAGAGACTGGGCGGAGGTGATCCATTCCTCCGCGCTCTCGGCGATCTCCAGCAGCAGGGTCTCGAACTCGGCCCTAGTGGACTCGAGGATGTGCGGTGCGGCGAGCCAGCGCATCACCTGGCGTCCGGTGACACCCATACGCTGGCGCGGCGAGGTGACCAGCCGCTGGTCGAAGTAGCGGATGAGGACTTCGTCGACCACATCCCAGGCGTTGTCCGCGCCGAACAGCTTCTTCACGTCTTCGGAGCCGAGGATCCGGAATGCCTCGTCGAGCAACTGCATGACTTCCACGCGCAGCACGTTGAGGTGGCCGTAGGAGGTGAACTTCAGGTTGTTGCGCAGGTCGAGACCGGCGCGGCGGACGATCGCGATGCTGCCGAAGCTCGGGTCGTATGCGCGCATCCGGATCACGTCCGAGATGCGCTTGTCCCGCCAGAACAGCGCTACCTGGTTGTTGAAGTGGGTGAACAGCGTGTGGAAGTCGGTGTTGGGACGGGAGCCCGCCGCGCCCGCGCCGCGCCCGTAGCCGAGGATCCGCCGGTAGGCGGCCATCCGGTCCTTGCGGGTGTAGCGCAGCACATCGCGCCGGTCGAACTTGTACAGGCCGAAGGCACCCGGTCCGTCCGACAGCCGCAGCGCGCCGCCCTGGAACAGCTCCTGGAGTTTCTGCACGACCTTGAACACGCCGATTTTCTCGTGTTGGTAGAGGTAGTAGAGGTCGCCGACCGCGTGGACGCGCTCCGAGGCGACTGTCTCGTCGTAGGCCTCGACCCCCGACGGCATACGTGTCGCGCCCAGCTCCTGTGCGGCCTGCGGGCCGAGGCCGGTCAGCTGTGCCAGGCCTCCGTCGGGTGGCGCGGGTTTGGCCTGGTCGGACTTCTCGACGTTCTGGAGCATGTCGTCGAGTTGCTTGACCAGCGCGTCGCCGAGTTGTGGATTGACGGTGAGTTCGTTGGCGAGGCGGCTGGCGACCTGCTGGCGCAGCGCGGCGACGCGGTCGTAGAGGTCTCGGTACTCCTGCTCGGTGGCCATCGGGTTCTCCTTCGTCCCGGGTGCCGGTCGGTGGGACGGGCCGGCTACTTCTGCTTCGGGCGGCGGGCGGGTGCCTACGCGTCCTTGTTGGCAGCCTTCTTGGCCGGCTGTTTTTCGGCGGCTTTTTCTACGAACACATGGATCCAGTCGTCCACCTGCACCGGGGGCCAGGAATCGCCGGGCCTGCTCTCGTAGACCGCGAGCTCGTAGGGGCCCGGTGTCAGCGGGTATTCACGATTGTGCTTGCACAGGTCGAACTCGACCCGCAGCTGCCCCGAGCTGTCGTCGCACGACTGGGGTGTCCCTTCCAGGATGTCGCCGCCGGGCTCGAGGATGGCAACTTTGTGCAGGCCGGGCAGGAAGCCCGATCCGGTCAGCAACAGCTGCTCTTCGCGCCCGAGTTGGAGGACGTTGGGTTTGGCGTTGGCGATCCTGACCGTGATGTGTCGGTGCACGGTGCGTGCGGTGTCCCGGGCCTGGCGGAGGTACTGGTACAGCTCCAGGACGGCCATCTGGACACGGGCGGAGTAGAAGCCGGGCGGCTTGTGGCCTTCCGGATCCATACAGACGACGATCCGGCCGTTGCCAGACGGGTAGGCGCTGAGAATGTGGCATAGCAGGAGCCTGGACAGCTGGTCGAGTACGGGGGAAACAGCCATTTCCACCGCATCCTTGCCCCCGCTCTGGATGACCTTCTTGGCCTCGTGCGTCGCGAATTCATGGATCCAGCGCAGCAGGCCTTCAAGGGTGAGCGAGGTGTCCTTCAGCGGGATCGTCTGCCGTTCGCCAGCGTTGAGGTAGACCGAGTCGAACGCGGACCACACCGACTCCACCTGCCCGCTCACCGCGGCGAGCTCCTGGGAGAGCAGGACCAGGGTCGTGCCGAGGAAGCCGCCGGTGGTGCCCTGCCCGATGATCTGGGGACGCTGCTGCTTCCAGCTCGCATGGAGGGAGAGCACCCAGTCCTGCAGGGTGAGGAAGCTCGTCTGGATGCGTTCCTCCTCGATGGTGTTGACGTTGTCCCCGGTGAGTCCGAACTGCTCCCTCAGGGCCGCGAGATGGCTGCCTGCCGGAAGGCTCTTGGCATCGGTATACGCGTACTCGCTCCCGTTTCCGCATCCGGGGCTGCCGGCGACCGACGGCAGACCGGTGAGCAGCGACAGCAGGTTGTCCACGCGCTCGGGCCTGATGATCGGTGATTCCAGTTCCCTGAGGAGTTCCTCGAGTTCGTGGCGCACCAGGGAGCGGAACGCCTCGGCGTCCTGCACGTCCGGGTCGACCCGCAGCGGGACGAGGGAGTCGAGCAGGGGCAGCGCGTCGCGCACCGCGGTACGGGCTCGTGCGGCGAGCGACGCCTGGCCGCCGGTGACCTGGCCCAGATCCGCCTGTACGGCGTGGCCGCGCGGGGTCCAGACGGCCTCGTTGTGGCCCTCGACGCGTTTGAGCTGGAAGCTCCCGGTCAGCGCCGCGACGAATCCCTCGACGTCCTGGCCGCGTGCTCGCCAGCCCAGTACGTCGCTGATCGTCTGCTCGGCCAGCCGGCCCAGGTCCCCGTCAGCCGATCCGGTGGTGGCGCCGGGCCGGACCTCCTGGGTCAGCACGGGGAACGGGGATTCGCCTTCTGCGATGTCGATGCAATTCGGGGGTTTCGCGTTCATCTCGACCTCCCTCAATGGGTCATGACTACGTCGTCGGTCGCCGCGTCGGCCAGCTCACCCAGGCAGCGCAGCAGGATCGTGTCCACCGCCCGCAGCGGCTCGGCGCAGCGGGCGATCCCGGCCCGCAGCCCGTGGGCCCACGCCTGCCACTCGTGGCCGGACTCCCGGCGCGCGGCGCCCTGGACGGCGCGGAGCACGGCGCCGACGGCCCCGAACGAGCACAGGTCCTCGTAGTAGCGGCGCCGCATCCGATCCAGCGGGCAGGCCGCCTGGGACAGCGCATGCCCCGGGGCCGGGCGGTCCAGCTGTGCGAGGGCCTCGTCGAGATCGCCCCGGCCGTCCGCGATCACCTCGGCGATTCGGTCCGCCGCGGCCAGCCCGGCGCCGGGCGGGCGGTCCTCGTCGGCGGTTACGGCCAGTTCGCGCCAGGCGGTGTGGAGCCGCTGCACCGCTGCGCGGAGTTCCTGGACTTCTCGGGTGAGACTCATGGGGTCACCGCCTCGCCAGTTCGCTGAAAAAGTTGCGCATGAGCCGCTCGTGGCCCGCCAGGCCGCGGTCCGCGGCGAAGCGCACCGCGCCGATGAGGAAGCGCTCGGGTACCACGCCGGGGTCCACTCCGCGGGCCAGCCGATCGGCGGCCTCTTCGACCATCGCCTGCTCCTTCTTCTCGAACCTCAGCACCGACGCGAGAGTCCGGTTGCCCAGTGACGGGAACGGGGTGTAGCAGACCGCATCCACGACGGCCGGGACAGCGGTGGGCGCGGTGCGCAGCAGTGCGGCCGGGATGGACGAGCGGGCGGGGTTCGGGTAGAGCCGGCGCCACATCCGCTCGTACTGCGCCGCACGGTCGGTGAAGCCCATCCGTGCCAGCAGATGTGTGGAGAGGAATCCGCGCAGGTACGGGGTGGGGTGGACGCCTCCGGGCACGTAGCCCAGGGACAGCTCGGGCGAGCGCCCCACCACGTCGAACAGCGACCCGACGATCTCCGGCCCGCCCAGCAGCAGGCCGGAAAGGTCGGCGTAGATCTCCCGGTTCCAGTGGGTCCAGGTGGCTGTCACGCCGGGTGGGAGGCCTGCCGCACGCAGCCGGGCCTGGATCGCTCGCGGGACGGTGTGTTGAAGTCCCAGGTCATTCTGCAGGTTGTGGCTGATCTCGTGCAGGACCGCGCCGAGCGTCCAGGGGTTGACGAGCCGGTGGTAGGGCAGCTGGATGAGCGGGAACGGGTTGAGCCGGCGGCCCAGCCGGCGCAGCGGGATGCCCCGGCGGAACGTGGCAGGGGAGAACCCGGTGCGCATGTAGCTGAACGGCGGTGGCGCCGGGATGGACCGCGCGGTGCCCAGTCCCAGGTAGGCGTACTGGTAGCAGTCCAGCGCGATCCGGTCGCAGCCGAGCAGCCATTCGGCGTACCGCGACTGGCGTTGGCCGAACAGTTCCAGGTAGAAGTCCCAGATCCGCTCGGTGGCGCGGACCCAGTCGTGCGCCTTGGACTTCAGGCGCAGCAGCTCGGTCAACTGCCGAGGGGTGGGCTGCTCGACGGCGGCCTCGGCGGCTATGCGGACGGCGCTCGTCATCGTGGACAGCGGGCGGCGCAGCGTGGACAGCAGCTCGTTCACCGCCTGGATGTGGCCCTCGCTCGGGGCCTGGTCGCCGGTGCCGAACTCCGCGCGGGTGAACGGTCGCAGCGCGGCCAGGTGGCGTTCCACGTTGGTGGCCTGGCTGGACAGCCAGGGACGCAGTGTGGGCTGGGCGGCGAGCAGGCGTATGGGCTGGGGCCGCCGAACGGGCCGGGGCTGCCGTCCGGGCGCGGGCGACGTGAGGGCGTACCGCTTCGGTGCCGCCCGCGTGGCGGTCCCGTGGGCCGCCGCCGCGCTCCGCCTGGGGCGGGACGCCTCGGTCCGCCGCGTGCGTGTGCCGCGGTCGTCAAGCACGGACACGTCGACGCCTGGGGGTGTGGATCGGCTCCAGGTGCGGGGACAGGGGGCCGCAGCGCGGCGTCCCCTCCCGGAACCGGGCATGGCGGCGCTGGTCGAACACGCGGACCGCATGTCTGGCGCGGCGCCGAGTGGCCGGAGATCCGAGCACCCGTTGGCTCATCCGGGCCAGTGTGCGCACAGCCATGTCGCCGCTGAGCGGTCGGCCGCTCTGTACCTGGTCGGCCAGGCTCTGCGCGGTGCGCTGGAGGATGACCGGGACGGTCTCCACCAGCCGGCGGGTCGCCGGATCGCGGCGCAGCTGTCGGGTCATCCGGGCGGCGCCACGGATGAGTTGAGGCGCGTATCGGCCGACGAGTCGGGCGGCGCGGGGCACGAGCCGGGCCGCGAGCGGCACCATGGCTCCGATGAACGCCTCCGCCTCGGCCTCGCTCTCGGCGCGGCTGGCGGCTCGCCCCAGATGAGCCATCAGTTCGGCGTCGGGGTAGATGCGCCGGACGGGGTTGACGAAGCCCTCCTCCTCGGTCTCGGCCTCCGCTTCGGCTTCGAACTCGAACTCGTACTCGCATTCCCGTTCGAACTCGCCCTCGGCTTCGCCTTCACCCTCCCCCTCCCATTCGGCTTCGTACTCCCCCTCCCACTCGCCTTCGAACTCGCCCTCCATCTCCTCTTCGAATTCACTCTCGAACTCATCCTCGAATTCGAGCTCGCCCTGAACTTCCGGGTAGCGGGTCATGTTTTTCAGCCTCCTCAAGTCACTGGCAGTCCGCGGCGGCACTCAGCGCATTCGCCCTGGTACGCCCCCGGGCGCGCGGGTGATGGTGGCGGTGCGCGTCGTCGGCCTGGCGCCGCGCGGCACCCGTACGTCGGTCACCACGCGGACCAGCCGGCTGGGCCGGCCACCACTGCCGGGCACCCGCACCGGGGTGACCACCCGCATGGTGGAGGCGCCGGCCCGCCGGGGCACGGCCCCTCCGGGCCGGACAGGGAGGGTCCGGGTGCGGACGGGCACGCCGCGGGTCACCCCGCCCGGACGAAGGCCGCGGGGACGCATTCCGTACGACGCGCCGCGGGTCGAGCCGTGGGCCGCGCCGCGCAGGGCGCCGCGGCTCTGGACGGAGCCGATGCCGCGCTGGTTGCGGAGCAGCGCATGGCGGCAGCGCCGCGGGCTGCCCAGTACGCGGGCGGTGTGCACGGCCATGGTCCGCGCCGCGGTGGCGGGCGTGATGCCGGCGCCGCGCCGCGCCCTCCGCAGCAAGGTGCGGCCGGTCTCGTCCACCAGAGTCGGGACGATGCGGATGAAGGGCCTGGCGCCGCTGCCGTGCAGCACCCGGGTGATCACGGCGGCGCCGCGCACCAGAGCGGGGAGAACCGACTCCAGCGCCGCACGGTCTCTCGCCGACAGCGAGCGTACGGCCGCCGCTCCGGCCAGCGCCTCGGCTTCGGCCTCCGATGCCGCGGCGGAGGCCTGCGCCGCCATGAGTTCGGCAGCGGCCTGGCCGGCCGTGAGCGGTTTGTTCGCGGCCTCGCGGTGGGCCGCCTCAAATTCGCCCTCGTCCTCCAGCTCGCCTTCCAGCTGGGAGGCGATGGCACGGGCGGCGAGTCCGGCGGCCGGGCCGCCGACGGCGGTGGCGACGAGCGGGCCGGCGGTCTTGGCGATGGTTCGCAGAATGGGAGCCGCCCGGCGAATCATCCGGCCGACTCTCCTGAAGAACTCCTCGCCCTCGTCCTCGTACTCGGCTTCGAGTTCGTACTCCTCCTCGCCTTCCCCCTCGCCGAGCAGGCTGCCTGCCGCGCGCACCAGGCCGCCGAGGAACTCCTCGCCCTCCCCCTCCTCCTCGTACTCGCCTTCAAGCATGGCCTCTAGCTCGTCTTCGAACTCGCCTTCGTACTCGCCTTCGAGTTCCTCCTCGGCTTCGAGTTCGTACTCCTCCTCGCCCTCACCGAATCGGCCGACCCCGGCGCGCAGGGAGCCACCGTGGAACTCCTCGCCCTCCTCCTCGAGTTCGTACTCTTCCTCGCCCTCCCCCTCGCCGAGCAGACCGGTGACGCCGGAGACAACCCTGTCGAGGAACTCCTCGCCCTCCGGAAGTGCCTGAATGTCGTGGTGTCGCGCCATGGCGGTAATTCCTCCCTGCAGTCGCGATGTCACCGCCAGTACACAAGAGGGAGGGCGTCGGCGTAAGTCGCACCTTCTCCGTACCGTATTCGTGCTACTCGATTCAGGTTCCGCCCGGTATGGAGATGCGACGCGTCGGAGGCTCGGTTAGAAAGATCCACAGTGGCCGGAACAGATGGCGGCCGTCGTCTCGGAGAGTCTCGTATGCCCGACATCGTGACCACATCGCCCCTGGCCGGCAAGGGCCCCCGGGCCGCCATGACAGGGCGGAACGCCGGCATGTGCCCATCCTCGGAACAGGTCGAACCGGAGCACGACGTGCTGGTTCGGAATCTCGTCCTGGAGCTGGCACGCAGAGGGGCGGAGCTGGACCCCGCAGGCTCCGCCAGTGACGGGTCCGGGCAGCAGACACTGCTGGACGTCGAGGTGGGCGAGGTCCGCTGCGTACTCACCAGGAACCGGGCGAGCGACCACCGGCCCACACCCGCACAGGAGCTGAGCCCGCGAGAGATGGAGATCGCCCGACTGGTCGGCATGGGGCACACGAACAAGACCATCGCCGCGGTCCTCGACATCAGCCTCTACACCGTCTCGACCCACCTGCGGCGGATCTTCGCCAAGCTCGGCGTGTGCACCCGTGCGGCTATGGTCGCGACGCTCTCCGGTGACCTGGACCGACCCGACAGCCCCTGAGTGACGCCCAGGCCACTCGCACACCGCACTCAGGCGACGAGCCCCTCAACTGAGTGCCGACAGAAGTGGGCTTGATCCGCCTCGACAGACATTTGGCGGGCATCCGAGTCCAAGTCCAGGGGGCTGACTCCCAAGGCCCGGCCATGCGACACCGGCCCGGCGAACCTTCCCGGGGCTGCTGTTGATCTGCGGAAAAAACCTCTCCTGATCCGCGGCAAAATCTCCCCGAGCAATTGCCCGATCCACCAAGTCGCCCTCCAGGCAACCCAGTTGGGGCCTCACCCCAAGAGTGGAACCATTCCGTCGGGTCGAGTTCATCTACGGGTCCCTGGTGCACCGGGCCTCCGTTCGCGCGCCCTCTCTAGGTTCCTTGACCGGCCGACTGTGACGCCGGCCACAGCACTCATCGAGGAGAGTGGTAGCACGTGTCCAGAACCATGAAGAGGAATGCCGTCCGCGCATCGCTCGTCACCACCGCACTGGTCTCCGTGCTCGCGGGTTCGGGGGCCGTCGTGCCGTCGGCCGCCGCGCCGAAGCCCGACAACAGCACGACCGCGGCGAACGCAGTCCTGGCCGACGAGGTGCTGGTCGGCGCGGGCGACATCGCCAACTGTGGCACCGCGGGTGACGAGGCCACCGCCAACCTGCTGGACGGCATCGCCGGCACCGTCATGGCCATCGGCGACACCGCCTACCCGGACGGCACCGCCGCCGACTACACCAACTGCTACAGCCCGACCTGGGGCCGGCACAAGTCCCGCACCAAGCCGGCGACCGGCAACCACGAGTACCACACCTCTGGCGCCTCCGGATACTTCAACTACTTCGGTGCCGCCGCCGGTGACGCGTCGAAGGGCTACTACTCCTACAACCTGGGCTCCTGGCACGTCGTCGCGCTGAACTCCAACTGCTCGATCGTCTCCTGCAGCGCCGGCTCCGCCCAGGAGCAGTGGCTGCGCAACGACCTCGCCGCCAACACTCAGCCGTGCATCGCGGCCTACTGGCACCACCCGCGCTACACCTCCGGCTCCAGCCACGGCCCCAACACCGCCGTCAAGCCGCTCTACCAGGCGCTGTACGACAACCATGCCGATGTGGTCGTCACCGGTCACAACCACAACTACGAGCGGTTCAACCTGATGGACGCCAACGGCAACCTGGACACCACGAACGGCATCCGGCAGTTCGTGGCCGGCATGGGCGGCACCGGTCTGGGCGGCTTCGGCACCATCCAGCCCAACAGCCAGGCCCGCAACAGTGACACGTGGGGTGTGCTGAAGCTGACCCTGCACGCCGGCAGCTATGACTGGCAGTTCGTACCGCAGTCCGGCAAGACGTACTCCGACAGCGGTACCAACTCCTGCCACTGACCAGCAGTTCCTGTGGGTGCCCTCCCGGCCGGCCGGGAGGGCACCCTTCCTCGGCGCATCCCACACATCCCGCGCATCCCGCTGCCAGTGGCCGTCACACGCCCCGGTACACACCCCGGAGGTTCGCCCACCCATGTATCTGTCCTCGATCGGCCGACCGGCCGCCGGACGCACCGACTCCCCTGATCCCGCCGAACGCTCGGGCAGACGCAGGCTGCGTGTGGTCGGCGCGAACGTGTTCGCGCTGGGCGCGGTCAGCCTGGTGACGGATGTCTCCGCCGAGATGGTCGCGGCCGTCCTGCCGGCCTACCTGGTCTTCGGGCTGTCCATGAGCCCCTTGAGCTACGGCGCGCTCGACGGGATCTATACGGGTGCCACCGCCGTACTGCGGCTGGTCGGCGGATATGTGGCCGACCGGACCCGTCGCCGCAAGACGGTGGCCGGCATCGGTTACGCGATGTCGGCGGCGGCGAAACTCGGACTGCTCGCCGCCGGACGCTCGGCCGGTGCGATCGGGCTGGTCATCGCCTTCGACCGGACGGGCAAGGGGCTGCGGACAGCACCCCGCGACGCGCTGATCACCCTGTCCACCCCACCCGAGTCGCTCGGCCGTGCCTTCGGGGTACATCGAGCCATGGACAGCTTCGGGGCATTCCTCGGCCCGCTGGTCGCACTGGCCGTGCTCGCCGCCGCGGGGGCGGGCTCCTTCGACGCGGTCCTGTTCACCAGCTTCTGCATCGCGGTGCTCGGCGTGCTGCTGCTCGTGCTCTTCGTACGCGACCGGCACGACGCCGCCCCTGGCGCGACCGGAACCACGGCCGTCTCCCCGCGTGCCGTAGTGGAGTTGCTGCGGATGGCTCCGGTGCGCAGACTCACCGCGGCCGCCTGCCTGCTCGGCTTCTCCGTCATCGGTGACGGCTTCGTGTACCTGCTGCTGCAACGACGCGAGGACCTGGCCCTCGGCTGGTTCCCGCTGCTTGCGGTGGGCACCAGCCTCGTCTACCTCCTGCTGGCCGCCCCGATCGGGGCGCTGGCCGACCGGGTCGGCCGGCTGCCGGTCGTCCTCGGCGGCTACGCCGCACTGACCGGGGTGTACCTGCTGCTGTTCGGCCCGTTGCACGGCTGGCCGCTGCTGATCCTCGTACTGGGCCTGTACGGCGTTTTCTACGCCGCCACCGACGGTGTGCTGATGGCCCTCGCCGGTCCCGTACTGCCCGCGGGGCTGCGGACCACCGGCATCGCACTCATCCAGACGGGGCAGGCGCTGGCCTACCTGGCTTCCTCGGTACTGTTCGGGCTCGCCTGGGAGTTGTGGGGCCCAGAGTCCGCGAGCCATGTCGCCGCTGCCGTCGTCGCCGTCGCCGTACTGGCCACTGCACTTCTGCTGAACGTCCGGTCCGACAACGGATCCGACAACGGACCGATCGCTGGCGACGGCGCCGGAGCGACCGTTTGAGCGAGCACACCGTCCCGGGTACGGCCCACATCTAGGAGTTCCAGTTCTCCTCCGCCTGTACGCCCTCGTGACCGACGGGAGGCCTACGCGGCGCCGCTCGGCGCCAGCACGCGCTCGACGAACCAGACCAGACCGATGACGCCTACAACGACGGCCACGCAGACGTGGGCGACGGTCGACCAGGAATACCGGCGGCGCGTCAGCAGGAGCAGCGGGAACAACAGCAGAACAATCGCGAGCTGTCCCAGCTCGATGCCGAGGTTGAAGCTCAACAGTGTGACGAGCAACCGGCCGCCGGAGTCGTCGGTGAAGCTCAGCGCCCCGGCGAAGCCCAGCCCGTGCAGCAGGCCGAAGCCGAACACGATGAGGGTGCGGTGCCGCGACTCGCCGCGCGCGATGTTCTCCACCGCGACATACACGATGGACAGTGCGATCAGCGGTTCGACGATCTCGGACGGAACCTCGACCCACCCCAGCGCGGCCAGGGCGAGCGTCACACTGTGCGCCACGGTGAAGCTGGTCGCGAGCCGGACAACGCTGCGCCATCCCTGCGCGCCGAGCAGGAGGAGCACCAGGAAGAGCACGTGGTCGACGCCGAGCAGGATGTGGTCCAGCCCCATGAACACGAACCGGCCCATCGACGGCAAGAAGCCCGTCTCACCGGCTTGTGATTCGCGTGGCCCGGCGTCACTCTGGCCGGCTTGCGATTCGCGCGGCTCGGCGTCGCTCCGGCCGACCCGCAGTTCACGATGGCCGGAGTCGAAGACATCGCTCCCGCCGGAGCCGCCGAGTTCGTAGTCGACCATGTTGGTGTGCTCCGCGCCGATGGCGTCCGCCTCGGAAAACACCCCGTAGCGCACGGTGAACCCGCCGCTCGCCGAGCCCGGACAACGATAGGTGAGATGCAGGCCGGCATAGAGGAACTGCTGCCGCTTCGTGATGCCCGTGTCTTCGAGTTCGGCGGCACAGGATTCGCCGTCGTGGGCGACGGTCAGGCGGGCCGCGAGGTACGACGCAAGCTGTGCGCGGTGAGACTCGAGAAATGCCTCGCGCTTGGCGTCCTTGGCTCCACGCGGGAGCTTGCCGAGGTCGGCGGCCTTGGTGAGGGTGTCGTAGTCCAGTTCCAGCTTGTAGCGCACCAGTGACCCGTCCTGGCGGATCGTGGACGTACCGTCCGTCGTCGGGACATGTGCCGAGGCCACCGAGCTCGTCAGCGACATCAGGATTCCGGCGAGAACTATGGCCCCCAGCGCGACCCGGAGCACGCTGAGCATTCGGCGGGAGGTGCCTCGCAGGTCTGGTGGCGGAGCCCAGATTGTCATGCCGAGGAGCAGAGCGCCCCGAGGAGGGGAGCGCACATCGTGCGTATTTCCCGGTCTCGACGGCTGGTTGAATTCTTGGCGGTCCGCGCGGCGACCGGCCCCCGGGGCAGATGGCCTCCTGGTGGCTGCTCACCTCACCTCGCCGCTCATGAGGTAGCGAGGGAGGAGATGGACCACCGTCGATCGTTCAACCACCGGCCATCCTGTGACCCACATCTCATCACCGGGCCGTCCGCCGGCATCCCTACCTTCCGTGAAGCCCCCACGACGTCAAAAAGCGGAGGGCTTTCGCATGTTCAGACACCGAGCGGCCAGGGCTGCGGCGACGGTCGCGGCTGTCAGCACAACGGTCCACACGACTACCGACACCGAGGTGACCGTATGAGCGAGCAGACCACGATCGACGCCGAGACGCCGCAGCAGAGCCCGCCGCCCGCGCCGCCCCGGTTCGGGCGAGCCGCTCGCATCACCACCACGGTGGTCGCCACCGTCGCGCTCGCCGGTCTCGCGATCGGCTACGTCCACTTCAAGGGGTCACCGGAAGGGGCAGAGGCCCCCGCCACGGCACAGGCCGTGTCGCTGGCGCCGGGCCCGCGTCTGCTCACCCTGATGAGCACCGGGCAAGTGACCACGACAGACAAGGGCGACCCGGGCGGCACCCGCGCAGTGTCGAAGACCAAGTGTGACCGCATCTACGCCGCATCGAGAACCGTCGCCTGCCTCTACGCCGACGGGACGCTCGGCACCGTGACGATGCGCATTCTCGACGCGGACCTGAGGGAACGCAAAGCCATCCCGGCCAGCGGCATTCCCAACCGGGTCCGCGTCTCGAACAGCGGCCGCATGGTGTCCTGGACGGCGTTCGTCGGCGGCGACAGCTACGCCACCCTCGACTTCGCCACCCGCACCGGGATCTACGACACCAAGACGGGAACCCTGTTCAAGACACTCGAAACCTTCGCCGTCACCAAAGACGGCAAGCCGTATCAGTCGATCGACATCAACTACTGGGGTGTGACTTTCACCGACGACGACAACACCTTCTACGCGACCATGTACACCAAGGGCCACCGCTACCTGGTCCAGGGCGACTTCGCCGCGCGAACCGTCCGCACCCTGCGCGACCACGTTGAATGCCCCTCGCTCTCGCCCAACGGGACCCGGATCGCGTTCAAAGCACCCATCAACGGCGACTCGACCCGGGGCTGGCGGCTCTCCGTGCTCGACCTCGCCACCAACCGGGTCACCCGCACGGCCGAAACCCACAGTGTGGACGACCAAGCAGCCTGGCTGGACAACTCCACCCTCGCCTACGCCCAGCAACACAGCGACGGCACCAAAGACCTCTGGACCGTACCCGCCGACGGCGCCGGCAAGCCAAGGCTGCTGCTGCGCAACGCCCACTCCCCCGCCGCGCTCGGCTGATCACGCCCGACTGCGTCAAGGTGCTGCGCATGGACGAGCTGCCGGTTGAGGAGGAGACACATCGGACTGCCGAGGTGCCGCTGATGTATCTTCCACGGCACCGTTTCCGTCGCCGCTGTTCGTCTCCGGCTTTCGGTCGTGACCCGCCGGACAGCCGCGGAATCGCGCCAAAGGCTCCTCGGCCTCTTGCCTCGCATCCGTCAACGCCCGCGTTGGCCGATCGTCAAGGGGACGTTGATCGAGGCTCCTTAACGTTTCCGGCGCATCGATCGCCGATAAACCGCGAGGTGAAGTACGCATGCTGTTCCGCACGCGAGGCAAAGGCAAGGTCTCTTCCTTATACGCCGGGGTGAACACGCCCCGGCGGCGGACCGCGGTCATGGCCGGGGTGCTCGTAAGCGTGTCCGTGGTGGCGCTGGGGCCCGCTTCCGCGGCGCCGCAGGGTTCCGGGGAACCGACGAAGGCCGCTGCGCAGGCGGCTCCGGCAGCCGACTCGGCGCGTGAGCACTGGCAGCCGCCAACACACCGGGACGGGGGCCCCGGGGATCCCGGGACGGAGCCCGGCAAGATCAACACCGACTACCTGATCAGCGAGGTGTCGCCGGCGCAGTTCAGGGGCTACTGGTACCAGTCCCACATCAACGGGGTCAGTGTCACGTGGGTGGCGCCCTCGGGGCGGGATCCGTACAACACCTGGGACTGGATCGAGATCCTGGACAGCAACGGCAAGCGCGTCACGTGGGACTGGGCCTGCGGCAACGCCAACTGCGGCGCGTACGGCTCGACCCTGATCGACGCGAAGCTGACGAAGGGCGCGGAGTACAGGGCCCTCTACTACAGCGACGGAGGCCGGGTCACCAAGGGCACGCTCCAGGCCGAGTTCGAGTTCTGGGCCTGACATGGGAGACACAGAAGAGATGACGCGAAGGGTTGACCGGGCCGAACGGTTCACACGCGGGCCGGTACGGCGGCGATTAGTCAGCGCGGCCGTGGTGGTCTCGGTCCTTGCGGGCACGCTGGGGGTGGGTGGGGCAGCGGTCACCTACGGTGCATCGGCCTCGCCCGGGCAGGGTCAGAGCATCCAGGCCACGTCACAGGAGCAGGCGCAGCCGAGGGAGGGGACGGAGGACGAGGAATTCGCCGACCTCTACACCCGCACGGTCGCGAACGTCCGCAATGCCATGCTGGGGGAGCAGAGCGTCCGACGGCCCGGGGCCGGTCACCTGATCCAGAACCCCGACCCCGAGGTCATGCAGTCGATCAACATCGGACGGTTCGCCGAGGACGAGTTCATCGGGGGCCGCATGGTCCGAGGAGTCTTCCGCCGGTCCGACAACTATCTGCTCGGGTTCTACGTGGAGAACAGGGACGCGACCAGCCGCGTCCTCTACACGTTCACCGAGCGGGTGAACGGCCGCACGCGGGACATGGTCCCGGAAAACCTGTTCCCGCGCGTCCGCAGGGAGCACTTCGGCTGGGGCATCCAATACCGGGGCCTCGAGGCGATCACTGTCAGCCGGAGCCGCCTGCGGGATGCGGTGCTCGAGATCTACCATCACGACCCGAACACGAGCACCCACACGATGGAGGACAGTGTCCAGGCGCTGGCCGTGGCCCTGGCGGAGGGGGCGCGATTCCAGGTGATTCCCGCGCAGATCGCCCAGGCCATCCGCGGCAGGTCGGCCTGGACCGTGGGCGGCCACGCGAGCGAGATCAGGAACTGGGACCACGGGTCCCAGGCAGTCCTGCAGGCACGCGCCGCCGACCCCACCGGTAATGGCGAGGTGTGGCAGCAGCGCCGTCAATACGCCTGGAACGGGGCCCAGGTGCTGCTGACCGCGCTGGATCTGGCCCGCCGGCTCTACTTGATCAAGCCGCCGACGAGGAAGGGCTGACGTTCACGGCACCACACAAGGTGCTCGCCAGGAGGGCTGCCGCCGTGTTCCACCGCGATCCGTCATGGCCAGGCGACGGCGCAGCCCTCCCCCCCCCCCCCCCCGAGGGCACCGGGAATGCCGGCCGTCGACTCGTGCGCCGTCGGCCTGTCGCCCTCCCTCATTTCGTTCGCCTTTATGGTGAGTACGACTGTCCCCTGACGTCCCCGTTCGAGGAGGCCGGCTGACATGGTGACCGTCCTCGGCGTCGACGCGTGCCCGGCTGGATGGCTGGCGGTCCGGCTCCACGACGGCCGCTTCGCGGAGGCGCGGGTCGTTGCGACCCTGCGCTCCCTGCTGGCCGGAGCCGCTGCCGGCAGTGTCGCGGTGGTGGCCGTGGACATGCCGCTGGGGCTCCTCGACGCCGGGTGGCGGCGTGCGGACACGGAGGCGGCGGCCCTGCTGGGACCGCTGCGGAGCAGCGTCTTCCGGGTGCCGCCGCGCGCCGTGTGGCAGGAGGAGGAGTACGACGGCGCGCGGATCCGGTGCCGTGAACTCACCGGGGCCGGGCTGAGCCGACAGACCTGGGGGCTCGCGTCCAAACTCCGTGAGGCGAACGCCTGCTTGGCGGAGCCTGGGGGCGACCGGCTCTACGAAGTGCACCCCGAAGTGTCGTTCCGGGCCCTGGCGGGCGGGACAGCACTGCTGTCCCGCAAGAAAAGTTGGGCGGGGCAGATGGCACGGCGCTCGCTGCTCGCCGCGGCCGGCATCGTCCTCCCTGACGACCTGGGGGACGCGGGGCGCACCCCGCCGGACGACGTGCTGGACGCGGCCGCTGCCGCGTGGACGGCCCACCGGATCGCCCGCGGCCGGGCGCACTCCCTCCCGGATCCGCCCGAGCACGATGCGGGCGGGCGCCCGGTCGCGATCTGGTACTGAGCGGCCACTACGCCGGGTCAGGGGTCCGGGTGTGGTGGTCCAGCAAGCGGGTGAGCAACTGCACGAACTGGCCGCGTTCGGCCGGGCTCAGCGGCGCGAGCAGTTCGTCGTGGAGGTCGTCCAGGACCTTGTCGAGGCGACGTAGGTGACGGCGGCCTCGGGCGGAGATCGTGATGACGTTGCGGCGCCGGTCGTCGGGATCCGGCGCCCGCTCGACGAGGTCACGCTCGGCCAGTTCGTTGAGCACTCCGACCATGTCGCTGCGGTAGATACCGGTGCGCCCGCTCAGCGTCGCCTGACTGCCCGGCCCGAAATCCTGCAGTGAGGCGAGCACGGCGTAGTGCCATTTGCGGGCGTCGACCTGAGCCAACCCCTCGTTGATCAGCCGGTCCGACCGTGCGGTCAGCTGCGACAACAGTCGGCTCGCCCGTCGGCGCAGCCTGTCGGGCGTCTTGGGCGCGCCGTCGTCGGGCAGGTCCGCGGCTTCGGCTCTGGTCATGGCGCCCATCCTACTCATTGCGTTAGTCCGACTAACGATGTACCGTCGCTCCCGCCGAAAACGTTAGTGCCATAAACGTTTGTGCCGTTAACGTTAACTCGGTGAACTCCAAGGAAGGAAGATTCGCTATCCCCACGAAGACGCTGCAGATTCCCACCACGGACGGCCAGGCCGACGCCTTCGCCGCCTTCCCCGACCACGGCGATCGGCACCCAGGGGTGCTGATGTACGCGGACGCCTTCGGCATCCGGCCCGTGCTGCGGGAGATGGCCCGCGAACTGGCCGGGCACGGGTACTACGTACTCGTCCCCAACTTCTTCTACCGGCACGGCCCGGCCCCGGTGATCGAACTTCCCGAGCACATCGGGGAAGAGGACCGGCCGTCGGTCATCGCCCAGGTGATGCCCTTGGTCGAGGCGCACACCACCGAACGCATCCTGAGCGACGCCGACGCCTACCTCAGGTTCCTCACCACCCAGCCCGAGGTCGACGCCGGGCCGGTCGCGGTGACCGGCTACTGCATAGGCGGCCTCCTCGCGATGCGCACCGCCGCTGCCCACCCCGGCCAGGTGGCCGCCGTCGCCGGATTCCACGGTCCTGTCGGTGCAGACGCGGCCGACAGGGACCGCCTCCTCGCCAAGCTCACCGCCCAGGTCCACCTCGGCCACGCCGAAACCGACCTGACGCCCGAGGCCCTCGGCGAGCTCAACCAGGCCATGGACGCCGCGGGTGTCGACTACACCTCCGAGATCTACCCCGGCACCGTCCACGGCTTCACCATGTCGGACACCGACGCCTTCAACCCCGCTGCACTGCAGCTCCACTGGGACCGCCTGCTCCCCCTCCTCGACCGCACCCTGGCCAACAACTGACGCTCCGGCCCGGAAGCCGAGCCCGAAGGCCACGGCTCCGCAGCCCGTAGCTCACGCGAAGATCGTGGTTCTCTCGGCTCGCCTCGGGGCCAGGAACTACTGTCGCGGGCATGGTCGAACACGATGCCCTCAGTACCACCCGCGAGGGCTATGACGCCGCTGCCCTCACCTATGCGCAGCTGTTCCGCGACACGCTGCGTGACAGTCCCCTGGACCGCGGCATCTTGGGTGCCTTCGCCGGGTTCGTAAGTGCGAGTGGGAACGGTCAGGTCGCGGACCTGGGCTGCGGGCCTGGCCACATCACCGCTCATCTGGACGAGTTGGGGCTGGCGGCGTTCGGCGTTGATGCCTCTCCCGCGATGATCGAGTTGGCTCGACAGGCCTATCCGGGCCTGCGGTTCGACGTGGGCTCGATGGCCGCGTTGAACATCGATGACGGCGTGCTGGGCGGCGTACTCTCCCGTTGGTCCATCATCCACACTCCGCCGCAAGAACTCCCCGTCATCCTGGCGGAGTTCCATCGCGTGCTGGCGCCTGGCGGCCACCTTCTGGTCGGCTTTTCGGCAAGCGATGATCCGTCTCACCCGACGCAGGTCTTCGATCACACAGTCGCGCCGGCCTATCGGTGGTGGCCTGATCACCTTGCGGCGATGCTGCGCAAGTCCGGGTTGGCCGAGGTGGCCCGGATGGTTCGCGAGCCTCAGCCCACCGACCGGCGGCAGTTCCAGGAGGTTCAACTGCTCGCCCGTAAGGCCTAGGCAGGGGCTGTCGCAGTCGATGGCTGGTCGAAGTCATGACTGATCGAAGTCGATGACTGGTCGCCGGTGCGGTTGGCCGGCCGGGGTACGAACGGACCGCCTGGCCGGGTGCCGTGTTTCAGGCACCCGGCCAGGTCCTCCCTCGGTTACAGATACGGGCGGGTGATCAGCTCAATCGCATGACCGGCGGGGTCTTTGAAGTACACGCCTCGACCGCCGTGCCCGTTGTTGATCTCGCCGGGGCGGCTCATCTGCGGATCGGCCCAGTGCTCGATGTCGCGGTCACACAGCCGCCGATACGCGCGGTCGAACAGCTCGTCGTCGAGCAGGAACGCGTAGTGCTGCATCTGTATCTCCACCGGCGGCTCGGCGAACTGCAGCAGCACGCCGTCGGCGAGTTGGATGTTGGTGAACGGGCCCCAGGACGGCGCTTCTGAGAGTTCCAACAGCTCTCGGAAGAACTGGGCCGACTCGTTGCGGTCCTTGGAGGCGATGATGGTGTGGTTGAACGTGGCTGTCATTCGGTTGACCTCATTGTTGTTCGACACGGAAAACGGACTCGCGGTGCGCGAGTGCCGGGAGGTCCGCGTGCCGAACTGAGGGGGTGCGTTCTTTGCACCCGCCGTGCGATCAGCCGTCCACCGGGTGGCCAATCTGTGTGTGGCGTATCGCCGGTCCGGTGTTCACGTTGGGTGACTTTACTTGATCGGGTTGGCTATCACAACAGGAGAAGAGTTGTTGTGGGGCGCCGGCGGTAAGGCCGGCGCGGGGGGCGACTTTCAGGTGCCGTGCTGCTGGTTCGGGCTGCGAATCATCGACATCAGCAGCTGGTGGGTTTCGCCGTCGGCGGCCACGACAAGTCCACGGCCTGCCTGTCCGATCGGGGCTCCGTCGATTCCGGTGACCACGCAGCCGGCTGCCCGGCACAAGGCGATGCCGGCGGCGAAATGCACGCTCGCAGACAGGTCGCCGCCGTCCGTGACGTAGGCGGCGCGCTTGCCGGCGGCCACCCAGGCCAGCGCCAAAGTCGTGGACACGACCCGGGGTCGGAACCGTTCGACGAAGTCGGGGTGGGCCAGCAAGTCCACAGCACGGAAGCCGGGTGCGTTGGGGAACGGCAGGTCCAGATTGACATCCACGAGTTGGGTGGCGGGCGTGGGGAGCAGCTGGGCATCGGCACCGTCGTGCCGCACCCAGGCCGTCTCACCGTCGGTGAAGAAGGCCTCGCCGCTGAACGGATCGGCCACCGCCGCCGCACCGCCGCGCAAAGCAACATTGACGGCCACCAGCATGTTGCCGACGGCGTAGTTCAGCGTGCCGCACAAGGGATCCACCAACCACTGGCGCGCTGCGTCAGCGGCACCCTGCTGCCCGGCCTCTTCACCCAGCACAGCGTCATCGGGTCGGGCCACTTGAATGACGCTGAGGATCGCCTTCTCGGCCTCCACATCGGCGGCGGTGGCGAAGTCCCCGGCACCCTTGTCGATGCGGGTGAGCCGCCGGCCGTACATGGTGCGCACGACGTCCGCGCCGGCACACGCCGCAGCTATCGCGACATCGGCATCATCAAGGCTCGCATACGAGTTGATCACGCAGGCAGGATATCGACGGCGTAGTTGAGGCACTGCACTCCCACCGCGATGTCGAAGCGCCGGTCGACGGGCCGCAACTGTCCCACGTCACCGAGCTGGTAGTGCACACCCAGCGGTTCACACTGCACGATCTCCCGCGCTGCGGCGACCACCGCCACCGGGCCAGGAAGCGCCCGGCCAAGTGGCCGCTATCGTGCGTTGCGTAGCTGGAGAACGTATGTCGCAGTGAGTGCAACGGCACGGTCCTCGTCATGTGACAGATCTGCGAGGGCATGTGACGCCGTGGTCCCCGGGATATCCGCGAGCGCCTGTGTCAGCCTTCGACGTGCAGACGCTTCAGTGGTGCCGTGGGCGGTGCCGTGGCCGAGGCAGTCGACGAGCCTGGTAGCGATCTGATCCGCCAACGCGGGATCACGCGCCAACGCACTCAGTGCATCCGCTGCGTCGGCGTCGTTCGTCTCCTCGACGATCATGTCGATGAGCGTGGGGACCGCGTCGGCCACGCCACGTGAACCGAGCTCCAGAGCTGCGTACCTGCGGACCACGATGTCGGAGTTCGTGAGGGCCTCCCGCAGCAGTGCGGTCGCCTCGCCGTCCGGAATCTCGGCGATGGACCGGACGGCACGTTTCCGTACCTCGGCTTCTGGTGAGACGAGGCCCTCCGCCAGCAGTGCCAGTCCGGCAACGCCCGATTGCGCCAGGGCCCATCGAAGGGCTCCGGCGACGTTCGGGTCCGTCTCTCTCAACGCTGCCTCGACCAACGCTTCCACCGGCACCGGAACCTCTTCGACTGAGGACAGGGCCGCGCGCTGGCGCTTCCCGGCGCTCTCCGACCCCAAGGCCTGGAGGAGTGCGGTGATCTGGAGGACGTCCTCCCAGTCGGCCGGTTCCGCGGCACCGATCCGACTGAGTCGTGTGAGCAGCACCGTCTCAGCCGCAATGCGTTCTCGCGTCTGACGGATGAGGTCGTCGACGAGCTCCGAGGGCTTGAAGCCGGGATCATCCAGCGCGCACCCGACGTCACGCAGCGACAGCCCCAATGACCGCAGGCTCTCGATATGGAAGATGCGCCGGATGTCGTCGCTGGAGTACTCCCGATAGCCGGCCTCGGTACGACCCGTTGGCCGCACCAGGCCGAGCGAGTCATAGTGCCTGAGCATGCGGGCGCTGACCCCGGACCGTCGTGCCACATCACCGATCAACACTGCCTGTTACTCCTCCTGGCTGGTCGTGCCGAGGGCCACGATGCGCTTCGCTTCCTCGATCGCAAACTCGAATCCGGCATCCGGGTTGCGCAACAGTCGTTCCGTGGCGATCGCGTGCGTGCGCGGGCGAGGGTGGGGATCCGTCATCGCCGGGCGCAGGATCGGCAAAATCACCTCACCGAGCGCGATCAGCGCACGGCTGAGGCTCAACTGTGTCTCACGCTCGCCGCGCCCGAGCTGCGTCGCCAGCACTCGGGCCAACTCGGCTTCGTCATCCTCAGGTACGAGTACGACCGCCGCTCGCCATGCGCTCCGCGCCACCTCGTCGTCGGCGTCGGTCAGGAGCGCCCGTGTGATCGCCGGCCACGCCCGCCGATCCCCGATCTTCGACAGTGTGTGCAACGCCTGGCTTCGTGCCTGCGCACGTTCCGAGCGGAGTTCGTCGATGAGCTTGGGGACCGTCATTGATGATGAGTGGCGGGTGAGTGCCCACGTGAGCATTTCCCGCCCGTAGAATTCGGGCTCGATCGCGCATCGTTCGATGAGTTTGTCGATGAACCGCGGGTCGGGGGTCGTACCGACCGCCAGCGCTGCCCGCAGCCGTACAGACGAGTTGCTGTTCTCCAGCGCCTGGAGAGCTCGCATCGTGTTCGTGTCCTCTTTCGGCATGGTCATCGGGACCACCTCCTTGGCCACAGTGAAGACCTTGTCACTGTGTCAAGGTCAAGCGGGGCAGGCCGTGGGATGCGCCGGGCACCCGCTCTACCCACCGCCGCCGCCCGGGGACCCGGCCATGCGGGAACTGCTCCGGGTGCGCGCCAGGCGCGGTGAGCAAAATACCCCTTTTCACCCTTGTAGCCGGTTTGCCCTTATCTGCTCGCTGGAAGGCAACCCCGGGTACCCAGATCCGGCAGCCTCCGCACGGAGGCCGGGGACCGAGGAGAGAGGAAGGAGAGCGGACATGAGTGCATCGCAGCCCAACGGCCACAAGCGCTTGAGCGCCAAGGAGGTCTCCCTGCTCATGGAGGGCGGGGAGATCGGCGCCGACAAGCGGGCGGGGGCCCGGGGGGCAACCGCGTACTTCATCGAGCCGGAAAAGCTGCAGAAGGAGGTCGAGCTCCATGTGTGTATGGGGCTGAACTCCTGCAAGGGACACGGCGTCGACGGCACCGGCGACATGGCCGGCATGGGGCAGTGCGCGACCGTCTTCCACGTCTGCCACGGCGATAACGAGTGTCGCGGGCAAGGCGGTTGCGGATACAGCGGCAGCGACGCGGAGCAGGCCAAACCCGGCAATCAGGAGTGCCGCTGGAACGGCAGCTGTGCCAGCCCCATCAATGAGGGGAGGGTGCATGCCGCCGGGCCCTATCGCGGCACGAGCGTCTGGAAACGGGCCCGCAAGATCTTTGAGGAAAGGATGTACGCGGCCGGCAGACCCTTCGGCCCCTCCCCCGGCGAAGGTTTCGCCGACAACATGGTGCCCCGGTACGAAGAGAAGCGGAAGATTCCCAAGTGACCGTGCGCGATGCCCCCGCAGGGGAGCCCGCGCCACGGCGCCCCACCGCGTATCCCTTGCCGGAATGCGACTTGGGGTTCGGCCTCGGGCTGCGCACCCCGCACCTGCGGCACGTGCTGACGCACTGGCCGCAAGTGGACTGGTTCGAGCTCATCTCCGAGAACTTCCTCGACTCGGGCGGATATCCGCGCTACGCGCTCGACCGGATCGCCGAGCGCTATCCGGTGGTCATGCACGGCGTCTCGCTGTCGATCGGCAGCACCGACCCGCTCGACCGCGACTATCTCGGCCGGCTGCGCCACCTGGCCACCGCGACCGGGGCGCGCTGGGTCTCCGACCACATCTGCTGGACGGGGGTGGCCGGGCTCAACACCCACGACCTGCTTCCCGTCCCGTTCACCGAGGAGTCCCTGGCCCATATGGTCCGCCGCGTGCGGACCGTGCAGGACTTCCTGGAACGTCCACTCGTGCTGGAGAACCCCAGCAGTTACGCGGAGTTCACCGGATCGGTGATGAGCGAGTGGGAGTTCGTCTCCCGGCTGGCCGCCGAGTCCGGCTGCGGGCTGCTGCTGGACGTCAACAACGTCTATGTCTCGTCCGTCAACCACGGCTTCGACCCGGAGGCGTACGTACGGGCGCTGCCGCACGACCGTGTGGTGCAGATCCACCTCGCCGGCCACACCCACCTCGGCACCCATGTCGTCGACACCCACGACCAGCCCGTGGCCGATCCGGTGTGGCGGCTGTACCGGCTGGCGACCTCCCTGACGGGGCCGGTCGCCACCCTGCTCGAATGGGACGACCACATCCCGCCCTTCCCCGAACTGCTCGACGAGCTGGCCAAGGCACGCCGGTACACCGGCGCCGCGCGCGACGAGAGGGCGCGGGTGCTCTGTGGCTAGTCCGCCGGTCACCCTGGTCGACACCCAGCGCTGGTTCCAGCGCGCGGTCCTCGACCCCGGTGGACCATCGGATTCCATCGACGAAGTCCTCACCCGCTCCGAGGAGTTGAGCGCACGGCAGCGGCTCGATGTCTACCGGCGCGGCTACCGCCTGCGGCTGCTGGAGACGATGCGCGGGCTGCACCCCGCCCTACGTGTCCTGCTGGGCCCCGACCTCTTCGACGACTTCGCGCTCGACTATCTCGACGCCTACCCGTCCCGCTCGTACACCCTCTTCCAGCTGGACGCCCGGTTCACCGATCATCTCGCCACCCGGCGGCCCGACCGCGACCTGCCGGGCGGCCGGCGCGAGGGCTGGGTGGATGTGATCGTCGACCTCGCCCGCTACGAGCGGGCCTTCGCCGAGGTCTACGACGACCCCGGTCCGGCGACCGCCCCGTTCCTGCGGGTGCTGCGGGTCTGCGCGCCCGTGCACACCTACCACGCCACGGTCCGGCACGGCCTGCCCGCCGAACCGCCCGCACTCGGCCCCGACCCCGTGCACCTGGCCCTCTCCCGGCGTGACTACGCGGTCGTCACGAACGAACTGGAGCCGGACGCCTACCGGTTGCTGTCGTCGCCGCTCGCCGAGGGCCGCCCACCCCGTTCATGACTCTCGTCGAACCCCGTGAGTGAAGGAGCCCCACGATGGCCACCGAAACCCCCGTCAAGGAACTGGTACCGCCGGTCATGGCACTGGCACCGGTGAACCCCGCTGAAGACCTCGACGATCTCGGCCAACTCCAGAACCACCTGATCCAGGCCGCCTACCTGGAGATGTCAACGGTCCCGATGTATCTGTACGCGATGTTCTCGATCGAGACGCGCGGTTACTCCCAGTGGGACCCGGGGATGGGCGCCTTCCGGCTGATCCGCAGCATTGTGGTCGAGGAGATGCTGCACCTGTCTTTGGTCCGGAACCTCCTGGTCGCCATCGGCGGCCGGCAAAAGATCAAGTTCTACAACCAGGACTTCATGCCGAAGTACCCGTCACTCATGCTGCATCGCTGGCCCGAGCTGATGTTGCATCTCGGTCCCTGTACCAAGAAGTTGGTCAAGGACGTCTTCATGGAGTTCGAACTCCCGAAGCAGGATCTGACCACTCTCGAAGCGGTCCCCGACGGCTGGTACCGGACCATCGGCGAGTTCTACGAGGGTGTGGGCAAGCGTCTTGCCGCCCTCGACAAGAGCACCAAGAGTGCTATCTGGAATCGCGACGAAGCGAAGTACCAATACGTGGACGCGTACTGGAACAAGGACGGCGGTGGCGGGCCGGTTCTTGTGCACGACCTCAAGAGCGCACAGGACGCCATGAAAATCATCGTGGAGCAGGGGGAGGGCATCGACCCCAAGAACCCCTCGGTGCCGATCAACCCGCTCAAACCGACTCCCGGACTCGACGAGTTGCCGCACTACACGAAGTTCAAGCGGATCGCCGACGGGGTCGAACCGCTGGGGTTCGTGTACAACCTGCCCACCGACCCGAAAACCGCGTACTACGACGAGGAGACGGAGCCCGAAGCCCATAGCATCAACAACCTGTTCAACGCCGCGTATTGCTACACGATGCACATGCTCGACGTCATCTACGACACGTCGTGGGAGGGCATGGAGGCGAACAAGGAGAGCCTCCGCTACCACTTGGAGCGCACCTTCATCTCGCTCATGCAGGGCGTGCTGGTGACCGTGGCCGAGACCATGGTTGCCAGCCCGCTCAACGTCACCACCACGATTCAGCAGAACGCGGCGCCGACGTTCGAGTTCTACCAGTTGCCGGAGACGGAGAAGAAGGCGCACCTCATCAAGCTGTGCGAGGAGGCCATGCACTACTTCCCGCAGCTCGGCGGCGACAACAGCGCGCTGTGGCTGCTGAACAAGATGCCGGACGTCTGATCCCTGGCATGCGCTGATGGGTCCGCTACGGTCCGGGGCGGACCCATCAGCGTTGTTGCGCCTCGATCGAGTGACCCGATCAGGTGCTGTGCGGGGTGCGCAGGGCGAGGATGGCGATGTCGTCGTGGCCGTCGCTGGGGTGGTTGTCGGCCAGCGCCTGCACGAACTCCTGCAGGGGTAGTGCGGCGTGGGTGATGGCGAGTTCGGCGAGGGCGGTCAGACTCTCGTCGATGGTGTGGTCGGGGTGTTCGATGAGACCGTCGGTGAAGAAGACGACGGTGGCGCCCGCAGGCAGGGGGTGGGTGTGGTCGGGGCGGCCCTCGGCGGTGTTCACACCGAGCGGAAGGCCGGGTTCGGCGTCCAGGTATTCGACTTTCCGACCAGGTGTGATCAGCAGCGGTGGCATGTGGCCTGCGGTGCTCCAGTGCAGTGTCCAGCTGCCCTCGTGGGGTGCGATGAGGGCCAGGCAGGTGGTGGTGACGGGGCTGTCGCCGGTGGCGTTCAGGGTGCGGTCGAGCTGGGCGAGGACAGCACTGGGCGGAGTACGGAGGTCGAAGAGCAGGGCTTGGAGCATGCTCCGGGTGGAGGACATGACAGCGGCCGCGTGCAGGTCGTGGCCGACCACGTCGCCGATGACGACGCCAACCGCACCCTCCGGCAGCTTGATGGCGTCGTACCAGTCCCCGCCCAGAGGGTTGGGCTGAGCCGAGGGCCGGTAGACCGCCGCGGCGGTGAGGGGCCGCAGGTCGGGCAGGGTGGGCAGCAGCAGGCGTTGGAAGGTTTCGGCGCTGTCGCGGAGCTCCGCGAAGAGGCGGGCGTTCTCGATGGCGATGCCGGCGGCGCCGGCGAGCGCGACGACCATGTCCTCGTCGTCGCGGTCGAAGCGACGTCCGTCGTGCCGGTCGGAAAGGTAGAGGTCGCCGTAGATTTGGCCGCGGACGCTGATCGCGACCCCGAGCAGGGTGCGCAGGTGGGGGTGGCCGGGCGGGAAGCCGACGGAGGCCGGATGGGAGAGGATGTCATCGACCCGCAGCGGTTCCGGGTTGCGGATCAGGTGTCCCAGCACACCGAGGCCGTGTGGGAAGTTCACCCCGGCCAGGGCTCCTCGCTCCTGCTCGGACATGCCGACGGGGATGAAGTGTTCCAGGTACTCGCCGGACTCGTGCAACACGCCGAGCGCTCCGTAACGGGCGCCTACCAGGCTCATGGCGGTGGTGACGATGCGGTGCAGCACCGCCGTCAGGTCCAACTCCCCACTGATCGCCAGGACTGCGTTCAGCAGGCCATGCAGGCGGTCCTTGGCGACTGCCAGTTCCCGCAGTTCTTCGCTGACCTGGTGCAGCTCGGCGTCCAAACGCTCCACATCGGGAACGCGCGGCTTGTCCGGCTCCTGCCCTTCGGCCATCACGAGCGCCTGGACCGGTGCTCGTTCTCGTTGGCCTGCAACCGGTAGGAGTCGATGCCGGTCTGGTCCAAGGGCCGGGAAAGCAGCTTGCCGCTCATTTTCTCCAGGTCCAGACAGCCGACCCCGCCCAGGCAGCAGAGCAGATCGACCGAGCGGTACATCCCGGCCTCCTGACACGACCGTGATCAAACAAGACCACAGCGTGACACGGCGAAACAGCCCAGCCCCGCCATTGATCCGAGAGCGGCATGTCACACCCCGATTCCCAGTGGTCGGCCTCTCGACCGAATCGCACCCCTTGCCGGCACACGCCTGCGTCCTCCTGCCCAGCGGCGCCGTTCCTGGTCCCACGGGCTCCTGGGACGCTCCAGGACGGGTCGCCCATGGCCCTATCGCGCATACTGGAATGTATGCCGCATATGGCCGGACTCTACGAGCGAAGCGGCGAGCTCAAGGTCTTGCGGGGTGCGATGGATGCGACCCTCGGCGGCCATGGAGAAGCCGTGATGATCGAGGGTGCGCCCGGAATCGGTAAAACCAGTCTGCTGGCCGAGGCCAAGCGGCTCGCCGTTTCCGCTGGTTTTCAGGTGGCCAGCGCGCGAGGATCGGAACTCGAGAGCGATTTCCCCTTCGGTGTGGTGCGGCAGCTTTTCGAACCGCTCCTTGCGCGGATGGAAGCGGAAGATCGGCAGCGTATTTTGTCCGGCACCGCCGGCCAGGCGGCGATCGTACTGAGGAGAGTGGTTCCCGAACGTTCCCTGGGCGGCGATTTCTCCATACTTCATGGGCTGTACTGGCTGACTGCGGATATCTGCGAAAGGCAGCCCCTGGCCATTACGGTTGACGATCTGCACTGGTCGGACATCGATTCACTGAAATTTCTCAGTTATCTGATGCCGCGCCTTGAGGACATCCCGGCCTGCGTGGTGGGCACGCTGCGGCAATTTGAAGTGTTCGCCCGGTCGAATGCACTCGACCAGATTGTCACCGCACCGCCCTCGGTACTCGTTTTTCCGTCCAAGTTGAGCGCCGAGGCATCGACCGCGCTCATCGTCGGTGAATTCGTGAAATCCGGGGCACCCGAACCGGAGGACGAGGACTTCCTCTCCGCCTGCTGGTCCGCGACCGGCGGGAACCCCCTCCTGCTCAAGGAACTCACCGAGGCACTCACCACCGAGCACGTCGAACCCACCGCCGCGCACATCCCGCAGGTCTACGCTCTGGGCCCGCGCGCCGTCGCCCGGCGGGTGGCGATGTGGATGCGGTGCCTCCCCCAGGGCTGTGCCCCACTGGCCCGGGCCATCGCGGTGCTCGGGGACGGTGCGGAACTGAGCCATGCGGCGGAGCTCGCGGGGCTTGACCGGGACGATGCGATGCAGGCCGCGAAGAGCCTTGAGCACGCCCGGATCCTCTACACCCTCCCGTCGGACGAGATGAAGCCCCGGATGGGATTTGTGCATCCGCTGGTGCGGGCCGCCGTGTACGAGGAGATCACCCCGGCCGACTGCCACCGCGCGCACAGGACCGCCGCGAGCCTGCTCCGAGACTCCCAGGCCGAGATCGAGAGAGTCGCCCTGCACCTGCTGCGTACGCTGCCCTCCGGTGACGCCGAGACCGTGACCATGCTGTGGTCGGCGGCGCGAAGTGCCCTGGCCCGAGGCTCGCCGGAGACCGCGGCGAAGTATCTGCGCCGGGCTCTGGCCGAGCCCCCGACGACCGCGGACCGGCTCGACCTTCTCTTCGAACTCGGCAACGCCATGCGGCGGGTGGACAGCGCGGCAGCCGTTCAGTACCTCACCGAGGCACACGAAATGGCCCGGCCGTCGCGGCAGCGCGTCGAAATCGCACTGGCCCTCGGCGACGCATTGCTCGCGCTCCGGCACTCCGAAGAGGCCCTGGCCGTATGGCAGCAGGCCCTGGCGATTACGGCGCCCGAGGACACCGAACTGCTCTACCAGCTGAATGCCTGCATTCTCTCGATTCCGCTCTACGAACCCGGCCGCCCGGATCTGCGTCAGGACATCCTCAGCCGCGTTCCGGAACTGCGCTCCCCCAAACCGAGCGAGAGTATGGGCGGCCGGTACCTGGACTGCGTCATCGCCGGCCATGACGCCGTCATCGGCGACCCGCGCGCGGTCGTACGGGCGCAGCGCGCGCTCCACGAGGACGCGCCGGCCCGGCCGTCCGACGGACAGAGGTCGCTGTCCTTCGGCTGGCTGGCCCTGATCAGCGCCGACCGCAAAGAGGTCCTGGCCAGTCTGGACGCCGCGGTCGAGCTGGCGCACCGGCAGGGGTCGGTCAACGATCTTACGGGGGCGCTGACTTACCGTGCGATGGCATGGCTGTACCGGGGCAATCTCGACGAGGCCGCCGCGGACGCCTCGGCGGCGGTGCACGCCGTCGAAACGTCCTCGCTGGGGCTGCGCCGGCTGGTCCTCGGCCCCGTTCAGGCCGAGGTGCAGATTGAGCAGGGCGCACTGTCCCGTGCGCAGGCCACGCTGGAGTGGACCGGAGTTCCCGATCCGGCGCCGCTCACCGGGCTGATGTACTACGTGCTGTACAGCCGGTCTCATCTGCTGCGCATCCAGGGACGCACTACGGAGGCATTCAACGCGGCGCTGGCGGCGGGCCAGTCGTTCAGCGCGGCCGGCGGGGACAACCCCGCCATCGTCCCCTGGCGGTCGGAAGCCGCCCTGTGCCTGCATCTGCTCGGCCGGGACGAGGAGGCCAGGGCCCTGGCCGAGGCGGAGCTGAAGCTGGCTCGCTACTGGAGCGCGCCCCGAGCCCTCGGCCGCGCGCTGCGCATCGCCGGCACACTGAGCGAGGGCGGCGCGGATGTCAGCCTGCTGCGCGAGGCCGTCACCCGGCTGCAGGGCTCCCCGGCCCGTCTGGAGTACGCCAAGGCGCTGGCGGATTACGGGGCGGCACTCCGTCGCCACGGAGTGCGGAACCAGGCGCGGACCTCGCTCAGCAATGCCCTGGACATCGCCGAGGCCCGTAGCGCTGTCCCGCTCGTCCAGCAGATCCAGGACGAGCTGCATGCGGCCGGGATCCGCCCGCGGCGCCATGCGGTCACCGGTCTGCAGTCGCTGACGCCGAGTGAGCAAAGGGTCTACGACCTCGCCGTCGCCGGACGTACCAACAGGGAGATCGCCCAGCAGCTGTTCGTCACGGCCAAGACCGTGGAGGCCCACCTGTCCAACGTCTACCGGAAGGTCGGCGTCACCAGCCGACGCCAGCTCGGCGGGCTTGCGGAGCAGGCCGACGCGGCGGAAGAACCGGAGTGACTCATGTCCGCGGCGCCCGATGCGAAGCCGTCCGGATCCCCGGACGTACCGCAGGGCGGATCGCGCGGCAGCCGCGGAATGAGGTTCGCACCCCGAATCTGGCACAAGCTGCTGGCCATTTGCATCGCGCTCATGGTCCCCCTCGGGCTGGCCACGTTCTACCTGGTCGACCAGCAGAACAGCAAGATCGATTTCGCTCGCACCGAGCTGAGCGGCGTTCAGTACCTGCGTCCCGTAAGCGCATTGGTGCAGGACGTCTCGGACCGCCGTGCGTTTCTGCACCGCGAGCTCACCGGAGAGCCCGTGCCGAAGAGCCGGGTCGCGGCGGCCGACCGCGCCGTCAGTGAAGGGTTCACGGCGCTCACGAAGGTCGACCGACGGCTGAGGGAGCCGCTGCGAACGACCGTCGCCGACCTTTCCGCGAAGGGCAAAGGCCGGCTGGCGCCCTCGGCTCTGCGTCATGACTGGGCGCAGCTGTCGTCGGCTCCGTCCGACGTCCGCGCCGACGTGCCGCGGTACACCCGTCTCATCGGGAACCTGCTGGCGCTGGGTTCGTATGTCGGAGACACCTCGAAGCTGATTCTCGACCCGGACCTCGACACGTACTACACGATGGCCGGGCTGCTGCTCCGTGAGCCCCAGATGATGAACCAGCTCTATCAGATGGCGGACACGGGAGACTCGATCCTGGTCCAGGGCGGCACGTCGACCAGTGATCGGGTACGCATCGCCTACGACACCACGGTGCTCGGCCAGAACCTTCTCCAGCTCAACAGCGATCTGAACCGGGCCTTCGAGTCCACCTCCGCCGCCGGTCTCCGCCCGACGATCCAGCCCCTGCTGGCCAAGGCGAACTCATCGGTTCGTGAGGTGACCGGCACCGTGAACCGGCAGTTCACGAGCGGTGGCCGGAGCGATGTCTCGCGGGCGGCCTGGTCGGCGCAGACCGCCGGCGCCATCCGGGCGAACTCGGATCTGTGGAAGGCCCTGTTCGACCAGGAAGACCAGTTGCTGAACTCCCGCCTGGACCACTTCTACGACCGCAACCTGCGGGTCCTGACCAGCATCGGCGCAGTCCTCGCCGTGATCATCGCGGTGGCCGCGCTGCTCTCCCGGCGTATCACCGGCAATCTGGCGGCCGTGGTGCACGCGGCGCAGGCCCTCGCCACGGGCGACCTCACACGTCGCGCGACGGTACGGAGCCACGACGAGGTCGGCGCGATGGCCACCGCCTTCAACGTCATGGCCGGGAGGCTCCAGGAGAGCTATTCCGCGGTCGAGGAGGAGGTCCGTCAGCGCACCTCGGAGCTGCGTCAGAAGACGGAGTCCCTCAGGCTGCTCCAGCATGTGGCGTCCGCCGCCAACGAGGCGGAGACCTGGGAGGACGCGACGCGGACGGTCCTGGATCTGGTGTGCCGGCACATGGGGTGGCCGGTCGGCCACGTCTACCTCGTCGAGTCCGGGTCCGGTTCGTCCGGCACCGGCCGCCCCACCCTGGACTCGGAGCTCACCGCGTCGCCCCTCTGGCACGTCGATGAGGAGAACCTGCGGGTGCCGCTGGACGAGATCGCCACGGCAGCCGGGCTGTACGAGCCGAAGGGCCTGCCGTCCGCCGTGCGCGCCACCGGCCGACCCGCCTGGATTCGTGACATCACGGCGGGCTCCTCCGGGCTCGGCAAGGTGCCTGCCGGGGTCGCGGAGCGTGCCGGGGTGACCGGCAGGATCGCCGTCCCCGTCGTCATTCGGAAGGATGTCGCGGCGGTTCTCGACTTCCTCACCCCGGAGGCCATGGAGCCGGATGACGCCTTGCTGCGGCTCATGCTCAACGTGAGCACCCAGCTCGGACGGGTACTGGAACGGTCCCGCGCCGCGGCGGAGCTCCAGGCGTCCAAGGAGGCGGCGGAAGTCGCCACGCAGGCCAAGAGCGCGTTCCTCGCGACCATGAGCCATGAGATCCGCACGCCGATGAACGCGGTGATCGGCATGACCGAAATCCTGCTCGACACCCCACTCAATGCCGAGCAGACCGAGTTTGCCCATATCATCCAGAACAGCGGAAACAGCCTGCTCACCATCATCAACGATATCCTTGACTTCTCGAAGTTCGAGGCCGGGAAATTCGATCTCCGACTCCAGCCGCTGGAGCTCCGCCAGTGCGTGGAATCAGCCTTCGACTTCGTATCCCCGATGGCGGCGGAGAAACGGGATCTCGATCTGGCATACATCATTGATCCGGAAGTTCCGGAAGAAATTATCGGAGATATCGACCGACTGCGCCAGATCATCATCAATCTGCTCAACAACGCCGTGAAATTCACGGAGACCGGCGAGGTCGTCCTGAGGGTCGAGCTGGCCGACTCGGAACCGGAAACCTCCGGGGAGCCGCCGGAGACGGTCCACGCGCCCGGTTCGCAGGCCGCGGACGACGTCGTCCGGCTGCACTTCTCCGTGTGCGACACCGGAATCGGAATGGCCGCGGACCGCCTGGGACAGCTGTTCCGGCCCTTCGAGCAGCTCGACACCTCCACCACGCGGCGTTTCGGCGGAACGGGACTCGGGCTGGCCATCAGCAAGCGGCTGGCCGCGCTCATGGGCGGCACGATGTGGGTCGAGAGCGAACCGGATGTGGGGTCGACATTCCACTTCACGGTGGAGACCCGAAAAGCGCCCGAAGCCATGCGTACCAGCCAGGCGGCCTGCCGTGTCGAACTCCGAGGAAAACACCTGCTGGTCGTGGACGACAAAGCCACGAACCGGATGATCCTCACCCACCAGGCGAGTTCCTGGGGGATGGTGGTACGCGCCACGGGATCTCCGCAGGAAGCCCTGGAGTGGGTCCGGCAGGGCGATCCGTTCGACATCGGAATTCTGGATATGCAGATGCCGGACATGGACGGCGTCATGCTCGCGGAAGAAATCCGCCGCCACCGGAGCAAGGAGGAGTTGCCCTTGTTCCTGCTGACCTCCGTCGGCCGGCCGATGACGACGCAGAGGAGTCTCGCGGAATTCTCCGGGTACCACACCAAACCCATCCGGGCGGCCGAGCTCTACGCGGACCTCTGCCGCACGCTGCTCGGCGCCGGGGCACCCGTCGAGAGGCCCCGCGCGGAGCGGCGGCCGGAGGTGCAGGAGGGCGGCCCCGCGCCCCTGCGCATCCTCCTGGCCGAGGACAACCTGGTGAACCAGCAGCTGATCGTCCGGATGCTCCGGAAGATCGGCCACTCGGTGGACACGGTCGGCAACGGAGCCGAAGCGCTGGAGTCGCTGCGACACAAGCTCTACGACGTGGTCCTGATGGATGTGCAGATGCCGGTGATGGACGGTCTCGACGCCTCCCGACGGATCCACCGGTCGCTGCCCGCCGCGGAACGGCCGTACATCATCGCCCTCACCGCCAATGCGATGAGCGAGGACCGCGACGCCTGCATCGCTGCCGGCATGGACGACTACCTGAGCAAGCCGCTGCGCGGCGTCGAGCTCGCCGCGGCACTCGGCCGTGTGCCGCTCGGTCCCCCGGCGCCGGGTCCGGAGGCGGCGCAGCCCGCACGTAGCCCAGGGGCCACAGCGCCCGCACGCGGATCGGCAGCGGCGCCGCCCGTACCCGGCCCGCAGACCGCGCCCTCCGTGCCGGAGGCCGGCTCCACCACGGAGCCGTCAGCAGCCCCGCCCGTCCTCGACACACCCACCTTCCAGCGCCTGGTCGGCTCCTTCGGTGAGGAATTCGTCAGCCAGCTCGTCGATGCCTTTCTGGAGGACTCCCCCGAACTGATCGAAAGTCTTCGCCGCGGCCTCGACGAGGGGGAGGCAGGCGAACTGCGTCGAGCGGCTCACACACTCAAATCGCATGCACACACCTTTGGATTCCCGCGGCTCGTTCAGCCGTGCCAGGACGCGGAGGAGCTCGGCGCCGGCGGGGATCTGAGCGCAGCAGCACCGCTCGTGTCCAGAATCGAAGTGGAGTACCGCGCTGCGAGAGACGGGCTGGTCGCACAGAGAGCGGAGCTTGGCCATGACCGATAGAAACGCTGGGCCCGACAGAAACGCCGTGACCGAGGGAAACGACGTGCCTGAGGGAAGCACCGTGCCCGAGGGAAACGCCGTCACGGACAGTACCGGCAGAAAAGGGCGCGTCCTGGTCGTGGACGACGATCGCACGAACCGCATGATGCTCACCTATCGCCTGGAAATGGCCGGGCTGGAGACCGCCACGTCCGAGAACGGGCTTGAGGCTCTGCAGATGCTGCGGGAGAGCGACTTCGATGTGGTGCTGCTCGACATCCTCATGCCGGGGATGGACGGCTACGCGACGCTCGATCTGATGAAACACGACCAGCGGCTCAGCCATACACCCGTGATCATGATGTCGGCCGTCGGCGACCTGGACAGTGTCATCCGCTGCCTCGAAATGGGCGCCGAGGACTATCTGCCGAAGCCCCTGGATCACCTCCTGCTGATATCCAGGGTCAACAACATCCTCCTGAAGATCCGGCTCGAGCAGGTGGAACGGGGGCTCGGCCGGATCGCCGACGCCGTGCAGGCCATGGCCGGCGGTGCCCTCCCGGCCGGGGCCCTGGACCAGCTCACCGAGCAGACCGACTCCGTCGGCCGTCTGGCACGACAGCTTCAGCAGCTCGCGGTCGTGACTTCGGAGCGATGAGCGCACTCCGGAGCGGGTGCCCGAGATCGACGCCACGCTGCGCAGCCCCTGCTCGCCCCACGCAGTCATCCCCTTGCCCGACGCGATCATGCCTGGCAGACCGCCACCGCACTTCGTCGTCCGGTTTAGGGGTCGCACTGGGGGATTCCCCCGATGACCGCCGCGCGGTGCCGGTCCACGCTGAAGGCATACGTCAGCTCCCCGTCACAGTCGATACGACGAATACGACGGAAATGAGAGGTGGGGTGGACGTCATGCCCCGGGGTCCTCGTGCGCACGCCACAGCCCTACCGAGGGCACCAGCGGAGCCCGTGGGGCCTTCGGACTCCTCCGGCCACCCGCTGCCCCACCGAGAAACGAGCGCAGACAGATGTTGCCGCAAGAAGGAATCCTCGTTCGGCAGCCGCAGCCCCATCGATCCCAGCCGCCCGCTGGAGCGGACTCCGCTCGGCTGGACCACATCGTCATGACCACCGTCGCTCGCACACCCTGTGATGCCGCAATTGATGCCGTACGCCGTGGCGTACTGCTACCGCTGTGCCGACTGCTGGGGCGGCTTGCGGCGACCACCGCCGCACGGGTCGGTCAGCTGTCCCGGTACCTGAGGAAGACGCGCGGCAATGTGGTCTCCCAGGCACTCGACTCCCATGTACGCGCCGTGCCCCAGGCTCGGCGGATCATCCGGACCGAGCTGGCCCGATGGGGACTGCACGAGCATGTCGAAATCGCCGAACTCCTGGTCAGCGAACTGGTCACCAATGCGCTCCGGCATGCCTGGGGCCCCATCCACCTGCGTATGTCCCACTCCCCCGACGGCCGGACGCTGCGCTGCGACATCGCCGACGGCAGCCCCGCCACCCCGCCCGCATCCCGCCCACCGGCTCGCGCCGACGAGGAACACGGCCGAGGACTGCACCTGGTCGACCAACTCTCGACCCGCTGGGGCGCCCGGCGCACCGCCGCGGGGAAAACCGTCTGGTTCGAACTGCGCACCCACGGCAGGGCACGTCGGCCGGAGCGTCTGCGCCGGAGATTCTTAACCGGCCGCGTCTCTGACCTACCGCTCCTGACCCACCGCTCCTGACCTACCGCTACTGACCTACCGCTACTGACCCACCCGTCCATCGACGCACTCACGCAACAGGTCGGCGTGCCCGCAGTGCCGGGCATACTCCTCGACCCTGTGCACCCACAGCTCCCGAACCGCGATCCCATCCTTCGCGAGACGCTCGCTCAGATCCGGGTGCTCGGCCAGCGCGGCGTCCATCGCGGTCTGCTCCCGCTCCAGATCGGCGAACGCGGCGTCGACCGCGGCCTGCTCGGCGATGGCTCCGTGGAAGTCCGCGTCACGCTCGCCGTACAGCTTCGGCAGCGGATCAGCGTCGTCGATCCAGTTGCGCCAGTCCCGTTCCACCTCGGCGAGGTGCCGAACCAGGCCGAGCAGCGACATCGTCGACGGCGGAACCGACCGACGGGCCAGTTGCTCCGCATCCAGACCCTCGCACTTCATGCGCAAGGTCATGCGGTACCCCGCCAGGAAGTCCTGAAGCGTCGCAAGCTCGCCCTCCGGACTGGCACCTTCACGGGGGTCGTTGTCCGGGTCAACCCACATGTCGGGGTAGACGGTCGCCTCGGTCCAACGTGCGGGTTGGTCATTCATGCGTTGCATGCTCGTCCGTGAGAGCCAAGCTCGCTACTGATTTTCGGCTCGGGGTGAGGTCGTGCCCGTTCGTGTGGGCAGGTACATCGTCTTCCGACAAGGCATGGCCGAAGAGCTCCAGCAGCACCGGGAGACCGGCATGACGCTGCTGGTCTCCCGCCCGCCTTCGGACTGACAGCTGCCCCTTCCTGGCCATGGACTCACGACCGCGGCTCTCGCCCGGGTTCCCGCAACCTCGATATCGGTGGATTCAGGCCGTGGCCATGCGCGGGCTGCCTCCTGGGCGGGGGCCGATGAGGACGCGGGACAGCAGGCGTGGGTCGGCCAGTGTCAGCGGCCCCGCGGTCATGTGGAACATGCCGGAGAAGGCGGTGTAGAGCCGCGGGTCCTGGGGGACGGTGTCGATCAGGCGGTTCATGAACCAGTTGCCTGCCTTGACGGGCCAGGCGGGCGGCGACTTCTCCCAGGCTCGGTCGGGGGTGGTCGCCATCAGCCATGAGGAGGCGGTGACGCGGGCCAGCCGCTTCTGGAAGGCCTGCCCATCGAGGGGAGTGCCGGCGCGCCTGTTGCCGAGCATCTGCTCCAGGAGGCGGGCCTCGAGGGCGGCGACCGTCATGCCCTGGCCGTAGGCGGGGTTGAAGGTGCACACCGAGTCCCCCAGCGCGATCAGCCCGTCGGGCCAGCGGGCGAGGCGGTGGTAGGCGATCTTTCGGTTGACCGTACGGGCGTAGCGGCGCACGGCGGATGTGGGGGTGAGGGAGCCGATGGTGTCGGCAATGGGACCGCGCAGTGTTTTGGCGAAGGCGAGGAAGTCGTCGTCGTTGTGGGGCAGTTGGGTTCCGTTGGCTCCGTGCAGGGTGACGTGGAGTGCGTTGTTCTCGATCTGGATCGCGTAGCAGCCCTTGTGGAAGTCGGGGGCCCGCAGGGGTTGCAGCAGGCCCCTCCACGAGGGCGGGGCCTGTCCATCCGGGTAGGAGTAGGTGCGTGAGGCGTAGCCGACCTGGGCATCGACGGTCGTCGTACGGGGGCTGGACAGGCCGAGGGCGGCCAGCCATTGCGGCAGGTGGGAGGAGCGTCCCGAGGCGTCCACCACGAGGTCCGCGGCGATCTCCTCCGCGTCGCCACCATCCTTGCCCTTGACGCGCACCCCCGTGACCTTGCCAGGCGCGGCCGTGCGCAGGCCGGTGACGGTCAGTCCGTCCCGTAAGGTGACGGGCTTCAGTGCCGTCACCCGTTGGCGGAGAACATGCTCCAGGAGAGGACGGGAAAAGGTTTGGATCGGCATGCCCATCGTGGTAGGCGGTGGGGTGCCATTGGGCAGCACGGCACACAGCCCTTCGCCCCAGTCCCATACCGGCGCACCGGCCTGTTCCAACTCGGCTCGCAGCCCCGGGAAGTACCCCTCGAACACTTCGGCTCCGAGGGCCAGAAGACCATGGACATGGTGTGCCTGCGGCACACCGGCCCTGGGTGTGGACGCACTCGGAAGCGTGTCGCGTTCGATGACGGTGACGACCTCGAACCTGTCGGCCAGGACACGGGCGGCGGCAAGACCCGCCATGCCCGCCCCGATCACCACCGCGTGCCGAACGTCCGTATCCATCGGCATGCTGCTACTCCCTCCCTCTGCGGGCCGAACCCCGCTGTTCCCGGGCCCTTCCCTGCCCCGGTCGGCCAACAGGTATTCCCAAACGTGTGATCCGATGGGCACGTTCCATAATCAGGGTGATAGTGCCCCGGGTTGGCGGGTGGCTCGCCCCGGCCGTGGGCCTGGTCGTCGCGGCCATCGAGAAGTTCCTGGTGGTCTCGCTGCACCGAGCCGGGAGCGCGAGCCACAAGCAGGCAGCGCAGTGTGAGCTGATTGAACTGACAGCAGAAAGGAAGCGACTGCCGCCCGCTGGCGGCAGTCGCTGTTCCGGCCGGGATGCCTGCTCCGCGCTATCCGTAGCCCTTGGGCGGCCTATTGGGGTCGAACTGCTGAACCTTCGAGGCGAGGTTGGAGCCGTCGGCGGCGACGCCGAGCTTCTTGTGGACCAACCGGATTGCGGCGGCGATCGATGCCACCGGGTCGTAGATGTTCACCGATGTACCAGCAGCGTGGTACAGGGCGAACGTCTGCGGAATGCACTGCATGACACCTCGGGAGCACTGGAAGGGAGCCAGCGCACCGTCGATCTTCTGCGGCGGCTTATTGCGCCGGTAACCGTCACCGAAGTCGTGGACCTCGCTGAAGCCGGCGGGCGTGATGGCGTTGCTGTCCCACAGATTGCAGGCGTTGGGGTTGCCGGACGATTCACGCGCGGCGGCGGTCTTGATGCCCCTTATCCAGTTGTTGTTCGCGGGGACTCCGGCCGCCGTGCACGCCGCCGTGATCCAGTCGCCCAGGGCACCGTCGCTCGTGTGACGTTCGAATGTCACATCGTTCGGGTCGATTTTCTCCGACGTGCTGATGCCCGTGCCGTCCGGCCCGCCCACGGGCATGGACCCCACACGCACCTGGAACAGGCCGGAGCGCTCTCCGAGTTCCCTCAGCGACCACTCGCCGGGCGTCCCGGTGGCATCGCTGCCGGTGAGATCCAGCACCGTACGGCGAAACTCGTCATAGAGAGCCTGTGTGGCGTGCTCGAATATCCCGTTTGGGTCGGCCACGTCCGTGTGCATGACCTTCTCCAGGCCCTCCTGCACCAGAGTCACATCGGCCTTTGTACTGGCGGCCCCGGCAGGCTGGGCCTCCTCTTCCTGGGCACTGTGCGTTGAGGCCCACGTCACCTGGTTCAGGCCGACCCAAGGCAGCGCGAGAGTCGGCGTCGAGCCGGATCGTACGTTGAACAGCCCTGACAGCGTGCCCAGTTTGACCAGCGACGTCGTTCCGGGGGCGCCGGTGGCGTCCGCCCCGGTGTAGCCCAGCTTTTCCTTGCGGAATCTGTCGTAGAGCTTCTGCGTTCCCGCTTCGAAGACGCCGTGCGGGTCGTCCGGTGCGACGCCCATGACCTTCTCCAACGCGTCCTGCACCAGCCCCACATCGTCGGCGGGGTCGCTGTTGCCGGGCTGCGCAGCCTGCTCTTCGGCCGCGGAGTGGGTGGCCGCCCAGATGAGTTGGTTCGACGACACCCAAGGCAGCGCCGGCTCGGTCGGCGGCATAGGGGACGGAGCAGCTATACCGGATGCGGCAGTAGCCTTGTACGTGAAGCCGGGCTTGTCCTTCAAACCGGGATCGGCGGTGACGACGCCCTCGGAGAAGGCCGGCAGCCCGTAACCGTAGAGATAACTGTCCCTGCGCCGACGTGTTTTGGTGTAGACGCCGTTTCCCTCGGCCGAACCACTGGCGTTGGTGTTTCCTTCGATGGTGTACACGTGGTCCGTGTCGTATTTGTAGACGAGACCGACGTGCGCCCCTCCCCCGGAGCCGAAGAACACCTGCGCCCCGATCGCGGGATAGAACGAGAACCTGCCCCGGTTCTTGTACCAGCTGACGCCGGTCGCGCAGGAGGCGGTGACCGGAGCCAGGCTCTTCACATCGGCCTCCTGGAAGGCCCAGGACTGGAACGTTTCGCACCATGCCTGGTTCTGTGACCACTCCAGCCCGTGGACAGCGGGTGAATACTTCTGGTGGTTGTCGTAATGGCCGTTCGAGAACCGTTCGCGGTACCCCACCTCGGCCTTCTCGACCTGGATGAGGGTGTCTGCCTGACTCATGTGCGCCCCTTTCTCGCACTCCCGAAATCCCCAAGTCCGCAATCCAAAGATCAAGATCAAAGGCCAATGGTCAAAGGTCAAAAATAGAAGGCTTTAGGAAGCGGAGAGGAGATCGCCTCGGTAGCCATGGGGAGGGCATATGGGCCACGGGAATGTCATGAGGGGAGCCCCTGGCAGCGCGCCTGAACCAGGCTAACGCCGCTGGTGTAACGCTGCATCTTGAACTTGCGGACGGGGCGTGCTCCTGCATGTGCCGTGCGTGGCCGGTCGGGCTTGGGCTCCCGACGCCAAGGGCAGCAGGATGGAACCGAATCCACTCGCGGCCCGTACCCCTAATGGGCTCCCGGCCTCCCCTCATGATTTGAAGCAGCTGCAGAAGTTACCCGTCCAGTTGCCGGGGCGGCTCGGCGCGGGCTGCCTCGGGTTTCTGCTGATCGGCGACTTGGTCGGCCAGCAGGCGTAGCGCGTCGGTCGAGGCGGCGTCGTTGGGTGTGTAGACCTCGAGCCGATGGTCGGGGCTCTCGGGCTGGAGCCACACCTGATAGTCGATGTCGACGTCGCCGACGGTCGGGTGTTGCAGGTGCATGGTGCCCACGGTGCAGTCCGCGACGTCGCCGTTGGCCCACAGTTTGGCGAAGTCCCGGCTGCGCATGGCGAGTTCGCCGATCAGTTCGGCCAGCCGGGCGTCGGTGGGGTACCGGCCCGCGGTGAGCCGCAGATAGGCGACGTGGATTCGGGCGAGTTCGGCCCAGTTGCGGTGAAGGTCTTGGGTGAGGGGGTCGAGGAAGAACATCCGGGGGATGGACGGCCGTCGCGCCGGGTCGTGGGGCGCTGTGAAGTCGATGTGCTCGGCGACGAGGGCATGTCCGGTGCGGTTCCAGGCCAGTACGTCGCCGCGGCGGCCGAGCACGACGGCCGGCGTGCGGTCTCCCAGGGATGCCAGGAGCGAGAGCACCCGTTGATGCGGCCGTTCCGGGCGGGGGCGGACCAGGTGTGAGGTGGTGGGCTGACGGGCCAGGTTGTGCAGGTGGACCGTCTCGGCCGGATCGAGCTGGAGCACGCCTGCGAGCGCGTCGAGGACCTGTTGGGAGGCGGTGCCGGCTTGGCCTTGCTCCAGTCGCGTGTAGTAGCCGGCGCTCACGCCGGCGAGCTGGGCGAGCTCCTCGCGGCGCAGCCCCGGTACCCGGCGGGTGGTGCCGTAGGTGCGCAGTCCGACGTCGGCAGGCGTGATCCGATTGCGGCGGGTCTTGAGATAGGCCCCGAGGCTCTCCAGTTCCATGACTGCGAGCGTAGGTGCCGTGGTCGGTTTCCGGGTGTCCCTGCGAGGTGTACCCATGACGCGGGGATGGTTGCCGGGCGGATGGCATCGCACCGTCGGATGCATGAATGCACAGCGTGTTCCCCACACACAAGCACAAGCAAAGGCACATGCATCGCGTGTTTCTCCTTCGCCTGGTCTGCGGGCGTGGCTCGGCCTGCTGGTGGTGCTCGGTCCGGTACTGCTGGTCGCGATGGATGGCTCGGTCCTGTTTTTGGCGATGCCCCAGATCTCCCAGGCGTTGTCGCCGACAGCCGATCAGGCGTTGTGGATCCTGGATGCCTACGGATTCGCCGTCGGGTCCCTGCTCATCGCGTTCGGGAACATCGGCGACCGGTATGGGCGGCTGAAGCTTTTGATGACCGGTACGGCGGTGTTCGGCGCGGCCTCGGCAGGAGCGGCGTTCGCCCCCGGTCCGGAACTGCTGATCGCCTGCCGGGCGTTGATGGGTGTGGCGGGTGCCACGCTGCTGCCGTCGGCGCTGGCGGTTCTCAGTGAGCTGTTCGCCGACCCGCGCCGGCGGGCGAAGGCGATCGGGATCTTCGCAGCCACCTTTGCCGCCGGCTTCGCGCTCGGCCCGGTTGTCGGCGGACGGCTGCTGAGCAGCTTGTGGTGGGGCTCGGTCTTCCTGATCAACCTCCCCGTCGTCGTACTCTTCTTGGTGCTGGCCCCGGTCCTGCTCCGTGAGGTACGTGCCGCACGGGCGGGCCGCATCGACGTCCTGAGTGTTCTGCTCTCCGCCGCAGGCATCCTGCTCACCGTCTATGCGATCAAGCGCGCTGCGGCGGAGGGGCTGACGGCGACCCCGGTGGCCACAGGGATCGTCGGCATCGTCGCACTGGGCTGGTTCGCCCGGCGGCAACTGCGCCTGGAACACCCGCTGATCGACTTCAGCCTCTTCCGCGACCGGGTGTTCACGATCGCGGCCATCACCGGGCTGCTACCTCTGGCCGCATGGTCGGCGATGGCCTACCTCGGCGGTATCTACCTCCAGTCCGTCCTTGGACTGGAGGTCCTGGACGCGGCTCTCGTCGCGCTCCCGGGCGCGGCCGTGCTCACCGTCACCTGCATCGTCACACCGGCACTGGTCGCGCGTACCGGTACTCGGACGGCGCTCATCAGCTGCCACTTCCTCATCGCCGCAGGTCTGCTTCTGCTGCTGGTCACCCGCGTCTCCGGTGGTATCGGCTGGTACGTGGCATCCACCGTCATCGCTGGACTCGGCTACGGCATCTCCTTCAGCGTGGTCGCCGACACCGCCGTGGCCGCGGTTCCCGCAGAACGCGCCGGGTCCGCGGCAGCGATCGCCGAGACCAGCAACGAGATCGGCAACGCCCTCGGTATCGCGCTCCTCGGCTCGCTGGCCGCCCTGGTCTTCCGGCTCCAGGGGCCCGGCATCGCCGGTACCCTCGACGAAACATTGCAGGTCCCCGGCCTCACGGCCACGGTCATCGACGATGCGAAGTCGGCCTTCGTCACCGCTCTGCACATCGCCGCCGCTATCGCGGGCCTCCTCCACGCCGCACTCGGCGTCTTCGCCCTGCGGCACCTGCCCGCGCCCGGTAGGCGCAGGCGAGGTGGTGCTGGAGGCGGGCATGGCGGAACTGGTAGACGGCACCGGCCTGGCGGAGCACACCCCGCTGGTAGGCGTCTTCGAGGAAGGTGACGACGGTCCAGGGCAGCCGGCCGGTCAGCGGCAGCCAGATCCGGGCGAAGACCGCCCACTGGCCCCAGGCGGTCAGGCTGAGGGCGTAGCCGAGGGCGCCGCCGAGTCCGCTGATGGCGCCGAGTTTGAGCGAGGCCGTGAGATTCCAGACGAGTGGGCCCAGGACCGCCGGCACATGCCGGATCACCACCCCGGATCCAAAGCCGACCAGGAGTCCGAAGGCGGGTGCCCAAACGAGGAATTGGGTGGCGACTGTGCGCCAGTTCGTGCGCAGCAGGCCGACCGGATTGACGGCGGATCGGATGTCGAGAGGGGTTTCGAGGAGAGTGAGGAGGCCGAAGGCGGGGCCGGCTCCCAGCGCGAACACGAGTCCGTAGATGATGCCGTCGTCGAGGCCGATGACCAGGGAGGTCGGGAGGCTGAGGTGGAAGAAGACGCCGTTGAGCACGCCACGTGCGAAGCCGTAGCCGACGCCGAAGATGAACCCGCACAGCAACCCGAGCCCCAGTCGGGCCAGGGCTCTCCGTCTGGTCTTCCCTTCCTTGCCGAACGTCCGCTCCTTAGCGAGTGTCCGCTCCTTACCGAATGTCCGCGCGTCCCTGCCGGACAGCCGCATGTCCCTGCCGGTCAGGCGCATGCGCACGCCGGACGGCTGCACCGGCGCGTCCTTGGCCGCCACCAGGAACCAGTACGCGATCCCGAAGATGAGTCCGGAGAGGAGTCCGGCCACCATCCCGTCCGCGAGCTGGAATTCGAGCGAGTCGAAGAGGCTGCCCACGACACAGTCGACGAGCCCGATGGTCAGACTGATCGCCAGCGCGGTCACCAGCGTGCGTGTGGTGCGACGAAGCCCGCACCCCAGCCGCCACCACTCCAGGTTGGGGGTGTCGAGCCGGGTCAGGTGGTGGGCGAGGTACCCGAGCCAGTACTGGGCGCGTTCCGGGTCGTAGGTGCGGCGCGGCCTGCTGCCCGGACGGTGCTCGGGCCGAGGGCGGTAGACCGTGGCGGTGAAGTTGTCGAGGAGGTGGTCCTCCAGCTTCTCGGCGCTGCCGAATCGCCCGGTGTCCAGGAGCGAGGCCGGGTCGTTGTCGGGGGTGTCGCTGTAGACGGCGCGGGCCAGCGTGACCATCAGCGGAGTGGTCAGCACCGCAGCGAGGTTGGCAGCGCCCTGGCTGTGCGGCCGCTCGCGCAGCTCGCGCAGCACCGGGTCCCAGGCGGTCGCCGCCAGGCCACCGCCGCGAGCCTTGCGCGTGGTGCGCGGCAGGTAGTCGGCCAGGTCGCCCAGGGTGAGATCGGTCAGATCCACCGCGGCGGCGGAGGTGAGCACATCAGTCTCCGCCACGGCCGCGGCGTACTCGGACGGACGGCTCGTCAGCAGCAGTGGCATAGAGGTGGCGTTGAGTGCCTCCAGCGCGGGACGGCGCAGACCGCTGGCGATCTCGTCGAAGCCGTCCAGTACGGGGAGCACTCGACCGGTCTCGACGAGTACGGCGGCCAAGCTCGACCCGCCGGGCCCCGGGACGGCAAGACCGGGGTGGTCGCGCGTCAGTTGCGCGGTCAGCCAGTCCCGGAAGGTGATGGCAGTGGGATCCCACGAGCCGATGCTGAAGATCACCGGTACGGCTTCGGCGCGGGCCCTCGACTTGAGGTGGTCGAGAACGAACCGCACGGCGAGAATCGTCTTCCCCGAGCCGGACCGGCCCAGCACCACCAGCCGTCCGGACGGGATCCGTCGGTACACGCCCACGATCTCGTCCAGTCGCCCACTCAGGTCCAGCGGGCCGGGCGTAGCGCCGGCGGGCAGCCGACGGATGTTGGCCCAGTGGTCGATCAGCTCCTCGGGAGCTGGCCGCCAGCGCACCGGCAGCGGGTAGGGATCGTGGACCTGCCGTTGCTCCTCCTCGCGCTGCCAGCGGGCAGCCACCGCCTGCGCGAGCTGCTCGGCGACGTCGGCCAGGGTTTCGTGCAACGCCGAGCCCGGCTGCCCCGGCGCCGGTTCGACACGGCCGGCTGAGTCGTCCGGGTGGACGGCTGAGTCGTCCGGCTGGTTCCCCTCCCCGGTCCGGCGGATGGCCGCCGCCAACAGTTCCTCGCGTTCCTCGGGGCTCAGCCCGAGGGCGTCGGCCAGCAGCCGCACGGTGGTCACCCTGGGGTCGGCGCGCTCGCCGGTCTCCAACCCGCGGATGGTGCGTACGCCCACTCCTGCGCGCTCTGCCAGGGCCTCCTGAGTCATCTCCGCGTTGTGCCGCAGTTGCCTTAACAGCACATTGAACTCACCGGTCACAGGTCACGGCCTTCCCCCGCCATGTGTCTTTCCAGGCTCTTCCAGGTTCTTTCCCAGGTGTCTTTCCCCAGGTGAGGGACTCTAGCGCGGCCACCGGCCGGATACGGCCGGTCTGCTGGCCTGTCCGTTGACCAGTGCCGGGGCCAGCGTCGACGGCATCCACTCAGACCGAACCGCCCAGTGCCAGGGAGCCGCGATGCCGACGACCGCAACCACCCGCCAATCGACCGCAACCACGCTCACGCATCAGGAGCACGAGGTGCTCTCCGCGGTCGGCTGTGGCCTGACGGACGCCGAGATCGCCGCCGCTCTCGCCATCCCCGAGGACGCTGTGGCCCGTCACCTCGCGCGGGTCCTCGGCAAACTCGCCCTCCGCGACCGAGCCGCCGCCATCGTCCACGCCTTCGACTGTGGCCTTGTCGCCCCGAGCCACGGACCTCAGAGACAGGCGGCAAGCCGCAGGCAGGCGACAGGACACAGCGGGCAGGCGGCAGGTCACAGGCAGACGGCAGGCCACAGGCAGGCGACAAGCCCGGTACCGCGGGCCGTCGTCCGCCGGGCGTGCGCACCCCAGTTGCGGATCTCCGTACTCGGACCTCTGCAGGCATGGCTCGACGGACAGCCCGTGGACCTGGGGCACCTCCGTCAGCAAGCCGTGCTGGCAACGCTGGTGCTGTGTCCGGACCGGACGGTCAGCCAGCAGGAAGTGCTCGACGGAGTGTGGGGGATGGAGCCGCCGATGACGAATGTGGTGCCGGTGTACATCTACCGACTCCGCAGGATCCTGCGGACCGGGAACGGTCCGCACCCGGTGATCCAGCGGGACCGGTGTGGCTACCGGCTGGCTCCCGGCTCGGTCGAGGTGGACGTGACACACATGGAGGAACTGGCCACCGCGGCCGGGGCGGCTGAGAGGGCCGGCGAACTGGCCGAGGCGGTCCGCGTCTGCTCCCAGGCTCTGGACCTGTTCCGCGGGGAGTTCCTGTCCGGCCTGCCCGGACCGTTCGCCGAGTCGGAGCGGCTGCGGCTCACCGAGCGCAGGCTCGCCCTCGTACAGCGGAAGCTGGACTGGCAGCTGCGGCTGGGCCGGCACGCCGAGGTGGTCGCCGAGCTGTGGGCCTTGGCCGCGGCGCAGCCGCTGAACGAGCCGGTCGCGGCGATGCTCATGCGGGCGCTGTACCGGAGCGACCGACAGGCCGACGCGTTGACCGTGTTCGACCGCACCCGCCGCCGCCTGGCCGACGACCTGGGGGTGCCTCCGGGGCAAATGCTGCGGCAGACGCACCAGATGATCCTGCGCGGGCACGACGCCGCGCCCGGCCTCGCCCGCACCAGGTCGTGACCCGCCCGATGCCGTGCTCGCGCGGGGAGGAGCTGCTGCTGGCGAGGATCTCCGCAGCGGCCGGTCGCGAGCACATCGGCCGGCGACGTGCCACCTACGTGGGTGCCGCGCACACACCCCGGACAGATGCCGTTCCGGTCCGGTGGCTCCGGTGCCTGCTGGCCTTCGCCCGGTACGGCCGGTCTTCCGCCACGAGGACGGGCGCGAACGCACGACTGGACCTGTACGAGCACGGGCTGACGGTTGCCGTCGGCGGGCGGATCCACGTGGTCCGCTACGACACCACCTCGGTCTTTCAGAAGGGCACCCGACAACACCCGCACGACTCGGTCGCCCGCCCTCCGCACCACTCGCACCTCCGCACCACTCGCGCCTACGTGCTCACCGACGTCGAAGGGCAGCGGGTCGTGTTGCTCGGCAGGTCGGAGGACAGCGGCACGGAGGAATGGGTGCCCGCCATCCAGCGAGCCGTCACCCGTGCCCAACTGCCCCGCGCACTGGCCGCACTCGAAAGGGGCGAGCGACTGTCCTTCGGGGACGTCTGGCTGACCCAGGAGCAGGTCGGGTCGGGAGTGATGTCCGCGCGCTGGCCGCAGGTGCGGCAGATCGACGTCGACAAGGAGGCCATCAGACTTCACACCGACGGCAACTGGCACACCCTCATGCCCACGACGTCCACCGTCCCGAACCTCTTCCTCTTCTGCGCGCTCGTTGAACGCCTGCGAGCAGACGGCATGCCTCCGTGACGAGTCAGCGGCCATGCTTGAGGTGGAGTGGGTTGGGTGGGTTTGGGTGGGTTGGGTCGCGGGGAGGGAGACCGGTCACGACCCTGTGTGTGACAGGGGCGCAGATGGCACAGCCTCCCCGCGATGCTTGATGTTGACGGCCGCAGCCTTCGCCACTGCCAAGGGGTTCAGGAACCGCAGCGGACCAATCAAGCGCGACGCAAACAGATACATGTGCCGCGCCATCGATTCATCGCGTGCTGCTGCCGAGAACATCAGCCGCTCCCCGGGGTTGAACGGACGGGCCTTGGCGAAGTCGGCGGCCACATACTGGTGACCGCGCAGTCGGCGCTGGTGTCTGCGTGCGTACGCCGCGAGTGACCTGTCGAGGTCGCCGTGCCCGGTTGCGGCCGAGGAGACCGCCTCTGCCAGCCATTGCGCGGACTGCAGGGCCCACCCACACCCCACTCCCCACAACGGATCGCCGGTCAGGGCGGCATCGCCGACCAGCGCGACCCCCGCTGCGGTCGGCTTCCGGCTGAGAAGCGGGTAGTTGACCGTGCCGATGATCTTCGAGATGCGCTCGGCGGAGTCGATGGGCGGTGCCTCGGGCAGGGCCCGGACGAATTCGAGGAAGCTGCCCTCCAGGTCTTCCCGGAAGGCCGGCAGCCGCTTCTTGTCCGGAAGCACCGCGACGACCGTCACCCCGTCGTCGTTGGGAAACGCGTACGCCATGTCGGGCTCGAGAAACCAGGCGTGAGCGCTCCCGCCGGGCAGCGGAAGGTTGCGGAAGTGCGCGAGGTAACCGAACCGTGTGTTCTCGTGCAGCCGGGCAGGCACCCCGGCGAACTTCGCCACGGCCGAGTCCTTGCCATCGGCGCCGACCACCAGCCGGGCCCGGATCTCACGTTCGCCCTGTGGTGTCGCCGCGCGCACCCCCACGGTTCGCCCGGCCTCCCGTACCAGCCCGGTCACCTGGTGACCCAGGAGCAGATCGACGCCAGGGGTCTGGGCCGCATCGGACCTGATCATCGGGTCGAGGGTGCTGCGCCGAATGTTGTACCCGTACGGCAGCTCCGGACCCGCCGGCGCTGCCCTCGGCTCGATCCAACCCCAGCGGGTGTACCAGCGGGCATGGTTGCGGACGGCTCCCGCCTTTTCGAGAGCGGGGATGAGGCCGAGTTCGTCCAGCACCGGGTAGGCGTTTGCCGAGATGGAGTGGGTGCACAGCACCTTGTACGCCTCGGGGTCCGAGCGGCGTTCCAGCAGTGCGACGCGGACACCGCGTCGAGCGAGCAAGATCGCCGCTGCGCTGCCGGCGAGGCTGGCTCCGCTGATGACGACGTCGTAGTCGTATCCCGCGCTCTCAGGCTTGGTCACGCGCTGATCGCCCCCTTCGGGGTGTGGTGCCGTTGGTGGGAGTGGTGAGTGGTGCCGTAATGCCGTGGTCCCGTGGTGGACCACTGCTGTCAGGAACATGATCAGTTGTCAAGAGTTAGGGATCGGATGACGTGTGATCAGGCTGCTGCGGTGGCGTACTCCGTGCGCTCGCGGGCGGGGCGACGGCGGGCGGGATGGCGGGGTGGCGGCCCGACGCCACTCACTTACACCACTCGCTCACACCACTCACTCATGGCTCTACACGAGCGCCGTCTCGGCGCGGGCGGCGAAGTCCAGCACGGCGTGGGCACCGAGAGACCAGGCCCGGCTGGTGGGGCGGTGCAGGGTCTGGACGAACAGAACCGAACCGTCCGGACGTGGATCGATCGTCAGTCGGCATGCCACCTGCCAGGTGTACTGCCGGTCGAGCCCGGCCGTGGCGGGCGTCAGCGCATGGGCCAAATCGAGCAGCCGGGCGTCCCGGTTCAGGCGGTCCGTGACCGCGGTGTCTCCGTCGAAACGTGCGGGGACGGAGCCAGGGGCTGCACCGAGACCGAGTTCGATGTGGGAGGGGACCCGCGGCGCCAGGGGCACGGCATAGAGGAGGTGGCCCAGTCCGAGGCTACGGCGGATCCCCGAGCGCCCGCCCATCACCGAGGCGCGCAACTCGAATGCCCTGGGGGTGGGGGCGTCGACGTAGACATAGCAGCGTGTCGGCGCGGGCATTCCGCTGAACCGCTCGCGTGGCGGTAGCAGGCTGCCGGCCGGGACACCGGCGCTCTCGGCCGACAAGGTAACGGCCAACGGCGGTTCCCCAAGCCCGAGTTCGTCGCCCAGGGCTGCGGCGATGTCGGCGGCAACCTTCTCCGGATGTGCGTTACGGCCGGCCCAGATGGCGGCGGGCATCGCGGTCCCCTCGCTCTGTCAGGAAAGTCCGGCGGCTTCCTGGCGGACTCGCGCCGCCTGGTCCCCCTGCCCCATGTCGGCCAGCAGTTCACTCAGGCGCCCCAGCGCCGCCCGCCGTTCCGCATGGAAACGCCCCGGCCGGACCCGGGTGAGCTCACGCCAGAGATCGGCAGCCTCCCTGGCCTGTGCCAGCGCCTCCGCCTGCCGGTCCTGAGCGGCCAGCTCATCGCGCCTGTCGTCCAACTCCCGGGCCTGACGCAGCAGGATCTGGCTGCGATCTTCCACCGGAGCCGGCGCGGCGGCCTCCTCTCGGGCGACCCGCCGCCTGCGTGCAGCCATGCTCATAGCTCCCACCAGGGCAATCAGCACACCGGTGACGACCGCAGAAACCAACTTGTACAACAGATCATCCATCGGGGTCCCCGTTCCTTGACTGGGTTCGCGCACTCACGGATACGCGTCAAGGACACGGATGCGCGACTGGCTGTTCGGCTCGTTGCCTGCCAACCATCACGGGAGGCCCTGAAATACCGATGAAATCTCGATGGGCACGGGACGGGAGGCTGGCGTGGTGGAGAGGCCTACGTGATGGGCCGGGGGGGGCTCCCGAACGGCTTCGGATCGCGTCGCCCAGCAGCTCAGCCGGTGATGAAGTACAGCTTTCCCATATGGCTGGTGGCGCCCTCGGTGTGCCGCACACGCAGCGACGACATGTTCAAGCCGGCGATCCCCCATGGGTCGGCCTCGCCCAGGGCCAGGGCGACGAGCGCCCACCAGTCGATCTCGTTCGGCTCGTCATCCAGATCGACGTAGGCGTCCATGTCGTCCAGCATGTCCCTGGTGATGCCGAGGGAGGACAGGACAGCTTCGGGGTCGCCGGTCACGTCGAACGGTTCATCCCCGGGCCAGCCGGAGGCATGGAACATGGTCCCGTCCGGAAGCCACACCAGATCTTCGGTGTGCTCTGCGCCGCAGTGCGCAGAAGCACGCCCCACGATCCGGGCATCGGGGAACCGCTCACGCAGTCCCTTCGCCTCATACAGCAGCGGGTCGTCGTTTCCGTTATCAACCCAGGCCGGGTCACTCGCAAAGAGGACGCCGCCCCACACTCCGGCCTGCACGATGTCCAAGTCGGCGCGTGTCTGGAAGTTCGGCCCACTGGATCCGGGGTGCTGGCCCAGGTCTTCCATCACGGCGTCGACGGTGGACAGAGAGCAGGCGAACTTGGCTGCCAGTGCAGGGTTGTTGGCCGGAAAGTCCGCCACGTCGATAGTGAAGGGCGGCTGCAGGACGGTCAGATTGCAGTGGGCCATGGACCCGTGAACCATCGTGTCGGCGGGTATGGTCCAGAAGCTGTTGTCGGTGGTCACCGGCGCCACCCTAGCGGCGGGGCGCGGTTCTGTGCCGGGGACCAGGACACGACGCCGACCCGCCGGGTGGGACGCTGCTGGCGCATTCGGGGGGACGCGTAGCGTCGACCCTTGAGCCCTTGTTTTGCTCAAGGCGTCCAACGCTGTGGCATGTGCAGAACTCGCTATCGCGGCCTGTCCGAGACCAGCCTCCAACACCAGCTCACCGAGCAGCGGTCAAAGACTTGATGGCCTCGGCCTCCTTACAGCTTCGCCGATCTCGGATGGCCAAGTGGGCCTGAACTGAGCAACGAAATCGGCGAAGTCCTCGCACAAGTACTTCGGATCAGACGGCTTCAGCCGTACCTGCTGGTGATCGCTGTGTACCCACCAGACCTCGAAGTCGGTCACGGTCCCCTCGACAGGCCAATCCTCGGTTCGCCGACGAGGCAGAAGCACGACGTCGACAAACCCTCCGACACTGAGCCCAATGTCCACGAAGACACCGATCGCCCCGGGCCTGGGCACCCGGACGACAGTGCCCGTGAAGACCTGACCGAAGCACAGCTCACCTTGCACTCGTTCCCACTCTGCTTGCGTCACCACTCACGCATCCTCGCACCTCAGCACCGGCCTGGGCAGGAGAGAGCCCGGTGCGCTCTGCAACTCGCACCGGCTCAAGATCTGAATTCACCAACGGCGTTTGGGAGGCGGGGCGTTCGTCGCTGGAGCGAGTCATGCGACCCGGAAGCCTTCGGCCGACGCAGCAGGCTCAGAGGCGGACAGATGTATCCGCTTGGGCAGCAAGAGCGGGGTGGCGAGCAGGAGAACGCCTGACATGGTGATCGCGGTGAGTGGGCTGGTGAGTGTGGCGAGAATGCCCCAGATCACTATCAGGGCGGCTTGTAGGAGTTTGTTGATGGCACTCCAGGTACTGAGGATCTGGGCGGTGTGATCCGCGGGAGTCCGTTGCAGGCGCTCTGTTGCGTAGAGGGGATTGAAGATGCCCATGCAGGTGATCAGCAGCCCCTCGATGATGATCACGGTGAGGAGTCCGGGGATGCCGGGACGGACGAAGGCGAGGCCGAGGGGGAAGAGCGATCGCAGCCAGCCGGAGACAATCAGGACCCGGTGCCGGCCGTAGCGGGTCACGAGGTGTGCGGAGAGGCGGGCGCCCATGAAGCCGCCGAGTGCCGGGATGCCGAAGGCAAGACCGTATTGCCAGGCCGGGAAGTGGTACTGCCCCAGCAGGAGGACGGACAGGAGCGGGGCGGTGGCCATGATCAGGCCGCCGACCAGGATTTGGTTGAGGAACAGGCGCCTCAGTGCGGGGTCGTGGAGGATGAACCGCCAGCCGGCAAGAAGGTCGGCTCCGCGCAGCCCGGTGGCCCGGTCGCGGGGTGCCGCGACGTCGCCTCCGCGGATGCGGAGGACCCCGAGCGCGGACAGCAGGTAGCTGAGGGCGTCGGCCATGACAGTGATGACCGGGCCGAGTAACCCTATGAGTACACCGCCGAGGGGCGGGCCCGCCGCGGTCGCCACCCAGCTCGTGCCCTCGAATCTCCCGTTCGCCACGAGGAGGTGATCGCTACGGACGAGATACTTCAGATACGCGCCGGATGCGGCGGTGAAGGCGATGCTCGCGGTCCCTGAGATGATCGAGACGACCAGCAGTTGGGCGAATGAGAGCAGGCCCAGGACGTAGGCGATCGGGACGCTTGCCATCGCGACGAACCGGATCAGGTCCATCGCGATCATCACCGGACGCTTGGCCCGGTGCTCGACCCATGGCCCGAGCGAGAACGCGACAATCGCGGCGACGGCAGGCCCGGCCGCCTCCAGGAGCGACACCGCGAATGCCGGCGAGTGCAGCACTCGTACTGCGATCAGCGGGAACGCGCCGAAGGCGATCCACGTACCGTATGTACTGACGGCGTAGGCCGACCACAGCCAACCGAAACTGCGCCCCAACTGCACACGCATGCGGCCCCCTCGTGACAACCGATGTTCGGGTCTCCGCATCACATCGGCCGCACCTTCGCGGGGTCAAACAACCGACTCCCGGGCGAGCCACAACCATCAGTTGGGCGTGCTTATGCTGGATCGATGGATACCGAGGCGGTGCGCTCGTTCGTCCGCGCGGCCGAGCTCGGACAGCTGCGACACGCGGCCGACGAGCTCGGCGTAACGCAGCAGGCCGTGTCGAAGCGGATCGCGACCCTTGAGCGCGAACTCGACGTCCGGTTGTTCACCCGCACCGCCCGAGGGGTCGAGCTGACCCTCGACGGCCAGGCCTTCCTCCCCCACGCCCGGAACATCATCACGGGTGTCGATCGCGCCATCACCGCGATCAGACCGGGCTCGCGGGCCCTTCGGATCGACGTTCTCGGCCTGCGATCCGCGCAGGCGGTCGTCCTGCACGACTACTGGCGGTCGCATCCCGAAACCGACCTCGACGTGGTGACCCTAAAGGTCAACGACCCGCGCATGGCGGTCGCCGCCGTCCAAGCAGGCGATATCGACGCCTCGTTCCGCTCGGTCACCGACCCGGCCACACTGCCGCGCGACGTGCGGATGATCCACGCATTCGACTCCCCGCTGGAACTCCTCGTCGGCCCGAGGCACCCGCTCGCCTCCGCACGAACACTGACTCCATCCCAGCTGCGCCGGCACCGGATCTGGGTGCCGGGTATCGCGCCGCGAAGCGAATGGGCCGAGTTCTACGATCAGCTCGCCACCGACTTCGACCTCCGGATCGACGCCGCGGGCCCGAACTTCGGCAACGAGGTACTCCTCGACATCCTCGCGGACTCCGCAGACGTGGCGACCCTCGTAGGCTCGCGCGACCGGTACATCTGGCCGACGAACCACGACCTGCGCCGCATCCCGATCGTGAATCCGACGCTCGCCTACCCGCTCTCGCTCATCTTCCCCCGAGCGAATCCACACCCAGGGCTTCGGGCAATCATCAACCACTTCGGAAGCCTGACGCCGCTCCCCGAGACCGTCTGGCGCCCGTCCTGGGGACCGAACACCCTCGCAGCACGGAACCGGTCCACAAGCTGGGGCCCGCCGCCCTGATGTACACCGTGCTGCCGGTATGGCGTCAGCACCGGCTCGCCCGGACCGACTGGCCCCTCGGCGAGCAGGCATACGCGTTGCAGGCACTCATGGCCGGCTTCCTGCAGACGGCGAACCGTAATCTGCGGCTGCTCCGCCAACGGCGGGAGCTTGTGCTCGCCTCGACCGCCACCGACCAACAAACCCATCCGAAATAGGAACGAGGAGAACCAGCCTTGCCCTAGCACCGCCACGTGACCGTCAACGGCATCACCATGCACATCAGCGAGCAGGGCGAGGGCCCGCTGGTTCTCCTCCTCCACGGCTGGCCGGAAACCAGGTATTCCTGACGCCACCAGATGCAGCCGCTCGCCGAAGCAGGCTTCCGCGTAGTCGCGCCCGACCAGCGCGGCTCACACCTGCGAGACCCTCGTCCTCGCTGATCAGCCTGGTCGCGGCGAGGCGCCATTCCAGCGCCCCACAGCGGGTGGTGGCGACATCAAAGGCGTCCACTGACGGACGGCTCCAGATTTCATACTCCGTACATAGAAGGCTACGCTCCGCTTCCAATATCCTCACGGCATGGCAGCAGAAGAAGTGCTCGCTGCTCGCCGCCATGTCGATTTCGGCAGGCTGGCGAGCGCACTGTGTACGGTCGCCTCGGCGTGACCGCAGAGGTCAGCCCTCTGCCGTCCGACCAGCGTTTCCGGCTCTCATCCGGCCTGGTCCCGGCAGTGATCCGCTTCTGACTCGGTTCCGACCCGATTCTGATCTCGGCTCTGATCCGGTTCTGATCCGGTTCTGACCCGGCTCGTTCACGCCGCATCGCCATCGACACGGGATCCCCACCCGGCGCCCCGCCACCCCCGCGCCCGACTCCCGTCTCTTCCTTGAATCCGGCAGAAAACGCCGACCCGCGCGGGCACGCGACGTCCCCGAACTCCGCGTACGCAGAACGCGGTTCCGCATGCCCGCGCCGCCACTTTGATGGACCACAGGAGGAAACGACCCATGAGTCAAGACAGACCGCAGGTGAGCCGGCGCCGCTTCGTCGCCGGTACGGCGGCGGCAGCCGCCGCGGCAGCCGCACCCGCGATAGCCCAGGTCGCGGCGGCAGGCCCGGCGCAGGCGGCGACCCGCCCCAACATCCTGTTGATCGTCACCGACGACCAGCCCAAGCACACCGACTGGGCGATCCAGAAGACCATCAACTGGATCGCCGGGCAGGGCGTGAAGTTCACCAACGGCCACGTCACCACGCCGCTGTGCGCACCCTCGCGCTCATCGGTCTTCTCGGGCCGCTACGCCCACAACCACGGCGTACGGGACAACGGCCACGCGCACAACCTCGACCAGAACACCACGGTGCAGCGCTACCTCAAGCAAGCCGGCTACCGCACCGGTCTGTTCGGCAAGTACCTCAACTCCTGGACCCTGGCCGACAACCCGCCGCACTTCGAGGACTTCGCCATCCTCCAGCCCGGCTATGTCGACGCCCAGTGGAACGTCAACGGCACCGTCCAGACGATCAACGGCTACACCACCAACATCGTCAAGAACAAGACGCTGAACTTCCTGGACAAGGCGGCCACCGACACCCGCCCGTGGTTCGCGTATGTCACCCCCTACGCGTCGCACGAGCCCAACACTCCCGCCGCCCTGTACGCCGACACGGTTGTGCCGGATTGGAACGGCCGCCCCTCCGTCCCGGAGAACGACCGCAGCGACAAGCCGCAGTATGTGAAGAACGCGACCAACACCCTGGCCGACGGTCAGGCGCAGCGGACGCGGCAGCTGCGGACCCTGCTGTCCGTCGACGACGCCGTCCAGGCGTTCAAGGACAAGCTGACGGCCCTGGGGCAGCTGAACAACACCCTGGTCATCTACATCGGCGACAACGGCTACCAGTGGGCCGACCACGGCCTCCTCGGGAAGGGGACGCCGTACTCCCCGGCCCACGAGGTTCCGTTCTACCTGTCCTGGCCGGCCGGTGGCCTGGGCGCCGGCACCACCGACAACCGGATCGTCGGCAACATCGACATCGCCCCGACCATCCTCGACGCGGCCGGGATCACCCCGACCACCCCGCAGGACGGCAAGTCGCTGCTCGGCTCCTTCAACCGTGACCACTTGCTGGTCGAGTGGTGGAAGCAGGGCAGCACAGGCGTCAAGGACACCTGGGCGTCCTACGTCGCCAAGGACAAGCAGTACGTCGAGTACTACGACCTGTGGACCGATGCCAACGGCAATGAGACCGGCACCGGGCAGGTGACGTTCCGGGAGTACTACGACCTCGTCAACGACCAGTACCAGCTGACGAACAAGCTCTACCAGGCCACGCCGACAGAGGAGCAGAACCTGGGCATTCCGGCGCTGGCCTCCCAGCTCGCCGCCGACCGCGCGAGCTAGCGGCAAGACCTCGCACAGCACCATCCGGCCGTTCCGGTCCCTCAGCCGGTCCGCTCCCCCGGCCGGTCCGCACCACCCGGACGGGCGCCCGCTTCCCAACGGGCACCCGTCCGGCTCCCCCAACTCCCGGAGATGCCATGCCCTCCACGTCCTCCTCCATGCCCTCCCCCGTGTCCTCCTCCGTGTCCTCCTCCTGCTGCACACCCGGCCGAGGCACCCTCACGATCGCGCCCGCCGCGTCCACCGCGCCGTCCCGACCACAGGCCGCACTGCGGATGGCCAAGCAGCTGATCGACCTCCCCGGCGGGCGGTTCCTGATGGGCGGCGACGACCCGGACGGTATCCCGGCCGACGGCGAGGGCCCGGTACGCGAGGTCGAGGTCGCCCCCTTCCGGATCGCCCCGACGACCGTGACCAACGCCCAGTTCGCGACCTTCGTCAAGGCGACCGGCTATGTCACCGAAGCCGAAAGCTTCGGCTTCTCCTTCGTCTTCTTCGACCTCCTCTCCCATGAACTCGCCGCCGACTCACCGCCGGTCGACGAAGTTCCCTGGTGGCGCGCGGTGCAGGGCGCGACCTGGCGCCACCCCGAGGGCCCCGGTTCTGCCTTCACAGCTCGGCAGAACCACCCCGTCGTCCACGTCACCTGGAACGACGCGCAGGCGTTCTGCGACTGGTCCGGAACGCGGCTGCCCACCGAGGCGGAGTGGGAGTACGCGGCCCGCGGCGGCCTCGTCCGCCGCCGCTTCCCCTGGGGCGACGAACTGTCCCCCGGCGGCCGGACGATGCTCAACATCTGGCAGGGCACTTTCCCCACCAACCACACCGGCCCAGCTGGACCCGGCACCGTACCCGCCAAGTCCCACCGCCCCAACGGCTACGGCCTCTACAACACCGTCGGGAACGTGTGGGAGTGGTGCACCGACTGGTTCACCCCAGACACCTCGCGCGTCATGCGCGGCGGCTCCTACCTGTGCCACGACTCCTACTGCAACCGCTACCGCGTCGCGGCCCGCAGCCGCAACACCCCCGACAGCTCCACGGGCAACATCGGCTTCCGGGTGGCGGCTTGAGGGGCCTGACAAGGCCTGAGGGCGGCCTGAGGGGTGTGGCTGCATGGTGCCTGGCATGATCAGTGTGTGACAAGCGAATCTGTGCAGTCCGGCCGCACGAGGTACGTGCTGTTCGATGTCGATGGCACGTTGATCGACGCAGTAGGCAACCAGCGCCGGGTGTGGCGAGCGTGGGCGGAGCGCTACGGGCTGGACCCGGACGAGGTCTACCGGGTGGCCCTGCGGACCAGGCCCACGGAAACCTTCGTACAGGTCGCCGCGACCCACGATCCGCACGAGTGCCTGGCCACGCTGCACGAGTTGGAGGACGAGGACGTCCGGTCCGGCGTCTACTCGGCCTTCGACGGTGCGGCAGAGGTGTTGCGCGGCCTGCCGTCGGGTTCCTGGGCTCTGGTGACCTCGAACTACGAACACCGGGTACGCGGCCGTTTCCTGCGGACGGGCTTGCCGGTGCCGGGCCTGATCGTGGACGCGGCCGCCGTTGAGGAGGGCAAGCCCTCTCCCGTTCCTTATCTGCGGGCCGCTGCACGACTGGGCGCCGATCCGGGAGACTGTCTGGTCATCGAGGATGCCCCGTCCGGAGTGCAATCCGGGCTGCGTGCCGGTATGACGGTGTGGGGCGTGAACGCTGCTGCCGCGGTGGAGGGCGTGCACCGCCACTTCGAGAGCCTGCGCGAAGCAGTCCCGCACATCCTGGCCTTCGCGTCGGGATCCTCCGCCGATGCCGTGGCCTGAGCCCGTCCGCCGGCTCAGGAATCACTGTGAAGACACCGGGCGCTGTTGGGGCTCTTTGAACTATCAGGCTGCACCAACAGCGCCTATGAGTGACGGCTTTGAACCACACGACCAGCCGCCGCCAGCAGATCAAAGCGCAGCCGAGGGTGAGCTGGGCTTCATAGATGTCGTTGCGCATCTCCCCCGGATGCTCCGACCGCACCATCAGACGTCGCGTCAAACAGTGAGCTGAACTGAGGAGGTCGGAGCGAGCTCTCGCTGGAACGGCCATCCCACCTCACACCGCCTCAAGTGATCCCGCTACCGGTCAGTCTTACTTCTCGGCCGCGCCGGCTTTCCCACTGAGGGAATCCTGATAGAGGTCCGCGTACGTTCGCGAGTCCTTGACCAGGTCGTCGCAGAAGGCAGCAACGTCGTTGCCAATGACTTCCAGGACTCCCTTGCCGGCCGCGACGCCCTCCTCGAAGAAATCGACAATCCCTGAGAGCAGAGTCCCGTCAGGCAAATCGATTGGTCCGACCTTGAAGAAGTATTTCTGAATCTCCTTGTAGACGATCTGATAGTCCGGCGGGAGCGCCTTGACCCGCGCCGTGTGCGCTCGCCACTGCTTCTTGCCCTCGATGATGTCTTGGATGCCCACGTCAGCCTCCCAGCTGGACCAATTTCCTTGCGACATTCCGGTTCAGCTGCTCGCGCCACCGATCGCGATAGCTCCGAGCCCCTTCTCCGCCGGCCAGCGCCGCGCAGAAGCCCCTAACGTCGTCGCCCAGCACCTCTTGAATACTCTGCCCGTCGGCCGCCGTTTCTTCGAGCAGCCCCAGGGCACCGTCGAGGATCGGCATCAGGTTGCGACCCGTGAAGTCCGAGTAGGGGGAGAGGTGAACCTTGATCTGTTCCCACGCCGTACGGTAATCGGCCGGCAATGCCTCGGCCCAGGGCTTCGAACGCCTTGCAATTCCTGGTGAGATCGCTTCCGGTAATGGTCTCCCAGAACTTCATCTCCCGCCCTCCTTGAGCTTGTCGATTCGTGATGAGAGGTACTCCCATTTCGCCCAGAACCTCCGGAGTTCTTCGCGCCCCGCGTCGTTGAGCGCATAGAACTTGCGCGGCGGACCCACACCGAATGCTCGTTTCGTCACCCGAACGAGGCCGTTCTTCTCCAGCCGCAGCAAGATGGTGTAGACCGTCCCCTCCACGACGTTCGGCGAAGCCGAGTTCATTCAGCCGACGCGTGATGGCGTACCCGTAGGTCTCCTCGCCGTCGATGATTTCAAGCACGCAGCCCTCAAGCGTGCCCTTCAACATCTCCGTCAGGTCATCCATCGCGGGGCTCCTCTTGCACCTCCCAGTACTACGTAGTACCGAGTACCACTACACGGCATCACGGAGTAGCCCGGCGAGCGGCGAGCGCGGGGCCACGGAAGCGATTCGAATCATCGGCGCCGTCGACCAGTGGGGAGGGCATCCGGGGCGCACGGTGAGGCGTACTACCGATGCCGGTTTCCCCCAACGAAGGGCGGCAGCGGGGAGCTTGCGGAGTGGGCCAGGCATCCAGATCGCACGAGTCCCGGCCTGATCGGGACCAGCTGATACTGCCGGCGTAATCCACCTATCCGGTGCCCGTGATGTCAACCTTGATAGGGAGGGCGTTGTCGGCTGGGTTGGTGTCCCCGTTGAACGGCTCCGGCACCGAGATCCGTCCCTCGGCGCCGTCGACCCGACGGTCGATCCGCACCCGCAGGACGTTCCAGTTGACGTTGGTGCAGTAGATGTTCCCGTCCCCGCCATCCAGCGAGCAGTAGTCCACTTCGGAAGGGTGCGATCCCCGCACCTCCTCCGTGAGCTTGGCCAGTGAGGTGCCCGGCGGGAGTTCGATACGCATTCGTATGGGGCCCGGCCCGGGTGTGGCCTGGGGCTGCGGGACGTCCACCTCGACCTCTTCACCGATCCTGCCGCGGATCGTGAGGGGGCTGACGGACCAGTCCGCCGGCCCCTCCAGCGCCTTCCAGCGGAAGCGCAGCTCACCGCCGCGTTTGCCGGCGCTCAGGGTCGTCGGCTTCAGGCCGAGCGCCTCACCCGTGCCCCGGTGGTAGTGCGCCTTGTAGTCCGGGGTGTGCGGTGAAGGGCTGTCCATCGGCCACACGGCGTATGTGTATGCCGCTCCGAGTTCGTGGAACCGGGCGTCGATGCGTTCCGCGATCGGCTCGGTCGTCTCGTACGCGGCTCCCACGGGCACGGCGTCCGGGAACTCGCAGAACGCCGTGCGGTAGTCGTCCGAGTAGTAGCAGTTGCGGTGTGACGGGCCGGTGCTGGCAATCTGTACGTTGGTGACCGACATCCGCAGAATGACGCCGCGGGAGGCCGGTTCGGGCCCGGTGTTCTTGAACGCGGGCGTCAGGAGCGGCTCTGGCGCATCGTAATCACCCACGACCACCTGCGGTTCATGGGAGCGGAGCGCGAACGACGCCTTCGGTCCGGATACGGGCCCCGCGGCACCGGGTCCGAGCAGCACGACCCCCGCGGCCGCGGCGATCGCCACCCCCCACCTGCCCTTGCGTAATCCCAAGCCCAAGCCCAAGCCCACTGTCGTCCGTCCCTTCGCCTGGCCCGTCGTGCCTGACCCGACGTTGGCACACCAAGGGTGTGTAATCCGTTCAGGTCAGGCATTTGATGACCGGTCCGATGCCGGTCCGTTCGGGAATTGAGATCAAGCGTGGTTGGCCCGCCCGGGGGCGTCGGGTGCGACTCGGCCACCTGGCTTGCCCCTCAACTCACCCCCGCATAAAGAGTCCAACAAGAACGCGACAAGGAAACTTCCGGCCAGCCTTCCGGTGATCGTCTCTCCTTAGGCTCAATCAGTACGACGGTTCCTCACCGCCATGCCGACACCTCGGCGGCGGCATGCCGTCGGCCGTTTCGCGAGCATTGAGGGGTGGCCCACCGAGTGGTCTCCAGCCCTGCGCCTTTCGTCCCCCGAAGGCAATCGCGACCTGTACGTCGACCGGTGCCTGGACCCGCAAGGTCTTGCCGCAGCCCTCGAAGGCGGGGCCGGGTGGCTCCACTGGGCGCCGAAGGCGGAGGATCCGCCGGACTGGTGCGTCGAGGCGCTGCTCGTCCTTGACGACGACCGGTACGTCTACGGAAAGACGCTCCCAGGCAGTACTGCGGACCTGCCTCAGGGCGAGGCGGTGGACCTGCCCCTCCCGGACGCCCGTCCGTTGCGCGCGGTGGGACCGTATGCGCTGTGGCAGCCGGCCGTGCACGGACCGGGGGTGTGCGGCTTCGGCCTCGGCTTTCTCGCCGTGTGCCTGATCGTGGCGGGGGTCGGCTACGACGGTGGGCCGCTGTTGGGCATGTGCTTCAGCGCCGCCGTGGGAGGTCCGGTGGCGGGGCTCCTGCTGATCCAGCGTCGGCGCACGGTCTACCTGCGGCGATTGGCAGGCGAGGCTGACTGAGACTTCCGCGACGTGGGCCGCGGCCCGGTGTTCGTCCCCCACCGGCGCCCCAGGGCCGGGGCGCCAGGGCCGCGGCGAAGTTGTCCGCCCGCGCGACGTATGCCCGGACACCGGGACGGCCCGGCCCCCTCTCCTACGGCCGGGCGCGCGCCCTGCTGGACGAGCGCACCGCCCTTCGGGCCGGGCACAGGCTGGGATCCTCACGAGCTCACGGAGCCTGCTCGCGCCTGGTGGCAGTGACCGCTGAGCTGCGTTCCTGGCTCCTTCTCGGTGGCAACGGCGGAGGCGGAGAGGAGTGTCGCAGCGGCGAGGCTGCCCCAGAGGGCGGTCGGACCGTGGGGTGCGAGGGCGGTGATGGCCGCCGGGGAGACGGCGAGGCCGAAGCCCGTGGAGAGCTCGAAGCGGGCGAGGGTGCGGCCCAGGACATGGGCGGGGGCGAGGACGGTGACGAGTGCGGTGGCGCTGCCGGCATAGACGATCTCGCCGATGGTGCAGATCACGGACACCGCGGCGACGGCCGGGGCACCCCAGCCGTGTCCCAGTGAGGTGGCCGCGAGGAAGCCGAGGTAGGACGCGGCGAGTACCACGCCGGCGAAAGCCAGCATGGTCCGCCGGGAGAAGCGGGACATCAGGACCGTGACCGGAACCTGCAGGGCGACCACCAGCACCGTGTTGGCCACGAAGATGGCTGCCGACCACACCGGGGATGCGTGCAACTGGGTCACCAGGACCAGAGGCAGCGCGATTTCGGGGACGTTGAGGCAGAAGACGTAGATCACGTTGGCGGCCAGCAGCGCGCGCATCCGGGGTGCGGGCCCGTCGCCCATGTCCGTGCCCGTGCCCGTGCCCGTGCCCGTGTCCGTGTCCTTGCCCGTCTCCTCGGCCGGGGTGGCGGCCGGGGCAGTGGTCGGATGCGCGTGTAGGTGGACCGACCACGCCAGGGCCGCCGCGGCGAGATAGGCGAGTCCGGTGACGGCTGCCAGTGCCTGCAATGCGGTGGTGCCGCCCGCCAGGCAGGCGGTGGCGAGGAGCGCACCGACGCCCAGGCCCGCATTGCGCAGGGCGCGGCCTCCCGCGAGAGCGGCGTCGCGTTCCCGGCCGTGGGAGACGGTGGCCACGAGAGCCGCGTGGGCGGCCGGCCAGGCCTGGTTGCCGATACCGAGGAAGAGCGCCGCCGTCGCGAACAGCCAGACGTGCCCCGCGGGGGTGGCCAGCAGCAGCGCCACACCCAGCACGCGTACCAGCATGGACGCCGCCACGACCGTGCTGCGTGCGCCCCGGTCGAGCCAGCGGCCCACCGCTGGCATGCACACCAGGCCCACGACGACGCCGACCGTCATGGCGATGCCGGTGGCCGGCGCGGACAGCCTCAGCACCGTCACCCCGTAGAGCAGCAGAAAGGGCCGCAGCAGGCCGGTGCCGAGCGCGTCCACGGTCAGGGCGACGGCATAGCGGGGGCCTCCGGAGGCACGGATGAGGGCGCGGGGGCGGATCTTGGTGGTGGTTGGCATGGAGCTCACCGTGTGTTCGGCCGTCCGGCGGGGCACGTCGCTTGACGGACACCGTCAACCGGCGACGGCGCCGGCCGTCCGGCCAGCGATGATGAAGGGATGACGTTGCGCATCGACATCAGCGGCCTGCCGTCCGAGCGGCTGCGGTTCGCCGCCTCCCCGCTGGCCGAGCTGACCGCGATGCTGCACGTGCTGGCCGAACCCGGCCATCATCCGCAGCTCGCCGGCTGGGCCGCGGACGTCCGGACCGGGCTGCGGCCGGAGCTGGCCGAGCGGTTGCAGGAGGCGGAGTTCCTCTGGCGTTCCTCACAGGCCGACTTCCTGCTCCCCGCCCGGCCACGGCCAACTCTCGCCGAGGAGTTGGACGACGTGGACCGGATCGACGACGAAACGTATGTGACCGCCGCGCTCGTCACCACATGCGGCAGCAACCGGCTCCCCTTCGCCGCACCGTCGCCGCTCACCGACGCGACTGCGCGCGAACGGGCCCTGGACCTGGCCCAGGCCCGCGGCACGCGGCAAGAGGCCTTCGCGGAACGGCTGCTCGCGGACCCGGTCGCCGTGCGGGCGCGGGTGCGCCACACTCTCGAACAGTGCGCCGAGGCCTTCTTCGACGCCGCCTGGACGGGCGTCGCCGTGCGGCTCGCCACCGACCTGCGCCTGAAGAACGACCTGATGCAGCGTCAGGGCGTCGGGGCGGCACTCACATCGGTCTCCGGCGCGGTCACCCTGGCACCGGACGGCGACTGCATCATCGTGGACAAGTTGCAGGACAAGGCGACCGCCGCGCACGGCACCGGGGTCACCTTCATCCCCAGTGTCTTCGGCAGCCCGCACCTGGTGGTGGTCCACGCGCCCGGGTGGCAGCCGGTGGTGCAGTACCCCGTGGCCGAGCCGAGTCCATCAGAGCCGCTATCGCTGGAAACGGTCACACTACGACTGGAGGCACTCGCCCACCCGGTACGGCTGCGGCTGCTGCGCACTCTGGCCCGCGGCCCGCACACCACCGGTGAGCTGGCCCACGCCTGGGAACTCTCGCTCCCGGAGGTGTCCCGCCACCTCGCTGTGCTGCGCCGCGCGGGCCTGCTCACGGCCCGGCGGAACGGTCGTTACGTCCGCCACTCCCTCAATCTGCCCGATCTGACGGCACTGGGGACCGACCTGCTGGCGGCCGTACTGCGCTGAGCAGCTCCGGTTGACGAGATCCCGGCGACCACGGTGAGCGAGGTGATCGAGGTGATCGAGGTGATCGAGGTGATCGAGGTGGTCGTCGGGATCTCGTCCTTTCCGACGCGGTTACCGCTCCCGAAGGTAGACAGGCACCCGCACAGGGGCGTTGCTGGAGAGTGATGTCACCCGCCCCACGGTGTCGAGCGGCTCGGCAGCCGTGACCGTGAACCTCTCGAAGAGGGCCCTGAGAGCGACCTGCGCTTCGAGGCGGGCCAGGGGGGCGCCGAGGCAGTGGTGCGGGCCGTGACCGAAGGAGCGGTGCCCGCGGGCGTCGGCCCGGTCTGCGATGAAGGCGTGCGGGTTGGGGAAGACGTCGTCATCGCGGCCGAGCGCCGCATTGTGGAGGAGTACGGGTTCGCCGGCGCGGATGGTCACTCCGGCGATCTGCACGTCCCGGGCCGCGTACAGGAACATGGTGCCGGCGGCCGGGGGGTCGTACCGCAGCCCCTCCTCGACCACACCCGGGAACGGATTCTCGCCAAGACTCCCGTCCAGGAGACGGGCCAGCTGTTCCGGGTGCTCAAGGAGCCTTGTGATGACGTTGGAGATCAGGTTCTGCGTGGTCTCGTGGCCGGCGACCAGCATGAGGAAGAGCGTGCCGGCCAGTTCCTCCTCGGACAGGGCGCCGTCCTCGAACTCGCCGATCAGGGCGGTGGTCAGGTCGGGGCCGGGCGTCGCGCGCCGGAGCCCGATCAGCCGGGACATGGTGCCGAAGATCGAGGCCTGGGCACCCATCCGCGCCTCAGGCGGCGTCGCGCTGCTGAGCAACAAGCCTGTGTCAACGGCCAGTTGCCTGCGCATCTCCGGGTCGTCGACGCCGTACAGCTCGCAGATCACCGTCAACGGCAGCTGGAACGCGTACGTCGCGCGCAGATCGATGACGGAACCGGGCTCGCTGAGGGCGAGCGTGTCGAGGAGGTCACGGGCGACCTCCTCGACACGCGAGCGCAGTGCCTCGACCCGACGGGCCGTGAAGGCCCGCTGGATGGGCTGGCGCAGCCGCGTGTGGTCGGCGCCGTCCATGATGAGCATGGTCGGCGTGGTGAGGAACTGCAGCAGCGGCCAATGCTCCGGTATGAGTCCGTCCTGGTATGCCTGCCAGTATTCGGGGGACTTGCGTACGTCGGGGTGGGTCTGCAGTGCGTCGGCGACAGAGCGCCGGGTCACTGCCCACGCCACCACGCGATCAGGGAACTCCACAGGGACGACCGGTCCGAGCGCCTGGAGGGCCTGTCCTTCCGCCGGGAAGTCGCGCCCGAGGGGATCGAGTCGGTAGAGGGGCCGGGCGAGTTCGAGCTCGTGCGCGGCGGGTACTCCGTCGGTGAGTCGGAACTCTGTGGTGAGCTCCATTCAGGACCTCCGAATGCAGATAGATCTGGAGCGCGGCGGCTGCCGGGCTCGGATGCGTCGAAGACGACGGGCAGTGCGGTCAGTGCCCGCATCACGAACGAGGGCCCCCAGGACAGCGGGGTGCCGGGCTCGGCCAGGCTCATGTTCGGGCACCGCTGCCACAGCCGCTCGACGGCCACCGAGGTGATCAGCTCGCCGAGGATCTGCCCGGGGGCCGGGCAGCGGTGCACGCCGGCACCGAAGGCGAGGTGACTGTCGTTGCTGGTGGTGTAGGAGGCGCGGGCGGTGCCGAGAATGGGGTCGTGGTTGGCGCCGCCGAGGCCGAGCACGAGCATGTCGCCGGTCTGGATCTGACGTCCTCCCAGGACCGTGTCCCGCCTGGCGAAGGCGCCCATGACGTTCTCGGCCGGCGGAGCGTTCCACAGGGTGGCGCGCAGCACGGCGTCCAGGGTGTGGCTGCCGTTGTTGAGACCGGTGCGCAGGCCGTGGTCCGTGGCGAGCTGCTGGAAGGCGTTCGCGATCCAGTACGTGGTGGCTCCCGCGCCGGCGTGGAGCAGGAGCCACAGCTCCTCGCGTATGGCCTGGTCGTCCTGACCGGGCGCGGCGGCGATGAGCCGGGACGCCAGGTCGTCCTGAGGAGTCAGACGCCGGTCCTCCACCAGGTTCTGGAGGACCTTCGTGATCTCGTGGTCCGCACGCTGCGCCTGCTTTCCGCCGGTCAGCATGCGGTGGATCGCATCGAGCAGGTTGGCCTGATCACCGGGGCTGCGCAGTCCGAAGAGCCGGGCGGTGACCAGGAGGGGAAGCGGCCGCGCGTACTCGGCGATCACCTCGGTCTCGCCCAACGCGCAGAACCGGTCGATGAGTTGGTCGGCATAGGTGGTGACGAGGCGGACGACGTGGGTCTGGTCCACCGACTTCAGCGCACGTATCAGGGCGTCCCGGCGGGGCTGGTGGTAAGGCGTGTCGGCGAAACGCGTGTTGTCGCGGTGGGCCACATGCGGCCGCAGCCACCAGTCTGCCGGGAGGCGTCCCTCCCGCAGTTCACGCCAGTGCCGCGAATCCCGGCTGAAGCGGTCCTCGTCGGAGCAGACTTCGAGGAGTTCGCTGTAGCCGATGACGAGCCAGGCCGGGGTGCCGTTCTCCGTGCCCTGCGGGTCGAGGTCGATCGGCACGACCGGGCCGTACTGTTCCCGCATCCTGTGGTAGAGCGTGGCGGGTCCGTCTCGCATGTCCTCGTTGGACAGGACCAGCCTGCCCTCGCGGTGGGGGCAGCCCTGTGGCGCGGGGCCGTGCGAGGTGTAGTCGTCCACCGACGTGCGGTCGGGGCGGCTCATTCGTGCTCTCCGTTCGTAGCGGACTGCGTCAGCTGTGCTTTGCTCGCCTACGGGAAACCTCACACCACGGGAGCCGGCCCCTGTCACGGAGCCCGCAAGGTGGGAAATCGCCGAGACGCCCCCGCTGTCGCCGTCCTGGCCCCCGCGCAAGGCTTTACCCCTCGAAGTGTGAGATCACCAGCTCAGCGATCTTATGCAGCGTCGCGCCGCCCCACCGCAGAATCGATCAACCAGCCGCCGACCTTGGGGAACGGTCACGCATTGGCGCGGCCTTCAGGCTTCAAAATCCGCAACTTCCGCCCAAACCAGCAGACATACGCTGGTGCTGGAAGGGGACGAAGCCCGCCCGCACCGACCACGAACCCGAGGATCACCTTCCGCTGCCAGGGCGCCGCCACGGCAGCGCCATCTGTTCCTTGCGCCTTGCCCGATCCGCCCGTGAGCCCGTGTCGGGCCGACGGTGCCGCTGTGCCCGCTGACCATTGGTCGTGAGTCATGTGAGCCATGTGTCAGCGGGTAACTCCTTTACCCACAAGGTCAGTTCTGCGTCCGTCCTCCTTTTGGGTGTTGCTCAGCTGTACGGCATGGCGTGGTCCCCGGGGCCGCTGGACAATCGCTGGGGGCCGCGTTCCGCGGCCGGGGAAGGGGTTGACGACACAAAATGAGTGCGACCCGGCGAGCGATCTTGAGTGGGGTGCTTACCGCTCCACTCCTGGCACACTTCACGACGAATGCATCCGCCGCCGCACAGGATGACATGTGGGGCACGGTCTCCGACGGATGGGTGGAGATCCGGTGGACCCCGAAGGCCCAAGCGCAACTCGACCAAAACAAGGCCACAGTTGAGGCGATTGCCCCGGCCACTCAGGTCAGGGGCCACGACGGAATCGGGATGCGGTTTCCGGTGCGATCGGCAACGGGCGACCCGGCGTTGGCCGACCTCCCGAAGGCGCAGGGCCGCGGCGTGCTCGACGGCGGGCTGCTGGTGCGGACACCGACCGGCGAGTTCCAGATCACCGAGCTGGAGCCCGCGCTGGGGGACGAACTGGCCTCCGGCACCTGCACGGTCAATGGCGTCAAGTCCGGCGGGCAGTCCCTACTCCGGTGCAGCATGAGTGAGGGGCGGCTGGTGGCCGAGCCCGCTCAGCCGGGCCGGCCGCTGAAGGTCCGGCTCACCGGTGTGCCGGTGCGCCCGACCGAGGAGTCGCTCAAGGCGTTCACGACGGCCCTGGGCGCTTCGCCCTTCACCGTCGACAGCGTCCTGGGGCACCTCACAGCCGAAGGCACCTACACTCCGCCCCGAAGCTGACCAGGGAGACCGGGGCTCACTCGGCCTCAGAATCAGCCTCGGTCATCTCCACTGAACCGGCATGGTCGCCGGCGTCGGCGCCGAAGCGGCGTTGCCGACCGGAGTACTCCATGACGGCGGCCAGCAGGTGCTGGTAGCTGAAGTCGGGCCAGTGCGCCGGCTCGAACACCAACTCGGCGTAGGCCAGGTGCCAGGGCAGGAAGTTGCTGATCCGCTGCTCACCGGACGTACGGATCAGCAGGTCGACCTCGGGCAGATCGGGCGCGCACAGGTTCCTGACGACATCCTCGGGTCCGATGTCCTCGGGGCGGATGGTCCCGGCGACCGCCTCGGCGGCCAGCGCGCGGGCGGCGGCCACCATCTCGTCCCGGCCCCCGTAATCCACGAAGACGTTCAGCGTCAGGGCCGTGTTGTTCGAGGTCAGACTCTCGACCAGGACCAGCGCGGAGGCCACCGACTGGTCCAACTGGTCACGCTGTCCGCACCAGCGCACCCGCACACCGCTGCGATGCATCCATTCAGCGGCCTTCGTGATCCCCTCGGCCATCACGTCGAACAGGCGGTCCACCTCCTCGCGGGGGCGGTTCCAGTTCTCCGTGGAGAACGCGAACACACTCAGGTGGCGGATGCCCAGCCGCAGTGCGGAATGGAGCAGCCTGACCGCGGCTCGCCCACCGGCGCTGTGGCCCTCGGTCGGTGACAGGCCGCGTTGGGCCGCCCACCTCCGATTGCCGTCCATGATGACCGCGACGTGTGCGGGCGCCGGCCCCGGCCGGTGGTCGGACCGCTCCGGCCATGGACGTGAAACGGTCAGCGTCTCCGGGGAAATGCCTTCGCGCAGCACTCGGGACCGCAGGCGCCCGGCCTCCTCCAACGAGCACTCCACGCCGAGGATCATGGCGTGCACGAAGGGCTGGCACGCAGCCTGCACCATGCCTGCCACCGGCACCGCCTGCTCCAGCAGGTCACGGGCACGAGCGACCTGAAGGCCGATCAGTTCGTCCAGCGCGTCGCGTGGCTCGCCGAGCGCAAGGTCGCCGACTTCCAGTCCGAGTCGCTGCAAGTCGTCGCCCGGCAGATAGCACCGGCCCCTGGCGAGGTCGATCGGAAAGTCCTGCAAGATGTCCGCCACCGTGCCTGCCTCGGCCAGTACCGACATCAGCAGCGCCGCCTCCGCATTACAGGGCTCAAGTAGCGGAGTCCACATCTCGCCCATGGATCCGCCGACTCCCCACAGGTGGCGCCGCTGGTCTGCAAACGTGGCAAACGCGGGCGGGGCCGCACTGTCGGCCTGGGTGGCCTCCAGAAACTGCTCAAGAAGTGCGACATCGAGATCCCACTGGCGCATGGTGTGGACGAACGCCCGTCGCAGCGGGTGTTCGCTGCGCCCTGCACGCACCTCGCCCAGCGTGTCCGCGCACCACTGCGCAAGCCTCCGTTCCCGATGGGCTCGCCCGCCTTCGTCGGCGAGACGATCGGTCCACAGCGCGAAGCCGACCACGGAGCTGATACGAGGCCGGACCTCGCTGGGCAGCGCCTGGCTCGGGCTCCAGAATGGCCCCAGAAGCCGCTGAGCGACGCGTTCACACAGCTCGTAGGACCTGTACAGCTCTGGGGTGGCGGCATCTGCCGTCTCGTTCCCCAACATCCCCACCGCGCCTTCGATCAGCCGACTACTGCCACCGGCCGCCGGCCCGCCGCGTCACCGCCATCCCGTACCGGATCGGATCGACAACGCGGAACGCCATACCACCTGCGCTTCGCCGCCCACTCCACCCCGCGGCTGAGATCGCCCACCCCACGGCCATCGGCGAAGTCGCCGCCTGCTGACCGTCGCCGCCAGCACCAGGCAGTTCAACGATCATCTGATCGCCTGGTCACGCCGATGGCGCCGCAGCCCAGCACAGGGCGCCGAGATCGCCGATGTGATGAGGGTGGAGACCTGACGGATCCAGGGGTGTCCGATGGGTGTCCGATCCGTCTCCGCGGCGTCGCGGCGTCCCGACGGGCACCGCCCGAAGCGCTTCTCACGGGCGGCTGGGGGTCGCCTGGAACGTACGACGGTACGCGACCGGTGAGACGCCCAGCAGGGAACGCATGTGCTGGCGCAGCGAGTTGGCGGTGCCGAACCCGGCGCGATGGGCCACCAGGTCGACGGGGAGATCGCTGGTCTCCAGGAGCTGGCGGGCCAGTTCGAGGCGCTGGGCCGTCAGCCAGCGGCCCGGGGTCTCGCCGACCTCGTCGCGGAATCGCCGGGTGAACGTGCGCAGGCTCATCCGGGCGTGGGCGGAGAGCTGACCGAGTGTCAGTGGCTCCTGCAGCCTTTCCAGTGCCCATGCACGGGTCGCGGCCGTGGTCGCCGACATCGGCTCGGGCACCGGCCGTTCGATGAACTGGGCCTGCCCGCCGTCGCGCCACGGCGGTACGACACAGCGGCGGGCCACCTGGTTGGCGACGGCGGCACCGTGGTCGCGGCGTAGGAGGTGCAGGCAGACGTCGACGCCCGCGGCGGCTCCGGCGGCGGTCAGGACGTCGCCGTCGTCCACGAAGAGCACGTCCTCGTCGACCTTGACGCGCGGAAAGGTGCGCTGGAAATCCCGGGCGACCTGCCAGTGTGTGGTCGCGGGTCGGCCGTCGAGCAGACCCACTGCGGCCAGGACGTACGAACCGGTGCAGATGGACACCATGCGGGTCCCGGGGCGGACCCGTGCCAGCGCGGCTGCGGTCTCCGGGGGAAGCGGATCGCCCTGTCCGAAGGGGCCGAGCCGGTTGGTGGGCGGAATGATCACGGTGTCCGCGGCGGCCAGCGCTTCTGGCCCGTGCTCGACCACCACCGAGAACCCGGCGTCGCTGCTCACCGATGAGCCGTCCGGGCTGCAGACGACCACCTCGTACAGCGACCTCCCCGCGGCGTCCTCCGCGTTGCCCAGAACCCGTGACGGAATGCTCAGTTCGAAGGGATAGACACCCTCCTGGGCAAGGACCACCACACTATGCCGGTCGCTGCCACTCCCCCTGCCCCTGGGACCGCAGCTGTCGCCATCACTGCCCCCGTCGCTGCCTCTGCCACTGCCACTGCCCCTGCCGTTGACTGCCATGGCCAGATCCTGTCGCATGATGACCAAACTGCCAACACCATGATCGGTTGTGCCGACGGACGCTGGTGTCCCACTCACCAGAGAGGACACATAGATGAGCGAGACGAAGACGATGCGCGCTGTCAGCCCCCGTGCATGGGGCGCCCCCGAGGTTCTGACCCCGATCGAGGTGGAACGCCCCGAGCCGGGTCTGACGGAGATCCTGGTCCGGGTCCATGCCGCCGGCGTGAACCCGGTCGACTGGAAGATCCGCGCGGGCGGCCCGTTCGTCCCCTTCGGCGACCCCCCGATCCTCGGCTACGACATCTCCGGCACCGTCGAGGCCGTCGGCCCCGGAGTGACCCTCTTCGCGCCCGGCGACGAGGTCTTCGGTATGCCGCACTTCCCGGAACAGGCGGGCGGCTACGCCGAGTTCGTCACGGCTCCCGCCCGGCGCTTCGTCCGCAAGCCGGCCGGGATCGACCATGTCCAGGCCGCCGCGCTGCCGCTGGCCGCGCTCACCGCCTGGCAGTCCCTGGTCGACACCGCCGGGCTACAGGCCGGTCAGCGGGTACTGATCCATGCGGCCGCGGGCGGCGTCGGCCACCTCGCCGTGCAGATCGCCAAGGCGCGGGGCGCGTACGTCATCGGAACGGCCCGTGCCGAGAAGCACGACTTCCTGCGCGGGCTCGGCGCCGACGACGTCATCGACTACACGCGCGTGGACTTCACCGAGGCGGTGCGGGGCGTGGACATCGTCCTGGATGCGTTCGGCGGCGACTACGGCACGCGGTCCCTCGACGTGCTGCGTCGCGGCGGCCACCTGGTGACGCTGCCGTCACCGGACGACCTGCCGGCGGCGGCCGCGGCCGAGGCAGCCGGCGTGCGCTCCGGCTGGACGGTGGTCGAGCCGGACTCGGCGGGGTTGCGGGCGATCGCCCGGCTGGTGGAGGAAGGGAAGTTGCGGGCCGAGGTCGACACCGTGCTTCCGTTGGCGGAGGCGGCCAAGGCACACGCGTACGGGGAGTTGGGCCGGACCCGGGGCAAGATCGTGCTCACTGTCGGCTGAGGGCTGCCGAGGGCTGTCCAGGGAAGGCCCCACGAGACCCGGCCCCGGACCTGGCCCAGGTCGTACGCAATGTCGGCTTCCCTGCTACATGGCCAACGGTCTTGCCCGACTGCCCAAACAGGGCCGTCCCTGAAAACACTTCTCCGTGCTCACCTCGTCCGGTACGGTCGCGGGATGTTTTCCACTGCTGGGAGCCCACGCGGTTCGCCTGTGGCCTCCCCGGCAGCCCCCACACCGAGAGCAGGTTTCGTAATGGCATGTCGTATCAGTGAGCTCGTGCTCGGTTGCCGCGACCCTGAGCTGCTGGCGCGGTTCTGGTGCGAGGTCCTGGACTTCGTCGTGCTCGATCGCGAGGACGACGGCACGCTGGAGATCGGGCCGCGCGAAGGGTTCGGTGGACCGCAGCCGACGATCATCCTCAGTTACCGGGACGAGCCGGAGAAGGGGAAATCCCGGCTGCACATCGACGTCAACGCCACCGACCGCGACCAGGACGCCGAGCTCGAACGCCTTCTGAAGCTCGGTGCGCGCCCGGCCGACATCGGCCAGACAGGGCAGGAGCAGTGGCATGTCCTGGTCGACCCCGAAGGCAATGAGTTCTGCCTGCTCAAGGCCCGCCTCAACCCGCTCTGACGCTCGTCGGTCACACCTCGGTCTCCGGTGTTCAGGTTCATCGACCAGGAAGAACAGGAAGAACCTGAACACCGGAGACCTCGTGACGTCGTCACCGCCCTGCGAAACCGGGCGGACGAGGCCGGACTGACCACCTGGGACGTCAGCCTGGGACTCAACGATCCCTATGTGTGCCAGGGCCCACTACAACCGCCGCAGAGAAGCCGGAGACCGTAAGTTCGCTACGCACCGCCGGAGTTATCTACCGGCTGGACTCCCCCGCTGGTAAGTGACGTCCCCCACCTTGATCACATTAGTCGCGGGTGTAGGTCAGGAAAGCCGCCCCGCTACCCAGGACGGTGTGGTCCGTGAGGTTCCAGATGCGCGGGTCGAAAGCGGCCTTGCGGCCGAAGAGGGGGATGCCGCCGCCTGTGGTCAACGGGCCCAGCTTGACGATCAGTTGGTCGATCTCGGCGTACAGGGTGCCGGCCAGTTCGCCGCCACCGATGAGCCAGATGTCCTTGCCGTCCTCCTGCTTCAGCTCCCGCACCTTCGCCACCGGGTCGCTCGTGACCAGCTCCACGGCCGGGTCGGGGCTCTCGGTCAGAGTGGTGGAGAACACCAAGTGCCGCAGATGCGGGTAGGCGTCGGTGATACCGGCTTCCAGGCCGATCTCGTACGACTTGCGCCCCTCGAGGACGGTGTCGAAGTGCGTGCCCTCCGCGGTGATGGACAGTGCTTCCCTTGCCGGGGCGGGCAGGGTCTCGGGGTACTCCTCGGCCATGTGTCGTACATAGTCATCGGAGATCGGCCAGAAGCCATCGGGTCCTGTGGGATCGGCGCCGTCGGGCCCGGCGATGAAACCGTCGAGAGTGGCGGCGACGTAGTACACGAGCTTGCGCACGGAGGGTCCCCCTGTGGATCGGTAGGTCGGTCGGCCCTCCAACCGGTCGGCCGAGGGGCGCCTCAATGATCACCGTGCATCTGACCTGGCACAATACCTTTCTGCCGGGGCGTCACACACGAGAGCCACCTCGCCGCTCGCCATCTGCGTGGCGCGTCAGGTGGCTCCGCAGCCTCCATCCCGCCCGATCACGACTGAAGACAGGCCCTAGTTGGCGAGCCGAGCATGGCGGCTGGTGATGTGATCTCTGTTTGGCGAAGGTACCTGCGGATGTCGTTGCAGCGTACATAGGATCGCCGGCATGGCACTGCGACCTGTTCTGGTGAACATCAAGGCTCTGGATGACTCGGTGGTCGGCCGGTTCTGGGGGGAGGCGCTCGGCTGGAGTGTTTCCAGCTCGGAACCGGGCGCGACCGCCGCCAAGCCCGTCGGCTTCGATTGGCTGGACCCGGTCGGCGTATGCATCGACGTCATCGCCGTCCCGGAACCCAAGACGGCAACAAAGAACCGTGTGCACCTCGATCTCGCCACCACCTCTGCGTCCCACCAGGCGGAGCTGGTCGCGCGTCTGAAGGCTCTCGGTGCGACGCCCGTAGACGTGGGTCAGGGCGACGTACCGTGGACGGTCCTCGCCGACCCGGAGGGCAACGAGTTCTGCGTGCTCGAACCTCGGGAGATTTACCAGGACACCGGGCCAATCGCCCGGGTGGTGGTCGACTGCGAGGACCCACGGGCCATGGCCCGGTTCTGGGACGAGGCGATGGACTGGACCCTGCACGAAGTGACCGACGAACATGCGGTGTTGCGCTCCGCCAAGGGTGTTAGCCCCTACCTCGAGTTCCTCCGCACGCCCGGCGTGAAGACCGTGCCTGACCGCGTCCATCTCGACCTGCTGCGGTACCCCAGTGACGATCACGAGGCGGAGGCAACACGGCTGCGGGCCCTCGGCGCCAGCGACCTCGACGTCGGCCAGGGCGACGTCCCGTGGAAGTGCCTGACCGACCCGGAGGGCCACGAGTTCTGCATCCTCGCCCGGTCCTGACACGAGCCGACGCAGCAGGAAGCGGACCGAGGCAGCCCTTGCGCCTGCGGCGACGTAGGAGAGTTCCGTGCGGACTCCATAGAACCTTGCGGACTACTTCGCGACGCCGCAGGCAGCCGGAGGTGTCGCATCCCGGGACCGTCGACATGATGCCTATCACTCTCTGGGTGCATCGGGTTGGGCACGCGCGATCATGACCGGCATGGACGCTCGTTTCCTTGGTATCTCTGACCTGACCGAAGTCCCGTCCGTGGCGGTCGTAGTCGACGTCATGCGTGCTTTCACCGTGGCTGCCTGGGCCTTTGCCCAGGGGGCGGAAAAGATCGTTCTTGCTGAGTCGCTGGACGAAGCGCTGGCGCTCAAGGCTCGCCACCCGGATTGGGTGGCGCTCAAAGACGGTCCGTCCGCGCCCGGGTTCGACACCGTCAACTCCCCGGGCCTACTGCGGTCCATCGACCTCGGCGGACGGACCGTTGTGCAGAAAACCACGGCGGGGACGGTCGGCGCCCTTGCGGTCAAGGAGGCGCCGCTGGTGCTGTGCGCCAGCTTCGTGGTGGCGGAGGCAACGGCGCAGCTGTTGCGGACGCACAAGAGCGACAGTGTCACGTTCGTGGTCACTGGCGAAGATGGGCAGGCCGATGAAGACCTGGCGTGTGCTCAATACATCGCTCGGACGGCCACCAAAGTTGGGACAGATGCTGCTGAGTTCCTCCGCCGTGCTGCCGCATCGCGCGCCGCCGCCGAACTGACGGAGGGGGTGCGTCAAGGAGTCCACCCTGATGACGTTGCGCTCTGTCTTGAGGTCGACCGATTCCCCTTTGCCATGGTGGCGACCTTGGAAGGCGCTCTCATGGTCCTGCGTCCGCACGCGATGCCTTCGCTGACTGACGAGGACCCGGCCTGATCTTATGATGTCCCCCGACTTCTCCATGCCGGGGGACATCAGCCGAAGAACAGAAGGAACCACCGTGCCCCCCACCGTGAGCGACACGAAGAAGAAGCAGGACATCCCGAACCTGCCCATCTGGCTCACCATCCCCATCGGCTTTGTTGTCGCACTCATCCTCGGCGAGCACTACGGCGCCCCGTGGTGGCTGCGCTCCATTGCCGTCATCGCTGTCAGCCTCGTCATCGAAGCGGTCAACCAGGCCGTACGGCGCATGGCAAGCAGGGGGAAGGATGGGGTGGATGGGGTGGAGCCAAGTGATGAGGGATGACGTCGCCGTGATGTGTTGATCGGAGACGGCACCCATCACACGCTCGATGCGCCCCGAATCAGGTCCGGCAGGGGGCTGGGTGCTGTCCGAGGGCGCTGGGTACTGTCCGGTGGGGCGTGTGCCAGGGCGTTCGTCATCGCACCAGACCAGTGGGGCGATGCCCCACAACTGATCCCGGTCCTCGAACGCATCCGTGTCCCGCGTCCGGCTCGCGGTCATCCGCGCACGCGCCCCGATCGCCTGGGCGGCGACAAAGCGCACTCGTCCCGCCGGAACCGGCGGTGTCTACGGCGTCGGCAGATTCAAGCGCACCATTCCCCAGCGCAAGGACCAGCGGGCCGACCGCCAGCGCCGCGGCAGCGCGGGCGGCCGATTCACCGGCTTCGTGGCGTACGGTTCCACAGCACAGTGACCGTTGCCGCCATCCGCCTCTGGCTCCGCTCATGCCCGCCAAACAGCCCTTAGAGCACGCCCTTCGTGGTGTCTCCGGTCGGGAAAGCGTCCATGACTGCGATATCGAGGGGCTCGGCGAGTGCATCGGTGATCGCGGTGGCAATCGCACCGAGAGCCTGGCCTTGGCTGTGGGCATCCAGGCTGGCCTGGTCGGCCCACTTCTCCACCACCACGACTCGGTCTGCTCCGGCGTGGACGGCATAGAGCTGGCAGCCATTCTCGGCGTGAACGGCCGGGGCGTGCTTCTCGAAGGCGTTCAGAACCTCATCGCGTCGGCCGGGCTTGGTCTTGATCGTCGCAATAACAACGGGCATACGGTTCCTCCTGGTATTGGGTAGTAATGGTTACCCTATCGATCTTCGACCCTGAGGCTCGAACGAGAGTCCCGACCGCTCGTCACGAGGGCGGGTGCTGGCGCGTCGACATGGCAGAACTACGCGACACGTCCTGGGTCTGGCCGAACGATTACGTGCGGAGCCAGATAACCAGGGCTGCTGTGGTGGCAGTGCTGAGGAAGATGTGGCCGCGTTTGTCATAGCGAGTGGCCACGGCCGGGATCCGGGATGGTGTGCCGGATGCCCCTCGCCGCAAGATCCCCACGGCAGCTTCCGTTGCCTGCCGTCCCACCTGCCTGGCGACGTACTGATGCGCTTGGCAGTCGGGTCGTAAGCTGACGCGATCGCAGGGCCACCGAGCACTGGACGAAGGTCGGCGCCGACTGGTCCGGGTACCGAATGAGGAAGATGCATGCAGGGCGAACCAATAGTCGGACGGCGGGCGAGGAACTACCGGTTGTGGCTTGTTATCCCGGCATCAGGGATGGCAGCCGTCTGGCTCGCTCTCTACGAGCGCTCGCCCGCTGCGGTTCCGTCACCCCAGTTCTACATCCTGTGTGGAACCCCAGGATCCCTGAAGGCGCTCACCTTGGCTTCGGTCCTGTTCATCGCCGGAGCCGCAGCCGTATCCGTGACCGGAACCGTCCGCGCCATCAGAAAACCCACACGCCGTCCCCTGCGTCCGATGCTTCACCTGGCCGTGGCACTCCTTCTCCTTGTGGGAGCGGACAGCGCGGACTACCTCGGAAGCGGCATCGCCTACCGCGCGGCGGTGCACAGCGGCGCGAACCTCGCCACCTGCGAAAGCTCCTACCAAGTCACGCCAGGTTGGTTCTTCTTCCTCACTCCGGAAGACCGCTCGCAGTGGCCCAGCCGCGCAGCCGAGCCCAGGTGATCCATTCGCCGATCGCTTTAAGCCCCGTCAAGCCCCGTCAATCCCCGTCAAGCCTCTTTAAGCCCCTGTCTGTTCTGGGTGCGTCGACCACGAACGTTCGCCGGGGTGGATGCCTGATGTCGTCTGCCAGTCCTTGACCTTGACCTTGACGCCAGGGTCAAGGCTTAGCGTCACGCGCATGGAAGAGACACCTACCCTTCGCGGCCGGGCAGTGCTGATCACCGGAGGAGGCACCGGGATCGGTCGTGTGGCCGCCCAGCAGTTCGCCGCCGAGGGGGCCGACGTTCTCATCGTCGGCCGGACTGGCGAACGCTTGGCGCAGACGGCCGGAGAACACCCGCGCATCCGAACGTTCGTGGCCGACGTCGCCGAGCCCAATGCCCCCGCCGACATCGTGGCCGCTGCGGTGGAAGCGTTCGGCCGCATCGATGTCCTGGTCAACAACGCCGCGATCACTCGTCCTGCTCCGCTCGGTGCGATCGACCGGAAAGTCGCCGAGGAACAGCTCGCCACGAACCTTCTCGCCCCGGTGTTCCTCACCCAGCACGCTCTGCCTCACCTGGGGGCCGGTGCCACCATCGTCAACATCTCCTCCAACCCGCCCCACTACGGCTGGCCGGACAACTCGATCTACGGATCAACGAAGGTGGCTCTGGACTTCCTGACCCACACGTGGGCAGTCGAGCTCGCGCAGCGCGGCATTCGCGTTCTGTCGGTGGCCCCAGGGATAACGGCGACACCGGTGCTGAGCCAATCCGGGCTCTCGGACGAGCAGATCGCCGTGGCAGGCAAGGAGTTTCGGGCCCGAATCCCGCTCGGGCGTATCGCTCAGCCCAAGGAGATCGCCTGGTGGATCGTGAACGCGACGCGCCCCGAGGCCGGTTACCTCACCGGTACGGTCATCCGTGTCGACGGGGGACTGAGCGCGGCTGGGTGAAGCTGGGTGAAGAGGGGGAACGATGCTGATCGGAGAGCTGGCGAACGAGGCCGGCACCACCATTCGGGCACTGCGCTATTACGAACAGCAGGGCCTGCTCCACCCCCGGCGAGCGCCGAACGGGTATCGGGAGTATGACGAGACAGCAGTCGGCCAGGTGGTCAACATCAAGCTGCTGCTCTCGATCGGCCTCACCGCCAATGACGTCCGTGCCTTGCTTCCCTGTCTCGGTCAAGACATCGCCGATGGTCCCGTCTGCCCCTCGAGTGCACGGGTCATCGCTCGGAGGCTCACGGACGTGGAGGAGAAGATCGCCGCGCTGGACGTTGTCCGTACACGTCTCACCGAAGTACTGGCCCAGGCCCAGCAGCTGGTGCGTTGACCACAAACGTCCGCCGGGATTGTTGCGCCACCGCAGGCGACCGGATCGACTTCACCGCGGCCTAGGAGTGGTCGCCGCCTGTGCGGCGCCGGGGTCGCGCGCCGGTACCGCACCGAACTGGTGCTGCCCCGGCGCACGATCTACTTCCACTTCTCCCCCCTGGTCGGCCAACCTGCGCACACAGACAGGCTCAGCCACCGCACCCCAGCAGTCGGAAAAGACATCACCGCCATCACCGCCATCACCGCCCACCCAATCGCCGGAATCGCCACCTCGGCGAACCTTCCCAGTCCGAGCACCAGACCTTGCCCGGCTCAGCCGAACCAGACCACCAAGCGGACGTTCTCATCCCCGTACACGGCCGCCAGTTCGCGCATCGCCGCCCATACCGGGCCCCAGCTGCGATCCGGCGGGGCGAACATACGGGGCGTGAGGACCACCGGGCGGTACACGGCGCCGTTCAGACGGATCTCGCTGCTCGGCGGCCATTCCGATGGCATCAGATCCTCGCCGAAGAGCTCCTCCGCCGCGTCGAGGACCTCGACCGGTGCCCAGATCACGTCGTCCAGGGCGAGCCCGCCGTCCGGGCCCGGCCGCCACACGCCGACGCGGGTGTAGTCGGGACCGTCGCACACAGGCCCGTCCCAGTCGACCGCCGCGACCTCGGCCCATGTGGCGTACGAGTGGCTGTGCTGCCAGTCCTCCGCCCCCGTGTCGGCGACCGGCGCCGAGACGTCGTCCGGAAGCCCCCGCCGGTCGAACAGTGGCCGTTCCACGCCGAGGCCCGAGCCGAAGCCGAAGAGGCACTCCCAGGCGTCACGCTGCCGCACGAGCCCGAAGTCCAGCAGATCCACCTCGGTCTTCCAGCCGCCGCCGGACTCGCGTGTCTCAATCGCACCATCGATGTCCGCCCCCATGGGCGAGGATCCTATGGCCTGTCCGGCGGGTCATGAGCGGAGACTTCGATGCGACGCTTCAGCTTTAGATCGCAACCGCAGGACGCGAGGATCCCGAAGCGGTCGACCTCCAGCATTCGGCCGGCAGCCGACCACCGCGAGCGCCAGGACCTGCAGTCACTCCCCTGCCCCGGCGAGGAAGAGCTGCGCCAGCTCGCGCGGCTGGGAGAACATCGGCCAGTGACCGGTGTCCAACTCGACCAGCCGCCAGTGATCGCTGGTCAGCAACTTGGCCACGTCGTCGCTCGGCTCGGCCCCCGCGAGCAGACACTTGATGTACGTCGATGGAAGGTCACCGAGCGGCCGTGCCAGCACAGCGGGCTCGGTCAGAGAGGCACCCGGATGCGGCGTCGAGCCACCCACGATCCGCGCGATCTGCTCATCGGTGAGACCCTGGCCGTCGTAGTGCGCTGCCGGCACGAGCGGCCAAAACCCCCCGTTCTCGGCGATCGATGCCTTCAGCTCCGCCCCACCGTCCGGCCAGGCGGAGGCGAATGACTCGCCATCGGTCGGAACGCTGGAGTCGACGAAGACCACGCGGGCCAGCCGGTCGCCGATCCGCTCGGCGGCCTGACCGACCGGGATGCCCGAGTAGCTGTGCCCGACCAAGACGACGTCGCGCAGATCCTTGCGTTCGACCTCGTCAACGATGTCCTGGACGTGGATCTGCTGTCCCGCCGGCACACCCCGTTTGTCGGCAAGACCGGACAGTGTCACCGGGTGAACGCCGTGGCCGGCCGCACGCAGATACGGCACCACCTCGTCCCACGCCCACGCCCCGAGCCGCGCACCTGCAACCAGCACGAAATTCACCATGCCCGCACCGTAACGGTCAGCTGGTGAGCCCGGGTTCGGCGCCGGGGAACGGGTCGGACAGAACTCCCACCGCGACACGGACACTGGCACTGACACCGACACCGACACCGACACCGACACCGACACCGACACCGACACCGACACCGACACCGACCAGCAACCGTGTACGCCCGTCCGGGTCACTCGCGATCTTCGGCGTTGTCATGGGGCTCGGGCGAAGGCTGCCGCGCATACGCTCGCGGCGTGCTCAACGTGACCGGTCTGCTGAAGCGCCTGGTGATCGGGCGGGCCAAGCGCAGTGAGGAGCTGGGCGAGACCCTGCTGCCGAAGCGGCTCGCGCTGCCCATTTTCGCGTCCGACCCGCTGTCGTCGGTGGCGTATGCCACGCAGGAGATCCTGCTGGTCCTGACCCTCGGCGGACTGGCCTACCTCCACTTCACGCCTTGGATTGCGGTCGCCGTGGTGTCGCTCATGACCGTGGTGGTGCTGTCGTACCGCCAGGTGGTGCACGCCTATCCGAGCGGTGGTGGTTCGTACGAGGTCGCTTCGACCAATCTCGGCCCGTCGGCCGGGCTGGTGGTCGCGTCGTCGTTGCTCGTCGACTACGTGATGACGGTCGCGGTCTCGGTCGCTTCGGGTGTGGACAACATCATCTCGGCGGTGCCGGAGCTGGCCGATTACCGGGTGCTGATGGCGGTCGGCTTCGTGGCGCTACTGGCCGCGATCAATCTGCGCGGGGTGCGGGAGTCCGGCCGTGCCTTCGCGACGCCGACGTATCTGTTCATCGGCGGTGTGCTGATCATGTGCGGTACAGGTCTCATCCGGTATTTGGTGGGCGACGCCCCCGTGGCCGAGAGTGCGCGGTACGGCATCGAGGCGGAGCCCGGTGACGTGGGCCTCGCGGGCTTCGCGCTGCTGATGCTGGTGCTGCGGGCGTTCTCCAGCGGCTGTACGGCGCTGACGGGTGTCGAGGCGATCTCGAACGGCGTACCGGCCTTCCGCAAGCCCAAGTCGGCCAACGCGGCGGCGACCATGCTGGCGATGGGAGCCATCGCGGTCACGATGTTCGTCGGGGTCACCACGCTGGCGATCGTGGCGAAGGTCCACATGGTCGAGGACCCATGCCGGCTGACCGGGCTGGCCGATTGCGGCACGCACACCCAGCGGACCGTCATCGCCCAGCTGGCGGCGTCCGTGTTCGGAGGGTCGGACAGCTTCGGCTTCTACTTCATCCAGGCCGCGACGGCGCTGATCCTGATCCTGGCCGCGAACACCGCGTTCAACGGCTTCCCCATGCTCGCGGACATCCTCGCCCAGCACCGGTATCTGCCGCGCCAGCTGCACAACCGCGGCGACCGGCTGGCCTTCTCCAACGGCATTCTGGCTCTCGCGATCGTCGCCGGGCTGCTGCTGTGGAGCTACAAGGCGAATGTCACCGACCTCATCCACCTCTACATCCTCGGAGTCTTCACCTCGTTCACGCTCTCCCAGTCAGGCATGGTCCGGCACTGGAACCGGGAGCTGCGCACCGAGACGGATTCGGCAGTGCGCCGCCGATACCAGGTGGCGCGGGTCGTCAACGGGGTGGGCGCCTGCGTCACGGGGCTGGTCCTGGTGATCGTGCTGGCGACCAAGTTCCTGCAGGGCGCCTGGCTGGCCGTGCTCGCGGGGATCGTGCTGTGGGTGATGATGCGGGGCATCCGCCGCCACTACGACACCGTCTCGGCCGAACTTCAGGTGACCGACCCCCGTACCGAGCTGACGCTGCCGTCCCGGGTCCTCTCGATCGTGCTGGTGTCCACCATCCACAAGCCGACCCTGCGGGCGCTGTCCTACGCCCGTGCCTTCAGGCCGGACCAGTTGGAGGCACTCACGGTCGCGGTGGACCGCGAGAGTGCCGCCGAACTCCAGCGGCAGTGGCGCGCGTACGACATCGAGGTCCCGCTGAAGATCATCGATTCGCCGTACCGGGAGGTCACCCGGCCGGTCGTGGAGTATGTGCGGAGCATCCGGCGGGAAAGCCCGCGCGATGTGGTCGGTGTCTTCATCCCCGAGTACGTCGTCGGGCACTGGTGGGAGCACCTGCTGCACAACCAGTCGGCGCTGTGGCTCAAGACCCGGCTGCTCTTCACCCCGGGTGTGATGGTCACCAGCGTGCCCTGGCAGCTGGCCTCCTCCGCCCGCGCCGACCACCCGGCCGCCCGCGCCGCCGGCTCCGTACGCAAGGGCGAGCCGGGGAGGGCGGGCGGCCCCGCGTACGAGGACGTCGACACCGGCGCAGGCACTGGCACTGGCACTGGCAGCACAGGCACCTCATGACCGCGCCTATCGGGCCCGCGAATTCCTCGGCCCTCGTCACCCGACGTTGGGATGACTTTCGGTCGTCACCTGGCGAGGGATCCTGGCTCAACCACGACGAACTCGCCGACCTCATCGGCGAGTTGCGCAGCGCGATCGCGTCCACATTTCGCAGCACCTCCCGCCGTCCAAGATGGGCGCGCCGCCGGGCCTCGCCGTCCCAAGCCTTCGACCTCCTGCCGGCCGGCGACGCGCGCTGGGTTGCGGGGCGCCGAGCACCGGTGCTGGGCGGCATCGAGTACGCGGTGAGCGTGCTGGACTGCCCGCTGGTCGTGGTGCTGGGTCACGACTCCTGCGGCGCGGTCGCGACCACCGGGGCCGCCCTGGCCGCCGGGCTCGCTGGGGACGCTGCCTATGAGAAGGACGTGGCGGAGAGGACGAAACCGGAGTATCCGCTCCGGGCCGCGGCGTCGCACTCCCCCCGGTACCGGTCCAGCCCGCCCGCGTAGACCAGGAACCCGCGAGGTTTGCCCGGTATGTTCGCTCCCGTGTACCAGGAGGCTGCGGCCGGGTAGAGCGTCCGGGCGGCGATTTCCGCCACTTGGGCGGTCCAGTCCGCCTCGGCCGCCGGAGCGGCATCGATCTCTGTGAGACCGTTTCTCCGCAGATGGGCGATGCAGTCAGTGATCCACTCCACCTGCTGTTCCAGGGACACCGCGATGTTGGTGAGCACGGACGGGCTGAGGGGTCCGAGGACGGTGAAGAGGTTGGGGAAGCCGGCCGAGACGAGTCCCAAGTGGTGCCGCGGGCCGTCCGCCCACTTCTCCCGGAGCGTCACTCCGCCCTTGCCCACGATGTCGATGGCGAGCTGGGAGCCGGTCAGGGCGTCGAAGCCGGTGGCGAAGACGATCGCGTCGAGGGCGTGTTCCCCCTCCGAGGTCCGGATGCCCCGGGGCGTGATCGTCTCGATCGGGGTTGTGCGCAGGTCCACCAGCGTCACATGCGGCTGGTTGTAGGTGGCGTAGTAGCCGGTGTCCAGGCAGGGACGCTTGGTCGCGAACGGGAACGTGCGCGGGGACAGCAGTTCGGCCGTCGCCGGGTCGGTGACGATCGACCGGATCTTGGAGCGGACGAACTCGGCCACGGTCTCGTTGGCCTTCTCGTCGGTCAGGATGTCGGTGTAGGTGCGCAGCAGTCCGCTCAGCAGCCCCGAGCCCCAGGCAGTCTCGTAGGTGGCCGTGCGCTCCGCCACGCCCACCTCCAGGGCCGACCTGGTCGGCGGCTCGAAAACGGTCCCGCCCCGAGACAGCCGCTGAGCCCGCCGGAACTCCGGGTACCGGGCCTTGAGTTCCGCTGTTTCCGTGCCCCGCAAAGGGCGGTTGTGGGCCGGCAGCGCGTAGGCCGGGGTGCGCTGGAAGACGGCGAGTGCGGCCGCCTCCTCGGCGATGACGGGGATGGCCTGGACACCGGAGCATCCGGTTCCGATCACGGCGACCCGCTTGCCGGTGAAAGAGACCTCCTCACGCGGCCAGCGGGCGGTGTAGTAGATGGCACCCGTGAAGCTGTCGGCCCCGGGGATCCCGGGATCCTTGGGGACCGACATGCAGCCCGACGCCATGACGATGAACCGGGCGGTGATGGTCCGTCCAGTGTCCGTGGAGACTTGCCAGACGTGACGGTCCTCGTCGTACGCGGCACGGGTGACCCGGGTGCTCAGCGTGACGTCCCTGCGCAGGTCGAACCGGTCGGCGACGTGGTGGATGTAGCGCAGGATCTCCGGCTGGGACGCGTAGCGCTCGCTCCACTCCCATTCCTGGTCCAGTTCCGGGGAGAAGGAGTAGGAGTACGACATGCTCTCGACGTCGCAGCGGGCACCGGGGTACCGGTTCCAGTACCAGGTCCCGCCAATGTCGTCACCGGCCTCGAAAACCGCCGTCGTTAAGCCGAGTTCACGCAGTTGGTGGAGCTGGTAAAGGCCGGAGAGCCCGGCCCCGACGATGACGGCGTCGACCGCGTGGGCGGCGGGAAGCGGGGCGGGGGTGGTGTCCATCGGGTTCTCCTGTCTCCCGGCGCGCGGGGCGGGGGCGTGCGGTGTGTGGGGTGGGCCCGGTCGTCGTGCGGAGGGCCGGGGCGAAGGCGTAGGGGCGACATCCTGGTGCACTCCTGGGCGTTACGGGAACATGCCCTGGTGGCTGAGGGCCGGTGATTCAGGACGACGGGGCTTGCGCTGCACCGACCTCGGCGGTGACGGCCTCGTCAGCAGTCAAGTGCCTGGGCCGCCTCAGGAGGGACGGGCGCGGCGATGATGGCGTCCAACATCTCGCGTGCGTCCCGTAGTTCTTCCATGGCGGCAGTGATCCGGTTCCGCTCCCTGGCCAGGTCGACCAGCAAGTCGGGGCAGGCGGCCGCGAGTTGCCCGCCCTCGTCGACCATGCAGGGAAGTACGTCGGCGATGGTTGCGGTGCCCAGACCGGCGGCGAGCAGCGTGCGGATGCTCCGCACCGTGTGGACGTGGTCATCGGTGTACTCGCGGTACCCGCTCGGCCGCCGCAGCGGACTCAGCAGCCCCTGCTCCTCGTAGTACCGCAGTGCCCGTTCGCTGACTCCCGTCAGACGTGACAACGCCCCGATACGCATGTGATGACGAGCTCCCCGAAAAGCGAGTTGACTCTGACGTCGACGTGAGGGTTTAGCTTACGCGGCATGTCAACGGAAACGCCCCACACATCCTTCCCCCGACAGCTGGCCGGGCCCCGAGAATGGCTCGGGCTGGCCGTGCTCGCGCTCCCCACCCTGCTGCTCGCCATGGACGCCACCGTGCTGTACCTGGCCGTCCCGCATCTGAGTGTCGCCCTCCAGCCAGGCGGCAGCGAGCTGCTCTGGATCGCCGACATCTACGGCTTTATGATCGCCGGCTTCCTGGTCACCATGGGCACTCTGGGCGACCGAATCGGCCGCAGGAAACTCCTGATGGTCGGCGCCGCCGCGTTCGGCGTCGCTTCGGCACTCGCCGCGTACTCCACCAGCCCCCAGATGCTGATCGCGGCTCGCGCGCTGCTCGGGATGGCCGGAGCGACTCTGATGCCGTCCACCCTCGCGCTGATCACCAACATGTTCCGTGACCCGAAGCAGCGCGGCACGGCCATCGGTGTCTGGGTGACCTGCTTCTCGGCCGGCGTCGCGCTGGGGCCTGTGCTGGGCGGACTGCTGCTCCAGGCGTTCTGGTGGGGCTCGGTCTTCCTGCTGGGCGTGCCGGTGATGATCCTGCTGCTGGTGACCGCGCCGGTGCTGCTTCCCGAGTACCGCGACAACCAGGCCGGTCGACTGGACCCGGCCAGCGTGGTGCTGTCCCTGGCCGCCATCCTGCCGATCATCTACGGCATCAAGGAGCTGGCCAAGGACGGCTTCGCGGCGCTGCCTGTGTCCACCCTGATCGGGGGTCTGATAGTCGGGGTGCTGTTCGTGCACCGGCAGTCCAGGCTGGCCAGTCCCCTGCTCGATGTCGCGCTGTTCAGGAACCGTTCGTTCAGCGCCGCCCTGGGAATCCAGTTGCTCAGCATCGCCGCCCTGGGCGGGGTCTACCTGTTCATCACCCAGTACACGCAACTGGTCGAGGGGCTCTCGCCACTCAAGGCGGGGCTATGGCTGCTGCCCGCCGCCGGTGCGCTCATCCTGGCGTCCGCCCTGACTCCGGCACTCGCCCGCAAGATGCCCGCCGCGTATGTCATCGGGGCCTCGCTGGCGATCTCGGCGAGCGGCTACCTGGTACTCACCCAGGTGGACAGCGTCTCCGGGCTGCCCGTCCTCGTGACCGGCTTCATCCTCGTCTACCTGGGCATCAGCCCCATGTTCGTGCTGGGCACCGACCTGATCGTCGGGGCCGCCCCTCCCGAGAAGGCGGGCTCCGCCGCCTCGATGTCCGAGACGAGTACCGAGTTCGGTGTCGCGCTGGGCGTCGCGATCCTCGGCACCGTGGGCACCGCCCTCTACCGCGATCGGATGACCGTCCCCGTCGGGGTCCCTGCGCCGCAAGCCGAGTCCGCTCGCGAAAGCCTGGCCGACGCCATGGCCACCGTGAACGGCCTCCCCGACCGGCTGCATGACATCTTACTCGACTCCGCCCGAGCCGCCTTCACCGATGGTCTGAACGTCGTCAGCGGAATCAGCGCCGCGCTCGTCGCCGCCATGGCTGTACTGGCCGTATCGCTGCTGCCGCGAACCCGCCCTGACCACGCCACTACGGAGCCCAGCGCCGTCACAGACCCCGAAACCACCGCAGTCAGCACTGGTACCACGGAGGCCGGAGCCACCAAAACCGCCGCAGGCATCACGAATATCGCAATCGCCGAGTCCCCGCCCCAGTAGCGGCCGACTCACCCCGCCAGGAGGCGCCTCGTCCGACGGGCCATGGTCCCCAGCTGGACTCGCACCTCCGCCGACGACATGCCGCTCGACGCGCCCTGCCGTGCCCGCTGAGCGCATATGGCGGTGGCGGGCAGGGCGCGCCGCTGTGGTGAAGGTGTGCGATCCGAAAGGGGCGGGCGCTCGCGGGAGCGCCGTTCCGCTTGCGTTCTATGGGCGTACGCCTGGGTGCGCAGCAGTGGGAAATGCGCCAACTGGCCACAGGAGCACAGCGCTTGACTGTTATTTGACCGTGACTTGACCCCCTGACATGAGGTAATCTCCACGCAAAGAGATGTTCGCGCGGTAGTCAAGCGAACTGCCTAACGTGCTGTGCTGACGCAATAGCACGCATGTGCTCTGGCAAATAGCTACGTTACTCGGGGGGAGATGTCTGATGGAGCGGCGGCGGATTCCATGCGATTCCGGCCACTGGTCGGCATGGTCGCTCCCGGAACACAGACGTTCCCGCTCCGGCCGCCTTGCGATGGCGAGGCGCTGCGCGCTGTAGGCGCGAGCGCCATCCCTTTCGGTTCACCTCTTCGCTTCACCTCTTCGCTTCACGTCGACGATGACGCACAAGCACCGGCGTGATGGCCTTCGGGCACGCCGACACCCACCCCCCCTTCCACTGATGACCTGAACACACCGCGCCGATCGAGCACGCTCACGGCGCAGGAGAAAGGCCACCATGAAGTCCCTGGTTGACAACGCACGATCCTTCACGACGATGCACGTGGCCGAACGTGCCGAGGAGTTCAGCGCCCTAGAGGCCGGGCAGAGCCCCGAGGTGCTGTTCATCACCTGCTCCGACTCGCGCGTGGTGCCGTCCCTGATCACCGGCGCACGGCCTGGTGAACTGTTCGAGCTGCGGACGGCGGGCAACATCGTGCCCGAGTACCGCAGCGACCACCCCGCCGCCGAGACGGCCACCATCGAGTACGCGGTACGGGTGCTCGGCGTCCGCGACATCGTCGTGTGCGGACACTCCCACTGCGGCGCGGTCAACGCGCTGGTCAGCGGAGGTGATCTCTCCGGGTTGCCCGCCGTACAAGGGTGGCTGGAGCATGCAGCCACCCAGCCCGAGACCACCGCACCCTTCGCCCCGGACGTTGCCGAGGCGGCCCAGCTCCACGCGGTCGCCCAGCTGGAGCGACTGCACACCCACCCCTGCATCGCGGAGCGGGTCGCGGAGGGCACCCTGAGAGTGCATGCCTGGTACTACGAGGTGCACACGGGCGCCGTGCAGCAGTACGGGCCGGACGACAAGTCTTTCCGGCCGCTGTGACTCGCCTCCGCCCGCCTCACGGGCCGCCGAGTACCTCTCTCCGTCCGCTTCCGCTGTGCGAGGAAGTCCACTGATGCTCTCCACCCTCAAAAAGTCCGCCCACCTGCGGCGTGATGTCCTGGCCTCCCTCGTTGTCTTCCTGGTCGCACTGCCCCTGTGTGTGGGTGTGGCCGTAGCCTCGGGAGTGCCCGCCGAACTCGGCCTGATCACCGGCATCGTCGGTGGCCTGGTGGTCGGTTTCCTGCCCGGCAGCAGCCTCCAGGTCAGCGGCCCGGCCGCCGGCCTGACCGTCCTGGTCTTCGAAGCGGTTCAGGAATTCGGCCTCGGTGCGCTGGGAGCCATCGTCCTGATAGCCGGCCTGGTCCAACTCGCCCTAGGCGCACTGCGGTTCGGTCGCTTCTTCCGCGCGATCACGGTCGCCGTCGTCCAGGGCATGCTCGCCGGCATCGGACTCGTTCTGATCTTCGGCCAGCTCTACACCATGGCCGATGTCAAGCAGCCCCGCTCCGGGATCGACAAGATAGCGGGGCTGCCGCGCCTGGTCGCCGAGATCGCCACCTCCAGCGCTGCCTTGACCGCGTTCGCGATTGGGGCGGCCACCATCGCTGTGCTCGTCCTGTGGAAGAAACTTCCGGCCCAGGCGCAGCTGGTCCCCGCGCCGCTTGCCGCAGTCGCCCTGGTCACAGCCGCCACAGCGGTGGCCGGCTGGTCCGTCCCCCGCGTCGAGGTCCAAGGAATCCTCTCGGCCATCCAGCCGCCGGGGATGTCGGACTTCGCCTCGCTGGGCAGCCTCGCCGCCCTCGGTACGGTCCTTGCCTTCGCTCTCATCGCCTCGGCCGAGAGCCTCTTCAGCGCCGCCGCCGTCGACCGTATGCACGACGGCCCGCGCACCGACTACGACAAGGAGTTGATGGCCCAGGGGGTGGGCAACGCCGTCTGCGGCGTACTGGGCGCCCTGCCGATGACCGCGGTCATCGTGCGCAGCTCCGCCAACGTCCAGGCCGGAGCCAAGACGAAGCTCTCCCGCATCCTGCATGGACTGTGGCTCGTGCTGTTCGCGGCCCTCTTGCCGGCCGCGATCGGCATCATCCCACTGGCCGCACTGGCCGGGGTCCTCGTCCACGCCGGCTGCAAGCTCATCCCGGTCAAGGACCTTCTGCCCCTGTGGCGCGAGCACCGCGGCGAGACCGTTGTCCTGGCCGTCACCGCGATCGCCATCATCACCACCAACATGTTCGAAGGCGTCCTCCTCGGCATCGTCCTCGCCGTGGTCAAGTGCGCCTGGGAGACCTCCCACATCCACCTCGACGTCCACGAGACCACCGACGGCCGGCTCCTGGTCACCCTCACCGGGTCCGCCACCTTCCTTCGACTGCCCCGCATGCTCGAAACCCTCGAAGCGCTCCCTCACGACAGGCCCGTCGAACTCGACCTCTCCGAGCTGCGCCACCTCGACCACGCCTGCCGCATCACACTGGAGAACTGGGCACAACAGCGGGGAACCACGATCGGGGTGCTCGCGAAGGCCTGACCGGCCACTCCTCTCGATCGCACGACCTGCGGACAGCTCGCCGCGCGCAGCAGACGCGCATGACTCATCCGCTGTCGCCCCTCGCCGATGTCAGGCGAGGGGCGGTACGCCCGACACCCCCGCTTCGTCCTCAGCACGGTAGAGCTCAAAGGAGGCAACGGTGTTCGATCGCAGGGCAGAAGCAGAAATGAGGCTGTACTCAGAAAAGCTGGCCAGAGAACTCGCCCTGAAGCGGCACCGCGAGGAGGGCAGCCGGCACAACGTCGACCCCCAAACCACGTCTCCGACTGATGAAGGGCATGTCGCCGCTGAAGCGACAGCCACCGCAGACGCGGAGCTCAGTGGCACGCCCGCGCGACCGTGACTTGCCGGGCTTTCGGCGCGTGCTGGCGCGCCAGGGTCTCAGTGGGCAGGGACGACGAACTGATCGACGTCTCGCCGCAAGCGCGCAGTCAGTCGACGGAACTGCGCCAAGCGGCAGCATCATCCATGGCCGATGCGCCAGCCTCGGAGTGTGGGTGCGGTCCCGATCGCACGTTGGGTGATGGCGTTCGCCGCAGTGGCGGCAGCGGCCGGGGTGGTTGCGCGGATGAAAAAGGTGAGGTCCGCGCGAAACTCGACGGGATGGAGATGGAGATGTTCGAGACCGTCGCCGGGTCGCGCTGAAAGCCAGAACAGGTCAACCGCGACTGCGGGCAGGATGGCGTGCTCAGGATGAGTTTCGTCGGTCGTGAGCGTGACAGTGACGATATGCATCGAATGCCCTCAAGAGAAAGGTAAGTGGGAGTGGGGGGATTCGGGCTCTCGTTCATCCTCTTTGCCGGTCGGCAGGGTTGGTAGAGGTGCGCGCTGGCATGAAGTGCTCGCGGCAAGAGGTTGCCTTAGGCGGTACGGAACTGCGAAGATCGTCAACGTTCCGTGGGCGGACAGGACAACCCGATAGGCGAACGCTGGGGGGATTTGTCTTGTTGTCCGCGCTGGGTATCGACGAGCACGCCGAGGCCGTCTACCGATTGATGCTCGACCAGCCCGACTGGGGCGTGGTCGAGATCGCCGAACATATGGGGCTGACCGAGACCGGGGTCCGCTCCGCCTTGGACCGGCTCGCCGAGCTCAACCTGCTGCGCACCTCCCTCCAGACCGAGGGGTCGCTGCGCCCCATCAACCCGGCGGTGGGTATCTCGCTCCTGCTCGCCGAGCAGGAGCGTCAACTGCGGTGCGCGCAACAGCAGTTCGTCGAGACGCAGGCGGCTGCACTGCGGCTGCTGGACGAGTACGCCGCCTGGGGAGCCGGCCGTCACGATGTGGAGCAGCTCATCGGCATCGACGCGATCCAGGACCGCCTGGAGCAGCTCGCTCACGACTGCACGACGCGGGTGCTCTCGTTCATGCCTGGCGGCGCACAGTCAGCGGCGAGCCTGGAGGCGAGTCGGCCGTTGGACCAGGCCGCACTGGGGCGAGGAGTCGCGCTCCTCACGCTGTACCAGGACAGCGTGCGCAATGACCCGGCAACACTCGCTTATGCCAGGTGGCTGACCCGGCTCGGCGGGCAGGTCCGCACCGTCCCGGTCCTGCCGATACGGATGGTGCTGTTCGATGACGCCACCGCGTTGCTGCCTGTCGATCCCGACAACACCCGTAAAGGCGCGGTCCAGTTGAGTGGCCCGGGTGTGATCACGGCACTCGTGGCGCTGTTCGATGCCGTCTGGCAGCGAGCTGCCCCTTTCGGCACGGATCGGGATCGGGAACTCAACGATGCCGGGTTGACGGGGCAGGAAGTGGAGCTGCTGCGCTTGTTGTCGCAGGGGCTCACCGATGAGATCGCCGCCCGCAGGCTGGGTATCGGGCTGCGCACGGTGCGGCGGATGATGTCCGACCTGATGGGCCGGCTGGGGGCCCGGTCACGGTTCGAGGCCGGGGTGCGGGCGGCCCAACGGGGCTGGCTCGACTGACCTGCGGGTTCGGTGGCATCAGCCTGCCTTGGGAGTTCATGCCACCCGGGAAACCTTCCGTCGGCTCGCGTGATCGGGAAATCTCTTCATCACCGGGGCAGCGCCGAACCGGAAATGCACGGTTCGGCGCTCCCCCGAAGTGAACTTCCGACCAAGGTTTTCGAGCTGGGGGACCGCCATGTCTACATCCCGTCGCATCATCGCCGTTTCCGCTGCCGCCGCACTCGCGCTTATCGGTTCCGCGGCCGGTGGTGTGGCCGGCGCCGACCGGGGCCCGGCCTCGCACCGGGCGGCTGGTAATGCCTTCGAGTCGCCCCAAGTCTGGGTGGCGTTGGATGAGAAGAGCATCGGCTGGGACTAGCCATGGCGACAGAAACAACATGACGACAACAGAGCTTTTCGACCGATGCAAACAAAGAAAGCAAGGACCTGTGGTTCAGCAACTCGACACTTCGCCCACCACCACAACCAGAACGACATCGACCGCTGTCGCCTCCGAGCCTGAACCCTCACGTGCCCGCCTGGGATTGTGGCTCGGCCCGCTCCTGGCCGGCGCCGCCACCCTGATCTGGTCCGGGAACTTCGTCATCGCCCGCGCTCTGCACGAGGACGTCGCCCCCATCCAGACGGCGTTCTGGCGCTGGGTCATCGCCCTGTTGGCCATCCTTCCGTTCGCGGCCCGCGGCCTGTGGCAACAGCGCGCAGCGGTCCGCCGGCACCTGGGCTACATCACCGTCGCCGCCCTCCTCGGCGTGACCCTGTTCAACACGTTGATCTACATCGCCGGCCAGTCGACGTCCGCGACCAACCTGGCGCTGATCGCCGCCGCGTCCCCCGTGCTGATCGCGGGATTCGCCCTCATCGGCGGTGAGCGACCGGACGCCCGCCGCACGGCCGGACTGCTGATCGCGCTGATCGGTGTCGTCGCCCTCGTTTCCAAGGGCTCCCCGGCCGTCCTGCTCGGCATGGACTTCGCGACCGGAGACCTCTGGATGCTGGCCGCAACCGCCACGTTCGCCGGCTACAGCGCACTGCTGCGCCGCAAGCCCGACACCATTTCCGGCCTGTCGTTCCTGCTGGCCACATTCATCGCCGGAACGGTCCTGCTGGCCCCCGTCTACGCGGTCAGCCTCGCGACACAAGGTGGCTTCACCCCGCACTCGGGAACGGTCGGAGCACTGCTGTACATCGGCATCGCGTCGTCGGCGATCGCCTTCTTCACCTGGAACAAGGCCGTCGCGCTGATCGGCGCGACACGGGCCGGAATCATCTACTACCTCCAGCCGATCTTCGTCGCCGCCGTGGCCTATCTCGCGATCGGTGAGGCCACCACTCCCGTCCAGTACGTGTGCATGGCCACGATCCTCACCGGCGTCGCCATCGGCGCCAAACGCTGAGCCGTCATCCAACCCATCTGAACCGCAAGGAACCACAACCAACATGAACGCCGTGCCCGTACCCGCCATCAACGCTCAGCGTCTCCTGACCGACATCACCCACCTCGCCCAAATCGGCGCAGGCCCCGACGGCTCCATCCACCGGATCGCCGGAAACAAGGCCGACTGGGCCGGCCGCGACTGGATCGACAAGACGATGCGCGTCGAGGGCCTGTACTCCTACTACGACGAGACCGGCAACGTCTTCGCCCGACGGCAGGCCACCAGCGGCCCCTGGCTTCTGATCGGCTCCCACGCCGACACCGTCCCCGGCGGCGGCCACCTCGACGGCGCCTACGGTGTCATCGCCGCGATGGAGGTCCTGCGCACTCTTCACGAGACCGACCACCCCGTTGCCGACCACGTAGAGACGGTCGCCTGGTTCGACGAGGACGGCGTCACCCCCACCAGCAACGGCGGGCTGGTCGGCTCCACCGCCCTCACCCAGCACCCGCACCTCGACGAACTCGTCGGCTACCTCGAACTGCACGTGGAACAGGGCCCACGTATGGAAGCCTCCGGACTTGAGCTGTCACCAGTAACGGGGATCGTCGGCGTACGTCGTTACACCCTCACCGTGCGCGGCCAGGAGAACCACGCCGGCACCACGCCCTTCTCACTGCGTGCCGACGCCGGCCGCGTCGCCTCCCGCACGGCCGCGAGCCTGCGCGACATCTGCACCGAGGTCGACCCGCTGTCCATCGGCAACGTCGGCGTCATCGAGTTCGGCCCCGGAGCCGCCAACGTCGTACCGGGATCGGCACGCGCCGAGATCGAGATCCGTGCCGGGCAGGAGGCCGCGCTCGACGACATCGAGGCCGAGCTCCACGAGAGTGTGGCCCGCATCGCGGAAGAAGAGTCGTGCACGGCGAGCCTGAACCGCACCAGCGCGAAGCCGGCGGCACAGTTCGACAAGCGCGTGGTGGACCTCGTGGAGGGGGTGTGCCGAGACCGTACGAAGGCATGCGAGCCCCTGCTGTCCTACGCCGGCCACGACGCGTCCGTGATCTCCACCAAGCTGCCGACCGCCATGCTCTTCGTGCCCTCGACCGGCGGATACTCCCACTCCAACCGCGAGCACACACCCGAGGAGCACCTGATCCTGGGCACTCAGGCCCTTCTGGAGTCAGTCATACGCGCGACAGGCATGCTGATGGACAGTAAGGACACGAGCCTGATCCTCGCTGCCTGACGTCCCCGGTCACGCGCAGGCCCCGGCCCCGTACCCGTACGGCCGGGGCCGCGGCGCGTTGCGAGGGGGTGCGGCGCACGGCCACCTTTCGAGGGCTTGCCGGAGCCAACTCGACGTGTCAGCCGTTGACTCGAAGCTCGTGCCCAACAAGACCGAGATGACGCGGCGGGGCCTCTGCCTGATGCGAGGGTTCCTGGGTTTCCAGCTGTCACATGCGGTCGCGTACGGCTGTGGGGTCGATGTGCAGGTGGTCCATCAGTTCCGCGGCGGGGTCGGGTCGCTTGCAGGTCAGGATCGCCAGCAGGACATGGCCCGATCCGATATGCCGACTGCCCGCCTTCCTCGCCTCGGCGACACTGCGTTTGAGGATCGAGCGGGCGCCGGAGGTGTAGGGGGTGCGCTTGCGCGAGGCTGGGATAGGCGCCTGCTCAACGCCCTCGACATCGATCCCCACGACGGCCAGCGCCATCCGGTCGAGGGCGTCGAGGGCCGCTCGGGCGGCCGCCAGGTCGACGCCGAGAGCTCGCGCCGCGCCGGAGTCCTGAACCCGCAGCACGCCAAGGAGGAGGTGCTCCGTGCTGATGCGGCGGTCGCCGCGCAGCCGGGCCTCCTCGTTCGCTGAGGCGACCACCGCGCGGGCATCCGATGTGAACTGTTCGAACACGGTTCCTCACTTCCCGTACTTGGCATGCACGGACTGGCGCGACACGCCCAGCGCATCGCCGATCTGCTCCCAGGACCATCCCTGCTGTCTGGCACGCGCCACTGCCACCGCCTCGACCTGTTCGGCCAGCCGGTGCAGCGCGCCCACCGCCCGCAGCCCGACGGCGGGGTCTTGCGACCGAAGGCTCTTCGCGAGATCTCCTGTTTCCATGACTGTCAGTCTGGATTGACAAGGGAACCGTGTCAACCCAGACTGACGGGCGTCCGGGCGGTGCCGTGCCGCCTTCCGCTCATCGACATGCCCGCTCTCCGCACCTCGCCGGTCCCATCCGCCGAATCCGCGCGGAGCGGACGCGCCGGACGCCGATCACCATCTCCCTGGAGGAACGATGCAGCCAACACCAACGCAGGGCATGTCTCGGCGGGGTGACCCGACACGAGCCGGCTACCTGCTTGCCTGCGGCGTGATCGCCGGCCCTCTGTTTGTTGTCACCTGCATCGTCGCCGGTGCCACCCGCGCCGACTACGACCCGTTGCGCCATCCGGTCAGCTCACTCGCCCTGGGTGACCTCGGCTGGATACAGGTGGTCAACTTCATCGTCACCGGCGCTCTCGGGCTTGCCTTCGCCTTCGGGCTGGGACCTGCACTTCGACCTCTGGGAGGCTCACCCTCGGGGGCGCTGCTGGTCGGCGCATGGGCAACAGGGCTCCTCGGTGCGGGGATCTTCGTCACCGATCCGGTCAGCGGATACCCTTCCGGGACTCCTGAGAGGCTCGCGCACTACGGCAGCACACACGCCGCCCTGCACGACGGGCTCTCGCTTATCGCCTTCCTGGCGCTCGCAGTCGCCTGCTTCGTCTTCGCTCGACGTTTCGTCGGATGGGGCAAGCGCGCCTGGGCGATCTACTCGGCGCTCACCGGCATCGCCTTCGTGGCGACGTTCGCCCTGTCCAGTCTGGGCTTCGACCAGACCGAAGGACTCGTCGGCATGGCAGGGTTGTTCCAACTTGCCGCGATCACTGTCGGCTGGTGCTGGCTGAGTCTGCTCGCCCTACACCTGCTCCAGCGTGACGTCCGCCAGCATCGGGCGGAAGCGCAAGGCCAATAACGTCTTCCTGCGCACTCGGGACGGCGCAAGCGCCCGGTACGGCGTCGGACGGCCGGGCGGATTCACAGGACCACCCGAAGGCATCCGTTGCCATGCCGCTCGCTTAACTGCCCAATCTCATGCGCGCTATGTGTCTCACTGCTCGTGTGGGCGAGCATGCAATGAGCCATGTTCCCGCAGCCGATGCGGCCGGGCCTGCCGATGCCTCATGCGGATCGTTGTTCCAGGCGTGATAGGCCGAGGGGTGACCGATAGCAGGTGGGCGGTGCTGGAACCGCTGCTGCCCAAGATAGTGGCCGAGGCTGCCGAGCTGGCAAGAAGGGGCTCGGTGAGCACCCGACAAAGGTGGTGCGGAGAATGTCGGGTGATCGGGAACGGTGTCGCCGCACGATGGGGGCATGGATGACACGACCTTGGTTTCCCGCTTCCTCCGCGACGGCTTCGTGAAGTTGGAGGGCGCCGTCGCACCGCGCGTGGCCGCTGACTGCGCCCGACTGCTGTGGCGAGAGACGGGCTGCGACCCGGACGATTCAGCAACGTGGACGCAGCCCGTGCACTGGGTGGCCGGCATGGCGCAGGGCCCGTTCGCCGCCGCGCCCAACTCCCCTTCCCTGCAACACGCGTACGACCTGCTCGTCGGCGCGGGACGCTGGGAACCGCGCTACTCACTGGGCACGTTCCCGCTGCGCTTCCCGCACGAGGACGAGCCGGACGACGCGGGCTGGCACATCGAGGGCAGCTACATGCCGGAGGGCGAGAGCTGGTACTTCACCAATCTGCGCTCCCGGGGCCGGGCGCTGCTGATGCTGTTCCTGTTCAGCGAGGTCGGTGAGGAGGACGCCCCGACCCGGATCCGGGTCGGCTCACACCTCGATGTGCCGAAGGTGCTGGAGAAGTACGGGGAGGACGGGGCGAGCGGGCTGACCCTTGCGCCCGACCTGGTGGCGGCCTCCGACCACCGCCCACTCGCCCTCGCCACCGGGTCCCCGGGCGACGTCTTCCTGTGCCATCCGTTCCTGGTGCACTCGGCGCAACCCCACCATGGGGTGCGGCCCCGTTTCATGGCCCAGCCGCCACTGATGCCGGCCGCGCCGTACGAACTGGAGCGGGCCGACGGCGCGTACTCACCCGTGGAGATCGCGATCCGTCGGGGCCTGGGACAAGACACCCCCGGTCCGGACGGGGACGGCACCGACTACAGCGCCCGGTAGACATGCTTCACCCATTCCAAGAACCGGGCGGAGAACCAGCGCCCGAGCAGCGGAACGTCCGGCAGCCCCGCGCCGGCCGTCGGGCGGAGAACTGCCAGCGGCAGCGGACCACCTGACAGGCACGGCCCCGCCGCTGCCCGCGAGGGGAGCGAACGGGGCCGATGTGGGGACACTGATCGGTGGGTCAGCAGTTCTTGGGCGGGTGGACCAGTGACATGAAGTACCCCGACCACACATACTCTCCGGGGGCGAGGTCCTGGATCGCGTACTTTATGGGGTTCCCCCGGGTACGACGGCCGCGGGCTCAGGTGGTGGGTGGGGTGGTCGCGCGGCGTGTCTGCTGGATCAGGACGGTGGTGGCGCGTTCCAGGAGTTCGCAGAGTGAGGCGTGTTCGGAGGGCGTGAACGCGTCGGCGAGCGCGCGCTCAAGGATGATCACCTCCTGGTAGGCGCGGTCCAGCAGCGTCTGGCCCTCATCGGTGAGGGTGGCGATCTGCACCTTGGCGTGCACCGGAGACGTCTCGCGGCGGATGAGTTCCTTGTTCTCCATGTTGGTCAGCACGCTGCTCATGCTCTGCTGCGTCACTCCGCAGGAGCGGGCCAGTTGGGCGCCGGACATGCCGCCTTCGCGCGAGAGGATCAACAGCACGAGGTACTGCGTCATGGTCAGCCCGTAGGCACGCAGTACTGCCTCGTGGTGTGCCATCAACGCCTGCTCCGACCGCCTGATCCGGGTGCAGAGGTCGTTATCGATCGGGGCTTCCACCGCGTACTCCCACTCCATTGACAGGTTCATGGGTTGACTCAGGAACCTTATATGCCTACCGTTCTCGACTGTAAGGATACTGAGACAACACAGGGGGCTGTAACCATGAAGGCTGTCGTTCTCGACGCCGATGACCACTACCGAGTCACCGAACTCGATGAGCCCACCCCCGGCCCCGGCCAAGTGGCGATCCGTGTGGCCTACGCCGGGGTCCAGTGGGGCGACGCCATGGTCAGGGACGGCCTCTTCGCCGTACCCCGTCCCTTCGTCCCGGGGTTCGAGGCATCCGGGCACATCGTCGCGGTCGGCGCGGGCGTCGAAGCACGCCGTGTCGGTGAGGCCGTCACCGCGCTGACCACCTCAGGCGCCTACGCCGAGGTGGTCCTGGCACCCGCCACGCTCACGTTCGGCATCGGCAGCATGCCGCTGCGGACAGCCGCAGGTCTCGGGTGGGGCGCACCGACCGCCTACGACCTGATCAACACCGTCGGGCATGTGCGGCCCGGCGAAAGCGTGCTGATCCACGCCGCCGCCGGCTCGGTCGGCACGCTCGCCGCCCAGTTCGCCCGACTGGCCGGAGCAGGCCGGATCATCGGTGTGGTCGGCACTGCCGAAAGGGCCGACTACGCAGCGCAGTTCGGCTACGACCAGCTCCTGCTCCGCGAGGAGTACCCGGCCAAGCTCGGCGACGAGAAGCTCGACGTCATCCTCGACCCGGTCGGCGGCTCGACCCGCACCGCCGGCCTCGAGCAGCTCGCCACACACGGCCGACTGGTGGCATACGGCAACCTCGCCACGTACGAACCCGTCCTCGCCGACGTCAACGACCTCCTCATGCACGGCAAGTCACTCCTGACCTACAGCAGCATCCTGCTCAGCCAGACCCACCCCGAGCGGCTCGCCGACAGTGCCCGCCGCGCGCTCGCCCTCGTCGCCGACGGCAAGGTCCGCATGGACATCACCACCGAGTACGCCCTCGGGGACCTGGCCCTCGCCGTGCAGCGCCTCGTCGAGGGCACAACCCATGGCAAGAGCATCCTCCGCGTCGCCTGACAACACGCAGAACGTGCCACCACGAGGCGGCTCCCGCGACGAACCCCGCCAGGAGGGCAAGGGATCACCTTGGAGGCGGGAGGGAGCCCATTCATGGACGGCGAAGCGCGGAGCGGGGTGGGCCGATCTCCTGCGGCGGGCTCGCCTCAGGGTTTGGTGGTCGAGGTATGCAGCACCATCTGGCACGGGTGCTCGTCACCGCACGCGGCGAGCATCACCACAGTTCGCAGGGCTGCGGCCAGCTCCCTCCAGGGCGGTGGGGCCGTCGGCCGCGTGCTCGGCTTCGCAGCCGGTGCGGTGACGCAGCCGGTAACCGGGGCGAAACGAGTGTTCAGAGATCAGCCCTTCTCGGGGGCGAGGTCGGCGGCGCCGAAGGAGACGGAGAACCGCTCGCACCAGATCACGGCGCTGCGGAACTTGGACAGATCAGTACCGGCCGGAACGGTGTAGTTCTGGTTGCCCAGGTTGCCCTTGAGCTTGCCGAGCTGCACCGCTCCGTCCCCGAGCCCCGTCTTCACCGCGTTGATGTCCCTGGGGGAAAGGTAGACCCGGACATCCGGCCCCTCGGAGGTTTTGAGGTTCTCCAGCCGGAGCAACTGGCCGCCGTCCGCGAGCCGGATGGTCCGGGCGATGCCGCTGGTGCCATGTTCGTGGGTGACGAAACTGCCCTCGGCAAGGTCCTTCGGCTCCGCACTCGTCTTCGACGGTTCCCCGTCCTTCATACCGGCGTTGTCCTTCATCTGCGTCCCGTCCTTCGCTCCTGGGGCGGAGGCGGCGGGCAGGGCCTCGTTCACTGCGGTGTCGGTGAACGCCTTCCAGGGCTGGAAGAGATAGAGCCCGATACCGGCGGCGACCACCAGTGCGAGAAGGAGTGGCACGACGGTACGGCGGGACAGACGGGACACCGAGACCTCCTGAAGGGACGAACGGGCCGACCGAGATCGGTCGGCCTCAACATGCGTCCAGCAAACCCGCACCCGCCCCGTCGGGGAACCCGGGAGGACGCCCCGTAAGACACCGGTAACGAACCAGGCCCGCAGCCCCGCCCCGGCGGCAATGGGAGCAGCCAGTCGCATTCGCCGTCGCAGTTCGGCTCGCGGGCGGCTCAGGCCGGCGGACTGCCATACCACCACGCAACGCAATCGTGCTCGCCTGCCCTGTCTTCGGTCCGCCGAGCATCTGCCCAGAAGGGCTCATCTGCCGTATTTTAAGTACGAGTTGACATAACCGGACACGGCGGATCGGGGAAGCGGGGAAGCGGGGGGACACGAGTGACGACACCTGTCGCGGAGCCGAGAAGCTCGTGAGTGTTGAGCCTGGACTTCAAGACGTTGCGGCTGCGTTACCGTCATCCCCTCGCCCGGTTGAAGCGTCGCCCGGTGTCATGCCGCCCAGGCAAATGGAGAGACCAGTGCGCACAATCCGATGGGCCACCTGATATGGCCGCACCACACTCCGACTCCCGTCCTGGTATTGACTTTGCGGGGCAGGACCTTCCCTCTCGGGAGGAGGGGGTAGTTCAGCGGCGGGCCGAAGTGCTGCGTGGTGTGGCGACGGGCATGACCCTCGCCGATGCCGCGCATGCGGCAGGCGTCCCCAGCGGCACACTTTATTCCTGGAGGGCCAGGGACGAGCTCTTCAGAGCCGCGCTTGATGCCGTGCGGACCATGGCCGAGGCCCAGGCCCAGGCCGAACGACCTCGGCCGGGTATCACCGAGGCCCAGGCAGAAGTGTTCCTGGAGGCTCTGCGCGAGGGCCGGACCGTTGAACAGGCCGCGGCCCGAGCCGGTGCGTCCAATGTGACCTTCTATCGGTACAGAGATCAGAAGCCTTCATTCGCCCAACAGATGAAGCAGGCGCAGAAGACCGGGATGCAAGCTCGGGCCAGCCGTCGGGAGCGCAAGCGAGCGCCCTTCCGGTCAATGCGTTACCGGCTGGTCCGAAGAGACCAAGACGGCTGAGCCGACCCTGGCGGCGACTCAGCCGCGCTCCCCACCGTCCGCCACGAACACATGCTCCGGGTGCGGGTGCGAGAGGAAGTCGTGGTGCGAGATCTCCCAGCCGTAGGCGCCCGCGTGGCTGAAGACCAGCACGTCCCCCACCCGTACCCGGGACACGTGCACATCGCGGGCGAGCACGTCCTTGGGAGTGCAGAGCTCACCCACCACGGTCACCGGTTCGTCGCGCAGCTCGGGGCGGGGCGTCGCCGAGCGCCATGTGTCGATCGGCAGGACGGTGAACGGATGGCTGTGTTGCCACGACGACGGCAGCCGGAAGTGGTGGTTCCCGCCGCGCACCAGGATGTACGGCACGCCGTGGTTCCGTTTCACGTCGAGCACCTCGACGGCGTAGCTGCCGCAGGCGGCGACGAGGAAGCGGCCGCACTCGAAGTCGATCTCCCGCCAGTGCGGTGGGAAGTCCTCCACCAGCCGGGCGAGCCCGCGGGTGAAGTGCGTCCAGTCGAACTGGGCCGCCAGGTCGGCGTAGTTGATGCCGATGCCGCCGCCGACGTTGAGCACCTCGCACCGGATGCCGAACCGGCGCTCCCAGCCCAGCACCTTGTCCCGGTACAGGCGGAGCATGTCCAGATGCGCCTCCGAGGAGAGGTTGTTCGACAGGGAGTGCAGGTGAAAGCCGGTGAGTCGCAGGCCGGGCAGGGTCGTGGCGGCGCCGACCGCGTCGGCGAGGATGCTTTCGTCGATGCCGAACTGGGTGGGCCGTCCGGCCATCGCCAGCGTCGCGGAGGGGAACGGGCCGGCCAGGTTCACTCGCAGCAGTACGTCAGCCGTGGCACCGGCCTCGACCGCGGCCTGGGAGAGCCGGTGCAGTTCGAGGACGCTCTCGGCATGGAACCGGGTGACCCGGTGCCGCAGGGCAGCGGCGATCTCCTGGGGGGTCTTCGCCGGGCCACCGAGGAGCAGGGGGAGGTCGGCGTCCACGGCTCGCGCTTTGGCCAGCTCACCGCCGGATGCCGCCTCGAATCCGGCCACCAGGGGGGCGAGCGCCCGCAGGACCGGCACCGCGCTGTTGGCCTTCATCGCGTAGAACATCCGGCATCGGCTGGGTAGTTGTGCGACCGCCTTCTCCACGTGGTCGGTCAGCGCGTCGAGGTCATAGGCGTACAGACAGAGTGGTTCGTCACGGCCCGAGCGGTCGATGATGACTTTGGTCAGCCCACCGTCGGTCATCGCGTCCCTCCGTCCGGCTCACCGTCATACGGCCGGTGGTCGTCCAGGTGCCTGCGGAGTGCACGGGCCGCCAGTCCCCGCTCCTCCCCCAGCACGAATGCGGTGACACCCGCCTTCTGCCACGCTTCGTGGTCCTCCCGGGCGCGCGGAATCGCGCAGAACGGCACGCCGGACTCGGCGCACGCCGTGTGCGTCCTCCGCAGGGCCTCCGTCACCTTGGGATGACGGGTCTGCCAGGGCACCCCGTAGGACTGGGAGAGATCGGCGGCGCCTTCGAGAACGAGATCGATCCCTCCGCCGGCCAGGATCTCCGGCAGCGCCTCGACCCCTTCGGCGTCCTCGATCATCGCGACGACCATGACTTCCTCGTTGGCCAGCCGGATGTACTCGGTGAGGTCGATCAGCCCGAAGCCGGGGACCCGCCCGCCGTTGAGGCTGCGCATCCCCTCCGGGGCGTACCGGGCGGCCCGGACCGCCGCGTCCACATCGGCCCGCGACCGGATGTGCGGCACGACGACCCCCATCGCGCCCGCGTCCAGCGCACGCAGGATGGCACCCGGATCCGACTCGGGGACCCTGACGAACGGGGTCAGTGCGACCGCTTCGGCCGCCCGGATCAGGTTCTCCAGGCACTGGGGGTCGACCAGTGTGTGCTCGCTGTCCAGGATGACGAAGTCGTACCCGGCGCAACCGATCATCTCGACCAGGGCGGGCGCGGGGATCGAGCAGAACAGGCCGTAGACCTCCCGCCCTTCCCGGACTTTGCGCTTGACCGCATTGGCTTTCAGCATCAGTGGCCCCCCGCGATATGCGGCCGGCACCGCGTGGCCGGTTCCGCCAGCGGGTTCGGCACCGTGTGGACCCGGAGCTCGGTGTCCGGCAGCAGTCGGCGGGTGGTCAGCTTCTCCACCTCGATGGTCGGCTTGAACACGTCGAACAGCTCGAAGCGGTCGCCGAGTTCGGGAAAGCGCTTCTGGTAGGCGCGGATCTCGTCCCGTACGGTCGACCAGAAGTCCCGTTCGTCGAGCTGGTAGGCGTCGTCGAGGAACAGCGCGAGTTCGCCGAAGTTGATGAAGAAAAAGGCGTCGAGCAGGAAGTCGGCCACCTGGTCTAGGTCATCGGTTTCGAGGAACGAGTTGGCGTTGACATGGTGGGACGGCGGGTCCACCAGCGTCGGGCAGGCGTCCGGCTCCGCGAGGTGCGCGCGGGAGAATCGGACGCCGTCGTGGAAGTCCCTCAGCGCCACGCGCTGGGGCACTCCGTCGGTGTGCACCAGCACCATGTTCTGGGCGTGCGACTCGCAGGCGATGCCGTGCCGGAAGAGCAGATGCAGCAACGGGACGACGCTCGCGCGTACCAGGTGGCGCAGCCAGCCGCGTACGCCGAGCGCGTTGATCCACGGGGCGATCGCCGGGGTACCGTCCAGTTCCCGTGCCGTCAGGCCGGTGAAGGGCATCGCCCGTTCGCCCGGCCGGAGGAAGGGGTGCAGGCTCTCCCGCCAGATGCAGGCAAGGGTGCCGTAGGTGTCGGACCGCACCAGGTCGGCGGCGGGCGCGGGGTCGACGGCGGTCCCCATGACCTCCCCGAGCACGATCACCTGGCACTCGTCCCGCAGGAACGCGTCGCGCGCCACCACGTCACGCAGCCAGTCCGAAACCGCGGGGGCGTTGCGCACGGTGTACGGGGCGAGCACTCTGCTCGTCGAGGTGTTGACGATGGAGAGCGCGAGCTTGAGGTAGGCGCGTTCGGGCGCGTCCCGGCAGCTCAGCGTGCGGATGGACTGCTGCGCGGCGAAGGTGTGCGGGTCGTCGCCGAGCGGGATGATCTCGCGGCGGCGCAGTTGGTCCACCCACGTCGGTGCTATCTGTTCGCGCCACTGCCAGGGGTGTACGGGCAGGAAGGCGTAGTCCTCGGGGTCGCGGCCGACTTCTCGTATCAGGAGCTGGAACGCCTTGAGGGTGTGGTGGCCGAGTTGGGCGGCCAGGAAGTCGTCCTCGGTCAGCGCGTCGGAGATCGCCACCCGGGAGATGTCGCGCTGGGCGGCGATCCACAGGGGCCGGATCGGGTGGCGGAACTCCGGCCCGTACGCCACGTGGTCGTCGAGGTCGAAGCCGATACGGGACTTGTAGGTGGGGTGGTACCGGTGCCCGTCGGTGACCGTTCCTTCCAGGGTGTCGTAGTCGTGTTCGGCGAGCACATCGCCTCGCCGGGTGCGGATGTGCTGGGCCAGCGCATCCTTGACCAGGGTGGCCTCCAGTTCCCGGCAGAACCGGGAGAGGCACTCGGGGTCGGCGGTCAGCACCTGCCGCGCCTCCCCGAGGAACCGGGTCACCGAGTCCGCCTCCGCGCTGGTGCCGTCCGCCGCCACCCGCCGCACCGCTTCGGGCCCGAGGGCCACACGGTCGAAGCCATGTCTGCGGCGGGCGGTGAACACATAGCGGACCGCGCGCCCTTGGTCGTCGCTGCCGTCCACGACGCTCGAACCGTCCTCGGCGGTGGTCGCGCGGATCGCGTCCTCGTAGACCAGCGACTCCAGCAGCTGGCGGAACAGCCTGCGCCGGACGGTGACGTAGGTCGGTGCACGCAGCGCCTCGACCAGGAGTTGGCGGTTCGGGATCGTCATGGGCTCACCTCGAAGAGAAGGTTGGGGACGTCCACGTACACAGGGCTCTCGCCGCGCCCGGCGAACCGACTGATCAGGTTCGCCTTGGCGGGCAGCACCGGTCGCTCCAGCAGGTCGGCTGCCGTGTCGGCGCGGCTCGTCGCGAGGCTCTGGCGTGCCACGCGCCAGAGAAGGGGCTCGTCGGCGTCGGTGTACCGGCCCACCACGCTGATCAGGTGGCCGAGGTGATTGGTCACCGCGTTGTACCTGAGCCGCAGCCATGCTTCGTCGTGGTCGTAGAGCAACGGGCTGTCCGGGGGTACGACGGTCCCTGGACGGAGCCGTTGCCTGCTCACGCTGGTGCCCTCCATGTCCCTGACCCAGTACCGGACGGGCCATCCGCCGTCGGTGTGCAGCAACGAGTTCTGCACATGGGCTTCGAAGCTGACGCCGTCGCGGTCGAAGATCTCCAGCAGCGGAAGCAGGGAGATGGAGAGGTAGCGGCGCAGCCATTTCGCCACGTGGTCGGCGCCGGAGACCGCGTCGGGGTACGGGGCGCAGCGGCGGATCTCGTGGATCAGGTCCGGTACATCGCCGTCCCGGTTCTCCAGCAGGCCGGCGAGCACGCGCGGGGCGGCCGCGCCGTCGGTGAACGGGTTTTCCCGATACAGCACGGAGAATTCCGCGGCGAGGTCGTCACCGATCACAGCGGGGTCCACGGTACGGAATCCGGTTTCGACCAGCACGGAGAATCCAGGGTGGTCCCAGCCGGGTGCGAGATCGGTGACCAGGACGCCGGCGTCGGTCGCGCGCAGGACATGGGGAACCGGGTTGTTGCGGATGAAGTTGGTGATCCGCACATGCAACGGGAGCTTGAAGAACGTCGGGAAGGCCGGGTCGCAGACCGTGCGCACCGAGGAGGTCGGGTAGACCTCCGGGCCGAGCGCGCCGAGGGCCACGAGCAGTCCGTCCCCGACGAGTTGTGCCACCCGGGGCTTGCTCAGCAGGTACTCCGCCTGCCACGGGTGCGCCGGGAGCAGCGCGTGGTCCTGCTCGGCGCCGAGCATCTGCCTGGCCGCCGCGGTGACCGGAGCGGGAGTCCATGAGCCGGGCGCCACCCTGCGTTCCAGCAGGATCCGCCGGTTCACCGCGAACCAGTGCGGGACGAAGGCCGCGCCGAGCTCGGGTGCGTAGCGCTCCAGGTCGTCACCGAATCCCTGTGTGCTCTTCGGCGTCGGATGGAAGGGGTGGCCGAACACCAGGGACTGCTCGGCGTGCCGGCTCATTCCGTACGGGTCGGCCGGGCATGGTCGCCTGTGCCGCAGGTACCGCGAGGTGGCCGCGACGCTGCTCTCGATCCGCTCGGCGAGCTCGCGCTTGCGGTCGGCGCCGTCGGACGCCTGCGCGAACTCCTTGGCGGCGAGGGCTTGCACCTCGTCGAGCAGCAGCCGCACCACGTCGTCGTGGTCCACGGGGACACGTCGTCGGTCCGGTTGCTCGAGCCACACCTGATTGCCGTACTCGTGGTGGCCGAACACGGATCGGTGGCGCACGGCGATGACGACGGCGGAGCCGGTGGCGGGCAGTTGGATACGACCGAGGTCGTCGCAGGTGGTGCCCAGAGTCGTGCCGGATTCTCGGAGGTAGGTGTTGAGCAGTCGTGTTCGCGCCGCCTGTTCGGCGCAGGACCGCGCGGCGGTGGTGGTCACGGACTCGGGTGACGTCATGGCTTCACCTCGGGGAGGGCCGGGACGACGGGAGTCGCCGGGGGACGAGAGTGGGCCCGCCGTGGGCGCGCGCCGAGTAGGGCGAGGCCCGACGCTGCGACCAGCAGCGTGCCGATGGCGACGAAGGTTCCGGAGAGGGGCAGCAGTCCGGTGACGAGCGCTCCGAACAGTGGGCCGCACACCTGGCCGATGTCGAGCAGACCGGTGGTGGTGCCGAGCGCGGTTCCGCGGGCCTGTTCGGGCATGATCTGGCAGACCACGTACAGCACGGACTGGGCGAGCGCGGCGAAACAGAATCCCTGCACGATCCGCAGCGGCACCAGGAACTCGGGCACCGTGGGGAGTCCTTGCAGGGCGACGGCGAGTGCGCAGCAGGCGGCGGCGATCGCGAAGCTCACCGGGGCCCCACCGCGGTCGTTGCGCCTGCCCCACCACGGGCCACCGATCAGGCACGCGGCCCACATGGTTGCCTGGAGCACGCCCACCCAGACGGTCGCCGAGGACACCGACACCGTGATGCGTTCCACCTGCGGTGCGAAGACGATGACCAGTGCGAAGACCGCGGCTTGGCCCAGCATTCCGGCCAGTACGAGCGTGCGGCCGAGTGGATGGGCCGCGATACGGCGGAGCACCTCCCGCAGGGTGGGCCGCTCGCCGGCTTCCGGCCGGTGCCTTGGGACGGTCCTGCGGTGGGGCAGCATGCTCAGGGCGAGGAGGGCGGCGACGAGCAGCAGGCCCGCCACGCAGGCGAACAGCGCGCCGTACCCGAAGCGGCCGGCGAGCATGCTGCCGACCAGGGGTCCCAGGAGACATCCGGCGCCGGTGGCCCCGAAGAGGCTGCCCAGAACGCGCCCACGGCGGTGCGGCGCGGCCAGTGTGCTCGCGTAGGTCGCGGTGGGCCCGACGACCCCTCCGCAGGCGCCTTGCAGGAGTCGGCAGACGAGGAATTCGCCCGGTGTGTCGGCCAGTGCCATCAGGCCGACTGCCACGGCGAGGCCCGCGTGCGCCCGCACCACCATGGCCTTGTGGCCGTAACGGTCGCCGACCATGCCCCACAGCGGTGCGCTGATCAGGTTGGTGACCGCGGGCGCGGCGAGCGAGACGCCGGCCCACCACGCCACCTCGCCTGCGGGCAGTCCCAGGCCGGCGAGGTAGAACGGCAGCAGCGGAACCACGACGGTGAGCCCCGCGATGGCCGCGAACTGACCGAACCACAGGATCTGGAAGGCCCGCCGGTCGGCAGCCCGCGATGTGGCAGCGGTGCCCGGCATCAGCGCACCACCACGGGGGCCGGGGCCAACGGGTTCGGTACCCGCCCGACGCCTGCCGGCATGCTGACGCCCGAGGAACGCCCCTGGCGGAGCAGCGGTGCCAGGACCTGCCGGCTGGGCCATTCCTCGGCACTCAGCACCGCGTCGTCGACGAGCGTGGCGACATGCGCGGGCAGCCGGAGCCGGTTCAGGCAGGCGGTGACACCCGCGCGGAGTTCGGACCAGTAGATCCGCTCGTCGACCCGGTGGTGCCGGGCGAGAGCATCGGCGATGCCGTACAGGTTCACCTGAAACCCCAGCGTCTGCAGATAGGCGAGCAGGGCCCGGGGGTCGGACAGCGTCAGGGACTGCGGAGCTCCGGGTTTGATGCGGTATCCGGGGTCCTTGGTACCCGCCGCGTCCATCCACTCCGGGCAGATCCGCAGTGTGTCGTGGTCCCGGAGGACGAACTGCCGCACCGCGCCTTCGGCCAGGACGACGACGACGTTCTGCCCGTGCAGTTCCGGCAGGACCCCGTGGCGCAGGAATCCGAGCCCCATCACGCAGAACGCCTCCGCGACGGCGCGGAACAGGCCGGCCGGCTCGGCGACGTCGAATCCTGCCTCGGTCAGCGCCGGGCCGAGGACGTCCCAGGCGTGCGCCGCCAGGGCGGCCATGGGCAGTACGACTGCATCCGGATCGTCGAACAGGTCCGCGGGGCAGCGGCGGATCTGCGCGGCGAGGTGGCCGGGCCGGTCGGCGAACTCGTCGTCAGCGCCCGGACCGCCGCGCCAGCCACACCATGTCCGCTCGTCGCAGATCCGCACCAGGGAGCCGAGGTCGGGATCGGACCGCAGAAGGGACGCCATGCACTCCTGCGCCCGCTCGCCGTTGTCCAGGTAGCGGGGTGGCAGGAGCCGGGCAGCGCCCAGGGTGGCGACGCCGAGCGGCAGCTTCAGATGCAGACCCGACTCCGGGGACGTGGTGAGGGTGCGCAGCGAGGACGTCGGATGGAAACGGCCGAGTCCTCGGCTCAGCGGTACGACCTCCCGGTCCGCCAGCTCCTGCGCGAACTCCCGCGGCAGTACGTGCTCGAACTGCCATGGATGGACCGGCAGCGGCTGGTACTCCTCCCCGAGGACGCCCGCACGGCGCGCGTCCTCGGCCAGCAGGTCGAGTTCCCGCTCGTTCAGCAGCAGCTGGGACAGTCCATCCGAGGCGTCGCCGGTGCCGAGCCTGAGGTGGTCGCGCCGCACTGCCACCCAGTCCATGCCCAGCGGTGCCCGGCGCATCGGTCCGTATCGCCGCAGTTCGGCAGCCGACCAGCCCGACGCCGCCCGTGCCGTCGGATGGAACGGCCGGTTCCTGGTTGCCGCGATCCGCTCGCCCGCCAGCATGCTGCCGGGCCGGGGCGCAGGGTCGGGCAGTGCGGCCCAACCGCTCAGCGTCACCGCCGTGTGGTCGACGGCGGCGCGAAGGTCCGCGGCGGCCTCCGCGGTCCGTACACCGGTCCCTCCGTGCTCGGCGTGGAGGGCGGTGAGGATTTCGCTCGGGGTGAGGGACCTTGGCCTGCCATCCGTACCGATATGCCAGACCGGCCCGCGGGAGAGGCGATGGAGCTGCAGCGCGCCACCGGGGCGGCCGCGGAAGACGAACGCCCCCATGCGGCACCAGTGTTCGCCGTCACCGAGATCCGCCCCGTGCACCGGAGGCCGATCGGCGACCGTGATCGTGTCGGCGATCCCGGCCACGTTCTCCTGCAGCAGCGTGTCGACGAGATCGCGCAGTATCAGTTCGGTCGGGTCCGGGTGAGTCATCGGCCGCGCACCTCAGTAGAGGTCCAGCCAGGTACCCACCCCTTCGCCGAGTGCTCGCCGGTACACCTCGGCGGCGCAGGCGATGTCCTCGACGGCCATGCCCATGGGGTTGAGCACGATGACCTCGTCGTCGGTCTCGCGCCCCGGACGCGATCCCGCCAGGATCTCGCCGAGCTCGGCGTGCAGCCGCTCGCGCGAGAACTTTCCTTCGAGCACCAGTTGGTTGATGATCTTCTTCTCGCGGTTGCTCTGCTCCCAGTCGTCGACGACCACCTTGTCCGCCGTGAGGAAGACGTCCTTGTGGACGTCCATGATGGACACGTTGGACAGGAAGGCCCCACGTTTGAGCCAGCCGGCCTCGATGTAGGGCTGGTCCGTCACGGTGCAGGGGACGATGAGGTCGGCTGCGCGCACCGCCTGCTCGGCGCTGTCGGCCACCGTCACGGTGATCTTCGGGTACTCCGCAGTGATACGAGCCACCAGTGCGTCGGCGGCTTCCCGCCGCCAGTCGTAAAGGTGCACCGTGGAGACGTGGCCGAACTGCTGCAGCAGGGCGGTGATCTGGGCGGTGCCGATCACACCGCAGCCGATCAGCGCGACATCGGTGAAACCGTTCCGCGCCAGATGCCGGGCCGCGAGAATCGTCACCGCGGCGGTCCGCCACGCGCTGATCAGTCCCCCTTCGAGGATGGCGATCGGGTAGTTCGTGGCGGGGTCGTTCAGCACGGTCACCGCGCTGGCGCGCTCCAGACCCACGCGCTCCGGGTTGTCGTGCTTGCTGCCGACCCACTTGAGGCCGGATATCCCCGGCCCCTCCCCCACATGGGCGGGCATCGCGATGATCCGGTCGGCGATGTGCCCCTCCTTGCCGTGCACCCTCAGGTACGGCTTGAGCGGCTGAATCGTCCTGCCCTCGGCGTGCAGCACCAAAGCGTTTGCCAGGGCCTGGAGATAGAGGTCGCAGCGGTCGCCACCGACCGCGGAGATGTCGCTGCGGCTCAGGTAGAGGATGCGCGGCTTGCCTGCGTCAGCCGGCGTCGTGGAGGCGGGCATGAAGCTCCTTCGATGCGGTGTTGGTGGCGCGTTCGGCGTCGTGCTGACAGGTCGTCAGTGGGCTGCTGCCGTCGCCCTTGTCCGGCCGGCACGCATCCGCTCCAGCCAGTCGTCGTCGTAGACGAGGTCGAGGTAGCGGTCACCGCGGTCGGGGAAGATCGCCAGCACTCGGCTGGGCGAGGCCAGTCGGGAGCGGGTTCGCCGGATCGCCGCGACCACCGCGCCGCTCGATCCACCGGCGAAGATTCCTTCCGCGGCGAGCAGGTCGCGACAGCATTCGGCGGCCTCCACGTCGTCGACACGGACGACGTGGTCGATCTCGTCGGGCCGGAGCAGCTCCGGGACGCGGCTCGACCCGATGCCCGGTATCTCCCGGCGAGCGGGCGGGCCGCCGAAGATCACCGAGCCGACCGCGTCGACCGCGATGACGCGGAGGGCGGGGAAGCGTTCCCGGAGCCGGCGGGAGCAGCCCAGGATGCTGCCGGTGGTGCTCACCGGGGCGAACAGGTACGACGGCGGCCGGACCAGCTGTTCGACGAGTTCGGCTCCGGTGCCGTGGTAGAAGGCTTGCCAGTTACGGTCGTTGGCGTACTGGTTGATCCAGATCGCGCCGGGCAGCTCGGCCAGCAGTTCCTTGACGCGGCGGATCCTGGTGTGCAGGTAGCCGCCCGCCGCGTCCGGTTCGGAGGCGATCTCGACGGTCGCGCCGAGGTGGCGCAGCAGCGTGAGGTTGGCGCTGGTCGTCTTGGGGTCGACGACACAGATGAACCGCAACCCGTGGACGCGGGCGGCCATCGCCAGAGCGATGCCGAAGTTGCCGGAGCTGCTCTCCACCACCGTGCTGCCCGGACTGATGGATCCCTCGGCCAGCCCCGCTTCGACGATGTGGCGTGCCGACCGGTCCTTCATACTGCCGCCGGGGTTCATCAACTCCAGTTTGGCCAGCACCTCTAAGCCGGGTTCGGGGAAGAGCCGTCGCAGGGCGACGACCGGAGTGTTGCCCACGCAGTCGAACACGGACTCACGAACCGACTCACGCACGGGAGATGGGCGGGCGGTATCGATGGCTGCTTCGGCAGGCACGGTGCTCCCTCGAGTCACTGCCCCGGATCGGAGCGGAAGTCGATGCACGAACAAGTTGACGAGCCCGCAAGCAAGGTAAGGCTGACCTTAACTACTGTCAACACGATCCGCATCGAACTGATTACTCTGTGGTAGGGGGTTACGGGCGAACTTAGGGATGCCTTACATTCGCCCGCATGCCTACGCCGAGCAATTCGCCGCAAATTCGGCTTGCCGTCGGTGCGTTAGCCGTTCTTACCCTGCTCGCCGTCACCATCGCTTTCGGTCTCTCCGTGGGCAGCCGCGCCCTGTCTCTCTCCGAGGTGCTCGATGCCCTGGCCGTGCACCGCGAGACGGACGCGTCGATCATCGTGTGGGAGCAACGGATGCCCCGCACTCTTCTCGGCGTGCTCGTCGGCGCCGCACTGGGTGTCGGCGGAGCACTGGCCCAGGGGATCACCCGCAACCCGCTGGCCGATCCTGCCCTCATCGGCGTCTCGTCCGGCGCGGCCCTGGCCATCGTCCTCGGGTCGTTCGTCTTCGGGGTGAGTTCACTCGCGCCCCAGATCGCGCTCGCGGCGGTCGGCGCCGCTGTGGTGGGAGGAGCCGTGCTGTCCCTTGCCGGGTACGGGCGCGGCGGGATGGCGCCGACGTCGCTGGCTCTCGTCGGTCTGTCCATGTCGGCGCTGATCGTCGCGGTCATCTCCGTGCTGGTCCTGCTGGACGCGCAGACCCTCGACGAGTACCGGTACTGGCTCGTCGGTGCGCTGGCGGGCAAGGGGACTCCCACGCTGGCCGTCGTCGCCCCGGTGATCCTCGCGGGGCTGTCGACGACCCTGCTTGCCGTACGCGGCCTGGACGCCCTCGCGTTGGGCGAGGACGTGGCGCGCGGCCTCGGCGTCAGCGTCAGCCGGGCACGACTGCTCGCCGGGTTCGGCGTCGTCCTGCTGACCTCCACCGCAGTGGCCGCCGCGGGCCCCATCAGCTTCGTCGGACTGGTCGTTCCGCATGTCGCACGCGCCATCACGGGCCCCCGGCACGGATGGCTGCTGCCCTACGCGGCCCTGCTCGGCGCGAGCCTCCTGGTGACGGCCGACGTGGTCGGCCGGGTGGTGGTCCGTCCGGCCGAGCTCCAGGTGGGCGTGGTCACCGCATTGGTCGGCGCGCCTCTCGTCCTCCTCCTGCTGAGGAAGTCCAAGGTGACGGGGGCGGGAGCATGAGCACGCGCGAGGTCGTACTCACCCGCTCCGGCCCGTCATGGGTGGCCCGGGTCCGCCGGGGCTCGGCGAGCGTGCTGTTCCGTCCCCGCGCAGTTGGCGTCTCGCTCGCGTTGTTCGCGTTGGTGCTGGTCCTGTTCTGCGCCGGCGTCGCCGCCGGCACCCGAGTGATCCCGCTCGACGATGTGCTGTCGGGCCTGGCCGGCCGCGCCGATCACACCACCGTCCTGACGGTGCAACAGTTCCGTCTGCCGCGCGTGATGGTGGCGGTGATGGTCGGTGCCGCTCTGGGCCTGTCCGGAGCCGTGGTGCAAGCGGTCACACGTAATCCGATCGCGGCACCGGACGTGCTCGGCGTGACCGCGGGAGCCAGTTTCGGCGGCGTGCTGGTGCTGCTCGCCCTCGGCGGAACCACCTTCGGGTACGGCGGCGCGGCGGCCGAACTGTCGCAGATCGCCGTGCCGTTGGGGGCGATCGCCGGCGCGTTTGTCGCCGCGGCGATCGTCCTCGTGGTCGGTGGGTCCCACGGTGGCGTCGGCACCCACCGGACGTTCAGCACGCAGCGGGTCGTGCTGGTCGGGATCATCTGCCACGCCGCGTTCATCGGCCTGGTCCACTGGGGACTGGCCACCGGCGACGTCGACCAGGCGGCCAAAGCGGCGGTCTGGCTGGTGGGCAGCCTGCATGGTCGCGGTTGGGAGCATGTGACCGGGGTCGCGACAGCGCTGCTCGTGCTGCTCCCGATCGCCCTGCTGCTGGGCAGGCGGCTGAACGCGCTGGCTCTCGGCGAGCCGTCCGCGGCGACCCTCGGCGTACCGGTCGCGCGCACCCAAGTCGGGCTGTTCGTCGTCGCGTTCGCGCTCACGGGAACGGCTGCCGCGGCCGCCGGCCCGGTCGACTTCGTGGCCCTGCTCGCCCCGCAGATCGCCAAGCGACTGGTGCGTACGCCCGGCGTGCCTCTGGTCGCATCCGCGCTGACCGGTTCGGCCATGGTGCTCGCCGCCGATCTGCTGGCACGCCTGGCCATCCCCGGCGTCGAACTCCCCGTCGGCGCGGTGACCGCCCTCGTAGGAGCGCCGTATCTGCTGTGGCTCGTCATACGTTCAGGAGGCACGCGATGACTTCGACGCCCTCGACGCTCCGGGAAACGGTCACGGGCACAACCTCGGTGCCGAGTCTGCGCGCCGCAGGGCTGCGTCTCGCCTACGGACCGGACCGGGTGGTGGTCCAGGACCTTGACCTGGAATTGCCCCACGGTGCCGTGACCGCGGTGATCGGGGCGAACGGCTCGGGCAAGTCGACCGTCCTGCGTGCCCTGGCCCGCCTGCTGCGCCCCTCGTCGGGACACGTACTGCTGGACGGACACGACGTGCACCACTTGCGCACCCGCGAGGTGGCCAAACGCCTTGGGTTGCTGCCGCAGTCACCGGTCTCACCGGAGGGTCTCACCGTCCGCGACCTCGTCCGCCGCGGCCGGACCCCCCACACTTCGCTCCTGCGCCAGTGGTCGGAGAAGGACGAAGCCGCCTTGTCAGCGGCCCTGGAGGCGACCGATCTGGTCGACCTCGCCGACGAGGCGGTGGATGCGCTGTCGGGGGGCCAACGACAGCGAGCCTGGCTCGCCCTGGTGATCGCCCAGGGCACCCCATGGCTCCTGCTGGACGAGCCCACCACCTTCCTGGACATCGCCCACCAGATCGACGTGCTCCAGCTCGTTCAACGGCTCAACCGCGAAGACGGGCGGTCCGTGGTGATGGTGCTGCACGACCTCAACCAGGCGTGCCGGTACGCCGATCACCTCGTCGCCCTCCGAGCGGGCGCCGTGGTCGCCTCGGGCCCGCCCGCCGAGGTCGTCACCGAAGACCTGGTCGCGACGGTGTTCGACCTGCGCTCGCGCATCGTGCCCGACCCCGTCACGGGGACGCCGCTGGTGGTCCCGATCGGTCGCGCGGTGTAAGCGAAACGTCTATCCACCGTCACTGAAGCGGAGTACAGTCCTCCGAAAGTGAGGATTGCCTTACCTAATTTAAGGAGGCATTTCGTGCGTTCACCCTCCAGGCGGCCCGGCGTCCGCGTGGCTGCCGCTGTGGCCGCGCTGGCCCTGGCGACGGGTCTCGCCGCGTGTGGCAACGACTCGGCGACGAAGAAGGATTCGGGCTCGAAGCCGGCAGCAGAAGCGGACTCCGGCTTCCCGCGCAGCGTCAAGCACCACAAGGGCACAACGAAGCTCGAAGCACGCCCCGAGCGCATCGTCGCCCTCGACCCCAGCCTCGTCGAGGCCGCCCTGGCACTCGATGGCAAGCTGGTGGGCGGCGTCGGCAGCTACGGCGACAAGAAGACCTTCCCGCCGTATCTCGGCGACAGCGTCAAGAACGTCAAGCAGGTCGGTCCCCTTGAGTCGCCCGACCTTGAGTCGATCGCGGCCCTCGAACCGGATCTGATCGTCTCGGCGAGCGTCCGCCACGACGCGCTCTACGACGAACTCTCCGAGATCGCACCGACGGTGTTCGTCGAGACCACCGGCCCGACCTGGAAGGACAACATCACCAAACTCGGCGAGGCGCTCGGCGCCGAGCAGAAGGCAAAGGACGCGCTGGCCGCCTACGAAAAGCGGGCCGCCGCCATCGGCAAGGCCATCAACAAGAAGGCGGACAACCCCGAGATCTCGGTCGTACGGTTCATGGACGGCCCCACCCGGCTGACCGGCAACGCCTCCTTCACCGGCATCGTCCTCTCCGACATGGGCCTGGCCCGGCCGAAGGCCCAGGACGTCGACGAGTTCGCGGTGGAGGTCGGCGAGGAGCAGATCCGCAAGGCGGACGGCGACCACATCTTCGTGTCCACCTACGAGGGCGGCGACGAGTCCAAAGAACGCTTCCTTCGCAACCCCCTGTGGCGTCAGCTCGACGCCGTGAAGAACAAGCAGGTCCACCAGGTCAACGACGCCACGTGGATGCTTTCGGTGAGCCTGCAGGGCGCCAACCTCGTACTGGATGACATGGCCAAGACCTTTGGCGTAGACCCTCAGCGCGGCTGAGTTCGCCTGAGAGAACTCGCCCAAGAGAAGGGGGTGGTTCCGGCCGGAACCACCCCTCTCCGCAAGCGAGTCCTGTTGGCGGGCTGAACCCGGCGTCACTACACACTGATCAGCGACTCCGGCACCCCCCGCGCACCTCTGCGCCCCCTGCGCCCCTGTGTCACCGGGATTGAATGATCTTGTCGGCGGTAGGAATGACGGTGCTCAGGGGAGGGCCATCGGCGGCGGAGGGAAGGTCTTCGGTAGTGCGCGCGAGACTGCAGGAGCGGTTGCGGTACTGGTTCGACGCGACGATGGACCGGGGGACGCCGGCGCTGATCGGCTGGCTGGCCCTGGCCTCCGTCGTGTTGATCCTCGTGGTGGCGTCGCTGGTGGTAGCGCTCACCGACGAGGACACCGAGAGGAACGGCGGCTGGCTGGGCGTGGCCTGGATGAGCCTGCTGCGTACGCTCGATCCCGGCACGATGGGCGGGGACACCGGAGGTCCACTGTTCCTCGGCCTCATGCTGGCCGCGACCGTCGGCGGGATCTTCATCGTCAGCGCACTCATCGGTGTGCTGAGCACCGGCCTGGAGGCCCGGATCCACAAATTGCGACGGGGCAAGTCCCGGCTGATCGAGCGCGGGCACACCGTCGTGCTCGGCTGGTCGGAACAAGTCTTCACGGTGATCGCGGAGTTGGTGGAGGCCAACCAGAGTGAGCGGCGCTCGTGTGTCGTGATCCTCACCGAGCGCGACAAGGTAGAGATGGAGGACGAGATCCGCAGAAGGATCCCGGACACCGGCCGCACGCGGGTGATCTGCCGCTGTGGCAGCCCACTCCAGCGGGCGGACCTGGAACTGGTGAGCCTGGACGCGGCCAAGTCCATCATGGTGCTGCCGCCCGTCGGGGACGACGGGGACACCGATGTCATCAAGATTCTGCTGCTCCTGAACAACTGGTCGTGGATCGGCCCGCGCCCGAACATCGTCGCGGCCGTGCAGAGTTCGCCCAATCTGGCGGCGGCCCGCCTCGCCGGCGGCGAGGACGCTCTGGTGATCGACGCCGACGACATCGCCGTGCGCCTCATCGTGCAGTCGCACCGGCAGACCGGCCTGTCCACCGTATTCAACGAAATGCTCAGCTTCGTCGGCAACGAGTTGTACCCGTACCCCGTAACCGAGCTGACCGGCACCACGTACGGGGAGGCGCTCAACAGATTCGACCTCGGCGTCCCGGTCGGCCTGCGCAGGAAGGACGGTGAGTCCCTGGTCAACCCGCCGATGGACACGGTCATCGCCGCCGATGACGAGGTGCTCGTCCTGGCCGAGGACGACCTGCTCATCCGGCTGGCAGATGCCCGGCCCACTATCGTCCGCTCGGCGATCACCTCCGCCCCCGGCCGGCCTCCGACACCCGATCGCACGCTCATGATCGGCTGGAACTCCCGCGCGGCAAAGATCATCACGTTGCTGAACTGCCTGGTCGAGCCCGGCTCACTGATCGATATCGCGGCAACTCGACGCCCAGAGAACGACCTCCAGGAGCACTGGGAGAACCTCACGGTGGGCTACAAACGCTGCGAACCCACCCTCCGCCCCTCGTTGGAATCCCTGCGGCTGGACGGCTACCGCCACATCATCGTCCTCACCGATGACGAGATCGACCCCGAATGGGCCGATGACCGGACCTTGGTGACGCTGCTTCACCTACGCGATATCGCCATCCGGTCCGGCAGTCCCTACTCGATCGTCACCGAGATGAACAACGACGCCAACCGCGAGATCGCCCAGGTCACCAAGGCGGACGACTTCATCGTCAGCACCAAGGTAATCAGCCTCCTGCTGAGCCAACTCGTCGAGGACCGCCACCTCTACGACGTGTTCACCGACCTCTTCGACCCGGCGGGATCGGAGATCTACCTCAAGCCGGCCACCAATTACCTCTTCCCGGAAACGCCGGCGAACTTCGCGACGGTCATCGAAGCGGCCCGCCAACAGGGAGAGACAGCCATCGGCTACCGCATCGCGCGGCACAGCGATGAACCTCCGACCTACGGCATCTTCCTCAATCCCTCCAAGACCGCACCGCTGTCCCTGAGCGAGGACGACGCCGTCGTGGTACTCGCCGAGGACGGCCGCCCATCCGTGAACATGCCCGCGGCCAGAGACGGACACGGCACGGGCGACGCGGAGGTGGTAGCGCCGTTCAGCTCCGGCCCGGGGCTGTCTGCATCGGGTCCCTCTTGAACTCACCGATTTCGGACCGGGGCCGGTCGGGGCTCAAGTGCCTTATTGTCCGTGCTCGGTGAGCATCCTGAGCATGGCCTGGGGTGTGTTGTTTTCGGAGTCGATCCCGTGGACCTCGGTGCCTTCAAGAGTGACGGGCTCGGAGCTGCGGGCGAACATGGCTTGTTCGTACTCGGTGAGCGCGGCCTCGATGTCGTCGGGGTACGCGGCGAGGGTCCTGCCGAGTTCGGCGCCGTCGAGCATGGCCAGGTTGGCGCCTTCGCCGTTCGGGGCTGCGAGGTGGGCGGCGTCACCGAGCAGGGTCGCCCCCGGCACCCGGTCCCAGCGGTGCTCGGCCGGCAAAGCGTAGTGGGGGCGCAGAACAGGCGTGATGTCGGCGTCCGTGATCAGCGCGGTGAGCTCCGGCGCCCAGCCGTCGAACTCCCGGGCGATCCGCGCGGCCGCGGCGGAGGCATCGGTGAAATCGATGGCCGCAAACCAGTCCTGCGGCCTGGACAATGCCACGTAGGCGTGCAGGGTGTCACCGCTTTCCCGGTGAGCGAAGATCTCCTTGCCCGGCGAGGGAGCGACCATCGACCCACCGCCAACCACCTTCGCGGAGCCGGTGTGCCGGGTGTCGGCGTCGAACAGGTAGGTCTCGACGAACGACGTGCCGACGTACTCGGGTGTGGCGTCGGAGAGCAGCGGCCGGACCCGCGACCACGCGCCGTCCGCGCCGACCAGCAGGCTGGTGACGACGGTGCTGCCGTCGGCGAACGTCACCTCATGGCGGCCCTCGCCGAGGGTGCGGGTGCTGCCGACCTTGTGTCCCCACCGGACGGTGTCTGCCGGGAGCGAGTCGAGCAGGATCCGTCGCAGCTCGCCGCGCTGTACCTCGGGGCGTCCGCCCGTGCCGTCGTCGGCCATCTCGTGCAGGACGGTCCCGTCCTGCTCGACGAGCCGCATCGTCTGGCGGCCCTCGATGACGATGGCGTGGAACTCGTCCATCAGGTCGGCCGCCTTGAGGGCGAGCTGCCCGTTGTAGTCGTGGATGTCGAGCATCCCGCCCTGTGCGCGTGCCGTCGGGGAGGACTCGGCCTCGTAGACCGTGACCGGGATTCCGTGGACGTGCAGGACGCGGGCCAGCGTGAGTCCGCCGAGTCCGGCGCCGATGATCGTGACGGGCGTGTGCATGGTGGCTCCTCGGGGTCGGGACCGCCCAGTGACTCCGGCGGCCGTCTCTGGAAAGGTGCCGGGCCCCGCCGACAAGCCGCGGACATCGGACCGACAGCCCCCGACAGATGCCCGACGCCTGCCCGGAACGGCGTTCAGCTCGGCGTCCGGATCGACATCCGGATCGATCGTTCCAGGGCGGGTATCTCACCGGATCCCACCTCCAGGACCGCTTTTCCGGAGATCCGACGTCCGCGAAGCGCCTCGGCCGCCTCGTCGAAGCGGTCCCGTGATCCTTGCCAGCCGATTTCGACGGTCAGGGCCCCCTCGGCGGCCAGCTCGGTGAGCAGGGCCAGGTCCGCGCCGGTGTCGCCCTCGATGACGAAGGAGGTCAGCGACTTGGCCGGGCCGACGGTCGCGTACGGCGGAAAGACCGCTGGTTCCCCGGATGTCCAGCCGACGCTCTGCACGCTGCCCCCGGGAGCGAGCAGGTTCCATGCCGCGACCAGTTGGGGCCCGCCGACGCTGTCGATGACCACGTCGACCGGTCGCCGGATTCCCTCCAGCCCGATGAGCACCTCGTCGGCGCCGGTCTCGGCCAGCCCCTCCGCGCGGGCTGCCGAGCCCACGGACGCGATCACGTGGGCACCGGCCCGCGCCGCCAGCTGGACGGCGAACCGGCCGACTCCCCCGGAGGCACCGGTGACCAACACCCTCTTGTCCGGTCCGAGCCCGGCGGCCCGCAGCGAGCGCAGTGCGGCCACTCCGGCGACCGGCAGGGCCACCGCCTGCGCCAGGTCCAAGCCCTTCGGCCATCGGCGTCACGAGACCTGCGTGGTCATCTCCGCGTCATTGCCCTGCCACCGACCAACCACACCTTCCCTGCAGACCCTTGGGTACTGTCCGATGGGTCGTGTGACCAAGGGCTCGACAGGTGCCACCGGCGGTGCTCACTGGATTGCTTCGATTTTGGCTTCCTCGTAGCTGATGGTGACGCTTTCCGTCGCCGAACCCGCCCCCCCTGCTTCAAGCGTCGGGCCTTTCCAGGTACTGGCCCACGCGTTCGTGAGGTGGTACCGGACCATCGGCTTGTTGTCCCCGTCGTGCTGAGTGATCGTGATATCGGGGGCGTCTTGAACGGGCCCCTGCTGTTCAGAGGTCCTGTGGACCCAGTCGGTGAACGGGCCTTCGGCATCCGCACCGCGCGTGATCGTGACTTCGCCAGGGCCATCATCTGCGGACGGCACAGAAGTCACGCCGCTGCGTGGTGTGGGGTTGCGGACTTGCTCGCCGTTCTCCTGGCCGTATCCAAGCCCGCTCACCGACTCCACCGTCGCCACCTGGAACTTTCCCAGATCAACGGAGAAACGGTTGGCAGAGACGGAGTCGCCGAGAGCCATGATGTGCTCCTTTCGCAGAAACGGTGGCCAACCAGTGCCTCCCCTCTCGGCTGCCAAACCAGGCCGAGGTTCACCCTCGCGAGTCACGCCAGAGCGAGCCGCGGAGCCTGCCGACCCATCGGAGACTCCCGACACCCCACCGGCCGATCGGAAACCGGGTGCGGACGTCGGTGCGGTGGTGTGGGTTATCGCAGGGCCGCCGCCACCAGTCCGCCGATGTCCTCGGACGACACGGTTCCGCCCCCCACCAGGCGGTCGAAGACCAGCCCGTCCACGCAGGTCAGCAGCGTGACGGTACGGTCCTCGGCGTCCGTAACGCCGTGCGCGGCCAGGAAGTCGCGTACGACCTGACGCCCTGCGTTCTCGCGCGGCACGAGGATCTCCCGCAGCTCGGGGTGGTGCACGCTCTCGATGGCGCACGCATAGCGCGCGAGGGAGCGCCGGCGGCCGTCTCCCGTGAGCCGTTGCTCGATGAAGGCGGCGATTCCGGCTGCCAGTTCCTCGGCGTCCCGCGGCACGGGTGTCTGCTCTCCGGTCGCCTGGAGTTCTGCCTGGTCGAGGGCGACCAGGCGCCGGACCAGTGCGGTGAGCAGTGCCTGGCGGGTGCGGTAGTAGGCGGACGTGGTGCCGGGTGGCAGATGTGCTGCCCGGTCCACCGCGCGATGGGTCAGTCCTCGGATTCCGGCCTCGGCGAGCACGTCGATGGCCGCGTCGGCGAGGACGGTACGTCGGTCTGTGGGCATCCCCCCTTTCTACACCCGTAGAGGAGCGGAGTACTCTTCTTCTACATCTGTAGAAGGTGTGTGGCGGGGCGGGCAAAGGAGGGCCGATATGGGTGGCAGTGCGGTGGTGGTGGGCGGAGGCATCGGTGGGTTGGCGGCCGCGATCGGTCTGCGTCTGATCGGCTGGGAGGTGACGGTCGTCGAACGCGCCCCTGTCCTGGCCGATGCGGGTGCGGGCATCTCCCTGCACGCCAACGGCGTCCGCGCCCTGGACGTCCTCGGGGTGGGCGAGGCGGTGCGCGCGGCCGCGCGGCCCCAGTACACCGGGGGCACCCGTGTCCCTGGGGGCGGCTGGCTGGCCCGGATGGACGGGACCACGCTGGAACGCGAGTTGGGCACACCGATCGTCGGTATCCCCCGGGCCGTGCTGCACCGGCTGCTGCGCGCGGCGCTGCCATCCGAGTGCCTGGTGGTCGGGGCCGAGGTGACATCCGTCGGCCGTTCCGATCCCAGCCGGGTGCAGGTTCCGCTCAACCACACTGTCCTGGAGACGGATCTGGTCGTGGCCGCCGATGGAGTGGGCAGTCGGCTGCGGGCCCAGCTGTTCCCCGAACACCCCGGCCCGGTCTACAGCGGGTCGACCGTTTTGCGCGCCATCACCGAGCGTCCGGTCGAGATGGACGGCGACTTCGAGCTGACCTGGGGCAGGGGCGCCGAGTTCGGCCACATCGCGTTCGCCGACGGACGGATCGAGTGGCATGCGGTGCTCAACTCGCCGCCCGGCGTGCGGCATGCGGACGCCCTCGCCGCGATGCGCCGCCGCTTCGGCGACTGGCACGCTCCGATCCCCGCGCTGTTGGACGCGACCCGGCCCGACGCCGTCCTGCACCACGACATCCACGAACTTGCCACCCCCTTGCCCGCCTTCGTCGCAGGCCGAATCGCCCTGCTCGGTGACGCGGCCCACGCCATGACCCCCAACCTCGGCCAGGGCGCCTGCCAGGCCCTGGAGGATGCCGCCGTGCTGGCCGCCGCACTCGCCACCGAGCCCACCGTCGAATCGGCGCTGGCCCGTTACGACGCCGAGCGCCGCCCGCGCAGCCAGTCCGTAGCACGCGCCGCCCGCCAGGCCGGCCGGATGGGCCAGCAACTCACCCACCCCCTGGCCGTCGCCCTGCGCAACACCGCCCTCCGGATTGCCCCCTCCCGCGCGACTGTCCAGGCCATCCTGCGACATGCCGACTGGACACCGCCGGGCCTGGGGTGACGGCCCCGGGCCGCACCACGCCGGCCGGTCGGAAACCGGGTGCGGACCGTCGGTGCGGTGGTGTGTGATCGGGATATGGCGATTGCGTTGGGCGAGCCGGGAGTCGACGGGCTGAGCGAGGCTGTGGGCGCGCTGCGGGAGTGGCAGTACGACGGGGCGCCGATGCAACTGCATCCGGGGGACCTGGGCTGGTTCTGGCGGTTGGGTGCGGAAGCGACCGCCGCGGCGGTCAGGACGTGGAGCCGGGGCGGAAGGATTCTCGCCGTCGGGCTGCTGGACGGTCCCGGGCTGCTGCGGCTGACGATCGCGCCAGACTCCCAGCGGGACGAGGAACTGGCGCAGCAGTTGGTCGACGACGTCACCGATCCGCAGCGCGGGGTGCTGCCCGAGGGGAAGGTGAACATCGAGGCGCCGAAGGGTGCACTGGTCCAAGATCTGCTGTCCGAGGACGGCTGGAACGCCGACGAGCCGTGGACGCCGCTGCGCCGCGACCTCACGAAGCCGGTGAAGGACCCAGGCGTGCGGATCGAGGTGGTCGGGCCCGAGCAGGCGCATGTGTTTGCCGCCGTACATCGGGCAGCGTTCGACGGGTCGAGGTTCACGGACGAGCGCTGGCACGCGATGGCGGCCGGATTGCCGTACGCCGACGCCCGGTGTCTGGTCGCGTACGACGACCGGGGCAGCGCGGTGGCGGCGGTGACGGTGTGGTCGGCCGGTCCGGGTAGGCCCGGGTTGCTCGAACCGATGGGCGTGCACCGGGAACATCGCCGTCGCGGCTACGGCGAGGCGATCACCGTAGCCGCGGCGGCCGCACTCCAGGAGCTGGGCTCGTCGAGTGCGCTCGTCTGCACCCCGAGTTCCAATGTCGGCGCCGTCACCACCTACAAGTCAGCCGGCTTCCAGCAACGCCCCGAGGTCCGGGATCACTACCGCGACGCCTAGAGCCTGTCCGACGGATCTTCCCACGGCAGATGAGCCTCAGGGCATGACCCGTCGGACGCGGCCGGCGTCAGGCCATTGAGAACTTGGCAACGTACTCGTCGAAGGGCTCGATGCCGACTTCGACGCGGAGTTCGTCCATGCGCTCGGGCTCTTCGCAGGGCCACGGAACCGGTGCCCCGTCCTTCACGCCGGCGATCTGTGTGCCGTAGGTCTGTTTGCGGCCCTCATTGACCCGCGTGCGGTCATGCAGAAAGGCCAGCTCCCGCGCGCTGGCCGCGCCTGCCGACACCGCCTGCTGCATCAGTTGGAGAGCGCGTCGCTGAACGTCAAGCTGCCGGTCGGCGTGCTGGGCGATCAGCCACGCTGCGCGGGCGGCCTCCTTGCCGACCTTTTCCGCCGTCGGCCAGCCGTACTCATCCATGATCTCGCCGAGTCGGTCACCATGCCGCGCGGTAAGCCGGCGCCACGCCAACTGCTCGGCGGCATCATCGCTGTTGGCGTGGACTGAGGACTGGTGATCGGCCGCAGCCATGGCGGTGAGTTCCTTCGCCAGCGCGGCAATGTCGTGCGCCACTCTCGACTCCCAAATCAGGTCGGTACGTCGTGCTCGGTCCCCGTAACCCTATGAGTGCATAACGGGCGTAAAGATCATTCCGGAGAACGGTGACAAGCACCTCCGCGGACCGCGATAATGGATCTACCCCCGAAGCCAGAGCCGGATCGCCGCGACGGTCACGGTGCCCTGGAAGACGTAGGCACGCTTGTCGTATCGCGTGGCCACCGCACGGAAGCCCTTGAGGGCCATACGGGTTCCACTGCCCGGTCTCCCTGTAACACCAGGGGACCCGATGCGACCCGGCGGAACCCGGCGCTCACACCTCTCCCGGCTCACCCTCTCCGGCGTCCTCCGCCGGATTGGCCACGCCCAGCAGGGCGAGACAGATGTGCAGCACGGCGTCCTCCAGGGCGGGGACCTCGCCGATGCGCCCCTGGCGCAGACAGCGGCAGACGGCTTCGTGTGTGGCGTCGGCCGCGGCCATGTAGGTCTCAGGGGGTACACGGCGCTGACCGGGAATCTTGGCGTGCCAGGCGCGCATCGACTCGGCGAACCAGGAGCGGCAGGCGTCCTGGTGCTCCTGCGCCCGGCCGCCGGCCGCCGCCGTCTCCAGGAAGAACGCCCTGGCGAATTCGGGTTCTTCGGCGATCAGCCCGAGAAAGGCACGGATGGAGGCACGAAGCGTCTCCACGCGGGAGAGGGACTGCGCCGACGAGCGGGCAAACGACGCCTCAAGCCGCTTGACCATCAGCTCACGACCCGTCTCCGCAGCGGCGATGAAGCACTCCTCTTTGTCCGCGAACAGTTCGTAGAACGTCTTGCGGGACACGCCCGCCCGTGCCGTCACATCGGTCACGGTCACGACGCTGTAGCCCTTTTCGGCCACCACAACCGTCATCGCGTAGAGCAGTCGCTGACGCTGAGAACCCGTCACACGCTCCCGCGCGAGCCCGTGCGGCCCGCGCGGAAGGTCGGTCAGGCTCGGCTGCAGCAGCGGCCGGATTGGCTGTCTCATGAGTGAGAAACAGTCTGGTACACGTTATAGACGCAAGCGTTTCTCACCATCTCCCCCATGAGTAGGAGCGCACCCCCATGAGACGTTCGACCGCCCTTTCGGCGCTGACCGCCTCGCTGGCGGCCTTCGCAGGGATCGTGGCCACCGCCCCGACCTCTGCGCAAGCAGCCTCCGCGTCGGCGACCTTCACGGTCGACTCCACCGAAGATGCCGTGGATGCGGATGCGTCCGACGGCGTCTGCCGCACCGCCGGAGGCACCTGCACCCTGCGCGCGGCCGTCATGGCCGCGAACGCCCGGCCCGGCAGCACGATCGAGTTACCCGCCGCCCACTACCTGATGACCATTCCCCCCGACCCCGACCAGCTCAACGGGCGCACCGCCGACCCGACCAAAGGCGACCTGAACATCCTCGAGCCGACCACCATCCGGGGAGCCGGGGCGCGGGAGACCATCATCGACGCCGACCACATCGACCGGGTCTTCCGCATGGGCGCCGACACGCAGCTGTCCGACCTCACCGTCACCGGAGGAGACGCCAAGCAGCGGGAGGTGCCCATCACCGACCCCGGTGGGGGCGGCATCGCCAACGGCAAGAACATGACGCTGCGCCGGGTAACGGTGACGGGGAACCGCGCCGGCTACGGAGGCGGCATCTTCAACATCCCCAACTCCCACCTGTCGCTGATCGACAGCACCGTCAGCCGCAACACATCGGGCGAGGCCGGAGGCATCCGATTCGACGACACCGGCACCGTGGTCAATTCGACGATCGCGGACAACCGCGTGACCGACGACTGGGACCGGCCGGGCAGCCTCTCCGGATTTGGCGGCGGCATCGACATACGCGGCACCGGCCTGGTGGACATCCGCAACTCCACGATCACCGGCAACACCGCCACCGACGGGGGCGGCGGGATCAACATCGCCCCCGCCTACCTGGACAGCCTGCCGGGACCCATTACCGACCCCATCAACCTGCCGCTGGGTCACCTCGCCCTGAAGAACACCATCATCGCCGAGAACACCATCGGCCAAGCCGCAAGCGACTGCAAGAACGTCTTCGCCACCATCGAGTCACGGGGCAACAACCTCGACAGCGGAAACAACTGCCACCTCACGGCCGAGGGCGATCTCCCCAGCCGTGATCCCCACCTCGGACCCCTCGGCGAAAACGGCGGGCCGACGGACACCGTGCCATTGCTGTCCGGCAGCCCCGCCATCGACGGCGGCGCCGACTGCCCGTCCGCCGACCAGCGCGGCGTGCTACGGCCTCAAGGCCCGGCGTGCGACATCGGAGCCTTCGAATACGAACGCTGACTCCCGCCTGTTCCTTCCCCTCCCCCCTCAACGACTCACTCCTCAAGGACTCACCCCACGAGGACTCATACCTCAAGGACTCCACGACCGCGTGGAGTCCTTGAGGCTTGCTGAGCGCCACCGCCACATCCACAGATCAAAGGCGAAGAACCGCTCGACGATCCACCGCATCGCGTCCAACTCGCAGCACAGACAGACGGATAGGGTGACCGCGTGGAACAGGATGACCCGCTACGTCTCAGCTCGTCGTTCGGAGCGGCGGCGGCTGCCTACGCCGAGCACCGCCCGGACTACGCGCACGCCGCGGTGCGCTGGGCGCTCGAGCCCGCACCCGGTCTGCGAGTGCTCGACCTCGGCGCCGGAACCGGAAAGCTGACCGCCGCGCTGGTCGCGTTGGGCGCCGACGTCATCGCAGTCGAGCCCGACCCGGCGATGCTGACCGAGCTGCGCCGCACGCTGCCGGCTGTCCGTGCACTGGCGGGGGGTGCCGAGGCGATTCCGCTGCCGGACGCGTCTGTTGACGCCGTGCTGGCCGGCAACGCCATGCACTGGTTCGACATGTCCGTCGCCGGGCCCGAGATCGCCAGGGTCCTGACACCCGGCGGCATTCTGGCCGGCCTGTGGAACGTCATCGACGACCGGGTCGAGTGGACCGCCGGACTTGAGCAGGTCAGCGGGAGCGCGGCCATCGGCCCGCGGGACACGCTCAGCAGCTGGCGCACGGCGACAGCGGACATGCATCTTCCGAAGAGCGGCGTCGCCCGGTTCGGCTCGCCGGAGCAGGCCGAGTTTCCGCACGGGCAGCGGCGCACCGCCGACTCCCTGGTGGCGACACTCGCGACGCGCGCGGGGATGCTCGTCATGCCGGAGCAGGAACAACAGGCCACGCTCAGCCAGATCCGCGCGTTCCTCGCAGACAGGCCGGAAACCTCCGACGGCGAGTTCACCCTCCCGATGCTGACCGGTGTGCTGCGCGCCCGGCGGCTGTGAAAGCCGAGCCGATGCCTGGCTGTGGGTGAAGAACCGCTCGACGATCCATCGCTGCGGCAGGGCCATGGGGAGGGGGTCGCGCGGCTGATGCGGCATCTGGCCGCGGTTACCCGTCCCGACCAGGTCCGTCTTCCTGTCGTGCCAGGGCGGTGGTGCCCCAGCCGTGTTCCAGCAGGGTGAACAAGTCGCGCATGGTCCGGGCCGGGTGCCGGCTTGCGCGGGCGATGCTGGGGGCTTCCAGGGCGAAGCGTGCCAGACCGGTGACGGCGGGGTCTTCCGGGGCGAGTCCGGTGGCGTCGGCGAGGGTGGCGGCCAGAGACTTCTCGTGGCGTGACCACATGCGTCGGGCGTAGTCGCGTAGCGCGGGAGTGGATTCGACGAGGACGAACGTGGGGTCGTCGGTCCGCACGGCGGTACGGGTGTGCACCATGTGGTCGCGCAGGGCGTGCAGCACGGGCTGACCGGGGGCTCGGTCACGAATGGCGGCGACCAGGGCACTCTCGACGTCCGCGTCCAGGTCGAAGACGAGGGCTTCCTTGCTGGGGAAGTGTTTGAAGAGCGTGCTCAGCGAGACGTCGGCCGCCTCCGCCACCTCGCGTACACCGACGTTGTCGAAGCCGCGCTCGGTGAACAGCCGCAGTGCGGCATCCGCCAGGGCCTGCCTGGTCTGAGCCTTCTTGCGTTCGCGACGTCCTGCCGTTGTCCCTGCCATGGGCCCACCCTACCCCCTTGAGGAGATTCGATCACAAAGGCGATCGACTGGAAAGTCGGAGCAGTTGTACTTTTGGAGCGGCTGTGCTTCTGTGGGCGAGTACTCCTGACAAGTACTCAGTTGCCGTCCCTCAGAGCGTGTTTCCACACTGGAACGACTGATCTGCCATGCCCGAAACAGGGCGTCACCACAAGAGACCAGTTCTCACAGACCAGCTCTCAGAGACAGCACTCTCCTCAACCGTCGAACGGAGCGTGACCCGCATGTCCACCATCTCCACCACCTCCACCACCTCCACCACCCCGCGCATCGCGATCGCCGGCGCCGGCCTTGGTGGCCTCGTCTGCGCGCGCGTCCTGCAGCAGCACGGCTTACCGGTCACTGTCTTCGAGCGTGAGGCCGACCCCAACTCCCGCTCGCAGGGCGGCACTCTCGACATCGAGGAGGACACCGGCCAGGCGGCTCTGCGCGCGGCCGGACTGTTCGACCAGTTCCTCGCCCTGTCCCGGCCCGAAGGCCAGGAGTGGCGCCTGTACGACCGCCACGCGACCCTGATACGCCACGACCAGGCCGGCGAGGGCGATCTGAGCAGGCCCGAGATCGACCGCGGCCAGCTGCGGGCGCTCCTGCTGGACTCCCTCACCCCTGGCACGGTCCGCTGGGGCCACTCCGTAGAAGCCGTCACCCCGCGACCCCACGGCACCGCCCGCCTGCACCACCACGACCACACCGGCGCGCACTTCGACGACTTCGACCTGGTGATCGGCGCCGACGGAGCCTGGTCCCGGGTACGTCCCGCACTCTCCGACGCCCAACCCTCCTACGCCGGCGTCACATTGGTCGAAGCCCACTTCAACGACGTCGACCACCGTCACCCCGGCATCGCCCACCTGGTCGGCCGCGGCACCATGGCGGCCAAGGCGGGCCGCCGCAGCCTGGTGCTGCAGCGCAACAGCAACGGACACGTCCGCGCCTACATCAACTTCCGCGGCCCCCAGGACTGGCATGCCGGCCTCGACCTCGCCGACACCGAAGCCGTACGCGCCCGTCTCCTCGCCCAGTACCAGGGCTGGCACGAGAGCCTGCTGGATATCCTGCGCCACAACGAGGGTGGTTTCATCAACCGCCCCATGTTCGTCCTTCCCGTCCCCCACTCCTGGCAGCGCGTCCCCGGCATCACCCTGCTCGGCGACGCCGCCCATCTGATGCCGCCCGTCGGCGTCGGCGCCAACCTCGCCCTGCTCGACGGCGCCGAACTCGCCCAAGCCGTCATCGACCACCCCACCATCGACGAGGCCCTCGGCGCCTACGAAAACGTCATGCTGCCGCGCGCCACCGACAACGCGAAGACCGCCCAGCAGATGCTCACCACCCTCATGCCCGACACCGACTCCGACGAGGCCCGCTTCCCCGACACCCTCTGGCCGGCCAGCCCCCTCTCTGACCCACACCCCGCTCACACCAGCTGATCCCATCCCAGCCCAGCCCAGTTCGGCCGACAACGCACCGCCCCCAACGCCCGCCGCACACGCGCCAGCCCACCGGATGACACCCCGTAGCGACTTCAGGTACGGCTGCCGGGTCGCGGCGCGGGGCGTGTGCGGGGGGCCGCGCGCTCTCCCGGGCAGGGCGGGATCTCCCTACACTGCGGCCGTCGATCAGATGCATCGGTGCATGGCGACGCCAGTACGGGGGTACGGCCGGATGGGCAGACACAGGGGGCAAGGGTCTTGGAACCGGTCCGCTCCGGCGCCTGGAGCGCGGTCCCATCGCCCTGGCCATCACCTGCCGCCCCCGCCACGCCGACGCGTCCGCAGGCATGTTCCGCTGGTCCGCACGCTGACCCAAACGAAACTGCCTAGTCGGTTGTTGTCATCAGGCGGCTCTTGCTAGACGTGCCCGCGTCGGCTTACGCGTCCCTCTCCAGATCGAGACCAGCGGCTCGTGGCAACCCATGCGACCAGAGCCCCGGCGACGAGCAGTCCGGTGGCGGCGATCCCCAGCGGGAGTAGGGCGTTGCCAGCGCCCGTTTCGGCCAGGGCGGTGTCCTTCTTCGGCGCGTTGTCCTCGGGGACGCCGTTCTTGGAGGGGCCGTTCTTGGAGGGGCCGTTCTTGGAGTTGCCCTCCGTGGGGATGCCGGAACGACCGGCGGCAGGGGGTTGCGCCCCCAACGAGTGCGGGGAGTTCCCCTTGGGCTTTCCCGCGGGCCGGAGGTCCCGGGTCGGTGCTGACTCCGGTGTCTTCGACGGCGTGCCTGCACCGCAGGTTGAAGGAATCGTCCATTTCTGCGCCGAGCTGCCACCGCATGTGGCGGTGGTCAGTCTGCCGTCGGCCGCCGCGGCGAGGCAGCGTCCGGACTGGGCGTTCTTGAGGGTCTTCGAGGACTTGTCGTAGGTCCAGCGCTTGGCATCGTCGGAGACCTTGCCGAACGTTCCGAGCTCACGGGAGCCCTTGCAGTCGCGGACGTGGATGGCGTCGCCGTCCTGTGTCAGGCAGCCGCTGTACGCCAGACGCAGGGTCCGGTCGGCGGCGTACGCCCAGCCCCGGTCGACGGCCGCCGTACAGTCGGACAGCCTGGCCGGCATGCCGTCGGTGCGTTTGCCCGGGGCGCTGAGGCACATCTCGCCGTGCTGGACCAGCCCGAGCGCACTGTTGCCGATGGCATTGCGCTGCTCGCTGCCCTGCCGGGTGACCTCGACCTCGGCCTGCCCCGAGGCTACGGCGGCACCGCCACCACCTCCGTCGCTTCGACCGGGGTTGGTGCTACCCCTGGGGAAGCTGTACAAGGAGTTCTCGGAGCCGGGGTGGCCGCCCGCAGCGACGGCCGACGATGCGGCGGTGAGGCCAACGCCGGACGCCAGGCCGAGCGAGAAGAGAGCTCCGAGGACGCGGCGTCCGCTACGAGCATTCATCATGGTGAGTCCATTTCCGTAAGGCTTTGGGCGAGCGGAGCTCCAGGAGAGGGAACTGCTGAAGGGGGCCAGAAATGGGCGTACTCGGTCCGCTGGGACCTGTCTGAGGGAGTCCCTGGGGGAATTCTCTGGGGGAATCTCTGCGGGAACCCCTGTGCTGGGACTGTGCCTGCCGACACGCACCCGGTCTCTGGACTGCGGACAGTCAATGCAACGTCCAGGCCAACGGGAAGAGCGTCGGTCTATCCCTTCGGATAAATCTCGGGTCGGAATCCCGAATCACTACGGGGCCGCGCAGTCCGGACAGTGACTCAGCGGCCGGGCGAATTTGATCACGGCTTGATGTGACGCGGAAATGTGAGATCCGCCGACGCATCGCTCCGTAGGTATTGGCGACCGCGTCCGCAGAGGTTTGCCGCGCTGTGACGGGTCTTCTCCGTAGGGAGAGACGAGTGCCCTTCCGGTCAGGGCGATGACGCGCGTTGACTCGTCACTGTCACTGTCACTGTCCCGGCCACGGCCCGGAGCGCCTGCGGTCTTCGGCCGTGCCGCCTCCGTCGCCACGGCCTTTTGCTCACACGAACAGGAGTCCCGCCATGTCCAAACGCGAACGTGGCAAGCATCGCGCACCCAGTCAGAGCCGGAGCCGACGTATGGCGGCCCGGGGGACCGCCGTGACGGCTCTGGCCGCCGGCCTGGCCGGCTACGGCCTCACCGCGGCGTCGACTGCATCCGCCGCCGACGGCAGCACGGCGTCCGCCCCCACGAAGGACTGCGTCAAGGCCGGTGCGGCAGTCCGCTTCAGCACGAAGCCGATCTGCCCGGCGCAGCCTCCCAGCGCCACGGAGAAAACCGTTGAGCGAGTGTTCGACGGCGTCACGAGCTTCGGCGTCTCCGAGCTCATGAGAGCTTCAGACACAGTGATCGACGGCAGGGGGCAGGAGGGCTGCACCAGCGCTGCCGCAGCCCGCTTCAGCACCAAGCCGCTGTGCAAGCCCAGGCCGCTGACATCAACGGAGAAGACCGTTCGGGGGGTGGCCATGAGCTTGCTGCCCACGGCTTTGGGCAAGCTGCCCGGGTCCATGTTCGGCACACTGCCCAGGTCGCCGGCAAGTTTCGCTCCAACCGAACTACAGATGGTCAACAAGTTCCAGAAGGCCGGCTCCTCGGGGGCCGACGCGGCGAAAAGGCTCGACTCGGCGTTGCATGACCAGGACGCGGCGCCGGCCGGCAGCGCGCAGAAGTCCGACGACAAGTCGCCGCAGGAGCCGAACGGGGCGTCCTCCTCAACGCACGTCAGCGGGCCCTGCTGGGGATCATCCCTTGAGGGCACGAACTCCAGCCGGGCCATGTTCAAGCTGCCCCCGATCAGTAGCTGCTCCGACGGTTAGGACGACGGGGCTCCCGGAGGGGCGGGGCCCGGACCCGGGATCTCAGGCGGCTCAACATGCCGCATCCCGTCAGAAGCGCGCCCTGTCCGATGCCGAATACTCGGTGACACCGCTGGACGTGCCGGGCGTGTGCAGGTGGTCCCTGCTCCATGCGGGGCAGGGACCACACCGTGGGCGACTCCCCCGTCAGTGGGGAGCCCGTTGGCGAGCCTCCCCCATCAATACCCTTTGGACTTGGCCCGGAAAGTCTGGTGGCCCTGTTCCTGAGGGCACTCTCGCGGCGCGAGCACCGGGGAGAGGCCGGGCAGTCTCCTGACCTATCAGAGGGGCCATCCCTATGTGTGATGGGACGGATCGAGCTCCGGGCAACTCTTGCGGACCCATGCGATGAGCTCCGGGGTGACGTTGAACGAGGGGTGCAGGTGGAGCCCCTCGGCGTCCGCGCGCGGGATGCGGAAGATCTCCTCGGCCTGGTAGTGCAGGTCGAGCATGGTGGGAATGGCGTCCTTCATGGAATCCGGCGCCCCGTTGACCGCTTTGTGGATCTGTAGCAGCAGCTTCGTGTAGGTGCGGTCGAAGGTCAGCAGACGAGAAGCGGCCTCCGGGCTCACCTTGGACCGATCGACGGGCTTGAATCCGTCGATGGGATAGGCGCTCTTCCAGTCGACGTCGACCACCGCTCCGCTGGGAATGTCGCGGACCTTGTCGTACGGGCCGTAGCGGTGCTCGTGCAGGATCTCCATGAAGCGGAAGTAGTGGGCTTCCTGCCGCTCTTCGTTGAAGAACTTGTCGTCGCTGGTGAAGAAGCTGCCGTCGAGTCCTTCGCCTTCCTCGACGACGACCTCGATCGCCGTGCAAGCGCTCCGGTAGTCATGAACTTCTACGACCTCGCCGCCCGAGTTGTAGAAGTGCTCCGTGCCCACCTGGTGTTCGCGTTTGCCGTTGAAGAGTTCTCCGGTCGTGTCGGCGTCGTGCAGTTCTTCCAGCCACGTGCTGATGATTCCGTAGAACTGCCCGATGGTGCGCCAGCCCGCCTTGCTCACGGCCGGCTTGTCCCAGGGAGGGCTCTCGATGTTGACAAACAGTTGCAGCGCGTCCTTCGAGTAGCCGAGGAGCCCGGTCTGTCCGCTGTTCTTCGCTTTTTCGTCGAAGTACCCGTATGGCATCAGCCCCGGGTAGCTGGGCAGATATCGCGCGTCGTCGAGGATCGGCTTTCCGCCGAGCGCGTTGATCAGATTCGCGACCAGCGTCATGTGCAGCATCTCTTCCACCACGACGGAGCGCATCGTGAGGAACGCTTCCCGGTTCGTTCCGGGCTTGATGGTGTACATGCCGGTCAGATACAGCGGGACAGTGGTGAGTTCCAGCTTCAGGGCAGCCTGCAGGAACTTCAGCAGCTGACCCTTGTCAGCCTTCTTCTGCATGAGTTCCGCGCGGTCGTAATTCCAGTCGTCGGTCATTGTCCGGCCTTCTCGAACAGTGTCACGGAGAGGGTGTTGTGCAGGTCCATCAGGTCACTGTGGATCTGGTCGGCGCTGCGCAGCGCCATCGCGGCGCCGGTCAGCGTCGGGTTCGAGGTGCCGATGGCGGGCATGGAGCCGCAGCCGACCGCGTAGAGGTTGGGGTGGTTGTGGCTGCGCTGGAATTCGTCCACGACTGAGTCGTCGGCGCTCAGGCCCATGATGTGGGTGCCCGCGCCGTGCCGTGCACCGACGATGTCGTAGTGGAAACCGCCGTCCTCGAAGCGTGCAATTACTGCCTCGTCGCCGGGCTTGCGGACCGGTGCCACCTTGCTGCCGTACTCTTTCGCGCCCAGCCTCGTGAACAGCTCCCGCGCCACGGCCACGGCGTGGCGTGCGCCGTCGACCACGTAGTCGCTGTCGCTGCCGAATGCGTACTTGATGACGGGGCGGAAGTTTCCCAGGTTGTCGCGGAAATCGGGACTGATCGTCACCGTGTTGTTCTCGTTGGCCGGTTGTTCCAGCAAGAGTTCCATCTGGAACTGACGTGGCAGGTGCCCGGCCAGCTTCCTCCGTAGGGCGCGCCCGCTCAGATGCTTGGCGGCCTTCGGCTTCTCATCGACGTGGGGCAGATACCCCTCGTCCACCAAGGCCCGTACCTCATGGGAGAAGGCATCGGCCATGCCTCCCCAGCCCCAGTTGGAGACCGCTGCACGGAAGGGCGAGAATCCGACGCGCCATGCGCCGTCACGGAAACCATCGAGGAATGAGGTGGCGGGCGGTCCGCGATGCGGACCAATATTTCCCCCGACACCCCTGGTATCGGGCATCAGGGCCTTGGCGTACACCAAGGGATGGTCCATCAGATTCCGTCCGATGTGCTTGTTGTCGACTCCCGAGGCGAGCAACAGCTTGGCGTTCTCGATCGCGTGCGCAGCGAGGACGACGATGTCCGCCTCGGCGTAATGCGTGGTGAAGGCGCGGGACCGGGGGTCCTCGTAGACCTTGTACTCCACCCCGGTCGCCCGCCCGTTGCGGGGCCGCGACTTTTCGAGCGGGTCGTGGAAGAGGACGCGGGAGACCACGCTGCGGGTGGCGACCGTGACCAGGTCGTCCTTGAACTGCGACTGGGTGCGCAGCGGCGTGTACTTCGCCTGCACCGGGCAGATCGGAATGCAGCTGGAATTACCCTGACACCGCTCCCCGTAATTGGGAATCCCGATCGCACCGACGGGCCGGAATCCCTCGCCCTTGCGGTAGTCGGGATTGGGGCTGCTGTTACGGGCTTGCGGCGCCGGGACCATATTGGGTTCGACGCTGGCGGTGCCGTGCGGTCCATAGCCGATCTTCTCGGGCAACACCTCGGCGATCTTCCGGTCGAGGTAGCTCTGAGGGATGTTCTTCATCGGGTAGGTGTACTTGGGCACCATCACCCCGCTCTTGCCCAACGCTTTGGCGTCGCCGGCCACCCCGAGCTCGAACTCGGCCTCGGAATAGTACTTGTGGAGCATGGCCAGCGTGGTGGGGCTGAGAGCGCTCGGATCCTTGTCATGCACCTTCAGCGGCCAGTTCTTGCCCACCCCGTATCTGGTCTGAGTGAGGAAGTCCCCCTCGTGCATACGCGGGACCACGCCCTCCCAGTGCAGAGTGGTCCCGCCCAGCGTGCGCAGATAGTCACTGGCGTACAGCGGGCCGTCGAGCTGCTGGACGAAGTAGCCGGAGGGGTCGGTGTTGTCCGGGGAGGGGGCGGCGGGGTTCGGCAGGTAGGGCGAGTTGGGGGACTTGTGGAGCGCGGCGCGGTAGTCGTCGACCGCGGCGCTGTAGCCCTCCCAGGTGGCGACGGAGCCGGTGCCGGCCTCCAGGATCAGGACCTTCCACCCGTTCTCGGAGAGGCGCTTGGCGACGAGGCTGCCGTAGATTCCGCCCCCGACGATCACGGCGTGGTAGCGGACGCGATTGTGGGCGTATCGGTCGGCGGTCATCAGGAGAGTTCCTCGTACGATCCGGTGGCGGGGGCGGGGATCGGCACGGGGGGTGACTGCCAGCTGCCGTATCCCGGGGGCTTGCCGCCGGGCGGGTGACCGCCGGAGACCTTCCACACCAGGCCGTTGAGGTAGGCCTCGGGGGACACCATGAACGCCTCGTTGGGCGCGACCCCTTGGGGCTTGGTCTTCTCGGCCTCGCGGAGCTTGGCCTCCGCGGCCGGGCTCAGGCCGTACCAGGCGCCGACGTACCACATTTTGACGACGGCCCGTGCCGCGTCGGCCAGGATGGGGTCGTCCGTCGCCGTCGGCCAGGGCAGCTCGTCCGGCACCGGCGACTTGGCGTTGGCTTCCTGCTTCTTCTTCCGGTAATGGCGGTAGAGGTCGGCGGCGCGCTGGGCGCCGATCCGCGCGATGAGCGTGCGCTGATACTCCTCGACCATGCCCGTCGCGTAGAGATCCTCGGGTGAAAAGCCCGTCAGTGGGACGGACATGTCGACGAAGTACCGCTCGTCGGCGGCGAACTGCTCTCCGGTCGGGTCGGGCTTCAGTGGGGCGGTCACAGACCATCACTCCTTTGACGGTACGCAACAGGTGAGTGACGCAGAGTGGCTATTTTGCGGATATGCCGCCGACATGTCCCGGAAGCAGGGCGGTGACGCAGCGTCGATATGCGTCATATGCCATGGCCATATGGGTGAATCGCACGAACGTACGGATGATCCGGGTGCCCCAACCGTGGTGAGCGGCCCTCGGCAGGGAACACGGAAAGCGCGGCTCTGCCGCCTTCTCACCCCCAACCGAAAGGAGCCATCGATGGCCATCGACTTCGACGCGGAAAGCGGAATCGGACCCAAGGACCCGAAGAAGGGAGAACTCACCACCGAGGAGAAGGCCCTGCTCGGCGACATTCAGGGAAACATCCTGAAGAGCCACGGCCGGGACCACAGCCAGCATCTCTTCCTCAAGTTCGACACGACGAAGGCGAACGAGGCCAGGGCATGGCTTGTCCAGTTGGCCACCAAAAAGGTGACGTCCGCACTCAAGCAGTGGGATGAATCGCTCACCCGCGCCGAAATCTTCGAGAAATCGATGAAAAAGCAAGACCCCGAGGCGTATCGCAGCGACGAACTGGCCAAGAAGGGCAGCAGCATCTTCATCAATGTCATGCTGTCGGCCAAGGGGTACGACGCCCTCGGACTCAGCAGCAAGAAACCTAAGGACGCCACGTTCTGCGGCGGAGCCGCCGGTGCGGTGTCCAGACTTGCCGACCCTGCCCGCAAGGATTGGGAAGCACCGTACGACACAGCGGACCTGCACGCGCTGGTCATCGTCGCGGACGACGATCCCGGGAGGGTCGACGCAGAAGCCAAGGCGATCGCGGCCTCCCTCAAGGGCGGCACGGTCGTGAGCACCGAGGTCGGAAAGGCCCTGCGGCGCGGGAAGAACGGTCCCGTCCACGAACACTTCGGCTTTGTCGACGGTGTGAGCAATCCCCTGTTCTTCGCCAAGGACATCCCGCAGAAGAGCGATGACATCAAGCGGTGGAATCCCGGTGCGGGGCTGAACCTCGCCCTGGCGAAGGACCCCGGCGGGAAGGCGACCACCGGCTATGGGTCGTTCTTGGTGTACCGCAAACTCGAACAGGACATCAATCAGTTCAATAAGGACCGGCACGAGTTGGCCAAGGCCCTCGCGAAGGAGGACCAGCGGACCGAACCCAACCACGCCGACTGGCAACTGGCCGGCGCCTACATGGTGGGACGCTTCCCGGATGGATTCCCGGTCTCGGAGAAAGCGACACCCGAAGGCGCCAACAACGACATCCCCAACAACTTCAACTTCGACGCCGACACCAAGGGCCTGAAGTGCCCGTTCCAGTCGCATATCCGCAAGACGAACCCGCGCGGGGACACCACGAAGCTCGGCGAGACGCTCAAGAAGGAACGCACTCACCGCATCTCCCGCCGGGCCATCAGCTATGAGAAAAAGGGCAAGGTCGGGCTGCTGTTCCTGTGCGTCCAGAAGAACATCGAGACGCAGTTCGAGTTCATGCAGAAGCTCTGGGTCAACAACCCCACATTCGTCCAGCAGAACCCGCGCACCGGACTTGACCCCCTGATCGGCCAGGGCACACCGGAGTCCCAGCAGTGGCCCGCGAAGTACGGCTCCGAAAAGAAGATCCCGTTGAGCCTGCAACAGTCTGTGCACATGAGGGGAGGCGAATACTTCTTCCTGCCCAGCATGAGCTGTCTCATGAGCATGGCCACAACCAGCTGACCTGCATGGTGCAGGCCCATCCACAGGTGCGGCCCCGGGTAGTGCCGGGGCCGCATGCGGTCAGGTGCGAGTGTTGGTCAGGGCAGCTCGGGGAATGGTCAGTCGATGCAGAACTCGTTGCCCTCGATGTCCAGCATCGGAATGCACGAATCATTGCCGTCATACAGCGTTCGCACGTGTACCGCGCCGAGTGGGACCAGTCGTGCGCATTCGGCCTCCAGCGCGGCGAGACGCTCTTTGCCCACGAGTCCGGTGCCGACCCGCACATCAAGATGCACCCGGTTCTTGGCGGCCTTCCCTTCGGGGACGCGCTGGAAGTACAGTCGCGGGCCCACACCCGAGGGATCGCTACAGGCGAACCATGAATCCCGCTCCTCAGGCGGCTGCGAGGACTTGAAATCGTCCCAAGTGGCAAACCCCGCCGGTGGCGGCGGTACGACGTACCCCAACACCTCGCACCAGAAGCGAGCGAGGCGCTCAGGTTCTGCGCAGTCGAAGGTGACTTGGAACTGCTTGACCGATGGCATCGGCGCACCATAGCAGGGGGATCGACGCACCATGGCAGGGGACTCTGTTGCTCATTTCCCGGTGTGGATCCTCGTGTTGTCGGGAGGACGGTCCCTATTAGGGCGTGATTAGGGCCTGTTGAAGGTACCTGGGGAGGATGGCGGAGAACCCATTCGTGATCCAGAATGCATGGATGGTCACGCTTGAGACTCCCCGTCTGATCCTGCGTCGCTGGCGCGAGGAAGACGTTGCGCCCATGGCCGCCGTCAATGCCGACCCCAAGGTCATGCGGTGGATCCGTGACGGCAGCGTCCGCGACGAACAGCAGACTCGCAGCGGGGTCCAGGCATGGGAGAGCGAGTGGGAATCACAGGGCTTCGGCCTGTTCGCTGTGGAGATCCGGTCCACCGGCGAACTGGCCGGGTTCACCGGCCTTTCGGTGCCCAACTTCCTGCCGGAGGTACTGCCGGCGGTTGAGGTCGGCTGGCGGCTGGGACGTTCCCACTGGGGGCACGGCTTCGCCACCGAGGCCGCCGAGGCCGCTGTACGCTTCGCGTTCGAAATACGAGGGCTGGAGCGGATCGTCAGCATCGCCCAAGTGGGCAACGACGCCTCCGAACGGGTCATGACCAAACTGGGGATGCATCCCGTCCGTGAGACCGTCCATCCCACCCACGGTCGGCGACTACGGGTGTTCGAGTTGTCGTCGGACCAGTACGTCACAAAGTACGTCACAACCACTCGTTGATGCCCGCTGTCGCCGAGGCGCAGCCGCCCCTCGGCGACAGCGGGCATTGCGGGAGCCACAGGCGTTCCTAGCGCCAGGGATCGAGGGCGTGCTTGCCGCGGGTCCGGCCGGCTTCGAGTCGCTGCAACACCGCCGGCCCCTCGGCCAGGGGGTGAACCTGGGGGGTGCCGGGCGGGTACACGCCTTGGGCGATGAGTGCCTCGATCTCGACGAGCAACGACTGGTAGAGGGACGGTGCCGCGGTCGCCAGCGCACCGATGTGCAGGCCCTTGACTTGGACCTGGTGGGTGAAGACGAGGTCATGCGTGGTCAAGGTGGCGTCGCCGGAAGCGGCACCGAACACGACGATGCGTCCGGTGAAGGGTTTGGTGACGGACAGACTGATCTCGAACGTGGCCTGTCCCACCGATTCCAGGACCAGGTCGACACCGCCGGTCAGGCGGGTGATCTCCGCGGCCAGATCAGGGCGTCGGCTGTCCAGGACTTCGTCGGCACCGAGTGCTTTGACGGTGTCGTGCTTGGCCTGTGACGCCGTGGCGATCACGCGCGCACCGTAGTGGCGCGCGAGGCGGACGGCGGCCTGCCCCACGCCTCCGGCCGCGGCATGGACGAGCACCACGTCACCCGTCTTGATCTCGCCCAAGGGCTTCAGTGCCGCCAATGCGGTTGCCCAGTTGAGCACCAAGCCGAGGGCCTCGGCGTCGCTCCAGCCGGAAGGCACGGGGAGTACGCCCGCGGCCGGCATCGTCATGTACTGCGCGAAGGCCCCCGGGCCGGCTCCGACGACATGGGTGCCGAGCTGAAGCGGGCTCTCGACGTCCGGGCCGACACCCACGATCTCGCCTGCGGCTTCGAAGCCCGCCACATAAGGGAACTGCGGGCCTCCTCCGTAAGTCCCATGGGTCTGCATGACGTCAGCGAAGTTGACCCCGGCAGCGCCCACACGGATCAGGTACTCGCCGGGCCCCGGGGTGGGGCGGCGCCGATCGGTCGTCAGGGTCAGACCCCTCGGTCCCTGATGTGACCGCTGGACCAGTGCTCGAACCGTCTGCTCAGCGCTGTGCTGCTGCTCGTTGATCTCCATGCACCGAACGTAGGAGTCTCACACTTACGTCAAGGTCAAGTGGCGGTCATAGAACGGTGCGGCGGGCCTCCCGCAGGTAGGCGTCGAGTGCCGCCTGCTGATCGCTGAGAACGGCGATACGTGCGGCGAGTCGATCGCGATAGCACTGGACCTCGTGCAGGAACTCCGCGCACACCACATCCGCGCCGACATCAGAGCCGTCCGTGAGGCTGGGCAGAACTTCCCTGATCAACCGCACGGGCAGCCCGGACTCCAGCAGCGAGCGGATGACGAGCACCCGATCGATGGTGGACTGGCAGTAGTCGCGGAACCCATTGCTGCAACGACCGGGGACGATCAAGCCCTCGTCCTCGTAGTGCCGCAACGATCGCGCACTCACGCCGCTGACTCTGGCAGCTTCACTGATCTTCACACTCGGAAGCAACGTCCAGGAACACCACGATCTTCCAGCACCAGCGCTACGACGAAGTGCAGACCTGCCCAGGCGTCAGCGACCTCATGTCCCGCAACAACTGGTTCCCCGCCGGGCAACGTCTGCCCTCGAAGGGGGGCGACGGGGCGCACGTCGCCTGTCGGGGCACTAGCGTGTGGCGAGCCGCTCCAGCAGGGCGGCGCTCCGTGCCAGCAACGCCCGTTCCTCATCCGTGAGTTCGGCCTCGATGGCCTGCGCGAGCCAACCGGCTCTGCGGCCGCGCTCCGCTTCGAGTGCGGCCCGGCCCGCGTCCGACAGCTCGACCAGCGACTTGCGGCCGTCCGTGGGGTGCGCCCGGCGCGTGATCAGGTTCTGTTCCATGAGCAGCCCCACCGACCGGGCCATCGACTGGGGCCGTACGCGCTGATCGGCGGCGAGGTCGCTGGTGGTCATGGCGCCGTTGCGGTCGAGTGCACCGAGCACGGCGGCCTGGCCCAGCGGGATGCGGTCCTCGTCCTTGACGCGCCGAGTGAGCTTGCCCATCGCGGTGCGCAGTTCAACGGCGATGGCGGCGGCTTCCGAGGTGGGCATAGGGCACTTTACCCCGTTGGCCAGCAAAGCTGTGCACCTGACCTGCACAGCAATGCTGTACAGCAAAACTGAGCAGCATTGCTGTAGGGTTTTGCGTTGTCGGGCCCAGCGCCAGCGCTGTCGCAGCCGGGGCCACGGCATACGACCACGGGAAGGAACTCCCATGTCCGCAAAGGCAGTCGGAACCGTCAACGCTGCCATCGAGACCGTCACCGCCCGCCGGATCATCGACAGCCGGGGCAACCCCACGGTCGAGGTCGACGTCGTCCTGGCGGACGGATCCCTGGGGCGCGCGGCTGTCCCCTCCGGTGCCTCCACCGGTGCCCGGGAAGCCGTGGAACTGCGCGACGGAGACTCCGCGCGCTGGCACGGCAAGGGCGTCGACCGCGCGGTGGCCCACGTCAACGGGGAGATCGCGGCGTCCGTGCGCGGCCGGGACGCGGCGGACCAGGCGGGGCTCGACGCCGCGCTGGTCGCCCTCGACGGCACCGCCACGAAGTCCCGGCTCGGCGCCAACGCGATCCTCGGCGTCTCCCTCGCCGCCGCCAGGGCCGCCGCGACGGCCCATCGCCAGCCCCTCTACCGCTACCTCGGCGGCGCCGAGGCCCACCTCCTGCCGCTGCCGATGATGAACATCGTCAACGGCGGCGCCCACGCCGACAATCCGCTGGATTTCCAGGAGTTCATGATCGCGCCCGTGGGCGCGGACACCTTCGCCGAGGCCGTCCGCATGGGCAGCGAGGTCTTCCACACCCTCCGCCGCGATCTGCTGGCCGCCGGGCACTCCACGGGCGTCGGCGACGAGGGCGGCTTCGCACCCGCGTTGCGTACCGCTGAGGAGGCGCTCGACTTCGTGATGGCCGCCATCGAGCGCACCGGCTACCGCCCCGGCACGGACATCGGCCTGGTCATGGACCCGGCGTCGTCGGAGTTCTTCCGCGACGGGGTGTACGACTACGCGGGCGAGGGGGTGCGCCGCACCCCCTCCGAGAACGCCGACTACCTGGCCAAGCTCATCGACGCGTACCCGGTCGTCTCCATCGAGGACCCGATGGCGGAGAACGACCTGGACGGCTGGCGCGAGCTGACCGCCCGCGTCGGCGACCGCTGCCAGCTCACCGGCGACGACGTGTTCTGCACCAACGAGACGCTGCTGCGCGAGGGCATCCGCACCGGCGTCGGCAACTCGATCCTGGTCAAGGTCAACCAGATCGGGACCCTGACCGAGGCCCTGGCCGCGGTGGCCACGGCCCACCAGGCGGGCTGGACGGCTGTCATGTCGCACCGCTCGGGCGAGACGGAGGACACCACCATCGCGGATCTGGCGGTGGCCACCGGCTGCGGTCAGATCAAGACCGGCTCACTCTCCCGCTCCGACCGCACGGCAAAATACAACCAACTGATCCGTATCGAGGAGGAGTTGGGCGACTCGGCACGCTTCGCGGGCCGCTCCGCACTGCGCCGGGCGTGAACAGCAGGCAGACATAGAGACCACGCGGGCCCCCAGATCGATCTGGGGGCCCGCTCGCGTGGGGCACCCCGGCCGCACGGGAAGACAAGTCCTCCTGGGCTGTCCCTCCCCCGTGTGTGACCTGCGCCTTCCTCCCGCGCCGATCGGCACGGCCGGTCGAATGGAACCAGCCAGTGCCGGATCACGCTGCGGTGTCGTGCAGTCGCAGGGGAACCGATGTCTGCGGCGGTGGCGTCCCGGCAATCGCCCGAGCCTGCAACCTCGCCCGGCCTACACCCATCTCGTCCGTCACCTGGCGCTGCGGATGTTCAACGCCCGCGCGGAATGCCCAGCGTCTGTGTGAGCTGGGCGAGTTCCTCCTGGAAAAGCTTCTCCGGGCTGGCCGTCTGGGTGCGCAGGTGGCCGTAGACCTCCAGTGACACGAGGCCGTGCAGGTGTCCCCAGAGGCGCAAGGCGAGGGCGACGGCTGCGGGCGGCAGGTCGGGAAAGGCGGGGCGTACCTTGTCGAGGAGCCCGGGGTCGAAGTCGGACCAGTCGAAGGTGCTGCCCTGGTACAGGCGCTGGGCGTGGGGCCATGCGGCTGCCGCGAGGGCGGTGAGTCCGGTGCAGACCCGGCGTGCCGCGTCCGGGGCGGGGCCGCCTTCGGGCGCCTGGTAGCCGGGGACGGGGTCGCCGTAGATGAGCCGGAAGCCCTGCGGATTCACCAGGGCCCAGGTCCGGAAGGCGTTGGCCCATGCCTCGATCCGGACGGCGGGATCCGTGGCGGGGGCGGCTTCCCAGGCAGCGTCCACGGCGTCGGCCAAGGCGGTGTACACATCATTGATGAGCGTGGTGACCAGGTCGTCCCGGGTCGCGAAGTAGCCGTAGATGGCGTTGGCCGTCATGCCCATCTCGCGCGCGATGGCCCGCAGTGTGATGGCGTCCGGCCCGCCGGACGCCATCAAGTCCAGTGCCACCTTCTTGATTTCGGCTGTGGTCTCGGCCCGTAGCCGCTCGCGCCGTCCCCTGCTGCCCGTGACTGTCACAACTGGCACTCTACAGCGTCCATTTAATGAGCGCGGTACCGAAACTTCACGGCGTATAGTTTCTGCACGGCGTCACCTCTGTGGCGTCCACATTCTGCATGCACACGGGGACAAGGGGACAAGGGGAGAGACATGCACATAGGAGTCATCGGAGCCACGGGCACCATCGGCAGGCGGGTCGTCACCGAGGCACTCGACCGCCATCACCACGTCAGGGCCTTCAGTCGTGACGCCACACAGCCGCAGCGTGACGAGCATCGGGACAACATCACATGGGCGAGCGTCGACGCCCTGGACCCGAAGAGCATCGCCGGCGCGCTGCCCGGCCTCGACGTCCTGATCAGCGGGTTCCAGCCGGGCAACGCCGCCAAGGACTTCACGGACACCGTGCAGCGCTCGATCGCCGATCCGACCGTCTACGCGACGGCGGCGCGGGCCCTGCTGAAGGCTTTGGAGAGCCACCCGCGTACCCGGCTCATCGTGATCGGCGGCGCAGGCAGTCTGGAGATCGACCCGGGCGTGGTGCGCGCCGACTCCGACGAGCTGCTGCACACAGCCCTCGACCAGCTCGGGCTGCCCCGCGAATACGCCGCAGCGGTACGCGGACACCGCGACGCCCTCGACGTCCTGCGCGTCTCGAACCGGCTGTGGACCTACTTCAGCCCCGCGGAGGAAATCGCCCCCGGCGAGCGCACTGGGCGTTTCAGGGTCGGAGGTGACCAGCCTGTTTTGGATGCTGAGGGCCGCAGCCGAATCTCGGTGGAAGATGCGGCGGTGGCCTTGATCGACGAGGCGGAGCTACCCCGCTTCGTCCAGCGTCGCTTCACCATCGGCTACTGAAAGCCCGCAGCAAGATCCCCAGATCCCCGTGGGGGAGTTCGCGCACTCCCCCACGGGCCAGGGCGGGCCAGGAATGCCAGCCGTGCCATACAGCCAAGTGACCCTGCTGTGACAAGTGCCCGTGGTCAGCTGGAGCGAACGCCCACACACTCGCGTATGCCCCGTAGTTGATAGCTTGTCACCGATCGCACAAGTGGCTGCGAGGGGGCGTGACGGCTGTGCCACATCCGCTGGAGAAGGCTGGAGAAGGGGGACAGTTGAACCTGCGGATTGCGAAGGCCGCGCCGGCGGTGCTCATGGCCTGCGTACTGACGGCCTGCAGCAGCGACTCCGGCGATGGACCAAGCCACACAAGTGAGAGCCCGTCTCCCAACAAGGTCGCGGGGATCAGCGTTCCCACCACATACGACAACTCCCAGGGCTGGCAGGAACGAGTCACACCCGGTGGCCTGGACGGTGCCGTGCCACTGACCACAGCACCCCGCAATCACCTCGTGACGTACCTCGACAGCACGGGGGACGGATACGTCATCAAGGCACGGGACGAGAAGACCGGGAAACTGCGCTGGCGCAGCAGGCCATGGACACCGCCTGTCCCGGAGGAGAGCCAGACGGAGACCGGGGACGCCCCACCGCCGCACCTGGCGGTCGTCACCAGTGGCGACGCCGAGTATGTCGTGGCATACGCCTACGGGGAGAAGCAGGCGGACGAGCTGAGTCCGGCACGTGAGGTCGTCGAGGTCGTCTCCTACCGCGCCGACTCCTCAGGACAAGCCGTGGCCCCGCTGAAGACCACGGCCGTATCCGTATCCGGTGAGCCGGACCGCATCAATGCTGATGGGTCCGGAGTGGTGATCGCGGAGTTCGACCGGGTATCCACCGTCGACGTTGCCACCGGGCGGACCCGCGAGTACGAATCCTGCGACACCTGTGAGAAAGCGGGCGACGCGTTCGCAATGGTGGACAAGGGGCTGGTCGTCAGCTCTCCCGCATCCGGATACGAAGTGCTCGGCGCCTGGGATGGTGAGGACACCGTTCCGGACGGCTACCGGGACGGATACGGGAACGCCATTGCCGTCACCGAGGACTACGTGATCGGCACGTGGGACCACCTCGACGTCGGCCACCCCGCACGATGGGTCGTCCACGACGCGCGTTCAGGCGCCGTCGTAGCCGATATGCCGTGCTCTCCTCCCGAAGGCACGGGAACGGCCAACCCCACCTTCTACACCCCGTCGGTCTCCGCGAACGGGCGATATCTCGTCGTCGGTACGGGCGCCTTCGACCTCAAGAGCAAGAAGGGGTACTGCTTCGAAGGCACAGACGAGCGCAACCCCATCGAGCTCTTGACGGTCGACGACAACGGCGTCGCCTACGGCGTGTCCGTTCCCACCGACGACAGCGAGCCGAGGCCGCAGGTCCAGGTGCCGCTGAAGACGGCGGTGCCCAGGCTCGCCCCCGACGGTGCGACCATGCCGGCCGCAAACTCCGCGGAGTACGGATACTTCATCGCGCCGACCGGCAGCGGCAAGCTCGCCCTTGGACTCATCGCGTATCCCCACCGCTGAATCGAGGTGGAAGGCGAGCCTCCCTCCCAGACACCCGGAGTCGAACGATCGGGTAAGTCAGTTCGGGCCTCAGGGAGACTCTGAGTAGGGGTACTCATGCCACGGCCGACAGGACTACGCATACTCGCGCCATGCACATGGAATCGCCGGGTTGCCCCGACTGCGGAATGCCTCTTGGGTCACCTCCGCCCGCTTGGTGCACTCATTGCCGACTGCCGCTGACCGGGCCGGATGCCCTGGCGTTGTGGCAGGTCGCAGGAGAGTTGCACGCGCTGGACGCACGCAGGCAGTGGCTGGCGCGGCGGCACGACGAGTTGCTGGCCGCGCTGCGGGTACGCCGGGACGCACCCGCGAGGTTGCAGGTGATTCCGACCGTGGTCGAGGGCGGTGGTACGGCCAGTGGTGCGGGGCGGGAGGTCTCCGCGCCGTCCGCCCGGACCGCGCTGCTGATAGTCGGCGGAGTGCTGGTGGTCGTGGCCGCGTTGGTGTTCACCGTGGTGAGCTGGGGACGGCTGGGCATCGGCGGGCGGGCCGCCATACTGCTCGCGGTGACCGTGTGCGCGCTCGCATTGCCTGGTCTGCTGCGGCGGCGGCAGCTCACGGCCACCGCCGAGGCTTCGGCCGCCGTGGGACTCGCCCTGGTGTTCCTGGACGCCTACGCCGCCCGGGAGGCCGGACTGGGCGGTCTGGATCGCGTGGGGACAGCGGGCTACTGGGCGGTGCTCACCACGCTGATGGCGGTGGGGGCGGCGGTCTACGGCTGGTGGCAACGGCTCCGGCTCCCGCTGCCCGTGGGATTCCTGATAGCACGGCTGCCGGGCCTCCTGGGCACTGCGGCCTTGGGCGGAGCGGCCGAGAACTACGCGACCGCGATGATCGCCACGGCGGCGGTGGACTTCGCGGCCCTGTACGTGCTCACTGCACGCGCCGCCACCGGGCCTGCCGGGTTCCGCGACCGGGTGGGCGGTGAGCAGGCTGCCACCATCCTGGTCACGGGGGCCCGGGTGGTCGGCGGCGGATGGGCGCTGCTGGGTGGGGCGCTCGCGGTGTGGCACGCGGTGGGCGCCTCGTCGCCGGCCGAGGTGATGCGGGCCTGGGTGCCGCTGAGTCTGCTCGCGCTGCTGGGTACGGGGCTGTGCCGCGGCTTCCGCGCTTTGCCACCGGCGCTGCGCTCCGCCGCTGAGGGTGTGGCCGTCGTGGCGTTGATCGTGGCCGTCGGAGCCGGCTTGCGGTGCGTCACACCCTCGGGATGGGCCGTTGCTGGATACGCGGCACCGGCTGCGCTCATCGCGGCGTGGGCGGCGGTGTCCTGTGCGCGGAGCGGCCGGTGGACGAAGCCTGCTAGGGGTGGCTCGTACGCACCGCCGCCCGAAGCCGCGGCTGCAATGGGAGAGCTGGTCGCCGCCTCAACCATGCTGCTGCTGACCGGTGTTGTGGTGCTGCCGGAACTCGCGCATGCCCTCACCCGGCCCGTCGTCCCCGGCATGGAGCTCTGGCTTGACGGACATCCGCAGCGGTGGAGCTGGCAGCTCGCGACCGCGCCGCTGGTCGTACTCTGGTTGGTCGTCTCCGTCCTGGCCACCATGGCCGTACTGCGTGCCCGCACCGTCGACGACCGTCACACGGACCAACTCGCGAAGGTGCTACACAACACCACAGCACTGGCCGCCGTCCCGCCGCTGCTCCTGCTGCCGGTGGCACTGGGGCTGCCGTACGGGTGGGTGCTGGCGGCCGCCGTTATGGCGTCCGTCGCCGTAGCGGTGGACGTCGTGCGCCGGCAGGGGGCCGCACTCGTACCGCGGCTTCTGGGGCTGGCCGCGAGCGGCGTTGTCGCCCTGCTGTGGTCGTCGGCCGACCGGGCTGCCGTTCTCGCGCTATGGGGAACCTTCGCCGTGTCAGCCGCCGTACTCGCCCACGTCCTTTCGGCGCCGACTGCCCGGCCTCCCGTGCGCACGACGGCATGTGTCGCGGGTGCCTTCGCCATCCTCGCCCTGGGCGTCGAGGCGGTCGCGTCCGGAATCACCGCCGGCCTACCCGGGCACGTCACCGCGTTCGCGGTACTCGCGGTCGCCGTCATCGCCGCCTGCGCCGCAGCGGCGTGGCACCGGACCCCAGGCCGCGATCAGGTCTCCACGGCCGTCGAAGGCGCCGGGTATGTCCTTGCCGCAACCGCCCTCGCCCTGACGGCCCGCCATCCCGGTGCGCTGAGTCTCGCCCTCGCCGTGACAGGGGTCGCGGGCCTGGCCATCGCGCTGCGCCCGGACCGCCGCCGCGCCGCACTCATGGGAACCGCCCTGCTCATCGCCTCCTCCTGGGTGCGCCTCGCCCTGGCGGACGTCACCGTCCCCGAGGCGTACACGCTCCCGGTCACGGCAGTGGCACTGGTCATCGGTCACCGCCGCCGTACGAGCACTCCGGGGACGAGTTCCTGGCCCGCCTACGGGGCGGGGCTGAGCGCGACCATGTTCCCCAGCCTCATCGCCACGTGGAGCGACGGGAACTGGGTACGCCCGCTGCTCCTCGGCGCGGCTGCCCTGCTCGCCACCGTCGTCGGGGTACGCACCCACCTCCAGGCACCGCTGATCGTCGGCAGCGGCGTACTCGTACTGGTCGGGCTGCACGAACTCGCCCCGACCGTGGTCCAGGTGTTTGGCCTCCTCCCCCGCTGGGTGCCGCTGGCCGCTGCCGGCCTGCTCCTGCTGCTGCTCGGGGCCACCTACGAGAAGCGGATCGGCCAAGCCCGGCGCCTGCGTGACACGGTCCGCAACATGAGGTGAGCCTCCGACACGGCCCCCTGCTGACGTCGCCGGTCCCCCGCCCCGCACTTCTGTTGCCGCCGGCCCCGAACACCACATCCGGTCAGAGGCTGGTGAGGAGGTCGCCAAGTGGGGTGGGTACGTACTCGGGGTCGAGGGCCTCGACGAGGAGGTGGCCGTAGCGGATCTTGCGGCCCTTTTTCGTGCCGAGGAAGCGCCGCAACTGCTGCTGCCGGGGTCGGCCGTGGTGTGCGGGCTGGTGCAGGAAGGTCTGCCAGGCGCGGAGGTCGCCCTCGGCGCGGATGATCTCCTCGACGCTTGCTGTGCCCAGCGCGCGGATGAGTTCATCCTCCAGGTCCGTCACGCACACGAAGAAGCCCTGCTGAGGAGCCCTGGCCCGTTTCAGGCCGCGGTCGTAGAAGGGCTGCTCCCTCTCATCGCACAGTCCTGTCAGGCGCAGGCCGAGACCGGGAGGCCCGAGGCGGTCGGCGTAACGGCCGATGTTCATCGCCCCGCCCATCGACAGCACACACACCCCCTCGGCGGCCAGGTCTTGGCCTTGCCGCGCGGCCAGAGTCTCAACGGCCGCGAGGTCGCTCAGCCCTTCGAGCAACACCGCCGTCCGTATCCCCAGTCGTACAGCCAGATCACTCGCCGGCCCGGCGGGACCGCCGGCTGCCCAGCCGCTGACCTCGTCCCGGAATGCGCGCATGTCCGCCATGGGGTGAGTCTGCACCTCCACCGACGGCACGGCACGGAATTCTTCCGACGGCCCGGTCGATGTGCCCGGCGCTCTCCCCGGGTACGCCTGCGTACCCGGGGAGGGGGCAGCTTCGGGGGCTTGAGTTCCCAGCCTGGAGTGGCCAAATGTGTGGCCCGGAGCGCTTGTGACTGAGGGGGTGGTTGGCGGTCTACGCCAACCACCCCCTCAATTGCGCTGGCCCCGTGCCGGATCAATTGGCCGTTGGCGCTGATCGTTGACCGCTGTGGATGTGGAGGCGGCTGCAGCGGCCCTGGCGCACTTCACTGTTTTCCATCAACCACCGACAGGCAGTCCCCCAGGGAGACCGCCCGGCGCGGCGCCCGTGATGGCACCCGTGACGACACCCGTGACAGTGTCGGTGGGAAGTCCGCCCTTGGCGGCATCTCCCGCCACAGGCAGTCCTCCGAGAAGATCTCCACCCGGAAGACCGCCCCCCTCTCCCCCACCGGCCACCGCCGGAAGGGCCTGGTCGGCTGTCATCGACAGTGTGGCGGCGCCGGAGGCCAGGGCGTTCTGGCCCGCAGCCAGAGATTCGGCAGTGCCGGCGGGCAAGGTCTTGGCCACCTCTTCCATGGGGAGGCCCGTCACGGCCCCGGTCACGGCGCTCGTCGCACCGTCGGCCGGCGATGCTGCTGTGGCCGCCCCGGCGGAGCCCAGTACGGCAGTTCCTGCCAGCAGCGGGACGGCAATGGTCATGATCTTGGCGTGCATAAGCCTGGCTCCAAAAAGGATTGTTCGGGAATTGCGCGGCACAGCCGAGAGAGTCCGTGGTCCGTGGTCCGCGATTCACGGGACTACGTCGGTTTCAGCTCTCAGAAGTCCCGAGACGGACGGACGCCGCCGACGTGAGTGCCGTAGACGCGAACCGCCAACTCCCGCACCATCGCGTTGACTTCGGTCGCGTCGGAGAATGGCGCGGTGGTCACATCTCCGTCGGATGTGGCGGGTGAGCTAAACGAGAATGTCGACGAGCCTGGACGTGGATCGGCGCCCCTGTGGCAGGGCGCCGATGTCTCACCAGCCGACGGTCAGAGCGCGCTGCCGGCGCCAAGGGCGTTCGTCTTGGAGGCGAGGTCGTTGTTCGTCTTCAGCTTGTCGGCGACCTTGCCCACCGCGCCGATGAGCACGTCGGCGTTGACGCCATCGAGCGGGTTCTTCACGTCCTGCTTGCTGACCGTGTTGCTGTCCAGCAGCGCCGTCTCACCATCGAGCGGCCCAGGAGCCGCGAGTGCCGGCGTCGCGGCCCCCAGAACCAGAGCGACACCGACAACACCCGCAGCAGCCTTGGCGATCTTCACGATCTGTATCCCTTCCAGCAAGTGCGCTCAACGGTGCGGCACGACCCTCGTGCCTCCGGAGGGTCCGTCCTCGGACCCTCGTAACGCACTGCCACAGCCCTAACCACTGCACTCATATCAAAGTGTCGAAGTATCACCCGTCCGAGGAATATTTTCATCAGAGCGTTCTGGAGGGCTTGTCCGACGACCTTGGCAACGACAGGCCCTCGATAACCTTGCATTCGGAGGGGTGAGGTCGCCTGTAGATGACCCCGGAGGGGCGCCGGACACAAGCCCGCCCGGTCCATGGCCTGCGCCGTCTCCTCGATGCTTTTGTCGAGTACCTGGACGGGGTTCCAGGTGGTGGTGGACCAGACCTGGACCGCCCCACCCTTCTCGCCGCGGGCCAGCGACTTCCCATCCGGGCTCAACACCAAGGCATTGAAGGGTTCTTGAGTGAAGGTCAGGTTCTCGCTCTCTGTACGAGTGCCGGCGCGCCACACCTTGACCTCGTTTTCAGAGGTGGTCGCGAGAACCTTGCCGTCCGGCCTGGCCGCGATGTCGATCAGGCTTTTCCCGGCCTTCCGGACCGTGGCGGTGAGCTGTCGCTGCCGGATGTCCCAGAAGCGCAGCTGATCGGTCCAGGTGGAGGCGATGAGGGTGCGGCTGTCCCCGGCGAACGTCATGGACAACACTGCACCGTCGACCACACGCGCCGTGGGGCCTACGGGGTCGACGAGGGTGGCGACCAGGTCGCGAGAGGCGACATCCCACAGCGTGATCGTGGTGTTGGCACCGTACGCCAGGGTCTTCAAAGACTTCCGCCTCGCAGCCCGCAGCGTCATCGGCAACACGAACTGACACTGCGAAGCCTGGCCGGCATGGCCGTCGGAAGCACCGAGTAACTGTTCACCTTGGGAGGTTAATCGTCGAGCTTCGGGCGTGTATCGGAAGTGGGTCAACGGCTAGGCTGCGACAGTGGTCAACTTGCCTATAGCCCCTGACGAACTGGTGCTCCGAGTCTCCCAAGCGCACACTCGGGTGCTGGAACTGGTCGATCGACTCGATGACCGGCAGAAGGAGGCAGCCTCTGCCCTGCCGGGGTGGAGCCGCGGGCATGTCATCAAGCATCTCGCCGACAACGCCCGCGCCTTCGAGCGGCAGGCGCTGGCCGCCCTGCGGGGCGAGATCATCGACATGTACGACGGCGGCCAGGGAGAGCGTGACCAGTCCATCGACCGCGGCGCCGCCCGGCCCTTGGCGGGGCTGCGCGAGGAACTGAAACTGGCCCAACGGTCCCTGGAAGATGCCTGGAGCGGGTTGACGGCAACGGACTGGAGTCGCGCGGTCCGCTTCCGTCACGCCACGGTGTTGGATACCGCGCTGGCACGGTGGCGAGAGGCGGAGATCCATGCCGTAGACCTCGCGGTCGGCTACCACCCCCGCGACTGGTCGCTGGACTTCGCCCTGCACGCCCTGGACTTCCTGTCGGATCGCGCCCCCGTCGGTACTCGGCTGGTCTTGCAGGCCACCGACCATGATTTCGCCCGAACCTTGGGCACGGGCACGGGCACGACAGTCGAGGTCTCGGGAGCAGTGCGTGACCTTGCGGCCTGGATGGCCGGCCGGAGCGCCGACGGCCCCTTGAGCACGACCGGCCTCCACTTGCCGGAACTGGGTCCATGGCCGCCTGATCCCGCAGACTGACGGGTTCACAGGCGAGGGCCTGGAACGATCTTGCGCATGGCGCGTGGAGGCCTGACGGACGACCAGTGGGCGGTCCTGGAACCGCTGTTGTGAATCAAGGAGCGGACTCGTGACTCGGACAACCCGGAAGCTGGTCGTCGGGGCCGCTCTTTTTCTTTCGTGTATCGCCTGTACGGCGAATAGCGGGGGTAACACCGGGCCCTCCGCAACCGCTTCTTCAGCGGACCAGTTCACTCCAATCAACCAACTGAAGTCGATCAGCCTCGATGGAGACCCGCTGTCCGAAACGGAAACTTCTGACACGCGTGAAGCCCCCCGAGCGGTAGGGGAAGTTCACGCGGGCCATTACCGCATGATTGCGTACACTCAAGGAAGTTCCTGCGGGCTCCTAGTAGTCGATGCGAAGCGCTCAAAGCGATCATTGATCAACCTTGTTTCCGCCTGGCCGAAGGATCGTTCAGAAGGCAGTCAACGCTACGCTGCCGGCCCTTACGGACTTGCTTCGGGCGCAGGTTCAGACGCTTCTCACTCGCAAGCATCGCTGTACTGTAGCGAGAAGGCGATGGTCGTCGAATTCACGTCCAGGGAAGACACGTCGACGGCTGGACAGCAAGGCCAGGTTTCACTCAAGGAGCGCCAATCCGAGCCCGCCGCATTGGTAATGGTCGTCGGTTCGGATGATGCGCGCAAGAAGATCACAGACCATTTCAAATGAGCTCGGATACCGCCGCCTACTGTGCTGCGGGGTGTGCCATCGCCAAGTCGAAGTCGTCCGTACCGCGGCCCTCGACGGACAGCGTCGACGCCACGGGCGGGTAGCCGCTGGCGATGAGCGAGTACTCGCCCGCGGTCAGATCGGTGAAGGCGTACGCGCCGTCGGTGTCCGTGATGGTGGTGCGCACCACGTTGCCGGCGGAGTCCACCAGCGTGAGCCGGGCATCGGGCAGCGGACGGCTGCCCTCGCCGCCGCGTACGGTGCCCCGCACCTGCAGACCGGCCGATCCTGTGGCGCGGGCGAGCTTGACGCCGTATGCGACCGGGGTGGCCGCCGTCATGACCGTGGCGGCCTGCGGCTCGTGGCCATCGGCGGAGGCGATCAGGAGGTACGAGCCACCGGTCGGGGCGTGCAGCGTGTACCGGCCGTCGGGTTGGGAGACCGTGCGGCCCACCTGCCGTCCGTCCGGCGAGACGAGGGCGAGTGCGACACCGCCCAGCACCTCGCCGTCGGCGTCCCGGACCAGGCCGTGGAACCCGGCCCCGGCCGGGACAGCATCGGCTTGCACCGCAGGCTCGGTGGCCGGATCAGCTTCGGCCTGGAGCGCAGGCTCCGTGGCCGGGTCAGCAACGGCCTGCTCCACGACCGGAGTTGACGAGGTGTTCGCGCTTGCCTTGCCGGCCTTGACGGCCCGGGGGCCGTGCTGTCCGCGCAGGCCGAGCCAGCCGATCACCGCGACCAGTGCGAAGGCGGCGGCCCCGATGCCGAAGGTGAGGGTGAACCCGGATTCGGCGGGCAGCGGCGGAACGCCCGCCGGCAGGTGCTCGATGGTCTTGGACGCCAGGATCGTAGTGACGATGGCGCTGCCGATCGCGCTGCCGGTGGAGCGGGAGATCGAGTTGATGCCGTTGGCGATGCCGCTCTGGTGGTGCGGGACGCTCGCCATGATGACGGCGGGCATGGCGGCGTAGCCGAAGCTGACGGCGGCGCCGGTCATGAGGCCGGCTCCGATCACCGAGGCGGTGTGGGCGTGGTCGAGGGCCAGCCAGCCGAAGCCGACGGCTCCGAATACCGCGGCCAGGCCGAGCACGTACCGGGGGCCGCGGTGGCGGACGAGCCGGCCGCCGATGGGCGAGGCGAGCAGGGAGACGATCGCGCCGGGCAGCAGGAACTGGACGGATGCACGCAGGATGGAGGCGTCGAAGCCGAAGCCGGTGAGCGCCTCGGGCATCTGGACGAGGTAGGAGACGCCGAGGAAGTTCGCGAACATGCCGAAGCCCACGAGGATGCCGGCGAGGTTGGCCATGAGGACCGGTCGGTGGATGAACATCCGCATGTCGACGAGGGGCTCGCGGACCTTGACCTCGACCAGGACCCAGACCGCGATCATGACGGCCGCGCCGGCGAAGGTGCCCAGCGTGCGGGCGGAGGTCCAGCCCCACTCGTGGCCCTGGGAGATCGGCAGCAGGAGCAGCAGAAGGGCGATGCCGAGGGTGAGGGCGCCGAGGAAGTCGGTGCGTCCGCCGGTCTTGTGCCGGGTCGCGGGGACCAGGAAGGCGACGGCGAGCAGGGCGAGGGCCGCGAAGCCGGTCGCCATCCAGAAGGCGTTGCGGTAGTCGGCGTCGGTGCCGGAGGTGAGCAGGCCCGTGGCGACGAGGGCGAGCCCGCTGCCGAATGCGAGGGTGCCGCTGACCAGAGCCATGGCGCCGGGCAGTTTCTGCGGCCGTATCTCTTCGCGCAGGACGGAGAGGGCCAGCGGGAAGATCGCGGTGGCGGCGCCCTGGAACACCCGGCCCAGGATCAGCAGCGGCAGCGAGCTGGCCATCGCGGCGATGACTGAGCCCGCGACCATGACGACGAGCACGGCCACCAGGGTGGGCTTCTTTCCGTGCTGGTCGCCGAAGCGGCCGAGCAGCGGGGTGAAGACGGCGGCGGACAGCAGGGTGGCGGTGGTCACCCAGCTGACGTTGGCGGTCGAGGTGCCGAGGTCGGCCTGGATCAGGCCCAGGATCGGGACGGGCAGGGTCTGCATCATCGATACGACCATGGCGGCGAGGCTCAGGGCGAAGACGATGACCGTCTCGTTCCGTTGCCCGGGGGCGGGGGCGGATGCGGCGTGACTCATGGCTGGCGGGACCTTCTCAGTGCTTCAGTGCTTCAGATCATAGATGTTTGATGACATCAAGTACTTCCGCAGACGGTAGACGCCAATACTTAAGACCGTCAAGTAAACAATTGATGATGTGAAGCATCTTGAGTAGGCTCCAACCATGAGCACCACCGCCCCGCAGGCCCCCACCAAGCTCCAGCTCTTGGAGCTGCTCGCCGCCATCGGCACCGCCCAGTGGCGCGATTTCGCGGCCGCCGCCGCCCACCACGGCCTCACCTCCACCCAGGCCAAGGTCCTCGCCCAGCTCGACCGCCCGCTGCCGATGCGCGGCCTCGCCGCCCTGCTGGTGTGCGACGCGTCCAACGTCACCGGGATCGTGGACCGCCTGGAGGCCCGCGAGCTGGTCCGCCGTGAAGCCGACCCCGCAGACCGCCGCGTGAAGAACGTCGTCGCCACCGACGCGGGCCGCGAGATCATCCGCCGCGTGCGCGAGGAGATGCAGGAGACGCACGGCGCCCTCGACGCCCTGGGCGAAGCCGAGAGCGCGACGCTCTACGCCCTGCTGGAACGCTTGCGACCGACGATGGAGAAGGACGCCTGACAGCCCGCGTTATGACCACCGACCGGGGCGCGAGCCGGGGTGACAGGCGGGCGGCGGGTGGTTCCGCGCGTGACCGGGCAGAGCGTCGCAGCACCAGGTGGCAGACGGCCATCAGGGCGCCGGTCAGTAGCGCGCTGTGCCACAGCAGGGTGTCCAGCCGGTCTGCCGCGAGGTAGGCCCCCGCGGCCACGGCCGCCAGGGCGCACACGGCGCGGTCGACGATGCTCTCGACGGAGAGCAGGGTGGCGCGTGGTGTGCCAGGGTGAATGGCGTCGTTCACCAGCTTGCGCTGGAGCGGGTAGGCGAAGCCGCAGACGGTGGCGAACAGGCAGAGCAGGGCTATGACGGTCCACGGGCCGCCGAGGGCGAGACCTGCCAGCGTCGCAGCCATCGCGAGGCTGAGCACTGTCACCCAGGTCGCCGGCCGCAGCCGTGCGGTCAGCCATTGCGGGCGGGCCGAGGCCACCGCCTCGGCGACGGTCATGGCGGCCAGTACCGCGCCGTGTGAGCCTTCGCCGATGCCGTGGTCCAGCAGAACCGGCTGGAAGAGGTTGACCTGGCAGATGCGGGAGAGGGTGAAGACCGCCACGCCTTGCACCATGACCAGGGTGAGCCACGGGGTGGCGAGCAGGGTGCGCAGTGCCGCGGTGGCGTCGTGCAGGACTGCGGGCCGCCGGCGGTCCGGGCCAGCCGGGCGTGGGGAGGGGGCGGCTTGGGCCGGCAGGACCAGGGCGCAGAGCAGGGAGCCGGCGGCGCTGACGGCGCTCAGTGCGTACGGCGCGCCGTGTACGAGGTGCATGAGTGGGCCGACCAGCGGCCAGCACAGCACCTTCGCGCCCAGGCCCCACGCCCTCGCCTGTCCTTCGGCTTTCAGGTAGTGCTCGTCTGCGCCCTGGGCGCGCAGGCTGTCGTAGAGATACGCGCTGGCGGCGCCGGAGGTCAGCGAGCGACCGGCGGCGATCGCCAGGAAGTGCGCCAGGAAGCCGGTGTAGGTGGGGGCGAGGAGGGGGGCCAGGTTCGCCGCGGTCATCACCACGGCGCCGGCGCGCAGGCAGTTGCGGGCCCCGATGCGGTCGGCCACCAGCCCGGTCGGGATCTCGAACAGGCAGAAGGCGATGTAGTAGATGCTCTGGATGCCGAAGATCTGTCCGTCGGAGAGGCCCGCCTGCCGTTGGTAGGCGTAGAAGACCGGCATCCACCACAGGAGGTTGAACAGCAGCTGGAAGGCGTTGTTCAGGCGGATGATCCGGCGGGCTCGGGGGGCCAAAGGCTGGGGCTTACCGGTGGTGCCCGGGTGGGCGCTGCGGCGGTTCATCGCGCGTAGGGGCGGATCTGGACCAGGTGGAACGCGCCCTGATCGGTGCCGTCCTGATCGGCCATCAGCCACTCGATGTCGAGCGGACGGTCCACGTCCGATGCACTGAAGTGTGACTGGAGCAGCCGGCCGGCCAGGGCCAGGTGTGCCAGCCTCTCCCGGGTGGCGGCGGGCAGGTCCGTCTCGGACGAACCGAGCGCGACCGTGCGGCCGCCGCCCTCGACCGTGTTGTAGAGGTAGTGGAGGGGAAGCGCGCTGCCGTCGACGACGGTCTCGGGCGATCCGGGCGAGCAGTTGAGGCAGACGTTACGGAAGTCCGAGCGCTTGGTCGGGTTGCAGGTCACCAGCACTCCGCCGAGGGTGGCGGGCAGATACGGCTGGACGATCACGCCCATGTAGGTGTCGTCGAGGGAGATGCCCGCCTGGTGGCGGAGTCGGACGCTGCGCGGCGACAGCAGGGAGGCCCACACCTCGCGTACGGCGTCGAGGAGTTGGTCCGCGTTGTACACGGAGGTGACCGAGGTGTAGACGCCCGCCGCGGAGAAGCCGGGCAGGTCCTCGGCGTTGGCGGACGAGCGGACCACGAGACGGCGTCCGGCAGCCGGCCCGGTGGGCAGCGCCCGGAGGGTTTCGCGGGCCACCACGTCAGGCAGGGCGGTGGTGCGGACGAGTTGCTGCAACCGCAGGCAGAGCGGTTCCACGGTTTCGGCGGCGTCGCGGGCGAGGGCCGCCTTGAGCTGGACGATGCCATCGCGCAGGGCCGGGGAGGAGAGCAGGAAGCGGTGCTGCAGGCCGAACGGGAGGGCGATGCCGTCCGGTGCGCTGACGGTGCCGGCCACGAAGTCGGCCGCCGCGGTGCGGAGTTCGCCGGGGGCCGCCGGGTACGTGGTGCCGAGGCGGGCGGCCAGATGCCGGTAGAGGTCGGGGCGCGGCGGTCGCGGCCGCCCGTGGAAGGCGGTGAGGTCGGCGGTGCGGGCGTGCAGGACGTGGTGGAGCTCCCCGAGGTGGGCCGCCTTGGTGCCGTAGCGGTTCTGATCCGTGAGGCGCAGTCGGTGCAACGGCCGCGCGGAGAGGTCGTCCAGCAGCGGCGTCCGCAGCCGGATCCGCGGGCGGTGCGGGGCCGGTGCGGTCGGCACCGTCGCCGGGGCGAGCGGGACGAGGCTGATGTCGTCCTCGGTCACCCGGTAGCGGACCCAGCCGCCATCCAGGCTGTCGGATTCGAGGAGCCGGTCCAGGTCGCGGACGATGGCGTTGGGGATGCCCCAGCCGGCGGCGAGGACGTTGGTGTGCGAGAGCGGGGTGGTCGCCGCGGTGTTGATGAAGCCCGCGACGCGCGGCACATCGTCCGGCAGGCACGGCATGGCCACGATGTCGGAGCCGCCGAGTGGACCGGCCGCGGCTGCGTACTCCTCGGTGGTACGGAAGTGGCGGAGCCGACCGACGGCTTCGCCGGGGTTGAGGGGTGTGCGGGTGCGATGGCCGAAGAGCTCGTGGCTGAGGATCCGCGGCACCCGGACGTCGCTGATGGCGGCGAGAGCGTGCTCCTGACCGTGGTTCGCCGGCTTCAGCAGCAGCGACAGCCGGCCGTCGAGCCGGTGGCGCACGAAGGTGTAGAACTCCTCCAGCAAGGGGCCGTCCATCGTGTCGGCCTCGGTCGTCTCCAGGACGAGGAAGGGCCGGGGGCTGCCCTCGGTGTCCTGGTCGGTGTGTAAGGACAGCACGCCCAACAGGAAGCGGCGGTCGGGGGCCATGTAGACGGAGGCGTTGAAGGCGTCCAGGCAGGAGTCCAGTTCCGCCGGTTCCATGCCGAGGACTCGGGTGGCGATGTAGTCGACATGGAAGGGGTGGACGGCGGTGTCGAGCAGGTGCCAGGTGTCCTCGGCGCGGTCCACCACGACCTTGAGGTACGGGTGGCCGGCGAGGGAGCCGGCGAGGGTCCGGAACAGCGGCAGTGCGAGGTGTTCGCCGACGGCCGTGCGGTCGGTGACGGGACGTGGAGCGGCGGCCGGCGGGGCGATGGTGGTGTTCATGAGCGGGCCTCCGTGGCGTCGGCGAGGGGCAGGATCTTCGGCAGGGCGTGCACGAGGGCCTGGAAGTCGTGGAGCACGGTCCCGGGGTCGGTGGCGGACAGCAGGCAGAGCGCCGCCATCGTGTTGGCGCCCGCGGTCGGGTCGTACACCGGCACCGGAGCACCGTCGGGGAGCGAGTTGTCGGCCACCACGGACAGCCGGCTGCCGGCACTGAGCGGCAGCGCGTCCCGTACCGCCGGGAAATCCCAGACACGACGGTCCGGCCAGGCGTCACCAGCGGCGTCGACGGCGAGGACGACGAGCGAGCCGGCCGCACCACGCGCCTCCTGGAAGGTGAGGGTCCGGGCGGGCCATACGACCGGCCGCCCCAGCAGCTGGTCGACGAGCATGCCGATGAGATCCAGTCCGAAGACCTCCTCGATCTGGGGAACGGTCATCGCGCCGCCGAACCGTGCGGCGGTCTCGATCACCCACATCCGGCCGTCCGCCCCGAGCTTGATCTCCGTGTGGGTACCGCAGTTCTCCAGGCCCAGCGCGTCGACGGCGTCGCGCGCGAGAGCCACGATGCGCCGCTGGGCGTCGTCCGGCAGCGGCACGGGGGTGATGCCGGCGCGCTCGGTGAACGGCGCCACGGTCGGCATCCGGCCACTGAGACACACCGGACGGAACTCCCCGTCGGCGACGACGCCCTCGACGCTGACGTAGTCGCCCCAGCCGCTCTGGTCGAACCAGCCGTCGGCGGTGCCGGGGACGATCTCCTCGACGAGGAAGTCCCCGCCGGCTCCGGCCACGTGGAGTTCGGCGTAGCCCAGCTCGGCGGATTCGGCCATGACGGCGTTCGCCCGGTCCCAGGCCGCCGGTATCTCGTCGGTGGAGCGGATGATCTGGTGTGCGGTGGAGCCCGCGCTCCAGGCGGACTTCAGCAAGAGGGGGAGGCGGAGGGTGGCGGCGGCGTCGCGGAGTTCCTGTTCGTCGGCCACCGGGCGGAACCGCGGCTGGGCGATGCCCTGCTGCATCCAGGTGCGGCGCATCAGCCGCTTGTCGCGCGCGAGCGCGCTGGAGTCGCCGGCTCCGGCGAGGCCGAGTTTCGCGCAGGCCTCGGCGACCGCGACGACCGCGTACTCGGAGAAGGTGACGACCGCGTCCGCGCCGACGGCCTCGGCCCGGGAGACGATCAAGGACACCAGATCGTCCCCTTCACTCCCGGCGGGGCTCAGCACCGAGGCGCACAGCCGCTCGGCGACCGGAGCCGCGCTGGTGGGGAGCGTGCTGAGCGCCAGCAGGTGCACTGCGGACCTCGCGGCGACCCGTGACAGGGCATACCCCAGGGGCGGACCGCCCTTGGCATACACGAACAGCACCGTGCTCACTGGAATTCGACTCCTCTACAGGTGGGTTGGGGCCGTGCCCACTGGTAAACCGGGGCGGCCGACGGGCCCGGATCCGCTGTCCGTGCGCCGTACCTCAAGAGAAGCAGCCGAACGCCGCCCGATACGCCGCTGTGGGCTTCACGCACTCAGGCAAACGCCAGAGTTGTGGAGTTCGCCGTCAGCTGGTGAAGGTTCCGTGATGCTGTATGGCGTGGGGAGACGGGAAGATTCGGGCCGGCCGCCGGGGCTCATGCGTCCAGATAGGCCGAGAAGCGGGCATGTGGCCGGGCAGCTCCGGATACGCATGGCGGTGGCGCACCGTACGCGCCGCCATCGAACTCGTTGAACTCTTCTCCAAAGAGGGGCCGTTGTGGACGAGACCGGTCTGAAGTCGCTGCTCGAAGGCCTTCCGGTGTCCTGGTGGGAGGCCGACGGTGAACTGCGGGTGATCGACAGCGGAGGTGGCGCCTTCGGCGACACGAGGACCGCGCAGCGCTTCCTGGACACCGTGCGCCAGGGGCTGTCCGGCCCGTCCGCCTCCGGACTCAGCCACGGGCAGGCACAGTTCGACGGCCGGCTGTTCGACGTGAACTGGTGTCTTGGCGTACCGCGGCAGGGCCGGTCCCGCGGGCTCGCCGTAGAGGTGGGCACCAGCTCGACCGCCGACCGTCGATACGACGCCTTCGCCGACCTCGCCCCCGCCGCCGCCTTCATCCGGGACGCCGGCGGTCGCCACCTGTGGGCGAACCACGCCTACGCGCATCTGTACGGCACCACACCGGAGCACATCATCGGCAAACACATCGAGGAGGTCGACTCCCCCGTCGACGCGGCGCGCGTCCTCGCCCTCGACAAGGACGTCCTCACTCGCGGGAAGCCGGTGCGGCACACCCTCACCTACCACCGCCCGGACGGCAGCAGCGGGCAGGCGGCCGGCCATCGATTCCCTGTACAGGAGGGCACCGAGACCTGTGTGGCCGGCATCTATATCGACATCAGCGACTACACCCGCGCGCTCCACCAGCGTCGGGAGGCCGAGGAGAGCCTGTGCGCGCTGCGCGATCACAGTGGGCTGCCCTGCGTGCTCGTCTCCGCGGGCGGTCGGATCCAGCAGGCGAGCGCGGCAGCCGCCGAACTCCTCCAGATCCGACTGTCCGACCTGATCGGCCGCCGGGCCGACAGCATGCTGGCGCCCGCCTCGGAATCAGCTGGTCTGTGGCGCGGCTGGCGCGATCTGATAGCCCGCCGCAGCCGACGGATCCAGGCCTCCGCCGTACTCGTCGACGCCCACGGCCGGCAGCGCAGGGCCCGACTGCATCTGACGACGGTGGGTCGGGGCGCGGCCCGCGCCACCAGCGTGTGGGCGGTCGCCACCCCTCAGGGCATCGCGCACGAACCCCACCCCGCCCTGACGGCCAGTCAGGAACGCATCCTGTCGCTCCTGGCGGTCGGCCGCAGCAACGCGGAGATCGCCACCTCGCTGCATCTCTCCCGTCAGACCGTCGACTACCACCTCAGCCGTCTCCGGGACCTCCTGGACGCTCCCACCAGGTGCGCGCTGGTCGCCCGGGCCTACGCCCTCGGCATCCTCCTGCCGCAGTCCTGGCCCCCGCGTTCGGCGACTCGGCAGCAGTAGCAGCAGTGGCAGGCGGCAGTGGCAGTGGCACTAGCAAACCCTGCAGGTTTTCGCGACCGTAGGTTTTCGCGACCGCCTCCGCAGGATTTACCCCGGGAACTGGCGAACCCGCTTCCGGCCGTGCCGGATTTTCCCTTCAATGCTCTTGTTCCACGGCCGAGTGCCTTCTGGCGACCGGTCTCCCAAGCAGGCCGAGCGAGCCGAGCAAGAAGACACGGGGCGTCCCATGCACATACTCCGTTGGGCGGCAGCCACCGCCGTACTGGCCCTCGCACTGTCGGGGTGCGCGGAACCGAGGACGTCGCAGTCCGGCAAGGGGAAGGACGACGGAGGTGCGTCCGCGGCACAGGCACCGCATCCCGCCTACGCCCCCGCAGCCCTGCTCGGAAGAGTGCCGGGCATGCGGACTCAGGTGGTGAAGGACGAAACGCATCACGTTTATGCGGTCTGGCCCCAGCTTCCGGGCGCTACAGAGCTCAACGGCGCCATCAGCAAGGCGAGCCGTGCGGCCATCGCCACGTACACCTCGGACTACGGGACGCCGGCGACGGGCAACGGCCCTCACCCGGAGCTCAACAGATCGTGGCGCCTGGTCGCTTCCTCCGGCGAGGCACTGGGCCTGATCACTGAGGAGTACATCTTCGCAGGTGCCAGCGGCGCCGAGTCCTGGCGCACATGGTGGTACGACCTCGGCACCCACAAGCTCCGCCCCAACGCGGCACTCGTGAAGGACAGGAAAGCGCTGCGCGATGCGGTGCGGAAAGCCCTCCACGATCAAGGAACAGCCGTCATGGCGGAGGAATTCAAAAACGCCCTGCGCACCGACAGCATCCCCATGATGGCGTTCACGCGGGACGGCAGGCTCTTCGTGGCCTTCCAGGAAGGCCAGGTGGCCGCGTACGCCGAGGGGCGGGTGTCGGTGGCACTGCCGAAGGAGCAGACGGACGGGCTGCTCTCCACCTTCGGGAACACAGCGCGTGAGGCGGCCCTCACACCCAGTACACCACCGCTCGGCGACTCGACATCCGGGCCCCAGGATCCCGTGCCGAGCGCACCTCCCGCGCAGAATGTGGACTGCACGGTCAAGAAGTGCGTGGCGCTCACCTACGACGACGGGCCGGGCGCCCCCACCCGCGGGCTCCTCGACACCTTCGCACGTCAGAAGGCCGTAGCGACCTTCTTCGTCCTCGGCCAGCAGGTCAACACCTACCCCCAGACCCTCAAGGCCATCGTCGCCGGCGGCCATGAGATCGGCGTGCACACCTGGGACCACAAGGACCTGACCTCGCCCGGAATGTCCGCGTCGCTGGTTGGGGACGAGATCTCCCGCACCCTGGACGCGATCAAGCAGGCGGGCGTGCCGAAACCCGACCTCATGCGGCCCCCGTACGGAGCGACCAACTCGACGGTGCTCCAGCAGGCCCGCCGCCAGGGCCTGTCGCAGATCCTCTGGGACGTCGACACCAACGACTGGAAGGACCGCAACACCTCGATCGTGAGCCAGCGAGCCGTCTCCCAAGCCAGGTCCGGCTCGATCATCCTGATGCACGACATCCACCTGACCAGCGCAAACGCGGCCACCCACGTCATCAAGGGCCTCCGCGCCCGAGGCTTCACCCTGGTCACCGTGAGCCAACTGCTCGGCCAGACCAACCCGGGCCAGAGCTACTCCCGACGCTGAGCTTCGCCCGTGGCAGCCACCCTGTGTCGGCGTGGGCGCCATTTCGGGTGACCCGACGCATGCGCCGAGCCGCGTGGTGACATCAGTCGAATCGGGCGGCGAAGCGCCGCCGCAGGTCGGTGTAGTCCCAGGTGGGGAAGAGGCCGGGAAAGTGGTCCAGCATCGCCCCGAGGCCGGTGCGGATGTCCTTGAAGTACGGATCGGTGAAGGGGACCTCATCAGTGAACAGGTACTGCCACCCGTATGTTCCCTTGGTCAGCACCAACCGCTCCAGGTACCCGGTGTAGGTGAGGTCCAGCCGCACCAACTGCCGGCCCCACCCCTCGACCTCGTTCATGTCCATGTCGTAGTACCAAATTTCCAGCGGGTCGGTGTGCCGCTGGATCCGGATCGCCGCGAGCTGCCCTGCCGCCGTGAGCGGGGTGTTGTCGATGACACGCAACTCGGAGCAGAGTTCGGCGCCTGGCCAGCCGGAGGGGATCAGATCGGGCGGATGCTTGATCACTGCGCTGAACAGATCGGTGATGCGGAACTCGCCGCCCAGCTCCGGCAGATCCGCGCCGGGTGCGCTCCACCAGTGGTTGGCGAGCTCGGAGATGCGTGGGCTGTTCACGCACAGCTCCGAGCTGAGCACCACGCCGTCCCACTCAGGTAGGTAGCCGAACAGCGCCGGTGTCTTCTCGAAAATCTGGCCCAGCTCGCCGGTCAGCGACCGGTTCACCGTCAGGTGTGGGCAATCCTGCAACTCCTGCTGGGTCTTGAGCAGCCGTTGCTCGATCGGGGTGGGAGTACGCATGGGCCGACCCTAGCCAGGTGGCGTCATCCTCGCCCGCACTCCCCGTACTCAGCGCCGAGGCACTTTCCCATAGGAAACCACTATCTGGAAGATACTAGGTTTGTGGTGTCAGCGAGCGGGCCGGCAGTGAGCCGGACCGCTCGGCGATCAGCTGGCTGCCCGTCCTGCCGACGGGCCGTCCGCACCACCGAAAGAGGCACCACCATGGCGTTCCCCGCGCTGCCCGAGCGTGCTGGTGACCGGCCCGAGACCGGGCCCGAGGTCCCGCACCTGCAGCTCACCCAGCTCAGCCCGCCGCAGATCAAGGAGGCACTGCGGCGCTGGATGGCCACCGCACTCCCCGGCACCGTCTCAGGCCGCAGCGAGATCTCCGTCCCCAGCACCTGGGCCATCTTCCTCAACGATGTCGCCCCGGCCGGCGGTGCCCGGCTGTTCCTGCCGCGCGGGGACGCGGAGTTCGTGCACCTGCACGCCGACGGCAGCCTGCACCTGGCCCTGGACCCGGCCGACCACGCCGCGTTCCTGGCCTCCGGATGGGGCGAGAAACACCCGCTCTACCACCGCGGCGCCAATGTCGTCATGTTCTACGCCCCGCGCGACGAGGCCGAGGTGGAGGTGGCCAAGAAGGTCATCGACGCTTCCTACCGTTACGCCACCGGTCACGCGCCGACCGCCGGGCCCGCTGCGGCCTGACCGCTTTCCCCCACCGTCGCCAGGCCCGCGGTGCGAGTGACCGGCACGGTCAACGCGCCCCCTGCCGAGGGTTCCCGTGAAGGAATGTCGGCCCCTGTATGGCATCGACGCCGTCACCTCACCCTCACCGCACGAGCCCGGCCTGCGGATCCGCCCCGCCCATTTCCCATTCTCCATCCCCATCCCCATCCCCATCCCCATCAGCAAAGGCTTCTCCATGTCCTACCTGCTTCACATCGACTCGTCCTCGATCGGCGCCGATTCGGTGTCGTCCCAGGTCGCCCAGTCCTTCCGGGGCACCTGGGATGGGTCGGTCGTCCACCGTGACCTGGCCGCCTCGCCCGTACCCCACCTGGACGCAGCGGGCATCGCCTCCTGGGGCACCGACCCCGCCCGGCACACTCCGGAACAAGCCGCGGCCGCGGCCGTCCAGGACGAACTCATCGAGGAGTTCCTCGGCGCGAGCGGCTACCTGTTCACCGTGCCGATGTACAACCTCACGATGCCTTCGGTGTTCAAGGCATGGCTGGACCAGGTCATCGTCAAGGGCCGCACTTTCGGCTTCGCCGACGGTCCCGCGGCGTCCGGCCGTCCGGCCCTGGTGATCTCGGCACGCGGCGGCGGTTACGGCCCCGGCACCCCCAACCACGGCAAGGACTTCGTCGTGCCCGCGCTGGAGACGATCCTGCACGATCTGCTCGGCCTCGAAGTCACCTCGCTGACGCCCGAGTTGACCATGGCGCCCGTCGTCCCGGCACTGACCCACCTGGTCCCGCTCCACGAGGCATCCCTGACCGACGCGCACCAGGAAGCCCGCCAGCAGGGTGAGAAGTTCCGCGGCCAGGTCGCCGCCTGACCGGTTCCGGTGCCTCTCGCCCGCTGCCACTCCCCCTCACGCACTACTCACACGCCACACTCACACCCACGGAGAATTCCCATGCCCAAGATCACCGCTGGAAAGGTCCTGCTGACTCTCACCTCACTGGTCACCATGACCGGTGCCTATATCGCGGACTGGAACGAGACCCACATCTACAACCCCAACTGGCCACCGCACGCCAAGTTCCACAACGCCCAGACCATGAGCATGGGCGCCGCACTCGGATTGCTGGGCCTGTACCTACTGTGGGTGCACCGCGGCGTATGGACGCGCTCCCTCGTCCAGGTCATCGTCGTGACCGAGTCGCTGTACTGGATCACCCAGCTGTCGGCGATCCTCTACCCCGGCACCGCCCTCGTCGACGGCGACTGGGTTCCGCCCATCCAGCCGGCCCTCGCCACAACCATGCTGGCCCTCAACGCACTTGCGTACTTCCTTGAGCACCGACGGCTGGAACAGCGCATCGCCTAGATGTACGGATCGATGTGTTGATCACGGGCGTTGTCAACGCCGGCGGCAGACGGCTGCTGGTTCAACGTGTCCGCTCGGGACGCGCCCCATCGCCCACCACGCCTCACTCCATCTCGCCGCCATCCTCATCGGGACACGACGATGACCATGGAGCGAGGCAGAAATCAGGCCTTACGCGGCTTCGGGAGGGCTTCGCGCAGGCGGTCCAGGAGTACCCGGGCCGCGGGGCTGGAGGGACCGGTGGCCTGCCAGGCGAGCGCGATGCAGGCGCGCATCTCGGGCTGGACGATCCGCAGGGTGCGGAGCTGTCCGTGGAGGGCGGACTCGTCCTCGCCGGCTGGTAGCACGGCAATGCCGAGGCCCCGCGCGGCGAGCTGTACGAGCACGTGTGGGGCTGCCGCCTCGAACGTGACGCGGGGCCGGAATCCTGCCTGCGCACAACCGCGTTCGAGCGCCGCGCGCACCCCGGTGCCGCGCGGCAGGCAGATCAGCGGTCGATCCCGCAGATCGGCAAGCGGGACGCTCGTGCCGTCGACGCAGTCGAGAAGCGGATCGCCGGGGGCAACAGCGGCAACGAGCGGGACATCGATCACCGTCTGGAAGGCCGCTCCGGGTGGTGGCACCTCCTCTGCCGTTCCGAGGAGGGCGATGTCGAGCTCGCCGGCCAGGAGCGCGGCCTGCATCCGCTCCGTTGTGTCCTCGGTGAGTGCCACCTCCACCGAGGGGTGGTCCTCGTGGAAGTCCGCGAGGAAGGCGGCGATGTCGAAGGCGTGGCCGGTGGCGCCGGAGACCAGACCGAGGGTGACCCGGCCGCGTAGCAGGCCCGTGTACGCATCCACCGTCTGCTGCACCGCGTCCGCGGCGGCCAGTGCGGCGCGGGCGTAGGGAAGGACCGCCCGGCCCACCTCGGTCGGGGTGACCGATCGGCCGGAGCGGTCGAGCAGGGGCTGGCCCAGCTCGTTCTCCAGCTGGCGGATCTGGGCGCTGAGGCCGGGCTGGGCCAGATGCAGCCGGGCGGCGGCTCGGGTGAAACTGCCCTCCTCGACGATGCAGACGAGGTAGCGCAGCTGACGAAGCTCCATAACTAATGATTCTAGGGTGGAGAAGAACTATCTATTGGAGTTATCGCTCGACAGGCCGCAGGCTTGATCACATGGGGAACGCGAGAGCCCGCAAGGGTAGGAAAACCGAGGTCAGGGCCGCGATCGCGGCGGAACGGCAAGAACTGGCCGACCTGTTCGACACTCTGCGAATCGAGCAGTGGAACGAGCAGAGCCTCTGCGCGGGATGGCGAGTGCGTGAAGTCGCGGCGCATATGTCGATGGGGTTCCGGCTCTCCTTGCCTGCGACGCTCGGCGAGTTGGTCAAGGCGCGCGGGAACCTTCACCGCATGACCGATCGGGTCGCGCGCAGGGATGCAGCCGTCCATTCCACCACCGCACTCGGCGCCTTCCTGCGGGACAACGCCCACCACCCCTGGACGCCACCGGTTGGCGGGTTCGCGGCGGCGCTCGGCCACGACGTGGTGCACGGGCTGGACATCACCGTCGCCCTCGGCCTCGACCGACGCGTCCCCGAGGACCGGTTGCACATCCTTCTCGACGAGATCCGGCCCAGCAGCCTGAAGTTCTTCGGCGCCGACCTCGACGGAGTGCGGCTGTGCGCCGAGGACCTCGACTGGTCGTACGGCACCGGTTCGCCCGTGTACGGCGCCGCCCAGGATCTCCTGTTGCTGGCCTACGGCCGCAGACTTCCGGCCGGTCGGCTCCGAGGAGAACCGAGCCACCGTTTCAACCGACCCGCCCACGGAGCATGAACCGCATGCGCACCCGGCTCATCCTGGGCATAGCCCTGCTGTCCACTGGTCTGCTCGCCGGAGCCTTCGGCTACGGGGCCGCCAATCTCGTCCCGACCTTCAACTCCGTGCCGATCGACATGAGACTCGACTTCCACACCGAGCTGATGAAGATGAACGGGATCACTATGCAGGGGGCGATGGCGGTCTCGGCTCTCAGCGCCCTCGCCCTGGCTGCCCTGACACGCGAACGGGCCCGCGTACTCGCAGCCACGGCAGGGCTCCTGACCGTCGCGTCCTTCCTGATCACCCGGTTCGGGAACGTCCCGATCAACGGTCGTATCAAGGAGTGGGCCGCCACAGCGCCGCCGGCCGACTATGCGGAGATCCTGCGCCGCTGGGAGCTGTTCAACGATGCCCGCACCTGCACCGCCATAGTTGCGTTCGCCATCCTGATCTCTCTTGCCCTGCGCCGGACAAGCGAACGGCCAAACATCGCCGAACCCGCCATGGCCGTCTCGAACCCTGGTGCGTCGACGTCCGGCCCGCCCGTATAAGTCGGCGTCCGGCCCGCCTGTGTGTGTAGAGGGGGGCGCGATCCGTCCCCGATCGCCAGGACAGCCCCGATGAGCTGCATTCGACACCTCATCGGGGCTGTCACTTTTTGACCATAAGCCGTCGTCGACGGACCCGGACACGATTCCGCCCTGACCATAGCGTTGAGCTCATCGCCCCGACCCCGGCATCGAGCCCGGTGACGGAAAATGGAAAGGACGCGTGATGAGCTCCGCGAAGCGCACCCAACTCACCTACGTCTTCGACGCCTACTGCGGCTGGTGCTACGGCTTCGGCCCGGCCCTGCACGAATTCGCCGCGGCCAACGCCGAGCGGAGCGACCTGCGAGTGCTGTCGGGCGGGCTGTTCACCGGCCCGCGCGCCCTGCCGGTGTCGGCCTACCCGCACATCCCCGGTGCCAACGCCCGCATCAGCGAGCTGACCGGCGTGACCTTCGGCCCGGCCTACGGGCGGGTCCTTGCCGAGGGCACCCTGGTGATGGACTCGGCCGACGCGGCCACCGGCCTGGTCGCACTGCGCAACCAGCCGGGTACGAGCGCGCTGGCCGCGGCCGCGGCCATGCAGCGCGCCTGGTACATCGACGGCCGCAGTCTCTCCGACGCGCAGGTGTACCGGGACATCGCCGCCGAGCTGGGGCTGGACGCCGAAGCGGTGGTCGCCGCGTACGAATCTCCCACCACCCGCGCTCAGGCCGAGGCCGACTTCCGCGAGGTGCGCCGCCTGGGTGTCGAGGGCTATCCGACGCTGTTGCTGCACACCGCGCACGGGACCGATCGCCTGGGCGGCCCGCTCTCCACCTCCGACGCCCTGACCCGCGCCCTCGACCAGCACAGCGCCGTCATGGCCACCTGAACCACCCCGCACCTCAACCCAGTTCGTCGCGCGAAGGTCGTCACACGAAAGTCGTCACGCGAACTGCCCGCCCCTCCCCCTTTCACGAAAGGCAGGACCCCATGTCCGCACTGAGCTACACCGTGCACACGGCCGGCGCCACAGGCCTGCACAAGTCATCCGTACTGATCAGCGGTGATCGTGAGGCGCTGTTGGTCGACGGCCAGTTCACGCTCGCCGAGCAGCACCGGGTCCTCGCGGACATCATCGACAGCGGTAAGGATCTGACCGCGGTCGTCGTCACCGCCTCCGACCCGGACTACTACTTCGGCCTTGAGGTGATCAGGCGGGCGTTCCCCAAGGTCAGGATCGTCGCCACGGCCACCACCATGGAAAGGATCAAGGCAAGCTGGGAATCCAAGCTCCGCACCTGGGCCCATCTGGGCAAGAACCTCCCCGGCGAGGTCATCATCCCCGAGGTGCTGAAGGAGGACCGCGTCAGCATCGAGGGACACGACTTCGAGATCCGCGGCGGTCACCCGGACCTGGTCTGGCGCACCGAGTACCTGTGGCAGCCCGAGGACCGAGCGGTCGTCGGCGGTGTCCTGCTCTTCGCCGGACTGCATGTGTGGACCGCGGACACCGCCACGGCGCGCGAACGCCTCGCCTGGGCCGAGACACTGGCCGAACTGGAGCGGCTGGAACCGCGCTACGTCGTCGCCGGCCACCGCTCCGCGGATTCCGCCACCGACGCCTCCGTCATTGCCTTCACCCGTGCCTACCTGGCCGAGTTCGAGGAGGAGCTGGCCAAGAGCGGCAACAGTGCCAAGGCGTTGGAGGCCGCGATGCTCCGACGCCACCCGGACCTGGGCCTCCAGGTCGCGGCGGAGCTGGGCTCCAAGGTCGCCACCGGCGAGATGACCTGGGGCTGACCATGCGGAGGGGCATAGCTCAGAAGCAGTCCGCTGGCATGTCGAGGGTGGTGCGGTCGAGGCTTTCCAGCAGCGCGAACTGCGCCTCCGTCCTGGGCAGTTCGTACCGGAAGAAGTACTGACCCGCCCGGCGCTTGCCCTCGTAGAAGGAGCCGCTGCGTCCGGCGGCGGCCAACATCTGCTCCAGCCACATCCAGGCAACCACGACGTGTCCCACGGCCTCCAGATAGACCGAGGCGTTGGCGAGGGCGGTCTCGGCGTCCCCGGCCTTCCACAGACGCCGCGTCACGGCGGCGACGCGGGCGACGGAGGCGTCCAACTGCCGTCCGAAGCCGGCGACCTGGTCGTCCGCGGCCGCCGCACGGGCGGTGGTCATGGAGACGGTGTCGATGAGCAGGCGGAGTCCCGCGCCGCCGTCCATGACGACCTTTCGGCCCAGCAGGTCGAGGCCGTGGACGCCGTGCGTCCCCTCGTGGATGGGGTTGAGGCGGTTGTCCCGGTAGAACTGCTCGACGTTGTACTCGCGGGTGTAGCCGTAACCGCCGTGGACCTGGATGGCAAGGTTGTTGGCCTCCAGGCACCACTGCGAGGGCCAGCTCTTGGCGATCGGGGTGAGCATGTCCAGCAGAAGCCCTGCCCTGGCCCGCTCGTCGTCCGTCGGGGCGGTGCGCTCGTCGTCCAGCAGCCGCCCGCAGTACAGGATGAGAGCCAGTGCGCCTTCGACGTACGACTTCTGGGCGAGGAGCATGCGCCGGACATCGGGATGCCCGACGATCGGGATCTGGGGGGTGGTGGCGTCCTTGGCCATGAGCGGGCGCCCCTGGGGCCGGGTGCGCGCGTAGTCCAGGGCGTGCAGATAGCCGGTGTAGCCGAGCGCTGTGGCACCGAGTCCGACACCGATGCGGGCCTCGTTCATCATGTGGAACATGTAGGACAGTCCGCGGTGGGGCTCCCCGACCACGAAGCCGACGGCACCGGGTGCCCCACCGGGCCGGAAGGCGCCCTCACCGAAGTTCAGCAGCGTGTTGGTCGTCCCTCGATACCCCATCTTGTGATTGAGGCCGGCCAGGACGACGTCGTTGCGCTCGCCGAGCGTCCCGTCGGCCCCCACCAGGACCTTGGGGACGATGAAGAGCGAGAGTCCCTTCACCCCGGGCGGGCCGCCGGGGATCCTGGCCAGGACCAGGTGGACGATGTTCTCCGTCAGTTCGTGGTCGCCACCCGAGATCCACATCTTGTTGCCGAACAGGCGGTAGGTGCCGTCATCGGCCGGTTCCGCGCGGGTGCGCACATCAGCCAGCGAGGAGCCCGCCTGTGGCTCCGACAGGCACATGGTCCCGGAGAAGCGGCCCTCGACCATCGGGCGGACATAGGTGTCGATCTGCTCGGGAGTGCCGTGGGCCTGCAGCAGGTTGGCGTTGCCGATGGTGAGGAAGGGGTAGGCGGCCGTTCCCACGTTGGCTGCCTGGAACCAGGCGAAGCAGGCGTTGGCCACCACGCTGGGCAACTGCATGCCGCCCACCTCGTGGTCCATGCCTCCGCCGATCAGCCCGGCGCCGGCGAAGACCTTCAGGGCCTCTTCGACTTCCGGGATGATGTGCACCCGCTCGCCGTCGAAGCGCGGCTCCTGGGCGTCGTTCTTCTTGTTGTGCGGGGCGAAGTGCCGGGCGGCGATCGTCTCGCTGAGGTCCAGTACCGCGTCGAAGGTTTCGCGCGAGTGGTCGGCGAAGCGGGGGCGCGCGGTCAGGGATTCAACGTCGAGCCACTCGTGCAGCAGGAAGTCGAGGTCTCGACGGGAGAGCAGGAGGGAGGCCATGGTCCTCTTCTTCTCGGGTTCGGGTTGCTTGCGTGAGGGGGGTGTGGAGCTGTCGCCGGCCGGTCAGACCGTGGTGCCGATGCCGCCGTCGACCGGGATGACGGCGCCTGTGACGTAGGCGCCCGCACGGCTGGCCAGATAGACGGCGACGCCCGCCATGTCGTCCGGTCGCCCGATCCGGCGCAGCGGAGCCGCCTCCGCGATCGCCTCGCCCACGGCGTCCAGGGTCGCGGCCATCATCTTCGACTCGAAGGGGCCGGGCGCGATGGCGTTCACGGTGATGCCCTGTGGCCCGAGCTCCTTGGCCAGCACGCGGGTGAGGTGGTGCAGGCCCGCCTTGCTGGCCGCGTAGGAGTAGGCCGAGACCGGGCTGACGTGCAGGCCGTCGATGGATCCGACGTTGATGATCCGCGCAGGGTCCTCCGCCGACCCGCCGGCGCGCAGCTTCGGCAGGAGGGCCTGGGTGAGCAGGAAGGGGCTGCGCAGGTTGAGGTCCATCACCTTGTCCCAGCCGCTGACCGGGAACTCGTCCAGGGGCGCACCCCAGGTGGCGCCGGCGTTGTTCACCAGGATGTGCAGCTGCTCCTCCCGCTCGCCGATGTCTGCGGCGAGTCGGTGGCACTCCTCCTCGCGCGACAGGTCGGCGGGCAGCGCGACCGCCTGGCCGGGACCGGAGAGCTCGCGCACGGCCTCCTCGCAGGCTTCCGCCTTGCGCGAGCTGATGTAGACCTTGGCTCCCGCTTCGACCAGGCCCCGGGCGATCATCAGGCCGATGCCGCGGGAGCCGCCGGTCACGAGGGCGGTTTTGCCGGAGAGGGAGAACAGTGAGGTCATGGTGGACTCCTCAGGGGGAGGGGCGGCACGGGCAGGCTGTTCCCGCCTCAGCTGGATACTAAGCAGTCGCTTAGCCGCTGTCCAAGCTTTGCGTCCACGGAACCCGTGACGGCGAGGACGGCGAACGAGGAGGAGTGGGAGGAGTCCGCGACCCCGTACGTGCCACAGACCTGAGGCCTCCACGTCAGATCGCCGGCCCCGGATGAGCGCCCTCGGCATCGTCGTCACCGACATGGGTGCCGGCCGCGCCTTCTACGCTCGGCTCGGCCTCACCCTCCAGATCGACGAACTCACGCCCACCCACGCCGCGTACACCTGGCCGCACAACGGCCGCTAACTCATGCTCGACACCGAGGACTTCGCTGCCGCTCGCGCCTCGGACATCAGTCGGCGACCGCCGACCGCAGGCGCTCCCGATGTGCCTGCGCCATGGCCATCAGCCCGGCGAGAGCGTCCCGGGTGCGTACGAGCTCGGCGATGTGCCCGGACAGCCGGTCGAGCTCCTGCGCCATGCGGTCCAGCGCCGCGTCGGAGTTCTCCTCGCTGGGAGAATCGACGCACGGCAGCAGTTCGGCGATGGTGCGGCTGGACAGTCCCGCGGCGAACAGCCGCTGGATGAACACGACCCGCTCGACCTCGTGCTCCGTGTAGTGCCGCTGCCCGCTGGCACTGCGAGTGCTGGTGAGCAGCCCCTGCTCCTCGTAGTAGCGCAGGGACCGGACGCTGACTCCGGCCCGTGATGCCAGCTCCCCGATGCGCACACCGTCTCCCTCTGTGCTGTGAGCTGAGGCACAACCCTTGCCCCTGACGTCAGTGTCAGGTTCTAGCGTAGCCGCCGCGCCCGGTCGTCCGGCGCCCCGATCACGAAGGAGCCATGACATGACGAGCTTGTTCACCACGTACCGGCTAGGGGACCTGTCGCTGCCCAACCGGGTGGTGATGGCCCCGATGACACGGGTCCGTGCCGCCGCCGGCGGTCTGGCGACGCCGTCGATGGCGACCTACTACGCTCAGCGGGCCACGGCCGGACTGATCGTGAGCGAGGGAGTGCAGCCGAACGTGGTCGGGCAGTCCAACCCCGGCACACCGGGACTGCACACCGACGAGCAGGTCTCCTCGTGGCGCCCGGTCACCGATGCGGTGCACGCCAACGGCGGACGGATCTTCGCCCAGATCATGCACGGCGGACGGGTTTCGCACCCAGACACCATCGGGATGCAGCCGGTCGGTCCCTCGGCGGTCGCGGCCGAAGGGTGGAAGGTGTTCACCCCGACCGGGCTTCAGCCGGCGCCGACCCCGCGCGCTCTGGAAACCGCCGAGGTGCCCGAGCAGGCCGAGTCGTACGCCCAGGCCGCCCGCCGCGCCATCGACGCCGGCTTCGACGGCGTGGAGCTGCACGGCGCCAACGGCTATCTCATCTCGCAGTTCCTCTCGTCCAATGCCAACCTGCGCACCGACCGCTACGGAGGCTCGGTGAGCAACCGGATCCGCTTCGCCGTCGAGGCGGTGTCCGCAACCGCCGAGGCCGTCGGCGCGGCCAGGACCGGAATCCGCCTGTCCCCCGGCGTGACCTTCTGGGGAGTCGAGGAGACCGACATCCCCGAGCTCTACACCGCGCTACTGACCGAACTGTCCGGCCTCGGACTGGCCTACATCCATCTCGAAGCCACCGCCGAGGAGGAGTTGCTGGCCGGCCTGCGCCGCGCATGGCAGGGCACCCTGATCATGAACCCCGTGCTCCCGATGGGACCGAAGCACACCGGCCGGGACGAGGCCGACCACTGGCTCGACCTGGGGGCCGAGCTCATCAGCTTCGGCCGCGCCTTCATCTCCAACCCCGACCTGGTCGAGAGGCTGCGCACCGGAGTGCCGCTCGCTCCCGTCGACGAGGCCACGTACTACCAGGGCGGCGACGCGGGGTACCTGACCTACCCGGCATACCAGTACACGGCCTGACACCGCCCTTCGGCGTCCGGCCCCGACGCATCCGGCGCCCCAGCGCACACCCCGCTTCACCGCTTCACCACTCCACCGCTTCACCACTCCACCGCTTCACCGCTTCAGAGGGCATCCAGGTCCACGGCGGAGCGGCAGGATGGCAACACCGACGGCCTTGACGCCGCGCGCGGGCCGCGCGGATCGGCTTCTTGTGGGCCTCGATGAGCTGACGTGCAGTCACGTGGCTTGCTACTTCCATGCGGGTGTCGCCCATCTCGGAGGCGCCGATGTCGTTCGCGCTGGTGTGGATGATCACCGTGCATACGCAGATCGGGGGACGTCTGCGTCGAACGGAGGTCCTGGTCAGGTGATCTTCCGGCTGACGCGCATGAAGGCAGGGCCTCTCGGTAGCTCGGGGATGCGAATCGAACCGAGCGATGCCGGGAGGCCCTGTCGTCGTTGTTGTGGGCGTCTGCGCCCGTTGATTTCAACTCGGCTGCCGTGTCGTGCAATTGTCTTGCGCACGCGTCCGGGAATGCGGCCGATCATCCCAGCTGGGTACGCCGGTATCCGCCATGTATGACCGACACGAAGTGACCGGTCGTGCGGCCGTTGCCGCCGGTGCCGGCCTGGCTTCGGGGCAGAGGCTCAGAGCGGCCCGAAGAGCCAGTTTCCGGGTGAGTCAGGGTTGCTGCTCGTGTAGTACTCCTCGGTGGCCTGCCGGAGCTCCTGCTCGTCCAGCTCTCCGCTGTCGTCGCGGTCCAGCTGCCGGAAGCCGTACTCCAGGTCCTCGGGCGTAATCCCGAAGGCCGACTCGTACATGAGCCGATACTCGTCAACGTCGATCTGTCCGTTGCCGTTGACGTCGACGAGATCCATCCAAGCGGCGACGACCTCGCTCACATTGGCAAGGAACTTCCCCCGGTTGTCACTCGCGGCCGCCCGGAAGCCGCGGGTGAACTCGGCTACGTCCACATAGCCGTTGCCGTCATCGTCCATGCCTGCAAGATGGTCCTGCCAGATCCGGTGCAATGCGTTGCGCAGCCGTTCCTTGCGGGCAGGGTCTTCCCCTCGCTCGAAGGCCGCCGCCAGCCGGTCGGCGAGGACCAGCAGATCGCCCTCGACCAGCTCGCCGTTGGCGTCCGAATCCATCAGCTCGAAGGCCCGTTCCAGCTTGCGGTCGAGGATGTCGATGGTCTCCGTGGTTGCTTCCGGCATGCGCCCTCCTCAGAACCCGGGACTGGTCGGATTCCCGCCCGGCCGGAGGAAGGCATGCCCTGCGCAAGCGTCCGAACGCGCCCCGTGCGGGTGGTTTGCCGGCACGCGGTGTGCCTGTGTACGCCCCATTGGGGTGGCCTGCTCCCCATCCGGAATGCCTGACCCTGGGATGGGCACCCCCTCGGCATGGTCATCCCCATTCCGCCCCAGTCGCGCCACCGCGTAGACCGTTTCACCCGCATCCGGGTCCCCAAGGACTGGGGCGGAGACCACCTCTTCTGGGGTCGTCCCCCCGGGCCGGACGCCGTGATCGTCGACAACAACGACTATCTGCACCTGGCTCGCGACCGCCGCATCATCGAGGCCATGACCCAACGGCTCGACGCCGCGGGCACCAGCACCCTGATGTCCGGCATCCTCCTCTTCGGCGACCATCCGCAGCTGTCCTTGGAGCAGGAGCTGGCCGCACACATGGGTGCCCCGGCCGGCATCCTCTGCCAGTCCGGCTGGGCCGCCAACACCGGCCTCCTGCAGGCCATCGCCGACCCGTCGACACCGATCTACATCGATGTCCTCGCGCACATGTCCCTGTGGGAGGGAGCCCACGCAGCCCGGGCCAAGACCCGGCTGTTCCGCCACAACGACCTCGCCCATCTGCGCCGGCGCATCGCCGACCACGGTCCCGGCATCATCGCCGTCGACGGGGTGTACTCGTCGGACGGCAACCTCGCCCCGCTGGCGGAGATCGCCGCCATCGCCGCGGAGAACCGCTGCGTGCTGGTCGTCGACGAATCGCACTCGCTGGGTGTGCACGGGGAGCGGGGCGAGGGCATCGTCGCGGCGCTCGGCCTGCAGGACGCGGTGCACTTCCGCACCGTCAGCCTGTCGAAGGCGTTCGCCGGCCGGGCCGGACTCATCACCTGCTGCGACCCCGACTTCGTCGACTACTTCAAGCACGAGTCCTATCCAGCGGTATTCAGCTCCACCCTGCTGCCACACGATCTGGCCGGCCTGCAGGCCGCGCTGCACGCCGTTCGGGAGGACGGGTGGCGGCGCGAGCGGCTGCACCATCTCACCGAGTGGGTACGGCGGGAGCTGACTGCCGGCGGGATCGATCTGCACGGCTCGCAGACACAGATCATCCCGCTGGAGGCCGGAACTGAGCTGCAGGCCATCAAACTGCGCGACGCGATGATGTCCCGCGGGGTGTTCCCGTCGCCGTTCGGACCGCCGGCCACCTCACGGCGACGAGCGACGATGCGGGTATCACTGCATGCCGGTCTCACCGACGCACAGGTGGAGCGGCTGGTCGAGGTCTGCCTGGCCGTACGCCCGCTCCTCAGCACGGCTCGCGCCCGGCGGACAGCAGCAGCCCCGAGCGATCGCAGATCGCGCCGTCCAGAGCCTGTCGCCCACGGGAACCCGTAGGTCACGGCCAGGTGGGCCTTGCCGAGACCGGCCTGCCTCCATGGCCGGCGGACCATGGAGGCAGCCGGAAACGACGCACCGGGCCCCAATGTGGTGAGCTACATCTCGGCGCTCTGAAGGCGACGTTGAGGACCAGGCGGACGGTCTGGCCGACCCGCTCTGGCGGCCTTCAGTTCTGCTTCCCGTCACACACGACGGTTCCGTCCACGGTCCGCGGGATACGCGACCCGCAGGCGACCATTTTTCAGCACGGGGAGCAGCCACCCGCGCTCAACGCGATCGCGGCCATACGCTGCTCAATACGGGCAACGGCCGGCCTCTGCCGCACTGTCGCCGCCCTTCTGCCGGAGCTTGGCCGCCGTGGCGACGAGATGGTCTCCGAACCGGACGAGCGACGCGATCTTCGCCGCCCGCGCATGACGCATGACGCGCAGCACGGAAACGGCGTTGTCCATGGTCGCCGGTGGCTGGACCAGTGACCGCTCGCTTCCCACCACCGGCTCCACGAGGCATACATGGCGTTCTGCCTCGATGAGGTCGGCTTCGAGGAGGGCCTCCCGGGCAAAGGCGAGTCCCGGCTCGCGCAGAGCGAGGTCTTCGATCGGGTCGGGCAGGACCGCGAGCAGATCGTCGATGGTGTTGCGGTACTCGCGGTATTCCATGTGCATGCTTCCGCTGAGGGGTACCGGTACCACCGTCGGGACCATCGTGGGGCGAATGGTCGTGTTGTAGAAGTCTGCTGGGAGGGCGGCGGCATGTGCTCGGGCGGCGGCGAACCCCTGGACGTAGACGGTCGTCCGCTCGATCTGGGCGGTGGCCTCGCGTACGGCACCTTCACGTAGTCGCTCCACGGCCTCTCTCAGCGCGATCGTCGCGTAGACGTTGAACAGGACGTGCACATGATGGCCGGTGATCCAGCGGGAGAGCCACATCTCCTCCTGCCGCCCTTGTCCCGTGCCGGGGCTGGTGTCAGACGCTTCGCTGCCTCCGTCCTCAGGGGTCTTTGGGCTATCCTCGCTTCCCGCGAGGTCCACGACCAACTGCCTCATCGCTGTGGTCTCCCGGGCGATGTCGCTTCCCGAGAGCGGCGCGTCACACAGGTCCGCGAGACCGCGGTGGATGACCAGAGCGGCTTGCTGGGCAGCCTGAGCTGCGGTGAGTACGGCTGTGCGCACTCGGAAGTAGCTCTGCACGGGAGACCTGGCCGGCAGTCCGTCCGCCTTGGTGGAGGAGTTTGCCGTCGGCAGTGCCCGGACGAGTCTGGCAGCCGCGAGGGTGGCGGCCCGCAGCCCTGAGGCGCGCTCCGCGGCCGTCCCGAACGCCGGGACGACGGCGAGCACGGCGGCGAGTCGCGTGGCCTCGTCGCGCGCTTCGGCTTCCAGACAGGGCATGGGGTGCGGCAGCGTGGCGTCGGGGAATATGGCGATCGGGGGCAGGGTGTACGCGGATCCCTGTTCTGCCATCCGGATGACCTCCTGGTCCCCGATCCCCTGTGCCCGAGCGGCCGCCTGAACACGATGGTGGGGCCGTGCAGTTGGCGCAACACGCTGACTCTTGGAGGGGGCCTTTCCCGCCACTCACGCCGGTTGTTGGGTCGCCGGGGGTACGACTCCCCCGGCGACCCGACCTAAGCCTCCGTACCGGAACACGCGCATGGACCGGGCCGACAGTCGGCCCGGTCCATGGGTCTCTCCAGCTGACAGCAGTCACACTGTCGGTGTCGGTGTCGGTGTCGGTGTCAGTACTGGATGGTGTGGTTGTAGAGGATGTTCTGGGCCGTCGAGCCGCTGTCCAGGCCGTAATCGGGCCGGTCGTCGACGAAGTACTCGCGGAAGCTGGACTGCCAGGTCCGGGACATCATGGTGTTGCTCTTCGTCCAGCCGCCGTCGACCTGGGACCACAGGTCGACCAGCGAGGTGGCAACGCGGGCCTCGCAGGCGTCGCCCGGGTCGATGCCGTTCGTGGAGCGGTCATTGGCGAGGTTCAGGGAGCTGCCATTGCCCCAGTAGTACGTGGTGTCGTTGAAGGTGTGGAACGCCACCGCGTTGGCGAAGCCCTCGGTCCAGCCGCAGCTGGTGGAGGAGGTGCGGTTGACGTAGTGGGGCGAGCAGTTGCTCACGTTCGGCCACCAGCCCTTGTAGAGCTTGCCCATGAGGGCGTGGCCCGCTTCGTGGACGGTGGTGTGCTCGGAGTCGGGGTCGTTGTCCGCGAGATGGATCTTGTCGTCGTTGGTGGTCCAGTACGTGCCGTCGGTGGAGCCGGGGTACCACTGGACGGTGATCGGGGTGCAGTGGCCGTCCTGCTGGCTGCTTGACCAGCAGTTGGTCGTGGAACCGCGGTTCCACCACAGTTTGTTGAGGGTGTCGAGGGCGTGCCAGGCGCGGCTCTGTCCCTCGTTGGCGTAAACGTTGCCGAGGCTGGTGTTGCCCGAGATGTTGTTCAGCGAGTACGTGGCTGTGGCGTAGGTGCGGCCGTTGCCGTCGACCACCGACCACATCTGGCCGGCCCGTGTCTGGAACTCCACCCAGGCCTGGGAGGTGATGGAGGTGCTCGGGGTGTAGCAGAGGTTGAACTTGCCGTCGCCGTTGCCGGTCATTCCCGTGGCGAGCTTCTGCGTACCGCTGTTGGCGGTCGGCTTGCCCCACAAGGTGATGTTGGCGTTGCTGACCGGCTCGTCCCGGTTGGCCTTGCGGTTCCAACTGCCGCCCTCGGCGGACTGGAAGCGGTTGCGGAAGGTGCCGCTGACACAGACCTGGGAGGAAGCCCTCGCCGAGACGGTGGGGCGCGGGGAGGCCGGGGCTGAGGCAGCCGAGGCACGGGTGGAGACGGGAGCTGGAGCGGCCTTGGGGGTGACCGGGCGTGCCTTGCGGGCGCCGGGCCCTGGGCTGTGGGCCGGGGCCGCGTCGGCCTTGGTGACCGAGACGCCCTTGTCGGAGGAGCCTTTGGAGGTGCCGACGGTGAGTTCCACCGAGTCGTGCCCGGCGCGGCGCGGGTCGGGACGGTCGATGTCGCTGATGTCCGCCTGGATCTGGGCGGGTCCGGCGGCGACGGCCTTGACCTTGAGCTCGACGGTGTGGGTGCCGGGGGTGAGGGCGAGCGTCTTGCTGGTGCGCTGACCGAAGGTGTCCGTTGTGGGTGCGGCGAGGCCGGATTCCTCGCCGGACATCCGGAGCGTGGGCGGCAGTTGGACGGACAGTCCGGCGCGCTTGACGTCGGCCTGTGCCTGGACGTCCACGGTGAGGGTGGCCTGCTCGCCGACAGCAGGCAGATGGTCGAGGGAAGCGGTGACGCCGAGACAGCTGAGTGGCGCCTCGGAGTTTTTCGCCGCGGGGCGGATCGTGCAGGTGCCGCCGGTCGGGGTGGTCGTGCCCGCGAACGCGGACGGGACGACGACGATTGCCAGACAGGCTCCTACGCCTGCCAGGGCGGTCAGAGCGGCGGGTTTGGTGACCCGTATTCGAGACATGGGCATGCCTTTCTGCGGCGTGCACCGGCCCCGGTCTGGCACGACCGGGTCCGGTGCACGCGGGCAGAGCTGTGAGGGGGGTAGGTCACTGCACCCCGGGCGCTGCAACGACCAACCACCGGATCAACCGTTGGCCAGAACAACACCCTGAGTAACAGTGGCCGAAACCATATACCTATGGCCCGCGCCTGTCATCGCTCAATGCGGTTCCCACCGGACAGCCCTGTGCCGTGTCCCACCGAAAAGCCCTGTGCGGTGTCCCATCGAAAAGCCCTTAGCCAGCGGCCCTCTGACACGCCGTCGGCATACTCATCGGACGAAGCTCACCTCTGGGTAGGACGACTGCTCGCGGGTCTCTGCCGGGATGTCCAGGCGCTCGTCCAGAGCAGGCACAAACGACTGGGCATCCGTGTAACTGAAGTGGCTGCCACGCTCCAGGCCCAGGTCGCGTTTCCAGCCGGTCGAGTGGTCCCAGAAGGCCTGCCAGGACGGCTTGTTGAGGTGTGTCCCACTCTCCTTGCCCATGAGCATGAACGGACGGTCCAGCCCTTCCCGAGCCACGGGAAGGAACTCAGCTGCCGACCACTCGTCAGGGTCCGTCCGGGGCGCCGGATCACCACCATCAAGGAGTAGTCCTGATTCGGTGGCCGGCAGCGGTACGTCCGCACCGGGACCGAGAACGCAGAAAGTGCCTCTGAGCTGCAACGACAGGACGTGCTGAGGGTCCTGTACGTGGTAGCGGCAGAGGCACTTCCCAGGTGAGGAACAGTTACGGGTCGAGTCCGCATGTGCGCGTTGCGGGCGGCGGACGTGGGACGGTCATCAACTGCTCGGTGTTGTTCAGTCGGAAGCTACGGATGGGGCTTCCCGGTGTGGTCGCTTCCCGGTCTGGTCGCTTCCCGGGTGTGGTAGGTCAGGGCAGGATCTCGACGTACCCGTCGGTGCCGTGCACGCGGATCCGCTGTCCGTCCCGGATCAGCCGGGTGGCCCGCTCCACGCCCACGACGGCCGGCAAGCCGTACTCCCGGGCGATCACCGCGCCATGGGTCATCAGGCCGCCCACCTCCGTCACCAGACCCGCGATTCCGACGAACAGCGGCGACCAGCTGGGGTCCGTGAAGGGCGTGACCAGGATGTCACCCGCTTCGAGATCGGCCTCCGACATGTCAAGGATGACGCGAGCCCGCCCCTCGATGGTCCCGGCGGAAACCGCCAGGCCGACCAGGGCGCCGGCCGGCACGTCGTCGCGCCGGTACGCCCCGGTGAGGGCCTCACCATCCGAGGTGAGCACCCGGGGCGGTGTGAGCGCGTGGTACGACCGGAACGCGTCCTTGCGCTGCTGGATGAGCTGGTCATCCACCTGGTGCGAGCGCACGACGTCGCGGAGTTCCTGGAACGTGAGGTAGAAGATGTCCTCCTTCTCAGGAAGCACGCCTGCCTGCGCGAGGCGCTCGGCCTCCCCCAGCAGGGCCTGCTTGTAGAGGAAATAGCGGCTGACGATGCCGTACTTCGGATACTCCCGGTACCCGATGAAGGTTCTGACCCGGTCGATCATCCGCTTGGCCTCGTCGGCTTTCCGGTCCCCGTCCGGCAGGGCCCGCAAGCGTGACAGCACGTCGTGTTCCTTCGTCTGCGCCTTCTGCCGCCCTTGCTCGAAGCGCCGCTCGGCGGCGCCCGGCTCGAAGTTCCTGACGTTGTCGAGGATCACGGGCACGAGCGTGGTGGGGCTCTCGCGCCAACGCGGCCTGGTGATGTCGATCTCGCCGACGCAGCGCATGCCGTACCGGTCGAGGTAGGCCTCGATGGCGTCCCGCGCTTCGGTCCCGCCCGCGAGCTTCGCCAGCTCGTCCAGGAAACCCTCGTCCTCGACGCCCTGGAGGAATTCCACCACCTCCGCATGCGGGCGGATCACATCCGCGACGTCGAGCAGCGCCAGTCCCATCTCCGACGTGACGTTGTCGGGGGCGGACAGCGTGAGCGTGTCAGCCGCGTTCTTCTCGCCCAGCCACTCCCACAGCTGGTCGTTGAGCCACCACGTGGCCTCCATCCCCGCCATGATCGCCTGCATGCTCAGCGGATCGCTGAGGACCCGCTTGTGCTCCTCGAAGGCCTCCAGCAGGAAGTCGAACAGCGCCGGTCCGCTCTTCGTCCGGATATCGCGCTCCAGCGCGGCGATGGACGCCCGGCTGCGCTCGATCAGCTCGGTGACGATCGCCGGATCGGTCTCGATCGGGTCGGACGCGCCGCCGACCGGCGGCCCGCCGGGACCCGCGTCCGGGAGCGACGGGACGAAATCGTCGCGGTCGAGGACGGTCTCCAGAGCGTCCCTGATCAGCGGATCGCCTCTGCCCAAGACGTCCAGGAGGCCGGCGCGGCTCGCGGGCGAGGCCAGGCGCCGGGTGACGTCGACGAACAGCCTCCCGCCGGCTTCGTGCATCGGCACCATCGCCGTCAGCTGCCACATGGAGAACCCCAGGGGCTTCATGGGGTCGGTCATCATCTGCCCATGACCAACGGAGACATAGACGTGATTCTCCTGGTCGCCGGCCTCGGGGATGGGGAACAGCGTCGTGATCGGCCGGCTCTGAACGATCCGGAAGCCCTCATCGGCCAGGCACCATTCGATGTCCTGCGGACGGCCGAAGTGCGCTTCGATCCGCCGCCCGAGCTCCACGAGCTCCACGACCTGCGCATCCGTCAGCGCCGGCTGCTCCTGTCGCTGCGCATCGATCGCCACTTCCTCCGTGCCGCCGGCCGGCAGGGCCTCAATGGCACGCTGTTTGGCAGCGATCGCCTTGTCGACGACTTCGCCGTCCCGCACCTTGAAGACGTCCGGGTTCACCAGCCCGGAGACCAGTGCCTCGCCGAGGCCGAAGCCGGCGTCCACGGTGGCAACCTTCCGGTTGCCCGTGACGGGGTCGGCCGTGAACAGGATGCCGGCCGCATGCGGCAAGACCATCCGCTGCACGACCACGGCCATGTGGACCGTACGGTGGTCGATGCCGTTCCGCAGGCGGTAGGTCACGGCCCGCTCGGTGAACAGCGAGGCCCAGCACCGGCTTACGTGCTGGAGGATCGCCATCGGCCCCACTACGTTCAGGTACGTGTCCTGCTGACCGGCAAAGGAGGCCGTCGGCAGGTCCTCTGCCGTCGCGCTGGATCGGACGGCGTAGGCGGCCTGCTCGCCGAGCTGGGCGAGCGCGCCGGTGATCGCCGCCGCGAGATCACCCGGGATGGCAATCCCCTCGATGGTCCGACGAATCTGCGCGCTCAGCGTGCGGATGGCCTCCCGGTCGTCCGCGTTCAGGCGCGACAGCTCATCGAGCCGATCGTCGATCGACGGCGCTTCCGCCATGATCCGCCGGAAGGCGTCCGTCGTCACGCAGAAGCCGGCCGGCACGCTGATGCCTTCGATCCGCGACAGCCCGCCCAGGTGCGCGCCCTTGCCGCCGACGACCGCGACCTGCGTCTCGTCAACCTCTTGAAGATCCCACACGTACTGCTCGATCACTGCGATACCTCCGAGGCAGCCGTGCTCCGCCGCACTGCACTGGCCGATCGAAGCACCGGCGCCTCCAACTCTCTCGAACCTCTTGTCCAACACGTCCTCATCCGTGGTCGCCTTCCCTCTGACGAGTCGGCAGGCCGCTCCGCCCAGCCGGGCGGCGGGCACCCCAGCACCTCCGCGCCGAGCACCCGAAACTGCAACTGCAACTGCAACTGCAACTGCACTGCCGGTCCCATCACTGGTTCGACGTCACCCCGTCCCCGATACGTCGACAACAACACACGCACGTCGTGCCCCCGTTTCCGCAGCTTGTGGCTTCGGCCGACGATTCTGCGCTGTGACCCGGGGCTTGCGGCAAGCCCCCCAGCGCGCTATAAGTTGAGAGTGGCAAGGAGAGGGCTCTCCTTGCCTTTACCTTTTGCCGTCCAACGGAACCGAACTGACCAGCTTCTCGCGAAGCAGTGGCGCGCCGCGTATGAGCGCGCGTCATTGACCCAGGCGGATATCCCATCGGCCTGATGTCTCATCGACCTGATGTCTCATCGCCTACGGATGCAGCCGCGGAGCCAGCACTTCTTTTCCTTGTCGGCAAGGCCCGAACGTCGAGCGCGCGCCGCTCGGGTGCTACCCGCGTGTCCACGTCGAGGTTGGCCCGGTCCCCTGGTGGTCAACCTGGGCGAGAGCCCGGCCTGACCGTCTCGGCGGCGATAAGGCGTACGCCTCCCGTCGCAACCGCCGCTACCTGCGCAGCCGTCAGATCAAGCGCACCATCCCCGAGCCGAAGAACCAGCGGGCCAACCGCCGAGCTCGCGGCAGCAAGGGCGGCCGGCCCACCGGCTTCGACAGGACGACTAGTAGTACCCCTTCACCTCGTCGAGCAGCTCCCGCACGATGTCCGCGTGTCCCGCATGTCGCCCGGTCTCCTCGACGAGGTGGATGAGCATCCAACGGAGGTTGGCGCTGCCGGCGCGGAAGTCGGGGTGACGGCCAACGTCGTCCAGGGAGGCCGCGGCCACGATCTCGTTGCTTCGGGCGCACTGGGCCTCGTACTGCACGAGCAGCTGCTTCAGCGGAACGCCATCGGTTCGCCAGTCGGCGCCCTCGTCCGTCTCGTCAAAGGACGGGTTCTGCGTCTTGTCGCCGCCGAGGAAAACCACCTCCAGCCAGGTGTGCTCGACCCACCGCATGTGGCTGATAAGCCCGGCCATCGTCATCGCCGGCGAGGTCGGGATCACGGAACGGTGCGCGTCGGCCTCGCTCAGGCCATCGCACTTCCATCGCAGGATCTTCCGCTGGAGGTCCAGCCAGCCGATGAGCGCGGTGCGCTCATCGGCCTGCAAAGGGGGACGCTCAAATGAAGGTGTCATGCCAGCACGTTAGGACGCTCGGTCTCCGACTACCGCCTGATTTTTTTCGCCCCAAGATCCGCCGGACAGGCCCTAGTGGCGCCCGGCTACTGGCGCCGGCTGGTAGCGCCCGCAGATGTGGATCTTATCGAGCCTTTATATGCCCCCTCACTACGGTCACTAAGTCCGATTTACGACCTCATATATCTCTGTGTGACGCAACAGTCACTTATAGGGAGATTCAGTGCATCTGTTGCCCAGCCCTGACCTGCCCGCCGACGCCACGGGGCCCGCCCGTCGCCGCATCCGCCCGATCGTGCTCCTGGCAGGGGCCGCAGCCACCGGTTTCGGGGCCCTCTACGTGACGGGCCTGCTGGCTTCCGGTGATGATGCGGTGCTGGCGGGCACGCGGGTGCACGGGGTGGACATCGGGGGCCTGAGCCGCTCACAGGCCCAGGAGAGGCTGGACCAGCAGCTAGGCAAGACCTGGCCGGAACCGGTGAAGGTGCGTATCGGCGACCGTACCGCCACCATCGACGCGCGTGCCGCCGGCTTCTCCCTGGACAGTGCGCAGACCGTCGCCCATGCCACGCGAGCGGGCGCCGACCCGCTCACCGTGATCGGCCGACTGTTCACCGGTGGTGACCGCGACATCGAACCGGTGATCCGGGCCGACGAGGCGAAGGCCCGCGCGGTGCTGACCAAGACAGCCACGCAGTACGACAGCACGCCCCGGAATGGCACGGTCACCTTCGAGCAGGGCAAGCCGGTGCCCGTGGAGCCACGCGACCGGCACTCCCTCGACGTACGCGGCGCTGCCGAAGCACTGAACTCGGCAGTCCTCAGCCGGCAGGCGGGACCGGTCGCGCTGCCGGTCGTCCGGCGGAGCGAATCCCCCGTCGACGCGGCAGAAGTGAACCGCGCCATGACGCAGTTCGCCAGGCCCGCGATGTCGGCCCCGGTCACGGTGACCGTAGCCGGACGGCAGATACCCATCAGCCCCGTGACGGTCGGCAAACACCTCACGATGAAACCGGACAAGAACAACCGGCTCATCCCTGAACTCGACGGCAAGGCGCTCCTGCAGGATCCCGCGGTGGCCCGCCCCCTGGCACCGGTCACCGGCAAGGTGGCCGAGGCGAAACTGCGCCCGGTCGGCGACCGGGTGGTGGTCTCGGACGGCAAGACCGGCCGGGAGGTCACCGCCAAGGGGATCGAACAAGCCGTGCTACCCCTGCTGACCAGGACCGGGGCGGCCCGTACCGCAGCGCTGGCCGCCAAGGAGACACAGCCGAAGGTCACCGGTGACAGGCTCCGCGCACTGGGCATCAAGGAGAAGATGTCCACCTTCACGGTCAACTTCGAGCGTGCCCCGTACCGCACGACGAACGTCGGCCGTGCCGCGGAACTGATCAACGGGTCGGTCGTGCTTCCCGGCGAGACCTGGAGTCTGAACCGCACGGTTGGCGAGCGGACCAAGGCCAACGGATTCGTGGACGGCATCATCATCCAGAACGACCAGTACACCAAGGCGTCCGGGGGCGGCGTCTCCACTGTCGCCACCACCGTCTTCAACGCCCTGTTCTTCGCGGGCGTCAAACCGCTGGAGCACGGGGCGCACTCGTTCTACATCGAGCGCTACCCGGAAGGCCGGGAGGCAACGGTCGTCTGGGGCAGTCTCGACCTCAAGTTCAACAACGACTCCGGAAACGCCATCTACATCCAGGCCAGTGCCACGGACACCTCCGTCACGGTCAGTTTCTTCGGCACCAAGAAGTACGACTCCGTCGAAGCGGTCACAGGCCCTCGCACCAACGTGAAACAGCCGGGAAGCCGCCCGGGCGCCGCGAAGAACTGCCTGCCGCAGACGCCGCTCGAAGGCTTCGACGTCAACGTCGACCGGGTCTTCCGGTCCGGCGGCAAGGAAGCCAAGCGAGAGACGTTCAAGACCCACTACGTGCCCCGCGACGAAGTCACCTGCGGGCCGAAAACCTCGGACTGACCGGTCAACGACAGCCGCTCGGCACAAAGTCAGATGGCCTCTGGTCAGGTTCCGGGCTGAACGGCACGACCGCGGCTACAAACCGCCCAAGGACGGCGGTTACCGGATTCTGCACGGAACGAAGGACGGACCGTCGACGACGGACCGCCGCTTCGTCAGGGCCGAGGATTTCCGCGAGGGCTGACGAGGTCGGGGACCGCACTGAAGGTTGCTGACGCCCCGGACACGGCGCGGGCCGGTCCACCCGGCGATGAGTGCCCGTGGACCGGCCCGCCCTTGTCGGCAGGCACCGTCAGAGTTTGACGCGTACCGTCAGAGTTTGAACTGGGTGATCACGGCCCGGTGGTCGGACGGCCAGTTCTCCTTGTCGCCGCCGTAGACCTTCGAGCTGGTTGCATCCAGCGAGCCGCCCTTGTACAGGATGAAGTCGATGCGGTCCTGGGGCTCGGGCTTGTTGCCGTAGTCGCTGTTGGTGGCGACCTTCGGGCTCCAGGTATCGCCGGGGGAAGCCGCCTCGTCCGGGTTGACCTCACGGTAGGAGTCCCAGTAACCCCCGTTGGCGAACGCCTTTGTTGCGGGCCACTCCACGACCGAGTCACAGTGCTTGGCCTTGGTCTTCTCGGTCCAGTCCATGTGGGACGGGGAGTTGAGATCACCGGCGACGATCGCCGGTGAGGAACCGGCCCACTTGACGATCGCCTCGGCCTGCTGCTTGCGCTCGGCCTCGTCCGCGTAGATCGCCTCGTAGCCGTCCTTGTCGAAACAGGCGTTGTACGGCCCGTACTTCGTGTAGCCCAGGTGGATCGAGTACACCCAGACTCCCTTGATCTTCGCGGCCACGGCCACATCCGACAGCGAGTCGACCTTCTCGATGGGCTGACTGCTGATGATGTCGACGTCGGTACCGCTCTGTGTGTAGTGCTCCCATCCCAGCTTCTCGGCGATCTGCTTGGTGACGGCCTTGTCGGTCTCCTGAAGGGCCACCACCTCAGTGCCGGAAGCGTTGATCTCCTGGACGGTCGTGTTGAGCCCGTCCGTGACCTGGGAGCCGCCATGCCAGGTGTTGAGGCTCATCACGGTCAGCGTCTCGTCGTCCGCCTCGGCGGTGCTCACCGTGGCGACGGAGACTGCCGCACTCAGGGCGAGCGCGGCAGCAAGTGTCGGTATGACGCGTCGGGTCATCGTGTGGACTCCTTTGTGGGGGGACGTCAAGTTGTCAGATGAGAATGGAGCGTCCACCAACAGAGATTGAACGAATGAGAAGCTGTTGCTCAACCAGCCACAACCAGCCACAACCAGTCACGGCGCCTGGTCGGCTGGATCGCTTTGATGACTGATCGCTGCCCGCTGCCCGCTGCCCGCTGCCCGCTGCCCGCTGCCCGCTGCCGAACATCGTGTGGGGGCCGGGAATCACCGCTGCGGAGGCTGAGAGTCGAGCGTGAAGGGTTGCGTGCGGCAGACGAGCAGGGCGACGTCATCTGGGTCGTCGGGACGCCGGAGTTCGCGAAGGAGCCGGTCGCAGGTCTCTTCCAGGGAGGGGTCCGTCGAGGGGCCGGTCGAGGGGCCAGTGACATCGAGCAGATGGAGGAGGGTTTCGAGTCGCTCGTCGATGGGGTGGTGGCGGGTTTCGACCAACCCGTCGGTGTAGAGGACCAGTTGGTCGCCGAAGCCGATCTCGAAGGTGGTGGTCTCGAACGGGACGCCGCCGACTCCGAGCGGGGTGCCGGTGGGCAGGTCGATGAGTTCGGGACGGTTGCCGCTACGTACGAGCGCGGGCGGGAGGTGGCCGGCGTTGGCGATGTGGCATTCGGCGCGGCGCGGATCGTAGACGGCGAAGATGCAGGTGGCGATGTAGTGCTCCAGCCCTGAGGTGATCTTGTCGAGGTGCTGGAGGACCTGGTCGGGCGCGAGGTCGAGGTCGGCGAACGCACTGGTGGCGGTGCGCAGGCGACCCATGGTGGCGGCGGCATCGATGCCGCTGCCCATGACGTCGCCCACCACGAGAGCGGTCTTGTCGCCGTCGAGGGGGAGGACGTCGTACCAGTCGCCGCCGATCTCGTAGGTGGCTTGCGCGGGCCGGTACCGGGAGGCGATCTGCAGGCCGGGAAGGTGCTGCGGGTGGCTGGGGAGCAGGCTGCGCTGCAGGGTCTCGGCGGCGTTGCGCACGCTCTGGTGCGAGCGGGCGTTGTCGATGCACACGGCGGCGCGGGAAGCCAGCTCACCGGCGAGGGCGAGATCGTCCTCGGCGAAGGACACCGGGTTGCGGGTCCGCATGAGACCCAGGAAGCCGAGGATGTGGCCGCGGGCGGTGAGCGGGACCGACATGTAGGAGTGCACGCCGGCGCGCGCCAGCAGGGTGGCGGCGTGGTCGTCGCGGGCGATGCGGGCCAGGTCGTTGTCGTCCGCGTGGGCGATCAGGAGTGGCCGGCCGGTGCGTACGGTCTCGGTGGCCACGCGGTCGGCGGCGTAGGCGGCGATCTGGCCGGGTGGATCGGCGGCCTGGACTGCTTCGGTGGGGTAGGCGGACTTCAGCGCGAGGGCGCGGAAGAGCGCAGGGCCGTCCGCGGGGGCTGGGCGGTGCTCGTCCAGGATGGAGTCGAGTACGTCCACCGCGACCACGTCGGCGAGCTCGGGAACGACGACCTCGGCCAGTTCCCGGGCGGTCTGTGCCACCTCCAAGGTGGTGCCGATCCGAGCGGTGCCGTCGGCGATCAGGGCAAGCCGCCTCCGGGCCTCGGCAGCTTCCGTGGCCGCCTGGTATCGGTCGGTGACATCCACCACCACCTCGGCAACGCCGAGAACCCGACCCTGGGTGTCCTCCAGCCGGTACAGCGAGACCGACCAGGCGTGCTCGTCCAGGTCAGCGGGAGAGTGGCCGACGATAGTGGCCTGGTCGACCATGGGGACCCCGGTCGTCAGGACCTGCCGCATCCCGGCCTCGGGCACCTCGAACTTCGTGGCGGTCATGATCTCGCGGTAGTGCCGGCCGAGGTGATCCTTCGCGGGTTTGCCGTGCATCCGCTCCAGGGCGGCGTTGACTGCCACGTAGCGCAGATCGGTGTCGAGGATCGCCACCCCGATGGGGGACTGGGAGATCAACCGGGTGGACAGTGCGACGTCCCACTCGACCTCGCGAAGCGTCGGTGAGTCGGTGGCGAGCCCGAGAGCGTAGAAGTCGCCTCGGTCGTCCAGTAGCCGCATGTTGCGCAGCTCCACCAGCCGCGAGGTGCCGTCCTTGTGCCGTACGGGGAACGCCCCGGCCCAGCTCTGGCCGGTCTCCATGACCTCGGCGAACTTCTTGATCACCAGATCCCGATGCTGTTCGTGGACGAGCAGTGGCGCCGCGTGCTGCCCGAGCGCCTCCTCGGAGGTGTAGCCGTACAGGTCCTCGGCCTGCGGGCTCCACAGGACGATCCGCCCCTCTGCGTCCAGCAGCACCGCGGCGACACCGAGGAGGTCCATCAGCCCGCTCGGCTGCAGCGACCTTCGCCCGGGCCGACCGGCGTCCGCCCGAGGCCCCTCGGCTGCGCTCATCGCAGGCTCTCCTTCCGCCTGCCGGCATCACACGGGCCGTCTGCTGGCACCAGCCCCTGGCCTGCCACCTGCCCCGGTAGGCGCTTCGGCTTCCATGGTCCCCCTGGATCGGTCGACCGCACCACCCAGGGGCGCTGGCGTGCCTTGATCTCGACGTGGGACGTCGAGGTGGTCATGAGCGCGGACGGCGAGGTGGTCATGAACGCGGACGCCGAGGTGGTCGTGAACGAGGACGTCGAGGTGGTCATGAACGAGGCTTCGACTGCCGCCCTCTGGTCCGATCTCCGACTCTCGACTCCCGACTCCTGACTCCTGACTCCTGACTCCGACAAGCCGGAGTTCTTCTGGGATGAGACGGGCTCCTGGACTTACTAGTTCGGGGCGAACGCCCTCCCCTACCGGCGTGAGGCCGACCCCGTACCGCTGCTCGTCAGCCAGAGGACAAGCCGAGCATCATCGGAAGAGCACCGAGCCGGAAAATACGAGCAACACCGCCAGCGCCCCCACCACCAGCACGCCTGCCAGCACGAGTGCCACCTTCGGCGCCTTCGCCATGCGCTCCAGCACCTGGTAGATCACGGTGGGGACGAGCAGCGCGACCGTGACGGGCAGCAATACCGCCAGGCTCACCCCCACGACCGCGCCGGCGATCCGGAAGGGTCCCCAGAACAGCGCCAGCACCAGAGGGATCACGACGGCGCCCGACAGCCCGCCGACGAGTTCGACGAACCACGGCCGGTCGCCCATCCAGGGCAGCGTCGGGGTGCCAGTGATCACGTCGAAGAGGTCGAAGAACGCGTAGCTGCCGAGCGCAAGGATCAGCAGGACGGTCAGGGCCGCAGTCGCCCGGTAGTACCACCTGAGCCCTTTCGACCAATCCGTTCCCCCGCCGTCGAGCATCGTCGCCGTCGCCACCGCCGACCAGATCAGCCACCGCCGGATCAGCGCGGTGCCGGCGTCCGCCATCGCGTCGCGCAATACGCGGTCGGCCTCCACACGCAGCACTTTGCGGTCCTGGCTGGAGGTGTACGTCTCCTCCCCCGGTGGGTGGATCAGTCCGTCGTGCAGCAACGTGGCCGGAAGATGCTCCCCGGTCTTCGGCACGAGCCAGGTGAAGAGCGCGGGCACCGAGGTCAGATCGCTGCGGAACGTGCGGGTCTCCCGGGGCACCAGGAGCTCGCCGAAGTGCCGGTCGTCGTACGCGATGCGGCGCTGCATCGCGAACTGCTCACCGCCGCCATCGGCGTACCGGACCAGCTCGATCCGGGCCTTGGAACCGGGGACGGGTGAGATTTCCTTCTGCCCTTTGCCAGCGTCGACGCCACCGTCGTAGAACCGGGACGGCTGCGGGGTGAACGGTTTCTCGGCCGCCGCCGGGCCCTCATCCCGGCTCATCGCGCGGCCTCGCAGGCCCCGGTGTCCTCGATGCTCCGGTTGGGCCTGGGCAGCCGGCCGATCACGCAGAAGCCGTCGAACGCGGACATGCGTACCTCCCTCTCACCACACGGGTTCACACCCCGTCTCTTCCGGTTCTCTTCCGGCGATCGGCTGCCGCTATCCATCATTCTGATGCTCTGTCACCCATACGCCGCACCGCCGCCCTCCACCCGTTGACGCGGCGAGCCCAAATCGGTCCGTTCGGTCCAGGACGCACACCGCGTCTGGCTCTGCATCCGTTGTCTTCGCGTGCCTTCGCGCGTCTTCGCGGCGGGTGGGACGGCCCCCGCCGTATGGCGGCGTCTGTCCCACGTCAAGATCCGTTGCCCTCGGTCACCCACAGGGGTGGTGCTGCAGGCGACGGCGAACTACGGCCGGCCTCCGCGTCGTGGGTGGAGGCATGGACGAACGAATCGACGAGCAGCACCTTGGCGAACCCGGCCTACTGGTGCTCGAAATCACCGCCGCTGATGAGGCAACCGCCCAGGCCGCGATGGCGGACCTGGATGCGCTGTGGATGATCTCCGGAGTGCCCCGCGTGCGGCGCGTGCCCGGAGAGCCGGGCGTCCGGGCTCGCGTATACGCCACGCTGCGTCGTCCGGTCGGCCTTGGCTACACCGCCGAGGCTGGTACAAGGTCCAAGGCCGAGTTCGGTCTCCGGGCAGCGGATGTAGCACGCCTCCACGCCGGCCATGAGCGCCTCCACGGCCTGTTCCCGGGAAATCGCTGAACGAGCAGAGGCGGCGTCACATCTGGTGGATGTGACTCTTACCGGGATGGCGCGTGGTTGGTCTCCGTTCTCAGTGAAGCCAGTCGGCTGGGAGCTGATGACCAGGCGGACCACATCCGTTGAGACGGCCGTTTCATCGAGCGGTCCGCTGGCTCCGGACCGCCGCTTACCGAGTTGGGTGCGGCTTTCCTGAAGTCGCTTGTTGACCTGCGTAGTTGTGGGTCAGCCTGCCGTGATGGCGTGGCGGGCCTCTATCGTTTCGGGTGGGAGCGAGGCGGCTGTCGGATGCGTTCGGTCTCCGCCGCGAAATGGACCCGTTGAATGAGCATCTATCGGAGGCCGCGGAGCGGTTGGCTCAGTTGGAGATCGCCCGGGACGTGGTCATCGAGATCCTCGGCGAGACGGGCCCGGATCACGTGAAGGCCGGTTCGGCCACGGCTCGCCCGCCAGGTCGCCGAGACCGTCACGAACCCAGCGGACAACGCTGGGTTGGAAGGCGGCCGGCTCCGCGGCGCCGATGCATGTGTCCACGTTTTCCCGGCAAGGCCGAGTGCCTGCGCTACGACCAGGCACTCGCAGCCGGCCGGCCGATCGCGACCGGCGTGATCGAAGGCGCATGCCAGCATCTGATCGCCGACCGGCTCGGCCTCTCCGGCGCCTGCTGGGGCCTGCTGGGGCCCGCTGCGGCCTCGGTGGTGGTGCCGAAGCCGTCCGATGTCATCTCGCGTGAGGCGGCTCTTTCGCACAGATACCGGGACATGACATCACGCTTCGCCCTACGCTTGGGGCTGCCGCGGAGCGCTTGCGCCGCGCAGTGGGCGGGCGTCTGCACTCTGGTTCAGCGCGACGCCGAGAAGACCAGGGGGCCACGTCACATGGAATTGCGGGTCAAGGCGGCGCATGCCGAAGTCTCGGGCGACGCTTCTGGCTGGACAGGGGCCTTCGCTGACTGGCTTGTCGAGGACCGTCGGCTCGGTCGGCACACCGACATCCGTCGGGGCCGCTCGTCTTCGAGTGACGGGGGGATGTCGGGAGACCTCGTGAGCTGGATCAGCCTGGCTGTCGCCTCCGGCTCGTTCGCCACCGATTTGATCCTGGCGTACGGTCACTTCCGCGCATCGCTGCCCCGTCGGGTGCGGTCAGCCGCGCGACTGATCGTGGAGCACGGCGAGAGCCGCGTCATCATCGAGGAGGGCACGCCGGAGGACGCCGCCCGGGTCGTGCGGATGTTGAACGCCGCGCAAGCAGAAGACGAGGACACCTCGCACACTCCGTCAGCACCACCGGTCATACCACCAGCAGCAAACCCACCCCGGGGAGGGGAACCAGGCGGTGGCGCTGCCTGATCCGCGAGCCAGCCGCGCCGTACTCATCGGCGTGCACGACTATCGGCAGCTGGATCCCCTGCCGGGTGTGCAACTCGGGGCCCGCAGGCTGGCGAAGCTGTTACGCGACCCCCAGGTCTGGGGCCTGCCTCGCCATAACGTCACCCTTCTACACGCGCAGGCATCCGCCCACGAGGTGCTCGAAGCAGTCCGGAATGCCGGCGAGACCGCGACCGACACCCTCATCGTGTACTTCGCCGGTCACGGACTGCGTGACCGAGGCGGCGAACAGCTGTACCTGGCGTTGGCAGACGCCGACGAGGAGCACCTTGAGATCGGGACCCTGGCGTATCCGACGCTGCGCCGCGTGATCACCGGAGCTGGACGCCATGCCAGCCACCACATCACGGTGCTGGACTGCTGCTACAGCGGTCTTGCGGTCAGCATGGGGGGCGACGTCCCCGTCGTGGACCGTCCCAGTCTGGCGCGACTACTGGACGAGCAAGAAGAGGAAGAAGAGGAAGAAGACGGCACAGGCAAAGAGGGCGACTACGGCAGCTGTGTGCTGACCTCCGCGGCCCGGACGGAACGCTCGTTCACGCCGCGCGGCAGGTACCCGGACTTCACGGGCGAGCTGATCCACGTTCTGGAACACGGCATCTCCGAAGCGGGGCCTACGCTCAGCATCGACGACATCTGGCGGCGCGTACGCCTCCGGCTCCAGCGGCGCGACCTGGCCCTACCTCAGCAGTTCGGCCACAACGCGGCGGCTAGACGGCCATGGGTCCACAACCGCGCCCATCACGCGCCGCGCCCTGAACCGACTACGAAGCCCGCCGCCCCACCCGCGGCCACACGTTCGGTCACGCCGTCAGCCACGCCGTCAGTCACGCCTGCGGCTCTGTCAGCGGCCGAGCGCCCCAGCCAGGCCCCGGCCAGTTCCGGGACGCCAGACCTGCGGCGCCCGGAGAGCCCCGGCCAGGCAGAGTCGCGGGAAGCCACCCAACCCACTGCCGGCCGCGGGAACCCGAAACAGCCCGCCTCGACAACCGCTTGGCCACGCCCGGACCGGAGTTCCAGCAATGCGAGTCCCCGGCCGATGCTCCGACGACGCACCTTCGTCATGGTCGGCGCCGTCATAACCGCCCTGGGCGGCATGTCCGCTGGAATCCTGGCCACCCGGGACAAGTCCAACGGCGACGAGGATCCTACGGACATCGGTGGTCCCGAATTCACCGGCCAGAAACCAACCAGCCCTCAGCCCACGCCGACGCCAACGCCAAACACCCGCTCCGCCCCCGAAGTCCAAGCTCTCGATGCGCTCACGGGCCATCCCGATAAAGTCTCGTCGGTGGCGTTCAGCCCGGATGGCAAACTCCTCGCCACCAGTAGCAGTGACACACTCCGACTCTGGCATGTGGGCACTCGCAAGCAGTTCGGCAAACCACTCACCGACCCCACCGGCGTGATCAGTTCACTGGCATTCAGCCCGGACGGCAAGTTGCTTGCCAGTAGCAGCTTCGGGCAAGTAGTGCAGTTGTGGGATGTAAACACCCGCACACAGGGCAAGCCACTCACCGGCTATGCGGAAGCCGTCCTATCGGTGGCTTTCAGCCCGGACGGCAAACTCCTCGCCGCCAGCGACGCGAGGGGCGATGCAAGCGCATCCGCGTACGCAGCGTCCTTGTGGGATGTGGCCACACGCAAGCAACTGGGCAAGCCGCTCATCGGCCACACCGTCCCCGTCTGGTCCGTGGCTTTCAGCCCGGACGGCAAACTCCTCGCCACGGGCAGCAACGATGAAACAGTGCTGCTGTGGGACGTGACCACCCACAATCAGCAGGGCAAACCCCTCACCGGCCACACCGGCTCCGTCTCGTCGGTGGCTTTCAGCCCGGATGGCAAACTCCTCGCCACCGGCAGCTGGGATGGAACAGCCCGGCTGTGGGATGTAACCACCCATAAACAGCTGGGCAAACCCCTCACCGGCCACACCGGCTCCGTCTCGTCGGTGGCCTTCAGCCCAGACGGCAAACTCCTCGCCACGGGCAGCAAGGATCAAACGGTGCTGCTGTGGGATGTGACCAGTCATAGGCGGCTGGGCAAACCCGTCACCGGCCACACCGGCTCGGTCTTGTCGGTGACTTTCAGCCCGGATGGCAAACTCCTCGCCACCGGCAGCGCGGATCGCACGGTACGACTGTGGCAGCTGAAATAGCGCTCGTCTCGAATCGCCGAGCTTCACCGACTCGATATTCTTCGTCGATCCGTTGGCCATGAGCACCCTGGTGCCGGCCAGGAAGCACTTGAAGCACTTGAAGCACTTGGCTTTCTTGGCGATTCGTGGGCCTTCGGTGATGTCTTCGATGCCCTCGCCGAGCTTCTTGAGGAGCTTGATCTTTCCGACGGAAAGGATCACCGGCTTTCGGTCGTGGCCGACTGTCGCCAACGAGGTGATTCGCCCGCGGCTACCCGATATATGAGGTGGCCCCAGTCTCCACCACCCCAAGGAATCTTGAAACAGGAAAGGCGCTGGCCAGGTCCGCGATTCGCGTCAAATCTGCCTCTGTATACGAACTTTGGGGGCATGAGACCTCGCCGTCTTGGATAGCGATGCGCTAGACCGCGCGGCTCCCAAGATCTGGAGTCCGTGCCGTCCTGGGTCGCAGCGCCAGGGCATCAGTCCCCATAGCTGAAAGGTTCCCCATCATCGTGCAACCGGCTCAAGAGTTCGGCGACAACCCTGTCGAAGTACGTGAAACCGGGCACTACACGGAGGAGTATGTCCCCAGCTTTGTCGAGAAATGGGACGCGCTCATAGATTGGGAGAAGAGGGCGGAGAGCGAAGGTAATTTCTTCATCGACCTGCTACGCAAGTGGGGGGTGAGGAGTGTGCTCGACGTCGCGACGGGCACAGGATTTCACTCCGTACGGCTGCTGGCTGCCGGTTTTGAAACCGTCAGTGCGGACGGCAGCGCGGAAATGCTGGCGAGGGCGTTCGAGAACGGAACGAAGCAAGGAGGGCACATCCTGCGAGTCGTGCAGGCGGACTGGCGGTGGCTCAACAGAGACGTCCACGGGGAATACGATGCCATCGTGTGCCTCGGCAATTCCTTCACGCATCTCTTCTCGGAACGTGCACGGCGCAAGGCGCTGGCTGAGTTCTACGCGATGCTCAAGCACGACGGAATTCTCGTACTGGATCAGCGCAACTACGATGCGATCCTGGATGACGGGTTCACGAGCAAGCACAGGTACTACTACTGTGGCGAAGATGTCATCGTGGAGCCGGAGTATGTCGACGAGGGCCTGTGCCGTATGCGGTACAGCTTCCCGGACAATTCCACGTACCACCTCAACATGTTCCCGCTGCGGAAGGACTACACCCGGCGGCTGATGTCCGAAGTGGGTTTCCAGCGCATCGAGACCTACGGCGACTTCCAGCACACCTACAGGGGTGAGCAGCCGGACTTCTTCGTGCATGTTGCGGAGAAGGAGTACCGGATGGAGGGCGAGGAGCAGTACAAGGGCGCGGTCGGCACCGCCCGTAGCTACTACAACTCGCCGGACGCCGACACCTTCTACGCCACGGTGTGGGGCGGCGAGGACATTCATATCGGCCTCTACGAAAGCCCCGTGGAGTCCATCGCGGACGCCAGCCGGCGCACCGTCGAGCGGATGGCGTCGAAACTGGATCTGACCCGGGATTCCGTGGTGCTCGATCTCGGTTCCGGGTTCGGCGGCTCGGCGCGGTATCTGGCAGAGACGTACGGTTGCCGGGTCCTCGCACTCAATCTCAGCGAGGTGGAGAACCAGCGCCACAAGGAGCTGAACTCGGCCCGCGGGCTCACCGACAGGATCGAGGTCGTGGACGGGTCCTTCGAAGACATCCCGTACCCGGACGACCAGGTCGATGTCATCTGGTCCCAGGACGCCTTCCTGCACAGCGGGAACCGGGTCCAGGTCCTCGAGGAGATCGCGCGGGTGCTGCGGCCCGGCGGCCATCTCATCTTCACCGACCCGATGGCGACGGCGGACGGCGGCTCCACCGACGTGCTGCAGCCGATTCTCGACCGAATCCATCTGGACGACATGGGCTCGCCGGGCTTCTACACACGCGAGCTGAACCGGCTCGGATTCACCGCCGTCGAGGAGGGCTTCGAAGAGCACCGCGAGCAGCTGGTGAACCACTACACGCGGGTCCTTGAGGAGACCAAGCACCAAGAGACCGAAGGGCTGGCCAGAAAGATCAGTCACGACTACCTCGCCCAGATGAAGAAGGGGCTCGGCCACTGGATCGACGGAGGTCGCGAGAAGCACCTCACCTGGGGCATCTTCCACTTCAGGCTCGACACCGACGGTTGAGCAGCGTCAGTCGCTCAAGCGGTGGGCATGGGGCCCGATACTGGCCGCGGTTGGGGCGATAAAGATCTGGATGTGGGTTCCGGCAGTGCGTGAGGGCCCAACGCTGTTGCGTTATGGATATGGGGCCGGCGATGTGTGGATGACGACAGCTTCGGTGAGTGTCTTGGCCGACTGAGGCCAGTCCCGGCTTTTCGCCATCCCCACGCACGCGCCCGCAGGCGCCACACCACGGGAGCTCGGCCTCCCCGCCTTGGTCATCATGCTGCCCATCGTGGAGGTTCGCCGGGCTCCCGTCCGGGTGCCGGTGCCGGCTGGCGGCACCGGGAGGGCGGCGGCGGCGAACGCTGATGCCGAACCGGACCACTTCATCACCGCAGCGTTATGGGCTCCTGTCACCTTCTATTGACTTCTATTGACCTGAGCTCATCGCCCACCTGGAGGAACGCACATCGCGACTCTCTGCCCCCTGCTCCGCTGGCGCGGGGACGGGTACCTTCGCGGTGATGCGGGTGGAGCGGGAAGGCTGGTGGAAGCGTGGCACAGGACACTGAGAGTCGCACGCCCTACCGGGGGCTGATCCTGGATTTCGTGGGGGTGCTGACCGAGGGGGTACGGACCGCACACCACTCCTGGTGCGTATCTGAAGGGTTCGCGCCGAACGCGTGGTGGGTCACGCTCGAGCACCACCCTGAGGGGCGGGAACTGTACGCGGCGCTGGAGTCAGGCCGGCTGTCGCAAGCCGAGTGGAACCGTCGTACGGCCACGCTGCTGGGGGTGGACGATCACCACAATCTGATGGGTCGAGTGTGGTCGGGTGTGCGCCCGGCGGTGGGCATGGTCGCCCTCGCGCAGGCGGCCCGGCGGGCCGGGTACACGGTGGCGTTGTTGTCGAACTCCTTCGGTGTGGACCCGTACAACCCGTATGAGACGTTGGGCGTGTGGGAACTATTCGACGAGCGGGTGATCTCCGAGCAGGAGGGCATCGCCAAGCCTGATCCGGCGATCTACCAGCGCACTCTGGACCGCATGCAGTTGCCTGGGGAAGCGTGCGTGTTCGTGGATGACAACCCGGTGAACCTTCCTCCGGCGGCTGCGCTCGGCATCACCACGATCCACGCGAACGGCCAGGCCGACACGGTGAAACGGCTGTCGAAGCTTCTGGGGACTCTCCCGACCGTCGCATGAACCGCCACCGGAGGTGCGGATCCAACCTGGCGTCGACCTGACCGACAGGGAAGACCTGTTCTGGCCCTGCTGCCTGCCCAATTCCGTACGACGGCACCCTCGCGCTCTCAGCCATGCCGGCGGCCCGTCAGCGGCTCGCGGGTTGGAGAGGATCGAGGAGCTTCCCGGCCCGGTCGATGTCCTTGTCAACAACGCGGCGGTCGGCTCGAAGACGGTCGACCGGTACGTGGACGGCCAGGGCCCGGTCCGCTGCGCGGGTATCCCGACTACGACCAGGCGTGGTCGTAGTGGCGGGCCCGTCATGTCCTGGTGGTAAAGCGACAGATCGGCAGCATGCCGGGTACAGGGGGCACTACCGGTGCCTCCCGCCTCAAGGTGAGGGCCCACATCCGGTTCTTTCCGGAGCTGTGGCAGTTCCGCAGCCTGCCCATGTAGCAGGACATCGCTTCCACCATTGAGGCGAAGAGGGTGGTGTCCGACTACAGCCGGAAGACAGCGGCGGTAGCACACGCAGCACAGTGTCACGGCACCCCGCAGGCAGGAGGAGCCGACGGGGTGCAGGGGTACTGCTGTGGCCGTCGCTCAACGCCTCTCTTCGAGCTTGTAGTCGTAGTAGTCGGTCGGGCCGGTGAGAACTGCCTGGAAGTACAGCGGCTCGCCATCCGTATCGAGCGGCACCTCATGGCCTGCCGTACGCGTGAAACCGAGGGAGAGCCTGGGCACCGCCCAGTAGCTGGGCTCGTCGTGCAGGACGGTGTGGCCCATTTCTTCAATTTGCCGGATCAGTTGGAGAGCGGGGGTACGGAACACGTCGATCCCACGGAAGCGGACCGTGATGTGCTCAGGGCCGGGGCGCGGGATCCACAGTTCGGCATATTCGAGGGTCTTGGCGTCTTCCATGACGAAGTTGATCTCGAACTGGGGGTGGAGGGTGAGGATCCGCATCGGGTGGAAGAAGTCCGGGGCATCCTCGTCCCGTACCCTGATTTCACCCAGTTCCGCAGCTGCCGCTTTGACGGCCTCGGCAGGCATGCCCAGAGGGAAGCCTGTGATGCCGTTCGGCGGGTCCAGTTCGATTTCCATGGCGGTCATCGTAGGAGGCCGGCTCTGACCTTCCAGCCGGTGTCTGCCAAGGCTTGTGAAACTTGCGGTTGAGCGGCAGGGAGTTCGACCATCTCTCTGCTGGCGACGTCGCACTTGCTGCCGTGCTTCCCTCAGGTCTCGTCGATGTCCATCTTCAGTGCCCCATCGAACCTCTGGAGGCTTCGGCGACCCCATAACTGCACGCTCATTCTGGAGCCGGTTGGCTTCAACTTCACTGCCTAGGCCGGTGTGGATGTGACCGACCGAAGTGGACACGATGTGACACCAGCAGGTCTGGCCTGCCGCGGCCAGCGTTGGCGAATCCTGGGGAAAAGGAATTGCCCTCCTCGGTCCCAACAGGGAGAGGAGGGCGGTGTTGCATCGGACAATGGCAGTCAGACCCCGCGCAGGGCGTTCCAGGTCTCCGGACCGACGATGCCGTCAACCCCGAGGCCGTTCACGTCCTGGAAGTACACGACCCAGCTCTCCGTCCGGGGGCCGAAGTCCCCATCAACTTGGAGCGGAGTACCTCCGTTCCAGAGGTTGATGAGGCACTGAACTTCCCTGACCCGGTCGCCGCGGTCGCCGCGCCCGGTCGTCGCGTTGCCGTCGTAGTAGCCGCAGTACGCGGCTGCATCCTTCACAGTGGGGCTTGCGGGTACGGCAGTTGGCGTCGCGGAGTGGGCGCCGGCTGGTGCAGCCGTCAGCAACACCCCAGCCAGTACGGTCGCGGCAGCTACTGCAATGCGTCGACGCGAGAGCATGAACAGTTCCCTCCCTTGAGCCGCGTGTTAGATACACGCGGTGAAGCGATCGTGTGCCGGATCGCCACAGGGAGACTGGCGCCCGGAACGGGCCGTCATGCATGCGCCGCCTGATTTCACTCCTGTGTGTGATACCGCCTCGGGTACGCAGGCACACGTGCCTACGGGCGGCCTCGCCACCGCCCCGACCGTCCTTGAACAGCCGCTGACGCTGGTGCCAGTAGAGAGCGTCATTCCTCTCACGCCACACTCGCTGCGCGGTGTGGCACTGCCTCGTCGCACCCGGCCGAGAAGGAACCGTCGTGGTCCAGCTGCTCGTTCACGAACAGTCGAAGCGGTCCTTGTACGGGCGGCCTGGACAGGTGCGGCACTCGAAGAGATAGACCCCACCCATGTCGCCCAGCATCAGAGCGGCGTCTTCGTACTCAACGTCCTGATCCTCGATCGGAGTCCAGGTCAGCCGGGACACCGCATCCGCCTCGGTGCTCTCCACCGTCAGCAAGTGATCCATTGGTTTCCCGCATTCTGAGCAGTCCGGCCACTGCGGATCCTGACACCAGCCGGGGTGCCCGCCCAGTTTGGTCCCCGGAGCGGTGGACAAGTGGTACTGGTAGTCCCACCCGGTCTCGGCTTCCACGTGCACGAAACGCGGCTCCAACGTGTCCCAGAGCCCGTCGTCCAGATCCCAACTCGGGTACTCGATGACCAGCTCTGGATGGACGACGCAGGGCTTTGGTATCCGTCCGAATCGGATCTGGGTAGGTGCCGGGGGTGTCTCGCACGTGCTTCCAATCGCCGCTGCGTCCCGCCAGTGCACTTCAGGGATGACCCATCGGCCGTCGTGGTCCCGCGGGCACCAGAGCACCTGGAGGAGGTCGCATCCGGGTGGAAACGGTACGAGGTCCAGGGCATCGGCGGCGTAGAGCTGGAGCACTGGCACCATCGGCGACCCGGGGTGCTCCGGACACGCGGACCAGGGGTCCTGCTCGGGCCACAACAGCGGGCCGCCCACTGAACTGTCCCGCGACGTCGGGCTGCCCGCGCGGGGGTGCAGCCGCACCGTCTGCCTCTGGAGTGAGGCAAGCTCGGGGAAGAGCTGCTCGACGTCCAAGGGGCGGGGAGGCGTATGACGGGGCACAGGCGACAGCGTAGGTGTGCCATGACAGCTGGTGCGTGGCGGTATTCGTGCCGCGCAGCATGTGGCGTGCATGCAGCTCGGCAGAGTCGCCCTTGGGCGTCGTGAAGTGGTGTGCGACCAGGCGTGGTTCGAGGTAAGCGGTCCCGGTGATGGCGGTGCGGTGTCGCCATTGACCGGCTGGTGATCGGGCGCAGGCCAGGTGCGGGTCCGAGGACGGCCGAAGGCAGGTCCTCAGCCAGGCCGGCGAGGGCGCCACTACCGCATCCCCCCCCCGTAGCCCCCGAGCCAGACCGGTGGCGTTGAAGATCTGCACCTGCCGCCAGGACCGTGTGCTCGGGGCCGGTGGAAGATAAATGCGTTGGACGGCGCCCACCACACCTCGGCAAAGTGGCTGCCCGTGACGAGCAGTGAGCTGTGGACCCGTGCGACCGCCGACCGCTACGACACCGAGGAACACGAGATGTCATCGGCTGCTGTCCTTGGACCGACTGTCAGTTTTCTCACCGAACTCGCCGGAGATGGCCGGGCCTTGGAGTTCGCCATCGGAACCGGACGCGTGGGCATCCCGCTCCGTGAACGTGGCGTGCCAGTGGTGGGCATCGAACTGTCCGAGCACATGGCAGCAGCCCTGCGACGCAAGGTCGACGAGAACACGCTCCCGGTCGCCATCGGAGACATGGCCACGACCGTCGTCCCGGGCGAGTTCTCCCTGGTCTATCTCGTCTACAACACCATCACGAACCTGCTCACGCAGGACGAGCAGATCGAGTGCTTCCGCAACGCCGCACGCCACCTGGCGCCCGGCGGCCGATTCGTCATCGAGTTGGGTGTGCCGCCGTTGCGGTTCCTGCCGCCCGGACAGGTCGCGGTGCCGTTCGACGTCTCCGAGCGCCACCTCGGCTTCGACACCTTCGACCTGGTCGAGCAGATTCTCGTCTCACACCACCTCACCCGCGATGGCGACGACGGCCGCTACCGGCGCGGCAGTTCCCGGCACCGGTACGCCTGGCCCTCGGAGCTCGACCTGATGGCCCGGATCGCGGGGCTGGAGCTGGAACGGCGCGTCGCGGACTGGGACGGGGCTCCGTTCACCCAGGACTCCGCCAAGCACATCTCCGTGTGGCGCAAGCCGGCGTGAGGCCAGCGTTCGTGGGCGGACTGCCGGGTGGCGCCGGCGGCGTAAGAGAGGGCTGCTCCCAGGTGGCGCCACGCTCGCGCTCGGCGGCGACGATGTCTTGAACGAGGCTCTGGGTCAGCCGTACCAGTTCAAGTGCCTGGCGCAGGATGTCAGCACGGCACTTGCATGGCACTTGAGGGAGCGGTTCTCCGGCGAGGGGTGAGACGCCCCCCGGCGGCCCCCGGCACCATCGCGCCGCGCGTTCGTGGTGCCGATGGGTTGCCTGGGTTGCCCGTGCCGGTTTGATGAATGCCCGGCACGGGGGCCAGCGGGCGTTACAGGTTGGGCTCCCGTGCCTACCGACGGCCGGTGGTTCGGGTGAAGGACGTGCGTGGCAGGGCCGCGATGAGGTGATCGAGTTCGGGGCGGGTGCCGATGGTGATGCGTACGCTGTCGGGGGCGCCCCAGGTGGTCAGGGAGCGTACGAGGACCCCGTGGTGTTCCAGTTCGGCGGCGACGGTGTCGGCGTTGCCGACGCGGGCCTGGAGGAAGTTGCCGGCCGAGGGCAGATAGGGGATGCCGAGGCCGGTGAGGGCGTCGGCGAGCAGTTTGCGGTGGGTGATGGTCTCGTGCCGGCGGTGCGCGATCTCGTGAGCGGGGGCGGCCAGGGAGGCCTCGGCCGCCGCCAGGCCGAGGGTGTTGACCTCGAAGGGGACCTGGGCCGACATGGCCGCCTGGACGAGGTCGGGCGGCATGACGGCGTAGCCGACGCGGAGGCCGGCCAGGCCGTAGATCTTGGAGAAGGTGCGCAGGACCACCAGGCGGTGGGCGTGCCGGCCGGTTGCCGAGGCGGCGAATTCGTGGATGCCGTCGGGGTAGTCCGGGTCGTCGACGTACTCGAAGTAGGCCTCGTCCAGGACGGGAACGACATGGGCGGGCAGCCGGTCGAGGAAGTCGGAGACCTCGGCGCGGGTGAGCAGGCCGCCTGACGGGTTGTTGGGGTTGGCCAGGTAGGCGATCTTCGTCCGCGGGGTGATGGCGCGGAGGATGGCGTCGGTGTCGAAGGAGCCCTCGGCGGTGAGCGGGACCCCCACCGGGGTGGCCCCCATTTTCAGCGTCTCCAGGTGGTACGCGAGGAAGCTCGGGCGGCCGAACACCGCCTCGTCACCCGGTTCCAGGAGGCAGAGGGAGAGGTAGTGCATGATCGCGGTGGTGCCACCGGCGACGAAGACGCGTTCCTCAGGGATGCCGTGGTGGGCGGCGATGGCCCGGCGGAGGGTGGAGTAGTCGCCTTCGGGGTAGCGGTTTCCGGCGGCGATGGCCGCGCGCACGGCCTGTTGTGCCGACGGGAGAGGGCCGTAGCTGCCCTCGTTCTGGGCGAGTTGGACGAGCGGGCCCGGGGCGCTCTCCGGGGTGGTGCGGCGGAGTACCGCCACGCCACCGGTTCGGTAGCGCGACAGCTGCGCGAGCGCGGGCCTGATGTGGAACGTTGTGGTCATGCGATCCCCCGTGGATTGATGACGTAGAACGTGTGGTGTGTTGCGTGTTGCGGGTGGTGTGTTGCGTCTCTTGGGCGTCGGACGCGGGCGGGCGCCTGGGACGCCACAGGCGCCTCGGCCCCGTCGGACGCCTCGGGCGCCCCGAGCGCGTCCCCGTCAGTCCGGCAGGGCGATGGACATCTCGTGGCCGAAGACGCCCAGCGGGTTCCAGCGGGCCCGGATGCGCTGGAGCCTGGGGTAGTTGTCCTTGTAGTAGAGGTCGTGCCAGGGGACCTTGGCGGAGTTGTCGAGCAGGTCGAGGTCCGGGTAGTTGATGTAGCTGCCGTCCGTCTGCTCGTTGACCACCGGCACGCCGTCGGTCGCGGCGAACAGGTCGTGGAAGAAGTTCCGGACCCAGGAGACGTGCTGCTCGTCCTGGCCGGCGTCGGTCCACATGCTGACCAGGTGCGCCAGCATCACCGAGTCGCGGTGCGGGTACGCCGTGGCGTGCGGGTCGACGGCGTTGATCCGGCCGCCGAAGGAGATGAACATGATCCGGGCGCCGGGGTTCTGGTAGTTGACCTGCGTGAGGTGGTGGTACATGGCCGCGATCTGTTCGTCGGTCCAACCCCTGCGCATCTGCGCCACCTTGGCCTTGAAGCGCATCGTCGGCTGTTCCGGCCCGTTGAAGCCGTTCCACTGGGTGGAGTGCAGCCAGCCCAGCTCCTGGCGCTCCTCGCGGAACGGGACGCCCACGCCTTCGTTGACCGCCCTGACGAACCGGTCGAGGCGGGCTACGGCATCCGGCGCGGTCGCGTCGACCTGGGTGTGCATGGTGACCGTGCCCGCCGCCAGCGGCGCCGGCTCCAGCTGGCTGAACAGGTCCGCGTTCGGCGAGCCGTCGGCGTCGTTCGCCTCGTGCCAGGCACCGAAGTTCCGTACCAGCCCGGCGAACGCGGCCGGCGGCAGGTCCTGCCACGCCCAGGTGACGGTGCTGATCAGCACCCTGCTCGGCGGGTGCGGGAGCTGCTCCGACGGGTCGTGACCGGTCGCCTTGGGCGAACGGAACCAGTAGCGGACCACGCAGCCGAAGTTGCCGCCCCCGCCCCCGGTGTGTGCCCAGAACAGGTCCCGGTTCGGATCGGAGGCCTCGCGGGTGGCGAAGACGGTACGGACCCGCCGGTGCCGGTCGACGACCACGACCTCGATGGCGTAGAGGTGGTCGATCACCAGACCGTGCCGGCGCGAGAGCAGGCCGTACCCGCCGCCCAGCGCATGCCCGCCGACGCCGACGCTCGGGCACGACCCGCCGGGCAGCGTCACGCCCCACCCCTTGTAGAGCGTGGCGTAGACATCGCCGAGGAGGGCGCCCGGCTCCACGACGAACGCCCGGTGGCGGGAGTCGTAATACACCTGCTTCATCAGCGACATGTCGATGATGACCTGGCCATCGACCAGGCCCTCGTAGCAGTGACCGCCGCTGCGGACGGATACCGGGACATCGGCCCGGACTGCGTCCTCGACCGCGTCGACGACCTGACGGGCGGACGAGACGAGCCGGACGTACTCGGGCCGGCTGGTCCAGCGCTGGTTGGCGCCGGTGGCCAGATCGTCGAAGCGGGGGTCCTTGGGCCCGACGGTGATCGCGCCGCCGTGACCACCGTGACCGCCATGAGCGCCGTGACCGTCGTGACCACTGTGATCGTTGGAGACCTGCTGCATTGGGGACGTACCTCCTTGGACGAGCGAGCGCACCCGCGCAGGGGTGGCTGCGATCGGTGAGTTGGTGTGCTGGGTGAGCGCCCCGGGGCGGTGTGGTGTGCCCCCCGGGGCGGGACGGTGCCGACGTGTGCCCTATAGGGCCGGCGTGTGCTCTGCGGGACTGGTGTGTCCCTTACGGGAGCTGGGGCGTGCCCTACGGGAGCTGGTGCGTGCCCTACGGGGCTGGTGCCGTGCCCTACGGGGCTGGTGTGCGCCCTGTAGGGCCGAGGGCCCGTCTCGCCGTGCCTACGACGAGACGGCAGCGCAGCTCAGCGCGCGGGCCGGGCTCGGCACCGGCACGGTCGGCTCGTCCGGCGGCAGGAGCGTGGTGAACGGCGGCATCTCCTCGGCGGGGATGCGCAGTTCGAGGACGCCGGGGAGGTCCGGGTGCCGCTCGTGGTAGTCGGCGAGATGGGCGCGCAGCTCCGCGGCCGTGCCCGCGCTGCCGACCCAGAGCCGGTCGGACGGGCCCAGACCGCGGGCCACCTGGGCGACGTCCACCGGTGCGTACTGGACGCACTCGATCCGCGCGTCGAAGAACGTCTGCTGGCGGGTGGCGCACATGCCGTGCATGTTGTTGTTGAAGATCACGAAGAGCACCGGGAGCTGCAGATCGACGGCCGTGTGCAGTTCCAGCCCGTTCATCAGGAAGGCGCCGTCACCGCACAGCACGGTGGTGCGGGTGCCGGCCGGCGAGCCCAGCTGGGCTCCGACCGCCGCGGCCAGGCTGTAGCCCATCCCGCCCATGCCGAGCGCGATCGTCGAGGTGCCGCCGGCCGGCACATCGGAGAGGTGGATCGCCGCCGAGGCGCAGTTGCCGGCGTCCAGCACCACATGCCCGTCACGGGGCAGGTACGCCGTCAGCAGCGAGATCGCCTCGCTCTGCCGCAGATCGTCGCCGTCGGCGCCGTGCCCGGAGGGCCGGGACGGGACCGGGGGCGCGAGCCGGGGCAGGAAGCGGCGCAGCTCGTACGCGGCCGGCGCCGGCACCTCGAAGGGCTCGTCGTCCCACAGCCGCAGCAGATGCTCGAAGGTGAGACCGGCGTCGCCCCGTACGACGAGCCGCGGCGCCACGGCCCGGATGGCCTCCCCCGGGTCGGGGTTGACCACCGCCACCGCGGCGCCGTTCAGGCCCGGGACCGGGCCGCGGGTCATCATGTTGAGCCCGGTTCCTACGGCGACCACCAGGTCCGCGTCGAGCACCGTGTCCACCACGGAGGTGTGGCCGGCCACCCCGAGCACACCGAGGTAGAGCGGGTCATCGTTGGGGAACTCGCCCCGCGCGCCCATCGTGGTCGCCACGCGAACCCCCGTCCGCTGGGCGAACCGCACCACCGCCGACGGGTCGCCGCTCCTGCGCACCCCGTGGCCCAGCACAAAGACCGGCCGCTTCGCCCGGCGTATCGCGTCGAAGAGCGTGTGCGCCGCCTCACGGTCGAACGCCGGGCGCTCCGCCACGTCCGCGAGCGTCGCGGGGAAGCCGTCGGGACGGTCCCCGACCTCCACCTCGTACACATCACGGGGCACCAGGACCGCGACCGGCCCGGGGCGCCCACTGAGCGCGGTCCGTGCGGCATCGAGCACATCGCGCCAGAAAGTCTCCGGCGGGCCGAGCTTGACGACCTTCTTGGTGATCGCGCCCAGCATGGCCTCGGCGTCGACCGTCCGGCCGATACCCGACGAGTCCTGGAATGCTCCCCGGCCCTCCAGAGTGGTGGGCGGTTGGCCGATAAGGGCCAGTACCGGAACGGACTCGGCGTACGACTCGGCGAGCCCGACGGCGAGGTTCATCATTCCCCCGCCCGATGTCGCACAGCAGACGCCCAGGGTGCGGTGCACCCTCGCCCGTGCATCGGCCATGAATGCCGCGCCGTCCTCCCGGCGGGCCATCACCGACTGGAGCCGGCCCTCCCCCAGGCGGTGCACGGCATCGTGAAGATGTTCAATATTCGCTCCGCTGACCCCGAACACATACCGCGTGTCCCAGTCGCGGAGAAGTGTGACCAGCGCATCGGAAACGCGCATCTTTGATCCCCCGTTTGATCCCCCGTTGAATCCGCCGCGGGGTCATGCATCTGTCCTCGGTCGTGCGCTACCCCTGTTTCGCTTTCCCGTTCCCGCGGCGGATGTGTTCCTTGGCGTGTCGTGCTCTCCGTTACGTACCGGAGCCGAACCGGCTTTCCAAAATGGTCTTGAGGTTCTTTGTCTCAATCTTGTGGATCGCGTCGAAGTTCGGCCAGATGTCGCCCACCCAGTAGCGGTCGGTCCTGGCCCGGCCCGCCCGGATGTACTCAGGGACATCCGTCACGGCGCGGTCGTAATACGGGTGCTTGCAGTTCGTCCACAGCACCACTGTCCCGGGCCGGTTCAGCGTACGAGTGGCGTCGATGACGGTGAAGTAGTAACGCATCCACAGCTCATGGCCCTGGTCCCAGGCGCACGGGTAGTTGATGAGACCGTGCTCGGGGCCCTTGAGCGGTTCCGCGCGGACGAAGATCTCGGTGTTCGGCTGGATCGCCTCCCGCCCGCGGTACATGCCGCCGCCGACGTACGACAGATCGCGGATGCTGAACGTCCACTCCTCAAGGGAGTGCACATTCGCGCAGTACTCGAAGACCACGTCGTACGGTACGTCGATGTACTCGGCGAGCGAGCAGTACTGACCGAAGATCTCCTCGTGCGAGTAGGTCTCCTTGGTCATGTCGCGCATGAGCTTTTCGATGTCACCGCTGCTGGTGTTCTCACAGCGCACCAGATCCAGCGCCGGCAGATCCGCGCCGGCGAGTGGATGGTTGTGGTCCGTTGATTTCATGAGTGATTCTCCCCCGTCATTTCGCGTCTGCGGCAGCGCCGGTTTGGCCGTTCCACCGCACGGTCATCGCACTCACCATGTCGCCCCCATTGGAGAACGTGCCGAATGCGAGCAGATCGCCCTGCCGGACAAGACCCTGGTCCAAGGCGTCCGCGAGGGTCACCGGAAGTGACCCGTGAAAGAGATTGCCGTATTTGGCGAGAGTGTCGTGAGCGCGCGGTTTGTCGATACCGCACCGCCGGCGCCACTCCGCGATGTACTCGTCGTTGGGCTGATGGGTGATGAGCAGCGAGACGTCCTCGGCCGTCACCCCGGCCTGCTTCAGCGCATGCGCCACGGCCTCCGGAACCAGCGTCAGCGCGTTCTCCCGCAGCAACTCCAGCCGCTCACGGGTGAAATTGACCGTGATGGGGCCGCAGCCCCGCTCCCAGTAATTCCGGAACACGCCGTCCACGAAGTCGGGTTCGAAGCGCAGCAGCCCGTAATGCGCGCCGTGCGAGCGCTCGAAGCCGGAGAGAATGGACGGGTCACCGGGCGTCAGCAGAGTCGCCGTGGCTCCGTCACCGAGCACCCGCGAGCGCGTGGAACGCTGGAACTCCGGAAGCCGCGAGACGAAGTTGGTCACGGTCAGCACCACGATGTTCCGGTGCCGGCCTGACTCGATGAACGCCTGCGCCGTACGCAGCCCCGAAAGCCACGAACAGCAGCTCGTGTCGACCTGCAGGATCGTCGCCCCATCCGCGCCGATCCGCCCCTGGACGTCCGACCCGATACCGGGCCAGAACGTATCGTTGAACTGGCAGCTGTAGATGATGAGATCCAGCTCGCCCGCGGACATTCCCGTCCGATCGAGCAACTTCTGTACGGCGTGCACCCCGAGATCCGCCGAGGAGTACTCCGGCGAGGCGAAGCGACGCTCCGCGACGCCCCGGAAAAACGCGTGCTCCGCCAATTCGTCGTCACCGGCCGAGTGGTCGGCATTCGAGACCACCCGGTCCGGCATGAAACTGACAACATCGACTATCCGTGCGGACAGCGACATCTCAACCCTCCCCCAGGTCAAGAAAGTGTGCTGCGTGCTGTTGGCTCCCCCCGGCCTCCCGCGCCGGAATTACCGAATTTACGCATCCCCGCGTTTGATCGTCCCGATTCCCCCATTCCTTCCTTGAGCGCCGCTTGAGCGCCGCTTGAGCACCCCTTGAATTCCCCTCGAATGCCCTTTGGTTGCTCCGTGGGCTGAGGGTCCTGGCGGGGCCCTACCGAGGGCCCCGCCTGGGCCCGCCAAGAACCCCTACCGGGGCCCTACCGAAGGTCCTACTGGGGTTCCCCCCACTTGCCCTCCGCGGCCGAACGGTTGACGTACGACTTGAAATCGGCGGGCTGCCGTCCGAGCGCCTGCTGAACCCCCTCGCTCAGCCGCTCGTCCCAGCCGTTCCGGATCACCCCGAACAGGCCCGCGAGCAGCCCCGCGTGCTCCTCCGGCAGACCGGCCGAGGTGGCACCGCGGACGAACTCCTCCGGCGGGATGTCGACGAACTGGACCGGACGGTTCAGCGCCTCACCGATCAACGCGGCGGCCTGTCCGAACGACAGCGCCTCGGGCCCGCTCAGCTCGTAGATCTGCCCGGCGTGCCGCTCGTCGGTGAGCGCCGCGGCGGCGACCTCGGCGATGTCCTCGGCGTCCACGAACGGGACCTTCCCGTCGCCCGCCGGCGCCGCGATCACGCCCTGCATCACCTGCGGCTGGAAGAACTCCTCACTGAAGTTCTGCGCGAACCACGCCGGACGCACCACGGTCCACGCCACTCCGGAGTCGCGCACCGCGCGTTCACAGGTGAGCGCATCCGGATTCTCCGCGCGGTCGATACCCCGGGCGGAGAGCAGCACCAGCCGCCGCACGCCCAGGTCGACGGCGCGCCGTACGAAGCCCGGCACCAGCGTCACCTGCTGGCTCGGCAGCGCCGGCGGTACCAGATACACAGCATCCGCGCCGGTCAGGGCGCCCTGCCAGGTGGAGTCGTCCAGCCAGTCGAAAGGAATCTCGGTGGAACGCGATGCGGGCCGGACGGTGTGCCCTCCGGCGCGCAGCTTGCTGACCACGCGTCGCCCGGTTTTGCCAGTCCCCCCGAGGACGGTCACGATTTGAGTCATGCCTGAGATCCAACCGGACGCCGTGACGCGACGGCATGGCCGAACGTCCACCGTTCATGTGCATTCGTCCACGGCGCGCACGTCCGTTCGTCTACCGTGAGCCCGTGGATGTGCTCGCGGACTTACTTCGGCATTCCAGGGCGCGCGGCGCCGCCGTCGCACGGTCGATCGTTCAACCACCGTGGTCTGTCTGTTACTCGGACGCGGCACCGATGTCAATACAAGCCGTCATACGAGGAAGCGCCTGGCTACTCAGGGACGGCGAACCGGCGAGGCGGCTGCGGGCCGGCGATATCGCCATAGTCCGAGGTCCCGAGCCACACACCCTCGCCGACGACCCCGCCACCCCGGCACACATCGTCGTCTACGGTCCGAACAGCTGCGCCCTGGCCGACGAACCCCCCGACCGGGCGGGCGACCGCTGGCGAGTCTCGGCGGGTAAGACTTACGGCGAGCAGCGCAACGGGCAACACGCCGGCCAACGCGACGGGGACCCCAACGGGGACCACAACAGGACCCGTGGCCGGAACCATGACCGGAACCATGACCGGAATGACGGATACCACGACGGGGACACCGCCATCATCCGAGGCGCGTACCAATTCGCCGGCGACGTCTCACCGTGGCTCCTGGAATCGCTGCCTCCGGTCCTTCTCCTCTCCGGAGCGACCGGCGCCGAGGGGATTCTCGAACTCGTCGCCACGGAGGTCGACCGCCCCGAGGCCGTCCAGCCCGTGGTCCTGGACCGCCTCCTCGACCTCCTCTTCATGGTCTCGCTGCGTACCTGGACGGAGCGGCAGGACGGCGAGCCGCCGCCCTGGCACCGGGCCATGGCCGACCCCGCCATCGGCCGCGCACTGCAACTGCTGCACCAGCACCCGGCCCGCCCCTGGACCGTCGGCAAACTGGCCGACGCCGTCGGACTCTCCCGCTCCGGTTTCGCCCACCGGTTCCACGCCCTGGTCGGCAGGCCCCCGATGAGCTACCTGACCCAGTGGCGCATCACCCTCGCCGCCGGCCTCCTGACCGAGCCCGGCCACACCCTGGACAGCATCGCCCGCACCGTCGGCTACGCGGACGCGTTCTCCCTCAGCAGCACCTTCAAGCGGGTGCGGGGGGTCAGCCCCAACGAGTACCGGGACGGGGTCGGTTGAGGCATTTGCCTCTGCCGGCTCCCACGCCTGCTGCTTGAGCGCCATACGGCGAGCCAGTGGAGCAGCGTACGAGCGCACTGAAACGCACGGCATGAGCTCCGGGGCCCAAGTTACGGCCTTTCGCCGTGCGGGTCCTACGTCCAGCAGGTGTGCACCGCGCGATGCCGAAACCGGCCCGAGCGCCTCGATGCGAAGCCGCGCCGAGGATCGGTACTCCCCTGCTCCCAGCTCGCGGACCATCGAAATTTCACCTCCATTTCAGTGTCCGGGCCCATGGTTGGCGAGACCTCGCAGAGCCGGAGAGGCAGGCACGAACGCCCGGAACGGAGGTGGGCGTTGCGGCATGGCATGCATCGACAAGTTGGTGCGGGAGTTGGCGGACCGGATCGGTTCCAGGACAGAGAAGGAACTCGGCACGTTCGCCGCCCGCGACGGCGTGACCAGAGCCTTGATGCTCAACAACGAATGGTGAGCCCGACGGGCGCGCGCCGCCCGGACGAGGTGTGAGACGGAAACGGGGAACGGATCCGCATGGCGGAAACCAAGGGCGTACTGCTGCCGGCCTACGTACTCGCCGACGAGTCGGGCTCGATGGGCCCGTACAAGGAGGAGCTGTCCAACGGCCTGATCTCGCTCTGCGAGGGGCTGCGGGCCGAGCCGATGGTCGCGGCCAAGCTGCGGCTGGCGGTGCTGGGTTTCTCCGACGACGTGGAGGTGCGTCTCGCGGTGGCCGACATGCGCCACGAGACCAGCCTGCCGCAGGTCGAGATCCGGGGCCTGACCAACTACAAGGCGGTCTTCGACGACCTGCTGGACCGGATCCCGTCCGACATCCAGTGGCTGCGCGGCGAGGGCTACAAGGTGCACCGGCCGGTGGTGTTCTTCCTCAGCGACGGACAGCCGACCGACCGGGGGGCCTGGCGGAAGCCGCACGGCCGGCTCACCGACCGGGCGCAGACGCCGACCGCCCCCAACATCGTGGCCTGCGGAATCGGTGACGCCCAGGCCCGCACCATGGTGGAGGTGGCGACGCGGCCGGAGTTCGCCTTCGTGGCCAAGCCCGGGACCGACATCGGGCGGGCGGTCGCAGAGTTCTTCCATGCGCTCACCGCGAGCCTCGTCGCCTCCGGCCAGGCACTGAACTCGGGCAGCCCGCAGCTGGTGGTGAACCGCCCGGAACAGTTCAGCATGGCGATCGACGAGGTCGGATAGTGGGCATGGACCGCCGCCGCCTCCACAGCGCCGACGACGGCCGGGCCGCGGCACCGGCGCCGCCCGTCGCGCCGTGGGCCGTACCGTGGCAGCGCATCACGGTGGGAACACCCGGCCCCGAGTTCGAGGCCCGGCCGCCGGGCCAGTATGCCTTCGACTTCCCCGACACCGAGTGCGACGGCTGGTCGACGTCATCCCTCTGCCTGCGCTTCGCCTCGGTGCGCGGCGCCAAGCACCGCTACTACCGGCAGCCCCGCCAGGACGCGGCGCGGGCCGCCGTCCACGAGGAGAGCGGCAGCATCGTGTTCGCGGTCGCCGACGGCGTGTCCAGCGCCTCCAGTTCGGAGCTCGGCGCCGTCGAAGCCTGCCGGTCGTCGGTGGAGCGGATGCTGTACCTGCTGTCGTCCGGCGAAGGCGAGCTGGACTTCCGGGACGTGGTGCTGCACGCCGCCGAGCGGCTGCGGCAGCTGGCCATGTGGCGCTTGGGCGGCAGGGAGCCCGAGGCGGGCGAGGTTGCGGGGCTGTACGCGACGACCCTGGTGGCCGGCGTGGTGCGGCCCGACCCGGCAGGGCCCACGGCCGAGCTGTGCCGCATCGCCGACTCGGTGGCCTGGGTGCTGGATCGGTCCAATGGCCGCTACCAGCCGCTCTTCAGCTCCAAGACCGGCTCCGACACCCTGCTGGTGTCGAACGAGGTCACCCCGCTCCCCCACGTGCCCGAGGTGCTCGAACACGCCAGTGTGCGGCTGGAGTCCGGGCACGCCCTGCTGGTCGGCACCGACGGCTTCGCGGACCCACTCGGCGACGGGGACGGCCAGGTGGGCGCCCTCTTCGCCCACCACCTGGCCGCGCCGACCTCCCCGGCATGGCTCGCGCACCTCCTCGACTTCTCCCGGGAGACCTTCGACGACGACCGCACGCTGCTGGTGATCTGGCGGCAGATGGGAGCAGCGGCAGAGTGAACCACACACCCCCGTCCACACCTGTTGTCGAACGCGGCATGCTCACCCTGGGGCGCCAACTCGGCCAAGGCGGGCAGGGCACGGTGCACCAGGTCGCCAACAAGAAGATCAACAAGGCGGTGGACGGCGGCTGGGACGTTGCCTACAAGGAGTACTCCCCTGCCGTACTGCCTGAGTTGGACGCCGCCGCGCTGGCCGCGCAGGTGGATCTGCCCGGCAGACTGACCGCCGCGGAAGGCCGCTGGCTGTGCGACAAGACGGCCTGGCCGGCGGCCGTGGTTCGGCACAACGGCCACACCTGCGGGCTGCTCATGCGCCTGGTGCCCGACCGCTTCCAGTTCACCTTCAGGAGCCTGACCAGCACGTCCGCCGGCACCCGGCGACTGGCCAACCTGGAGTATCTGCTCAACACCGACACCTACGTCGCCGGGATCGGCCTCAGCATCAGCGACCGCGACCGGGTCCTCCTCCTGGCCGACCTGGCGGCCACCCTCAACCGGCTCCACCGCATCGGTATCACCGTCGGCGACCTCTCGCCCAAGAACCTGCTGTTCACCACCGATCCGGAGCCCGAGTGCTTCCTCATCGACTGCGACGCCATGCGCCTGCGGGGCGCCACCACGCTGCCCCAGGCCGAGACACCTGACTGGCAGATCCCCGCCGGCGAGGAGAAGGCAACCCGCTCCAGCGACGTCTACAAGTTCGCCCTGCTCGCCGTCCGGCTCTTCGCCCGCGACCAGACGGCCACCGACCCGGCCGCGCTGACCGCGATCGACCCGAAGCTCGCCGACCTCGCCCGCAGCAGTCTCAGCCAGGACCCGGCCCGGCGGCCGACACCGGCGGCCTGGGCGGAGCAGCTCGCCGCCACCGCACGCACGGCATCCGCCGCCCCCGCCACGCCGTCGACCGCTCCTCGGCGGAGAACGGGGCCGCCCACCACGCCGTCAGCGCGCGGCCCTCGTACGGTGCCGTCACCGGGAAACGCGGCCCCAGCGGGGCCACTGCGCGGAAACACCTCCGCGGGCAAGATCGGTGCTGGACTTGTCGCCGCCTTCATCGCCCTGTTGGTCCTCATCGGCGTGACCGTCTCGGACAACGACGGTTCGTCCGCCGCGGACTCCTCCTCCCCGTCGACCTACCAACCGGCCGAGCCATCCTCCGACGACTCCTACCTACCGGAGGACACATCCACCACACCGGAGGCGACACCGTCCGAGGAGGAGGAAACGGAGACCCCGTCGGCCACGCCCGACCCCGTCGGGGACGCCGAGATCGGTTCCTGCTTCGACGACGAAGGAACGACCGACGACCCGGACCTGAGCGCCACGGCCTGCACGACCGGGGCCTTCAAGGTAGTGGACCTCTACCACGACACCACCGACCTGGACAGGTGCGACAACGTCACCGACAGGGACCGGAGCGTCTCCTCGACCGCCCACGACCTGGTGCTGTGCCTGAGCTACCTCAGCCCCGGCGGCGACGCCTACCACGCCGAGCAGGGCGACTGTGTCTACGGCTCGAATGCCACGGGGCCCTGGGACAAGGAGTCCTGCGAGACCGGCAACTTCAAGGTCCTCGCCGTCTACCGCGGCGGTGACAAGTCGAAGTGTGACGGCTGGCCGCGCTACAACCGCTGGCAGCGGATCAGCGGTCCCGACACCTCCAACCTGGACGTCCTGCTGTGCCTGTCGATGAACTACCCGGATGACATCGGCTACGCGACAGTGCGCCAGTGCCTCCTCAAGCGCGGCAGCGACGACAACGCGACGTTCACCAACACCGGCTCATGCGGCACCTCCAACGTCGTCGTCACCGGACGCACCAGCCGCTACAGCGACGCTGCCTTCTGCGGCAACAACGGGTGGTCGAGCTGGCGGAACCGGAACTATCCGGACCTCGCCTACACCGTGTGCTACCGGTCGCGGTGATGCCCCGGCTCCGGCACCACACGCGCGTTTCAGGTCCCAGGAAAACCTGAGAAGGGAGCTTCGGTGGGCGACCACTACTGGCAGAAAAAACCTGACGGCGCGAATGACGGCCCGAATGGCGATCCGAAGCTGCCGACCTGGTTGGGGACGCCGCGTGCCGTGCCACCACCCCTCCGGCAGCCCACCGCGTCGCCCACCGCTCGGCCGACACCGCCAAAGCGGTCGAAGGGCGGCTCGACAGCGTCGACGGGCGGCCCGACAGCGTCGACGGGCGGGGCGAACTCCACCTGGGCGCAACCGCGCGGGAGGGCCCAAACCGGCCCGAGTGGCGCGCCGGGACCAGGGCCAGGACCGGGACCAGGGCCAGGACCGGGACCAGGGCCTGCGCCGCAGTCCTCAACATGGAGTCCGCCCCGGCAACCCGGACCACCACCACAGCAGCCGCACGGAAGCCCACCGGCCGCCCGGAGCACGGGCCGCCGCCGCACCGGGCGCCGGGCCGCCCTGCTGGCCGGGGGCCTGGCCGCCGCGGTCACGGCGGCACTGCTGCTCCGGCCCGACGCCGTCCACTCGCCGCCACCGGATCGCCGCGCCCCGATCGCGGCAGCGCTGGTGGACCTGGCGCTGCAACCCGCCGTCCGCTACCGCCCCACGATGGACGGCTCCTCCTGGACCGAGATACGCGCCACCGCCTCCGGCACCGCACTCGGCACGGCCGAGTACGACGGGGCACAGGTCACGACCATGTCCGTCGGCGGCATCGACTACGTCAAGATGCCCGACAGCACGCCGGGCACGCCGGGTACTCCCGACGGCCCCGACGGCTCCGACGGCGCCCCGGGCGTCGCAGGCCAGTGGGTCGCCGGCGCAACCAAGGCCCACGACAAGGGCGCCGGTGACATCCCTGAGGCCGGGCAGAGCCCCATCACCTTCGCCAACCGGCTGCTCAAGGCACTCAACAGCAAGGAGACGAGGCTGCCGGACCAGGACGCCCCACCCGTCACGGTCAACGGTGTTCCGGCGCTGCAGGCGACCACGCCACAAGGCACCCTGTACGTGTCGAAAGCGCGCCCTCACCGGCTGCTGGAATTCAAGCCCCGTACGGCACCCAGTACGGCACTTGGTCTTGGTACGACCCCCCGAAGCACGCCGGCGAGCCATGCGGGATCATCCGTGGTGCAGCAGGCTGTGTTGCGAAAGCCGGGAGCCGGGGACGTACTCACCGCCGTCCGCGCCCGCGCGGCCGCCCCCGCGGCAGGTTCCTTCACCGTCGCCCCGCTCTCCAAGTCCGAGACGCGAGCCCTGATGGGTGAGTTCCGCGACAACATCCCGGAACTGGAAACGGCGCTCGATGCCAAAATCACCGCCAAGGTGGAGACGGAACCGGCTCTGCAATGCGGCACCAGCGGCTGCGAGGTGACCACGCGGATCACCGAAATCACCCCGAGCCCGGAAGCCAGAAAACGCATCTCCGACGGCCAGGTCACGGTCCGGCTCACGGCGACCGTACAGATCGAGGGCCGCCCCGCCGGCACCTGCACCGCCACCGAGAAACTACCGCTGGACAGCGCCGGCGACATCGCCTGCACGGACACCGAGGCCGCGCCGCTCTACACGGCAGAGCACGCCGCGAAGCGGCGGGAGGCCGAAGCCCGTGCCCGGATCAGCGGCGTACCGGAGCCCTACCAGGTCCGCTCCACCGCCGACACCACGGTCCGTGTCCTGGCCGCGGTGGACACCACCGAACTGCAGCAGGCACAACGGCAGGACGAGCAGCTGCTCGTCGACGCGCCCTCACCCGCGGACCTGGCGGAACGGGCCGCCCTCGCAGCCATCGACGACGAGGACCGGCCACTGGACTGCGCCCAGCAGATGCCGAGTGATGCGAAGCCGAACGGTGAAGGCTGGATCCTCAATTCACTCGGGTCCGAGCCCAACCCCCGCACCGAGACCGGTGAAGCCTGCTTGAAGAAGCCTCCCAACAACAGCAACCCAGAGGAACAGAAGCCGGATCCGTTTGGCTATGCGGAAGCGCGCGTCACCGTGCGGCGACTCGGCCTGGAACCGGCGGAGGACCTGGCGCGCTGCCACATCATCGCCGCACGGTTCGGGGGCTCCAACAAGCTGAAGAAGAACCTCAGCCCCTGCGGACAACTGCTCACCAACAACAATCCGCTCGGCATGTCACGCATCGAGAATTACGTCGCCCAGTCGATAGCGAAGAACCCCGAGGGCAGCGTCTGGTATCTGGTGGAACCGTTCTTCAGGAACTCGCAGAGCAGCGTTCCCAAGGGGTACGTGATGATGGCAATCCTCTACTCCCCGTCCGGCTTGCCGTACGGGATCGATTCCCAATCGGTTCTGAACGTGGTGGAGACGCCCCACGGGCTGACCAACATCGGAAACTGAGCAGAGAACTGAGGAGAGAACTGAGGAGAGAGCTGAGCAGGCCGGCGACTGCCGCGGGCTCACTCCCCGTCCACTTCCGCCAGCGAAGCCCTCAACTGCTCCCGCAGCTCCGGGTGTTCCGCTGCTCGCTCCAAAGCCAGCGCCGCACAGAACTGCCGTCGTGCCCGCACCCGTGCTCCTGCCTGCGCGTACGACTGGCCCAGGCGGCGCCGGATCTCCATTTCCAGTCGGGTGCGGTGCGGCTCCGAACGCCGCGAGATACCTGCGTGCAGCTCCAATGCCTGGCGATGGCGGCGTTCCGCCTCCCCAAGGTCCTCCGCGATCGACCCCAGCCGTGTCAACGTCAACGCCAGCAGCAGCGGGTCCCCGGCCTCCCGCAGCAGTGCCTCACTGCGCAGCAGCACCGCCCGCGCCTCCGCCCGTTCGCCGAGCGCCTCATGCCCGTCGGCAAGGCCGATCAGGCGCTGACTGATGGGTATCGGGCGGCCGTTGCGCTCCGCCGCGGCGAGCCCCGCCCGCGCGTCGGCGAATGCCGTACGCACCTCGCCCTGCGTGAACCGGCTCATCGACCGAAGCGCCAATGCCAGAGACTCTCCCCACGCGTCGTTTGCCCGCTTCAGGGCCGGCAGCACCTCATCCATAGTGGCCGTCACCGTGTCGTACTGCCCCTGCAAGAAGTCCTGGGTGGCCAGACCGGTCAGCGCCAGCGCCACCAACGTCTCGTCGCCGATCTCCCGGGCGGACTTCAGCGCCTGCCGGAACCAGTCGCCACCCTCCGCGAGTCGGCCCTGCTGGTAGTCCAGCAGACCGAGCGACGCCGCCACCTGGGCCCGCAGCGCCGGATCCCCGCTGCGCTCGGCGGCGCGCAGCGCCGACTTCAGCGCCGTGCGGCCCTCGTCGTAACGATCGTGGTGAAGGAAGTAGTCCCGCAGCGCCACACCCAGTTCCGCCGCCAGGACGTCCTCGCCGTGCGCCGCCGCATACCTCGGTACGTCCGCCAGGTCCGCCCCCACCGCGTCCAGCCAGCGCGCCGCGTCCCGCGCGGAGTCGAACCGCTGCGGATCCCCGTCCGATGCCCGGCCGTCGTCACTGGTGAGCCGACCCGCCTGGACGTACAGCTCCAGTGCCCGTCGGCGGGCCTGCGCCGCCTCCTCCGGCCGGACGTCTGCCAGCTTCCGGGCGTGGACCCGCACCAGGTCGTGGAGCCGGTACCGTCCCGGGCCCGGCTGCAGCACCAGGCTCGCGTCGTACAACTCCTCCAGGACGATCTCCGCCTCGTCGACGCCCACCCCGAGCATCACCGCCGGCGTCCACGCGTCGAACTCCGGCGTCGGTGCATGGCCCAGCAGCCGGAACGCCCGCTGCCGGGCCTGGTTCAACTGCTCGTAGGACATGTGGAACGCGGCCTCCACGCTGCGGTCCCCGGCGCTCAGCTCGCCCAGTCGCCGCTCCTCCCGCGCCATCCGCGCCGCCAGGTGGGCCGGCGTCCACGACGGACGGTGCTGCAGCCGCGCGCCGGCGATCCGCAGGGCCAGCGGCAGGCCCCCACACAGCCGCGCCAGGTCCTTGACGGCCTCCGGGTCGGCGTCGCTGCGCGCCCCGCCGATCAGGCGGCGCAGCAGCCAGATCGAGTCGTTGGTCGGCAGTGGCTCCAGGGTCACGCACCGGTCCGCGTCCAGCCCGGTCAGCCGATGCCGTCCGGCCACCAGCACGCGGCTGCCCGGACCGGCGGGCAGCAGGGGGCGCACCTGCGCGGCGCTTCCCACATCGTCGAGTACGAGCAGCAGCCGCCGCCCGCTGGTGACGTCGCGCCAGGCGGCGATCAGACCGTCGCGGTCCTGGGGAATGTCCGCGTCGGCCGTACCGAGCGTGCGCAGCAACCGCTGGAGCAGTCGCTTCGTCATGGGGCGGTCACCCGCCGGTGAGTGGTGCGTGAGCAGATCGAGGAAGAGGACGCCGTCCGGGTGCTGGGGGCGAAGCGTCCACGCCGCATGCACCAGCAGCGAGGTCTTTCCGACCCCGGCAGGGCCATCCACCGTCGCCACCATGACGCCATCGTCGGGGGCGGGCGCGGTCAGCGTGGCGACCTCCGCGCCGCGCCCCATCAACTTGCCTGCGTTTCCCGGGAGTTCGTTCACTGTGCGGGGCGACCGTGCCTGCGCCGACACTGAAACCGACACCGACGGCGGCGCAGCCCGAGGACGCCACGCGGCATCCACCGTGGACGCCTTCGACGCAGTCCCCGCGCCCGGGGAGGCGGACCCGCCACTGGTGCCCGAGCCGCCATTGGTGCCCGATCCGCCGATGACGGCCTTGTCATCGTGCCGGAGCACCGCCGCGTGCAGCTCCCGCAGGGCCGCGGACGGCGCGGCCCCCAACTCCTCCCGCAGCCGCCGCCGCAGCCCCTCGTACGCGGCGAGCGCCTCGCCCTGCCGACCCATGCCGTACAGCGCCCGGATCTTCAGCGCCTGCACCGGCTCGTCCAGCGGAGGGGCGGCCTCCGGCGAGGCCAGGTCCGCGAGCACCTCGCTTCCGCGGCCGAGCCGCAGCAGACACTCCAGCCGCTGTTTCTGCAGGGACCGGCGCTCGACCAGCAGCCGCTGCCGTTCCCCGGACGCGTACGGGCCGGGCAGCCCCGCCAGCGGCTCCCCGCGGAACAGCCGCAGGCCCTGCTCAGCATCGGCCAGCGCCCCCGAGGTGTCACCGGCATCCAACAGCCTTCCCGTCCCCACGGAGAGTTCGGTGAGGCGTGCCGTGTCGAGGCGGACCGGCGCGGCGAAGCGGTAGCCGCCCGACCCACCACGGATCACCGATCCGTCCTGCCCCACACTGGGCACGTCCAGGGCCCGCCGCAGCGCGTATACGTAGCTGGGCAGGACGCGCCGACCCGTCGGCGGCGGCTTGTCGCCCCACACCCCGTCGATCAGCTGCTCATAACTAACCAACCGGCTGCCGCGCAGCACCAGCGCCGCCAACACCGCCTGCCGGCGGACCGGGCCGATTGCCGCCTCCCGGTCGCCCCGCCACACCTGCACGGGTCCGAGTATCGCGACGTGCAGCTCCCCCGACTCCCCCATTGCCACCCCCACGTCGTCACGGATCATCAGTTTTTCATCACAAGTTCAGTGGTGTGCACCACAGTTGGCAAGTCAGAGTCGGAATCGCGGCTGTCGCCGCGCCGTACGGGGGCAGCACCGCTGCCACCTGCAACCCGGCGCCGGGCGCACCCGCACCGGGAGGTGCCATGACCCCTGAGGTTGCACTGCTCCTGGGCCGTTGCGGCCTCGTTCTGTACGGCTTGGACGACGGCAGCTGCCGAATCTGTACTGCCGGCGGCTCGGCCGTCGGTCGGGTCGAAGGCGGCGCGGGCGCCTGGAACGCCTGGGCGCGGCGAGACGACGGACGTCATGCCCTGGTCGCCACCGACCTGCCCAGCCGGAACGCGGCGGTGTGCGCGGTCGCCGATCACGCCGAGTGGGAGGACCTGGCACGGGTCCGGCCCGACGAGACGACACGGAGGTACCCCATGACGAGCATGAAGCGGCGCCACCTGTGGAGCCTGGCCCGAGAGGCCCGCAGGGCGAGGGAAGCGGGAGAGGTGACGCACACGGTCCAGCTCTACCTCAATCGACCGGTGTACGGAAAACGGGCCGTCAGGCGGGCGGACCGCGGAGTCGACGAAGCCGTCCGGGCCATCGAGGCCGAAGGCTGGCAGTGCTGCGGAGTCGAGCCGTGGCTCGGCAGCGGTGTGCTGCTCAGCTTCGTACGGGCCGGCTGATGGTGTCGGGCGGGGTGGGTGGGTGGATGTTGTCGCCCCGTCGTTCAGGCTGGTAAGGCTTGCCAGGACGGCTGCCCAGGGCGGCCATCGGTCCCCACCAGATCGCCATTCTCAGCCCCGTCATCCATCCGCTGACTGCAAATACAAGGTCACCTACGGACACCGGAGTGATAGAGCGCACGGGCGCGCGCCGTGTCGATGGGCCCGGCCTCAGGCAGATGCAGGAAGTGGTTCAACTGCCACGCCTGCGTGCTGCGGGCTTGGCGGTTGGTGGTCGTCACCCACGGCGGGTAGACACGGAATGCCCTTTTCCCGCCGGAGCCGTTCCTGGACACGATGTCCCGTTCACAGAGCACGTCCCGCGGAAATACGAACTGCCCGAACCGCTGGCCTTCGCGAGTGCTGATGACGAACAGATCAACGGGATCTTCAGCATCGAAGGGCTGGATCGGCCCGCCCGGAGACCTCTTCCACACCGTGACGAACTGACCGACCTTCGTCGGGGTCGTCTTGGCCACACGAAACCTGACCGAGAGGCCATCCAGCGTGAACTCACATGCCCCGTACTCGACGCTCTCCGCTTCAGGCACGGGCCGCGAACACGTAAACCCACTCGGGTCATACACCAGCCCCTTCGCCGCAAGCAGGTCGCTGGGGATCCCTGCCTCGCCCGACCAAGGCCCAGGATCACGGGCATCGAGGCCGGAGGGGACGTCACGTTCCATTGCCATTCTCGCATCCTGCCACCGCCGACTATCGAACACATAATCGATAGCGGCCCTGCCAGGTCAGCCTCGTCACGGACGACGACAGTGTCGCCACGAGAACCAGCCCACGCACGAGAACGACGCACCGCATCTCATGCCAGCACCGTTTTCGCAACGTCCGCCAAGGCGGGCGCCGTATGATCCCCAACAGGTATCGCCGGGGGGAGTAACTGCCATGCAGGGCATGGAACTTGTAGTCACCCGTCTCGCGGCCGCCGTGCTGGGCACGGTCGCCAAGTCACTGATCGCCCCGCGGTCTGGTGCCGGCCTGGTGAACTCTCCCGTTCGTTCCTTGTCTCGCGCGGCAAACCCGGAACGATTGGCGAAGCTCCTGTCCAAACGCCTTGCCGAGTCGCACAGCTCGCTGCCAGAACACGAACGGCTGGCGGCCGTCGACGCCGTGCGGGACAACTTCGCCGCTGTGGGCGACATCGACGCGGACCTGCTCTTCCGACTGGACCTGGATCCCGAGCGGCTGCGCGACGAACTTCGCTCCCCGGCCGCCGGGCTGAGCGCGCGGGCACTCGATCTGTACGGGGAACTCCTGGCCCTGTGCTGCACGCACGTGGTGGAGCAACTGACCACACACCCCTCCTTTCCTGCGCGGGCGGCCGTCGAACAGACCCGCGCGGCGGGTCGCACCCAGGCTTTGGTGGAGGACCTGGCCGGAAGCCGTCGCCGCCCCGAGGCGGTGGCACTGGACTTCGAGCAGCGCTACGCGGACTACATGGCTGCCACGCATGGGCGGCTGGAGCTGTTCGGGCTGACGCTCGGGCGCTCGGCAAGCGAGTGGCCGCTGGACACGGCGTACATCAGCCTGGCAGTGAGCGGCGAGGGCGCCCACCACGAGGGCTTTGGTTCGCCTGGTACGGGCCAGGTCGCTGTCAAAGCCGAGCAGGCACTGGCCGAAGGCGACCGGATCCTGTTGCGCGGTCCTGCGGGATCGGGCAAGAGCACCTTAGTGCAGTGGCTCGCGCTGAACGCCGCCCACCGCAGGTTCGGCCGAGAGCTGGACGACTGGAACCGCTGCGTCCCCTTCGTCCTACGATTGCGCACCTTCGCCTCGTCCGGTGCCCTGCCCGCTCCCGAAGACTTCCTGCAGGCGGCCGGCGTGCCGCTGCACGGCTCAGCACCGGTCGGCTGGGTGGAGAACCTGATGACCGAAGGCAGGGCACTGGTCCTCGTCGACGGCGTCGACGAAGTGCCGACGCGGCTGCGCAAGCGCACCCAGGACTGGCTGAGAAGCCTGATCGCGGCCTTCCCGCACGCGCGGTACGTGGTGACGACCCGGCCGTCCGCGGTACCGGAGGGCTGGCTTGGCCAGCATGGTTTCGCTGCCCACTCACTGCTCCCGATGGAACGGGATGACATCCGCGCGTTCATCGAGCACTGGCATGACGCGGCGCGGCACGAGTGCGGCGGAGATGCCGAACGGGTCCGGCTCGACACATACGAGAGATCACTGCTTCAAGCGGTCAGCACACGCCGGGCGTTGGGCCGCTTGGCCACGAACCCGCTGATGTGCGCACTGCTCTGCGCCCTCAACCGGGACCGCCGGATGCAGCTGCCCCGCGCGCGCAAGGAGCTGTACGACGCTGCCCTGGACATGCTCCTGGTGCGCAGGGACACCGAACGCGAAGTCATCGGAGTCGAGGGCGTCGACCTCACACGCGAGGAACAGATGGCGCTGCTCCAGCGGTTCTCGTACTGGCTCATCCGCAATGGGCGAGCTGAGGCGGGCCGGACGGACACCGTGGAGATGATGGGGCAGTGGCTCGACGCCATGCCTCAGGTACAGGGAACGGCGGAACAGGTGTTCTCCCACCTGCTGATCAGAAGCGGTCTGCTGCGAGAGCCACAGCCGGGGGCCGTGAACTTCGTGCACCGCACCTTCCAGGACTACCTGGGTGCGAAGGCCGCCGTCGAGTCCCGCGACTTCGGCGTGCTCGTGCGGCATGCACACGATGACCAGTGGGACGATGTCGTCCAGATGGCGGTCGGGCACGCGCGCGTGGACGAGCGGGCCCGGCTGTTGACCGAGCTGTTGCAGCGGGCCGACGACGAGAAGTGCCACCGGCACCGGCTCGTGCTGCTGGCGGCGGCGTGCCTGGAACACGCCCCGGAGCTGGACCCGGCGGTCCGGGCGACGGTGCAGGCAAGGACGCAGGAGCTGTTGCCGCCGCGCAGTCAGAGCGACGCGGAGGAGCTCGCGAAGGTCGGCGAGCTGGTGCTGGAGCTGTTGCCGGGTCCCGATGACGGACTCGACAGCTACAGTGCCGCGGCTGTGGTGCGGACCGCGGCACTGGTCAAAGGGGATTCCGCCCTGCAGACAATCTGCCGATTCCGGGACGATGTACGCCCGCCCGTCCCCTTCCAGTTGTCACAGGCATGGAGCTCATTCGACACGGAGACATACCTGCGGGAAGTCCTCGCTGTCCGGGCATGGGATGAGGACTACCTGCATGTGAAGACGCCTGAGCAGCTCGACGCCCTGCGGTATATCCCGACGGTCCGGGCTGTGCATCTGGAGGGCAACCACAGCGACCTCACGCCGCTGCTCGCCCTGGATGACCTGCGCCGTGTCTACCTGTACGACAACGCGACGCTCAGCGACCTTTCCCCGCTCAGAAACTTTCCGAGGCTCAGCCAGGTTGGACTGAGCCGGTGTTCGGCGCTGCAAGATCTGACACCCCTGGCCGGGACGGTCCTGGAGCAGCTCTCACTGTCCGAAGGCCCCGCCGAGGTCTTTGCCGAGCAGTTGCGGGACATGCCAAACCTCAAGATCCTGCATCTGGCCCACCCCATGCTGATCGAGAGCCTCGGAGAATTGCCGATCGGACCGCAGCTGACGAGCCTGTCGCTGCAGCGCCAGGTCCGGTACGTGAGCCTTGAGGGAATTGAACTGTGGCCGTCGCTCACCTCGCTCGCTCTTGCCAGCGCAACGCAACTGCGCCAGTGGGCCCGGATGCCGACGCCGCCGCACCTCAGCTCTCTGATACTCAACGAGCTCATTCCCCTCGACCTCAGCCTGCTCAGCGGCTGCGCCCAGCTGGAAAAGCTCGTCCTCTGGCGATGCGACCTGTCGGAAGGGCTGGGGCCACTGCGAGACCTGGCAACCTTGACCTCTCTCACCCTCTGGCAGTGCAGCGAAGGCGACGGTCCCCTAGACCTCAGTCCCCTGGTCGGCACAGAGCAACTCACGATCACACTCTCCGATGACACGCCATGCATCGGTAGCGAATCGTTCGCCCCCTCCCGCCTCGTCGTGCAGCGGGCGCACAGCTGACCCTCAGACCCCGCCGTCACAGCAGCGACCCAGCCCGTACGCCACCGCGAGCGCTCCACCAGCCGACGAGAGCCAGGGGGCGGCGATGGTTGGTGGCACGGCCGCGTCACGATGGGCATCAAGGACGACGAGCCCCGACCGCCGGCGCCCCGCCGCGCCAAGACAGAACCCGCGTACGGCGCAAGGTACGAGACTTGGAACAGCTACGCGACAAGGGGCGCACCCCAAAGCCAGCCCTAAGTCAACCGTCGCTCAGTGGATGGACAAGTACCTCACCGAGATTACGAGCCTGAACGTCAAGCCCCGGTCTCTGAACTACTACTGGTCGAAGCCCCACCACGACATCATTCCGGGAGTCGGCCAGTGCCGCATTGACAAGCTCGGTCCCGAGCACCCGGACCGGATTGATTATTGCGGGCTCTGAAGATTGCCCACCGCCCCGGAGGATCCTCGGCGTCACACCGAGCGCCGCGGCTGGGACCTGACCGACGGGTCGCGGTACGGCGACCAGGACGACACCCTGCGCCCGCGCATCATCCTGATCTGGGTGGTCTACGGCGACCGCATCAACGCCCCGTCCGCGTGCCGCCGACTCGCCTGTGGTCAACGGCGCGCAGAGCGATGTCTTGGGCGTTCGTCGAGTAGCCGAACCGTCAGGTCTCCCCTCAGTAGTGAGGTCCGTCAGGGCCTCTCCGCCGGGATGCGGGTCGGAATCGTCGGGTGCACCACATACCGCGGCACCGAGGACGGGACGCGGTCCGAGCGCGCGATAGCGAGAAGATCTGGAAGCTCGAAGTCCTGTGCGGCCTCGAGATCGACCGTGTACCCGAGGTCTCCCAGGCTCGCCACCGTCAGCCTGCTCATGGGGTTGTCGTTCACGGGGGTGCCAGGGCGGCCGCCGATGTTCGGCGACATCAGCTCGTTGGCGAACACGCTCTCGCGCCAGTGGCCACCCGCGCTTCCTTCGTCGCCGACATTCGCAACAGGTACCGGGGTGGGGCTTTCTCCGATGAGCTTGCCGAACTCCTCCATGGCGTCGGGGCCGATGAAGGTCGGGTTGTGGCCGGGGAAGTCCTTCAGGAATCCGAAGTCGGTCCAGACGGTTCCTATTCCCAGCACGTGCCCCATCTCATGCGTGATGACGTCGAGGAGCATGCCCTCCTCTTCCATCTGGGCCAGGTCGGCGCTGTCGAACCTCATGTGCCCCTTCACGGGGAGTCCTGCACCGCTGGCCGCATCCTCCCCCCGGAACCGCGTCGGACCGGCGGATCCGAGGGTATTGGGGTCCTGGTCGACGCCGTCTATCGGCACGCCTTCGGCGTCGATCAAGAGGTCGTCGACCACGACCTGACCGCTGAAGTCATGAATGACCGCTGTCTCCAGGTCTCCCACGATGACGTGCGCCCAGCGGTTCGCGGCCTTGGCGAAGACTTGCTTCTGGCTGTTCGTCAGGCCTCCCAGGAACCGCACCTCGATCTGGAACGGAGACGTGGTCGCGGCCAGCTTCGCGGCGCGGTCAGCGTCGGCGACAGCCCTGTGCGTTTCGAATGCGTATTGGCCCTGTCCGGCCATGGCTACTCCCCTCCTGTCGCGAGTAGCTGGATTTATCCGTCAGAACTAGGCTAAACGCGTTTCTGGTAGTAGGCGATGCAACCAATATGGTTGAACGTTCGTCGGGTCGGGCGTCGGGGTGGAACGCGCCTAGGGGGCATGACAGCGCCCCGACGTCCGGGGACGCCGGGGCGTGCCAGGGGCAAGGGATCCTGGCCGCGACCGCGTCAGATCCCGAGGGTGCGGGCGAGGGCGGTCAGCACGGCCTTGGTCTTGGTCTCGCCGAATCGCGGCGGTTCGACGTCACGCTCACGCAGGGTCCGTACGAGCAGTTCCTCGGCCTCAGCCGCTTCGGCCGTGCTTGTACGCACCGACACCTCAAGGAAGCGCAGGGCCCCGGTGATCCACTCCTCGATCGCCACGGGACGGGGTAGCCCGTCCCACTCCTGCTTCCACTTGACGGCGTGCACCGGTCCGAGCGCCCTGAGATCCGCGAGGTCGCCCTTCTTCACGCCGACGGCGGATTTCAGGAGGTCGCGATGCGGCTTGATGAGGAGGTGGTCCAGCACTCCACCCTCGGGCCCGAGTACCGACTCGGCAATCTCCGCCTCAACCTTCCGGTCGGCCTGCAGTGAGGCGGACAGCACGGGCGTGAAGGCGGGGCCGGTGCGGTCCTCCTCGATCGTGAACTCCCAGCCCTCATCCTCATCCTTGAGGTCCTTCTGCCAGTCGGACGGCAGAGAAGGGCACGGTCGCAGCTTGACGGTCATGTCCCCCTTGCGTTTGGCCCCGCGATCCTCGTCGTCCAAACGCAGACGGATGATGACCCCGCGACCGAGGAAGGGCAGCGAGACGCCCTCGCTGCCCTTCTCCGGGCTGTCCCAGAAGTGAATGGTACGACTGCGGCCCTCGTTGCTCTTGAGTTCGAGCGCACGCGCTGCCTTCCGAGCCTCGTCCCCGGAAAAACTAATCTTAATTTCCGCAGCCGCGGCCAATGGAATCTGTGTCATGGTGCCGTTATTGCACAACGCACAGCGCCATTCATTCTGCGTCACCTGCCCGGCCGAAGGGGGCGTGTTTCTCCTTGCCTAAAACCCGTCACGCAACGGCATTGGCGATAGACGCTATGCAAGTTGAAGCAGGGGCGCCCACGCGAGGAGGCGCCCCCGCGTGTCGCTAGCTCTCCTGCTTCTTGATGTAGGAGACCGCGCTCATGCCGAGCCCGAAGCAGCCCGCGATGGTCGCCCCTCCGGCGCCCACGGCGGCCAGCGGCGACATGCCGAACGCGGCCAAGAGCACGCCAGCAGTGAGCCCCGCAATCACAGATACCAAGAAAACGATCAAGACTTCATAGATCCGGTGGTTGCACACCGGCACCTGAGCTGACAACGAAGATCCTTCCGAGTTCGGTCAGAACATCGGCGTCCAGATCCCGTGGGGTTCCACGCACACGCCATCCGGACGACCAATGCCTACGCACTGAGGTCGTAGCCAATGAGCGCCGCCTGTGAAGCGAGCCCATGGCTGCCACGCGGTCGAACCCACGCGGCCTAAGCGGTGCATCCTGTGGTCCCCCTGCTTGTTGTCTTCGTCCCGCCGCAATCGCTAGCGGGTCGGATACTTTACCTCCGCCGCGCCCAAGGAGGCGTTTTAGCAAGGGAGTTGATGACTGGATGGGAACTATCGATGACACAGCCCCCCTCCTCCGACGCCGCCCTCCGAGGATGAGAAGCATCGCGTTGACGCCGTCCCGAGCGATGCTGTTGTGCTCATTGAGCGCTACTGCGGCCGACGCTTCGAGCGCCGCGAGGTTCAACAAATCTGGCTCAAACCTGCCGCAGGCGCACATCTCATGATCCCCACTAGCGTCCCGCATAGCCACCGCCCGCACTGGCCACACGCCGGCGCCTCCAGTGAGCTTCCCCCCTATCAATCCCTCCTGGCTCGATCAGGCCGAGCGGTGGTTCGCCCTGCTCACCGACAACCCCGGTGGAGATCTCCCGCGCCTCGGCCTGTTCGTACCCCTCCCAGGGGCGATGAGGACCCGAGACGTTCGCGGCGACGCGTGCGGGGCTTCGATGAAACCGTGGATGAAGATTCGGCTGCTGAAGGGCGCGTGAGGATGGGCTGTGGCGCCCCGTAGGGCCAGGCAGGTCGTCTGCGGAAGTTCTGGTCATGGGCCGGAAGGTTCCACACCCCCGCAGGGCAGCGGCCTGTGGTTCGCGCGGGGCGTCGGGCCGATCCTTGCTGTCGGCCCGACGGTCTCCGTGCACGGGCCCGCTGGGGCCACACCAAGGGGAGCCCCCCTGCCATGATGACGGGCGTTCCCTGCGCTCCCTCAAGCGCTCAACTGACCTGCGAATACCGAATCTTCATCAAGGCATGGGCATGGGCATGGTACTTCGCCAGCTGATGGCCGAAGGTGGCCCCCGTGGAGCCGCGGCTTCTGAGCAGCATGTTTGGATGTGTCAGTGATTGTTAACGCACTGGAAACATCCGAGCCGCGGACGTACTTGGACCGCATTCTGGAGCACTGGTACAAGGACGAGGACGCCGAGGCGCTCGTCCAGGGGGCGCAGCGGCTGACTAGGGGGGAGGCTCGGCGGCGACTGTTCAGGTTGGGGCATGCACTGCGCGGGCAGGGGCTCGCGCCCGGCGATGGAGTGGGGCTGTTCCTGGCCAACCGCGTGGACTCCGTCCTGGTGCAGCTTGCCGTCCATCTCATAGGCTGCCGCGTCGTGTTCCTGCCGCCCGAGCCAGGGCCCGGCGAGCTCGCCGCGCTGGTCGAGCAGTCCAGGGCGCGCGCCGTGGTCACCGACCCGCTCTTCGCGGGGCGGGCCGCCGACGCGGCCGGCCGCAGCGTCCACGCCCCCGTGCTGCTCAGCCTCGGGCCCTGTGAGCAGCGGTGCTCGGACTTGCTGGCGTTGGCAGCCGAGTGCCCGGACGTGCGCCCCGACGGCGTGCCCTCCCCGGGAGCGGACGAGGCCGTCACCGTCCTCTACACCGGCGGGACCCTGGGCCGCCCCAAGCTCGCCGCGCACAGCCACCGGCTCTACGACGCACTGGTGAACCTGGTGGAAGACGACCCGCAGAACTCCCGCCCCGCGGTCTTCCCGACCATGGACCAGGGCACGGACAGGGTGCTCGTCTCCACGCTGCTCACGCACGGCAGCGGCCATCTCACCTCGGTCCAGGCTCTGGTGACGGGGTCCGTCCTCGTCGTGCTGCCCGAGTTCGAAGCGGGCGCGGCGCTGACGGTACTGCGCGAGGAGCGGATCACCGCCACCATGTTCGTACCGCCCATGCTGTACGCGGTTCTCGACCACCCGGAGTGCGAGCCGGGCGCCCTGCCCGCGCTACGGTGGATAGTCGTCGGCGGCGCAGCCACGTCGCCCAGTCGGCTGCAGCAGGCGGTCGAGGTGTTCGGGCCCGTGCTCAGCCAGGGCTACGGGCAGTCGGAAGCGCTCGGTATCGCCGCGTTCGGTGCGGAGGATCTCGCCTCGGAGGGAGCCCGGCGGCCTGAGCTCTGGCGCAGCTGTGGTCGCGCGATGTCCGACGTCGAGATCGAGATCCGTGGTGAAGACAGCACGGCGGCACTGCCCGGCGGGCAGGTCGGCGAGGTGTGCGTCCGTGGCGAGACGGTGATGCTCGGCTACTACGAGGACCCGGAGCGCACCGCGGAGGCGCTGCACGACGGCTGGCTGCGCACCGGCGACATGGGCTATCTCGACGCCGAGGGGTACCTCTATCTCGTCGACCGGGCCAAGGACATCATCGTCACCGGCCGCACCAGCGACAACGTCTACTCCCGGGTCCTGGAGGATTTCCTGCTCACGCTGCCCGGTGTGCGCAACGCGGCGGCGCTGGGTGTGCCGGACGAGGAGTACGGGGAGGCCGTACAGATCTTCCTGGCCACGGCCGAGGGCGGCCCTGACGTCGACCCGGAGGCGGTCGGTGCGGCGGTGACCGCCGAGTTGGGAGAGTTGTACACGCCCCGGAAGACGGTGCTGCTGGACCAGCTGCCGACGACCAAGGTCGGCAAGGTGGACAAGAAGGCGCTGCGCGCCGCGTGGACGAGCGGGGCCTTGGGCACGCCGTAGGTCCGTTGTTGTGGATCGCCCGACCGATGCGGGGTCAAGTGCGCCGGGAAGACGGGGGCTTGGTGGCGCGCCTCGCGCCTGTACCGGCCGCCCTTCCCCCTGTGAAAGGGGGGAAGCGCGGCGCCGCTGTCCTCTAGGTGCCCTGCCGGGAGGGCGCAGGGGCTGTGTCCGCGCCGGAGCTTGCCGGCATCGATCTCTTCACCGAGGGGCACGTTGCCGGCTGGATCGGGCGGGTGGATCACTCTCGATGAAAAGTGTGCTGACCTGGGGAAACCCATCAGGCGTTCCCGGAATACGTGAAGGGCGTTTCAGGGACCTCAAGCGCAGGGGCCCTGACCTTGAGGTTCTCAATTTTCATCAAGGCCCACGCGTGCGTTGTCCATCTTTTGGTACCCCTCCCAGGGGCGATGAGGGCTCCGTGCCCGGTATGCGGTTCAGGCAACGTGGTCGGCGGCGGCCAGGTCGGTGGCCGCCTGCTGGAGCTGGCACCTGGCTTGGCGAACGGCGGCCTGAGCACCGTCGGGTTGGGCCTGCTTCCGGGCGGCGAACAAACCGCTCGGCACCCCGACTTTCGCGATCATTGCCTCTTGGACAAACATCGCGGAGCATGCCGCGCTGTGCACCTCTGCGTGTGCCGCCCGAGCCCTCCTCCCATCAGTGTGGTTCTGCTGCGCCGGGACGAGGTCCGTGCGCATCCCTCCACCTTGTCAATATCCAAACCCTGAGACCGTGACCCACCCCTGTTCTAGGATGGCGGGATCATCTCAGCGGCCCGACGGGCTTCCGCTCCGCTTCCGCGGAACAGAAGGACATGCCCCCACCCGCACGAGTCACTTCGTGCTGCCTGGGGGCATTTTCTTGCTGTTCCGTGAGTCCGCGGCATCGTTGGCCGATCGCACCCACCTCGAAGGACGGCTGGCGGAACTCCTGAAAGAGAACTTCCTGCACAAGCACCACCATCGGCCCCAGCCGGCGGAAGTTCGTTCCTGGGAGCGGAGTATCCCGGCGCTGATCAACGCGTTGGTGGAGGCTGGCCTCGGCGAGGTCGAGATGCTGCTGGAGTACGGGCTGCCGCTGACCAGCAAGCGTGCGGACGTGATACTCGCCGGCGTGCATCCGGCCACGGGTGCACCATCGTACGTGGTGGTCGAACTCAAGCAGTGGAGTGAGGCTTACCCGGAGGACGACGACCCGCTGCGCTGCCGCATCCCCGCTTACCCGGCGCCGGTCCTGAACCCGATAGAGCAAGTACGCGGATACTGCGACTACCTGGTGTCGTTCAACGGAGCATTGGAGCGGATCCCGGAGTCGGTCGCGGGAGTGGCCTACCTGCACAACGCGACCGAGTTCGGGGTAGCAGGGTTGCGCGCCGTCGCCGAGGACCATAGAGGCCGGATGTTCACGGGCGATCAGCGCGGCGCCTTCCTGAGCTACCTGCGTTCGAGGCTGGCGGCAAAGCCGGGCGCAGGCGCGGCCGACGCTCTGCTCCAAGGCAAGGTCCGCCCGTCTAAGCAGCTTATGGCCGTTGCTGCCGAAGAGGTGCGCAGTCGGGAGCAGTTCGTGCTGCTGGATGAGCAGCGACTCGCCTACGAGACGGTGATGTCCGCGGTGCGGCAGGCACGGCGCTCCAACCACAAGCGGGTCGTAGTAGTGGCCGGCGGTCCGGGCTCCGGTAAGAGCGTGATCGCCCTGTCCCTGCTGGGCGATCTCTATCGGCGCGGGGTTCCGGCCCTGCACGCCACCGGGTCACAGTCGTTCACCAAGACGATGCGCAAGGTCGCGGGCGCCCGGAAGCCCGAGGTCCAGCGGCTCTTCCGCTATTTCAACAGCTTCATGGAGGCCGAGCCCAACGATCTTGATGTCCTGGTCTGCGACGAGGCGCATCGTCTCCGCAAGACTTCCGCCAATCGCTACACCAAGGCTGCGCTGCGCACCGGCCGCCCGCAGGTGGCGGAGCTGATCGACGCGGCTCGTGTGCCGGTGTTCCTGCTGGATCAGCACCAGGTGGTGCGTCCGGGCGAGATGGGGACGGTGGAACAGATCCGGCAGGCGGCGGCTGAGCAGGGGCTGGGGTGCACGGTGGTGGAACTGGACAGTCAGTTCCGGTGTGGTGGCAGTGACGCATACCTGCGGTGGGTGACCAGCTTGCTGGGACTGGAAGGCGACGGGCCCGTTGTGTGGGAGCCGGACTCCAAGGTGCAACTGCTGACCGCTGACACTCCACAGGAGTTGGAAGACTTCCTGGCCGCGCGACGGGCGGAGGACTTCGGCGCTCGCATGTCCGCGGGCTACTGCTGGAAGTGGACAACAAAGATCACTTCCAGCATGTCCGCACTACCCGCCGACGTAACCATCGGTGAATGGGCGAGGCCGTGGAACCTCTACGGCGACCGTGCGCTCGTTGGTGCGCCTCCAGCACCGCTCTGGGCCACCGACCCTGCGGGGTTCGGCCAGATCGGGTGTGTGTACACGGCGCAGGGCTTCGAGTACGACTGGTCGGGCGTGATCATGGGACCGGACCTCGTGTGGCGGACCGATCGCTGGGTCGTGGACCGCACCGCGTCCAAGGACCCTTCCTTCACCAAGTCCACCCCGGACGACGACGTCGACCGGCTCGTCCGCAACACCTACAAGGTGCTGCTGACACGAGGCATGATCGGGACCATTATCTACTCGACGGACCCGGAGACCCGCGACAAGCTACGCTCTCTGATCCCACCGGCTGGCGAGAAATCGGTCCGGGGGTGAGGGCTGATCGACGGAACGGCACACTTCTCGTGGTCCCGCCCCTGAATCGCCAACATCCTTCAGCAACAACATGAAAGCAGCCGCGCTAACCAGCGCACCAGTGCTGCCACATCATGACCTGCAGCCGGGCCACCAAATTCCAGTGACCCACCGGGGTGATCCCTTCCGCCAGCCTGGCCCAGAAGCCTCCTGTACGCGGTCGCCGCACCGGCCGGAAGTTGTAAGAATCCATGAGGGAGGCGCATGCCACAGCAGTGAAGTGCCCCAGGGAAGGCGGGTGTTCGCCTCCGTACCCGACCACTCGCTCGACGGTCGCGGGGCACCCGACATACGGCCGCCGTCGCCCCCACACTGCTCACCCCGGCCGCCCCGGATACTGGGCCAGCGCGATGGGCTCGTCGACTGCCGCATCCATCCAGCGGCTCGGTTACGGAGAAATCGATCTGAAGCCGTTGTGTCGCCATCGGACTTCACGGTCCCTTCGCCAATTCGCGGCTTGCGCGGCCAGTTCCGCGCTGCCTTCGCGCGATGCGCGCGCAAATGTTCGGCCGACTAGATCGTCAGCGAGCCCGTGAGAGGTGTCAACGAAACCCGGGTGTTCAAGCAGACGGCCACAACGACCGTACGGAGAAGGCGGATCGGTGCCCGGATCTCCCGTCCTGGGGCCGAGTGACGAGAGTCCGCACGGCCCCTGAGTGAGTCCTGTCTCCCTTCGCCGGAGGGGAGACAGGACTCACTCACCTAGGCCGGCTGGACCGCCGGGCGCCGCGCCTTGAGCAGCCACAGGGCCAGCAGCCCGCTCCCCAGCCCGACAACGGCAGCCACCACGAACACCGCGGACAGCCCGTTGGCGTACGACGCGCGCAGGTCGGCTCCCCCCTTGCCGGATGAGAACTGGTGGAATACGGAGCCGAGTACGGCGATACCCAGTGCCAGGCCGAGCTGGCGCGCGCAGTTGGCCGCGGCGGCGGCGACCCCGCTCTGTGACTCGGGCGCGGCGGACATGGCGATGGCGGGCAGCACGGGCGAGACGATGCCCGCGCCGATACCGGTGAGGATCAGCCCCGGTACCAGTGCCGCCCAGGAGGAGCCGGCGTCGACCGTCAGCATGAGGACATTGCCCACGCCCACGGCCACCGTGCCGCCGCCGAGCGTCCAGTACGAGGGGAGCCGGTGCAGTTTGCTGCCGACCACGGCGGAGGTGGCGAAGAACGCCACCGGCTGCACCGTGATGACCAGGGCTGTGGGCAGTGAGGTGAGTCCCACGCTGTCCTGAAGCCAGATCGACATGACCGGCAGTGCCCCGAACCCGGCAAGGTAGTAGCCCATGGCCGCGACCAGCGTTCCGTTGAACTCCCGCTTGCGGAAAAGGGCCGGCGCGATCATCGGCTTGCTGCCGGTCCGCTCGACGAGGATGAAAGCGATCAGCATCACCAGGCCGAAGGCGAGGCCGAGCACGGCCGAGGTGGCCCCCCAGCCCTGCTCGCCACCACGGATGACGCCGAAGGTGATACCGATCGCCGCCAGGGTGAAGGTGATGATGCCCAGGTAGTCGATGCGGGTCGCGGTGCTGGTGTCGTCGATCAGCACCACGGCGGACAACGCCACCGTGAGCACGCAGAGCGGCACCCCGCCGAGGAAGATCCACTGCCAGGACAGGAACTGCGTCAGGATCCCACCCGCGACGTTGCCGATACCGGCGGCCGCACCGGCGACCGCGCCCCAGACCGCGAAGGCAACGCCCTTGTCGCGTCCGGTGTAGGTGAGCCCGATCAGAGGCAGCAGGGTTGAGAACATCGCGGCACCGGACAGGCCCTGTACCGCTCGCGCGGCGATCAGCACGCCGACGTTTCCGGCCAGCCCGCAGACGAGCGTGGAGACGCCGAAGACCCCGAGGCCGGCCAGGTAGAGGCGTTTGCGCCCCAGGTTGTCGCCCAGTGATCCCATACCGAGCAACAACCCTGCGAGGGCGAGTGTGTAGACGTCGACGATCCACTGCAAGGAGCCGAAGCTCGCGTGCAGGTCGTGAGCCATGCTGGGGAGTGCCACCGTCACGATCGTCGAGTAGACGAGCAGCATGAACGTTCCCAAGCAGGTGGCGACTAACGGCAGCCATTTGCGCATGGAGGTGCTTCCTTCCGGGCCTGGAGTCTTCCGTGATCATGCTGCTGTAATACCCTTATGCAGCAGAACCCTTACGGAGAAGATCCCGTCCGGCTCATGCTGGACCTCGCGGCCAAGCCACCGCGTTCCCCTGGGGAATTCACCGAACGCTGTGTCGCCGCAGGCATGGCGATCGACCGCCCGGTAGACGACCAGGACCTCGCGGAGATCCTGGAATTCATCCCGCGCTGGCTCGCGGTCGTCGACGCCGACACCCCCGAACGGCGAGCCGCCCTGCTCAACGAGCTGCTGACGACCTCGTCCACACACCCCCGGCTGACCGACCACGCCGACGGCGGCTGGCATATCCACTACCGCGCCGACGGCCTGGGCCTGGCCGGTGTGGTGCGGGCAGTGGTCAGTGTGGGCACCGCCCTGCACCTGACGAGCCGCGGCATGGACCGCCTCGGCCGCTGTGCCCTGACCGAGTGCGGCCGGGCGTACGGCGACTTCACACGGGGCGGTCGGCAGCGCTACTGCTCCCACGCCTGCGCGAACCGCGACGCCGTGCGCCGTTTCCGCGCCCGGCAGACGGAGCGGAACTCGTGAGGCCGACGGCGAGGGGGGACGGGAGCACGGGCCTCACCGTCCATCAGAGTGGCAGCTGCGGCGACCCGGCCGCTCCGACCGAGTCGCCATGGACCGGTCGGACAGTCGGCTCGCCGTGGCCCTGCCACGGCCGGGCGAGCGTGATCAGAGCCACCGCGGAGAGGAGAACGCATCCCAGTACCACGGCGGCGGTCGACATGGCGGTGGTGTTGCCCAGAACGCCGGGCAGAGGTGCGGCCGCGGCGCCGAGCACGAACTGGGCGCCACCGAGCAAGCCGGAAGCGGCTCCGGGGGCCTCGTTGCCGACCGCCAGGATGATGGCTATCGACGCGGGCAGCAGTATTCCGAACCCGAAGGTAAAGCCGAACAGGCAGGCCCATGTGGTGGGGAACGTGCTGACGCCGATGGCCAGCAGGGTCGCCAGCGTGATCAGCGAGGCGACGGTGATGGCCACGCCTATGACGAGCAGGGAGTTGAGACGTACGCGCCCGGCCAGCCATCCGAATATCGTCCCGGCCGCTACCGTTCCGACGGCATTCGTGGCGAAGACGAGGCTGTAACCGATGGGCGACAAGCCGTAGATGCCTTGGAAAACGAACGGCGAGCCGCTGATGTAGGCGAACAGGGCGGCTAATCCGCAACCCATGACGAAGAGATAGCCGACCATTTCACGGCGCCGAAGCAAACCGCCCATCGCGTCGAGTGCGGCCCGCAGACCGCCGGTCCGGCGCCGCTCGACGGGGAGCGATTCGGGAACCCACGCCCAGATTGCGGTCGACAACAACAGCCCGGTGACGGCCAGCGCAACGAAAACCAGACGCCACGAGCCGACACCGAGGATGGCTCCTCCGACCACCGGGGCCAGGACCGGCGCGGTCGACCCGATCACGCTCAGCGTGGTGAGTTGGCGGGCTGCGTGGGGTCCGGTGGACCGGTCGCTGATGACCGCCCGTCCGATGACGATCCCCGCGCTGCCGGCGATCCCTTGCAGCAGTCGGGCGACGTCGAAGACTGCTATGGACGGGGCCAGCGCGCAGACCAAGGAGAACACGGTGAACATGCCGGAACCGGCCAGGAGCAAGCGTCGCCGCCCCATCGCGTCGCTGACCGGGCCGAGCACGATCTGGCCGACGGCGAGCCCGACGAGGCAGGCCGTCAGGGAGAGTTGGACGGCCGTTCTCGACGTTGCCAACGAGGTGACGATCTCAGGAAAGCCGGGCGCGTACATGTCGATGGCGAACGGCGATACCGCCGAGAGTCCGCCAAGGACGATGACGAGTCGCCCCGTTCCGGTCCGAGGGGGCGCGGAATCGATGCTGACGGTCATCGGTCTCCATCCGAGGATGTCTGTCTACGGTGCGGGACCTGAAAGGCAAGACAGGTCCCCTTTACTCATGTTGTCGAGATGGCCACGCCCGCGATCACCGTCCCGAGCGGGTTCCGCCCGACCATGACGGCTCAGGTCGGCGAGGCGTGGAACATGTGGAGGACGGGCGCGCGGGCGTCGGCGTCGTCGCGCGTCAGCACTGTCCGTCCCGGGCGTCACCAGCCGGGTCCCCGTCAGGTGCGGTGTGGCCTACTGCCCGAGCCGCACCCCACGGACACGGCGAGCAGCAGGGGCATCAGCAGCACGAGCGCCTGACGGTGCCGACGGACGAGGGCGGACGGGTCCGGTCCGTATGGGGCATCGGGCGCCTTCCTGACGACGACGTGACGGCCGGTGCGGCCGCTGCTCCACATCCTCGGCGTCGGGGCCGCGCCGCAGTGTGGAGCGACGGGCCCGAGGATGTGGAGCGCGATGCTTCCCCCGACGGGCGTCAGGAGTGCGTTCGCCGGAACCGGGCGGGGGTCGTGCCCCGGTCGCGTCGGAAGGCATAGCCGAAATTGCTGGCCGAGGCATAGCCGACCTCATGCCCGATCCGGGCCACCGGCCAGTCGGTCTCGACGAGCAGAGCCGCGGCCCGGTCGAGGCAGCGGCGTCGGTGATACTCCGTCACCGATGCCCCGTACAAGGCTCGGAATCCGGTGGTGAGGCGTCGGACCGACATCGACGATGCGCGGGCCAGATCGGCCAGCGTCGGTGGTGCGTGACGTTCCCGCCAGAGCAGCTCGGGGACGCGGCGCAAGGCGGCCACCTCGTGGTCGTCCAGGGCGAGGTCCCGGGCGTCTGCGGGCGGCGCGGTGACCGTGAGCCCGTCGACAAGTGCGGCCAGCGCCGCCACGAGCCGCGACTCCATGAACAGCAGGCGCCCCGGGGACGAGCGCCGGTGCAGGAAGATCTCCTCCAGCGGACCGGCCACCGGGCGCAACACGGCGGACCGGCCCAAATACCGCTCGCGCGCGACGTTCTCCGGTCCGATGGCCGGCAGGGCGCCCGCACCGAGACCGCCGAGGTAGGACTCCAGCCTCGACCAGGTCCCGGTGATCGACACCGCTCGGTACCGCTCGCCGTCGCCGTGTGCGACTACGCCCTCGGTGGCGCACCGGGGGCTCAGCGACACGGAGCGGGCGTGCAGGTCGCCGGCGCCGGTGTTGGCCTCGCTGATGTGCATGCGCCCGTCGACGCAGTGCTCCAACTCGAAGTGGTCGCCCGGGAAAGTGAACCCGACCTGGTGCCCTCCGGCGAACGCGACGTCGTAGCGCACGATGTGGAACCCGCTCCGCAACGGCGTCACCTCGATCGTGCCGTCGCCGACCTCCGGACGAAGCCGGTGCCGGACGGTGCCGTCGCGGCTCTCGTCGGCCTGAGCGATCGACGCGTAGTACTCCGCGTACGCCGCGTCCAAGGTGGCGGTACCGGCCGCGCCGGTGAGCTGGTGAACCCGGGTCACAAGTTCGTAGGGTAGACACCGCGTCAAGACGCCGCGACGCACCCAAGACTTACCGGCCACGCCCCGTCGGTGCTCTTCGAGGCCTTCGGCCTGCCGGCCGCTCCCAGGCTTGCCGGCCACTCCCCCACCGGCCCGGATAACCGGCATTTCAGGGCAGAAGCGGGATACTGCCTCGGGAGGCAGGTTCGACAGCAGGGAGCGCCAGTGATCCGTGTTCTTCTCGTCGAGGAAAACGGGCTTCTGCGCGGAGCGCTTGCTGCTCTCCTGACGCGCGAGGATGACATAGAGGTGGTCGCGGAGGCCGGGGCGGACGGTGAGATTCTCGCGCGGGCGCTCTCGTACCGCCCCGATGTCGTCGTCATCGACGTCGACACCCATCAGGACCGGGCGCTCGCCACGGCGGGCGAGTTGTGCGAGCGGCTTCCCGAGTGCCGGACGCTGCTGGTGGCCGGGACGCCGACGCTGGAGAGGCTCCGCAGGGTGCTGGCCCTGCGGCCGCCCGGACTCATCGGGAAGGACGCGCCGTCGGACCGGTTGATCGAGGGCATCCGCAAGGTGGTCGGCGGGCAGCGCTATATCGATCCGGAGCTGGCGTTGCTCGTGCTCGACGCGATGGAGAACCCCCTGACGCCGCGTGAGCGGGAGGTCCTGCGGCTCGCCGCCGACGGTACCCCGGGAACGGAGATCGCCGACCGGTTGTCGCTGTCCGTGGGAACCGTCCGCAACCACCTTTCGGCGATCACTCGGAAGATGGGAGCCCGGAACCGGATCGATGCGATCCGGATCGCTAGGGAGTCGGGCTGGCTGTGACCTCCCAGTGCCCGACGAGGTCCCGGTAGAGCGCGGAGCCCGCCATCAGCTCCTCGTGCGTACCGAGATCGGCGCGGGCGCCGTCCAGCACCAGAATGCGGTCGGCGCGCAGGGCCGAGCTGATCCGGTGGGCGCACACGATGAGGGTGCCCGGGCGGCGCGCGAACGCGTCCTCCGCGCCGGCCTCGGTCTCCGGGTCGAGGTGGCAGGTCGCCTCGTCGAGCAGGATCAGTCCCGCGGGCGGGAGGTAGGAGCGGACGAGGGCTATGAGCTGGCGTTCGCCGGCCGACAGCTCCTGATGGTCGACGGGCGCGTCGTAGCCGCCCAGCCGTTCCACGAGAGGCCGGGCGCCGACGGTGTCCACTGCGGCGTCCACAGCTGTCGTCGTGGCGCCCGGTTCCAGGTAGGTGAGGTTCTCCCAGAGCGTCCCGGCGAACACGTACGCCTCCTGGGGGATCAGCACCCGGTGACGGGCGAGTCCGTCGGTGTCGAGGCTTCGGACCGGTACGCCGTCCAGCCGGATCTGGCCGGCCCGCGGTTCCAGCACCCCGGCCACGAGCGCCGCGAAGGTCGATTTGCCCGCCCCGCTCGGTCCCACGACGGCCAGGTGCTCGCCCGGCCGCAGGACGAGGTCGAGGCCGCTGATCACCGGCTCCGCGGACCTGGCGTAGCGGAAGGTGACGCCGCGCAGTTCCACCCTTGAGGCTCGCGATGTCCCCGAGGCCCCTGAGGCCCCCGAGGCGAGTGCACTCCCCCGAGCGGCTGTGCTTGCGCGGTGGGAAGTCTCGCCGGCCGCCGCGAGCCCTGCCCCCGCCCCCGTCAGGCTGCCCTTCGCCTGCCCCATCCCCCGCCCCCGCACCGCGGCCTCCGCCGGTGTCCCTTCCGCCGCCTCCGCGATCCGGCCGAGGGTGACCAGCAGCCACAGACCGCTTCCGCCCACCCCCTGGACGAGGCCCTGCAGCGCCGGCTGGAGGCCCTGCGACACATACGTCACCGCGCCCAGCACCGCTCCCGCCGTCACCCCGCCCTTCACCAGCCACGGCGCTCCGGCCAGGATCAGTACAAGCGGCAGCCAGCCGCCGATGCCCAGGGCCGCCGTCCGCAGGGCGGTCGTCCGTGCCAGCGCGCGGGTGGCCCGCGCGGTCGTGTCGATCGGGTCGCCCGTCTGCTTTCGTATGACGTCCTCGGCGCCGCACGCCACCACGTCGCGCAGCCCGCCGGTCAGCGCGCTCACGCTCTCGGCCATGCGCTCGTCGGCCAGCACCACGCTCCGCTGGCGCGCGGCCAGGGCCCGCAGTGACCCGACGAACAGGCCGAGACCGAGGAGCAGGGGCGGCAGTACGAACAGCAGCAGAACCGGGTCGAGCGTGGCCAGGCCGAGCAGTACGCCCGTCGATGTGACCACGAAGCCCTGAACGAACATGACGACCGCGCCGTACGCCTCCCGGGCGATCTCGACGTGTTCGGTGAGGCGTGCGACGCCGGCCGTGTCGGCCGGGGTGCCCACCTGGGCGGACCGGTGCAGCGTGCCGGACGTCACGAGCGTGACGAGTTCGTCCCGGAGCGGTTCGACGAGGGCCGACAGCCCGAGCGTGGCGTGGTGCGTCGCCCAGGCGCCGATCACGATCGCGCCCGCAAGCACTCCGAGCCAGGCGAAGCCCGCCCCGGTACGGCCCGCCAGGAAGCCGTCGTCGACGGCTCGGGCGACCGCCCAGCCGGAGAAGAAGGCGGGCACGGCCTGCAGCAGCGACCACCCGGTGAACCGCGTGAACTCCTTGCGCCGCCGGCGTAGCGAGGAGCGCAGCAGCCCACCGGCCCGCCCGGTCATGCCGGGCTCCTGGCTGCCGCGTCGGCCCCCTCGGGGAGCCCCGTGCCGGCCCCGCCCGGCCCCTCTCCCCCGGCGCCCGTGACCGGCTGGAACGCGGCCCGGTAGCTCGGCTCCGACCACAGTTCGCGATGGGTCCCCTGCCCCCGTACGCCGCCCCCGTCCAGCCAGATGACGATGTCCGCGCGCGCGGCGGTGGAGGCTCTGTGCGTCACCACCAGACGCGTGCGGTCCGCCAGGGCGCCGGCACCGGTGAGTACCTGGCTGATGTGGTGCTCGGTGACGGTGTCGAGGCTCGCGGCGACGTCGTCCAGTACCAGCAGCCGCCCCGCCTGGACGAACGCCCGTGCCAGGCCGACCCGCTGTGCCTCGCCACCGGAGAGCGGAGCGTCGGCGAGCCGGGTTCCGTACCCCTCCGGCATGCGCCGGATGAACGCGTCGGCCCGCGCCGCCGCGGCCTGTCGCGACACCTCGTCCGCGTCCACGCTCCTCGGCCCGAAGGCGATCGCGTCGGCGAAGGTCTCACCCAGCAGCACCGGACGTTCGAAGCCGTAGGCCACCGCCTTGCGCAGGGCGGAGCGGTCGAGGCGGGGCAGCGGCACTCCGTCCAGCAGCACCTCGCCCTCGTCCGGGTCGAGGAGGCGCCCGGCCAGGGCCGCCAGCACCGACTTTCCCGAGCCGGAGCGGCCGGCGACAGCGACCAGGGCGCCTCCGGGAACGGTCAGCCACAGGTTCTCCAGTACGGCCCCGCTCCCGGACGCCCCTACGGTGACGCCCCGGAACTCCAGCCGTCCGGGCCCGTCGGGAAGCTTTTCGTCGCCGTACCGAACCGTGGGCTCCGCGAGCACCTCGGAGACGCGGCCCGCCGTCGCGCGGGCCAGGGCAAGCCGGCTCGCGGACGACACCACGGAGCTGATGCCGGTGGCCACCACCACGTACTCGCCGGCCGCCAGGACCTGCCCCGGGGTGATCCGGCCCTGCGCGAGTTCCAGACCGGCGACCGCCAGCACGGCGACCTCCAGCAGGGGGACGGTCAGCGCCTCCCGCGACGAGACGCGCGCGAGGGCCCGCCACATCCCGGACCCGTGCCGGCGCAGCTCCGGCAGCGGGCCCAGGACACGGCGCACCTCACGGTCCACCGTCCCGGCGGCGGTGATGGTCCGGATACCGGTCAGGGCGTCGACGAGCCGGGCGGCCAGGCGCCCTTGGGCGTCGAAATAGTGCTCGTTGATGTCGGACGCGTCGCGGACGAACGTGCGGACCAGGAGCAGTACGACGGGCAGGCCCACCAGGAAGGTGAGGCACAGCCAGGGGTCGATGAGGGCCAGCGCGACGATCGCGCCGAGCGGGGGCACCAGGTCCATGACGGCCCAGACCAGCGTCGACGCCACCTGCCCGGTCCTGGCGGAGTTGCCCACCAGCCGGCTCACCAGATCGCCGGACGTGAAGCGGCGCGTGGCACGGGTGCCCAGCCCCAGTACGTGCCGGAGCAGGGTATGGCGGACCCAGGCGACGGAACGCGCCTCGGCCAGCTTGCCCACGAGGTCGTCGAGCGTGTCGCAGACCATCAGCACGAAGATCGCCGCGATGCTCAGCGACAGCCACCCGGCCGTGTCGCCGCCGCTGAGGACGGCGTCGACCGTGCGGCCCATAAGGGCGGGCAACACCGTGTAGACACCTGCGAGGAGCAGCGAGGTGGCCATCATGACGGCCACCCAGGGCCCGCCCCGCCGCGCTGCCGTCAGCAGCAGCCGGTCCGCGGCGCGTCGGTCCATGGGCGTCTCCCGATACTGCGTACGCGCGAGCGCGACGTACGCGGAGGGGGTACGGCGTACGACAGAGGGGGCGAGAGGGGCTGTGTCAGGAGGGGGCTGTGTCAGTCAACGGGAGGCGGGAACGCGTCGAGCGTTCCCGCCCCGGTGGGTTCAGCAGAGCAACAGGCTCAGACCGCTGAAGCCGCCACCTCCGCACTGCTTGCTGGCTCCACTCCTCTTCGGCTTGTTGCTGTAACCCAGCTCCATGCCCTGAAGGTCGAGGATCGTCATGACGTTTCACCTCCGTTCTGCTACTCCGTGGGGACGGGGAGGGAATGGCTCGGGGTGCGTTCTCTCGGCGCCGGGCGGGCCGGCGTGGCGACCCGCGGCGCGGCGAGGAACGGCAGATGTACGGGAGAGTCGTGGAGCGCGGCGCCGAGAGCCAGGAGCACCCCGGCGCTGCCGGTTGCCAGGTCCGTGGAGAGCCGCAGCAACTCTTCGCCGGGGAAGGCGAGGTGGCCCTTGTGCACCACCGCGTACCGCGCCAGTCGGCGGATCTGGTCGGCGACGACCGGATCCCGTTCGGCGGCGGTGCCGGGCGGGTGGGTGCGGCTGAGGTGGAGGATCATTCCGGCCAGGCCGTCGAAGAGCCCGGGCTCTATGTAGAACCGTCCCTCGGCGGCCATGCGGATCGCGGCAGCGGCCGTCCTGAACCGGTCGTCCTCGCGATGCGCGAGGTAGTCGTCGATGACGAGGCCTATGCCCACGCTGCCGTCGGCGAGGTACGGCATCGTCCGCCAGCCCTCGTTGACGCCCATGTCCCCCTCTTCGCGGAGGAGGCACCGGCGCAGGTCCTGCCGGACGGCCGCCGCGGCGAGATCCAGCAACTGCGGCTCGCCGGTGCGCTCGTACCACCGCAGGAAGAGCAGCGCGGGGCCCGCCGAGCCGCGCAGCAGACCGGCGTACGGGTGGGCGCCGCCGCTGATCTCGGGCACGGCGTCGGCCGGTCCCAGCCGGGAGGCCACGGCGTCCACGGCTTTCACGGCCGCGTCGTGGAGGGCGGGATCGCCGGTGGCCGAGGCGAAGTGCAGGAGGTTCAGGCCGATGCCGGACAGCCCGCCCCTCAGGTCGAGGCCGAGTTCCTGCCAACGCCGCTCCCCCAAGCACTGGTCGAGGACCTTCAACGCCTCATGCCGGTGGCCGAGGTGGTCGAGCACGTACGCGATGCCGTGCAGGCCGTCGTAGAGGCCCAGGCGGGTGCCCGGTTCGGGGCGCATGGCCCGGCGGATCAGCCACTCCTCGTGGTCGGGTCGGCGGCCCGCGCCGGTCACGTCGAGTGCGTACAGCACCCCGGCCGCGCCGTACGCCAGGCCGAGGCCGCCGCCCGGCGTGTCGAACTGCTCGATGTCGCCCGGGAAGAGCCGGTCGTCCCGCTCGGGCGTGGCCTCCGCGAGAATGGCGGCGGCCATCGAGTCACGGGCCTCCAGCCAGCCGTCGCGGTCCGGTCGAAGGCGCGGTTCGGGGGCCGCTGCGGCCGGTGCCCGGCGGCCGTCCGTGGGGGCGCTGTCGCCCGTGGGGGCACCGTCCGTGGAGGCACCGTCGCCCGTGGAGGCGCCGCCGCCCGTGGAGGCGCCGTCGCCCGTCAGGATCCGTACCGCCCCGTCGAAGAAGGCACGCGGGACGGGGAACATCCGCACCGCTTCCCGGGCGAGCTGCCCCGCCTTGCCCGCGTCCAGGGGCAGCAGGCCGGTCAGTGGCATGAAGAGGGACAGCTTGAGGCAGGCGAGGGCGTAGTCGTCGACGGCGAAGCCGCGCCGCTCCTTCGGTGCGGTGAAGCCCTGGGTGCCGAGCACCTGGCGCCGCCCCTCCGTCACATCCGTCGCGCCCTCGAAGTCGATCAGCACAACACGGCCGTCGGGGCCGACGATGATGTTCGACGGCTGCACATCACCGATGACCACGCCCCGCTCATGGACATCGGCCACCGCCCGCTCCACCCGCTCGTACACCCCCACGGCCCAGGAGGTGTAGCCGGCCATCACCGCCTCGTCGGCGTTCGGCAGGACGAGCGGGTACCGGTCGACGAAGAGATGGCTCAGCTCCGTCCCCTCGACGAACTCCTCGGCGAGGAAGTGGTGTTCCCCCACCACGAAGTGATCGTGCAGTGCGGGTACACAGTCGAGGCCACGCAGGCGCTCCAGCGTCTCCCTCTCACGCTGCAGCCTGGCGACCGCGTCCCGGCCGTCGGCCGTCAATCCCGCGTGCGGCCGTGCCTCCTTCAGCACCACACGATCCCCGGTACGTAGGTCCTCACCTGCATAGATGCCACCGCCGTTGGAGAAGTGCAGGGCTTTTTCGAAGCGATAGGGCAGGTCGGCGAGCGCGGCCCCACCGCGCGCGGCCAGATGGGGTTCGAGGAAACCGGGCAGCTCCACCCAGTCCGGTACCCGGAAAACCGGCGCCCGGACGTCCGGCACCAGCCGGCCCTCGCCGTCCTCGATCGCGAGCTCCACCTCTCCGTCCGGGGAGACGCAGTACCGCTCGCCGAACGCCCCGTACCGGACGTACAGCGGGCCCTCACCCCAGCGGAGATCGCTGAGAATGTAGGGCCCGGAACGCCCGTGGAGTACGGGACCCAGCTCGGTGAGCACCCGCTCCAGCGCGTCCTCGTCGACCGGATAGATCGTCACGAACTTGCCGCTCGATCCCCGGTGCGCGTACTTGGCGTTGGCGAGCAGCAGCACGTCTTTACTGGGGAGGAACTTGAAGGAGATCCGCCGCGGGACGCAGTAGTCCCAGACCTCGTCGAGGATCTGCGCGGCGCTGTCGAGACTCGCCGAAACATGGATCTTCCAGCCCTGGAGCGGGAGCGCCACATCGTCGGGGCGGAATACGACCCAGTCGTCGAGCTCCGAGCGCTTCCAGCCGTCGGGAGCCGGACATCGGGCCTGCTCGAACGCGGTCTCTCCCCCGTGGGCACGGGCCGGCGCGTCATAGAAGAAGGCGTCCATGAGGCAGTACGCCTCGTAACGCTTGTCCACTGAGTACCTCCCGGAACGGATGGCGGTGGTAAGGGCCGTTCCAGATGTGCTGTGGCACCCTCTATCTGTGACGATCGCAGAGCTGCCCGGCCAGGAACACCACCGACTGTCACGCGATATCCGTGAAAATCGCATGGTTGGGCCGTGACGGGCGCAGTCCGCGCTGGCCCTGGTCACCGGCGCAGTGCCACCGTCACAGGCGCAGGAAGACCTGCCCCGGCCGGCCGCCCCCTGTCAGGCCACTGTCAGCAAGGACCTGGACCCTGGGTGCGGTACTTGTGCGGTACTCCTGCAGTGCGTGTGCGGCGCTTGCAGGACGGGATAGCGCACTGACAGGACGGGGATATGGACCTTGGGGGCAGGATGGTCTGGACGCAGTGCACCGAGCCGCGGCCGTTTGCGGCGCAGCGGGTGGTCTGTTTTCCGCATGCCGGGGGGTCGCCGTATTTCTTTCGGGGATGGGGCAAAGCACTTACGGACTTCGAGGTGCACGCGGTGTGCTATCCCGGGCGCGCGGAGAGGATAACCGAATCCCCGGCCACAGATATTTTGAGCATGGCGCGCCATATCACGGGCGCTGTAAAGGAATTGATGAGTGACGGGCGTCCCACGGCTCTCTTCGGGCACAGCATGGGAGCGATCGTCGCCTATGAGGTGGCTGCCGCATTGGAGGGCGAGGGGTTTGAACTCAGCCATTTCTTCGCCTCGGGCGCGCGGGCGCCGCATTTGATGCGGCCCGATCTTGCCGCGGACACCACCTGGGACGACAAGGCGGTTGCCGCGACACTGGTCGAGCTGGGTGGGACGGATGCCGAGCTTTTGCAGAACCCGACCTTCGTCGATCTGGTGATGCCCTACATCAGGGCGGACTTCCGGATGCTCGCGTCGTACGCTCCGCCGGAGCGAGCGCAGCTGTCGAGCGCCGTCACCGCTGTCCTCGGGGACGCGGACCCTCGGGTGACCGCCCAACAGGCGTCCGCCTGGCGGGAGTCGACCCGGGGCCCGTTCCGGATGCGGACGGTCCCCGGCGGCGATCACTTCTATCTCGCCGAGCACCCGCCCTTCGATGTCATCGAGGAGTGTGTGAGTGGTGCGGGCGGTTCGAGGGGTTCGAGCCGTTCGAGGGGTTCGAGCGGTGCGAGTCATGTGAGGGGTTCGAACGGTTCCTCATGAGCGCGTGGGGTGTTCGCGGTACCTCTCGGCCAGCAGAAAGGCCAGGTCCAGCGACTGCGTGTGGTTGAGGCGGGGGTCGCAGGCCGTTTCGTAGCGCTGGTGCAGATCCTCGGGAAGAATCGCGTTGCCGCCGCCGACGCACTCGGTGACGTCGTCCCCGGTGAGTTCCACGTGGATGCCACCGGGGTGGGTGCCCAGTGCCTGGTGGACCTCGACGAAGCCGCGCACCTCGTCCAGGATCGCGTCGAACCTGCGGGTCTTGTGGCCGCTCGCCGCGGTGATGGTGTTGCCGTGCATCGGGTCGCTGACCCAGCAGACCAGCGCGCCCTCCGCGTTGACCTTCTCCACCAGGGTGGGCAACAGGTCGCGGATCCGGTCGGCGCCCGCCCTGACCACAAAGGTCAGCCGGCCGGGCTCGCGGTTCGGGTCGAGCCGGTCGAGCAGGCGCATGACGTCATCGGGGGCGGCGGTGGGGCCGAGCTTCACCGCGATGGGGTTGGCCACGCGGGAGAAATACTCGATGTGCGCCCCGTCCAGGTCTCGTGTCCGCTCCCCGATCCAGAGCAGATGGCCGCTGGTGGCGTATGACCGGCCGTTTTCGGGGTCGGTGCGGGTGAGGGCCGCCTCGTAGTCGAGCAGCAGGCCCTCGTGGCTGACGAAGAATTCGGCGGTGCCGAGCTCCCGGGTGTCGACACCGCAGGCGTGCATGAAAGCCAGGCTGCGGTCGATCTCCTGGGCCAGCCGCTCGTAGCGCTCACCGGCCTGTGAATCCGCCACGAAGCCCTGGTTCCAGGCGTGCACCTGGCGCAGGTCGGCGAATCCGCCGGTGGTCAGGGCCCGGATGAGGTTGAGCGTGGTGGCCGACGACTCATACATCTTCCGCAGGCGCTTCGGATCGGGCCGCCTGGCCTCGGCGGTGAACTCCGTACCGTTCACGGCGTCGCCCCGGTGGGAGGGCAGTACGAGTTCGCCCCGCCGCTCCTCGGGGCTGGAGCGCGGCTTGGCGTACTGGCCGGCCATCCGGCCGACCTTGACGACCGGCAGGGCGGTGGCGTGGGTGAGTACGACGGCCATCTGTAAGAGGGTCTTGAGCTTTCCGCGGATGGCATCGGCCGTGGTCCGCGCGAAGGTCTCGGCGCAGTCGCCGCCCTGGAGGAGAACGGCCTCGCCGCGCGCCACCGCTGCCATCCGGCGACGTAGGAGGTCGCATTCGGCGGAAAAGACGAGGGGCGGCGCGGTGGTCAACTCCCCTGCCACTGCGCGCAGCTCGGCCTCGTCGGGCCAGTCCGGCTGCTGTGCCGCGGGAAAATCGCGCCAGGACTCGGCTGCGGAATTCTTCGCTTCGGGTTCCCTCTTGCTGATTTTCATCGCTGCCTTGCTGGTTCTCATTGCTGCCTTCCATGCGGGCGGCGGACAGGGACAGGGACGGGGAGGAAGAGCTCGTAAGGGCGGAGAACATGGGCAACGCCCAGCCTTTGTTGCCGGGTTGGATTGGAGGTGAGGTGATGTGCATCAGCTCAATCCAAGGAGCCGGTTCGGGTCAAGCGCAATCGGGAGTGGTCCGTATCCGAGGACGGGGATTGGTCTGGCACCACCGACATGCCCGCTGATTTGCTTGCCACGGCTGAATGGGCTGAATCGGCCGATGTTGTAAACGGAAGCGAATTCATGAGGAGTTCACCATGCGGGGAACGGGCACGATCGGTGTCAGAGTCACCGATACGGAACTGCCGCGCCACGATCCTCTCGACCTGTACGTACAGCTACGGGAGCTACTCCCGGCGCAGGACGTGTTTCTCTTCGAAAGCGTGGATGGCGCCGACCAGGACCGCCGCTCGGCCGTCGTCGGTTTCGGCCGGCTGGCCGAGATCAGGGTGTTCGACGGGCGCGTCGAGATCGACGGCGTGGGGGCGGTTGCCCTGGCCCTGGAGCAGGCGGCCGGTGCGCTCGGGATGACGGCGGGCGAGTCGGCCGGCCCCGGTGTGCACAGTCTGCGCTTCGCCGGCACCGACCAGATGTGGGGCCTGTTGTCCCGCGCGCAGGGGCTGTTCGCCGTGGACACCCGCGTCCCGTCGACGTCGTACGCCTTCGGCTTCCTGACCACGCTCGCGTACGAGTCCGCCTGGCACATGGAGGAGTTGCCGGACCGTACCAAGGAGCCACGCGGTCCGGACATCACCCTTACGCTCTTCCGGGACACGGTTTGGTACGACCTGACGTCGGGTCAAGTGCGTCAACTCAGCGCGGAAGGTGCGGCGTTCGGGGATGCGGCGGTTCCGGTGGGCGTCGCCGACCTGGCGCGGCAGGCAGCCTCCGTCACCCCGGCTCAAGGGTCCACTCCCGCTGTTCCCGAAGCGCCCGCGCCCCTCTCGGTGCACGACAGTGTGAGTCGCGAGACCTTCCTGGACTGGGCCGACCGATGCCTGGAGCACATCAGGGTCGGCGACATCTATCAGATCCAGATAGGCCACCGCATCGACGTGCGTTCCACACTGACACCCGTCGAGGTCTACCGGCGCCTGCGGGGCCGCAATCCGTCGCCGTACATGTACTTGATGCCGCGCGCGGGCAGCACGCTGATCGGCGCCAGCCCCGAGCTGTTCTTCCGTATCGAGGGCGACACGATCGAGATGCGTCCCATCGCGGGCACCGCACGCCGCGGCCCGGACGAGGAGGAGAACCAACGGCGCATCAAGGAGATGCGGGAGAGCACCAAGGAGCAGGCCGAGCACATCATGCTGGTCGATCTGTGCCGCAATGACATCGGGCGGGTGACCCGCCCCAGCACCCAGCCGGTCGACCGGCTGATGGCGGTGGAGAGCTTCTCGCATGTCTTCCATCTCGTCTCCACCGTCGCGGGCCGGCTCCAGGACGGGGTGGACACCTGGCAGGCGGTGCGCGCGACGTTCCCCGCCGGGACGATGACCGGGGCGCCCAAGGTGCGTGCCATGGAGATCATCGACGGTCTTGAGGAGCAGCGGCGCGGGAGTTACGCGGGGGCTGTGGGGCTGGTCGACGTACGTGGCTGGAGCGAACTGGCGCTGTGCATCCGCACGATTGAGTACGACGGGAGCACCTACTCCACCCAGAGCTCGGCGGGCATGGTGGCGCAGTCTGAACCCGCTGCCGAGTGGCGGGAGACCCTGGCCAAGATGGGGGCCGCCTACTGGGCGCTCACCGGAGAGGAGCTGCTGTCGTGAACGCTGTCGTGCGGGCTTCCGTGAGAACCACCGAGCCGAACAGCGCACCGGGCATGAAGGGCGTGCATGACATGAAGGACGGGCATGACATGAAGGTCCTGCTGATCGACGCGTACGACAGTTTTGTGCACATCATCGACCAGTACCTGCGCACCCTGGGGGCGCGTACCGAGGTCGTACGGTCCCTGTCCCGCTCCCCCGACGAGTTGGCCGCCTCGCGCCCCGATGCGGTGGTGCTCGGCCCAGGCCCAGGGCACCCCGCCGAGTCCGGCCACGTCGAGCTGGTGCATCGGTTCGCCGGGCAGGTACCGCTGCTCGGTGTCTGTCTTGGTCACCAGGCCATCGCGCTGGCCTACGGCGGGAGGATCGAGGTGGCGGACCAGGTGATGCACGGGCGGACGAGCATGGTGCGGCACGATGGGGAGGGTCTGTTCCAGGGGCTCGGCAACTCTCTTGAAGTCACCCGCTACCACTCGCTGATCGTCGCCGAGCCGCTGCCCGAGCAGCTGATCACGACCGCGGTCGCCATTGACCACGGCTATGTGATGGGGCTGCGGCACCGCACGCTGCCCATCGAGTCGGTGCAGTTCCACCCCGAGAGCATCACCACGACGGGCGGGCTCGCCATGATGCGCAACTTCCTTGCCTCGGCGGCGGGTTCCAGGTCCCGATTGACCAATGCCTGACACTCACCAACGCCTGACCGCGCCCACGGCACGGATGGCCTCGGCCACCCCGGAACGCGGCAGATGCGCATGGCCCACCACTAGGGCCGGGGCGTCCCGGCGCGGCCGGGCGTGGAACGCGGCGGCGCCACGTACCAGGACGGAGTGGCGCAGCGCCCCGGCCACCAGCGCCCCCTCATCGGCTCGGGGCGGCAACTGGATGTAGGCGTGCAGCCCGGCACCAGGGCCGAGCACCTCCGCACCGGGCAGATGCTTGCGCACCGCTTCGTCCAGGGCGTCCCTGCGGCTGCGACCCAGGGAGTTGAGCCGTCGCAGATGACGGTCGAACAGGCCTGTGCGCAGGAGTTCGGCGAAGGCGAGCTGGGTGAGGGTCTCGGTGCCCAGGTCGTGCCGGGCGCGGGTCCGAAGGAGTTGTTCGAGCATCGGTTCCGGGGCGGTGAGCCAGCCCAGGCGGAGTCCCGGGGACAGCGATTTGCTGGCGGTGCCGGCGTAGATGACCCGGTCGGGCATGGTGCGCTGCAACGCGAGCGGCCGGGCGCCTCGTTCGTACCACAGGCCGCCGTCGTAGTCGTCCTCGATCACCCAGCCGTCGACGTCCCGGGCCCAGCGGGCCAGGGCCTCGCGGCGCTCCGCGGACAGGGTGACGCCGGTGGGGAACTGGTGGGCGGGGGTGACGAGGACGGCGCGCGCTCCGGACGCGGTGAGTGCGGCGACGTCGAGGCCCTCGTCGTCGACCGGAATGGGCACGGTCGGCAGCCCGCTCTCGCGGAGGAACTGGCGCTGGCCGGGGTGGCCCGGGTCCTCGATCGCGAGGGTGTCGATGCCGAGGCGTGGCAGCACCGGGCAGAGCAGGCCGAGTGCCTGGGCGAATCCGCCGACGACCATGATGCGCTCGGGAGAGGTGCGCACGCCTCTCAACCGGCCCAAGTAGGAGGTGAGTTCGCGGCGGAGGGTGGGCTCGCCGGCCAGCGGCGGGTAGTTGTGGTGCGACAGGTCGGCCGTTTGCAGGACCTGCTGGTAGCAGCGCAGCCACTCGCGCCGCGGGAAGGCCGGGGTGTTGCTGCCGCCGGGACGCAGGTCCCAGCGGACCTGCGGCACCTGCCCTTCGTCCAGCAGGGCAGGCACTACGGACGCGCTGTCGAGATGGCCCACCACCCTGGTGCCGGCACCCTGGGCCGCCTCCAGGTATCCCTCGGCGACGAGCTGTCCGTACGCCTCCACCACCACGCTGCGCGAAACGTCGAGGTCACCCGCGAGCCGGCGGCTGGACGGCAGCCGGGTACCCGGGCGGAGAATCCCCTCGGATATCTCCTTCTTGATGAATTCCTGGATCTGCGAGGTCAGGGAATCCGCGGAATCCCTGACCACCTCAACCGCCATATGTAAGGCCACCGGCCTATCCCTTCTGAAGTGGTCCGTACCGGTCACCGGACAGTGGTCTGGAAGGAACGTGTCGCCATTTACAGACTGGACGGCGAAACGTCCGCTGGCGCCTTTCAAGGAGAGTCCCCGTGACTGCCGAGCCGCAGGGTCGTACCTGGCCGGAACTGCTCAACGCACTGCTGGAACGCAGGGATCTGACCGCTCACGACACGGCCTGGGCCATGGACCAGGTGATGACGGGCAGCGCCGGGGCGGCCCAGCTGGCCGGTCTGCTGGTGGCACTGCGCGCCAAGGGAGAGACCGTCGACGAGATCGAGGGCATGGTGCGCGCCATGTACCGGCACGCCGTACCGCTCGATGTTCCGGGCCCGGCGGTGGACATCGTCGGGACCGGGGGCGACGGCTCGAACAGCGTGAACGTCTCCACCATGTCGGCGATCGTGGCGGCCGCGGCAGGCGCCCGGGTGATCAAACACGGCAATCGCTCGGCGTCCTCGGCCTGCGGATCGGCCGATGTGCTGGAGGAGCTGGGTGTGGCCTTGACCCTGGCGCCGGAAGACGTCGCGGCGGTCGCCGAGGAGACCGGCATCACCTTCTGCTTCGCCCCCGCCTTCCACCCGGCGATGAGGCACGCGGCCGGGCCACGCCGCGAGCTCGGCATCCGCACCGCCTTCAATCTGCTGGGCCCGCTGGCCAACCCGGCTTCACCCACCGCCCAGGCGGTGGGCGTAGCGGATCCACGCCATGCGCCACTGATCGCCGGAGTGCTGGCCCGCCGCGGGGTGTCGGCGCTGGTCTTCCGCGGCGACGACGGAATGGACGAACTGACGGTCACCACTACCTCCACGGTCTGGTCGGTCGTCGGAACCGAGGTGCGCATCGAGTCCTTCGACCCGCGGGCCATCGGCATCGACTACGCGCCGGCCGCAGCCCTGCGCGGCGGCGACCGCGCTCACAACGCCCGGGTCGCCCACGAAGTGTTCGCCGGGGCCCGGGGACCGATACGGGACGCCGTACTGCTGTCGGCCGCGGCCGGCCTCGCGGCCCTGGAGCCCAGCCGGCGCCCCGTCACCGAGCGGCTTGCGGCCGGCGTGGAGCAGGCCGCCTCGGCCATCGACTCGGGTGCCGCAGCGGCCCTACTGGAACGCTGGGCGGCGGTCACCGCCAAGCACGCTCAGGGCGGCTGATCCGGCCGGCCGCGACCAAGGCGGCGACCGCCTCCCTGGGGCTGCCGCCGGTGACCACCGACTCGCCCACCAGCACCGCGTCCGCCCCATGAGCCGCGTACTCCACCACGTCCTGGGGCCCGCGGACGCCGGACTCGGCGATCCGCACCACATCGTCCGGGAGCACCGGGGCGACCCGGGCGAACGTCGCGCGGTCCACTTCCAAGGTCCGCAGATTCCGGGCGTTGACCCCGACGAGACGGGCACCGGCCGCCACCGCCCGTTCGGCCTCCGCCTCGTCGTGCACCTCCACCAGCGGCGTCAGCCCGATCTCCACTGCCTGGGCGAGCAGTTCGGCCAGCTGTGGCTGCTCCAGCGCCGCGACAATCAGCAACGCCAGACTCGCTCCGTGCGCCCGCGCCTCCCACAGCTGGTAGGGGTCGACGATGAAGTCCTTGCGCAGCAGCGGGACTTCAACCCTGGCCCGAACCGCATCCAGGTCCGCCAACGAGCCGCCGAACCTGCGCCGCTCGGTGAGTACGCTCACCGCACTGGCACCGCCGGCCTGGTAGTCGGCGGCCAGCGCCGCCGGATCGGCGATCTCGGCCAGCGCCCCCTTGGACGGGCTGGCCCGCTTCACCTCGGCGATCACCTTCACGCCGTCCGTGCCGCGCAGCAGCGCGACGCAGTCCGGACCGCCCGGTCCGAAGTCGGCCGCCCGGTCGGCCAACTCGGCCTGGGAAATGTCGCGTCGGCGGTCCGCCATATCGGCGCGAGCCCCCTCGACGAGCTCGTCGAGTGCGTTCATGGCCGTGTCCTTCCCCGTTCGGGGCGCCGGACCGATTCGAGCCGATCCGCGACCGGCAGGTGGCGCCACCGCAGAAGAAACACTAGGAACGACCAAAATCGAAAACCACCACCTTAAGCATTGAATGAAACTCGCAGGTGGGGATGGCGGATATCTCTGATCCGTTCGAATATCGAATGTCGGGGGAACGTCAGCGGAGCGGCTCTGGCACGGCAAGCGTGAACCGGTGACCGACCATGGTCGCGTGACGCCATGCGGCCACACGATCAACGCACGCTCTAGTCAACTTTGACTAGAATGGGTGCATGACTGAGAAGACCATCCCGATCCTGCCCTGCCATGAGATCCAGCCGGTGGTCGACTTCTACACCGCGCTGGGCTTCGAGACGACCTTCCGACAGAAGAGCCCCTATCCCTACGCCGTTGTCGAACGTGGCCCCGTCCAGCTGCAGTTCAGCGGCATCAAGGGGTACGACCCGGCGGGGTCCTACTCCGCCTGCTACATCGTCACGGACCACGTGGACGGGCTGTACGCGACGTTCCGTGAGGGGCTCAAGGCGGCATACGGGAAGATCCCCACCCGCGGGCTGCCGCGCATCGGGCCGCTGAAGAACATGTCCTACGGAATGCGGCAGTTCCTGATGACCGACCCCGGCGGCAACAGCATCCGCGTCGGCCAGCAGATCAGCGAGGACCAGAGCCTCCGGCCGGTACCCAAGGAAACCTTCGCACGGGCAGTGCACATGGCCGATCTGTTCGTCGACTCCAAGCAGGATCTACCGGGCGCCGCGAAGATCATCGACCACGCACTGAGATTGGAGGGCGAGCACCCCACCCCTGCACAGCATCTGCGCCTGCTGGTGTTGCGGGGGGACATCGCGCAGCGGCTCGGCGACGACGCCCTGGCCGCGCGGCTGCTGACGCAGGCCGCTGAGCTCCAGCTCTCCGAGGAGGAACGCGCGTCGGCCTCCGAGGCTTTGGCGCGACTCGCCGAGCTACGGTCCTCGACTTACAGGTGATCCTCGGGCAGGAGGCATCCAGGTCGACATCGACGCCCAGAAGTAGGGCACAGTCGCGGCCTCTGCCGCCGGGTTCCCCCATCCGGCGGCGGGTGCCGGCTTCCCCGGAGGGCCCTTGTTCGTACCGCGTTCCTCCTGGGCAGCGCGGAGTATCCCCCGGCACCGACAACCCTCGGCGCACGCAGCCCGAGGCTGATCGCCGAAGGCGCTGTCCGCCTGGATGTCGACCTGGATGTCGATCCACAAGGAGTTCCCGACATCGCCAAGCGGGCACTGAAGGAGCGATGAGCTACCGGGGTTTCCTCGCCGAACTGATGATGGCCGAGTGCGATGACCGGGCTCGCCGCCGCTCGGAGCGGCGGATCAAGGCGGCGAACTTCCCACCCGGCACGGGCTGAGGAGCCCGCCAAGGCCGGCTGACCTGCCGCTATCTGTCTCGCCGCAGCCACCCTGGGGGTGATGACGGCCAGTTGGTGGGGACCTATCCGGGCCGCCGGTGGTCCTTCTACGCCGGCGAGCTACGAGCCTGCTCGCGTAGCACCAGCCACTCCTGAAGCTCGATCAGATTCCCTTCGGGGTCCTCCAGGTATGCAACCCGCATCCGGTCGCCCATCGGGCTCGGGCCTCGGGTGAACTCCGCACCCCTCGAGGTGAGTTCAGCGTGGGCTGCGTTCAGGTCGTCCACCCGCAGCACCACCAGCGCGCGATATCCCTCAGGCTCTGTCCTTAACCGCCCCAGCACGTCAGCCATCTGCGTGCGGTCTTGCAGCGCGATTGCGGCTTGTCCAGTGTCGGGGCTGAGCTTGGCGTACGGGCCACTCTCGGCCTCGAACTGCGGCTTGAGCCCGAGCACGTCCCGGTAGAAGCGGTAGACGACGGTGAAGTCGGACACCAACAAGCGTATCTGGGTGAGTTCCATACCCACCTTTCTAGCCCAGTTCCGGCTCCGGTTCTGACTCGACCGCGTTCCCTGAGATATCCCCGGCGGAGTTCAGCGACGCCCTAGCCAGGCCAGAGCGTTCAACTCTTCTGGGGGAAGGGGAATTTCGGGCGCCCCTTACGAACCCTCCGGGAGAGCGGTTCATGCGGGTGTGATGGGGTGTTCCCGTCGGACCACCGTGCGAAGACAACGCACGGCAGACGACACACCAGGAATGACGCACCGCAGACGACACACCACAGAAGCAAGGACCGATCGGTGACATCAGGCTCAGTGCCCCGCTACGACCGGAAGGGCGCCCAACTGCTCGCGCTGCTGCTCGCCGGGGGCGCTCCCGGCGACGCCGGGCGGATACGTCGGCGGCTGGGCGAAGCGGAGCCCCGTTTCCTCACGTGGGTGCCCCTCACCACAGAGGCCCGCGCGAAGGCGGCCGGCGACCCCGACGTGCGCGTACGGCGGGCCCTGGCCCGGGCCGAGGGTCTCACCGTCGACGACCTGGTCGCGCTGCTCGAACGCCCCGACCCGGTCGTCGATCAATGCGTGTACGAGCATGCCGAGGCCCGTCCCTGGATGCGCCGTCTCATCCTCTCCCCGGGGCGGCACCCCGAGCCCACCGCTCTCGCCGCCCTACAGACCCGTATCCGCGCGACCACCCAGGAAGCGCCGGCACTGCCACACTTCGTGGGTGCGGCAGTGGTCAGCGAAGTACCCGAGCTGGTCGAGCACGCCCTGCGTGCCTGCGGCCGCGCGCTGACCACGGCCGAGCAGCTGCGTGCCGTACTCCAGCTGTTCTCGTATCCCGAGCGGTTGCGCGCGCTGCTCGCCCCGGCAACCGGCCAGGCAACCGGCCCGGCCGCCGGCCTGCACCCCGCCGTTGCCGACATCGCACGCAGCGCACTCGACACCGACAGCGAGACCGACGGCAAGACCGGCGGTGACCGGCTGCGCGCCGCAGTGGCCACCGCCGAGGGACCCGAGGGCATGGTGGCCGGACTCCGCGCGGGCGAAGCCGAACCGGCCTGGCGCCGTACGGTCGCCTGGGACGCCATTGTGACGGCCCATCAGTCCGCGCCGCTGCCGGAACCGGTCGTACGCGTCCTCGCCGCGCACCCCGGCTGTTCCGAGCAGTTGCTCGCCGACCTGTACCGCACCCACCCCGTGGTCGTCGCCGAGGCCGCGCCGTCCTCTCCAGCCCTGCTGCGCGTCGCCGCCCGCACGCCCGGCCACCCCGAGCTTCTGACGATCGCCGCCGGCCTTGGCCCGTCCGACGACCACGCAGGCCTCACCACACTCGTCCTCGACACCGTTGCCCCCGCACGCACAGCGGCCCAGGCTCTGCGCGAACTCGGTCCCACCGCACCCCTGCGCACCCTCGTCCACCGCCGACTCGGCGCCGATCCGCGACGCTGGGCCACTCTGCGCACCTCCCTATCCCGGTACAAGGGCACCCTCGCCGACCTCTTGTCCGGTATCGCCGACGGCACGGTGCCCGAGCCCGCGCCCTCGGTCACACCTCCCGCGCTGACCAAGCCGTACCGGTTCCTGCTGTACGCCACCGAACCCGACGATCTGCGCGAGCTGCTCCCGCACCTGCCCGACGAGCTGCTGCACGCCCTGCTCGGCAAGGGCTCGCTGCCGGCGCACGCCCTCGACACCGCGCTCGCGGCGTCCGACCCCCGCGCGCGGGCCACCATCGGTGGCAACATCACCCTCGGCATACGCGATCTGCGTCGGCTGACCGAGTGCGACGAACCGACGGTCAACGCCGCCGTGTACCGCAACCAGAAGGCCACCCTCTCGCTGCGCCGTGCGATCGCCTCCGGCGTCCCGCGCACCCCGGGCCGCACCGAGCTCGTCCCCCTCGACGCCGAGCTGCGCACCGAACTCCTCGCCACCGAGGACCGGTTCCGTCGCAGCCCGCTGATCACGAGCGGCGACCCCGAACTGGTCCTGCACTCCTGGGGCTCCGGGGATTGGCGAGCGAGCGACCGCGCGTGCCGCTTCTCCGTGGTCCGGGTATGGGAACGCGGCGGCCCTGACGCCGTGCGCCGGCTCCTCGATCTGCCCGCCGACGCCCACCCTTCCTCGGTCCTCTCCAAGGCGGCCGCCGCGCTGGAGCACCCCGACGGCCTGGAACGGCTCCGGGACGGCCTCGAACTCCACGGAGACCCCGACGCGCTGCCCTACGAAGACCCCGACGCGCTGCCTGCGGTCTTCGCCGCCCCGCGCGGACGCAACGCCACCCGCCGGCTGATGCGGGAGATCGTGCACGAGCCCTATGTGTACGACTTCCCGCGCCTGATCGCCGCCCACCACGAGCACACCTTCGAGCCCGAGCCCATCGAGGAACTCCTCCGTCACGAGGACGTCGACGAGGCGATCCGCCAGGCACTCACCACCCGCGCGAGCACCCTCGAATCCGAGCCGATCGACCATCTGCGTGCCGAGCCCTACGACGTCAACCTGCACGGTTGGTTCGTCGAAACCGTCGAGCGGGGCGTGCTCGGCCCCGAGCGGCTCGTCGACACCGCCCAGCCGGCCGCGGTGGCCCTCATGTACCTCGGCCACGACGCCGTCGGTGTCCGGGCACACCGGCACGCCGTCGACCTCGTACGCGAGCACCTGGCAGGCCACCCGGAAGCGTGGGTCATCGCGCTCAACCTGGTCGGAACCTTCGTCGGGTCGCTCGCCGAACTGATCACCACGGCCGCGAATGTGGCCGGCCCCCGACCCGGCGCCGAGGAGCTGGCCCGCCTCGACGCGAACGCCCGGACCACCGACGCCCCGGCCCCGGCCAGGACACCCGCACCCGCACTCACCCACGCCGAGCAACGGGAGCGGGAGAGGATCCTCGACCCGCACGCGGCCCTCGCCTCGGCACACCTGCTCCGCACGCTCGTCGCGGGCGCACCGCTGCCCACCGACCCCGCTGTGCTCGACGTCCTCGCCGCCACGCTCACGTCCGACGTCCCCGGGCTCTCCCATCCCGACTGGCTCGTGGAGGCGTGTGACCGGCACGCCTCGCCCGACACCCGTCGGCGCCTCGCCGAGACGATGACCGAACGGTCCGGGAAGCCCGACCTGTTGGCCTGTCGGCAGGGGATCGTCGCACCCAGCGAGATGGTCGCCCGTACGCCCGTACGCGAGATGTCACCGCTGCCGGGAGACTGGTTCACCCGTCAGGTGCCGGCCGAGGCAGCGGTGCGTGCCGCGCGCCGGCTGGTCGCCGACCGGCTCGGCACCGATCCCGAGCGGTGGCTGCGCGCCCTCGCCGCCATGGACACCGCCGACTGGGCCGAGCGGCCTTTCACCGACCTGCTCGACCACGGCAGCGCGGACGCCGTCCCCACCGTGCCCACGGTGCTCACCCCGGCAGGCGCCGGACTCCTGCTCCACGCGGGCACCGACGCTCTCGCGGCCGTACTGCCGCGGCTGGACGCGCAGGCCACGCTCACCCTCACCGAGCGCGCCCGTGCGACCCACTATCTGCCCGACCCCTTCCTGGACCATCTGTTCACCCACGACGACCGCGCCGCGCTGCTCGTCCTGGCGCGAAGCTCCCGCCGCCGGGACCTGAACCTGCGGCTCCTGACCGTCGACGACCCCACGATCAACGCGACGCTGTACGGGGACCGCTACAACAGCAGCTCGACCGTCGAGATCCGCCGGATCGTCCTCTCCCGCCGGCCCCAGGGCCGTACCGCCGACGGGCCGGACGACCTCCTCCCGCTCGCCCCGGAGCTCCGCGAACGGCTCCTCAAAACGGCCTACTTCGACAAGCGGTCGGCGAAGTACCACCGCGTTCAGGTCGAAGCAGCCGACCTCGAACTCGTGGAGCACGCCCTCACCTCGTGGGGCAAGCGTGTCCCCCTCCCGGACCACCTCCTGGCCGCGCGCAACACGCTTCGCCACGGTGGCCCCGACCGTCTCCGCTCGCTGATCGACCGGGGCCTGCTCAGCGTGGGCGCCGCCAAGGTCGCCACGAAGGCGCTGTCCGCGCCCGACCCGGACGCGGTCCTCACCGCCCGCCTCGACAAGGAACTGAGCACGGAGCGCCTCGTCGCCAAGCTCCGCACCTGCGGGGAGTACGAACACGAGGAGATCCTGGACCTCCCCTACACCCGCGACTGGGACGTCCTGATCCAGGCCCACGGACAGGAGCCGTTCCGCTCGCGGGTATGGGCCACCATCGCCCGGCTGCCGGACGCGCCGGACGAGCTCGCGCCGGCGGCCTTCGAGTACTGGTCCAACTTCATCGACCGCACCCTGACCGACCGCGGCCCCAGCTGGGCCCGTGCGGCCATCGGGAACATCCCGAACCTGTCGCTCCAGCGCGAGGAGTGGGCCGCCGTCCTCGACGCCCTTCTCGAACGGGGTCTGCTCTCCGGCAAGGAGTTCGTCCATGGTGGCGCCATGGCCAACCGGATGCTCCACTACCTCGCCGAAGCCTCCGTCCGCCAGGAAGTCCCCACCACCCTCCAGACCGCCGTCCAGGACGCCACGAGCGAACTGGCCGCCCTGGCCGGCAAGCTCCTGGGCACGGACGACGAAGCCTGGCAACGCCTCTTCGCCGCCCTGACCGGCAAGGACCCCTACTGGCCCATGCCCGACTCCCGCACCACCCCCGCCGCCCTCCTCCACCACGCATCCCGAACGCCCCTCGTCGACCCCTGCCCCTGACGTCCCCGGCTTTTTATGGTCGTCCTATGGCTGTGTGATGACCGTGCGATGAAGGTCGAGGCCTCTCCATCGGGGCGGCACCCGCGCCCCCTCATACTGGCTGAACGCCTAACCCGAAGGGGGACACAAGATGCCCATGAACTCCATGGGGCCCGGACACGCGCCTGATTCGTCGGGGCCGACCGCCCGGAAGTCGGTTACGCGCCGGATCGGGCGGATTGCCCTCGTGCCGGCGCTGCTGGCCGGCCTGCTCGCCGTTGGTGCCGCGCCGGCTGCGGCGGCGGGCCACGCTACGGCCGAGAGCTCCAGGGTGACGGCCATCGCACCCGTCTCTCCCGCGCAGCAGGCCGGGTACCGCCACGACCGACAGCTCTCGGCCCCCTCCAAGACCGTCTACGCGGGTAAGAAGTCCTCGGGGTCGAAGTGGTCGAAAAAGAGCAGCCCGAAAGGCCTCAGTGGCCTGGTCGGATTTCTGCTCCTGCTGGGCTTCATCGCCCTGCTCTTTGTGGTCCTGCTGATCTGGGTGGTCTTCCGCGTCAAGCGTCGCGCGGCGGCTGCGCAGCAACACGGCTGAAGCGCGTTGCAGGGGGAGGTACGAGTGGGCCCCTGCCCGACTCCGGGCAGGGGCGCGAGGCCTCGTATTGGGCTCAAGACCTGTTACGTATGGCCGGCGAGTTGGAGCATCTCCACCCTTCCGTTGCCTCCTCCGTCGTCCAGCACCAGGAATGTGGCGCGTGAGCTCTGGCTCAGGCGGATCTGGAACTGGTCGCCCAGCAACCTCTTGTAGTTCGTGTCTCCGGCCCTCGCGGCTGCCTGGGCGGGGTGGAGTCCGTCGCTCTGGATCGCGTTCTGGAATATGTCGAACGTCTCTTGCTCGGAATTGGTGAGCTGACCGACGACTTCCATCCGGCTCTTGTCGAACGTCCAAGGCATGGCGCGCGCCTATTCCGTCGTCACGGTGATGTCCTCAAGGGTCAGGTTTTTGACGGCTAACTCGACGCCACCGAACGAGCGCTCGAACTCATTGCGTCCCACCCTGAGTGCGTTGACCTCAGTCGCGGACCCGCCGGCCGTCATCTCGAAGTTTCCATCGGCCTTGCAGTCGACGATCACCTTGGTCTGCCTGCCGAAGGCCCAGGTGGGGATGTGCGCCTGCACTTCCTGCGGGGCGAGGCGAAAAGGACCGGCCATGGTAAATCCTCCGTGATTCTCGGTTATTGCTTCTCCCCTAAATGGCTACCTGTCCTCGCTGTTTCCCGTCAAGATCTCGAAGATTCAACAGAGTGGATTCGGACGCCCTGAAGATCCCGAATAAGTCCGCTACGAGAAGTCGTCGGGCGCACCCTTAAGTTGTCCGGAATGTGCCCACAAATTTGTGGAGGGCTCGTCGTTACGGGTCCATGGGGCGCGGAATATCGGGGCGGTGCGGTGCGGAGGCGGTTGCAGTGCCGGTGAACTCGTCCGATGTCATATGGGGAGCGATCGCGCCGCGGAGTGCGGGGAGCGGGGCCGGATCCGGCGGGCGCGGCGAAGAGGCGGTGAGCGAGTCCTATGACGTGTGGACCGACGTGAGACCGCTCAGCTCATGGCGGGGCCCGTTTTGCGAGCCAGCGCGTTGTTCCCCGTCGAGTTGTGGACGCTGAAGCTCACGGCGTCCGAGCGATAGCGGTCCTCCGACCACTCCACGGGGCGCCCTGCGCGCGTGGTGGTCACCCGCCGGACGCGCAGCAGCGGGCTGGTACGGCGCACGCCGAGGAGCTCGGCGTCCTGGGCGCCCGCCGCCACGGCGTCGATCAGATACTCGCCGTACGCGAAGACCAGGCCCTCGTCCTCGTACAGCCGCTGCGTCACGGACGGGCACTCGGGCTCGATGCGCTCGACGGCGGGGGCGATCCAGTCCGCGTACACGGTTCGCTCCAGCAGCACCCGCCGGCCGCCCAGACCGCGCACCCGTAGGATATGCAACACCCGTGTGCCGAGCGGGAGTTGGAGTCGTTCGGAGTCCTCCGGCGTCGCGGGGTGGTAGGCGGACGACACCACGTGCCCGGTCGCCTCTCGGCCCATCGCGTGCGCCCACTGCGCGAAACTGCACAGCTCGGTGAAGCTCTGGCTGCGGCGGCCGGCCAGGACCACACGGCGGGCGCCCTGGCGTGACCCGATGAGCCCCTCGGTGGTCAGGGCGGCGATGGCCTGGCGGACCGTGCCGCGCGAGACGCCGTAGTGGGCCGCGAGCTCGGTCTCCGCGGGGAGCAGACTGCCCACGGTGTAGTCCTCGCGGTCGATCGCCCGCCTGAGCTCTTCGGCGATCTCCTCGTGTCGTGCCGCCATGCTTCCTCTCTCGCGCGGGGTTGTGCGCAAATTGTGATGCGCGGCCAGCCTAGACGAGCTGCCGTGATCATCGCGTGAGCTGGGATTGTGAGGGAATCGGGGTCATTCGTTTAGCCAATGTTTACCGACTGGACACCATTCTTGGGCCTACTGAGGCCCAACTTGTTCAGACAAGTTCATCGGACAGGCTTTCACCCCCCACGTGCATCCCCTGTGTGGCCCCGCATGACACCCCTCAACCCCTCTGTGCGTACCCCTGGAGAGATCGTGACCGTGTTCCAGCCGAGGACCGCCGTCCTCACCGGCGTCCTCGCCGTCGCTACCGCACTCCCCCTCAGCGCCTGCAGCGCGTCCTCCGACGCGTCGACCGGCTCCGACGGCAAGAGCGCGGCCACCGCGACCACGGCCAAGGACTTCGGCGGCATCGGCGCTCTGGCCAAGGCGGCCAAGAAGGAGGGCACGCTGCATGCGATAGCGCTGCCCCGGAACTGGGCCAACTACGGCGCCCTGATCGACGGCTTCGAGAAGAAGTACGGCATCAAGGTCGAGGTCGAGAAGCCGACCGGCGCCAGCCAGGACGAGATCAACGCGGTCACCTCGCGCAAGGGCAAGGACAACGCGCCCGACGTCCTCGACCTCGGCACCTCCTTCGCGCAGAGCGCCGCCCAGGAGGGGCTGCTCGCGACGTACATGGTCGAAGGATTCGCTGACATCCCCGATGCCCAGAGGGACTCGATCGCCCGCTGGGCGAACGACTACGGCGGCTATATCTCCTTCGGCTGCGACGCCAGCCGTGTGCAGACCTGCCCGACCAGCTTCAAGGATCTGCTCAAGCCGCAGTACAGGGGGAAGGTCGCGCTCAACGGCAACCCCACCAAGTCGGGTTCGGCCTTCGGCGCCGTGTACGCGGCCGCCCTCGCCAACGGCGGCTCCTTCGACGACATCCTGCCCGGCATAGATTTCTTCGCCAAGCTGAAGAAGAACGGCAACTACACGCGGGTCGAGACCACCCCGGCCACCATCGCCAAGGGCCAGACGCCGATCAGCATCGACTGGGACTACCTCAACGCCGGGTACACCGACGCGTTCAAGTCCAAGGGCCTCGACTGGAGGGTCGTGGTCCCCTCGGACGGCGAGTTCTCCCAGTACTACTCGCAGGCCATCAACATCGACGCGCCGCACCCGGCGGCCGCGCGCCTGTGGCAGGAGTACCTCTACAGCCCCGAGGGCCAGAACCTCAGACTCAAGGGATACGCCCGCCCGGCTCTGATGGCCGCCATGAAGAAGGCCGGCACGATCAACAAGACCGCGGCGGCGAAGCTGCCGAAGGTCTCCGGCACACCGAGCTTCCCGACCGAGTCCCAGCAGAACAGCGCCAAGTCCTTCATCGAGCAGAGCTGGGGCGACGCCGTCTCCGAATGACCGCGACGCGCATCAGGGCCGACGTGGTGCCCGCCGCTTTCTCTCAGCGGCGGGCACCACGCGGCTCAGCGGCGGCACCGTTTCACAGGCTTCGGGCCTCGGCATCCGGCTGCGCGCGCAGGAACGCCACCACGTCCTCCGCGGCCTCGACGATGCTCGGCCGACCGAGCAACAGCTTCCGGTCCAACGGGAAGCCGCACCACCGTTCCAGCTCGCCCGCGAGCCATGTGCTGGTCGCCGAGTCGATCCCGAAGGCGCTGAGCGGTAGATCGGGGTCGATGGCGTCCGGCGCCAGCTCCAGCAGGTCCGCGAGCACCTGGACGAGGTGATCGGAGACCTCCTGCTCGGTGATCTCCTGCGGGGCTGTCCGGTGAGCATTCATCGTTGTGGCTCTCCTCTTCGACTTCAACGGCTTGACCACTGGGCGAGCGGCCGCAGCTGCCCCGCCGCCATCTGTTGGGCGCAGGCCCGGCGGCGGATCTTGCCGCTGGTGGTGCGGGACACCTTGTTCCTGCCCACCGCGAAGACGCTCACCGGGGCGGGCAGCGCCTTGGCCACCGCGATACCGGCGGCTCGGACGGCCTCGGCCAGCACCTCCGGGTCGCGCTCGCCGGTCTCGATGACGACAGCGACCCCGTCGCGCTCCTCGGCCGGCGGCCAGGCCGCGGCGCGCTGGTGCGCGAAGGCCTCGTGGGCGGAGCAAGCCACCGCCTCCAGGTCCTGCGGGAAGTAGTTCTCACCGCCGATGATCAGCAGGTCCTTGAGCCGCCCGGTGACGAACAGCTCGCCACCGTCGAGGAAGCCCAGGTCGCCGGTGCGGACGTAGCTTGCTTCACGGCTTGCTTCACGGCTTGCTTCACGGCTTCCTTCCCGGGTGCCTCCATCGCTTCCTTCGTAGCTCTCTTCCGTTCCCGGGATGCCTCCCTCGATCCGCGCGCCGAAGACCTTGGCCGTCTCGGCCTCGTTGCCCCAGTACCCGCCGCAGTTTCCGGGCGCGTCCACCCAGATCTCGCCGACCACCCGCTCGGCCAGCGGATGGCGGGTCTCCGGGTCGACGACGCACACCTGGGTTCCGGGGATCGCGGTGCCGCAGCCGACCAGCTCGACGCTGTCGGGGGACGGCGCGGCCGGCGCGGCCTTGCCCTCCGCGAGCGCGGTCCGGTCGTAGTGGCGCACCGGGGTCGGAAAGAGCGGCTGCCCCAAGGTGACGCTGAGCGTGCACTCGGCGAGCCCGTACCCCGGCGAGAAGACTTCCTCGCGGAAGAAGCTGCGCCGGAACGCCTCGGCGAAGCGCCGCAGCGTCGCCGCCCGTACCGGCTCCGCGCCGTTGGCGGCCACCCGCCAGGTCGCCAGGTCGATCCGGGCCCGCTCGGCCTCCGGAATCCGCTGTACGCACAGGTCGTACGCGAAGTCCGGAGCGGCCGCGAACACATCGTCCTCCGCTTCGATGGCGCGCAGCCAGACACGTGGGTCGGACACAAAGGTGGCGGGCTCCATCGAGACGGCGGCCGCCCCCGACACGAGGGGCAGGACGACTCCGGTGCACAGCCCCATGTCGTGGAAGAACGGCAGCCAGGTGACCACGGTGGTCTCGGAGTCGATCTCGCAGCGGTCGCGCAGCGCCCGCTGGTTGGCGACCAGGTTGGCGTGGCTGACGATCACCCCACGGGGGTCGCCCGTCGAGCCCGAGGTGTACTGGAGCAGGGCGGTGGCGGTGGGGTCGGATGCCGCGGCGGCGGGGGGCACCGCTTCCACGCCGGCGGGCTGCTGTACGGGTATCCAGGCCAGCGCCGGCTCAGGACCGGCGTCGGCATGCCGCGCGTCCTCGGCGTCCTCGGCCGTGGAGACCAGCGCCGCGACAGGTGCGCAGTCACGACGGATCGACATGAGCCGATCGGAGCGGACGGTTGCGCGGTGTTGTGCGCGGGTGTGCAGGGCCGGTACGGGCACCGCGATCAATCCCGCGTGGAGAGAGGCGAGGAAGGCCACGTGGAAGTCGAGCCCCGGTAGGGCGGGCACGATGACGCGCTCCCCGGGCGCGGCGACCGCCCGCAGCGCGCCGGTCACGGCGCGGACGCGTTCCAGCAGCCCGGCCGCGGTCAGCTGCCCGATCTGCTCGCCGTCCGCGCCCAGCGCGGTGAAGAGCGGCAGGTCGGCAGCGCTCCCCCGGGCGCGTTCCAGGAGCGCGTCGACGAGGGTCTCGGCTTGGGGCTGTGCGGTCGGACGGTCCACGGCTTCACTCTCCTTCAGAACTGTCTTCAGACGATGTGGTGTTGAGCTGCCTCGCGGTCGAGCCACTGGGTGAAGGCGGGCAGGTCCGGGAGGATCACCGTCGAGCAGGCGAGCACGGCGAGGTTCTGCCGCATGGCGGTGATCGCAACGACGGTGCGGCCGGCCCGGTAGGCGGAGAGCATCTCGGCGGCCGTGCCCATGCTGGGTTCGTGCCCCGGGAGCCAGGCCACGCAGATGTCGCTCCGCGCGGCCAGCAGGGTGAGCTCGTGGAACATGTCGGTGAGGTCGAGGAGTTCGGGTGCGAGCTCGTTTCGGTGGACGGACCGCACTGCTGCCAGTTTGGCGTGGGCGGCGCGTATGTCGGCCGGATGCGCGGCTTCCCACTCCGCCATCAGCACACCCGGGTCGTGGATAACGGCGCCGGGCCGGCGGGCGCGGATGCTGGAGGTCAGTGCCGCCCGGTACGACTGGTCGACGAGGTTCGAACCGGTCCTGGCGCCTTGCATGGTCCCGGCCAGGAAGAACGACTGTGCTCGGTCCGGCTCTGGCGACTGGTGGTCCGTGGCGGTCACTCGTCCTCCAGGGAGTAGTCGGCCAACTCAAGACCGGCCGGGGCCGCGATGCGATGCAGCGCCGCGGCCTTGAGCAGGACGCCTGCCACGTCCTGGGGCGGCACACCCACCGCGTCCGCGACCATCTCGCGATCCCGGTCGAACTCCCGGGACCCCTGCCGGGCCACGGCACCCTGGTTGTCCTTGGTGATCATTGATCGGGTGTCGATCCGCAGCTGCCGCCCCGCCAACGGCAGGATCAGCTCCGCCAGTTGCTGGGTGCCGGGGTGGACCACGCGTACCGAGACACTGTGCTGCTCGGAATGGAGCAGCTGCGGCCGGATGGCATGGGCGGCCGGCGGGGCCTGCGTGAGCACCTGGTCCGGCCGCAGCAGGAACGAGCGCGAGATCACGTTGTGGCCTCGGCGCGGGCTGAAGCGCAGATAGGTCAGGCCTATCGAGTCGTCGTCGAGTTGCCAGCGCACCCGCACACTGCTCGGCGCGGGCGAGCCGTCGGCGCGCGACCTGAGCGGATAGGCCGCGGCCGTCAGCGACACCGCGCCGTCCACCGCGTCGGCCCGCTCCAGCCGCAGCGGGACGCGGTGCAGCAGGTAGGGGTCGAGGACGGTGATCCCGTCCGCGTCGCGGTAGACGGCGGCCACATGCCGACCATCGATCCGGTACTCGGCTCCCACTCCCGAGTGTTCGGCGACGAGCCGGCCGGCCTCGAAGGACTGCCAGGCGCAGGAACCCCCGTAGGACCACGGCAGTGGACCGTCACCGAAGTACTCGTGCAGCTGGGACGCGCTGTTGTACGGGTAGGACGTGAGGAGGTCGGCGAGTACGGAACTCTGGACCGCGCGCAGGGATGCGGCGGCCTCAGCCGTGGAGGTCGGGGTTGAACCGATTGAACCGATTGAACGGGTTGAACGGGTTGCACGGTTCGAATCAGCCAACCCTGCTGACCTGTCGGTACTGATCAACCGGCCGCCTCCGCGGTGAGTGTGACGGGCAGACCGCTGTATCCGTGGACGAAGTTGGAGTAGAGCCGCTGTGGAGGGCCATCGAGCCGGATTTCGGCCACCCGCTCCCGCAGCGCCTCTACCATGGCGTTCACATGCACCCGGCCCAGGAAGGCACCGAGGCAGAAGTGCGGGCCGTGCCCGAAGGCCACATGCTTGTTGGGGTTGCGGGCGATGTCGAAGACGTACGGGTCGGTGAAGACGTCCTCGTCGAAGTTGGCGGAGCTGTTCCACAAGGTGACGACATCACCGGCCTTGATCACCCGGTCTCGCAGCGGGACGTCCTCCAGCGCCCGGCGCCCGAAGTGCATGGCGGGGGTGGTCCAGCGCATCACCTCCTCGGTGGCGCTGTCCGCTCCCACCTCGCCGGTCTTCAACTTCCGCCACTGCTCGGGGTTTTCACTGAACGCGATGAGACCGCCGATGGAGGACATCCGGCTGGACTCGTCGCCGCCGAGGATGAGGCTGTAGCAGTTGAAGACGATCTCGTCCTCGGCCAGCGGCGCGCCGCCCACCGTGGCCGTGGCCAGGGTGCTGATGACGTCCTCGCCCGGGTTCTTGCGCCGCTCGGCGGCCAGCTCGGAGAAGTAGAGCAGGATCTCGTTGCGGGCCATCACCTCGTCCAGCGCACTGTCCTCGGAACTGTGCCGGGACAGTGTCTGCGTGTTCCACTCGACGAGGCGCTCACGGTCGGCGGCGGGGATGTCCATCAGGTCGCCGATCGTGTTGATCGGAATGTGGTCGGCGACATCGGTGACAAAGTCCAACTGCCCGTGTTCCAGGGCCTGTTCGACCAGATCCCGGGTGCGGCGGTGCACGCCCTCCACCACCGGCTGGAGCACCCGGGGCGAGAACGACTTGAGCATCAGATTGCGGATCTCGCGGTGCCGCGCCCCGTCGGTGACCGCCAGCATCTTCCGGGAGGCCGAGTCCTCGCCCTGGAGGAGGGTCGCCAGGACGTTGCCGCGTTCCGAGGTGAACCGCTTGTTGTCCCGGTAGATGTCGACCACGTCGGCGTACTTGGAGATCGCCCAGAATCCGGGCATCCGGGTGCCGCTGACCGACTGCCAGTGGACCGGGCTCTGTTCCCGGAATTGGCGCCACATGGCGTGCGGGTCGACGTCGAGGAAGGTCTGGGGGTCGGTGAGATCCAGCTGGGCCGGATCGATGTCGGTCACATCAGGTTCGGTGGTCTGTGTGTGCGTTGTCATGGGTCGGTTCTCTCTCCACCAGGCTTCGGGAGGTCAGGAGCCGGCGGTGCGGTAGCGCCGCAGGCTTACGGTGAAGCAGAGCGTGAACAGCACGCCCAGCGTCACCGCGATCACCACTCCGGGGTGCTCGGAGGGGAAGCTGCCGCTGGTCGTGGCCGGGTTTCCCCACAGGTCGCGGCAGGACGAGATGACGGCGGTGATCGGATTCCACTCCGCGATCGGGCGGACCAGTGCCGGCATGGAGTCCGGGGAGAGGAAGGCGCTGGACACGAAGGGCAGCACGATCACGATGAACGGCGTGACCACGCTGATCGTCTCCACATTGCCGAGCGTCATCGCGAAGAGCACACCGAGCCAGAGCATCACGTAGGTCAGGAGCACGATCAGCCCGAACCCGGCCAGCACCGGCAGCACCCCGGCGTGCGGCCGCCAGCCGAGCAGCAGCCCGGCCCCCGTGACGACGGCCAGTCCGAGCAGGCCCACGAGGAGGTCCGCGAAGGTGTGCGCGAAGAGCACGGCGGACCGGCTGATGGGCATCGATCTGAACCGGTCGACCAGGCCGCCCTGGAGGTCCATCGCCACCGACACCGCGGTCGGTCCGACGCAGGCGAGCGCCACCTGGACCGCGCCGCCGGCGAAGACGTATTCGGCGTAACTCCCGCCCGCGGGCAGCATGATGGCGTCACGGAAGAGGTAGCCGACCATGACCATCGACACCAGCGGGCTCATCGCCACCCCGAGCACCCGGCCCGGGGCCCTGCGCAGATGCAGCAGTCGCCGGCCGGTGACCGCGGCCATCTCGGTGAACATCGAGCGCAGACCGCCGGGGCCGCTCGGCAGCCCCTTGTCGAGTGCGGTGGGGTTGGCTGTCGTCATCGCCCGTCACCTCCGTTCCGCTCCTGGTGCAGACGGTCCAGCTCGGCGGCGATGGCCGGGCCGACCTCCGCGAGGGCCTCGGGGTTGAGCAGGTCGTCGTGGTTGCAGTCGATCCGGTGGACGTCGAGGGTGCCGCTGAAGTACGGCTTCCAGCGCTGCTCCAGGTCCGGCGTCGGCTCACCCGAGTCGGTGCGCCCGGCGAGGAAGAGCTGCATGGTCCCGTCGTAGTCCCGTGGTGTCCAACGGGCGTGCAGAACCGGGTGGTTGGACATCAGGCCCACCATGCGGGCCATGCGCTCCTCCCCCATCTGCGCCATCGGGCTGTCGTCGCGCCGCAGGGCGTCGATGATGTCCCCGACGGTCAGCGGCCGGTCGCCGAACTCCGCCGGGTCGTGCCCGATACCCTCCAACAGCCAGGCGAGCTTGGCCTGTTCGTCCTGTTCCTCCAGGTCCTCGGGCCGCTCGTCGGTCCGCGGGTAGGAGTCGAGATTGACGACGAGGCCGACCTCGTCCCCCGCCTCGCGCAGCTGTACGGCGATCTCGTAGGCGAGGAGTCCGCCGAGCGACCAGCCGAGCAGGTGGTAGGGGCCCTCGGGCCGCACCCCCTTGATCATCCGGATGTACTCGGCCGCGGTCTCCTCGATGCTCGTGGGCAGCTCCGCGCCGTCCACGACGTACGGCGCCTGAATGCCGTACACGGGGTGCTCGGCGCCGAAGTACCGGGTGAGCGGCATGTACGACAGGGCGAACCCGACCCCGCTGTGCAGGCAGAACACCGGAGGGCGGCTGCCCGTCGGCTTCATGCACAGCATCGTGCTGAACGGGTCGGCGAAGTCCAGGCCGTCGGCCTCGTCGATCGCGTCGGCCATGATCTGCGTGGACCGGCGGGCGGCCGGGGCGGGCCCGGACGCGGGCCGCTCCGATGCGCCTTCAGCGCCGCCGGCCCCCTCCGCGCCGCCGGACCCGACGGTCGCCGCCACCAGCGCGCGGACCGTCTGGTGCGCGAAGACGTCGGCGCTGGTGATCTCCAGGCCCGCCTTGCGCGCGAGGGCCACCAGGCGCAGCGACTTCATGCTGTTCAGCGACGTCTCGAAGAAGTTCTCCTCGACGCCGAAGTCATCGACCCCGAGGACGCCCGCGACGATCGCGCACAGCGTCGCCTCGGCCGGGCTCAGCCCGCCGGGCCCCCCGGCGGACCCCGCCGCCTCCTCGGCCGCGGACTCCTCGGTCACCGGTGCCGCGTCAGGCGCGAGGAGGTGACCCGCCGCGTCCCACTTGGCCGACTCGCCGGTCCGGTACAGGCGGGATCCGGGCGGACCGTACGGGTTCGCCACGAACCGCTCGGCGGTCGGGCCCGGCAGGCCCGCGTAGCCGCGGCCGAGGCCGTCGCCGCCGAGGTACAACTCGCCCACCGCGCCCGGCGGAAGCGGCGCGAGCCACTCGTCCAGGACGTAGACCCGGGTGTTCCACACCGCCTTGCCGTGTACGTACGTCTCCGGCGTCGCCCAGTCCTGCGGCAGGGGCTCGGCGGTGCGCACCCCGGCCCCGGAGAGCAGCGGCACGAAGAGTCCTTCGCCGAGGACGTCGGCACCCTCGCCGGACTCCAGCGCCCAGGCCAACAGGTTCGCGGCCGCCCGGTGCTCGACGACCGTGCCGCGAGGCCGGCCCGCCGCATCGTCCGCGCGGATCACATACGCGGCGTGTCCGGGCTTCAGCGGCGCCGTACGGTCCGCGTCGGTCACCGGATCGGTGGCACCGCGGCGCACCTCCGGGCCGTCGAGGACCACCGCGGTGACGCCGGTGCTCCGCAGCCTGCTCGCCAGACCCGCGGTCGTCAGCACACACAGCGGCTGGGTCTCGGCGAAGAGTGTCTTGATCCGCCCGATCGGCTCGTCCGCGGCGACCGGCACATAGGCCGCACCGGACTTGAGCACCGCGAGCGCCGCGATGGTGTGGTCCACGGCGCGCGGCACCGCGAGCGCCACGATCCGGTCGGGACCGGCTCCGATCGCCAACAGGCGACGCGCCAACTGGCTGGCTCGGGCGTCCAGTTGGGCGTACGTAAGCCCCTTGGCCCCACCACCGACCGCGATCGCGTCCGGAGTGCTCGCCACCCGTTCGGCGAACAGCTCGGGCAGGGTCGCCGCCGGCAGCTCGTGCGCGGTGTCGTTCCACTCGGACAGCACCCGCTCGCGCTCGTCACCGGTGAGCAGCTCCAGGCCGCTCAGCCGGATCTCGGGATCGGCGGCCACCGACCGCAGCACCTCCTGGAACTGCTCCGCGAGGCGCTCGGCGGTGGCCCGTGTGAACAGGTCCGTGCTGAAGGTGAGCAGACCGCGGATGCCGCCCCCGCCGGGCCACGGCAGCAGCTCCAGCATCAGGTCCAGCTTGGCCCGGTCGGACGCGGCGTACTCGGGCACGACCGTGAGACCGGGCAGATCCAGCGGCATGTTCCCCTGGTTCTGGACGCTCAGCATCACCTGGAACAGCGGGTGCCTGCCCCTCGCGCGGGCCGGCTTGAGCGCGTCGACCACCTGGTCGAACGGAATGTCCTGGTGCGAGTACGCCGCCAGGTTGGTCTCCCGGATCCGGTCGAGCAGTTCGCGGAAGGTCGGGTCGCCGCTGGTGTCGCCGCGCAGCGTCCGGGAGTTGATGAACATCCCGACCAGGTCGTTGAGCGCCTCGTCGGTACGTCCCGCGATCGGGGAACCCACCGGGATGTCGGTGCCCGCGCCCAACCTGGTGAGCAGGGCGGAGAGCGCCGCCTGGTAGACGATGAACTCGGTGGTCCCGGTCTGCCGGGCCAGCTCGACCAGAGTGCCGTGCAGTCCGGACTCCAGCTCGAACATCACCATCTCGCCGTCGGACGTGCTCTCCTCCGGGCGCGGGAAGTCGGTGGGCAGCCGCAGCTCCTCCGGCAGGCCCGCGAGCGCGTCCCGCCAGAACGACAGCTGCTGGGAGGCCACACTGTCCGGGTCGTCCGCCGAGCCGAGCAGATCCCGCTGCCAGGCGGCGAAGTCCGCGTACTGCACCGGCAGCGGGGCCCGCCGCGGAACCCGCCCGTCGCACCGGGCCCGGTAGGAGGCCGCCAGGTCGGTCAGCATGGGTGCGATCGACCAGCCGTCGAAGGCGATGTGGTGGAAGACCAGCATCAGCACCCACTCGTCCACACCGAGCGCGAACAGCCGTACGCGCAGGGGCGGTTCGGTCCGCAGATCGAAGCCCAGGTCGGCCTCGGCGGCCAGCGCATCCGCCAGCTTCGCCTCCGTGACCGTCCGGGTCCGCAGCACGGGGGCGCCCGTCGCGGCATCCAGCACCCGCAGCGACGGCACCCCGTCGGTCTCCGGGATGACCGTCCGCAGCACCTCGTGCCGCTCGGCCAGGTCGTTCAACGCCCCTTGCAGGGCTGCCTCGTTCAGCTGTCCGGAGAGCCGGAAGGCCATCGGCGTGTTGTACGTGCCGTCGACCTCCTCCTGGCTCCGGTTGATGAACCACTGCTGCTCCTGCGCGAAGGACAGTGGCCGCTCCGTGCCCTGTGGTGCCGGGGTCAGCGGCGGCCGTGCCTGGTCCGCCGATTCGACATGACCGGCCAGCGCGACCACCGTCCGTGCCTCGAACAGCGCACGGATCGGCAGTTCCACGGCGAGCACGCTGCGGACCCGGCTGACCAGGCGGGTCGCGAGCAGCGAATGCCCGCCGATCTCGAAGAAGTCGTCGTCGATGGAGACCTGGGACACCCCGAGGATGTCCGCGAACAGGCCGCAGAGGATCTCCTCGATCGGCGTGCGCGGCGCGCGGCCCCGGAGGGTGTCGCCGAGATCCGGCGCGGGCAGCGCCTTGCGGTCGAGCTTGCCCTGCGCGGTCAGCGGCAGGGCGTCCAGCGCGACCACCGCGGAGGGCACCATGTACTCCGGCAGCGACCGGGCGAGCTGATCACGCAGACCCTCGGCGACCCCGGGCGCCCCGGCCACGACATACGCCACCAGGCGCCGGTCACCGTCGTCGCTCTCGGACACGATCACGACGGCCTGCTCGACACCGGGCTGGGCGAGCAACGCGGCCGAGATCTCGCCGAGTTCGATACGGAAACCCCGCAACTGCACCTGGTCGTCGGCGCGCCCGACATAGTCGAGCTGGCCGTCCGGCAGCCACCGCACCAGGTCCCCGGTGCGGTACATCCGGGCACCCGCCGGGCCGAACGGGTCGGCCACGAAACGCTGCGCGGTCAGCTCAGGGCGGCCCAGATAGCCGCGCGCCAGACCGCCGCTCACATACAGCTCTCCGACGACACCGCGCGGCGCGAGCCGCAGATGGTGGTCGAGGACGTACACCCGGTGCGCGTTGGTCGGCCGACCGATCGGCGGGCGGGTCGAACCCGCCAGCGGACCGCCCACGGTGGAGCTCACCACGGCCTCGGTCGGACCGTAGCCGTTGTAGAGCCTGACCTGCGAGGACCAGCGCTCGACGACGCTCGCCGGGACGGCCTCGCCGGCCACCGCAAGACGCAGGTCGGCGGGGAGCGTGCTGCCCTCCGGCAGGCCGCCGACCACGACGGGCGGGAGTCCGGCCAGGTTGACCCGGGCGTTGTTGATCAGATCGACCAGCGGCTGTCCCGGTGCCCGGCACTCCTCGTCCGCGATCACCAGCGTGCCGCCGTTGAGCAGCGCGAGCATCATCTCCCAGACGGAGGCGTCGAAGCTGATGGACGCGAACTGCAGCACCCGGGTCTCCTCGTCGAGACCGAAGCGTTCGACGAGACTGTCGACCATCGAGAGCAGCCCGGTGTGGGCCACCACCACGCCCTTGGGCCGACCTGTGGACCCTGAGGTGTAGATGATGTACGCCGCGTTCTCCGGCCGCGGCACGGCTGTCCGCTCGGCGTCCGTGAGATCGGTGCCGGGCAGCGCGGCCAGCCGCTCCGCGGTCCCGGGCGCGTCCAGGACCAGCGGTTCCGTCGCCAGGTCCGGCAGCTCGGTCAGCCGTTCCCGGGTGGCCTCGTCGGTGAGCAGCACCGCGGGACGGGCGTCCGCCAGCATGTAGGAGATGCGGTCGACGGGATATCCGGAGTCCACCGGCAGATACGCGGCACCGGTCTTCAGCACCGCGAGCACCGCGACCACCACCTCCGGGGAGCGCGGCAGCATCAGCGCGACCGTCTGCTCGGGGCCGATGCCACGCTCGACGAGCAGCCTCGCCAACTGGTTGGCCCGGACGTTGAGTTCCGCGTAGGACACCTCCTCCGCACCGGACAGGACGGCCGTCTTGTCCGGCGTGCGGGCGGCGCGTGCCTCGAAGACCTCGGTGGTCAGCTCGCCGGACGACGCCCGCACACTGCCGATGCCGGACCAGTCCTCCGCCAGCTGACTGCGCTCGTCGTCACCGAGCGCGTCCAGCCTGCCGAGCAGCGCGCCCGGCGCCGCGGCCAGCTGCTCCAGCACGCGGACGAAGCGCCGCAGGATCTCGTCGACCTCGTCCGGGCCGAAGATGTCCGGCCGGTACTGCGCCTCCAGACGCATCCGGCTGCCCGGGAACACATTGAGCGCGAAGGGGTATTCGGCGATGACCCGGGCTTCCCAGTCGAGCATGCTCAGGCCGGGGATGTGCTCGCCGATGCGGTCGAGAACACCGGTCGGGTAGTTGTGGAAGGACACCACGGTGTCGAAGAGCTCACCGATCCCGGTGCCCTGCTGCACCTCCGCGAGACCCAGGTGCTGGTGCGGCTCCAGGTCGAGCTGACGCTCCTGGAGGCTGGCCAGCATCGTCTCGAAGGTCAGCGAGGGTTCGAGACCGACCCGTACCGGCAGCGTGCTGAGGAACGAGCCGACCGTCCGCTCGATGCCGGGCACCTCTTCGGCCCGCCCGGAGACCACCGCGCCGAACGTCACATCCTGCCGGCCGGTCAGCCGGCCGAGTGCGACCGCCCAGCAGCCCTGCATGACCGTGCTCATCGTCAGGCCGCGCGAGGTCGCCCAGGCCGTCACCGCCGACGTCAGCGCCTCGGGCAGCTCCATGTCCAGGGACCCGGGCAGCACCGAGGCACGCGGCCGGTCGGCCGGGCCGAGCCTGGTGGGCTCGTCGATGCCGGCCAGCTCCTTCTGCCAGGCCTCGCGCGCCGCCGCCTTGTCCTGGGCGGCCGACCACTCCAGATAGCCGCTCAGCGGGACGACCGGCGGCAGCGCCGAGGTGTCCGCGCCATTGGCCCACAGCGTGACCAGCTCTTCGGCGAGGACCGCGGACAGCGACCAGCCGTCCACCAGCATGTGGTGCGCGGTCCACACCACGCGATGCCGGTCCGCACCGAGCCGGTAGACGGTGAACCGGGTCAGCGGCGCCTGGGTGACGTCGAAGCGGTCCAGCCACTCCTCCTCGGTCCGCCGCCGCACCTCCGCATCGAGATCCGGACCGTCGAACTCCGTGAGGTCCACCTCGGTCCAGGACAGCTCCACACCCGACGAGACCAGCTGGACCGGGTCGCCCGTGTCACGCTCACGGAAGCAGGCCCGCAGACTCGGATTGCGCTCAAGCAGCGCCTCCGCGGCCGCGCGCAGCTCGGCGCGGTCCAGCGGACCGCCCACGTCCATGGTCACCTGCAACGTGTACGCGTCCATGCCCTGCCGGTCGAATTCCGCCTGGAACAGCAGCCCGCGCTGGAGCGGGGAGAGCGGCAGGATGTCGTCGAGCTGCGGAATGTCGCGCTCGTACGCCTCGATCTCCGACTGGGTGAGGACCACCAGCGGGAAGTCGGACGGGGTCCGCCCACCCGCCTCGGGCCGTTCGGCATGCGCGGCCAGCGCCTCCAGCGCACGGAACCAGTCCTCGGCCAGCCGCCGGACGTCGTCCTCCGCGAGCAGCTCGCCCGCCCAGGTCCAGTCGGCGACCAGCACCGGGCCGTCCGCGCGGTCCTCGGTCATCGCGACCAGTTCCAGCGCATGCCGCAGCGGGGTCTCCGGGGCGGCGGTGAGGCCGGAGGCACCGGCCTCCATCGACCAGTCGCCGCTGCCGCCGTCGGTGGCGAACCGACCCAGGTAGTTGAAGCCGATCCGGGGAGCGGCGGAACGCACGAGCACAGCGGCGGTCTGCGGGTTGAGATGACGCAGCAGGCCATGGCCGATGCCGTGGTCCGGCAGGGCCCGCAGGCTCTCCTTGACGCGCTTGAGCGCATCGCCGCAGGACGCTCCGCCGTTCCACACCTCGGCCCAGTCCGGCTCGCCGACATCGAGGCCGACGGGGAAGACACTGGTGAACCAGCCGACGGTACGGGACAGGTCGAGGCCGTCGGCGATCTGCTCGCGGCCATGGCCCTCCAGCTCCACCAGGGCGCGGGAGCCCGTGCCCCGGTTGGCGAGGGCGAGCGCGAAACCGGTCAGCAGCACCTCGTTGACCTCGGCGTGGAATGCGGCGGGCACCCGGCCCAGCACCGCGGCCGTCTGAGCGGCGGGCAGCTCCAGCCGCAGCCGGCCCGCGCTGCCGTACACATCCCGGGCCGGGTCGAGGGGACGGTCGGCGAGTTCGATCGTTCCACCGCCCAACACCTCGGTCCACAACGGGAGTTCAGACGTACGGCGGGTGGTGCGGGCCTGCTCGGACAGCACCTTCGCCCAGCGCCGGTACGAGGTGCCGACCGGGCTCGGGGGCACACCGTTCCAGGCCGCCTGGAGGTCGGGCAGCAGGATCCGCCAGGAGACGCCGTCCACGGCGAGGTGGTGGATCACGAGGAGGAGTCGGGCCGCGGCCTCGCCGTTCGCGTCGCCCTCGCTCTCATCGCTTTCGTCGAGGAGAACCGCCTGGACCAGCAGGCCGTCCTCGGGGCGCAGCCGCGCCCGCGCCGCCGCGATCTGTTCGCCGAGCACCGCGTCCCGGTCGACGCCGGGCCCGCCGGCCTCGACCCTGCTGAGTACGTCGGAGGCGGACACGGCGCCCTGGGGCAGGGTCTCCAGGGACCACAGCCCCGGGACCGGGGCGGTGAGCCGCGTACGCAGCGCGTCATGTCGGTCCAGTACGGCCTGTAGTGCGCGCTCCAGGCGGGACGGGTCCATGCGCACGTCCGCGGGCAGGCCCACCGTGACGTACTGCGCGAACTCCCGGGTAGCGGTGGGCAGTTCAGCGAGTTCCGCACGCAGCTGGTCGACGATCGGCGTCAGCTCGACCTCGCCGATACCGTCCGCGACCGCCTCCTCCTCGGCCCCGTCGGCGTACTTCGCGACGGCGGCGATGGCGGCCGGGGTGCGGTGCTGGAAGACATCGCGGGAGGTGATGACGAGTCCGGCCCTGCGAGCCTTACCGACCACCTGGATGGAGCTGATGCTGTCGCCGCCGAGGGCGAAGAAGTTGTCGTCCACTCCGATGCTGGGCACGCCGAGGACCTCGGCGAGCACCTTGCAGAGGATCTCCTCCTGCGGGGTGCTCGCCGTGCGGCCGGTGGCCGTGACCGCGAACTCCGGCGCGGGCAGGGCCTTGCGGTCCACCTTGCCGTGCGCGGTGAGCGGCATCCGCTCCAGCGGCAGCAGCACGGCGGGGACCATGTGATCGGGCAGCACCGCGGCCAGCTGCTCACGCAGCACAGCCGTGTCGACGGGGGCGGCGGTATCGGCCACCACATAGCCGATCAGACGGTGATTGCCCGCCGGGTCCGCGACCGCGGCGGCCACCGCGTCCGCCACTCCTGGCAGGTTCCGCAACACGGACTCGACCTCGCCCAGCTCGATGCGCTGGCCGCGGATCTTGACCTGGTGGTCACGGCGGCCGGTGAAGACGAGCTGACCGTCGGCGAGCAGCACCACCTGGTCCCCGGTCCGGTACATCCGGGAACCGTCGTTCGCGAAGGGGTCGGCCACAAAGGTGACCGCCGTGCGGGCCGGGTCACCGAGGTAGCCACGGCCGACGCCGGCCCCGGCGATGTACAGCTCGCCGGGCACACCGCGCGGCACCGCCCGCAGGTCGTCACCGAGGACATAGAGGCGGGTGTCGCGCAGCGGCCGGCCGATCGGCATGGAGGTGCCGGAGACCTCGGCCGCCGAACGCGCATACCCGTGGGTGACATCGTCCGAGCATTCGGTGGGACCGTAGACATTCGCCAGTGGAATGCCGGGATAGCGCGCGAACCAGCGGGCGCACAGCTCGGTCGGCAGCGCCTCGCCGTTGGAGATCATCCAGCGGAGCGCGGAGAGGTCGGGCGCACCGCCCGTCGTGTCCCAGACGTCCAGCGTCGCGCGCAGCAGTGAGGGCACCACTTCGAGCACGGTGAGGCGTTCGGCCGCGATGATGCCGAACAGCGCCTCCGGGTCGGCGGCGTCCGCGCGGGAGATCGCCCGGATCCGGCCGCCGACCAGCAGCGTCGCGAGCGACTGCCAGACGGAGACGTCGAAGGTGACGGGTGCGTTGTGGACCAGCGCGTCGGAGCGGTCCAGGGAGAGTTCCGACACCTTGGCGAGCAGATGGTTGACCATGCCGCCGCGCTGCACCATCGCGCCCTTGGGCTTGCCGGTGGAACCCGAGGTGTAGATCACGTACGCCAGGTCGAGGGGGCCGCCGACGACGGGCGCCAGGTCTCCGGCCTCGTCCAGCGATCCCTCCAGGACGTGTACGGGCAGCGCGCGGTCGGCAGCCACCTGCTCGGCGAGGGCCCGGTGCGTGGTGTCGGTGAGCACCTGGACCGCGCCGCTGTCCTTCAGGAGTGACGTCAGCCGGGTCAGCGGCGCGCGCGGGTCGAGCGGCAGGAAGGCACCGCCGGCACCGAGCACGGCGAGCTCCGCGGTGACGAAGTCCCGTCCGGGCTCGGTCAGTACGGCCACCGGGCCGTTGACCGCCACCTGCCGGGAGGCGGCGCCGGCCCGGCCGACGAGCTCGGCGTAGGTCAGACTTCCACCGTCGTCGGTGACCGCCACGGCGCCGGGCCGTTCGGCGGCGTGCGCCCGTATCCGTTCCACGACGCCCAGGTAGGGCTCCTGGGTCCGGGGGCCGGTCAGCGCGGCGGCCAGTTCCTCCGCCTCGCCGGGCGAGAACAGGTCCAGGGCGGTCAGCGGGTCGTCCGCGCCGGAGGTCAGGAAACGGTCGAGGAAGGCGACGAACCGGGTCAGGTGGCCCCGTACGTCGTCCGGGGTGTAGCGGGCCTCGTTGCCGCTGAGGTCGATGCCGATTCCGTTGTCACCCTTGTCGGCGACGGTGAACTCCATGTCGTCGACCAGGCCGGTGGAGGGGCTGTAGATGGTCGCCGCGCAGGGACCGATACTCAACTCCTCGACCTGCGGCATCATGTTGATGAACGGGCCGAACGGCCTGCGGTCGTCGCTCGACAGACCCATCGCCCGGCGGATCCGGCTCACCCGGTACCGCTGGTGCTTGAGCCCCTTGGAGAACGCCTGGTACGTCGTGGTGAGCAGGTCGCCGCGGGTCATACCGGGCCGGAGGGCGAGCCGCAGCGGCACATAGTTGACCACCATGCCGGGGATCTGCTGCATGGTGCCGCCCACGCGACCGGTGGCGGGCAGGGACAGCAGTACATCGTCGGTGCCGGCCAGCCGCCCGGTGTACGAGCCGAGAGCCGCGACCAGCACGGTCTGCCAGGTCACCCGGGCATCCCAGGCCACACCGCGCAGACGCTCCGCGACCGCCTCCGGCAGCACCGTCTCCGCACGGAAGAAGGTCTGCGCCGGCTCCGCATCACGGGAGGCGAGGCTGACCGGCTCGGGCCGGTCGGCGAGCTCCTGCTCCCAGTACGCACGGTCGCGTTCGCAGCGCGGCGAGTCCGCGTAGGCCGCCTCGGCCTCGATCAGCGCACTCAGCGGCGGGAAACGTCCCTCGTCCAGCGAGGTGCCGGCCAGCATCGCCTCGTAGATCGCGGAGAGCCGCTGCCAGTAGATGACATAGCTGAAGCCGTCCGAGACGAGATGGTGGTTGAGCAGGCAGAAGAAGGTGCGGTCCGCGGCGAGGGTGAAGACACTCAACCGGAAGAGCGGCACGTGGGGAACGGCGGCCAGCGGCAGGGGAACACGGAGATCCTTCTGGATCGCCGCACGTGCCGCCGCTGCCGGGTCGGCCTCACCGCTGACATCGGTGACGGTCAGCGGCAGTCCGACCGACGGCTCGATGAACTGCCAGGGCTCGCCGTCCACTTCGGTGAACCGGGCACGCAGGCACTCCGACTCCTCCACCAGGCGCGCGAGCGCGGCCCGGAACAGGTCCTGGTCCAGTGGTCCGCGGATGTCCCAGTAGATGGCGGTGTTGTACGTCGCGCCGCCGCCCGAGAGCTTCTCGTCGAACCAGATGTCCTTCTGGCCGGCGGTGAGGGGCAGGCCGCCCGTCTGAACATGAGTCATAGCAATCCTCTAGTGAAGGTCACCTGGTGCACACCGTCGATCATTCGAGAAGCCGCTGACAGCGGGCTGACCGTCAACTGACGGCCAGCCCTCGCGTGTGGTGCGCCTGCTGTGTGATGGGTGTGGATGGTCCGTGTCACGTGCGGCGTTGCCGCCGTGACCGGAGCGGTCGGCCGGAGCGGTCAGCCGCAGTCGTCAGCCGCAGCCGCCCGCGTGCGCGTCCTCGACCGACCGGCCGAGGGCGACCGCGCCGGCGGGTTCCGGGAGGGTGGACGCCGGAGCGGAACGGGACCGCAGATGCTCGACGAAGTCGTCGAGCCGGTCGAGTCCCCAGAAGCGGGTGAATCCGTGCACGAAGAAGGGCACACCGAACACGCCGTCCATGCACACCTCCAGCAGGATCCGGACGCCCTCGGCGCGCAGCTTCGGATCGTCGCTCGCGTCGGCGATCAGCCGCTGGTCGATGCCGAGTTCGGCACCGATGTCCGCGATGGTCGCACGGTCGCAGATATCGCGGCCCGCGCCGAACCTGGCCTGGTACACCGCCGCGATGTACTCGTGCCCGAGGCCGTGCTCGCGGGCGACCAGGTAGCCCAGGTGCGGGACCTCCCACACCGGATTCCGGTCGACCGGCCAGTTCACCTTCAGGCCCCTGGCCTTGGTGAGCCGGCCGACGTCCTGAAGGACGTACCGGTTCTTCTCCCGCGACATCTCCGAGAAGGGGAACCTGCCGCCCTGCTCGGTGAGCTGGCGGGCGCTCTCCGGGTCCGGCTCGAAGAACGGCAGCCACTCCAACTCGTCGACGAGTTCCTTGTGTTGGCTCATCACCTCGCGGTAGGCGAGCCAGGAATAGGGACTGCGCAGGCTGAAGTAGAACCGCGGAGTCTTGTTCTTGCCGGCTGGGGACATGGGAGTTCTCGCTTTCCTGCTCTCTTCGGGGACGGTCGGACGTGGTGGGGCGACGCGCCCGGCCCGACTACGAGGCTCAGACAACGAGCTCATGCAAAGAGCTCAGACGACGAGGCTCAGACGACGAGGCCGCCGTCGACGCCGAAGACCTGCCCCGTGATGTACGAGGCACGGTCGGACGCCAGGAACGACACCAGGTCGGCGACCTCGTCGGGGCGGCCGAAGCGGCCGAGCGGGATCCGCTCCGTCATCTTCCGGGTGTGCTCTTCGCTGAGTTCGGAGAGCATGTCGGTCGCGATGAAGCCCGGTGCGACGGCGTTGGCGCGGATGCCGTAGCGCCCGGCCTCCTTGGCCAGCGCCTTGGTGAAGCCGATGATCCCGGCCTTGGTCGCCGAGTAGTTGGTCTGTGTGGCGTTCCCGTACACACCCGCGACCGAGGACAGGGTGATCACCGAGCCGGCCCGGCGCTTCATCATCGCGAAGACCGCCGCCTTGCAGAGGTTGAACGTACCGTCGAGGTTGACCCGCAGCACGGCGTCCCAGTCCGCCTCCGACATCATCACCAGCGGGTTGTCCCGCACGATGCCCGCGCAGGAGACGACGGTGTGCAGCGGCCCGAGCGCCTTCTCGCTGTCGCGGACGAAACCGCGTACGTCATCGTGTCCGGCCACATCGACCTGTGCCGCGTACACCCGGGCCCCGGCGGCGGTGGCCTCGGCGGCCACCGCATCGGCGGCCTCCTTGTTCGACTGGTAGCAGAAGGCCACGTCGTAGCCGTCCGCGGCAAGCCGGGTCACCACATGGCGGCCGATCCCCCGGGAACCCCCGGTGACCAGTGCGACACGTGGTTCGGTTGCGGACATGCTTGTTTCCTCTCCATGGGTACGGCGGGTACGGCGCAGGGGTGAAGCGCAGGTCTCTCAGCTGGGGTCGGCGCCGCCGAGCACCGCGCAGCCGACGGTTCCGTCCCGGTCGATGCCGGTGACGAGTGCCGCCTCGCCGGGGCCGAGCCCGGACTCGCCCGCGGTGGCGAGCACCGCGGCCAGCTGGAGGCTGGTGGAGGCGGCGGAGGTGTCGCCGAGCAGCGGCCGGCAGCGGATCCACTCCGGCTTCGCGGCACCGAGCGCGTCGGTGATGCCGGACTCCTCCAGGGCTCCGAGTTTGCCGTCGGCGCCGAGCGGCGCGACCAGCCGGATGTCCTCGGGCGCCACACCGGCCCGCCGGACCGCGCTTCGGACGCAGTCCGCCAACGCCTGCTGGGCATCGGCCCGTTCGGCGTACGCGCCGAAGCGCGTGGCCAGGATCCGGGCGAGCGGCGCACGGCCCGCGGCATGTGCGTCCGCCGCGGTCTCCATCAGGAAGACCGCGCCGCCCTCACCGAGCGGCGTCGACTGCTCATCGGCACCGCGGCCGTGCCACTCCAGCCAGGCACGCTGGGTGGAGTACTCCTCGGCCGCACCGCACAGCACCCGCGCGCAGTGGCCGCCCCGGTGCAGCCGCACCGCGTAGCTCAGGGCGAGCAGACCGGTCAGCCAGCCGCCCGCGACCGTGGTGTTGGGCCCCTTGATGCCGTGCCAGATGGCGCTCTGCCCGGCCGCCCGGTTCATCACGGTGTTCGGGAAGCAGGCCGGGTCGACATGGTAGGGACGCTCGCCCGCCAGGGAGTCCCGGGTGAAGTCCATGATGCTCTGGACGCTGCCCGAACCGGTGCCGAGGACCAGGCCGACCTGCTCGGGCCGCGCGGTCAGTTCGTCGCCGCAGGAGGCGAGGAGACGGCCGACCGCGGTGACGGCGATCGCCGTCACCCGGTCCATCGTCCGGGTGCCCTTCTTGCCCACGTACTTGGCCGCGGTGAAGTCGGGCACCAGGCCGCAGCGGTCGAAGGGGCCGGGCCAGGCCTCGCGGTCGAGGGCGTCGACGGCGCTGCGGCCTGCGCCGATGCCCTCGCTGAAGGGGTCGCTGCCGACACCGTAGGGGGAGACCACCGACCAGGCGGAGAGGACCAGTTCGGACATCACTCAGCCTCCCGGTACCGGCCCAGGATGAGCACGGCGTTGTTGCCCGCGAACGCGAGCGCGTTGTTCTGGACCACGTTCAGTTCGGTGGCCCGCGCCTCGTTGGGCACACAGTCCAGGCCGCACTCCGGGTCGGTCTCCCGGTGGTTGATCGTGGGCGGGATGAAGCCCTCGGTGAGGGCCAGCGCGCAGGCCGCCGAGGCGAGCGCGCTTGCGGCGCCCATGGAGTGTCCGATCATGGACTTGATGGAGATGGTGGGCGGCGGCGCGTCGAAGACCTGCCGGATCGCGCCGGCCTCGGTGACGTCGTTGGCCCGTGTGCCGGTGCCGTGCGCGGAGATGAAGTCGATGTCCTCCGGCTTCACTCCGGCGTTGCGGTGTGCGACCTCCATGCACCGGGCCAGGCTGTCCTGGTCGGGTGCGACGGGGTGGTGCGCGTCGCAGTTGAGTCCATAGCCGAGGACCTCGGCGTAGATACGGGCGCCGCGGGCCTGGGCCGACTCCAGGCTCTCCATCAGCAGAATCCCGGCGCCCTCACCGGTCAGGATGCCCTTCCGGTCCTTGTCGAAGGGCTGGCAGACCTCGGGGGCGATGGTGCCGAGCCGGTAGAAGCCGGTGAAGGTCTTGCGGCATACGGCGTCCGCACCTCCGCACAGTGCGACGTCGACGTCGCCTTCGCGGATCGCGTCGTAGCCGCTGCCGATGGCATAGTTGCCGGCCGCGCAGGCGGTGGGGATGGTCAGGGCCTCGACGTCGGTCAGACCCAGTTCTCGGACGATGCCGCTGGACAGCCGGCCGGCCTGCGCCCGCCGTGCCATCACGGGCGGCAACTTCTCAGGACCGTCCTCCAGTTGGACACCGACGAGCGTGTCGAGGTCACGGGATTCCGCGTCGGTGGTGCCGACAGAGACCAGAGCCGGACGCCGCCTGAATTCCTCCAGGTCCATGCCCGCGTCCTCCACCGCCATCCTGGCGGCGGCGACGGAGAACTGGGAGGCCCGCCCGAGCTCCGCGGGATCGACGCGGTGGATCCATTCCGCCGGATCGAAGTCGGTCACCTCGCATCCGTTGGCGTGCGCGAAACCGGTTGTGTCAAAGGCCGTGATCGGCTTGACCCCACTGCGACCGGACCGCAGCCCGTCCAGAAAGGCCGTGACGCCGAGCCCGATGCTGGTGACCGCACCAAGCCCGGTGATCACCACGCGACGAGGCCCGTGGTCGCTGTCGTACACCATGTGCTCCAGTCGTCCGGGGCCGATACCTACTGGGACGCCTTGGCCGTCATGGCTTCGCCGACGACGGTGGCGACACCCTCCAGATTGACCATCCGGGCCAACTCGGCCTGGTCGATGTCGATCCCGAAGGCGCGCTCCAGCTGGGAAAGGATCTCGATGGCACCCATCGAGTCGGCCGCGTGGTCCTCCTTGAAACGACTGGTGTCGGTCATCTCATCCGGGTCGATCTCCAGGATGTTGCAGATGATTCCCTTGATCGTGGCGCGGCTGTCGGCGTCCACCTGCTTCGCTGTAGTCATGCCGCGATGCTGGCGGACGGCCCTGACAGCGCGCTGACAACTCCTCAGCCGGATGGCGTCGGCAACGGGAGGAAGTGACTCAACTCGGGGAACTCGGCGGCGTGTTCCACGATCCAGGGCCAGTATCCGGGGATGGTGCTGGCATACCCGCAGTAGTATCGCCGCACCGTCTCCACCAGTCGCCGTGAGGTTTCCCTGCCGACCGCGCCGCGACGCCACACCAGCATCAGTTCTATGGTCTGAGTCTCACGGATCGGCACCAGCCGCACATCACCGGTGACGCCGGTGGGAGGTGTCAGGGCGGCGGCGTCGGTGTCCCTTACCCAGTTCATCGCCTCGTGGTGCCCGTCGACATGGTGCGATCCCCCGAGATCGGTCTGGTCCAGCTGGGCGAGCAGATCCTTCTCCACCTCGTGGAACCAGTGATCCCGTGAGTAGTGGACCCAGTTGAGTCCCGTGAGACAAGTACCGTCCACGGAATCGAGGTCGGCCAGCGGGTGCCCCCGCGACACCGCTAGCCAGATCGGTTCCCGGAAGATGACCGTGGTGTCCAGGTCGGGGTGGCGGACATAGTCCGGCGTGGCCTTCGTCGAGCAAGGGATCATGGCGACGGTGAGCGCCCCACCGTGCACCGCTTCGACGGCGGCGGCCGGCGCGAGCGTCTCGGTCTCCACGTCGACGGTGGGCATCGAGGCCTGGATCGCGGCGAGCAAAGTCGGAGGGGTCCACTCGGTGTTCCCGAAACGGAAGGTGCTCGCGATGCTTGCGGCCGCCTCGCTCGTCACCTCGTCCGCTTGCTGCACGAGACGGGCCAGCATGGGGATCAGGCGCTTCCCCAGCGAGGTCGGCACAATGCCCGACCTCGACCGGACGAAGAGGTCACCGCCGAGCATCTTCTCGATCCGGCGTAATTGGGTGGTGAGGCTGGGCTGCGGAACATTCAGCCAGCCTGCCGCCTTGGATATGCTGCCGACTTCGGCGATTGTCCACACAATCCGAGCATGCCTCAGTTCCAGTTCCATATTCCTTGCAATCTTTGTGATTCAGTCGACATGAGCCGATGACAACAATGCCCGCAGAATTGCGGATGGTAGACGCCGGAGTGGGAACGTAATCAGAATTCCAGGCGTCCGTCCCGGACATGGAAGCAAACGGGGAATCACAACCTCATCGAGGCGTTGCCCCCTGCCCGGCAACGCCCCATGACGGTAGGTGTCTTCGCCGGACGGCACGCCCGTGCTCGACCCGGACCGGGCCGGCACCGCCCGCCGGAAGCCGTGGGGCCGCCGCCCGCGCCACTGAACGCGATCTTCGCGGAACCGACCCCGCCAGGGATTTCACCCTTGACCGGTACCGGGATACCCACCCACGCCGCACACCTTGCCATCCATCGCGACGTGCATCGCAACGGTCATGTCGCTGAGAAGACCTCCATGAGCCACGCAGGGTTAAATCGATCTTGTGCTCCATGAAGCTGAGCCTCCGCTTGTGTTCCTCGCAGCAGCGCTTTCCAGGGATATCGAACCACAGTCGAGAACCGGGGATCCGGAATTATGAAATCCGATTCTGGATTCAATCACCCCTTTCCGCGATATTCAATTCGCGTACGCGGAGGGTGGCAAGCAACAAGTGGAGGCTTGAGTACCGGTTGTCCGATTCCGATCATCCGGACGATGACACCGAAACCCGAATATCCCAGGCGCCATCAGGCGTTCGCCGCCCCGCACGGCAACCGCGTTCATGCTGATGAACCCGCGCGATGGCCGAAGATGGTCGATCATGGACACAACGACTGCCCCGCCCGAGGCCGTAAAGGCGCACCGGGCGGGGCAGTTGTAGGGCGCCGGAAACGTCGCGCGGGGTTCCGCAACGGCAGTTCCGGACTTTTCTCTTCCGATTTACTCGAGCTCTACTCGAGGTCGGTCACGACCACACCGTGTCACGACCCTCGATCCGACGCTCACGATGACGCGGACATCAGGGGAGCCACTCGCCCTTCCCCCAGCTGGGCTCGCAGGCCCGCGTCCATCCCGTCGTCCATCACGCCAGGGCCGGCCGTCGGCGCCAGACCGAGCACACCCACCTTCCTCAGGTGTTCATTCCGCTGAATTGCGTGCGCGGCCTCGCCGACCGACTCCAACGGATAGACCTTCGACGGCATCGGCGAAACCGTCCGCGCTGTATGAAGCGATTCGCCTGCCACTGCTCTTACCGATTCGCACCGGCCACGAACACCGATACACCGGACGTCTCGTGCCACACGTGCTCGAACACGATATGGGGATCTTCACCGATTTCCTGCCGGATGATCTGCCCCAGTAGCTGGCCGGCCCGCGCAACGAAGTATTGAGCAATCCCGTTACGCGGCGCCGGACGAGGCGTCGACATCCGCAGGGCGGCGGACTCGGTCAGCGAGGCTGATGTCCGGCCACTCGTACCGGATCGCCGAACAGGGCGACCATCTGACGGTCGCCCTCGTAGGGGTCACGACCATGCGCCATCCGCAGGTTGTCGACCATCAACAGGTCGCCGTCCTGCCAGGGTTCGGTCAGGCCGGCGACCCCGTAGGCCTTGTTGATGGTGTCGACCACGTCGGTGGGGATGGTCTCGCCGTCTCCGTACAGCGTCCGGAAGGGCAGACCCTCGACTCCGTAGAGCTCCTCCAGATGCTCCCGGATGAGCGGATCGAGGGAAGACTCATGCAGAAACGCCGCCTGGTTGAACCAGACACGGCGGCCGGTTACGGGATGGCGCAGCACCGCGGCGCGGCGCTGGCGGGTTCGCAGGCCGCCGTCCTCCGTCCAGGTGCAGTCGACGGCGTTGCGGGCGCAGTAGTCCGAGACCAGTTCCCTGTCCTCGGTGCCGAAGGCCTCGGCCCAGGTGAATCCGAACTCCAGGTAGCTGCGGGCCAGTTCCCAGCCGTCGCGTTCGAAGCGCTCGACCAGTTCCTCCGGCAGGAGTTCCATCATGCGTTCCCCGTCGGCCACGGCGGCGGTACCGCCGCTCTCCGGCGCGACCAGGCACCCGAACAGGGCGATCGACGGCACCACTGCGGCGTAGCTCTGTTCGTGGTGCATGCAGAGTTGGTCTTCGGACGGCCAGTCCGAGGCGGAGTACACGTGGTCGGGGTGGGCCAGCCGGCTGGTGAAGCCTTCGCACTCGGCCATGCCGGCCACCCCCAGTGCCCGTGCCGCCGAGGCCAGATCGGCCGGCGAGGCCAGGCCCAGACCGCGGATCAGGATCGCACCGTGCCGGGCGACCAGGGCCCGGATCCCCTCCCCCGGCAGGTCCGCGATGGCCGGGGCACCGGGATCCGGCAGCCGGAGCACCGGTATCCGCCCCTCGCCGAGCGTCAAGTGCCATCCGTCCGGAACGGCCTCCACGGCCCCCATGGCCGCCATGTCGTCCACGGCCTCAGGATCGTTGACGGTTGTCATTCGCTGCCTCCTGTGGAGATCGGCCCGGCCGCAGCGTCGGCGCGGCCGGGCTCGGAACGCCGGGCTCAGAGCAGCAGGCTCAGCGCGCCGGCCCAGTACGTCGGGGTCAGGCCGCCTGGTGCGACTTGAGATCGAGCAGGTCCGCGGCCTCACTGAGGACCGGGGTCTTGGCCAGCTCCTGTGCGGTCACCGCGCTGTCCAGGGCGATCACCACCCGCAGCAGGGCGATGGAGCTGCCGCCGGCGTCGAAGAAGTGCGTCGCACGGCCGATGCTCTCGACGGGAACCTTGAGCGCCTTGGCCCACAGTTCGGCGAGCCGGTGCTCGGTGGGCGTGCGCAGCGACTTCGACGAGGCGTCGGGTGACGCGACCGCATCCTCCGGACCGGTCTCCGCGCGCTGGGCGAGCAGCTTGCGGTCGATCTTGCCGTTGGGTGTCAGCGGCAGCGTCTCCAGGTGGTGGAACCGGCCGGGCAGCATGTATTCGGGAAGGGAGCGGGCAAGGGCCGCACGCAGTTCCTCGTCCGGGATCGGCTCCGCCGCCGCGTAGAAGCCGGCCAGCCGACGCGCGCCGTCCGCGCCCACGACCACGACGGCGGCGTCGCGGACCCCGTCGACCCGCGCCAACTGGTTCTCCACCTCGCCGATCTCGATCCGGAAGCCCCGGATCTTGACCTGTGCGTCGCGGCGGCCGAGGAACTCCAGTCGGCCGTCGGGCAGCCAGCGGCCGAAGTCACCCGAGCGGTACAGCCGTCCGCCGGGACGGTCCGGGTCGGGCAGGTACGCGGCCCGGGTGCGCTCCGCGTCGTTGATATAGCCCCGGCCGACGCAGACCCCGGAGAAGACCAGCTCGCCGGGCGCGCCCAGCGGCACCGGCCTGAGCCGCTCGTCGACCACGGACACCCGCACATTGCGGACCGGGCGGCCGAGCGGCACCGAGGCTCCGGCCGGGGCGCGACGCAGCACCTCGTGATTGGTGTCGTCCGAGGTCTCGGTCAGACCGTAGGCGTTGACCAACATGATGTCGGGAAGGGTGGCGAACCACCGTTCCGTGAGCTCCTTCTTGAGCGCCTCGCCGGTCACCGAGACGCAGCGCAGCCGGGGCAGCGGCCGCGGATGGCGGCGCAGATGGTCGAGGACCACCTCGAGGTAGGAGGGGACGAGTTGGGTCACCTCCACCTCTCTCTCGGCGATCAGTGTCACGAAGCGCGCGACGTCTAGGACGTCCCGCTGGCCGACGATGAGGGTGCGGCCCCCCACGGCCAGGCTCGCGACGAGTTGCCACAGCGAGATGTCGAAGCACTGCGGTGCGGTCTGTGCCACCACGGTTCCGGTCTCGACGCCGAGGTCCTCGATCTTGGCGAGAAGGTGGTTGAGGAAGCCCTCGTGTTCGCACATCGCGCCCTTGGGCTGCCCCGTCGAACCGGAGGTGAAGTAGATGTAGGCGAGCTGGTCCGCGGCCACCGGCAGACCGAGATTCTCGTCGAAAGCCGACTCGGGATCCGCGTCGGAATCCGCCTCGGAATTCGCGCTGCCGTCCCCGGAGTCCACGTCGGCGAGGAGATCGGCGAGGACGTCCACCCGGATCACCTCGCCGGGCTGGGCCAGCGCGGTGTCCAGGCCCGCGCTCACCCCGCGCTGGGTCAGCACCTGGCGGCAGTCGCTGCGGGTCAGCATGGCGGAGATCCGGTCGGCCGGGAACTGCGGCTCGACGGGGAGGTAGACACCGCCGGCCTTGAACACCGCGAGCACCGCCGTCAGCCATTCCAGGTCGCGTTCGGTCACGACCGCCACCACGTCCTCGTCGCGCAGGCCGCGCAGGCGAAGCGCACGGGCGACCCGGTTGGCGCGGCGGTTGAGTTCCCGGTAGGTCAGGTGCCGGTCCTCGAAGACTGCGGCCACGTCGTCCGGGCGCAACCGCGCCTGCTCCTCGAAGAGTTGGTGGAAGCGCCGGTCGGGCAACTCGTGACGGGGGCCGGCCAGGCCTTCCAGCTGATACGTCGCCTCGGCCGCGGTGACCGGGTTCCACTGGTCCTGTGCCGTCTCCGGGCGTGTGCCGAGCTCTTCCAGGGCCGACAGCAGATAGCCGGCGATCCGTCCGGCCGCATCGGCGTCAAGGGCCTGGATGCGGTAGTTGAGGGCCAGTTCGAGCCGGTCGTGGCGCTGTGCCAGGCCGACGGCGAGGACGGTGTCGGGGGCGAGGTCCGCCGCGTCCGGCAGGCGGCCGGCCACCACGACGGTGTCGAACAGGGGCTCTGTGCGGCCGAGTTCGGTCCGTATCAGATCCAGCGGCATGCTCTGGTGCCGCTCGGTGGCGGTCTGTGCGACGGCGGCCGCGCCGAGCAGTTCCTGCCAGGAGCCCTCGCCTACGTCCACGGGGCAGGGCAGCGGTTCCGTGCCCGTTCCGGGTTCGCCGTGCGGCAGGTACCCGGTGACCACCGCCGGTTCTCCGGTGACCGCGGCGAGCACCCGGGCGCAGGCGGCGATCAGAAGCGTCTCCAACGGGACGGCGGCCCGCCCGGCGAGCGCCAGCAACGCGGCGGATTTGCCGGCGGGCAGCACGGTCCGGCGTTCCGCGATCCGGTCCTCCGGCGGCGGTCCGTCGGTGCACCAGCTCGGTACGGGGGTGAAGCGGCTGCCGTTCAGGACGCCCCGCCAGTACGTCAGGGCCTCCCCCTCGGACGCCGTCGGCCGCTCTGGTCGGTCTCCGGATCCGCTCTGCCTAGCCGTCACGGGCCTTGCCCTCCTTGATGGATATCCGGCGAGGCCGGACGTGAATGGAAATCCGGCAGAGCCGGAGGTGCGCCGAGGAAATCGACCCGGTGGTCTTCGGCCCGGTGGCATGGGAATCACAGGGGGCAACGAGACGGCGGGTATCAGAACGCCTGGTGTATTCGATGAACCACGAAGATGACCAGGACGATGGTCCACGAAGATGAACCAGGCCTATGGAGCAGGCCGATGGACCAGGAAGACGAACGAAGAAGCGTCAGGAAGCCTGGCTCGAATAGGCCTGGCCCGAATAGAGCGGGGTGCGCCTCGGCCGGCCGAACACCACGTCCTGCTTCAGGATCGCCTGGTATGTGAGGTGCAGGGCGGGGCCGGGCTCCAGAGCCAGATCACTGGCGAGCCGTCGGCGCGCACCGTGGAAGACCTCCAGCGCCTCCGCCTGCCGGCCGTCGCGGTAGAGCGCCAGCATCAGCAGTTCGCTCAGCCGCTCCCGCTCGGAGTGCTCGGTGGCCAACTGGCGCAGTTCGGCCATCGAGACGCGTTCCACGTCGACGGCGAGCTTGGCCGCGGTCAGGTCCTCGAATGCGGTGATCCGGCGTTCCTCCAGGTGAACCGCGTGAATCCGGCAGCGGGTGCTCTCCTGGGCGTCCATCAGGGCGGGCCCGCGCCACAGGGCGAGTGCCTGTTCCAGCTTCGCGATGGCCTCGGCCGGGTTGCGCTGGACGAGATTGCCGCCGGCCTCGGCGAGGGCGAGGAACCGGTGTGCGTCCACCGTCTCGGCCGGTGCGTCCAGAAGGTATCCGTTGCTGCCGGTGCGGACGATCTCGTCGCCCTTTCGCCCCGTCACCGACTGCAAGAGCCTGCGCAGCCGGCTGACGATGGCCTGCAGGGCGTTACGGGAATTGGTCATTACCTGGTCCGCCCAGAGCTCGTCCATGAGTTGGTCGAACGGGACGGGAGCCTGGGGAGACATGGCGAGAAGTGTCAGTACGGTGCTGGCTCTCTTCGACGCCACGGCGGACTGTCGGTCTCCGCTGGACAGAGAGAGTGCACCAAGGACATTGATTTCCACAGCGATTAACCCCCGTTATCGGCAGCTGGCCAAACCAATGTTGACCAAATTCATTCGTTCGGGGAAATATCACTTGATCGGCTGCCGCACCCGCGGATGGTATGGCTCGGCGGGAATGGGGTGGTATGGCTCGGTGGGGGTGGCGCCTGCCCCAGGGACACCCCGGGCGCCGAGCCGGCGGGGGATCCGGCCCGGCGCCCGGGGGCGGGACGCATAACCGGCAGGGGTCCGGCCGGCGTCCGTCGGCGGGACGCCGAACCGGCGGGGGTCCGGTCCGGCGTCCGTCTGGGGCACCCGTTGGCTAGCGGTGCATATGAGCCGTCGGGAGGGGAGCCGGCGCGCTGCCGGCCGGTGCGGTCGCGGCGTTCTCCTGCGCCCGCCGCATCTTGCGGGAGGGCCACCAACTGGCGTTGCCGAGCAGGATCATGGCCGACGGAAGGATCATTACCCGGATGATGAAGGCGTCCAGCAGGACCGCCACCGCGAGGCTGAATCCGATCTGCTTCATCTCGGCCAGGTGCAGGAACATGAAGCTCGCGAAGACCGTCACCATCACGACCGCCGCGCTGGTGACCACCTTGGCGGACTTGGCGATCCCGTCGATCACCGCCTGCCGGGTGGGCACTCCGTTCATCGCCGCCTCCTGGATCCGGCTGACGACGAAGACCTGGTAGTCCATCGACAGTCCGAAGAGGATCACGAAGAGGAACAGCGGTACGCGGGAGCCGATCCCACTGGTGGCGCTCTCCTCGAAGCCGAACAGTGTCGACCCGAGACCCCACTGGAAGAAGACGACCACCAGGCCGAACGAGGCCGCGACGGACAGCAGGTTGAGCAGCACACCGAGCAGGGAGATGATCACCGAGCGGAAGACCAGCACCATCATGATGAAGGTCAGCAGCAGCAGGAATCCGATGACCACGGGCAACTTGTCGTTCTGGTGGGCCAGATAGTCGACGTCCTGAGCGACGGGTCCGGTGACCCCGTACTCGACGCCGTCCATTTTCCCGAGCGTGGCCGGGAGATAGTCGTCTCGCAGGTGCTTGAGTGAGTCCGCGGCCTCCGAGGAGTTCAGCTTGTGGGGCACGGACAGGGTCATCATGTTGATCCGGCCGTCGTCCGTGGTCTCCAGCTTGGGCTGCTTCTTGGAGAACAACGGGTCGGCCTTGGCCCGGTCGGCCAGCGCCTCCAGCGCCGTGTGCACCTGCTCCTTCTGTCCGGCGTCGCTGCGTACCGCGAGCCAGTGCTCGGCCAGCAGGTCGGGGAAGGCCTCGTTGAGCCGGTCGTAGGCCTTCATCTCCGGGATCGACCGGGAGTGGGTGGCCGTGCTCAGCACCCGCAGGTGCATGCCCAGGACGGGGGCCGCGAGGCCGAGCATGAGGAGCACCGAGACCACGAGGGTGGCGACCGGGTGGTTCTTGGCGGGCCGCAGCAGCGCGGTCCACATCCGGCCGGTCTGCTCCGGCTTGCGTCGGTCGCGCTTGCCGCGCTCCGCGGCGCGGGCGGCCTTGCGGTCCGCGCGCCGGCCGATCTTGACCAGCAGGGCGGGCAGTACGGTCACCGAGCTGAGGACGGCGACGGCGACGACCACGATGGTGCCGATGGCGAGCGAGGCGAAGATGACGTCGGCGGCGAGGAAGAGGGTCGCGGTGGAGAGGATCACGGCGAGGCCGGAGACCACGATCGCCCGGCCCGAGGTGGCGGCGGCGATGCCCACCAGGGCTTCGGGGCTGAGCCGTCCGCCGGAGCGGGCCCGTTCCTCCCGCTCCCGCTTGAGGTAGAAGAGGGTGTAGTCGACGCCGACCGCCATGCCGATCAGCAGGATGACGTTGTTGCCGACGCCCGCGTCGGGCAGCAGGTGCGAGACCAGCTGGGAGAGGCCGATGGAGGCGCCGATCGAGGAGACCGCGAGCAGCAGCGGCACACCGACCATGACGATCGATCCGAACACGACCGCCAGGGTGATGAGGGTGATCGGGAAGGTGATGGTTTCCGTGGTCGCGAGGTCGTCGGCGCGCTGGTTGTCCAGTCCCACCTCGACCGAGGCGTCACCGCTCTCCTCGACGCGCAGGTCCGGGTTCTTCTTCTGAACCTCGGCGGTCTGCGCCAGCAGCGGATCGATGTGCTTCTGGGCCTCCAGCCGAGGACCCTTCAAGGTCACCTCGACCATGAGCATCCGGCCGTTCTCCGAGCGCACCGGTTCGGCGACGTGGAGGACCGCGGGTAACTTCTTCATCCGGGCGGAGACGTCCTGCGCGGCGCCCTTGGCCTCCGCGCCGAGCGGGGCGTCGGACTTGTTGGTGATCATGATGCGCTCGGCGGACTTGTGCTGGAGGTTCCCCTCCGTGGCGATGGCCTCGGCGCGGCCGGCCTCGCCCACCCAGTAGTCCTTGTCGCCCGCGCTGTTCGTACCGACCATGCCCCCGAGGGCGAGACACAGAGCGACAAATACGAACCATCCGACGATGGCCCGCCCTGGGTGCAGGGCACTCCAGCTCGCCACCTTCACGGTCAGTGGCTGTCTCTTCACTGAACCCAGCTCCTTAGCCGTAGTCACTCCTACCCAACGGGTGTAAGTCGAAAATTACATATGGAGCAGTGGGCCGTCAAGCCTGAATCGGAGACGGCGGCCGGCGACGGCCATGGGCCGGACATGCGCCGGAGATGAAGCAACCCCCGTCACCTGCAAGGCAGTTGACGGGGGCCGCGGAAGACCCGTGCGGGACTGTGGCCTGAGGGCGGGTCGTCAGTGCGCCCAGACCGGACCGGCCTCCAGCGCCTGAGATCCGTAGATGTCGCTCACCCAGTTGCTCTGGTAGAGCGAATCGAGATAGCGCTCACCGAGGTCCGGCGAGATCGCCACCGCCGTGCAGGACTTGCCGTCCCGATGCTCGGCCAGCCAGCCGAGCGCACCCGATATGACCGTCCCGGTGGATCCGCCGAAGAGGAAGCCGGCCGCGGCCAGTTGATGGGCGACGCGGATCGTGGCGGTCTCCGGCACATGCACCACATCGTCCACGAACGACACATCCAGCAGCGGCGGCCGCACCCCGGACCCCAGGCCCGGAATCATCCGCGGCGACGGCGGCCCGCCGAACGTGACGGAGCCGACGGAGTCCACCGCGACCACGGTCACCGGACGGCCCGAGTCCTTGAAGTACCGGGCACAGCCCATCAGTGTCCCCGTGGTGCCCGCGCCGACGAACAACACATCGAGATCCGGGAAACGCTCGGCGATGGCCGGCGCCGTGCTCCGGTAATGCGCCTGCCAGTTGCACGGATTGGCGTACTGGTTGAGCCACAGATGACGGCTGTCGGACGCGCACAACTGCCGTACGTAGTCGAGCCTGGCGCCGAGGAACCCGGTCTCGGGGTCGGGCTCGGTGATGGTGTGCACCTGAGCGCCCATCGCTTCCATCAACCGTCTGGTGTTCAGGTTGCAGCGGGTGTCCGTGACGCACACGAACGTGTAGCCCCGGCTCGCCGCGATCATGCTCAGGGCGACACCGAGGTTCCCCGACGAGGACTCGACAATGATCGAGTCCCGCGTGAGTCTCCCCTGGCGTTCGGCGTCGGCGATCATCTCCGACGCAGCCTTCAGCTTGATCGACCCGGCGAAGTTGAAGCCTTCGCACTTCAGATACAACGGAGCATCAAGGACGGACCGCAGGTCCACATAGAGATCTTCCATGTGGAAGTCCTCCGGTACGGAGATCACCGGCACTTCGGCCCCCTCGCCTCAGGAACGACTACTGGTCGCGCCTGCGCGCCCATACCTGTCCACCTCGTGGAAGAAGCCGTCGATCACCTGCGCCTCACCACGCCTCAGCACCTCGTCGTACACGAACTTGCCGACCGCGAGGTCGAGGACCCCGAGCCCGAACGGCGAGAACACCACCGGGCGATCCACCGGGATCTCCACCTTCCCGGCCATCACCTCGTGCAGCGTGCCGTCGATGAACTCCCGTCCCCCGGTGAACTTTTCGGTCAGATGAGGCGAGGTTTCGGCCTTCAGGCAGTGCTCGATGTCGTCGAGCACATTCGCCGAGGCCAGCAGGATCTCGGGGGCCAGATCGCGCAGCGAGACGTTCAGGACCAGCGGATTGTGCGCGAACCAGGCGGGCTCGTGCACATGCGGAGCCGCCGCGACGGTCGCGAACACCACCAGGTCCGAGGAACGGATCAGCTCCTCCGCGCTGTCGTGCACGGTGATCCGGCCAGTCTCGCCCGAGCCCTCCAGGTACGACCGGAAGCCTCCCGCATACTCGGCGGACAGGTCGTGCACACCCACCTCGTCGAAGGACCAGCCGGCCCCCGCGAGATACATGTGGATATGACGGGCGATCAGCCCCGTGCCGATGAACCCGACCCGCTTGGGCCGGGTACGTCCCGGAGCCCGGGAGAGCCAGTCCGCGGCGAGCGCCGCGGAGGCCGCCGTACGGGCGGCACTGATGATCGAGCTCTCCAGGCACGCGAGGGGATACCCGGTGTCGTAGTCGTTGAGCACCAGCACGGCGGAGGCCCGGGGAATCCCCGCGGTCACGTTCTCCGGGAAGCTGGAAATCCACTTCAGCCCGTCGACCCGCGTCCCACCGCCGATGGAGGCGGGCAGCGCGATGATGCGGGAGGACGGGCGGTCCTGGAAACGCAGGAAATACGACGGCGGGTTGACCGTGTCGCCCTCGCCGTGCACCCGGTAGGCCGCCTCCACCAGATCAATGGTCTGCTGCTCACGGCCGGTCAGAATGCTGTGCACCTGCGAGCCAGGGATCACGGCAAACGGCGGAACAAGTTTTTCCGTTGTCATCCATAACTCCATTGCAGTGGGAGGGCGGAGCGATTCCCACCCAGTAATCCCGATTTCATGCTCCGCGATGCCACTGACAGCGTGCTGACGTGCCATCAATCACCGGCGCCACCTCATCAGGCACCAGTCCCACCTGCGACATTCGTCCAACACTTAATGATCTATCCGGCCAATTGACCTGCTCCTAGGCTCACTTCTCGGTGGCGCCACCCTGGAAGCTTCACTCCCACGGGTCGGAGCCGCCGGATTCCGGAACTCGTGGAGCTACCGAAACAGGAGTCACCAATGCTCAACAAAGTCGTGATCGTAGGTGGCGGAACAGCCGGCTGGATGACGGCCTCGTACCTCAAGGCCGCGTTCGGGGAACGAATTCAGATCACTCTCGTGGAGTCGGGGAACGTCGGCACGGTCGGCGTCGGCGAGGCCACCTTCAGCGACATCCGTCACTTCTTCGAGTTCCTGGGACTCAAGGAGAAGGACTGGATGCCGGCCTGCAACGCCACCTACAAACTCGCCGTAAGGTTCGAGAACTGGCGCGAGAAGGACCACTACTTCTACCACCCCTTCGAGCAGATGCGGTCGGTCAACGGCTTCCCGCTCACCGACTGGTGGCTCCACCAGAGCCCGACCGAGCGGTTCGACAAGGACTGCTTCGTCATGGCCTCGGTCATCGACGCCGGGCGCAGCCCGCGCATGCTGGACGGCACCCTCATCGACCAGCCCTTCGACGAGGGCGCGGACGAGATGCAGGGCCTGACGATGTCCGAGCACCAGGGGAAGACCCAGTTCCCCTACGCCTACCACTTCGAGGCCGCACTGCTTGCCAAGTACCTGACGAAGTACGCGGTGGACCGCGGCGTCAAGCACATCGTCGACGACGTCAAGCAGGTCAACCTGGACGACCGGGGCTGGATCAGCGGCGTCACCACCGCCGAGCACGGCGACCTCACCGGCGACGTGTTCATCGACTGCACCGGATTCCGCGGCCTGCTGCTGAACAAGGCCCTCGAAGAGCCGTTCATCTCCTACGCGGACACCCTGCCCAACGACAGCGCGGTCGCCCTCCAGGTGCCGATGGACATGGAAAAGCGCGGCATCCGCCCGTGCACCACCGCCACCGCCCAGGACGCCGGCTGGATCTGGACGATTCCGCTGATGGGCCGAGTGGGCACCGGATACGTCTACGCCAAGGACTACCTCTCCCCCGAGGACGCCGAGCGGACCCTGCGCGAGTTCGTCGGCCCCGCCGCGGCGGACGTCGAGGCCAATCACATCAAGATGCGCATCGGCCGCAGCCGCAATTCCTGGGTCAAGAACTGTGTGGCCATCGGCCTTTCCAGCGGATTCGTGGAGCCGCTGGAGTCCACCGGCATCTTCTTCATTCACCACGCCATCGAGCAGCTCGCCAAGAACTTCCCGGGCGAGGACTGGAACCCCACCCACCGCGACCTTTACAACAAGGCCATCGGCAATGTCATGGATGGCGTACGGGAATTCCTGGTCCTGCACTACGTCGCGGCGAAGCGGACGGACAACCAGTACTGGCGCGACACCAAGACCCGGGCGATTCCCGATGCCCTCGCCGAGCGCATCGAGACCTGGAAGACCCAACTCCCCGACTCCGAGACGGTCTTCCCGTACTACCACGGCCTGCCGCCGTACTCGTACATGTGCATTCTGCTCGGCATGGGCGGCATCGACCTGAAGCCGTCCAGGGCGCTCGCACTGTGCGACGGTTCGGCCGCCGAGCGGGAGTTCTCGGAGATCCGCGAGAAGACGCGGCGGCTCACCGAGGTACTGCCCCCGGCATACGAGTACTTCGCCCAGCACCACTGACCTGGCCGGCGGACCGAGAAGAATGGAAATGCTGGGAATGCACGTCCTGGAACTCGCGCCGCTCCTCGCCCATGTCCTGGCGGCGCTCGCCATCATCCTGCTGATCGCCCTGGTAGGCCGGAAAGTCGCCCGGATGCTGCGTCAGCCCGAGGTGATCGGGGAGATCGTGGTCGGCCTGCTCTCCGGGCCGGCCGTGATCGCCCTCCTCGGGCGGGACACCTTCGAAACGATCCTGCCGGACTCCGTGTTCAAGCTGCTCAAACTGGTCGCCCAGGCCGGTCTGGTGCTGTTCCTGGTCGGCCTGGCCCACAAACTGGGCACCGACCACGACAAGTCGCCACGGAGCGGCACGGTCTGGGTGGCAGCCGGGTCCCTGGTGCCACCGCTGCTGACCGGCGTGCTCCTGGCCGGTCTGGTACTGCTCACCGATGACACCGCGGCACGCGGCAGCGCCCCGCTCCCCGCCTTCATCCTGATGGTCGCGGTGTCGATGTCCATCACCGCCGTACCCGTGATGGCACGGATCCTGGCGGACCGCGGAATGTCCCAATCGGCAGCCGGCCGACTGGCGTTGGCCTCGGCCATCTTCATCGACGCGGCCGGCTGGCTGCTGCTCACCCTCGCCATCAGTCTCGGCAAGGGAAGCCTCGCGGATGTGCTGCACTCGGTCCGGGCACTCGCGTTCGGCGCGGTGTGCGCGCTGGCCGTCCGCTACGGGCTGCGCAGTCAGATGGCCAGGAACGCCTGCCGACGGCTGCCGCGGACCGTGACGGTGATCCTCGGCGCGACGGCCCTGGCGGTCGCGCTGGCGATGGAACACCTCGGCATGACCGCGATTCTCGGCGCCGCCCTGGTGGGCCTGTCGATCCCGCAGGACAAGAACGCGCCCTGGGAACATGCGGTGGCCACCGTCTCCCGGGCGGGCGGCGCACTGGCACCCGCCTTCTTCGTGGTCACCGGCATCACCGTGCTCACCGGTTCGCTCTCCCACGCCTCCTGGCTGCTGATCGCCGCGGCCGTCGTACTCGGTTGTCTGGGCAAGGGGCTCGGCGGCTATCTGGGGGCGCGCCGCGGCGGCCAGTCCAAGCAGACGGCACGCACCATCGCCGTACTCATGAACACCCGAGGGCTCACCGAACTGATCGTCCTCCAGGCCGGCCTCAGCTCCGGAATTCTGACGGCGCACATGGTCCTACCGCTGATCGTGATGGCGCTGACCACCACAGCCATGGCGGGACCGCTCCTGAGTCTCCTCGACCGCGGAGCAAGCCACCTCGCGCCCGGGGCGGCCCCCGCAGCAACAGAAAGCAGCATCCGATGACCGATCGCACCGTAAACGTCGAAGCGGAGGCCGACAAGGCGACGCCCGACAGCTTCCGCATGATGATGAGCGGCTTCCCGACCGGCGTCGGCGTGGTCACCTCCACCGGTCACGACGGGGCGCCGAGGGGCATGACGTGCTCCTCGGTGTGCAGCGTCTCCCTCGAACCGCCGACGCTGCTGGTCTGCCTGCGCGACGGCAGCCCCACCCTGGAAGCGATCGTGGAGCGGGGCACCTTCGCGGTGAACCTGCTGCACGAGGGGGCACAGGAGGTCGCCGAGCTCTTCGCCTCCGGCAACCCGAACCGCTTCCACATGGTCCCGTGGGAGCAGGCGACGGACGCGGGCGGGCCGCATCTGGCCCGCGACTCGCACACCGTCGCCGACTGCGACGTGGTCATGACCCACCGGACCGGCGACCATGTCACCGTCTTCGGCAAGGCACGCCTGATCACCCGCAGGCACGCCCTTCCGCCACTCCTCTACGGGCTGCGGCAGTTCCGCACCTGGTCCCAGAACTGACCCTCCATCACCAATCAACAGCGCCACCAGGTCTGTCCCTGTCCCCGGGGTCAGACCTTCGCGCGTTTGCACGGGCGCGCCACCAGAAGGCGAGAACTTACCTTTGACGGCGCGTACCGTCATGTGTCAGTCTCAACTTACATACTCCGCGACGCGGGAGAGGGTGGCCTATGACGAGCGAGGACCTGCTGACACATCTCGCCGCGTTCGGCCACCGGCAACGACTCCGCGCCCTCGCCGAACTCGCCGACGGCCGCATGCAGATCAGCGAACTGGCCCGCCGTCTGGAGATGTCCCGGCCACTGCTCTACATGCACCTGAAACGCCTGGAGAAGGCCGGCCTCGTCACCGGACACCTGGAGCTCGCCCGGGAAGGCAGGACGCTGAAGTACTTCGAACTGGCGCCGTTCGACATCCACCTGAACATCACCACGATCACCGGGGCCGTCGCACAGGACACGGAAGGGCACGTCAACATGAAGAAGGGGACCCCGACATGACCGGCGCCGTCATCACCATCGCCGTCATCCTGCTCGTCGTGGGTGGTATCACGGGAAGCGTCATCGCGTTCTTCCGACTGCAACGCCACCGTGCCGACGCCGCCGCCATGGCCGCGTACCGGAAACTGGCCGAGGAGTCGACAGCCGTCCAGCAGGCCGTGCAGGGCCAGTTGAGCGCGCTCGACGAGCGGGTGAAGTCCGTCGAGGGTTTGCTGCGGAGCGTCGGATGATCAACCTCCTGCCCGGCAGCCGACTGCCGGTCCACCGCAACCCGCTGCGGATGCTGCTCTCCGCCGCACCCTGGCGCGCGACCGGCTACCTGGCCGGCTACCTGCTGGCGGGCCCCTTACTGTTCGCCGTCGCGACCACCGCCGTGGTGCTCGCGCTCGTGTTCACCCAGTTCACCATCACGGTGGCGCTGACCATCGGCTCGGCCTGGGTCGTACGCTGCTGCGCCCAGGTCGAACGAGGCCGCGCCCTCCTGGTCGACAAACCGATCCCGCACTCCTATCCAGAACCCGCAAAACCCGGCCTCGCCGAGCAGCTCAAGGCCCGCTGCGGCGACCCCGTGTTCTTCAGGGACTGCGTCTGCCTGGTCGTGATGTTCCCCTTCCTCCTGCTGCTCGACCTCCTCGCGCTGCTGGTGTGGCTGGTCCTCCTCGCAGGCGTCTCCCTGCCGTTGTGGTTCTGGTCCATCAACTCTCTTCAACCGGATGGCAGTTGGACCCACGGCGCATGGATCGGCGGACCCGACGACGGCGACCCGGGCGTACGGATCGACAACTGGCCCGCCGCCCTGATCCTCGCCGCGATCTGCCTCGCCCTCGCGATGTACGCCGGCTATCTCGTCGTCGGCGCCGCCCGACTGCATCTGACCGTCACCCACAACCTGCTCCGCCCGCCCCCCGACCCACTGGCACGGGCCAAGCGGATCCTCACCGAGCCCGGCCCTCTCGCGCTCGTATCAACCGGCCCACGTTCCGGACTCACCACCAGCGAAGGACAGAGCACATGACGGGGACAGCGAGCCCGTACGCCCGGGACGTCGTACGACTCGAATCCGTACGCAAGGTCTACGGCAGATCCAAGAACCAGGTGGCCGCCCTCGACGGAGTGACGATCGGCTTACCGCGCGGCACCTTCACCGCGGTGATGGGCCCCTCCGGCTCCGGCAAGAGCACCTTCCTGCACTGCGCCGCCGGACTCGACCGGCCCACGTCGGGCAAGGTACTGCTCGACGGCGAGGACCTCTCACCGCTCAAGGAACGCGAGCTGACCAAGCTGCGCCGCGAGCGGATCGGCTTCATCTTCCAGGCGTTCAACCTGCTCCCCGCGCTCAACGTGGTGGACAACGTCACCATGCCGCTCCGCCTCGCCGGCCGCCGGCCCAAGAAAGCCGCGGTGGACGAGGTACTTGAGCGCGTCGGACTCTCGGCACGCCGCAACAACCGCCCCGGCGAACTCTCCGGCGGCCAGCAACAGCGCGTCGCCATCGCCCGCGCACTGATCACGCAACCCGCGGTCATCTTCGGCGACGAACCGACCGGCGCCCTCGACACCTACGCCGCCCGCGAGGTTCTCACCCTGCTGCGCGAGGCCGTCCGGGAAGCGGGGCAGACCATGGTGATGGTCACCCACGACCCGGTGGCCGCGGCACACGCCGACCGCGTGCTGTTCCTCGCCGACGGACAGTTCGTCAGCCACCTGGACTGGCCGACCGCCGACCAGGTCGCCGAACGCATGACACACCTGGGCGCCTGGGGCCAGGACTCGGCCGCCGTACGGGCCGGACATGGGGTGCCCCGGTGATCGGAGTCGCGATCCGCACCCTGCGGTTCCACAAGGGCGGCTTCATCGCCTCCTTCATCGCGCTGTTCTTCGGCGCCACCATCGTCATCGGCTGCGGCGGCCTCTTCGAGACCGGCCTGCACAGCGCCGCACCCCCGCAACGGCTCGGCGCCGCACCGATCCTGGTCACCGGCGACCAGAGCCACCCCGGCACCCACGGGGAGTACGTCTTCACCGAACGCCTCCGCATGGACGCCGCCCTCACCGACACGATCAGCGCCGTACCCGGGGTGGCCCACGCCCTCCCGGACGTATCCTTCGACGCCACCCTGGTACGGAACGGCGACAAGGAATCCGCCACACAGGTATCGGGCCACGGCTGGTCCTCCGCCCGGCTCGCCCCGTACCGGATCACCGAGGGCACCGCGCCCTCCAGGCCCGGCCAGATCGTGCTCGACGCACGGCTCGCCGCAAAGGCCGGGCTGAGCCCCGGCGATCAGACCCAACTGCTGGTCAGCGGCGGCGCCAAGCGGTTCACGATCTCCGGTCTGGCCACCGGCACCGGCGACCAGAACACCCTCTTCCTCGCCGACCGGGCCGCCGGACAGATCGCCGGCCGGCCCGACAAGGTCGACAACATCGGCGTGCTCACCGCACCCGGCGCCGACCGCGACCAAGTCGCACAGGACATCAGGAAGGCACTGGACGGCCGACCCGCCTCCGTACTGACCGGCGACCAGCGCGGCTGGGCGGAGAATCCCACCATCGTCACCGACGGCACCAAACTGGTCACCCTCGCCTCGGTGTTCGGCGGCCTGTCCGCCATGGTCACCATCTTCGTGGTGTCCAGCACCATGGGCCTGTCGATCCAGCAGCGGCAACGCGAAATGGCCCTGCTGCGGGCCATCGGCACCACGCCGGGACAGCTGCGCCGCATGATCCTCGGCGAGACCCTGTTCGTCGCCCTCATCGCCACCGCGCTCGCCTGCTACCCCGGCCCCCACGTCGGAAAATGGCTGCTCAGCGCCTTCGCCAGCGGCGACGTGGTGCCCGACGCCCTGGCGTACCGGGCCGGTTGGATCCCGATGGTGATCGGCGTGGGCGCCGCACTGCTCACCGCGCTGGGCGCGGCCTTCCTCTCCGCCCGCAGCGCGGCACGCACCCGACCGACCGAGGCACTCGCCGAAGCCTCCCTGCAACGCAAGTGGTTCAGCGTCCCCCGGCTGCTCTTCGCACTGCTCTTCCTCGGCGGCGGCGCCGCGCTCGCCCTGGTCACCGCGAGCCTGGACGGCCCCATGGCGGGCAGCACCGCGACCCCGGCCGCGATGCTGTGGACGGTCGGCTTCGGCCTGCTCGGCCCGGGTCTCGCCAAGGCCATCACCGCCGTACTCCACTGGCCGCTGCGCGCGGTGACCGGGCTCTCCGGACGCCTCGCCACCCTCAACGCCAAGGCACGCAGCAGCCGTATGGCCGGAGCGGTGATGCCCGTCATGCTCGCCACCGGTCTGGCCACCGCACTGATCTATCTGCAGACCACCCAGTCCAGCGGCTCCCAGCAGGCATTCGACGAGAACATGCGAGCCGACCTGGTGGTCACCTCCGCCGCCGGCGGACTGCCACCGTCCATGGTGGACACCATCAGGAAGCAGCCCGGGGTGGCGGCCGCCTCCGCCCAGGTCTCCAGCCTCGGATATCTGGAACCCAAGACCCCACCCACACAGTCCGAGATCGACGAGGGCGACTTCGAGCCCACGGAGATGCCACTGCAGGGCGTCACCTCCGAGGGCGTGACCGGCACCACGGCCTTCCGCGCCAAGACCGGCAGCCTCGACGCGCTGCACGGCAACACCGTCGCGCTGCCCACTTCGGCCACCGCCGGACACAAGATCGGCGACCAGGTCCCGATGCGACTGGGCGACGGAACCGAGGTCCGACTCAAACTGGTCGCCACCGTCGACGCCCGCCGCGGCTACGAAACCGCGCTACTGCCCGCCGCACTCCTCGCCCCGCACACCGACTCCGGTCTGATCCCCCAGATCACGGTGACCGCCGCACCAGGAACGGACCACGCCCGCCTGACGGAGACCCTGTCGGCGCTGGCCAAGAACCAACCCGGCCTGAACGTGCTCCCCCGGAGCACCGTCAGCGCGGTGCACCAGAACGAGGACGACACCCAGGCCTGGATGGCGTACATGGTCCTCGGAGTCGTCATCGCCTACTCGACCATCGCCCTCGTCAACACCCAGGTCCTCGCGACCACCGAGCGGCGGCGGGAGTTCATGCTGCAACGGCTCATCGGGGCCACCCGCAGGCAGGTGCTGCGGATGATGACGGTGGAGGCGATCCTGGTCTCGGTGGCCGGCATCGTGCTCGGCGTACTGGTCGCGGTGCTGACGTTGGTGCCGCTGAGCCTGAGCGTGCTGGGCAAGCCGACTCCGGAGGGCCCGCCGTGGATCTTCGCCACGGTGGTGGCCGCCGCCTTCGCACTGACCCTGTTCACCACACTCCTCTCGGCCACTCTGGTGCTGCGCCACCGGCCCGGCGGGGTGGTGGGAATCCGCGAGTGACCACGCACGACGCGTCCCCGGCCATGGCTTCCATGGCCGGGGACGCGTCGTACACATGACACCTGTCCGTCACTACGGACCGTCACTCGCAGCAGGTCGTCACGAGGCGTGCAGAACCACCTGCCGGGGGATGCGGACGTCCATGGTGTGCCGCCGCGCCTCGCCCATCGCACCCGCTGCCCGGTCCGATCCAGGAACCCGGTCCATTCCGGGCGCGCGGTCCATCCCGGGCACCCGATCCGCCCCGGTGTGCGCGGGCAGACCATCAAGGAGAGCCAGTCCCAGCGGAGTCACCGCATGCAGCACGGTGTTGCGGATCCGCCGAGTGGTGATCAGACCGGTCTCGCGGAGCACCTTCGTGTGCTGGCTGGCGCTGGCCGCCGAGATGCCGAGCCGCTCCGCCAACTCGCTGGTCGTGCAGGTGGCGCGCAGCACCCGCAGCGCGGCGGCCCTGGTCTGGCCGACCAGCGCCCCGAGCGACTGGGCGGTGTCGTCGGGTACGTCCCACAGGCTCGCGGCCCGCTGGACGTCCGGCGGGGCCCCGAAGGCCAGCACCAGCTCGCCGCTCTCGCTCTGCGTCCCGATGATCTGGGCCGGCCGGTGGTTGAGGAACACCGAGGGAATGAGCACCAGCCCACGCCCGTCGAGGAAGACGTCCTCGTCGGGACCGCCGGGAATCTCGAGGACCTGCGAACGCCAGGTGATCCTGGGATGCAGGGTGGCCAACAGAAGTTCCACACCACCACACATCACCACCCGGCCGCGTGCCTCGCACTCGGCCTCCAGATAGGCCACCATGCGGTCCCAGTACGGGGCGATCCCCTCCCGCCAGACCTCCGACAGGCCCGCTGCTTCCTGGTAGGCGGATAACTGCGACACCCATGACACCTGGTGTGTAGCGCCGGCGTCACCGGAATCGCCGCTCTCATTGCGCTCGATCAGCCGCAGCAGCACCTCGGGATCAGCGACCACGCCGATGCCTCCGGACCGCGCCGGCGGCCGGGCGGAAAGCCGCTTGGCGACCTGCCGGTACCACCGCACGTACGGCGGTCCCACGCACCGTCCGAGCAGCCCGTAGGCGAAGGCCGTTTCGATGAGCGGCCCCGAGGTCGTCTTCAGCCGAGTTCTGGCCACATCGGCAGCCGTGAAGTGAATTCTCTGCATAAGTAACTGCCCCCGTTGGTCAGTTGTTCCGCAGGTGAGGGGAATCTCTGAAAGGGCCGGGGCTCTGCTGCTCTCCCCAGCCGGCTGCCGCGTTCATGAAGGACCGGATCAGCCATCGAAAGACTGCACGGCGCGAAAAGGACTGCACAGCTCGAAAAAGAGGCTGCACGGCGCGAAAAGGAACTGCACGGCTCGTAGAACGACTGCACGGCGACCGGCCATGGGGGGCGTCCAAACCCGCTTGGTTCCACCCCAGGCCGGCGCAGCGGCAAATTCGGAGAGTAGGACTCTCCGGCCCCGGCCCCGGTCTCCCGCCCCGCCCGTCCTGATGTGTTCAGGCGGACTGGCCGGTCAGCGTGACGAAGACGTCGTCGAGGGTCGGCCGGCGCAGTGCGAAATCGACGACCTCGACACCCTCCTGCCGTAATGCGGAGGCGGCGTTCGCGATACCGGTCATGCCATCGCCGAGCGCAAGGGAAATGATGCGCCTGTCCGGGTCGGCGGACGGTTCGTCAGCGGATATCCGGCGCAGCGCGGTGACAGCGGTGGCCACGTCGTCCGGGCGTGCCACCACGATCTCCAGCCGCTCGTCACCGACCTTCCGCTTGAGCTCGTCCGGGGTTCCTTCGGCAATGACCCGGCCCGAGTCGACTACGGCGATCCGGTCGGCGAGGGCGTCGGCCTCGTCCAGGTACTGCGTCGTCAGGAGTACGGTCACGCCGTCGGTCACCAGTTCACGGACCGCGTTCCACAGCGCCATCCGGCTCACCGGGTCGAGGCCGGTGGTGGGTTCGTCGAGGAACAGCACCGACGGCGTCGTGACCAGGCAGACGGCCAGGTCAAGCCGTCGCCGCATGCCGCCCGAGTAGGTGTGCGCGGGCCGGTCCGCCGCATCGGTCAGATCGAACCGGTCCAGCAGCCGCGTCGCCCGCTCCCGTGCGGAGCGCCTGCCCAGATGCAGCAGCCTGCCGATGAGAACGAGGTTCTCCCGGCCCGTCAGAAGTTCGTCCACGGCCGCGTACTGACCGGCCAGGCCGATCCGCCGGCGCACCTCGTGCGGCTGGCGCACCACGTCGAATCCGGCCACTTCGGCCCGCCCGCCGTCCGGCTCCGCGAGGGTCGCCAGCATGCGCACGGTGGTCGTCTTGCCCGCCCCGTTGGGACCGAGCAGGCCGAACACCGTGCCACTGGGAACCGCGAGGTCGACTCCGCTGAGCGCTTCGTGCTGCTGGTAACGCTTGCGCAGCCCCTCCGCCTGAATCGCCATGCTCACTGTTGTTCCTCCGGCATTCGGGCGAACCGACGGGTTCTCAAGAGGCCTGTGCCTCGGTGGCTTCGCGCAGGCTGCGCGGGCGCATGTCCGTCCAGTGCTCCTCGATGAAGGCCAACGCGGTGTCGCGCGAGCCCTCTTCGAGTGCCACCTGCCAGCCCTGCGGCTGCTGGGCGAACGCGGGCCAAAGAGAGTGCTGGCCTTCGTCGTTCACCAGCACGAGGAAGGTTCCGTCCTGGTCATCAAAAGGATTCGACACGTCGCGCACTCCGGTATCCGAGTCGTATGAGGTTCGGGCCCCTGGTCCGAACCCCATACTTTCGGCGCCCGCTGACACGACGCTGACTCCACGGAACGGCCTGCCGATTACAGGTTTGACGCAAGATCACGAGACCACGGCATCACGAGACCACGGCATCACGAGACCTCCGGATCACGGGATCACGGGATCAGTCGACGCTGCGCAGCAGGCTCTCGACGGACTTGACCCGGTCGTGCAGGTCGGCCAACTGACCTTGCAGAGCGACCTGGTTGGCGACCGCCTCATCGGCGAGCCTGCGGTACTCGGCCATGGCGACGGCGTCGGCGCGGTGACGCTGCAGCCTGAAGTACGCAGCCACACTCGCCGTGATGCCGCCAACAACGATCAGGACGATGGCAATGGCGATGACAGCGCCAGTCATGTGCGCTTCCCCTTTAGGTTCATTGGGTTACTTCTTACCCGTGGAATCGGCGGCTGTACCCATGGCCTCGGTCGCGATGCGGTCCTGGTCTGCGGCCGCAAGGATCGTATCCAAGTTGAGGCGCAGGTCGAATGGCGCCAGTTCGAAGTACTTCAGCGCCTTGCCTTCCTGGGAGAGCTCCAGGTGCCCGACGACGAGGCCGGCCTTCTCCAGACGTTCCAGGTGCATATAGAGCAGCGGCCGGGACATCTCCAGACGGCGGGCCAACTCGCTGACATACAACCGGCCTTCGGCGAGCTCGGCGATGACCCGCAGGCGCTGAGCGTGACCCACGGCAGCCAGGAAGGCCAGAAGCTCCTCGCTGGTAATGGCTCACCTCCGGCGTCCGTCCTGGGTACCTGTCAGTCAAAGCTTTCTCATGCAATATACGCCTGGCAAGCTGCGGGATCCAGGGGAACCCCAAGGTCCCACCAGGATCCCGCCCCTGACGGGACACCAGTTCCATTTCTGGCTTGCAAGCCTCTTCCACTGCCATGTGAAGTGTGAAATTGTACGGTCACACTTTTCGGGGGCATGACAGCTCCGAGAGTGCGCAACTTCCGTGCCATCACGGTCCGCATCCCCCACCGCCGTGCCCCTCGCGCGGCTGCCGACCGGCCTGGAGGCCATCGCTATGCGTAGACCCCCCACCTTCAAGAAAATCGCCCAACTGCTGATACCGACCGTGGCCGCCGCCGGCCTGGGGCTCACCATGCTCGCCCCCACCGGCGGGGCGGCACCGGCCGGTGCCAAGGCACCCAAGCCTGCGCCGAGGTCGGCACCCGCCCCTCAGCCCGCAGCCGCCACCGTGCTCGCCGCCGATCTCGCGCCCGGACACGCCGCCACCCCCTCGCGGTCGGCCACGAACGCCGGGAACACCGCGCAACGCCCTCCCCTCCCCGCGGCCCAGAACGCCGCACAGCGCAAGAAGGCCCGCTCCGCGACGAAGGCCGCGGCGGACTGCAACGTCAGCGACTTCACCTCGAAGACCGGTGCCGAGCTGGTCGAACAGATCAAGAAGTCGGAGACCACCTGTATCAACACGCTGTTCAACGTGGCCGGTGAGGACTCCAGGGCCCTCTTCCGCGAGGAACAGATGGTCACGGTGGCGAACGCGTTCAAGGATGTCGCGACCGACTACCCAGGGGACAACAGCACTTCCACCGCGCAGCTGGTGCTGTACCTGCGGGCCGGCTATTACATCCAGTACAACCAGCCGGAGAACGTCGGCGAATACGGCCCGGAGTTGAAGAGCGCCATTCAGGGTGCCCTGGACGGCTTCTTCGGCTCGTCCCATGCCTTCGACGTCACCGAGGCCAACGGAGAAACCCTGGCCGAGACGGTCACCCTGATCGACAGCTCCGAAGAGAACGCCCGCTATCTCGACGTGGTCAAGCGTCTGCAGAAGGACTACAACTCGTCCTACGACGAGTTCTACGGGATGCTCGCGGCGGTCAACAACACCTACACCGTGCTGTTCCGCGGCCACCAGCTGCCGGAGTTCGTGGAAGCCGTGAAGGCCGACCCGAGCGTCCTGACCGGGATGCGCGACTTCGCCGTCGCCCATGACGATCTGCTCGGCACCGACAAGTCCTACCTGGCCAGCAACGCCGGACGCGAACTCGCCCGCTTCCTGCAGCACGCCGACCTCAAGGACACCGTCAAGCCGTTGGTCAAGGAACTGCTCGGCCGCAGCGAGATCACCGGGCGCACCGCCCCGCTCTGGGTCGGCCTCGCCGAGATGACGGATGAGTTCGACAAGGAGAACTGCGCCGATTACGACACCTGTGACCTGCAGAACCGTGTGCGCGACGCGGTACTGACGATCAAGCACGAATGCGGTCCGAGCGCGAAGATCCTCGCGCAGGAGCTGACCGAGTCCGAACTTTCGGCCGCCTGCGACAGCGTCCTCAAGCAGGACCCGTTCTTCCACAACATCGTCAAGGACGACGGCCCGGTCAAGGACGACAAGAACAGCAACATCGAGATCGTCGCCTTCAACTCCAGCACCGACTACAAGACCTACGCCGGTGTCGTCTTCGGCATCGACACCAACAACGGCGGCATGTACCTGGAGGGCGACCCGGCCGCCGAGGGCAACCAGCCGCGCTTCATCGCCTACGAGCAGCCGGCCGAGGACGGTTCCTTCCAGATCTGGAACCTCAACCACGAGTACACCCACTACCTCGACGGCCGCTTCGACATGTACGGCGACTTCGCAGCCGGGCAGAAGGTCCCGACCGTGATGTGGGTCGAGGGATTCGCCGAGTACATCTCCTACTCGTACCGCGACGTCACCTACGACCGGGCGATCGAGGAGGCGGGCAAGGGCACTTACAAGCTCAGCCAGCTCTTCGAGACCACCTACGACAACGCCGACACCACCCGTATCTACCAGTGGGGCTATCTGGGTACCCGTTACATGCTCCAGTCGCACCCCGACGACGTGACCACCCTGCTCGGCCACTTCCGCGCAGGCGAGTACGACGCGGCCTACAAACTGCTCCGCGACACCATCGGCACCAAGTACGACGCCGACTTCACCGACTGGCTGGGCAAGTGCGCCGGCGGCGACTGCGGCAAGCTGCCGGCCCGGAGCGGCCGCTGACCGGGGCCTCGGCCACCGGCAAGAACTGAGCCAGGAAAGCCTGGTGTCCCGCGCCTCGTTCGTGCGCGGGACACCAGGCTTTTCCGCTGTCCCCACTTGGTTCACCTCAGGCAGCCACGACCCCTTGTGCTCGTTTCTGTTCTACACAACACTCTCAATGCACAGAAACGCGCACTACTGAACATGTTCGTGCCTTGAGCGACGACCGATCGAGTCGAGGAGAGAAGACATGGCGCAGTTCAGCCGACGGAGATTCCTGAGCGCGGCCACGGTGGGGGTCGCGTCCGTGGGTGTCGCCCTGGGTGGCAGCCGTACAGCCCTCGCCCAGGCCGAAAACCCAAGGGGACTGACCATCCGTGGGAACGAATTCCTGCTGGACGGCGAGCCGTTCCGGATACTCGCGGGTGCCTTCCACTACTTCAGGACCCACCCCAAGGACTGGCGCGACCGGTTGCTGCGGATGCGGGCCATGGGCCTGAACACAGTGGAGACCTATGTCGCCTGGAACTTCCACCAACCGTACGAGGGGAAAGCCGACTTCACCGGATGGCGCGACGTCGCCGCCTTCGTGCGGACCGCGGACGAGGTCGGACTGAAGGTGATCGTCCGACCGGGACCGTACATCTGCGCGGAATGGGACTTCGGCGGCCTGCCGGCCTGGCTCCTCAAGGACAAGGACGCGCCGCTGCGCCGCTCCGACCCCGCCTACGAGCGCGCGGTCGACGTCTGGTTCGCCGAACTGCTGCCCCGATTCGTCGATCTACAGGCCACACGCGGCGGGCCCATCATCGCCATGCAGGTCGAGAACGAGTACGGCAGCTACGACGACGACCACGCGCATCTGGAACATCTGCGGGACACCATGCGAGCGCAGGGCATGGACAGCCTGCTCTTCTGCTCGAACGGAGCCAGCCAGGAGATGCTGAAGGCCGGCAGCCTTCCCGACCTCCTCTCCACCGTCAACTTCGCCGGGGACCCCACCGGACCCTTCGCCGAACTGCGCAAGTTCCAGCCGGACAAGCCCCTGTTCTGCACGGAGTTCTGGGACGGCTGGTTCGACCACTGGGGAGAACAGCACCACACCACCGACCCGGCTCAGACCGCCGCCGACGTGGAGAAGCTCCTCCAGGCTGGAGCGTCGATCAACTTCTATATGGCGGTGGGCGGAACGAACTTCGGCTGGTCCGCGGGCGCCAATCTGAGCGGCAGCAGCTATCAGCCCACCGTGACCAGTTACCACTACGACTCCCCGATCAGCGAATCCGGCGAACTCACCGAGAAATTCCACAAGGTGCGCGACGTCCTCGCCAAATACACCACCTTGCCGAACACTCCCCTGCCGGCCACACCACGCCGGATGCCGGCCCAGAGGGTCACCGTCCGCGAGTCGGTGCCGCTGCTGGACGCCCTCGACGCGCTGAGCACTCCGCTGCGGCGTACCCTCCCCGTCCACATGGAGGCCCTCGGGCAGCCGTACGGACTGATCCACTACCGCACCCGGGTGCGCGGGCCGCAGGGAACGAAGAACCTGAAGGTCACGGGGTTGGGCGACCGTGCGCTGGTCTTCGGCGACGGCCAGCGGATCGGCACCTTCGACCGCAATCAGCCGGACCACTCCGTCGACTTCACCGTGGCCGACACATCCAGCACCCTCGACCTCCTGGTGGACCCCACCGGGCGGGTCAACTTCGGCCAGAACTTCAACGACCCCAAGGGAATCAGCGGCAAGGTGCTCCTCGACGACGAGGAACTGCGCGACTGGGAGATCCGCCGACTGCCCCTGGACAACCTCTCGGCACTGAAATTCGGCAGCGGAGACACCCCGACCGGCCCCGCGTTCCACCGGACCCGGATCCGTGTCGACACCCCCGCGGACGGCTTCCTCGCCTTTCCGGGCTGGGACAAGGCCATGGTCTGGCTCAACGGGTTCGCGCTCGGCCGGTACTGGTCCCTCGGGCCGCAGATCACCCTGTACGCGCCAAGCCATCTGTGGCGGAAGGGGTGGAACGAGCTCGTCGTGCTGGAGATGGAGCGGACGGGGGACCGGATCGAAGTACGGTCTGCGCCCGATCTCGGTTGAGAGCTGTCCTACAACTGACCTTCGAGATGGCCACCCGGGTGTTCTGCCGGCGGTCGGCCGTCGGGACGATCGCGGGGTAGCTCTCGTGGCGGATCCTGATCGTGCGGGTGGCCGACGCGGTGTCGTCGAGGTTCGACGACGGTAGGGGCATGCCGATCACACGTCTCGCTCTGCCACTCGGCGACACCGAGCGTCCCGTCCCGGTCTGGGCCCTCAGGCTCGCCAAGGCCCTCCCGTTCGTCGTGCTGCCGCACTGCCTGTGGCGATTGCCGTTCGCCGTCGACTTCCCCATGGGCATGCTCGACCCGGCGGACCCGGCGGAAGCTCCCTGGTGGACTCCGTTCTACGTCGTCGGGCTCAGTGTGCTCACCGAGGCGCTCGCCCTGCTCACCACCGGCTTGGTGAGCGGGTGGGGCGAAGTGGTGCCGCGCCGGGTGCCGTTCGTCGGGGGCCGGCGGGTGGCGCCGCTCGCCGCGGTGATCCCGGCGGTCCTGGGCGGCCTGGCCCTGGTGGCGATGTTCGACCTCTACCCGCTCGCCTGGGTGGGCATCTTGCCCGAGGCGGGGTTCAGCAACGGATGGTGGACGGCCCTGGCCCGGGTGTGCATCACCCCGGCGATGCTGTGGGGGCCGATCGTACTGGCCCTGGCCTGGGCTTACCACCGGCGGCGCCGACCTGCCTGACCCGGTCCCCCGGCACGCCGTCGGGCCGCGAAGGCCAGTAAAGGCGCAGCCCAGCGGCCCTCTCGCCGGCCCTTGCGGCAGCTGCCGTGTCACACCTTGCCAGCTCAGGCGCAAAGCAGGATAAATGTGAACCATGAGCGGAATTTCAGGCCGTCTCCGGCGTTGGCTGAGCCGCGCGCCCGGCCGTTCCGCTACTCCGGACGTGCCCCCGGCCGGGAGCGCCACCGGCGACCAGCAGGGCGAACGTTCTGTAGGGACCGGACGTCCGCAGCAGACACGGACCCCCTTGCCCGCACGCAGCGTCGCCCACGAAGTCTTCCTCCTCCAGCTGCTGCTCGTGGTGCTGCTCGTCGCGGCGGCGGTGGTGGCCATCGTCGTCCAGGCCCGGCGGGACACCATGACCGACGCCCGGCACCGGACGCTCGCCGCCGCCGAGTCCTTCGCCCATTCCTCGGGGCTCCAGGAGGCGCTGAACAGCGACAATCCCACCGCGAAGCTCCAGCCGCTCGCGGAGGAGGCCCGGAAGGCCTCCGGCGTCGACGCCCTCATCGTGTACAAACTCGACGGGATCACCCTCACCCACAGCGACCCCCGGCAGATCGGCAAGCACGTCATCGGCCCGTATGCCGACGCCGCCCGGGGCAAGCCCTTCACCAGGACCTTCGAGGGCGCACTGGGCCTCTCCGTGATCTCTGCGGCCCCCGTCAAGGACTCCTCGGGCAAGGTCGTCGCCATCGTCTCCGCACCGGTCACGGTGGAGAAGGTGCAGAAGTCGGTCAACCAGCAACTGCCCATCTTCCTGGGCACCGCGGTCGGCGCGCTGGCACTGGCCGGCGGCGGCGCGGGGCTGGTGAGCCGTCGGCTGCGCCGGCAGACCCACGGTCTGGGACCGGCCGAGATGACCCGGATGTACGAGCATCACGATGCGGTCCTGCACGCCGTGCGGGAGGGTGTCCTGATCGTCGGCCGCGACGGACGGCTGCTCCTGGCCAACGACGAGGCACAGCGGCTCCTGGACCTGCCGGCGGACGCGGAGGGGCGCCATGTCGGCGACCTGGGGCTGGACCACCGCACCGCCGAACTCCTGGCATCGGACCGGATCGCCACCGACGAGGTGCACCTGGCCCAGGACCGGCTGCTGGCCCTCAACAAGCGGTCCACCGACCCTCACGGAGCCCACCAGGGAAGCGTGGTGACCCTGCGCGACACCACCGAACTGCGGTGGCTGTCGGGGCGCGCCGAAGTGGCGCGGGAGCGACTCCGACTCCTCTACGACGCCGGGGCACGGATCGGCTCCACGCTGAACGTCGAGCGCACCGCCGAGGAACTGGCGCAGGTGGCGGTCCCCCGGTTCGCCGACATCGTCACCGTCGAGCTGCTGGACCCGGTCCTGAGAGGCGAGGAGCCGGCCGTGACGGGTACCCAGCCGCGTCGCACGGCCATCGCCGGCCTCGCGGCGGACCATCCGCTCCACCCCGTCGGCGAGCTGATGGGGTTCCTCCCGGGCACCCCGGCGGCGGCGCATGTGGACCAGGGCCGCTCCGTGGTGGAGACGGACCTGGCCAGCTCTTCCGGCTGGCGGTCGCAGGACCCTGAACGCGCCCGACGCATCCTGGACCACGGGGTGCATTCCCTGGCGGTCGTACCGCTGCGCGCCCGGGGAGTGGTGTTGGGACTGGTGGACTTCTGGCGGTCGGGGAGCTCCCCTCCGTTCGACGACGAGGACCTGTCCTTCGCCGAGGAACTGGCGGGGCGGGCCGCGGTGGGGATCGACAACGCCCGGCGCTACACCCGTGAACGCACGATGGCGATGACGCTGCAGCGCAGTCTGATGCCCCGCGGCCTGCCCGACCAGGACGCCCTGGAGGTGGCGCACCGCTATCTCCCCGCGCAGGCGGGAGTGGGCGGGGACTGGTTCGACGTCATCCCGCTGCCCGGCGCCCGGGTGGCGCTGGTCATCGGCGACGTGGTCGGCCACGGCCTGCACGCGGCGGCCACCATGGGCCGGCTGCGCATCGCCGTGCACAACTTCTCGGCCCTGGACCTCTCCCCCGACGAACTGCTCCGCCACCTGGATGAACTGGTCACCCACCTCGACGTCCAGGACGAGGACGCCGAGGAGAGACCGGCGATCACCGGTGCCACCTGTCTGTACGTCGTCTACGACTCCGTCTCCGGGCAGGTCACCGCGGCCACCGCCGGCCATCTGCCGCCGGCCGTGGCCCACCCCGACGGGAGGGTGGAGTTCCTGCACCCGCCGGTCTCTCCGCCGCTGGGGCTGGGCACCGGCCTGCCCTTCGAGACCGTCGAGCTGTCGCTGCCGGAGGGCTCCCGGCTGGTGCTCTATACCGACGGGCTGGTGGAGAGCCGCAGCCGCGACCTGGACACGGGACTGGACGCACTGCATGCGGCCCTCGCCGGACCCGACCGTACGCCGGAGGAGACCTGCACCACCGTCATGCGATCGCTGCTGCCCGCCAGGTCCGCCGACGACGTCGCGCTGCTGGTGGCCAGGACCCGACGGCTGGACCCGGCACATGTCGCCGAGTGGGATGTGCCCCGCGACCCGGCGGCGGTGGGCCCGGTCCGCAACGGCTGCGTGCGGCAGTTGGCGGAGTGGGGTCTGGAGCACATCGCCTTCGGCACCGAGCTCATCCTCAGCGAACTCGTCACCAACGCCATTCGCTACGGTGCCGAGCCCATCCATGTGCGGCTTCTGCACACCCGCACCCTGATCTGTGAGGTCTCCGACGGCAGCAGCACCTCCCCGCACATCCGCCAGGCGAAGGACACCGATGAAGAAGGCCGCGGCCTCTTCCTCGTCGCGCAGTTCGCCGAACACTGGGGCACCCGCTACTCCCCCAGGGGCAAGACGATCTGGGCCGCTCAAGCGGTCGGCACCGACACCGCCCCGGCCTCGGAAGAGGAGTCCGAAGAGGACCTCCTCGGCCATTGGGAGGACGGCGGGGAGTGGTGAAGCCGCGGCACGGCGCCCGCGCCTACGCTGGTTCGGACCTTGCCGCAGAGAGAAGCGTCGGGCAGCGTGGAGGCGTCGTGACCACACATCATCGGGTCGTCCGCGCAGCCGCCTCCCTCTGCTGTTTCAGCCTTGCGGTGCTCGGTCTCGGTGCCTGCCAGGACGAGAGAAACAACCGGCCGGTCGAGCCCTCCCGTGCCGAGTCCGCCGAGGAGGCGGGCGGCACGGCGGCGCTGATCAAGGCGGCGAAGAAGGAGGGCAGGCTCAACGCGATCGCGCTGCCGCGCCAATGGGCCGGCTACGGCAGGCTGATCGACGGCTTCGAGAAGAAATACGGCATCAAGGTCGTCGTCGACAATCCATCCGGCCACAGCCAGCAGGAGATCGATGCCCTGAAGGGCCACCGCGGCCAGGCGCGCGCCCCCGACGTGCTGGATCTCGGGGATTCCTTCGCCCAGTCGGCCGCCCGGCAGAACCTGCTGGCCCCGTACCGGGTCGCGCAGTTCGACCAGATCCCACCGGAGCAGAAGGACTCCGAGGCCCGCTGGTACAACAACTACGGCGGCTATGTCTCCATCGGCTGCGACGACACCCGCGTCCGTACCTGTCCCGCGTCCTTCGCGGATCTGCTCCAGCCGGAGTACAAGGGCCTGGTCGCGATGCACGGCGAACCCACGATCGCGGGATCGGCCTTCGCCGCCGTGTACGCGGCGGCGCTCGCCAACGGGGGGTCGTTCGACGACATCCAGCCGGGCATCGACTTCTTCGCCCGGCTCGACAAGGTCGGCAACTACAACCGGGCCGACCCCACCCCGGCCGCGATCGCCGAGGGCAGGACACCGATCAGCATCGAATGGGACTACCTCAACCTGGAGCACCTCGACCAACTTCGCGGGACGAGCGTGAAGTGGAAAGTCTCCATTCCCTTCGACGGCAGCTTCTCGCAGTACTACGCGCAGGCGATCAACAAGGACGCCCCCCACCCGGCCGCGGCGCGGCTGTGGGAGGAGTACCTCTTCAGTCCGGAAGGCCAGAACCTGCGCCTCGTGGACTACGCCCGCCCGGTGCTGATGGCCGCCATGGCGGAGAACGGCACCCTCGACAAGACCCTGGCCGCACGGCTGCCGACCGTCGAGGGCACACCGCAGTTCCCGACCGAGGCCCAGCTCACCAAGGCGCTGCGCACCGTACGTGAGAACTGGCCCAAGGCCGTCGGCAGCTGACCCGTCATCGCCCGCCGTCGAAACCGAACCTCTATCGACGCTGGTCCGGACAGGGCGGGAGACGGAGTTCGGCGACGGCTCCGCCGTCCGGGGCGTTGGAGAAGCGGAGGGTGGCCCCGAGAACATGGGCCTGGCCGGCGGCGATGGTCAGGCCCAGGCCGTGGCCGGTCCTCTTGCCGACATCCGACCCGCCCGACTGGCTCCGGAAGCGCTGGGGGCCCTGGTCGAGGAGGTAGGCGGGGTAGCCGTCGCCGTGGTCCCGCACGGTGATGACAGGCGCGTCGACGGTGACCACGACAGGCGACCGACCGTGTTTGTGGGCGTTGGCGACGAGGTTTCCCAGGACGCGTTCGAGCCTGCGCCGGTCGGTTTCCACCCGGGCGTCCCGTGCGACGCAGACCTCCGTGGTCGTACCGGTAGCCCCTACCGCGCGTTCGGCCAGTGGGCCCAGTTGGTGGTTGTCGAGGTCGGCGCTCTCGACCTGGGCGTCGAGCCGGGAGATCTCCAGCAGGTCCTCGGTCAGCCCGAGCAGGGTCCGCACGCGGTCGCGCACCATGTCGGTCGGGCGGCCGGGCGAGAGCAGCTCGGCTGCGGCGTGGAGGCCGGCGAGCGGCGTGCGCAGCTCGTGGGAGACGTCGGCGGTGAACCGCTGTTCGCTGTTCAGCCTGGTCTGGAGGCTGGCGGCCATCGCGTCGAGCGCGGTCGCCACGGCCGCGGGCTCGTCCTGGGGACGGTCGGGGCGCTGGGCGCGGGGGTCGTTCACTCGGGCGTCGAGGTCGCCGGTGCTGATGCGCCGGGCGACACGGGCGGTGTGGTGCAGCCGGCGGGTGATGCGGGAGACGGAGATCAGTCCGGCCGCCAGGGTGAGGCCGATCGCGGCGGCGGAGGAGCCGATGATGGCCCCGTCCAGACCGCGAAGGGAGGCCGCCTGTTCGCTGTAGTCCAGCCGTACCGCCAGCACCTTGCCCCCTGCGACGGGGGTGGCAGCCCACATCGTGGGGCTGCCCCGGTACGTGGCGAGTTGGGTCCCGCGCTCGTGTCCCCGCACGGTCATCTCGTGAAGCGGAGCGGGCAGGTCCGGCGGGTTCACCGCGACGTTGGGGGCGAGCGGTTCCCCGGCGACGTACGCGGACATGCTGCGGTCCAGTTCCGCCAGCGCCGTGCCGCGCGCACGGTCCTGCGTCTGGCGATCGACCATCACATGCACCAGGATGCCCAGCACCGTGGCGAGCAGACAGCACATGACGGTGATGAAGACGGTGGTCTTCCAGTAGAGCGTCGCCGTCCAGGCGGGCAGCCACCGCGGCGGACGCGGCCGGGAATCGTGCACGGTCACCGGCCCGAAGGGGTCGCCGAGGCCGGGGTCCGCCGGCCGTAGCCCACGTCCTGGATCGTCATGACCTGGTGCCGCGCATCCCACGCGTAGACCGTACGGCTCTCGTAGTCGGGCGCGTCCCCGGGCTCATGGATGACCAGCTTGTGGTCGGCTACCTCCACCGACTGCGGGTAACTGGTGGAGTCCAGGATGGAGTTCACCACCCCGTTCTTGACCGTGTAGGCATAGATGATCAGGAGGTGGCCTCCGCTCTCAACGCCGACGATCAGCTCGTCCTTCCCGTCGCCGGTCAGATCGTGGTACTCGGGGGCCCGCACGGGACACGAGCGCGAGCCCGGCTTGCCGGCGCAGGCGCGGATCCTGCGTTCCTCGTCCTTCTCGAAGACGGGCACGCCGCGGCGGATGTCCGCGTCGACCTGCGCCAGGAGGACGGAGCCCGCGGACAGCTTCCGGATGTCCCCGGAGGGCACCCGCGGCAGCGCGGTCAGTGGCTTCGGCGTCTCCTCCCCGCCCGTGGCCGGCGGGGTGGGGGGCGCGGGCTTGCTGTCGGGCCACAGTTCCGCCGGACCGGTGACGGCAGCGGCATGCCCCGCGCTCTTGGGCGCACCGGCCTCGGCACACCCGCCCAGCAGCGCCGCAGTACCCGCCACCACGACCGCCAGCGCCACCGCTCGTACGGCGACAGGGGCCGAGCGCAGGCCGCGGACCACGGGCACGGCGCTAACTCCGGAAGGCCCGGAAGGCCCGGCTGCTGAGACGTACGAGGCCAAACATTCTCTCCGAGTCACTCTGCGGCGGTCCGACAGGTCTGCCGACGGTAACCCATCCCTTGCACAACCTGTCGCCGAACCAGCGCGGCTCCCCTCACCCGCTCGATACCCGGCGCCTGAAAGCACCATGCCGGCCCTCTCCTGCGTGTGCATCGGCTGTCTATGAGTCCGCATGGGTTCAGTCGTCGGGCCATTCCCACGACATACCGTGTACGCCCGCCGGGCATCTGACCGGCAGCATGTGCGCCGTGTGCAGTGCGTCGAGCGCTATTCGACTGGTGCAGCGCTTTTCCGCGCCGATGTGCTCGCGGTAATAGCGATGGCAGGTCAGGGGCAGAGCCGCCGCGTGGAAATAGACATGCAGCAGGTATTCGCGCAGGTTCACCCGCATTCGGCGCTCGTGGTGCGTGGATATCCGCTGGCATCGGCCGAGCAGGATGTCGTAGTCGATCAACGCGGTCTCATTCCTGGCCAGCTCCCGGCCGAACAGGATCTCCACCACGACGGTGCGCAGCTCCGGGTGAAAGCGCACGGTGCCGGGAATTCCGCAGCGGACGACCACGTCGACCGACTCCGCGGCGGCGTCGTCGATACAGTGCACCGCGGTCACCCGTCTCGCGCCGTCGCGCGTGGCGCGCACCACCTGGTTCACGGAGTATTCGCGTATGCACCGGCGCTCGTCCAGGCGCAAGGTCTCCTTGATGACCACCGGACTGACGTCCTCGTTGAACTGCGCGAACGCCTCGCCCAGCGCCCGCTCTTCCACCGAGTTCTCACCGAAGACGCGCTGTGAGGCGGTCAGGTCCTGCGGCTCCGCCATGACCCGGCCGCGTGGGCGGTGCGGTCCGAGTAACGAGCGCAGGGCGCCTTCGGGTAGTTCGAGAATGGTCTCCAGCGCGTCCACGGCACGCAGCGACTGGAGGCGTTCCGGCTGGCTGCGGCCACGCTGCCAGTAGCTGAGGGTGGCCAGGCTGATGCTGATGCCCAGGGCCTCAAGCCGGTCCCGCACCCGCTCCAGGCCGAGGCCGCGCTGCCGCAGCGCCTCACGGAAGGCCTCCGCGAACGGGGACTCGGCCGTGGCGGGCGTGGCTCGGAAGGAGCGGAAGGAGTTGCCGTCGGAGTCGGCGGCCGGTTCGGGGCCGGCGGACGGTTCCGAACCGGCTGGTGCGGCGGTGCCGGCCTCGGTGGTGGCGGTGGAATTGGTATGGGCTCGGTCGTGGGGCGTCTCGGCCATGACGTGTCTCCGATGGTTCGCACGATGCCGCGCCGCCGCTGCCTCGTGATGACCAGCGATGTCGCGGGACCCTCTGCCAACAACACGGGGGCCGCTCACCGTATCCGGCGAGCGGCCCTTGTGTCCTGTGGGGCGGAAGTGAATCAGCTGGTGTTGTCAGTTGGTATTGAGCGTGAGCCCGTAGTGGGACAGGGCGTCGTCGAGCGGCTGGAAGTACGAGGAACCCGGCGAGTTCACCTCGCCGGTGCACTGCTGGGTCTTGGGGCCACCCGAGGTCATGCCCTGGGCCTGGTTGCCCGAGATGTAGGCTCCGCCGCTGTCACCACCCTGGGTGCAGACCGAGGAGCTGCCGAGACCGGTGACGACGGTATCGGGACCGCCGTTGGCGTCGACGTAGGTGACGGACACGTTGTACGAGGTGACCTTGCCGCAGGTCCAATGGGTGGTAGCGCCCGACTTGCAGATGTCGGCGCCCGGAGCGGCCCGCTCGCTACCGCTGACCGCGATGTCACCGGCGCTGTTCCAGGTGCCGACCTCGGTGGTTATGGAGTCGTCGGAGTCCACCTTGGCTATGCCCATGTCCACGCTGTTGGTGCCCGACGCGAAGCGGGTCTTCTCACCCTTGGCGAAGTGCTCTCCGTCGTACTGCAGGTCGGGCAGGTTCTCGACGCAGTGGCCCGCGGTCACCAGGTACTGCGTGCCGGCGGAGTCCTTCGCCCCATAACCGACCGAGCAGTAGCCGGGGCCGCCACCGATCGTCATCTTGCTGCCGGGGGCTATCGCGCTCTGCGGAGACACGTTCCCATGTCCCCGCACGACGCGAACCGCATCACCATGGGCCTTCGCCGCCTTGAGGAAGGCACGGGCCGCCGCACTCTTGTCGCTGTTGACCTCGACCGTGACGGTGTCGGAGGCGAGGTCGACCGACCAGGACGAGATGCCGGTGGGTGTCCGCTTAGTGGCCATGGCGTCGAGCTCGGTCTTGATACGGCCCAGGGCAGACTGGCCGCGCTCGGGCACCCGAGCATTCAGACCCGAGTCCTCGATCGCCGCAGCGATCTTGCCGTTGGACGCGTTAACCGTCAACGTCCCCTTGCTGTTGAAAAACGCGCCCTCCGTTTCGACCCCGTCCTTCTTCAACCCGGCGAGCGCACTCTGCTGCTGCGCCTGCCGGTCCAGCCGCTCAACGGCCGCCTTCTCGCTCACGCCAAGCGACTTGGCCAGGGCCTTGACCATCTGCGGCTCGTAGCGCGGCGACTCGGAGGTCGAGTTCCCTGCCTGTGCACCGGTGGCAACGGAGACCGAAAGCAGGGCGCCGACTGCGATGGCAAGACAATACTTGCGGGAGTCTCTCAAGGTTGTTCCTTCCAGTCGCAGAACAAGCGCCCCAGGTGGGGGGTTGAAACACACTGGAAGTCCAAGGGCTTCACCATGTTTCACAGGGCAGGCGCTTGTCTGGCGGCGCGGGTGGGGGCCGATCGCCGCGGACCAAACCCTGTCGTAGCCGTGATATTCGAGACAAGGTTCTTACCCGGCCCTCTTTTCAACAGAGTTGCGAAAAACTGTGAATTCGTGACCGTCCACGCACACGGGAATACGAGCCGTGACGAACTGTGGTAATTCTGCGCGGAGTTGGCGTGGCATATGGAGATCCCGCTGGCCGACGCCTTGCAGGCGGCCCTGTTCGGCTTCGGGCTGATCGGGGTCCGACGGAATGGTGCTTCCGTCGCTAAAGCGCGCTCGCGGTCACGGCCCCGGCTCCGGCTCCGGTGCTGGTGCCGGTCTGACTCATCGACTCCCCCGCCTTGTCGCTAGCCGAGGATCCCCCGGTCGTACGCCACCGCCACCGCCGCCGCACGGTCGTTCACGCCCAGCTTTCCGTACACATGCGTGAGATGCGTTTTCACCGTCGCCTCGCTGATGAACAGCACCCGTGCGATCTCCCGGTTCGCGGTCCCTTTGGCGACCAGCGCCAGAACCTCCCGCTCCCGGGCGGACAGCGCGACGCCGGCGGAGGCCGAAGGTGTGCGTACCGCCGTCACCAGGCGGGACGCCACCGCAGGTGACAGTACGGTGCGGCCCTCCGCCGCCGCCCGTACCGCCGTGAACAACTCCTCGCGCGGCGCGTCCTTGAGGAGATAGCCGGTGGCGCCCGCCTCGATCGCGGGGAGCGTGTCCGAGTCGGTGTCGTACGTCGTCAGGACCAGGACCTTGGCGCGGGCGCCCCGGCGGGTCATCTCGGTGATCGCGTCGACACCGCCGCCACCGGGCATCCGCAGGTCCATCAGGACGACATCCGGGTCGAGTCGCTCGGCCAGGTCGACGGCGGCGACGCCGTCGGCCGCTTCGCCCAGGACGCGGAACCCGGGGGCCGACTCGAACATGCCGCGCAGTCCGTCGCGTACGACCGGGTGGTCGTCGACGATGAGAAGAGTGATCAAAGGGTCTTTGTCAGTCATGGCGCACCAACGGTACGCGGGCCGATACCGCCGTCCCGTGCCCCGGCTCCGACTCGACCTCCACAGTGCCCGCGACGCGTTCCGCGCGGGCACGCATGCCGTCGAGGCCGAAGCCGCCGGAGCCGCTGCGGGGCGGGAGGGCGAGCGGGTCGAAGCCATGGCCGTCGTCGCGTACGTCGAGGGCGACCTCGTCGTCCATGTAGGAGAGGGTGACGCCGACGCGAGTCGCCTTGGCATGCCGAGCCGTGTTGGACAGGGCCTCCTGGGCGATGCGGACCAGGGTTCCCTCGATCTCCTCGTGCAGCGGTTCGGCGGTGCCGGTGACGGTGAACTCGGCGCGGGCACCCACCCGCCCGGCCCATTCGGTGAGGGTCGCTTTCAGGGCCTCGGGCAGCGCGTGGTGCTCCAGGGCGAACGGGCCGAGGTTCTGCACGGAGCGGCGGGCCTCGCCGAGGCTGTGCCGGGCCAGGTCGGCGGCGCGGTCCAGGTGGCCCCGGGCGAGGGCCGGGTCGGTGGCGTTCGCGACGACCTGGAGCTGGGCGATGATGCCGGTCAGGCCCTGTGCGAGGGTGTCGTGGATCTCGGCAGCCAGCCGGCGCCGCTCGTCGCTGACACCGGCTTCCCTTGCCTGGACGAGGAGTTGGGCGTGCAGGGCCGCGTTCTCGTCGAGTGCCTGCTGTAGCCGGGCGTTGGTGTCCTCCAGTTCGGCGATCGTGTCGGCCTGGACGCGGGTGCGCTCCTCCTCCTGGGCGGAGAGGTGGCTGAAGACGTAAAGCAGTCCGATATGGGCGGCGAGCACACCGCCGAACAGCAGCCAGCCCGTCTGTCCGCTCGGCGGCAGACCACCGGAGTTGGATCCCGCCATGATGACGGCGGTCGCGATCAAGCCGATGCGCACCAGGCGCCGGGGCAGCAGCCGTTCGGCGCCGAAGTAGCCCAGCACGGCGTAGAAGGCGAAGAGCGGGTTGAGCCAGGTCAGGGTGAAGGCGAGGGCCCAACGCAGCGCGTAGTAGACGGTGCTCGCGACGGACGGCCCGGTGTGCCGGCGGTTCGCCCGGCTCCACCACAGCTGGAGTGCGAGGGCTACGGGGACGAGGGCCGCGGCGGCGTACCGGTCGCCCGTGCTCATCAGCGGGGCGGCGGTGGCGACCGACAGGAGGGTGCCGACGCCGAGGAAGGCGTAGGGGCCCCAGCGTATGAACGACCCCCAGCGCTGCTCCACGTAGGCGTGGGCCTGCACGGCCCGCAGGGCGGCGGGGGCGGTGGGGGCCGTGGAGTCGGTCGGTGCGGTGGGTGAAGCGGGCGCGGCGGGCGGAGTGGGCGCAGCGGGATCGAGTTCGGGCGGTCCCATCGGCCGGCTCGGGGGCTCTGCCTCCGCGTCCCCGGTCCGAGAATGCGGGAGGGGCTGCTCGTTCCGTGTCCGTGTCCGTGTCCGTTCCGTACCCGTGTGGCTCACCATGGCCCCAGTGTCCTGCACACCACCCGTCACACCACCCGTCACACCGCCCCTCACCCCGACCGTCATCCCACCCCTCACCCCGGCCGTCACTCCCAGCGGAACCAGCGGGCCGCGGCCGCGGAGAGCACCGCGGTCCACAGGGCGAGTACGCCGAGTTGGTGCCAGGAGGGCCAGTCGCCCACCGTGGCCTCACCCAGGGCCTGCGCTGCGGCGCCGAGCGGCAGCAGCTCGACGATGCGGGCCAGGGTGTCCGGCATCGCCTGCACCGGAAGCCAGACGCCCGCGCTGAACATCATCGGAAAGACGACGATCGAGCCGACGGCGCCCGCGATCTTCTGGGTGCGGGAGAGCGCCGACACCAGAGCGCCCAGGGCGAGCATCACCAGAACGGCGAGGGCGAGAGCCAGGACGTATCCGAAGATCTGCCGCGGCAGTGGTACGTCGAAGGCCAGGCGGCCCACGAGCAGGGTCAGCGCCGCGGACACCAAGGTGGCCGCGCCATGCAGCCCCATCTGCGCGCCGAGCAGCGCGCCGGGCCGCACCGGGGTGGCCGACATCCGGCGTAAGATGCCGCGTTCGCGGTAGCCGGTGACGACCGGCGGCATGGCCTGCAGTCCGGCCATGATCATGGCGAGCAGAACCGACACGGGGACATACGCGTCGATGAGGCGCAGTCCGCCGAGAGAGGCGTTGGTCTCGCGGAAGCTCGGGATGGAGCCGAGCACCACGAGCAACAAGGTCGGGAAGACCGTGATCCAGAACAGTCCGCCCGGCTCGCGGCGGAAGAGCCGCGCCTCGGCCTTCAGGACGGCGCGGGCCGCGGCGGGGCGAGCGGTGGCGGCGGCAGCGGTGGCCGTACTCATGTCGTGGCTCATGTCGTGGCTCATGTCGTGGCTCCCGTCAGGTCCAGGAACGCGTCGTCCAACGTCGCGTCGGAGACCCGGAGTTGATGGGCTGTGATGTGGTGGCGGGCGAGCAGTGTGATCACCGCGTTCACGGTCTCGTCGGTGCCGTTGATGGAGACCCGGCCGTCCCTGTCGTCGGCCGAGACGGAGGCGGCGGCCGGCAACTCGGCCAGTTCGCGCAGGTCGAGCGGGCGCGACGGTGTGAAGGAGATGACCGTCGAGCTCGCGGACCTGCTGATAAGACCCGCCGGGGTGTCGAGGGCGGCGATCCGGCCCTGGTCGATCACGGCGATCCGGTCGCAGAGCCGCTGCGCCTCCTCCATGAAGTGGGTGACCAGGAGGACGGTCACCCCGCTCGCGCGCACCTCCTCGATCAGCTGCCATGTGTCGCGACGGGCCCGGGGATCGAGCCCCGTGGTGAGCTCGTCGAGTACGACGACCCTGGGGCCGCCGACCAGGGCGAGTGCGATGAAGAGACGCTGCTTCTGGCCACCGCTCAGCTTGCCGAAGCGGGTGCCGAGCTTCTCGGTGAGACCGAGGCGCAGGGCCAGCGGTCGCCAGTCGGCGGGCCGTTCGTAAAAGGAGCTGTAGAGCTCAAGCGCCTCCTGGACGGTGAGCTTGGCCTGGAGCTCGCTCTCCTGGAGCTGGGCGCCGAGGAGTTGGGTGACGCGGTCGTGGTCGGTGTTCGGGTCGAGCCCGGCGACCTTGACGGATCCGGCGTCGGGGATGCGGAGTCCCTCGATGCATTCGACGGTGGTGGTCTTACCGGCACCGTTGGGGCCGAGGATCCCGAAGATCTCGCCCTCCTCGACGGAGAATGACACCCCGTCGACCACGGCCCGGCCGCCGTAGACCTTGCGCAGGTCGCTGACCTCGATGACTGACATGCTTCGAGCATCGTCGGGCACGGCCGCCGAGAACATCGCCCATCGCGCTCGAAGCAGCATCAACCGATCGGTTGATGCCGGGGTACGACCGGTCGCCCAAGCAGGCATGGCAGCGCCGCGCCATCACGCCGACCACCCGGGCCGACGTCCACCGCAGGTCCGCCACCCAGCCGTGCGCGACGGGCTGACCGGCCTCACCCGTACGCCAGGTACCGCGCCTCACCGCCCCAAACCGGCAGCCTTGACCTCGCGTTGCGCAAAGACATCCTCACGACGCTCCGCCATCTGCCGCAGCGCATCCTTACGGTCCCGCTTCGACAGCCGGTCGAGATACGTGTGACCGAAGAGGTGATCGGCCTCATGCTGCAGACACCGCGCGAAGTACCCCGTTCCTTCGATGACAACGGAGTTGCCGTCCTTGTCGAGCCCACGAACGACGGCACGATCCGTACGAGGAACCGCCATGGCGGCACCGGGCACGGACAGGCAGCCCTCGAATTCGTCAACGAGTCGGCGGCTACCCGGATCGGGCAGTTCCAGGACGGGGTTGATGATGTGGCCGACATGCCGGATCCCGTAGTCGTCCGGGCAGTCATACACAAACAACTGCAAGTCGACGCCTACCTGATTGGCGGCCAGGCCGGCACCGTCGGCCACATACATCGTCAGGAACATGTCGTCGATCAACGCCGACAACTCGGCGGAGCCGAAGTCCGCCACCTCCTGGCACGGACGGCTCAGGACCTCCTCACCCACCACCGTGACCCGGCGCACCGAACCCCGTTCCGCCTCCGGCGGCAGAGCGGGATACGAGTCGACGGGTCGGCCCTGCACCCGGACTCGCCGGTCTATGGGACGGGACTGATCGTGACGAACAGGCATCGCTGTCTCCCCTTCTGCGCATGCCACAGACGCCGCGGACGTCACCGCGGCCTGATGCCTCCGAGCGAGAACCGCTTGCCAAGGCCTTTGCAAAGTAGCAGACTTTGCAAAGTGACCGAAGATGACCTCAACTCCCAGCCCGACCAGACGCGGGACACCGGCGATGAACTGCGCGAGCACGAAGTCCGCACGGCCCTACTGGACTTGCTGGCGGAAGTCGGCACCGTCACGGCGACCGAAGCCGCCGCCGAACTCGGCTACAGCTCTGGGCTCTGCTCGTTCCACCTGCGGCAGCTCGCACGGCACGGCCATATCGAAGAGGCCCCTCATAACGGGGGTCGCGCACGCCCCTGGCGCCTGCGGCAGCACACACCCACCGCCACTGCACCCGCGGAGGATCAGTTCGGCGACCTGGCCCGAGGACTGGAGGACGAGAGCTGGCAACGCTGGCTCGCCCAACGCGACCAAGCACCGGCCGAATGGCGCCACGACGAAGCCTTCAGCGCCGTCGCCTACCTGACGCCCGAAGAGATGAGCCGGCTCGCGGACACCATCCGACGCGCACTCGCCCCCTACCAGGACCGCGAACAACGCCCTCTCGCACGGCCTGACGGCGCCCGACCGGTGGCCCTCATCACCCGGCTGTTCCCCTTGCTGCCCCACGCGACAGACGGGACGGACCAGACGGACCAGGGTTGAGAAGCCGAGTACTGCTCAACGGCAAACGCGCTGGGAGCGGTCGACCGCGCGGGTCAGCGGGCGCTTGCCGTCACCCGCACCGTGGCTCCAGGCCGAGTTGTCGGGAGCAGCAGTCTGGCCCTGCCAGGACCGTCGGCCACCACTACCACCGCCGGCCCGGCCCCGGAGACGGACACCCGTGCGCCGTCGGGGAAGGCGGTGGCGGGCAAGGAGAGCAGTGTCCAGGCGCGCCGTGTGGTGCGGTCGGCGGTCAGGGTGAGGGTGTACGTCCGGGTGGCCGGGGTGTAGGACTCGGTGTCCGGGGTGCCCGCCACCGCCGGTGCGTACGGAGCGAAGGCCGGCTCCTTTCCGGGGGCGGGGCTGCCGTCGCGGTCGTAGGCGCAGTAGCCGCCGCCGTTGTTGGCACGGCAGCCGTACCACAGGGCCCAGCCCGAGGCGAAGCGGTCCATAGAACCCACTTGACGCCGCATCAGCTCTGCGTTTCCCGGTGTGGTCGCCTGCGGCGGACCCCATTCGCCGACCAGCACCGGCAGCCGGTGAGCGGCAGGGTAGCCGCCGATGGCGGCTTCGTAGTTCTCGATGAAGCGGCCCGAGGGGTCCCAGTCGGCTCCTGATTCAACGGCGGTGTCGTAGTAGTGCGGCGCGTAGCCGAGGCGATCCGCGCCGGGTCGCGGGTCGTCGAAGCCGGGCAGGCTGGTGGGGACACCCTGACCAACCAGGACGGTGGGTTCGAGGAAGAGCCACGCATCGGGGTCGACGGAGCGCACGGCGTCGATCAGCCGCCGGTACATGGCCGCCAGACGCCCACGCTCCAGGGCGGCGGATGCCTCGACCTGGTCGTCGGGATTGGTCGGGTCGCCGGAAATCGGCCCGAAGGGCTCGTTGAACAGGTCGTAGCCCAGCAGCGAGCGGTGTCCACACAGAACCGCCGCGACCTTCGCGTAGGCGGCGGTCTGGGCGACGCGCAGATCGGGGTCGTCGTACAGGTGCGTAAAAGCGGCCTGTACAGCGGGCTGGAAGTAGTCCGCGAACCAGTCGTCGGGGTTGGGCTCGAAGGGCAGCCCGTCGGTGCGGGTGGCCCAGGCGGGCATGCCGTTGTGACCGAACGCCGGGCCGAAGACATCCTGATGCCAGTCGATCAGGACAAGCACCCGGTGGCGGTCCGCCCAGCCCAGAACCCGGTCGAGGTAGCTCAGATAGCCCATGTCATAGCGTCCGCGGTGCGGTTCGACCTTCTCCCACTGGATATTGAGCCTCATCACTCCGAAGCCGTCGCTCGCCACCCGCGCGACGCGCTCCTCGGTCACCGTGTCGGTCTTGCCGAGGTTGAGCCCGCGCAGCCGCAGGACGCGCCCGTGCCGGTCGGTGAAGTGCGTACGGCCGTCGGGCGAGGTGACGGTGCCGGAGGGGAGGGGCCAGGCAGCGCCCTGCCCGCGCTGGGCGGCCGTCGGTTCGGACTGGAGCAAAGTCGACTCGGACTCAACGGCCGTCGGCGCGGTCACTCCCATCGCCGCGGCGGGGATGTTGGTCGGGGCGGCACACAGCAGGGCCAGCCCTAGGGCGATGATCGTGGCGGCGCGGCACATACGCATAACGCCCTCCTGACAACAGTAACTTGACGGGTAGTCAGCTCAGCGGTTCAGCCGCTATCTACCCAGAGGACGCCATCAACCACCACCAGGCACGAGGTGACGCGGGAGTGCCTCAACCGCAAGGGCCGCCGGCGGCGTATCGACGGCGATGACGTCGTCCCTCCCGCACGCCCTGGACGGGGTCGCCCGTCCAGTAGCCACCTGACCAGAGACCTCGCCGATCAGTCCGGATTCCGCACCCCGTACCCTCGTCCGACAACAGGCCGACGCAGACGGAGAGGGAGAGGGAGCGCATGACGGGGGACAAGAACATACGCGGGCTCGCGACAGGAGCCGGCGGAGCGTCCCAGTCGGCCGAGAACCTCCCTCCGCGACGCCGTACGGGCCCCGTTCACTGGCTCTTGTTCAACAGCGCGTGCGCTGCGGCCTCGGCGACCCTGATGTGGTGCTCGCCGGTCGTGCCCCTGCCGGCTCCGCTGCGCGGCGCGGGTTTCCTCCTCTCCGCACTGCTGATCCCCCTGGCGCTGGTTCTGGTGCCGGTCTTCTGGTTCCGCCGCGTCCCTCGGAAGAAGCGGAAGGTGGCCTGGGAGCTCGTCATCACCGTCATCGCCGCAGCCGGGCTTGCCGTCGTCTCCTACGGGGCCGGCGACGATCGGGCAATGCAGGACCGTGGCCGGTGGACCAAGGCCGTCGTGGTCGAGGTCGAGGACCTCAAGAGCGACAAGTGCACGCTCCGCACTCGCGACGGCCAGGAGATCTCCCCTCGGCTGGGGGAGGGCGACGGCTGTGATGCGGAACGGGTTGAGCCAGGCGATGAAGTCCAGGTGTTGTACGACCCCGAGGGCGCGGCCGGTCCGGCGGACGAGATGCAGACCGGCTCGTACGGATGGGCGATCGGCGGCCTGGCAGCGCTGATCGTCGCGACGGGCACATGCGGATGCGTACGGATGAATCGGTGGGACAACGAGTACGACGGGAACACCCGCTAGGACAACGCGGTGGGGACGAGGCGGAGGGGTGCGCGGCTGCATGCCGATGCAGTCCTGGCAAGAGACCTGGCGCCTCCCTATTCGTCACAAGAGGGCGGCGGCGGTATTGCACCGGGCCGGGAATTGTCAGTAATGGCTGTTCATGGCGGCACGCACCTCGGCCAGAGTGGCGTCAGCCACAGCCCTGGCTCGCTCGTTGCCTTCGCGCAGTGTCTGGCGGAGGTAGGCGCGGTCCTGCGCATACTCGGTTCGGCGGGCCCGGATCGGGGCCAGGTACTCGTTGACCGCCTCGGTAACGGTCTTTTTCAGCGCGGCAGCTCCCGCGGAGCCGATGTCGGCGGCCACTTGCTGGGGGGTGCGGCCCAGACAGAGGGCCGCCAGCAGGAGGAGGGAGGACACATCGGGGCGAGTGGCCGGGTCGTAGGTGATGTGGCGCTCGGAGTCGGTCTTGGCCCTCTTGAGCAGACGGGCGGTCTCATCGGCGTCGGCAGCCAACGTGATGGCGTTGCGGCGGCTCTTGCTCATCTTGGTGCCGTCCGTGCCGAGCAGAAGTGGTGCGCTCGACAACAGGGCATCGGGCTGGGGGAATACGGCTGTGCCATTGCCGTAGCGGTCGTTGAAACGGCGGGCGATGGTGCGGGTGAGTTCGAGGTGAGGGAGCTGGTCCTGGCCGACCGGGACCAGGTTGCCCTTGCAGAAGAGGATGTCGGCGGCCTGGTGGACGGGGTAGGTGAGCATCAGGCCGCTGACGGCGGACTGGCGCGAGTGGTTGATTTCGTCCTTGACCGTGGGGTTGCGGTTGAGCTCGGCGACGGAGACGAGGCTGAGGAAGGGCAGTAACAGCTGGTTGAGGGCGGGGACGGCGCTGTGCGTGAAGATCGTGCTGCGCGCCGGGTCCACGCCGATGGCGAGGTAGTCCAGCACCAGTTCCTCGACGTGTGTGGTCAGGTTGTCCGCTACATCGCGGTCGGTCAGGACCTGGTAATCCGCGATGATCACGAACATCTCCACGCCGAGGTCCTGAAGACGTACTCGGTTCTGCAGCGTGCCGAAGTAGTGCCCCAGGTGCAGGCGGCCGGTTGGGCGATCGCCTGTCAGCACACGGAATTGTCCGGGATCCTTGAGGATCCGCTCTTCCAGCACCGCGCTGCGGGCCTGCACGGCGGACATCCCGAGCGTGTCGGCGGAGGGACTTGAGGCGGACGTGTCGGGGTCTACGGTCTGGGGTGTGGTGTTCACGAGGTCTCCTGGTGGGTCGGTCTCGCCGTTCGGAGTGAGACGAGCCCTGGTCCAGGGGACGCAAAAGGGCCGTCCATCCGAACGGCCCGGGGGTCATGCATGAGAGGCGGCCGCTCCTACAAGGAGCGCCACCAGCTCAGACACGACGAAAGATGCATGGGCACATCGTAACGTCAGCTGCCGTGATCCGGGTGAAATAGTCAGGCTGCGCGGCGCCGCGCCGGCGGCTGGGTCGCACTCGCAGGGTGGGAGCCCCCACCCATCCATCGGAGAGTGAGGGGTGCTTCCCAGCACGCGGGATGTCACCCGGTACCGCACAACCGCCGAAACCAGCGCTTCCGGTGAATACGTGTCGACGCCTTACGCCCGGCCAGCACCAACACCAACACCGCTAGCCACAGGTCAATTCCGCGCCCCAGTCACAGAGACTGAGGTCTTCTTCTCAACGCAGGTCATTTCCAGCACCCAGTTCAGTGACGGTTGATATCTGCGCAATGGTGGGGTGCCGATTTCTGCCGCTCACCGGCCGCGCATGACCACCCTGCTGCCGACCAGCCGGTCGTGCAGGCTCTGCCTCTTCTCGCTGAGGTTGGTCGCCGTCGCGTTGGCGACGAGGAACACCGGGACCGTGACCATCACGAGGTTGCTCAGGTGGCGCGCCAACGCGGCGCCGTAGGAGAGGCGTCCGCCATCCGTGTCCCGGACGACCTCCATGCCGAGGAGCCGCTTGCCCGCCGTGGCGCCCCAGCGGGACACGCTCAGCGGCGAGTACAGCAACAGGAAGGCGAGCGTCCACACGGCGGCCGAGGGCAGCCAGACATCCCCCGCCGAGGCCGCCTCGAGGATCCGGTCGACGGCGATCAGCGGACCCAGGATGACGACGACGGTGATGGCCAGGTCGATGGCCACGGCGAAGCCCCGCCGCATGGTGTCAGCCGGGGAACCGGGCCGCGATCGGGATCCGACAGCCATCCAGGGAAAGGGCTGAAGCGGACCGAGGTCGTCGCCCGATGACATGCGTCCGAGCATTTCTCTTTACGCTTTCGATCTTGTAGCCGTTCTTTCGGCCACGCACGGGGCGAACAGGCGCGGAGTATATGTCAGCGCCTGTTCCCTGCTCGCCTCGCGGGACATTTACGCCCGCTTATCGAAATGATCTCCGCGCGCGGATTGATCTGCAGGCTGCAGGATGCAAGCTGCCGGCTGCCGGCGGGATCGGGGATCGGCGGTGCGAGACGGAACAGCGTGCCGCTGTTTTTGACGGGTTCGTTCCGGGGACAAGCGGGCGGCGCGCCCTTATCGTGAGACTGCTCACCAGAGGGGGAACTGATGGAGCAACGGGGGGAAAGCGTTCTGCCGCAGTATTCGGCGGACGCCGTCACGCGGAAGCTGTGCGGACACGCGTACCGGCGCATGGACTTCGCCGTTGCCATGACCAGGATGTTCGTCACCGAGAGGTTCCGGGCACACGGCCAGCCCCAGGGCATCGACCTCGTCGCCGTGGTCCGGCACGCCCGCCGTGCCGGCCGACTGTTCCTGCTGCGCGACGCGACGCTCGTGCTCTGCCACGCCGCACTGCTCGCGGGTGTGGCGGGGAGCATCGCCGCCGTCGTCGAGCGGGACCCTGCCCGTCTGGGCACCTGTCTGCGCCTCGCCCTGGGCGGGTTCGTCGTTGGGACGATCCTCGTGTACGTCTGGGGCTGGGTCCTGTGGCGGATCGCGCAGGTCGTCCAATGGGGGCAGGCCGCACCGCGCGAGACCGCCGCTCCCGTGAGGGCGGGCCTTGAAGCGGAGCTGGCCAAGCTGGACGAAGGCAACGTCGTCGTGTACTCGGCCCTGGGACCCGACGGTGAGCAGCCGTTCCTCGGCAGCGGCATCGACGTCCTGGAGAGAGTGTGGCCGGGCATCGACGTCAGCCGCCCCGCCGAGGACGACCAGGGCCGCGAACTCGACATCAAAGGGTTCACCGCCCAGGAGCTGCACGCCTACGTGACCGAGCGCATCGCCGACCTCGCCGGACTCGACGGGCTGCGCGCCCTCAACCGCCTCTACGTCCAGGGTCACCACGTGCGGGACCTCGGCACGAACCTGTTGCCCGACCCACTGCAACGCCCGGCCACCCGTATCGACCCCGGCCTGGTGGAGGCGGGCGTCACGGAGACCAGCGAGGTGACGCGCACGTACCTGACCTTGGAGCTGGTGGGGACCCGCGGCTCGTACGTCGTGACGGTGCACGTACGGGCCAGGCTGGCCCGTACCCGGCTGTCCTGGGAGATCTCCGCGTACTACCTGCCGCCCGTGTACGCGCACCTCGACGGCAAGCCCACCCGCCGCCTGGGCATCGGCGAACACGCCTGGACAATGGCCTTGTTCACCCGCCAGGAGCTGCTGGAGCAACTGCTCGGATCCATCCGCCGACTGCTCCAACGACCGGCTCGGCGGCTCGCCGACGCGGTTCGGCTGCTGTGGCGTCGCCTCATGATCGCCCGCCCCCACAGCTACTACGACTACGGCGCGGGCGGCACCCTGCGCGCCGTGGCCTCCGACCCTGAACGGCAGGGGGACTACACCCAGCGCATGGACGCTAAGGATGCCATCCAGCGCATCCAGCAAGCGCTCCTCCGGGCCACCGAGCAGTTCCTGGAAGAGCACCACATCAACACGTCCGATCTGCGCGACGCCAAGAAGACCATCAACAACCAGACGTACAACTTCAGCGGCCCGATCAACGGTCAGAACATCTTCGGCAACCACGGGATCAACTTCGCGGCGGGCATCCGGCAGGGCGCCGGCGCCGGGAGCGACGACGGCAGGGGTGCCGACGACAAGAGCGCGAGCCCGTCGGTGGCGTCGGGCAACACGGCGAAGTGAGGAGGACGCGGATGGGTACGTACCACTTCCACGGCGGGGTCAGTGGTGTTCAGAACAGTTTCGGCGACCACAATCAGAACCTGCTCGTGGCGAACTTGGACGAGTTGGTGGAGCGTGTGCGTGCGGAGCAGCCCGCCCAGACCTCGGAGGCCGAACAGCTCCGCGACGAACTCGTCCTCGCGGCGACCCAGAACCGCCCCGTGGACCAGAGCCGGACACGGGAGTGGCTGACGACGATCCGCGAGGGGGCCGGCGCGAGCAGCGGGGTCCTGACCCTGGTCACATCCCTGACGGCACTCCTGGGCCTCTGAAGGACCTGGGTCGACGCCAGGCCGCGTCCCATGCCGCAGTGTGCTTGGCGAAGATCGGCCACACCCTGCACCGTGATCATCCAGTGGAATCGGGGAAGCGCAGGCCCGGCGCGTCCGAGTCGAGGCCGACGTCCGCACCGCCACACGCGGCACCGGCGCCCGCATGACCCGCGACGAGATCGCCCCCGATCCGGGCCTCCCGTACAACGACAAATCCCCACGGTCTCAGCGAGACCGTGGGGATTTGGTTGGTGTCCGAGGGGTGAGCTGGACCAATACCCCACGGATCACGCCACTCACCGCCGAATTGGAGCTGGCCCCGTCGTAGTCGCACATTGGAGTCCCTGGCAGGAGCCGCAGACATGGGCTGGTCGTGGTGCATCGCCTGTGAGCTGCGGAGATCCGCTTATTGTGACCACGACGGCACATATACCAAAGCAAGACGGACGCGCTGTTCACCCTCGGCAGGCGGGGATTGTCGCGCCATCCGTCTGCTGACGAGACACGCCGCGTTCCGACCCCTGCCCGACGACCAGTAGACGACCCCATGGCTGGAAGGGCCATTGACGCGGCGGCCGCCTCGCCGAGCATTCCGTGCGCGGAACCCCTCCGTCGAGGATGACGGCCGGGTGGATCTCGCGAAGGCAGTTCTGGCGGGCGGCTCCAACTGCCACCGGCGGTTACCAGGCCCCGCTTCGTCTCCTCGGTCGCCACCGGACGGCACACCCGGATGAACAGGGCCCTGATCGGTTCCGGGCCCAGCCGCAGCCGGGCCCAGTCGATCGCGGCGGTGGTCGGAACCCGCCACGTCCCCTTCCAGCGGCCCATCCGTTCCAGCCCATGGCGGAGCCGCGCGGCCTCCTCGGGCATCGTCCTTCTTGTCCGGCGAGTGACCCAGCAGGGTGACCTCGGCCCCCATGGCGGCGGCGATCTTGACGCCGAGGTGGCCGAGTCCGCCCATGCCGGGCACGGCGACCTTCCTGTCGGGGCCCGCGTTCCACCGGCGCAGGGGCGACTAGACAGTGACGCCCGCGCACAACAACGGTGCGGCGACGTCGAGTTCGAGCGCATCCGGGATGCGCCGGACGAAGCGCTCCGCGACGACGATGGAATGACCGTAGCCGCCCAGGGTCACGGTCCCGTCGTGGTCGCGGGAGGAGTACGTCATGACGAAGCCCTGAGTGCAGTACTGCTCCTCGTCCGACTTGCAGGGCGCACACTCACCACAGGAGTTGACGATGCAGCCGATCCGACGCGGATGTCTGCCATGAGCCGAAGCGGCTCGTGATCGGGGCCTGGTGGCGGGGCATCCGATGCGTCAACGCGTTCCGACGTCTGTGCTTCCGTCACGCCTCCGGCTCCTTGGCATGCCGAAGCGCGTCCAGCGGCACCCCCAGGCGCTGCTCGAGGTCGCGGGCGATCTTGGGCCGCCACCAGGTCATCTGCAGTCGGGCGTGCTCATTCCCCTACGAACGCCAGGACAGTGTTCTGCCCACCAAAACCGAATGAGTTGCTGACAGCGGCGTTGATGGCCGCGGCTCGGGGGGCTTGGGTGACGATGTCCAGTTCCCAGTCGCCGTCCTGGCGCTCGAGGTTGGCGGTGGGAGGGATGAGCTGGTGTTGCAGGGTGAGGACGGTCAGGGCTGCCTCGATGGCGCCGGCCGCTCCCAGAGCGTGGCCCAGAATGCTCTTCGGGGCAGTGACGGGGGGCGGCACCGGGCCGAAGACGCGGTGCAGGGCGCGCGCCTCGGCTCTGTCGCCAAAGGGAGTTGAGGTGCCGTGGGCATTGACATGCCCGATGTCGCGTGGCTGAAGGCCTGAGTCCTTCAACGCGGTACGCAGGGCACTTTCGACGCCAACGCCCTCGGGGTGCGGGGCCACCGGATGGTAGGCATCGCTGGTGCAGGCCTGTCCGCAGAGCACTGCGCGCTGATCGGCACCACGGCGCAGGGCGTGCTGGCGGCGTTCCAGGACGAGGACCGCTGCGCCTTCTCCCAGGACAAAACCGTCGCGGTCGGCGTCGAAGGGGCGTGAGGCGAGGTGCGGAGCGTCGGTGCGGTGGGAGAGGGCGTGCATCTGCTGGAAGCTGGTCACAGTCATCCGCGAGCATCCTGATTCGGCGCCGCCGGCGAGAGCGATGTCGCAGGCGCCCGAGGTGACCATGTCGGCGGCGACCGCCAGGGCGGTGGCGCCGGAGGAACACGCGCTGGCAACGGTGAAATTCGGGCCGCGGGCATCCAGGGCGATGGCAACCTCGGCGGCAGCCATGCTCGGCACACTCCGCGGCAGCGCCAGGGGGGAGACCAGTTCCGGGTGGCCTTGGCTCAGGACATCGAACTCATGGAAGTAGGTGTGCAGGCTGTTGCCGCCGACACCGAGGACGACGGCTACGCGGGGAGCGTTCCACGCGGCCGGGTCGAGCTTGGCGTCTCTGACCGCCTGCTGGGCGGCGGCGAGAGCGAGGTGGATGAAGCGGTCCAGGCGTCGTGCCCGTCGCCGGCCGTGAACGGCGTCGGCGTCGAACCCGTCGACGCGGCAGGAGATGTCCACCGGCAGTCCCGCCAGGTCGGGATCCGTGCGAGCCAGGCTCTGTCCCTGGCACACCGTGGCCCAGGTGGATTCCCTGGTGAGCCCGGCGGGGGTGATCATCCCAACGCCGGTGACAGCAGCCTCGCAGCGCATGTCCGTTCCCTTCGTCGTGGGGTGTGGCGACGTGGTGGCTGAGCGAGCGGGCTTCCGAACCTCAGGGGCCGCGGCGCGTACCAGGACCGGGAGTTCGCGCGGGGCGGGCGCGCTCGGTCTGGAGTCGGAGCGCCTTGTCTCTCCGTCCTCGACGGTCCGGTGGGGGCAGCGTCGGTACCGGGGCTGCGTGAAGGGCCGGAGGACTAGGACGCAGCGGTTTGGGGCGGGAGGTGCCGCCCGACCGCCTCGATGATCCTGTCGACGTGGTCCGGTGTGTGCGCCGCAGTGACCGTGATGCGGACGACGAGCTGGTCCCCGGCCACGCTGGGTGGCAGAAATGCCCCTGTGAAGACACCCGCGTCGAGCAGTGCCCGCCATTTCTTCAGGCCTGATTCGGGCTCCCCCGCCGGCAGCGCGACCGCGGGGCCCGGCCAGGCCGGCATACGGTGCCCCAGCTGCGCCAGGCCACGATGCAGGCGTTGCGCCGAGTCCCACACCGCGGCGCGGAGCTCGGGCCGGGCGCGAGCCGTCCGTACGGCCGTCAGCGCAGCGGCTGCGGACGCCGGCGGCAGCGATGCCGAGTACATCTGGGCAGATCCGAAGTGACGCAGGTTGCGGATGGCTTTCACCGAGCCTGCGACGAACCCACCGATGGATCCGAACGCCTTGCAGAGGGTGCCGGTGACGATGTCGATCGCACCCTCGGCGTCGAAGTGCTCGCCGATACCTCGCCCGTTGTTTCCGAGCACGCCGAAGTCGTGCGCGCCATCGACGATCAGGCCGGCGCCGTAGCGCTCGGTCAGTTCTGCAAGCTGCGGAAGTGGGCAGAGGTCGCCGCCGAGAGAAAATGCGCCCTCGGTGAGGATGATGGGGGTCTTGCCCTTGTCCGTGGCGGTACGCATGAGCCTTTCGGCATGGGCGATGTCGTTGTGCCCGAACCGGCGGTGCTCAGCCCGTCCGAGGGAAACCGATTCCACGAGAGAGGCGTGGATGTGCTGGTCCGCGATCACCATGTGATTGGTGCCGAAAAGAGCAGACAGAGACAGGTTTGCCTGGAACCCCGTCATCGTCAGCATGACCGCAGGGCGGTGGAGAAAGTCGGCCAGCTCCTCTTCCAACTCATGATGGAGTCCAATGGTGCCGAGCATCGGGGAACCGGTGCAACAGGTGCCGTACTTGGTGGCGGCTTTCGAGGCCGCCGAGCGCACGCCGGAATCGGTTGCAAGCCCCAGGTAGTCCGTCGAAGCTGCGTTGATTGCGCGTACGCCATCGACGATCACCTCCCCCGGCGTCGGCCGGTCCTCAATGACGAGGTAATAGGGATAGATGTCTCGACGGGTGACGAACTCGTGGAGAATAGGGATATCGGTGATCCAGTCAGTCATGATCATCCTGTCGATAGGGTTCGACGCCTCTTCACGGTGCGGGCATGTCCCGCAGTTCCCGAATTCGGTGACGAACGTTTCTGCTGCGACATGGACTACGAACTTCGGATCTTGTGTGGGGTGTGAATTCTGCGCAGGGAGTGAAGCATTCGCGCACGCTGACCATGCCTGTCCCACGACCAGTACAGCCAGCCGCACGGGATCGATTCTGCACCCAGGAGACGAAGAACGCATGCCGATCAGCCAACGAGGCGATCTCTCAATTGCCCCGGGAGCTCACGATGTTGCAGCGCATCCCCACCGCCAGCCTGCCAACTCCAAGACTGTACGCGTGGGATCCCGGCGTTAGGAGGATGCCCCCTCGGCTGGGACGAAAGTCGCCGCGATCTCTTCGAGGGTGCTGTCGAGGTTCACAGCACTCTCATCAATCTGCATTCCCGTCCGCTCCTTTACCATCACCTCTAGTTCCGCCAAAGACAACGAGTCCAATTCGATGTCTCGGGCCTTGGCTTGGGGATGAACCAAGTCGCCTGCTATCCCGAACTCTTGGACCAACAGGAGGGCCAGTGTCTCGTACATTAAGGCACACCCTTCTCGTACTGGTGATTCCCTCGCGACACAGCCCACGGACGCCGGAACCTCTGTGGAGTCCCGCACCACGGCCCTTGCGTCGCGTAAATGAAGCTCAGGCAGCACGTCGCTTTCTTGTTAATTCTGCGCGGGGAGTGAAGCATTCGCGCACGTCGACAATGCCTGACCCACGACCGGTACAGCCAGCCGCACGAAATCGATTCTGCACCCAGGAGACGAAGAACGCATGCCGACCAGCCAAACGAGGATCCCAGCGCTGGGAGGAAAAATCGCGCTCCGCGTCGCCTTCTTCGGCGACCAGTTGACCGGCAGACAGCTCGGACTTGCGGTCATGCCGGACGTGGCGCCCACGGACGCTCCACGCCTGGCCGAGATGGCACTCGCTCAGCGGCACGAGCTTCCTCCCGTGACACGCACCCGCCCACTCCCGTCCAGCCGTTGCGTCCTCGCCAAACCGCCCCCTGATCCGCACCGACGAGGAGGTTCCCGCACATCTCCAGATCCACCTGATCTGTGACATCCATCTGATCTGTGACAGCTACAGCACCCACTACAGCACCCACCAGAACGTGCAGACCCTTAAGACCGATGTAACACTGAGCCATTGCATGAACACAAAGCGCGATCTGCATGAGTGGATGCGGTTCGGCCGTGAAACAGCGCTCCCGAGTGGACCCACAGGAATCTCCGTGCGCAAAGCCGCCAACACCACCACCGCAGCGGATGGCCCGTCCCCCGCACCCGGGCCCGGCCCCGGGAAACCGGCCGTCCGCTCCCGGCTCGCCGCTCTGGGGCGGCTCCTGGTCCGCCGCCGCGTACCCGTGCTTCTGGCCGCACTGCTGGCCGTGGCGGCCGCCATCCCCGTCGGCGGAGGTGCCGCCGACCGGCTGTCCAGCGGCGGCTTCACCGATCCGACGGCGGAATCGTCCAAGGCCCAGGAGTTCCTCGCCGACCGCTTCGGCTCGGGCGTGCCCAATCTGGTGCTACTGGCCCACGCCCCGGGACCGGTCGACGATCCGCGGACCGCGACCGCCGGGCGGGACCTCACCCGGCGGCTGGCCCAGGAACCGGGCGTGCTGTCGGCCGCGTCGTACTGGACCACCCCACACGAGTCGGCACAACCGCTGAAAGCCCGCGACGGGCGCTCGGCGCTGGTGCTCCTGCGGCTGGGCGGTGACGAGGACCGGGTACGGGCGACCGCGAAGGAGCTGGTCCCCCGTTTCACCGGCCGTCAGCAGGTGCTGAGGCTCTCCGCAACCGGGGAGGCGCAGATCTCGGCGGAAGTCCAGGAGCAGAGCGAGCAGGACCTGTTCCGGGCCGAGGCGTACGCAGCCCCGGTCATCCTGCTCATCCTGCTCTTCGTGTTCGGCAGTGCGGTGGCGGCCGGCCTGCCACTGCTCATCGGGATGTTCTCCATCCTGGGCACCTTCGTCGTACTGCAGGCCCTCTCCCGCCTGACCTCGGTCTCCGTCTTCGCGATCAACATCACCACGGCGCTGGGACTCGGACTCGCCATCGACTACAGCCTGTTCATCGTCACCCGTTTCCGGGAGGAGATGGCCCGCGGCCTCGGCACCACCGAGGCGGTCGCGCAGAGTGTCCGCACGGCCGGGCGCACGGTGCTGTTCTCCGCGTTGACGGTGGCCCTGTCGCTGTCGGCCCTGCTGGTCTTCCCGCTGTACTTCCTGCGCTCCTTCGCCTACGCGGGCGTGGCGGTGGTGGCGCTCTCGGCCTTCGCGGCTGTGGTGGTGCTGCCCGCGGCGCTCGGCCTGCTCGGCCCGCGGATCGACGCGCTGGACGTGCGGCGGCTGTTCCGGAGCGGACCGAAACCGAGGGGCGCCGACCAGGGCACAGGGACCGGGCAGGCCACCGGGAATGGTGGCTTCTGGCACCGGCTCGCCACTGCGGTCATGCGGCGGCCAGCGTTGTGCACTGCCGGTGTGGTCACCCTGCTGGTGGTGCTTGGCCTGCCGTTCCTACGGGTCTCCTTCGGCCTCATCGACGACCGGGTCCTGCCCACCGACGCGCCCGCGCACCGTACGGCACAGTTCGTGCGGGAGGAGTTCGCGACCCGCGAGAACTCCGCCCTGTCCGTGGTCCTGCCTACCGTCAGCGGCACCGACCACCAGCAGCAGGTCACCGCCTACGCCGCCCGCCTGTCGGCCATGCCGGGCGTGACCCGAGTGGACACCGTCACGGGCTCCTACGCCGCAGGGCGACAGGTGACGGCCCCCTCCGCAGCGTCCGCCTCCTTCGCCGCGGGCGGTGCCAGCTGGCTGTCGGTGGTGCCGTCGGTCGAGCCCTCCTCCTCCGCCGGCGCAAAGCTGGTGGACCGGTTGCGGGCGGACAGCGCGCCGGGCACGGTGCTCGTCGGCGGTGACGCCGCAGTTCTCGCGGACACCCGCGACACGCTCGCTGACCGGCTGCCCGAGGCAGCACTGATCATCGGCGGCACGACTGTAGTGCTGCTGTTTCTCTTCACCGGCAGCCTGCTGATCCCGTTCAAGGCCGTACTGCTCAACCTGCTCAGCTTGACCGCGACCTTCGGCGCCATGGTGTACGTCTTCCAGGAAGGCCACCTGCGTGCCTTGGTCGGCAACTTCACGGTTACCGGTCTGGTGGATATCACCATGCCGGTGCTGATGTTCTGCGTCGCCTTCGGGCTGTCCATGGACTACGAGGTGTTCCTGCTCTCGCGAATCAAGGAGGTGTACACCGAGACCGGGGACAACACTCTGGCCGTCGCCGCCGGTCTGGAACGCACCGGACGCCTGGTCAGTGCTGCGGCCGCGCTCGTCGCCGTCGTCATGATCGCGCTGGCCACCTCAGGGATCACCTTCCTGAAGCTCCTGGGCGTAGGCCTGGCACTGGCCGTGCTGCTGGACGCCACGCTGGTGCGCGGCGTGCTCGTGCCCGCCGTGATGAAGCTCGCGGGGCGGGCCAACTGGTGGGCGCCGCCTCCACTGCGCCGCCTGCACGCCAGGCTGGGGCTCACCGACAAGTGATCGGTCCGCAGCCATGTTTCAGTAGCGCGCTCCTCCGGCCCGGCGGCGAGCCGGAGCAGGGAACGTGCCGGCCGACGACCAGCCGTAACTGACGGCACAGACGCTCAAAAAGGCCACGCCAGAATATGCCGTTACCACAGGGGATTTTCAGCCAGCGGACGGACCACGACCCCGGGCACCTCGATGAACGTGGCCTGGCAGAGGCTGACGGCCAGGCCCGCACACACGATCTCAATCAGCTGCCGCCCCTCCGCCTCGTAAGGGGCGAACGGAGCGCGGTCCGTCAGGGCGCAGACGGACGCCCAGTATTCGCGGGTCCGGTCGCCGTCGGGCCGGGGAACCGCCCAGTCCTCCTCCAGGAGTTCGGCCAACGGGACCGCATCCCGCGTGGCGAGCGGGTGGGCCGCCGGCAGGAGGGCGAAGACCGGCTCGATGACAATCGCGTGGAGGACCACGTCCGCACGCTGCGGCAGCCCCTGGCCCGGATGGTCGCCGAGTACCGCCGCCTCCAGCCGGCCCGCGGCGAGGTCGTCGAGCAGCACGGCGGGCGAGTACTGGCAGCGGCAGGTCAGGTCGGCGCCCGGCAGCAACGCCTGGACGGCCAACAGGAGATGGCCGAGGAGCGGGGCACCGACCGAGCCGAAGCAGATCCGGTCCGCGGCCGACATACGCCGGGCGGCGCGGGCCGTGTCGATGAGCAGCCCGCCGATGCCCGGCAGGATGGCGCGGGCCCGGCCGATGACCAGCTCACCGAAGGGCATGGCCCCTCCGCCCACGATCCGGCCCGCAACCGCACCGCGACACCCGCGCCTGGAGCAACAGCGCCGTCCTGACCAACCCCCGCTACACCGGCCGCCAGGTCCGGAACCGGCAACGAAAGACGACACCCTCCTCGACATCGCAGACGTCACCCTCGGCTACACCACCGCCCAGCGCTGGAACACCCAGGACAAATGGATCGTGTCCAAGGACATCGTCCACACCCCACTCATCGACGACGACACCTTCGCCCGAGCCAGGAATTGCCTACACCCGTTCCCGGACCGGCACACCGCACCAGCAACACCGGACCCGCAACCCCTACCTCTTCCGCGGGCGGATCACCTGCGGTGCCTGCACGCGCCGGATGCAGGGCCAGTGGTCAAACGGTGACGCCTCTTACCGCTGCCGCTTCCCCGAGGACCTTGGCCAACCGTGCCCGACATCCCCGCAACGCCTACCTGCGCGAGATCTGGCTCGTTCCACCGATCGACGCCTGGCTATCCCGGGCCACCTCGATGACCGTCCTGCCGGAGGAGTGGACCAGCGCGATCGCGCCACGCTTGAACTCATCCGTATACCGCTGCTCGTGTTGCTCTTCTTGCTCACTGCTCCTTCTGGGGCCTGCTGTCCCAGTATCAAGCTGTCCAGGTCAAGGGGGGGAGCTTCATCGAAGGCACTCCAGCAGGCGCGAGAACACCGCATCGCCTACCGTCGAGAGCACCGGCCGTAGCCCCGGTGACCCCACCCCGCTGGCTGGATATGTCATGCCGGTTCTGTCCCAAGGACTCGGACGAACCGCGCTCCGGCATTCACATTCACCTGGATACCCCTATGGGCGGGGTGCAACAGGCGCGGCAGGAAGGAACGAGTATGTCTGCTCGGGTGGTGGACTACCTGGTCCAGGCCGTTGCGTCGCTCGGAGTGCGGCACATCTTCGGCGTCGGCGGAGCCAACATCGAAGATCTCTACGATGCAATCTACGACGCCGGCGGACCGGTCACCGGGGTGGTTGCCAAGCATGAATTCGCCGCCGCCACCATGGCCGACGGCTACGCCCGCACCGGCGCTCAGCTCGGCGTGGTCTGCGCGACCTCCGGCGGTGGCGCGATGAACCTCGTGGCGGGCCTGGCCGAGTCCTTCGCCTCGCGGGTGCCGGTGCTGGCACTGGTGGGCCAGCCGACGACCGCACTGGCCGGCCACGGCGCCTTCCAGGATTCCAGCGGACTGGCCGGCAGCTTCGATGCCACCGCGCTGTACACACCGATCTCGCGCTACTGCGCTCGGGTCGACGATCCCGTCGGTCTGCCCGGTCATCTGGGCCGGGCGGTGACCGTCGCGCACCTGGGTGGTGTGGCGGTCCTTTTGCTGCCCAAGGATGTCCAACAGGCCGAACTGAACGCGCCAGCCTTCGTCCCGCAGTTGCCGCAGCGCCGGATCGACCGGGCCGGGCTGAACCGGGTCCGCGCGACACTGCTGGCCGCCCGGGCCACCGGCAAGATCGCCATCATCGCCGGTGATCAGGTCGCTCGCGACGACGCCCGCAGCCAATTGCTGGATCTCGCCACGGTTCTCGACGCCGCCGTTGGGGTCGTACCAGAGGCCAAGGACGCCTTCGACTGCGATGCCGCCGGATTCTGCGGGGTCGCGGGCAGCATGGGCCACCCCGAGCTGATCGATGCGGTCGGCGGTGCCGCGTTGTGCCTGCTTGTCGGCACCCGGCTACCGGTCGCCGCCCGCGCAGGACTGGACGAAGCACTGGCCGGGACCAGCGTCGCGAGTGTCGGAGCCGAAGCGCCGTACCCGGATTCGCTGCATGCCACCAGCACCGACCTCGCCGCAGCGCTGGCCGATCTCGCTGCCGGCTGCTCCTCCGGCGAGCCGGATGGTCCCGATCGTCCGAGCGTCACGCCACCGACCGTCACCCCCTTGCCCGTGCCGCCGGTTACCGGTCCCGGCCTGAGCTATCGCGACATCGTCGAAACCCTCGGTGCCGTCCTGGAACCCGGTAGCGATGTCTTCGCCGATGCCGGCAACACCGGAGCCGCGACAGTGCACCACCTGCGGCTGCCGCGGGACGGACGGTTCGTCGTGGCGCTCGGCATGGGTGGGATGGGCTACGCCTTCGGGGCCGGCATCGGCTCGGCCTTCGCACGGCAGCACCGGCCCGACGGCGGCCTGCGCCGCACCGTCGTGGTCGCCGGCGACGGCGCGTTCTACATGCACGGCCTGGAGATACATACCGCCATCGAGCACCGACTGCCCGTCACCTTCGTCGTCTGCAACAACAACGCGCACGCCATGTGCGTCACCCGCGAGCAGCTCTACTACGGAGACCGCTACAGCTACAACCGATTCCGGCCGGCCCAACTCGGCGCGGGGCTGGCGGCGATGTTCCCGGATCTGCCGACCTTCACCCCGGACACCACCACCGAACTGGCTGCAGCACTGCGCCGCTGCTTCGCGACATCCGGCCCGTCGTTCGTCTGCATCGACTGCGACCCCGATGAGATACCGCCGTTCACCCCCTTCCTGTCGGTACCGAGGAGGCACCCGTGACCACCAGCGCCCTGCCCGCCCTCAGTGACATCGAAGACCGGACCATTCCCGGCGTGCTGCGCATCGAGAACTCCGATCGCGAGGCCACCGCACCGATCATCATGGACAGGCTCCGGTCGGTGTACCCGCACGACCAGATCTTCGGGATGTTCTGTCCGGTGCAGGACTACATCGCGGTACCGCCCCGCGAGCTGTACGCGTACCTGGCCGACCCCCGCAGCCTGGAGGAATGGTCCTACGGCATGCGCGGATTCGCTGAGACCGACCAGCCGGGACTGTGGGTCGCGGCCGACCGGCTCGTCCCGGACACCGAGATCTACATCCGCACTGTCGCCAACCCGGACGCCATGACCGTCGACTATCACTGCGCCTGGGACCAGGGCGAACACCTGTGGATGGTCTATCTGATGCGGGTCATCGATGCGCAAGTAGTGCTGAACAAGCCCGGCTCGGTGGTCACCTGGATCAACTGCCACCACCCCTTCTACGACGAGAACCCCTACCCCGAGACTGCGCCGCCCGGACGCGAGGAGTGGGTCGGCGACTTGTGGGAGATGTTCTCCGCCGGCCACAAACTGGAGCTGGGCAACCTCAAGGCGATCGCGGAATACCGGGCCTCCCATGGCCTTCCGATCACGCCGGACTGGATGAGGTGAGGTGCCACGGATTCCACCGACACCTCCTTGGGGCTGCCGCAGGTCAGCCTCGTCGACGTCGCGAGCTATCTCCCCGGCAGCACGGTGGGCACCGAATACTTCACGCAGTTCGCGCGCTCCGATCGGATGGCGAAGAACGAGATGCTCCGGGCGCCGAGGACCCGGCACCACGTGGCGCGCGACGAAACCGCCGTCGACATGGTCGAGCGGGCCGTCGCGCCGCTGGTGGAACGCCATGGGCAACAGGCGATCTCGAACATCGATGTGCTGCTCACCCATACCCAGCTGCCGGACAACCCGGTGCTGGGACCGGGGTCCGAGGTGGCCCGGCGACTCGGCATGACACCCGGATGGGTCATCGATATCCACAACGGCGGATGCGCGGCCTTCCTGCACATGATCGGCCTGGCCCGGATGATCCTGCAGACCACCGCCGCCCGGACCGCACTGATCGCCGCCAGCCAGAACAGCGCGGGCCCGGTGTTCACCCAGACCGAGGTCCGCAAACTGGCGCAGGCGGCGGTACCTGGCGACGGCTGCGGGGTGGGGCTGCTGGTGAAGAACTCCGAGGCGCCGATCCTCGACGTGCAGACCCGCACCTACCCGGAATTCGCCGGGGACATGATGTTCTGCACCGATGTGACCGGCAGCGGCACCTTCGACCGCGACCGCAAGTACTGGGAGCCAGGCCCCGGGCAGCCCTGTGTCAGCTTTACCGAATCCCGCATCGCCAAAGTGTTCACGCGGGGCAACCGACTGGTGCCGGAGCTGGCACACGCGGTCTGCGAGCGCATCGGGGTGAAGAGCCGCGACATCGATGTCTTCGTCACCAACCAGCCGAACCGGCTGTTCCTGCGCAACTGGCGCGAAGCCATGGGTCTACCGCCCGAACAGCACCCGGACACCTTCGACAGCTGCGGAAACCTGTTCGCCGCAGGGATTCCCGTCACCCTCGACGCCGAGAACCGGGCCGGTCGGCTGCGCAATGGATCGATCGTGCTGATGGCGGCGTTCGCCCACGCCGGCGATTTCGCCGGCGCCGCGGCGGTGCGGTGGGGCGCTGCCCGATGAACGCTCCTTGGCCGCTTCATCCTCACTGTCAGGGTCCGCGTCGCCGGCGTGGAACGGCCACCACCAGGCGGCGTCCCGTACGGCGCCACTTCCACATCCGATGGGTTGATGCGCTCGGGGTTCAGGATCCCCGCATCCACCATGTCTTCATCCCTGTCGGCGCCTGCTGGCTCAACCTCCAAGAAGGCTGGTGGCGCATCTTCCGCAAAACGGCCCTCGCCGGACAGTCCTTCGCCGGACCACCCGAGAGGCACCGTTTGAGGAATCGAGCACTGGATCGCCACCAGGAACAGGCCCAGTACGGCCGATCAGCACGCCATCAGTACGCCCGACCCCGCTCGCGGAGCTCCTTCGCCAGGCGAGCCGTCGTCGACTTCGGGTACGAGATGTGGTCCGGGTCGCCGTCGGAGGTGTAGCGGGTGACCTTCCCGTGCGCCAGCTGGTCCAGCCAGTGCGCCGAGCCGAACTGCGCGTCCTGCGCATGCTCGGACGCCGAGCGGATCCGCGGGATGCCGACCGGGTCGAAGTCCGCGGCGTACGGAGAAGGGGCCGGGCCCGCGCCCACGAGATATGCGCCGTCGTGCCGGTACGTCACGCCGTCCGCGCTGCCCTTGAGGCCGAGCGAGGCGGGGTTGGGCTGCACTCCGAGCGGCAGGCCCATCGACGTCACCTGCGCGCCCGGCACGCTCTTCGTGATGACCTTCTGGTCCGCGGCTATCTGATGCTGCGCCTGCGCGGCGGAGATGTCGCGCAGGTTGGCGTGGTCGAGGGTGTGGTTGCCTATCTCGAAGCCGTTGCGGTGCAGCCACGCAAGGGACTTCTCGGTACCGGTGGCCGGGAACCCGCCGCCGTTCACGAAGAGCGTCGCCACCGGCTTGAACTGCGGGTGCTCGCGGGCGACGGCGAGCAGGATCCCGATCGCGCAGTCGGCCGTAGGTTTGCCGTCCTTGCCCAGCCTGAACTGGCTGTCGGTGGAATCGTCGAAGGTGAGCACGACGGGGTGGGCGCCCGCCGGTATGCCGATCTTCCCCGTGCTGTACGCGCCCGCCGTCACCGGCACGTACTTCTCCTTCGCCAGCCGCTCCAGCTCCGCCCGGAAGTCCCGCGGGCTGCGGTCGTACACGCTGCGCGGCCTGTCGACGATCTGGTGGTACATCAGGACCGGTACGGCGCCGAGCTCGTCGGCCCTCACCGTGGCCGGGGCGGGGAAGTTGGGCCGGGAGGGGTGTTCCGGGCGTGCGGAGGGGGAATCCTGGCTGCCACCGGCGGTTTTGGAGGCCGAGGCAGCAGGCGGGGGCGCACCACCTCGGGATTCGGTGCAGGAGACCGCCGACGCGGCCAGGGTCAGCAGGGACAGCGCAACGAGACCGTGACGACGGATATGGAGACGGCGACGCACGAGACCTCCCGGAAGGGGCGTGCCAATGCGGCTCGACTGGAAGATATGGATCTTCCCGGATGCATCCGATTCCTCGACTTCCACTGAATCCTCTACTAGTCGTTCCCCCCGCAGACACGCCGTCATTCTTCTGGCCGGGGTGCTCGCCATGGTCCTCGTCGTCGGCGGCGTCCTCCTCCTGCGGCAGGTGCGCCACCCCGACTTCCGGCTGGCTGGGCTGCCGGCCGGCGGCGTGGTGAACACCGCCGGGCTGCAGAAGAACTCCATAGAGGTGACCGCGGCCGATGCGGCCCAGCTGCGCGGCGCCCAGGTCACGGTGGACGGCAGGCCCGTACCGGTACGGCACTTGGGCGGGCGTCTGGCGGTCGCCCTGGGCTCGCTGCGCGACGGCACGTACGAACTGAAGGTGTCCAAGGACGGCTCGGTCCTCAACAGCGGCTCCGAACTGACGCGCCGTCTGACGGTCGACACGACGCCGCCGCGGCTGACGCTCGCTGACACCGAAGGCCGCACCCTGCGCGGCCCTGTCACGGTCAAGGGCCGTGTGGCGGGCGCCAGGTCGGTCACGGTCCAGGGCCGTGCGGCGCACATCGGCAAGGGCGGGGCGTTCGCCGTGACCCTGCCGAAGCCGCCGATGAAGGCCACCGCCGTCGCCACCGACAAGGCAGGGAACACCGTGCGCGAGGACGCGGTGGTCACGGTGAAGCGGCCGCTGCTGCGCGCGGTGCATGTCAGCGGCCAGGGCTGGGCCTCCGACCAGCTGCGCAAGCCGGTGATGCGGCTGCTGCGCGAGCACAAGATCAACGCAGTCGAGCTCGACATCAAGGACGAGCTCGGCGAGATCGGTTACGACTCGCAGGTGCCGCTCGCCAAGAAGATCGGCGCAGCCAAGGGCTACTACGACGCGAAGAAGGCCATCAAAGAGATCCATGACGCGGGCGGTTCGGTCGTCGGCCGCATCGTCGCCTTCCGCGACCCGGTCCTGGCCTCGGCCTCATGGAAGAACGGCCACCGTGACCGCGTCGTCCAGACCCCCGACGGCGGCCCGTACGGCGGCGCCTCCAACTACGGCTCGCTCTCCTTCACCAACTTCGCCGACAAAGCCGTGCGCCAGTATCACCTCGACCTCGCCGCCGAGGCCGCGAAGCTCGGCTTCGACGACATCCTGTACGACTACATCCGCCGCCCCGACGGCAAGCTGAGCGGCATGTCCTTCCCGGAGCTGGGCAAAACCTCGCCCGAGGACTCCATCGCCGGGCTCGTCGCGCAGACCCGTCAGGTCGCCCACGACCACGGCGCGTTTCTCGGCGTGTCGGTCTTCGGCATCGCCGTCACGCGCCCGAAGGAGATCGCCCAGGACATCGGCAAGTTCGCGAAGGAGAGCGACTACATCGCGCCGATGATCTACCCCTCGCACTGGGCCAAGGGCGAGTACGGCGTCTCCGACCCCAACTCGCACCCGTATCCGATCACCCAGAAGTCGCTCGCCGACTTCGTGAAGAAGACGAAGCACACGAATGCCGAGATCATCCCTTGGATCCAGGACTTCTCGCTCGGGGTGTCCTACGGCGTCCCGGAGGTCGACGCCCAGATCCGCGCCGCCAGGGACGACGGCATCCACTCGTTCCTCCTGTGGAACCCGGGCGTGCGCTACCACGGCGGAGCGCTCAGCCCGATGAAGAAGAACCGCTGAAGAAAGAGTAAGGAAGGCGCCCTGACTTCGGCGCTCAGTGCGTTGCTGTGCGGCGCTCAGTGCGTGGCCGTGGCGATGCGCGCGGCCACGCAGGGGTCCTCGTTGCGGTACCCGAGGCGGGTGTAGAGCCGCTCGGCGGGCGCGTTGTCGGCCAACTGCCACAGCGTGCAGAAACCGTGTCGGCGTCTCCTCCGCGAACGCGAGCGGCCCGGCGCGGCAAACATCGGCCTGATCGACCTGACGGTCCGCTACACCCCGGTCGCCGAGCTGTTGCGGGTCATCCCCTAGACGCGGACCGGACGGCGAACAATGCAGGGAGGTGGCGAACATGCCGTTGAAGGTTTCACCCACCCGCTCCGGGCCCAGCACCACGGTTGCGCAGAGTCCGCTGGCGGGTTGGGCTCGCGAGCATGGCAGTTGCTGCAGGCGCAGGCGGTCACGTCCGGGTACGGGCGGGTAGTAGCGGAGCTCTTCGACGTCGGTCACAGCAGAGTGCTGCCATGGGCACGCCGCCCGGAAGCGGCTGCCTTGCTCACGGCGATGGCCGATCCCGACCGGGACTTCGATGCGATCGTCATCGGCTCCTGTGAGCGAGCCTTCTACGGCAACCAGTTCGCGACCATGGCACCACTCTTCCAGCACTACGGCGTGGCGCTGTGGGTGCCGGAGCTGGGCGGACCGATCGCCCCGGCCCTCGTTGGCCACGAGGAGCTGATGATCCTGCTGGGAATCCTGTCCAAGCGGGAGATCGCCCGCACCCGGATCCGGGTACGCAGCGCAATGACCGTGCAGGCCCGCGCCCAAGGCCGCTACCTTGGCGGTCGCCCACCCTACGGCTACCGGCTCGTAGACGCCGGCCTCCATCCCAACCAGGCGCCGGCCCGCCGCGGTGTCCGGCTCCATCGCCTGGACGTCGATCCGGAGTGCGGCCGGATCGTCAAGTGGATCTTCGCTCAGCGGCTCGTCCTGCACAGCGTCGCCCGCATCACCCGAGCCCTTAACGACGCGAGCATCCCCTCCCATCCTGGCCAACCCCCGCTACACCGGCCATGAGGTGTGGAACCGGCAACGCACCGACCACGAACTGCTCGATCCGGACAACACCAGCTTGGGACATCGCGGTGTGATGCGCTGGAACGGTCCCGAGGACTGGATCATCTCCACCAAGCCCGCGCATCCGGCGTTGGTCAGCGAGGCGGACTTCATCGCCGTGCAACGCATCCGGGCGCCAAGACAGCCAACCCCATGCCGCGCCTATCAGCTAGCCGGGCTCCTGCGCTGCGGCCTCTGCGGCCGCCGGATGGATTCTTGCTGGGCGGGGCATGCCGCGTATCTCTGTCGGCACGGCCACTCCAGCGCCAGCCCGCGCGACCCGATTCGGCCGCCGAATGCGTACGTGCGCGAGGACCACATCCTGCCGCACCTACCCGCCCTCCTCATCCGGCTCACCGCCACTGAACCAGACGACAACATCCTGGAGCCCAGCCACGCTGAACCGCCTACTGAGCCCGACGCCGTCGAGCACCTCCGGACCAAGCGCATCACCCTGATCTTCGACCCCACGTCCAAGACCCTCACCACTGACACGCCTCAAGGAGTAAGGATCACCATCGGCTGACCGTGATCAACCTGCACGACGAGCGAAGGGAGAAGAGCCAAGGAAGGGCCGAAACACCAAGCGCCCACTCTTGGGCGGAAGCCCAAGGCGGGTGCTGGTGGCGCCTGCCCGCGAAGCGGGCACTGTGTGCGATAGGTGTGTCCGAGGGGGGACTTGAACCCCCACGCCCGATAAAGGGCACTAGCACCTCAAGCTAGCGCGTCTGCCATTCCGCCACCCGGACTAGGTGTGATCTTCACGGGGCGTTCCCCGCGGCGACGTGGACAACAATACCAAGGTTTCGGAGTGCCCTTCACCTGCATATCCAACGGCCATAAGCCTGGTTTATGGCCAGCGGGAGCCGGCGGGAGACGGGTCGCGACGGGGCGAGCGCCCGCAGTGATCGTTTCGTTGTCGGGGGCGAGGTCACGCAGGGTGTGGGGCGTGGTGCGGACGGCAGCAGCGATGGTGTGCGCGTCCCGGGCATGGGTCGTGGGCGTGGTGTTCGCCCTCGGCGACGTCCGGTCCTAGGTGGACGTCGAGGTCGCCGAGGTCGATCGCGATGCTCGTAGTCGTCAGCGTTCCTGCGGCCCTGACAGGTCGATGTCGTGTACCGGGATGTCCGGGGTGGCGGCGACCGTACTCAGCAGCCGTGTGAAGCGGGTGCAGAGGGTCTCGACGGTGGAGCGGTCGAACAGCTCGGTTCGGTATTCGACGACACCGTCGACGCCGTGGCAGGTGCCGTCGGCGTCGCGCCGCTCGAACAGGCCGAAGGTCAGGTCGAAGCCGGCGGAACCCCTGCCGACCAGGTCCACCGTGGCGGAGGCGCCCGGTAGCTCCAGCCTGTCGGGGAGGGCTGGTGTGAGAACCAGCATCACCTGGAACAAGGCTCGGCCGAACACGGCCCGCCCGCTCGCCGCCCGACGTGGCCCCTGTGCCTCCACGACCAGGTCGAAGGGCACATCCTGGTGGGCGAAGGCCGCCAGATCGGCCTGCGTGACCCGGCCGAGCAGCTCACGGAAGGTCGGCTCTCCCGAGGTGTCGGTGCGCAGTACGAGCGTGTTCACGAAGAAGCCGACGAGGTCGTCGAGCTCCGCGTCCGCGCGGTCGGACACCGCCGTGCCGATCGGGATGTCCGTACCCGCGCCGAGGCGGGTGAGCAGCGCGGCCAGTCCGGCGTGCGCCACCAGGAAGAGGCTGGCCTGCTCGTCCGCGGCCATCTTCAGGAGCTGCCCGTGTACGTCTGCGGGGACGGTGAAGGCGAACGTGTCGCCGGCGGTGTGCGCCGGGCGGCCGGACGGCGCCCGCTCCGTACGGTCGGCGGGTAGCGGGATGCGTTCCGGCAGACCGGCCAAGGTCTTGTTCCAGTAGGCGAGTTGGCCGGACCGCAGGGCGCTGGGCTCGTCGTCGGTGCCGAGCAGTTCACGCTGCCAGAGGGTGAAGTCGGCGTACTGGGTGGGTAGCGGCGACCAGTCGGGGGCGTCACCGGTGAGGCGGGCCCGGTAGGCGGTGCCGAGGTCGTCCAGCAGCCGGGGCAGCGAGGCGCGGTCGCAGGCGATGTGGTGGAGCAGGAGGAGCAGCGTCTGCCTGCGCGAGGTCTCGGTGCTGGACTTGGTGGTGGGCTCGATGGTGAAGAGGACCGTGCGCAGGGGGAGTTCGCTCTCCAGGTGGAAGGGGCGGCCGGCTGCGGCGCTCAACGCGGCCGGCAGCTGGTCCGGGGCTACGGGTTCGACCGTGAGGGCCGGGCGGGCGGCCGTGACCGGCAGGATGTGCTGGACCGCCTGGCCGTTCCGCTGCCGGATGAGGGTACGCAGGGTTTCGTGCCGGGCCGTGAGGTCGCCCAGGGCGGCACGGAGCGCCTCCTGGTCCAGCTCGCCGTCCCAGCGCAGCACCAGGGGAACGTTGTAGGTGCTGTCGGGGCCGGCGAGCTTGTGCAGGAACCAGAAGCGCCGTTGGCCGAAGGAGAGCGGGACCGGCTCGGCGCCGCGGTCCTCGGCCTGCGGGAGCCGAGGGACGGGCCGGGGACCCGGCGGCACGGAGGTGTCGCCGGGATGAGGCGTGTCGCCCAGGTGAGCGGCGAGCCCGGCGACGGTCGGGTGGAGGAAGACGTCCCTGACATCCAGGTCGGCCCGGGTGCCGAGACGGGCTCGGCGCACCATGGTGACCAGCCTTGTCGCCCGCAGGCTGTCACCTCCGAGGTGGAAGAAGTCGTCGTCGGCGCCCACCTGCTCCACGGCGAGCAGGTCGGCGTACAGCGCGGCCAGTTCGGCTTCCAGCGGCGTGCCCGGGGCGCGTGACGACGTGTGTGCGCGGGCCTGGGGGGAAGGGAGCGCCGCCCGGTCCAGCTTGCCGTTGGGGGTGAGCGGCAGCCTGTCGAGCGGGACGAACAGGGACGGGACCTGATGCGCCGGAAGCCGCTCGCGCAGCCATTCCCGGAGCCGGGCAAGAGCCGGCTCGGGATCGTCCGCCGCCGTCTCACGGGTGAGGACCACGTAGGCCACCAGCTGGGCGGCCTCGTCGGCTCCCTGTCCGCCGTCGTCCGCCCTGGTGCGGGCCGGACCGTGCGGAACGCCGGAGCTCGCCAGCACGGCGCCGCCCGCGACGCCGGGGGCGGCCAGCAGCGCCGCCTCGACCTCGGCCGGTTCGATCCGGAAGCCACGGATCTTGACCTGGTCGTCCGCCCGGCCGAGATACTCCAGTGAGCCGTCCCGACGGGCGCGTACGAGGTCGCCCGAGCGGTACAGCCGGGACCCGGCGGGGCCGAAGGGGTTGGCCACGAAGCGTTGCGCCGTCAACGCGGAACGGTGGAGATAGCCCCTGGCCACACCGCTACCCGCGACATACAGCTCACCGGCGGCCCCGGGGGGCACCGGGCGCAGCCGGTTGTCCAGTACGTACAGCCGGGTGCCGGCGATGGCCCTGCCGATCGGGACGACCTGCGCCGTGCCGTGGTCGTGCTCCAGGTCGAGCCGGGTCGAGAGGACCGCGGTCTCGGTGATGCCGTACATGTTGACCAGGACGGGCGCGGAGTCCTGGTGCCGCCCGTACCAGGAACGCACGACGGCTGGGGAGAGCGCCTCACCACAGAAGATGACCCAGCGCAGGGCCAGTTGCCGCCCCCGCTCCGGCTCTTCGGCGTCGGCCTGCTCCAGCGACCGGAAGGCGGAGGGCGTCTGATTGAGCACCGTCACACATTCCCGCACCAGCAGGTCGAGGAAGGCGCGGGGGGAGCGGCTCACCTCGCGGGGGACGACCACCAGTCGGCCACCGTGCGCGAGGGCGCCCCACATCTCCCACACGGAGAAGTCGAAGGCACAGGAGTGGAACATCGTCCAGGTGTCGCCGGGGCCGAAGCCGAACTCGGCGGCTCCCGCCTGCAACAGTGCGACCGGACCGCGGTGCGGGACCACCACGCCCTTGGGGCGGCCGGTGGATCCGGAGGTGTAGATGACGTATGCGGCATGGTCGGGCGTCAGCGGCCCCGTGCGGTCCGCGTCGGTCGGGTTGGCGTCGCTGTCGGTCGGATTGGCGTCGCCGTCCGTCGAGTCGGCGTCGCTCGTCACCGGCTCCGTCGCAGCCGACTCGGTCGTGGCCGCGGCGGCTCCCGTCGGGTCCGTCTCGGAGAGAACGCATACCGGCTGGGCGTCGGCGAGGATCCGCTCCGTGTGCTCCGGCGGCCATCCCGTGTCGAGCGGGAGGTAGGCCGCGCCGGTCTTGGACACCGCCAGGATCGCGATGATCACGTCCTCGGAGCGGGGAAGCAGGACGGCGACGGTGCGTTCGGGTCCGGCGCCGCGCCGGATCAGCGTCCTGGCCAGCCGATTGGCGCGCGCGTTGAGCTCGGCATAGGTGAGCTGCCGGTCGCCGTGGCCGACCGCGGGGGCGTGCGGGGTGAGTGCGGCCCAGTGCTCGAACAGCTCGGGGAGCGTACGGGGCGAGGGGGGTGCGGGTGTGTCGATGCCCGGTACGAGCAGCCTGCGCTCTTCCGGTGCCAGCAGATCCAGCTCTCCGACGGGGCGTCGGGGTTCGTCGATCAGCTGGTCGAGCAGGCGTACGCAGCGGTCGGCTTCGGCGGCGACCTCCTCGGGCTCGTACCGCCCGGCCTCGGCGTGCACCTCCACCATCAGGCCGGTCCGGCCGCGTTCCGGCCTGATCACGACGGAGAGGTCCTCCACCGCGCCGGTGTTGAGCTGTCTGAGGGTCATCGGCCGCCCGGCGAAACTGCCGCCGAAGCTGAACGGGACGATGTTCGCGGTCAGTTGGTACGGCGCCTGCGCCAACCCGGTGAAGCCGAGGTCGCGGCGGAGGTCCTCGTACCGATAGCGCTGGTGGTCGAGGGCGAGGGTGGTCGCCTCCTCGACGGTCCGGACCAGTTCGGCGGTGGGCCGGCGCACGTCGACCGGCACCCGCAGCGGGAGCACGTTCGACGCCGCACCGGTCACGGCGCCCACCGTCTTGGAGGTGCGGCCGGCGACCGGGAAACCTACGACGACCTCATCGCCCCCGCCGGTGCGGGCATGGTCCAGCAGGACGGCGGAGGCCGTCGCCACCACGGTCCAGGGGACGTCGAGTTCGCGTGCACGTGCGCGGAGGGCGGCCACCCGGTCCTCGGGCATCCGGGACGCACAGCGCACCGGTGCCCCGCCCGTCCGGCCGATGTCCGTCCGGCCGATGTCCGTCCGGCCGGGTATGTCACGGCCAGGTGCGGCGAGCCGGGACGTACCCGGCCGGACGGCTCCCGCCCAGCCGGCCATCTTCGCCATCCAGAACTCACGGTCGGCTTCGAAGTCGGGCGTGGAGCGGTAGGCCCGCTCGGCGTTGAGCAGGGTGTCCAACGGCACCTGGTGGCCGGGCTTCGGGGACTCGCCGCGCTCCAACGCCGCGTAGATCTCGCCGAGCCGTCGGGCGAACAGCGCCAGGCCGAAGCCGTCCACCACCAGGTGGTGGACGAGCAGATACCAGCAGACCCGGTCCTCGGAGAGGCGCAGGAACGCGGTCCTGAACGCCGGACCGTTCTCCAGGTCGAGCGGGCGGGGGAGGTCCGCCCGCATCCAGTCCAGCGCGGCGGCCATCGGTGCGGGTTCCCGCCGGAGGTCGACGACCGGTATGTGCCAGGTGGGGAGGGGGCCGGCCGATTGCCTCGGCTCCCCGGAGGCCGTGACGGCGAACCGGGACCTGAACGGCTCGGTCTCGGTCACGGCGAACCGGAAGGCCGCCTCGTACAGCTCCGGATCGAGATCTCCGGCAATCTCGAAGGCACTCGCCAGTTGGTAGCGGACCGGAGGCGCCAGCTGCTGCGCCATCCAGATCCCGTGCTGCATCGTGGTGAGCGGCATCGACGGGTGATCCGCCGCGGGCACCTGCTCCGGCTCGTTCCTCATGGAGTGTTCACCGACCCCTTCCGCGGTGCCTTGGAGGCCCACTGTCCGACGAGTACGCGGCCGACCTCGCCGAGCGCGGCGGGGCCTCCCATCTCCATGTGTGTGCAGTCGAGCGGCAGGATTTCGAGCGGCCCCTTGAGCAGCGGGCGCCACAGGCCGAGCACGGTCTCGGGCGGGTGTTCCCGCGCGGTGAACATCACGGTGTTCCCGCCGAACGGGCGGGGCTCGTGCAGGCCGGCGATCCGCGCGTTGTTGGTGAAGGTCCGGGCCAGCGCGGCGATCTGCTCCTCGTCGAACGAGGCCAGCAGTCCCTCCCGCGCACGGGTGATCTCCATGAACCGCGGATACGTCAGCGACTCCCCCGCCCGTAGGGAGGGGTCGTAGCCGAAGAATTCCAGGAGCATCGCGAGGACGTCCCGGCCGGCGACCGAATCCGGCGCGGCCTCGGCCGAGGCCGCGGCGGCGGCGACGTCCGCGCCCGCGGGGTAGGCATCCAGGATCGCCAGCGTCTCCACCGACTCGCCGCTCTCCTCCAGCTGCACCGCCATCTCGTGGGCGACCACCCCGCCGAAGGACCAGCCGAGGAGGTGGTAGGGGCCCGTGGGCTGGACGGACCTGACATGGTCCAGGTAGTCGGCCGCCATCTCCCGCAGGGACGCCGGCAGGTCTTCGGGGCCGTCCAGGCCGCGGGCCTGAAGGCCGTACACCGGCCGATCGGTGCCGAGCGGCGAGGTGAGTCCGGCGTAGCACCAGGAGAAGCCCACCGCCGGGTGCACGCAGAACAGCGGCGCCTTGTCGCCCGACTCCCGCAGCGGCAACAGGACTCCGCCGTCGGCCTCTTCGGACGTCTCCTGGGTGCCCCGCCGGCTGTTGCTCGCGGTGTCGTCGTCCGCCTCGGGCGCCACTTCGGTGGTGGTGTTCGGCCCGTCCGGGGCCGCTCGGCGCACGTCCTCCGTCTGCGTACGGTCCACGGCCTCCGGGCTCGTCGTACGGCTCGTCTCGCGTACGACGCGGGCCAGCGCTCGGACCGTCTTGTGCTCGAAGATGTCCTGCGGTGTAAGGACAAAACCCGCCCGACGCAGTCGACTCAGCAGCTGGATCGACATCATGCTGTCGCCACCGAGGTCGAAGAAGCTGACGTCCGGGGCGACTTCGGGGAGCCCGAGCACTTCGCGGAACGCCCGCGCCACCTGCTCCTCCCGCGCTCCGTGCGCTGTCGGCTGATCGGCCTCCAGCGGCCGTACGCCCGTCGGCGGCTGCTCGCGGTCGAGCTTGCCGCTGCCCGTACGCGGCAGCGCGGAGGCGGCCTTCAGGTCGGCCGGGACCAGGTGTGCCGGCAGCCGCTCGGCCCCCCAGTCCCGCAGCGCGTGGCGGCTGGGGGTGCGGGCTCCCTCGGCGGGCACCAGGTAGGCCACGAGCCGGGCGTCGCCACTCGTCCCCTTCCGGACGCAGGCCATGACCTCGGTGACGGCGGGGTGCCGGGCGATCACCGCCTCCACCTCGCCGAGTTCGATGCGGAAGCCGTTGAGCTTGACCTGGGCGTCCGCGCGGCCGAGGAAGTCGAGCTGCCCGTCGGGGCGCCAACGGGCCAGATCACCGGTCCGGTACATCCGCTCGCCGGGCGGGCCGAAGGGGTCGGCGACGAAACGCTCCGCGGTCAGCCCGGACCGGCGCAGATAGCCCCGGGCAAGGCCGTCTCCCGCCAGGTACAACTCGCCCTGGCGGTCGGCCTCCACATGGCGGAGCGAGCTGTCGAGCACGTAGGCGCGCACATGGCCCAGCGGCCGTCCGATAGGCGGTGCGCCCTCGGGTGCAGGACCGTCACCCGCCGAGGCGGTGGCTTGGACGGTGGCCGCGGTGGCATAGACGGTGGCTTCGGTGGGCCCGTACACGTTGAGCACCCGGGTGCCGGGCATGATCTCGCGGATCCGCGCGGCGAGGGAGGCGGGGAGTGCCTCACCGGCCATCGAGAGCGTCGTGGCCGACACCCTGAGACCGCCGGTCTCCATCAGCTTGGCGAACACGGAAGGGATGGCGCACAGCAGACCGCCCGACCAGCGCGGCGGGTCACCGTCGAGCAGCGACAGGAGATTGTCGACCACCTCGACACTGCCGCCGCCCGCCAGCGCCGGGAAGATCTCGGCCACCGACACGTCGAAGCTGAAGGAGCTCGCCGCCAGCACATGGGCCAACGACTCGGCGCCGAACTCGGCGGCCGCCCAGTCCACCAGCGCGACCACACCACGGTGCGGCACCACGACCCCCTTGGGCGTACCGGTGGAGCCCGAGGTGTAGATGACGTAAGCGGGATGCGAGGGCCGCAGCGGCTCGGGGCGGTCGGCGTCGGACGGTGCCGTGGGTGAGAAGTGCGCCAACTCCCCTGCGATTGCTGGGTCGTCGAGCCGGATGGTCGTGGTCAGCCGGCTCGCGACGTCCGCTACGTACGAGTCGGTGGCAGTGTCCGTCAGCACACAGACGGGTTCCGCGTCCTCGACCATGAAGCGGAGCCGATCGGCCGGATAACCGGGGTCGAGCGGCAGATACGCGGCGCCGGCCTTGAGCACCGCGAGCATCGCCACGAGTGTCCCGGCGCACCGAGGGAGCAGCAGCCCGACGACCGACTCCGGCCCGGCACCCCGGTCGAGCAGGAGCCGGGCCAGCCGGTTGGCGCGCTCGTGGAGTTCCGCGTAGGTGAGCTTGTCGTCGGCGCCGATGACGGCGACCGCGTCGGAGTGGCTCCGGGCGGCGCTCTCCAGCAGGTCGGTGAGGGTTCGGTGGTGTGCTCCGGAGGACGTGCCGCTCGTCCGGGAGTGATCGGCCGCCCGCTCCCCCGCCGCCGGCAGGTCGAAGGCGCCCAGCGGGCGCCCCGGACCGGCCACGGCCAGGGACAGCAGACGCCCGAAACGCTCGGCGTGCGCGTCGAGTTCGGCGGCGGAATAGCGATCCGCCGCACCGCTGAAGACGACCCGCAGCCGCTGGTCCATGGGGTCGTCGTCGAGTACGACACGTATGTCCTGGACCGGCTCGGGCACCAGGTCGTGGACCACCACGGACAGTTCACCGAACCGCACGTGGGTCCCGGGGGTGCGGATGTCGGCGATCGGCCCGAACAGCCGGGGCCGGTCGTCCGGCGCCCCGGCCGCGCGACGCAACTCCCGGTGGCCCAGCCGCTGGTGCCTGACCGCCTCGCGCGACTCCCGGGCGACGTCCTGGACGAGCTCGGCGAAGGTGGCGGCGGACCGCACCGTCAGCCGGAGCGGCACGAGGTAATCGCTCGCGTCCGGGACACGTCTGCCCACCCGGCTCGGCCGGCCGTCCAACGGCATGCCGATCACCACGTCCGTGGCATCGCTCAGCCGGTGGGTGTAGGCCGCCACGGCGGCGCACAGCACCGCCCGTACCGACACACCGCCGTGGCGGGCGGTGGCACGTACGCGGTCGGTGTCGGTGGTGTCGAGCGTCACCGGGCGGGAGTTCACCGGTGCCCGCAACCGGTCGGCGTCCCGGGCGGGAGCGGACGCGAAGGTCACCGGCTCGGGGAGGTCGGCGAACCGCCGGCGCCAGTGGGCACGGTCGGCTTGCTGCGCGGGAGACCCGGCGTACCCGGCCGCTGCCGAGGCCGGCTGGGCCCGGGTGGCCAGGGCGCCGTCAGCGGCCGAGCGGCCCTCGGCGAGCGCCGTGTACACCTCGGAGACCCGACGGGTGAGCAGCGCACAGCCGAAGCGGTCGACAACGGCCCGGTGGTGTCCGTGGAACCAGTGGTGGCGGTCCGGGCCCAGCCGCAGCAACGCCTGGGTGGACCAGAGCTGTCCGGTCTCCTCGCCGTCCCGTGCGAGCTCCACTCCCCGCTTGAGCGCCGCGCGGGTCCATGCATCGGCCGCGCCCCGCGGGTCCGCCTCCGTGCTCAGGTCCACCACGGGCAGCGGCAGGCTGTCCGGGATCCCCGGGGCGGGCGGTCCGTCCGGTCCCTCGCCGGCCGAGGGCACCCGCGGTGCGGTGGTCTCGGCCACGGCCTGGGCGACCGCCTTGCCCAGCGTGGTGAGGTCCAGGTCGCCGTGGATCTCCACGAGCTGGGCGATGTGGCTGCCGAAAGCGGTGGGCTCGGAACCGGAGGGTCGTACGGCACGCCGGGCGTCCTGTCCGGCGGCGGACATGTCGGTGGGCGCGCCCTGGCGGTCAGCCATGGTCGGTTCCTCCCCGCGCGATGAGGTGCGGTGGCGAGTACGGGTAGAAGCCACTGCCCGACTTGCGTCCCACGTTGCCCTCGGCGACGAGACGGGCCAGCAGGGGGCAGGGCCGGAAGCGGTCCTCGCCGGTATGCCGGCGCAGCACCTCCAGCGAGTCGACGATGGTGTCCAGACCGATGAGGTCGGCCGTGCGCAACGGCCCCATGGGGTGACCGAAGCAGTCCTGGAAAATACGGTCCACGGTCTCGGCGTCGGCGGTTCCCTCGCCCAGTACGGCGGCCGCCTCGTTGAGCGTCAGCATCAGCACCCGGTTCGTGACGAAGCCGGGGGCGTCACGCACCACGAGGGCGTGCTTTCCGAGGCGGGCGAGGAATGCCTCGGTGCGCTCCACGGTGAGATCGCTGGTCCCCGGTGCGCGGATCACCTCCACCGCGTCCTTGAGGGGCGCCGGGTTCATGAAGTGGGTGCCGATGACCCGGTCGGGGCGGGCGGTGAAGGACCCGAGGCGACTGACCGGGATGCATGAGGTGTTGGACGCGAAGATCGCCTCGGCTCCGCAGATCCGGTCCAGCTCGCGGAGGATCCCCTCCTTGATGTCCTCGTCCTCCCGGGCGCACTCCACGACCAGGAGAGCGGCCGCCATGTCGGCGAGCTCGGCGGACCAGGTCACGAGGGACTCGGTGCGGGACGTGGGTGCGCCCGCCTGTGCCTGCCGGGACTTCCGCCGCAGCAGGGTGGCCGTCCTGATCCCGGCGCGGAGCCGGGCCGGCCCCGAGGCCAGCGCCCCGGGGTCGTTGTCGACGACGACCACGGGGTGGCCGGCTTCGGCGAAGCACTGCGCCACACCGATCCCCATCGTGCCCGCGCCGACGATGCCCACCAGTGACCCGGCCGGAACGGTCTGCGCGGCTTGATCGGTCTGCCCGGTCTGCGCGGTCTGCGCGGTCTGTTGAACGTCTTTCTGATCGCCCACGGTTGCAGGTCTCCTTCGTCGTCCGAGCCGCGTCAGTCGGTGTGCGCGGGCCGTGCCGTGGCCGGCTTCGCAGATGTGCCTGCGCTGGTCGTCGTGTGGATGGGCCACAGGCCGGACAGCGGTGCACCGGGGGCGCGGGTGGCCGCACGCAGCATCGCGAGCAGCACGTCGACGAGAACCCGGGCGCTCGACCGGTCGAAGAGCTCGGTGCGGTAGTCCAACGAGATGGACAGCTGGTCCCGACCCGGCCCTTCGACGACGGACCAGGAGAGGTCCAGCTCGCTGTGGCCCGACGGCAGCGTGAGCCGTCCCGCGTCCGTGCCGGGCCACCGCACGGGGACCGCCTCCACCCCGGCCGCCGAGCCGAGTGTCGCCGGCAGCGCCTGGTAGGAGTACGCCACGTCGAACAGCGGTGCCCTGCCGGGCTCGTCGGGCAGTCCTGCCGCGCGCACGATGTCGGCGAGTGGCACATCCCGGTGCTGTTCCGCGTCGGTGATGGCGCGCCGCACCCGGTCGGTGAGCTGCTCGAAGGACGGGTCGTCGGCCAGGTCCAGACGCAGCGGCAGGCTCCGCGCGAAGGGACCCACCCGAGTGCGGGCCGCCGAGAGGGGAAGCGCCGTACCGGTCAGCCCGATGAGCGCCTCGTCCGCCTCCGTGTGCAGGGCGAGCAGGGCGGTGAGGGCCGCCAGCACGCTCTCCCTGGTCCCGGAACGACCCAGCGCGTGGGCGAGGTCGTCGGGAATCCGGGACCCGAGGGTGGCGGTGGCGCGGGTGCCGTGGGCGGGCCGGGCCCGGTCCAGCGGCGGCGCGCCATCGGCCAGCCCCGTCAGTGTCCGTCTCCAGTACGCGAGTTGGTCCTCCCGCAGGGGGCCTGTCCAGGGCTCGGTGTGCTCGCCGGACAGCTCGGGCAGCTCGGGCGGCTCGGCCCGGCGTCCGTCCACGCGGGCGCCGTACAGAGCGAGCAGGTCCCGGAAGAACACCTCCGGCTGACCACCGTCGTAGGCCTGCCGGTGGGTGGTCACCAGCAGGACGTGCCGCGCCGGGCCCGTCTTCGCGAGGAGCGCGTGGAGCCGCCGACCCGACGCCGGATCGAGTACGAGCGCGGCCTCGGCCTGCGCGATCTCCCTGGCCGTGAACAGGGGCTCGCTCTCGCCGGAGACGTCCGCGGTGGTGAAGAAGCCGTCGCCGAGCAACGAGCCCTGCCCCACGGCCTCGACGGTCCCGGCACGCAACACCTCATGCCGCTCCGCCAGTTCCTCCAGCGCCGTGCGCAGCGCGTCGAGCTGTACCTCGCCGCGCAGCTCGACGCAGCTGACGACCGGGGTGGCGACGGGGGTGGCGACCGGGCCCACCGGGGCAGCCGGCGTGTCCGGTCGGTCCGCGACCGGTCCGGCCGCCACGGGCGGACCTCCGGGGAGGTCGCTGAAGCACATGTCCTCGTTGTCCGCGACGGCGTGCAGCAGCTCCAAGAACGCCTCGGACATGGCGGAGATCGTGTCGGTGTCGAAGAGCTGCGTCGCGTACTCCATCATGACCACGATCTCGTCCTCGTCCGCCAGCTCGCCGACGACCATCGAGAGGTCGAACTTGGCGGTGCCGGGGGGCAGTCCCGGGAAATGCGGGATGATCTCCGGGTCGTGCGCCGGTCCGGTGGCGATCTCGCCGAAGGCGGCGGCCGGTGGCAGCGTCTGGTGCACGTACATCACGTCGAAGAGCGGGTTACGGCTCGGGTCACGGTCGGCCGCGACCTCGCGCACGACCTTGTCGAACGGGATCTCCTGGTGGTCCAGGGCGCCGAGCAGCACCCCGCGCTCCTGGCGCAGCAGCTCGCGGAAGCTCGGGTCACCCGACAGGTCCGAGCGCAGCGCGATGGTGTTGTTGAAGAAGCCGAGCAGACCCCATAGTTCGGGCCGGCTACGACCGATGGTCGAGGTGCCGACGACGATGTCCCGCTGGCCCGACCAGTGTGCGAGCAGCACTTTGAGCGCGGTGAGCAGCACCATGAACAGAGTGGCCGTCTCCTGGGAGCCCACCTCGCGCAGCCGCTGCACCAGTGCGCCCGGGATGGTGAACCCGTGGGTCGCGCCCGCGAAGTCCATCCGGTCGGGGCGCGGCCGGTCGGTGGGCAGTTCCAGCGCGGGCGGGTCGCTCAGCCGGTCGCGCCAGTAGCTCAGTTCACCGTCAAGGCGGGAGTCGGCCATCAGCCGGCGTTGCCAACGCGCGTAGTCCGCGTACTGCACCGGCAGCGGCTCGATGTCGGGGGCCCGGTTCTCCAGGCGGGCCGTGTAGAACTCCAGCAGCTCCTGCTTCTGGATCTGCGGAGCCCAGCCGTCGTTCACCGCATGGTGCATGCACCAGCAGACGATGTGGTCGTCATCGCCGATCCGCACGACGGTCACCCGTACAAGCGGATCGCGGGCGATGTCGAAGACCCAGCGCATGGCGGAGGTGACGGCCGCACCCGCCGCGGTCTCCGGGGCATCCTCGCCCGAGACATCCAGGTACGTGAAGAAGTCGCCGAGTTCGGGCCGGATCTTCAGCCCGGATCTGCCGTCGGTCTCGACGAGATTGGATCGCAGCACCTCGTGGCGCCGCGCCAGGTCCTCCCAGGCCAGCCTGAACTTCTCGATGTCCAGGGGGCCGCAGTACCTGGCGGCGCCGGGGAGGTTGTAGAGCGTGGTCGTCGGGTCGAGCTGGTGGTGGAACCACATGCGCTCCTGCCCGTACGACAGCACCGGCTCCCCGCCCGGGACGATCGGCGGCAACTCGGCGTCGTCGGGCACCTCGGGGACGACCGGGGCCGTCGGCGCGGCCGGGGCACTGGGCGATTCCGGCGCGGGAGGGTGCGGCACCCGGTCGTGAATGGCTTCCGCGAGCGCGCTGACGACGGGGTGGTCGTAGATGTCCGCCATCTTGAGCCGGACCCCGTGCTGCTCTCGTACCAGCGCCAGGAGCTGGACGGCGATGACGGAGTTGCCGCCGATGGAGAAGTAGTCCGCGTCGGCCGGGACCTCATCCGCGTGCAGCAGCTCGACGAGGGTCTCCCGCAGCCAGGCCAGTACGGTCCCGGATTCCTCGGTCGGTTGCCGGCCGGGTGCGCTGACCGACTCCTCGGGTGCCGGAGAGGGCGCTGGAGACGGAGCTGGTGCCGGAGCTGGAACTGGAGCCGGTACGGGAGCTGGCGCCGCTACCAGAGCCAGAGCCGGTACCGCAGCCGGCACCGGAGCAGCAGGCCGATGCGGCGCTTCGTCGAAGGACAGCACCTCGCCCAGTGGCCTGGCCCAGCAGCGCACGCCGGTGAACGGATGGCCCGGCAGCGGAACCCGGCCCGCCGAAGGGTCGGCCCGCAGCATCGACCAGTCCAGGGCGACGCCCGCCTCGTACAACCTGCCCAGCAGCTCCAGGACGGCGGCGTCGGGGTCGGCGTCGGCGGCACCGGGCCGCAGACGGAACACGCGGGCGTCCGCGCGGTCGTGGAGATGGGCTGTCAGCCGATCGCTGATCTCGCCACGGGACGCCAGCTCCACGAACACCACGGGTCCGTCGGCGAGTTGCTCGTCCGCCGCCGCGTGGAGCTGCTCCACCCGCAGCGGGTCGCCCGCCACCGCGGGGTCCTGCCCGCTGCGTGCGCGCCGCAGCGTGGCGGTGTCCTCGGCGCTGAGATCGCCCCGCAGGTACCGGGCGGTGTAGCGGGAGATCCCCGAACTCATCAGCCCGTCCGGCGAGACGCCGGCCCGGACCAGCCGCTGGTACGTCGCGAGCTGTCGGCCGACCATCGCGGCACAGTCGGCCGGTGCGGGCAACTCCTCCGGCAACTCGTCCGACACCTCGTCCGGCAGCTCGGCCGGCAACTGATCGCGTGGCTCGTCGGGTGTGGCGTCCGCGGAGAGCAGGAAGACCACCCGAGGTGCGGCCATGGAGTCGGTGCCGGCCGCCTCGGTCGCCTCGCCCGCCTCGGGCCGGCGCCAGGTGACCTCGGCGGCCAGGCGTGCGGCGAGCTCGGACGTGTCCCGGGCGACCACGGACGCACGGTAGGCGTCATGGTCCCGGCCCTCGTTCAGCGTCCGCGCGACATCGGCCAACGGGTGTGCGGTGTGGCGCAGTTCGAGCGACAGCCGCTCGCACTGGGCGAGCAGATCCGCCCGGCTGCGGGCGGACACCGCGACCAGCTGCGGTCTGCTGACGGCGGGGCGTACCGGGGCGGTCGCCGGGGGCTGCTCCACCACGCAGTGCGCATTGACGCCGCCGAGGCTGAACGAGCTCACGCCCGCCCGGCGTGTCTCGTCGTCCCACTGCTCGAGCGAGGTGACGACCTCCAGGCGGGCGCCTTCGAGATCGACCTCGTCGGCGGGCTCCTCGAAGTGCAGCGAGGGATACAGCTCACCGTGGTGCACGCTGAGTACCGCCTTGACCAGCCCGGCGATTCCCGCGGCGTGGTCCAGGTGCCCGATGTTGGTCTTGACCGAGCCCACCTTCACCGTACGGTCGCCGTCGGGACGGGCGAGGGCCAGGCCCTCGGCCTCGACCGCGTCGCCGAGCCGGGTGCCCGAACCGTGTGTCTCGATGTATCCGGCGGTCGCCGGGTCCAGCGAGGCACTGCCCCACGCCTTGGTGATGACCTGGGCCTGCGAGCGGGCATTCGGTGTGCTGATGGTCGCGGAGTGCCGGCCGTTGTGCACCACGGCGCTGCCGCGGATCACGGCATGGATGAACGCACCCTCCGCCAACGCCCGTTCCAGCGTGGTAAGGACCACCACCGCGCCGCCCTCGCCCCAGCCCGCACCGTCCGCGGCACGGTCGAACGCGCGGGACCGGGCGGTGGGCGAGGCGATGGCGGGGAAGTCGGCCAATGCGGCCACCGGCGGCACGATGTGGCGCAGGCTCACCCCGCCCACGACGGCGTGGTCCGCGTCGCCGTCGCGGAGTTCACGGCATGCCTGGTGGACGGCGACGAGTGAGCCGTTGCAGCCGGTGTCCACGCCGTAGCAGGGGCCGGTAAATCCGAAGAGGTGGGAGATCCTGGACGGCAGGGCGGCGGGGATGTTTCCGTTCATGCCGAGCGTGCCGTGCTCGCGCACCAGAGGTGCGTAGCCGTTGTTCGGCGAGCTGAAGATCACCGCTGTCCGGCTGTCCCGGAGCCCGGACGGGGCGTATCCGGCGTTCTCCAGCGCCTCCTGGGTGAGCTGGAGTGCCAGCCGGTGCTGCGGGTCGGTCACCTCCGCCTCCCGCCGGGACAGCCCGAAGCGCTCGTGGTCGAAGAGGTCGATCCGCTCCAGGTAGCCCTGCTCCGGATAGTCCTGCCGGGGATCGAGCCCGGTGGTCCGAATCCGTTCCGGAGGGATCGGACGCACCGAGTCCCTCCCCGCCCGCAGGTTCGCCCGGAAGGCGGCGAGGGAATCCGCCTGCGGGAATCGCGTGGCGATGCCGATCACCGCGATGGCCGGTCTGCCGTGTGCCACGCCCGTACCGCTCATGTCACCTCACCTCTCCGTTCACGCGTGTCAGAGCTCGTATGTGGCCGGTGGGGCGGGTTCCTGGCCCGGTGCGCGCTCGCCCAGGCGGTCGGCGATCCGCTGCGCCTGGGCGGCGATGGTGATGTGGTCGAACAGCTCGCCCACCCGCAGCGCCCCGGGCCATCGCTCGTCCAGCCTGTCGTGCAGGTCGATGACCTTGATCGAACTCCCACCGACGGCGAAGAAGTTGTCGTCCGGGGTCGAGTCGGAGTGCCCGAGGACCTCCGCCCAGATCCGTCCGACGGCGCGCCGGTGCCCGCTCCAGTCCCCGCCCGCGGTGCCCCCGGAGGCCTGCCGGTCTGTCGGGATCAGCGTGCGGAGCGCGGCCCGGTCCACCTTGGTGCTGCGGTCGAGCGGCATGTGGTCGACCGGTACGAACAGGGTCGGTGTGGCCTGCTCCATCAGTCGGCCTCGACAGTGTTCCCGCAGCTTCGCGGCGTCCAGTGGCCCACTGCCGGGTGTCGGCAGTACGAAGGCGATGACCTGCGGCTCGTCCTGCCCGGCAGGTTCGCAGACCACCACGGCCTGCTCCACGCCCGGATGGCGCTCCAGCACGCTCTCGATCTCGCCGAGTTCGATCCTGGCACCGCGGATCTTGGTCTGGTCGTCCGTTCTGCCGTGGTAGTGCAGCGCGCCCCGCTCGTCGACGCTGGCGATGTCCCCGGTGCGGTAGAGGCGCCCGCCCGGCCGCCCGTACGGGTCCGCGACGAACCGCTCGGCGGTACGGGCCGGCTGGTTCGCGTAGCCGAGTGCCACGAGGGAGCCGCCGACGTAGAGCTCGCCCCGCTCCCCGGCCGGGACTTCGCGCAGCCGCTCGTCCAGTACCAGGGTCTGCGTTCCCGGCCAGGGCCGCCCGATGGGGATACGGTCCCGGGACGGGTCCGGATCGATCTCCACCGTGCAGGCGATGGTCGTCTCGGTGGGCCCGTACTCGTTGACGAACCGGATCCCCGGCAGTCGCTCGTTGTGCGCGCCCACCAGCTGGGGGGTGGGCGCCTCACCCCCCACGACCACCACCCGCAGGGTGTCGGGCAGGCCGCCGGGATCCTGGAGCACCGCCCGGTAGTAGGAGGGAATGTTGAACAGGTGGGTCACACGGTGTTCCCTGGCCAGCCGGGCGAACTCCGCCACCTGCACGAGCTGTCGGGGGTCGGGGAGCACCAGCGTGTGACCGTCGGTGAGCGACCAGAACATCCCGCCGAGAATCCCGTCGAAGGACAGCCGCAACGCGATCAGGAAGACGGAGCGCTCGGTGCCGTACACCGACCCCCGGCAGCTGATGGACTCCGCGAACTGGCCCCGGCTGACCAGCACGCCTTTGGGCACACCGGTGGATCCCGAGGTGTAGGCGACGTAGGCGGGGCTCTGCTCGGGGACCGGTGGGTACGGGTCGGTGAGCAGCTCCTGGCCCGCCTCGACGAGCCGCGTCAGAGGGAGGTCCGCCGCGTCCACGACCGTCGGCGGGGCGGGCATCGCCGAGAGCGCGGAGGCCGGCACGGCGTCGCCGCCCTCGCTCAGCACCACCGCGCAGTCGACGTCCCGGCACAGCGCCTCGAACCTCCCGACGGGCAGGTCCGGTTCCAGGACCGCCCAGGTGGCACCGGTGCGCAGTGCGGCGAGCATGGCGATCACGGACAGCGCGCTCTGCTGCGTCCGGATGCAGACGACCCGTCCCGGCCGCAGCCCGTGCTGCCACAGCAGTCGCGCAAGACCGGCCGAGGCATGGGCGAGATCGCGGTACGTCAGCGAGACCCCGCCGATGATGAGCGCGGTCGCCTCGGGCGCCCTGACCACCTGGCTTCGGAAGGCGGCCCACACCGGCCGTACCTCCGCGGGGGCGTCCGCGGGGGCGAACTCATCGGTGGCACCGGGATGTCGGGTCATCGCAGCCTCGCTTCTGTGTCGTTTCCCGTGCCGGTCATGCCGCACCGGCGATCACGCGCGTGTGGCCTGGGGCCTTGGGCAGCGGGCGCTCCGGGTGCACGGTGAGCACGAGGCGGTCCTCGTCGGTGACCGTCGCCTCGTAGCCGGCGAAGCGCATCATGACCAGCATGTTCCGGTTGGCCTCGGTCGGGATGAAGTGCGCGACGGGGCGCCGGCCGGCCGTCAGGGCCTGCTGGATCAGATGGTGCAGCAGTACGCTCCCCGCACCGCGCGAGGCGACTCGGCAGGACATCAGCATCAGCCGCAGGACCGAGTCCCGCCCGACGAGTTCGGTGACGGCCAGGCCGATGGTCCCGTAGTCGCCGAAGCGGTCGCGGAGCGTGGCCAGCAGCACCTGATGGTCCGGTGCGGAGCTCAACCTGCGCAGTTCGTCGATGCCGTAGGTCAGTCCTGTGCTGTTGAGCTGGTGCGTACGGACGGTCAACTCGCTGGCCCGGGACAGGTCTTCCTCGGTGGCCGGGCGCACCTCCATGACCAGGTCGAGCGAGTCGAGGAACGCCTGGCGTCCTTCGGTGAACTCCTCCTCGGCCTCCTGGCGTTGCCACTCGGCCTGGTAGAGTCGGCGTCGCCCGGCGGCCTCCGCGGTGATGTGCGCGGGCCGGAACTCCCGGTATTCCGGCAGCTGTCCCACCTCCGCCGCCGTATAGCAGCGGACCATGGGGAGTTCGCTGGCGACCTCCGCCCGCTCCACCGGGTCGTTGTCGACGAACGCGATGGTGTCCAGACCGATGTTGAGGGCCTCCGCGATCCGGCGCACCGCACCGGACTTGGCGCCCCAGCCCACCTGCACCGCGCAGAACCAGTCGGCCAGCCGGCGTTCCGTCAGGTGACGCCGGGTGACACTGCGTTCCCCACGGCTGGCGGCGGCATGCAGGATGCCGCGACGGTCCAACTCGGCCAGGGTGTCCAGCGCCGAGGGGAAGGGGGCGGGATCGTCGCCCTCCAGCACCACCCCGTCCCACAGGGTGTCGTCCAGGTCCCACACCAGGCACTTGACGGTGGGCGCGCCCGCTGCCGCCGTCACGACGACTCTCCGGGAAGTCGGGGCCCGTCGGAGCGGTCCGTGCCGCGCGCCGCACCACCGAAGCGCCGCAACAACCTCTCGGCTATGTGAAGTTCGGACACTTCCTGTGCTCCTTCGATGATCTCCATGACCTTGGCGTCCCGGAAGTGCCGGCCCGCCCTGCTGTCGGGCGCGCAGCCGGCCGAGCCGAGCACCTGCACGGCGGCGCGGCTGCCCGCCGCCGCAGCGGAAGCGGCCGCGTACTTGGCCATGAGCGTCTCCGACACCCCGTGCCCCGGGCCCGAGGCCCGTGCCTCCGCGGCCCTGCGGGCGAGTTCCCGGGCCCCGGCGGCGTCCACCGCGGCCCTGGCCAGCAGCGACCGGACCAACTGGTGGTCCCCCAGGGGGATGTCGCCCTGCCGACGGACCGCGGCGTGGGTGGCGGCGTCCTCGACGCACGCCTCCGCCATGCCCACGCATCCCCAAGCCACCGTGAACCGGCCATGATCGAGCGCGGTGCCGGCGACATGAGAGAGCCCCAGGCCTGGAGGGGCGACGAGCTGACTCCGGGGCACCCGCACGCCGTCGAGGGACAGATGGGCGATCCGGGCACCCCGCATACCGAGCTGGCCGTTCACCGGCTCCCGCTCGACACCGGCGCGGTCCGCGTCCACGAGCACGGCGGCCGGCTTTCCCTCGTACTTCCCGAGGACCAGGAACACTTCGGCGACCGCACCGAAGGTGACCCACCTCTTGTGGCCGCTCACGACCAGTTCCTGGCGGTCCGACCGGCCCGACGCCTCGATACGGGTTTCCACCGAACCCAGCGCGCTGCCGGCGCCCTGCTCGGTCACCGCGAAGCCGGCGGTCAGCCGGCCGCCGGCCAGCATGGGCAGCCAGTCGGCCCGCTGCGCCTCGGTCCCCCAGCGCAGCAGCGCCGCCGCGACCATGCCCTGTACGGTCAGCAGCCCGCGCAGGGCGCTGCACTCACCACCGATCCGTGCGGTGATCTCCCCGAGCGTGAGCGGATGGAGGCCGACGCCCCCGTACCGCTCGGGCAGGTCCGCGGCGAGCAGTCCCGACGCGGCGAACTCCTTGCGCACTGAATCGGGCAGTCCGCCGTCCTGGTCCCAACCAGAGGCGCAGTCACGGGCGTTGGCCGCCCAATCGGCCGCGACCCGGGACAGACCCACGGGCTCCACGGGCGGCAGATCCGTCGTCACAGCGTCGGTCCCGCTTTCAGGAACCCTCGGCATGTGCCTCGTATGCCTCATGTGCCTCATGTGCCTCTCCCGACTCGGGCGCTCCGGTCTTGCGCCGGACGAACTCCGTGATGCGGTTGGCGGTCCTGAAGCTGTCCAGATCCAGGTCCTCGACCCCGACGGTGAGGCCGAAGTGGCTCTCGACGAAGGTCACCAGCTCCAGTGCGAACAGTGAGTCGGCGAGGCCCTGGGCGAAGTAGTCGTCGTCCGGCTCCACCTGCCGACGAAGAGCCGCGCTCAGAAAGCCGGTGATCTGCGAGGTGATGTCGTTCATGCCGTGTCCTCCTGTGAACCTGTCCCGACCAGCAGCAGACTCCAGGCGGCCACCGGGCTCACGTTGATCAGGACCGCAAGGTCGCCGGGGGCCAGCTCCTTGCGGTCGAGTGCGGTGTGGAGATTGAGGAAGACGTCGTTGGGACCGAGGTGTCCGTACTGCCGGAGGTTCTCCCGGCACGCCGGCAGCAGTTCGATGTCCAGGGAGTCCTCGAGGAAGGTGAAGCTCCCGGCGGACAGGTTCTGGCTGACGAAGCCGGCGACGTCCCCGCGGCCGATTCCGTTGCGCCGCAGCAGGTCGTCCAACATCGCGGAGAGGTGGTTGCGCGTCTCCATGGCCAGGCGGAAGGAGTAGGTGCTGGGCTCGGTGCACTGTTCGCGCCACTGAGCGGTGGGGCGGTCCCGGTAGTCGATGTGGAAGAGGTCCCAGTAGCGCCCGTTGGTCAGCTGCGCGATGTCGAGTACCCGTATCCTCCCGCTGCGGGAGAGCAGCAGTGCCTGCCCGCCGTCGCCGTTCACCGTGACGGGGTGGCGGTAGCGCAGGGCGGCGGCCGGCTTGCTGCCGTGCACGACCAGGACATGGTCCAGCGCAGGGTCCGCGGCCAGCAGTCCGCGGGCCGTCAGCAGGGCCGGGGTGATCGAGACACAGCCGAGCCCGCCCACCGAGAAAGTGGTGGCGTTGTCGGCGCCGAGCAGGTGCTGGAGCCTGGTCACCTCGGAGCTGAGGAACCTCTCCTGGACCCGCGACTCCACCATCACCAGTGCGCCCAGGTCCCGGGCGTCGAGCCCCGCCTGTTCGAGCGCCCGACGCGCGGCGCGTTCCGCGAGAGTGACCGAGCTCAGCGCGTCGTCCGCCCGGACCGTGTCGATGCCCAGACCGTCGCATGTGCGGCGCTCGGTCTCGTCGAGCGTCCGTACGTCGGTGATCGGCAAAGTGTGCTCGGGCAGATACCAGGCGGCGCTGCGGATGGCGACGGGTGCTGCGCCATGCTGGAGGGCCTGCTGGGACACGGTCGTCGTTCCCTCTCGTCTAAGGCAGGATGTCCGGGTTGTCAGCCGATCTCTGCGACGTACCAGGCCGAGGTGGGTTCGACACGGCGCGGTGCGCCGGTGAAGGTGACCGCGTTGGCCATAGGGCCTCCAGATGAACGCATTCCTCGGGACGTCCCGAATTCTCCCGAGGTCAACTGACGCCGAACTGACGCAGCGCTGACAGCATTCGATGAGGGTGCGTCATGGATTGGACGGTGAGGGTGGCCCCGGTCGCACATCACCGGCCCTGCCCGGCCCGGTCAGGTCACGTCACGTCACGTCACGTCACTGCAGGCTGCCCCTCTGGGCGCCGCGGATGAGGGCGTGGCCCAGCGAGGTGGTGATGTGCAGGGCCCGGCCGGACTGTCGGACCGTGATCAGCAGCCCGGCGTCACGCAGTTTCGCGGTGTGCTGGCTGACGGAGGATGTGGAGACGGACAGGCTTCCGGCCAGATCGCCGGTGCTGCGGGCGGTGCAGGCGGCGACGAGGACGGCCGCCCGGACAGGGCCCATCAGCGCGCCCAGCACCTGCACCGGGTCGTGCCGGGCATCGGGCCGGGCCCAGAGGTCGTGCGGGACGGGATACACCAGCACGGGTGCCAGCGCCTCGTCGAACAGCGAGACCGGCGCCGGCCAGCAGAAGTAGGAAGGTTGCAGGGTCAGCCCTCGGCCCCGCAGGTGCAGCGTCTGGCACACCGGGTAGTCGACCTCCAGCACCGGCGGCACCCAGCGCATCCGCGGCCCCAGTCCGGCGAGCAGAGCCTCCGGACCGCCCTCGCGGATGGCGTGCCGCCGGATCAGGCAGTCCGCCTCGACATGGGCGCGGATCCGTGGCCAGTACGGTGCGAGTGCCTCCGTGTGGAAGGCGTGGATCGCGCGCCCGAGCGCGTCCGTCGCGGAGTGCCGCCCCTGCGCCAGCCGGCCGACCCAGCCGGATAATCGGCGCCCGGCGGCCAGCCGGGTGAGGTCGGTGTCCAGGCGGTGCGAGGGGGTGCCGGTCACCGCGCGGACGGCGGTGGTGAGACCGCCGGTGCCGGGCGCGGGCGTCAGGAAGTCGGGAGAGTAGCCGTACGGCGGCAGCAGATCGGCCAGGATGCGGCTGTCGGCGGAGAGCCTGGGCCGTACGGACTGCCGCCAGGCACCGAACGCGGTGGTGCCGTCCCTGCGTTGCAGGGTCTGCACGCTGTTGGTTATCTCCCACATGTGGTCGGGGCCCGCAGCCACCCGGATCCGACTCAGGTCCTCGGCGGTGAAGATGATGCGCAACACGGTTCGTCCCCTCCCCTGTGCATATCCGTCCCCTGCCCTGCGCATTGGGGCCGCCACCTGCCGGTTTAAGCCCCGGCTTCCCCGCCTTGCCAGGTCGGTGTGACGCTCCCCACTCTTTGGGAACCATGAAAGCAGAGACATCCCGAGCCGTCCGATGGCACAGGAATCACATCAGGACGTCATGTGATGACCGTGCCTGAGCAGACCGCCCAGAACAACGGCCCCCGGTACACGCACAGCGAGGCGACCCGGCTGCTGTGCGCGGGCGTGTACTTCGACGGGACGTTCCGGCGCCGTGTCATCGAGCAGCTGGTCGAGCACGAGGAACGCCCGATCGCGCCCTCGCTGGGCATCGACGCCCTGCCGGTCCTCGCGCATGCGCTGCACGCCCGCCGCCGGGAGACCGGGACCGGGCTGGTACTGCTGCTGATCTGGGTGCTGTTCATCGGGCTCGGACTGGCCGGGGTCGGCTGCGACCAGACGGTGTTCCCGATCCCCTGGTTCGTGGCGTACGCGCTGGTCGGATTCGTGACCTATGTCGTGCAGGGTTCGACGGGCACCGCCTTCACGCTGGACCGCGCGGTGTTGAAGCAGGCCACGCGGGGCCGTCTGAAGGCGGTACTGCCGGTCCTGCCGTTCGTCCTGATGCTCGTCTACTGGGGCACGGTCGGCTTCTCGCTCTTCGCCGGCGCGGACGTCTGGGCGGCCGTGGTGTTCCCGTTGCTGATGATGCTGCCCGTATGGGAGTACCAGACGCACGTCCGAGACCTCATCCGCAGCGAGCTGAGCCGTGAGGCCTTCCGGGCGGGCCCCCGCAAGAAGCTGCCGGACGGTGAGCAGTTCCAGCGGATCGGCGCGGCCATCGACCGCGAGCAGCATGCGCGGCTGACGATCTACGACCCGTTCCGGCCGTTCGTCGGGGCCGGGAAGCCGTACAAACCGTGGTCCGTGGTCATGGAGTTGAAGGGCGGCGACACCGGAGGACAGCCGCTCACCGGACGCGAGGTCATCGACCTCGTCAAACCGCGGCTTGAGGAGCTGCGCAAATCGTCGGTCACCAGCGTCGACCGCCTCCGTTCCCTCGAAGTCGACGAATTGGTGTATCTGCCGGTCGGGCTGGCCCGGGACCGGTTCGCGCAGGAACTCGACCGGACCGACAGGCATCTGGAGGCGGCGGTCGGCGAGGGCGGCGAAGGACGCCGGCACTTCCTGCGAGTGCGCATCGGGGCGTGGGACGAGCAGATCGGGATCTCCGTCCTGGTCCGTGTGCACACCCAGGGCGGGATGCTCGTGCTGGAGGTCGTGCCGCATGTGCTCAACCCGCTGCGCCCGGAGTTCCGTTCCGTCGACGTGATCGCGCAGCGCACCACGGACGGCGCCCTGCCGCGCGACCTCGTCCGCGTACTGCTCACCGGCCCCGGCTCGGGCATCGCCGCCGGGCTCTGCCTGTTCCGCACGGTCGTCTCGGACCTCCGCGTCTGGCTGACCATGCCGCGGTACGCACTGCCCGACGGGCCCGCCGCGTCGGTGCGGGAGCTGGGGAGCGTGGAGGAGGTCTCCCTGTTCCAGGAGATGGACATCAGCCGGTACGTGAAGACGCTCCAGGACCGGATCTCCAGCGGGGTGGCCAAGGCGCTGCATGCGAAGGGCTACGAGACGGGCGACTTCGAGCAGTACGTGATCAATGTGAGCGAGGGCGGCGTGTTCATCGGGGAGCTGAGCAACAGCGCGGTCGCGGTGGGCGAGAAGTCGTCGGCGAAGCAGCTGAAGTTGGAGAAGGCAGGAAAAGACGGGGGAGGCAGTACGTCATGACAGTGGGCAAGGGGAATCTGGAGCCGCAGCCGGGCGGCATCAGCATCGGCACCATGCATGGCGGCGCAGTAGCCCAGGGCTCGCATGCCCAGGCCGTCAACGTCTCGCACGGTACGGCTGACATGAGCGACACGTCCAATGCATCCGAACTGCTCGCGGCGGTGACGGCTTTGCGCGAGCAGCTGAGCGCACTGGGTGCACTGAATGAACTGGGCGAGGTCGGGGACCTGACCGAGCTGCGCGAGCTGGGTGAGCTGGGTGAGCTGGAAGCCCAACTCGCGGCGGCGGAGGGGGAGATCGAGGCAACAGGGCGGATCGGGCCCACCCGTCTGGAGTGGCTGCGCGACCGGGTCGCGATCGGCGCGACCGCGGCGACCGGACTCGCCGCGGCCGGGCAGGCCGCCGAGCAGCTCGCCCGGCTCATCGGCGGGCAGGGGTAGGCACCGTGGACCAGTGGGACGAGAGCAGGCAGGACTGGACGGAACCGGACCGCGCGGAGGGACCCCTGCCGGGCACCAGGACCGCACGGGTGGCGGTGGTGACGGCGGTCGCGGTTGTGCTGTGCGTGGCGGCGGGGGTCGGGATCTGGGCGTGGGCACGTGACGCCGGTGCCGACACCTCGGGCGCCGGCTCCCCGGACGGATCCTGGCCGAGTGCGTCGTACGGCAGCACCCAGAACGCAGCCGGGGAAACGGCCGGTACGGCCGGTTCCGGCGACGTCCCGTCGGACCCCTGCGCGGCGCTGAGTTCCGAGCTGGAACAGAAGTGGGAGCTGCAACGCGACACCACGATGACCGAACCCGGATGCCGCTGGGTCCCGCAGGGCGACCGGACGCACTTCATCGTGCTGCGCTACTCCGATACAGGGCCCGCACAGTGGGACAGCATTTCGCCCATCACGGTCGACGGCGTCCCCTCGGCGACGAGCCACCGAATGGCCTCGAGGTGCATGATCCAGTGGCCGACATCGTTCGGGAGCGCGTCGGTGGCCGTCAATGCGCTCTACAACGCCGGCGGCAGGGACCTGTGCGACATCGCCGCGGACTTCACGGCAGCGGTGGCTCCCAACGTGCCGCGCTGACGAGTGACTGTCAGCGGTCTCAGCCGTTGATGTCGAGTGCCGTCCCGTACAGCCGGGACACCTTCAGTCGGATGACCACCCGGCGCTCGGCGACCAACTGCTCCAAGAACGCGTCTTCGTCCTGCGGCTTCGCGGCCTCCGGCACCATCGCGAGCAGCTCTCGCCCGACCGCATCACCCGGCGTGGTCGTTATCTCGGAGACCTCGGCCTCCCCCTCGGCGACGGCGAACGACCATACGTCGCCGCCCGGAACATGCACGGCCGCCCGCGGATCACGCCGGAGCTGCTTGACCTTGATGCGGTCGGCAGTCGTGGAGAACCGCACGACGCGCGCTTCGGGATCCCAGTGGTAGAGCATGGTGGTGAGATGAGGATGGCCACTGCTCTTATTGGTGGCGAGGGTGCCGAACTGCTGGGTGCTCAGCAGTTCGGAGAGCGCGTCGTCGGACAGGGTGCGGGGTGCGGGGCCTTGAGTCATACCCTGATCAACTCCTGTGCGTGCCCGGACATTCCACGGTAACCGGAAGTCGGACCACCAATTTCAGCCCACCAAGTCAGGCCACCAAGTCAGGCCACCAAGCCTTTCAGGGCACGAACTTCCGTAACCGGCCCTGCGGGTGAACGAGTCGCCCGTGCGTCATCCCTCACGCCGCCGGTGCGGTCACCGGCGCCGCGGTCGCCGGCGCCCCGCGATCCGTGGGCGTACGAGGCAGTAGAGCCGGGTCCTGTCGCAGCATGCGCTGGTGCAGTTCACGTAGTGCCGGGCCCGGGTCGCAGCCGATCTCCGCCGCGATCCGGCGCCGGGTGTCCTCGTACACCAGCAGGGCGTCCGAGGACCTGCCACCGCGGTACAGCGCCAGCATCAGCAGCTCCACCAGCCGCTCGCGGAGCGGGCGCGTCGCCACCTGTCGTACCAGCTCGTGCACACACTCCCGGTAGTTGCCGAGCGCCAACTCGGCCTCCATCCGGGCCTCCAACACCATCAGCCGCTTCTCCTCCCAGCGGCGACGCTCCGCCTCCAGGGAGGGGCCGCCGAGCCCCTCGGCGAACTCGCCGCGCCACATCGCCTCCGCCTGCGCCGCCAGTGCGATCGACCTCCGCAGGTCGCCGGAGTCCCGAGCGACGAGCGCGGCACGCAACAGTGCGCGGCGCTCCAGGAGATCGTCGGGCGCGGCGCCGTCCAGCCGGTAGCCGGTGCCCGTCCACACCAGGTCCGGCGCGCCGTCGCCGGACAGCGCCCGTCGGATTCCGGACACGTACTTCTGCACCAGGTTGCGGACGTGGCTCGGCGGATGGGCGCCCCAAACAGCCTCCACCAGCGCGCCGTAGGACATTGGCCGCCCCTCCTGCAACAGCAGCACCGCGAGCACCGTGCACTGCCGCGGCGGGCCCAGCCGGATCTCGACGGTGTCGCGCGAGGCCCGCAGGGGGCCCAGCAACTCGAAACGCACGCCTTGGCCTTGGGTCATTCCCGCAGCCTAACCCCGGAACGCCGCCCAACCACCGCCCCTTGGAGGGCCGTTCCCGTGGACGTTCCAGCGGCTCTTCCAGCGACTCTTCCAGCGCACGTTCCAGCGGTTCTTCCGGCGCCGGTGCCAGCGAGAGTGCCAGCCACCGGTCAGCGACGCGCACGAGGGTGCGGTCATGCACAGCAAAGAAGCAGCGGCCATGCGCGGCAGGCAAACACGGAAAAGGAACAGGAAAGGAGCAAGGGACGAGGAAGAATTGAGGGAAGCGCCGGGCGGCGGGCTGATGCCGTGGCTGGGGAGGCTGGCCGTGCGCCGCGCCGGCGCGGTGCTGCTGGCCGCGCTCGCCCTGCTCCTCGGCCTCGGGGCGTACGGGGCGGGCGCGCAGGACGACCTCCAGCTGTCCCGCTGGGAGTCGCCCGGCAGCGAGTCGGTGCGAGTCGGCGAAATCCTGCGGGACACCTACGGAACCGGGAACCCCAACCTCGCGCTCGTGGTCACCGCCCGCCGGGGCTCGGTCGACAGCCCACACGTCGCCGCCGCCGGACGTGCCCTGGTCCGCGAGGTCGCGGGGCAGCCGCGAGTCACCGACGTGACCGCGTACTGGACCGGGCGCAGCGCCGCCCTGCGCAGCACCGACGGCCGCCATGCGCTGATACCGGCCCGTCTGGAGGGCAGCGCCACCGCCACCCGCGCCGAACTCGCCACACTCTCCCCCACGTTGACGCGCACGACGTCGGACATCACCGTACGGGTCGGCGGCCAGGAGGAGATCTCCCGACAGGCCAGTGAGCAGGCGCGGCGCGACTTCCTCACCGCCGAGACGCTGGTGCTCCCGGCCGTGGTGCTGCTGCTGATCCTGGTCTACCGGCGCACGGTCGCCGCCCTGCTGACGGTGGGCGTCGGGCTCCTGTCAGTGCTCGGCACGCTCGCCGGGCTGCGGCTGCTGGCCCAGTTCACCGACGTGTCCACGTTCGCCGCGAACATCGCACTGGTGCTGGGACTCGGACTGGGCATCGACTACAGCCTCTTCCTGATCAACCGCTACCGCGAGGAGCGCGCCGCGGGGCATGAGCGGGAGACCGCCGTGGTCCACTCGGTGGCGACGGCGGGGCGCACCATCGCCTTCAGCGGGATCACGGTCGCGGTGTCCCTGTCGGCGCTGCTGATCTTCCCGTTCTTCTTCCTCAGCTCTTTCGCCTACGCGGGACTGCTCGTCGTGGCCACCGCGGTATCCGGAGCGGTGCTCGTGCTGCCCGCCGCGCTCGCCCTCTGGGGCCACCGTGTGGAGCGGGCACAACCACCCGCGCCCGCCGGCGGCTTCTGGCATCGGACCGCGCTGGCCGCCATGCGCCGCCCGCTGCTCAGCGGCTCGGCCGTCCTCGGCGTGCTGCTGCTGGCCGGCTCCCCGTTGCTGGGCATCAAATTCGGGCTGCCGGACGAGCGCACCCTGCCACCGGGCAGTTCCTCCCGCACCACCTCCGAGATCATCCACCGGACCTTCCCGGCCGAACCCACCGACACGATCCATGTGGTGACCCGGGGCCACGCGGCGGACGAGCCGCAGCAGCTCGCCGCCTACGCCGCCGCTCTCTCGCGCCTGCCCGGGGTGTTCCAGGTGGACTCCCCCGCCGGAACCCACCGCGCCGGCAAACTGGTGAGCCAGCTCAGCCAGGTCAGCGACCGGGACGGGACAGCGCCCCGGACACGGACACGTACACACCCTGACGAGACAGAGCCCCGGACACGGACACACCCCGACGGCAGCCGACTTGCGGTGATCCCCACCCAGGAGGCGATGTCCGGAGACGTCCCCCAACTGGTCGCCAACGTACGAGCCGTCCCCGCACCCTTCGACACGCTCGTAGGCGGCTACCCGGCCGAGACCACCGACTTCCGCGCCACTCTGCTCGACCGGCTGCCCTGGGTCCTGGGCCTCATCCTCACCGCCACCTTCGTCATCCTCTTCCTGATGACCGGCAGTCTGCTGCTGCCCGCCAAGGCCACCGTGCTGAACCTGCTGAGCCTGTCGGTGATGTTCGGCTGCCTGGTATGGGTCTTCCAGGAAGGACATCTCTCGGACACGCTCGGATTCACCCCCACCGGGTCGATCGAGCCGAGCATTCCCGTGCTCATGTTCTGCGTCGCCTACGGCCTGTCCATGGACTACGAGGTCTTCATGCTCGCCCGGATCACCGAGGAATACGCGAGAACCGGCCGCACCGAGGAGGCCGTTGCCACCGGCATCCGCCGCAGCGCCCCACTGATCACCGCGGCGGCGGGCATCCTGGCGCTCAGCTTCGTCTCGTACGCGACCGGAGGCGTGGTGTTCCTCAAGGAGCTCGGCGTCGGCACGGCGCTGGCCATCCTCGTCGACGCGACACTCATCCGTGTCGTCCTGCTGCCCGTCGCCATGAAACTGGCCGGCCGGGCGAACTGGTGGGCACCGGCACCGCTGCGCAGACTGCACGCCCGCTGCGGTCTGGACGAGACCTCATCGATATCCGGATCGACACTCAGATCGACATCCGGCTAGGCGGATCCGTCAGGACGTCTGCCACCGGCCATCGATCTCCCGGGGCTGCGAGATCTCCGAGATCTCTCCCGACTGATCAGTTCTCGGCCTCGGCGCCTGTCCCGTCGTGAGAGTCGTTCCGGCCAGCACCCTGATTCGCGATCGCCTTATGGTGACGGACCACTTCCCCGATGATGAAGTTGAGGAACTTCTCCGCGAACGCCGGGTCCAGCCGGGCGTCCGCGGCCAGCGTGCGCAGTCGCTCGATCTGCGCGGCCTCGCGGGCCGGGTCGGCGGGTGGCAGGCTGTGCCGGGCCTTGAGCTCGCCGACCTGCTGGGTGCACTTGAAACGCTCGGCGAGCAGATGCACGAGCGCGGCGTCGAGGTTGTCGATGCTGCTGCGGAGGTAGAGCAGCCGCTCGCGGGCCGCCTCGTCGGAGACGGAAGCCGCGTCGCCGACCGCCGGTGCTGTCCCTTCGCTCATGTACGTCTCGCCATTCTCGGGGGGCTCGGTGATCGGCTGCACATTACCCGGATTGCGGTGGCCTGCCGGGGGTGGTCTCGCAGATCGGACCGGATCGGGGGGATTCGCAGCGAGCCCGCGCCGACCTGGAGCGGGGGGCGGGCGGGGCCAGGGTGGCACCGCGAGCAGGGCAGCGCTATCCGCCGCAGCACTAAGCCTGGCCGGGACCGTCGGCGAAGTGTGCCAGAACCATCTCGACCAGTGCGGTGACGTCGGCATCGACCATTGGTCCACCGGTCATGCCCATCCGGTGGAGCAGGACTCCCACCACGACGTCGATGAAGAACAGGACCCGGTTCTCCGGCTCGCCGAGCGCGTCCTGGAGCGCGAGCCGGTAGGGGTCCTGCAACCGCGTGGACAGGATCTCGCGCAGGGCCGGGTCGCTGACGGCGTCACTGAACACACCCGCGAACGCGTCGCCCACCCCGGGCTCGGCGATCTTCGCCGCGATCCAGCGGATGGTCGAGGACATGAGCTCGGCTCGACTGGTGCCCTCCAGCGGCGCCGGGCCGAACGCGTCCAGGAGGCAGTCCACGATCAGCGCGCCCTTCGACGGCCAGCGCCGATAGACCGTCGACTTCGCGACGCCGGCCGCGGCTGCGATGCGCTCAACGGTGGCGCGCGCGTAGCCGAGCTCGTGGACCGTGCTCAGCGTCGCAGCGAAGACCACCGCGTTGACGCCGGTGCGCGGGCGACCGGGAGGTCTGGCGGGTGTGTTCGAAGTCATACCCACACGATACCTGATTTCGCTACCTTGAGTATCGATACCTGAAGTCGCGAAACTCTTGAGGTGAGGAGAAGTCATGAGTGAGGTCACTGCTGCAGGGCGGCCGCCGGAGCCGGACTGGCTGGCGATGACGGACGAGGAACTGGTCGCCTACCGCGACGCGGAGAACCGCGTTCGGGCGTCCGCCGCGGCGCGGGCGATCACCGGGGATCCGGATCCCGGCGCCGCGATTGAATGGCAGAAGGTGGCGCTGCCCGGCCGCGAACTCCCGGTCCGGGTGTACCGTCCGGCCTCCGGGCGCGATGGCGAAGGCGCCGGACGGACGGACCTGCCACTCGTACTCCACGTGCACGGAGGCGGGTACGTGGGCACGGCGGTGCAGTGCGACTGGGTCACCAGCCACCTCGCCGCCCAGCTGCCCGCAGTCGTCGTCTCGGTCGAGCACCGCCTCATCGGTCCGGAATCTCCACTGTCGGCGGCCGTCGACGACGGCTGGGACGTACTCCAGCACGTGGTGCGGCATGCCGCACAGTGGGGCATCGAACCGGCCCGGACCGCTGTCTTCGGCGAGAGCTGCGGCGCGTTGATCAGCGCCCTGGCAGCGATCCGGGCCAAAGAGGCCAGCCTGCACCTTATGGCGCAGGTGCTGGTCAACCCCGCTGCCGATGTGACCGAGACGATGCTCGACTACGCCTCGATCACCCAGCACGCCCACACCCCGACCCTCACCGTGCCGCAACTGCACCTGTTCCGGCGGCTCGCCGTACCACCGGGAACCGACCCTCGCGCGCTCTCACCACTGTCGGCCGACAACCTGAACGGGCTGGCCCCAGCGCTCGTGGTGGTGCCGACTCACGACCCATTGGCCGATCACGGCCGCCGCTACGCGGAACGATTGCAGGCGGCCGGGACACCCGCGCGGCTCACCGAATACCCCGAAGCGGGGCACGCGTTCCTCAGCATGCCGGGCGTGGCACAGCAGGCCGAGGCCGCGCGAGCGGAGATCCTCGACTTCCTCCGAACCTCCCTCACCGCGTGAGGCGAAAGGCAAGCACCGACCCGAGCCACAGCCCCGCCCCGGAACACACGGCGGGCCTCGGGGCCGCAGCACCACGGCTCCCTCGACTCGGACCCGACTCGGACTCGACTGACACAGGCTCAACGTCACCAACCCACCAACCCCGACCAGCACGCGGCCACGATCAGCACACACCAAGGAGATGAACCTCTGCTGATCTCCGATCGGTTCGCAGAACCGTTCTCACTCAAGGGCGACGAGGGCGGTTCTGCGAGTTGGGTGGCGCGGGGATCCCCCCGGTCCGGAACCCATCAGCCGCGCTCCCCCTCCTGGTCGCGCTCCCTCTCCCGGTACGTACGGCGGGTGTGCTCGGTGTGCTCCCGCATGACGGCGGTGGCGCGTGCCTCGTCGTGGTCGGCGATCGCCGCGATCAGCTCACGGTGCTCAGTCCACGACTGCTTGCCTCGCTGGCCGGCCACCGGCGTGTAGCACCAGCGCGCCCGGCGGCCGACCTGCGCGGCCAGCTCGGCGAGTACGGCATTGCCGGCCAGCTCCATCACCTTGGCGTGGAACGCGGCGTTGGCCGCCACCGCCGCGTCCACGCCCTCGTCCACATCCCCGTCCTCGTCCACGTCCGCTACGGCGCGCTCGCCCTCGGCGCACAGCTTCTCCAGATCCGCCACCCCTGCCGCGCCGGCGTTCGCCGCGGCGAGCCGGGCCGCCTCCGCCTCCAGCAGGGTGCGGACCGTCAGCAGCTGGTCCGCCTCCTCCTCGGTCGGCTCGTGGACGAAGGCGCCCTGTGCCGGACGAAGATCGACCCAGCCATCGGTGTTCAGCCGCTGGAGGGCCTCCCTGACCGGCTGCCGGGAGACGCCCAGATGGCCGGCGAGATCGCTCTCGATCAGATGCTGGCCGGGGACCAGCGCACGGGTGGTGATCAGTTCGAGCAGCGCCTCGTAGACGCGCTCGCGCAGCGGGCCGGGACGTTCGAGCTTCGGCATGGCTCCCTGCGACAGCCCTTCGGAGAGCATCGGGTCCCCTCGCACGATTGGTTACCGGGTTACAGACTACCGAGCGTCACGGCTCGTAGCGGGCAGCAATGGCCTGATCATTTGCGTCACGGCGGGGCCGGATCGCCGTACCCGTCAACTCCTGCGAAGATGCCCCCGTTTGGGCCGGGCCGACCGACCATCGGCACCGGGGCAGAGCATCTCGGGCACGCCCGAGCGGGCAGGGGGACGGCCATATGCGCCAGGAAAGCATCCCGATCCAGGGTGGCAGTGTCGCCATCGTCGGGGGCAGTATCGCCGGCTGCGCCACGGCGCTCGCCGCGCACCGGGCGGGCGCCGCCCGGATCACCGTCTACGAGCGAACCGCCGGCCGGCTCGCGGACCGCGGCGTCGGCCTCGCCGTACACAACGCGCGGTACGCGGAGCTGGCCGCCGCCGGCTATATGGATGCGGCGATGCCGTGGGTGCAGCTGACCACCCGCCGCTGGTACACGCGCGACGGCGACGCGCCCTTGGGGCGCCTGGTCGGCGTCCACCCCTTCCCGTTCCGGTCGTACTGCTGGGGACCGCTCTGGCGCGAGCTGCGGGACCGGCTGCCCGCCACCACCGACTTCCGTACGGGGGTGACGGTCGACAAGGTCACCGGGGCGGCCGACGGCGCGACGGTACGCGTCGCCGGGGTGGGCGGGGTCGGCGGGGTCGACGGAGCGGCCGATGCCGGGTCGGTACGCGTAGACGAGGTCGCCGGGGCGGCGGACGCCGGGTCGTCACGCGTCGGTGACGGCACCAGCCCCACCGGCCCCACCGGCGGCCACGAACGCTTCGACCTCGTCGTCGGCGCCGACGGCTACCGCTCGATCGTCCGCGACGCGGCGTTCCCCGACGTCCGGCCCAGCTACGCCGGCTATCTCGCCTGGCGCGGCGCGATCCCCGCCGAGCGGCTGGCCGCGCTCGACCTCCCCGGCCTGCCGCCGACCCCCTGGGCGCAGGAGGACTGCATCTATGTCGTCTTCCCCGGCGGCCACGTGATCATCTACCGCATCCCCGACGGCAACGGCGGCCACCGCGCCAACTGGGTCCTCTACACCGCCCCGCCCCCGGGCCTCGACCTCCACCTGGACACTCCCACCAGCCTGCCGCCCGGCACCCTCACAGGGCCGCTGCACGCCCATCTCGCCCATGTCACCGGCGAGTTGCTGCCCCCGTACTGGGCCGGGCTGATCCGGCTGACGGCACCACAGGAAGTCTTCATCCAGCCGATGTACGACTTCACGGCGCCGCGCTACACCGCCGGGCGGCTGCTGCTGGTGGGCGACGCGGCCACCGTGGCCCGTCCACACACCGCCGCCGGCGCGGCCAAGGCGTTGCAGGACGCGGCCGCCCTGGAGGCCGCGCTGCGCGCCGTACCGAACCGGCCCGACGCGCTCGATGCGTACGGCACGGAGCGCGGCAGATCCGGCCGGACGATCGTCGAGCTGGGGCGGCAGCTGGGCCGCACCCTGGTCCAGGACACCCCGGACTGGCGGACGTTGGATCAGGCCGGACTGGATTCGGCCTGGTCGGCGGCGGACGGCTCGGGCGCGTTCGGCGGGCGCGAGCTGACGGGGTGAGGCGGTGACGGGCTGGCAGCACTGGCGAGCCGATGCGGCCAGGTCGGTCGGCGACGACCGGCGGCTTGGAATACCGTAGACAATATTCAGCCGTCGGGCGCCGACTCGGGCGCCCCGTGCTGTGGAGGCGGCCGCAACCTCACCCCTCCCCGTGCAGGACAATGAAATCGTCAAGTTCACCGAACGACTGGGACTGATCAGGCATGGGACGGGTCACCGAGCGACGCCGCGTCATCCGCATCCGCGACGGTGTCGTGAGCACCCGCCCGGACACCCTCGTCGCCGAGGAGCCGCTGGAGATCCGGCTGGGCGGCAAGCCGCTGGCGATCACGATGCGCACGCCGGGCGATGACTTCGCGCTGGCCGCGGGCTTCCTGGTGAGTGAGGGAGTCCTCGGCCGTACGGAAGAGCTGGCGAACATCGTCTACTGCGCGGGGGCAACGGAGGACGGGTCCAATACCTACAACGTCGTCGACGTCCGGCTCGCGGACGGTGTCCCCGTCCCCGACATCACCCTGGAACGCAACGTCTACACGACGTCCTCCTGCGGACTGTGCGGCAAGGCCAGCCTGGACGCGGTGCGCACCAGTGCCCGCTGGGACCTGGACACCTCGCCCGACACCCCGGTCCGCATCGACCCGGCGACACTGGCAGACCTCCCCGACCGACTGCGAGCCGCCCAGCGCGTCTTCGAGCGGACCGGGGGCCTGCATGCCGCCGCGCTGTTCACCACGGACGGCGAACTGCTGGACATACGGGAGGACGTGGGGCGCCACAACGCCGTCGACAAGATCGTCGGGCGGGCGTTGCAGCAGGGCCTGCTGCCGCTGTCGTCCTGTGTGCTGATGGTGTCCGGCCGGGCCTCGTTCGAGCTGGCGCAGAAGGCCGTGATGGCGGGCATCCCGGTCCTCGCCGCGGTCTCCGCCCCCTCCTCGCTCGCCGTCGACCTGGCGGCGGAGACCGGGCTGACCCTGGTCGGATTTCTGCGCGGGACCTCCATGAACGTGTACGCGGGCGAGCACCGCCTGGGCGAGTCGGTCCTGCGCGCCGCTGCTGCCACGGGCTGAAGCCGGCACGGGGCAATGCCGGCACGGGGCAATGCCGAGACGGGCTGAGAGCGACACGGATACGGGCAGGGGCTGAGGCCGGCGCGGGCCGAAGCCGGGCGCCGCCGTAGCCGCCTCGCCTCACTCCCCCGGCAGTGCGATACGCGTCAGCAGCGCGATCAACTGCTCGCGCTCCTCCGCACTCAGGGCCGCGGTCAGTTCCGCGTTGGCCTCGTCGCCGAGGCGCTGCGTACGGCGCAGCCGCCGGCGGCCCTCCGCCGAGATCTCGATGGCGTTCTTGCGCCGGTCCTTGGGGTCGGGGGTCCGGGTGACCAGCTCGTCCTTCTGGAGGTCGTTGACGATGGCGACCATGTCCTTGGGGTCGATGCTCAGCGTCCGGCCGAGCTCCGCCTGGGAGACCGGGCCGAGTTCGGCGACCGCCGAGAGCACGGCGTGATGCATCATCCGCATGCCCTCGGAGGCGAGTGCGTCGGCGACGAGGCGGTGGCCGCGTGCGGCGGCGCGGCCCAGCAGCCAGCTGGGGAGGGCACGGATGCGGCTGGGGGCGTAGGGGATGTCGGACATGGGATCACCGTATCGGGATTCCACCGAGTCCATTGGGGTACCCAACGAAAAACGGTTGGTTCTCCCAATGGTTTTCTGGTTATTGTTGGGGCACCCAATGAAACGGGGCCGGTGCATGTGCTGCACGCCGGTCCGCGATCCCGGAGGTGTCCGCCCATGCGCCGAGTCCGATTCCATGCCTACGGCGGCCCCGAAGTCCTGCGCGTCGACGAGACCGAGGCCCCCGAGCCCGGCCCCGGCGAGCTGCTGGTGCGTACGGAGGCGATCGGCGTGACGCTGCCGTGTGTGCGGCGGGTGCGCGGGGACGGCAACGGAGGGGGCGATCCGCTGCCCGGCACGCCCGGTGGCGAGATCGCCGGTGAGGTCGTTGCGCTCGGCCCGGACGTCACCGGCTTCGCCGTCGGCGACCGCGTCACCTCACTCACCTTCAGCGGCTCGTACTGCGAACTCGCCCTCGCGCCCGCCTTCCTGGCCAGCCGGATCCCCGACGATGCGAGCGCGGTGCAGGCGGTGGCACTGGTGCGCTCCGGGCATGTCGCGCTCGCCGCGCTGAGCACCGCCGCGCCGGTCGGCGCCGAGTCCGTGCTGATCACCGGTGCGGCCAGCGGCACCGGGCATCTCGTCGTCCAACTGGCCAAACTCCAGGGCGTGCCACGGGTGGTGGCCGCCGTCAGCTCAGCGGCGAAGGCGGAGTTCCTGTACGGGCTCGGGGCCGACGAGGTCGTCACGTACGACCAGGAGTCCTGGGGCGAGCCGGTCGACATCGTGCTGGACGGCGTCGGCGGCGAGCTGCTGCCGTCCGCCCTCGCCGCACTCGCACCCGGCGGACGGCTGATCTTCTTCAACTCCGGCGGCGGCACGGTCCCGGCGTGGGAACTGCTGGCGGGGTCCAAGACCATCACCGGGCTGACGATGCGGCGGTTCGCCGAGGTCCACTCGGAGCTGTACGAGCGACACCGGGCACAGCTGTGGGAGCTCGCCGGTTCCGGGCAGCTGCGGGCCGCCGTGCACGCCGAACTACCGCTGGCCGACGCCGCGAAGGCGCACGAGATCATCGAGGCGCGGGGCAACCTCGGCAAGGTGGTGCTTCTGCCGTGACGCAGGGTCAGGCGCTGGGCAGGCGGCGCGTACCGCACACCCGGGGCGGCGACGCACATGGCACGCGCGGGGTGGGCGGCGCGTACGGCAGAGCGGGGCTGACACCTTCGGCACGCCCGCCACAGGCGCAGCGTGCGCCGAATCCGACCCTCCCAGCTCAACCGACCCTCCCCTCCCTCCCGACGCACCAGGCACAACAGGCGCACCACCAGGCGCTCTGACTGCGGGCCTGCTGCGGGCCGGGAGAGTGAATTCCACCCCCCAGGGGGAGAACCGACGCAGGCTCCTTGTCGCTGTCCGCACGCGGCAGTAGCTTCCGACACAACTGCACATAGGACGTTGGATGTCCTGATGACCCGTCGCCAATGCCTCGAAGGGCAGGCCGGACCATGACGTCAGTTGTTCTCCGCGCGCACCCCAGCCCCCGCAGCAGACCGCGGCGACACCGCGCCACGGCCACGCTCGCCGCACTGGCCGCCGCGGCCCTCGCCCTCCTCCCGACCACCCCCGCGCAGGCCGTACAGTCCGCAACTGACGCCACGCCGGGAACGAGCCCCGTATCGCAGACCGCTCCCCTCGCTACCGCCGCCCCGGCCGCCGCTCCCCCGACCGGCGGCTTCGACCAGCAGGTTCTCTTCAAAGCCGCCCACGAAAAGGGCTATGCGTGCTTCCGTATACCGGCCATCGTGAAGTCCGTACGCGGCACCCTTCTCGCGTTCGCCGAGGGCCGGGCCCACGACTGCGGCGACGCGGGCGACATCGACCTCGTCGTCAAACGCTCCACCGACGGCGGACACACCTGGGGCCCGCTCCAGATCATCAACCACGGCGACGGCGACACACACGGCAATCCGGCCCCCATCGTGGACCGCCGCACCGGACGGATCGTCATCGCCGAGACCTACAACAAGGGCCGCGACGACGGCAAAAGCTGCGACGTCCCCTGCGACCGCACCCCGCACCTCCAGTACAGCGACGACGACGGCGCCACCTGGTCCGCACCCCGCGATCTGACCCCCGCCATCCGCCCCCCGCAGTGGAACTCCTGGTACGCCACCGGCCCCATCCACGGCATCCAGCTCACCCACGGCCGGTACGCCGGCCGGCTGGTCTTCGGCATCAACTCCGAGAGCTACGCAGACGGCCGCGTCACCGCCAACCACGCCGCCCTGATCCACAGCGACGACGGCGGCAAGACATGGCGGGTCGGCGCGCTGGACAGCTGGCCGATCGCCGACGACGGCACCTTCCGCCAGAAGCCGTCGGAAATGACGCTCCTGGAACGCTCCGACGGCTCGATCTACGTCAACGGCCGCGAACAGGACGGCACCGACCTGGGCCACCGGGACTTCGCGGTCAGCCGCGACGGCGGCAACACCTTCACCGCACCGTTCCGCGCGATCCCCGACCTCTACAGCCCCATGGTGCAGGCTTCGGCGCTGCGCCTGCCGTCCTCCCGCGCCGCCGGCGGACGCAGCCGCACCCTGTTCGCGGCGCCCGCCGACCCCGACCGCCGCCGCACCATGACCATCCGCTCCTCCTGGGACGAGGGCCGCACCTGGGAGGGCGTCGACCGGGGCGCCCGGGTCACCGGCGACTGGTCCGGCTACTCGGACATGGCCGCCATCACACCCGACCTCACCGGCCTGCTCTACGAAGGCGGCAAGGCCGACGCCCACGACGAGATCCGCTTCGCCCGCTTCACCGAGGGCTGGCTCGGCCCGCGCCGCGGCCCCGACCCGACGACCCCCGACGACGCACGGGGCGCCCGGCCCGCCCTCGTACTGGGCGGCGCCCGCACCGCCGACGGCGTCTTCGGCGACGCGCTGTCCTTCGACGGCAAGGACGACGCCGTACGCCTGCCCTTCCGCGAGTCCCTGCCCCTGGGCACCGACGACTTCACCTGCACCCTCTGGTTCCGCTACTCCGCCACCAGCGGCGAACAGCCGCTGCTGTGGATGGGCGGCGTGGGCAGCAGGTCCCCGCAGGTCGCGCTACGCGCCGACCCGGCACACGACCGGATCACCGCACACATCACCACCGTCGACGGCGCCGCGCCGGCCGCCACCGCCCAGGTAGCGTCCACCGGGGCCTACAACGACGGCGAATGGCACCATCTCGCGCTGCGCCGCACCACCGGCCTGCTCATCCTCACCGTGGACGGCTTCGCGACCAGCGTCGTCCCGGACGTCCCCGGGTCGGTCAGCCGTAACTCGGTCTTCGGCGTCCACCTCGGCCAGAAGCCGGACAGCCGTGCCCAGTTCACCGGCGCGCTGGACGAAGTACATGTCTACCGGCGCGGACTGACGAACACCGAACTGGCCGGGACACGCACGGGCGACGCCTGGCCGGAGGGCTCACTGGTCCTCGGGCTGCCGCTGGACGAGGTGCGTGGGGGTGATGGCTGAGGGGCAGTGAGGGCTGAGGGGCGGTGGCGCCCCTGGCCATGATGCCCCTGGTCGTGATGCCCGATACCGCCCACTGAGATTGCCGGGGACGGCGATGTCAGTGGGCGGTGGCAGCATGACCGTGGGACGGAACAGGCAGTGGCCGAAGAGCGTCAGGTAGTGGCCACCAGTACGTCCTCTCCGCTTGACGGGCGAAGGCCGTCGGTCCGACCGGCGAAGTAACGTTCGGCCAGCGCAGCTCCCGACACATGTCGGGCGTCTTTGAAGCCGGCGTCGCTGGCCAGTGCCAGCATCTCCTGCGGGCTGTAGAAGCTGATGAACGGCGTTCCGGCTGCTTGCGCCTGTGGCTTGGTCGCCTCCAGCGCGGGGCGATCGACTTCATCGACGAGTTCGGTCGGCAGCATGAACGTCATGGCGAGCGTCGAGCCGGGGGCGAGCCCGGCGAGCCGGCGCACGGTCGCCGCGGTGGCGTCTTTGGTGAGGTACATCGTGACGCCGGTGCAGACGACCACCGCCGGCCGCCCGGGATCGAAGCCGGCGGCGGACAGCTGCCCCCACCAGTCCCCACCCGCCTCGAAGTCGACCGGCACCAGCCGTAGCCAGTCGGGGATCCCGTGGCCGAGCTCGATCAGACGTTGGCGCTTCCAGGCCTGGGTGACCGGTTGGTCGATCTCGAAGACCCGCAGGCGGGCGGCGATCTCCGGCCTACGCTGGGCAAAGGTGTCGAGCCCGGCCCCCAGGACGACGTACTGGGTGACACCGTGGTCGACCTGCTCGACGATCAGGTCCTCGATGAAACGAGCACGGGCCACAATGGCCGCCCGGAAGGTGCTCGTGCCGCGCGGGTCCATGTCCGGGCGGCGCCGCCAGTCATCGTCGGGAGCCGCTAACTGCAGGCCGATCTCGTCCTCGAGCACGTGGGGCGGCGGGTCGACCTGCACATGCATCGCCCTCCACAGGGCGGTCCGCACCGCGCTGCTGTCCGGCGCCTCGGTCTGTCTGCCAGCCATGATGTTCCCCCTGCGATTTCGTTGCGGTCAGTTCTTGGCGGGAGCCTGGAGGCTCCACAGACGCCCGTCGGGGTCGCGGACGGTCATCTCCTGGGTCCCGTAATGGGTGTCCTCGAACGGCGTGACCACCTCGACGGAAGGATCGGGTCGGAACGTGTCCGCGTCCGGCACCTTCAGCACGATCTGCGTCTGGGGCTCCTGCTCTTCGGGGACCTCGGCGATGAACACGTACGGCCCGTCGCCGTTGCGGAGCTGGCCGGAGTTGTGGTCGGTGGAGAAGTCCAACTCGTAGCCCAGCGACTGGAAGAACTTCGCCGCCTTGCCCCAGTTATGGGTCGTCAGGAACACGGCCTCGATTCCTTCGGTTGCCATGTCAGGACTCCTTGTCAGTCGATTGCTGTGTGTGCCCAGGGCCGTCGTCGAGGTAGGCGCGCAGTGCGTCAGCGACCAACGCCGACAAGGACATGCCCGACTCGATGGCGCGGAACTTGACCTGCTTGATCAGCCCGATCGGCAGGTACACGTTGAACTGCTTGACTCCCTCATCGCTCACACGCGAATGCTAGCATCCTAGCAATCTAGCGAGCGGCATGAAGCGAAAGACGAAGTAGCGCAGGACGGTGAACCGGGCCTCGATGAGGTTCGATCGGTTGGCGACCTTCAGCAGAGGCCCGCCCTAGAGTGATTTGATGGATAACCAAATGAATCAGGGCTCGGTGCAGGGCTCCGGGGGCGCCGTCGCGTTACCCGTCCCGACCAGTGTTGTCGGCCTCACCGCAGAGTTCACCGACCCCCTGTGGCGGATATCCGTCTCCCTGAACCCCGTGGAAGTGGAGCTGCTGCGCACCGAACCGCTACGGCGCCTGCACTTCGTCGCGCACGGCGGGGCCTCGACGATCAGCACCTTGCAGTCATACTCCAGGCTTGAGCACACCCTCGGCGTACTCGCGCTGGTCGCACACTTCCGTCCGCAGGACGAACTTCTCCGGGTCGCGGCGCTGGTGCATGACATCGGCCACCTGCCGCTGAGCCACACCTTCGAAGGCGTCGCCGGCCTCGACCATCACGCCATCGGCTTGCAGTCGCTGCGGACCGACCCCATCCATCCCCTGATCGAGCAGCACGGAATCCGTACCGAGGCCGTCATCACCGCACTCGACGGACAGCCGCCCTCGCCACTCACCAACCGCACCGGCTTGCTGAATCTCGACCATCTCGATTCTTTCGTGCGCAGTGGCCGTGCCGCCGGGCGCCTCGACACCGATCCAGCCCTCATCCTGAGCCGGCTCGATCTCAAGGACTCCGCGGTGTCAGCCGACCACGAGACCGCCGCATCCCTTGTCGACCTGATCTGTGCGGAGGCACGGCTGCACACCTCATGGGACAGCGTCGGCCCGGCCTCAGTAGTCCGACGCCTGGCCTGCCAACTGCTCGACAACACAACCCTCACGCCGGCCCGGCTCGCCCGGATGACAGATCCCCAGTTGTGGTCCGCGTTCGACTCCTGCGCCGTCACACGAGCCGAAAGCGCAAAGATCCGCTACGAGCTGCACCGGTTGAACGTCACGGCCGGACATGCTCCCGCGAACCCTTCCGACTGGGGCTTCGCACTACGCAAGATCTACAACTCCGCACCGATGGTGGAGGGGCAGCGGTTGGAGGCATCCGCACCCGAACTGGCTGCTCAGTTGGACGCCCTGAGGTCGTTGTCCACCGACTTCCGCGTCTGGTGGAGCTGAGCGCCCGCCTCAACAGGCCGCCCTGGCGGCTGCGCTCATGATTCGCTCTCGCCCCTTCCCCGACGGAGGCTGTGGAACCGGGTGTACTGGTCGTGCATCAGGTCGTAGAAGGAGTCGAAGCGTTCCGGCCCCATTCCTGACCACGAGGCGAGCCAGTATCCGGCCCATTCGCCGCGCTCGTCGACGTCCTTGGGGTCGAGGAGCATGACGGCGGCGTCACCGTCGAGAGAGAGGCGCAGCGAACGGGCGAGGATCTCCCCCTCGGGCTCCATGTCCTCATCGGCGAACTCGGTTTCGCTGTATGCGTCGATCCAGCCGGAGTCCTCGTCGGTATCGGCCAGCCAGGCGAGCTCGGAGGTGCCGGCGAGCCGGTAGATGAAGTTCCCCGCGTCCCGCCACCCGTTGGTGGTCAGCAGGAACTCGCGGAGCGAGGGCGGCAACTCCCGGCCCAGGCGGGCCTCGGCTGCCGCGACCTCATCCGCACTTGCCGGGACGAATCCGAGCCAGCCGTCCCGTACGGCCTCCTCGTCCAAGGGCCCGTCCCGCTCGGGATCGTGCCCGTCGATCCACTCCTCGCTCCAGCGTTTGAGGAACGGCTGCCACTGCTCGCGGTTCATGCGCTTCCCTTCCGCGTCGAACATCGTCGAACGTCACTGCGGCAACGAAAGCACATGGGTCTGACATCGCCCGTCCCGCACGAGGTTCGGCAGGTGCGGGCGTCAACCGAGCCGAGCCCACTCTGCATCGGGCAGTTCCTAGCAGGAGACGCCGTTAGGCCTCCCCGATCACCTCGATGGGAAGGCCTAACGGAGTCTCCCGCCAGGGCGAGGGCGAGCGCATCTCCGAACGTCTTACAGGTCGGTCAGCGAGGCGACGCCGAGGAGAACTCGTACTGCAACTCGAAGAGATGCGCCGCTTCCATCGCGTCGGTGACGATCACGGGCCGGTCCTCAGTGCTGTACCCCACACGGAATGTGCGCAGCAGCGGCACCGCTTCAGGCAGCCGCAGAACGGCGTTCTGCTCTTGTGTCGGGGCCTGGGCGGTAACCAAGTCCACGCACCGCAGGACGGGGTAGCCGAGGTGGGTGAGTAGGGAGGGAATGCCGCCGCGAATGAGGCGACGATCGGTGATCGGGGTTCCGGCGAGGATGTCGTGAGGGAAGTACACCTTGATCAGGGCTGCCGGCTCCCCGTCGAAGGTCAGCAAGAGATGACGTAGGACGGCCCGTTGCCCAACGGTCAGTTGGAGGGCTTTGACGATCCGAGCCGGAGGCTCGGACAGGGCCTCGACCTCCAAGAGGGCGAAGCGGGCGTCGATCCCACGTCTGCGAACCTCGACTATCCACGGGAAGGTCTCGCCGGGGCCGACAAGCCACATTCCCTGGGCGGGGCGCATGGTCTGTCGGCGGTGGCCCATGCCGGGAGGGGCGGCGCCGGACAGGATCTCCTCGCGCAGATCGGCGGTGCTGCGTTCGTGCATCGGACGCTGGTCAGGGGTCACGGGTGGACCTGCTGCCAGGTCCACCGCCTCATCGGCCGTCGTCATGCCGTGTCTCCCGCCTCACTTTGGGGGCAACGGACCTCTGTTATGACTGGACTTGGCGTTGGACGGCTAGGGTGCCCTTTCGGCCACGGGCCGAGTGGGCACATGTCGCGTGTCACGTGTCTGCCCGACCTCGGGGCCTTCGGGTCGACCGCGGTTCGGCCGGCTATGCGGTCTCCGTCTGGCCCTCGGCCCACACCTTCTTCGAGCCGTACACCGTGCCGGTCAGCATCACCGTGAGCAGCGTGCCCTCGACGCGCCGTTCCTACTGACCGCGCGGCCTGGCCATGGGAGAACGCCCCATGACGAGCGACGAACGTGCCCCGATGGCGGTGGCGCCGAGCCGGTCGCAGCATGGTAGGGAACTGGTTCGTTCTTCTGTGCAATCGCCTTGCAAGGCATCCATCCGCCTACGGCCCGTCCCGGCGTTCGTGGGAGTTTTGTGGGAGTTGCCATGCCAATGCTGCTGATCAAGGGATCATTCCATCTTTCGGGCCGCACCAGGCCCGACGGGGACACCGTCCCGTTCATTCCGGACTACGTGGGCGAATGGAAGCTCGTCCCGGGGTGTCACAAGCCGGAGCCCGGAAGGGACGGTCACGTCGATGTGCGCCTGGAAGGCGTCGACGCGCTGGAGACCCACTTCGCGGGAAACTACGGGACGGAGGAACGCCAGCCGCGGAAGTTCGGCGATGCCGCTACGGACGCGCTGCTGACGTGGCTCGGCTTCACCGACATCCGGCGCACACTCGACCCCGAAACCGGCCACGAGAACATCTCCGCCACCCCTGACGCAGTCCCGGGCTTCGTCCTCACCCGCGGCAGCGACGTCTTCGGCCGCTGCGTGGCGCTGGTCGGCAAGGGCGTCCCGCCGGGGGCCAGTGGCTACGAGATCGACGTCAGGGCGAAGCTCCTGAAGCAGACTGCCAACTACCACCTGCTCACGGAGGGGCTGGCCTACCCCACCTTCTACTCGGGCCTGCCCACGGATCTGCGCAGTGAGCTGACCACCGCCGCCCAGCAGGCGAAGGCTGACCCCGGCAAGGGCGTGTGGAACACCACGAGCGGTTCGCTGGGCGATGTGACTCTGACCGGGGCGAAGATCACCGGGATGACCTCGATCACCGATGACGCGGTGATCCTTCCGAAGCTGTTCCGCCGACTGAAGGAGTACCTGTCACTCGGCAACACTTCGCTGGCCTGCCTCCCCGCGTACCTGGGCGGCGCCGCGGACAGGTTCCGCATCCTGTCGGCCACCCCGTCGCGCGAACTGACCGGCCTGCACAACATCGTCGAGATCACCAACAGCGAGACCGTGCGGATGACACATCCCTCCGAGGACCTCCTCTTCGTCGAGAAGTGACGGCGGACGTGACGGCGGACCTGACTCACCATCGGGTCGTACATCGGGTCGTACGTGGGGTCGTACGCTCACCGTCGCCACGCCCCGCCCGTGACCGCGCAAAATCTGTTGGTTCCAGACCATGGAGCCGGGGACAATTCGCACGTCGGGGGCGGGGAGGGTGCATGACGGTGTTCGCGTGTGCGGGATGCGACGCCGTGTTGAGTGCCCCGGTTTCCCGGGTTGCGCTTCCCGTCCACACCCACCAGAAGTGGGGAAACGGAGTACTGCTCCCGGTGCTCATGGATCCGGGCACGTATGCCGTGGACCCGGAACCCTCCGGGCCGCCATGGCGGCGATGGAGCGAAGTCGGAGCGGACGAGGCAGCGGCCCGCGGCGTGTTCGCGCCGGTGTACGGCCTGTCCTACGGCGCCCCGGGAGCGATCGTGATGGCACCCGGCGACACACGCGGCACCGTCCTGATTCCGGAGCGATGCGGCGGCTTCTGCTGTGGCCTGGACGGACGCGACGGCCCGAACCTCGCGTGCGAGCAGTGCGGACGGGCAGTGGCGACCCGCATCGACGACTGCTCGCTCTGGCAGACGGTCTGGTTCGCCCCGGACGCCGTACGCGGCCTCCACACCGACGAGCCCGCCGGATGGACGACGGCGGCGCTTCCGGAGCGGCAGGGCCCGCCGCCGGCCGATCAGTCCGGGCGATGGAGTCCGCAGTGGGAGGCGGCTGTTGGCGCGGGACTGGCGTACCTGCTGGCTGCCTCGTCGGGGACACCCGTGGCCGTCCCCGACGGCCTCGTCACGGTCTTGTTCGGTAACGCGCTCGACGCGCACCTCCCGACCGGGACACCAGCGAAGGGCCTGGCGCTGGCCGGACCTGGACTGCCCGCCCCGGACCCCGCCCCCGACATCTTCCTGGTGCCGCGGCATCCGCGAACGGGCGCCCCATGGCGGCCCTCCAGCACCGCGCGGACGGTGCCCCTGCCCGCCTATGCGTGGGCGCATCTGGCCTTTCCCGGCGACGGACTGCCGGTGCCGGTGACCGGCGGACTGCCTGACGGTGTCCTCCGCGACGATCCCTTGCCGATGCGGCCATTGAGCCGTTTCCAGCCGGACCGGATGGTCTTCCTCGACACGCTGGCACGGCTGCCCGCCGTACGACAGCCATGGCTGCGCAGCATCTACGACCGGCTGCGGGCCCCTGGCACCCACCCGTTCTAAAGCTGCGGATCAAACGGTCCTAGGACCGTTTCCGACCCCCTGTGCGTTTCAAGCGCCTGGGCACGTAACGGCGGATGGCTCGCCGCACTTCGGGGGCGGTCACCACTCTGAACTGAGTGGCCGGTGCCGGCAGGGCTGGCTACGGGGGCCCGCACCTGCCGGTGCTTCTGCGGAGCAGCGGCGGCGCAGGTCGGCTGTGCCACGGTGGGTACCGGGGGTGGGAAGGAGAAGCAGCACGCACCTAGCAGTTCTCGGTGATCACGTCCTCCAGCGTGGAAAGTGACAGACGGTCCGCCTCGATCTTTTTCTCAAGGACGTCCAGCGTCTGCTTGAGGGCGTTGATCTGCTCCTCATCCGGATCGGGCTGCGCCTCCAGCTCGGCGATCCTGCGCCTGATCTTTTCCGCACGAGCCTCTTCGGCATTAATGCTCTTCTCGAGCTCCTCCGCGGTGCGCCTCATCATCCGGCAACCGGATTCCCTGGACATCGATGAGTTCATGCCAGCACGCCTTCGTCATGGCGCCCCGTCATCGGGCGCCCCGCGCGGCCAGTATCGAAGCCTCCACCTGCCCGCGCATGGCGAAGCAGCCCATATGGACCATGACCCGCCGGACATCCCCTAGCCCGGCACGCCGGACGCGGCGGCCTCGGGAGCAGCCTCGGAGCCGGTGTCGCGACCGGCCACACGACCGGCCGCCGCCTCCGCCTCAGCCGCCGCCTCCGTCTCCACCCCGGCATCCGCCCTCGCCGCGTACCGCTTCGCCAGCACCGCGCACACCATCAACTGCATCTGGTGGAAGAGCATCAGCGGCAGGACCGCGAGCCCGGCCTGTGCGCCGAAGAGGACGCTGGCCATGGGAAGCCCGGCTGCCAGGCTCTTCTTCGAGCCGGCGAAGGTGATCGCGATCCGGTCCTCGCGCGGGAAGCCGAGCTTCTTCGAGCCGTACGCCGTGCCGGTCAGCATCACCGCGAGCAGCACGGCCTCGACGCCCAGCAGACACAGCAGGCGCAGCGGTGAGACCTGGTGCCAGATGCCCTCGACCATGCCGGCGCTGAAGGCGGTGTAGACGACGAGCAGTATCGAGCCGCGGTCCACGTAGCCGAGGGCCTTCTTGTGGCGGGTGATGAAGCCGCCTGTCCAGCGTCGTAGCAGCTGGCCGGCCAGGAAGGGGAGGAGGAGTTGGTAGGCGATGGAGAGGAGTGAGCCGGCGGAGAAGCCGGCGCCGGAACCGCCGCCGTTGAGGACGAGTGCCGCCAGCAGGGGCGTGGCGATGATGCCGACGAGGCTGGAGAAGGAGCCGGCGCAGATCGCGGCGGCGACATTGCCGCGGGCGATGGAGGTGAAGGCTATCGAGGACTGGATGGTGGAGGGCACCAGGCAGAGGAACAGCAGGCCTGTGTAGAGGGCGGGCGGCAGGACGTACGGGACCAGTCCGCTGGCGGCCAGGCCGAGCAGTGGGAAGACCACGAAGGTGCAGGCCAGGACGGCGAGATGGAGCCGCCAGTGGCGCAGCCCGGCCAGTGCCTCGCGGGTGGAGAGGCGGGCTCCGTAGAGGAAGAAGAGCAGTGCGACGGCTCCGGTGGAGGCGCCGTCGGCGACCGTCGCCGCCGGTCCGCGCGCGGGCAGGACGGCCGCCAGGGCGACGGTGCCGACCAGGGCCAGGATGTATCCGTCCACGGGGAGCCAGGAGGGCAGCGGGATCACAGGGCGGCGCATGGGCTCTCTTCACGTGGTTCGGCGGCTCGGGGGCGGTGGCGGCGTGCCGGGCCTGGACGGTGGCGTGGACGGCGCACCGACGGCGGCGTGCGCGATGACCTCAAGCCTGCCCTTCGTGGCGGCGATCGGGAACCCCTCTTACCGTGGTCACTGTCATTATGAAATGCGATGGACGGGCGGTGAGCGCAGCGGCCCGCGGCCCGTCGCGGGATCCGACAGATGCCCGACGCCTACCCCCGGCATCCGAGCCCACCAGCCCACGAACCGACGAGCCCACAGGTCACGAGCCGACGGGCCCACGAGCCGCTCCCGACCTGCCGACCTGCCCACCAGCCCACCAACCGCCATAAGACTCCGCTGAGCCCCGAGGAGCCCCCGTGTTCGACCCCGTACAGCTGCGCACCTTCCTCACCGTCGCGCAGACGCTGAGCTTCACCCAGGCCGCGCATCGCCTCGGGCTGCGGCAGTCGACCGTGAGCCAGCACGTGCGGAAGCTGGAGGAGGCCGCCGGGCGGCGGTTGTTCGTGCGGGACACGCATGCCGTGGAGCTGACCGAGGGCGGCGAGGCGATGCTCGGGTTCGCGGGCACGATCCTGGAGGCGAACGAGCGGGCCGCCGGCTTCTTCGCGGGCACCCGGCTGCGCGGCAGGCTGCGGTTCGGCGCGTCGGAGGACTTCGTGCTGACCCGGATGCCGGAGGTGCTGGAGGGGTTCCGGCGCGAGCACCCCGAGGTCGATCTGGAGCTGACCGTCGAGCTGTCCGGGACGCTGCACGAGCTGCTGGCGGCCGGCCGACTGGATCTCGTACTGGCCAAGCGGCGCCCGGAGGAGTCGCGCGGGCGGCTGGTGTGGCGCGACCGGCTGGTGTGGGTGGGCACCGAACGGCTGCGGCTGGATCCGGAGCGGCCGGTCCCGTTGGTGGTCTATCCGCCGCCCGCGGTGACCCGGGCACGGGCGCTGGAGGCGCTGGAGCGGCAGGGCAGGGAATGGCGGATCGCCTGCACCAGCGGCAGCCTGAACGGGCTGATCGCGGCGACTCGCGCGGGCCTGGGCGTCATGGCGCACACCCTCGGCATGATTCCGCCCGGTCTGGTCCGGGTCCCGTCACGCGCCGGGCTGCCGGAGCTGGGCGGGGTGGAATTCGTACTGCTGCACGGACGGCGGGACGCCGCGGCGCGGGGGCCGGCCGAGGCGCTGGCCGAGGCCATTCTCGCCGGTGGCGACCGTTTGCATATGCCGTAATGATCACCCACTCGGCGCGAAACGGCGACACGCTCAACAGCAAGTGCAGAGATTTGGTGCAGATACCGTCCCGGCGTCGTGATTTTTCGGCGTCGAAGTGGCCGGATCATGTCCACGCTTACCCGGAGTAACCCTATTTCATCCGTTGGCCTGTTCCGGTACCAACGTATTCGGGCCGTGGTAGGGCACTGCCGCTCGCCCGCCACCTTGGGGTACGGTCGCGGCCCTGTGAGGAGCACCACGAAGGGCCGAGTCATTGCGCGAGTTCACCGTCCCGCCGCTGGCGACCGCGCCCCGGGTCGGCGGGCTGGCGGACGTAGTTTTCGATCATGCCGACTCCGAGCCCGACCGGGTCGCCCTCGCACGTAAGGACGAGGCCGGCCACTGGCAGGAGGTCACCTCGGAGCAGTTCCGGGACGAGGTGATGGCGCTCGCCAAGGGCCTGCTCGCCCAGGGCGTACGGTTCGGCGACCGGGTCGGCATCATGTCGCGCACCCGCTACGAGTGGACCCTGTTCGACTTCGCGCTGTGGTCCGTCGGCGCCCAGTCCGTGCCGCTGTATCCGACGTCGTCCGCCGAGCAGGTCTTCTGGATGCTGCACAACGCGGACGTCTCGGCGTGCCTGGTCGAGCACGAGGACCATGCGATGACCGTCGGCTCGGTCATCGACCGGATCCCCGGGCTCCGCAAGCTGTGGCAACTGGACCGTGACCCGGTCGCCGAACTGACCGCCGCCGGCGCGCACATCGAGGACGATGTCGTGCACCGGCACCGGATGGCCGTCACCCCCGACGCCATCGCGACCATCATCTACACCTCGGGCACCACAGGCCGCCCCAAGGGCTGCGTCATCACCCACGCCAACTTCATGGCCGAGGCGGACAACGTCGTCATGCGCCACGAGACGGTCTTCCACTCGAAGCCGGGCGACGAGGCCGCCACCCTCCTCTTCCTCCCCCTCGCGCACGTCTTCGGGCGGATGGTCCAGGTCGCCGCCATCCGCGGCCGGGTCAAGCTGGCCCACCAGCCCGAACTCGCCGCCCGTGCACTGCTGCCCGACCTCCAGACGTTCCGGCCGACCTTCATCCTCGCGGTGCCGTACATCTTCGAGAAGGTCTTCGCCGCGGCCCGCCGGAAGGCGGAGGCGGACGGCAAGGTCGGACCGTTCGACAAGGCCGTGGAGGTCGCGGTGCGCTACGCCGAGGCGCTGGAGCACAAGGCGTTCGGCACCGCGTCGGGCCCCGGCGCGGCCCTGCGGATGCAGCATCAGCTCTTCGACAAGCTCGTCTACAGCAAGGTCCGCGAGGCGATGGGCGGCCGCGTCCGGCACGCGATGTCCGGCGGCTCGGCGATGGAGCGCCGGCTCGGGCTGTTCTTCGCCGGCGCGGGCGTGACAATCTACGAGGGCTACGGTCTGACGGAGAGCACGGCGGCCGCCACCGCGAACCCGCCCGAGCGGACCCGCTACGGCACCGTCGGCATCCCCATCCCCGGCACCACCGTGCATATCGCGGAGGACGGCGAGATCTGGCTCCACGGTGGCCAGATCTTCCAGGGCTACCACAACGACCCGAAGGCCACCGACGCCGTGCTGCACGACGGCTGGTTCGCCACCGGAGACCTGGGCGCGCTGGACGAGGACGGCTACCTGACGATCACCGGGCGGAAGAAGGAAGTCCTGGTCACCTCGGGTGGCAAGACGGTCTCCCCGGTGGCGCTGGAGGAGCGGGTGCGGGCGCATCCGCTGGTCGCGCAGTGCATCGTCGTCGGCAACGACCGTCCGTTCATCGCCGCGCTGGTGACGCTGGACCCGGAGGCGGTCACCCACTGGCTGGCCATGCGCGGCAAGCCGGAGATGCCGCCGTCGGACCTGGTGCGCGACCCGGACCTCGAAACGGAGGTCCGGCGGGCCGTGGTCGCCGCCAACACCCTGGTCTCGCAGGCCGAGTCGATCCGTACGTTCCGGATACTGGCCAACCAGTTCAGCGAGGAACACGGTCTGCTGACACCGTCGTTGAAGCTCAAGCGGAAGGCGATCGAGGCGGCGTATTCGGTCGAGGTGGACGCGCTGTACCACACGTGACGGGTGCGGGGGGCGAGCGTCGGGCGCTCCCCCGTGCGACGGACCCTGATCGTTCCGTCGCCGGACGTGCGGCCCGCCGGTGCCCGGAAAACTCCTGGTCATGAACCCCCGCCGCCTCACGCTCCTCGGCCGGATCGCCATCGCCGCTTGTGCCCCGTACCTCGCCCTGAAGCTGCTGTGGGTGCTCGGCTCCGACCTCGGCGTCGTCGACACCCACGGCATCAGCCACCCGACCTGGGTCGCGGTCAACGCCTTCACCTTCCTGCTCGATGCGATCGCCGCCCTGGTGGCGCACACCCTCACCCACCCGGGCGGCCGCCGGGCGCCGGCCTGGCTGCTGACCTTCCCCCTGTGGATGGCGTCCGGGCTGCTCATCCCGCTGGTGCTCGGCGTCGTGGGCGGCACCCTCACCGGCCTCATCGTCGGCTATCAGAACCCCATGAACGCCGGCGACTTCCTCCAGCCCTGGGTCTTCCTCATCGTCTACGGCGGCTTCCTCGTCGAAGCCATCACCCTGCTGGGCGCCTTCGCGATATACGCACACCAACGCTGGGGCGGCCTGCTGCGGCGCCGGCTGCACGACCTGCCGGACACCGGCACCCGCGCGATGCAGCGGATCCTCGCGGCACCCGCCGCCGTACTGATCGGCGCCAGCGGCGTGCTCCATCTCCTGTGGGGCTCGGGCTCGACGCTGGGCATGGAGGCCGCCGAGGTGCACGCCCGCAACGTCGTCGGCTACGCGAACCACTGGGCACAGGGCCTGCTCTCGCTCGCCGGCGCCGTGGGCCTGCTGCTGCTCCTCTTCCCCCGGCTGACGCCCCGTCATACGCCACTGGCCCGGCTCCGCGTCCGTACGCCACTCGCCCTGGCCTGGGCCGGCAGCGCGGCGGTCTTCGCCTGCGGCGGGCTGCTGTGGCTGACCATGACGGTCTCCGACGCCCTCTCCCCCGGCCGCTCCCTGGCAGCGGGCGGGCTCCCGGGCCTGGCCGGCGCCCTTGAACTCTTCGCCGGGCTGGTGGTGCTCTGCGCCGGCGCGTTCACACTCTGCGAGTTGGTCTCGGCGACTGCGAAAGTCCGCCCGGATGCACGGGAATGCGCCACGGCGGGAAATCGGTGACGTCAGGGAGCAGCAGAGATCATGCTGCGACGATGGACCGAGTAACCGACATGCCCGAGACTCTCGCCCAGCCCGCAGATCCGGCCCGGGCAGCGAATGACTACGACAGCTTCGCCGAGGCGTACTCGGCGGACAACGAGAACAACCTCCTCAACGCGTACTACGAGCGGCCCGCGATGACAGCCCTCGCCGGAGACGTGGCCGGCCGCCGGATCCTGGACGCCGGCTGCGGCTCGGGCCCCCTGTCCGCTGCACTACGCGACCGAGGCGCCGACGTCACCGGCATCGACGCCAGCGCCGGGATGCTGGCCTTAGCCAGGCGGCGGCTCGGTCCCGACGCGGCCCTGCACATGGTCGACTTGAAGGGCCCCCTGCCATTCGCCGACGGTGCGTTCGACGACGTGGTCGCCTCGCTGGTGCTGCACTACCTGGAGGACTGGGGGCCGACGCTGGCCGAGATGCGACGCGTACTCAAGCCCGGCGGCCGACTGATCGCGTCAGTGCAGCACCCTTTCGTGGACTACGCGATCCAGGATCCTCGACCCGACTACTTCGCGACCACCAGCTATACCTGCGAAATGACGTTCAACGGCCAGTCCGTTGCGATGAGCTTCTGGCGCAGGCCGTTGCACGCGATGACCGATGCCTTCACCAGAGCAGGCTTCCGCCTTGCCGTCATCAGCGAGCCGCAGCCCGACCCGGCCGCCCGCGAACTGTTCCCCGACGACTTCCACGCCCTTTCGACCAAAATCGGCTTCCTCTTCTTCGTCCTTGAGGTACCGCCGTCGACTGCGAGCTCGGACGTGTAGCGAAGCCGACGGGTCGACCGCCCTTTGTGGCGCGGGCTTGCCAGTTGGCGCGCTCGTTCTTCGGCTCGGGGTGGTGTGCTTGGGGGGCCTCCGCCTGGCCGGCCGACGCGGATGCGTTCCATGATCGGGAAGAGCGGCACGCTCCTGCGGGCCCGGCGGCGTGCTGGTGGGGCCCTCCCGCTGGATCACCTCACCGACCTCCTGTGGGCGTCGAGGCCGGCTTGGAGGTCTTCGGCCAGCCTGTCCGCCACGTCGGTGAGCTCGGGGTGCTCTTCGGCTGTCAACGCGAGGAGCCTGATGGCGACCTCTGCCTGACCCGCGGTCGTCAGGGCAAGGAGAGGGCCTTGCTCGTCCAACTTCTCGGCGAGGTTCGCGGCCATCTTCGTCTTGTCCGCCCGGGGTACGTGGGCGTTGCCTACGATGGCGCCCTGGGTGACGTTTCCGTAGACGAGAGCGGCAGACTCAATGTTGTTCGAGACGTTCATGGTGGGACCCTAGGTCCACGTGATCATGCCGGGGAAGGCATCCGCCACGCCGAGGCCCCCGGCCGGCGTGCAAACGCATCCAGTACGGCCTTGGGCTTGAATCGGCTCGTCATTGGTCACTGCGGACGATGCGATCGCCCTCAGCGAACGCGCGACCGGCATGCGCGGGAATGTCATGCGGCGGATGATCGTTGAACTACCTGGAACAAGAACGTCGACGTAAGGATCGATCCCCCCGTGAGCAAGGTTCCGTCCATCACGCTCAACAACGGCATCTCGATGCCCCAGCTCGGCTTCGGCGTCTGGCAGGTCCCCGACGACGAAGCGACCACCGCGGTGGGCCACGCCCTGAACGCCGGGTACCGCAGCATCGACACCGCGGCGATCTACGGCAACGAAGAGGGCACCGGCAAGGCGATCGCCGCCTCCGGCATCCCCCGCGAGGAACTCTTCGTCACGACCAAGGTGTGGAACACCGATCAGGGCCACGACGCCGCCCTGCGCGCCTTCGACGAGTCCCTGGCCAAGCTCGGCCTGGACTACGTGGATCTGTACCTGATCCACTGGCCGGTCCCTGCCAAGGACACGTTCGTCGACACCTACAAGGCGCTGGAGAAGATCTACGCGGACGGCCGCGCCAAGGCCATCGGCGTCTCCAACTTCCTCCCCGCCCACCTGGAGCGGCTGCTCGGCGAGACGTCGATCGTCCCGGCCGTCAACCAGATCGAGCTGCACCCGCAGTTCCAGCAGGCCGAGTCCCGGGCGTTCCACACCGCGCACAACATCGTGACCGAGGCCTGGTCGCCGCTCGGCCAGGGCACGCTCCTCGGCGACCCCACGGTCGCCGGGCTCGCCGCCAAGCACGGCAGGACCCCCGCCCAGGTGGTGCTGCGCTGGCACCTCCAGCTCGGCAATGTCGTCATCCCCAAGTCCGTGACCCCGTCCCGGATCCGGGAGAACATCGACGTCTTCGGCTTCGAGCTGGACGACGCGGACCTCGCGGACCTCGCCCGCCTGGACGCCGGGAACCGCATCGGCCCGGACCCGGCCACCTTCGACATGTGACCGGTCCTGGCGACTCCGCCGCTGCCCGCCGCTCGGTGGCAGCGGCGGAGTTTCCAGTTTCCTGTAGGCGGCACCGTCGACTTGGCGGCACCGTCAACGGTGGTCGAGGTGTGCGGGGCGCTGCCGCGAACAGCCCCCGCTGGGTTCGCCTCGTGGCAACAATGACGCTCACTGCGGGCGAGTTGGTGCGCAGCCCCGGAAAGCACCAGCGCAGCCGCGTGAACACAAGTGGCCCGCGCTGGCACGGGGGGACCAGCGCGGACCACGAGCACTCTCTCAAACGGTTGACCGCTTCCGCAGCCGGCCCAGCGATTCCAGCCATTTAGCTATCAACACCCCAGCAGCTACAAGCCCCGCCAAAGCCCCGAACAACAAGCAGGCGGACACGATGGTCCGCGGGCGTGTGGACTGTGGAGAGCAAGACGGGCCCCTGCCCCCCTTTTGAATGGACAGGGGGTATGTGAAACACGTAAGTTCCGCATGCGCTTGTGCCGTTTCGGGGAGAAACGCCCACTGCGCACTCAAACACCGTGAACCAGAACCTGTGGGGGGTTCCGCATGTCCAACATTCCCGTCGCGCCACCACCGCCGTCGCCCGGCTGGTCCGTTACGCCCGGCCCGCCGGCCGTTCTCCGCTCGCCTGTCGGGCTCTCGAAGGCTGTCATGCTCCTGCTCGGCCTCGTCATCGTCGCCGATCTGTTCGCGCTGTGGCAGGGCGGTCAGTCGTACGAACTGGTCGGCAGAATCGTCGGCGACCTCGGCTCCGTGAGCTCGGAGGAGATCGACCGGGCGGACACGCTGTACGGGGCGTCCGGGTACGTGCAGCTCGTGGCCATACTCGCCACCGCCGTGGTTTTCATCGTCTGGTTCCACCGAGCCCGCGTCAACGCCGAGGTCTTCGCCCCCGAGTACCACACGAAGAAGCGCGGCTGGGCTATATGGGGCTGGATCGTCCCGGTGGTCAACCTGTGGTTTCCCCGCCGGATAGCCACCGACATCTGGAACGCCAGTGCCGACGAAAGCTCCCGTTCCAGGGCGCTGCTCAACTGGTGGTGGGCGCTGTGGGTCGTGGACCTGCTCTTCGGACGCCTTGCCAGCCAGCGGTACATCAAGGCCGAGACACCGGAAGAGATCAAGGGGGCGCTCAGCGGGCTCATGGCGAGCGATGTCTTCAACATCGCTGCCGCCGTCCTCGCCATTCTCTTCGTACGTCGCCTCACGCACATGCAGCACGAGAAGGCGCTGCGGGGGCCGACGGTCTGATGGCAGCGGGGCCATCGGCGCCGCCCTCGCCGGTCCGGATTCCGGGAACCGCATAGGCCCGACCCGGCCACCTCCGTAAGACCTGACCTGACCGGACCTGACCTGGTCGGACCGGCCTGGCCCGGTCGAACCAGCTTCCGCTCCGACCAGCACCCGGGCCCGCCGAGTGGCGGGCCCGGCGGGCGGCGGTAAGTGTGGAGAGAGGGGCCCTTCGGCGTGCCGTACGTGATGGCCGCCGTAGGGGATCGACCGCTCCCTAGGAGGCAACGATGCCCGACGTCACCGCTCCCTACTCGCCCGGGACGCCCTGCTGGGTCGATCTCGCGGCCCCCGACCAGCAAGCCGCCCTCGACTTCTACTCCGCAGTTTTCGGCTGGACCGGCGAGATCGGACCGGCGGATACCGGCGGTTACTCCGTGTGCCATCTGAACGACAAGCCGGTGGCCGGCATCATGGCCGCGGTCCCGATGGAAGACCAGCCCGCGCCGCCGACCGTATGGACCACCTACCTGGCATCGACCAACGTGGACGCCACCAGCGAGGCCATCGGCTCCGCCGGCGGCACCGTCGTCATGCCGGTCATGGATGTGATGAAGTTCGGCCGGATGTGCATCGCCGCCGACCCGACCGGCGCTGTGTTCGGCGTCTGGGAGGCGCTCGAATTCCCCGGTGCCGGCATCGTCAACGAGCATGGCGCCGTGGTCTGGAACCAGCTCAACACGACCGACCGGGACGCCGCGGCGGCCTTCTACGAGACCGCATTCGGAATCAAGGCCGAGGCGATGGAAGTGGAAGGCGCCGAGGGCTACTTCGCGCTCAAGGTCGACGACCGCCCGGTCGGCGGAATGACGTCCATGCCGCCGGAGCTGCCGGCCGGCACGCCCTCGCACTGGCTGACGTACTTCGCGGTCGCGGACGCCGATGGCACGGTCGCCAAGGTGACGGCGGCCGGCGGCTCGGTACTCAAGGAGCCCTTCGACATGGTGGCGGGCCGAATGGCCATCGTGACGGACCAGCAGGGCGCGACGTTCGCGGTGATCACCCCGAAACCGATGGGTGAGGGAGAGTGATGGGGTGGGATGAGCGAGGGTGAGTGAGGGGTGAGGGGCGACCTCCACGGTGCTGTGACCGGTGGGCCGTAGGCCGTGAGCCGTAGCCCGTAGGCCGACCGGTCACAGCACCGACGCGTGGCGCTACTGCTACGACCGCGCCCGTGCCGTATGAACCGTCTGGGCTGACAGCAGGAAGGCGTCCGGGCGGCGGGTGATGCCCGCGGCGTCTTCCGGGTCGGTGAGGCGGGTGAGGGTCATGAGGTCCTCCTCGTCGAGACGGTCGCGGAACATCTCGATGCCGCGGAGCAGCGTGGCACGCACGTATTCACGCCCATCGGCGGACAGCGGGGCGGGCAGGTCCAGCAGGAAGCTGCGGGTGCGCGGGGTGCGCAGGTCCGCGTCGGCGAGGAAGGCCGGCCAGTCCTCGACCGCTGCCACGGCATCGGGCACCGCCGCACGCATCTCGGTGAACCCCTCCTCCCACAGGGCGTCGAGGCGGGACTGGAGCCCCGGACGGCCGATGCCGATGTCGCGTGGCAGGAAGCGGGCGGTGAGGCCGCCTTCGGAGACGGCCAGCAGGCCGCCGGGCCGCAGATGGCCGGCCAGCGCGGCCACCGCTCCGCGCTGGTCGCCGACGTGGTGCAGGGCCTTGCTGGACCAGATGAGGTCGGCCCCGCCCAGCGCGTCGAGCCCGCCCGGGAGTTCGGCGAGGTGGGTGCGGACGCGGTCGCCGAGCCCGAGGCGGTCGGCGCGGTCGCGGGCACGCTCGAGGAGGGCTTCGGTGGCGTCGACGGCGACCACCTCGGCGTCGGGGAAGGCGCGGGCGAGGAGGCAGGCGGTGACGCCCGGTCCGCTGCCCACGTCGAGTACCCGGCTTACGGCGGGGGCGGCATCACGGGAGGGAGAAGCGGGGCCGGGGGCCGGGCCGGGACCAAAGCTCGCGTCGACGCCCGCGGCCACGCCCGTATCGGTGACGACAGCGGCGTCCGTGAGGAGTTCGCGCAGCCACCCGGACGCCGCTTCGAAGAACGGGGTCTGGATCTCGGCGCCCCGTTCGAGGAGCGGACCCATCTCCGCCCAGTCGAGGTCCGTGACGTCGTGCCGGTGGACGTGGTTGCCCAGGTGTCCGTGGTTGCCCAGACGTTCGTGGTTGCCCAGGCGTTCGTGGTTGGCGAGTTGCCCGTGGCTGCCCAGGCGTTCGTCGTTGCTCGGGAGTTCGTGATTGCTCATGGGGCGGAGCCTCCGATACGGGGTCATGAGCGGGCAATCTTTCTTGCCGGTTCGGCAACCCCCGATTCCCGGCGGACCGCCCGCTCACCGTAGGGTCTGGCCTGTGGGTACTCCGGGATGGATGCCGCCGACCGAGACGGAGCGGCGGCTGTGCGAAGCGACGGCGCGTGGTGACTGGGATGGACAGGTCACGGCGATCGCCGGCGAGGATCTGTATTTGGCGGCGCCGCAGCAGGGCCAGGACCCGCTGCCCGTCTACACCGACCCCTCGACGGGCGCCACCTGCATTCCCGTCCTGACGCGCGGCATGCTGCCGCCGTGGCACCCGCAGCAGTTCTTCGACCGGGTCTCGGTCGAGGAGCTGGCTCAGGACTGGCCGAACGACAAATGGCAGCTCGCGGTCAATCCGGGGACGCCGTGTGCGGTGACCCTGCTGGCCACGCACGCGCACCGCGCCGCCTGGATGCGGGTCCGCGCGCAGGTCGGCGTACGGCCCGGCGGGCTGCTCGCCACGCACTTCGGCGGCCCGCTGCACGGCCCGCTGGCCCATGGGCTGGCCTGCGGCGCGCCGATCGCGGTGCACCACAGCGTGCCGTGGAACGAGCTCGGCACGGCCTTCCTCGACCACGCCACGGACGCGCAGACGCTGCGCGAACAGTGGTCGGTGGTCGATCCGGCGTCCTGGCAGCAGCGTCTGGACCAGCTGCTCGGCGGACAGTTCGTACCGGCCGACACGGAGGCGGCACTGCGCGCCCGCGCGTCCGCGAAGGCAGGGCAGTCGGGGCAGTCGGGCCAACCGGGGCAGCCGGAACAGCCCGGGAAGGCCAAGGCAGCGGCCGCGACATTCGAGAAGTCCGAGGGGCCGGCGGGGGACGCCGATGCCACTCCCAAGGCCACCGACGCGTCCGATGCCTCCGGTGCACCAGCTGCCACCAGGCCCCCCGGGATCCCCGCGCCCCCCGAGCTCGTCGGCCGCTACGAGGAGCGGTTCCGTACCGACGGGCTGCTCCCCGCGAACGGCCAGGTCGTCTCCCTCGTCGCCCTCGACTACGCGCACGCCGTCAATCTCGTCCGCTGGGGCCTCGGTGCCCGGCTGTGCGGGCCGCAGCAGGCCGAACTGGCCGTCCAGCGGGTCGGCGCGCAGGCCAAGGAGGCGTACGGCTCGTGGGAGGAATTCGCCGCGGGTTATGCACTGGGCCGCCTGCTGGCGTTCGACAATGGCTGGTTCGGCCCGCAGTACGCGGAGACCGTGCATATCCACCGTGTTCTCACGCAGGACCCGGGCTCCCCGTGGCGGGCCCTGGACTTCGCCTGAGCCAACGGACAGGACGGAGAGGACGAAGGGGACATGGGCGGGAGAGGTGCACGGGCGAAGGCGACAGCCAATGGCAAGCGCAGCACGGCCTGGCCAACCTGGGCCCAGTGCCGCACCGCGCTGCGCCGTACCCCGGTATCCGTCTGGAACGACGATGTGACGGACTGGGCGGCGAGCCTGACCTACTACTCGGTGCTGGCGCTGCTGCCGTCGCTGATCGTCACGGTGTCGCTGATCGGTGTCGCCGATCCCGCGGCCACCGAGCAACTCATCAACCACATCAGTGCCCTCGCGCCGGCGGAGTCGGGGCCGACCGTGCGCCGTGCGCTGGTGAGCATGGCCCATCAGCACACCGCCGCCTGGGTGGTCGTGGGCGGCGCGCTGGTCAGTGCCCTGTGGTCGTCGTGCAGCTATCTCGCGGTCTTCCGTCGCGCTCTGCACGCCATGCACCGCACGAAGGACGACCGGCCGCCGTGGCGCAAGGCCCCGCGCATCATCGCGACGGCGCTGCTGCTGATGGCGTTGTTGATCAGCAGTGCGGTGGTGCTGATCACCAGCGGGCCCATCGCGCGTGCTCTCGGCCGGGCGCTCGGACTCGGGGAGGCGGGCGAGGCCACCTGGAACGTGCTGAAGTGGCCGCTGCTGCTGCTTCTGGCCACGGTGCTGGCCATGGTGCTCTTCCGTTCCGGTCCGCCCGTGTCGCGCGGGGTGCGGCGGGCGGCGCCGGGCGGGGTGGTCGCGGTGCTGCTGTGGCTGGTTTCCTCGGCCGGGTTCGCGATCTACGCCTCGTACGTCGGCACCTTCAACCGGCTCTACGGCTCGCTGGCCGGCCCGGTGGTGTTCCTGATCTGGCTCTGGTTCTCTCATTTGTCGCTGCTGTCCGGCGCCCAGTTCAATGTGGAACTTGCACGCGCGGGCCGCGTCGTGAGAACCCGCGCCCGCTACTGAGGGCAGCGGGCGCCACCGCCTCTCCCCGCAGCTCCGCCCGCCCCGTGTGCTCAACGGCGCCGCTCAGCACGTGTCATGGCGCCGCTCCACACGTTCCATGGCACCGCTCCATGACACCGCTCAGTGCGCTCCATGACAGGGGGCGATGTCCTCGATGCGGCGGGCGAGGCCGAAGTCGAGTTCGGTGATCCGGCCGCCGATGCTGTGGGTGTTCACCGATACGGCGAGCCGGTTGTAGCCCAGGGTCAGATCGGCGTGATGACCCAACTCCTCCTGGATCTGAGCGATATGGATCACCATCGCGGCGGCCGGAAAGTGCCGCTTGAAGGCAAAACTGCGACACAGCAGCTCGCCCTCGACGGACCAGCCCGGCAGCTCCGCTAGACGGTCCTCGATCTCCTTGTCGCTGAGCGGTTCCACCTGAGCGTTCATGCGCTCGCCTCTCCCGCGGTGAGTCGGTCACGGCCCGCGCGGTCAGTCGCGGGTCCGCCGTCCGTTGCTTCGGCCATTCCAGCGTGTCACAGGCCGAGGGCGCTTTCGCGCCAATGTACGGAGGGTGCGCCGGTGGCCTTCCGTGCTGCGTGTGGCCCTTCTAGGCTCCTGCGCCTGATGTGAAGTGTTACCGACGGTAGTGGGGGCTGACATGGACCGTAGCGGTGGAAACCCGAGCAGCACACGGCGCCGCTTCCTCGGCGGAGCGGTGGGCGGCGCGCTCGCCCTCAGCGGTGGCCTCGCCGCCGGCACCGAAGCCTCGGCCGCCCCGCTCCCTACGACCGGGAAAGCCGGAAAGTCACGACGGGCGGCCCGCCGGGTCGCCGTACTCGGCGGCGGCGTGGCCGGCCTGACCGCCGCGCACGAGCTGGCCGAGCGCGGCTTCCAGGTCACCGTCTACGAGCGCAAACCGCACGGGCTCGGCGGCAAGGCCCGCAGCATGGACGTCCCGGACAGCGCCCACGGCGGCCGGAAACCACTGCCCGGCGAACACGGCTTCCGCTTCATCCCCGGCATCTACCACAACCTCCCCGACACCCTGCGTCGTATCCCCTTCCCCGGCAACGCCAACGGCTGCCACGACAACCTCGTCGCCTCCACCGAGGTGATGCTGGCCCGCACCGGTGGTCGCGAGAACATCCGCCTCCCCTTCTCCTCCATCGGCACTCCCCCACCCGTATTAACACCGGACGCCTTCATTCGGATGCTGACCGGCATGCTGGAGACGTTCAGCGGTCTCCCCGCCCACGAGATCGCCTACTTCGCAAACCGTCTGCTGGTCTTCTTCACCAGCTGCGAGCAGCGCCGCCTCGACGTCTGGGAGCACACGCCGTGGTGGCAATATCTGCGCGCCGACGCCATGTCCGCCGACTACCAGCGGCTGCTGGCCATCGGCATGACCCGCAACATCGTCGCGACCAAAGCCGAGATCGCCTCCACCAAGACCGTCGCCACCTGCGGCGAGGCATTCATCTTCAATCTGCTGGGACGGGGCGCGGACGGTGAACCCGACCGGGTGCTCAACCTCCCGACCAACGAGGCATGGATCGACCCCTGGGTGACGTATCTCCGCTCCCTGGGCGTGGAGTTCAGGGTCGGCTGGTCCGTACGCGACCTGACCCTCGCCGGCGGCCGGATCACCGAAGCCGTACTGACCGACCCATCGGGCGCCCGGCAGACCATCACCGCCGACCACTTCGTCCAGGCGATGCCGGTCGAGCACGCCCGTACGACCTGGAACGCTTCCGTACGAGCCGCCGATCCCCAACTCGCCCGCTGCGACGCACTGGAGACGGACTGGATGACCGGCATCCAGTTCTACCTCACCGAGCCGACACCCATCCTCCACGGACACATCAACCACATCGACACACCCTGGGCGCTGACCGCCGTCGCCCAGGCCCAGTACTGGAAGGACCGGAACTTCCCCGCCGACTACGGGGACGGCACGGCCGCCGACTGCCTCTCCGTCGACATCTCCGAATGGAACAAACCCGGGATCCTCTACGGCAGGACCGCCAAGCAGTGCACCCGCGAGGAGGTGGCACGGGAGGTGTGGGCCCAGCTGAAGGCAGGCCTCAACGACACCGGCGCCAACGTACTCCGCGACGCGACCCTCCACTCATGGTTCCTCGACCCGGCCGTGGACGGCCTCGGCACCCCCCACCCCACCAACGACGAACAGCTGCTGATCCACCCGACCGGAACCTGGTTCAACCGCCCCACGTCCAGGACCACGATCCCCAACCTCTTCCTCGCCGGCGACTACGTGGCCGTCGACATCGACCTGGCCACGATGGAAGGCGCCAACGCGGCCGCACGGCAAGCGGTGAACGCACTACTCGACGAGGACGGATCGAACGCCGAACGCTGCACACTCCAACGCCTCTACTCCGCCCCGGAGTTCGCGCCCTTCAAAGCAGACGACGCCAGACGCCACCGGCTGGGCCTGCGCAACGTCTTCGACCTGGGCTGAGCTGAGCTGAGATGCGATGAGCTGGGCATGAACTGAGCTGAGCTGAGCTGAGCTGAGCCAGCATCGAGGTACGAGACGCCCCACCTCGGCTACCGTCGCCCCCATGACCACCGCCTCCGCGCCTCCCCCCACCTCCCCATCCCCGGAGAGCACACCTGCACCTGTGGGGACACTGTTGCGCGAATGGCGCGGCCGACGCCGACTCAGCCAACTGGAACTGGCGCTGCGCGCCGACTCCTCCGCCCGCCACATCAGCTTCATCGAAACCGGCCGCTCCCGCCCGAGCCAGGAGATGGTGCTGCGCCTCGCCGAACACCTCGACATCCCCGTACGAGAACGCAACGCCCTGCTGATAGCGGCGGGTTACGCCCCCACCTTCCCGGAAACCCCACTCAACGACCCGTCCATGGCAGCCCTGCGCTCCAGCATGGACCACCTCCTGACCTGCTACGAACCGTTCCCCGCCCTGGTCGTCGACGGCACCTACAACGTGCACGCAGCCAATCAGGCCATCACCACGCTCCTGACCGGCATCGACGAGTCCCTACTCCAACAGCAGCCCCTCAACGCCATGCGGCTCACCATGCACCCGCGCGGCCTGGCACCCCGCATCCGCAACTACCTGGAGTGGCGCGGCCACCTTCTCCACCAAATGGAGCGCCAGCTCGCACTACTGCGTTCAGCACCGCTCCGAGCCCTCTACGAAGAGGTGAGCGGCTACCCACTGCCCGAGGGCGGCCGGGAGTCGGCGGCGGCCGGTGACCACGCCCCTTTCGCCCTCCCCATGATGATCGAGCACGACGGCACAGTTCTGTCCTTCATCTCAACCATCACCACCTTCAACACCCCCATGGACGTAACCGTCTCCGAGCTGGCGGTAGAGACCTTCCTCCCCGCCAACCCGGAAACAGCCGCCCGTCTACACACGCTGACGCCGTAGCAGCGCGAGCCTCACACCTCCGGCACCCGATCCAGGAACCCCAGCACGGAACGGATCCGGCCATCCTCGGCCAGCCGCACCACATCGAACCCCGCCACCGGCGCCGCCCCATCCACCACACTGACCAACTCCCAGCCGAACCGCGCGATGTCGTGATGCCCGTCCACGTCCCCCAACGGCCGAAACACGAACCCGGGGAACTGCTCATGCGCCCCGGCAATCACCGCCGCAAGCCCCTCATGCCCCGCAACATCGGCCAACGGATCGGTATACGTAACCTCCTCCGCAAACGCCCCCGCGACGGCCTTGGCAACAGCCCCCGGCTCGCCGGCGTTCCACGCCTCGAAGTAGCGCTCCACGGCCGCCTGGGCACGCGGCTGCTGCTCATGCTCGGTCATGACTCTGCCTCCTCGGTATCGCACAACAACACAACTCTCCAGAACGAACCAGTCCACGAGCCGGAGTGCGCCGGCCCGTGAACCGATGCCTTCACCTTGCCGGGCGAGAGGTGCGGGGTCGATTACCCGGGAGGTAATGGCGGATGGCCCTCTCGGCCAGCAGGATCCTGCGGACCTGGGACCGTCCCACCTTGATCCCGCCCTGGCAGGCGACAGCAGCCACTCCGGCTTCGTTCTGCTGCGGAAACGGGCGCCGCTCGGTTAAAGATTGATCTATCTCGCCCTAGGAGCCGCGAATGTCGAGGACCGCAGACATCGATTTCGTGTTTGCACGTGCGGTGACAGTGGACGCCGTAGTACGGGCCATGTCGGGAGAGGGATGGTCACTCCAGGAACCGCTTGGCGTGTCATACATGATCAACAACAACGGCCTGTTCGAGTGGCACTCGACCTCCACCGACCGGGCTGATCAGATCCTGTCTCTGGTGGACGCACCGAGCAACTTCGACTACCACGTCGGGGTTTGCGTCTATCACTCAACTGCGGGAACCGGCGGTCAGCTCCTCTTTCACGGGGGCCGTGCGAACTGTGCTTTCACCCCGACGATCGATCGACGAAGCCTCCCCGGAGCACCAGCACTGACTGACCTGCCCTGGTACTTGAACGCACTGGTGCCACCGCTGGTTGCCCTGGGCTTGCTCAGCTACGAAGCGAGGGACATTGCCGACTAGGACTCGATCGTCAGCGATCCACGGCGCCTTCGGGTAACGCTCCCTCTCCCAGCGGGCGGCACTTACGGCCACGCGATCACGGAAGTTGCGCCAGAACCCAACTCGCGGCGGTCACCGCATCCGGTAACCGAACCTCGGCGCGACCCGTGAGCCTGCGCAGGGGCGCTGTGCACGCACGCTCCGATGCGACCTAATTGCGCCCTATCGTCCCCTGAAGTCTGCGCTCACTCTCCAGCACATGGGGGCGATTGAGGAGACAAGTCAGATATGCCAGAGCTGCCAGACTGGCGGCCCTACCGTGAGGGTACGCGGCCGCGTCAGGCTCATGGTCGCGCTCTGCGATCCCTGTTGGAACGCCCACGCCAACCAACTTGCCCTTGAGGAGGGCGCCACGGCCCCTCCCAAGGTCGAACCCGATCCGGACGACGTCGCCTGGTACGAGCCGCCGACCTGCGGCGATTGCGGGGCCGTGGTCAGGCACTACCCCACCAACTACGACCGGTGGGTCTACCTGGCCGTCGAAGACCTCCCGGCGAAGGATGTGGCTCCTCGGTACCGGTGGCGCCTGGAGACGATACGGGCCCCGTATTCCCCCGTCGCCGTCGACGTCGTGGCCATGCGTATCCGCGGCATCGAACCGCTCCCCAGCGACCCCGTGCGCCCCGCACACCGGGCAGTGTGTCTCAGCCCGGACGCGTTGCAGGAAGCAGAGCAGGAAGCAGAACAGGAACGCGCGGCGGACCCCGAGTGAGTGAGAGCTAGTGGAGCCGCCTCAAGGAAGTGGGCCTGGAGTGGCGATGGCGCGGTTCGACGCCCCAGTCAGCACGGCCGTAGAGCAACCGTGCATCCTGCGGCCGGCCGCGGCGCACTACCCCTGCTGCTCCTGGCGCTTGTCCCACTTGCCGCCGCCGAGTGGGTAGTCGTAGCCGGGTCGGTCGGCGTTCGCACTGGTGCGGAACGGGGTGCCGTGGTCGTCGATGCGTACGGTGCCGTGGCGGGAGCCGCTGGACCACTCCAGGGTCAGGTCCCAGCGCACATCGCGCGCCGAGGTGTGTGCCGAGACGTAGAAGACCTCCGGGTCGGACTCGCTCACCTTGTACGGGAAGTCGCGCTGGCCGTGCGTCGGCTCGGTGGTCGGGCTGCCCGCATCGAGGTTCACGTCGAAGCTCTTGGTGGTGACGTTGCCTCCGCATCCGACGCCCATGGAGTAGTCCTTCCAGGCGAGCGGTTCGGCCTTGCTCATGATGCGTACGTGCAGCGCCTCGAGGACGACCGTGTCCTTGCCGGTGCCCTGGACGGTGAGTGCGACTGTCTGCTCGTCGGACGAGACCGCGCCGTAGGCCGCCGCCCAGCGAGAGGCGTCTTGTTCAGCGGCGGGCGGACCCACGAACTCCGGTTCACGGTCGACCAGGAAGTGCTGGCTGCATGGGCTGGTGTAGGCGTATGGGCGAGCGATGACGGTGAGCGGAGTGCCACGGCCCTTGTCGGCGTGGCCGTCGGTCGTGCCTGGTGACTGGGCTGCGGTGGAGGGCGAAGCATGATCGGGCGGCGCGGTGTCCGACGGCGACGGGGAGGCCTGACGGGACGGTGGCGCAGCTGCGGGGTCCTTGCTCGGCGGGGGCGAGGTACTGGAGTTGCTGGTGGTCTGCTGCTGTCCGGCCTCGGCGTCCTGCCCATACGGCCAGCCCACCGCGAGGGCGACGGCACCCATGACGGCCGCGGAAGCGACCACGGCTAAGGCTGCCCTGCGGTGTGTACGCCGACGTGACGAGTCCGGCAACGGCAGCTGGGGTATCTCCTGTGGTGTCTCCGGCGATTCCTGGACTGGTTGCTCACGAGGTGCTGGTTGCTCACGAGGCACGGGTTGCTCATGAGGCTCGTCCTGGTTCCGAACGGCTTGCGTTCCCGGGATTTGGCGCGTCGCCTCGGGCTCCCGTGGCGATTTCCGGCTCGTTTCCGGGGCGGATGGTTCCGGCGGGGACGGGAGCACTGCCGGCTTCGGTGTGGAGGAGCGCCCGCGTCCGCGGGCCGCGTCCGCCAGGATCCAGTGACGGTGCAGATCCACCATCTCCTCCGGACTCGCCTTGCACAGCCGCGCGAGACGCTGCACCGGAGCGTAATCGCTGGGTATGACGCTGCCATTGCAGTAGCGGTGCAGTGTGGAGGTACTCATGTGCATCCGCTTCGCCAGCGTTCCGTAACTCAGCCCGGAGCGGTCCTTCAACTGCCGCAGCAGCGCTGCGAAGTCGTCGACGCTCTGGCTTTCCCTGGCCCCTGACACCCGTTTTCTCCAATCCTCGTGTCCCGATCCCGCATTCCGGGGCACGCCGTTCCCCCTGGTCAGCGCCGGTGCGAACGTTCCAGCGTTCCTGGGAGGCCGCTGAAACGTGGCTGCCGGGCGAATGACCGCCCAAGCTCTGGTCGTCAACGTCATCCAAGCACTGCAGGCACCACCACTCCCAAGAGGACTCTCAGCATGTCGAGCGTTTGTTCCTCTGATGCGCGTCTGTTGGCCGCTGCCGCGGCGTTCGCGGTCGCCGCGTTCTGGCTGACGCGTGCAATGGCGTTCTTCGGCCGCTCGATGTCGGCAGCACGAGCCCCGTCCCGACCACCCGGTCCTGCCCGCCAACGGCGTACGCGTCGACGGCTCGCTCAAGGTCACCTACTGGCAGCAGTCCCTGCATGGGTGGCGCCCTGGACCGGTGATCTACGGTCTCGGCACGGACAGAGGTCAGGCACACGCTCCTCTCGCCACACACCGCGGGCCACCGTCGCAGCTCCGCCAGCAGGCCCAGCATGAACGCCCGCGCCCACCCGCCGTGGCTCCACCCCGCCGGAACCGGCCGCCGATCCGGGTCACCAGCTCATCAAATGTCCCCAGCCAGCGAGCCTGGGTCTACGCTGTGGCCAGGGTCTACGCTGCGGCCAGCCACCGCCAGTAGATCATCACCAGTCGCCACAAACCGGGTGATCAAACGGTCACCTTGCCAAGATCAACACCGTGGGCGACCCATGGAAAACCCGCCAGGGCAACGGTGGCACGGGGGCGGGTTCCGCCCACACGACCGATGAGTTCCGCCTCGCCGTGTCGTCTGCCTATTGGGAGCATCAACATCCCCCTTCCGCGCCTGCGGGAGGCCCGAGACGAGATGACAAGGAGCGTGCACACCGTGACCGAGGAGAACGTGAGCGCCACCCTGACTGTGGCCGCGCCCGCCGCGAAGGTGTTCGCGGTGCTGGCGGACCCGACGAGCCATGCTGCGATCGACGGCACCGGCTGGGTTCAGGAAGCCGTCGACCGGGCGCCGCTGACCGAGGCGGGGCAGATTTTCCGGATGGACATGTATCACCCCAACCATCCAGACGGTGACTACCAGATGGCCAACAGGGTCCAGGTGCTCGACCCGCCGCGCGCCATCGGCTGGCTGCCGGGGCAGGAGAAGGGCGACGGTCACCTGGAGTACGGCGGCTGGACCTGGCGTTACGACCTTGCGCCGCTCGGTCCGTCCGAGACTGAGGTCACGCTCACCTACGACTGGTCGGCGGTGCCGCAGTTCATCCGGGAGTACATCCAGTTCCCGCCGTTCAGCCCTGAGCATCTCAGCAACTCGCTGCATCACCTGGCCAAGCTTGCCGCACCGACGTCTGAGGCCTGAGCGTCCGGCCGCTGGACACCTGGCGGGCGGCCTCAGCGGTCCACCGAACCAAGATGTCGGCGACGTGAGGATCGGCAAGCGACCGATGCGCGGCTGGGCGGCGGAAGACGTTGCCCGTGATCACGGCGCGGGGGTGGCCACGCAGGGCGCCGAGGTCGAAGGAGGTGAGGCGCGGATGCCGCCGCCTTCATCGGCCTCGACGACCAGCATGTGGGGAGGGTGGGCCGGGTGCGGAAAGGCGTAGGTCCGGCGGACTCCCGGCGGGCGAGCCGTGGCGGTCAGCAGCGCAGGCCGAGGATGCCCCAGCCGCGGCACTCTGCCTCCGTGACCACCTGTCCCCAATCGGAGAGAAAGCCGGCAAAGGATTCGACGGTGGTGATCCATCCACCGTGCCCGGCGTCGGAGCGGGCGAACGGGTCGCGTAGAAGTTCCAGCTGGGGTGCCGCCTGCCGCCACCATTCGGCGATCAGCGGTATGTGATCGGGCGGACACGACAGCAACAGGTCCGCGTCCCAGGTGCACGGCCGCTCGGGCAGCCCTGAGCCGACCCCGGTGGTGTCCTCCAGAGCGTGCCAGAACAGCGCGTCGTTGAACGGGTCGAGTACTTCGCGCAGCTTCGGCGCGACGAACTCGCGCATGTGGTCCCAGCGGTGACCGGCCCAAAAGTGCGGCTTGTACGAGCCCATTGTGTTCTGGAAGGCATACCTGCCGTACCAGTCCTCACCCGGCTGCGCGGGCCACGACCAGCCATGCTCGAAGAGGTCGTCGCTGTACGCCTCGCCGAAGGCTGCATCGAACAGCAGCTCTTCCCGGTCGTCGGGCGCGGCCGCCTCCACCCGCGGCCAGTCCACGATCAGCACCTCTATCCCCACACCCATCACGCCAGCGTAGGGCTTCGTCGCCGAGCCGGTCGGAGAGGTCGGAGAGGTCGGAGACGGGGGGGGAGATCAAGGCACTGTCACCGTCGCGGCGATGCAAGCGGTACAAGCGATACACCTGTGGCTATGCAGCTGCGGCTACGGCTACGGCTACGCACGTGACCTACCGGAAAATCAATCCCTAGCTCGTCCACATCCACATCTCCTCCATCATCGACGTGTAGTCCTCGGTGTGGCGGACGCGGAAGACGGACATCTCAAGCCCTTTTCGGAGCCTGCGACCACAGTGGTCAAGGACCAGTCCTCCCAGCATCCCCCAGTTGGTGACATGCGGTTTTCCGTCCAAGTAGAGGTATTCGCGGTCCTCATCAGTCAGATCGGCCAGGTCGATGCCGAGAGCGTTCAGGACGGTGTGGGGGTCGCCGTCGACGTACCACGGGGATTCGTAAGCGGGGAACCCGGAAGCAGAGAGCATCAGACCGTCGGGGAGGCAGATCACGTCCTCCGTGTGGGTCTCCCCGAAGTCGGGCGCAGCGGACCCCACGATCAGGGCACTGGGGTGGCGCTCGCGGAGGGCTGTGACCTCATGCAGAACCGGAGTCATGCCGGCGTCGTAAGTGGCAAGGGCCGGATCGGATATGCAGGTCACGGCACCCCAGCAGCCAACCGTGATCAGATCCAGGTCTGAGAGCTCCTCCGCAAACAGAACCTCGGACGCGGGCATGGGAGGAAGTTCTTCCAGCACCGCGTCGACCGTGGGGAAGGCTTCGACGAAGGTGCGTGCCCGCACGTGGTCGTGAGGCGGCAACTCGGCGGTGCTACCGGGCAGCGGCGGGTCCACGAGGGTGATGATGTATTCCTCGGAGTTCGAACTGCGGACGGTCGTCTCGGGCGGGCAGGTCCAGAAAGAGATGTCGGTCATGACAGGCACCGTAGCGACGACCACTGACAACGGTGCGAGCCCTGTGCATTGACGTCGCGTCATATGCATGCCGACCGGGGGTAGGGAGCGGCGCCGCACTGGTCGATCGCGGCGGCAGACTGGGGAGCTGGGCCGAAAGCCCGCCGCCGCCCTCGTCGGCTCTCAGAAGCCGAGCGCGTCCTGCATGTCGCTCTGCCAGTAGGTGACTGCCGCATTGTCGTCCTTGAAGGTGCCCTCCGGGAGCCTCAGGACGACGGGACTGCCGACCGAACCGGAACCGCTGCGCGGGGTGAACAGCACGCCCAGCTTCTGCGCCGTACGGCCGTGGGTCTCCCCGCCGGGCTCACCCGTGAGGCTTATCGCGGCGTAGGCGGACTCGCCGGGGGCGAGGGACACGACGGCCTGCGGGCGGCTGTCCTCGACGAGTTGGGTGGCGGACTGTTCGTCGTCGAAGCGGAGCGCGGGCGCACCGTAGGCGTCGCACTTGCCGGAACCGGTGTTGGTGACGGTGAGCAGGAGGTGGTTGATCGGGCGGGTGACCTTGCTGACGACGACCTTGGTGTTGGCGTCGGTGCAGGCGCCGGATGCGGAACTGCCGCCACCACCACCGTTGCTACCACCATTACCGCCGTCGGTGCTCTGGCTGCCGCCGCCGGACGAGGACGTGGAGCCGCTGCTGCCGCCGGTGGCCGCGGATGAGGCGGACCCGGAGGCCGTCGGGGCGGGGGTACCGGCGCTCGTCTGGTCGCCGGCGGGGTCGGAAGCGCTGGGCCTGGCGTCGTTTTGACAGGCGGTCAGGGACAGTCCGGCAACGAGCGCGGCGGTGGCGATGGCGGTGCGGCTGCGGGTTCGGCCGCGGCTGCGGAAGCTCTTCATGGTGGATCGACTCCCCGTGGTGTTGGTGGATTTCAGCATGGTGTTGGTGGACTTCGGCGTGGTGTTGGTGGACTTCGGCGTGGTGTTGGTGGACTTCGGCGTGACTTCGGTCGATTCAGCGGTGGTTGGTCAGTCCGATCACGACTGCGATGCAGCAGATCAGTACACAGGTCGCGACGACATCGCAGATGGCTACTCGGGTTCGCATGGCTGCTCCCGGTGCGGCGGTGGCGGTGGCGGTGCTGCCCAAACTCTTCTGGACGGACGGCCCGTGGGGCAACGGACCGCGGACAATGAGGGACGGTGGAATGCTGGAACGGGGGTTGACCAGGCGAAACACCCAACGCCTGGAATGCGTTCCAGGGACGGCGGACCGGCTGGTCACCCGCTCCCAGTGGCTGGGACCGGCTACCGTCTCGGTCCCGCGACCGCGTACGCCGCGGTGCCGACGAACGTGATGGCCAGGGCCGTCCAAGTGCCCGCCGCCGTGCCGGGCGGCAGCAGCATCCAACTCGCCACTTGCGTCAGCACACCCGTCGGCACACCCATCGGAAGCGGGGCGAAGAGCGCGTACGAGAGCCAGACGACTGGCAGTGCCCACGCGTACTGCGCCCCCCAGACCGTCGCCCCGACGGCGGCGAGCCCCATCATCCCCGCGCTGTTGCGGATGATGAACGCGGTGGTAGCCAGGTCCTCGCCCATGGTCTGCACCGCCAGGAGCACCGCGCCGATGACCGCGCCGCCGAGCAGCACATGCGCCGCCCTACGGGGTACCCAGCGGATCGCCGCCGTCCGGTCCAGCGCGTGGTCCTGCCCGCCGAGCCCGACCGATACCGCCGTCGCCCCCAGGGCGAGGACGAGCGCGGGCAGCTGCGGATCAACGGGCCCCGGGCCGCCGTCCCGGGCGAGGGCCCACACCGCCACCGTGCTGGCGACCACCACGGCGAGCGACGCGGGCATCTGCCGTGAGCGCGCGTACAGCGTCAGCCATCTCACGGGGACTCACCGCCGGACAGCACCGAGAGCGGGTCGCTGCTGCAGGAGAGTGCCGCGGTGTGTGCGGCAGTGATCCGCGAGCGCTGCTCGGCCCGCGGCAGTGCCTTGAGTTCCTTCCACACCGGTGCGGCCAGAGCGGTCAGGCTGCTCGCAGAGTGCTGGGTGCCGCGGAGTGGTACGAGGTCCCCGAGGACCCAGCTCGCCGCGATGCTCTGCGCGGCGGTTTCGCTGGGCAGGCCGCTGCTGCTGATGGTGGTGCGCGGGTTGCAGTGCGGCGCCATGCCCTGGGCGAGCAGAGCCCGGGTCAGATCCTTGCCCCGCACGGTGGAGATCGCCCCGTCGTCGAAGTCGACGAGCACGGCTGTGCGGGACCGCTCGAGCGTGGCGCTCGATGCCCGTGGGGCGGTGACCTCCCGGATCGACACCGGAGCATGGCTGCCCAGGGTCTCCCGCAGGAGGCGCAGCGCCTCCTTGCCGGGACCCGCGAGGTCGGCGAGGCGTGCCTGGTGCAGCCTCGTCACACACACCGGGCCGTCACAGACCTGCGCGGCGGCGGCCTCGTCGACGACGTACGCCCGGCGCGGATCGGAGGGAAGGACGAGCAGGGCGATCGCCGCGCCGGCCAGCACCGGAGCCAGGGCGAGGAGCCGGGCGCGCGGGGTCGCCACCACCAGCAGGGCGAAGCCCGTCGCGGCCATGCCGAGCAGCCAGACCGTCTGCCCGGCGTGCACGGAAGCGGAGAGCGTGAGAAGCACCTCGCGCACTGGTGCCACCGCCGGTGAGAGCAGCGAGAACCGGATCGGGACCGCACCCGTCGGCACCGCCGAGTCCGACGACTGCCGCAGGAGGGTGGTGAAGGCCAGGGCGGCCACGGCCAGCGCGGGCGGGGTGAGGGGAGACGGCACGGCGCGCCCGACTCCCATGCCCAGCACCGCCCCCGCGACGAGGGAGAGTGCCCCCACCAGCGTGATCGGCAGCCAGCCGAGGTGTGCGTACGCGCTCTTGGCGAATACCTGCACGGTGCCCAGGTACACGAGGAGCACAAAGGCCGAGACCAGGGTGATCGCGGTCGCGCCGGCCAGCGTGGCCGCCCGGTGCCGGGCGGGTCGCGGTGTGCTCATCAGCAGCTCGGACATCGCCGAGCGGTGGTCGCGCAGCCCCTGGAGTGCCCCGAACCCGACGGCCAGCGGCCACAGAAAGGCCAGGAGCATCCGGGTCCACAGGGCCATGGAGGTCCACTGGGCCGTCCACAGCGCGGTGCCGTCCCACCACGGTCCAGGAATCAGATAGAGGAACCCCAGCGCGGTCGCCAGAGCCACGACGCCGGCCCATGGGGCGACGGAACGCTTCAGTTCGATGCGCAGGACGCGGATGTTCACCAGGTTCCCCGTCCATGCTCGGTGCGCCGTCCATGCTCGGTGCGCCGTCCCCGCTCAGGGCCCAACAGCAGCGCCGAGTAGCCGCGCTCCAGCGGGCTGTCACCCACGTGCTCCGGGCCGCCCACCGAGGCCAGTTCGTCCGGAGGGCCCTGGAAGACCAGTCGGCCCTCGGCGAAGAGCACCACGTTGGTGCAGGCGGCGGCGACGTCCTCCACCAGATGGGTCGAGACCACCACGCAGGTGTCCGTACCCAGCTCCTGCAGTAGTTCGCGGAAGCGCAGCCGCTGCGCCGGGTCCAGGCCGGCCGTCGGTTCGTCCAGCAGCAGGATCGACGGGTCGTTGACGATGGCCTGGGCGATGCCGACCCGCCGCACCATGCCGCCCGACAGAGCCTTCATCTTGTCGTCGGCGCGGTCCGCCAGGCCGACCCGCTCCACGGCGCGCTGCACCGCAGCGGGGATGTCCGCCTTGGGCACCTCCTTCAGCCACGCCATGTACTCGACGAACTCGCGCACTGTGAACCGCTTGTAGTAGCCGAACTCCTGCGGCAGGTAGCCGATTCGGCGGCGCAGCGCTCGGTACTCGCCCATGCGGCCGACGGGCTCGCCGAGCAGCTCCAGCGTGCCCCCGGCGGGGCGCAGCACGGTGGCCAGCGCCCGGATGAGGGTGGTCTTGCCCGCCCCGTTGGGGCCGAGCAGACCGTGTACCCCGGTGCCGAGCGACAGGTCGAGCCCGTCGACGGCCAGGTGTTTCCTGCCGACTCCGACCTTCAGCCCAGTGGCCCGGATCTCCCAGGCGTAGGCCGTCGGTGCGATGTCGGCCGCGTTGACCGCGGGCATGGGGTGATGGTCCTTTCCGATGGTCATCGATGGGCTCCCAGCACGGAGTACGTGCCCCTGCGGGTGATCACGACGCCGATGCCGAGCGCGAAGATCAGTCCCCACATGGGCAGCCCACCGGTGTGCAGGACGAAGGTCGTACGGTTGGTGACCAGGGTCGGTGCCACGACGAGGGCGGCCCACCCGGCCACCAGCACAACGGCGGCGCGGGTCACGCCGATGACACCGCCGAGCGCCAGGGTCGTCGAGGCGAAGGCCAGGCAGGGCAGCAGCCACTGAGCCACCATCACCCCCGTCGCCCAGCCGCCCACCAGCAGCGCGGGGAGCACCACGGCGAGCACGGACGCGGTGCGCCGCAGCACCAGATACAGTCCGGCCCTTGGCGCCGCTGCCGTCAGCTCGTACGCCGGGTCGAGACCACGCGACCAGGACGCCGCGACTCCCAGCACCGGCAGAACAGGGGCGAGCAGCAACACGAGTGACACCTCGTCGGAGCCGTTGCCCACCAGGTCGAGCAGGAGCGCGAGCAAGGTCACGCTCATGACCATGGCCAGCCACGGCACCATCGTGGGCGTCAGCCACCCGGACAGCCACGCGGACCAGTGCCGTCGGCGCGGCACCGGCGCGACGGCCGCCAGCTGGGGTTCGAGGCCGGACCACACCGTGTCGACCAGTGCCGTCACGGCCGGCGCCCCGGCCGTGACGGCGGCCGACAGCCGGTCACGGCACACCCCGCACATCTCCATGTGGGCCTCCAGAGCCCACACCTCGTCGGCGGCGATATCCGTGTCGCCGCGCGCGTAACCGTCGATGATCCGCATCGACACGTGTTCCACGCTCATGACAGCGCCTCCCGCATCGCGGTCCTGGCCCGGCGGGCACGGGTCTTGACCGTGCCCTCGGGCAGCCCCAGCAGGGCCGCGGTCTCCCGGACGGTCAGCCCGTCGAGGACCATGGCCTGCAATACCTGGCTGAGTTCCGGTGCCAGGCGCCGCAGCGCGTCGCCGACGTCCCCGCCGACGGTCGCCGCGAGCGCCTCCTCCTCGGCGGCGGGCGCCACGTCGGCGAGCGCTGCCGCGGTCGGCGGCTCGGCGTGGTGGGCCCTGCGCCGGAAGGCGTCGACGAGGCGGCGTGCCGCGATCGTCCACAGCCATCCGACGGCCGTCCCGCCGACCGAGGCCCCCGCGAACGCGCCCGCCGCGCGCCACACCGCCAGATACGTCTCCTGCATGACCTCGGCGACGATCTGCTCGTCCGCGCAGCGTCGGCGCAGCCGCACCGCCATCCACGGCGACGTACGTCGGTACAGCTCCTCGAACGCGGCACGGTCGCCTCTGCCCACCAGCCGGACGAGATGCTCCTCGTCCGGCTCGCCCGGTGCCTTCCTGACTGATCTCACACCCTCTAGACGCCCGGCCCGGACGCCGGGTTTTCGCCTCGGTGTGATCCCCGTCATACACAGGGTTCCCGGGAGCCCCAGTCCGACGGAGTTGCCCCGCCTCGGGCGGTCGGCAGCGGGACTCAGCCCGAGCTGCGCTGATGGGGCACAGACAGCGGCTCGTGGTGATGCCAGATCAGGAACCGGTCTTCGCGACGGAGTTCCGCGATGCCCCACTCAAGCCGGATCACGCCTCTGTCCATGGAGCAGGCGTAGGCGACGAGAACGAGACCGCGTCAGGGGCAGTTGCCCTAGATCGCGATGCACCTCGGCCTCTGTGACGTCTTCGAGGCCCAGATCGAGTTCGCCTTGCATGGGCTCCGGCCCGTGCCGACGTATCAGGTCGGCACGAAGGCCGGCTGCACGCCGCAGTCGCGCTGCGGTCACCGGCACGTCTGTCTTGGCGTATCGGATGGGGTAGATCACGTGATCGGCGACGATCATCACGGTTCGGCCCTGAAGGCGGACGGCCGTGGCGCCGGAAAGATGCTCAAGGCCGGCGGCCAGTTCCTCGAACTGGACAGCATGCAGACCGTGTCCGTAGGCCTCGAGGGTCTGCGTGTGTACGCCCTGATGGCCGTCCCGCGCTCTCTCGTGTGCTCGCGTCAGGCACACAGGTATCACTTCGGCGAGTGGTCCGGCCAGATCGGCGAATGTCTCACGCGCCCAAGGTGTCGACGAAGTCACGTAGTACCGCCCTTCCCCTCCAGGCGCGCAACGCCAGAGCAGCATGCGAACCACCGTGGGGTACAGCCGACGAGGCGGGCAAGTGCGCACGAGGGGCGCAGCGACGCAGCGCGCCACATCAGCGGCTGAGCACTGGTGCGTCGCGCGCAGTTGCCGATGCCGGCTGAAGTCGGCTGGCCCTGCACATGCGCCGGAAGCATGCAGACCGGCGGTTGCGGGTCGGCATCACCGACGGCTGTGCGGCTGCGCGAAAGGGGGCCTGGACGACGTCCGGCTCGCAGGACGAACACGGTCGCGGCATGGTGATCACCCACATTATTGCCACCGCGTACGGCACCCGCAGCCACGAGGACGACAGCACGCACTGGGCCCCCGCCACGACGGAGAACCCGGCTTCCAGGCCCGCTGGCCAGCCGTCACGAATCACCTGAACGCCGATCCGGCCGCCCGTGCCTGCCACGCGTGATCGGTCGTTAACTCACGACCAGTACCTGCGATTTTGAAGGAGACCCCAGATGAATGCCGACAAGCGCGCAGCCTTCAACGAGATCGACACCGACGGAGACGGATTCATCACCGCCGACGAATTCAAGGCGTCTCTCCAGACCGACAGCGGGAAAGTCTCGGACAAGAACGCCGAGATGATCGTTCGGATGGCCGACGAGAACGGCGATCAGAAGATCAACTTCGACGAGTACACCAAGTTCGCCCGCTGAGTCGGCATACGAGGGCGGCCCCGGTCTCATCGGACCGTGGCCGCCCTTAGCGCTGCTATCCGGCCGCGTGCAGCCCGAGCGGTCTTCTGGCGCCGTCTCGCCCGTCAGGCAGCCCTCGGCGCCGCCGGTGCGGCCGGTTCGGGGGGCGTGAGTCTTCTGTTGTGGTGGCTGCGGGGAAGCTAGGGCATAGCCGATGGGCATGCGTGGACGCGGCGAAGGTTGCCGCTCCCGGTTCGCGCCGGGAATTCGGAGTGAGGCGCGGATCACCCGCAGCGTCACCTCCGATCCGGGACGCCCCCGTCCCGGTTCTGCTTGGCTGGTGGCTTCGACGATCACAGGGGGTTTTCCCAAATGGCGCTCACACACTGGGGATTCATCTACACGGCGGCCGGCAGTTCCGAAGGCGGCGATGTCAGTGTCGTGGACACGGGTAAGTGCCGCACCGTCCTTGTGGGGGTGGCGAAGCCCGAGGAAGGGGTCGAGGTCGCGCGGCGTCTGGTGGGCGAGGGCGTGCAACTGATCGAGCTGTGCGGAGGGTTCGGGCCGGTTTGGGCCGGCCGCATCATCGAGGCGATCGATGGTGCGGTCCCCGTGGGCACGGTCGGCTACGGGCCTGAAGCAGTCGATCAGGTGCACGCGATCTTCTCCTGATCGCAAGCCGCCCCTACTTACGGGGGGAGGCGGCCATCTGGATCCGTAGCTCCGCCCCACCACACGATCCCGGCTCGGGACAGGTCCTCAGGATCCGTCCGCCGGGCGGCGGCCCCAGGCGGAGATCATCGGCGCGGTGGCCAGATCGAGGCCGCCCGCGGCGAGGTTGGCCAGGTGGCGGTCGACCTCCTCGTCAGTGGCCAACCCCGCGGCAACGAGCTTGTCGCGGAGCTGGCGGACGGTGGCCTCCTCCAGCACGGTGGACGCGGGTGAGGTGACCGGGAAGTAGCCATCGGCCTCGACGTCGGCGAGTCCGGCCTCGCGCAGCAGCCGCGGCAGCTTGCGCCCGTACGCCAGGTCCGCTCCGCGCTGCCGCAGCAGCTCGCGGAAGCCACGGCGCAGCCTGTTGGCCAGCTCCTGCTCGGGCCCGTACTCGTCGGGGCAGATCAGCGGCTGCAACGCCGTGTCGCCGTCCTCAAGCACCAGCCACCCTCCGGGGCGCAGCGCCTCGACCATCGACCGCAGGGCCTTGTCGCGGTCGACGACGTGGACCAGCACGAGCCGGGCGTGGATCAGGTCGAACGGTCCCCCGGCCGGGGGTGCCTCGGCCGCCACGTCGTGGCGCAGCACCTCGAAGCCTGCTTCCTCTTCCTTCCGCATCCAGGAGGTGTCGATGTCGGTGGCCACCACATGCCCGGTCGGGCCGACGCGCTCGGCCAGCCAGGCCGGCACCGTGGGCCCACCGGAGCCGATCTCCCAGCATCGCCACCCCTCGCCGACCCCGACCGTCTCGAAGTGCCGGAACGTCGACGGGTCGAAGAGCGCCGACAGTGCGGTGAACCGCTCCCCCGCCTCGGCCTGCCGATTGTCCAGGAGGTAGCCCTCGTCGAAAGTGTCCCGCGTTTCCCGTGCCACGGTTCCATCAACTCCTCTTCCCTATCGGTAAGTTCCGCAGGCGCAGCTGCCCCGGCAACCGGCGCCGCGCCCGGGTTCCACCGGGGCCCAGACCGATCACGGAGAGACGCCCTTGCCCCGCATCTTGATCACCACTCGGGGCGGGCCCCGGCACTTCACGGCCACGGCCAGTGTCAACGCTCCGGCGTGCTCGGGCGCCAAGGGGCGTCGGGGCGAGTCGGGCGTGCGTCGGCGGAGAGCCTGAGCGCGTAAACGCTGCTGTCCGTGTCGTCGAGGACGGGTCCTAGGTGGTGATGGTGATGGCCTGTCATTCCGAGATAGTGATGGCCCGTCATATGGCACCAGGCAGGCAAGCCGAGCGGGGCGGCGGGATCGGTCGCGATGACATGTACGACGGTGTTCGGCTCGGCTTGGGCGATCGCGGCCCGGAGCCGTATGAGGAGCGTGACACAGAGCAGTCCGGTGCCGTCGACGATGATGTCCGCTTCCGGGGCGGGGCCGGGCTCGGCCGGGGATGGGTTCCCGCCCGGCTCGGCCGGGGATGGGTTCCCGCCGGGCTCGCCCGGGGATGGGTCCCCACCGCCGGGCTGCGTCGGCGATGGGTCGCTCACGGCCGGGTCGTCCCGATCAGCAGCATGCTCAGGTCCAGTCCGGGGGCGCTGTGCGTCAGAGCGCCGACGGAGACCATGTCCACACCGGCCTCGGCGATCGGCCTCAGCCGCTCCGGGGTAATTCCTCCGGAGGCCTCCAGGACGACTCCGTGACCAGGGGCGATCTCCTGCCGGGCCTGGACGACCTGCCTGATCTCGGCCACCGTCATGTTGTCCAGCATGATCCAGGGCACCCGCGCATGCAGCGCCTCCACCGCTTCTGCCACGGTCTCCACCTCGACATCGATGAGCATGTCGCGGCCCTCGGCGGCCATTCCGGCGCGGACCGCGTGGATCGCCGCGGCGACGCCGCCGGAAGCCGCGATGTGGTTCTCCTTGAGCAGCACCATCGCCGACAGATCGAGCCGATGGCTGCTGCCGCCCCCGGAAGCGACTGCGTATTTGTCGAGAGCTCGCAGCCCGGGGGCCGTCTTGCGGGTGTCGAGGACTTTGACACCCAGGTCGGCGACCAGGTCGACGTACTTCTTCGTCAACGTGGCTATGCCGCAGATGCGTTGCAGGAAGTTGAGTACGGTGCGTTCCCCGGTGATCAGGCTGCGCGCCTCGCCCGTGAGGCGGACCACCGGCTCGCCGAGTGGGACGAGCGTCCCTTCCGGGACCAGTTCTTCCACCTCGACCGTGGGGTCGAGCCGGCCGAACACCTCGGCAACGATCGGCAGCCCGCTGATCACTCCGGCCTGCTTGGCCTTGATCTCGGCCTTCGCAGGCAGTCCCGCGGGCACACTCCAGCGGGTGGTGACGTCATCGTGGGCCCCGTCCTCGGCAAGTGCGAGCGCGACGGCCTCACGGGCCGCCGATAAAGGGAAATCCATGGCTTCCTCACTTCCGCCCGGCTGCGTGGGAGCCGGTCTGCGCACCGTGCAGCAGTGGTTGTCAACGGTCACGGTATTTCCAAGGACTTCAATGAACACGGTATTCCCCGGAGTTCAGGGGAGCCGTTCGGGGAGCCTGAAGAACCGGGAAGGGACAGTCATGACGATCGTGGCGATCGTGACGTGACGGTCGTGATCGTGACGGTCGTGTCAGGCGGACGGGGCCGCTTCGGTGGCCAGGCGGGCGAGCACGGCGCGGATCAGGGCGTTGACCACGGCAGGCTGTTCCTGATGCGGCATATGGCCCGCCCGCTCGATCACATGCAACTCACCGTACGGAGCCAGCTCGGCCAGCGTCCGGGAGACCTCCAGGGGGATCTCGGTATCGAGCCGGCCGTGCGCGAAGAACACGGGGACCGCCAACCGGCCAATCGTCTCGCGCATGTCGTGCGACGCGGTATCGGCGAACAACTCGTCGATGAACACGCCTGATTGAAGGATCCGCTGTACGGTCTGCCGCGCCAGGTCCGGGTCCGCTCCGGGGCCGAACCACCGTGGGACCCAGTCGGCCAGGGCCGCCGCGCGATCGGCGGCGAGTGCCGTCCGCAGCGAGCGTACGGGCTCGGACATGCCCGCCTGGCTCAGCCAGTAACCGGTCCCATTGACCGACACGACACCGGCCACCCGCTCCGGCGACCTGAGCGCCCCCTCCAGGGCGAAGTTCGCGCCCACCGAGCTGCCCACCAACAGGGCCCGGTCCAGCGCCAGTACGTCCATCAGGCCCAGGATGTCGGCAACGTTGGCGGCAATCGTGTTTCCGGCGGCGGGCTGGTCGGTGCGGCCGCAGCCCCGCCAGTCCACGGTCACCACTCGGTGGTCGGCGGCCAGATCGGCCTCCTGGGCGTCCCACACCCGGCCACTGGTGCCCCAGCCATGCAGGAACAGCACCGGCATCCCGGTCCCATGGGCCCTATCAGCCCCCTTGTCCGTGTGGAACAGCCGGATCCCGTTCACGGTGGCGTACGGCATCGTCACGCCCCTCTCTCGTGTGCACCGCCCCCTGTTGGCCGCGGTGTTGAGCAGGGCCAGTTCACCGCGGTGCCACGTCCCGACCAAGACCCACTTCACCCGTACTCTCATCACGAACCGTGATGAATTTGGAGAGGGGAGGCGGGAATGGAACTGCGCCAGGTCCGCTATTTCGTAGCCGTCGCCGAAGAACTGCACTTCGGCCGCGCCGCCGAGAGACTGCACATCGTCCAGCCGACCGTCAGCCAGCAGATCCGGCGCCTGGAACGCGAACTCGGGCTGGACCTGTTCGACCGCACCACCCGCCAGGTCACCCTCACCGACGCCGGCGCCGCCCTTCTACCGCACGCCCGTACCATCCTGGCCTCGGAACAAGCGGCACTCCACGCGATGGCCGGCCTTCGGACCACCAAGTCCGCAGTACTGCGCATCGGCACCAGCGTCGGCCTCGGAGCACGCCTCGAACACATCCTGACGACTCTGACGGACCGCTCCCCGGAACTCACCGTGGAGCTGGTGAGCTCCACATCCACCGCCCGACTGCAGGCCGTACGCGACGGCGAACTGGACGCGGCCTTCGTCCGCGGACTGACGCACAGCCCCGGCCTGGACCTCATCCCGGTCTGGAAGGACGCCCTGGTGGCGGCGCTCCCCGCCACGCATCCCCTGGCCGCCCACCCCACGGTGCCCCTCGCCGAACTCGCCGGCATCCCACTGCGCATCGTTCCCCGCGAGGCCAACCCGCAACTCGTCGACCTGGTCACCGGAGCGTGCAGGAACGCCGGGTTCGAACCCGTCCTCGGCCCCGCCTTCACCACCGACCAGGACACCCTCGCTGCCATCGCGACCGGCAAGCCCAGCTGGACCGTCTTCTACGCCGCCCAAGCCCAACATCTGCCGACCGGCCGCACCGTCTTCCGCCCCTTCGCCCCACCCGGCCTGACCGCCGAAACCTGCCTGGCCGTCCACCCCGCCACGCCCGCACGCCGTCTGAGCGCCCTTCTCGACGCCTGCCGCACTCCGGATACCAACAGCGCCGCCCCCGATGCGGGAGCGGTCTGAGCGCTCTGAGCGGCCTGAGCACCAGCACCCGACCTGATACCGAACGGTCGCACAACAGCTGAGGTACCTGCCATATCTCGGACTGGCGGGCTGGCGGGCTGGCGGACTGGCGGACTGGCAGGCAGTCATCAATCCCCCCACCAGCCAAAACAGTTCGGCTACGGCACGAGATCCAGCTTCAAGGACGGAGAACCAGCTTTCCCTTCGTGCGGCGGCCGAGCATGTCCTCATGCGCCTCACGAGCACGCGCGAGGTCGTACTCTCCGCCGACCAACGGCCGCAGGCGACGCCGCGCAGTGAGGTCGAGCAGTTCCTCCAGCGCCGCACCACCGGCCCCGTCCCGGGCAATGAGCGGAACGATCCAGAAACCGGCAACGGTGATGCTCTCCACCGCGAGCCGGCTCGGCGAAATTGCAGAGGCCTGCTGCCGCGACGAGGCTCCGTAGGTCACCAGCCGGCCGAGATATCCGAGTGTGTCCAGGGCGGAGTCGAGGACGGCACCACCTATGGCGTCCAGGATGATGTCGACCGGTCGCCCGTGATTGGCATCGAGGACCCGCTCCCGGTAGCCCTCCGCCTCGCCGTCGATCGCCGCGTCCGCGCCGAATTCGAGGGCGGCGGCGCGCTTCTCGTCGGACGATGCCGTGGCGATGATGCGCCCCGCCCCGAACTCCCGAGCCAGCTGAACGGCGAGGCTGCCCGTCCCACCCGCGGCGGCATGCACCACGACGCTTTCGCCGACCCTTATCCGCGCGACCGACCGCAGCAGATGCCACGCCGTCAAACCCTGTATGAGCACGGCCAACGCCTCACCCGCGCCGACACTCTCCGGTAAGGCGACCAGGTCTCGGTCGGCGACCACCGTCTTCGCGGCGTACCCACCCTGCGCGACGTACCCGAGGAACCGCCGTCCATCTGCACCCCGGCCGACGACCTCCATGCCGGGAACATGCGGCAGCGGCACCTTCGGCGCGTACGGACCATCGGTGTGCTCGCCGGCGATCTGCTTGATGTCACCGAAATTCACCCCGGCGGCCTCCACCTCCACCAGGGTCTCCCCCACCCCCGCCACCGGCTCCGGCACATCAGCCTCCACCAGGACCTCTGGACCACCGAACCGCTCGAACTGCATCGCACGCATAGACACTCCTCGGACACATGCCGATCACCAGCCTCGCCAACGTACGCGCACCAGTCGCTGCTTCCGCCGCCCGAGCCAAGAACAACGACACCACGCCGGCCAACGCGCCTGCGGCGGAGCCGCAATCGCCCCCTGAGCAGCCACAACATGGTGCTCCGTGGTTGCAGTGTTGGTTGCATTCGCCGGCGCCCGGCACCGTTCAACCTGGATGAGGCAAGGCAGAAGGTCACCATCGTGGTCATGGACGCGGACAAAAACCCGGTCCGGGCGGATTCGGCTGCACGGCATTCCGTTGGTCAGATTCCCGCATCCTTCACACAACTAGAGCTACAACTACAGCTACAACTACCGCTACAACTCGGAAGCTTGGCGATTGCCGCTCCCACCCAGTGCGTTGAGGCCGCGGATAGGCTCGGCGGTATGAGTCCCATAGCCCCCGAGACGCAGGTGGATCCGCGTCACAGCGGTCACGCGCACCTTGTCGTCGTCCATCCCCCTTTCCCGGCCCCGCTTCTGCCCCACGATCGGCCGACTGCTGTTCCCCACGACCCGGCGGCGGCCAGGGCAGCCGTGCTGTCCCTGCATACCGTGTCCACGATCGTGCGCGAGGACGCCCCGTCCCGGCTTGAGCATCCGGGACACGCGGCCAGCCGGGAAGAACTGGACTGGGTGTGGGCCTCGGCCTGGGGTTCCACAGTGAAGATCAGCGATCCGGCTCTCGTCGATAACGGGATCTCCTCGGCTCTGGAGGACGAGTTCGAGGCGCAGAAGACGAAGTACCCGGACGCCAGGATCATCGCGGTCTGCGAACGAGACTTCGGGGCCTCCTACGCCAAGGTCCTCGTAGCCGTGCCCGGTGCCCCCGACCTGACGATCGATGGCTGGGATGAGCTGGAGGTCATCGGCGGCGACCGGCGTGCCACTCTGGCTGCCATGGGGATCGACGCGGATCGCTCGGGCGAGGGACACGACGTCGCCGACGAAGCGGACGACGAAGCGGACGGCGAAGAGCACGATGAAGAGGACTTCGACTATCACGGCTTCCTCCACGTGCTCACCGGCGGGGCCCTGTCCGTCTACGCGGGTGAAAAGCGCTCCGAGTCGGCGTTCGCCGTCGAGCGGAGCAAGGAGGGCGAGGGCAACATCTACGAGGTCTGGTTTCCCGAGGTCGAGTAGCGGCCTCGGGCCCATGGGCAGATTCCCCGACTACGGCCGGATGTAGGCGACTTGACCATCGTGCAGCGCGAGGTGGGAGCCGGTGAACCGGGAGCGCATCCGGCGGTCATGAGTGACGACCACCAGAGCGCCTTGGTAGTCCGCCAGTGCTTGTTCCAGTTCCTCGACGAGCGCGGGAGCCAGGTGGTTGGTCGGCTCGTCGAGCAGCAGCAGATCTGTCGGTTCGCTGACGAGCCGGGCGAGTTCGATCCGGCGCCGCTGCCCGTACGACAGGCTCCCCACCCGTAGCCGCAGCTCCGCCGGACCGAACAGGCCCAGTGAGAGCAGCGCTTGAGCGTGCTCGTCCACCGTGCCCACCCGCCCCTGGGCGAACGCCTGCAACACGGTCAGCTTTGGGGCCCAGGGCGTCCCCTCCTGCCGTAAGTGTCCGACGCGACCGGGCACACGTACCGAACCGCCATCTGGCCGCAACTCCCCTGCCAGCACCCGCAGCAGCGTGCTCTTGCCGGCACCATTGGGGCCGGTCACCAATAGTCGTTGGGTGGCCCCCAGGTGCAGCGCGGGCAGATGCAGCCGATCGCCGAGGTGCAGGTCGACGACCTCGGCCGCCATCCGAAGTGACTGCTCCCGCACCGCCGGCATTTCCCGCGCGCGCCCGTCCGCGGTGGCGATACGGTCCGCGGTCGCGATGCGGGCGGTGAATACGAGCGGGGCGGGTGGCGCCGCGACGGGGTCGTCCGTCAGCCGTTCAAGGCGTGCCTTGGCGTTGCGGATACGGCCCATCGCGCCGTGCCCGCGGCCGCGCGACCGGAAGGCGCCATGGCCGAAGACGGCGAACGGCAGCTTGCGCGGCATGTCGTTCAGCCGCGCCGCGTTGGATTCCACCAGCCGCCGGTTGCGGGTCAGTTCGGCGCGCCACTCCTCATACTCCCGCAGTCGGCGCCGACGCTCCGCTTCCTTCGCGGCGAGATAGCCGTCGTAGCCGTCGCCGTAGCGCGAGACCGTGCCGGAGTCGACTTCCAGGATCGTGGCGGTGAGCCTTTCCAGGAACACGCGGTCATGGGTGACCGCGACGACGGTGCCGCGATGCGCGCGGAGGTGCGCCTCCAGCCAGCCCACGGCCTGGTCGTCCAGGTCGTTGGTCGGCTCGTCCAGCAGGAGCAGTTCGGGCTGGGAGGCGAGTGTGGCGGCCAGCGCCAGACGGGACCGCTCGCCGCCGGAGAGGGTGCCCAGCCGCCTGCCGCGCGCCAAATCCGGGAGTCCGAGTCCGTGCAGGGCGCTGTCCACCCTCGCCTCGGCCGCGTACCCGCCGCGCACCTCGTAGCGCTCGACCAGCTCCGCGTATGCCTTCAAGGCGGCGTCGAGCTCGGCTCCCGCGGCCCCGCCGCTCAGGTCGGCCTCGGCACGGCGCATCCGCGCTTCGAGGTCACGCAGTTCGGCCAGGGCGAGATCGATGGCGTCCTGGACGGTGGCGTCGGGTGGCAGCTCCAGGGTCTGCGCGAGGTAGCCGGTGCCGCCGGGCGCATACACCGTCAACTCGCCGTTGTCAGCGGCTAGTTGACCGGCCATGAGCTTCAGAAGTGTGGACTTCCCCGAGCCATTGTCGCCGACGACACCGACCCGCTCGCCCGGCTTGACGGCGAAGGAGACCGCATCGAGGACGACATGGTCGGCGTAGCGCTTGGTGACGTCGTGGAACGCCAGCTGTGCGGGTGGGACGGGGACGGGGACGGGGACGGGAGTAACAGTGGCGGTGATAGTGGGGGTGGCGGTGGCTGTGGGCGACGGCGTGGGTGAAGAGACGTGCATGGAGATACCCCCTGTTGTCGGCGGCAGAGCCGAGCGGGTCGGGTGAAGGTCAGATGAGGTCGATGACACGTCCCGCGTACCTGACGGGTCCTACGGCGGCGCCCAGCAAGCGAAGTTGGGCGCCGAAAGGCGCAGCACGGTACAGACACACGGGAAGGCAGCGATGACGGCAGTGACGGCGGAGCTCAGCTCGACGCGGTCACTCGCTTGGCAATCACAGGAACAGGGAACCCATGCGCAGCACCTTACGCGTCAGGAATCACCTTGGCAAGACAGATCGTCTCGTCTCGCCTCGTCATGTCTCGTTTCGCGATCGGCGTCGGCGGCCTGCCTTCCGACGCCCGGCAGCTCCTGGAGCACGGGCACGCCCGCGTGCCGTAGCCCAAGGCCCTCGACCAACTGACCGCCATCGAGGAGGAGATCAGCGATCAGTGTCTCGTCGGTCGCCCGCGCCACTCCGCCGGTGGCGGAGCGGCGCGTACGCATTCGCTTGGTGGCCGCGATGCCGCCTAGCCGTGCGAGGTCTCGGCCACGTCGACCACTTCGAGGCCTTCGCGACGCGTTCGTTCACTCCCCCAGGCGCCGAGCGGCGCGAGCGCTTGATTGAGTGTGTGCCCGTGCTCGGTCAGGGAGTACTCAACCCGTGGCGGCACCTCGGCATAGACCTCGCGGTGCACGAGTCCGTCTTTCTCCATCTCGCGCAGGTGCTGGGTCAGCATCTTCTCGCTCACTCCCGGCAGACCGCGACGGAGTTCGGCGAAGCGGCGTACGCCATGGGCGTCGAGTTCCCAGAGGATCAGCCCCTTCCACTTGCCGCTCACCACGTCGAGCGCAGCGTCGATGCCGCAGATGTAAGGCCCGCATCTCGGCGCCTTGGCCATCAGTGACCCCCCTTACAAAAAGGTAAGTACCGCAGAAAATAGTGGGTACTTCCGAGACTAGCGGCACCCTCCGAGCATGGAGGGGTGAACGAAAAACCGAACCACAGCACCCAGCAGGACAGTTCAGTCACCGTGATCGGGCTCGGCCCGATGGGCCAGGCGATGACCCGTACCCTCCTCGCCGCAGGCCACCGGGTCACCGTCTGGAACCGCACCGCCGGCCGGGCCGACGGCGTCGTCGCCGACGGAGCCACGCTCGCGGCGACACCCGGCGAGGCGGTCGAAGCGAGTGACCTCGTGATCCTCAGCCTCACCGACTACCAGGCGATGTACGACATCCTCGACACCGACAGTGCCACCGCATCGCTCGCCGGCCGGACGCTCGTCAATCTCAGCTCGGACACGCCCGACCGCACACGCAAGGCAGCAACCTGGGCGGCGAGCCACGACGCCGCCTTCCTCACCGGTGGTGTCATGGTCCCGGCGCCGATGGTCGGCACGGAGGCGGCCTGTATCTACTACAGCGGCCCCGACGAGGTGATGGAAAATTACCGGGCGGTGCTGGCGCCCATCGGCACGCCCAAGTATCTGGGCGAGGATCCGGGCCTCGCCCAGATGATGTACCAAGCCCAACTCACGGTGTTCCTCACCACCCTGTCCGCGCTGATGCACGCCACCGCGATGCTGGGCACCGCAGGAATGAAGGCCAGGGAGGCACTGCCGGAGTTGCTCTCCTTCACCGACTCGATCGGCGCCATCCTGAGCGCCGGCGAAGAGACTCCCGGCGCCGCGCTGGATGCCGGCGAGCATCCCGGCGACCTCAGCACGGTCATCATGATGGGCGCGACGTCCGATCACATCGTCGAGACCAGCACGTCACTCGGCCTCGACCTCGCCCTCCCCCTGGCCGTGCAGGCCCACTACCGGCGCGCGATCGAGAACGGACACGGCAGCGACAACTGGACCCGCATCATCGACGGCATCCGAGCGCCGCGCTGACCAAACGCGGGACTGGCAGGGGCATTTCCCTTTCCCCGGTCGAGGTTGAGCACTGCTGCTGTTGCTGTCCGCGGCAGGCGTCGTGGACAGCAACAGCCTGGCGACCTGTCGCCGCCGGGGGCTGCGGTCCTCCCCTCACTGCTGGTGCGTTGTCGTGTCGGTGGCGGTGACGGTGATGGCCGCGGCGGGGCAGAGACCGGCCGCGTGGCGAGCCGCGGCCTGGTGGGCGGGTGCCGGCTCCGTGTCGAGGACGACCACCCGGCCTTCCTCGTCGTCCTGGTCGAACACCTCAGGGGCGGTCAGTGCGCACATCCCGGCGCCGACACAGCGGTCACGGTCAACGGTGATGGTCAGGGTGACAGCCATCGGGCTACTCCTTGTCCCACGTGACGGGAAGGCTCTGTACGCCGTAGATGCCAGGGTTGGCGCGCAGCGGTACCTCCTCGGGAGGAACGGCCAGCCGCAACGTCGGGAAACGGGTGAGCAGCGCCGGGAAGGCAACGCTCATCTCGACGCGGGCCAACTGCTGGCCCAGGCACTGGTGGGCGCCGTGGCCGAAGGCCAGATGGCCGATGGCCTTGCGGTGCAGATCGAGGCGGTCGGGCTCCGGGTACTTCGCCGGGTCGCGGTTGGCTGCCTGCAAGGAGACGACGATCACCTCACCGGCCTTGATCAGCCGGCCGTCGATCTCGATGTCCTCCAGCGCGACCCGCAACATCGGGTCGGCGATGGTCAGATAGCGCAACAGCTCCTCGACGGCCTGGCCCGCAAGGCTCGGATCGCTGCGCAGGGCGGCGAGTTGGTCAGGGTTGCTCAGCAGCGCGAAGGTGCCGAGCCCGAGCATGTTGGCGGTGGTGTCGAGCCCGGCCGCCAGCACAAGAAAGCCGACACCTATCAGTTCCTCGTCGGTGAGGTCGCTTTCGGTGAGGTCGCTGAGTATGTCGTCGGTGGGTTCGGTGCGCTTGGCGGCCACCAGCTGTGTGAGGTACGCCTGGATCGCTGTGTAGGCGGCCATCTTGTCGTCCAGGTTGTCCGAGTTGAAGATCGTCGCGGCCTGTTCCTGGAAGGAGTTCCGGTCCTGGTACGGCACCCCCAGCAGCTCGCAGATCATGATCGCGGGGATGGGCTTGGCGAACGCGCTCACCAGGTCCACGGCCGTCCCGGCCTTTTCCATGGCGTCCAGGTGGTCAGCGGTGACCTGCTCGACTCGCTCGGTGAGCAGTCGCATCCGGCGGACGGTGAACTTGCCCGCCAGCAGCTTCCGGTAACGGCCGTGCTGTGGCTCGTCCATGTGGAGGAACTCGCCGGGCGCCGCCGGAGGCATCTCCATGTCGCCTATGTCCATGTGCGGGTCGTGCATGAGCTCCTTGCGGGAGCTGAACCGCGCGTCGGCCATGATCGCGCGGCACACGGAGTGGCCGGTGGCCAGCCAGCCGATATGCCCGTCAGGGAAGCGCAGCCGGCGGAGCGGCTGTTCGTCGCGGTACTGCGTCAGCTCGGCGGGCGGGTCGAAGGGGCAGCCCTTGCGGCGGTCGGTCGGCAGCGTCACCGGCTCGGAGTGCTGCGCCAAGTCGGGGGCGGGGACGGCGGGGTTCGCCGAGGGGTCGTCGTGCATGGTGTCCTCCGGTGTTGAGTGCTGAGCAGCAGTACGTGGTGAGCGCTGAGCGCGGAGCACTACGTCGCGATTGCTGAGTGCTGAGTACTGAGCGCTGGGTACTGAGGGCACGGTGAAGTGCGGTGAACATTGCGGTGGAACGTGACGCGCGGTACGGCGGACGGGCAGGCCAGGTGGAGGTGATCTACCGGTGATGCGCTGCCGGATGATGTGCCGTACGGGGTGAAGCGCTGAAGCGCGAAGTGGCTTACGCGGTGGGCCGGTTGCGGCTTCGCGTCGCGGTTGAAGGCCAAGCGGGCCAGCCGTAGCGGGCCAGGGTGAGCCCGACGGCTGCGTGAAGTGCTGTGCGGGCGTGGCGTGGTGCGGTGTGGCGTGGTAGTGAGCGGCGGATCGCGTGGTCGGAGCCGCCGCTGAGGTGGTCAGGTGACCAGGTGACCAGGTGACCAGGTGGTCAGGCGCGGCGGATGGTGATGTTGCCGACGCCGGTGTTGGCGCGTACCTCGACCTTGTTGGCGGCGTCGCCGGGGCCGTCGGACTCGCCGAGGGTGTTGTGCACACGGCCGACCCGGGTGTGGACGTCGAGCCAGGCGGCGGTGGACTTGCGGATGCCGACTTCCAGGTCACCGGCGGCGGCCTGGAGCGTGATCTGACCACGCGCCACGTCGCCGATCTTGACCGCGCCATTGGCGGACTTGGCCTCGACCGAGGCGTGCGCGATGTCCACGGCGATGGCGCCGTTGGAGGAGTTCGCCTTCAGATCGCCGGTGATCTCACCGATCACCGTCTCCCCGTTGCCGTTCTTGACGATCGCCGCGCCCGCGATCTCGCCGACGTCGATCCGCCCCGCCCCGACCAGTTCGGCGTCTCCCCTCACACGGTCCACACTGATCGCGCCGTGACTGGTGCGCAGATTGACCGCTGCCGCCTCCTCGACCTGGATGGCCCCCAGCGACGTCTTCAGCCGGCACTCCCCCAGACGGCCTTCGCACACGAAGTCCGCCATGGGCGTGGTCCCCAGGACATCGGAGTCGACCGGCAGCTGCACGGTCACCTCGATCGAGCCGCTCCTGCCGAACAGAGAGCGCTTCTTGGGCCCCTTGACCAGCAACTTACCGCCCGAGCAGGTCACTTTGGTCTGCTCCGCGGCCCGTACGTCGGCCTCGTCGGCGTCGTTGCTCGGCAGCACCTCGACAACGGTGTCGGTGCGCTTGCTCGCGATGATCCGGGCCGACCCGCAGTCGAATTCGAGGGTGGCGACGATCGGTTCGGGCGTGTCGAAAACTGGCATGGCTGTCCCGTCCTCATGGCTATGTCTACGTTCCCGCTGGTCAGGCGGGCGAATAAGTACTGAGCTTTGAGCGGTACCGAGCTGGTGCGTGGCCCTTGGCCGGCGCGCGGTGCCGAGCCGGTGCGTGGCGCAGGGTTGGCGCCTGGTGCCGTGGTTGGTGCCGGTGGTGCCGGGCTAGCGGACCCAGCCCGTGAAGCCCTGCTGCCCCCGAGCCCGGCGGCCGGCCGCCGGGCGAGCCCGCTCACCGGGCTGCTCCAGCGCGTGGGCGACGGCCCGCACCAGCCAGGCATTGACCGACAGGCCCTCCTGGCCGGCAACCTCCTCGACCCGGGCCTTGAGATGAGCCGGAAGCCGGAAGTTGATACGCGCGGTGCCACCCTCCTCGGCATCCGCCACAGGCACCGGCACAGGCACAGGCGCCGGAGCGCTCTCGCTCTCCCCCGCCTCCTCGAACGCCTCGTACCCCGGCGGCGGTGTCACCACGAACTCCGGATCCAGCCCGCGCAGCCGTACGTCGACCGAGCCCGGCACCAGATCACGGGTGACCTCACCCATCGCGGCGGACAGCGCGTTCAGCAAGGTCAGCCGGGCGGCCGACTCCAAAGGCGCGGTCAGCCGCTCGGCCAGGGCACGGGCTTCGTCCCCACCGGCATCCGCGGCGACCGCGAGCTCATGCCGGAGGTTGTCGACGTAGGGCGTCAGATCCATGGCACTACCGTAACGCCACGATGGCGCCACCGCAAGCCGCCGTGGCACCACAGCGACTCTCATGGCGCCATGGCGATATCACGTGGGCGCAATACCGCGCCGGTGCGGCGGGTGAGTTACCCGCCCGCCGTCGCACAGACGATCCAGGTCACAGACGACAATTCAGCAGGCGGCACCCTCGTGGCCAGCACCCCGTCAGCCCAGCACATGGCACCAGGGTGGCGCCATACGGCTCACAGACGGCACCCGCAAGCCACCCCCACGGCGCGTCGACCAGCGCGAAACAAGCCCGCTCGCTGCTAACCGAATGTGTCCGGGACGGGCAGCGTGTCCCAGCGTGTGACCGGCCAGGCGACGACGATGGCGCGGCCGATGACGTTGTCGACGGGGACGAAGCCGTGGTTCTTGTCGTTCTGGTGGTAGCGGGAATCGGCCGAGCGCTGCCGGTGGTCACCCATGACCCAGATCTTGTCTCTGGGGACGGTGACCGTGAACTGACCACCGTGGTCGTCGAGGCTGCAGGGAGTGTTCCCGGCGAAGACGTAGGGCTCACGCAGCGGCTTGCCGTTGACCTTCACCGGTCCCGCGCCCTGACACTGAACCGTGTCGCCGCCGACGGCTATGACCCGTTTGATCAGGTCCCGCTCCCCCACGGACGGCATCAGTCCGACGGAACTGAGCACCGTCTGCACGACGTTCGGGCGCGGCGTCGGCTCGCCGGCCAGCCAATTGTCCGGGTCGTGGAAGACGACCACCTCACCACGGCTCGGCTGCGATCCGAACAACGGGCTCAGCTTGTCCACCAGAACCCGGTCACCTCGCTGCAGGGTTTTCTCCATCGACTCCGACGGGATGGAGAATGCCTGCACCAGAAAGGTCTTGACGAGCAGCGCGAGCACCAGTGCCACACCGAGAAGGATCGGCACCTCCTTCCACAAGGATCGGCGCTTCCCGGGCTTTCGACCCGGCGGGTCGGCGCGCTCCTCGCCGTCGGCATGTGAGACCGCATCCGGCTCGGCCACCTGATTCCCCACACAAGCTCCACTGCTCATACCGTCGCCTCGCCCCCTCGGGGCCGTGCAGCCCCCATCCCACACAACGAACGGGAGTTCCCGGCACGAACGGGTGAATATCCGGGCAGCGAGCCAGGCCTCCGATCCCACTCCCCGCCGGCAGTCCGGCAGTCCGGCAGTCGTACCCAGATGGAGGCTTTCCGCTCTGCCGCGCGGCGGGAAGACCTCGGGGAGGGCCACGAGGCAAGGAGCGATCGCATGGCGAAAAACACCGTCGTACGCCACCGCGGCGATGGGAAGGCGTTCTGGATGCTGGACAGCCTCTACGAGGTCAAGGCGTCCGGCGAGGAGACCAATGGCGCGATGACCATCATGGAGATGACGATCCCGGAGGGGATGGGTCCACCGCCCCACATCCACCCCGGAACCGAGACCGTCTATGTCATCGAGGGGACGCTGCGCATGCACCTCGGCGACGAGGTGGTCGAAGGACGTCCCGGCTCTCTCTTCCATATCCCTGAGGGGACGTTGGAGCGGTTCGAGCCCACCAGCACGGTGCGTCTCCTGGTCACCTACACGCCGGGCGATCTCGACAAATTCTTCGCCGAGGCGGGTGAACCGACCCAGCGGCACGAGCTGCCGCCGCGGTCGGACTCTCCGCCGGACGTCGATCGCTTCATTGAGATCGCCAAACGGCACGGCGTCGAGATGAAGCCCATGCCTGAGGACTAGAGAGGCAAGGCAACGGTCGGTCTGCCCTACCGGCCGCAGCCGAACTCAGACCGCCGCTATGAGCGTGCATGGAGGGTCATAAAGGAACGCCGCTCGATGAAGTGGTCGAAGGCCGGCTGCACCTCGCCCTCTACGAGATCGACGCCGCAGCTATAGAGCTCGGGTCGGTTCGACAGCAGCTCGAAATCCCGCATGGCGTCTTCGAACCGGCACACCACGCCCGGCTCGGAGGCGGAGTCGATGATCAGCGTGTGCCTGTGCAGAGCAACGGGCGTCTGACGAGCCCAGTTCACTACGTCTTCGTCCGAGACGCCGTCCAGCCTGAGTGAGTGGTGCGGCAGGTCTTGCCAGTCGATGCCGCCACCTCCCCACGGGAGCGTGCTGAGGTACGCATTGAACTGGGCCGACAGGGTCACGGGCTGCGGAGCCGCATCATGCTCATGGAGCCAGGAGCCGATCTGATCTATGCGCATCCTCAGGAGGCTAGTGACGACGCAGGGTGGCCGTCCCACCCGCTGTCACCTGGGGCGCGTCAATCGATCTGCCAGACTGGATCGATCATGCTGGCACCCGGGTGCAGGCATGACGACTGTGGCTCGCGCAACCACTCATGCAACCACTCACGCAACCGCTCGCGCAGCCAGTCGACCGGGGGGGGGAGTCCTGTGCAGGATTGGGATGACGACGCCGACTACCACGCGGCGGTTGGGCGGACATGGCTCACCGTGGTCATCGCTCTGGGCTGCGCCGGGGTCTTGGCAGGTGTCATCCTCGCCGGCGTACTCGGATTCTTCGGGCTCTCAGACCTCTTGTCGATCGTCTCCGATTGATGCCGTTGATGCCGTCGGTGCCGTCGGTAGCGGCGTTCCGCACCCCCGCCCCCTAAGCCGTATGGCGGCCGTCCCCGCGACGGTCGGCGTCGGTCGGCAGGAGGATGCGGATGAGGGGTGGATGCCGAGACGCACATGGAAGGCGGAGACCATGCCGAAATACCTCTTCAGGGTCAGGTTGACCGTGGATGGACTGAAGGGCCTGATCAAAGACGGCGGCAGTGCGCGCCGCGACGTCGTCGAGCGCATGGTCCAGGGCCTGGGCGGTCGGCTCGAATCGATGTACTGGGCGTTCGGCGAGGAGGATGTGTACGCCACGGTGGAGCTGCCGAACAACACCTCCGCCGCCGCCATGGGTCTGGTCACCTCGGCGGCCGGTGGTGTGCACACGAGCACCGTGGTGCTGCTGACCGCCGAGGAGGTCGACGAGGCGGTACGCCAGAAGGTGGAGTACCGGCCGCCGGGCGCATGACGCCCGCGAGCTACCTGACGCCGGCCGGGGTGGCGGGAGCGGTCGGGGCATCTCCCGACGACGCATCCCCCGACGGCTCATCCTCCAACGGCTGCTGCCCGCGTCGCGCCTCCCGCCGGGCCGCCATCCACGCGTACACCAGGATGCCCGCGAAGAGGAACAGAACGCCCTGGTAGATCGCGGCGTAGCCGGCGCCCGCCACGAGCCAGAAGGTGAAGCCGAAGGCGATCAGGGCGAGCGTCAGATCACGGGCGAAGAGGGCCGGGCGGACCTTGTCGCGCCGGCCGGTGAGCAGGAAGTAGACCTGCGCGCCGGCTGCCAGCAGATACGGGACGGTCGCCGAGAAGGTGGTGATCAGGACCAGGATCTCGAAGACGCCGCCGGTGCCCATGAGGTAGTTGATGACGGTCAGGGCGCTGGCGAGGACGGCCGCGGCCAGGACGCCGAAGGTCGGTACGCCGCGCCGCTTCGTCAGGAAGGGGGCGGGGAAGAGCCCGTCCTTGGCGGCGGCGTACGGGGACTGGGCGCTCATCAGCGTCCAGCCGTTGAGCGCGCCGATGATCGAGATGACGGCCGCGCCGGCGACGATGGTGCCGCCCCACTGCCCGCCGAACATCGCGTTCACCGCGTCCGAGAACGGCGCCGTGGACTTCACCAGCTTGTCGTGCGCGACGGTGCCGAAGACGGCGAGGGTGCCCAGGAGGTAGACGACTGCGGCGCCGATGGTGCCGAGGACGGTGGCCCGGCCGACGTTCCGCTCCGGATCGCGGACCTCCCCGGCGCTCATCGCCGCGGACTCCACACCGACGTACGAGTAGAGCAGGATCGCGGCCGCGGCCGACATACCGCCGAGTGCGCTGCCGCCGCCCTCGTTGAACGAGCCGAGGTTGTCCGGGTCGAAGAAGAACAGGCCGACGACGGCGATGAAGAGCAGGGGGACGAACTTGAGGACGGTGGAGACGAGCTGGACGGCGCCGATGTAGCGGGTGCCGGCGAAGTTCGCGAGGGCCGGCAGCCACAGCGCGCCCAGGGCGATGACGAGGTCGGTGCCGGGTGATGCGTGGCCGGGGAACAGCACATGGACATAGCCGACGGCGGCGACCGCGAGCGCCGCGTTGCTGACCCAGGTCATGGTCCAGTACGACCAGGCGGACAGGAATCCGGCGAAGTCGCCGAACGCCTCGCGGGCGTAGACGTACGGGCCGCCGGTGTCCGGGTGGCGTTCGGCGAGGCGGCCGAAGACCAGGGCGAGGGCGACGGCTCCGATGGTCAGCAGGCCGAAGGCGACGAGGCTGACGGTGCCGAAGGGCGCGACCGAGGCCGGCAGCAGGAAGATGCCGCCGCCGATGATGTTGCCCATGACCAGGGCGGTGGCGGTCGGCAAGCTCATCCGAAACGGCTTGCTGGCTTGATTGTGCAGGTCAGAGCCGGTCTCGGGATGCTGAGCGGCAGGGCTGCGGTGCATGGATGGTGCGTCTCTCGTCGTGCCGGGTGCCCGAGGTCGCCGGGCCGGAACATATGGTCACGGGCCGGGAGGGCTCGCTCCAAATCGCCGGGAATGCTCCGGTGGCGGGCACCTCAGGGCGAAGGATCTGCGGTTGGGAGGGCGCATGGCCGTAAGCCTCCGGCCGATGTGTTCGAGGGATGATCGCCTGGCTGAGCAGTACTGGCTACCGGCTACCGCTTTGCCGGGTCGCGGAACTCGAGACCGCTTGCCAGGTTGCTGTCGATGTCTTCGGAGAGGGACAGGGAATCTCCGCCATCCAGCACGGCGTAGCTGTATGTGAGAGATCGGTTCATCTCACGGATCAGGTGCGTTTCTCCCTCCACGTTCTCCGGGGAGCACGTCCGGTGAGTGGTGAGAAACGCATCGTGGAAGGTGACCTGGGGGCCGGAGAAGTCGGCCCGGCCGGTGAAGTCGTTGCAGCCGAGTTTGCCGCTCACGGCGCCGTTCGCGTGGAAGTCGTAGTAGACCTCGGCATCGTCCGGGAAGGGGTTGTGCCGGCTGTCGTAGTAGGTGAGGGCATCGAGCTTCCACCGGGTGCGGAAAAACCCTTCGGATCTGAGCTGTACCACGGTGATGGAGTCGCCCCGACGGTTCTTGAGGTCCAGCATCGTCCTTCCGTCCTTCCAGGGGTCGGGAGCCCGCGAGATGGTGAGCGGCCCGGTGAAGAGGTTCTTGAGCTGCTTCTCGAATTTCGTCAGCTCCTGCTCGGCGGACGCGTCCTGGGGGTCGCACGGGACGGGCTTGTCCGGTGATCCGGAAGCCGACGGAGACGGCGAAGCGGGCCGGGAAGGGGAGGCAGTGTCAGAGGTGTCGATGGAGTCGCCCACTGTCAGAGCGGTCGCCCGCATATCCGCCTTCACCCGGAACGGGGTGCATCCGTAGTTTCCCGACGCCGTGCCGTCGCCATGGAATTCGACCCAGGGCCTGCTGATCCGAGCGGCAGGAAGCTCTTTCTTGTCGACCACGATCCCCTGGATTTTCCAGAGCCCGCCGGACAGGAGCCCGCCGACACCGCCCGGCTTCTTCTTCGCGGCAGAGGCCGAAGCCGTGGGGTGCGCGGACGGATTGCCGTTCGTTCCCTCGTCCTCGGCCGGGGCCGCCGCGCACGCGGACAGCGTGAGGAGCGTCGCCAGCGCGGCTACGAGGAAGGCGGGTCTGCGGTGGAATAACTGCATGCCCGTCAGAACGTGAGGAAAATCAGCGGAGTTCCGGTTCCGGTTCGCCGGGACTGCGTCCGTCGGATTACGCGTCCCCAGGGACCCTGCGCACAGCGCCTGTCCCGGAACTGAAATCAGCGGCGCCGGATTTCGTCCGTCTCGGCGGAAAGGGGCTGCTGCGCCGCTGCCGCCTCCCGCAGCCATCGCCGCAGCACCCGGTGCACCTGTTCCGCGCCGGTGAGCAGCTCACCGTCCGCCGTGGGCGGGGTCAGTTCCATGGGCCAGAGGAGGAAGGGCCGGTTCTGTGCGCCGCCGAGCCCGCCGTGTGAGCCGATCTGTTCCTCGAAGGCGTGCACCGCGCCGGTCACCGGGTCGTAGGCGGAGTTGACCATGAGGTCGGCGGTATGCGGAAAGCGGTCGGTACGGCGTACGGCGTCGGCCGCGCCCTCGCCGAAAGGGGCCAGCGGGTCGGTGCCGATGATGCGGCCGCTGTCGAGACGGTGCTCGGCGCCGGCCGGGCCCAGCACCACCGCGCCGTGTTCCTCTGAGCGGACGAGGAGGAAGCCGATGCCTGGGTGGTTGGCGAGGGTGCCGAGGAGTGCGGGGTGCCTGCGGTCCAGTTCCTCGCGGGTGATCCGGCCGGGCGTGTCCGGGAAGGAGACCAGCCCGAGGTTTCCCGAGGCCAGCACGATGGGGTGCGGGCCGCCCGGCTCCTCCGTCCCCTCCGGGCGGTGCAGTGCGGCGCGCGCCGCCTCCCTCGCCTCGGCCCCGCTCGGCGTCCGCCCGGCGCGTCGTGGCACCGGCAGGCCGCACCCGGCGCGTACGAGATCGCCCAGGCTGAGCCCGTAGCGCTCCAGGAACGTCGCGCCGGGGCTCTGCCCGTGGTCGGAGAGCAAGACGATGCGGTACGGGCGCGGCGTGTGCCGGCCGACCTTGGCGATCAGCGCGATACAGCGGTCGAGGCTGCGCAGCACCTGATGGGTGTCGCGGTGCCCGGGCCCCGAGTGGTGCGCCACCTCGTCGTACGCCACGAAGTCGGCGTAGACGGCGGTGCGGCCGGCGAGCATGTCGCCGATGACGGCCGCGACCACCACATCGCGTTCGACGACGGTCGCGAAGGCCCGGAGGAAGGGGTAGAGCCCGCCCCGTTTGACCCGCGGCGTTTCGTGCCGGAAGCGGGACCGCAGCGATTGGACAATCTCGCGGACCACCTCGGCGAGGAAGGAGACGGCGGTGCGGGTGGCGTTGGCGGGGTCGGAGAAGTAGGCGAAGTAGCCGGCGCGGGAGCGGTTGTGCTTGTCGCGGCGGGCCGCCACCGACATGACCAGGGCGACCTGGCCCGCGCCACCGCTGAAGAGATTGCCGCGGCTGGCGCCGTCCTGGGCCAGCAGTCCGCCGTCCCCGGTGCGTTCGACGGCGCGCCGCTGGAGTTCGGCGGCACCGGTGGGCCGGTTGCTGACGATGAGGGCGTCGGTCTCCTTCTCGTACCAGCGGAAGGCGGGCAGATCCTCATTGCTGCCGTGCAGGATGCCGAGCTGGCTGGCGCCGGTCTGGCTGGACCAGTCCGTACGCCACGGGGTGAGGCGGTGGCTGCCGCCGGTCCAGCCGGCGACCGTCGCCATGAGCGGCCGGTCGCCGTGGGTCGCGGCCCGCAGCACGTCGTGGCCGAGGCCGTCGAGCTGGAGGAAGACCATGCCGGGGGTGCCGGCCCGGCTCCGCGCGGCGCGGCCGCGGCGGCCGGCGAGCCGCACCAGCCGGCGGCGGTACGCCTCGTCGTTGCGCACCGCGAGGAAGGTGGCGGTGGCCGAGGAGGCCGCGGACATCGCGGCCGCGACGATCATGGCGGTCTCCGGTGCGGCCTGCCCGCGCGCCCCCGGGATCAGATCGAGGGCGAGCAGGAGAAGGGAACCGTTGAGGAAGAAGACGAGCAGGCCGAGGACGAGCGCCGGCACCAGCAGCAGTGCCCGTACGAGGACGGGCCACACCAGGGCGCTGAGCAGGCCGAAGGCGCCCGCGCCGAGGGCGGCGGCGAAGGCGGTACGGGTGAGGCTGTCGCCGCTCGCGGACTGGAGCCGGAAGTCGGGCAGCAGGGCGGCGAGGACGAGCAGGGTGAGGCTGGACACCAGCCAGACCGCGAGCACCCGCAGCAGGGCGCCGCTCAGCGTCTTCCACCATGGCGTCCGCACGCCGTCCCGCCTCACGCTCCGGCCCGCGCCGGCCGCGCGGGACCCCCGATCAGCGTGTCATAACGTGTCACAAAAGGCGCCATTCGGGACTTACGCCCCGGTTGTCGCGAAGCGTTGCGTCGCGCCGAGCACCCAAGCCCCGCCCCGCCCCGCCCCGCCCCCGGCAGCCGCATTACGGATGAATGAGGGAAGATCGGGACAGCGAGCCCATGAGGCATGCCGGGAGGTCAGCGGTGTCGGTGCGGGTCACCTGGTGGGGACATGCCACCGCGACGGTCGAGGACTCCGGGATACGAGTGCTCACCGACCCGCTGTTCGTCCGCCGGCTGGCCCATCTGCGCCGCCGCCGAGGCGCGCTGCCGCCCCCGGAGGCCGCGCGGGCCGACCTCGTCCTCGTCTCCCACCTGCACGCCGACCATCTGCACCTCGCCTCTCTCGCCCGGCTGGCGCCCGGAACCCGGCTGGTGGTGCCGCACGGGGCGACGACGGCGGTGCCGGGGCTGCGCCGGTTGGCCGAGGCCCTTGCGCTGCGCGTGACCGAGCTGTGGCCGGGCGAGGAGTTCACGGCCGACGCGCTCACCGTACGGGCGGTGCACGCGGCACACGACGGGCGGCGGCTGCCGTACGGGCCGCGCCGGGTGCCCGCGCTGGGCTATGTCGTGGCCGGCGCGGCGCGGACGTACTTCGCGGGTGACACCGGGCTGTTCGAGGAGATGGCCGACGAGGTCGGGCCATGTGATGTGGCGCTGCTGCCGGTGGGCGGCTGGGGACCGTTCCTCGGGCACGGCCATCTGGACGCGCGGCGGGCGGCGGTGGCGGCGGCCCGGCTGGCACCGCGCTGCGCCGTGCCGGTGCACTTCGGCACGTACTGGCCGATCGGGCTGGACGCGGTGCGGCCGCATGAATTCCACGCTCCTGGCCAGGAATTCGAGCGACTCGCGGCGCGGCTCGCCCCCGAGGTCGTGGTGCACCGGCTCGGGCACGGCGAGTCGGTACGGCCGGCGGTCGCGCGATGAGGGCGATGACGGCAACGGCGGCGATGGCGGCAGCGACGACGATGACGGAGCTCGGCGCGGCGCTGCGGAGCGTGCCGCCGGAGTCGACACAGCAGGTGGTCGGCTATCCCTCACTGTTTCTGCTGGTCATGCTCGGGTCGCTGGTGCCGGTGGTGCCGACGGGCGCGGTGGTCAGCTCGGCCGCGGTGGTGGCGTTCCATCAGACGTCGCCGCTCCCGCTGCTGATCGTCTTCGCGGTCGCGTCGCTGGCCGCGTTCCTCGGCGATGTGGTGCTGTACGCGCTCGGCCGGCGCGGCAGCCACTCCCGGACCGGCGCACGCTGGCTGACCCGGCTGCGCGCCCGCGTCGCACCGGAGCGGCTGGCGCAGGCGCAACGGAAACTGCGCGAGCACGGAGTGCTGATCCTGGTGGTGTCGCGGCTGGTGCCGGCCGGCCGGATCCCGGTGATGCTCGCGTGTCTGCTGGCGGCGATGCCGCTGCGCCGGTTCGTACGCGGCGACCTGCCGGCGTGTCTTGCGTGGGCCGCGACATACGGGCTCATCGGGCTGCTGAGCGGCTCGCTGTTCCCCGAACCGTGGCAGGGCGTGGCCGCGGCGGTGGGACTGACACTGGTGATCGGCGGGGCGCCGGGGCTGCGGCGGCGGGTGCGGCGGAGGGGTGAGGAGGGGTGATGGTGAGAGCCGGGCCCGCTGGGGGCCCGGCCGGTGCAGCTGGGGCTAGAAGTTGAGGTTGCCGTCGAGGTTGGCGTCGAAATGGCCCTTGTCGAGGTTGCCGTTGAGGTTGCCGTTGACGCTGATGTTGGCCAGAGCTTGGGCAGGTGCGGCCAGGACGATGCTCCCGACGGTCAGCAGAACGGAGGCGCCAAGTGCGGCAAGAACTCGATGAATGCGCTGCATGACAGGCCCTTTCGGTCCGTACGCGGCAACGGCGGGAAGCGCTCACCACCGCGTACTCTCTGGAACAGGGCGCCCTGATGAGGTGTAGCCGGATCCTGTAACGAGACTTTCCAGCCAATCGCATGGCCTAACGTCATGTCACCCGTTCGTGTCAGCCAGCACCCGCGACGCCCCCACCGCCAGATCCCACAGGTCCTCACGCGCCCGCCCGGTCGCCTCCCACGCGGCGCGCACCCGGCGCAGGGGCTCCAACGGCGGTTCGGCGGAGAGCAGGAACGTCGACCAGTGCATCGGGACCAGGGCGCGGGCGCCGAGGTCCTGGCAGGCCCGGACTGCCTCTTCCGGGTCGGTGTGCACCGGTCGCAGCATCCAGCGCGGGTCGTACGCGCCGATGGGCAGCAGCGCCAGGTCGATACCGGGATAGCGGCGGCCGATCTCCTCGAACCAGTGGCCGTAGCCGGTGTCCCCCGCGAAGTGGATCCGCCGCCCGTCGGGCGCGGTGAGCACCCAACCGCCCCACAGGGAACGGCAGGTGTCGGTCAGCGTGCGCTTGCTCCAGTGGTGGGCGGGAACGAAGTCGAAGCGTACGGGGCCGCCGGGCGCGGGCAGTTCGACCGCCTCCCACCAGTCGAGGTCGGTGGCCCGGGTGAAGCCCCGGCGGCGGGCCCAGGGCGCCAGGCCGGCGGGGAGCAGCAGCGGGGTCTCGCGCGGCAGCCGCTTGAGGGTGGGGGCGTCCAGGTGGTCGTAGTGGTTGTGGCTGATGACGACGGCGTCGATGGCCGGCAGGTCCTCCCACCGGACGCCGACGGGGGTGACCCGCGCGGGTGTGCCGAGGATCTTGCGGGACCAGACCGGGTCGGTCAGTACGGTCAGACCACCGATCCGGATCACCCAACTGGCGTGCCCGGCCCAGGTCAGGGCGACGGTCGTGGCGTCGACGGCGGGCATCGGGCCGGGTTCGAAGGGGAGTTCCTGGATTTCGAGGAGCGCTTCGCGGGCCGGGCGCAGTTTGCCGTCCCGGGCGATCCGGGCCAGCGCGCGGACGCCGGGCAGCGGCGCGGTCAGCCGGTCGGTGAAGTCCCGGGGCCAGGTGCGGGTCTCGCCGAGGGGGCGGGGCTCGGCGAGGGGTGGTGGCGTGGCGTGCGGGACAAGAGGAGTGACGGCGGTGGCTTCGCGGGTGGTGTCGGGCGTGTCGGCCGTGCCGGAGGCGGTGTCGGGGGTGGTGTCGGGCGTGTCCGGGGCGGCGGGGGCGGCCAGCGCGGACGCCGCCGGCTCGGAGTCGGCGGGCGCGGGCTCGGGGACGGCGGGTTCGCTGCTGGAGGGCTCGGTGAGGGAGCGCTCGGTCTGTTCGGTCATCGAGGGGCTCCATTCAGTGGGCGGAACCAGGGGGCCGGGGCGGCGGGGCGGGGATTCCCATGCCCTCAGGGGGTTGGGGTGGGTCAGCCGTCGCCCTCGTCCGCCGGCGCCGTGAGTGCGGCCAGCGCACGCGACAGTGCGGTCAACGAATCGCGGATATGAGGGAGTTGAAGAGGATCCGGGGCATCCAGGACGCGCCCGCGCAGCTCCGCACCGGCGCCGAGGAGCCCCTCTGCTCCCAGCCGTACCCGCAGAGCGGCCGGCTCATCGCCGAAGTGGTGTCCGCCACGCGCCGCCCAGGGCGCCAACTCCCGTTCCAGGCCCCCGGATTCGGTGATCCCGCGGGCCGCGAGGGGCCGGCCGAGCGGCTCGAAGTCGGCGTACACATGACTGCCGGAGTGCGGCGGCCGGCAGACCGCGCCGGCCTCGGTGAGGCTGCGCTGGAGCGCGGTGGCGAGGACACCGTAGACGCGGGCGGCGGTGGCCGTCCTGGCGCGTACGGAGCCGGGCTCGCCGAGCGCGTGGGTGACGGCGCAGGCGAGCGGCCCTGGCAGTGGGGCATGCAGGGCGGACAGCGCGTCCAGCGCCGCGGTCCGCAGGGCGGCGCCCTGATCGGTGTCGGGGAAGCGGGCGAGCGCGGCGGGCCAGGAGGCGGGGACGAGCGTGGCGCGCAGGTCGGTCAGCACCACGACCTCGTCGGGCAGCATCTCGGCGGGGCTGAGCACCACCGTGTCATGCGGATCGTGCAGCAGATCGCGACGGGACTCGTCACTGATCACCCACAGGCCCTCCTCGGCCGCCGCCTCGCACACCTCGTGCAGCTGCTCGGGCGCCGGGCAGGTCCCGGTCGTGTCGTCGGCGACGGACAGCACCAGTACGCGCGGCGTGTCGCCGTGCATCCGGGCCCGGCGGACGGTCTCCAGCAGCACGAACGGGTCGGGCATCCCGCCCGATTCGGCCGGTACGGGGGCGTGGTGCACCGGCCGGCCGAGCAGCCGGGCGGCGGATGCGTACCACCCCGAGCAGGGGCGCGGCAGCACCACGGCACCGTCGGCCGCGGCGTACAGGGCGAGCAGCAGAGCCGACGCCCCCGGCGCGGCGAGCACCTGGTCCGGGGCGGTGACCAGGCCGCGGCGTTCCCAGTAGCCGCAGGCCGCGGTGCACAGCGTGGCGGAGCCGCCGACGGGTTCCGGTTCACCGCGGCCGGCGGCAGCGGAGAGGAGCGCGGCGAGGTCCGGGAGGACCGGCAGACCCACCGGGGCGTCCGGGTCCGGGTCCGGCTCCCGCCGCGGATCCGGGGCGGTCCGCTGCATCCGTACCTCCACACTCCACGACTGCTGGTCGATCATGGGCCCATCACATGAGTGAGGGCCCCGACCACCTTTGCAGATCGCGGGGGTGGCGGCGCGGGACGACACGTCAGCGGAGGGAGGGCACCGGTCCCCCGGTGCGACACGCCGACGCACGGCCGGGGCCGCAAGGGGCCGGATGCGGCCGTATGGGGCATGCTCCCGCTCATCCGTACGAGCAGGCGCGCGCACAGCCCCCTTACGGCTTGTTTCGTCCCTCCTGGGGTACAAGGTGGCGCATGCTCACGCTCCTCACCACCCTGGACCGGCGCCTCTTCATCCGGATCGCCTCCCGCGAATGGCCGGGCGCCCAGCGCGTACTGCCACGGCTGAGCCACAGCGCCAACCATGGGCTGCTGTGGTTCGGCATCGCGGCCGGGGCGGCGGCGTTGGGCGGCCGCCCCGCGCGCCGGGCCGCGCTGCGCGGTGTCGCCTCCCTGGCGGCCGCGTCGGCCACCGTGAACACCCTCGGCAAACGCTCCGTACGCCGCCGGCGCCCTTTGCTGGACGCGGTGCCGGTCATCCGCCAGCTCAGCCGGCAGCCCATCACCTCGTCCTTCCCGTCGGGCCACACGGCCTCCGCGGTGGCCTTCGCCACCGGAGTCGCCTTCGAGAACAAGTGGTGGGGCCTGGCGCTGGCGCCGGTCGCCGTGTCGGTGGCGTTCTCCCGCATCTATACGGGGGCGCACTACCCGGGCGATGTGCTGGCCGGGGCCGCACTGGGCGCCGGGGCCGCCTTCGCCGTACGCGGCCTGGCGCCGACCCGCGCCCAGCTGGCACCGCCGGCCCGACCGCGCGCGGAGGCGCCCGCGCTCCCCGGGGGACGCGGCCTGGTCGTCGTGGCGAACCACGGCTCGGGCCAGCGCACCGGGCCGCGCCCCTACCGGACGCAGGAGGTGCACGGGGTACTGCCGGAGGCCGAAGTGGTGGTGTGCGGCCGGGCCGACACCCCGCCACTGGACGAAGCACTGGAGGACGCCGCGGAGCGGGCGAAGCAACTCAACGGGGCGCTCGGCGTGTTGGGCGGCGACGGCACGGTCAACGCCGCGGCGGCCGTCGCCGTACGGCATGGGCTGCCGCTGGCGGTGCTGCCCGGCGGCACCCACAACCACTTCGCGTACGACCTGGGGATCGAGACCCATGCCGAGGCCGCGCGCGCCGTGGAGAGCGGCGAGGCGGTCGCGGTGGACCTGGCGCGCTTCCGGGCCGGCCCGCACCAGGAGGGGCGGTACTTCCTCAACACCTTCTCGATCGGCCCGTATCCGGAGCTGGTGCGCATCCGGGAGGAGTGGGCGGGCCGGATCGGCGCCTGGCCGGCCGGGGTGCTCGCCGCGTGGGAGGTGCTGCGCACCGCCGAGCCGCTGACCGTATGGATCAACGGCAAGCGGCAGGTCGTATGGCTGGTGTTCGCCGGCAACTGCCAGTACCGCGGGCTGGGGTTGGCGCCGGTGCGCCGGCACGACCTGGCGGACGGTGTGCTCGATGTACGAGTGGTGCACGGCGGCCGTCTGGCCCGCACCCGGCTGCTCGCGGCTGCCCTGACGGGCACTCCCCACACCTCGCCGGTCCTCCACGAGGCGCGGGTGCACAGCCTGCGCATCAGCCTGGGACCCGACACGCGGACGGACCTGCTGACCGACCTACGGGCCGACGAGCCGCCGCGCCGCACGGACGCCGCGTTCGACGGCGAAGTCCTCGCGCTCTCGGGCGAGTTGACGCTGGAGAAGGAGAACGAGGCGCTGACGGTCTATCGCCTGCTTCCGGAATAGACCATCGACGGGCGCGGCCCCGCATCCCGAATTACGAGACACGTCTCTCAACATACGAGACCTCGGCGTACGCTGTGACCAGCGATCCGCACCGCACACAGTGCCCGCATCCGGCCGAGCGAGGGAGCGAACCATGCCGCAGGAGTCCGCCGTCTACACCCACGGTCACCACGAGTCCGTACTGCGCTCCCACACCTGGCGCACCGCCGCCAACTCGGCCGGGTACCTGCTGGGTTCACTGCAACCGCACATGCGCATACTGGACATCGGCTGCGGCCCCGGCACCATCACCGCCGACCTGGCCGCACTGGTACCGGACGGCGAGGTCATCGGCCTGGAGCACGCACCGGCCGTACTGGAGCAGGCGCGCACCACCGCCGCCGACCGTGGGATCGAGAACGTCCGCTTCGCGGTCGGCGATGTCCACGCACTGGACTACCCGGATGACACCTTCTGCGTGGTGCACGCCCATCAGGTGCTGCAGCATGTGGGCGATCCCGTGCAGGCCCTGCGCGAGATGCGCCGCGTCACCAAGCCCGGCGGGATCGTCGCCGTCCGCGATTCGGACTACTCGGCCATGACCTGGTATCCGGAGTCCGCCGGCATGACCGACTGGCAGGACCTGTATCTGCGGGTGGCCCGCTCCAACGGCGGCGAGCCGGACGCCGGACGCCGACTGCACGCCTGGGCACGCCGGGCCGGCTTCGACCGGACCGCCGTCACCGCCACCGCGAGCACCTGGTGCTACCACACCCCGCAGGAGCGCACCTGGTGGAGCGAGCTGTGGGCGGACCGCACGGTCGCCTCGTCGTACGCCCGGATCGCGGTGGACGGCGGACACGCCACGCCGGAGGACCTGACCCGCATCGCGCAGGCATGGCGGCAGTGGGGCGCCCACGAGGACGGCTGGTTCGCCGTCCTGCATGGCGAGATCCTGTGCCGGGCGTGAACGGCGACACGCCGGGTGAGGCGCGGTAGGCCGCGCCTCACCCCAGGCACCGCCACGGGCAGCGGGCAGCGGGCGACAGGCAGCGGACAGCGCCCCACCATCCAAGATCTCCGGCAGCGCCGAGCTCAGTCCTGGTGCAGCTCGTTGCGGCCGGGGCCGCCGGAGAGCTTGTCGGTGCCCGCGCCGCCCCACAGGACGTCGTCACCGCTGTTGCCCCACAGTGTGTCGCCACCCGCCTCGCCGTGAAGCCTGTCGTTGCCCTTGCCGCCGTAAAGGACGTCGGCGCCGCCGCTGCCGTGCAGGACGTCGTTGCCGTCGTCGCCGTGCAGGTTGTTCTCCTCGCCGGTACCGGTCAGGGAGTCGTTCCCGGCTCCGCCTGAGCAGTCCTGCCCGCAGTGGGTGAGGGTGTCGTTCCCCGGGCCGCCGAAAGAGCCGAAGCCGAACGGACCACCGCCGCCGTCGAGGCGGTCGTCGCCCTCGTCGCCGTGGAGCACGGCGGACGCGGACCCCTTGAGCACGTCGTTGCCCTTGCCGCCGTAGACGCCGGCCCATGCGTCGCTGTCCGGTTCGAGCGTCGCGGTGTCGTCCTTGTCGCCGAGGTCGATGTCGTAGCTGTCCGAGTCATCAGAGTTCTGCGGGATCTCGACCGCACAGCGCACGACGGTGCGGTCGCCCCGCGTGGGGTACGTGCACTCGTCCGCGCTCGCCGCACTCGCGTCGACGGCGATGTCGTACCGATCGCGGAAGGTGAGGACGTAGTACGACGCGAACTCACCGCGGTGCTCGACCTCTTCGTCGACCGTCAGCTTGTTCTGCTGGCCGGGGGCGGCCTTGTACCAGAGCTCACCGTCCTCGTGGACGACGGTGGCCGTGGCCCTCGGGGCCGCCTGGGCGGCCGGCGCCGCGAGGGCGGTTGAGCCGAGGGCGAGGGCGAAGGTGGCGGTGGCAACGACGGTGCTGTGGGTGCGCATTCGGAAGTGGCCCTTCGGGATGTCGGTGCGCCGGGGTGCTTGCGGTCACCGAGTGAGACCGGGCATCCGAGAACGGCGTTGTTCCACGGGTCATGAACAACTGCGGACCAGGCAGTGGCAGGGGCGTAAACAGCTTCCACGTATTACTGGCGGGTTAACGCGGCGCATTGTGCGGCTGGCGTGATCGCCCCGCGGTGCGACTGAGTTACGTCTGTTACAAACGTTACGGGCGAACGCAATAGTAACTTTCTAGGTTATTTGCCGCGGCCATCCCACCCCCACCTCCATTCAGAACGCCAACTCCGTTATTTCGACGCACACATCGACAGTCTGACGTTTCCCGGAGCGGTCTGGGAATCACGGCTGGCGAGGTGCGTCAAATCCGGTGTGCCGCATTCCCCCCACGAATCGGCGCGGCCCTCAAGCGGCCGATGCCCGAATGATAGGAGACCGTGTGTCAACGCAACTGCAGACCGAGCCCACTCTGGGCCGGCGCAAGAGCAGTGTGATGGCCGGGGCGCTCGCCACCGCGTTCCTCACCGGCATATCCCTGATCGGTTCCCAGAGCCCCGCTTTCGCCGACGACGGTCAGCCCGCGAAGGTCGCCGACGGCACCTACGAGTCCGACCAGGACGTCCTCGCCGCTATGGAGAAGACGGATCCGGTCAACTCCTCGGAATCCTCCATGGGCTATCCGGCCGGGGTCGACAAGGACAAGGCATTCACCCTGGCGGACGTGCAGAGCAAATACGACCCCGAACAGGCCGTAAAGGACGCCCAGGCGGCGGCGACGCAGTACGCGGCCGACGAGAAGCACTCCGCGCCGCTGCGGGAGAGCGCCAAGCACCTGGTCGACGGATGGGCCGACGCGACCAAGCCCAGCGGCACCGACATCCGCCAGAACACCAAGGACAGCCAGCTGTCCGGCGGGCAGAGCGCCGAGCAGTACTGCAACATGACCAACACCGACTCCCAGAGCCCGTACTACGGTCAGGCGGCGCCCTGCATGTTCGTCGGGAAGGTCGACGAGAAGTACCCGCAGCGGGGCGCCAGCGACGGCCTCACGGGCGAGGGCAAGCTCACCTACAAGGTCACGGCGTCCGTCGCCGACGAGCAGAGCACGACCGAAGGCTGGCAGGTGGGCGGCAAGATCACGCCCACCATCAGCGGCGACGGCGGATCGGGCGCCGCAGAGGCCAGCTTCACCTACAGCTACAGCTCCACCTCCACCACCAAGGTGCAGAACACCCGGGAGTCGGACGTCGAGATCAACGTGCCGGCGGGCAAGAAGGGCATTCTGGAGGGCCGGGCCAACGGCGCCACCTACACCGGCTACATCGTCGTCCGCGACCTGGACAGCAGCAACCAGGAGCATGTCGTAGCCATTCCCGCACGGGTCTTCATCCAGGCCCCTGGCAGCAGCAGCGCGGTCACCTGGGTCAAGCGGCTCACCCCCGCGTAACAGGCGGGCCCAGCCCGGTCGAGGGCCTGTCCGGTGGGTCGGATGTGACTCACCGGACGGCCCCCGCCGGTGTTCAAGAGCCTACGACCGCCGCCGGTTAGTCTTCCGGAATGCACTCGTACGAGGAACTCACGTCGGCAGAGCGGCAGTTGTGGGACGCCTATCTCACTGGCCGTTTGGTGGACTTCCGTACGGGTGGTCCGGAGGACGACCCCGAGAACGGGGGTGACTGGGATGCCGAGCGGACGATCAGGGCCGGTGTCGCACGGGCTCTTCTCCTCGGCGGGAACCCGGGGCAACCCGGAAGCATCCCGGCGCTGCGGATCGCAGGGGCCCGGATCAGCGGCGTGCTCGATCTCAGCGGGGCCGACATCGAGCACGGCATGTGGTTCAAGGAATGCTGGTTCGAGCGGGGCGTCGGGCTCTACGGCGCGACGACCCGGACGGTCGAGATCACCGGCAGCAGACTTCCGGGACTCAACCTGACCATGGCCCGGGTGGAGGGCCGGGTCGTCCTTCGCCGCACGGTCCTGAGCGGCAGTCTCGAGCTGGTGAACGCGCGCCTGGCAGGTGAGTTGATACTCAGTGACGCGGTCATCTCCCACCCCGGCGACTGGGCTCTCGTGGCCGGCGGACTCGCCATGGAAGGTGGATTGTTCTGCCGTAGAACCATCGTGCACGGCGGAATACGACTCCTGGGGGCTCACCTGCCCGGCGGCCTGCACATGGAGGAGGCGCGGCTACGGCATCCCGAAGGCGTCGCGCTTCTCGCCGACCGCGCTGTGGTGAGCAGCCTGGCGATGTCCGAGGGCTTCACAGCCGAAGGGACGGTCAGTCTGCGGGGCGCGCAGATAGCGGACCAGCTGACCCTCGACAACGCCGTCCTACAAGCCCGCGGCACCGCACTGGACTGCACCCATATGCAGGCGGGAGCCTTCGTCTTCACCCCGGCCGAGCCGCCGTCCGGCCCGGTGGACCTGCAGGATGCCCGGGCTGGGACCGTCCACGACCGAGCGGGCGCCTGGCCGGACACCGTACGGCTCCAGGGATTCACCTACGGCTCCCTCCACGACAGCACCGAACTCCAGGCGTCTTCCGCGGGGCAGGGGTCTTCCGTGGGGCGCCGTGTGGCGTGGATACGCCGACATCCCGGCTATGCCGCGCAGCCGTACGAGCAACTGGCCGCCTGGTACCGGCGGCTCGGTCACGACGACGACGCGCGACGCGTCATGCTGGCCAAACAGCGCCACCGCAGGAAGACCCTGGGTCTCCCGGCCCGCCTGTGGGGCCACCTCCTGGACGGCACGGTTGGCTACGGCTACCGCCCCTGGCTCGCCGGCGTGTGGCTCGCGGCGCTCGTCCTGCTCGGCACCACGGTCTTCGGTGCGCACTCGCCCCGGCCGACCGAACCCGGACAGGTGCCGCCGTTCAACGCCTTCGTCTACACCCTCGACCTGTTGATCCCCATCGGTGGTCTCGGCCAACGCACATCCTGGTACTGGCAGGGGGGAACGGCCGCCTGGCTGTCCTACGCTCTCGTCGCGGCCGGATGGATCCTGACGACCGCGGTACTCGCTGGTATCACCCGCACCCTGAATCGGAACTGACCCTCTTCAGCGGCCTGTTCGTGGGCCGAGACGTGGGGCTGAGACGTGGGCGTCCACTGCGTCTACAGCGTCCAGCAGGGCAAGCAGCGGCCCATGATCGGGCCGGGCCTCCGGGTCCCATGCCGCGAGCAGTTCCTCCAGCGCGTTCGTGTAGTGCCTGACGGCCGCCGTGATGTCGCACCGGGTGTACGGGGCGGGCGCGGCCTTCAGAGCCGCCGCCCAGGCATCCCATCGCGTTCCGCCGAAACGGTGGTGAGTTGTTCCCGCCTCCCGATCGCGGAGCAGCATGGCGGCGACGAGGACGTGCCGTGCCAGCTGCAGGGTCAGGTGTCCGCCGATCAGCATGTCGTCACGAGCGGCTTTGGTCGCGGCCAGCACCGCGTCGAACCGGAAGTCATTGGCCAGCTCAGCCATGGGACTGCCCTTGTCCGGGGCGGTCTCGCCGGGCGGAGGGGCCGCGGTGTGGTGCATGGGAACCACCGCCGTGATGTCGATCCGGCGCAGGTCGACCAGCACCAGCCGAAGCGTGTGGCGACGGGCGTCGCCGCTGCGGCTGGACGCGAAGACAGGCGCGAGACGGGACTCGACCCGTTCGGCGAAGGCTTCCGCCACGGTCGCCGGTTCCGGGGTGACGATCTCGACGTCCAGGTCGGACCAACGATCGATGTCGTCGCCCTCGCCTGCGCCCGAGCCGTACGGACGGATGCTGTGGATACGGGCGTCCTGCGCGGCGAAGTCGCCCAACAGCGGCAGGACGGCCGACTGCCAGCCCGCTATAGGCAAGCCGGCTCCCGCGGCATTCCTGATCATGGCCACCAGAGTCGCACGGCCATCTCCTCCGGCCGCTCCGTCAACGGAACGCCGGCGTGAACGCACGAACGGCCCAATCCGACGCCCGTCCGACATATTTTCCTATTTGCCCCGGTATGGATGGGCCATGACCCAACTACGAGCCGTTGCCCGACACCGCATGGCCGGCGTGCAGCGAATAGCGCACCAGATAGCAGGCAGGCCCCGCACGGCCGCCGTGGCAGCCCTGGCCGTGCTGGCGGCGAGCTGTGGCGCCCAGCAGTACGACGCTCCCCCGCCCGCCCTGAGCCCGGATGGGTCGTACGCCGCCCAGGCCGTCGCCGCCCCCGAATTCACCCTCCTGGCCGCCGGCGACGTCCTCCCGCACCGCGAGGTCATCGAGCAGTCCCGCAAGGACGCACACGGCCGCGGCCATGACTTCCGTGCCATGCTGGCCGGGGTGAAACCGGTCGTCTCCGGCGCCGACCTGGCGATATGCCATGTGGGGGCGGTCTACGGCAAGGAGGGCGGCCCGCTCTCCGGTCGTCCCCCCTTCGCGTCCCCGCCGCAGCTCGCCGCCGCCCTCAAGCACACCGGCTACGACTCCTGCTCCACCGCCTCCGACCACGCCCTCGACGACGGTACGGACGGCGTACGCCGCACCCTTGGTGCCATGGACGCCGCGGGTCTGCGCCATGCGGGCTCGGCCCGCTCCACCGCCGAGGCCGGCCGGCCCACCCTCCTCAAGGCCGGACCGGCGAAGGTCGCCCAGCTCTCCTACACCTATGGCACCCACGGCACCAACAGCACCACGCTGCCCGGTGGACAGCCCTGGGCGGTCAATCTGATCGACCGGGACAAGATCGTCGCCGATGCGCGGGCCGCCCGTAAGGCCGGCGCCGACGTGGTCGTCGTCAGCGTCCACTGGGGCACGGAGTGGCAGCAGGCGCCCGACGGGCAACAACGCGCCCTGGCCCGCGCACTGACCTCCGCGCGTACCGCGGGACGGCCGGACATCGATCTGATCCTGGGCACGGGCGCCCATGCCCCGCAGGCGTACGAGAAGGTCAACGGCACCTGGGTCGTCTACGGCCTGGGCGACCAGCTCACGGGCCGGGTGCCCACCGTCCGGGGCACGCTCGACGCCCGCGCCAACGAGAGCTCGATGGCCCGCTTCACCTTCGCCCGGCAGCCGGGGAACGATGCCCGCTGGGCCGTCCGCAGGGCCGAGTTCCTGCCCCAACTCGCCGACCCGAAGGGCGGGTTCCGCGTCATCGACCTCGCGATGGCGCTGACCAGGGACCCCGGGCGTAGCGACTACCTGCGCGCCCGTGACGACATCGGTGCCCTCGTGCTCTCCCGGGGCGCGGCCGACGACGGGCTGGTCATGGCCGAGTGACCGCGCGTCGCCCCGCGCCGTCTCCCTGATCCGGTCGCTGGTCGGGTCAATGATCGCCCGCTCCCCCACCCCGGAATTCCTTCAACTAGGCTTGCCCGTATGGACATTCTGGGGACCTCATTGCGGGTGTGCGTCGGCGATCTCGATGCCGCGATCGGCGTCTACGAACGGCTGACCGGCGCCGAAGCCATACGCTTTCAGCGCGGCGGCGTCGCGGTCGCGGCGGTCGGGTGCTTCTTCCTGATGAGCGGCCCCGAGGCCGAGTTGTCGGTGCTGCGGAAGATCACCGCGACCCTCGCCGTGAGCGATGTGGACGAGGCGGTCGTCGACTTGAAGGCGGTCGGCGCGGACATCATCGCCGGCCCGCTGCCGACCCCGATCGGCCGCAATCTGGTCGCCCGCCATCCGGACGGTTCCGTCTTCGAGTACGTCGACCGGAAGCAGGACGCGTGAACGACTTCCTCGCGGCCCACCGCACCGTCATGAGCATCGCCACCGAGGTCGTGAGCCGGGTGCGCCCGGACCAACTGGGCCTGCCCACGCCGTGCGCGGCCTGGGATCTGGGGCAGTTGCTGGCCCACATGGTCGGCCAGAACCATGGCTTCGCGGCGGTGGCGCGCGGCGAGACCAGCGATGCGTCGGTGTTCGCCGACCGGCCGGTGGGCGAGGACCCGGGCGCGGATTTCGCCGCGTCGGCCCGTGACGTCGTCGCCGCGTTCAACGAGGAAGGCGTGACGGAACGGAAGTTCTGGCTGCCGGAGATCAGGGACGGCATCATGCTCCCCGCCACGACATCGATGGGCTTCCACTTCATCGACTACGTGGTGCACTCCTGGGATGTCGCCGCGTCCCTGGGCCGGAGCGTGGAGTTCGACGCGGACATCCTCGCGCGCTCGCTGCCGATCGCCGAGGCGGTGCCGGGTGGCAAGGCCCGCGAGGCCGCGGACTCCGCGTTCGCCCCCATCCTGGAGCGCCCGGACCTCCTGGAGCGCCCGCAGGAGGCCACCACGCTGGACCGCATCCTGGCGCTGCTCGGCCGCTCTCCCGAATGGCCGAGCGTGGCACAGTAACGGCCGTTCGGAGGCGGGGAGTTGGGCCAGGGGCAGCGGCCAGAGCAGGGCCGTAGGCGTGGGACCCTCGGCGGTCAGGCAGGCACGTCTCAGGACACATCCACCTCCAGGACGATCTTGCCGCGGGCCCGGCCGGCCATGCTGAGCCGGAACGCCTCGGCGGCCTTGGCCAGCGGGAACGTCGCCTCGACGGGAACGCTGAGCTTGCCGGCATCCGCGAGCTCGGCGAGCGCCGTCAGATCGGCGCTGTCCGGCCGCACCCATACGAGGTGACCGCCCTTCGCCTTCACCTCGCCGTCGGCGATGGACACCACCCGCGTCCGATCCTTCAGCAGCTCCTGCGAGACATCGATGACCCCGTCACCGACGAAGTCCAGCGCGACGTCCACGCCTTCAGGAGCCAGCGCCCGCACCCGGTCGGCGAGCCCCTCGCCGTAGGTCACCGGCTCGGCTCCCAGGGACCGCAGGAAGTCATGGTTGCGCTCGCTGGCCGTGCCGATCACGCGGGCGCCCTCCGCCACCGCGATCTGTACGCCGAGCGAACCGACGCCACCTGCCGCGGCATGCACCAGAACCGTCTCACCCCGCTTCGCACCGACCCGCCCAAGCGCCTGATAGGCCGTCAGCCCGGCCAGCGGCAGACCCGCGGCCTGCTGCCAGCTGAGCGCGGCCGGCTTGCGCGCCAGCGTCCGCACCGGGGCGGCGACCAGCTCGGCGAAGGTGCCGTGCTGCACCTCGTCCTTGCGGACATAGCCGATGACCTCGTCGCCGACCTCGTACTCGGTGGCATCGGCGCCGACCGCCTCGACCACGCCCGCGACATCCCATCCGGGGATCAGCGGATAGTGGGAGTGCAGCATCGCGTCGAGATAGCCCCCGACGATCTTCCAGTCCACGGGATTGACGCCGGCCGCCTTCACCCGGACCAGGACCGAGTCGGGCGCCACCTTCGGATCGGGCTGGTCGGTGTACTCAAGGACCGAGGGGCCGCCGTAACTGTTCGTGGTGATTGCCTTCATGACCGTCACAACGAGTATCGTTCGCGGATCATTCCCGCGATCGCGCACAAGCTCACCGAATGGCGTAACTCGCTGGCGGTGGCGGCGCTTCCCGTCACACCGGCCGCATCCGGTACTCGTACCGCTCCGGAAGCGGGTGCTCCGTACGGGCCCTGGCGCGTACGTCGTCGGTCACCGGGCCGCCGGCCGCGACGAGGCGTTCGGCGATGGCGTACCAGGTGTCGCTGAGGATCTCGTCGCCCTCCCGGAGATCGGGGATCTCGAAACCGGCGTCGAAGATCTCGCGGGCCGCGGCCGGTTGCCCCTGGGCGAGCAGGACCCGGGCGGTCAGCAGTCGGAACCGGCCGTCGGCCAGGTCGTCCTGAGAGAGCCCTGCCAGCAGATCAGCGGCCGCCCCGGCCCGCCCGTCGGCGAGCAGCGCGGGGACCGCCTCCCGGGCGAGCGCGGGCAGCGCCGCACGCCAGAGACGGACGGTCGGGTCGGCGGCTCCCCCGCCTCCCCCGGCTCCTCTGGCGTCCCCGCATCCCCCAGCCCGCAGCGCGTCGGCGAACGCCTCCGCGTACCGGTCGGCGGCGCGCCCCGCATCGCCCGCCTCGGACTCCGCGACGGCCAGGCAGTACCGCGGCAGGAAGCCTGCGCCGTGCGCCAGCGCGCGCTCCCAGCTCCGGACGGCCTGGGCGCGGTCGCCGGCGTGCCACTGGGCGAGGCCGAGGTGATAGTCGGTGGCCGGGCCCGGCCGTGCGGACTCCAGGAGTTCGCGCCAGGCCGGTGAGACGACGATCGCCCCGGGAAGGTGGCCGGCGCCCGGCAGGTCGCCGGTCTTGAGCAGGGTCAGCCAGGGCTGCTGCTCCTCCCCCAGGGTCGCCGGGTCGAACGGCGTACCGTGCAGGTCCAGCCCCGCGCGGGCGACTTCGAGGGCGCCCCAGCCGGAGCCGGTGGCCAGCGACTCCTTGGGGGCGGTGTCGGCGTACGGCCGCCAGGCGGCGTAGGCGGCGTCGACGTCCGCCCGCGGCAGGGCCGCTTCCAGCCGGGCGGCGACCTCGGCACGGGCCGCGCCCCAGTCCTCCCCGTGCGCCGCCACCGGGTCGGCGGCCAGCGGCCCGTACGCCTCCAGCCAGGCGAACTCGGCGCCGCCGTCGAGCGGCACATGCTCCAGCTGGGTACGGGCCAGGCCGGCCTGGATCTCGGCGTAGCCGCCGGTGCCGGGCTCGGTGAGCCACTGCTGCCAGCGCCGCCCGGCACGCTGTGCGCCCCAGAGGAAGAGCTTGCGGCCGAGGAGCGCGTCGGTGGACGTCTGCACCAGACCGCGGCCGTCCTCGTCGAGGGAGGTGATCCAGCGGCGAGCACCCTCGGGCAGGTCGTAGAAGTAGTCGGCGGGATAGGCGCTGCGCAGTGGGTAGCTGCGGTCGGTGCCGTCGGAGTCAGGGACCGGGACGCGGCGCAGGGTGCGCTCGTAGCCGAAGTGCCAGGCCGCGTCGGCGGGTGCGAGGACGCGGGTGCCCTCCCGTTCGGGGACCGCGATGTTGGACCACCAGTAGACCGGCGCGGTCTCATGGTGCGGGTTGCGGATGCGTACGCCCACGTAGAGGAAGTCGGAGCCGTCCGGCAGCCACAGGTCCACCTGGAACGGCAGATCGCGCAGCCGCTCCCACTCCCACAGCCGGAGCATCTCTCCGCCGTCCGGCGCCGGGACGCGGGCGGCATGCACCGGGGAACAGGAGAGGGTGGTGTGGCCGGTGGCGCCGATGTTCCATTCGATGCCGCCGGAGAACCAGGCGCCGTTGAGGGCGAAGGCCGCGGGCTGAAGTACCGGGTTGCGGTAGAGCAGTTCACGGCCGGTGGGCTTGTGGTGGAGGGAGTGGACGCGGCCGCCGAGGCCGGGCAGGACGGTGGCGCGCAGCCGGTCGTTCTCGATGACCAGGGCGTCAAGAACGGTGTCCCGGCGGTCGCGTCGGTAGCCGTCGCGCAGCGGCGTCGGCAGGATCGAGCGCAGCGGACGGTAGCCGATCTGGCGCGCCATGTCGGCGGGCGGCCCGGCGTCGTCGTCCCGGGGTATCTCGACGCCGTGCACGCCGCCGGGGCCGCGCAGCGCGGGGAGGGGATTGTCCGGGCCGATGGGGGCCGCGGGAAGGGTCAGGGTGGTGCGTCGCACTCTCGTGGCCACGGCTGCCTCGCAGGGTAGGACCGGGCCGCCCCGGCTGCGGCGGCCCCCTGTTGACCATGGAACCCCGCCAACGCCCCGCTGAACAGGGCGTATTGCGGACAGCTGAGGTCAGGGTTGCGCAAAGACACTCTCAAGGAGGTCGGCGAGCAGCGCGGCGCCGGTCCCCTCCGGGTCGCGGTCCGGATCGTAGATGGTCACATCGATGCCCACACAGCGCGGCGAGGCGGCCAACGGGCCGAGCAGGTCCCGTAGTTCGCCGGTGAGCAGGCCGTCCGGGTCGGGGCTGTCGACGGCCGGCATGACGGACGGGTCGAGGACATCGGCGTCGAGATGGATCCAGAAGCCGTCGAGCGGAGGGCTCTGGAGGTGGGCGAGGGTCTCACGGGCCACGGCGTCCGGGCCGCGCCGCCGGATCTCGCCGACGGGGGTGTGGCGGATGCCGCGGGTGGTCAGCTCCGGCCGGTCCTCGTCGGCGTCGCGGATGCCCAGCAGGCTGACGTCCTCGTCCCGGACGTACGGCCGCAGCCCGTCGATGTCGGTGAGGTCGGCCTGGCCGCGCCCGGTGATCTGGGCGACGCCCTCGCCCGCCGCGGCACCCAACGGGCCGGCCAGATCCGTGTTGCCGGGGTGCCGGAAGTCGCCGTGCCCGTCGAGATAGGCCACGCCGTACCGCCCCAGCCGGCGCAGCGCGAGGACGGTGCCGAGCAGGATGCTGCAGTCGCCGCCGAGCAGCACCGGGAAGTCGCCGCCGAGTACGTGCCCTTCGAGGCGCTTGGCGAGACTGCGGGTGTAGTCGGCGATGGCGGCGGCGTTGAAGTCGCCGTCGCCCTCCCGCCAGTCCCCCAGGTCGTAACGCGGCGGCACCACGACCCCGCCCTCCAGCGCGCCCAGCCGCCGCAGCAGGCCCTGCTCACGCAGCGCACCGGCGAGCTTGTAGCAGCCGGGGACGGTGCCGGGCGCGGGGGGCCGCAGTCCCAGGTTGGACGGAGCGTCGATGAGTACGGTGCGGCGCATAGCGGAGATCGTAACGGGGCGTGCCGGCTTGGTCGCTGCTTTTTCGCCCCCGAGGGGACGGCCGAGAGGCGGTGGCCGGACGCCCGGAGCCGTATGCGCACGAACATGGTGACGCAGGTCACTTCGCCGGTGCGTCACACGAGGACGGTGGGCGGCATCCCGTATGTGATCCGATTTCACAACGGGAGGCAGACATGAGGGTCGTCGTGGTGGGCGCCGGCTATGCGGGAACGATCGCGGCGAACCGGCTGGCGAAGAAGGTGCCGGAGGCCGGGATCACGGTGATCAACCCACGCCCGGATTTCGTCGAGCGGGTGCGGCTGCACGAGCAGATCGCCGGGACGGGCCGGGCGGCGACACCGCTCACCTCGATGCTCCGCGCGGGGATCACTTCGCGTGTCGGCACCGTCGACACGATCGGCGACGGCTGCGTCACCCTCGAAGACGGTGCCGGCCTCGGGTTCGACTACCTGTTCATGGCGGTCGGAAGCACCGTCGTGCCGATGCCGGGAACGGTCCCGGTGGGGACGTGGGAGGGCGCCGAGCAGGCTCGCACCGGGGTGGCCGAGCTCTCGGCCGGAGATGCCGTTACCGTCATCGGTGGCGGCCTGACGGGCGTCGAGACGGCATCCGAGCTGGCCGGGGCACGGCCCGATCTGCATGTGCGACTGGTGGGGCCGTCGATCGCGGCAAGCCTCTCCCCCGGGGCGCGGCAGCGGGTGTGCGCCGGACTGGAACGGCTGGGGGTGGAGGTCGTGGAGGACATGGTCGTGGCGGTGACGCTCGTGTCAGGGCGGGGAGACAGCGTCGTGCGTCTGCGGTCGGGCGCGGAGTTCGTCTCGGACCTCACACTGTGGGCGATCCTGGCGAGCGTTCCCGACCTGGCCGCCCGCAGCGGGCTGGAGGTGAACGGTGAAGGGCGTGCGGTCGTGGATGAGTTCCTGCGCAGTGTGAACGACGCGCGCATCTTCGCCGTCGGGGACTGTGCGGCGGTTCCGGGCGCGCGGTCGAGCTGCGCGACCGCCTCGCCGCAGGGTGCGCATGCGGCCGACAACCTGATCCGCATCGTCAAGGGGCGCAAGCCCGAGCCGTACTCCATGGGGTACGCCGGACAGGCCCTCAGCCTGGGGCGCAAGGACGCACTGATCCAGGCCAGTCGCAGGGACGACACGGTACGGCGGCTGTATATCGCCGGGCGCGCCGCAGCCGTTGCCAAGGAACGCGTGTGCCGCTATGCGAAGTACGGCTCCCGCACTGCCAACTACGCCTGGCTGCCGGGGGCGAAGTGACCGAGCAGAAGACGCCCCCCGAGGACGAGTTCACCACTCACCGCCCGCTGCTGTTCTCGATCGCCTACGAGATCCTGGGGTCGGTGGTCGACGCCGAAGACGTGGTGCAGGACAGCTACCTTCGGTGGCGCACCGTGGACGTCACCTCGGTGGCGAACCCCCGGGCGTACCTCGCTCAGATCGTCACCCGGCAGGCGCTCGGCGTGCTTCGCTCCGCCGCCCGCCGACGGGAGGAGTACGTGGGGCCCTGGCTGCCGGAGCCGTTGGCGACCGACAACGCCGAGGGTGGACGGCCCGACGGCATCGACCATGTGCTCACCGGAGAAGCCGTGACCACCGCGATGCTGCTGGTGCTGGAGCTGCTGACGCCGGCCCAGCGTGCCGTGTTCGTGCTCCGCGAGGTGTTCGGCTTCGGCTACCCGGAGATCGCCGCGGCGGTGGGCAAGTCCGAGGCGGCGGTGCGCCAACTCAACCAGCGCGCCCGCAAGCAGGTCCACGCGAGGCGGCACACGGCCGTCGCCTCGCCTGCCGAGGCGGCCGAGGTGACCGCCCGATTCTCGATCGCGGCGACCACCGGCGATGTCCAGGGGCTGATGGACGTACTCGCACCCGACGTGGTGTACCTCGCCGACGGCGGCGGCGTGGTCACTGCCGTTCGGCGTCCGGTGCACGGTCCGGACAAGGTGGCGCGGCTGGTCATCGGCCTCCTGGCCAAGGGCGCCCGGATGGGTCGACTCGACGTGCGCTTCGGTACCTACAACGGAATGCACTCGGTGGCCGTTCTCCTCGACGGAGTGCTCGACCAGGTCACCTCCATGGAGGTTCGCAACGGCGTCGTGACGGCCGTGTACTGCGTCCGCAACCCCCACAAGCTCACGACCGTGGAAGTCTGAGCCAGGCAGGGCGCGGCCGCTCGGACCGCTTGATCAGACGCCGCGTCAAGTACCGGGCACGGACCGGGGGCAGCAGAGCAGGTCCACGCCCCGGCCGGGCCCGGTACTCCAGGAGTCCTCCGGCGCATCGCCGCGACACAGGCCCCGACCATGCCCTTCTTCGCATGAGCCGCCAGTACGGCGGCCGTACGCTGACGCACATGACGCGCTTGATCGTGGCAGCAGGAGGAGGTGGCGACGCCGTCGCCGCTGCGATGCTGGATGCCGCCCTCTACGGCGGCGAAACTCCGGCGATGGTGCTCACCTACGCCTGGGACCGGCTCCTCGTCGATCCCGTTCCCGGCCCAAGGGGGCCGGACAACTTCACCGGCCTCCGCCCCCTCACCCGGAGCGTCCAGGCGGTTCCCGGCGACGCGGCACCCGTTCCCCCGGCCGGCTCCACGCTTCCCGGGTTGGCCGCGGAGCTGCCGCAGACCTTCGCGCTCATCGATCCGCACCACGGCGCCGAGGGCATGGTTCGCCAGCTCGAAGAACTCGTCCGACACCTGGAGCCGGACTCCGTCGATCTCCTGGACGTGGGCGGCGACATCCTCGCCCGGGGCGACGAGCCCACACTCCGCAGTCCACTCGCCGACGCGCTCACCCTCGCGGCATGCTGCGAGCTCAACTTCCCCGTACGGCTCCTGGTCGCCGGCCCCGGCCTCGACGGCGAACTCCCCGCCGACGTCCTGCGCGACCGCATGAGCGCCACCGTCCTGGCACTCACCGCCGAGCATGTCCAGCCCGTCGGCCCGGTCCTGGAGTGGCACCCTTCCGAGGCCACGGCGATGCTGGCCGCCACGGCACGGGGCGCCCGCGGTCGGTGCGAGGTGAGAGACGCCGGCCTACCGGTCCCACTCACCGACGAGAGCCCTGTCGTGTACGAGGCCGATCTGGACGAAGCCCTAGACCGCAACCGGCTCGCCCGCGCCATTCTCGAAACGGAGAGCCTGCACGAGGTCGAGGAGTACAGCCGTGAGATCTGCGGCTTCTCCGAGATCGACTACGAACGGGACAAGGCCAGTTGGCTGAGCTCCCAGCCGACACAGAAACTCGATCCGGCAGCCGTACTCCACCAGCTCGACGAGTTCGAGGCCGGTGCCCGGGACCGCGGAATCACGCATACGACGTTCCGCCGACTCACCGAAGCGTTGGGCCTCGGCGGCCGGCAGCGCCACGACCTCAGGGCACTGCTGCTCAGCAGTCGCCCCGGGCAGTACCAGGCTCCGCTCTGGCGCATCCCGTCCCGAACTTGAGCAACTTCTCCGGGGGTTCGAGCCCGGGATGTGCCCTCCGGGGCGGCCAGTTCCACCAGCCGGCCGTCAGTTGACCGTCAGCTGACCGTACGTACCCGAAACACACGTATGTGAGTACGTAGTTCTCCCGCCCCAGGGCGGACAGGTTCACGTCCAGGATCTCCTTGTGTCGACCGCTGGAAGCGGCCAGGCAGCGAGCCCCCCCCAAGGCTTCCGCAGGAAGCACGATGCCATGTGCAAGGCAGAGGACGAACCTATGGTGAATATGGTGCGACGACGTTCACACAGGATCGCGTTGATAATCCTGGTGGCTGCTCTCGCAGCACTCGGTACCTTGATTTCGCCGATGGGCGCAGGAAGAGCCCATGCCGAAGATGTCTGTTCATCCATGCCGGCGGGCTGCAAGAGCCTGTGGTCGGCACTGGGATCGGGATCCAACCAGCCGTCAATTGCCCTCGACGACACCGGATCCAGCACCGACAACGGCACCAGAATCCAGACCTGGCAAAGCAATGGCGGGGCCTCCAGCGGCGGCGCCCCGACCGGCAACCAGACGTGGTCCTTCGTCTCGAACAAAGACGGGACGTTCACCCTCCGCAACGCACACAGCGGAAAGTGCGCCGACGCCGTCGACGGGTCATCGCCGAACTCCGACGTGGTGAACGGCGGCCTCTACCAGTGGGACTGCATCGGAAGCAGCTCGCAGAACTGGTACATCCAGCCGGGGCCAAGTCGCAGACCTGGTACGGCTTCGACTGGAATCAATGGGGTGCCGACGGCACCGCCCAGCACCTGAACTCCATGGCGGAGATGTACGGGGTGAAGCAGCTCGATTCCGAGAACGTGACACCCCAGGAAGATAATTCGGTCACCTCCGATTCCGGCGTCATCAGAAAAGCGCTCTACTCGAAGACCGGCGACTCCCCGGCTTTTCTGGACGATCCCGTGAATGTGGCGGACGGCTCCTACGGTGCCTACGTCAACGGCACCACCAGCGATCAACAGGTGAAGATGTCCTGGTCGCAGGCGCAGAGTTGGGAGAAGATGTGGAGCGTCTCCTCCACCTTGAGCGTCACCCTCGGGACGCCGAGCACCGCGCCGGTGAAGGCCGAAGTCGAGCTCGCGATCACAGCGTCGTACAGCTCCAAATGGAGTGAAACGAACACGCAGTCCGGCGACACGACCATCACCCTCAAGCCCAACACCTATGGATGGTTCGCGCGAAGCCAGTTGCGGAAAACGATCACAGGAACCTGGAGCCTGACCACCGACCGCGACACGACGTACGGCGGCGCCGGCCAATTCTCCGTGACCGTTCCCGTCTACGCCGACGGTACGGACGGCAAAAAGAGCGTTCTCTACACGTGTACCTCGGACAACCGGACCAAGCCGAAGGCGTGCACGGAGACCGATCCCCATCCGCCGGTGTAACCCCGCATCTGCGGCACGGTGGTCGAGGTCGGCCGTGTGGAGCGAATGACGGGTTGCGGGCTCATCCCTCATCAGCCGGGGGCGCGCCGGCGGCCGTGCGGGCGAGGCTTTCCTCGATGCGCCGCAGGGCCTGCAGCGTTTCGGATTGCTGATCGGGGGTGAGGTCGCCGGTCGAGGCACGTTCGAGTTCGGCCCAGATGGATTCGACTTCCCGGCGTAGCGCTTGGCTGGCGGCGGTCGGTTCGATGATGACGGCGCGTTTGTCGTCGGGGCAGGGGCGGCGGCGAACGAAGCCGGCGTTTTCCAGGCGTTTGATGCTGCGGGTCATGGTGGCGGCGTCGGAGTCGATCAGGCGCACCAGATCGGTCTGCCGCTGGGGACCGAGTTCCCACAGATGCATCATGACCAGCTCCTGGCCGAGGTGGAGGCCGACGCGGCGCAGCAGCTGCCCGGCGATCATGCGGTGCAGACGGGCCACCCGGAAGATCGCGTGGCTGACCGGCCCCGCGTGGGCGGCGGCGGGCACGGGCACCGAGGAGGAGGCCTGCGTCGCGTTCGACGATCGGCCCTGCTGGCTCGGCCGGCCCGGCTGACTCGGCTGGCTTTGGGTGTCCCGGTTGGCTGCCCGGCTCATCGAGAATCCGCCCTTTCTCCGGTTGAAACTGACTGGACAGTAATCAGGATAGCCGCCCTTCCGCTCCACGCCGCATTCCCGCGATCGCCCGGAAAGACCAGGTGAAACGCCCCGATGTGGCGCAGGTCACAGATCAGTACGGGAAGAGGCGTCGTGATTTACTTGCTCGAACAGGTAATCGCGGCGCCTCGACCGAGAGAGCGCCGGCACACCGAAGGAGTGCCGCCGAACCAGGCAGCCTCCCGCTCCTGACCAAGGGAATGATCATGACGACCGCGTTCGAGCCGATCGAGCTGGGCGGCAAGCGTCTGGCCAACCGCATAGCGATGGCGCCGATGACCCGTAGTCGCGCCTACGGACCGGGAGCCACCGCGACGGAGCTGATGGCGACCTACTACGCGCAGCGGGCCGGCGCCGGCCTGATCATCACCGAAGGCGTGCAGCCGTCGGTAGTCGGCCAGGGCTACCCCGACACCCCGGGTCTGCACTCCGCCGAGCAGGTCGCGGCCTGGCGGCAGGTGACCGACGCGGTCCACCGCGAGGGCGGGGTGATCTTCGCGCAGCTGATGCACACCGGCCGCGTCGGCCACCCCAGCCTGCTGCCCGACGGTCTGATCCCGGTGGGCCCCTCCGCCGTCGCCGCGAAGGGCCAGGTGTTCACCCACCAGGGCCCCCAGGACTTCGTCACGCCGGACGAGCTGACCCACGACGAGATCGTGCGGACGATCGCCGACTTCGCCGACGCGGCGCGCAACGCGATCGCCGCCGGGTTCGACGGCGTGGAGCTCCACGGCGCGAACGGCTACCTGATCCACCAGTTCCTCGCCCCCAACGCCAATCAGCGCACCGACGCCTGGGGAGGCGATGCCGCGGGCCGGGTGCGTTTCGCCGTCGAGGTCGCCGCGGCCGTAGCGGAGGCGATCGGCGCCGACCGGACCGGCATCCGTATCTCCCCCGGCACCCCCTTCAACGACATCGCCGAGACGGACCCGGCGGACCTGGAGGAGACCTACACCGCCCTGGTGGCCGGTCTCGCCCCGCTGGACCTCGCCTATCTGCACGTGCTCGAAGGCCCCGACCAGAGCCTGACCCAGCGTCTGCGCAAGGACTGGCCCGGCACCTTCGTCCTCAACCCGTTCACACACCCCGAGCCCACCGGCCAGGCCTCCCTCGGCCTGATCGAGGACGGCGCCGCGGACATGCTCGCCTTCGGCGCGCTGTTCCTGGCCAACCCCGACCTGCCCCGCCGCCTCGCGGCCGGCGGTCCCTACAACGAGCCCGACCGGGCCACCTTCTACGGCGGCGACGAGCGCGGCTACACCGACTACCCGGCCCTGCCCGCCTGATCACGCGCACCGCAGCCGGCCGGGGCACGGCGGACCGACCCGCCCCTGGCGCACTCCCGCCGAGCCCCGGCCCCCTCTTCCACACCTGCACCGCCCACCCGAAGGACCTGTCATGAGCGCCATCGCCCGCAGACTCCAGCACGCCGCCTACGGTGGCCCCGAGGTACTCGAACTGGCCGACGTTCCGCTGCCCGAGCCCGGCCCCGGCCAGGTCCGCGTCCGCATCCACGCCGCCGGCGCCAACGCCCTGGACTCCAAGAAGCGCCGTGGCCTGTTCACTCCCGGCCAGGAGGCCCCCGCCGAACCCCAGCCGCTGGGCCTGGAGATGGCCGGTGTCATCGACGCCCTCGGCCCCGGCGTCACGCAGTGGAAGACCGGCCAGCCGGTGCTGGGACGCACCGCCCAGCTGGACGCCGTCGCCACCCACGCACTGGCCGACGCCGGCAACATCGTCGCCAAGCCCGACGCCCTCACCTTCGAGCAGGCCGCCGCACTGCCGGTCGCCGCGGAGACCGCGTACCGCACCCTGCGCGAACTCGGCCTGGGTGCCGGCCAGACCCTGCTGGTGCACGCCGCAGCCGGCGGTGTCGGCGTCATGGCCGTCCAGCTCGCCCGCGCCTGGGGCGCCACCGTCATCGGCACCGCCGGCGAGGCCAACCACCCCTTCCTCCGCGAGCTCGGCGCCATCCCGGTCACCTACGGCGACGGCCTGGCCGAACGAATAGACGCCGCGGCTCCGCAAGGCATCGACGTCGTCCTCGACGCTTCCGGACGCGGCGTCCTGCCCCTGTCGATCGAACTGACCGGGGACCCGGAGAAGGTCGTCACCATCGCCGACCTCAACGCCACCCGGCACGGCGTCCGCTTCTCCCGCGACATGCTCCCCATACCGCAGGTCATGGCCGACGTCCTGCCCATGATCGAGGACGGCCACCTGCGTATGCCCATCGAGGCGGCCTTCCCGCTGGAGCAGGCGGCCGAGGCCTACCGTCGCCTCGACGACGGCCATCTGTGCGGGAAGATCGTCATCACCACCAGAACGCCCCTCGACCCCGCGGCCCGAGCCCTGCTCGACATGACCATGCAGCCCGGCGCTCCCCAGCTGCACGAACTTCCCGCAGCCGTGGCCCGTGCGGCGATGGACGGGATGTGGGCCGACCTCGGCGGCGAACCGGCAGCGGTGGCCCGAGCCGAGGACGCGGTGGCCGACGGCGTTCCCGTCAAGCTGTACTGGCCGGAGGGCGAGGGCCCGCACCCCGTCCTGATCTGGATCCACGGCGGCGGCTGGGTGCTGGGCAGCGCCGCCGCATCCGACGCGACGGCCCGGGATCTGTGCGGTCTCGCAGGCAACCTTGTGGTCAGCGTCGACTACCGGCTCGCGCCGGAGCACCCCTTCCCGGCAGCTGTCGAGGACGTCACGGCGGTCGCGAAGTGGGTGTCCCGGGAGATCGGAGCGCTCGGCGGCGACACCACCAGGATGGCCGTCGGCGGCGACTCGGCCGGAGCCAACCTGAGCGCCGTACTCGCCAACGCACTGCCGGGCACCTTCGCCCAGCAGGTCCTGGTGTACCCGGCGACCGACCTCACCCACCCCTTCCCCTCGTACCACGAGAACGGCGAGGGCCTGATGCTGACCAAGGACGCGCTCGCCTGGTTCCAGGGCCACTACCTCGACGGCACCGGCGCCGACCTGAAGGACCCACGCGTCTCGCCCCTGTACGCGGACGCCGCCACGCTGACCGCCGCCCCACCGACGCTGGTGATCACGGCCGGATACGACCCGCTGCGCGACGAGGGCGAGGCGTATGCGCAGCGGCTGCGCGAAGCCGGTGTCGCGGTGGAGCAGGTGAGCTACGAGGGTCAGATCCACGGGTTCTTCAGCATGCCGGCAGCCATCCCTGAGGCCCGTGAAGCCATCGAACGCGTCACCTCGGCGCTGCGGCGGGCATGGGCGTGACGCGGGATGACGCGTGATGAGGTGGCATGACACTGCATGACGCTGCATAACGCTGTAGGACGGGCCCGGCAGATCCCGCCGGGCCCGTCCCTGCCGGCCCTTCGCCCCCAGCCCGCCGGCCCCCCGAAGCCGCGAAACCGCGAAACCGCGAAAAAGAAAAGGCACCAACGCACCCACCCGAAATAGGCTGCGATTTCGAAACAGAGGACTTCGGCCCGCGCGCACCCGCGGCCGACCGGCGGCGAACGGAACGCGGCACCATGGCAACGCAGCACACCTACCGAGTGATCGTCCGCGGCAAGTGGGACGCCCTGACGGCGGAGTCCCGGGCGAAGCTGCTCGCCGAGGTGAACGACCACGGGCTGTCGCAGCTGCGGTTCACGCCGGAGGGCTCGCTCGCCTACGACGCCGCCCTGCAGTCGTTCACATACCGCTATGTCATCGTCTCGGACGCGTCGGACGGCGAGGAGATGGCGGCCGCGCTCGCCGAGGACAGGGCGGAGACCGCGCTGAAGGCGGCGGGGCTCGGCTACCGGGAGCTGCGCTCCTCGGCCACCGACATGGACACCATGAAGATCAACCGCAAGGGTCGCCAGCCGCAAGGGAGTTGAGCCGCCGCATCACACCACTGCCCGCTCCGGCGGGTTGCGGTGCAGCCCAACGAGCCCCCTGTGCGGGACCATCGAGACCCGCGACCAGTGCGTGTCCTCGCCCGGACCGTACAGCCCAAGCATCGAGGTTCCCGCGCGGACGCGGGGGCGGTGGCGTCGGCGGCGTAGTGGAGCCGGCGAGGGACGGGGAGGGGCATGATCCCACCGAACTCGTCCAGGTCATCGGCTCCTGGATTCGCCGTCCACCGGCTTCGGGCGCACCATGGGAATGGTACGTAGGGCCGGTTTGCGAACCGACTGACCCGGTGCACCACCAGGAGATGCGGAGATCATGAGCCGCAAGGACCGGATGGGTGTGGCCGCCTTGGGCGGCCCGGACACGGCATCGATTGACGCTGCGGCCCGGGACACCCGGGCCATAAGCCGGACTGCGCCGGTCGGTTCGGACAGCGCGCGGATGTGCGCGCCGTATCCGGCCCCGGAGGCGGCGGGCGTGCGCCTCTCCCTGCTCGGTGAGTTCAGCCTTGCGGCGGGCAGGGATCTCCTACGGGTCTCCACCGGGGCGGGGCACTGGATCGCTTTCGCCGGGCCGCCTCGGAGTCAACTGCGCCTGCGTGCCCGTATCCAGCTCGCCCCTGATGTCTTGTCCGGCTTCGACCGCACTCCGGCCCTGCCCCAAATGGACACGGTCTGCCGGCTGGTGGAGGACTGGCTGCGCATTGTCCGGCTCGGCTACTCGACATCCCCAGAGGCGAGGTGGAGCTGAAGGACAGGGGCTGAGAAATGAGCCATGTCATAAGACACCCCAAAGGCAAGGTCAGGCCACGCAATGCGACGCGCCTGCCCCGCGCCAGACGCCTCTGGTCGCGTGGGAGTGGGGCCGCTCTGCGTTATTCCCGCATGCTACGTGTGCGCTGGGCGGCCCGTCCCGAAGTCGCTCCTGCCCGAAGATGGTGGAGGAAGCGGCCGGTAAGGACAATTCTGACCGGTGTAGCTGCGTTTATTGTCCTGGCATGGTTCGGCTTCGCCTTGTCCGCGGTGGTCCGGCGCGCGCCGTCCCCGATCCAGGAATGGTGCAAGGGCTCGGGAAACGCCTGCCAGACCGTGTACTCATCCCTCTCCCCCTTCCTGGCCCTCGGGCTGGCGGCTTCCATATTTCTGATCTTTCAATATCGGAAAGGGCGGAAGCCGATAAGTGACGCGGCCAAGAAGAACCCGCGCAAACTGGTGCCCACGGCGGGGACGACCATCGACGAAGTGGTCGGCCGGAAGGAGCTCTGCCTGGTTATCGCGCGAGCCCTCCGCGGTCGTGACGTCCGGCGTCCCTACCTACTGGTCGGTGGCGTGGGGACCGGGAAGACCGCGGTGCTTGTGCAGTTGACGCGAATGCTGGCCAAAAAGGGCGCCGTTCCGGTCCCGATCCGGCTTCGGGACGCCGATGTGGACGGCGCCAAACTGGACTTCGGCGAGATGGCCAAGAAACGCTTCTGCGAAGAGGTGGACCGGGGAGTCCTGTCCAGGCTGCACAGCGAACGGGTATGGAGCCAACTGTGCATGGACGACAAGGCCGTAATCATCGCGGACGGCTTGGAAGAGACCTTCTCCGAAGGTGAGAAACAGAAGGACCGGGACATCCTCATCCGACATGCGATCGGGCGGGCGGAGAAACAGAATCTCCCTCTCGTGATCGCTTCCCGTCCGCATTCCCCCCTTGAGGACAGCCAGGCCGCGATCATCGATCTCGAACCCCTCAGCGAGGAGGCGGCACTGGAATACCTGCAGAAGGGCACCCCGGACTCCAACGGACACCGTCTGGACTGGATCGTCGAAACAGCCGCCGTTACCGAGTCCCCGTTGTATTTGCAGATAGCGCACCAACTGCGGCAGCATCACCTACTGGAACACCTGACCCGCGGTAAGGAGTGGGCTCAACTCGACACCCGCTGCCACGATCGGCTGACGCTCAGGCTGCGGCTGCTCGAAACATGGCGAAAGGCCATCATCCAGGGGCATCTCCATGGCGATCTCGCGCTGACCACCGAGGAGCGGGAACATACCGTGGAGGTCATGTCCGCTCTCGCCTGCATAGGACTTCTCCAGGACAAACTGGAGGTCAGGTTCGAGGATTTGATCGGCCCGGAGGGCGAAGGTTGCGGCCGACCGACGGAAGGCGCGTCGAGCGATCCTGGCGATTCCGCCCACCAGGAACCACCCTTTGCGGGGATCCGGAAAGCGCTCGCAGAAAAATTCAAGGACTACCCTGAAACCAACAGGAATCGGTGTATCACCCTCTTGTCCCTTTACGCCACGCAGGGCGAGCAACTCGGCTTGGTGGAGGCACATGGCGAGCGAGTCCGCTTCCCACACAGTGTCCTCCAGGCGTATCTCGGATCCGCGTATCTCGATGCCTCCCTGCGCGGTTCTGTGAACGCTTCCCTGATGAAAGAGGCCGGTCCGGGACGGGAGCTCCTCATCGCTCTCGCCCTGCAATCCCGTACGGCTCCCGGGGAATCGCAAGAACAAGTCGCCCAGCAACTTCTCGATGCCGCGGAGGCGCGTAATGACGCAAAGTCCTTCGAGATATACGGTGCCGCACTCCAGGTCGACAGGGCGGCAGGCGGATCGCAGCACCAGCAGATAGCAGATTCCCTCTCCCGTCGTTGGCCGGATATCAAAGCGGGTGACCGGCGAACGCTCGACGAGGCGAAAGAGGCGCTCGTGAAGGTGTTTGGTGAGACTCTCCGGGCGATCGCCGAGGCGGGCAGTGAAGATCCTGTCCACGGCATACAGCCCGCCTATGACCAGTTCTTCATGCTGGGCACGTTGGAGCCCTCGTACCCCATCAGGCTGGGCATCGCACAGGAGATGGGGGCAGGAGGCGACGAGGCGTTCGAGACGCTGCGCAAGAGGTTCCCCCTGCCGGAGCGGAACGCCCCCGACAGGGACGACCCGTGGGTGCAGTACGAGGAGGAATTCCGCCAGCAGCGGGACGAGGAGCGCAAAGAGCGCGAGAGACTGCTTCAACGGGTCTCTGACGGCGACGGACAGGAAGAGCGCGAGCAGTATCTCGACCACAAGAGAAGGAACGACGAGCGCCGGAGCAAGATCTGGCGGACTTTCGTCATGCGGGCCTGGCTCGTTCCCATGATGGTGGGTTCGGTCAGCGTGAAGCACCGGGGCCAGGCGGAGGAACGGCTCCGCTGCTGGATCCAGCACCTGGAGCCGGAGCATTCCTCCAGGAACCGGGCCGAGCTGCCGATCTCCCTGGAAATCGCCCTCGCACAAGGCTTCAAGAGCGCGGCCAACCGGAGGAAGCGGCACCCGAACGCATCCACCGAGGCCCGGAATTACCTGGTTGAACAGGCGGAAAACATGCTCGCTCATGCCCGCTTCTGGTACTCGCAGCTCACGCTGATCCATGCGCTGTGTCTGTGGGAGCTGCCGGACAGAGACAAAGGTTCCACCACGGACCGCAACGCCGACATGCGAGTCAGCTCCGGAAGCGCGTCGCTCAAGGACGACCAGAAGGACTCCTCGCACCGGCCGACGGCCGACCCGGCCCAGGTGGTGGGGCGTTGGCTCGCGATGGCCGGCAGCAAGCGGGATCTGCACGCAGCCCATGTGGGCGACCGCACCCCTAAGGGGGATCGTCTGCACCCCTTCGTCGCCGAAGCAGCCGACTTCGCGACCCTGGCTCTGGAGACGGGGCACCCTGAACGGTTCATCTGGATCGACGAGAAGGGCACCGTGGACAAAGTGGGTTCCCGTGCCGCCGATCCCCGGGCCTACCGCAAGCACAACCTCTGGATCCCACCATCGACGGGGTGGAGCACCCTTCACCCCCGCGCCCAGCAGCTGCTCGCCGACGTCCTTCTCCTGCTCAACCTCACGGAGCGAACCGGACAACCCGACGAACTCGAACTTCGCCTGGAACGGGCGAACCGGTACGCCCTCCCACCCTGCATGACCAAGGACCGTGCCCCGCTGCAGCCCGGCCGTACCGTGGGCATGGCCGAGATCGCACCACCAGGAACCACCTGTCTGCCGGACTGCCCCTTCGAGCTGTGTCCTTACCCGGCGAAAGGGGAACAGCCGCGAGCCGAACTGCGCGAGACCTTCTGTCGACAGCAACAGGCGCTGCTGCGCCGGTACAGCTGGTGGAACTTCCTGTCCTGGTTGCGCCGCAAGCGGGCACCCTGGCAGGGCATGGCTCGCGCCGAACTCAGCCGTTTCTGGGAGGAGATGGCGAAGCGGTCACGTACCCGCTCATCGTGATCGCTCCGTGGCGGTGACTCCCGCTTCCCGGCGGAGATTTCGCTTGCAGCGACTCGCGCGCCCTTGTTAACGTCGCCCGCGACATCTCACCGTAGGGTTCCGCCCTCGCCATTCAGCCTCCTTGTGTCCGGTGACACCAGGAAGGTGGGAGTCACACCAGATTCTGACAAGGGTGTGCGGCGATGGTTGCGGTTTGGCGATCAGCAATGGCTCTGGAGGCCGTTGATCTGGTCAAGACCTACTCGGCAGGCAGGAACAAACCCCCGGTCACAGCGTTGCAGGGGCTGAGCTTCCGCGCTGCGAAGGGGACCGTCTTCGGGCTGCTCGGCCCGAACGGGGCAGGCAAGTCCACCACGGTGAAGATTCTCTCCACGCTGTCGGTCGCCGACTCGGGATCGGCGCGCGTCGCCGGCATCGACGTTGCGGCGAAGCCGGATCGGGTGCGCCAGGCGATCGGGTTCGTGGCCCAGAAGCCCGGCACGGACCCAATGGGAACCGCGACCGAGAACCTGCTGCTCGCGGGCCGCATCCACGGGATGTCCCGCCGTGACGCCAAGGCGCGGGCGGGTGAGCTCATCGACAGGTTCGGTCTGGCCGACGCCGCGAACCGGCCGGTCAGCACGTACTCGGGTGGCATGGCGCGCAAGCTGGACGTCGCGCTCGGGCTGATGCACCGCCCTCAGGTGCTCTTCCTCGACGAGCCGACGACAGGCCTCGACCCCCAGGCCCGGAGCGAGATGTGGCACGAGATCGCCGGGATGGCCACTGACGAGCAGATGACGGTGCTGCTCACCACGCACTACCTCGACGAGGCCGACCACCTCGCCGACCGGCTCGCGATCGTCGACCACGGCACCGTGGTCGCCGAGGGCACCCCGGAGGAGCTCAAGAGCGAGCTGCGCGGCGACGCGGTGCAGGTCGAGCTGGCCGAGGCCGACGGCAGAGCACGCGCGGTGCTGCAACGGGTGCCGGAACTACGCGAGATCACCATGGACGGTTGCACGGTCCGTGGCCGCACCGACGACGGTGCTCGGGCATTGCCTCCCGTGCTCGGCGCACTTGAAGACGCCGGAATCGGCGTGACGTCGGCGACGCTCGCCCGTCCTTCGCTCGACGACGTCTACCTCCGGCACACCGGCCACAGCCTTGAGACCGCCGGCGACGAGGACCCGAAGGGCCTGGAGGCTGCGAAGTGACCACCACACAGATGGAACCCGTCGGCACCCGTCCGCTGACCGTGATCACGCACTCCGCGTTCCTCACCGGCCGCCTGCTGCGCACACTGTGGCGGATGCCCACCTTCCTCGTCATCGGGCTCGTGCAGCCGGTGATCTGGCTGCTGTTGTTCGGGCAGCTCTTCCGCTCGGTCGTGAACCTGCCCGGATTCACGCCCGGCAGCGGCGGATTTCTGCAGTTCCTCACACCGGGTGTGGTGATGATGACCGCGCTGTTCGCGAGCGCGTGGGCAGGGACGACCTATCTGCAGGACATCGACCGCGACGTGATGGACCGGCTGCTGACCTCCCCTGCCAGCCGAGGCGCCATGATGTGCGCGACCATGGCCTACCAGGCGATCCAGACAGTCGTCCAAAGCCTGGTCATCGTGGGCATCGCGCTGATCGCCGGCGCCCGCTTCCCCGGCGGCGTGGCCGGCGTCGGCATCACGGTCCTCGCCGCCGTGCTGCTGGCCCTCGCCTTCTCGGCACTGTCCAACGGCGTTGCCCTGCTGACCCGTCAGCAGGCGACGCTGATCGCGATTTCCCAGTTCACCACGCTGCCGCTGATGTTCCTGAGTTCTGCCGTGATGGACCTTCACCTCGCGCCGAGCTGGGTGGGTGACGTCGCCGGGTACAACCCCGTGGAATGGGCGGTCGTCGCGGCGCGGCAGGCGATGCTCGCCCACACCGACCGGGGCACGGTCGGGACCCGTCTGGGACTCCTCACCGCGGTCGTCCTTGTGATGGGCCTCCTGGCCACACGGGCATTCCGCGCCTACCGGAAGTCGACGTAGGAGAGGCAGCTACGCGGCGGGTCCCGGCTCGTTGAATCGCAGCTGGTTGCCGAAAGGGTCGGTGAGGGTGAGGCAGGTGCCGATCTCGTCGTGCTCCAGGCCGGGCCGCAGAGAGGGGTAGTCCTTGGCGGCCAGCTCGGCGTGCAGCTCGCGGACCCCGGTCAGCTCCGTGTAGAGGGTTGAGCCGGGGGTCGCGTCGCCGTGGTGCTCCGACAGGTGGAGCACCAGGTCGCCGCGCGAGACCTGGGTGTAGAGCGGCATACCGGGCTCGAAGCGGTGCTCCCAGTCGACGGTGCAGCCGAGGTAGCCGACGTAGAACTCATGGGCCTTGGCCACGTCGAAGATCCGGAAGACCGGCACGGTACGGCGGAAGACGATGTCCATACGGGAAAGGGAACCACGCCGGCGATCCGGTTACTCCGAAACCGTCTTCCCGGACACCATTTCGCTGGTGATCGCCCAGCGCTCGTGGTCGCGCCAGGCACCGTCGATGAAGAGGAAGTCGGGCGAGAATCCCTCCAGCCGGAATCCGCCGCGCTTGACCAGGGCGATGGACTGCTCGTTGGCCGGCTGGATGTTGACCTCCAGCCGGTGCAGTCCCAGCACGTCGAAGGCATGGTGCACGACGAGCCGCAGCCCCTCGCTCATCAGCCCGCGCCCGGCGGCGTGCGCGAAGGCTCCGTAGCCGACCGCACCACACCGGAAGCCGCCGTGCACGATGTTGTTGATGGTGAAAAAGCCCGCGATCCGTCCGGTGTCGAGCTCGCAGACCAAGAACCCCTCACGCGCCGGTTCCTGGAGCTTGTGGAAGTAGTTGTCGTACGCCTCGTCGGTGGCGGGCGGGAAGAGCCAGGGGCGGTGCAGCGCCGCGCTCTCCCGCGCCAGCTCCGTGAATTCGTCCCGGTCGGCGGCGGTGAAGGGCCGGATGCCCACCCGGGGGCCGTGTGCGAGGTAGCGATCATTGGACGTCATCGGCAGATGGTACGAAGGGGTGCGAGGTCTGGCCAGGCCTTTTGCCCCGGGCGGGCGGCGCGCGTCGGGTTACCTCCGGGCCTCGTCCGCCGCCCCCCGCAGCCTGTCCCGTTCGCGCTCACCCGCGCTCGGTGCGGCGAGCGCCAGTCTGCGGTGGGTCCGGCGCAGCATCAGGCGGGCCATGAAGGGGTGCACACGTCGTACGAAGGCCCAGTACAGGCGGCCGCCCGCGTGGTGGAAACGGACGACCGTGCCGAGCGTGACCCGGCCGTCCGCGACGAGGAGGGAGGCACGGAAGTCGAGATGACCGGCGTCCTCGCCGAGCAGGATCTCGCCGTCCTCGCGGCCGACGACGGGGAATGACGCACCGCGCAGCACGCCCTGCCAGGCGGCCGGGTCCGCCGGCATGCCCGGCCGCAGATCCAGCTGCCAGGCGTCCTCGAAGTCGGTACGCGGGAAGGCGCGGCGGGCCAGCCGGGCCTCGGCGGGGAGGGCGATGCCCTTGGCGCGGCTCCACTCCAGGCGGTTGAACAGACGGACGCGCGGTGACCAGCGGACCGGTTCGCGTACCCGGCCGGTGACGACCCGTTCGACGTTGTCGAAGACCTCCTCGACGACGGTGGCGTGCACGGCGCGGATCGCCAAGTGCCACAAGAGCCGTTCCATGCCGCGGAGTCCGCTTTCCAGGACGTGTTCGATCCGGCAGCTGTCCGGGCCGAGCGGCACGACGGTGATCGAGTGGAAGCCGGTCTGGCCGTCGGTGAAGTCGAAGCGGAGGTGGCGGCCGGGTTCATGGGCGCCGACGCGGTAGCGGACGGGTCCGTGCCCGCCGTCGGCGCCGACGCCGAGCGGACGGTCGAAGCGCATCGGCGCCCAGGCGGGGGTCGGGAAGAGCGGATCGTCGTCGTCGCCGAGCCGGTCGATCAGGGCTCCGACGATGTCGGCCGAGGCCGGGATGGTGCGGGTGTGGACGTCGCGGACCATACCCATCGGGCACACCTCCATACGGTAGCGTATGTTTGACCGTACGGTACCGTATGGTCATGGTGCGACAGCAGGCGAAGGAATCCCGCGGCAGCGGCACACGGCGGCGCCTGACCGCCCAGGACTGGGCCGACGCCGCCCTGGCGGCCATGAGCGAGGGCGGCGGCCTGGCGGCGCTGGCCGTCGAGCCCCTGGCCGCCCGACTGGGCACCACGAAGGGCAGCTTCTACTGGCACTTCACCAACCGGGAGGCGCTGATCCAGGCCGCCCTGGAGCGCTGGGAGGAGATCGGCACGGAGGCCGTGATCGTCGAGGTGGAGGCGGAGCCCGACCCGGCGAAGCGGCTGCGCAAGCTGCTGCACCGGGCCACCGACTCGGCCGCGGACGACCCCCTGGAACTGACACTGCTGGCGACCGCCGCCCATCCGGGCGTGGCGGCCGTGCTCGCCCGGGTGACCGAACGCCGTATCGGCTATATCACCGCGCTGTTCACGGAGTTGGGCTTTCCGCAGGCCGAGGCGGAGCGCCGCGGGCTGCTCGCGTACTCCGCCTTCCTCGGACACACCCAGCTCAGCCACGCCGTCCCGCGCACCCTGCCCACCGGCGCCACACACGAGCGGTACCTCGACTCGGTGATCGACACCATGCTGGGGCGGGAGTGACGGCAGGCAACGGGCAGCGGCACTCCCACATCTGACTTGCCGCTACGGAGCCGTCGGAAGGGGGTTGAGCGGGCGAACTCGCCGGAAAACAGCGCAAGTTGGCCGAACTGCGCGTAGACGCCCCCAGGGCGCCGGGCATGAAGTGGACATCAGCGCGTTAACACGACGCGCCTCGTCGTTGACATCTGACAACACGAGCACCTCAAGTCCCAGGCATGGGAGGCAGTACGTGACCGAAGCAGTTTCCTTCCCCCAGGACCGCACCTGTCCCTACCACCCACCGACCAGCTACCGGCCACTGCGCGAGGCCGGTCCGCTGGCGCAGGTCACCTTCTATGACGGCCGGTCGGTATGGGCGGTGACCGGCCACGCCGAGGCGCGGGAGCTCCTCGCCGACCAGCGGCTCTCCTCCGACCGGCGCAACCCGGCGTTCCCCATACCCGTCGCGCGCTTCGCGTCCGTCCAACGGACCAAGACTCCGCTCATCGGCGTGGACGACCCGGAGCACAACACCCAGCGACGGATGCTGATCCCCAGTTTCACCCTGAAACGGATCGCCGCGATGCGGCCGGAGATCCAGCGGATCGTCGACGACCTCATCGACGGGATGCTGGAACAGGGCCCGCCGGCGGAGCTGGTCTCCGCGTTCGCGCTGCCCGTCCCGTCGATGGTGATCTGCTCGCTGCTCGGCGTGCCCTACTCCGACCACGAGTTCTTCGAGGAGCAGTCCCGCCGGGCGCTGCGCAGCGAAACGGCCGAGGAGAGCGAGGACGCACGCGTCCAACTGGAGGACTACCTCGGCGAACTGATCGCCCAGAAGGAGAAGAACCCGGGCGAAGGGCTGCTGGACGAGCTGATCGAGGACCGGCTGCGGGCCGGTTCGCTGAAACACGACGAACTGGTCGGCCTCGCCCTGATCCTCCTGGTCGCCGGGCACGAGACCACGGCCAACATGATCTCCCTGGGCACCTTCGCACTCCTGGAGCACCCGGAGCAGCTGGCAAAACTGCGCGCCGACGAGAACCTGATGCCGGCCGCGGTCGAGGAGCTGCTGCGGTTCCTGTCCATCGCCGACGGCATGCTGCGGGTCGCCACGGAGGACATCGAGATCGGCGGCCGGATCATCCGGGCCGACGACGGGGTGGTGTTCCCCACGTCCGTGATCAACCGGGACGACAGCGCATACGCGTCGCCGGACGAACTGGACTTCAGCCGCTCCGCCCGCCATCACGTGGCGTTCGGTTACGGCATTCACCAGTGCCTGGGCCAGAACCTCGCCCGCGCGGAAATGGAGATCGCGCTGCGCTCGCTCTTCACCAGGATCCCGGATCTGCGACTCGCCGTGCCGGCTGCCGAGATTCCGTTCAAGCCGGGTGACACTTTGCAAGGCATGATCGAATTGCCTCTGTCCTGGTAGCTGCGACGGAGGCGGACGAGAGAAAGGGGTCCGGGATGCGGATCACCATCGACCAGGATGTCTGTATCGGCTCCGGCCAGTGCGCCCTGACCGCGCCGTCGGTGTTCACCCAGGACGACGACGGCTTCAGCGAGGTGCTGCCCGGCAGCGAGGACGGCGGGGGCGACCCCATGGTGCGCGAAGCCGTCCGCGCCTGCCCCGTCGGCGCCCTCTCCATCGACGACGAATGACCTCACCCCGCACGGGCGGCTGACGCCCGGCTCGCGGCACGACACGGAAGACGCGACGACGAAGCCCGACGGACGGTGAAAGCCCCGGCGGCCGTCTCGCGCACGACACGTACCGCCCTAAGACTTATCCCTACGGCATCCACCTCATCCGCTACCGCAATTCCCCTTGGGTGACGGGAAGTTCGAGGACACCTGTGTCCCCGGGCGTGCTGGTGACCGTCACCGGCTTCTCGCCGCGATTGCCCGCGTAGGCGGAGTCGCTCGCGGCGATGACGAAGCGCAGTCGGTGCCCCGGCTCGAAACGGTGCACGATGCCCGGAAGGTCCACGGTGAACCTCCGGGTCACATCGGGCACCCGGGCCGGGGCCACCAACCGGTGCACCAACGTCTTCGTACCGTCCGGCGCGACGTCGTACAGCTTGGCGAAGAGCACCAGCTTGTCGGCCGCGTCGGCGGAGTTCTGCACCTGCTCGGTCTTCGGCGAATCGACCTTCAGCGTCACCTCGGGCGCGCCCACCACATCCACCGGAGCGCCCGCCACCGGCCGGGACGTCCAGTCCAGATAGGTGCCCTTGGTGTCATACGGAGCGCGGTCGGGCAGGCCGAGCAGCGCCGCCAGCGAGCTCTCCGAGTGGCTGCTCGGCACCTGCAGGTTGCGGTAGCCGCGGCTGCCGCTCGCCACCTTGGCGCGGTTGTCGACGAGCTTGCCGTCGCCGGAGAGATAGAGCCGCTGACTGTCGCCGACCGGGAAGCCGGACGAGGTGCCGTAGGCCGGTCCGTCGCTCACCCAGTCCCGGTAGTACGCGAAGGCCGGCCCGGTGCTGGTGGGCCGGTGGTGCAGATAGCGGTCGAACCAGGAGAGGATCCGCCGCCCCACGTAGCTGGTGTCGAGATTCCCCTGGGCGAGGTTGAGTTCGCCCTTGGCGGGGTTCTTCATCCCGCCGCTGTGGCCCCAGGACTGCCAGATCATCTTGGTCTCGGTGCCCTGCCCGGCGAGGGTCCGGTAGGTGGCCACGGCCTCGTTGAGGTTGAACAGGGTGTCGGCCTGGCCCTGGATGAGCAGCGTCGGCGCCTCGACCCCCCTCAGATACGAGACCGGGGAGACGCTCCGCGCGTAGCTGACCATCTCCGCGGTCTCGTCGACCGGATACTTCTTGGAGTCCAGCAGCCGCTTGGTCTTGCAGGCGCCCTCGACGAAGTGCAGACAGCCCGAGCTGATGGCCCGCGAGCTGCTCAGCCGCGGCTTGACCAGCCCCTGCGCCTCGCCGAGCAGAAAGAACCCGTTGGTCCACTGGTACTTGTACGCGCCGGGGAACAAGGAGCTCACGCCCCGCCGGGGACCGGTGTTGTTGGGGTCGAGGGAGTAGGCGAGGTCGTTCCAGGTGATGAGCGGGACCAGCGCGTCCACCCGGTGGTCGACGGCCGCGGTCGCCATCTGGATCGCCCCGCCGTACGACCCGCCGATCATGCCGACCCGAGGGTCGCCCCGGCCGTCCTTGACGACGTAGTCCACGCGGGTGCCGTCGTCGGCCGTACGGGTGCCGGCCAGGAAGTCGAGCAGCTGACTGGCCGCCATCCCGTCGATGGCGGGATCGTCGAGGGAGATCTGGCAGCCGGACTTGCCGAAGCCGAGTCCCGAGTAGGCCAGCACGACATAGCCGCGGGTGGCGAGCGCCTTGGCGCTGGCGGCGGTCGCACCGTCCGACTTGTTGCCGCCGAAGCCGTTGGTGGTCAGCACGGCGGGCGCCGGATGCGCGGCGCCGGCGCCGGACGGGCGGTAGAGGTCCGCGTCGACGGTGCAGTCGCCGTCGCCGGCCCGCACGGTGACCTTCAGCGCGGTGACGGAGTACGGGTCGGCGGCGTCCGAGGCCGCGGGGGCGGCCAGGGCGAGGGGCGCGGCGAGCGCGGTGGCGGCCAGCAGGGTGAGAGAGGCGCGAAGTACGGGGCGGGACACGGCTCGGGACACGCTGGGCACGAAGACCTCCACAAGGACACGTCGCACCAAACCAGTCGGTAACGGCGCCTCATGCTGTGACACAGGTAACAGGATGTCAACGATCCTGACACGGATCACTGTCAGTACGTCAGTTCAGCGCGTACTTCCGGGTGATGGGGGCTATATGGGCTCGCCTGGCGGAACGTCAGGCCGCGGCCCGCATCATCGGCTCGGGCGCACACGGCGCCGGGCCCGTCACGTCCCCAGCTCCAGCGGCGGGATGTCGTCGCGGGCGATGCCGAAGGTCTGGACGTAGAGGGAGAGTTCGGCCTCCATGGCGCGCACCATGGTCTCCTCGCGGCGGAAGCCATGGCCCTCGCCGGGGAACGGCAGATAGGCGTGCGGTATGCCGCGGCCCGCGACCTCGGCGAGGAACCGCTCGCACTGCGCGGGCGGGCAGACCACGTCGTCCAGGCCCTGGAGCAGCAGGAACGGCGCGGCGATACGGTCCGCGCGGTGCAGCGGCGAGCGTTCCCGGTAGCGGTCCGGGACCTCGGCGAGCGGGCCGATCAGCGACTCCAGGTAGTGCGACTCGAAGTCATGGGTCTCGCCGGTCGCCCAGCCGGCCAGGTCCAGGATCGGATAGCTGATGGTGCCGCAGGCGTAGAGGTCGGTGGCGGCGAGCGAGGCGGCGGTGGTCCAGCCGCCGGCGCTGCCGCCGCGGATGGCGAGCCGGGCGCCGTCGGCGCTGCCCTCGTCGACCAGCGCGCGGGCTACGGCCGCGCAGTCCTCGACGTCCACGACGCCCCACTGGCCGCGCAGCCGCTCGCGGTACGCCCGGCCGTAGCCCGTCGAGCCGCCGTAGTTGACCTCGGCGACGCCGATGCCGCGGGAGGTGAAGTAGGCGATCTCCAGGTCGAGGACCAGCGGGGCACGGCCGGTGGGGCCGCCGTGTGCCCACACCACGAAGGGCGGCAGCTCGCCGTCGGGGGCGGTGTGGTCGGGGTGGTGCGGCGGGTGGATGTGCGCGTGGATGTCGCGGCCGTCGGGCCCGGTGAAGGTGCGCTGGCGTGACCTGGGGTGGTAGGCGGGGTCCACGACGTCGGTGTGGCGGGCGGCGATCACCCGGGCGCGGCCGGTGCAGGTGTCCAGCTCGACGATCTCGTACCCGCTGTGCGGCCCCGCGGCGATGCCGATGACGCGGCTGCCCTGCACGGCGAGGGTGGGCGCCCATTCGGTCCAGGGTCCTGCGGTATCGACCAGCTCGCCGGTGACCGGGTCGAGGATGCCCAGGCTCTGGGCGCCGCGGCCGTGGAGGACCGCGATGGTGCCGTTCTCCAGCGGGAGGAACCAGCGCTGGCCGACGGTCCAGAGCGGTCCGGCGAACTCCTCCTCACGGGCGGGGCACAGGCCACGGCTCGCCACCACACCGTCGTCGGCCGTGTCGGGGTCGATGCGCTGCGGCTCCCACCAGCCGCCGAGGTCGGAGACGAACAGCAGCGAGCCGTCGGCGGCCCATTCGATCTGTGCGACGGCCTCACCAGGGGCGTCCGGACCGAGATCGCCGCCCCCCGGGACGTCGGGGCCGAGGTCGCCGATCAGCGGCCGGATGTCCCGGAACTCGCCGGCGGCCTCCCCCTCGGCGATGTCGGCGAGCATCACCAGCGTGCCGTCCCAGGGCATCCGCGGGTGGTCCCAGGCGATCCAGGCCGCGCGCCGGCCGTCCGGGGAGAGCCGAGGGCCGGTCACGAAGCGGTGCCGGTCGTCGCTCAACTCCCGTACTGTGCCGCGCTGTTCGGCGGCGGAGCCGTCCAGCGGGACGGCTGCGATCACCCGGCGTACGTCCGTGGGCCGCTCGCCGGTGAACTCCTCCAGGACGCACCACACCTCGCCCCGGTCCGGCAGTACCACCGGGTCGACCCAGCGCAGGCCGCCGCCGACGGGCGAGAGCGGGGTGAGCGGGCGGGGCTCGGCGTCGCGGTCCGGCTCGTAGGCGTACAGCCGCTGGTCGGCGAAGTGGCTGAAGACGACCAGCGGTCCGCGCTCGGTGACCGTGCCGGCCCATGGCTGGCCGCCGTACTCCAGCACTCGGCTGCGGACGTTCCAGGGCGCCGGCAGCACCGACTCCTCGGCGCCGTCCGGCCGTCTGCGTATCAGCGCGCGGCGGCCGCCCTCGGCGGGCCTCGGCTCCGTCCACCAGACCTCGTCGCCCACCACGCCGACAAAGGCCGGACGGCCGTCATGGGCGGCCACCGTCCGGGCGTCCACCGGCGAAGGCCAGGTTCCGTACGGGGCCGTGGTCACCATGCTGGAAGCCTCCTCTGCCGGGCACCCCGGAGGCGTGCCCTATGCCGTGCGCAGAAATCGGTCGAGTACCCGGACGCCGAAGTGCAGTGCCTCGACGGGAACACGTTCGTCCACGCCATGGAAGAGGGCCTGGTAGTCGAAGCCCTGCGGAAGTTTGAGCGGGGAGAAGCCATAGCCGGCGATGCCCAGCCGGGAGAACTGCTTGGCGTCCGTGCCGCCCGACATGCAGAACGGGACGACATGGCCCTCGGGGGCGAAGGTCTCGAGCGCGGCCCGCATCGCGGCATACGTCGGGGAGTCGAGGGGAGCCTGGAGCGCGACCTCGCCGTGGTGGTAGTCCCAGGCCACATCGGGCCCGGTGAGCGCGTCCATGGTGGTACGGAACTCGGCCTCGCCACCGGGGACGACCCGGCCGTCCACATAGGCGACGGCGCTGCCGGGGATCACATTGATCTTGTAACCGGCCTCCAGCATCGTCGGGTTGGCGCTGTTGCGGACCGTCGGCTCGACGAGCTTGGCGGACGGGCCGAGCTTGGTCAGCAGGGTGTCGACGTCGAGGCCGGGATCCTCCACATCGACGTCGATGCCGTGCAGCGCGGCGAGTTCGCGGAGCGCGGCCCGGACGGTCGGGGTGAGCCGGACCGGCCATTCGTGCTCGCCGATCCGGGCGACGGCCGCGGCGAGCCGGCTGACGGCGTTGTCGCGGTTGACCTTCGAGCCGTGTCCGGCCCGGCCATGGGCGGTCAGCTTGAGCCAGGCCGTGCCGCGCTCCCCCGCCCCGATCGGATAGAGCTGCATGCCGCCACCGGCGTGGAAGGTGAAGGCCCCGGACTCGCTGATGCCTTCCGTACAGCCCTCGAAGAGGTCGGCGTGGTGGTCCGCGAGGAATGCCGCGCCGTCCTCGGCGCTGGCCTCCTCGTCGGCGGTGAAGGCCAGCACGACGTCCCGCCGCGGCCGGACACCCGCGCGCGCCCACAGGCGGACGGCGGCGAGCATCATCGCGTCCATGTTCTTCATGTCGATGGCGCCGCGGCCCCAGACCACGCCGTCCCGGACCTCCCCGGAGAACGGGTGCACGCTCCAGTCGGCGGGCTCGGCCGGCACCACGTCCAAATGGCCGTGCACCAGCAGGCCGTCGGCCGTCGGGTCGGTGCCCTCGATACGGGCGACGACATTCGTCCGGCCGGCGCGCCGCTCCAGCAGGGTCGGTTCGATACCGGCCTCGGCCAGCCGCTCGGCGGCGTACTCGGCGGCGGGGCGCTCCCGGCATTCGCCGTCGCCGGTGTTGGTGGTGTCGATGCGGATCAGGTCGGAGGTGAACCGGACAACTTCGTCGAGGGCCTGCTGATCGACGGGCCCGGTGTGGTCAGCCATATTCTTCCTCCACGGCGGACGAGACGACGGTGGTGACCGCCTTGAAGCACCGGATGGCTTCGTACATGTTCTGACTGGTATACGCGACGCGACGCTCTCCGCTGCGCTCCACGCCGGGAACGACGGTCGCCGCACCCGCCAAATGCTCGGCGTCGAACTCCGTCTCGACCCGGAACGGCCCGCGCCGTGCGGGCTCATGACGCACCGCCAAGGCCGCCCCCTCACGGGCCGCCGCCCGGATGTCGGCCGCCGTACGGGCCGGCGGCCGGCACACCGCGGCGTACCGCGACACATAGTCCTTGACCGCGGCCTTGGGCGCCTCGGGCGCATACCCCAGAGCGTCCTCGCAGGTCAGATCGTCGCCGGTGACCAGCACCACCGGCACGCCGAATTCGGCGACCACGAGGGAGTTGAGATATCCCTCGCTGGCGCGGGTCCCGTCGACCCACACACCGGTGAGGGAGTTGGCGAGATAGGTGTGCGCGAGGACGCCTTCGGTGCCCGCGCCCGTGTGGTACCCGACGAAGGCGATGCCGTCGACGTCGCCGTGTTGCACGCCCTCGACCATGCTCAGCGACTTGTGCCGTCCGGTGAGCAGCTGGGCGCGCTCGTCAAGTTCTTCCAGCAGCAGATTGCGCATCGACCAGTGCGCTTCGTTGACGAGCACCTCGTCGGCCCCACCGTCGAAGAACCCGGCGATCGCCGCGTTGACGTCGGAGGTGAACATGCGTCGGCAGCGCTCCCACTGCGCCGTGCCGGGCAGCACATCGGCGGGCCAGGTCACGCCCGTCGCACCCTCCATGTCCGCGGAGATCAGGATCTTCATGCCGTCACGTTACGCGGCGCCGAACACCCGAACCAGGCCTGTGGATAACTCCAGAGGTCTAGTCCACGCAAGGTCGACCCGAGCGGCTCAACGAAAGCCGCCATTCGCCTGAGGGCCCGTTACGCATGTGCAACGCCGGTGAAATGACCGCCGGGGATATTCGCCAAAAGGGGTGACGCCTCTGCTGGCATCTCCGTATTGTCTGCTCGCGCCGAGGCCTTTCCCGCCTCGGGATCTCCTCATGAGATCACCCCCCAGGGGCCTGGAACACTCGGCAATGCCTGCACCGAGGGAGCAGTGGTGACACTCCTGATCGTACCGGTCATGATCACATTCGGGATATTTCTCCTCGCCATGGTGGCGGTGGGTTTCTGGACCTACCAGGACACCCTGACGTTCTCCGACTTCGCCCTCGGCGGGCGCCGGCTGAGCGCCCCGGTGGCGGCGCTCTCCGCGGGCGCCAGTGACATGTCCGGCTGGCTGTTCCTAGGACTGCCCGGCGCCGTGTACGCGGCCGGGATCGGCGCCACCTGGATCGCCGTCGGCCTGGCCGTCGGCACCTATCTCAACTGGCGCCTGGTGGCACCGAGGCTGCGCACGTACACCGAACTGGCCGGCGACGCCAAAACCCTCTCGTCCTATCTGGAGGAGCGGTTCGAGGACACCAGCCGGCTGCTGCGGGTGCTCTCGGCGACCGTCATCGTCGTGTTCTTCACCGTCTACGTCGCCAGCGGCCTCATCGCCGGCGGTGTGCTGTTCGACGGGATCTTCGGCGGCGGCTTCGAGTTCGCGGTCACCGTCTTCGCCGTGGTCATCGTCGTCTACACCGTCCTCGGCGGCTTCCGCGCGGTGAGTCTGACGCACTCCGTGCAGGCCACGGTGATGTTCTGCGCGGCGGTGGCCCTCCCGGCGATCGCCATCACCACGCTGGGCGGCTTCGGCGCGCTGCACGGCGCACTCGCCGACCAGAGCGCGTCCCTGCTGGACATGGGCGCCAAGGCCGGCTTCGACGGCACCCGGTGGTCGGCCGGCGAACCGCTGAGCGCGGTCGCGGTGATCTCCCTGCTCGCCTGGGGCCTGGGCTACTTCGGCCAGCCGCACATCCTGGTGCGCTTCATGAGCATCCGCAGCACACAGGAGATCCCCCGGGCCCGCCGCATCGGCGTCAGCTGGGTGGTCGTCTGCCTGGCGGGTGCCTCGCTCGTCGGACTGGTGGGCATCGCCGCACTCGACCAGCCACTGGAAAACCCGGAGACCGTCTTCATCGCGCTCTCCGCCCAGCTGGTCAACCCCTGGGTCGCAGGCCTCCTGCTCGTCGCCGTACTGGCCGCCATCAAGTCCACCGCGGACAGCCAGCTGCTGGTGTCGGCGATGGCCCTCACCGAGGACTTCTACCGGGCGTTCGTCAAGCGGCAGGCCTCGGACGCGGCGATGGTCCTCGCGGCCCGCGCCACGGTCGTCGCCGTCGCGCTGGTGGCCTATGTCATCGCCCTCAGCGGCGGCGCCGTCCTGGACATCGTCGCCTACGCCTGGGCCGGCTTCGGCGCCGCCTTCGGCCCCGTGATCCTGCTGTCCCTCTACTGGCCCCGTATGACCCGGGCCGGGGCGATGGCCGGCATCGTGACCGGGGCGATCACCGTCGTCATGTGGAAGCACATCGACCCGCTCCTCGGACCGCTGCAGTCCGGCGTCTACGAGATGGTGCCGGGCGTGCTCGCGGCCACCGCGGCGGCGCTGATCTTCGGCAAGTTCGTCGGCCGCCCGCCGCGCCGCAACTGGTCGGGCCCCATGGAGCGGAGGGCTCCCGCGTCGGTGCCGATCGGCTGACGCCGGCAGCCTCCGTCGACGGGTGCCGCCGCACCGGCTCCGTAACGTGGCTCACCCCCGGCAACCACCACCCCCACCCAACGCGTCTTTCCGGCCATGGCCGCGATCGTCGTCCCCGCCCGGCAGCTCCTGCTGTTCGCCAAGCTCCAGTCCCGGTGCTGTGCCTTCGCCGTCGCGCTGCTCTCCGGGGTGGCGGTCTCGGCGCTGGCGCCACGGCTGCCGGTGGCCAGATATGACCTGCTGCTCGTCTACGGCGTGCTGCTCACCCTGCTTTTCCGCATGCGCGGCTGGGAGTCCGGACGCGATACGGCGGTCATCGCGGTGTGCCACGTGATCGGGCTCGCCTTCGAACTCGTCAAGGTCTCCCTGGGCTCCTGGAGCTACCCGGAGCCCGCGATCCTGAAGTTCGCCGGCGTACCGCTGTACGGCGGCTTCCTCTACGCCGCGGTCGGCAGCTACGTCTGTCGCGCCTGGCGGCTGATGGACCTGGAACTCATCCGCTACCGCCCCCGCGCCACAGGGGCGGTGGCCGCGGCCATCTACCTCAACTTCTTCACCCACCACTGGCTGCCCGATGTGCGCTGGCCGCTCGCCGCACTGCTGATCGCGGTCACCGCCGGGACGTCCGTACGCTTCACCGTCGGCGGTGCGCGCTACCGCATGCCGCTGGCGCTCTCCTTCACCCTGATCGGCTTCTTCCTGTGGCTGGCCGAGAACATCGCCACCTACGTGGGCGCCTGGCGCTACCCGTACCAGCTCCACGGCTGGCAGCCGGTCTCCCCGGAGAAGTTCGGCGCCTGGGCGCTGCTGATCAGCGTCACGTTTGTGCTGGTGGCGGTGGCGCGACGGCGCACGGAGGTCAGCCGGGGCAAGCCGGGCGGGACGTGACCCACCGCCGGTTCACCTCCCAGATGTCGCCCTCGGGGGTCGCGCCGCGCAGACCGTGGAGGGTCTCGGGGCCGGCGAGGGCCGGCAGGGCGGAGTGGCGCAGCGAGGCGAAGGCCAGGGTGCGGGCCGGGTTCCAGTCGGTGCTGTGGCGCAGGCGGCGGCTCATCTGGGCCCAGCCGACCGGGGCCGCGGCCACCACCCAGGCGTCCGGCGTCTGGGCGGTCAGCCGTCGGGCCGGGCGCAGCCAGGAGGCGGCCGTTTCGGGCCAGTCGACGACCATGAGGGTCCGGTGGCCCCGTGCCCGCCAGGTGGCGGCGAAGGCTTCCGCGGCGGCGCGGGAGGCGGCGTCGCGGCTGTGGCCGACCGCGACGGTCTCGACGCGTGGCTTCGCGGCGGTCAACAGCCCTATGAGGGCGGCGAGTTCGGCCTGTGTGTGCGGGGCGGGCGGCGGCAGTTCGCCGTAGTGGGCCAGCTCCTCGGCGGCGATCAGGGGCGACCGGTCCGGCTCGTACGCGTCACGCGGCGTCATGGAAGACCAGCCCCAGCGCATGCCGCCGCCCCGAGCGGACGGTGCTCACGCCGTGCCGCATGGCGCCGGCGGACCAGCCGCGTTTGCCGGCGACGGGGCGGTCCCGGGTGGTGAAGATCAGGCCGTGGCCCTGGCGCAGCACGGTGCTGGTACCCCGGGACTGGGCACGGGGCCGCTGTTCGACGAGCAAAAACTCGCCGCCGGTGTAGTCGGTGCCGTACTCGTCCAGGCCGATGACGACCTGGAGCGGGAAGAGCATCTCGCCGAAGACGTCGCGGTGCAGGGCGTTCCAGTCGCCCGCCCCGTAGCGCAGCAGGATCTGCGCCGAGCGGCTCTGGCCCGCCTCATGGCACATCTCCAGCCACTCCTCCAGGCTGTCCGGCCAGGGCGCCGGACGGCCGAGCCGGGTGGCCCAGTCGCGGGCGATGGTCAGCAGCCGCGGATAGAACGCGGCGCGCAGTCCGGCGATCTGCTCGGGGAGAGCATGGCTGAAGTAGCGGTACTGGCCGGAGCCGAAGCGGTGCCGGGCCATGTCGATGGTGTTCCGGAACAGCTCGGGCCGCTCGTAGAGGCCCGCGATGTCGCGGCACTCGCCGGGGGTGAGCAGCTGCGGGGTCAGCGCGCACCCGTAGGCGTCCAGCTCTCCCGCCAGCGCGGCCCAGTCGGCGGCGGCGACGTGCTGTCCGGCCTGCGCGGCTGCGGTGTCGGTGGTCATGTCGTCGTCCCGTCGGGTCTCAGGCCGCCTGGGTGGCGCCTTCGAGCAGCAGCAGCCGCTGCTTGCGCTCCAGGCCGCCGGCGTAGCCGGTGAGCGCGCCATTGGCGCCGATCACGCGGTGGCAGGGCCGTACGACGAGCAGCGGGTTGGACCCGATCGCGGTGCCGACGGCACGGACCGCGGCACGCGGGGCGCCGATCCGCGTGGCGATCTCGCCGTAGGTGCAGGTCTTGCCGTACGGGATGGCTTCGAGGGCCTGCCAGACCCGCCGCTGGAAGTCGGAGCCACCGGTGACGTACTCGATGTCGAAGCGGGTGCGGGTGCCCTCGAAATACGCGGTGAGCTGGGCGGCGATGCCGGCGAAGGCCGCCGCATCCTCGGTCCAGCCGTCCTGCACGGTGACGCCGCGCTTCTGTCCGGGGACGGACAACGAGGCGAGCGCGGTGCCGCCGGCGGCGGTGGCGGACTTCTCGCCCACCAGCAACAGCTCACCCAGCGGGCTGTCGATTGTCGTGTAGACCGTCATCGGTCCGGTCCTTCCTGAGGTTCAGCGCCGGGTCGTGCCGCGCTGCGTGGTGCTCCCGATCTGTTCAAGGACAACTCTGCGGGTCTCGGGCGGGCGTGTCTGGCGGGAATCGGACATCGCGCTGTGAGCCGGGCGTGCTCGTGCTACAGCCTTTCCGACAAGGGATCCAGGGATCCAGTGGGGTGATCTTTGGGTGCGCGCCAGGCCGAAAGGACGGTGACGGGGAGGACAGAGGGTGAGGGGGAGGACAGAGGCTGACCACCGACTCAGCTTTCAGGAGGATTCATGCGTCTCCGTACCACGCTCTTCGCAGTCGCCCTGACCACCGCCGCCCTGCTCGGCGGCGCGGGTACCGCCGCCGCCGACGGCTTTCCGCTGATGGGCCATCGCAATTCGGGTCCCGGGGAGGGCGGCGCCCGCGCCCCCGTGCAAGATGGCCCGATCGCGGCTGAGCTGGATCCGACCCCTGGGGCGGTGGTCAGCCGCCTCCTGGGCATGTCGCCCTGACCCAAATGCGCTGACCCGTCGGACAAGCCCTACAGCACGTCGCTCACCGAATCCGCCAGCTTGCGCCGGGCCGCGCGGGCGGCCGGGAGGGTCGCGACCGCCGCCGCGACCAGCACCGCGAGCGCGCCGACCAGGAGCAGGATGCCGGTGCCCGGGGGTTGTGCGATGCCGGAGCCCCAGCCACTGGTGCGGCCCTGGAGGTCGATGAGCCAGTCGGCGGCGGCGACGCCGAGCAATGTGCCGGTCAGTACCGCGGCCAGGGCGATGAAGACGGTGGCCGAGACGATCACCGCAGCGATCTGACGTGGCGTCAGGCCGACGGCCTTCAGCGCGAGGAGGTCCCGGCCGCGGTCGCGTACGCCCGCGCTGACCGTCGTCGACAATTCCGCCAGGCCGATGAGCACGAGGACGGAGATCAGGCCGGCGCTGACCGCGCGGACCGCCGACAGCTGGTCGGCGGGGTTGGGGATCTCGCGCACTTCGATACGGCCGCCGGAGGCGTGCGTCAGGGCGTCGCGGACCTCTGCGGGGTCGGCTCCCGGGCGGAGCACGAGATGGTAGAAGCCGGTCTGCAATGCCGGGTCGCCGTCGCGCAGGGTGTCCAGGCCGGTGGAGATGACCCGGCCGGCGTCGGCGGGCTCGATACTGCGGCCGACGATGTGCAGGACATGCGGCCGCCCGGCGACGGTCATCCGTACCCAGTCGCCGACGTGGGCGTCCAGGAGGTCGAGCAGGCCCTGACCGGCGATCGCCTCGTCGGGGCCGTGCGCGGCGCGTCCCTCCACGATGGAGAAGGGGTAGGGCTGTGCGTCGGTGCCGAGGCCGCGCAGTGTGATGGTGCCGGTCTGGCCCGGCACCAGGGCCTGGACCTCGGCTCCCGGATAGGCGGTGACCTCGGGGCGGTCCGCGAGCCGCTGCCGCAGCTCCTGCTCGCCGAGGCTGTCGGAGCGGGCGGTGAGGGCGGCGGGCAGGCCGACGGCCTCGGGATGGGCGGAGAACCGGTCCAGGGTGGACCAGGCGCCGAGCGCGATGGTGATCAGCAGCAGCGGGACGGCCAGCCGGCCCACCGCCGCCACCGCGCGCAGCGGCCGGTGGAAGGCGCCCCGCCAGCCGAGGACCAGGGCGGGCGGGACCCTGAGCCCGAGCGCCCGCCGGGTCGTACCGGTCATCCGGCGGCCGCTCGCCACGGCGGCGCGGGCGACCGGCACCGGCGGTACGCGCCCGGCCCGCCAGGCCGCCAGCCAGGTCGCCGAGCCGATGAAGACGACCACCCCGCCGGAGATGGCGAAGGGCAGCCAGGCGTGCCCGGGGAGCCGCTGCCACAGGGTGATCGCCTCGCCGATCCGGCCTGGCACGACGGTGCCGAGCGTCTCGGTCAGCAGCACACCGACCGCGACGCCCAGCAGCGCGAAGCCGAGATGCAGCGCGAGGAACATCCGGACCACCTGGGCGGGGGTGAATCCGACGGCCTTGAGGATGGCGATGTCCCGTAGGTGGCCGCGGACCCGGGTGCTGATGGCGCCGCCGACCGCGAGGGCCGCGGCGATCAGCGCGCCGAGCCCGAAGAGGCCGAGCAGCCGTCCGAGGAGCTGGTTGTCGCCCTCGGCCTCCGCTTTGGCCTGCCGCCAGGTGGAGACATCGGTGATCTGGTCGGCGCCGAGTTGGGTGACCGCCCGCTGGACGACGTAGTCGGTGTCCTCCGGGTCCCCCAGCTGCAGGCCGATGGTCTGGCCGCGCTGGTCGGGGCCGGCGTGCGCGGCGGCGAGGGCCTTGGGGAGGACCCAGGCCACGCCAGGGGTCTCGCCCGCGCGGAAGGCGGCCTCCGCGGTGTCCGCGACGCCGACCACCCGCAGGGGCGCCGGGAAGCCGCTCAGGGCGATGGAGTCCCCCGGCTCGGCCCACAGGGCATGGGCGACCGAGGCGTCCAGCACGATGCCGTTGACGGCGCCCGCGTCGGTGCGCGGGTCGAGCCAGCGGCCCTCGGCGATCTGCGGTGCGGCGGTCTCCGGGCGCTTGGGCGTGCCGCGCAGCTCCAACGTCGCCTTGGCGCCGCCGAGTTGGAGGCTGGCGGTGGTGCGGACCGTACGGTACGGGCCGGCGGCGGCGCGTACCTCGTCGAGATCGGCCAGCGATGTGGCCGGGGCGCCGGCCTGGGCGTGGATCCAGACGTGGGCGCCGGAGGACTGGGTGAAGACCCGCTGCCAGGGGTCGGTGGCGTACGCGAAGAGGGCGGTCGCCAGCAGCAGGGAGATGGTGATGCCGGCGGTCGCCAGCACGATGAGCACCGCCGCGGCGCGGTTCGCTCTGAGGTGCGCGTGTGTCCAGCGCGCCGCTGCTCGCACGGTGTCAGCCCTTGAGCTTGAGGACGTCGGTCACACCGGCCTCCGGGCGCGTACGGCCGCCACCGAGGTGCGCGTCGTCGGCCACCTGGCCGTCGAAGAAGCTGATCACCCGGTCGGCGGCGCTCGCCATCCGCGCGTCATGGGTGACCAGCAGGATCGTCTGGCCACGCTGGTGGAAACGGGTGAGCAGCCGCAGCACCTCGCGGGTGCCCTTGCTGTCGAGGCTGCCGGCGGGTTCGTCGGCGAGCAGCAGGCTGGGGGCGTTGACCAGCGCGCGGGCCAGCGCGACGCGCTGTTGCTCACCGCCGGACAGCTCGCTCGGGGTGAAGTTCTCCTTGCCCGCCAGCCCGAGCTCTTCGAGCAGCTCGATGCGGTCCGCGCGGGCTTTGCGGGGGGAGCGGCCGGCCAGCAGCGCGGGCAGCTCGACATTGTCGGCGACGCTGAGGTTGGAGACCAGGTTGAAGAACTGGAAGACGATGCCGATGTGGCTGCGGCGCAGCGTGGCCCAGCGGGCCTCGCTGTAGGAGTCGACCTGGCGGCCGTCGAGCCAGATGGAGCCGGTGTCGGGCCGGTCGAGGCCGCCGAGGAGGTGCAGCAGGGTGGATTTGCCCGCGCCGGAGGGACCCGTGATCGCGACGAATTCGCCGCGCTCGACGCTGAGGTCGACACCGCGCACCGCGTGGACCGGTGCGGTGCCTTCCGGCCGGTACGTCTTGACCAGGCCGGCTGCCCGCAGTATCGGCCCGGACGGCTCGTCCCGGTTCATTCCAACTCCTCCTGACAACGCTCCAGCCAGTCCAGATCCGCCTGGAGATGCAGCATCGCGCCCTCGATCAGCAGCTGCGCGACCCGGTTGTCCCGGTCCTCGACCGCGGCGAGCTTGGACAGGTCGCGCATGGTGTTGAGGTAGTGCCGGCGCTGCTTGTTGATCAGGGCGATGGGGTTCGCGGTCCCGGTGCGGGGAGCGAGCGCGAGCTTCATGAAGAACTCGTCCCGTACCCGCGGCTCGGCGGTGGGTTCCTCGAACCATGCGTCGACCGTCTCGCGTCCCGCCGCGGTGATCCGGTAGATGCGCTTGTTGGGGCGGTCGGACTGCTCGACATCCTCTCCCTCGATCAGGCCCGCCTTCTCCAGCCTGCCGAGGGTGACGTAGATCTGCCCGACGTTCGGCTGAGGGTATGCCGCCCCCAGGAGGTTCTCAAGGGCCTGTTTGAGTTCATAACCGTGTGCGGGGCCGCTGGTCAGCAGCGCCAGGAGTGCCAGCCGCACGCTCTCCCTCTCCCTCCCCGCGGTACCCGTCGGTTAACTGAACTCGTCCGGGTGTGACCCGGTTCGCCGTCGTATCTTCCTGAGACATCTAGTATCCCGCATGCCTAACAGGTATACAGGGGTCGGCCGTCGGGCCAGTGTCAAGGTCGACGCCTGTACGAGGAGGAGCCATGCGGTGGAAGCGTGCCGCGGGACGACTCCTGCTCGTCTGCTCGCTGCTGTTCGCCGGCCATGCCGGCACACAGACCGCGCAGCCTACCGCCGACCCGGACGGCAGGGGCCCGATCACCCTGGTGACCGGCGGCGATCTCACCGGCTATCTGCGCGGTGTCCTGGACGGCTGGAACGACAGCCATCCCCGGGAGAAGGTGACCCTGGTCGAGCTGCCGGACGCGGCCGACGAGGTGCGCGCGCAGCTGGTCAGCGAGCTGCGTTCCGGCAGTGACCGCTTCGATGTACTGAACATCGATGTGGCGTGGACGTCGGAGTTCGCGGCCGCGGGCTGGATCACCCCGGTGGACGGCCGACGGTTCCCACTGAACCGCTTCCTGCCTTCCGTGGTGGACACGGCGACCTTCCGTGGCCGGCTCTACGCCGTCCCTTATGTCACCAATGCCGGACTTCTCTACTACCGCAAGGACATCCTCGACCGCGAGGGCGCACGGCCGCCGCGCACCTGGGCCGAGCTGGAGCACCTGGCCAAGACGGTGGCGCCCAAGTACGGCCTGGACGGTTACGCGGGCCAGCTCCTGCCGTACGAGGGACTGACCGCCAACGTCGGCGAGGCCGTCCAGTCGGCGGGCGGCTCGCTGCTCGCGGGCGAGGGCACCCGCGTCACCGCGGACTCCCCCGAGGTGCGCCGCGGCCTGTCGTTCCTCCTCGACGGAGTGCGCGAGGGGTGGATCCCCAAGCGGGCGCTGACCTTCAAGGAGGAGGAGTCCCGCAAGGCCTTCGAGGACGGCCGGCTGCTGTTCCTGCGGAATTGGCCGTACGCCTACAAACTCGCCAACACGCCCCCCTCGAAGGTGGCGGGCAAGTTCGGCGCGGTGCCGCTACCGGGCCCCGACGGGCCGGGTTCCAGCGCGCTCGGCGGCTCCAACCTGGCGGTCAACGCGCACTCGCGGCACCAGAAGTCGGCCGCCGAGCTGATCTCCTACCTGACGAGCAAGTCGGTCCAGCGGCAGGTGCTCACCAAGGGGGGCCTGCCGCCGGTGTGGGCGGACCTGTACGCGGATCCGCGGCTGGTGCGGCAGTTCCCGTACCTCTCGACGCTCAAGCAGAGCCTGCTGACGGCCAGACCGCGCCTCAAGAGCCCGCAGTACGACCAGGTGAGCCTGGCGATCCAGGCCGTCATGCATGACGCGCTCACCCACCGGCGGAGCACCGACGCGACCGTCGCCCGGCTCACCCGAGAGCTCCGGGCCATCGTCGGCCGCGGCTGACCAACCGGCGCCGACCGACATCACTTCACCCTGCGCACTACTTACTTGTTAAGTACAGCCGAGCCTCAAACAGCTTCGCAATACCATACAAATTCGGGCATCTGGCAACCAGTTTCGGCCTTTTCGTTGACACCCAAAAGACACGCCTACTTAACATGCATGCATAACAGCGACCCGCAGGCCGCACGGCATGCCCCAGGTAAGAACGGGATCACGGCAGATGTACATCGCCACCGCAGGAGACGGCCACACGGCCAGCGCCGCGAGCGCCACCTCCCTCCCCTCCAGCCCGGCCTCGGCCATCCCGCCCCGACCGGCACAGCACTGGTGGCGGGACGCGGTCATCTACCAGGTCTACGTCCGCAGCTTCCTCGACAGCACCGGCGACGGCATCGGCGACCTGGCCGGCGTCCGCACCGGACTGCCCTACCTCCGCAAGCTCGGCGTGGATGGCATCTGGCTCAGCCCCTTCTACCCGTCCCCGCAGCACGACCACGGCTACGACGTCGCGGACTACCGCAACGTCGACCCCGTCTACGGCGACCTCGCCGAATTCGACCTCCTGGTGGCCGACGCACACCGACTGGGCCTCAAGGTCCTCCTCGACATCGTGCCCAACCACTGCTCCAGCGATCACCCCTGGTTCCGCGCCGCTCTGGAGGACGTACCGGGCGGCCCGTCCCGGGCGCTGTTCCACTTCGCCGACGGACGCGGCGACAACGGCGAACTGCCGCCCAACAACTGGCGCGCCATGTTCGGCGGCCCCGCCTGGTCCCGGATCAAGGAGGCGGACGGCACCGACGGCCAGTGGTACCTCCACATGTTCACGCCCGAGCAGCCCGACCTGAACTGGCGCAACCCCGCGGTCCCCGCCGACTTCGACAAGGTGCTCCGCTTCTGGCTGGACCGCGGCGTCGACGGCTTCCGCATCGACGTCGCCGCGGGCCTGTACAAGCACCCCGAACTCCCCGACTCCCCCGACCCGACGGCCGACGAGCGCACCCGCGACTCGGTCAACCCGCTGGCCTGGAACCAGCCCGAGGTCCACCAGGTCTGGCGCGACTGGCGGGCGCTGTGCGAGGAGTACACGGCCCGCGACGGCAACGACCGGCTGCTGGTCGGCGAGGTCTCCGTACGCACACCGAGCGAGCAGGCCGCCTACGTACGGCCCGACGAACTGCACCAGGCGTTCTTCTTCCACCTGCTGACCGCCCGCTGGGACGTCGACGTCTTCCGCAAGGTGATCTCCGAGGCGCTGACCGACATCGCGGCCACCGGCTCCACCGTCACCTGGGTGCTCAACAACCACGACCAGGTCAGGACCGTCACCCGGTACGCGTCCGGCCCGCACGGCGAGGGCGGCGGGGTGGGCCCGGCACGCGCCCGCGCCGCCGCGCTGCTGATGCTGGCGCTGCCCGGCGCCGCGTACGTCTACCAGGGCGAGGAGCTGGGCCTGCCCGAGGTCGTCGACCTGCCGGACGAGGTCCTCACCGACCCGATCTTCCACCGCACGGGCAGCCGGCAGCACATCCGCGACGGCTGCCGGGTGCCGCTGCCCTGGTCCGGGCACGCCTCCCCGTTCGGCTTCACACAGGGCACGGACGCGGCGCGGCCCTGGCTGCCGCAGCCCGAGTGGTTCGCCGAACACGCCACGGACCGCGCGCTGACCGACACCCGGTCGTTCTGGCACCTCTACCGCGAGGGGCTGCATCTGCGCCGCAGCCTCCCGCAGCTCGGCGAGGGCGCCCTGCGCTGGCTGGACACCCCGCCGCAGGTGCTCGCCTTCGTCCGCGGCGACGGCCTGGTCTGCGCCGTCAACTTCGGCACCGAACCGGTGCCGGCCCCCGTACCCGGCAGCCCCCTGCTCGCCAGCGGCGACTGCCCCGCCGGGACCCTCCCCGGCTCCACCGCCGCCTGGTGGATGCACGCTGCCGACCCCGGCACCGACCTCCGATAAGCCCCACCGAAGGGATTTCCGCCATGAGACACACCGCACGACACACCAGAATCGCCATATCCGTCGCGGCCGTGGCCGGCCTGGCGCTCACCGCGACCGCATGCGGCGGCGGAGTCTCCGCCGGGGGCGGCAACCAGGAGCTCAACGGCCAGACGATCACCGTCGCCGGCGTCTGGACCGGCGTGGAGCAGCAGAACTTCAAGAAGGTCCTGGACGCGTTCTCCGAGAAGACCGGCGCCAAGGTCACCTTCGCCTCCACCGGCGACAACGTCTCGACCGTCGTCGGCAGCCAGATCGAAGGCGGCAACGCCCCCGACGTGGTGATGGTCCCGCAGGTCGGCGTGCTCCAGCAGTTCGCCGAGAAGGGCTGGCTCGCGCCCCTGTCGAAGGAGATCAACGCCAACGCGAAGGCCAACTTCGCGAAGGTGTGGAAGGACTACGGCACGGTCGGCGGCACCTACTACGGCCTGTACTTCAAGGCGTCCCACAAGTCGACGGTCTGGTACAGCCCGGAAGCCTTCGACCAGGCCGGGGTCCAGCCCGCGAAGACGTACAAGGACCTGCTGAAGAACGGCCGTACGCTCTCCGACTCGGGCGTACCGGCGTTCTCCGTCGCCGGCGAGGCCGGCTGGCCGCTCACCGACTGGTTCGAGAACGTCTACCTCTCCCAGGCGGGCCAGGAGAACTACGACAAGCTCGCCGCCCACAAGATCAAGTGGACCGACCCCACCGTCGTCAAGGCGCTCACTACGCTCGGCGAGCTGTTCGGCGACAAGAACCTGGTGTCCGGCGGCGGCGCCGGCGCACTGCGCACCGACTTCCCCGAGTCCGTCCAGAATGTCTTCGGCCCCGACCCGAAGGCGGCCATGGTCTACGAGGGTGACTTCGTCAGCGCCCTGGTCACCGACGAGCTCCACAAGAAGGTCGGCACGGACGCCAAGTTCTTCCCGTTCCCCACGGTCGACGACGGCAAGGCGCCGGTCGTCAGCGGTGGTGACGCCGCGGTGGTCCTCAAGGCCGGCAAGAACAAGAAGGCCGCGATGGAGCTGGTGAAGTACCTCTCCACGCCCGACGCGTCCGCCGTCTGGGCCAAGGCCGGCGGCTACATCTCGCCGAACAAGAACGTGCCCGCCGGCGCGTACCACGACGAGATCACCCGGGGCGCGGCCAAGTCGCTGACCGACGCCGGGAACTCCGTCCGGTTCGACATGTCCGACCAGGCCCCCGCGGCCTTCGGCGGCACCCAGGGCGCCGGCGAATGGAAGCTGCTGCAGGACTTCCTGCGCGACCCGTCCGACCCGAAGGGCACGGCCGCCAAGCTCGAGGCCGCCGCGGCCAAGGCGTTCACGAAGTAAGGCCTGGCTCTCCCCCACCGCCCACCTCAAGAGGCCCCACTCATGCCTGTGACCACCACCGAGGTGCCGCCCGCGACCGCGGGCGGCACCCCGCCCCCCTCGCCGCCCGGCGCGTCCAGCCGGCCCGGCGACCCCCGGCGGCACGCCGTGAGGCGCCGCCGCCTCATCGCCGCCCTGTTCGCCTTCCCCGCACTGCTGCTGCTGGGCGCGCTCGTCGCGTACCCGATCGTCTTCTCGGTCATCCGCAGCCTCTACGACGCCACCGGCAACACCTTCGTCGGCGCCGACAACTACACCGAGATGTTCCAGGACCCGGCGACGCTCCGGGCCATCCGGAACAGCGCCATCTGGGTCGTCTTCGCCCCCGCACTGCTGACCGGGCTCGGCCTGGTCCTCGCCGTGCTGACCGAGAAGATCCGCTGGAAGACCGCGTTCAAGCTGCTGATGTTCATGCCCATGGCGATCTCCTTCCTCGCCGCCGGCATCATCTTCCGCCTCGCCTACGAGCAGGACCCGCAGCGCGGTGTGCTCAACGCCGTCACCGTCGGCATCCACGACAGCGTCGACGGCGAAGCCACCTCCTACCCGACCGCCAAGTCCCGCATCGGCGACAAGCAGCTCACCAAGGGCAAGGACGGCGGCTATCGCACCGCCGACCTGACCAGCCCGGGGAACACCGCCAACCTCGGCCTGGTCGGCGTCGCCCCCAAGGACATGCCCAAGACGGCCAAGCCCGCCGCGCCGGCCGCCAAGACCCCGGCCGCGAAGGACGAGCTGCGGGGCGTCGTCTACATCGACTTCACGCCCGGCGGTGGCGGCAAGCCCGGCAAGGTGGACCGCACCGAACGCGGCCTGCCGAAGCTCACCGTCGAGGCGGTCGACGCACACGGCAAGGTCGCCGCCAAGGCCACCACCGGACCCGACGGCTCCTACCGCCTGGCCGGTCTGCGCGAAGGCTCGTACGCCGTCCAGCTCCCCGCCAAGGACTTCGCCCCGCCGTACGAGGGCATCTCCTGGCTCGGCCCGGCCCTGATCACCCCCGCCATCATCGGCGCCTACATGTGGATCTGGACCGGCTTCGCCCTCGTCCTCATCGGCGCGGGACTCTCCGCGATGCCCCGGGACGTCCTGGAGGCGGCCCGGATGGACGGCGCGAACGAGTGGCAGGTCTTCCGCCGGATCACCGTGCCGCTGCTCGGGCCCGTCCTGGGCGTGGTGTTCGTGACCATGGTGATCAACGTGATGAAGGTCTTCGACCTCGTCTACATCATCGCCCCCGGCCCCGTGCAGCAGGACGCCAATGTGCTGGCTCTGCAGATGTGGCTGGTCTCCTTCGGAGGCGGCAACAACCAGGGACTGGGCAGCGCCCTCGGTGTCCTGCTGCTGCTCCTGGTGGTCCCGGCCATGGCCTTCAACATCCGACGTTTCCGCAGGAGCCAGTCATGACCACCATTCAGGATGCCGCCGTGTCCCGGAGGCGGGCCAAGCCACGGCCCGGGAAGATACGGCCCGGGAAGATACGGCCCGCGAAGACACCGCCGACCAAGCGGGTCGGCCGCACCGTGATCCAGGCGTTCCTGCTGATCGTCGGCCTGGTCTGGCTCACCCCGGCCGCCGGCCTCTTCCTCTCCTCCCTCCGTACGGAGGAGGCGAACGCGAGCAGCGGCTGGTGGCAGGCGCTCACCGCGCCCGGTCAGCTGTCCTTCGACAACTACACGGCGCTGCTCAAGGATTCCGGCATCACCCAGGCGTTCTGGAACACGGTGCTGATCTCCGTGCCCACCACCATCGCCGTCGTGGTGATCGCCGCCCTGGCCGGATACGCCTTCGCCTGGCTGGAGTTCCCCGGACGGGACTGGATCTTCCTGCTGGTCGTCGCCATGCTGGTGGTCCCGGTCCAGATCGGTCTGCTGCCGGTGGCCAAACTGTTCGGCGCGCTCGGGCTGTTCGGCTCCATCCCCGGCGTGGTGCTCTTCCACACCGCCTACGGCCTGCCGTTCGCCATCTTCCTGCTCCGCAACTACTTCGCGGAGATCCCCAAGGAAATGCTGGAGGCCGCGCGGATGGACGGCGGCGGGGAGTGGCGGATCTTCTCCCAGCTGGTGCTGCCGCTGGGCCGGCCGGCCATCGCGAGCCTGGCCATCTTCCAGTTCCTGTGGGTGTGGAACGACATGCTGGTGGCGCTGCTCTTCGCCGACAACGCGTCACAGCCGCTGACGGTGGCCCTCCAGTCCCAGATGCGGCAGTTCGGCAGCAACATCGGCGTGCTGGCACCCGGGGCGTTTCTGTCCCTCATCGTGCCGCTGATCGTGTTCTTCGCGTTCCAACGGCACTTTGTGCAGGGCGTCATGGCAGGGTCGGTGAAGTAAGGGCAGGGTCGTTGAAGTAACCGGCTCGGTGATCCGGGCGGCGGCGTCCGGACGGGTCCGGTGCCGCCGCCGGTCCGTCAATGGGCGTCGTAGATCCCCCGGTAGTTCCCCAGCGCGGTCTCCCGCACCTTGCGATCGCTCCAGTGGTCGAAGCGCCCGGGAGCCAGCCGGCCGGGGTCCACAACGGGCTCGCCGGCCTCCAGGAGCAGGTGCGCCAGATGCCGGCCCACGCCGGCGGCGTGCGTGACCCAGCCGGCCTCCGCCAGCCACAGCCCCGGCAGACCGGCCGCCGGGCCCACCAGCGGCAGCTCGTCCGGGGTCAGCGCGAAGACACCGTTGAGCCGGCGCCCCTGCGGAGCCTCCCGGAAGGCCGGTACGAGCTGCCGAGCCTCGCCGAGAGCGGTACCGAAATCCCCTTCGCAGTAAGGGAGTTCGGCCCCTCCGAGGGCGGCGGACGGCTCCAGCGGCAGCGGGCTGTGCGCATAGCTGCCCAGGCCGTAACGGCGACCGTGCCGGCGGGTGTACACGGTGTGGTCGGGGTAGCGCACGATCGGCATGTCGATGGGCGTGTCGTCGAGTTCGGGCCGCTCGTCGGTGAAGAGATACGGATGCTGGACGTCCACCATGGGCAGCCGCACGCCGGCAGCGGCGGCCAGCACCGGACCCCAGATCCCGGTGGCGAGCACCACCCGGCCCGCCCGCACCAGTTCTCCCGCCCCGTCTCCCGCTCCCGCCGTCCGCACCCCGATGACCCGGCCGCGGTCCACTTCCAGTGCCTGCACGGGCGTACGCCAGCGGAATCGGGCGCCGGCCCCGCTCCGCGGCGGCCACCAGGGCGCCGGTCAGCCGCACCGGGTCGGCGGCGCCGTCGGAGGGGATGTGCAGCGCGCCCAGCGCCCGTTCGCCGTCGACCAGCGCGGGGGCCAGCGCGGCCGCGGCCGCCGCATCGATCACCCGCGCCTCGATGCCGAGCCCACGGCCGTGCCCGACATCCGCATGGGCCTGCTCCACACGCGCCTGAGTGGTGGCCACTTCGAGACAGCCCACCTGCCAGAAGGCCGGCTCGTCCGCGGCATCGGAGAGCTGCCCCGACAACCAGCACCTCATCCGTAGCCATACGTCTCCCCCACTCGTCCGGCCCGCTGGATCCACTGAATGCCCTGAGTGCCCTGGACCCCCTGGATCCACGTCACCGTAACGTCCGCCGGTCCACGGCATCGTGACGTCCCGGAATGCGAGCAGGCATGTAACGCTGTGACACATGGCCGAAGAGACCCCTTACGACGACTGCCGCGCCAAATACTCACGGCGGGGGCTGACCCGCCTCGTTCTCAGCGACCACGCCGCCGGCGGCAGTTCGTGGGCCGACATGGCGCAGTATCCGGGCATCGACGCCGCCCAGGCCGAGGAACGCTTCGGCCCCGACATCGACCGCCGGCACACGGCGTTCGAGGTCCCGTACCGCCTCGACGAGACCGGCCGCAAACGCATTCACCAACTGCCCACCGCCGCATACCACCCCTGCTCGGCGGCCCGACGTCTGGACCGCTGGGCCAATAGCCACGTCACCCTGCTCGACGACGACCACCCCGTGAGCGGGCACCTGACGGTCGAGGAGAGCACATGACCACACCGCCACGGCTCGTCTGGTACGCGGCCTACGGCTCCAACATGCATCTCGACCGGCTGGACTACTACCTCGCCGGGGGCCGTCCGCCCGGCGGCCGGCGCGCCTACCCCGGCTGCCGGGACTCCCGCCGGCCCGCGCGCTCGGTGCCGTTCATGCTGCCGGGGCTGATGTACTTCGCCACCGAGTCGCAGGTGTGGACGGGCGGCAGAGCCTTCTACGACCCGGACGGCGAGGGCCAACTTCCCGCCCGCGCCCATCTCTTGACGCTCGGTCAGTTCTCCGACATCACGGCGCAGGAGATGTACCGGGAGCCGGGAGAAGACCTCGACCTGACGGAGGTACTCGCGCACGGACGGGCCCGGTTGGGGCCGGGACGGTACGAGACCCTGGTGTACGCCGGGCGGCTGGACGGCCATCCGGTACTGACGTTCACGGCCCCCTGGCGCAGGGAGGACGTCCCGGTCAACCCGCCCGCCGCGGCCTATCTACGGCACTTCCTCGCGGGAATCGTCGCGGCACACGGATGGAGCACCCTGCGGGCCGCCGAATATCTGGCCTCCTGCCCGGGCGCCGAGGGCCATTGGACACCAACGGAAATCGCGGGCCTGGCCGCCGACTAGGCGCAATTGGCCACCTGGCCTGAGACCAGCTGCGCTGGGAGTTCAGCCGCATCAGCTGCATAACCTGCATGAGCTGCATGAGCTGCATCAACCCGCCTGCCCACATGAGGCCGGCTCTCGGCCCTGAGTCCTAGTTCCGCTGACGGATGTGGTGCAGTGCCTCACGCCATAACCTCGTTCCATGACGTCAGTTGATCCTCCACACGGTCCCCGCAGCCCGGAGCAGCGCAAGCGCGAGGCGCTGGAACGACTCGCACGGGACAACGATGTGTGGGTCGCCACGGCCGACGCCGCCGGCGAGCCGTGCCTCGTTCCGCTTGCCTTCTGGTGGGACGGCGAGGCCGTGTGGCTGGCCACCCGCGTCACCAACCCGACCGGGCGCAACCTGTCCGCCACAGGACGGGTCCGCCTGAGCTTCGGCCACACCAGGGACGTGGTCTCGGTACACGGCACCGCGCGCATGCTGACCCGCGAGGAACTTCCGGCCGAGGTGGGCGATGCCTTCGCGGCCAAGGACGGCTGGGATCCTCGGAAGGATCACCCCTCTTATGTCTTCTTCCAGGTCATCCCGGAGTTTCTGCAGGCGTGGGGAACGGTTCCCGAGATGAAGGGACGGACTCTTATGCGTGAGGGGAAGTGGCTGGTTTAAATGGTCCGCACTGTGGCCGTGGCAGCGACGACGGCGTGATGCCGCCGGGACCGAGCACCTTTCTGGTGGGTCTGGCACTGATCGGTGGCGCTGCGCTCACTCTCATGGTCAATGAGTTCATCCCGGGGATCGGCCCGGGATGGCTGCGGTTGGTGGGGATGTACGGCCTGGCCGTGGTTCTGCTCGCCCGTGGCCTGGGTGGGTACTTCATGAACTCCGGAGCCGCCCCCGAATTCCAGCGACTGAACACTTTCCTGTACTCGCCGTTGTGTGTGGCACTCGCCGCCCTCAGCGGCATCGTCGCCGTAGCCGCGAGCAGGCGTTAGGGGGCTGTTTCGATCACCCCCCTCCCCCTCGTTCCAGAAGCGCCGGGAGGTCGGCGAAGGAGTCGAGCACGTGGTCGGGGGTGCCGGTGGCCGCGTCCAGCGCCTCGGGGAGGAATTTGCCGGTCTTGACGAGTACGCCGGTGATACCGCAGCGCTGGGCCGCCAACACATCGGATTCGATGTCGTCGCCGACCATCAGCGTTTCGGCGGGCGTGGCGTCGAGCTGCGCGAGCGCGCCGGCGAAGAACGCCTCCGCGGGCTTGCCGGTGATTTCCGCTTCGACGCGGGCGGCCCGTTCCAGTCCCAGGAGGAAGGCCCCGGTGTCGAGGTCGAGGCCGCCCGCGGTACGCCAGTACAGATTGCGGTGCATGGCGACCAGCGGGACACCGCGTTGCAGATGGCGGAAGGCGGCGTTGAGCGCCGGGTAGCCGAAGGCGTCGCCCGCGCCGCCGAAGACGATCACGTCCGGTGCGGCGGCGTCACCGTCCGCGGCCGTCTCCGCCACGTCCACGAGCGTGACGCCGGTCAGGTCGTCGCCGACGTCGCCGGTGTTGAGCAGCAGACAGCGCGCCCCCGGGTAGTGCTCGCGCAGATACGCGGCGGTGGCGGCCGGCGCGGTGAGGATGTCGTCGACACCTACGGGGAAGCCGGACGCGGCCAGTTTCGCGGCGATCGAGGCGCGGGTGCGTGAGGTGGTGTTGGTGACCAGCAGCAGCGGGAGTCCCTTGGCGCGCAGCCGTTCCATGGCCTCCACGGCGCCGGGCAGGGGTTTCCAGGACACCGTGAGCACGCCGTCGATATCGATGAGCACCGCTCCGATTCGTCCCATCCGCCGCTCCTTATCGGTTCCTCCGACGCTCCACAGGATCGACGGTAGACATGTCGCACGGCGGCCGCTCCGTGCCTCGTGGAGCACTTGCAAAATGCTCGCAAATGGGGTTGTTTCGAAGTAGGTGTGGACGTGGTCTCCGTCTCCCCTGGGTAGGGGGTGCTGCACGTGCTGTTCACTGATCGCACGGATGCGGGGCGCCATCTCGCCGAGGCGCTCCGGCACCTCAAGGCGGAAGATCCCATCGTGCTGGGCCTGCCTCGCGGCGGGGTCCCGGTGGCTTTCCAGGTCGCGCGGGCGCTCGGCGCTCCGCTCGATGTGATCGTGGTCCGCAAGCTCGGCGTCCCCTACCACCGTGAGCTGGGGTTCGGCGCCATCGGCGAGGGCGGCGTACGGGTGATCAGCGACGACATCGTCCGCCGCGGCCGGGTCAGCCGGCAGGACGTGGCCACCGTCGAGCACACCGAGGAGGCGGAACTCGCTCGGCAGGCGCGGCGGTTCCGCGGCGACCGGTTGCGGCTGCCGCTCAACGGGCGGACCGCGATCGTGGTCGACGACGGCATCGCGACCGGTGCCACGGCGGCGGCCGCGTGCGAGGTCGTACGGGCGCAGGGCGCGGCGCGCGTGGTGCTCGCCGTGCCGGTGGCGCCGCCCGACGCCGTGGACTGGCTGCGCACCAAGGCGGACGAGGTGGTGTGCCTGTCCACGCCGGCCGGGTTCTCGGCCGTCGGCGAGTGGTACCGCGACTTCTCCCAGACCCCTGACGAGGACGTCATCGCCCTGCTGGAGGAGGCCGGGGCCGACCCCCCGCCCCGCCGGTCGGCGCCGGCCACCGAGGCCGCGGTGGAGGTGGACGCGGGCGGGCTCCCGCTGGCCGGGGATCTCGTACTGCCGGCGGACGCCGGGGCGGTCGTGATGTTCGCGCACGGCTCGGGCAGCAGCCGGCACAGCCCGCGCAACCGGATGGTGGCGGCGGCCCTCAACCGGGCGGGCCTGGGCACTCTCCTCTTCGACCTGCTCATGCCGGTGGAGGAGGCCGACCGGGCGAACGTCTTCGACATCGGGACGCTGGCGCAGCGGCTGGCGGACGCCACCGACTGGCTGCGCGGCCAGGTGTCCGTCCCGATCGGCTATTTCGGGGCGAGCACCGGCGCCGCCGCGGCACTGCGGGCCGCCGCCTCCCCCAACTCGCGGGTGGGCGCCGTGGTCTCCCGGGGCGGGCGGCCCGACCTCGCCGGACGGGGGCTCGGCGACGTACGGGCGCCGACGCTGCTGATCGTGGGCGGTGACGACACGCTGGTGCTGGATCTCAACCGGGAGGCCCAGGCGCAGCTGCGCTGCGAGAACAAGCTGGAGATCGTCCCGGGTGCGACGCATCTCTTCGAGGAACCGGGGGCTCTGGACGAGGTCGCCGGGCTGGCCCGGGACTGGTTCACCCGGCACCTGGTGGCCCAGGCCGAGTGAGTGGCGGGGCGGGGCGGGGGGCTGCGTAGCCGGAGGGTCATACGGCGGTCAGTCATGCGGCGGAAGGTGTCCGAGCTGGTGGTCGGCGACGCTGAGGGCCTCCTCGACCAGGCGGCGGAGGTGACCGTGCCGCAGTGCGTAGATCACCCGGCGGCCTTCCTTGCGGCTGGTGACGAGTCCGGCCAGCCGGAGGCGGCTCAGATGCTGGCTGACGGAGGGCCGCGCCGCGCCGCACGCGCCGGTGAGGGTGGTGACATCCGCCTCGCCCTCGGCCAGGCGTTGGAGGAGGGCCAGCCGGGTGCGGTCGGCGAGCATGCCGAGGACTTCGGCGGCCACGGTCAGCCGCGCGCCCGCGTCTCGCTCCTGCGACCGGTGTGCATCTGATAGGTGCATGCGTGCGCTCATAAGCACATAATGGGGAGGGCAGCCGGCCGCTGTCCACCGGCCTGTCGTATTCGTATCGCGGTGAACCTGTCACCTGTCCCTCGACGGAAGGCGTGAGCTGCCGTGAGTGAGATGCGCGAGAACCCCCCGGCCAACGAGCCACACCGCCCGCATGCATCCCACGAACCGCATGCATCCCATGAACCGGACGGGCACCACCACGGGCCGGGCCGCCGGGCTCGCTTCACCCACCGGCTCACGCATCTGCTCACCCCGCACAGCCACCAGGCGTCGGACAAGGTCGACCAGGCGATGGAAGCCTCGGCGGAAGGCATGCGCACCCTGTGGATCTCGCTCGCCGTACTGGGTGTCACCACCGTGGTGCAGGCCCTGGTCGTCGCGCTGTCCGGCTCCGTGGCGCTGCTGGGCGACACCCTGCACAACGGTGCCGACGCGCTGACCGCCGTCCCCCTCGGCGTCGCGTTCCTCCTCGGGCGCCGGGCCGCGACCCGGCGGTTCACCTACGGGTACGGCCGCGCCGAGGACCTGGCGGGCATCGTCATCGTGCTCACCATCGCCGCGTCCGCCGTGCTCGCCGCCTGGACCGCGGTCGACCGGCTGCTGGACCCGCGCGAGATCAGCCACCTGCCCGCGGTCGCCGCGGCCGCGCTCACCGGCTTCGTCGGCAACGAATGGGTGGCCCGCTACCGCATCCGCACCGGCCGCAGGATCGGCTCAGCCGCGCTGGTCGCCGACGGGCTGCACGCCCGCACCGACGGCTTCACCTCACTGGCCGTTCTGCTCGGCGCGGGCGGGGCGGCGCTCGGCTGGCGCCTCGCGGACCCCGTCGTCGGCCTGCTGATCACCGTCGCGATCCTGCTGGTGCTGGGCGGCGCGGCCAGGGAGGTCTTCCGCCGGCTGATGGACTCCGTCGACCCCGCTCTGGTCGACACCGCGGAACGCACCCTGCGCGGGGTGCCGGGGGTGCTGTCGGTGGGCGAGCTGCGGATGCGGTGGATCGGCCACCAGCTGCGCGCCGAGGCGGCCGTCGTCATAGACGGCGCCCTGGACCTGTTCTCCGCCCACCAGGTGGCCGTCGAGGCCGAGCACGCTCTGCTGCACGCCGTCCCGCGGCTGACCGACGCGCTGATCCACCCCGATCCCACGCCCGGTGCCGGCGGTCTGGACCCGCATGCCGCACTGGCCCACCACCGGCGTCCGGCCCGCGCGGGATAGCCCGCGGACGCCGCGTGAGCCGGACGCGCCGGCTCACTCCACCGGCCCCGCCACGACCCAGTTGGAGGGAAGTTCGAGCCGGGTGCCGTCCGGTCGGCACTCGGTGGTCGCCAGCGGCAGCTGCCCCTCCTCGGCCACCCGCAGCCCGTTCTCCCGCAGCAGTTCGGGGACCGCGGAATCGGCCATCTCTCCAGGTGCGATGCCATGCGCGAAGACGGCGGCCAGCTTGGCGGGCGGCGCTCCGTCCGTGTGCAGTACGGACATCAGGACCTCTTTGGCCGTCTCGGCCGGCTCGACCGCGAAGATCCGGCCGCGCTCGCCCAGGAGACCGGCGGCATTGGCCACGATCAGCGCGCGGTCCTCAGGGGCGCACTGGTGCAGCACACCGCGCAAATAGATGTTGGCGTCGCCGAGTTCGTCGTGCAGGGCCCGCATCGCGGCGTCGTCGGCGGCGTCCAGCCGACGGTATTCGACCGTGCCCGTCTCGTCGTCGGCCCGCGCATGCCCGACCGCCGCCGCGGCGAAATCGATGCCGAGGACCCGGGCGTAGCGGCCTGCCAGGAAGCGGGTCTGGGTGCCGTTTCCGCAGCCCAGGTCGACGAGCGGCAGCTCGGCGTCGAAGTGCCCGTCGAAGCAGGGCAGATGGAGGCCCGCCGTCAGTGCCGGGTCCGAGTCCCATAAGGCCTCGCCCTCGCCGCCCACGGCATCGCCCCAGAAGCCTTCCCAGGCCTGCAGATTTCGGCTCGAAGCGCTCATGGCCCAATTGCTACGCCCGTGCGTGATCGCCCCGCAAGAGCGCCACCCACTTTTCTGACGACCTTTCACATGGCGTTCGAGCCCCGTACCTGCCGCACCTGCCGAGACTGCGGCAGGGCCTGCTCGAACCACACCGTCTTCCCGGTGGATGTCCGGCTCGTCCCCCACTCCCGGGCCAGCCGGCTCACCACCCGCAGCCCCCGCCCGTACTCGTCGTCGGGGCCCGCGCTCAGCAACTGCGGCAGTGCGTGGTCGTCGTCCGAGACCTCGCACAGCAGGGCGTCGGTGCGCACCAGCCGCAGCACCACATGCCGAGTGTGCGCATGGCGTACGGCGTTGGTGACGACCTCGCTGACCATCAGCTGCGCCGTCTCGGCGGACGAGCCCAGCCCCCAGTCGGCGAGCTGACGGCCGGTCAGGCGTCTGGCCCGGCTGACTTCCCGGGGGTCGATGGCGAGCCGCCATTCGGCGACCGCGTCCGGTGTGATGCCGTTGAGCCGGGCCATCAGCAGCGCCACATCGTCCTTGCGGTCGCCGGTGACGTTCAGCGCCCGGATGATCGCGTCGCAGGCGTCGTCCATGGAGGCGGCGGGATGCGCGGCGGACTCGGCGAGCGCGGCCAGCCCCACCCCGATGTCCTCGCCCCGCACCTCCACCAGACCGTCCGTGCACAGCACCAGGCGGTCCCCCGGCGCGACCGGTACGGTCACGGCCTCGAAGGCCACCCCGCCGACGCCGATCGGCGCGCCCGTCGGAAGCCGGAGGAGTTCGCTGCGGCCGTCCACGGCGCGCACCAGGACGGGCGGGATATGCCCGGCGTTGGCCAGCGTCAGCCGCTGCCCGATCGGGTCGTAGACCGCGTACAGGCAGGTGGCGAGGTAGTTGTCGCCGAGCCGCTGGGCAAGGTCGTCCAGGCCGCGCAGCAGTTGCGCGGGGTGCATGTCGATGGCCGCCATGGTCTGTACGGCGGTCCGCAACTGGCCCATCATCGCTGCCGAGTTCAGCCCGTGGCCCATCACATCGCCCACGACGAGGGCGGTCCTGGACCCGGGCAGCTTGATGGTGTCGAACCAGTCGCCGCCGACCCGGCCGAGGCGGGTGCCGGGCAGATAGCGGGTGGCGGTGTCGCAGCCGGCCATCCGTGGGGCGATCTGCGGCAGCATGCTGTCCTGGAGCGTCTCGGCGACGTTCTCCTGGAAGGTGTACATCCGGGCGTTGTCGAGCACGAGCCCGGCGCGGGCGGCGAGTTCCGCGCCCGTCACCCGGTCCATGTCATGGAACTCCGTACGCTCCGGATGCCGCAGCAGGATCATGAAGCCGAGCACGACATTGCGCGCCTTGAGCGGGACGACCAGCAGCGACCGCCCGTTGATCAGCGGGCTGATGTCGCGCTTCTCGAACTGCGCCGCGATGGCGTTGCCCATCTCGTCGCTGATCCGCGGTACGAGGACCGGCTGCCCCGTGGTCATGCACTGGAAGAACGGCGTCTGCACGGGGAAGGTCATCGACTCGCCGACGGGCACGACGTCGTCCCAGCGGCCCGGTTCGTCGTTGTGCTCGACGGCGACGCGGTGCCACATGGTCATCGCGTCGGGCGGCCCGTCGGGGAAGCCCTCGCCGGCGACGACCTGTTCGCGCAGATAGGTGCCGGCGACATCGGTGAAGCGGGGGACGACGGCCTCGCTGACCTCCTGGATGGTGCGGGCCAGGTCCAGTGAGGAGCCGATCCGGCCGCTGACCTCGTTGAGGAACTCCAGCCGCTCGCGGACCGCGGCGTATTCGAGGTCGGACTCCAGCTCGGCGGCGGCAGCGGCGGCGGCCTGCGGATCGTCCGCCACGGCGCGTGCCGCGCGCAGCAGTCTGGTGCGCCGCTCGACGCGGCGCGGCACACCCCAGTCCGGGGTCACGGGGAAGCGCTCCTGCTGGCTGATCTCCAGCACCGGATAGCCCAGCTCCAGCACCTGGGAGACGATCCGGGCACTCTCCTGGGGGCTCATGCTCGGCAGGATCTCCGGCAGTCGGCGGGCCAGGTCGGCGGAGCCGGGAAAGTCGGTGTGCAGCGCGAAGGCGGGCACGAATCGTTCGTCGCTCCCCTGCCCGCGGTGCACCTGGGCGGCGTCCGCGGCGAGTACGAGCAGCCGCTCGGCGCCGGGCCCGACGAGCGGGTACGCCCACCAGAGCACGTCCAGCGCGGCGGTCCCGGTGTCGGCCATCCGGGCGCGGCCCGCCGTCGGGTAGGACGTGGCGCCGACCAACGACGCCTCCAGGCCGGGCCCGTGGCCCTCCTCGGGGCCGTCTTCGCGCCCGTCCCACTCCTTGGTGCCCAGCGCTCCGGTGACCGGCATCAGATCGACGGCGCAGGCGCCGACGGCCTCCTCGCGGGTGGGTCCGAAGAGCCGGCGCGCGCCGCTGCTCCAGTGGGAGATCCGCCCGTCCGCCCCGACCACCACGACGGCAAGCGGAATCCGCCCGGGAACGGGGTCCCGTGGAGCGGGCACCCAGGGGGCCGCACCCACCGTGTCGTCACCGTGCGACTGGCCACGCTCCATGGGCGGTTGCTCCTTCGTACACCGATCTTGCACCACCACAACCACGGTACGGCTGCCGGGCGATGCGGCGGGCGGCATTCCACGAAGAGGTGGCGCGTGGGCGTGTGCACACACCACCTTCGGACCGGCGCTAGTCCGAGTGCCCCAACTGGAGGTCGCGTTCGGTGCGTCCGCCGCCCGCGACCTGGAGGACGGTGGCGATCGGCGGGTATCCGGCGGCGATCACGGTGTACTCGCCGGCCGACAGGTCGACGAAGCGGAACAGGCCGTCGGGTCCGGTCGTGGTGGTGTCGACGACGTTTCCTGCCGCGTCCATGAGCGTGACCCGGGCGTCCTCGACGGGGCGGCCGCCGCCGGCCCGTACGGTCCCGCGCAGTACCGCGCCGCCGGCGAGTTCGATGTCCTGCCGGGTCTCGCGGGACGCCTGGACGGTCACCGGGAGGGCGGTGGGCCGGAAGGCCGGGGCGCTGGAGGCCAGGGTGTATTCGCCTGCCACCAAGTCGCCGATGACATAGCCGCCTTCGCGCCCGCTGCGGGTGGTCGCGACCACGTCGCCGCGTACGTCGGTGAGGGTGACCATGGCATCGCGGACGGGCGTGCCGTCGGCGGTGGTGACGGAGCCGGCGAGACGTCCGGCGCCGCCGAGCACCACATCCAGCTCGACCGGCCGCTCGCCGACGGTGACGCTGACCGCCTGCGGCTGGTGGCCGCCCGCGGCCGCGATCAGCACATACGCGCCGGCGCCCGGCGTGCTCAGCGCGTACCGTCCGTCCTCGCCGGTGGCGCCGCGGCCGATCTGCCGGCCGGCGACGTCGATGAGGGTGAGTGCGGCGCGCGGCACGATCGTGCCGTCGTGGTGCTGGACGGTTCCGCATACCGGGGTTCCGGCCGTGGCCGGGGCGTGCCCCGCGGTGTAGGGGCGGGCGTAAGTCGCCACGGATCCATAGGAGTTGGCGGGCGAGGCATACGAGGCGGACGCAGCGGATGCGGTGGCCGGTTCGGCGGAGCGTGCCGGTGGCACGGTGGCGGAGGTCTCCGGGTCGCCGTACGGCGCGTGCGGGGGCTGCGGGGCCTGCGAAGCGTGAGAGGCGTGGGACACCAGGGGGTTCTCTTTCAGGAAGAGGGCGAACAGGAAGCCCAGGACGAGCACCGGCACGAGGTAGAGGAAGAGCCGCGGCATGCTCAGCACATGCGCGGTGACGTAGTTGTCACGGACCGCGTCGGGCAGTGCGCGCACCAGCAGCGGAGTGATCGACTCCGGTGCCGGCGGTCGCACGTGCCCGGCCGGTGCGGGGGCGTACTGGGCGGCCACGCGGTTGGCGAAGAAGGCGCAGAAGAGAACCGCGCCGACGCTGCCGCCGACCTGCCGGAAGCAGCTGTGGGCGGCGCCGCCGAGGCCGGCCCGGCGTACGGAGTTCTGCACGGCGAGCACCAGCACCGGCAGGACGAAGCCGATACCGAGGCCGAGAATGCCCGCCCAGAGGCTGTAGACCTCGCGTGAGGTGTCCCGCGCCATCTGGGACAGCAGCCACATCCCCTCGCCGGCCACCGCGCAGCCGAGGATCGGGAAGACCCGGTAGTGGCCGGTGCGGCTGATGATCCGCCCGGAGACGGTCGCTGCGGTCACCAGCCCGACCGTCATGGGCAGCATCAGCAGCCCGGCCGCCACGGCCGTGCCGCCGCCGACCATGCGCGGGAAGGCCGGCAGATAGCTGCCGGCGCCGAAGAGCGCGAGACCGACGGCGGCACCGACGAGCCCGGTGACGTTGAAGAACGCGTCGCGGAACAGCCGGAGCGGGAGCAGCGGTTCGGCGGCGAAGTACTCGACGGACAGGAACATCAGGGCGGTGCCGAGCCCTCCGATGACGAGCCCGAGAATGATCCGCGAGTTCCAGGCGTACTCCGTACCGCCCCAACCGGTCAGCAGCACCAGGCAGGCGACGAACGCGACGAGCAGCAGCGCACCGGCGATGTCCAGCCGGGGGCGGCGGACGAGCCTGGGCAGCCTGAGGGCGAACGCGATCAGGAGGACCGTCAGCAGCCCGAACGGGACATTGAGGTAGAAGGCCCAGCGCCATGAGGCGTGTTGGACGCAGAGGCCGCCGGCCAGCGGCCCGGCCGCGAGGGCGAGTCCGAAGGCGGTGCCGATCAGCCCCGTGCAGCGGCCGCGCACCCACGGCGGCACGATGGCGACGACGATCGCCTGGGCGCCGATCAGGACTCCGCCGGCGCCCGCGCCCTGGACGACCCGGAAGATGATCAGCTCATCCATGGAGCGGGACCAGCCGGTCAGCGCCGAGCCGGCGAGGAAGACCAGGACCGCGGAGAGAAAGAGGGCCTTGCGGCCGAAGAGGTCGCCGAGCTTCCCGAAGACCGGCAGACCGACGGCCGTGGCCAGCAGATAGCCCGTCACGGGCCAGGACATCGTGTCCCGTCCGTGCAGCTCACCGGCGATTCTCGGGAGCGCGGTGGCGAGGAGGGTCTGGTCGAGGGCCGCGAGCAGCAGCGTCAGCAGCAGGCCCGCGAAGACGGTACGGACACGGGCCGGGCTCAGCGGGAAGTCCGCGGCACCGCCCGGGTCCTGCCAGGGGTCCGTATCGGGCACCGGGCCTCGGGCGGGCGACCCGGGCCGTGCGCCGCGTTTCCTCAGGGTGGTCCCGCCCACGTACTGCTCCCCTCGTCACGCCTGCTGTCGGCGCCCATTTCTCGCATCGGGCAACAACAGCGATCAAGCGGGACGATTCGAGCGTGCGGGGCGGGAACTGACGTCAAGTACGTTGCCCGGGGTGCCTATTGGGCGCCCATCAGGGGTTTCCGTGCCGCGACCGCCCGGCGGACCGGGCAGCGCGGCGCGGCGGAAACCACCCGAACCGGTGAGCGCCACGAGACCCCGAGAGAGGGGGTTGCGGAGCGAAGGCGCCGCTCACTTCTCCATCTCGGTGGCGAGGTTGGCGAGGATCGCGTCGTAGATCCGGCCGAGGCCCTTGGGCGCGAAGGTCCGCTCGAAGAAGCCGCCGATACCGCTCGCGCCCTGCCAGGTGGTGGTGACGACGACATTGGCGCGCTTGTCGCCGGTCGGCGTGACGACCCAGGTGGTCACCATCGAGGAGTTGCGGTCCTTCTCCACCAGCTGGCCGTCGGTCGGCTCGTCGACCTCCAGCAGACAGTCACGCACCCGCTTGCTCGTGGCCTGGAGCTTCCAGTGGACGAGGGTGCCCTTGCCGTCGCCGCCCTCGCGGACCTCGTACTCGCTGAAGTGCTCGGGCAGCAGCTTCTGGCGCGTGCCGCTGTAGTCGGCGAGCGCGTCGAACACGTCCTCCGGGTCCGCCGCGATCTCGCGCTGCGTGGTGGCCTCGACCTGACCCATGTGTGTCTTCCTCCAGTAGTCGGCTGCCGGTCTACGGTGCGCCGCCAAGCCAACCACCACTGGGGGGCCCGCCCAAAATCGGGTTGACAGACACTAAGGGAACACGTGTTCTATTATCGAGTCGGGGGGCTCGCCCGAATTCACGACCGGAGCCACGACCGGTCGCGACACGAATCCCTGCACGACCTCGGCAGGACCACTGCACGATCTCGGCAGGACGCAGAAGGAGGCCCGATGCGCTGGGACAATCTGGGCGACGGCGGCTCCGCGCTGTTCGGCACCGACGTCGTCAGCCGGACGATCGACACCCCCGAATTTCGCGGCATCACCTTCCACGAGGTGCGCGCACGCTCGATCGTGAACCGCGTGCCGGGCGCCTCCCGCATGCCGTTCGAATGGACCGTGAACCCCTACCGGGGTTGCAGCCACGCCTGCGTCTACTGCTTCGCGCGCAAGACACACAGCTATCTCGACCTGGACACCGGCCTCGGCTTCGACTCGCAGATCGTGGTGAAGGTCAACGCCCCCGAACTGCTGCGCCGCGAGCTGACCGCGCGCCGCTGGCGCGGTGACCACATAGCCATGGGCACGAACGTCGACTGCTACCAGAGGGCGGAGGGACGGTACGGCCTGATGCCCGGCATCATCACGGCGCTGCGCGACCACGCCAACCCCTTCTCGATCCTCACCAAGGGCACCCTCATCCTCCGCGATCTGGATCTCCTGCGACAGGCCGCCGAGGTCACCGACGTCGGCATCTCCGTCTCCGTGGGCTTCCTGGACCGCGAGCTGTGGCGCACGGTCGAGCCCGGCACCCCCGCCCCGGAGCGCCGCCTGGACGTGGTGCGCACGCTCACCGCGCACGGCATCCCCTGCGGCGTACTGATGGCACCGGTGATCCCCTTCCTGGGCGACGCACCGGACCAGCTGCGCGCCACGGTCCGGGCCGTCGCGGAGGCCGGCGCCGGCTCGGTGACCCCGCTCGTACTGCATCTGCGGCCGGGCGCCCGCGAGTGGTTCATGGCGTGGCTCGGCCACCACCACCCCCCTCTGGTGCGCCGCTACGAGCGGATGTACGCGGACGGCGCCTACGCCCCCAAGTGGTACCAGCGCCGAATAACCCGCCAGGTCCACGAACTCGCCACGGAATACGGCATCGGCCCGTACCGCCCCGGTGAACACCGGGGCATCACCGCGCGCCCCGAAGAGCCCGCCGGACTTCCGGACCCCACCGCTTCCTCCGGCTCCCCCGCCTCTTCCGCCGCCGCCAACTCCCCTTCGGAACCCACCCAGTTGACGTTGCTCTGACGGGAGAGGAGGGCTCCTCGGGCGGGAATACCTCCCCCTGCCCCCGCGTTCGGGAATACCTCCCCCTCCCCCCGCGTTGTGGACCCGCAGGGGGCCCTCCCAACCCTTAGGGGATCTGTTCGAACATCCCCTAAGGGACAACCACCCCAACCGGGCCCGGAAAGCGGCGAGCCCGGCCCCCTACGTAGCGGCCGGAACCTCCGCCAGCGCCCGCGCGAGCCGGTTCCGCGCCTCCATCTGGGCGGCGATCCGCTCGTCGATGGCGGCGAGCCGCTCGCGGGCGATACGCAGCCCCTCGGGCGACGGCGGGCCGCTGGTCATATCGCCGTCCAGACAGTCCGTGAAGCAGCGGACGTCGGCGAGCGTGAGCCCGGCGTCCAGAAGGTGGCGGATGTTGCGGACGCGTACGACCGCGCGCCCGTCGTAGACGCGGTAGCCGTTCGCCGCCCGCTCCGAGCCGATCAGCCCCTCGCGCTCGTAGTTGCGCAGCGCGCGCGGCGACGCCCCCGTGATCTGCGCCAGCTCCCCGATCCGCACCGGACCACCTTCCCTCCGGAGCCGTTTCTACCAGGTGCCGACGGGCCGCCCCCGCGCCCCGGTCCGCTCAGCCGACCACCGCTCCCCCGTCGACCGGAAGGATCACCCCCGTCACAAAGGACGCGGACGGCGCAGCGAGCTGTGTGACGGCCCAGGCCACTTCCTCGGGGCGGCCGACCCGCCCCATGGGCGTGTGCTCGATCTGCCACTTCCGTATGGCCGCCCGCTGCTCCGGCGACCAGCCCTGGTGCAGGGCGATCGGGGTCTCGATCGCCCCGGGTGCGACGGCGACGACCCGGATGCCGCGCGGTGCGAGCTCCACCGCCCAGCTGCGGGTGAGGAGTTCGAGCCCGGTCTTGGTCGCGGCATAGACCGAGTTGCCCGGCCAGCCCCGCTGCCCGACCGAGGTACTGAGGTTCACCACGACCCCGCCGGTCCGCTCCAGATGCGGCACGGCCTCCTGGGTGAGCAGCACCGGCGCGACGAGATTGGTCGCCAGCAGCGGAGCCAGCTGCTCCTTGGTGTAGGCGCCGAGCGCGCCGTCACCCACCACGGCGGCGTTGTTGACCAGTACGTCCACCCGCCCGTACGTCTCGGCGACCTGCCGTACGAGATCCTCCGGTGCGCCGTCCGCGGTGATGTCGGCCGGGTACGGGACGATCTCGCCGCTCCCGGCGGCTGCCGCCGTCTCCGCCAGCGGTTCGGCCCGGCGGCCCACCGCCACCACCCGCGCGCCCTCCGCCGCGAAGGCACGCGCGGTGGCCCGCCCGATTCCCGTACCGGCTCCGGTGACGATCACGACCCTGCTCTGTGCTGCGGGCACACCGGGCCCGGCACTCGTTGCGTGTTCCATGGCGGGAGTGTCGAACGTTGCCCTTGGGGTCAAGGTCAAGCGGGCCCGCCGGCCGGACCGCCGGCCTCCTCTCCGTCGCCCTTCTCGGCGCCGTCCGCCCGCACCCCGACCTCCTCGTGGACCCCCAGCCGCGCCAGCGACGCCGCGGCCGCGGCCGCCAGGCGGGGGTGGGCGACGGCGGCGGTGAGGGTGGGGACGGCGCGGCGGTCTCCCAGGGCACCGAGGCCCTCGACGCAGGCGAGGGCCACCCGCCAGTACGGGGTGTGCGGGGTGAGCAATCGTTCCAGCGTGGCGATCAGGGCCGGTACGGACTGCGGGGCGCGGAGTTCGGCGAGCAGGCGTACGGGGTGCAGGGCGTACGCGGTGCGCAGCGGGTTGGTGGCGAGTGCGGCGGCGGCGCGGGCGGTGCGCGGGTCGCCGAGCCGCCCCAGCGCGTGGGCGGCGGTGGCGCAGCGCACCGGTTCCCGGTAGTTCAGCAGCAGGACGAGCGTTTCGAAGGCCCGTTTGTCGCCGGCACAGCCGAGGACGAAGGCGGCGATCTCCCTGGCCCACAGGGGCCGCTCGACGGCGACCAGCATCCGGGCCAGTTCCTCCCGCCCGGCCGGGGTGTTCTTGCGGGCGAGTCCCAGCAGCCGCTCGTAGGCGACCAGATCCTGCGGTGAGCGGAGCTCGGTCCGCACCCGGTCCGTCAACTCGTGGAATTGGTCTTCCATTTGCTGCACCCCTCCCGTCGGGCCACCACGGATCGCGCGACGTGGCCTGCGCCACAGCCTAATGACGGCCACTACCCCTGGCGCTCTGGTTACCCACCGGTTAACCTGCTGGAACGAGCAGCACCCCTGCTCGGGCGGCCTGGTGACGCAGCCGCCAAGAGTGAAGTCGGTTCGGCACAGCACGACACTTTTACGGAGTACACGGCACGGCCCCGGGACAGGGCTTGCCGGTCTCCGGCACCGCCGGCGCTGCCCGCAGCGCTGCGGCCTTCAGCGGTTCACCGCCGCATCCCGCCGCCGCGTTCTGCTTCTCGCCGCGTCCGCGCGCACACCCCTCAGTCGTCACCTTCTCCCCTGCCCTCAGGGGAACACCCTCTGGAGTCTCGCGATGGGCCCTCAGTCCACCCCAGACCTCTCAACTGAAGTCTCCCCCCTGTCCCTTTCCACAGTGGCCGTCGTCGGTCTCGGCACCATGGGCACCGGTATCGCCGAGGTGCTGACCCGGGCCGGCCGTGAGGTCATCGGCATCGACACCGACGAGACCGCGGCCCGCAACGCCGTCGCGTCCCTGGAGGCCGCCACCGCCCGCGCCGTGCAGCGCGAGCGGATCACGGAGCGGGAGCGGCAGGACGTCCTGGCCCGCTTCCGTACCTTCTCCGATCTCCAGGCCGCCTCGGACGCCGATCTCGTCATCGAGGTGGTCCCGGAGGACTACGAGCTCAAGCGGCAGGTCGTCACCGCGCTGGACGGCATCGTCCGCCCGGAGACGATCATCGCGACCGGCACCAACGCGCTGTCGGTGACCCGGCTGGCCGCCGACTCGCAGCGCCCGGAGCGGGTGCTCGGCCTGCACTTCTTCAACCCCGCGCCGGCCATGAAGCTGGTCGAGGTGGTCTCCTCGGTGCTGACCGCGCCGGCCGCGGTCGCCGCCGTCACCGAGCTCGCCCGCGACCTGGGCAAGGACCCGATCGCGGTCGGCGACCGGCCCGGATTCGTCGCCGACGGCCTGCTGTTCGGCTACCTGAACCAGGCCGCCGCGATGTACGAGTCGAAGTACGCGACCCGTGAGGACATCGACGCCGCCATGCGGCTGGGCTGCGGGCTGCCGATGGGCCCGCTGGCGCTGCTCGACCTGATCGGGGTGGACACCGCCCGTACGGTCCTGGAGGCGATGTACGCCGACTCCCGCGACCGGCTGCACGCCCCCGCGCCGATCCTGGGCCAGCTGGCCGAGGCCGGGCTGACCGGCCGCAAGGCGGGCCGCGGCTTCTACACCTACGAGGCGCCGGGCAGCGCCACGGTCGTGCCGGACGCGGAGACCCCCGCGGCCGCCGACGGGCAGGCGTCGGGCCGTGAGGTCCGCAGCGTCGGCGTCGCCGGTTCCGGGACGATGGCGAGCGGTATCGCGGAGGTCTTCGCCAAGGCGGGCTTCCAGGTCGTGCTGGCCGCCCGCAGCCTGGAGAAGGCGGAGAAGGCTAAGGCCAGGATCACCAAGTCGCTGGGCCGCTCGGTCGACAAGGGCCGGCTCACCGCCGAGGCACGGGATGCCGCGCTTGCGGCGATCACCCCGGCCGGTTCGCTGGACGCCTTCGCCGAGGTGGACCTGGCCGTCGAGGCGGTCGCCGAGGACCTGGAGATCAAGCAGCAGCTCTTCGCGACCCTGGACAAGGTCTGCAAGCCGGGCGCGGTGCTCGCCACCACCACCTCCTCGCTGCCGGTCGTGGCCTGCGCCCGCGCCACCTCGCGCCCGCAGGACGTCATCGGGATGCACTTCTTCAACCCGGCGCCCGCCATGAAGCTGGTGGAGATCGTCCGTACCGTGCTGACCGCCGACGACGTGCACGCCACCGTGCGCGCGGTCTGCGCGAAGGTCCGCAAGCACCCGGTGGACTGCGGCGACCGGGCCGGCTTCATCGTCAACGCGCTCCTGTTCCCGTACCTGAACAACGCGATCAAGATGGTCCAGGAGCACTACGCCTCGCTGGACGACATCGACGCCGCCATGAAGCTCGGCGGCGGCTACCCGATGGGGCCGTTCGAACTCCTCGACGTCGTCGGCCTGGATGTCTCCCTGGCCATCGAGAAGGTGCTGCACGCCGAGTTCCGCGACCCCGGGCTCGCCCCGGCGCCGCTGCTGGAGCACCTCGTCGCCGCGGGCTGCCTCGGCCGCAAGACCGGCCGCGGCTTCCGTGAGTACGCCAGGCGCTGACGGGTCGGGGCACCCCCGGCCGAAAGCCGGGGCGGCGTGGGGCGGACTGCTGGCACCAGCCGGCAGTCCGCCCCAGGTCAGGGGGGCGGAGCTGGCACCGAATGCCACAGCCGGCAGCAATATGCAGTACCGTCCCCACATGTCCCAGCCCGTTCGCGCCCAGTCGTCCGACGCAACCGAAACCAGCACTCCCGGCACCCGCCGCGCGGCCGCCCAACGGCTCAAAATGCGCCGCGAACTGTCGGCGGCGGCGATGGAGCTGTTCGCGACCAAGGGATACGAGGCGACGACGGTCGACGAGATCGCGGCCGCCGCGGGCGTCGCCCGGCGCACCTTCTTCCGCCACTTCCGGTCCAAGGAAGAGGCGATCTTCCCCGACCACGACGACACCCTCGTCCGCGCCGAGGCGGTGCTGGACGCCGCACCGCAGCACGAGAACCCGCTCGACACGGTCTGCCGCGGCATCAAGGAAGTCATGCGGATGTACGCGGCCTCGCCGGCCGTGTCCGTGGCCCGTTACCGCCTCACCCGTGAGGTGCCCACCCTGCGCGAGGCCGAGATCGCCTCGGTCGCCCGTTACGAACGCCTCTTCACCCGCTATCTGTTGGGCCACTTCGACGAGGGCGCGCACCGCGAGGGCGACGACGATCCGCTGCTCGCCGAGGTCGCCGCGTCCGCCGTGGTCACCGCGCACAACCACGTACTGCGCCGCTGGTTGCGGGCCGGCGCGCAGGGCGACGTAGAGGCACAGCTGGACCACGCCTTCGAGATCGTCCGGGAAACCTTCGGGACCGGCATCGGCGCGGGCCGCGCGCTCACCGGCGAGACCCCGCCGGCCGCCGTCTCGCGCGAGGGCGAGGTGCTGGTCACGGTGGCCCGCACGGACGCGCCGCTGGACGAGGTCATGCGCACCATCGAGAGGGCGCTGAAGAAGCGCTGACGGGCGCCGTTTGAATTTTCCCAGCCGCCCACCCCTCCGGGGGCGGGCGGCTTTGGTGATGCGGTTTTGAGTGCCACATGAACGATCATCGCTCGTTTGTGACCCCCAGGTTTCAACTGAGAGAAATTCATGGCACTCAGTGTCTTGCCGCATGGCACGCGGTGTCATACCTTGAGGGTGTCCGGGCGGCCGGCGCATGGCGAACACCTCGTGCGCCGGCTGTCCCAGCAAAGCCATTCGTGGCCGCCCGCCCGGACGCCTGCGTCACAGGCACCTTCCCGCGCTCACCCGCGCTGCCAGGCACAGTGACCGCCGCTTCTGCGACCAGCGCAGACGTGGCGGACGCCGAGCCACCCCGGCCGAACCGACGGCACCACCTCCGCAACACCCCCGACGTTCCCTCGAGCCGTTCCCTCAACGCGCTTCGCCGGAGGCACACCGTGAAGAACATCCTGGACGCGATCCTCGCGCCCGACAGCAAGAGCGAAGACTTCGCCAACCTGACCATCCCCGAGTCCTACCGCGCGGTGACCGTGCACAAGGACGAGGCCGACATGTTCGACGGCCTCACCAGCAGGGAGAAGGACCCGCGCAAGTCGCTGCACGTCGAGGACGTGCCGGTGCCGGAGCTGGGCCCGGGTGAGGCGCTGGTGGCCGTGATGGCCTCCTCCGTCAACTACAACTCCGTGTGGACCTCGATCTTCGAGCCGATGTCCACGTTCGGGTTCCTGGAGCGCTACGGCCGCGTTTCCGAGCTCACCAAGCGCCACGACCTGCCGTACCACGTCATCGGCTCCGACCTGGCCGGCGTCGTGCTGCGCACCGGCCCCGGCGTCAACGCCTGGGGCCCCGGTGACGAGGTCGTCGCGCACTGTCTGTCCGTCGAGCTGGAGTCCTCCGACGGGCACAACGACACCATGCTCGACCCCGAGCAGCGGATCTGGGGCTTCGAGACCAACTTCGGCGGCCTCGCCGAGATCGCGCTCGTCAAGTCCAACCAGCTGATGCCCAAGCCCCAGCACCTGAGCTGGGAGGAGGCGGCGGCGCCCGGTCTGGTCAACTCGACCGCGTACCGCCAGCTGGTCTCCCGCAACGGCGCCGGCATGAAGCAGGGCGACAACGTCCTCATCTGGGGCGCCAGCGGCGGCCTCGGCTCGTACGCCACCCAGTTCGCGCTGGCCGGCGGCGCCAACCCGATCTGTGTCGTCTCGTCCGACCAGAAGGCGGAGATCTGCCGCAAGATGGGCGCCGAGGCGATCATCGACCGCAACGCCGAGGGCTACAAGTTCTGGAAGGACGAGCAGACCCAGGACCCGAAGGAGTGGAAGCGCTTCGGCAAGCGCATCCGCGAGCTCACCGGCGGCGAGGACATCGACATCGTCTTCGAGCACCCCGGCCGCGAGACCTTCGGTGCGAGCGTCTTCGTCACCCGCAAGGGCGGCACCATCACCACCTGCGCCTCGACCTCGGGCTACATGCACGAGTACGACAACCGCTACCTGTGGATGTCGCTGAAGCGGATCATCGGCTCACACTTCGCGAACTACCGCGAGGCGTGGGAGGCCAACCGCCTGATCGCCAAGGGCAAGATCCACCCGACCCTGTCGAAGACGTACTCCCTGGAGGACACCGGGCAGGCGGCGTACGACGTGCACCGCAATCTGCACCAGGGCAAGGTCGGCGTGCTGGCGCTCGCGCCCGAGGAGGGGATGGGCGTGCGCGACGAGGAGATGCGCGCCAAGCACCTCGACGCCATCAACCGCTTCCGCGACGTGTAGGCGGAGCGGAGCGATCAAGGGCAGCCGGAACGTCTGAAGCCCCAGGCGTTCCCACCACGAAGATACGGGTCACACATGACTGAGCGTCAGAAGGATCGTCCGTGGCTGATGCGGACCTACGCCGGGCACTCCACCGCCGAGGCGTCCAATGAGCTGTACCGGCGCAACCTCGCCAAGGGCCAGACCGGCCTGTCGGTCGCGTTCGACCTCCCGACGCAGACCGGTTATGACCCCGACCACATCCTCGCCCGCGGCGAGGTCGGCCGGGTCGGGGTCCCGGTGTCCCATCTCGGTGACATGCGGCGGCTGTTCCAGGACATCCCGCTGGACCAGATGAACACCTCGATGACCATCAACGCCACGGCCATGTGGCTGCTGGCGATGTACCAGGTGGTCGCCGAGGAGCAGGGCGCCGACATCTCCAAGCTGGCGGGGACGACGCAGAACGACATCGTCAAGGAATACCTCTCGCGCGGGACGCATGTGTTCCCGCCGGGGCCGTCGCTGCGCCTGACCACCGACATGATCACGTACACGGTGGCCAACATCCCCAAGTGGAACCCGATCAACATCTGCAGCTACCACCTGCAGGAGGCCGGGGCCACACCGGTGCAGGAGATCGCGTACGCCATGTCCACCGCCATCGCGGTGCTGGACGCGGTGCGCGACTCCGGGCAGGTGCCGCCGGAGAAGTTCGGTGATGTCGTGGCCCGTATCTCGTTCTTCGTGAACGCGGGCGTCCGGTTCGTCGAGGAGATGTGCAAGATGCGCGCCTTCGGCCGCATCTGGGACCAGATCACCCGCGACCGCTACGGCATCGAGAACGCCAAGCAGCGCCGCTTCCGCTACGGCGTCCAGGTCAACTCGCTCGGTCTGACCGAGGCGCAGCCGGAGAACAACGTCCAGCGGATCGTGCTGGAAATGCTAGCCGTCACGCTCTCCAAGGACGCCCGCGCTCGGGCCGTCCAACTCCCGGCCTGGAACGAGGCGTTGGGGCTGCCCCGCCCGTGGGACCAGCAGTGGTCGCTGCGTATCCAGCAGGTCCTGGCGCACGAGAGCGATCTGCTGGAGTACGAGGACATCTTCGCCGGTTCGCATGTCATCGAGGCCAAGGTCGACGGCCTGGTCGAGGACTGCCTGGCCGAGATCGCCCGGATCCAGGAGATGGGCGGCGCGATGGCGGCCGTGGAGTCCGGCTACCTCAAGTCGCAGCTGGTCTCCGCGCACGCCGAGCGGCGGGCCCGGATCGAGGCCGGCGAGGAGAAGATCGTCGGCGTGAACTGCTTCGAGGGCACCGAGCCCAATCCGCTCACCGCGGATCTGGACACGGCGATCATGACCGTCGACCCGGCGAACGAGGCCCGTGTCGTGCAGGCGCTGCACGAGTGGCGGGACAACCGGGACGAGGGGCGCGCACAGGAGGCGCTGTCGGTTCTGAAGAAGACCGCGGCCGGCGACTCCAACCTCTTCGCGGCCACTCTGGAGTGCGCCCGTGCCGGTGTGACGACCGGCGAGTGGGCCTGGGCGCTGCGGGACGTCTTCGGCGAGTTCCGGGCGCCTACGGGTGTCTCCAGCGCGCCGGTGGCGGTCACCGCCGAGGCGGGCACCCCGCTCGCGGTGGTCCGCGAGAAGGTGGCGCGGACCGCGGCCGACCTCGGCGGCGGCAAGCTGCGGCTGCTGGTCGGCAAGCCCGGCCTGGACGGGCACAGCAACGGCGCCGAGCAGATCGCGGTGCGCGCCAGGGACGCCGGCTTCGAGGTGGTCTACCAGGGCATCAGGCTCACCCCCGAGCAGATCGTCTCGGCGGCCGTCGCCGAGGATGTGCACTGCGTCGGCCTGTCGATCCTGTCCGGTTCGCATGCCGAGCTGGTGCCGGACGTGCTGGCCAGGCTGCGGCGTACGGGCATCGACGACATGCCCGTCATCGTCGGCGGAATCATCCCCTCCGCCGATGCCGTCGCACTTCGGGAAGCCGGAGTGGCGGCGGTCTTCACACCCAAGGACTTCGGTATCACGGAGATCATCGGCCGTATCGTCGACGAGATCCGGAAAGCGAACAAGCTCGACCCTCTGGAGGTCCCCGCATGACCGCGTCCCCCGTCAACCGCCTTCGCCCGCGGCGTTCCTGCCTCGCGGTTCCGGGCAGCAACCCGCGCTTCCTGGAGAAGGCCCAGGGCCTCCCGGCCGACCAGGTCTTCCTGGACCTGGAGGACGCCTGCGCGCCGCTCGCCAAGGAGGGCGCCCGGCACAACATCGTCGACGCGCTGAACAACGGCGACTGGACCGGCAAGACGCGTGTCGTGCGGGTCAACGACTGGACCACCCACTGGACGTACCGGGACGTCATCACGGTCGTCGAGGGCGCGGGCCCCAACCTCGACTGCATCATGCTGCCGAAGGTGCAGGACGCGCAGCAGATCGTGGCACTGGACCTGCTGCTCACGCAGATCGAGAAGACCATGGGCTTCGAGGTCGGCAAGATCGGCATCGAGGCGCAGATCGAGAACGCCAAGGGCCTGGTGAACGTCGACGACATCGCCGCCGCCTCGCAGCGCCTGGAGACCATCATCTTCGGCCCGGCCGACTTCATGGCGTCCATCAACATGAAGTCCCTGGTGGTCGGCGAGCAGCCTCCGGGCTACCCGGCGGACGCCTACCACTACATTCTGATGCGCATCCTGATGGCCGCGCGCACCCACGATCTGCAGGCCATTGACGGTCCGTACCTTCAGATCAAGAACGTCGACGGCTACCGCGAGGTCGCAGGCCGCGCCGCCGCGCTGGGCTTCGACGGCAAGTGGGTGCTGCACCCGGGCCAGGTCGACGCGGCGAACGAGGTCTTCTCGCCCTCCCAGGAGGACTACGACCACGCCGAGCTGATCCTGGACGCCTACGAGTGGTGCACCTCCGAGGCGGGCGGCAAGAAGGGCTCCGCGATGCTCGGTGACGAGATGATCGACGAGGCGAGCCGCAAGATGGCGCTGGTCATCGCCGGCAAGGGCCGGGCCGCCGGCATGACCCGTACGTCCAAGTTCGAGGCCCCGGAGGCGTAAGCGCGATGCAGTTCGGCCGTACCTACGAAGAGTTCATCGTCGGCGACGTGTACAAGCACTGGCCGGGGAAAACCGTCACGGAATACGACGACCACCTCTTCTGTCTGCTCACCATGAATCACCACCCGCTCCACATGGACACGAACTACGCCGAGAAGACGACGGACTTCGGCAAGAACGTGGTGGTCGGGAATTACATCTACTCCCTGCTGCTGGGCATGTCGGTGCCGGATGTCTCCGGAAAGGCGATCGCCAACCTGGAGATCGAGTCGCTGCGGCATGTGGCGCCGACCTTCCACGGCGACACGATCTACGGCGAGACGACGGTGCTCGACAAGACCCCGTCGAAGTCCAAGTCGGACCGCGGCATCGTGTACGTCGAGACCAAGGGCTACAAGCAGGACGGCACCCTGGTCTGCGTCTTCCGCCGCAAGGTGATGGTCCCCACCGCCACGTACATCAAGGAGCGCGGCGGCGAGCAGCCCGGCCGCCCGGAGCTGCAGGCCCCTCCGGCCAAGAAGGAGAAGTAGCCATGGCGCGCCTCGCACAGACCGAGGGTCTGACCGACATCCAGCAGGAAATCCTCTCCACCGTCCGCGATTTCGTGGACAAGGAGATCATTCCGGTCGCAACGGAGCTGGAGCACAAGGACGAATACCCGACGCAGATCGTCGAGGGCCTGAAGGAACTCGGCGTCTTCGGCCTGATGATTCCCGAGGAATACGGCGGCCTCGGCGAGTCGCTGCTCACCTACGCGCTGACGGTCGAGGAGATCGCCCGCGGCTGGATGAGCGTCTCGGGCATCATCAACACCCACTTCATCGTGGCGTACATGCTCAAGCAGCACGGCACGCAGGAGCAGAAGGACTACTTCCTGCCGAAGATGGCGGCCGGTGAAATCCGGGGCGCCTTCTCGATGTCGGAGCCGGCGCTGGGCTCCGATGTGTCGGCCATTTCCTCCAAGGGCGTCAAGGACGGCGACGATTACGTCCTCAACGGCCAGAAGATGTGGCTCACCAACGGTGGTTCGTCCACGCTCGTGGCCGTGCTCTGCCGTACGGACGAGGGCCACCCGGAGGGCACCGCTCCGCACAAGTCGATGACGACCTTCCTCGTCGAGAAGGAGGCCGGCTTCGGTGAGGTGCGCCCCGGACTGACCATTCCGGGCAAGATCGACAAGATGGGCTACAAGGGTGTCGACACCACTGAGCTGATCATGGACGGCCTGCGAATTCCGGCCGACCGTGTGCTCGGCGGCGAGACCGGACGTGGCTTCTATCACATGATGGACGGCGTCGAGGTCGGCCGGGTCAATGTGGCCGCACGTGGCTGCGGTGTCGCCCAGCGCGCCTTCGAGCTGGGAGTTTCGTACGCGCAGCAGCGTCACACCTTCGGCAAGCCGATCGCTCAGCACCAGGCCATCCAGTTCAAACTGGCCGAAATGGCGACAAAGGTCGAAGCGGCCCATGCAATGATGGTTAATGCCGCTCGCAAAAAGGACTCGGGACAGCGAAACGACCTTGAGGCGGGCATGGCGAAGTACCTGGCCTCCGAGTACTGCAAGGAGGTGGTCGAAGACGCTTTCCGTATCCATGGCGGATACGGCTTCTCCAAGGAGTACGAGATCGAGCGTCTCTACCGTGAGGCCCCGATGCTCCTGATCGGTGAAGGTACCGCCGAGATCCAGAAAATGATCATTGGGCGCCGGCTACTCGAGGAGTACCGAATCCAGGGGTGAACGTCCCGTTTGGGGCGTTTTCATCTAGACGAAGATCACACCCTGTCATCGTACTTCGGCCACGGATTGGCTCTGGCTCTTGGCCAGTTGCCGCTCGCAACCGATAGCATCCATGGAAAGCCGCCGTCCCCCGTGTCCATACGCGGCATCCTCCGCTACGAAGGTCATCCATGCCCCACAGCCAATCCTCTGCACAACGCGGTCGCGTCCGCCTCGCGCGCGGAGCGTCGCCGTGGCTCCTCCCGACCGTGGCAACGGCAGCGGTCAGCCTGGCCCGTTCCCGTCGCTCGGGACGCTGGGCTGCCGTCGCCGTGCCCACCACCGCACTCGCGGCGGGCATGCTGTGGTTCTTCCGCGACCCCGAGCGAGAGATCGCTCAGGGACGCGTCATCTCTCCGGCCGACGGCGTGGTGCAGAGCATCATGCCGTGGAAGGACGGACGTACCCGCGTCGCGATCTTCATGAGCCCGCTGAACGTTCACGTCAACCGCGCCCCGCTGGCCGGCACGGTGACTTCCGTCGAGCACATCCCCGGCGGATTCGTTCCCGCGTTCAACAAGGAGAGCGAAAACAACGAGCGGGTCGTCTGGCACTTCGACACCGAGCTCGGCGATATCGAGATGGTGCAGATCGCCGGCGCGGTGGCTCGCCGCATCGTCCCCTACGTGCCCCAGGGCACCAAGGTCGAGCAGGGCGAGCGCATCGGCCTGATCCGCTTCGGCTCGCGCGTCGACGTCTACCTCCCGGAGGGCGTCGAGGCCGCGGTCGAGGTCGGCCAGGCCACCACCGCGGGGGTGACTCGCCTTGACCGTGATTGATCCTGAGACACAGGCGGGCTGGGCGCCCGAGACGGAAGAGGACGAGGATGACATGCCGCTGTCCACGCGGCTGTCAATAGCGGACACCCTCACCCTCGGCAACGCGATCTGCGGCTTCATGGCGGTGTACTTCACCACCACCGGCGTCCTCATCCCGCACCTGACGGGCACCGAGGACGGCGGCATGGCCCGGCACAGCGCCGCGATGGCCGTGATCCTGATGCTGCTCGCATCGGTCTTCGACCTCTTCGACGGACTGGTCGCGCGCAAGCTGCGAGCCTCGGCGATGGGGGCCGAGCTCGACAACCTCTCCGACCTGATCAGCTTCGGCCTCGCACCTGCGTACTTCGTGGTGACCTGGGGCATGGTCGCCCAGGGCGCCAACGACGCCAACCAGCGGGTGTCGGTGGTCGCGGCCGTCGTGGTGCTGCTGGCCGTGGTGCTCCGGCTCGCCCGGTTCTCCTGCGTCACGCTGCGCGACGGCATCTTCCAGGGCATGCCGAGCCCGTTCGGCGCCCTGACCGTCGTCGCCATCGTGCTGCTGGAGCTGCCGTTCCTGCCGACGCTGCTGGCGATCATCGGGGTGGCCTGGCTGATGGTGAGCCGCGTCGAGTACCCCAAGCCGCGGGGCCGGCTCGCGGTGGCGATGCTCAGCTGGATCGTGCTCAGCATGGGCATGCTCGCCGCCTGGGCCCTGGACGCCCCCGGCGGCCAGCTGCTGCTCCAGACCGGCTGCTCCCTTCAGATCGTCATGGGCGCGATGATCCCGCTGTTCGCGACGGCCCGGAGGGTCAACACCATCCGCGACAACCGCCGCGAGTCGCGGGCCGAGGCCCGCGCCGCACAGCTTCCGTAGCGGCCGCGCACCACAGACCGCAACACGCCGAGAGCCCCGAGCGATCACTCGCTCGGGGCTCTCGGCGTTCTCCGGCCGGACCGGCCGCTCAGGCCAGGAAGTCGCGGGCCAGGTTCTCCGCCGCGCGCTCCAGCAGCGGGCCCGCCTCGGCCATGCAGCGGGCCGGGTCGGACTCCAGGTCCGTCAGGGCGTAGGCGCGCTGGATGCCGGCGGCGGCGAGCGCCTCGTCGGGCAGCGCGAGCCGGCCGCAGACCGCGACCACGTCGATGCCCGCCGTACGGGCCGCGGCGGCCACGCCTGCCGGTGCCTTGCCGTGCAGCGTCTGCTCGTCCAGCGAGCCCTCGCCGGTGATCACGAAGGTGGCGCGCGCCAGCGCCGGCGCGAACCCCAGCACATCCAGCATCACGTCGATACCCGGCCGGAACGCCGCGTCCAGGCCGACCAGCGCGCCGTAGCCGATACCGCCCGCGGCACCCGCACCCGGGGCCAGCGCGTGCTCCGCGGCCTTGGCGCCGACGGCGGCCTCCAGCACCTCGGCGTAGTGCGCGAGGGCGGCGTCCAGCGTGGCGACGTCCGCCTCACTGGCGCCCTTCTGCGGGCCGTAGACGGCGGGCGCGCCCTTCGGGCCGGTCAGCGGATTGTCGACGTCGCTGGCGAGCACGATGTCCGTATGGGCCAGCCGGGGGTCGAGGCCCGACAGGTCGGCCGTCGCCAGGTCCGCCAGCGGGCCGCCGCCCGGGCTGATCGCTTTCCCGTCCGCGTCCAGAAACTGCGCGCCCAGGGCCGCGAGCATGCCCGCGCCGCCGTCGGTCGTGGCGCTGCCGCCGACGCCGAAGACGATGGACGTGGCTCCCGCGTCCAGCGCCGCGAGCAGCAGCTCACCGGTGCCGTACGTGGACGCCGTCAGGGGCGCGAAGACGCCCTCCGGGAGGTGCTGGAGGCCGGACGCCTCCGCCATCTCCACCACCGCCGTACCGTCCCGGCGCAGCGCGAAGGTGGCCGTCACCGGCACGCCGGTGGGGCCGCTGACCCGCGCCTCATGGCGGGTGAAACCGGCCGCCAGCGCGGCCGCGACCGTGCCGTCGCCGCCGTCCGCGACCGGGATGGCCGCCACGTCCAGGTCGGGGACCACGCGCCGCAGACCGGCGGTGACATGCTCGGCGACCTCGACGGCCGTGAGCGAACCCTTGAACTTGTCCGCGGCGATCAGCACATGTGCTGTGTTCGTCCTTGCTGCGTCCGCCACCGTGTGTTTCCCCTTGCTTTCGAGCTGGCAGTCGCACCCGCTGCGACCTTATCCGGCGAGAGGGCCCGGCGAACAGGGCACACGGTTCGGGAAGGGTGACGGAAGGGTGACGAAGGGGAGATCCGAGGGAGATCACGGCTGATTCTCCAAGATTTCGGGATATCCGGAACCGGTCCGGGCGTCGGCGTGGCCGGTGCGGGCGGGGCGGCCCGGCCCCGACGCACCCGGCGCTCCCTGCCCCGACGCTCCCGTCGCGGACCGTGCGAGCTCTGGCGTCCGCTTCGCGAGCCGCTGACCAGCCCCTAGGCTCACGAATGTGACGACCATGGATTACGCCGCTTACATCGCCAGTCTGCCGCGCGTCCTCGCGGGCGCGGGCGCCATCTTCCGTGACGCCGAGGACCGCATTCTGCTCGTCGAGCCCAACTACCGCGACACCTGGATCCTGCCCGGCGGCACCGTCGAGTCGGACGCCGGCGAATCGCCCCGGCAGGCCGCCCGCCGTGAGACGGCCGAGGAGATCGGCCTCGACGTCGAGCTGGGCGCGCTGCTGGCCGTCGACTGGGTGCGCGGGGAGGGACGGCCGCCGCTGGTGTCGTATCTGTACGACGGCGGGGTGCTGGACGCGGCGCAGCTCGCGGCGATCCGGCTGCAGGAGGAGGAGCTGCTGTCCTGGCGGCTGGTGCACTGGGCCGAGGCCGAGAAACTGCTGAACCCGGAGATGGTGCTGCGTGTCCGCGCCGCGCTGGACGCCCTCGCGGACGGCCGCGGGCCCGTGGAACTGGAGGACGGCCTGCCGCAGGGGAAGGCCGCCGGCCGGCAGTAGTGCCCCAGCCGGGACCCATGTCTGATCAGCGGCCGGTCAGCGGCTGATGCCGACCGCGTGGGCGTGGGTCTTCGGGTCGGGGATGAAGTCCAGCATGGCTCGGGCGACGTCGGAGCGGGTGATGACGCTGCCGGCCGGGCCGGCTTCGATGGCGTGGCGGTAGCGGCCCTCGCCCGGCTTGTCGAGGAGGCGGGGCGGGCGTACGACGGTCCAGTCGAGGTCGCTCGCGCGCAGTACCGCCTCCATCCGCTCCAGGTCGGTGTAGAGCTCCTTGAGGACCGCCCACAGCAGGGGCCCGAACACCCGGTGGGCGAGCATCGGCTGGCCCGCTCCGGTGCGGTTCAGGGGGCCAGCGCTGACGACGAGGAGGCGCCGTACGCCGGTCGCGTTCATCGCGTCGACCACGGCGCGGGCCGAGGTGGAGGCGGGCCGGAGCGGGTCGTGCCGACCGGCCTGGCCCATGCCGGAGAGCACGGCGTCGGCGCCGTCGATCGCGGTTTCGACGGAGGCGGCGTCGAGCGCGTCCGTGCGGACGATCTTCAGGCGGTCATGGCGTTCGGTCAGTTTCTCCGGGCTGCGGAGAGCGGCGGTCACGTCGTGCCCGTCGGCCAGGGCGTGTGTGACGAGTTGGCGGCCGACACCGCCCGAGGCGCCGAGGATGGTGAGTTTCATGGCTTCTCCCGAGGTTGGCGTGGGGAGCTGGACGGTGAATGAGGACGACGCAGCAGAGGGGTGAGTGAGTGCTTACCCACCAGTGTGGGTGAGTGTTCACTCACCTGTCAATGTAGGGTTGCGGCATGAGCCGAGACGCCGCCGCCCCGCTGACCGGGGGCGCCCTGACGCGCTCCCGGATCCTCGACGCCGCCGCCCTGCTGATGACCACCGTGGGACTGACCCGTACGACCACCAAGCAGATCGCCAGGGAGGCCGGCTGCTCGGAGGCCGCGCTCTACAAGCACTTCCGCAACAAGGAGGAGATCTTCGTCCGGGTGCTGCACGAGCGCGTACCGCAGTTCTCCGACGCCTTGGCGCGGCTGCCGGACCAGGCCGGTGACGAGCGCGGCCCGGCCGGGCACCTCCAGGAGGTCACGCTGGCCGCGGTCCGTTTCTATCGGCGGGCGTTCCCCATGGCGGCGTCCCTGTTCGCCAGCCCCGAACTGCTGGCCACGCACCGCCGCAAGCTCGACGAGCTGGGCACCGTGGGGCCGCAGACCGCCACCCAGCATCTGGCCGCGTATCTGAAGGCGGAGCAGGCGCTGGGCAGGATCTCGGCCGGCCTCGATCCGCATGCGGCGGCCGGGCTGCTCATCGGGGCCTGTTTCCACCGGGCCTTTCTGGATCTCTTCTTCGGTGCGGAGGCGCCTGAGGGGGCGCTGCGGCCCGAGGGCGAGGAGGAGTTCGCGGCGGAGACCGTCCGGGCGCTGCTGGCGGGCCTCACCCCGCCGGCCGGGCGGTAACGGCGCCGCGTCCCCGCCCGCCCGCTGTCAGCCCCACGCCTCCGCCGGGAACAGGGCACTGTCCGTACGCTCGAAGGCGAGCAGGCGGCGTTTGCGGTCGAGGCCGCCGCCGTAGCCGGTGAGGCTGCCGTCGGCGCCCACGACGCGATGGCAGGGGACGATGATGCCGACCGGATTCCGCCCGTTGGCCAGGCCGACGGCGCGGGCGGCTGAGGGCGCGCCGAGTCGTTCGGCGAGCTGCCCGTAGCTGGTGGTCTCGCCGTACGGGATGGTGCGCAGGGCCGCCCAGACGCGGCGCTGGAACGGTGTGCCGCGGAGGGCGAGCGGCACGTCGAAGGTGGTCAACTCGCCGCGGAAATAGGCCCGGAGCTGGGTGATGGTTTCGCCGAACGGGGTGTCTTCGGGGTCTGCCGGGTGTCCGAACGTCTCCTGTGGTGGGCGGTGGCGCTGGTCCGTCATGTAGAGCCCGGTGAGGGCGTCGTCGGCGGCGACGAGGGTGAGCGGGCCCACCGGGGTGTCGTCGAGGACGGTGTGGGTGATGACGGCGTCCGGGTCGGGTGTGTGAACGGTCATGGCGGCGGGCTCAGTTCGTCGGGAGGTGGTTGATTCGGAGATGGGTGGTTCAGTTCGTCGGGAGGTGGTTGATGGGGTGGTCGCCGGTCGCCCAGAGGTACTGGACGGCATACGCGCGCCAGGGGCGCCAGAGCGCGGAGTGCCGGATGAGGGCGGCGGGGGTGGCGGGCATACCGAGTTCGGCGGCGGCGCGGCGCAGGCCGAGGTCGGTGGGGGTGAAGGCGTCGGGGTCGCCGAGGGCGCGCATGGCGACGCATTCGACGGTCCAGGGGCCGATGCCCGGCAGGGAGACGAGTTGGGCGCGGGCCGCTTCCCGGTCGCTGCCGACGCCGAGTTGCAGCGCGCCGGAGGCGAGGGCGGCGACCAGTCCGGTGAGGGTGGCGCGGCGGGTGCGGGGCATGGCCAGGGACTCGGGGTCGAGTTCGGCGAGTGCGGCGGCGGGCGGGAAGAGGTGGGTCAGGCCGCCGCCCGGGTCGTCGATCTTCTCGCCGTGCGCGAGGACCAGCCGTCCGGCGTGGGTGCGGGCGGCCGCGGTGGAGACCTGCTGGCCGAGTACGGCGCGGACGGCGAATTCGTCGGCGTCGACGGTGCGTGGGACGCGGCGGCCGGGTGCCTTGTCGACGAGCGGGGCCAGTTGCGGGTCGTCGCGGAGCAGTCCGTCGACGGCCTCCGGGTCCGCGTCGAGGTCGAGCATCCGTCGGCAGCGGGCGATGGCGCCGGCCAGGTCGCGCAGGTCGGTGAGGGACAGGCGGCAGTCGATGTGGTCGGGGCGCGGGGAGAGGGCGACGATGCCGTGTCCGTAGGGGAGGTCGAGGGTGCGGCGGTAGGCGCCGTCCCGCCATTCCTCGACGCCGGGGACGGCGGTGGCGGCGAGGTGCCCGAAGAGGTTGTCGGGGTTGAGCGGGCGGCGGAAGGGCAGCCGCAGGGCGAGTGTGCCGGGTGCCGCGCGCAGGCCGGGCTGGGCGCGTTTGCGCAGGTCGGTCGGGGAGAGCGCGAAGACCTCCCGTACCGTCTCGTTGAAGGTGCGGATGCTGGCGAATCCGGCGGCGAACGCGACGTCGGCCATCGGCAGGGCCGTGGTCTCCACCAGGAGGCGGGCGGTCTGGGCGCGTTGGGCGCGGGCCAGGGCGAGCGGGCCGGCGCCGAGTTCCGCCAGCAGCTGGCGTTCGATCTGGCGGGTGCTGTAGCCGAGGCGGGCGGCCAGGCCCGGGACGCCTTCGCGGTCGACGATGCCGTCGCCGATCAGACGCATGGCGCGGGCGACGAGGTCGGCGCGCTCGTCCCACTGCGGGGAGCCGGGGCTGGCGTCGGGGCGGCACCGTTTGCAGGCCCGGAATCCGGCCTGCTGCGCGGCTGCGGCGCTCCCGTAGAAGCGCATGTTCTCGGGCTTGGGCGGCACCACCGGGCAGCTGGGACGGCAGTAGATACGGGTGGTGAGCACGGCGGTGTAGAACCAGCCGTCGAAACGGGCGTCCTTGGACTGCACGGCGCGGAGACAGCGCTCGGTGTCGGTGTGCATGGCGTCAAGGATTCCTCAGCCGACGGGTCGCGGCTGGCGAGAATCCGACATCAAGGTGGGGGGCCAGGGGGCGGGGGCCTCATGGCGCACCGGCCGAGCCGAAGCGGTCGAGTGCGTTGATCACCTCGGTGCGGGTCGAGTCGCTGCCCTTGTGCCCGGCGTCCTGGATCAGGATCAGCCGGGCGTCCGGCCAGGCGCGGGCCAGTTCCCAGGCGGTGTGCGGCGGGCCGCTCAGGTCGTGGCGGCCGTGGATGAGGACGCCGGGGATGCCGGCGAGGCGGCCGGCGTCGCGCAGCAGGGCGCCTTCTTCCAGCCATGCGCCGTGCGAGAAGTAGTGCGCGCAGATCCGGACCAGGGCCTGGCGCGCCGCCGAGGGCCGGTCCCCGAAGGGGTTGGGGGCGCCGTGCGGCTCCAGGGAGAGCACCGCGTCCTCCCAGGCGCACCAGTCGGCGGTGGCCTTCTCCCGTACGGCGGGGTCGGGGTCCTCCATCAGGCGGGCGTAGGCCGCGACGATGTCGCCGTCCCTGCCGACCCCGGGGGCACCGGCGAGGAAGCGCTCCCACTCCTCGGGGAAGAACCGGCCGACGCCCCGGTAGAGCCAGTCGGTCTCCGAGCGCCGGGTCGTGGTGACGCTGGGGATGACGATCTCCGACACCCGGTCCGGGTGGCGTTCCGCGTAGGCGAGGATCAGGGTCGAGCCCCACGAGCCGCCGAACAACAGCCAGCGGTCGATGCCGAGATGCACGCGCAGCCGTTCCATGTCGGCGAGCAGATGCTCGGTCGTGTTGTGGCGCATGTCGGTGGCGGGGTCGCCGGCGTGCGGGGTGCTGCGGCCGCAGCCGCGCTGGTCGAAGAGGACGACCCGGTAGCGGGCGGGGTCGAAGATCCGTCGTGGGCCTGCCGTGCAGCCCGAGCCGGGGCCGCCGTGGACGACGAGCGCGGGCTTGCCGTCCGGGTTGCCGCAGACTTCCCAGTAGACGAGGTTGCCGTCGCCGACGTCGAGCATCCCGTTGTCGTACGGCTCGATCGGCGGATAGGGCTCCCGCGTACGAGCCGGCTCACCCGACATGTTTGGTGTACACCGGGCCGAGGTCGATCACGTCCACCGATGCGTGCACCACCGTGTCGGGTACATCTGCCGTGTGGGTGCGGACCAGTTCGAGTACGGCGCGGCTCAGCGCGGCCTTGGCTTCCGTCGTACGGCCGGGCAGGATCGCGAAATCTATGTGGATCAGGGCCTGGCCGTGTTCGCCGTTGGCGATGACGGTCTCGTCGACGCGCCGGAAGCGGGTCTTGCAGCTCTCGACGGTGATGCCGTCGACCGTTTTGGCCGCCAGGGAGTGGAGTTCGAGGGCGAAGCGGCGGCGGTCGAGGACGTCGTCCAGCGGCTTGTCGTAGTCGATGGTGATGTGCGGCATGTACCTCTCCGGGTTGCGTCCTTCTCGGTTGCGTCGTTCTCTTCGGGTGGTCCAACCGTCGCGCGGGCTCCGTCATTCCCGAAAGCGCGGATCGGGACTCGGTTGTTCGCGCGCTGTGCGCCCTGCTAGTGGACCGCCCAGCCCCTGTCCCGCAGGGCGTCGGTCAGCGGGCGGGCGGCGTCCGGGGCGACCAGCAGCTCGACCGAGTCGAGCGGGGCGGCCGTCGTGTCCGGCAACAGCATGTCCTCCAGGTCCACTCGCGCCGCGCTCACGTCGTCGAGCAGCCGCTCCAGCCGTCGGTCCGGGTCGGCCATGGAGACCGAGACCATGGTGTGGCCGCCCGGCCCTGCGACGCCGTATGTGGTGGCGATACGGGCCCGGCCCTCGCTGCCGCGCCGCAGTAGGTCGGTCAGGTCCGCGAGGGCGGTTTCCTGCTGGTCCGTCGGCCCCTCGGTCAGCCGGGCCAGTGCGTCGGCGGTCCGCTCCAGGTCCCGGGTGAGTTCGGCGAGCAGCGGGACGAGCGCAGCGGCGTTGGCGGCGAGGATGTCCGTCCACAGCGCGGCGTCACCGGCGGCGATCCGGGTGACGTCCCGTATGCCGCGGCCGGCCAGCCGTACCGCGTGGTCCTCGCCCTCCAGCAGCCGGGCCGCGGTGAGGCTCGCCACCAGGTGGGGCAGATGGGAGACCAGTGCCACCGCACGGTCGTGGTCCGGTGGTTCGAGCAGTACCGGAACGGCGCCGCACAGCGACACCAGTTCCAGGGCGCGGTTGAGGGCGGTTTCGCTGGTTTCCGGGGTCGGGGTGAGCACCCAGTGGCGGTCCTTGAAGAGGTCGGCGCGGGCGGACAGCGGCCCGGAGCGCTCCCGTCCGGCCAGCGGGTGCCCGCCCACCAGGGCGCTGGTGTCGCATCCGAGGGCCAGGCACTCGGCGTGCGGCAGCGCCTTGACGCTCGACACGTCCGTGTACACCGTGGCGAGTTTGTCCTTCTGGTGGTCGGCGATGGTCCTGGCGACGACCGAGGGCGGGACGCAGATGACGGCGATGTCCACGGGTGCCGAGGGCGGTTGGGGCGTGCCCGCGCCGCGTGCGGCGGCCAGCCGCACGCTGTGGGGGTCGCGGTCGATCAGGTGGGTGGTCACTCCCCGGCTGGTGAGGGCCAGGGCGATCGACGTGCCGATGAGTCCGGTGCCGACGACTGCAGCGGTATGCAAGGTGTCGCTCCTCGACCGTGGTGAGTGGGGGCGGCGCGTCCGTTCCGGCACGTCCGTTACTGCGCGTCCGTCCGGCCCGTCCGGGGGACGGACGGGCCCGGACGGGCGTCGGGAACGGGCTACCGGTCGGCCGCGCTCGGGGCCGCCGGTTCCGCGGGGGCCGCCGGCGCCGCGGGGAACCGGTTGCCGGTCAGGCGCCGTAGCAGCGCGGGGTTGGTCAGCATCACGGCGTTGCCGACCAGGATCAGGAACACGCCCGCCAGGTCCCGTGCCGTCCAGTGGAATTCCTCGAACACCGTGGACAGCAGCAGCGCGACGATCGGGAAGAGCACCATCGCGTAGGCGGCGCGTTCTCCGCCGATCCTGCCGAGCAGGGTGAGATAGGCGCCGAACCCGATGACCGAGCCGAAGACCGCGAGGTAGACCAGCGAGCCGGTGTACGTGAGGGAGGGGTCGAACGGCGCTCCCCCGCCGTAGAACGCGGCGAACGGGGCCATCAGCAGCGCCCCGTAGCCCATGGCGTAGCCGGTGCCCTGGATCACCGGGATGCCCGCGGCCTGGGTCTTGCCGGAGACCACGTTGCCCAGGCAGAACACCAGCGTGCCGAGGGCGGAGAGCACGATGCCCTGCCCGGATCCCGAGGAGAGGCCGAAGTTCTGGAACTCCGGCCAGAACACCGTGGCGATCCCCAGCAGTCCTATGCCGCCGCCGACGAGCATCTTGGCGGTGATCGCGCGCTTGAAGAAGATGCGGGCGAACGCCATGTTCACCACCAGCGACATCGCGAAGATGATCGAGACGAGGCCGGTGGTCAGATGCTGTTCGGCGAAGTAGAAGCAGACGAAGTTGGTGGAGAACATCAGCCCGCCCATGAGGACGAACTGCCCGTGCACCCGGGGCGGATAGCGCAGCGGCAGTCCGCGCAGCCGCGCCCAGGCCAGCAGGATCACAGCCGCCAGGGCGAACCGGTAGGCGACCGACACGGTGGGGTGGACGTCCCCGAGCTGGCCTTTGATCGCCAGCCAGGTGGAGCCCCAGATCAGCACCGTCACCACGTAGAGGACGGCGTTCATACGCAGCTCCGTTCCAGGAGGCCCACCAGCCGGCGTGCACCCTCGGCGACTTGATCCGGCGTCAGGTAACTGAGGGACAGCCGCATCTGGTTCTGGCCGCCGCTGTCCTCCGGATAGAAGTACCGCATGGGCGTCCAGATCACTCCGTGCTCACGGGCGGACTCCTCCAGGAGCGCGTTGTCCGCGGGGACCGGGAGGGTCAGGGTGAGGAAGAAGCCGCCCTCGGGGGCGTTCCAGTGGATCCCGGCCGCCTCGCGCTTCTCCGGGGGCAGCAGCCGGTCGAGGGAGTCGAGCAGGACCGCCAGGTTCTCCTGGTAGAAGTCGGCGGCCGGCTTGTTGGCCTCCCGGAGACGGAAGTCGTGGGAGATCAGCATGCCCCCGATGACGGCCTGGCTGATCGCCGGGGTGTTCACCGTCACCATGCCCTTGATCTTGGACAGTTCGTCCGCCAGGAGCGTGCGGCTGCCGTCCGAGGCCTGGACGTGCTGGTCGGCGACCACATAGCCGACCCGGGCGCCGGGGAAGCAGGTCTTGGCGAACGAGCCGAGGTAGATCACCCGCCGCCGGGTGTCCAACGACTTGAGCGTGGGCAGCCCGCTGCCGGTGCGGGTGAAGAACCCGTACGGGTTGTCCTCCAGGAGGAGCAGGTCCTCCGCCTCGGCGAGCTCCAGCAGCCGGTGCCGGGCCGGGAGCGGCAGGCAGGTGCCGGTCGGGTTGGAGAAGTCCGGCACCAGGTAGAGCGCGCGCGGCCGCTTCCCGGCCGCACGCAGCTCGGCGACGGTCCGTTGCAGCACGTCCGGGTCGACGCCGTTCTCGCCCTCGGGCACATGCACGGTCTCGATGTCCAGCAGCCGGGCCGCTCCCGTGATCCCGACGTAGCAGGGCGAGGAGACTAGCAGCACGTCCGAGGGGTCGCGGAACAGTGCGCGCAGGGCGATGAACATGCCCTCCTGGCAGCCCACGGTGACCACCAGGGACTGCGGGTCGGCCTCGATGCCCTCGTCGTTGCGCAGGGCGCGGGCCACCAGTTCATGGATCTGGCCGTTGGTCCGCCCGTACTGGAAGAGCAGGGTGCGGACCTCGTCGGGGGTCCGGCCCAGCTCCTCGGAGAGATGGCGTTGGTACGCGTCGAGGTAGTAGCCGATCCGCTCGACCTCGAACAGCCCCTCGTAGGGGCGGCCGGGGCCGAACGAGATCGCCTGGGGGTGGCGGGAGGTGACCTCGTTGAGGAAGTTCATCACCTCCATCAGCGGGTCGGCGAGCGAGCCGTGCAGTTCGTCGGCGCGCAGCACAGTGGTGGGGGAACCGTCACTCACCGGCGGTCCTCCCACAGGACCGGGCAGAAGTCCGCGTCGGTGTAGTCGGGGTTGCCGTGCTCGTCCTTGCCGACGAGTACGTCGTTGTTGTAGACGACGAGGTCGCCGGAGGACAGCTCGAAGGGCCGCCACTGGTTGGTGCGGTCCTGGAGGTGCAGGGAGATCGCCCGGCGGGGGCGGTCGCTGACGTTGTATCCGCTGCCGTGGTAGGTGCGGCAGTGGTGGAAGCTGATGTGTCCCTTGGGGATGTTCACGGGGACCTTGCGCACCTCGGCGTTGTTGAACGCGGCGTTCTCCTCGAGCATCTCGTCCAGCTCCGACCGGTCGCGGTCGGCGAAGTGACGGCTGGTGGAGTCGTCGCTGCCGGTCTCCTTCCAGCGGTGGCTGCCGTCGACCATCGTGATCGTCCCCATCTCCTCGTCACAGTCGTGGAAGGGGATGAAGGCGGTGAGCATCTCGTCGGAGGAGCAGGTCTGCCAGTAGTGGCGGTCGAAGTGCCACGGCACGATGTTGCGGGCGTCGTCCGCACGCGGCGGCTTGTGGATCAGGGTGCTGTTCCACAGCCGTATCTGGCTGGTCTCCGCGATACGCGCCGCGACCGCCGCGATCAGCGGCTTGGCCAGGATGCTGCGGATGGTGTCGTCCTCGTAGAAGATGTAGTCGTTGTGCCGGTGCACATCACCCTGCTCGGGCTCCCAGTACGCCAGGCGCGGCGGCCGCTGCGGCAGGGTGCGGTCCCGGTGGCCGCCGTAGAAGCGGTCGGCCGCGGAGTTGAGGAGATCGACCTCCTCGTCGGTCAGCAGCTTCTTCGACAGATACCAGCCGTGCTCCTGGTAGAACTGCACCTCTTCGTCGGACGGCAGCAGCTCCTGCTCGGCGGCGGTCAGCGCGAAACGGGTGTCATTCGACGTCGTGTCGGTCATGCCATTTCCTTGTCGTTCGAAGCGGGGTGGTACGGGAAGGGGGCGGAGCGGTGGAGCAGGTCGCGGGCGATGGTGTCGAGGCGGGGCCGGCCGGTCAGCGCCATGGCCTCGGCCAGCTCCGCCCGGAGCGTGTCCAGGACCCGTTCGACGCCGTCGGCGCCGTCGGCGGCCAGGCCCCACAGGACGGGGCGGCCGACCAGTACCGCGCGGGCCCCCAGCGCCAGTGCCTTGAGGACGTCGGTGCCGCGCCGGATGCCGCCGTCGACGAGGACCTCGCACTCGTCCGGCACCGCCTCGACGACTTCCGGCAGTGCGTCCAACGCCGGTATGGCGCCGTCGAGTTGGCGGCCGCCGTGGGTGGAGACGACCAGTCCCGCCACACCGAGCTCGGCCGCCCGCCGGGCGTCCTGTGCGGTGAGGACGCCCTTGAGCACCAGCGGCAGGCTGGTCAGCGAGCGCAACCAGGCCAGGTCCTCCCAGGTGAACGCGGCGTCGTGGTGCCGTTCGGCGTGGTCGGCGAGCGTGGAGCCGCCGGCTCGGGCGCGATGCAGTCCGGCCCGGTGGCCGTCGTCGAAGTTGGCAGGACGGACATGCGGCGGCAGCCCGAAGCCATTGCGCAGATCGCGCTCCCGCCGCGCCATGCGGGGAGTGTCGACGGTGATCACCAGGGCCCGGTAGCCGGCGGCTTCGGCCCGGCGTACCAGGGACTCGGTGACCTTGCGGTCGTGGAACACATAGACCTGGAGCCACAGCGGGCCGGTCGCGGCCCTGGCGGTCTCCTCCAGCGTCTTGCTGGCGAAGGTGCTGGTGATGGTGAGCGCGCCGACCGCACCGGCCGCGCGGACGGTGGCCGTCTCACCGTCCGCGTGGACCAGCCGGTGGTAGGCCATGGGGGCGATGCCGACGGGCAACGCCACCGGCCTGCCGAGCAGTGTGGTGCTCAGCTCGCAGTGCGACACGTCGACGAGGACACGGGGACGCAGCCGGTAGCGGTCGTATGCCGCCCGGTCCTCGCGCAGGGTCACCTCGTCGCCGCTGCCGCCCGCGATGTAGTCCCACACGGCCCGGTCCAGCTTGGCCCGCGCCACCGCCGCGTACTCCCGCGGGGACGGGGGCACCTCCCGCTCCCCGCGGTCGGCGTGGCCGGCGCGCCCGGTCATGCGCCGGCCTTCGCCGCCGCGCCGACCGGTACGGCGGCGTCCGGGGCCTCCGCGCGCTCGCGCTCCACCGCCTCGTAGAGCGCCTTGATGTTGCCGCTGCCGAAGGTGCGGGCGTCGAGCCGCTGGATCAGCTCGAAGAAGACCGTGCGGCGGGCGTACGGGGAGCGGGTGAACACCTGCACCAGGTGGCCCCACTCGTCCCGGTCGGCCAGCAGCCCCAGCTCCTGGAGCACCGTGGTGTCGATGTCCACCTCGATGCCGCGCTCGGCCAGCGCGTCGTAGTAGCCGGCCGGGGTCGACAGCAACTCCACGCCGGACTCGCGCAGTTCGCGGGCCGCTCGGACGATGTCGTCGGTGCCGTAAGCCACATGCTGCACGCCGGGGCCGTCGAAACCGTCGAGGAAGTCGTTGAGCTGGCCGCGGGCGGCGGTGGGGTCCGGCTCCACCATGGTGAAGGTGACGCCCCTGGTCTCGTCCTGGACGACCTTCGAGGCCATCGCCTGGCCGCCGACGACTATGTACTCGTCGTAGGTGTGCTTCAGCCCCAGCGCCCGCTGGTAGAAGTCGACCATGGTCTCCAGCGAGCCGGCGCGCAGGCACAGGGCCAGGTGGTCGACGGAGCGCAGCAGGTCGGGGCCCGGCTCGACGTCCTCGGGCAGGGCCCGGTACCGGCCCGGCAGGAAGGGACCTGACGGGTCGTCACGCTGGATGAGGGTGTGGACCAGGTCGTTGGTCGCGGCGATGGTGGCCCGGGTGACCCGGCCGGTGGCGTCCTCGAAGGTCTCAGGGCCGGAGACGGCTTCGGCACCGGCGGCCAGCGCCCGTTCGAAGTCGCCGGCCGCGTCGTCGGTGCGGAGCGCCACGTCGCGTACCCCGTCGCCGTGTCTGCGGACGAACCGCGAGGCGGCGTGGTCGGCGTGCAGGGCGGAGGTCAGCACCAGGCGGACGCCGCCGTGCGCCAGCACCAGCGAGCGGGCGCCGGCCAGCCCGCTGAGCGGTCCGGCCTCGGCCACGACCCGGAATCCGTAGGTACCGCAGTAGTAGTGGGCGGCCTGGTTGACATCGCCTACGTAGAACTCGACATGGTCGACGGAATGGACAGTCACGTTGATCCCATCACTCGTTCAGAAAGCCTGAGAAAACGTCAGGAAGGCGGTAGCTCGTAGAAATCAGGGAACGTCGGGAAGCTGAGGGCTCACCGGAGAGCGACGTCCCTGTTCGAGGGGGAAGAGGGGTAAAGGGGTGGAGGGGGGTGGAGACGGCTTACGGGTGCATCCGGTGGGGCGACCGCGGTGGTTACACCGCTGCCGCCACCTCGGCGAGGGCGCGGAAGACATAGGCGGTCGAGGTCGCGCCCGGGTCCTGGTGGCCGATGCTGCGCAGCCCCAGGTACGACGCCCGGCCCTTTCTGGCCTGCATCGGGACGGTGGCCCGCATACCGGCTTCGGCCGCGTCGGCGGCGGCGCGTGCGGCGGTACAGAAGTCGGCGCCGGACTGCGCCGCATCGCGGAAGGCACTGACGGCCGGGGCGTACGCGTCGACCATGGTCTTGTCGCCGGGCACCGCCGCGCCCAGTTGCTGAAGCTTGTCCAGCGCCGCGGCGAGGGCCGCCGCGAACCGCCGGGCGTCGATCTCGGCGCCGGGTCCCGAGTCCTCGCCGAGGGCCTCGCCGAGGGCCCGGAACGCGCTGCCGAACAGCGGCCCCGAGGCGCCGCCGACGACGGACACCAGGGTCTTTCCCGTCGTCACAAGGATTTCGTCGACCGAGGTGGCGGCCGGTGACGCGGCGTCGAGGCGGGTGCGCGCCGCACCGAAGCCACGGGCCATGTTGGCCCCGTGGTCGCCGTCCCCGATGGCGGAATCCAGCGCGGTGAGGTGGTCCTGGTTCCGGCTCATGGCCGAGGCGATGTTCTGCACCCAGTCGCGGGTGAGCGAAACATCCACCGGTACTCCTTCGGTTGGAACTCCAACTGGGCTGTGCAACCAGGGCTGTCGACGGTGTTGACGCGCGCCGGGGGTGCGCGCCGGAATCGCCTCGGGCGGCGCCGGACACGAAGCCGGGGACCCGGGTAACTTGACGGGCTTCTTCGCAGTCTTCCGCATGGCAGGCGCTCCTTCGCTCCCCCGTGATCGCAGCCTTGAGCGGTGAGTCGAACCACTGGCGCGTTCCGAAAGCTGTTCGGCATTACCGAATGACCACGGGAAGCAAAACCCACCGACCCCGGCCCCGTCAAGAGCTTGCCGCACAGTGGACCCACAGTCGGCAGATCTTGGCGAAAGCCACATCACCACATGGCGAGTTGATGAACCCTCAATGACGCCGCGAGGCCCTGCGGGAGACGTCAGCCACTGGCCCGCAGACCCGCGTTACGCGGCGCGCCGAGGTCCCTCGACAGACTGCGGGCGACCTCGCGGACCGCGATCGCACACTCCTGACGTGCACTGTCGACGAGCAGCCGCTCGACAGGGCCTACCAGTCCGATACCGCCCACCACATCGCCGGTGCGGTCGAAGACGGGCGCCGCGATACCGCCGTCGCCCAGGGTCAACTCCTGGTCGTCCAGGGCGTATCCGATCTCGCGGACGTTCTCCAGCTGGGTCGCGAGCCGCTCCGGATCGTCGATGCTGGCGCCGGTGACCCGGAGCAGCTCGCCCGCCAGCAGTTCCTTACGGCGTTCGGTGGGGAGGAAGGCCGCGATGGCCTTCCCCAGGGCGCAGGTGTTCCAGGGCAGACTGGCTCCCGTCTCCAGCACCTGCACCGATCCGCCGGGGCGGAAGGCATGGTGGACGACGAGGATGCGGCGGTCCGTGAGGACCCCCACCCACACTGCGGCGCCGGTCTGGTTGGCGAGCAGATCGGCCCAGGTCACCGCGCGGGTGCGCAGCTCGTGCGAGTCCAGATAGGCGTTGCCCAGCACCACCAGGCCCGGACCCAGCTGGTAGCGGCCGGTCTCCCGGTCCTGGACGACCATGCCCTCCGCCTCAAGGGTGCGCAGCAGGGCGTGCACGGTCGGCTTGGCGACCCCGATGCGGTCCGCGAGTTCGGTGACGCCCAGCCGCGGCGCCGCCGTGGCGAGCTCCCGGAGAACGTGGATCGCCCTGTGCACGGCCTGGACCATGAAACAACTCCCTGTTCGGTATTGATGAACGGCGTTCCGACTCGTAGAGTCCTCGTTCATGACACCGTTGGTTGGCATCGTACTTGTGTCGCACAGTGCGGAGATCGCCCACGGCGTGCAGTCCCTGGTCGAGCAGTTGACCTCGGGCCGCGTCGTGATCGCCACCGCCGGCGGCACCGACGACGGCGGCCTGGGGACGAGTTACGCCCGCATCCTCGACGCGCTGCGCACCGCCGATTCCGGCGCCGGCGTGCTGGTCCTGCCGGACCTGGGCAGCTCCGTCCTCACCGCACGCCTCGTCCTGGAGGACCATCCGGACTCCCAGGCCGTCCTCGCCGATGCCCCGTTCGTGGAGGGCGCCGTCGCGGGCGCGTTGGCGGCCGCGTGCGGCGCCGAACTGTCCGCCGTCGTCAAAGAGGCCGAGGAGGCCCGCCATATCGGCAAATTCTGACGCCACTTGAGGCACACGAGCGGCCGGACCGGCCACGAGGGCTTGTGCACCTTCCCTCTCCCCCCTCCCCGTCCCTCTTCCCCGCCCCTCCCCTCAGTCTTCGGCGAGCGCCGCCTCGTACGCCCGGCGGGCATGGTCGTCGAAGACCACGAAACGGATCTCGTCGAACGCGTCGGGCGTCGCCTCGATCTGCGCACGGACGGTGTCGACGGCGGTGCGGGCGCCGTCCGCGATCGGCCAGCGGTAGACGCCGGTGGAGATGGCCGGGAAGGCGACGGTACGGGCACCCAGCTCGGCGGCCACCCGCAGCGACTGCTCGTAGCAGGAGACCAGCAGATGCGTACGGTCCTCGTCCGCGGACCATACGGGCCCGACGGTGTGCACCACCCAGCGCGCGGGCAGCCGGCCGGCGGTGGTCGCGACGGCGGCACCGGTGGGCAGACCACGGCCGTACTTCGAGGCGCGCAGATCGCGGCACTCGTCGAGGATCTCCGGACCACCGCGCCGATGGATCGCGCCGTCCACTCCCCCGCCGCCCAGGAGGGAGGAGTTGGCGGCATTGACCACCGCGTCCACGGCCTGCTCGGTGATATCGCCCTGGACGAGGGTGAGGGTGGTCGCGGAGTCGGACCGGGAAGCGCTCATGGTGCCCGAGCCTAGGCAGGGTTGGGCAGGTCAGCCAGTTGGCCGGCGGCGGGTCGCGAACACAAGGGTGAGCGGTTCGCCCGTACGGCCAGGGACCCGGCAGCGCCCCACCAGGGCTGGAATGCGGCCACGCGCACGCATGCCGGCGGCGGAATGCGGCGAGGCGCACCCATGCGAGAGCCGGAATGCAGCCGCGCCCTGGCGCCGAAGCAGGAATACGGTCCGCGCCCCCGCGCGGAAGCAGGAATGCAGTCCGGGCTCCCCGGCGGAGCGGGAATGCAACCCGCAGCCCGCGCGCCGGGGTGTGAGCGGGAATACCAGCCACATCCCGCCCCCCCCCCGCGCAAGGGCCCGAATACCCCCGCCCCCCGCTCCAGGACCCGAATACCCCCGCGCCCCGCGCGCCCGGACGGGAATACCACCCCGCACGCTCTGCGTTGTGGCCTGCAAGGGGGCCTCGCGACCCTTAGGGGATCCGTTCGACCGCCCCCTAAGGGTCGGCGCCAGGCAGCCAGTTGCCCAGGGCCTTTCCGCCCCGACCCATCGGCGGCCAGGCCCTACCGGCGGGCGAAACGCAGCCGCCGCCAGACCGCCTTGGCGGCGTAGTGGCCCGACATGCCGTGCACGCCGGGGCCGGGCGGGGTGGCTTGGGAGCAGAGGAAGACCGCGGGGTGGGCGGTTTCGTACGGGACGCGGGTGAGCTTGGGGCGGATGAGCAGTCGCAGGCCGGCCGCGGAGCCGGTGGCGGTGTCGCCGCCGACGTAATTGGCGTTGCGGGCGGCGAGTTGGGGCGGTCCGGCGACCGCGCGGGCCAGGACGAGGTCCCGGAAGCCGGGGGCGAAGCGCTCGATCTGCCGCTCGACGAGGTCGGTCGCGTCGCCCTCCCAGCCGTTGGGGACATGGCCGTACGCCCAGAAGACATGCTTGCCCTCGGGGGCGCGGCTGTCGTCGATCAGGCTGGGCTGAGCGGTGATCAGGAAGGGTACGGACGGGTCCTGTCCGTGTGTGGCGGCGTCCAGCGCGGCGGCGATCTCGCCGCTGGTGGGCCCGATATGGACGGTGCCGGCCCGGCGGGCCTCCTCGGCCGTCCACGGGACCGGGCCCGACAGCGCGTAATCGATCTTGAAGGTGCCGGGGCCGTACTTCACGTCCCGGTAGGCGTTGCCCAGGCCGGCGATCCGGGCGAGCGCGGTCGGTGAGGTGTCGAAGACATAGGCGCGTGCCGGCGGCAGATCGTCCAGCCGCTTGACCTCGAAGTCGGTGTGGACCGCGCCACCGTGGGCGCGCAGCAGCCCGGCGAGCGCGTCGGAGATCGCCTGGGAGCCGCCGCGCGGTACCGGCCAGCCGTTGGCGTGCGCGGCGAGCGCGAACATCAGGGCGAGGCCGGTGGTGCCGAAGCCGCCGAGCGGAGCGATGGCGTGCGCCGCGAGGCCGGCCATCAGCGCGCGGGCCTTCTCGTCCTGGAAGCGGCTGTTGAGGAGGGTGACCGGCTGCATCGCGACCAGGCCGAAGCGGGCGTAGGTCAGGGGGTCGCCGGGCAGGCCGAGCCACTGGGTGCGCAGGAAGTCACGGGCCAGGGCGTCCCACTTGCCGATGAACGGCGCGACGAGCCGGCGGTAGGTGCCGGCGTCGTGCGCGCCGAACGACATCGCGGTCTGGCCGACGGAGTGGGCGAGCACCGCGGCCGTGCCGTCCGGGAACGGGTGCGCCATCGGGAGCTCGGGGTGCAGCCACTCCAGGCCGTACCGCGCCAGGGGCATGGCCTGGAACGCGGGCGAGCCCGCGCCGAGGGGGTGCACCGCCGAGCAGGGGTCATGGCGGAAGCCGGGGAGGGTCAGTTCCTCGGTGCGGGCTCCGCCGCCGATGGTGTCCCGGGCCTCGAAGACCTCGACGGACATACCGCGGCGGGCCAGTTCGACGGCGGCCGTCAGACCGTTGGGCCCCGCCCCGACCACCACGGCATCGAGCATCCTCGGCACCTGCGCCACTCCCCTCACGTCCGACCCTCGTCGTTGAGGATCAGTTGGCGGCTGCCAGCAGTCCGAGGATACGCCGCGCCGTTTCCGCGTCCCGCGCTGCGGTGAACGGCAGTGCGTTGCCGCCTCCGATGCGGAACGGCTGCCCGGCGAGCGTGCCGCTCGCGCCGCCCGCCTCGTGCACCAGGAGCAGCCCGGCGGCGTGGTCCCAGGCGTTTTCCCAGCTGAACGCGATGGCGTCGATCTCGCCGCGGGCTATGTGCAGATATTCCAGGCCCGCCGAGCCGCAGGGGCGCGGGGCGACGCCGTTGGTGTCCAGGGCGGCCAGCACCCGCTTCTCGTCGTCGCTGGTGAAGTCGAAGTGGGAGATGGCGACGTCGAGGACCGCGTCGGCGGCGGGGCTGCCCGTGTGCAGCGGTACGCCGTTCAGCTCGGCGCCGGCGCCGCGGCGGGCGACGGCCATCAGGTCGAGGGCCGGTGCGTACGTCCAGGAGGCCAGCACCTCGCCGTGGTGGGCGAGCGCTACGAGGGTGGCGAATCCGGGGTCGCCGTGCACGAACTGGCGGGTGCCGTCGACCGGGTCGACTATCCAGACGGGGGCATCGCCGTGCAGCGCGTCCAGCACCTTCGGGTCGGCGTGCACCGCTTCCTCGCCGACCACCTTGGAGCCGGGCAGCAGGGCCGTCAGCGCGGCGGTGAGGTGCTCCTCGGCGAGCCGGTCGGCGACCGTGACGAGGTCGTGCGGGCCGTTCTTCTGGACTATGTCCTCGGCAGCGAGCTGCTGGAAGCGCGGCATGATCTCGTCGGCGGCAGCCTTGCGGACGGCGGCTTCGACGGCGGCCAGGTCCAGCACGGAGAGATCCAGCAGGGAGCTGTCCGGCGCGGAGGGGCCCTGTGGGGCGGCGTCCGGCGTGGCGGAGCCCGGCGCGGGCCCGCTGGGAGCGGTGGTCAGGGTCACGGCGGTGCCGTCGGCGATATTCGTGGTATCTCCCGAATCTTGGGTACGAAATGCATCGATCATGCATCCATCGAACCATGACCCACTGACACACCGACTGGACTCCAGGTGAATTCCGGGTGCCACGGGGCGCACGGCGCGGCGATCCGGACACCCAACGTGACCCCACGATGACGCCGCCATGACGCCGCCATGACGCCACCGTGACGGCGCCGGGATACCTCCGGGATGCCGCCCCCTCAGCGCCCGACCGCGTACCCCTGCATCCCCCACGGATTCGCCGCCCCGGAGAGCACCCCCGTCTCCGGATCGCGCGCCACCGCGCACAGCCGCCCCTCCGACCAGGCGTCGCCGACCGTGACGAGATGCCCACGTCGCCGCAGGTCGTCGACGGTCTCCGGGCCGATCCTGGATTCCACGGTGACGCTCCCGGGACGCATCGTCCGCGGGAAGAAGGACCCCGGGAACGATTCCTGGTGCCAGTTCGGGGCGTCGATGGCCCCTTGGAGGTCGAGGCCCCCACGGACCGCCGCCCGCAGCGCCACGGCCAGGAAGAAGTGCACCTGCCACTGGTCCTGCTGGTCGCCGCCGGGCGTCCCGAAGGCCATCACGGGGACCCCGTCCCGCAGCGCGAGGGACGGTGTGAGGGTGGTGCGGGGCCGCCGCCCCGGGGTGAGGGAGTTCGGCAGCCCCTCCTCCAGCCAGGCCATCTGAAGGCGGGTGCCGAGGGGGAAGCCGAGCGCCGGGATGACGGGGTTGGACTGGAGCCAGCCGCCGGAGGGGGTCGCGGAGACGAGGTTGCCCCAGCGGTCGACGACGTCGATATGGCAGGTGTCGCCCCGGGTGGCGCCGTTCCGGCCGACGTCCGAGACCACCCGGCGGGCGGTCGTCGGCTCACCCGCCCCGCTCCCGGAGATGCCCAGCGGGTCGAATCCGCCCTCGCCCGCCGCCACGGCCGCCGCCGCGTGCTTGCCGAGCCGCGGCGTACGGCCGTCCGGGCTGCCGGGCCGCAGCTCGTACGAGGCGCGCTCGCCGATCAGGGTCCGGCGCGTGGCGTTGTAGTCCCCGCCGAGCAGCGTGCCGAGCGGCACCTCGGCGGCGTCGCCGTACCAGGCCTCGCGGTCGGCCATCGCCAGCTTGCTGCCCTCGATCAGCAGATGGACGTATTCGGGACCGCCGTAAGCCGGCAACTCCTTTGGCAGCAGGGCGAGTTGCTGGAGGAATACCGGGCCCTGCGACCAGCCGCCGGCCTTGGCGACGGTCCAGCCGTTCCAGTCGTGGGTGACCGGCGCCTCGTAGGTCGCGGTGTACGCGGCCAGGTCGTCGCCGGTGAGGGTGCCCGCGTGCCGCTCGCCCGAGGTGTCCATGGCAGGGCGGGCGGCGAAGGCGGCCAGCGCCTCACCGATGAAGCCCTCGCGCCAGACCCGGCGGGCTGCCTCGATCTGCGCCTCCCGGCCGGCCGACGCGGCCTCCGCCTCCGCGATCAGCCGACGCCAGGTGGCCGCCAGCGGCCGGTTCCTGAGCAGCCCGCCGGGCGCGGGGGCCGCACCGCCCGGAAGGTAGATCTCGGCCGAGGTCACCCACTCCGTCTCGAAGAGCCGACGCACCGTCTCCACGGTCTCCCCGACCCGCTCGACGGCCGGATGGCCCTGCTCCGCATAGCCGATGGCGTACCGCAGCACCTCGGCGAGGGACTTGGTGCCGTGGTCGCGGAGCAGCAGCATCCAGGCGTCGAAGGCACCGGGTACGGCGGCGGCCAGCGGCCCCGTGCCGGGCACCAGGTCGAGGCCGAGTGCGGTGTAGTGCGCCACGCTCGCACCGGCCGGCGCCGGGCCCTGCCCGCACAGCACCCGCACCGGCCCGCCCGCGGGCGCCAGAATCACCGGCACCTCGCCCGCCGGACCGTTCAGATGCGGCTCCACGACGTGCAGCACGAACCCGGCGGCGACGGCCGCGTCGAAGGCGTTGCCGCCGTCCTCCAGAACGGCCATCGCGGACTGGGACGCCAGCCAGTGGGTGGTGGCGGCCATGCCGAAGGTGCCTTGGAGGGTGGGGCGGGTGGTGAACACGGGCGGCTCCTCGTCCATGGGTGACGATCAACGCCTGGTTAGTCTCTCCCCCATGGCTATGCAGCGCACCAACCTCCCCCGAGCCGCTCAAGGGGTTCCCTGGGACGGACTGGCCCTGACCGTCGATGGTCCGGCTCGTCCGGCACTGCGCTGGGAGGTCGCCGACGGAGGGCGGCTGGTGTTGCTGCAGAACGGTGAGCAGGGGGATCAGGTCGTGATCCTGGGGCGCCAGCGGGTCACCCATCGCGGGGTGCACTACGTGCGCACCGGGCAGTACGCCTCGCCGCTGCCGCCGCTGCGCGCCGACCTCGCCCGTAAACACCGGGAGGCGTGCCCGGACGACGACGCCTGGTCTGCCCGGTGGGCGAACCACTTCGCGGACGCACTACGGGACAGCGCCAACGGGCCGCTGCACGACGGCAATTGGCAGCTGACACGTGGGATGCGGTCCGGGTGGAACTCGGCCGAGAGCTGGGAACGGCTGCCGCACCACGACCCGGCCGTCGGCCACATCACCTGGTTCGGCTACGGCGACCCCGAAGAGGACCGCCGCGACCTCCTTCCGCTGCGCCCACTGTCCGCGCCCGACGCACCGCGGGTGAAGGCGTACCGCCGCCAGCACCGCGAGGGCGTACTGCCGCCCATCCTGGTCTGGTGGGTCGGCGGCCTCCACTCGCTGGTGCTGGTGGACGGGCACGACCGGCTCGCGGCGGCACTCGCCGAGGGCGGCCGCCCCAGCGTCCTCGCCCTCGCCCGTGAGTCGTCGGAGCGGTGGCTGAAGTGGATCGCGCAGCCGCTCATCCTCGACTACAAGCACCGCCTCGCACCTCTGGAGCGCGCCTATGGGGAGGGCGATGCGCTGGCGACGATCCTCGCCGGCGCGGCGAGCCGTCAACTGGGCAATCAGCTGCACGACCTGGCCGTCCACCCGGATATCACCCGCTCCTGGCCCCTCCCCGGCGGCGTCCCCGCCTGGGAGGCCCTCGCCGAGGAGCACGCCCCCGGCTGGCATCCCGACACCAGAAACTGACAGGACGCCAGTCGCGTCGGCTGCGTACGCTCGCCCCATGACCGGCAGCAACCCGCCCTCCGACCAGCCGACTCCCGACCAACCGGCCCCCGGCGAGACGCCCCACCGCCCCCTCGTCGCCATCCTGAGTGGCGCCGGGATCTCGACCGACTCCGGGATCCCCGACTACCGCGGCCCGAACGGGCTGTGGCGGCGCGACCCGGAGGCCGAGAAGCTGGTCACCTACGACACGTACATGGCCGATCCGGAGATCCGGCGCCGCTCGTGGCGGATGCGCCAGGAGAGCCCGGCGTTCCGGGCCCGGCCGAACGTGGCGCATGAGGCGGTCGCCAGGCTGGAGCGGTCCGGGACGCCGGTGCGGGTGATCACCCAGAACGTGGACGGGCTGCACCAGCTCGCCGGGATGCCCGAACGCAAGGTCCTGGAGCTGCACGGCACCGCGCGGGCCGTCACCTGCACCCGCTGCCACGCCCGTTCCTCGATGGCGGAGGCTCTGGAGCGGGTGGCCGCGGGCGATCCCGACCCCGCGTGCCTGGTGTGCGGCGGGATCCTGAAGTCGGCGACCGTGATGTTCGGGGAGCGGCTGGATCCGCAGGTGCTGGGTACGGCGCTGGGCGTGGCGAAGGCGGCGGAGATCTTCATCGCGGTGGGTACCACGCTTCAGGTGCATCCGGCCGCCTCGCTGGCCGGGGTGGCCGCCGAGCACGGTGCCCGGCTGATCATCATGAACGCCGAGCCGACGCCGTACGACGAGCTCGCCCACGAGGTGATCCGCGAGCCGATCGGCAGCGCGCTGCCCGCGTTGCTGGCGGAAATCGGCGAAGGCGGCTGACTCGGGCAAGTCGACCGACGAGGCGGCTGAGCGCGCCCAGTCCCCCCAGCCACCAATCACCAACCGGTCCCCTTTGCCGGGAATGCCGGCGCCCGCGATACCGTTGATCACTCTGACGGCCGCGCGGGCCGTCGGGAGCGGGAGACGGGGACAAGGAGCACGTCGTGCAGGGCAAGCACCACGGTGAGTACAAGGTGCCGGGCGGCAAGCTCGTCGTCGTCGATCTCGATGTGGTGGGCGGGGCGCTGCGCGGGGTCCGGGTCGCCGGGGACTTCTTCCTGGAGCCGGACGAGGCGCTGGACGCGATCAACGGAGCGCTGGAGGGCGCCCCCGCCGAGCTGGACGCGCGCGGGCTCGCGGCCAGGATCGACGCGGCGCTGCCGGCCGGCGCGGTGCTGTTCGGGTTCAACAGCGAGGCGGTGGGCATCGCGGTCCGGCGGGCCGTCGCGGACGCCGCGGAGTGGACGGACTTCGACTGGCAGATCATCCATGACGGGCCCCAACCGCCCGCGCTGCACATGGCGTTGGACGAGGTCCTGACGGACGAGGTCGCGGCGGGCCGGCGGCCGCCGACGCTGCGGGTGTGGGAGTGGGACCGCCCCGCGGTCATCATCGGCAGCTTCCAGTCACTGCGCAACGAGGTGGACCGGCAGGGCGCCGATCGCCATGGTGTGACGGTCGTACGGCGGATCAGCGGCGGCGGCGCGATGTTCGTGGAGCCGGGGAACACCATCACCTACTCGCTGTGTGTGCCGGACACGCTCGTACAGGGACTCTCCTTCGCCGAGAGCTACGCGTATCTCGACGACTGGGTGCTGGGAGCGCTCGGCGACATGGGCATCAAGGCCTGGTACAAGCCGCTGAACGACATCGCCACCGACGCCGGGAAGATCGCGGGCGCCGCGCAGAAACGGCTGGCTTCGGGAGCCGTGCTGCATCACGTGACGATGTCCTACGACATCGACGCGGACAAGATGGTCGAGGTGCTGCGGATCGGCCGGGAGAAGCTGTCGGACAAGGGCACCACCAGCGCGAAGAAGCGGGTGGATCCGCTGCGCCGGCAGACCGGGCTGGCCCGCGCCGAGGTCATCGACCGAATGATCGCGTCGTTCCGGTCCCGCTACGGCGGGTCGGCGGGCGCCGTCTCGGACAGCGAGCTGACGCGGGCGCGGGAGCTGGCGGCGGGCAAGTTCAGTTCACCGGAGTGGTTGGCGAGGGTGCCGTGACGGCTGTCCGGCACCTCCCGCGTCCCTCCGGCGCCTGGGGAGCCCACGCAGTCCCGTTCGTGGGAATCAGAACCACGGTCTCAGCGCCACAGCCTCAGAACCACGGCCTCAGAACCGCAGTCACGTGCCGACGGCTCCCCTCTGTCGCTCTCCCGCCATCAGTGCCACATAGACCAGGAACGACGCTGCGAGTCCCACGGCCCAGCCGTAGTCCGCGAGCGGCTTGAGGGGCGGGATCAGTCCGTCGGCCGGGAACGGTCCGGCCCTGTTCCCCTTCGCGTCGAGCGTCGAGTAGGAACCGCCGACGGCCAGTACGCCCCCGGCCAGGAACGCGACGACGGCGCGCCAGTTCCATCCACCGCCGTACCAGTAGCGTCCACCCGCCACGTAGAGGTCTGCGAGGTGCAGCACGGTCCGCCGGATGATCCAGTAGTCGGCGATCAGGATCCCGGCCACCGTGCCGAGCAGCCCGCCGACGACGCCGAGCCAGGTGAAGATGTACAGCTCGGGCGTGGACGTCAGCTTCCACGGCATGACCAGTACGCCGACGATGCCCGTGATGACCGCGCCGGTACGGAAGTTGATGACCTTCGGCGCGAGATTCGCGAGGTCGTAGGCGGGGGAGACGACATTGGCCGCGATGTTCACGGAGATCGTCGCCACGAAGACGGTGACGAGCGCGAAGAGCAGCCCGAACACATTGTCCGTCTTGCCGGCCAGCTCGACCGGGTCCCAGATCGCGGCCCCGTACACCTTCTCCGAACCGGCCGTCACCAGCACCGACATCAGGGCGAAGGCGGTCATGGTGGTGGGCAGTCCGAGGGTCTGCCCCCAGACCTGGGCCCGTTGGCCCTTCCCGAAGCGCGTGAAGTCGGGAATGTTCAGCGACAGCGTCGACCAGAAGCCGATCATGCCCATGAGGCCAGGGAAGAACACTTTCCAGAAGTCCGCGCCCCAGCCCACTTTCGACGGCTCGTGCAGCAACGGACCGAAGCCGCCCGCCTTGTTCGCGATCCAGATCAGCAGCACGACGGCGCCCACGAGCACGAACGGCGCCGCCCAGTTCTCGAAGCGGCGCAGGGTGTCCATCCCCCGGTAGATGATGGCGAGTTCGAGCACCCAGAAGATGACGAAGCACAGCCAGAGCGTCCACGGGTAGCCGCCGATCTTCCCCGCGTCGGCCCAGCCCCCGAAGATCTTCCCCAGCAGTACGAAGATGCCCTGGCCGCCGATCCACGTCTGGATGCCGAACCAGCAGCAGGCCACCGCGGCCCGCACCATGGCGGGCAGGTTCGCGCCGCGGATGCCGAACGAAGCGCGGGCCAGCACCGGGAAGGGTATGCCGTACTTCGGTCCGGCATGGCCCGTGAGCAGCATCGGCAGCAGCACGATCACATTGGCGAGGGCGATCGTCAGAACTGCCTGCTTCCAGTCCATGCCGAGCGCGACCAGCCCGGAGGCCAGCGTCCAGGACGGGATGCAGTGGGCCATGCCGATCCACAGGGCGACGAAGTTGTAGGTGGTCCAGCGGCGTTCGGCGAGCGGGACGGGGCGCAGGTCCTCGTTGGCGTAGCGGCTGCCGGACGGATAGGCGTCGGCGGTCAGCTCGATGCCGACGCCTCCGGCCGGCAGCGGAGACGAGGAGGGGGATGGCACGGTGTCGGTCATGGGCAGTCCGTTCGATGAGGGGCCGGTGCGGAGGGGCCCTACGGGGGACGGGGGAGCTTGGCCATGCGGGTGCCGTGAACTGCCTGATTGGACTGACCTGACCGACCGGTTGAGAGGGGTGCCCAAGTGGCCGGTGACTCGCAGGTTATGAGGTCAGTGCGGGAATGATCTGGGCCCCGTAGGCGTCGATGGTGGATTCCTTCGCGTCGTGCATCGCGTACACCGCGAACTGGTCCACGCCCAGTGCCTTCAGGTGCCGCAGTCGTTCGATGTGCGCCTCGGCCGGGCCCAGCAGGCAGAAGCGGTCGACGATGGCGTCCGGGACGAAGGCGGTGTCGGGGTTGTCGGCCCGGCCGTGGTGGGCGTAGTCGTAGCCCTTGCGGGCCTTGATGTAGTCGGTCAGTTCGTCCGGGACCATGCCGGAGTGCTCGCCGTAGCGGGCGACGAGGTCGGCGACGTGGTTGCCGACCATGCCGCCGAACCAGCGGCACTGCTCGCGGGCGTGCGCGAGATCGTCGCCGACGTAGGCGGGGGCGGCGACGCAGATGGTCACCTGGGACGGGTCGCGCCCGGCGTCCGCCGCGGCCTGTCGTACCGCCTTGACCATCCACTCGGTCAGGAACGGGTCGGCGAGCTGGAGGATGAAGCCGTCGGCCAGCCGTCCCGCCATGGCGAGGGCCTTGGGGCCGTACGCGGCCATCCAGACCGGCAGTTTGCCGTCCCTGATCCAGGGGATCTTGATCCGGTTGCCGCCGATGTCGGCCTCCCGGCCCTCGGCCAGATCACGGATGACGCCGATCGCCTCGCCCAGCCGGGCCAGGGTGTTGGGCTTGCGGCCGGCCACCCGCATCGCCGAGTCGCCGCGGCCGATGCCGCAGACCGTGCGGTTGCCGTACATCTCGTTGAGGGTGGCGAAGGTGGAGGCGGTGACCTCCGGGGTGCGGGTGGAGGGGTTGGTGACCATGGGGCCGACGATCAGATGCTCGGTGTGTTCCAGGATGCGGCTGTAGATGACGAACGGTTCCTGCCACAGGACGGCCGAGTCGAAGGTCCAGCCGTAGCGGAAGCCGTTGCGCTCGGCGCGGCGCATCAGGGTCACGACGGCGGATGCGGGCGGGTCGGCCTGCAGAACGAGTCCGAAGTCCACGGCGGCGCTCCTTAGATGAGGTACTGGCAGGTCCCGCGCGGGATGTACTGGCCATGGCCCGCGCGTCCGGCGAACTCCCGCCGGTCGATGACGAGTTCGCCGCGCGAGAGGACCGTCTCGACCTGCCCGGTGAGCTGTTTGCCCTCGTACGCCGAGTAGTCGACGTTCATGTGGTGGGTCTCGGCGGAGATGGTCTGCTCGGCGGTGGGGTCGTAGATGACGAGGTCGGCGTCGCTGCCGGGGGCGATGGTGCCCTTCTTGGGGTAGAGGCCGAACATCCGGGCCGGGGTGGCGCAGGCGATCTCGATCCAGCGGCGGCGGGTGATGCGTCCTTCCACGACTCCCTGGTGGAGGAGGTCCATCCGGTTCTCCACGCCGGGCATGCCGTTGGGGATCTTGGAGAAGTCGCCGCGGCCGAGCTCCTTCTGGCCCCGGAAGCAGAAGGGGCAGTGGTCGGTGGAGACCACCTGGAGGTCGTTGGTGCGCAGCCCGCGCCAGAGCGCCTCCTGGTGTTCGCGTGGCCGCAGGGGCGTCGAGCACACGTACTTGGCGCCCTCGAAGTCCGGCTCGGCGAGATTGTCGGTGGACAGGTACAGATACTGCGGGCAGGTCTCGCCGAAGACGTTGAGCCCCTTGTCGCGGGCCTGGGTGATCTCCGCGACGGCTTCCTCCGCGGAGACATGGACGACGTACAGCGGCGCGCCGGCGACCCGGGCGAGCTGGATCGTACGGTGGGTGGCCTCGGCTTCGAGGAGGACGCGGCGGACCTCGCCGTGGTAGCGGGGGTCGGTCCTGCCCTCGGCGAGGGCCTGCTCGACGAGCACGTCGATGGCGATGCCGTTCTCGGCGTGCATCATCACCAACCCGCCGTTGCCGGCGGCCCGTTGCATCGCGCGCAGGATCTGCCCGTCGTCGCTGTAGAAGACGCCGGGATAGGCGGTGAACAGCTTGAACGAGGTGACGCCTTCGGAGACGAGGAGGTCCATCTCCTTGAGGGTGTGCTGGTTCACGTCCGAGAGGATCATGTGGAACGCGTAGTCGATGGCGCACTGGGCGTCGGACTTGGCGTGCCAGGTGTCCAGACCGGCGCGGAGCGCCTGGCCCCGGGACTGGACCGCGAAGTCGACGATGGTGGTGGTGCCGCCCCAGGCCGCGGCGCGGGTGCCGGTCTCGAAGGTGTCGGAGGCGAAGGTCCCGCCGAAGGGCAGCTCCATATGGGTGTGCGCGTCGACGCCGCCCGGGATGACGTACTTGCCGGTGGCATCGATATCGCGGTCCGCGGAGGTGCGCCATTCCTCTGCGGTGGGGCTGCCGTGTGCGGCGAGGGCGGCGATCCGGCCGTTCTCCACCAGGACATCGGCGTGCATCTCATCGGCGGCGGTGATGACCAATCCGCCCCGGACGACCGTACGGCTCATCATCTCAGCTCCCTACCTGACGCCACGTCACAGCTGGTCTACACCCGTAGATTCCGGTCGAGAAGGAGACACCGTAGAAGCATGTCACCCACGGTGGCAATACCGTGACCGTTAATCGGCGGGGACGGCCGTGTTGCGCCGACGATCAGCTGGACGGTTCAACGGCGGGGCCGGTGCGGGGCGCGGAGGGGTGCGGGGCCGCCGCGGTGGGCAAGTAACAGGCGGCACCGGCGGGCGGTCCTTGCCGAGGGAGGGCCCGGCAGGGCGGGGGCCGGGGCGGCGAACGGACTGCCCGGTGAACTGAACAGTGCAGCGAAAGAGAAGTGAACAGCGGATCGAGCGGGGTTGGGCACAACCATCTGCCGGGCGAACGAGGAACGGAAGAAAAAGCACACAGGACGTCAGATCAGAAAGGGCGACACGTCATGGAGCAGAGCACGCCGTGGGAGTTCTCCGACGACCGCGGGCGCCTGGCGGTGGCCGGGGAGCGACCGGTGAGGATCGTCGCGTACATACAGGCGGGGGCCACGCTGTGGGACCACGGCATACGTCCCGTGGGGCTCTTCGGGTCCCAGCACGACGGCGCCACCGCCGACCCGGCGAAGAGCGGTGAGCTGCCGCTCGCGGAGGTCCCGTATCTGGGTGCGGGGGGCGCGCTGCACCCGGACACGCTGCTGGAGGCCGAACCGGATCTCGTGGTGGCCGTGACCTACGACTGCGAGCAGGTGTACGGGCTGGAGCCGAAGACCGCGCTGGAGCTGGAGGCGCATGTCCCCGTGGTGACCGTCGCGGTGGGCCCCGGGCGGGGACTCGCCGAGGTACGGGAGCGGTTCGCCGCGCTCGCCGGGTCGCTGGGGCGGGGCGAACCGCCTTCGGTGGCAAGGCAGTTGGATGCCGCCGAGGACGCCCTGCGGCAGGCGTCGGGGGGCCCGGTCAGGCCCCGGGTGCTGGCCTTGTCGGCGGCGGGACCGGAGCGGGTGCATCTGGCCAGGCCCGGTTCCTGGCCGGATCTGCGGGCGCTGGCCGAACACGGCGTCGACCTGCTGGAACCCGCGTCGGGCCCCGGCGTCAACTGGTCCACGGTCGGCTGGGCGGACGCCGCGGCGATGGCCCCTGACATCGTGCTGAGCGACGCCCGGGTCAACGCCGCCCGCCCGGAGGAGCTCCGGTCGGTCGAGCACTGGCGCGCGATCGAGGCCGGCGCGCGGCTGCTGCCCTGGAATCCGGAGGCCCCGTGCAGCCGCCGTGCGCACACCCGCTTCTACACCACGCTGGCCGAGACGATGCGGGAGATCACCGAGGGGGCGTAGGGCCCTGCGCCCCCTCGGGTCCAGGAGACCGCGGCAGCGCGGGCCCGTCCCGCCGACTGCCGTATGCCACCCCCCCGGCCCTCCCGAGCACCCCGCGGCTCCTCCCGCACCCGCCGCGCATCCGCCGTCGGCCGGCCCGAAGCTCCGGCCGGCTACGACGTCACCAGCTGCCCCTGCGCCACCTGGAGCGCCTCCGCCAGCAGCCCGGCGCCCTCCTCCGCCTCCGCGACGGTCAGCGAGAGCGGCGGTGCGATCCGCAGCGTCGCGCCCGTCTGGCCGCCCTTGCCGATGAGCAGACCGCGCTCACGGGCCGCCTCCAGCACCAGCGCCGCCGCCTCGGGCCACGGCTCGTCCGTGCCGGGGCGCACCAGGTCGACGCCGATCATCAGGCCCCGGCCGCGCACCTCCCGTACGACATCGAGTCCGGCCGCCACGGCGCGCAGCCGCTCGATGAGCAGGCCGCCGACCCGCCGGGCGTTGCCCTGGAGATCGTGTTCCAGGAGGTAGGAGAGGTTGGCGAGGCCGGCGGCCATGGTGACCGGGCTGCCGCCGAAGGTGGAAATGGAGTTCGCGGAGAGGGAGTTGATCACCTCGGCGCGGCCCACCACACCGCCGACGGACATGCCGTTGCCGATGCCCTTGGCGAAGGTGAGCAGGTCCGGCGGGCCGTTCTCGGCGTGCGCCTGCCAGCCCCAGAAGTGGTCGCCGGTGCGGCCCCAGCCGGTCTGCACCTCGTCGCTGATCCACAGGATCCCGTGCCGGTCGAGCACCTCGCGGAACGCCGCGTACAGACCGTCCGGAGGTGCGGTGAATCCGCCCACCCCCTGAACCGGTTCGGCGATCAGCGCGGCGACGCCGCCCGCGGTCTGCTGGAGCATGTCCTCCAGGTCCGCGACGCAGGCCGCGATGTACTCACCGTCGGAGAGGCCGGCGTACGGGCCCCGGGTGCGCACCCCGCCGTGGACGTACAGCGTCTGGAACGGCGAGAGGCTGGTCGGCGACCAGCTGGAGTTGCCGGTGACGCCGACCGTGGAGAACGAGCGGCCGTGGTAGCTGTTGCGCATCGCCAGGATCTGGTTGGAGCGGCGGTGCGCGGTGGCCAGCAGTATGGCCGTGTCGTTGGCCTCGGTGCCGGAGGTGGTGAAGAAGACCCGGGCGTCGGGGATGCCGGAGAGCGTGGCGATCCGTTCCGCCAACTCGACCATGGGCCGGGAGAGATAGAGCGTCGAGGTGTGGATGATGCGGCCGGCCTGTTCGCTGACCGCTTTGGTCACCTCGGGCAGCGCATGCGCCGTCATGGTGGTGAGGATGCCGCCGAAGAAGTCGAGATAGCGGTTGCCCTCGGCATCCCAGACATGCCGGCCCTCGCCGTGCGTGAGCTCCAGCGGGCGCTCGTAGTAGAGGGCGAGCCAGGAGGGCAGAACGGCCTGGTGGCGGGCGTGCAAACTCGGGGAGTCATGGTTCACGGCTGCACCAGTCCCTGGTACGCGTCGGGGCGGCGGTCGCGGTAGAACGCCCACTGTTGGCGCACTTCCTCGATCAGCCCGAAGTCGAGGTCGCGGACGACCAGTTCCTCCTTGGAGTCGCTGGCGACCTCGCCGACGAACTGGCCGCGCGGGTCGACGAAGTAGCTGGTGCCGTAGAAGTCGTTGTCGCCGTACTCCTCGACGCCGACCCGGTTGATCGCCGCGATGAAGTACTCGTTGGCGACGGCCGCCGCGGGCTGCTCCAGCTGCCAGAGGTAGGCGGACAGGCCGCGGGAGGTGGCGGAGGGGTTGTATACGAGCTGCGCGCCGTTGAGGCCCAACTGCCGCCAGCCCTCCGGGAAGTGGCGGTCGTAGCAGATGTAGACGCCGACCTTGCCGACGGCGGTGTCGAAGACCGGCCAGCCGAGGTTCCCGGGCTTGAAGTAGTACTTCTCCCAGAAGCCCTTGACCTGCGGGATGTGGTGCTTTCGGTACGCGCCCAGGAACGTGCCGTCGGCGTCGACGACGGCCGCGGTGTTGTAGTAGAAGCCGGACTGCTCGATCTCGAAGACCGGCACGACGATGACCATGCCGGTCTCCCGGGCGAGGTCCTGCATCCGCCGTACGGTCGGGCCGTCGGGCACCGGCTCGGCCCAGCGGTAGTGCTCCGGCTCCTGCACCTGGCAGAAGTACGGGGCGTTGAAGACCTCTTGGAATCCGATCACCTTCGCGCCCTGCGCGGCCGCCGCTCTGGCGTACTCCTCGTGCTTCGCGATCATCGATTCGGTGTCGCCGGTCCAGGTCGCCTGGACCAGTGCGGCACGCACAACATCGGCCATGAGCTGCTCCTTTGTCGTTGCGTCAGCCTGCGGCCACGCGGGATCCACCACACCGATCTACGCGTGTGGAGGTGACCGTAAGCCCCGTCACGCACCGTGGCAAGACCATCTCTCATGCGGCGCGTCCGCGGTGAGAGGGCGCCCGGAGAGGCCGACGCCCCTCGGGCCGTCGGCTCTCCGGCCGTCAGGGGTGGGCGTCGAGGCCGACGGCGCGCAGGGCGTGCGCGATATCGCTGTGCCGGTCCCGCGAGACGGTCCCGGCCGCCTCCAGCAGCAGCGGCGCGAGCGTGTCCGGGGCGACGGCGGCCGCCATGACGGACTCCTCCGGGGTACGGGCCCGTACGAGCGCGGCGAACAGCTCCAGTGCCTGCGCGGGGCGGTGCCGGCCGAGCAGCACCTGCGCGGCGTGTGCCACCTCCTCGACGGGCCGCGCCACGCTCTGCCTGAGCAGGCTGAAGCCGTCGTCCGTACGGCCGGCGGCGGCCAGTGTGTCGGCGGCCGCGGCGAGCTCCTCGGGCGGCAGCGAGGCCACTTCCCAGAGCAGGGTGGGCACATCGGACTCCAGGCCGCGTCTCTCCAACTCGCCGATGAAGAGCGGGAGTTCATGGGCGGGCCGGCCGGCGGCCGCGCACAGTTCGGTGTAGGCGAGGCCGCCGCCACCGGTTGTGTGCAGCTGCGCCAGACGGGCCACGGCGTCGGCGATGGCCCGCCTCGCCTCGTCGTCGACCGGGGCGACCGAGGCGGCCGCGGTGTCGGTGTCGTGCGCGGGCGGCGCTTCGTCGTACGCCCCGGCGAACCGGGCGCCCCGCGGGGCCGTCGCGGCCTCGGCCTGACCGTCTTCGTCGGACGGCGCTCCTCCTGGTGGATCGTCCTGCGTCGCCTCCGGGACGAGGGAGGGCAGCAGCGCCGCGGCGGGCTGTCCGCCCGTGTCCTCGTCGCCCAGATCCAGCCCGGCGAACCGCGCGCCACGGGGGCGGCCGGCGGCCTTCGTCCTGACCTTGTCCTTGGTCCTGCCTTTGGCCTTTTCCTTGGTCTTTTCCTTGGCGGACTTTTTGACCTTTGTGAAGGTTCGGGCGTCCGGCTCGGGGGCGGGTGGTGCGGCCGGTGCCGGTGCGGGCTCCGCTGTCGATGCGGGGGCCGGTGCCGGTGCGGCCGTCGGTCGGGCGGTCGGTTGGTGAGCCGGCTGGGGAGCCGGTTGGGCGGTCGCCTGGGCAGCGGGTCCGCGTACGGCAGCCTCGGCGGGTGGTTCCGGGGCGCGCGGCCGCGGAGCGTCGGCCCGCGGCTGCGGCGAAGCCGGGGCTCGTGCCTCCCGGCCCCACCCCATCGACTCCGCCTCGGCCTTGGTGAGCCGCTCCAGGCGGGCGCGGAGCTCGCGGACGCGGACGCCGGCGCGGGCATGATCATCCTGCGCCCAGGCCAGTTCCTCGGCCAGCCGCGCGCCCTCCTGGGTGCCGGCCGCGGCCCATACCGCCCCCTGGAGTTCCCGGGCGCGCAGCGCCGCATGCTGGTGTTCGCGCAGCATGACCTCCAGACGGTCCTGGAGTGCGGGCTTGCCGCCCGGTTGCGCGTCGTGGTCCGCCATCGCGCGCGCGTGCAGCCGCCTGGCGCGCGGGCCCGCGGTGTGTGCGGCCTCGTCGCCCTCCAGCCCCGCCAGATCGTGCAGCATCGACTCGACCACGTCCCAGGGCGGCACGTCCCGCCCGTCCAGACAGGCGCGCAGCCCGTCCGGGTCACGGTGCGCGAAGACGCCGTACCAGCCGGAACCCGGGTCGAGCAGCGACGCGAGTCCGGTCAGGAAATGTGCGAACTCCTCTACAGGCCCGAGGAGTTGAGATTCCGACATGCCTTCACCTCTCCCCCCGTAGACCGGATCTACCGGCCCGCCCGCATTCGACACCAAACATGTTTCAGGGGTGATAACGGCAGTGCTACAAAGAGTTTTCCGGCAACGCACACGGCAACGAAACGGAACTTTCGCGCGTTACAGACGGACGGCCGCCGGCCGCCGTTCGTGCCACCCCAGCGCGTCCTCCAGCTGCGCCGCCAGCGAGATCAGACGCGGTTCGCCGTGCGCCGGGCCGAGCAGCTGGGCGCCGAGCGGCAGCCCGTCCGAGCTGAATCCGGCGGGCACGCTCACGCCGGGCCAGCCCAGTACGTTCCACGGCCAGGCGTACGGACACGCCGCGATCATGGCTTGATCCGTACGCCAGCCGCTGAGCTTGGCGAGCGTCCCGACGCGCGGCGGCGGGGTGGCGGTGGTCGGCGTCAGCAGCACGTCGTACGGGCCGAACAGCGCGCCGATACGCCGCTGTTGACGCTTCTCGACGGCCCGCGCCCGACGCAGCACCGGCCCGCCCAGGAGCCGCCCCAGCCGGGCCGCGCCTCGCGTACGGGGGTCCAGCAGGGTGCGGTCGGGGACCCGGGCGGCCCACTCCCCCACCCCGACCGTGGCGCGCGGCACGAAGGCCAGCCCGACCAGCCCGTAGTCCGGTTCCGCCGCCTCGACGACATGGCCGAGGCCGGTCAGCGTACGGGCCAGTTCGGTGACCGCGGCCCGGACCTCGGGGTGCAGCTGCTTGCGGGTGAAGGTGATGGCCGGTTTGAAGGACAGCGCGATCCGCAGCCGCCCCGGATCGCGCCGGGCGGCCTCGCGCGCGGCGATGGCGGGCGGCCGGTGCAGATCACCGTCGTGGTTGCCGCTTGCGACGTCCAGCAGCAGGGCCGCGTCCTCGACCGTACGCGCCAACGGGCCGATTCCGGTGATCCCCTGGAACGCCTCGGCGTCCGGCCAGGTGGAGATGCGGCCGCGCTGCGGCTTGATACCGACGAGATGGGACCAGGCGGCGGGGATACGGACCGAGCCGGCGCCGTCGGTGCCGAGCGCGGCGGGGACCAGCCCGGCGGCGACCGCGGCGGCCGAGCCGCCGGACGAACCGCCCGGGGTGTGCGCGAGGTTCCACGGATTGCGGGTGTCGCCGAAGGCCGGCCCCTCGGTGAACGGCCACTGCCCCAGCTCACAGGCGTTGGTCTTGCCGACGATGATCGCGCCGGCCGCGCGCAGCCGCCGGACGACCTCGGCGTCCCGCTCCTTGGGCGGGAACTCGCCGGCGCAGCCGAACGCGGTCGGCTCGCCCGCCACATCGGTGTCGTCCTTGACCGCGACCGGCACGCCCAGCAGCGGCAGCCGCTCACCGGCGGCCAGCCGGCGGTCGGCGGCCGCGGCCTCCGCCAGCGCCGCCTCGGTCCGCACCCGCCGGAAGGCGTTGACGGTGCTCTGGGTGGCCTCGATGCGCTCCAGCGACCGCAGGACCAGCGCGGTCGAGGTGACCCGCCCGTCGGCCAGCGCCCGCGCCTGATCGGCGAGCCCCTCGCACTCACCGGCCACCGCGCCGGTGCGGCCCGCCGGAAAGGACGGCTTGGCCGCCGGACCGCTATCACGGCTCTCGTCAACGCTCACGGTACGTGCCCTCCCTGGGACCGCCCCATTCGAACGAACGGTCCCAGGAGGCTAATCGTTCCCGGCCGTGGCCAGCAATGACGCCGCGCGGCACGGCACATGGACGACACACGGACGGCATAGAAGGACGTGCGGCGTGCCGGGGAGGTTACGTCGGGAGCCCTCGCCGATCTCCGGCCTTCGGCCTCCGCTGCGTCCGCTCGCCGGAGGCCCTCCCGGTGGGTCAGGACACGGGTGGCCCGCCCGCCTCGTACGTCCTCGGCGCGGCCCCGCTCCCCCACTCTCACCAACTTCCCCTATGGACGCGCCAGATCGACGCCCCCCAAGGGCCGCCGAGGCGGCCACCGACGGTTTTTCGCCAGTTCGCAGCGCCCGAGCCGGGCAACGGAGGGCATAGCAGGGCAAGCCCGCCCAGCCGCCCGCCCCGCCCTCGAACGCAGGCCCGGTGGGCCGCTACGCTCCCCGGCCATGGACGACACCCTGCTGCTTCTGATCGCGGCGGTCGCGGCCCTCCTCATCGGGCTGGCGGCCGGCTGGGCCGGGCAATCCGCCGCGGCCCGCCGGAAGCTGACCCGCGAGCAGAGCTTCTTCGGGCTGCCGGAGGGTTCGGAGTGCGTACTGGTCACCCACCGGGACAGCACCTCGGCCCACTGGAGCATCCCGCGCCATGACGCACTGGCGCTGCTCGGGCTGGCCGCGGTGATCGAGAACTGCGGGGCGCACCCGGAGGTCGCACCGCATGACACCGGCCTCCAGGGATTCGGGGCGCGCACCGAGTTCTGCGTCGGCGATCCGACCGCGCACCGCCGGCTGGCGGCCCATATCGCCAATCTGCTGCCGGGCGTCAAGGTGCACCCGGGCGACGAGGGCGGCGCGGACCGCGGCACCTTCGCCATCGGCGGCTCGACGTACCGGATGGAGCCCGGCGCGGTCGAATATGTCCTGCTGGCCCGGCTGACGGCCGGCGAGAGCGGCCGGCCGGTGTTCCTGGCCGCCGGCCAGCGCCCGGTCACCCACCGGGCCGCGGTCCGCCATCTGGTACGCAACCGGACCCGGCTGGCCCGTAAGCACGGTGCGGACGGCCAGTTCTGTCTGCTGCTGAAGGTGGTCAACTCGCAGGCCTACGGGCCCGATGTCGTGGAACTCGTCGCCGATGTCACCAAGGCCGCGACCGCCCCGGCGGAGTCGAAGGGCCACCGGGCTTCGGCCTGAGGGCCCGCCGTCCGCTCCCTGCCGGCACGTGCGCCAGGCCTCTTTGTGACGTGGTCCACGTTGTGACGTGGTTCCCACTGTGACGTGGTTCCCGTTGTGACCTAGTTCCTTCCGGCCGGAGATTCGGCCTGCCTACGGTGATGAGCACCCAGCAGCCCGCTCCGCCTGGAGCGCAGACCGGTCCGGAAGGAGAACTCTTGACCAAGACGCCTGTGACCCACGACATCACCGTGACCCACGACGGTCAGGCCGTCGTCACCCTGGAAGGCGAGCAGGACATCCTCACCGCGCCGCGCCTGCTGACCCTGCTCAGCGCCGCAGCGGCGACCCGGGACCGGATCCTCGTCGATCTGCGGAATGTGACCTTCATGGACACCACCGGCCTGGAACCGCTGGTCAGGACCGCCCGCCGGCTCGAACCGACCGGTGGTGGCGTCACCCTCGTCCTCACCGACCCGCGGCTGCGCAAGCTTCTGGTCCGCAGCCGGGTGGACAATCTGTTTACGCAGGTCAGCTCGCCGCGCTATATCTACAGCGCGTTTCTGCCGGCGGCACGGCGGCCCGCCGACGGGTGAGAGTCGTCACCCACGGCTCCACAACGCTCGATAATGGTTTATCGTTCAAATTGGATGCGGGTGCCGCGATGACGGCGCCCCTGGGCCAGGACCCCGCAGCGGGACGCCGGCCCACAGGCGTACGGCAGCCTCCTCCGCGAGGTGACCGCCGTCACCCCCGCACCCCATAGTCGCCCCGGGCCGGATTCCCCCGTCCGCCGTCCGGGGCCCGCCCCGGCCGGAATCCCCCGTCTGGCCGGGGCCCCCACTTTTCCGGACCGTTCCGGTGCTCCGGACGGCCGCTGATCACGGCGGACGGGCCGCCCCATCCGCGTCACCGCAGGTGGGACGCCCCATTGACGTCGAGGACGGCGCCGGAGGACCAGACCGCCTCGGGCGAGGCGAGATAGTGCACGGCGGCCGCCACATCCCGCGGCGCCGCCACCCGCCCGAACGGGCTCTGCTGCCGAACCTCGTCGGTGATCCGGTCCGCGACCCGCTCGGTCGCCACGAACCCCGGGGCGACCGACGCGACCGCGATCCCGTACGGCGCCAGGTGGACCGCCAGCGACTGGCCCATGGCATGCAGCGCCGCCTTGGCGGCGCCGTACGCCGGGTGGTCCGGCTCGCCGCGGAACGCACCGCGTGAGCCGATGTTGACGATCCGGCCCTCCACCTCGCGCTCGATCATGTTCCGCGCAGCGCAGTAACTCACATGCGCGGCACCCAGCAGATTCACGTCGACGACCCGCCGCCAGGCGTCCTGCCAGTCCTCGAAAGACGTCCGGTCCAGAGGGTGCGCCACATTCGCCGCGGCATTGTTGACCAGCACATCGATGCCGCCGAGCCCGTCCACGGCGGCCCCGACGATCTCGGCCGCGCCGTCCGGGCTGCTGACATCCCCCTGCACCAGGACATGCCCCCTGCCCTCCAGCGCCGCGAACGCCTCCGCCGCCGCCTCCCGCCGCGACGCGTAATGCAGCGCGACCCGGTCCCCGTGCGCGGCGAAGATCTCCGCGACCGCCCGGCCGATCCCCCGCGAGGCACCGGTCACCAGCACCGCGCGGCTCACCGCGCCTCCTCCGACGCAACGAACGAACGGCGCTGACCCCGTTGACCTCTCAGACCTCGTTGACCTCTCAGGCCCTGTTGGCCTCTCGGGCCTCGTTGGCCTCTCAGGCCCCGTTGGCCTCGTTGACTGCGCTGGCTCATAGACATCCCCTGCTCACACCTCGCTGGCGCCGGCAAATGATCATAAGGAATCGTAGGCACCGGGACGGGTGGGAAACGAGGGGCGGGAGGGGCGCCGGTGAGGCCGGAGCAGGGCGATGGAGGCAGGCGACGATGACGCATGAGGCCGCGGCGGTTCCGGGACTGCGGTACGTCGCCGACTGGCTCGCGCCCGATGCCTGCGCGGCCCTGCTCTCCCATATCGACGCCGCGGAATGGTCGACGCGGCTGAGGCGGCGGGTCCAGCACTACGGCCACCGCTACGACTACGGCCGGCGCAGCGTGGCCGCGGATCCGCACGGCGCGCCCGCGCCCCCGATCCCCGAGTGGCTGCGGGAGCATGCCGCGCGCCTGGTCGGCGAGGGCGTGCTGGACCGTGCGGCGGACCAGGTGATCATCAACGAGTACCAGCCGGGGCAGGGCATCAGCGCCCATGTCGACTGCGTCCCCTGCTTCGGGCCGGTCGTCGCCGCGATCTCGCTGGGTTCCGCCTGCGTCATGGACTTCACCCATCCCGAGGACGGCACGAAGGCGGCGCTTCCGCTCGCCCCGGGAAGCCTCTGCGCCATGACCGGCCCGGCGCGGTTCACCTGGCGGCACGCCATCGCCGCCCGCAAGAGCGACCCGGGCGCGGCGGCCCGCATCCCGCGCGGACGGCGGGTCTCGGTCACCTTCCGTACGATGGCCGATCCTGCCGCGGCCCGGTGATAGGCCGTACACCATGCCCTTCAACCACAACGACCACTATCACCGGCTGCTGTTGCGCCGGCTGCCGCGAGATTGCGGTGCCGCACTGGACGTGGGTTGCGGGACCGGCAGGTTCGCGCGTCGGCTCGCCGGGCGCGGGATCGATGTGCGCGCGGTGGATCCATCGGAGGCCGCCCTCACCGAGGCCCGCGCCGCGTCCGGGGAGACGGCGGCCGGCCGGGTCCCCCGCTTCGAGCACGCGGATGTCACCGAGCTCGAACTTCCCACCGGTCACTACGACTTCATCTCCTGCCTGGCCAGCATCCATCACATGCCGTTCGGCACCGTCAGCGCACTGCGCGAGGCGCTCGCGCCCGGTGGCGTCCTGGTGATCCTGGGCTGCTATCGGGAGCAGTCGCCGGCCGACTGGGCCTGGGGCCTGGTGGCCTCTCTGGTGAACGCGGTCGCCAGGCTCGCCATTGGCATCGCGGACGTGGTCCGCCGACCGGCACCCGTGAAGGCGCCGACCCGGCCACCGACGATGCCACTTGCCGAAGTCCGCCGGCAGGCCGCCCTGCTCCTCCCCGGGTGCCGCATCCGCCGATTGCTTTTCTGGCGCTATCTGCTGGTTTTCCGCAAGGACGGCTGACGGCCGCGGCAACCGGTGAGAGAACCCTTTACTTGGCGGTGCGCGAACGGGCCATCTTGGCCGCAAGAGTGCGCGGTGCATGGCGTACGGCCTGCGCATAGGTCTTGTAGCGCCAGCCGGTGATACTGACCGGCCGACCGCGGCCCAGGTCCTTCAGCGCCTGGTCCACGACGTTGTCCGCCTCCAGCCATGCCCACTCCGGCAGGCTGCTGACATCCATTCCGGCGCGCTCCTGGAATTCGGTACGGGTGAATCCCGGGCACAGGGCGATGACCCGGACGCCGTGCGGAGCGAGGTCGACGCGGAGGGATTCGCTGAAGGCCGTCAGCCATGCTTTGGCGGCGCCGTACGTTCCGGTGGGCAGCAGGCTCGCGACGGAGGAGACATTGAGAATGACGCCTCGCCGACGGGCGGTCATACCCGGCACCGCGGCATGGGTGAGCCGAAGCGGGACCTTGGTGAGAAGGTCGAGCATCCGCTCCTCGTCCTCAATGGGACTGTGCGGAAAAGGAGCGGGCAGTCCGAATCCGGCGTTGTTGACGAGGACGTCCACGGGATTCACCGATGAGGCGAGGCGCTCTTCCACCGCTGTGCGACCGGTGGCGTCAAGAAGGTCTGCGGCGATCGTCTCGACGTCGACGCCGTAGCGGGTTCGCAGTTCGTCGGCCGTGCGATCCAGGCGCTCCTTGTTCCGGGCGACCTGCACGAGGTGGAATCCCTTGGCCGCGAACCGGCGGGCGAACGCCGCGCCGATACCGGACGTCGCACCGGTGATAAGGACATTCGTCATGGGCGGACGGGGTTTCCTCTCTCTGGGGGTCTCTGGGGGTCTCTGGGAACTATGGGGACTACGGGGGTCATTCTGGGGCTTTCACACCTGACGCTACGCCCTGTCGGACACCCATCCGATCGTGTCGAGCTGACAGCCGAACGTCTTGAGCAGCGGCGATTCGTACTCCTGGGTCGCCTGCAGAAGGAACGCCTTCTCGTCCGCGAAGTCGCCACTGCCGATCCCCAACTGCTCGGTGGGAGACGGCTTATGGGGAAGCCCGGCGAGCTTTCTCCGGCGGGCTTCCCGCATCACACACGCCAGCACCGCGGCCTCCGTCCTCGGCTCCGGGATGTCCGCCCCGGCCACGAATTCGCGCGCCGCGCTCAGCGTCCCGGGCTCGACATATCCCCGCAACACGACGATCGCGTCGCGGGTTTCGATGACTTTGCGATAGGCGAGAAGTCTCCAGGGAACGAGCGGCCACAGGATTTCCAGGATCCGCGGCCGCGTCTTGGTCAGTGCGACCTGCGGTACCGCGTCCATGAGATCGCGCCAGAGCGGCCACAGACGCCACACCGTTCCGATGTCCACGATGGCGCGGCGGGCCGTGGCGAACGTCGGCACGAGAATGGCCATGGCGCGGAGGAGTGCGTGCGCGCCCATGATGATCGCCATGACGGGCGGAATCCAGTCCGCGCTGGTGAAGAGCCTCACGACATGCCCGACCCAGTAGACGCCGGCGAGCGCGGTGCCGAGGCCGAACAGCCGCAGGCTCGACCTCAGCAGCGGCGGCGCGGTGGACCGGCCGTAACGCCAACACATGGAAACGCAGGCCGTGTTGGCGGTGAGATGGGCGGTGACCAGGATCAGACGGTAGGCGATCGATGTGGGAGCGGGATCCGTACCGGCGAGGGGGAATTCATAGCTGCTGCCGTCCGCCCAGAGCAGTGCGGCCAGGGCGGCAAAGGCCATGCCCATCGCGACATACAGCCGGCCTTCGAATCGCCGGCCGCCCACGGTCATGGTGACGAAGAACAGTACGGCGCCCGCCGACAGCACACCGAAGAAATTCGTCGTGATCTGGATGAGGCGAATGGACTCGCCACTGTCGCGGAACACCTGCTGCACGGCGGAAAGGTTGAGCGTCATGGCCGTCGCGGCCGTCGCCACCGCGAGCCACAGGCCGCGCTGGCTGCGGGACCGCACCGCCGACGGCAAGCGGACCAATACCGCGCCCCATAAGCAGATGGCTCCGACGGTTTGCAGCCACTGCCCGAATTCCGCCGGATCAGGCTTCATGAGAGGAACCCAGACCGAGGCCGGCGCCGAGCCGCGCCAGTACGTCGTCGTCCGCTTGTCCTTGCCGCGGCGGACGGCCCGTGGAATCGATATTGGTGCGCATCAGACTGGCGATCATCTCCGCCTCCCGTTCCTGGGAGGTGGAGTAGTTGGTGCGGCCCAGGAGCCGGCCGATAAGAGCGGGATCCAGGTCCGGCAGGAGTTGAGCGGTCCAGCTGTCATCCGCGTCCGACGCGTGATGGTCGAACAGCATGTGCCCGATCTCGTGCAGCACGATGTGTTCCTGATGCACGCGGGAGGTCTGCTGCTCGTAAAAGATGTGGTCGTCGACCGAGGTGCCCAGCCAGAGGCCGTACGCCCCGGCCATCACCGATTGCATGGGCAGCGGATGGAGATGCAACGGCCGCCCGCGCCGCTCTCCCATATGACGGCATAACGCCTCGATGGAAAAAGGCTGAGGCGGGCTGAATTTGCTGAGTACCGCATTGCATCGGCGACGCAGAGCTATGTCCCTGTACGGCATGCTTAACTTCCCTCGACCCCGTCCGGGGCAACGGCGGTAGGCGTGACACACGGGCTGCCCCCCCCAGGCGTGGTGCCCTTGGTTTTCGACGCACACTACGTCATTCGGGCCGCTTGCGACCCACGCGCGGTTAGTTGAATGGAGAAGCTCAGGCTTTGGGTTTGGCAGGGTCAGCACACTCCGCCGGATTGACGAAGTGGGCCGAGTGGGCGGGGTGGGCGGAGCGGCTGGAGCGGGCGGCGTCGGCCGAGTTCACGGGAATATCGTTACCGGCCGGCAAATTCTGGATCCGGCGGGCTTCGTTCACCATGGTGAGCAACGCGTCCAAACTCGCCGGGGACAGCCCGTCCGCGCGCAGCGCCAGACTGCGGACCCGATTGTCCCGCAGTGCGGTGGCCAATGCCAGTTGGGTATTGACCTTTTCGGTCACCTCGTCATCGAAGAAATAAGCCGGGGGCACACCGAAGAATTCCGCCAGCGCCGCGAGATGCCGCAGCGTCGGATTATCCCGCTGCCCCTTGCGCAACAGCCAGATATAACTGCCGGAGATGGACACACCGTTCGCCGAAATCGCCTGGGCGGCTTCTTCGGTGCTGTACGACCTGCGACCCGCAGGCACCACGGTCCGGAATAGGTGATTGATTTTGTCAGCGAGGCTGGGTCCAGCCGGGCCGGCTGTTCCAGACATGGTCAGCGCCTCCCATCCCCATAGGTTTCCACACTGGCGTGTGGTCCAGGCCATCGTGAACAGAGGTGCGATCAGCGGTCCCGCATCCTACTACCCGTCAACCCGGCGCGGCAGCTTGCCCCAACCGCCCGGAACTTCCCCCTGCTTCACCCGTCTCCCCTCCCGGACATGCGCCGACGGCGATTCCGACATTGAATTCTGAACGTCTGATACACCGCGCCCCACCGCCGCACGCGCGCCGGTCCCCGTCGGGAGCACGCATGCCGTTGCCGAAGACCCCGAACGCCCCTGCCGCGCCCGGCGCGCCCCGTCCCAAAGGCGCGCTTCGGCGTCTCGGGGAGTGGTGCGCCCGCCACTTCGTCGTCGTCATCGTCCTGTGGCTGGCCGCCCTGGCCGCCCTTCAGATCCTCCAGCACGCGTACGGCGGCGACTATTCCGACAACTTCTCCCTCCCCGGCACCCAGTCCTCCGAGGGCCGCGACGTACTCAAGGCGCACGAGCCGCAGGCCGGCGGCTACAGCGCCCAGGTGGTGCTGCACGACGCCTCGCGTCCGCTGACCGACTTCAGCGGCCAGATCAACACCGCCGTCGGCTCCCTGTCGAAGCTCCCGGATGTGCTGTCCGCGCAGAACCCGCTGCCCCCGCCCGGCTCTCCGCCGGCGAAGCCGCCGCCGGGCACCCAGAACGTCGGCCCGCTCTCCTCCGACGGCCGGACGGCGTACATCACCATGCGTTTCTCCGTCCAGCCGTCCACCCTGGGCGCCGGCTATCTGGACGGCGTCGACCGTGCCGTACAGCCGCTGCGTTCCGCGGGCGTGCAGGTGGAGTACGGCGGGCCGTTGGGCGAGCTGGCCCGGCCCAAGGCCAACGACCGGATCAGCGAGGCGATCGGCTTCGGGGTGGCGATCGTGGTGCTGCTGATCGGCTTCGGCAGTGTCCTGGCAGCCGTGATTCCGCTGCTGACCGCGCTGATCGGGGTGGTCTGCGGGCTGGCCGTGCTGGGAATGCTCGCCGCCGCCTTCACCTTCGCCACCGTCTCCCCCACCCTGGCCACGATGATCGGCCTCGGCGTGGGTATCGACTACGCGCTGTTCCTGATCACCCGGCACCGGCAGAACCTGATGGGCGGTACGGATCCGGTCACCGCCGCGGGCCGGGCGGTCGCGACCAGCGGGCGGGCGGTGCTGGTGTCCGGCTGCACGGTCATCATCGCGCTGACCGGACTGACGGTCTCGGGTGTCAGCTTCATCGGGAAATTGGGCGCGGCCGCCGCCGTCACCGTCGTCTCCGCGGTGCTCGGCGCGCTCACCCTGGTGCCCGCGCTGCTCGGGCTGGCCGGCCGCCATATCGACCGGCTGCGGGTACGCAATCCCATCGCGGAGACGGACGCCGAGCCCGGCGAAGAAGCACACGGCACCTGGCACCGTTACGCGCAACGGGTGGAGCGCCGCCCGTGGTGGTTCCTGACGGGCGGCGTGATCACCGTGGCCGTCCTGGCCATCCCGCTCTTCTCGATCCAACTCGGGCACATCGGCGACGGCGCCGACCCCAAGTCCTTCACCGACCGGCGCGCCTTCGACCTGATGTCCGCGGCGTTCGGTCCCGGCTCCAACGGGCCGTTGACGCTGGTCATCGACCAGTCCGGGGTCCCGCAGGCGGACCGTGCCGCGCTGGCGTCGCAGGCGCAGAAGGCGCTCACCGATGTGCCGGACGCGGCCACCATCACCCCGCTCAAGCCCACCTCGGACGGCGACGTACTGACCGCGACCGCGTACTCCACCCAGGCTCCGCAGGACGCGACGACCACGGATCTGACCAACCATCTGAAGGACGACATCCTGCCGCAAGCCGTGCACGGCACCGACGCGCACGGCTATGTGACCGGCACGACCGCTTCCCAGGTGGACTTCCTCGACATCGTCTCCAGCCGCCTCCCGCTGATCATCGCCGTCGTCGTCGGCCTCGCCTTCCTCATCATCCTGACCGTCTTCCGCGGACTGCTGGTCGCTGTGAAGGCCGCGATCCTCAACGTCCTTTCCATCGCCGCCTCGTACGGGGTGGTGGTGGCCGTCTTCCAGTGGGGCTGGGGCGGGCCGGAGCTCGGGGTTTCGGGCACCGTGCCGATCGAGAGCTACGTACCGATGATGATGTTCGCGATCGTCTTCGGGCTGAGCATGGACTACGAGATCTTCCTGCTGTCGCGGGTCCATGAGGCATGGCTGCGGACCGGCGATTCCAAGGCGAGCGTCGCGCACGCCCTGGAGATCACCGCCCGGGTGATCACCTGCGCCGCGCTGATCATGGTGAGCGTGTTCGCCGCGTTCATCGTCAGCGACAACATCGTGGTGAAGATGCTGGGCCTGGGCCTGGCCGTGAGCGTACTGATCGACGCCACCGTGGTCAGGCTGCTGCTGGTCCCCGCGGTGATGACACTGCTCGGCCCGGCGGCCTGGTGGACCCCCCGCCTCCTGGACCGGATCCTGCCGCACGTGGACACGGAGGGGGCGGCGGAGGACCGGGCTGGCGGGGCGTAGCGGGCCGGCGCTGCGGGAATCCCGCGCTACGAGAATCCGACGCTGCGAGAATCCCCCGCCACGGGAATCGGGCGCCACGGGGGTCCCCCGCTACGGGAATACCGCCCCGCGCCCCCGCGTTGTGGCCCCGCAGGGGGGCCTCCGATCCCCTAGGGGATCTGTTCGACTGCCCCCTAGGGGTTCCGTTCGACCACCCCGATACGGCGCCCGGTCGCCCGCCCCCGGCACGCCCCGCCCCCGCCCCCCGCGCCCGATCTGCGCGCCCGCCCGCCTCCCCCGATCATCGAAGCATGGCCCCGACCGCCGACGGTGGCTTCGCCCCGTATCCCGTGATCCGGCCGATGCTGGCCACCGTCGGTCAGCTGCCGCCCGAGGGCGACGACGCGGCGTGGGCGTTCGAGGCCAAATGGGACGGGGCGCGCTGCATCGTCAATACGCCCGGCGACGGCACGATCCGGCTGATCACCCGGGCCGGCAACGACGCGACGACGACCTACCCCGAGCTCGCCGACCTGGGCGGGCAGCTGCACGGCCCGGCCGCCGTTCTCGACGGCGAAGTGGTGGTGCTGGACGCACGGGGACGGCCCGACTTCGGGCTGTTGCAGCGTCGTATGGGTGTGGTGAACCCGCGCCGTACGGCCCGGCTGGCGATGGAGCACCCCGTTCATCTCGTGCTGTTCGACGTCATGTACCTGGGCCGGTCGCTGCTCGACGCGCCGTACCACGAGCGCCGGTCCGTGCTCTATGGGCTGGGCCTGCGCGGCCCGAACTGGTCGGTGCCCGCGCATATGGAGGGTCATGGACGGCAGGCGTGGGAGGCGTCGCTGCGGGGCGGCATCGAGGGAGTCGTGGCGAAGAAGCTGAACTCGGTGTACACGCCCGGGGTCCGGTCACCCGACTGGCGCAAGACGAAGCATCTGCAGACGCTCGACGTGATCATCGGCGGCTGGACGGAGGGCCATGGCGCGCTCGCCGGTCTGCCGGGCGCGGTCCTGGTCGGCATCGAGGACCCGTTGGGGCTGCGGTACGTCGGCTCCGTCGGGTCGGGCCTCTCCGACCGGGAACGCCACGACCTCGCGCAGTACCTGAGCGTGATCGCACGCCCCCAGTCCCCGTTCAGCAACCCGGTGGACCTCGCGGGCGTGCACTGGGCCGAGCCCCGGCTCGTCGCGGAGATCTCCCTCTCGGGCTGGACCTCCGCCGGCCGGCTGCGGCACCCGATCTGGCACCGGTTGCGGCCCGATCTGACGCGGCTGTGACGCCGGTCGGGCGCGGCCTTGAGGCAGGGACGGCTGCCCCTCGGCTGCTTTCCTCAGCTGCTTCCCCTGGCAGCGCTCACCTCACGGGTGGCAGAACTCCGCGGCGGCGATCGATCCGCCGTCGTTCTCGTCGTCGGTGCCCAGGATTCCCTCGCGGGAGCCCGGAAGACAGGCGAGCGCTTCGATCTTGTGCCTCGGGAACGTGCCGAGGCGCCGCGGCCCGTCGGCGACATGCAGCCGGACTTCGCCGCCGACGGAAATGCGCCCGGCGTGGTAGAGCGCGGAGTCGTACGGGCCGTCGTCGCCCGGGTCCGAGGCCGAGGAGACCGTCAGCGCACCGGTGGCGGAGAGCTTCACATCGGAGATATGCCGCACATCGTCGGCCGGGTAGGGCACCGTGAATTCCGCGGAATCGGGCTCGCCGAATGTGTTCGTGCGCGGGTTCCATTCCGCCGCCGAGAGTTTCGCCGGCCGGTCGTCCTGACCGCGGTCCGCCCAGACCGCGGCAATGGTGCCGTGGACCGCCTTCAGTGCGAATCCCTCATAGTTCGCGTCCGGGGAAGCACCGGGCAGCGAGAATTCCTGCGCTACGTGCACGGTGTCCCCGTCCCGGTGGATTCGGTACGCCTTTCCGCTGCTCGCGAGGGCCACGTACTCGTCGTCCCGGCCCGGTACGGCGTCGATCGCCTCCAGGTCCACCGGCGGCTCCCCGGCCCAGGCGACGGGGCGCACCCGCGGCTTGGCGTCCGGGGCGTAACGCACCGCCACCAGCCGGTTCTGCCCTGGCTCCTTGTTGTCGCGTACGGCGAGCGTGTCCACCGTGTCGCCGTCGCGGGCGGCTATGGCGATCCCGCTGATGCCCGAGGTGATGCCGTCGCCGATGGGCTGCCAGCCGTCCGCCGCCGGAATTTCGGATGACGGAACTTTGGCGGACGGAATTCCGGTCGAGGGAACGGGAGATTGGGCGATGGCGGTGGGCGCGATGAGCGCGGCACCGAGAACGGCCGCGGCCACACCGAGTGCTTTCTTCGTCATCGATCGATTGTAAGGCGGACTCTTTATGGCCGCCCGCCCTGTCGGACTACGCGTCAGATCAGCGGTGAGCATGGGCGGTTGACTCCGCACCAATTCGTAGCGGCACGAGAACCCTCTGTACACGGGAGGGAGATGGTTATGCGAAATGACAGGAAATAGGTGTGACACAAGAGCAACAGACAGCAAGAGGCAGCAAGCGGCAACAATCCGGGCGGCGCGGAAGGGGATAGGCAAGTCACCAGCGGTACTCGCCCGGTCGCCGAAACGAGATCATCTGCCGTCCCATCCGCATCATGAGATCCTGAGATCGGTGCGACCGGAGCTTCCCGCGAGCGTGCCGTGCGCCCGGGCTCCCGGTCCGCCGCGAGCCGCGCGAGGAGTGAGTCCCATGAGGATGGTCCTGAAGGCCCAGATACCTGTCGAGGCGGGCAACGAGGCGATCCGGAACGGCACCATGTCGAAGGTCATCGAGAGCGCGTTGGAGAGCATCAAGCCGGAGGCGGCGTACTTCACGACCGATGACGGCTATCGCACCGCGTTCCTCTACTTCGACATGCAGGATTCGTCGCAGATGCCGGTCGTCGCCGAATCCTTCTTCCTCGACATGAACGCCAATGTCACGATCAAGCCGGTGATGAACACGGACGACCTGCGCAAGGGCCTCAAGGCGATGCAGGGCGGCATCTGACCCGGCATCTGACCCACGGCGGTCTCGACGGTCTCGGTACCGGCGGCCGGACATCCCGTCTGCCGCCGGTCACCCGGTGGTTCCCCGGTGGTTCCCAGAATGACTCCGCAGACGGTTCCGTAAATGGCCCCGTAGATGCTTCCGTTTGGAGCAAAACGAGGATCCTCACTACGATCCGGCGATGATCATAAGAAAATGGCTGGCGGCCGCCGTGTGCGGCCTGGTCGCCGCCCTGGCCGCCGGGCCCGCCGCGGCCGACGAACCGGATGCGGAACCCGCCCCGAAGCCCGCCCCCAAGGTGGAGTTGGTGCTCGACGTCAGCGGCTCCATGCGGGCGCGGGACATCGACGGGCAGAGCCGGATGGCGGCCGCGAAGCAGGCGTTCAACGAGGTGCTGGACGCGGTGCCGGAAGAGGTGCAGCTCGGCATCCGTACCCTCGGTGCCAACTACCCCGGCACGGACCGTAAGACGGGCTGCAAGGACACCAAGCAGCTCTACCCGGTGGGGCCGCTCGACCGGACCGAGGCGAAGACCGCGGTGGCGACACTCGCCCCCACCGGTTGGACGCCGATCGGCCCGGCCCTGCTCGCCTCGGCCGACGACCTCAAGGGCGGCGACGCGACCCGCCGGATCGTCCTCATCACGGACGGCGAGGACACCTGCGCCCCGCTCGACCCGTGCGAAGTGGCGCGCGACATCGCCGCCAAGGGCATCCATCTGACCATCGACACCCTCGGACTGCTGCCGAACGCCAAGACCCGCAGCCAGCTGAGCTGCATCGCCGAGGCCACCGGCGGCACCTACACCTCCGTGCAGCACAAGGCGCAACTCCGCGACCGAGTCCATCAGTTGGTGGACCGAGCCGCCGACCCGGTCGTCACACCGGTGGCGACCGAGGGTGCGCAGGAGTGTGCCGGCGCCCCGAAGCTCAAGCCCGGTCTCTACAGCGACCGCGAGAAGTTCGCCGAGCACCGCTGGTACCGGGTGGATGTGCTGCCCGGACAGGAGCTGCGGGCGTCGGTGAGCGTCGCCGCGGACCGTGCGGTCAACAAGGACTACGGCGTCCTGCTGCGCGCCTCGACCGTGCACGGCCGGGAGATCGTCCGCGGCTCGGAGGCGGGCAGCGGCCGCACCGACGTGATCTCGTCCGGCCTGCGCTACCCGAAGGCCGAAGCGGACGACGCGGACCTGGACGAGGACGGGAAGCCCGCGGCGGAGACCGTCTGCCTCCAGGTCAGCAACTCCTTCTCGGCCCCCGCGTCCGTGAAGACCTCGCCGGGCCTGCCCGTCGAGCTCACGGTTGACGTGGTCGACGCGCCCGACGACGCCTCCGACGTGGCGTCCTTCGGGCTCGGCCACGGCTGGTGGCTGCTGGGCGTCATGGCCGTCGTCGGCCTTCTGGCCGGTCTGCTGTGGGGCTGGATCTCCCGCTGGCGCGTCACCGTATGGAGGACCAACTGATGCGTACCGTACGGATATTGACGAGCCTGCTGCTGGTGGGCGGCGGCATCTTCGGCGCCGTGGGCACTGCCGCGGCGGACGACCCCTCGGACGCCCCTTCGGACAGCGGCGCGTCGGGGAGCCCGAGTCCCGGCGCGAGCGACGGCGCCAACGGCCCGACCGAGGCGGGCACGTCCTTCCGCACCGCGGCCAAAATGAAGCCGGACCAGCGGGCCGTGGCCGACGCGTCCACCGGCGACTACCTCTACTGGACGCTCCCTCTGGACAGCGGTCAACGCGCCACGGTGAAGGCCAAGGTGAAGCTGCCGGAGACCGCCCGGCACGGTGCCGCCACCTGGCAGCTCGACGTATATGACGGGCTGCGCCGCCGGCAGGCGTGCACCTACGGCGCGCAGAGCAGGGCGGCCGCCAAGGACGCCGGCTCCGTGGAGCTGTCCTGCACGCTGCGCCCGGTGCGCGCCTGGGCCGATCAGTGGGCGAACGATCCGCTGCCGGGCAGCTATTACGTGCGTCTGACGGTCGTCGACCTGCCGCAGGAGGACCTCGGCCTGCCGGTGCACGCCGAGGTCGAGGCCACCGCGACCGACGCGGGCGGCGGCCAGGCGGTGGACGGTGCGCTCGCCGCTCCGTTGGTGCCGGGCATCGGCGCCCACACCGGCGCGGCACAGCCGGAGGGCAGCGGATCGCCGTCCGCCGACGGCGAGGCACAGGAAGACGAGGACGGTACGGCGAAGCAGTCCGCCGCCCTCGGCGAGCCGGACGGCGGCTGGTCCTCCGGCTGGTGGTCCGACCGCTGGATCTGGACCGCGGCGGGCGGGCTGCTCGCCGCTCTCGCGGGCATCGCGGGCTACTCGGTCACGCGGGGATCCGGTCGCCCGTCGCGGGTGCCGCCGGGCGCCTGACAGGGGGGAGCGGCCGCGGCCCGCGCGCCGCGGCCGCTCCCGTCACGCACCCGACCGTCAACTAACGGTTGACGCCCGCCCATCGTCAACCTACCGTTGACGCATGACGAAACCAGTCCAAGTGACGAACCCCGTCCGCCTCGACGACCTCATCGAGGCCATCAAGAAGGTTCATTCCGACGCCCTCGACCAGCTCTCCGACGCGGTCATCGCCGCGGACCACCTCGGTGACGTCGCCGACCATCTGATCGGTCACTTCGTGGACCAGGCACGACGCTCGGGCGCCTCCTGGACGGACATCGGCAGGAGCATGGGCGTCTCCAAGCAGGCCGCCCAGAAGCGATTCGTCCCGAAGGACCCCGGCCCGTCCGCGGCCCTCGACCCCAGCCAGGGATTCGGCCGGTTCACCGATCGGGCCCGGAACGTCGTGGTGGCCTCACAGAAAGAGGCCCGGGATGCGGGGAACGACGAAATCCGCACCGAACACGTGGTGTTGGGGCTCCTCTGCGAACCCGAAGCGGTCGCCGCGAAGGTGATCACGACACAGGGCGTGACGCTGGACGCCGTACGGGAGGCGGCCACGGCGACGCTGCCCGCGGCGGCGGAGCAGGTGCCCCACCTCATTCCGTTCGACACACAGGCCCGCAAGGCGCTGGAGCTGACCTTCCGGGAGGCCGTGCGGCTGGCCCACAACTACGTCGGGACCGAGCACATCCTGCTCGCCCTGCTGGAACTCGAGGACGGCCAGGGCACACTGGCCGGACTCGGGATCGAAAAGGCGGCCACGGAAGCACACATCGCGGAGGTGCTGGGCGAAGCCTGACGCGGTCGCACGAAGGGGCTGGTCACCTCGCCGGTGACCAGCCCTCGCCGGGCGGGGTCGCCGGTCGATCACCCCACCGCCCCCACCGCCAGCAACGCCGAATGCGGCAACACCAGCCGCCCGTCCGCCTCCATGAACTCCTCGGCCAGCACGCCCAGTTGATGCCTGATCCGCTCGATCACCGCAGGGGGCTGGCTGATCACGATCTGGCCGATGGACGCCACTCCGGCGGCCGGGCCGCGCCACCACTCCTCGATCGTCGTGCGGTGGTTCCAGGACAGCTGCCGGCAGGTCACCTCAGCCAGGTCCGCGGCGCGCAGCAGCGTCGCGAGGCCGTGTGCGGTCCGCGGGAAGTCGTCCTCCGGAGCGAGGGTGGGCAGATGCGCGGGGCGGACCGCACCGGCCGCCTGTACGGCGCGGCCGAGGAGCGCCTGGCCCGGCGCGGCGGGGGCCGCCCAGATCGTCAGCGCGATACGGCCGCCCGGCGCGGTCACCCGGCGCAGTTCGCGGAGCGCCGCCGCGGGCCGCCCGACGTGGTTGAGGACGAAGTTCCCGATGACGGCGTCGAACTCCCCGTCGGGGAAGGGGAGATGCGGCAGGGCGGCGGTACGGACGTCCGCGTCGGGGACCGCGCGGGCGGCACTCCGGACCATCTCCGGTTCGGCGTCCACGGCGGTCACCCGTGCCGCGCGGGCGCGGGCCGCCGCGGCGACCGAGCCCGTCCCCGTCCCGACGTCCAGCACGCGGGTGCCCTCGCCGACCCCGGCCGCGTCCAGCAGTCGCGGAACCGGGTACGCGCAGAGCCTGGCGAACCCGGCCGCGTACGCCTCCGCGCTCCCCGCCCACGTACGTCGCTCGCTCTCGTCAAATGGCGTTTCCGGCACCGCTGCCCTTCCCTCGTCCACTGTCACCCACTCGCGCCCCATGCCTCGCTCCGCGTCTCGCCCCGCCTCTCACCCACATGGATGGATGAACGGCCGGAGGTAGAGGTTCCGCCGAGCGTTGCCCGAGCGCCGTCCGGGCGCGGTACGGGTGCGGTACGGGTGCGGACCCCGCGCCCGCCAATTCCCTTGGCCGCGGCGGGAGTCGACCCGCACGGCAAGCGCGCCGTCTCGGCCATGCCGGTCGACGTCGACTCGACCCCGTGATGTTACCCAGCCGTAACCTACCGACGGGTTACCACGGGTAAGTGGCGGACCTTAATCTCCAGTTAACACGGGCCGACCGGACGCCCCTCCTGTCTTCGGACAGCGTCCGACCGGCCCGCTTCGAGATCTGGAGAGAAGATGACGCCCTCCCGCACGACTTTGCGCGCCTCGATCGGCACCGTCTCCGCGGCGGTGCTCGCCACCACGGTTCTCACCGGCGCACCGGCAACCGCCGGGGCCACGACAGCGGCATCCCCCACTTCAGCCGCCTCCGCCGCCACCGCATCCGTGAAGTTCGTCGACATCAAGGGCGACGGCGGAACCATCCTCAAGGCGAATGTCTTCACCCCCGCCGGCGCCGACGGGACCCGGCGGTACCCGGTCATCGTGCTGCCCACCAGTTGGGCGATGCCGCAGGTCGAATACATGGCGCAGGCCAAGAAGCTGGCCGACTCGGGCTATGTGGTCGTGGGATACAACTCGCGCGGATTCTGGCAGTCCGGCGGACAGATCGAGACGGCAGGACCCGAGGACATCGCCGATGCGTCGAAGGTCATCGACTGGGCGCTGGCCCACACCCCGGCCGATCCGCAGAAGGTCGGCATGGGCGGTGTTTCGTACGGTGCCGGCATCAGCCTGCTGGCGTCCGCGTTCGACAAGCGGATCAAGGCGGTGGCGGCGCTCAGCGGCTGGGCCGACCTCATTGGCTCGATCTACAGCGGCCGTACGCAGCACCTCCAGGCTGCGGCGATGCTCGGCGGCGCCGGTGCGCTGACCGGCCGCCCCAGCCCCGAACTCCAGGGCGTTCTCAAGGACTTCCTCACCTCGAACCTGTCCAAGGAAGACGAGATGATCGCCTGGGGGAAGAAGCGCTCGCCCGCCACCTATCTCGACAAGATCAACGCCAACGGTGCGGCGATCATGCTCGGCAACGCATGGGGCGATTCGCTGTTCCCGCCCAATCAGTACGCCGACTTCTACGAGAAGCTGAAGGGCCCCAAGCGGCTGGAATTCCGTCCGGGCGACCACGCCACGGCCGAAGGGCTCGGACTGCTGGGACTGCCCAATGACACCTGGACGAACACCAAGCGGTGGTTCGACCACTACCTCAAGGGCACGGACAACGGAATCGACCGCGAATCGCCGGTACTCCTCAAGTCCCGTTCCACCGGCGCGTACGAGGGTTACAAGAGCTGGAAGGATGTGCCGTCGGCGCACCGGAGGATCGAGCTCAACGACACCCGGCGCATTCACACGAATCTCGACTCGGGCGCGAATGGCGGGCTGATTTTCCTCTCCAGCATGCTGGACCAGTTCCTGAGGCTCCCACCGATGGCCTCGGTTCCGCTGCTGCCCCGTTCACTGGCCGCCGTCTGGCAATCGGAGCGCTACGAGACCGAGCAGCGGGTCCGTGGCACAACGCGGCTGCACACCACCGTGACCAGCACCGCGGAGAGCGGCACCGGCATCGCGTATCTCTATGACGTCGGCCCGCTCGGCCTCGGCAGGCTGGTCTCGCACGCACCGTTCACTTTCCACGGAAAGACGCCGAACCAACCGTTCGGAGTGGACCTGGAATTGTTCTCCACGGCCTATGACGTACCGGCCGGGCACCGGCTCGCGGTGGTCGTGGACTCCGTCGATCCGCTGTATATCGAGCACAATCCGATGGGCGCCCGGCTGACATTCTCTTCCCCGGCGGACGACCCGTCGTATGTGTCGGTACCGGTGCGCGACTAAGACCGGCGCATACGTTCCGCACGCAGATTTCGTACGCGGTCGTATGCGGGTTCTGCGCGGCCTGGGCCACCCGAGGCCCGGGCCGCGCCGCCCCCACCACCCCCACGCTTGATACGCACCTGACAGGCTCCACCCGGGCATCGCACCTCGGCACGGAGTAACGGACCCCTCACTCTCTGTGTATGGTCGGCACTTGTAGTGAGTTCCGTTCGGCGGGAACCCCAACGCCCTCCCTGCTCAGGAGACCTGCATGCCCGAAGCACAGGTGAAGCCGCGCACCATCCCCCGCCCGCGCCGCCCGTTATTCGCGGCGACCACCGGCACTTCGCCCGGCCATCCCTCCGGGCTGACCGTCGCCCCTGACCCGTTGCGGTTGACGATCGACAACGTGAGCGAGCATCCGGCGCCCCGCCGGGGCGTACGGCTCACGCTCAGGGCGCCGTACGGGGCGACCGAGCCCATCGAGGCCACCGTCTCCAGCACCCGGCGCTGCACCGTAGGCCTCCGTGAGGACCTCTCCGACCAGGCACGGGCGGTCGTGGTGACGGTCCGTGAGGCGGAGCCGGCCGAGGTGTGGGTGGCCCCGTGCGAGGCCGGTCCTCCGAACGAACCCGGTGCTCATATCGACGTCGGCACCGACCAGGGCACGACGCGGGCCGAGGTCTGGATCGAGCCGATCGGCGGCCAGTGGCTCCCGGCCGGCTTCCATAATCGGAAACTGGACCTTGTCCCGCGCCCACCGGTCCCGGCAACGCATCCGGAGACCCTTCCCCTCGATATCACCTCGCCGACCGTGAACGATGTCGTCATGCCCTCGGCCATGCCGCCGAACTTGAATCTCTTTCCCGGCGTTCACCTCCACGGTCCGGCCAAGCGGCCCCAGTGGAAGATGCTCAAACCGGAAGGGCGGACATCCGTCCGGCGCTGGTATCCGAGCGTGACCACCCTCCCGGACGGACGGATGCTCATCACCTCCGGCAGCCGGAACGTATTCCTCGGCAGGCCGGGCATCGGCAACGATCCGGGGGCGGGTTATTGGGACCTCATCAACAATGACTACGAGATCTACGACCCGGAAAAGAACGTACGCGGCGGCCGTGCGATGGGCAGGCCCTATCCGGACCTCATCGACGACGCGGCCCTGCGGAAGAAGCTCCCCCGGGCCCGGCTCGCCACTTATCCGGCCGTCTTCGTCCTGCCGAAGGGCGACCGGGAAACGGTGCTGGCGCTCGTCGAGATGAACCGGACCTGGCTGTACGAATACCTCCCCGACCGCAAGCCGCCGCTCAAGCGGGCACCGGGCTGGCGCACCATGGCCGGCCGCGGCTCGCGCAGTTATCCGACGGCCGGCTCGGCGGTGCTGCTGCCCTTCACGGACGGCGATGCCGCGATGCGGCTTTTCGTGGTGGGCGGCCAGCATGAGTCCCGTACCGAGCACCGTGCCACGGAGCGGTTCGGGGACGGCACCGCGACCGCCGAAATCCTGCGTATCGACACGGCGGAGTCGCTGACCAAGGTGGGCAACTGGCATTACACCAAGCGCCCGTTGCGCCGGCCGCGACTGTTGTGCGACGCCACCCTCCTCGCCGACGGCAATGTCCTCATCAGCGGCGGCGCGGAACAGGGCCGCTGCAGCCGGGGCAACAAGGGGGTTTATGAAGCCGAGTTGTTCGATACCGAGTCCGAGGAATTCCAGCCCGTGGCCTCCGGCACCACCGACCGCCGATTCCACTCGACGGCGCTGCTTCAGCCCGACGGGACCGTGCTCAAGGCAGGCAGCACCGGCGGATTCGAAGCGGAGCGTTACTTCCCGGCGTATCTGTGGCGCGGTCCCCGGCCCACCGTGTTCTCGGACGGCCGGCTGGCGCTGACGTACGACGGGGAATTCACCGTCACCGCCAAGGGCGCCAACCTGAGCCGGCCCCGGCTCGCGATCGTCCGTCTCGGCTCCCCAGCGCACGGCAGTGACACCGGCCAGCGATTCATCTGGCTCCAGGTGACCGGCTACGACGAGCGGACCGGCAGGGTCAGGGCAAAGGCCCCGAAGAACCCGGCGGCGGCACCCCCGGGGGATTACTACTTCATCGTGGCGGACGATCTGAAGGTGCCCTCGGAGGCGCGGATCGTACGGGTGGGCCCCGGGCCGAAATAGCCCATAAGGCATGATCGACGCCATGGGACATCCGCATCTGCCGACCACCGAGGCCGTCGTCACCGCGATCCGCGAGATCGCGGACGCCTACCGGCTGGAGCTGACCGTCACCGACGACATCGGCGCGGACCAGACCTCCCGCCGTACCGCGGCCGGTGCCTTCACGGTCCTGGACCCGGACGGCTCGCTGCCGCACGAGGCCTTCGCCGAACTGGGCGGCTCCCCCGCCGTCACCGTCCAGGTGTTCCCGGAGGACGATGCGAAGATCACCGTCGACGGGGTGGAGTTCCCGGACGTCCCCCGGGACGCGGTGCCGGCCTTTCTGCGGTCCGTGTACGGCGGGCTGGCGTATGTGAAACAGCGGGCCTTCCCACCGGGCCAGTGGCTGATCGTGCCGCTGCCGGGCGACGAGACGTACAAGGAGCTGATCTTCCGGGGCGGCCTCAGCCGGTGGCTCGCCCGCCGCATCCGCTGAGCGCGGGCGGCGCGCACGCTCAGGCGGTCGGCGGCTGGTGGCCGCCCGGAAGCAGCGGGCCCGGTTCCGCGGCGGCCACCTCGACGGCCTCGACCTTGGGGTTGCGCTTCTGGCGCTTGGAAACCCAGTTGGCGAACCAGGACAGCAGCATGCACAGCCCGATGTAGATCGGCGAGATGACCATGACGACGGGGATGAACGGCAGGCCGTAATTGAGGTTGGAGGCGATCAGCTTGCCGGCGTGCAGGAACTCGTCATAGGTGATCAGAAAGCCCAGCGAGGTGTCCTTCAGCGCCACCACCAGCTGGCTGATGATCGCCGGCAGCATCGCGCGCACCCCTTGCGGCACCAGGACATGCGTCATGACCTGCGTCTTGCGCATGCCCAGTGAGTACGCCGCCTCCCGCTGCCCGCGCTCCACGGAGTTGACTCCGCTGCGGAAGACCTCGGCGAGCACCGAACCGTTGTAGAGGGTCAGCCCGGTGACCAGCGCGGGCAGCGGTTCGACCTTCAGCGCCACATAGACGAAGAAGATCATGACGAGGACGGGCATCGCGCGGAAGAACTCCACCACCAGGGTGCTCACCCAGCGGAGGGCCCGGTGCTCGGAGAGCCGGCCGGTCGCGAGCACCGCGCCCAGTGCCAGTGACAGCACCGCCGCGTAGGCGAACGCCTTGAGGGTGTTGCCCAGGCCGCGCAGCAGCAGTTCCTGAATTCCCTCGTAGGTGAAGGGATTCCATTTCACGGCGACGAACTGGCCGGTATCGAAGAGCAGGAAGATGATCCAGGCGACCAGAGCGATGATCACGGCGCTGGCGGCGAGCCCGTAGAAGAGATGCCGCCGCCTGGTCCTCGGCCCCGGGATGTCGTAGAGGGCAGTGGTCATCGGGCGACTCCGAAGTGCTTCTCCAGCAGGTTGAACACCGCGCTGATGGTCAGGGTCACGAGGAGATAGCCGACGGCGATCCAGACGAAGGTCCAGATGATGCTGTAGCCCATCTCGTTGAGCGGCTTGTAGACGCCGAGCAGTTCGACGACGCTGAACGATCCGGCGATCGCGGAGTTCTTGGCGAGCGCGATCAGGGTGGAGCCGATGGGCGGGATGACGGACCGGAACGCCTGCGGGAGGACCACGTCGCCGAGGGTCTGCGGGAACGTCATGCCCAGGCTGCGGGCCGCCTCGCCCTGCCCGACCGGCACCGTGTTGATCCCGGAGCGCATCGCCTCGCAGATGAAGGCCGAGGTGTAGCAGCCCAGCGCGATGATCGCGAACAGTTTGAAGGGCAGCACCACCCCGAAGCGTGGCAGGCCCAGCACCACCGCGAAGAACAGCAGCGTCAGGGGCGTGTTGCGCAGCACCGTGACCCATGCCGTGCCGAAGGCCCGCAGGGATCTGACCGGCGCGACGCGGAAGGCCGCCATGACGAAGCCGAGGACGAGCGCCAGCACCGAGGCGTAGACGGTGAGTTCGACGGTGCCGAGCAGGCCGTCCCCGTAGAGGGAGAGGTTGTCGAGGAGAACGTTCATCGGTCAGGTCCTCATTCCTCAGCTCGCCGGGTAGCGGTCGACCGGCGGCGGCTTCGGTGCGGGCACTCCGGACAGGCCCAGCGTCGCGTCGTACGCCTTCTTCCAGTCGCCGTTCTTCTCGTCGGCCACCAGCGCGTCGTCCAGCGCGAACCGCAGCGCGTTGTCGTTGTGCGGGACCCCGATGCCGTACGGCTCCTCGGAGAACGGCTTGCCGACCACCTTCAGCTCGTCGGGCACCTTCGCGGCATAGCCGGCCAGGATCGCGTCGTCGGTGGTGACCGCGTCGACCTGGTAGGCGAGCAGGTTGTCCACACACACCGAGTAGGTGTCGTAGGCGATCAGGGTCGCCCTGGGGTAGTCGGTCTGGATGCGCTGGTACGGCGTCGAACCGGCCGCCGAGCAGACGCGTTTGCCGGCCAGGTCCTCGGGTCCCTTGATGTCGTTCTCGTCGGCGCGGACCAGCAGCGACTGGCCGGCCATGTAGTACGGGCCGGCGAAGCCCACCAGCTTCTTGCGCTTGTCGTTGATGGTGTAGGTGCCGACGTAGAGATCGATCTGGCCGTTCTGCAGGGCGGTCTCGCGGTTGGCGGACGCGATGGTCTTGAACTCGATCGTCTTCGGGGGGAAGCCGAGGGCCGCGGACATCATCTTGGCGATCTCGATGTCGAAGCCCGTGTAGAGGCCGGACGCCGGGTCCTTCTCGCCCATGTAGGGCTGGTCCTCCTTGGCGCCGACGATGAGATGGCCGCGCTTCTTGGCCTTCGCCCAGGTCGGCGAGTCGGGCAGCCGGAAGTTCTCGGCGACCGGGTACCGGGGCAGTTCGCTGCCCTCGGGGCCCTTGACCGGCGGGCTGCCTTCCCGGCCGCAGGCCGCGGCGGTCAGCGCGAGGGCGGTGAGCGCGACCGCCGCGAGGGCCCGGCGCAGGCGGGTGAAGTGCCGCGGGAGGCGGCGAGGGGAGTGACGAGGGAAGTGGTGGCGTGGGGAGTGAACGTGCATCGCGGCGCCCCCGTTCAGTGCTTGAGGATCTTGGAGAGGAAGTCCTTCGCCCGGTCGCTCCGTGGCGCGGTGAAGAACTCCTCGGGGGTGCGGTCCTCGATGATGCGGCCGTCGGCCATGAACACCACACGGTTGGCGGCGGAGCGGGCGAACCCCATCTCGTGGGTGACGACGACCATGGTCATCCCCTCCCGGGCGAGCTGCTGCATCACCTCCAGCACCTCGTTGATCATCTCCGGGTCGAGGGCGGAGGTCGGCTCGTCGAAGAGCAGCGCCTGCGGGTCCATGGCGAGTGCGCGGGCGATGGCCACGCGCTGCTGCTGGCCGCCGGAGAGCTGCGCCGGATATTTGTCGGCCTGGGAGGCGAGCCCGACCCGGTCCAGGAGTTCGCGGGCCCGCCGGGCCGCCTCGTCCTTGCTCTTCTTACGGACCTTGACCGGCGCCAGCATCACATTGGCCAGCACGGTCTTGTGCGCGAACAGGTTGAAGGACTGGAAGACCATGCCGACGTCGGCACGCATCTGGGCCAGCGCCCGGCCTTCCTCGGGCAGTGGCTTGCCGGCGAGGGTGATGCTGCCCGACTCGATGTCCTCCAGGCGGTTGATGGCCCGGCACAGGGTGGATTTCCCACCTCCGGAGGGACCGATGATCACCACCACCTCCCCGCGGCCGACGGTGAGGTCGATGTCCTGGAGGACATGCAGTTGCCCGTAGTGCTTGTTGACCCCGCGCATCTCAATCAGCGCTTCACCGGCCATATGCAGACCTGCCCACTCTCATCCGTACAGCGGAGAGCCCGCAACTTACCGGCCAGAAAGGGACAGTTCTCTACTGACACGCATGACACGCACATACGGGGTTATGTGAGGTCATAAGCCAGGTTTACGTATGCGGTTCGGGGGCGGCTCGTGGACGATGCACGTACGGTCCGCGGGCGGTTTCGGACGGTTCCGGGCGGTTCCCGGGTGGCGCTGGCGGGTGGCGCCGCCGGGTCAGCTCTCCGCGGCCTCCGCGTACAGCTGGGACAGCTCGGGCGCCCCGATGTCCGCCCAGCCATGGCCCGCCCGCACCACATCGATCTCCCGTCCCGACGCCAGCCGCACCACCGGCTGCCCGTTCGACCGCACATGCCAGACCGCGCCGCGCACCGTACGCACCAGGACGGTGCCGAGGTAGAGGCCCGCGTCGTTGCCGAGCCAGGGCAGCACTTCGGGGTCGTCCCGCCAGACCGGCTGCAGCTGGTCCAGCGCTTCCAACGACCGTACGGAGTCGTCGAGTTCGACTCCCGCGGCGTTGGCCTGGGCCCGCAGCAGCTCGCATTCGGACAGCAGCTCGACGACGCTGGCGGGGTCGGCGCGCACCGACTCCGCGAGGGACACCGGATGGTCCGCGCGCGGGCGCTTGCGCCACTTGTCCAGGAAAGACATGTTCATGGTGTGCAGGGTCCCACCCGCCCCGGGGGCGCGACTACAGGCGCGCGGCAGCACGGTGACCCGATCGTCACCTTGACGTCCCCTGGTGGCCTCCCTACTTTCATGGCGCTCGGCTCGGATCGAATCGGATCGCTGGATCCGCAGGAGCTCCCCCAACCTCTCGCGGGAACGGCCGGATCGCGGCTCAGCACCTGCCTGTTGACGCCATCGGGAGGGAACGATTCATGCCCGCACGACGACGGTTCTCGCGACGACGATTCTCACGACGACGGTTCTGGGGCACGGCCATGGCGCTGCTGGTCGGCGCGACAAGCCTGCCGACAGGGGCCGCGGCCGCCGTGGCAGCCCCGGCGGCCCGCACCGCTCCATCGACCTCATCAGCTCCTTCGACTCCCGCGACTCCCACGACTCCTTCGATGCAACACCCGCCCGGCCCGATGCCCTTGGCCCGGCTCTTCAACAACACGGCGATCAGCGACGACTCCAGACCCGGGACCGCCGATTTCGACGGCGCCGGCCATTCGCTGTCCGCACAGGACCTGGCCGCGGCGGGCTGGTCACGCGGAAGCGTCCTGGCGATCGACGGGGCACGGATCGGCTGGCCGCGCTCGGCGGCCGGCGCCCCGGACAACGTGGTGGCGGACGGGCAGCCGGTGACGGTGACCGGGCGGGGCGACGCGCTCACGTTCCTGGTCGCGGGCACGGGCGGCATCGACCCCGACGTCGGGAACGACCCGGACGACGGGAGCGCTACGGACGGCGAGAACGGCCCGGCGGTCACCGGGACCGGCACCGTCCGCTACCGCGACGGATCCCGCAGCCGCTACGAACTCACCGCCCCCGACTGGCGGTCGGGCCCCCTGAGCACCAAGGCGGTGGCGCTGCCGCACATCAACGGCGCGGGCGGCCAGACCACCGAAACGGCCCGGCTGTACGCGGTGACCGTACCCCTGCGGGCCGGGCGCGAAGTGGTGTCGGTGACGCTTCCCCCGGCCCCCGGCGCGGCCGGTGATCTGCATGTGTTCGCGGTGTCGGTACGCGACACCGGGCAGGGCAGGACGGGGAGTTGGGCGGCGAGCACGGCCGGCTACCGGGCCGTCGGGCCCTGGCAGGACCGCACGCTGCGGCTCGTCGTACACGCCGGCGCGGGCGGCCCGAGGGCTCGGATCCGGCTGGCGAACACGTTCGCCGCGGCCCCGGTGGACATCGCGTCGGCGAGCATCGCGCTCCAGGACTCGGGGGCGGCGGCGCGGACCGCGCCGGTCCCGCTGACCTTCGACCGGGGGCACACCGGGACCCGTATACCCGCAGGGGCCGAGGCGTTCAGCGATCCGGTGGACTTCACCGTGCCGGCCGACACCAACCTGCTGGTGAGCATCCATCTGCCGGGTACGGTGACGGCCGCGCCGGTGCACCAGGAGGCGACCCAGCTCAGTTACGTGAGCGCGCCGGGCAGCGGCGACCGTAGTGGTGACCGCGACGGCGCGGCCTATCCGGAGACCATGACCAGCTGGCCGTTCCTGACGGGCGTCGATGTCGAAGGGGGCCCCGGCTCGATCGTGGCACTGGGCGATTCGATCACCGACGGGGTGAAGTCGACGAGCGGCGCGAACCGGCGCTGGCCCGATGTGCTGGCCCGCCGCTTCCAGGCGCAGAGCCTGCTCCCCCGCTACGGCGTGATCAACCACGGCATCTCGGCGAACCGCATCGTCACCGACCGCTATCTGGGCGACGGGGTCAGCAAGGACATGGGCGGGGTGAGCGCCCAGCACCGGCTGGAGCGGGACGTACTGGCGCAGCCGGCGGCGCGGACCGTCGTCGTCTTCGAGGGCATCAACGACGTGCGCTGGGGCACCGAGGCGGACGAAGTCATCGGCGGTCTGCGGGCCATCGCCGGGCGCGCGCACGAACGGGGGCTGCGGGTCGTGGCGGCGACCGTCGCCCCCTGCGAGGGCTACACCGACTGCACCCCGGCCGTCGAAGCGCGCCGCCAGGCGGTCAACGCGTTCATCCGCGACCACGAGGGGACCTTCGACGCGGTGCTCGACTTCGACGCCGTCATCCGCGATCCGCAGCGCCCCCAGCGGATGCTGCCCGCCTACGACAGCGGCGACCATCTCCACCCCGGCGACGCGGGCCTCAAGGCCCTCGGCGACTCGGTGGACCTCCGGGCGCTGGTACCGGAAGGGAGGGGCTGAGAGCTCGGCGAGTTGACGGCCCGGCCCCTCCCCTCGGGCCTAGACCTCCAGATCCACCACCACCGGCGCATGGTCCGAGGCGCCCTTGCCCTTGCGCTCCTCGCGGTCCACATAGGCGTCCGAGACGGCCTTGGCGAACGGCTGGTTGCCGTAGACCAGGTCGATGCGCATGCCGTTGTTCTTGGGGAAGGCGAGCTGGCGGTAGTCCCAGTACGTGTACGGGCGGTCGTACTTGAGGGGGCGCGGTACAACGTCCGTCAGGCCCGCCTCCCGCAGCGCGGACAGCGCGGCGCGCTCGGCGGGGGTGACATGGGTGGCGCCTTCGAAGACGGCCGGGTCCCAGACGTCCTCGTCGGCCGGTGCCACGTTGTAGTCGCCGAGGACGGCGAAGGGGCGGGACCCCGAGGCGTCCTCGGCGACCGCCGCCTTCAGAGCCTCGAACCAGCTCAGCTTGTAGGTGTAGTGCGCATGGCCGACCTCGCGGCCATTGGGTACGTACACCGACCAGACGCGGGCCGGGCCGCAGGTCGCGGAAATCGCGCGCGGCTCCTCCACGCCCTCGTAGTGCGGACCGCCGGGCAGACCGGCGACCACGTCCTCCAGGCCCACCTTGGAGAGCAGGGCCACGCCGTTCCACCGGCCGCTGCAGTTGAGGGCGGCCTCGTAGCCCAGTTCGCGCAGCTCGTCGCGCGGGAACTGCTCGGCCGAGCACTTGGTCTCCTGGATGCACAGCACGTCCGTGCCGGTGCTCTCCAGCCAGGCCAGCAGCCTCGGGAGGCGGGCGGTGATCGAATTGACGTTCCAGGTCGCGATGCGCATGTCCGTAAACCTACAGCCAGGGTCTGACAGTCAGCCGAGCTCGGTGGTGCTGCCAGGTGTGAGCCGGCCGTGATCCGTCCCGCCCAGCTTGTCGATCATGGAGTCGTAGACCGGGCGGGCGTGGTCCTGGAGCAGGCTGTCGTGGATGTCGATGGCCCGGCGGGGCGCGACCTCGCGGACGTAGTCGATGATCTCGGCGACCTTGTTCCAGGGCGCGTGGACCGGCAGCAGCAGCGTGTCCACGCTGCGGCCTTCGGGGACGGTGAGCGCGTCGCCCGGGTGGAAGACCGCCCCGTCGAGGAGGAAACCGACATTGGTGATGCGCGGAATGTCCGGGTGGATGACGGCGTGCAGCTGACCGTGCACCTCGACCTCGAAACCGGCCGCGGTGAAGGTGTCGCCCTCGCCGACGGTGTGCACCCGGCCGGGGAACGCGGCCGAGATCTGGTCGGCGACGCTGGCCAGGGTCCAGATCTCGGCGGCCGGGTTGGCCTCCATGCCCGCCCTCAGCCGGTCCTCGTTGAAGTGGTCCATGTGCTCATGGGTGACCAGGATCGCGTCCGCTCCCACGGCCGCGTCATCCTCGCTGAAGACACCGGGGTCGATGACGAGCGTCTGCCCGTCCTTCTCCAGCCGGACACAGGCATGCGTCTTCTTCGTGAGTTCCATGGAGCCAGTTTGCCGCGCGCGGGCGGCGGAAACGGCGCGCAGGCGGGTGGGTTCGCTACCTGCCTCAGCGCGCCGACGGATCGGTTCCGCACCTGCCTCGGCGCGCCGGCAAATGGGTTCCGTACCTGCCTCGGCGCCTCACGCCTCCGGCGTCGTCTCCTCCCGTATGACCCGCTGGGCCACCGCGAAGGCCGAGTTGGCGGCCGGGACGCCACAGTAGACGGCGGTGTGCAGGAGGACTTCCTTGATCTCCGTCGGGGTGAGGCCGTTGCGGAGCGCGGCGCGGGTGTGCAGCACCAGTTCTTCGAGGTGGCCGCGGGCGACCAGCGCGGTGAGCGTGACGATGCTCCGGGTGCGTCGGTCCAGGCCCGGTCTGGACCAGGTCTCGCCCCACGCGTAGCGGGTGATGAAGTCGTGGAAGTCGCCGGTGAACTCGTCGGCCGTGGCCTCGACCCGGTCGACATGCGCATCGCCCAGCACCTCGCGGCGGATCTTGATGCCCTGGTCGTACGTGCCGCCGCGGGCCGCTTCCGGCTGGGTGAGCCCGGACTCTATGGCGGCGGGCGCCGACTGCGGGGGCGGCGGGGGCGCGATCTGCGGCTTGGGGGCGGCCGCGCCGATCGCGGCCGGCCCGCCGGGGCCCGGCTTGTCGTGCCAGGCGGTGGTGAAGTGCCGGATGAGGAGTTCGGTGACGGCGGCCGGCTGCTCGACGGGAACGAGATGGGAGGTGCCGGGCACCAGCGCCAGGCTCGCATCCGGTATTCCGGCGACCAGCGTGCGCGCGTCGGTCGTCGGCGTGACCTGGTCCTCGGAGCCCACGACGACGAGCGTGGGCACCCCGACCCGGCCGAGGGAGGACCGCACGTCATAGGAGGCGAGCGCCTCACAGGCGGCGATGTAGCAGCCCGGGTCCGTGGTCCGCACCATCTGCACGGCCCACTCGACGATCGCGGGCTGGGCACCCGCGAAGCCGCCCGTGAACCAGTGCTCGGGCGCGGTGCGGGCGATCGGGTCGAGCCCGTTCGTACGGATCACGACACCGCGCTGACGCCAGGCGTCGGCGGTGCCGTAGCGCGGCGAGGAGGACACCAGCGCCAGCGACGTGACCCGGTGCGGGCGGGTGAGCGCCAGCTGGGTGCCGATGGCACCGCCGATGTTGCAGCCGGCGTAGCCGAAGCGCTCCACGCCCAGACCATCGAGGGTGGTGACCAGCCGGTCGGCCAGCTCGGCGATGGACGAGGCCGGGTGGGCGGGCGAACCGCCGTGACCGGGCAGGTCGAAACGGATGACCCGCCAGTGACGGGTCAGCTCGGGGATCTGCCGGTCCCACATGTGCCATGTGGTACCGAGCGAGGCGCCCAGTACGAGTACGGGGGCGTCGTCGGGACCGTCAATCCGGTGCTGCAGGGTCTTCTCGCTCACCCGGCCACGCTACCGAACTATCTGACGCGGTCCTGACACCCGGGTCAGGAAGAGCCGACACGAGGCCGGCCGGAGCGTGCCCGCCGCCGCGCCCGAAGCGGGATACGTGCAGGTCAGAGCATCACGGTCGAGACGGCGTAGGTGACCGGGCGACCCGGCTCGTTGTAGCTCACCATGATCCGCTGTACGGATGCGCTGCCTTGCTCGTGATCAGGACTAGGGCGTCTTCTGGCCCATCAAGGCCGTGCTGGAGAGAGCGCGTCGGTATCTCGCTCACGCCCTGCACGCTCTCACATCTCACAACAGCCCCTATGACCGGGATCACGCCTGTATGGGTCTGACCAGGTGGAACACCTCGCGGGCGGCGTACACATCGGCGGCGGGAGGTTCCGCGCCGGGTGCACAGCGCAGCATGACCCGTACCAGGCAGCGTCGGCGGGCGGCGTCGGAGTGGTCCTCGTAGGACGTGCGGCCGTGCAGGACGCGCCGGTCGTCGATGACGAGGCAGTCGCCCTCCTCCAGTGGGATCGTCAATTTCAGCTCCGGGCGGGCCAGCACCTGGCGCAGCGTTTCGAGGGCCGCCCGCTGATGAGGCGGGATGGGTTCGCCGGTCAGTTCGCCGGCGGTCTCGATGCGTTTGAGGTTGCAGCGGACCTGGACGCGGCCGTCGGCCTGCTCGAACACCGGCGCCCACACGACAGGACTCTCGCCTTGGGGCGTGACGTGGCGACGGTCCACCGGGTACGGCGTGCTGAGCAGGTCCAGCGCGTGCGGCGACGACTCGCGAAGGATGCGGTGCACTGTCCAACCGTCCACCAACACGGAAGCTCCACCCCGCATGGCCTTGCGGTGCGTGAGAAGGGCGACGCAGTCGGGTTCCTGACCGAAGGGCTGGACTGCCCGGTCGTTGTGAAGGTGCAAGTAGCCGCGCGACTTGGAGGTGTAGGCGTTCTCGTGGAAGCGGCGGTCGTCGGTGTACGACGAGACACCCTCGTCCCGGACCAGCCAACCCAGTGAGGTGTCCGGGCCCCGGCCCTGCACCAGCGGCTCACCGAGGTGGCCGAGCATCGATGTGGCGAACTCCTGGGCCGCCCGGGTGCTCATGGTGCCGGCAGGCGTACCCGTCACCACGGCGAAGCCGCGGCCGTCGAGCACCTCGGTACGCAATCGGCGGGCCAGGAGGGCGTGGTCGGGGCTGTAGGGGAGGCGAAAGGTGGTGTCGGAGGCGAAGGTCTGCGGTGTCCAGCCGTTCAGGGCATCCCCGGTCATCAACATCCCCTTCCCGGATGCGCACCGGCGTCTCTCTCAGGGTAGAGGGCAGGGTGAAACGTGGAGAAGACCACAAGGAGGCTCGGATGCTGCGCAGGCGGCTGGGGCGCGGCGGTCCCCTGGTGTCGGCGATGGGCCTGGGCTGCATGGGCATGTCCGACTTCTACGGCCCCGCCGACGAGGCGGAGTCGACCGCCACGATCCACCGGGCACTCGACCTGGGCCTCACCTTCCTCGACACGGCCGACATGTACGGCCCGTACACCAACGAGGAGTTGGTGGGACGAGCGGTCGCGCGACGCCGCGACGAGGTGTTCCTGGCATCCAAGTTCGGTGTCGTACGGTCCGGCGACCGCCGGGCGCGACGGGTCGACTCGACGCCCGCCTACGCCAAGAGGGCCTGTACCGCGTCACTGCGCCGGCTCGGAGTGGACCATCTCGACCTCTACTACCTGCACCGTCGCCACCCGGCCGTCCCCATCGAGGACACCGTCGGCGCCATGAGCGAACTGGTCGCCGAGGGCAAGGTGCGCCACATCGGCCTGTCGGAGGTAAGCGCCGACACGCTGCGCCGGGCGTGGGCGACAGCCCCGGTCGCCGCGCTGCAGAGCGAATACTCGTTGTGGACACGCGGCCTGGAGCGGGAGATCCTGCCCACGGCCCGCGAACTCGGCGTCACGCTGGTGGCGTACTCGCCGCTCGGCCGCGGACTCCTCACCGGAACACTGACCGGCGTGGACACCCTGGCTCCCGACGACATCCGCCGCGACCAACCCCGGTTCCACACCAAGAACCTGGCAGCCAACCTGCGCCTGGTCCAACGTGTACGGGCACTGGCCGGGAACCTCGGCTGCACTCCCGCGCAACTGGCACTGGCCTGGCTACTGGCACAGCCGTACAGCGTGATCCCCCTGCCGGGCATGCGCCGCCGCACCCACCTCGACGAGAACGCCGCGGCGCTTGCGCTCACGCTCTCGGCCGAGCAGACACAACTGATCACCGACGCGATACCGGAAGCCTCTGGCGACCGTGCACCCGACCTGTCCCGGCTGGAAAAGTAGACCCAAGCAGCAGGCGGCGCACACTGAGCACATGTCAGCCACAGGGCCTCCGGACAGCACCTGCCTACGGAAGCACGAAAGCCGGTCGTGTCTCCTCCAGCATCTTCCGAATGCCGCTCCCCAGTCCTTTCCCCTCCGCGACGACGCGCTTCCTGGCATACTCCTGCGATCTCACGGCCCCTTTCCCGCCTACAACACCGTGACCGCGCAAGGAATTAAGGAATTGAGGCCCAAGAATGCACAACCAGAATGGCCCTCGTCTGCCGCATAACGTCCCCCGCCCGCTGCTGCACTTCGGCCACCGCACCCGCATCGTCACCGCTGTCCCCACGCCGTCGAGAACGGCGTGCCGGAGCACGGCAAGACCGCCCCGAGCACCGCGAACCAGGCGGCCCCGAACACAGGAACCCCCGCCGGCACCTGCCCGACAGGAGTTCCTCACCTGTCACAGCTGCCCCTACGACAGGGGCCATGATGGCGAGGGCCTGACCAGGTTGAAGACCTTTCGGGCAACGTAGTGTTTGAGGCGTCGGGCGATCCGTCCGCGCCTACGAGAGCATCATGCTGCCGCGCTCGATCGAGGCCGCGACGGGGAGTGCGAAGGGACTCGACAACCTCGTTCCCGCGACGGCCTCCTGAAGCGACCTGTATCCGACCGACTGACTGAGCAGGACAAACAGGTCAGCGATCGTGAGCCGCAGGCGTCGCTCCGGCCACCCCACGGCCGACGCAGCATGGGGGTAGGCGGCCAGGAGTCTGTCGAGACGTTCGTGTCCTGCCTTCTCGGCAAGCTCGGGCTTCGCGGCCCCGTTCAGCTCGGTCGTGTACGCCTACCGGCGGGGTTGGTGCTCTGATGCCGGTGCGGAGAGCGGCCGGCCGTGCGGCATCAAGGTGGTCGCGTGGACGTTATGGGTGAAGCGGCCGGACGGCGCCGACTACGACTCTCCGTTCATGGCCAGCGCGGTTCGCGCCAGCCCGCGCAGCCAGGCGTGGGCGTGGTCGGTGTCGTAGCGCTGATGCCACGACAGGTATATCGGTGCCGATGGCAGTTCGAGCGGGAGGGGGAGCACGACCAGGCCGAGGTCGGCGACCGCTGACCGTGTGGTGGCTTCGGGGACGCTGATCAGGAGGTCGGAGCCGCGCGCGAATTCCAGCGCGGCCGCTTCGGTGGGCGCGGTCGCCACCACGCGGCGGGTGAGGCCGAGCCGTGCGAGGGCGTCGTCGAGGGCGTTGCTGAGGTTTCCCCGTCGCGAGACGGTGACGTGCTCGGCGGCAGCGTACCGCTTTGCGGTGACGGTCCTGACGCGGGTGAGGGGGTGCCCCTGCCTTACGACGATGACGAGGCGGGTCTCGCCCACGTTCTCGGCTCGGATGTCCGGTGCGCTCGGGCGGTTGGCGTTCGCCTCCAGGTCGACCTCGCCGCGCCGCAACTCGGGGGTGTCGATGCTCGATTCCGCGACGAAGCGCAATCGCACGCCCGGCGCCTGTCCGCGCACGGCCGCGAGTAGTGCGGGGCCGCTCAGGGCGACCAGGGAATCGTGCCAGCGGAGTGTGAAGGTGCGCTCCAGCGTTGCCAGATCGAGTTCACGGCTCGGTGCCAGCACCCCTTGGACCTGGTGCAGCAGCTCGTGCACCTGTTCCCGGACGGCGATCGCGTACGGCGTCGGGGTCATCGTGCGGCCGGTGCGCACCAGGATCTGGTCCCCGGTCGTGCGCCGGATGCGGCCCAGACTCCGGCTCATCGCGGGGGCGGTGACGTGCAGGCGCGCCGCCGCCCCGGCCACACTGCCCTCCTCCAGCAGCGCGTCGAGCGCGGCGAGCAGATTCAAATCCAATTGCATGCGAGTAATCCTAGCCGTGCCTAACATGCATTTGAAGTCAATCAAGGGTCTGTATACCTTCGAGACCAGGGCGCTGAACCGAGCGAACAGTTCGACTCGAACGGCCTCAACACCCCCTACTCACAAGGGAGTTCACCATGTCCGAAACGGTTCAGACCACTGACGTCGCCGCCCTCGACGCCGACGTGCTCGCCCAGACCGCGGTCGCCGTGCGTGAGGCGGGTTCGGCGCTGCGCGAGCGCTTCGGCGAGGTGGTCCGCTATCAGAGTCGCGATGAGCTGATGCGCGCGCTCGCCGCCAACGACGAGATGGCCCTCGACATCCTGCGCCCCCGCCTCACGTGCGTGCGCCCGGACGCCGGCTGGGTGGAGGACGAGCTGGACGGCGGGGCGCTGCCGCCCGGCGAATGGTGGGTCGTGGATCCGGCCGAAGGCAACGTCAACCACCTGCACGCCCTGCCGGAGTGGGCGGTGACCGCCACCCTCGTGCGCGAGAACCAGCCGGTGCTCACCGCGGTCCACCTGCCGTTGACCGGCGAGACCTACACCGCGCTCACCGGCGCCGGCGCCCACCTCGACGGCCGGCCGCTGCACGTCTCCCAGAGCGCGGACCTCGGCCTGAGCATCGTGGCCACCAGCCAGGCCCGGCCGGACGAGAACGAGAAGGTCGTGCGACGCGTCGGCGCCTCGATCACCGCGATGCTCTTCGACGCGCTCGTCGTTCGCACCGCCGTGCCCGCGACCCTGCACCTGCTGAATGTGGCCGCCGGTCGGATCGACGCCTTCTGGCAGTTCGCCGGCGCCCGCGCGGACCTGCTCCCCGGGGCGCTGCTCGTCACCGAGGCCGGCGGACGGATCTCCGACGCCGACGGCCGCGCCTGGACCCCGCAGAGCGAAAGCTTCCTGGCCACCGCGCCCGGCGTCCACGCCGAGGCCGTCGCCACCCTCTCACGCTGACCACGCACCACAACCTGCACGCACGGAAGGACCGGATCATCATGACCACGATCGCAGTTCTCGGAAACGGCCGCGTCGGCGGCAACCTGGCCACCGCCCTCACCCAGGCAGGGCACGAGGTGACCGTCGCGGACCGCACGCCGGGCGCCGCCGCCGACGCCGCCCGCACAGCCCAGATCATCATCAACGCCACCCCGGGCACCGGCTCGCTGGACCGGCTCGTCGCCCTACGGGAGGAACTGCGCGACAAGATCCTCGTCGACGTCTCCAACGCCACCGTCGACGGACCGGACGGACTGCCCGCCGACCTGATCTACCCCGGCTCAAGCCTCGCCGAACAACTCCAGGAAGCGCTCCCCGAAACGCACGTCGTCAAGACACTCAACACCATGCTCTTCCCAGTGATGACCGCACCGGCCACGCTCACCCAGACACCGACCGCGTTCCTCTCCGGCGACGACCCGCAGGCCAAGCAGACCGTCGGTGAACTGCTCACCGACCTCGGCTGGCACAAGGAGTGGATCACCGACCTCGGCGGGATCCAGACCGCCCGCGCCACAGAGGCCGCGATCCTGTTCGTCCCGCACATGATCCGGTCCAGCGGATTTACACCCTTCGCGATCTCGATCACCCGCTGACCGTACGCATCGCACCGCCCCCGGCAGGCACACATCCAGAACGGCTACGACAGCGCAGCCAGGGCCGGCGATTCAGCGCCGGACGGCATCACGCTGCCGCTGCTCCACTCCTGCGACTTGCAGAGATGGGAACAGTCATTCCAATCCGTGTCGTTTCGCCAGCTCCAGGAAGGTCCTCATCATGTCCCTCGACCCCCAGATCGATGCCCTGCTCGACAAGTTGGCCGAAGGAGGCGAACCGGCACCGGAGAGTCGAACGGTCGCGGAGAACCGCGACCTCGTGAGCAGCTTCTCCACCCTCGCGGGCGACGTCGAGCCGGTCGGCAGCGTGCGCGATGCAGTGGCCGCCGCCGAAGGACTCGAGGTTCCCATCCGCATCTATGCCCCCGCCACCGTCCCCCGCTCCGGGCCGCTGCCCGTGACGGTCTTCTTCCACGGCGGCGGATGGGTGCTCGGGGACCTGGACAGCCAGGACCACATCGCCCGCATCATGGCCAACCGCTCCGGCACGATCGTGGTCTCCGTCGACTACCGGCTCGCGCCCGAACACCGCTTCCCGGCGGGGATCGAAGACGCCTACGCCGCCCTGACATGGGTCGCGGCCCACGCCGGAAGTTTCGGCGGCGACGGGCAGAACATCGCGGTGTTCGGCGAGAGCGCCGGCGGCAACCTCGCCGCGGCCCTCGTGCAGGAAGCGCAGCGGCGCGGGGGACCTCGGATCGCACTGCAGGTACTGGCGTACCCAGCGGTCGACCGGTTCGACGACAGCCCCTCCATGTACGAGAACGTGGCCGGACCGCTGTTGAGCCGCAGCTGGCTCGAGTGGTTCTGGGGCCTTTACCTCAACACGCCCGACGAAGGCACCGACCTGCGCGTCTCGCCGGCGCGCTCCGACGAGCTGGCCGGGCTTCCTCCCGCCGTCATCGTCACCGCCGAACACGATCCGCTGCGGGACCAAGGTGACCGGTACGCGCAGAAGCTCGCCGAAGCCGGCGTGCCGGTCACGCACCTCCCGATCAAGGGTGCCACCCACGCCTTCTTCTCGTTCACCGGGTCCGTGCAGCTCGCACGGGACGTCTTGAATCAGCTCGGAGATGCCGTGGCCACGGCGTTCAACAACTGACCCGCCCACCGTTGTGACAATCATCAGGCAGCGGCTGATCTCCCAGATCGTCGCAGGAACCCGGACTGCGTGAAGCGCCGACTGCATCGTCCGCGCCAGCGCAGCCGATCTCACGGCGCCGCCGCACCGGAGCGGTCCGGTGCGGCGGCGCCGTCTCAGGGCTCCGAGTAGAGTCCCGGCAGGAAGGACCCCGGCGGGGCCTCGCCGTATCACTCGTCTATCACACAGCCCCTATGACCGGGATCACGCCTGCATGGGTCTGACCAGGTGGAACACCTCGCGGGCAGCGTAGCGTTTGAGGCATCGGACGATTTCGCGGCGAGATCTTGCCCCCCTTGATGCGACGTTCGTAGTACTCCTGAGTCCGCCGGTCGCAACGCAGGCGGGTCTGCACGATCCGGTGCAGAGCAGCGTTGGCCTGACGGTCGCCGCCGCGGTTGAGGCGACGGTACTGCCGCGCGCCCGAGGAGCGCTCGACAAGGCTGACCCCGCACAGTGCGGCAAACGATGCCTCGCTACCCAGCCGCTCCGGGTTGTCCCCCATCGTGATCAACAGAGTCACGGCCGTGTCCGGCCCGATCCCCACCACTGCAAGTAGCTGCGGGGCGTGGCGTTCCGCGAGGCAGGTGGCGGTAGATGGCTGATGCCTCTTGGCCACGCCGAAGCCGTGGCAGGTTTGCCGGACGCGCCGCACCTGCGCGAGCCATGTGAACAGGTCGCCGCCCACCGCAGTGCGGAGCGTCCTGGAGGCCAGAGGAGCGATTTCCTCTCACTTCCCATCGGGTTGAGGACCCGCGTCCGCCGATGTCCTTACGGTGCTCTGAAAAGGGAGGAAAATCCTCCCTCTTCGGCCGGACTTCACGTACTTCGGAGGCGCCCATGCGCGCAGACGCACGGCACAACCGTGTTCGGATTCTGCTGGCTGCCCGGCAGTTGTTCGTACACGAGGGGCCGGACGTTCCGCTGGAGGAGATCGCCGGCCGCGCGGGCGTGGGGATCGCCACGCTCTACCGCCGTTTCCCCAGCCGCGCTGCGCTGATCCGAGCGGTGGCGGTCGACGTCATGGAGGCGTTGTACGAGGCGGCAACGGACGCAGCGCAGCGGGATAGCGATCCGTTCGAGGCCCTGCGCCGCTTCATGCACACCGCCCTGGACAGCAAGGCCGGAGCCGTCATGCCGTCGCTCTTCGGGCGGGTCGAGATCGTCAAGCTGCTCGACGAGGAGCGGGACGCCGTCGGCCCCCTCGGGCGTCTGATCGCACGGGCCCGGGAGGCGGGGCTGCTACGCGACGACGTGGTGACCGGCGACATCGTCTTCATGATCCTCCGCTTGACGCGACCGATGCCCGGCGGAGGGTTCTCCCAGGACGAGGCGCTCGCGCATCGCCAACTCGACATCTACCTCGACGGGCTGCGGCCTCCGGCAGCCGGGCTGCGCCGCGGGGGACTGCCGGAGCCCGCGATCTCAGCCGGATGGGTCCGGCACATCCGCGCATGGATGGCTACCGGCCGTCCAGCGGCCACTTCCCCTCCCCTCTCAAAGAGTTGGCGCGGCCACCGCGCCACACGGGCACGGCCCAGGCCCCTGAGCAGCCACCGATCGACCGGGCATCGACCGAACAACGGAGGACCGCAGTGACGAACAGCCCCCTGCCCACCCCCAAACTGGCCGGCGTCGCCACCACATCGCTGGGGGTGGCCGCGATACGCGCACAAGAACACAGCCGCCCCGACCGTCTCTTCGCCGACCCCTACGCACAGCACTTTCTCGACGCCTCCGGCGACGCCATCTTTGCGGCGGGAACGCAAACGGCGGCCTCCACACCCGAGCTCTTCACCTTGATGGCCGACCAAGTGGCCGTCCGTACCCGCTTTCTGGACGACGCACTGACAAGTGCGGCGCGAGCGGGAACGCCCCAGACGGTGCTGCTGGCCTGCGGCATGGATGCGCGGGCATTCCGTCTCGACTGGCCTCCCGCGACAGCCCTCTTCGAAGTCGACTTCGCCGACACGCTCGCCTACCGCGCGGCCGTACTCTCAGCTCACGACATCACCGCCACCTGCCGACGGACGGAGGTGCCGACGGATCTGCGCGAGAACTGGCCGACGGCACTCTGCGCGGCCGGCTTCGACCCCAACCTGCCGACCGCCTGGCTGATGGAGGGCATCCTCTACGCCCTGACCTCCCACGCCGCAGACCTCCTGCTCGAGCGCGTCACCGCCAACTCGGCTCCGGGCAGCACCCTCGCACTGGACCACCAGGAGGACTCCGCGCTGCTTCGCAGCGCCCGTGCCGCCCTCTCCAAGGAACTCGTCGACATCTGGCACGGTGGACCCTCGGAAGATCTCAACTCCTGGCTCGCACGCTACGGTTGGCAGCCCGAGGTGCACGCGCTGGAAGAGGTCACGACGACACACGGCCGCCCGGTGCCGCCGCCCTTCGACCCGCAGCGCCCCGACACCGGACGGAGCTGGCTCGCGATCGGCCGCCTGCCCAGCTGAGTTGACCGAGGCCGGTGGTGGCGAACCTCCCTGCTCCGCTCTCCCGCCCCTCCCGGCCCTCTCTCACCCTCTCCGGTCGCTCCCGCTCGTTCCAGTGTCGGCGGCCAGTTAGATTTCCCCACCCGCGGTCGTGTGGTGGGGAGTTATCTGGCCGCCGGGAACTCTCACTGTCAGTGACCAAGGTCAGCGTCCCGGCCGTCCGGCTCAGCCACTGCCGGTGGCGACGCCGTGCGCGCATCATTCCCTCTGGGGCTCGCTGCGCTGTGCGTAGCGCGGCCTTGGGGATCGACGTCGTCGGTCGTGGGGTGAGGCCCACGACCGTGTCACGCGAGAGTGTCGAGGATCCCGGCCACCTCACCGGGGCGTAGCTGGATGCCCATGTGGCAGGTGTTCACGGTGTGGACCTGGAAGGGGTTCTCCGGGGTCAGTGCGTCGGCCTCGGCGATCATCCGGTCTTGCACGGCGAGCGGGATCGCGCGGTCGCGGGAGAAGCGAATGTAGGTGCGGGGGATCCGTCCCCAGGTGTCCGCTCGGCCGCGGGCTTCGGTGGTGAGGACCTGTGCGGAGTCGGCGGGTTCGAGAAGGTTCAGAGCAGCCCGGAACTGCTCGTCGGTCGCGTCGGCCATCAGGTTCTCCTTGGCCGCGAGCAGGAACTGAAGGTCGGCCGAGTGCCAGTTGACCAGGGACGCGGCAACATCCTTGATCCCCAGGGTCTCCAGGTAGTCGGCGACGCTCGGCAGCTCGATGCAGCACCACGCCGAGGCGTACACGATCCGGCTGACCAGATCGGGCACTACGTTGCCCACGCCGGTGATGGTCGCCCCGCCCCGCTGGTTCCCGCCAGGACCACCGGCCCGTGCTCCGCGACCTGGCGGACCGCCTCTACGACGTGGTCGACGTTGTCCTCCAAAGCCACGTCGGCCAGTGGCGAGGGCTGTGCCGAGAACGCCTCCAGGTCCTGAGGTGCCTGGCAGGAGAGAGGGAAGGGAGCGCCTATGCCATGGCCCGGCAGATCAACGGCCAGCGCCCGGTGGCCGAGCAGAGCGAGCTGCTGGATGACCGGCGACCAGGAGGAGGAGTTGCTGTGCATGCCGTGGACAAGGACGAAGGTCGGCCGGCCGTCTCGGCGTGGTGTCCTTCGGTGGCGTTCCTGATGCACAGGGGATCCTTCCAGCGGGGAGAAGGGACCGATCACTCTGGCAGCGGCCGGCCGGGAGACCGGATGTCACGGCTTCGCCTAGAGCATGGCCTCCATGGTGAAAGTCGGGTTGAGCGGCATGGGGCCGAGGCCCTCCTTGCACTCGCCTGACGCACTTCGCGATCTTGCCATCCCGGCGCCAGCCCCGTCATCACCCAGGCAGCGGGCTGCCACGACAAGAACACCCCCTGTATCGCCCGACGAGGCTCGGAGATCGACTTGTGGAACGTCGCGTAATTCCCCACCGGCAGGGTCCTCTTCCTCGTCCAGACGTTCAAGCCCAACCCGCTGGCAGCGCATCGGGCTCGCTGCGCGTGTTGGCAAGGCAGGCCCTAGCTAGGCCGTTTCGTTTGGATCAGCGTGCGGACCAGAGGAAGATGCCCGCGATGTGGAGTCCGGCCCTGCGAGAAGAGATGAAGCGATGACATTGCATTCCGATGTGGCCGAGTTGCTGGCGGAGGCCAGCATCCTCGACGTGGACGTCGACGAAGCCGTCGCGGACGAGCAGCACGCCCGATTGTCCGCGTACCTACGCGTCGTCTCGGTAATCGCTTCCTCGCAGAGCCGCGACCGGGACCGGGACCGGGCAATCGTGGCCACGATCCTGCGCGACCCCGATGAGAACGGGTCCAAGACGGCGGTGGTCGCCCTCGTGGACGAGATCGCGTGGAAGGTGACCGGTCCTGCCGAGTTCCGGCGGTGGTCGGCCGAACTACTGCCGGAGATCGACCAGCTCAAGACGGAGGGGTTCCGCGAGTTCATCCGCCGCCGCATCCACGACTGGCTATTCTACCTGTCCATCAAGGACGGTCACGTGCCGACACCGGCCGAGTTGGCGGAGGTCACGGACTGGATGCAGCGCTTCCTCGCCGAGCATTCGACGTCGCTTGCGATACTCGCCCTGGTCGCCGAGTCAGCCAACACCAGGAAGCCACGAAACATCGCGAAGAACCGAGCCGGAAGCCGCAAGCTGAGAACGCAATGAGCCGGTAGTGGCAATGGGCAGGCGCGCCGACTGCCTCACCCACAAGAACGGCGTCATGTCCGACGATCATGCGGGAGAACACGTCCAGGACGAAGGCGACGTAGGCTCAGCCGGACCAGGTTCTGACGTAGCCCGTTTCGTTTGGATCAGCGTGCGGACCAGAGGATGATGCCCGCGATGTGGAGTCCGGCCAGGTAGATGGTTGCGGTCTTCTCATAGCGGGTGGCGCTGCCGCGCCACTGCTTGAGCCGGTTGATGCAGTGCTCGACGGTGTTGCGCTGCTGATAGGTCTCGCGGTCGAGGGCCGGTGGCCTGCCGCCCCGGCTTCCCCGTCGCGGCCGGTGGTGTTGCTGGTCCGCCGGGACTGGGATCACCGCACGGATGCCGCGCTGGCGCAGGTGGTTTCGGATCGCGCGGGAAGAGTTCGCCTTGTCGGCCAGAACCATGTCGGGCCTGGTGCGAGGCCGGCCGCGCGGTCGGGGCACGCGCAGGCGGTCCATCACCTCCGTGAAAGCAGGCGCGTCGCCTGCCTGGCCGGCGGTGAGAGGGAAAGCCATCGGCCGACAGCGGTCATCGGCAGCAAGGTGGATCTTCGTCGTCAGTCCGCCGCGGGACCGGCCGATGGCATGGTCGTCCGGTTCGCCGGCCGGGGCCCCCTTTTGCGGGCTCCGGCCGCATGCTGGTGAGCCCGCACGATCGTGGAATCCACCGAGATGGCCCAGGTCAGGTCCTCATCGGCGTCGGCCTGGGCCATCAGCGCGGTGAACACCCGCTCCCAGGTGCCGTCGATGGCCCACATCCGCAGCCGGTTGTAGACACCTCGCCAGTTGCCGTACTTCTCCGGCAGGTGCACCCACTGCGACCCGGTCTGGAACTTCCAGGCGATCGCATCGATCACCTCACGGTGGTCACGCCAGCGACCACCCCGCTTCGGCGTCCGGTCCGGAAGTAACGGCTCGAATCCATGCCCACTGCGCGTCAGTCAACGGCATACCCGAACCAACGATCCGATGATCGGAATGAAACGCCCTAGGCGCCCGTTCCGGGCCCTTGTCGCAGCCAGTCGGGGGCCGGGTCCTCAGCAAGTAGCGGCCGGAGGGCGCCGAGAGCCGCGCCGATACAGACGTCGCGCAACTGGGTGCGGGTACAGGTCTCGTGGGTGAGCCAGTCGACGCAGAGGACCCGGACGAAGACCAGCCAGCTTTTCAGGACGCCGGACACGGCCTCGCGGGCACTCTCGTCCGCGAGTGGGAGTACGGTCAGCAGCCGCGCACGGAGGGCGTCCAGCTCGTTCGTCATGATCGTCTGGATCACCGGGTCGCCCGCGAGGACCCGGTTCGCGGCGAGGACAGCGTTGCGGTTCGCCACGAAGTAGTCGAGATGGACGTCCATGCCCTGGATGAGCTGTTCCACCAGGGAGTCGGCGGGGTCGAAGCGCGTCTCGGCGAGCAGCTGGTCCGCCGCCTGCCGGTAGACGGCCGCGAACAGGGCGTGCTTGCTGGGGAAATGGCGGTAGAGCAAGGCCCGGGAGACGCCGGCCTCTTCGGCTACCTCCTCCATCAGCACGTCGGCGTACGGGTGTGCGGCGAAGAGCCGTGAGCCGACGGCGAGGAGTTGGGCGCGGCGGTCGGCAGGGGTGAGTCGCTGGCGGGGAGGCATGAATGAAGCTTAGTTGACATGTGTCTACTAGCACGCCAGTCTAGTAGACACATGTCAACTAAGTGTTCGCCAGGACGGCTTGGAGGGATTATGGCCAGGACCCTGCGCATACTCACACAGCTGATGGGCTGGGCCTGCGTGGCGATCGGCCTGTTCCACGTGGCACTCGGCAACGCGGCGATCCCCGGGGCCGGCTCCGCCGGCGCGACGGTCGACAGCTGGGGCCGGTTCATGGGGGCCATCTTCGTCGGCTACGGGCTGGCCTGGCTCTGGGTCGCGCGGCAGCGCCCGATCCCGGCTCAGGCGGTGCGGTGGCTGGCCGGCGTTTTCCTGTTGGGTGGCGTGGGCCGGCTGCTCTCGCTCGCCGTGCACGGCTGGCCGCAGTGGTTCCAGATCGCGCTGGCGGTGATCGAGCTCGGCCTGCCGCCGATCTTCTTCTGGCTGGCCAACGCAGAGGAAGCAGAGGAACGGGCCCCGCGAGGCGACGTGGAAGCTGTTTCCGCCGATCGATGAACGCGCGTGAGCTCGTCCCAATCGCACACTTGGGCGGGGAAGCTGACGCTGTCGGTGGGGAATTGCGTGGTTCTGACCGCATTTGCGTGATGGCTATGCCACAGGCCCAAGGCCCACTACGACATTCCGCTGTCACACCACGGAAGCGCGGCCACAACCAACTGGGGCGCACAGTCACGCCCCCCCTGTGGCTGAGCGGCTTAGTTGGTTCAGGCCGCGCTGCCGTGACGGCTACGTGAGAAGTGCGGCCTGCAGCCGCGCTGGGCAGCCGCCGAGCGACCTCCCGAGGGCAGCGCCAGGCGGTAATGATGCGGGAAGATCGGGATGTTCGCCGCGTGCCTAACTCAGCAGCTCGCGAGCCAGCGCCTGCCCCCACCACTCCTCGATGCGACTGGGCGGCCAGCCGCGTTCGGTGGTGAGTGTGGTGTAGACGTCGATGTTGCAGATGGCCGCGTAGATGTCGACGGCAGACTGCCGGTCCAGGCCGCGTCGGAGGGTGCCGGCCGGCCAGGACGAGAAGATCTGCACCCGGGTCGCATCGCCCCGTTCGCGACCGTCACGGTAGGCCGTGGCGAGCTCGGGTTCGCTGCGGCCCGCTTCGCGCATCACCATGATGATGTCGCCCGCGCGCTCGAACAGCCGCCGGTCGTAGGCGGCCATCGCCGCGAGCTGGCCCTGGGGGTTCGCCACTGCGGCCTCCAGCTCCGCGAGCATCTGCGGCGCGTCGGCGGACAGATCGGCTGAATCGGCCACGGCCCGGGTCAGCCCGGTCTTGTTCCCGTACGTCGCGTAGACCGTGGGCACGGAAACTCCTGCCTCGCGCGCCACCTCGCGCACGGTCGTGCCCGCCCAGCCCTGGGAGTCGAAGAGCCGGCGCGCGGCGCGGGCGATCTCGGCCCGGGTCTCCCGTGCCTGCGTCGTGCGACGCAGTGAGTCATAGCGACGTCGGTCCTGCTCTTCGCTCATGCCTTGCCCTCTCCAGGTTTACGCTGCTTATAATCAATATATGACACAGCAATCCAAGTTAGCCGCCGTCGGCTTCTCCCGGATCGGCGGCATGGCGGCCATCGGCTTCGCCGCCATGATCACCCTCAGTAACGTGATCATGGTGCCCGCCGGCCTGCCCCTCACTGGCGCGGAGGCCAGCAAGGTCACCGAGTTCTTCGCCACGCAGGGCACGGCCGTCGGCATCGGATCCGCACTGGCCCCCGCCGCCTGGATCCTGGCCACGTTGTTCGGCGCCGGTGCGCTCATCGCTCTGCGGCGGTCCGAGCGCGACCGCAACGAGGCGTGGTCGCTGCTCGGACTCGCCGGTCTGGCCCTTCAGAACGTCACCTTCGCCGGGGTCATCGCGACCCGCCTCGCCCTGACCTCGACAGCCCCGCACGATCCCTCCGCGACCGCGGCACTCTGGGCGCTGCACGATGCGGTGTTCACCCTCAACGGAACGTTCCTGGCGCTGGCCCTCCTCGGCCTGTCCGTCGGAGGTCTGCGCACGGGCCTGATCCGGCCGTGGCACGGCACCCTGGGACTGCTCGCCGCCGCACTGCAGTTCAGTTCCGCCACCCTCGCCCACTGGGTCATCGACGACGGCGGCGCCATGGGCCTCCTGGGTCTCGTCGGCTGGCTGATGTGGGTCGTCTGGATCGTCGTGTACGGCATCACCCTGATCCGGCAGAAACCCACTACCCCGGTCCGGAGGTCCACCCATGACCACACGCGTGCCGTTCCCGCGTGACCCCGCAGGCCCTGCCTTCCCGCTGGGAGGCTCCGTGAAAAGGCGTCACATTACCACGGCCCTTGCCGTACTATCCGGCGCCACGGTTCTGTTCTTCGGGCTCAACTTCCTGCTGAATCCTGACGGCGCACCCTCCGGATTCGGGATCACCCCCTGGCCGGAGGGAAACGCCGATGGCTACTTCGCCGTGAAGGGCGTACGCGACATCGCGGTGGCAGCCACCGTGTTCCTGCTGCTCACGATCGGGCAGCGGCGGACGCTCGGCTGGGTGGTCCTCATAGACGCCATCATTCCGCTCGGCGACGCGCTCACGGTCCTCACCCATGGCGGCACGTACACCACAGCCCTGAGCATTCACGTATCAGCGGCCGCTCTCGTCGTGCTCACCGCCATCATGCTGCTGACTGAAAGCGGCCAACGCCCGCCGGAGAGGACGCACCTGACATCCTCACCATGACCCTCTGGACAGTGCCTACTTGGCTGTTGGCCGTATGCGCATGAAGCCGCTGTCCGGCGCCGACCCCGAGTACTGCGCTGCCCAAGCGCTTGCACGGTAGCTGGCTGACCTGGACGCGGGCGGCCTCTCTGGCGTAGTCGTCACGGAACCACGGTCTGAACCAATTGCGTGATCGTCCACACGATTACTGGACAAGCCTCATCGACGCCGCGCCATCGGGGACGAGCGGTCCGACTTGCCACTGTGACGTTCCGTGTCCGGTGCACCGGAGATGGGGAGCTGAACTGGCCGCCGATGAGGGCCGCCAGTGGGGAGTTGCCGGCCATACGTGGGGAAAAGATCTTGGCCGCTGTCATTCCAGGAGACCTCCGGTGCCGGATCCGGTGTCGGAGAGGTCTCCGCCATCTCGCCGTCCACCTCGACGGCCGGTGTCCAGGCCGTCCAGGCCGCCTCCGGGATCTTCACCACCGAGGCCGATACCGGCAAGCTTCACCAGGAAGCAGTAGCCGACCGAAGCCCCGCGACCAGCGGCCTTGTCCCAACCTCACCGGAAACGGACATCACCTCACGAACCGCCCTCTCACGCCATGCTCGAAGCTCGTAGCCTGCACCAGGTCCACCCACGATCTGTCGGAGTCGTGATCTCACCCCTTGGGGCCCGTCGGTGGGACGGCGTTATCGAGCTGGCACCGGCGCGGCTTGTTGCCGCGAAGCGAGGGCTTCGACCAGCCAGCAATGCGTGATCCCCAGGTTGGGGCGCCCAGCGGCCGTGATCGTGGCGACGTGTTGCCAGTAGCGGCGAAAGAGGGGGATGGTGCCGTGCAGCTGCGCACCCATGAAGGCGCGGAATCCGGGTGTGTCGTCCTCGCCACGGGAGCGGGCGCAGGCTCGGGAGAAGTGGTCCAGAGCCTCTCCGGGCTGGGGTGGCAGGCCGTCGGCGACCGTGTCGGTGGCGAGCTCGGAGGCATCGAGGAGTTCTGAGTACAGCGACGCCTTGTCGCTTGCGTGAGGGCAGGCCCAGTAGACGGGGAAGTCCTGGTGCCTGGTGAGTGTGTGCAGTTCGGCGTAGGCCAGGACCACTTCCGCGGTGGGGTTCTCCGGAGGTTCCGGAACGGCCTGCGCGGTGATGGCATCGGCAAGGCGCGCCGGTACGGATGCGGGAATCGTCTGCCCCCATGCCCCTGCGAGCCGGTCTTGGGCTTCCGGCAGACGCTGAACCCGGGACAACACCTCCAGACGGCGGAGCCGCTCCTGTGCCGAGCAGTTGTCCAGTGCCTCCAGTGTGGCCTGGCGCCAGTGGAGTTCGGTTAATCGGCTCCGCACAAGGCCCATCTCGTCGGCGATGAGGTCGCCGAGGCTGCGTTCACCGGAAGCCAGCTGGGTGATGGTGGAGATCGGGGTGTCCAGCGCGCGCAGCCGCTGGACCAGGCGCAGTTGTTCCAGCGCCTCCGGCCGGTAGCGGCGGTGGCCCCCAACGCTTCGCTCGGCGACGGGCAACAGACCGACGTCGGAGTAGTACCGGACCGTCTTCACCGGCAGCCCGGTGCAGGCCGCCAGCTGCCCAATGGTCCATGTGATCTCTTTCACAACCGCTTGAACCTCCAGTGCACGGGAGCTCTTAGCGTACGAAGTGCCGGTCGAGCACGAGCACGAGAAACCGGCCAACACATCACCCATCTCACGTGCCTCATGTGAGAACTGACCAGAGGGGAACGCATCATGCGTATCCGTCACATAGCCAGCGCGGGCGCTGCCGCTGCCGCACTCACGCTCGGTGTCACATTGCCGGCCTTCGCCGACGGTCACGCCTCGGTCGCCGCCGACCAGGCGGCCGCCGCGAAGCGGAAGGTCGTGGTCTACCAGGACGCCAACTACAAGAACCGAAGCACGACCTTCACCAAGAACATCCCGAAGCTGTCGAAGTACGGCTGGAACGACACCATCAGCTCCGCCAAGAACAAGGGCAACCGCACGGTCACGTTCTACCAGCACAAGAACTATGAGGGCGCCCGCTTCTCCCTGAAGCCGGGCGAGAACGAGCCCCACTTCGGCGACCACGCCAACATGAGCGACGCGACGAGCTCCATCAAGTTCAGCTGACAGCGGGTTTCGTCAGTAACTAACTACTGACGGGCGGGGTGCGGCGACTGGGGCCGCACCCCGCCCTACCTGCCACCGCACCCCACTCAACACACACCGCACACCGCACACCGCACGACGAGAGGCAACCATGTCGCCCTCCCGCGCCCGGGCCACCACCGCGCTCGCACTGCTGCTCCTGGCCACCACCGCCTGCACAGCCGCGCAGCACGAGTCCACACCCGCCTCGCACCCCCCGCCGGTGTCCCGGCAGGCCCAGCAGCTCCGGCTGCCACTGGACGCCTACGCATCGACCGTGGCCGAGACCCACGCCGTGGAAGACGCACAGGACATCCTCATGCGCCGGTGCATGAAAGACCTGGGCATGGAGTGGAAGCCCCTGCCCGGGGTGGACGCCCAGGACACCGAGCCGCCCAACCTCCGACGATACGGAGCCGACGAGACGGAAGCCGTCCGCTACGGATACCACCCGCGCCCCGACCCGCCGTCGGTGGTACGGCGCAACCGGGCCTGGGACGAGCGCGAAGCACTCCCGGCCGAGGTGCAGCGCGCGGCCTACGGGCTCTCCGGCAAAGGTGGGTGCCTCAAGACCGCCCAGCGCCAACTCGTCGGCGACACCGCCCCACTCGACTACCGCGCCTTCAACCAGCTGACCGGCACGGCCCTGGAAACCTCCCAGCGGGCCCCCGAAGTACGCGACGCCCTGCGGACATGGCACACATGCATGGCGAAGGCAGGCTTCGACTACCCCGACCCCTATGCCGCCGCCGGCAGCGAGCGCTGGGAGACGACCGAGCCCACCGCGGCCGAACGCGCCACCGCCCGCGCCGACGTGGCCTGTCAGAAGTCGGCGAAGCTGGTAACGGTATGGGCAGCGGCCGAGACCCGTATCCAGCGTCGTCTGATACGGCAGAAGGAGAACGCCGGCCGGCTGCGCGAGGCGAAAGCCCGCAAGGACCGCTGGCTGGCAGCGGCCCGCCGCGTCCTGGACCGTGAGGGCCGCACGCACGGCCAGCATCACGCATCCGACCAATAGCCCCCACGTATCCGATCAATAGCCAACCAAAGGAGTTCCTCATGCGTATCGGTCACCTAGCCGCTACCGGTGCCGCCGCTGCTGCACTCACGCTCGGCGCCGCGCTGCCGGCCTCCGCCGACGGTCACCCGGACCTTGCCGCGGCCAAGCCCAACCCCAAGGTCAAGGTCTTCGAGCGCCCCATGTTCCAGGGCAGGAACGCGACCTTCACCCGCAACGTGCGGAATCTGCCGCCCCGCGGCTGGGACGGCATCGGCTCCGCCAAGAACAAAGGCAACCGCACGGTCACGTTCTACCAGCACGCCAACTACGGCGGCGCCCGCTTCTCCCTGGCACCGGGCGAGGCCGAGCCCCACCTCGGCGACCACGACGGCTCCCTCCGCTTCCACTGACAGCGAGCCGCTGACGGGCGGGCCGGTTTCCCAAAGACTCGCTGTGCAGCTCAGAGCTCTAGTGATCTCGCCCCACCAGGTGCCTTCTCAGCGCTTGACCTGTTCGAGGCCCCTGCACGGGGCTGACCGCGCTTCTCGCCCTCAGCATCCCCGGCCTGGCACTCTTCATCGACGGGCCCCATTTCCTGCCGACGGTTCCGGTGTCCATCGGGCAGATGTGGCTGGCCTACATGTTCCCTCTGAGCCGGCTGCCGGAATTCATCCTGGGCATCCTGCTCGCCCGCATCCTCAAAGAAGGCATGTGGCGCCCTCTGCGGCTGCGTTACGTGCTGCCGCTGCCGTTCATCGCCATCGCCAGCCTGGTGGCACTCCCACCCGTGTTCGCCTTCGGCCCCCATTTCGCGGTCCCGGTGGCCGTCCTCCTTGCGGAGATCGCTTCTCGTGACGTACGAGATGCCCCGTCTCCATTCCGCCGCCCCACCCTGCTCTACCCGGGCGACCGATCATTCGCCTTCTACATAGTCCACTACGTCGTGATCATGTACATCAGCCACTTCCTCCTCGGCCCAAAGGCCGCCTTCAGTGCTCCGGTGGCCACAGGCTGCGTGCTATTCCTGCTCCTCCCACTGGCTTTCGCGGGGGCTTGGCTGCTCCACCACTACGTCGAAAACCCATCCGTAGCCCGATTCTCCGAAGTAGGCACGAGGGCCGGCCTAAGCCCGTAACCGCACCTATCGGACACGCCCTGGGTGCGTCCAGTGCTCGGCCGGCGAATCGTAGATCACCAGCAGCTGCTCTTGGTCGTCGGTGATGTTCTTGACCGCCTTGGGGAACTTCGGTCCTGCGAAATTCCGAGGAAAGCGGTAGTGGCATCATCGTTGGTCGAGGTGAGAAGGGCGGGACAACAGTCAGAGGTGGGCGGTGGACCCCGGCCCGATAGGGTGCCTGTCAGCAGGGGCGTTGGAGGACGAAGTAGAAGTTCCGGCCGTTGTCGGACGGCTCATTGCCTCCGGTCATGAGGCCCATGAGGGTGTCGTGGTCGGCCTTCTTGAAGTAGTCGATGACTGGCTTGGCGTCGTAGACGAGTGCGGTGGTCACGTCATTACGGAAGGGCAGCATCTGCAGGCGCCCGCCGCCTCCGGACGCGTCGGTCTCGGAGTACAGGCGACCGTGCTCGTCGCGGCAGATCAGCGGCTGGACGTCATCGGGTGAATTGAAGGTCTTGCCGTACCAGCGCAGGGCTCGAAGACGTCGCTCGGCGGAGTGGCCTGTGTTGAGGGGAGATCCGCGCCATGTCCCCAGGATCTGTTCCGGGCGGACACACTCCAGCTCCTCCCACAATTCGTCGAGCTCCTCGGGTTCGGCGCGTGCGTGGCTCTCTGCGAGGTCCATCAGTCGCCTGCGGGCCAGTGCGGTGTTTTTCCCGCCCGCCTTACCTGCCTTCTGCGGCCGCCCGGACAGGGGCATGGCATCGGCGGCTGAAGAGACCGGAGGCAGACCGTGCCCCCTGATCAGGTCTGCGGCCTTTTCGGCGATCATGATGGCAGCGGCGTTGGTGTTGCCGCGGGGCACCGAGGGCAGGACCGAGGCGTCCGCCACGCGCAGGCCCTCGACGCCGAGGACGCGCAGCTGTGCGTCGACGACACTGCCAATGGCGCAGGTCGATGTGGGGTGGTAAGTGCTGCATCCGGTGCGTCGTACGAACTCCTCCACGTCACCGTCGGCGTCGGATTCGGGCGCGAGGTGGGGGCGGCCTCCCCGGGCCAGGAGGGCGGGTCTGCGGGCGATGCCGAGGGCGAGCCGGATGCCGTCCACGGCGGTCTTCATCTCGCCTTCACTGGCTAGGAAGTTGGTGTGGATGCGTGGCTTGTGGTCGGGGGCGGCCGAGCGTAGCGTCACGCGCCCTCGGCTGACCGGGCTGATGGAGGAGGTGAGGACGGTGTACGCGTCCGTGTGCACGTCGCCGAGCCCGTCCTCGTGGAACATCGAGTGCGACAGGTAGAGCTGGAGGTCCGGAGCGGGCTGTTCGGCGGCGCTGCGGAAAAACCCGCCGGATTCGCTGCCGTTGGATGTCATGGGTCCTCGGCCCTCGCTCCAGGCCGTCGCCATGGCGTGCGGCGTGGACTGGGAGTGAAGCGTCTGCTCGCGGGTGCGCCACACCAGGGGTACGGCCAGGTGGTCCTGGAGGCCGCGACCGACCGGCAGGTCCTGGTGTGTCTCGATGTCCAGGCGCGCGAGGTCCGCGGCCGGTCCGATGCCGGAGAGCAGCAGGAGGTGGGGTGAGTTGTAGGTTCCCGCGCAGACGATGACCTCCTGCGCGGCGGCGACGGTGAACTCCTGCCCACCGCGTTTGATCCGCACGCCCGTCGCCCGGCCTCGCTGGACGACGATGTGCAGCACGAGCGCCTCGGTGAGCACGCTGAGGTTGGGGCGGGCGAGTGCCGGGCGCAGGAAGCCGACGGCGCTGCTGCAACGGCGTCCGTCGCGTTGCGTGAGCTGGTAGCGCCCGGTCCCATCCTGGCAGGCACCGTTGAAGTCTGGGTTGGCGCGGTGTCCGGCCTGTGCGCAGGCGTCGAGGAACGCGTCCGCGAGAGGGTGCCGCGACCGGCCGTCGGACACGCTCAGCGGGCCGCCGGTCCCGTGGTAGGCGTCTTTGCCGCGCTCGTTGTCCTCCGAGCGGCGGAAGTAGGGCAGGACGTCGTCGTAGGACCAGCCCTCGGCTCCGTCTGCGGCGTATCCGTCGTAGTCCTGACGGTTGCCCCGGATGTAGATCATGCCGTTCTGGGAGCTGCATCCGCCCAGGACCAGTCCGCGGGTCAGGGGCAGGCGGCGGCCTGCCAGTCCGGGCTCCGGTTCGCTCCACAGATTCCAGTCGTACGAGCTCTGGACGAGCCGGCCGTACGCGGCGGGAACATGGATCTCCCGGGCGGTGTCCGGGCCTCCCGCTTCGATGAGCGCGACGTTGACCCTTGGGTCCTCGCTGAGCCGGGCCGCCAGCACACAGCCGGCCGAGCCCGCTCCCACGACGATGTAGTCGTACCAGGTCATTGGCTGCTCGCTCTCCTACGCGGGGAACCCGGCACCGTGGTGGCTGCCGGCCGTGGGGTGGATCGCATGCAGTGCGCTCATGCCCGGCCCGTTGAGGGGGACGTCAGCGCCGGGCATGGTGGGGGCGGGCCGTGCGGTCGGCAGATGCCGGGGAGCGGCGGGCGTGCAGCCGGGCAGCCGGCCCAGTCGCCTGAGGTCTCCGAGCGCGGTAAGGACGTACATGTCTGCCATGCCGGGGAAGTTGTAGGGGATGGGGCGAGGGGCGACTTGATCGGGGATGGAGGTGAAGCCTCCGTCCGGCCGCTGCTGCCGCAGCAGGTAGGTCAGTCCCCGGCCGGCCCAGTCGGGAGTGCCCAGGATCGCGGCCGCGCTGAGCGAGTGGGCGCTGCTGATCGGGTCGCTGTCGTTGTCGGCCCGTTGGCCCCAGCCACCGTCGGGGTTCTGGGTCTGCTCCAGGTAGGCACCGGCGCGTGCGTATGCCTGCTCGATGCCGCGGTTGAAGCGCGGGCGAGCCTGCTCGGGTACCCGGTGCAGAGCGTGCAGGACGCGTCGGATGGCGTGCGCCTGGCTCAGGCTCCAGCTGCGCTCGTAGGTGCCGTCCGGCTGCTGCGCGTCGAGCAGGAAGGCCACCGCGGGTTCCAGCACGTGTGCGTGAGCGGTCCACTCGGAGGCGAGCGCGTTGACCACGTTGGCGGTCATGACGACCTCCGAGGGATGTCCGCGCCGATAGGTGGGGAATCCGCCGTCGTCGTTCGCCATGCCGGCCAGGTAGCCGGCTCCGCGCGCCAGGGCGGCTCGGTAGCGGTCGGGGTCCACGGCTCGCAGGACTTCGATGACGGCGCCCGCACCTTCGACGTCGGTCTGACGGACCCGCTCGGTGAAGGGCCAGCTGCCGTTGTCGCTCTGCTGGTCGGTGAGGTAGTCGCCGACGCGGTGCAGGAGCAGCGGGTCGGCGTCCACCGTGGCCAATGCGAGCCCGGCCAGCGCGCCGAAGAAGACGGTGTAGTCGGGGATGAAGGGCAGGCCGCCGTCCGGCTTGCGCACGGTCAGGATCGCTTCGATGCCGTCGCGGATCAGCCTGTCGCCCGGTGCGAACTCGTGGACGGCCAGCAGAGCCATCAGATGGGCGCCCACGTTTGCTTCCCAGATCTCCCGCCGGCCTTCCTTCAGTCGGGAGACGAGAAAGGCACGGTCTTCCTCGCCGACCAGGTCGGGCCGCCCGCGCCCGTGGGCGTTGAGGACTTTCATGGCGCACAGGGCGAGTTCCACCCAGGTGGCATGGCCGTGGTAGTCGACGCCGGTGACGTCCACGTCCGGGTACGGTTCGGCTCCGAGCACCGCCAGATACGTCCGGAGCATCACTTGCTTGCGGTCCGCGGTGAAGTGGTCGAAGTCGCCCAGGAGTGTGTTCGCCTGGTCCTGTCCGGATGCCGTTCCGAGGCTGATGTCGGCGAGACGGCGTTCCAGCGGGTTGAGCGAGGGGGCACGCCGTCGGTCGGCGAGAAACCGCTCGAGGGTGTGCTGAACGCCTGGATGGCAGTTTTCACGGCGGAGTAGCGCCAGCATCATGGTGGACTCGGTGACCCGACTGTCGCACGATTCCCGGAATGCTCCGCAGTCATCGAAGGATCCGGCTACGCGAGCGGCCAAGCGGGCGATCCGCTCCCGGAGTGGGAGGCCGCCGATGTCGTCTGCCGCCGTGGCGTCGATATCGGACGGTGCGGCCCGCAGGTGCTGAACACGGGGCGAGGAGCGCAGGCTGCCGAGCTGATCGAGGACGAACGACGACCAACTCCGGTGAAAGGGCTCGGTGGACCCGGGCACCAGTGGTGCCCGGCTGTCGACCAGATCGGCGATCCTGTGGCGGAGGTCTTCGGCGAGGTCGAGCAGGGAGGCGCGGAGCCCGCCCCGCCACTCCGCAGCTGCGACGGAGAGGCTGTACGACCACAGTTCGGCAAGCCCGCGCTCCATCGGATTGGCCGGCTTGAGGCCGGGCTCCGCTCCTCGCTGAGGCATGAACTGCGGCAGGCGTGACAGGAAGGCGGTCGCCCCGTCCGCATCCCGGCTGTCCGCATACCGTGTCGAGAAGTAGTCGTCGGCGAATCGCGACCAGAGGTACCATGCCGCGGCGAGGTCGAACTCCGATGCGGCAGCGATGGTTTGGCTGGACGCTGCCGAGGACCGCAACGACCGTACAGACGCGAAGTCGAGGCCGGACAGGTCCTTCTCGTCCCACACACCGAAGAGCGGGTCGGCCATGCCGGCCTGGCGTGCCCAGGCCAGCGCGCGCTGGGCCGCCACCTCCAGCTGTAGCCCCAGCCGCGTGTCGGCTACCGGGGAAGGAGCCGGGGCCGGCTCCCGGGGGCTACCGGTGGCCCCCTCGGCGGGCTCGTCGGCACGCCCTCCCAGCAGCAGCCGGGACGCTGAGGTGCCCAGTCCGGTAGGCCCACCGAGAACGGGTGACGGCGACGGGGCACCTGCGGGGCCGGTGGCCGCGTTCCGTCCTGATTGCTCGTGCCACTGACGGTTGCCGGCCATGAAGTCCCGCAGACCCTGCACGTAGCCGATCACGGTTGCCTGGCCAGACGGCCCGACGGTCTGATCGGCGAACAGTACGGGCAGCTCGGAGGCCACGATGTCCTCGAACCGGCGCATGCGGGTGTCGAGCAGGTCCCGCACGATGTCCGAGGCTTCCTCCGGGCAGCACCCGAGGAAGTGCTCCACCACGAGAACCTCGTTGCTGACCTCTCCTTCCTCTTCCACCTCCCGCCGATAGGAGGTGAGGTCGTTGTGCAGGCGCACGACGTCTCCGAAGGCGTCCTGCAGCGCCCGCATCGGTCGACTGCGGGAGATCTCTGCCGGCAGCGGCGCCCGGAGTGCCAGTTCGACCAGCTCGGCTGCCCACGGACCGCCCCGTCCCTCACGGCGCATGTCGAGATAGCTGATGGGGTCGGGCACCCGGCTCTGCCCATAGAGCACGAGCTCGCGCAGGTGCTCGTCGAGGACGCCCTGATTGCTCTCCCGGAATCGCTGCCGCCAGTCGTCGCGCATCAGGGGAGCCGTACGCGGCCAGAGGTCGGCCAGCCCCCGCTCGGCCGGGTCGTCCGACATGAGCGCGCCCCCGTGCCCACCCGCCATGATGGCCGCGAGCAGACTCAGATACGCACGGCCTCCCGCCATGTCACCACGGCGCATATACAACTCGTCGAAGTGGTCGTCGAGAAAGAACAACCACACGTACCAGTCCGTGACCAAAGGCAGTTGATCGGCGCCGGCGTCCGGATGGCACGAAGCGGTGAGCGAGGCGTAGTCGGCCGATTCGAAAGACGCCTCGCTCCAGACGCCACCGCGCTCCAGCATGCCCATGCTGCGTGCCCAGCCCTTGGCGAGATCACGTGCCAAACCCAGATGAGGACTCACGCGAACTAGAGGGGACACAGGTACTGCGGACCGCATGCTCAGCGACTGCCTTCCTCGGACGCGCGTGCGACGCATGGACGCCCACCGCCTTCGGTCCCTGGAGACGGGGGTCCAGAGCACGGAAAGCGGTCGTCTGGCTTTGACGTCGACGACCAGTCGCATTACACGCTGATCATGTCGTCCGTGCCCGGGGATATCCGTTCTCCAGCTCTCCACCACTCGAAGGAGTGACCTTTCCATGGACTAGGTAGGCAGAGGCCGTGAGGAAGCGTCGTCGGTCCAACTCGCGCCTACACATCGACAGCAGGGCGTCGAGCGGCGTTGTCAAGTTGTCGGCGTGGCCAGAGAGTTGAGGGTGAGGGTACGTGCGGCCCCGGCGGGGCCATCCGACTCACGCGGCGGCGGGCATGTGTACGGGTTCGGCCGGGGCTGGAACGAGGCATGCTCCGCATACGGGGTCAGGCTCTCCGATGGCATCCATCGTCTCGACGTCGGCCAGCAGCCTCTTGACCTCCTCCTGACGGCGCGGCGTCGGCAGGGTTCTGACGAGACACGGCATGGCAGACTGACGGCACATCGAAGCTCCGTTGCAGGCAGACGACGTGGGAAGGTCATCTGCATCAACGGGGCTTCTTTGCGTCAGGCACGGCCACCCCGCCCTGCGACGCTACGAGATCACGCGACTCCGCAACGGCCCTGCGCCGGCACCTGCCATGCTGAGCGGGTTCGATTCGATCCTCACACCTTGGAGGTTGTGATGCGTGCAGGCGTCGTTGTCGCCGCGCAGCCCGGTGTGGAGGACCTCGCCGCGCGGGCCGAGGAGTTGGGCTTGCACAGCTTCTGGGTCAATGACACCCCGATGGTCCACGGCGATCCCTTCGTCGCCTTGAGCATGTGTGCGAAAGCCACCAGCCGCATCAGGCTCGGCATCGCCGTGACCTCACCGGCGCTGCGCTCGGCCCCGGCCGCCGCGAGCGGGCTCGCCAGCCTCAACGCCCTGGCACCGGGCCGGATCATCTGCGGCGTCGGCACCGGAAACACCGCCCGGCGCGCCCTGGGCACGCGGCCGACCACGGCGGCCAGGCTGGAGAACTTCACCGCCGCACTGCAGGATCTGTGCGCCGGACGCTCGACCGAGTACCGCGAAGGTGACCGGGTCCGCGACATCCGGTTCCTGCACGCCGGGGCGCACGTGAACACCGTCGACCCGATCGAGTTCGTCGTGGCCGCGCTGCTCGGACCGAAGGCCGCCGCTGTCGCCGGCCGCCGCGGCACCGGCCTCATCTCCTTCGGCCTGCTGGACCCCACCGCCTGGCACGCGCTGCACGACGCCCGCCGCCACGCCGCCCAGGACACACCCCGCGACCCCGACTCCCACACGGCCTCCTACGTGGTCACCTCACTCCACCTACTCGACGAGGACGAGGACCCCCACGGCGACGCGGCCCGGGACGCGACGGGCCACCTCGTCCTGTCGCTGCTGGCCTTCGCCGCCGACACAGCCGCCGCAAAACCCGCCTTCGCCGAGCAACTCGGCCCCGAGGAACGCGAGGCGGTGCGGCGGCTCCTCGAACGGCGCGGCACTACCGCCACCGCGCCGGACCGGCACACCAAGCTCTACCCCAACTACCTCGGACGCATCGCACCGCAGGACCGGGACCTGGTTCTGCCCTCGCTGATGAACACCCTGGCCCTGGTCGGCACCCGCGACGACCTCCTCCCCCGTGTCACCACCCTGGAACAGGCCGGCGTCGACGAACTCCTCATCCAGCCTGTGATCGACCCGCCCACCGAGATGGCCCTGCTCGCGGAACTCCTCACCTGAGCTGACCCGCCTGCCGCACGCCCTTGACCTCCACATCTACAAGGTCACCGAGACTTTGCAATCGCCCTGGGTCTCGGGTACAACCGCGCCCGTGAAGGTCACGGCCCTCGTCTCCCGCGTAACGTCCCCCGCGCTCTGCTGCGCTTCGGGCATCGCACCCGCATCGTCACCGCTGACTCCCTACGCCGTCGATGAAGGCGAGCCGGAAAACAGCAAGGCCGCGTCGAACACCACGCACCAGGCCCATCCCGAACGCAGAAGCCCCCGCCGGAGCCAGCCGACGGGGGTTCTTCATCTCCCACCTGCTATCACACAGCATCTATGACGGGGGTCATGGCTGTGTGGGCCTGACCAGGTGGAACACCTCGCGGGCGGCGTAGCGTTTGAGGCATCGGACGATTCGCGTCGGCTCTTGCCCTCCTTGGTGCGGCGTTCGTAGTAGTCCTGGGTGCGCGGGTCGAAGCGCAGTCGGGTCTGCACGATCCGGTGCAGGGCGGCGTTGGCCTGCCGGTCGCCGCCGCGGTTGAGGCGACAGTACTGCCGAGTGCCCGAGGAACGCTCGACGGGACTGACCCCGCACAGCGCGGCCGAAGGACGCCTCACTGCCCAGCCGTTCCGGGTTGTCCCCCACCGTGATCAGCAAAGTGACGGCCGTGACCGGCCCGATCCCCACCACTGCGAGCAGCTGCGGGGCGTGGCGTTCCACGAGGCGGGCCAGGCGATCTTCCAAGTCCCGGATCTGCTCGGTGAGCTGCCCGATCCGGCGAGCCAGCACGCTCAGGGTGATGCGAGTGGCATGCAGCACCGCCTCTTCACCGTCCCCCTCGCTCTGGCTCACATCGGCGAACCGCGCGCAGCTGCGGAAGAGTTCCGCATTGTGCAGCCCGGCCAATCCTTCCCGCAGGTCGGGGTCGGCAGTAAGAAGGACGGCCTTCAGTTGCTTAATGGCCTGAGTGCGGGCTTTGACGGCCGATCCCTTGGCCAGTTTGTACAGCCGGGCGATCTGCACTGGCCCGTCACCTGACTTGGCCCTGGCGCCGGCCTGCCCGCTCAGCACCGCCCGGGCCGCGTTCTCGGCATCAAGCGGATGCGTCTTGCCGCGCCGACGGCGATCCGTGCGGTCCATCCGATTCACGTCGGACACGTCCACACCCTGGGCCAGCAGATAGCGGGACAGAGCCGCCCCGAAGCAGCCGGTCCCCTCAACCCCGGCCCGCCTCACCACACCCAGGCCCCTGGCCCCTGGCCCCTGGCCCCTGGCCCCTGGCCCCTGGCCCCTGGCCCACTGCAACAGATCGCGGTATCCCACCGCGGTGGCCGGGAACTCGCCGGTGGCGAGCACCGCCCCCACCAAGGAGAGCACCGCAGCCACGTGAGCATCCCGGTGCGTGTCCACTCCCAGCACCACCTCCCCCGTGGGGCGCCGACGGCGCATACGCGGGACAGGCGACGTACTCGACGTACTCATTGAGGACATGCTCGTTCCCTCCCGGTCCGATGGCTCATCGCGTTGCCGGCACCGGGTCGCGTCGGACGGTCAGAACTGTGATGACGCCTCATGAATCGGCCGGCTCCTATCGAGACACACCCCGCCAGCCCGATACCGACAACGCACCATCCCCGGCCAACGGCCGACACTGTGAGAAAAGGACATCGCGGTCAGAGCTCTCATGAGTCAGACCCCGGACCCGGGAAAGCGCCCAGCCATCCTCCCGCCCCTCACGACACCTGGACCCCGGTTGTTCAAACCCGACCGTCCGTCGGGACCATTCGACAGCTGGCGCCCACTGACGACAGCGAATGGACGGACCAAGGAGATAGTGACGACGCGTGCTGCGACCGACCTGCTCGGTGAACGGGCGATGGCCTGCCTCGAGGGCCGGCGCGTCCGTCCGAAATGGCTCTGGACAGGGTGCGGCAAGAGCGTCTGCTCGGCCAAAGCAGGGCGCTTCCGGGCTCGCCGAGGGAATTGCGGTATGGGGGGTGCCTTTGCGTCTCATGCTCTGGTGGGGCGGCAATCGGCCCTGGGCGGTCCGACATCGCGGCCGCGCACCGGACCAAGGTCTGTGAGGGGTTGGCGGTAGGTGTTCTGCGCTGTGCCGAGGAGGCGGCGCAGGCGGAGGCTGTCGGGGGCGGCGGCGGTGACGAGGGTGGCGGGGCCGGCGAGCGGTGTCAGCACGGCCTGGCCGTCTTGCGGGGCGTCGCCGAGCAGCTGCACGTCAGGGGTGATTTCTTCGAAGGCCGGGTCGACGGTGAGGAGTTGTCCGGTTGCGCGGTGGCCGGCGAGGATGGCTGGGCCGTCCCAGCCGGGTTCGCCCGGTCCGTATGCGGCCTGTTGGTCCAGCAGGGTACGTCCGCCGCGTCGGACGGTGAGCCGGGTAGCCACATGGCCGGACGGTTCGCCGGCGCGTCCGAGGATCTGTTCCTCGCGCAGAACGAGCCGTGCGGTGGAGGCCAGGTCGATGGTCCAGGTCTGGTGAAGATCGCTGCCTGCCGCGCAGATCAGCGGCTTGGGGAGCCAGTGGAGCTGCGCGTGCTCTCCTACGGTCAGGTGCACGTCGTAGGTGGCGTGTTCGGAGGTTGGGCCGCGCAGGGCGAGGGTCGCGGCGGCGGAGGTGACGTGGAGCGCCGCGCCCTGTTGAACGGTGGCTTCGATCCGCAGCCGGTCGCCGCCGAGGGGGGCGCTCATGGCTCCGACGATGCATACTCGGGCCTGGGCCCCGTGTGAGTGGAGGCGGCGCAGTTCGAAGGGGCCGTCGCCGTCGAGGACGGGCAGGGTGGTGGTGCCGCTCCTGGCGGCGGCCAGGATGCGGGCGGTGGCGCGCATCCCGACGGCAGGCCCGTCAGGGGCCGATGCGGTCTTCGGGTGAGTGCAGGTGGTCAGGGTCATGCGGGGCCCGCGCTCCAGTCGGTGAGGCGTTCGCGGATCCAGTCGGTGACCGGCTTGATGCCGTCGTCGGTGGTGAGGGAGGTGAAGGCGACGGGGAGGTGGCCGCGCTGGGCCTTGGCGTCGCGGGCCATGGCTTCCAGGTCGGAGCCGACGTAGGGGGCGAGGTCGGTCTTGTTGATCACCAGGAGGTCGGCGGTGGTGACGCCGGGGCCGCCCTTGCGCGGGATGTCGTCGCCGCCGGCCACGTCGATGACGAAGATCTGGGCGTCGACCAGGCCCTTGGAGAAAGTCGCGGTGAGATTGTCACCGCCGGACTCCACGAGGACCAGGTCGAGCGGTCCCGCGGTCTCCTCCAGGTCCTCCACGGCCCCCAGGTTGGCGGAGATGTCGTCGCGGATGGCGGTGTGCGGGCAAGCGCCGGTCTCCACCGCGGCGATCCGCTCCGCGGGCAACACGGCCTCGCGGAGCAGGAATTCGGCGTCCTCGCGGGTGTAGATGTCATTGGTGACGACGGCGATGGACAGCTCGTCGCGCAGTGCGCGGCACAGGGCGGCGACGGTGGCGGTCTTGCCGGTGCCGACCGGGCCGCCCAGGCCGATGCGCAGGGCACGCCGGCGCCCGTCGCGTCGTACGGGATCGGCGGCGCTGTAGGTGCGGCGCTCGGGGAACGCCTCGTCGTGGTCGCGGTGCATGCGGGCTCCGGTTCTGCCTGGTGTGCGCGGCGTTCTTGGGTGTGGGGCTCTTGGGTTCTTGGTGGTCAGGAGGCGAAGAGGCGTACCGGCCAAGTGGCGTGCTGCTGGGCGGTGATGTCGAGCAGAGGTGCGGAGGCGGCGGGCAGCGCGTCGAACCCTTCGTCGGAGATACGAGCGGCGGTTGCGGCCGCCGCGGTGGCGGTCTGGTCGAGGTCGGGGGCGAGGCGGGCGAGGACCGCGGTGGCGTCGAAGGGGTCCAGACTCAGCAGCCGGACTGCCGCCGTGGCCGGACCGCTGACGGCTTCGTATGCAGCCGCGTACCCGGCATCCAGCGGTGTCAGCCCGGCTGACCGTGCGGCCAGCCCCAGCACCACCGGCTGGTGCGCGCCCTGTGGCCGGGCCGCGGCCAGTGCGTCCAGCTCGGCCGAGGGCCACGTCGCGCGGGCGGCCCGCATCATCTGCCGTCCCAGCTTGCGGGCGGTGATCCGTAGCGCCAGGACGGGTGTGCGGGCGTCGGCGGCCTCGTCGACCGCCACCGGATCACGGCCCGCGGCGGTCGCGGCGGCGAGCGCCGCCGCGACCAGGCCCGCGGTGTGCAGTCGCCCCCGGCAGAAGTCCTCCAGCGAGTGCGCGTCCTTGATACGGCCCGCTGCCACGGCGGGTTCGGCCCCGCCGGAGTGCGCGTGTCCTCCGGCGGGGAACCGGCCATCGGCCAGGACGAGCAGTGCGGCACGACTCATCTTTCGCAGTTCACCTTCCGTCGCCCGGCTCCATGGCGCGGGTCTGTGTGCCGTTGCACCGCCTGCTCGTCAAGGCTCAGAAGAGGAAGTACCTCTGGGCCATGGGGAGTTCGCTCGGATACTTCCGCTCGACGACCTGGCCCGCGACGGATGTCGTCACGTCCTCCACCTTGTGGCCCCCGGCGATCACCTCGTAGGTGTCGGCGTCGATCTCGACGTCGGGGGTGGCGCTGTTCTCCTTCATGTCCGCCTTACGGACGCCGCGCGTGCTGGTGATGGCCTTGAACTGCTTGCCCAGCTTGAGCCGTTCGGCCAACCCACTGTCGATGGCCCGTTGGGTGACGAAGTTGAACGACGTGGAGCGAGGCGCGAGGCCGGTGGCGCCCCAGACGGCGCGGGGCAGGACCGGCTGCGGGGTGGGGATGGAGGCGTTGGCGTCGCCCACCTGCGCGTACGCGATCTGTCCGCCCTTGATGACCTGGTGCGGCTTGACGCCGAAGAACTTCGGCTCCCACAGCACCAGGTCGGCCAGCTTGTCGGGCTCCACGGACCCGACCACGGCATCGATGCCCTGGGCGATCGCCGGGTTGATCGTGTACTTCGCGACGTACCTGCGGGCGCGCCTGTTGTCGGCCCCCTTGTCCCCTGTCGGCCGTTCCTCCTTCGGCAGCCTGTCCTCCTCCAGGAAGCCCCGGCGGACCTTCATGACGTGCGCGGTCTGCCAGGTACGCGTGATCATTTCGCCGATGCGGCCCATGGCCTGGGCGTCGGAGGACATGATCGAGATGGCGCCGAGGTCGTGCAGGATGTCCTCGGCGGCCATCGTGGAGGGGCGGATCCGGGAGTCCGCGAAGGCCAGGTCCTCCTCGATCTTGGGGTTGAGGTGATGGCAGACCATCACCATGTCGAAGTGCTCCTTGACCGTGTTGATGGTCAGCGGCCGGGTGGGGTTGGTGGAGGCGGGCAGGACATTCGGCTCCTTCACCATCTTGATCATGTCGGGGGCGTGGCCGCCGCCGGCACCCTCGACGTGGAAGACGTGGATGGAGCGAACGGGGCGCCCATCGCATCCGTCGCTGCCGTCGATCGCCGCGACGGTGTCGTCGACGAAACCCGCCTCGTTCAACGAGTCGGCGTGCAGCGCGAGTTGGACACCGGTCTGTTCGCAGACCTCCAGGCACTTCTTGATGACGGCCGGGGTGGCACCCCAGTCCTCGTGGATCTTGAAGCCGATGATGCCCGCGTCCACCTGGTTGAACATGGAGTCCTCGGACATGGTGGCGCCCTTGCCGAGCAGTCCGACGTTGACCGGGAAGGCGTCCAGCGCCTCGAAGGTGCGGGCGATGTGCCAGGAGCCGGGCGTGACGGCGGTGGCGGTACTGCCCTCCGCCGGGCCGGTACCGCCGCCGATGAGCGTGGTGACACCCGCGGCCAGCGCCTCACCGACCTGCTCGGGGCAGATGAAGTGAACGTGGGTGTCGACCCCGCCGGCGGTCAGGATCTTCCCGTTGCCCGCGATCACCTCCGTCTCGGGGCCGATGACGAAATCCGCGGGCGCCGGGCCGACGTCGTTGTGCTGACCGGCCCCGTCATGGAGACGGTCCATGGTCTCGTCGTTGTATGCCTTGCCGAGCGCGGCGATGTGGCCGTCGCGGATGGCCACATCGGCCTTGACGATGCCCCAGTGGTCCAGGATGACGGCGCCGGTGATGACGGTGTCCGGGGGCTCGACGACGTCGGCGTCGGAGTCACCGGACTCGTCGTCTCCGCGTGGATCGCGTGGCGCGATGGACTGCCCCATCGACTCGCGGATCACCTTGCCGCCACCGAAGACCATCTCGTTCCCGCTGCGCCCGGGACCGCCGGCCCAGTCGTCCTCGATCTCGATCCGCAGCTCCGTGTCGGCGAGACGGATGCGGTCGCGGATCGTCGGACCGAACCGGTCCGCGTACTGGGCGCGGGTCAAGGGGTCGGACGGCTTGGGGGGCTCAGGACAGCAGCGCTCAGTCATCGAGCTCACCCCCGACCTCATCGGATGAATCCTGGACGCTGATGAGGGGGCCGCCGACCTGGCCGCGCAGGCCGTGCACCACACGCTTGCCCTCGATGGGGACGAGCTCGACGTCCTCGGGCGCGTTGGGCTCGAAGCGTACGGAGCTGCCGGCCGGGACGTGGAGGCGCTTGCCCCAGGCGGCGTCACGGTCGAAGTCCAGGCCGGGGTTGGCTTCGTGGAAGTGGTAGTGGGAGCCGACCTGGATGGGACGGTCGCACGGGTTGGTCACGGTCAGGGGAGTGACCTCGCGGCTCTCGTTGAAGCGCACGAACTCGTCGTCCGGCTGCGTGGAGAAATCCACCTTGCCCGGGGAGACCAGCGGCTTGTCGTCCTCGCCCGCTTCGGGGAAGGGATCGTGGATGGTGACCAGCTTCGTGCCGTCGGGGAACGTGGCCTCCACCTGCACGTTCTTGATCATCTCCGGGACACCCTCCATGACCTCCTCCCGAGTCAGCAGCTTCTTCCCGGACGACATGAGCTCGGCGACCGTTCTCCCCTCGCGCGCACCTTCAAGGACGTGGACGGTTAACAGCGCAACTACCTCGGGGTAGTTGAGCCGAATCCCTCGGGCCCGGCGCTTCTCGGCGACATCCGCCGCCACATGAATCATCAGGCGCTCTTGTTCGTGTGGAGTCAGGTGCATGGCCCTACCCTGCGTTCGCCCTGTCCAGGGCTCATGCTCTGGACATCGGAGCCGGGACCGGCCATGACCGTCGACAGCCCGGGGCGGGGCCTCCACGGCCTCACTCCCACGCCGCGCGGCGCAGCACAGCTTCCTTGGCCATCCGGCCCCGACCCTCGTGACGACGAACATGGGCACGCGGACAGAGCCGAAAACGCCCCGCAGCCACACCACGCCCGTATGAGTGAGCCGTAAGGATTCTTCCGAGAAAGGCGAGGGAATCAGCTGTATGGCTCGGCCGACTGCCCACTCAGTAGGGATGCCCTCCGACAGACCTGCCTCGTTGAACACCGCCTGCCCCTGCCGCCCTCGCTCCCGGCTAGCCGTCGGCCCCTCTCACGACTGCGGCTTGAAGATCCACAGGATTCCGCTGCAGTCCGGCTGCCCGTCCATCGACAATCGCCCGGACAACAGCTCAACGGCACCGGTGAGCTCTACCCGCTTATTGGGACGGCCGCTGAGTGTGTGCTCGGTTGACGAGTAACGCGTGCCGCCCCCGCTTTGGCCTGGGCGCGGGCTCTGCCGCTCAGCACCGCCCGGGCCGCGTTCTGCGCATCGACCGGGTCCGACTTACCGCGCTGGCGGCGGTCGGTCCGGTCGGGCCGGTTCACGTCGGAACCTCCAGGCCCTGGGCCAGGAGCTAGCGGGACAGGGCCGCCCCGATGGAACCGGTCCCCTCCACTCCGGCCCGCCGCACGGTGCCCAGTCCCCTGGCCCATGTCAGCTGGCCCATGTCAGCAGTTCGCGGTATCCAGTCGTGGTGGTCGGGAACTCCTCGGTGTCGATCACTGCTCCCACCGGGGAGATCACAGCAGTCACGTGCACGTCCCGGTGCGTGTCCACACCAAGGACCAACTCGCCCTTCGGCCGGCGTCGGCGAGCACGCGAAGCAGGGAGCGTACTGGTCATGCTTGTTCACCTCCCGATCCGATGCCACATCGTGTAGCCGGCACCGGACGGAGCGGGCGGTCAGAACTGTGATGACGCCGTTCGACAGGCCCCTATCGAGACACACTCACCCGGCCCGGTACCCCTAACGCACCGTCCCTGGCCGGCGATCGACACAGCGTGAGCAAGACACCCCGGTCAGATTTCTCAAGAGTCAAACCCCGACTCAAGACGCACCCACCATTTCTTCCCACACCCACGGCCCGCACTCAGGATCTCAGGGCATGGTCAATTCCCGCTCGCAGAAAGCCCTGAATCTGGCTTCGATCGACTACAACAGCTCGCTGAGGTCAATATCGCGTTCAGCCTTGGGGATTCACCAACGCCGCCAGCGAATGAACACAACGGCCTGTCAGGGATGTGTTCCGCCGGTGCTTCCGCACTCCCCCGTCGTGGCGCTGACTTACGTGGCCAGCGGTCGCCGCCGCATTCCAAAACGACGGTCGACGGGCCAGATGCACCCTGGAGAACGTCCGGGCAACCAGGGACGGCGACCGACGGTGAAGACCGTGGGCCAGCCGCGACAGTGAGGTCTAGCGGCTCGTATCAGTCAACGGCGTCGACGGTTATCTCCCCGACGGCCAGAACCATGCCGCGGAGCACCACTTCATGGCGTCGGGTACATCCGCTCTTGCGAAGCCCACGACCTTCGCCTGCCTCGCTCCCCCACCGCAACTGCTGCCCTCCCTGCGCCGTCGCGAGCGGGAAGCCGAAGCGCAGCAAGACCGCGTCGAACACCACGCACCCGGGCCCACCCCCGAACACAGAAACCCCCGCCGCAGCCAGGCGACGGGGGTTCTTCACCTCTCACTTGCTATCACAACAGCCCCTATGACCGGGATCACGCCTGTATGGGTCTGACCAGGTGGAACACCTCGCGGGCAGCGTAGCGTTTGAGGCATCGGACGATTTCGCGGCGAGTCTTGCCCTCCTTGATGCGACGTTCGTAGTACTCCTGAGTCCGCGGGTCGCAACGCAGGCGGGTCTGCACGATCCGGTGCAGGGCGGCGTTGGCCTGACGGTCGCCGCCGCGGTTGAGGCGACGGTACTGTCGCACCCCCGATGAGCGCTCGACGGGGCTGACCCCGCACAGCGCGGCAAACGATGCCTCGCTACCCAGCCGCTCCGGGTTGTCCCCCATCGTGATCAACAGAGTCACGGCCGTAACCGGGCCGATACCCACCACATCCAGCAGCTGCGGGGCGTGGCGTTCCGCGAGCCGGGTCAAGCGGCGCTCCACGTCCTGGATCTGCTCGGTGAGCTGCTCGATCCGGTGGGCCAGCAGGCACAGGGTGGCGCGGGTGGCCTGCAGCACCGTCTCCTCCTCGCCCTCGTCGTCCTTGCTGTCGTCGGCGAACCGCGCACAGGTACGCAAGAGGTCCGGGGTGTTCAGCTGGGCCAACTCCTCGCGCAGGTCCGGGTCGGCGGTAAAGACAACGGCCTTGACCTGGTTGATCGCCTGGGTACGGGCTTTGACCGCCGACCCTTTGGCGAGCTTGTACATCCGGGCGATCTGTACGGGTCCGTCGCCCGTTTTGGCCCGGGCGCGGGCCCGCCCGCTCAGCACCGCCCTGGCGGCGTTCTGGGCATCGAGGGGATCCGACTTGCCACGTAAACGTCGGTCGGTCCGGTCGGGCCGGTTCACCTCGAACACTTCCACGCCCTCGGACAGCAGGTAGCGGGACAGGGCCGCCCCGAAGGAGCCGGTCCCCTCCACCCCAGCCCGCCGCACCGTGCCCAAGCCGCCGGCCCACCCGAGTAGTCCGTGGTATCCGGCCGCGGTGGCCGGGAACTCTTCGGTGCCCAACACTGCCCCGAGCGGGGAGAGGACGGCAGCCACATGAGTGTCCCGGTGCGTGTCCACCCCGAGAACCACCTCTCCCGTGGGCCGACGTCGGCGGGCACGCGGGGCAGGGGACGTACTGGACGTGGTTCGTCTGGGCATGCCCGTTCGCCTTCCGGTCCGATGGCACATCGCGTTGCCGGCACCGGGCCGCGTCGGGCGGTCAGAATTGTGATGACGCCTGATTGATCGGCAAGCCCCTATCGAGACACACCCCGCCAGCCCGGTACCGACAACGCACCATCCCCGACCAAGGGCCGACGCTGTGTGAGAAAGACACCACGGTCAAACGTCTCATGAGTCAGACCCCGAGACCCGGGACAGCACCCACCAAGTCTCCCGCCCAACACGACGCATCAATAGCTGTGGTGGAACCTGACCGCCGACGGCGACCATTCGCCAACTGGCGCCCGCTGGTGACAAGGAGCGCACGCATTGGGAAGAAGTTGGCGGCCTTCCGGGTCCGGCTCAATGCCGGCACGCACAGCCCCATACTCGGGATCGGCGCATCTGTAACAAAACCTCTCGGCCTGCTCTCACGGCACCTCCTCGGCCGGTGAGGCGACCGCGACGCCCACGCCGCCCGATGAGGCATGGGAAGGGTTGACCATCGCGTTCAGGTTCGGCAGCGCAGACGCCGACCTCACAACAATGCCCCTGTGACGGGGTTCATGACTGTGCGGGCCTGACCAGGCGGAACACCTCCCGGTTGGCGTAGCGTTTGAGTCGCCGGACGATTTCGCGTCGGGTTTTGCCCTGTTTGGTGAGGCGTTCGTAGTAGTCCTGGGTGCGTGGGTCGAAGCGCAGGCGGGTCTGCACGATCCGGTCCAGGGCGGCGTTGGCCTGCCGGTCCCCGCCGCGGTTGAGGCGACGGTACTGCCGACTACCCGAGGAGCGCTCGACCGGGCTGACCCCGCAGAGCGCGGCGAAGAACGCCTCACTGTGCAGACGTTCCGGGTTGTCCCCCATCGTGATCAGCAGAGTGACGGCTGTGTCCGGGCCGATGCCCATCACAGTGAGCAACTGCGGGGCATGGCGTTCCGCGAGCAGGGCCAGGCGGCGTTCCAGGTCCTGGATCTGGTCGGCCCCCGCCGAACTCGCCGCGGCAATCATCTCGTCGACACCGGCCAGGCGGTGCTGCCGCATACTGAGGATCTGCGGCTCGAAGGTGAACCGCGAGGCGACCGCGAAGTCCGCCTGGTCCAGCAGCTCGTGCAGCCAGACAACCGCTGGTGGCTCGTCGGCAGAGGTCAGCGTCACCGCGTCGCACTCCTCACTCCGACCTGTCCCGCGAAACCGCGACCGATGACGGCGACCCCGGCAACGATCCGTGGGCGTGGGCATGACCGGTGTCGATAGGGTTCCCGGGGCGGCATCGCCAGCTGAGGCCGGGCACCATCGCGCCAGAACGGAAAAATGAGAATTATGCACAGCAGTAGACTGCTCCGCATGCGTCGGCATGCCATGGCTGTGACTGCGTCCCTGGCCCTGGTCGCGGTAGCCGTCAGCGGCTGTTCAAGCCGTGAAACGCCGAGGTCGTCCGGGACATCACGAGCGCCGCTGAATATGACGGCTGGTTCGGATTCGTCGGTGGCTGCATCGTCACGGGTGCTGTTCGGCGGCGACGCGCAGCTGTCCGGTCTGCGGGACCTCGGCCGGTCACCGGCGATCGTGCGCACCTACGACACCATCGACAACGCCGGCAATTTTCCCACCAAGGACGAGAACAGCGCCCTGCGCTCTGGCGCCACTTTGCTGACCAGCCTCGGGACGGGGCGCCACCGGGATTGGGCATCGATCGCCGCAGGCAAATCGGACACCGCCGTGCTGAAATTCCTGCGTGCTGTCAACAAGGCCGCCGCAGACCACCACCTGAAAGCGATCTACGTCTCGTTCAACCACGAACCGAACGCGAAGATCAACGCCAACAAGGGGCGTCCGGAGAATTTCGTCGCGGCCTGGCGCCACGTGCACAAACTGGCGGCCGACGCGCACCTGGATGCCGAGGTCGGCGGCCACCTGCGTTGGGTGTGGATCCTCACCGCGAGCGGCTTCCGCAAGTCGAGCATCGCCAACAGTTTCTGGCCGGGCGCCAAATATGTGGATGTGGTCGGGGCTGACGGCTACGTGTCCGGCGGCTGCACGAAGCAGAAGAGCGGCAACTACGTGAACCCCGCCAAGAACGCCCCCCAACCCGGCGCCATTTTCGGACCGGCACTGACCTGGAGCACCACCCATGCCACCAGCAAGCCAGTATTCATCCCGGAGTGGGGCAGCGTCCGGTTCACCGACCGTAGTGTCCGCCCCTCATACATCCACGCAATGACCGACTACGTGGTCGCCCACCCTCAGATCGACGCCATCCTGTACTGGAACGACCACGCGCATTACAGCTCCTGCGACTACGCCCTCGACAAGGACCCCTCATCGCAACGCGCCCTCACCGCCATGGGCCGCAATTCCCACTTCCAAGCACACCGCTAGAGACATAGGGCGAGTGCATGCGGCAGCAATGGCCACGGTGCCGCGGAAACACAAAGGCTCCCTCATCAACGGGCGGCCACGGCCCGAATGCCCTTCGGGGCGTATTGAACGTTCGCTCAACTTCGTTGCGGTGCCTGTAGAGGGTGCGGTCGAACCCTGCCGGCCAGCCGCGCGCCGCGCTGCTCGGCGTTGGCGGTTGGCCTACTGGTCTCTGCGGTCGGAATGGTGTGCTTGATCTGCCGGCGTCGGATCACGCGCAACAGCATCACCGTCCGCGGCCAGTGGATGTACCCGCGAGGCGGGAGCCCGGCTCATCCGGCTGGTCCGCTCCCACGACGCCCAGTAGCCCGCCGCGCGCAGAAGCCCGGGCCGGAAGCATGGCGCATTCCGGCGGGGGCTTCTCGTCTCACTGCCCCTATGACGGGGGTCATGACTGTGTGGGCCTGACCAGGTGGAACACCTCGCGGGCGGCGTAGCGTTTGAGGCATGGGAAGGCGTCGGCCGCTGCCGGATCTGCAGTCGCCCGTCACCAGTCACGGTTCAGGCTTTCTTGACCACGCTGGACTTGAGCTGCATCGCCCCGAAACCCTCGATCTTGCAGTCGATGTCGTGGCCGGCGACCCCCTCGACCAGCCGGATGTTGCGCACCTTGGTGCCGGCCTTGATCCCCGAGGGGCTTCCCTTGACCTTGAGGGCCTTTACGACGACCACGGTGTCGCCATCCTGAAGCACATTGCCGACGGCGTCCTTGATCACCCGCTCCCCGGCACCACCCCCGCCCTCCGCACCGCTCTCAGCGGGGACCCATTCATGGCCGCACTCCGGGCACACCACAAGGTCGTTCATCTCATAGGTGTACTCACACGAGCACTTCGGGCAGGAGGGAATGTTTTCGGTCATCCCGTCAGGGTATCCGGGCCCGAGCATCCGTCCTGACGGACAAGACCGCAGCTCAGCGCCAGGACGTGCACAAGTCGAGGACCTTGCTGAGCGGGTAGCCCCGGTACCTGGACGCTCTCGCAGCCTCCGATGGTGACGTCGAGCGCGCGGTCGGCTACCAATGGCCCCCGGAGGATGCCGAGACGCTGGCGCTGCGCTCCCGTGTCCGGCTGGACGCCCCCGCGGCCGGAACTCCCCAGCCGGTCACCAGACTGTGGACCCGCATCACCGATCTCAACCGGTTGCGTGCCTTCGCCGAACAGAACCGCTCCCTCGGCTACGAGGGCATGATGGCCATCCACCCCTCCCATATCCCTGTGATCAACGAGCTGTTTTCGTCTACCGCGGACGAACTCGCCTGATCTGCGACGGCAAGGGCACCCCGCTGCACGTCATCACGACCGCCGCCAACGTCAACCACATCCCCCACACCCTCGACCTCGTCGTCGGCTCCCGCCCGTCGCCGGACGACCCGGCCGGCCCCGACGGCGGCCGGAGTGCCTCCTGGGCGACGAGGCGTACGACTCGAAGGCTGTGCGCGGTGAGCTGCGACGCCGCCGCATCCAGGCGGTGATCTCCCGCAAGGGCTCCCCGAATATCACGGGCCTGGGCAAGCTCCACCCCCAAGCTCTCGGCTTCGCTCGAGCACGGGAGACCCCACTTTTCGTCGAGCAGACCTTCGCCCTGCTCCACCAGTTCAAACGCCTCGCGGTCCGCTGGGAGCGACGTATCGAACTCCACCACTCCTTCCTCTCGTTGACTTGCAGCCTCATCTGCTGGAGACGACTCAAGAAGACCGGATCATGATCGCATTACGAGCTCATAGGAAATGAGTTGAGCGAGGCGGCGCCCCGCCGCTACTTTCGCGGTGGACCGTGAAGTCGTCGTATGGAGGTGAGACCCGTGAACACAGTTACCCATGGGTGCTCCCTCAACCCGTCACGGTCCGGCGGCTGACGTTCGGTGTCGCCAGGAGCGCCTGAGATCGAGGCACTCCTGGAAGGAGACTCCGATGAACACGAAGCCTTTCACCTCTGGCCTGAGCGAGAACGCTGTGATGATCACGCGCGTCGCGGACAGGCAATGGCATGCACTGGATGACGACCTGGTGGTCGGCCGCGGGCATGCGGAACGCCGACCCGACGGACGCCTGTTCGTCAGCATCGACGCCTGGCACGACGCCACCTTCGACCGGCTCGCCGAGGCGATGCTGGCGCAACTGCCGGCGCCGCTCTACACAGTGGTCGACGAAGCCGACGTCGAGCTGACGGCCGGCTGGCGGCGGGCCGGTTTCACGATCGGGCGCCGCGAGCGGGAGTACGTCGTGCCGACCGACCCACAGGTCACAGGGCTCGAAGCAGTCCTGCCGCCTTCGGGCGTGACGATCGTGCCCGCCGGTCAGGCGGACGAGAGTCTGCTGCGGGCCGTGGACCGCGCGATCCGTGACGAAGTCGAGGCGACCGTCGGGTGGCAGTCGATGCCCGCGGAGGTAATTCCCCTGCCCGAAGGCGACACCATCGTCGACCCGTCGAAGTACGCGGTGGCCGCGGCGCCGGACCGCTACCTGGGGCTGATCCGGGTGGTGACGGTGAACCGGCCGCGCATCGGGCTGGTCGCGGTCCGGGCCGGCGAGCAGCGCCGCGGCATCGCGCGGGCGCTGCTGGCCCACGCGCTGGGGACGCTGCACCGCTCCGGGTTCGCCGCGGCCTGGACCGATGTACACGAGTCCAACCAGGCAGCCTCGGCGCTGTTCGAGGGCATCGGCGCCCGGCCGATGAGCAGCAACCTGGAGCTGGTGCGATGACGAAGAACAAGAACGTCATCGAAGTCGAGGGCAAGGTTGTCGAGTGCCTGCGCAGCGCCATGTTCACCGTGGAGCTCGAGAACGGTCACCAGGTGCTCGCGCACATCAGCGGGAAGATCCGCAAGAACTACATCAAGATCTATCTGGCAGACCGGGTACTGGTGGAGCTCCCGCCGTACGACCTGACGCGCGGCCGGATCGTGTTCCGGTACCGGAACTAGCGGCGGGCGGCACCTTCCGCGGTAGCTGATCCTGGGCCCCGGTCACGGCGTTTCCGTGACCGGGGCCCCGATGATGGCTCGCACGGCCGCGGCGTCCACCGCTCCAGCCGCCGCCAGCAGCTCTGGCCCGAGCCGAACCCAGCTCCAGGGGCAGCAGTTGCCAGGCGATGTCGTTGTGCAGCACGTACAGGATGCCCTGCAGGCACAACCGGCTCGGCACCGGCCGCAGACCAGGAGCCCGGCCGCACCCAACGCGACCACGCCGGTGGCCCGTCGCCGACACCGTTCCTGGCATCGGCGCTGGCCTGGTGGCCGGTGGAAGGTTGCTCAGCCGTCGGCGTCGAGCCTGAAGTGGAAGATGCCCCAGGTGAGGTGCTTCTCGCGGCCACCGTCGATCCAGTGGCCGAGCCCCTTCTTCATCTGCGCGAGGTAGTCGTGACTGATCTTTCTGGCCAGTCCTTCAGCCTCTTGGCGCTTGGTCTCCTCAAGGACCCGCGTGTAGTGGTTCACCAGCTGCTGGCGGTGCTCTTCGAAGCCATCGTCGACGGCGGTGAATCCGAGCCGGTTCAGCTCGCGTGTGTAGAAGCCGGGCGAGCCCATGTCATCCAGATGGATTCGGTCGAGAATCGGCTGCAGCACGTCGGTGGAGCCGCCGTCCGCCACCGCCATCGGGTCGGTGAAGATGAGATGGCCTCCGGGCCGCAGCACCCGCGCGATCTCCTCAAGGACCTGGACCCGGTTCCCGCTGTGCAGGAAGGCGTCCTGGGACCAGATGACGTCGACCCGGTCGTCCGGGTACGGGATGTCCTCGAAGGACCCGTCCACGACCTCGATCCTGTCGGTGAGCGCGCGGGCCGAGTTCAGCTCCTTGTGGCGCTGGTTCTCCACCTCGCTGAGATTGAGTGCGCCCCCCGGGGGGGGCCAGGGGTGCTCCATCTCGGCGCCGTAGTGGTAGGGGACGGCGTAGTCGATAAGGGTCTTGTCAGCCAGCTGGTCGGCGATGGCAGTGAGAACGGCGACGGCGAGGTGACGCGCGGCCGAAGGACCGGACCGGCCATAGCACCAGGTCGGCGCTGACGCGTTGAGGTGACGCAACCTCACCAAAGCGCGCGCTCGTCCAGCCGCTCCAGCTCCACGCGGACCCGACGCCGGACCCCCTCTGTGGTTAGTAGGTCCGTCATCGCGGACATGACCGACTGGAATAGCTGGGTCGGAGAATTTCGACTGGCCCAGGTTCCGGGACATGGCCTCCGCCACGTACACCGCCGCGAGCCAGTCCGACTGTTCGTAGAACTGGGCCTGACCGGAGACCTTCAGGCTCTGAAACCAGCGCTTCGCAATGGGGTGCCAGTCGCCGGATGCCCGGGGAATGGTTGGGGCCTTACCGGCCTCCGCCTTCACCAGAGCCGGGCCCTCCAACTCGTTGCGCCTCCGACGTTGCTCGCTTCGCTTCGGGACAGGGCTCGGCACAGTGTCACCTCCCAGAAGACGACGAATCGTTCCGCCGCCCCCTTACGGGGGACATTGCGCTTATCTGAACATCGAGTTGGCTAGCGGCGAGGAGACTCGCACAACCAGCTCAGCAAACGCCAAACCCGCATGACGAAAGGGAAACTGTATGCGCCGAATCGCTGCTATCACTCTTGGAACAACTGCGTTCCTGGGCCTCTTCGCTGTGCCTGCCAGCGCCGACGGGCCCTCGCTTTTCGCCCAAGGCGGCGCCCAGGGCTCCGTCCAAGGCACCCTCGGTATGGTTGGTGCGCCCACCAGTGACTGGACCTGGCACTGGCAGTCCAACGTTCAATCCCAAAACGGTTTGGCCAACATCGCCACGGGCGGCAACCTCTGCGCTGGGCTGGTTGGTGTGCTGGCCCCCGCGAACAGCTGCGGCAGCGCCTGAGCTGGGGGCACTTTCGCCTTGTAGCCCTCGCGGGTCATTCGCAGATGGCACGGCCGACAGGGTGCCTGTGCGTGCCCGGCCCTGCCATCGCGACGAGAGTGAGCGGACCTGACGCTCCATGCAGATTCATCGACTTGGTGGCCTTGGAACCCGTACAGAATCCGAGCCGCTGTCACGCTTCGATCTTCCAGCCCGGCCGGAGGGGCCACCCCCAGGGGGGAAGCGGACGCAAGGGACGCGACGGGCGCCGAGCGTTCATCACTCTCCGCTAGGTCGGCGCACGACGCAGCGTGATCACTGCGCCCCTTCGGCCCCGTACACGCCTATCCAGAGGCCGCCCGGGCGCGGCGTTCGATGCATTCCTCGTTCGAGTGATCAGCGCATGTTCATACACCGGCTTGGGCAGCCCTCGGACAACTCGAACCAGCTGCCGAGTCACCGTCAATTGCCCTGTCTCGAAAAGGAATTCCCATGCGCCGCATCGCTGCTGTCGCCCTCGGAACCACCGCTCTTCTTGGAGTCCTTGCCACGCCTGCCCTCGCCGACTCCGGTGCCCAGGGCGCCGCCCTTAACTCGCCGGGCGTCATCTCGGGCAACACGATCCAGGTTCCCGTCCATGTTCCGGTCAACGCCTGCGGAAACAGCATCAACGTCATCGGGCTGCTGAACCCGGCATTCGGCAACACCTGCGTCAACGACTGACAGGCGGACTCAGCTGTGGCGCTGTTCCGTTCCTCTAGGCAGCATCACAGCGCAGATCCGGATGGGCCTAGTCAAGGCCGGTAGGTCGCGCATCACAACTCCCCCGGGTGGGGGACACTCTTTCCGCAGTCTGGATGGCCGCCGCATAGACGCCCCCGCCCTGGCCGCCGCACCCTCCGCGCTGGACTTCCGAGCATGATGCCAACGGCACAGAGCCTGAAGGTTCGCCGGGTCGTGGTCAGTCCAGTGACGAGGATCGCCCTATCTGGCACATGGCCAACACCGTCCAGGCGGGGTATCGCGTGTCCCCCTCCCGCGCGGCATCCCGGGGAGAGAACGGGGCGCGCGGGAGGAGCCTCGGCGAGGGACCCCACCCACCTCCACGTCAGACGCTGGAGAGTGAGGCCGTGGGCCCGCCTACGTATCCATTAAGCTTGTCATTTATCCAGTTCGACGCGGTTTCGTGCCGACTTTGTGGTGGGCGGGTCGGCTGAACGCCTCGCCGGTTGCGAGGACTCGGCCCACGTCGTGACGTGCGGCCGGGCGGCGGTTCTTCGAACCCGGTGGCCGACCCGGACCAGGGCGAGACGGTTTCGGTGCACCGGCCGGAGAGCCGGCCTTCATGCACAGGTTCCTGAACCCTCTCCGGACGCGGGCGGGTGTCAATTTGTTCGGCTCGGCCGGCTTCTCCCAGGGCCTGCGGAGGTCGGTGGCCAGTGGACGGGCGAGCCGGAGCTGGGCATAGGCAGCGATCACCAGCCAGGTCCACCGGTCGGCCGCCTCAGAGCTGCGAAGCCGGGGCTTGGTCCACCCGAGCATCTGCTTGAACAGGCGAAAGGTGTGCTCGACGTCGAAGCGCCGGAGGAAGGACTGCCAGCAGCGGTCGACGTCCGTCTCGGTGGCGCCGGTGGCTGACCACCACAGCCAGACCGGCTTGTTGACCCCACCGCTGGGCAGTTTCTCCACGACCAGTCGGATGACGGTTCCCTCGATGATGGGCAGCGGCCCGTCGTGGTCGAGCCATGCTGCCCGGCGGGTCAACCTGGGATGCAGATGGTCCCATGCCTGCGCGGTCGCCTTGCCGTAGAGCCGGGTGTTTGTGCTCGTCACGGCCTGTTCGGCGCCCCAGGTGCTGGGGTTGCCGAAGACGAACTCGCCGCCGTGCTTGGGCGGACGGCCGCCCTTGGGGTCGTAGACCCGCGGTGGGGTCGGCCGGCGCATCACGCGGTCCGAACGCAGGCGGCCGAGGATCTCAATGGGCAGCCCGGCCAGCAGGTGGGCGATGCGAGGTGCGTCGTATCCGGCGTCCAGCACGACCATGATCGCCGGGTCGCCTTCCTGCCACTGGCCGGCGGCCACCAGCCGCTCGACGATGTCGCGGATCTGGACCGTGGTCACCGCGGCGAGGTCGGCGCCGGGCTCCAGGCGGACCGCGTCCAGCACCGCCGTCCACGACGTTCGCCCGGTCTCCAGCGCGGCCACCACCGAGTACGGCCAGCCGGGCACCATCTGGTGCTTGCCCTCGCCCCGGCCGTATGTGTGGCAAAAGGCCCGGTCAGCACAGGTGTTGGCGTCGGGCCGCAGTCACGGCGAGACGTCCACAGCCAGTACGAGCCGGCCGGCCGTCGCCCTCGGCAACGGCATCCCGGCCAGGGCTCGACGCAGCCGGGCGACATCGATCCGTCCCTGGTTGAGGCCGCCGTACAGAGCTCCGTGCCCGCGGCGGTGTTCGGGCGCGAGCGCGAGATCGACCAACGTCCGCACCGGCCCGTCCGTGCACAACAACGCGTCGCATAACTCGAACAATGCGTCGGCCCGAGCGGTCAGACACGCGTACAGCTCCGACCGGAAGTGCGACACTTCGGCGAACGCTGCTGGCTGGGTCCCCTCGCATGGCTGGCTGACTCCCGCAGCCTTCGTCTTGCTCACGCGCACTCCTTAGTTGGAGCCCATGATCAGACGAAGGCCACCTCCCCGTTCGGAGAACGCCCATGTGAGCGACCCTGCTCGAGACGCGTTCGAGGACGGAAGTTCTCGTCGTCGGGTTAGCGTCTTGGCATGACCACAGAAAGCAACTCCGTGCTGGTCGACATACGGAAGTACGACGGCAGCCTGAGCGCGCAGTGGACCGCCGCCCGGCTCGGTGAGGACGAGCACGGCGTGTGGTTGGGCACGGTGCAGGGCGTTCCCGTCAGTTCGGCCACGGGCGGCTGGACGAGCCGGTTTGCGTACGTGATGTTGGTCCCGCGCGGTGAGTGGTGGACAGCTACGTTCTGTGCGGATCCGGGCCCCGAGATGTACTGCGATGTGTGCATGGTGCCCGAGTGGAACGCGGACGGGACTGTCCTTCGCACAGTGGACCTCGATCTCGATGTCGTGCGGCCTCGTGGCGGCGAAGCCCTTATCCAGGACGAGGACGAGTTCGACGAACACCGAGTGCACTACGGCTACCCCGACAACGTCATCGACAAGGCCCGACAGACCTGCGAGTGGTTGATGGAGGCGGGCCGTCGCCGTGGTGATGGCGTCGAACCCTTCGCCTCGGTGTACCGCCACTGGCTCGGTCTCATCGGGTAGTCGGTGTCAGCGGGCATGGCCTTCTTCGAGCAACACCGCAACCAGTGACAGAGGTTAAACAACAAGCTAAGGACCCCTGACAAAAGTGGTGGGCTTTGACCGGGTCGGCGGTCGGTGTCATGCACGAGACCGCCGGGTAGCGGGACGCGGTCAGCCGCGGAATCGCATGCGATAAACCCGGCGACGTCGACTGTCATCCGGGATGCTGGTCGCCATGGATGAGGTCAAGGTCGTCGTCGCCCATTCCGAGCGCGCGACCCTGCGCGTCGGCGATGTGTTCCTGAAGGTGGACGCCGATCAGGCGCGCATCGACGTCTGGGGTGAGGCGATGGCCTTGGCGCCGGTCCCGACCCCGGCGGTCCTGTGGCACAAGCCGCCCGTGCTCGCGATCGCCGCCGTCCCTGGGGCGGAACTCGGCCGCCTCGGCGAGCCGTCGACCGCGTCGCCGGCGGCGTGGGCCGCGGCGGGTGCTGCCGTCCGGAAGTTGCACGACGCGCCGTTGCCGCCCTGGCCCGGTCGGGGCGGCCGGGTCCTCGACGAGTTGGCGGCGGATCTCGACGGCCAGTGCGAGTGGCTCGTGACGAACGGCGTTCTGCCCGCCGATCTGGTCTCTCGCAACCGCCAGGCCGCCGAGGAACCGCGCTCCGGCCGTGGACTCCGGTGTTAACGCACGGCGACCCGCAGATCGCTCACGTGTTCGCCGGCGGCGACGAGATCACTGGCATCATCGGCTGGTCCGAGGCGGGCCAGGGCGATGCCCTGTTCGACCTCGCCACCTTGACACTCGAACACGAAGAGCACCTCGGCGACGTCGTCGGCTACGGCACCAACGTCGACGTCAAGCCGCCTTCCAAAGCCGCTCCACCCCACACAACGCCCACGGAACCGCAGATGGAACGGGCCGATCTCCTTCCACGACGACGGCACCGTCATGGCCGTGAGAGTCCTCCCCATCCGCAGACGGCAACCTCACTGAACGCACCCGAAGCGTCGTCACCGCCCGCCCCCAGCAGGAGGGACGTAGACGCCCCGTCCCGACAGACCGCATCGATCGCCCCGCAGAGAGACCCGCCGCGACATGCAGTACCCCCGTCGGCACCCACCGACGGGGGTACGCATCTCTCACACGGCTATCACCAACACCGTAGACACTCCTGGACCACAGCGGCCTGACCTGCACTCACGCGCATTACCTAGACCACCCTGGACCGCAGAAGACGCGATCTACAACCTGTGCCAGGTGGTACCGAGCGACGCTCCCAACACGAGTACGGGGGCATCGTCGGGACCGTCGATCCGGTGCTGCAGGGTCTTCTCGCTCACCCGGCCACGCTACCGAACTCTCTGGCGCGGTCCTGACACCCGGGTCAGGGACAGCCGGCACGAGGCCGGCCGAGCGTGGCTGCCAGCCGCGCCCGAGGCGGGGTACGTGCAGGTCAGAGAGTAGGGATGCGGTGCCTTGTACGCGATCAGGGTTGGGGCCCCTTCTGACCCATCAACCGCGCACCGCCGCCGGCTCTGCGGGAGCCAGGAAATCGACGAGTTGGCCGTGCGCGCCCGGGGCCGGCGTCTGACGCGGTACCGCGTCGACGCCGCACCGTGGGCCAGCGCAGGGTGACGCCAGTGGCCCGTGCTCGACCACCGCCCGTGAGGCCGTGAGGCCGTGATCCGTATCAGCCCGAACGGTCCGCCTCACCCTGGGCGAGCGACTCCGTCAGACGCTCCAGGCGCATGGCGAAGGTGGCGGCCTCACCTGGTGGCCACGTCGCCATCTCTTCGGCCAGGAAGGATTCCATCGCCGCTCGCAACGCCGTGACCGCGCGCTCGCCCTCATCGGTGAGGGCCAGCCTGGTGGCACGAGCGTCAGCAGGGTCGGGGCGGCGGGTGATCAGCCCGGCCTCCTGCAACCTGGTCGCGTAGCGGGTGGTGACGGTGCGGTCCATCCCGATCGCGTCGGCGAGCTTGGTGGCGGTGACGGGGCCGACGCGAGCGAGCCCGGACAACACCGGGTAGGTCGTGGCATCCACGCCCTCCACGCCGGAGGTCAACCGACCGTAGAGCCCGGCACGGGTGGCCCGCAGGGTCAGCGCCCCGATGGCCGCGGCCACGCGGGCGGCGGACGCGCTGCCATTCGTCGTTTCACTCACACCTCGATGATACGTGCAAAAAGCACGGAGTCCTGCTACCGTTCACATGCGTGCAGAAAGCACGTGTATTCAACACGCAAAGGATGACCAACCATGTCGCATTCGTCTTCGCCCCAGTCCCAGTCCCAGTCCCAGCACCAGCCCGTCGTACGCCCCGAAGACGTCCTGCCCGAGGGCATCGACTCGACCGCAATCAACGGACTGACCGTCCGCAAGGGTTCGGTGGCCGCATTCGTCGCCAACGCCCTGCGACTGGACGACCTCACCGAGGGCACTCCCGAGCACGCCGACGTCGTCACGCAGATGCGAGAACTCGCTCCCGTCCTGCGCACCATCGGCCTCCTCGACGTCTTCCTGCCCCGCTCCCCCGCAGTGGAACGGATCCTCGCCGAGGCCGCCTGACGCGGCACGTTCAGGCACCGACCTGCTCATGCCGAAGCGTTCAGCAATCAGGGCAGGTCAGGGGCGTTGTCAGTGGGGTGCGGCATGATGCGGGTACGAAGACTTCATGGGGTGATCGCAGGCACCCCGTGAGGTCACCCGCACAGATTCCAACCACGCCTGTGGAACGGGACGTTGGCGCCACTTCGGTGTACGGGTTCGTACGAGTTCGTGCGAACTCGCCCGCCGGAATCGATCAGCTAGCCGTGTCGCCGGCGCCGCTCCACACGTGGGTGGCAAGCACACGCCACACCTGGGTAACAAGCGGCGGTCGGGGTGCGATTCGCCCCGTGCGACGAGCCTAGGATGAACGACGTACGGTCAACACGACTTGACGGTGCCGGACGGACAGGACAACGGGGAGACAATGACCAGCCCGACCCAGGCCCCAGAACAGACCAAGACCCATGAGCCCCACCCCTACATCGGGGGGCGCAACGCCGCGCTGCGCGCGCTGACCGCGTGGCGGATGGAGCGGCCTGGCGCGCCTCGGGTCGTCGTCCTGACCGGGAGTCCGGGCACCGGGTGTTCGCGGCTGCTCACGGGGTTCCTGATGCTCTGCGACCCGGAATATCGCGAGGGGCTGGAGCTGGACGCGCTCGATCCGGCGACCGTGCCTCCGGACTTGCCCGCACCCGCGGTGCCGAGCGCCGCCGGGCTGACGGCAACGCAGACCCTGTGGCTGCTGGCCGATCACTACGAGTTGTCCGCGACCCGCACCGCCGACATCCTCCCCGAACTCGGTCAACTCCCGCTGTCCGGGCGGCCGGTGACGATCGTGGTGCCGGATGTGGACCGGGCCGGTCCGGTACGGGGGGCGGGTGAGCCCGCGCGCGTGGTGCGGGACGTACTGAAGCCCCTCGCCGCCGTCGATTCCGTCCGCCTTCTCGCCGAGGTGCCCCGGGAGTTCGCCGTCGAGCTCGCCGAGGGCCTGCCGCCCGGCGTGGCTCAGGTCATCGACCTCGACGCACCCGAGTGGGCCGACCCCGAAGGGCTCGTACTGCAGGCCGAGGCGCTGCTCGATCCCCAGTTCGGCGCCCCGGAGCTGCCCTTCACGACCGAGCCCGACGCTCGGCGCGCGCTCGCCGAGGCGCTTGCCCGGCACGCGGGAGACGGCGCGGGCAGCCGTCTGACCGTTCATCTCGCCGTGCGATCGATCCTGATGCACCCGGAGGGGTTCGACCCGGCGGATGCGAGCCAACTGCCCGAGAGCGTCGGCGAAGTGCTCGATCTGCACGCCGAGCGACTCGACACCCACCCCCGCATCCTGCGGCAGATCCTGGCGCCCCTCGCCCTCGCCGAGGGCGAGGGCCTGCCCGTGCACCTGCTGACCCCGCTCGCCTCCGCAGTCGCCGAGCGGGACATCAGCGAGGACATGGCGCGGGGCATGTTGCTCGCCGCCCCCTTCATCCGCCCCGTCGAGAGGGCCGGCGAAGGCATCCCCGAGGACGAGCGGACGCTCCTCGGATTGGAGCACCCGGGCATCGGCGAGGCCGTTCGGGCAGGCATTCCGAATGTTCCGGGCGCTCAGGCGCGTATCGCCATGGAGTTGCTGGAGGCCGTACCGGATCAGGACTGGGCGAAGGCAGGGGCGTACGTTCGCGATCACCTCGCGGGACACGCCCTGGAGGCCGGTTTGCTCCCCCGGCTCCTCACCGACCCCGGCCTGTTCGCCCACGCCGAGCCGGTGCGGTTGCGCGCCGCGGTGGAGGCCGTGCCCCCGGAGCAGTTGGACGCACCGGCGCGCACATATCTGCGTACGGCCCCGCTGCTCACCCGCACCCAGGCACCCGCCATCCTCCGAGCGGCGCTCCTGGAGAGCGCGTTCGTCGAAGACGGGCTGCCGGAGTACGCGGCGACGTTGCGCCGCATGGTGCCCGAGCTTCCCTGGCACACCCTGTGGAGCGTGCCGGCCGCCGGGGTCGACGCCGTGACCGTCGGCAAACTGCCCCCGTCCGCGGCCGCGTCGGACAGCGCCGCGGAGGCTTCTGCCAAGCAGGATCCTCCGGAGTCCGCCCCGCTCGCGGTCGCCGTGAGCGTGGTGCCTCAAGGCACCCCGGGTTCACGCCCGTTGAAGGCCGACGATCCCGAGGCGCCCGCCGTGCTGGTGCAGGACCTCGCCACCGGCTCCGTCATCGATGCCGACCCGACCCGGATCCAGCGCCTCTCGGATGACGAGCGCGCCATAGGGCCGCTCGGGTTCAGCCGCGGCGCCGACTATGTACGCGTCTGGCGTCGCGGCGAGCAGAAGGACGACGAGAAGACGAAGATCGTCACGGCCCTGATCTCCGCCACGCCCTTCACGGGAACCGACCTCTCCCCCGACGGCATCCTCCTTGTTGCCACGGAAAGCGGTGTGAAGGCGCTGCGGATCCGCCCGGCGCAGCCCCATGCCACGACCGCTCGGCGCTCCGTCCCCGACCCCCGGGCAGCCGAGCCCGAGCCCGCACAGGCCCCCGAGCCCAGGCCGGAAGCCGCGCAGGCTCCGCAAGCCCCCGGGCCCGATGCCCACCCGGCCGCCTGACACCCACCCACCGCAGACCGTTAGTCTCAAAGACTCAAAAGCCCGAAGCCTCTCGAAGGCGCCCACATCAGACCGCCTGCCCCCAGGCCCACTCGGACGAGGGCCGCGGAGCGCGCCCGGCACCAACCCCGGCCGCACCGGCCCCGTCCGCCCGAAGACTCGAAGGGAGTTCCCGTGATCAGCCAGGAGCAGGCGCTCGCGACCGCCGAGGGGTGGCTCAACCCCGAGGGACAGGAGCGCCGTGAGGTGCGGATCCAGGAGTTCGATCTGGGCTGGGTGGTGTGGGCCGCGGCCCCGCCGATCGAGCGTGACCCGGTCACGGGCAAGCGCCGGCCGCCGGCCACGATCGGCCACTCCTGCGGTGTGGTCGACCGCCGCACCGGCGAGCTGAGCACCTGGCCGTCCGTGCCGGTCGAGGAGGTCGTGCGGATGTACCAGCAGAAGCACGGCGGCGGCCAGGAGGCCGAGCCGCCCGCGCAGCCGCCGGTCACCGGCCCCGGCAACACCACGGTCTTCACCTACGTCGACCCGAGCACCGGTGAGGAGACGAGCCTCGCCAAGAACTCCGCCCCGGGTGAGCCACACTCCGAGTACCAGGCCATGGCGGAGCTCGACAGCCTCGGCGTCCCCGCGCAGAACGTGGTCGCGATCCACACCGACCTCAGCTCCAGCCTGCTCCCCGGCGGGTACCCGGGCCTGCTGCTCGGCCGTCACTTCCCCAACGCCAAGTTCACCTGCGTGCAGGAGTACGGCCTGCGGGGCGAGGATCGCGCCGAGGCGGTCGCCGGGCTGATCGAGCACGTCGAGCAGATGCACCGGATCGCGGGACAGCAGCCGCCGCCCCGGCCGCACCGGGCGCCGGTGCCGACGGACGTCGAGCCGGCCGAGCCGCTCCGCGATGTCGCCCTGGGCCGCGAGCTGGCGGAGGCCTTCGGCGCTGACGGCGTACGTCGCTACGACGTCGACGACCTGGCGGGCCCCCCGCTCCCCGCGGCCGCCAAGGCCACGCTGACCTGGGCCGGGCTTCCGACCGACATCCCGTTCTTCTTCACGGCCGACGGCCCGGAGGCGCAGCTTCCCGGCGGCCTGTTCGGCAATGCCGCAGCGCATCTCCGCGAGGTCGGCTCCCAGGCGAGCGCCGACTCCCTCGCGTTCCTGGAGGGGCACGTCAGGATCGGCACCGACGGCGTCGCTCTGATCACCGTCCAGTGCACGGGGTCCGATCTGGAGGGTGAGGCGGTCGGCCAGCTCTGGGCCGTCACTCCGGAAAGCGGCGCGGGCCGCCGCGTCAACGCCTCGGTGTCCGCCTTCGCCCGCTCCCTCGCGCTCCTGCACACCACGCGCGAGGAGATGATCGCGCTCGACCCGGTCATGGCGGGCAGGGCCGTCGCCGACTTCCAGGATCAGCTCGTCGCCATCGACGCATCGGCCCTGGACAACCCGACGAACTGGTGGTCGGTGATCGTCGAGCAGATGTGGCACGGGTTGTTCTGACCGACCCCGATCGCCTTGGAGGCGCGACGCGTTGCCGAGAACGCGCCGCGCCTCTTCGCGTAGGTACGCGATGAAGAGGACAACTGGACCGTGATACTGCGCCGTGTCGCGACTGCCTCGGCCTGAGAGCATGTACGCGAGGCGGCACAGGTGTACGCGGGCGAGGACGGCCGCGACAGTCAGGACGGGGAGGCAGTACCGGAGCATGGGCCGGCGCTACGAAGTGGACGGTTACACCGTCGAGTTGGACGACGACCTCCGGGTCGTCTATCGCAATCCACGCGGTAAGAGGCTTCAGCAGGTACCCGACTGGCTCGCGGACAGCCGAAGCGCGCGCCGGCTGTACCGTCTGCGGCGGGCGCTGAAGGAACACCGCGGGCAGGCGCGCGTGCTGGCCGAATCCTGGGCCGGCGCGGGCACGCGCGTGCCCATGGCCCTCGCCGAGTCCGACATCGTGTGGCGCGAGGCACTGGACGACGCCGGGGTGGAACCGGTGGCAGACCCGCCCGCGCCGGATGCCGAAGAGACGACGCTGGTCGCGCGGACGTACGTCCACCCCGACGACCACACCATGACGCTCCTCCTGAACACCCCCTTCGCACGCCACTGGGACGTGCTGCTGGCGTCGCGGGAGGAGTGGGCGCTGACGGACACGTTCGCGACCGGCATCCGGGCTCCGGCAGACACCGGGGGCACCGAGAACACCGAGAACACCGAGAACACCGGGGACAGTGAACTCCCGTTCCCCGAGCGGCTGATGGCGGCACACCCCGGCCAGGAACAGGAGGCCCTGGAAGCGGCCTACGCCTTCGGCTGGAGCCTCTGGGGCAGCCCAAGTCTCTACAAGTCCCTCCTGGACAACGATGTGGAGGACCTGGCCGCGACGGCACCCAGGTTCCTCCCCGCGTTCCTCGACGAACTCGCCGACCTGTGCCTGAAGGAGGGCGGAAAGCACAAGCAGTACGCCACCGGGTACTTCACGCGCGCAAGGAACGCCGAACGTGAGCAGCACGCCAAGCCCGACGAACACTGGCTCGACGCCCGCTACGCCACCTTCGCGGACCATGGAGCGCTGGCCAGCGGGGCGGTACGCGCGCGTGCCAAGGAACTGGCTCCCCGGGGCGCGACGGTCTCGCCGGACCAACTCCAACGATTCCGCGACGTACTGGTACGGCGCGTACACACGCCCCACGACCTGTATCCGGGTATGGCCGCGGACCTGCGCAAGGTGGCCCGGGCGGCGGGCGCCAATCCCGAGGCCGAGGTGGCCGCGCTGCTTGAGGGCATCGTGCCGACGATCGGGCTGTGCGCGGGTGACACGGACAAGTTCTGGGTCGACGCCCTGAAGGGGAAGGCCCTGGAGCTGCTGGTCGAGCGACGCCCGGAGACGGTGCACGACGTGCTGCGGCTGCTCCCCGACGACGCGAACAGTGCGGAGGAGTGGCTGTCACTGCTCCAACGGAGCGGCGCCCTGGCACAGTTGACGGGCGAGCGCCCGGGGCTACCCGACGGCGAGGCCGCCCGCCTGCTGCGCAACTGGCTGGCGAGCGAGCCGACGTCGCGTGTGCGCAGTGACGAGTTGTACGACCTGGCGGTGCGCCTCGCCCCGCGCCTGGCGGCGGACGCCGTCCCGGTGCGCCTGCCCTGTCCCGAGCCCGACCGCATGCGCGCCCTCATCCCACTCGACCTGGCGGACGAACTCCTGGAACACGGGGTTGCGTTGGCGGACCCTCCGCCGGGACTGGGCGGCGCGGGCATCGCCAACATGCTCGTCCACCGGCGCCCGCAGCTGACCCGGCTGCTCGCGGACCCGCGCTTCGCCCGCGAGCTGCGCAACGCGCTCGATGCCGAACTCGAGCTGGTGGGCCTACCGGACGCGGGGATCTCGTACCACCGTCACTACCGCCCGCATCGCGCCACCGAACACAACAGCTGGCAGAGCACCCCCGGCATCTGCCGCACGCCCTTGGGCCGTGAGGCGCTGCACGCCTGGCTGGACCGCCAACGCGCACGCCTGCGCGCAGGCCTCGACCTGAACGGGCTCGTCCGCGTACTCGCCCCGTTCGTGCACGTCGGCGGGGTCGTCGACGAGCTGCTCAAGGACGAGGCGGCGGCGCGGGAGTTCGCGGCTGTGGACGTGGCCGCGCTGGTCCTGGCCGACCTTCCGATCCAGGCCGACCGGCCGGCGGTCGAAGCCCTGATGGCCACGATGCGCCCCAAGGACCTGATCGGCACCAGGCCCATGCCTGACCTGCGCACACGGATCGACGAGACCCTGCCCGACCTGTCCGAGCCGCAGGCCGCCGAGGCCTGGAAGGTGCTTCAGACGGGGGTCAACTGCCAGGAGGGGCTGAGGCGCCTTGTCGCGCGCCTCTCCGGCTGATCGGCGTCACGTGTTGTGGAGTACGTACGACCAGGCGGGCTGCTCACCGCCGGTCTCGTCGACATCGGCGAGCGCTCCCAGGACCCAATAGGCGACCTGCTCGCGCTCGGAACTGGCCGGGGGCGCAATGTCCCGCGTACGCCACCCGGTGACGAACAGCGCGACCATGGTGAGGAAGTCTTCGAGGCTGTGCGCGATGGGAAGGCCGGCGAGGTGCCCCTGGCCCGGCTCCGTGGGAACGCGCAGGACGTGTCCGGTGGGCCCGTCGACGACGAGCTTGCCGCCCATCCACTTGCCGAACTGGAAGAAGGGCCCGCTTTGGGGGACGGGCTCGATTCCCTCGGGCCAGGAGGGAAGTTCGTCCAGAGTTCCCATGTCCCAGCCGCCGTACGGGAAGATCCCCATGGCCCCTTCGTTCACGTAGGGCAGACCGAAATCGAGGAGCAGTTCGCGCGTCGCCGCATGAGTGAGTCGATCCGGAAGGTCCTCGTCCGGGATGGGGCAGAGCAGGTTCTCGCCGAAGAGGGGGATGACGTCCTCGTGACTCGGTGCCGGCGCGTCGATCGGACTGCACGGGCCCGCGTCCGCGTAGTCCTCGCTCAGGGGGCACAGCCGGGCGCCCAAGCCGGAGATGTCCACGCCGTCCGCGGGACTGATGGCGATCAGCCCCAAGTCGCCTGCGAAGACGACGACTTCACCCACGGTCAGCGGCACACAGGGGAGCAGGAAAGCGCGCTGGTCGCGTCGGGGGGACGACGCAGCGAACAGATCTCGCACACGTACGGGCGCGGCGGCGTCGCTCCCGGGTGACGCGGGCCAGGTGAGGTCCGCGCGATGCTCCTGCGGAATCTCGTCGTGTTCCCAAGGGTCCGCGACACGGTCTCCCGTCTCCGCGTCCCAGATCGAGACGTACAGCTCCTGTTCCTCAAGCACCGTCCGCTGCTGCAGACCGGCGATGGCGGGTCGACCCTGCCAGCGCACCTCCGTCAGGGCAGCGAATCTCCCGGCCTGCAGAAAGCGCGCGTGATAGCCACCCGGCGGCCGCCAGTGCGCCCACTTGGCCTGCCAGGGCAGTGCCACCCCAGAGGAGGCGATCGCTGACGCGACCTCGAGATCGTCGCGCGAAAGAGCCATCAAATGCAGCCACGAAGCCCACTCCGTCTGATGCCGCGGTGTGACACCCCAGCCCCACAGATGAATGGCGTCGGAAGCGGCCGTGTTTCCGGGGATGAGGAAGGAGATACTGCGTGCCGCGTCCATGAGTGCCGTTTGCGGCAGATTGGCGATGACACGACCGTCCCGAAGAACTTCGTCGAACGTCCCCGCCTGTACTGCGTGCATGGCGAGCCCAGTGGCCGCGTACAGGCCGATGGCACCGTGCCTGGCCCACCCATCGGGGTGGCGCATATCCGGTGCCGAGCGCATCAGCCAAGTAGTCAAATGCCCATGCACACGGTGGAGTTCGGCGGATTCGGCCTCCCGGCGCAATTTCTCGGCCAGGCCCTCGTCGACAAAGGAAACCCCGAGTGGCCCGATCCGAAGAATTCCGGGCTCTTCCCTCGCGAATTCGGTGAGTTCGTCTTCGGATGCCGCTTCACCGGTCAGTGCGGTGACAAGTTGGGCCCAGACAGGGACGGGCACGAAGCGAGGCTCGGCAATGGCCAAGGCCCGCAGGGCGGCCGAGTCCGGGGCCACCGACGGCTCGGTGGCGGGCGCGGAAACCCGGAACACCGCCTTGGGATCGGCCCTCGTAGGCAGCAACCGGGGAACCACATGCACCATCACGGCCAACTTGCCACGCGCCAACTGCCGGAGAGTCCAGGTCACCAACCGCTCGGCCTCGTACGACCGCCGTGTCGGCCCGGCACGATGGGCATTGACGACCAGTAGCAACCGCTCCTCGGGCCACGAGCCGAGCGCGAAAGGCCAGTCGTCCCGCTTGTCTGCGGAAAGATCGACTCCGAGCGCCGTGAGGGCCTGCTGCATGACCTGCTCGGCGGTGAGACCGGTGGCGTCGACGACAATGCTGCCGGGCACTTGCTCGTGTGCCTCCCGCACGACGGCCGAGGCATCGTGGCCGTCCGCAAGGGCAAGGAAGGCCACTTGGCCGCCGCGCCCACCCTCACGCCACCATGCGCCGACACGAGCGGCGACCTCTCCCTCGGGGATTCCGGGGGTGGCGGTGGTTGGCTCGGGCATGGTCCTCCTCAGTTGCGCGATGCCTCGACCCTACGCGTGGTGGGCGGTGGCGGAATCAGGCTGGGGCAGCCGCGACGCGGCGCAGCTCCACGATCCAGTCCTCGCCCGGCCAACCCTTCACGTCGGCGAGCTGCCACGTCTCCTCGCCCACGGGGAAGTTCTCACCAATGCGGAGGGTGTGACGCTGCTCCTCGGTGGCGACGCTCCCGAGCCGAACCCTGACCGAGGCGTCGGACTCCGTATAGACGTCGATCACGGCGAACCTCGCGTTGTCGGACTTCCGCTGAATTCCGTGCCAGAGTTTGATCGTGTCGACGCTCACTTCTCATCCTCCAAAGACGCGTACTGGTTGCTGCAGTATTTCATGAATTCCTTGATGGTCAGCGGCTGGGGCTGGTTTATGTTGTGCGGATTGCGCAACTGAATCAGGCCCTTGTCGTCGACCGAGACGATCTCGTAGGCGTGTGAACTCAGGAGGTCTTTCTCCATCTTGTTCTCCACACCCGTACCCTTGGGGCGGGTGCCGATGACGACCGGCCTGCCGCTTTCCGTGAGCTCCCGCAGGTGGGCCAGGAGTTGCTTTTCCGGACTGCGGCCTTGCATATCGTACTGCGTCGGGAATTCGTGGTTTTCCGACGTACGTCCCGTGAGCTGGGCGAGCAGCTCGGCACGGTCGCCCGATGTGGAGCCCTGGGTGATACGGGAGTAGCCCGTCAGCAGGTTGCCGTCGAAGTCCTTGTTGGCGGGGAACTGTGACTCGTGCTCGCGCTTCTTGTCGTCCCAGAACTGGTCCAGGCCCGCGATGGCCTTTTCCATGATCGCCGGCCAGGCCACACCCACGTCGTTGGCGTCGGCGTAGGCGGTGGTGTTGGGGAATTCGCTGTACACGGGCACGTCGGGAGTGACCCGCACGGTCAGGATGCGGCCGGTCGGAGCCTGGTTGCCGTAGTTGTTGCGCCGCACCTCGTGGAAACGGACCTCGTAATTGCCGTCCTCCGTCTCCCGGATCATGTCCTGGAGGAGATCCGGGTACCTGCTCGCGATGGCGCCCAAGGTGGCGATGATGCCGCAGTCGCCGATGGCGCCCTGCTGCGTCTGCTCACGCGACGGAGGCCCGTCGAACAGCGGCACGCGCGTCCCGTCGGGACGGTCCAGCGGAGTGCCGTAACGGTCGGGCTGGAACTCCGCCGGCTTCTTGTGGTTGCCGAAGCGCGGCTGGTCCACCTCAGTGGTGATCTCGGTGGGTTCGGCCGGGCCCGACTGGGTCAGGGACTGCCAGAGCTGCTTGAACCGGCCTCGCTTCTCCGGCTGGTTGTCCGAGGCGGGGAGGCCCTCGCGAGGCTCGCCGGCGGATGGGTTCGGGGTGCCGGCCTGCTCGGCCGGCGCCGTGGCGGCGGTGGTGGGTCGCGGGGTCTCTCCCGCTCCGGCGAGTCCGGTCTCCTTCTGCGAAACGTCGCGGTTCGAGCGCTGCGAGTCCGCCGGCGATGGTGTTCCGTTGTTAGCAGTCCCGTTGCCCGCAGCCCCGTTGCCCACAGTCCCGTTGCCCACAGGGGAGTTGACGCGCGCGGGGTCTGCCGAAGGTGTGCGCTCGCTATCCGTCGGGGTGGTGGTCGGCGTGCCTGTGGGGTCGGCGGGGGGCCTCCGGTCTGTGCCTGCCGGGTCGACCGGCGGGCGTCGGTCCGTGCCCGCCGGGTCGGCCGGCGGGCGTCGGTCCGTGCCCGCCGGGTCGGCCGGCGGACGTCGGTCCGTGCCCGCCGGGTCGGCCGGCGGACGTCGGTCCGTGCCCGCCGGGTCCGATGGGGGTGTGCGGCTGGGGTCTGTGGGACTGGACGGGCCCGACTGGGGTGCCTGGGTGGGCGGTGTGTTCTGGTCGGGGCCTTGAGGCGGATGGGAGGTCTGCCTCTGGGGGGCCAGAGTGCGCGCCAACTCGTCGACGAATTTCAGGTGCTTGTTGATCTCCGCGTCCTGGATCCGCTGGTTCGGCGTGCGGTACTCGCGGAGCGCGGTCTTGATTTCAGACGGGGTCTTGCCTTCGTCGTGCAGCCTGCCCGACTCGGCCGCCTTCAGCTCCTTGAGGTCCGGGTCCGCTCGATAGGTGGTGCCGTAGTAGACGGGAACACCGTTCATCGCTGTGGACTTGTTGATCGTCTGGCTGCAGTTGGCATGGCCGGTGGGATGATGGGAGACCTTGCCGTCGGGGCCGGTCTTTGTGGTGGTGGGCAGGCCGCAAGGTTCACGTTCGGTGAAGAGGCCCTTGATCTTGACCTGCGACTCAGCTGTCCGGCTCTTATTGAGGTCGTCGATCCACTTGAGAATGTGGGACTCGGAGTGCGCCGGGGTTGCGCCGTCCACACCAGCGGGAACCGACGAATCGACGATGAAGTGACTTTCGTTGGTCTTCGGGTCGAAAACCTCGATGACCGCGTAGTTCTTGCCGCTGAGGTCGGGCGAATTGACCTCCGCCGCCTCAACCAGCCGCTTGAGGTCCTCGATGTCCTGAGGGAGCGCCCCGTCCGGGAGCACGGCTTCTTCACGTCGCCAGGCAGCCGCGGATTCGTGGAACTTTCCATCGCTGTACGCGTCGTTGTTCTTGGCCGGGCCCGGGGTTACACCCACTGCGTTGTTGGCGTGGAAGGACTGGCTGATGCGGGCCATCGCGGCGATCGCGGCGTACCGTTCGCCGTCGTTCATCTCCGACCACGCGGGATCGAGATGCTGTCGGAGGTCGCTGTCGGTGAAGCTCGTCGACGGCACCGGAACGTTCCGGTGCGCCTCCATCGCAGCCTTGTGGGCAGCCTCGGCCGGACCAAGAACCTGGTTGGCACTGGCGAGCCGCTTCTCCGCCTCGACCCGCTTGGCATGAGCCGCCTGCCTCGCGTCGTCGGTCTTTGCCCTGGCCTCGGCATTTGTCGCCCTGGTCCGCGCTGCCGTGGCGGCGGAGACTTCCTTCAGAGCCCTGTCATAGTCGTGCCGGGCCGCACGTACCCGCTGTGCCGACTCCGCGTGTTCCTGGCGGCGGGTGATGGAGTCCTGCAGTACGTCGGCCAAGGGTGACCGGGGCGGCTGGCCCTGCGGCTGGGCCCACTGCCGCAGTTGGTCATGGACCGGGTCCAGGCCGATGCGATAGACGTTGCGTGAGGTTCGAAGAGCGCGCTGAGCCTCGTCCGGAGGGAGGTTCGCGTGCTTCTGATCCGCGGATTCCGGGTCGGGGAGGCTCTGGTTGCGATGCGCGCGAGCTTCCGCGGTGGGGTCGTTGGGATCGGAGGTCGCGCCAGCGGGGCGCTGGGGCGCCGGTGCGGTCTGGCTCTGGGGCTGTGCGGTGGGCTGGTTGGTGGTCTCGATGGGGCGTCGGTTGGCGTCCAACGGGATCGCGAAGACGCCGTTGTTGCCGCTGTGGAGCGGGGTGGTGCTGCTCTGGCCCGTCTGCGGGTCGGCGTAGACGATCTGGCCGTTGTGGTTGACCACGTTCCAGGCGTGGGCACGGCCGTCGGCGTTCTGGGTGATGATCACGGCCTGTGAGCCGTGGCCCTCGTTGAGGAGGGTGGTCTCCAGGTTGTTGTACGCGTCGCGGCCGTCGCCGAAGTCGTCGAACTCGGCACCCAGCGCGTTCTCGATACGGTCGCGGCCGTTGGGCTCGGGAGTGCCGGCGGGGGTGCCGTCCTCATTCGGGCTGCGGCGGGCGGCGACCGTGGGGTTGCCCGCGTACGACTCGACGAACGCCAGTGATCCGTCGGGGCAGTTGACGTCGCGACCGGACTCGTCCGGGTTCTGTCCGCGGATGTCGTCGACCCAGGTGCCCTCACGTGGGTCGGGGGCCTGCTGGAACGATCCGTCCTCGTTGCGCGGGAATCTCTCCTGCTGCGCGCGGGTGTCGGCGTCGGTGGGGTCGTCGTAGCCATCCGGCGGACCGGAGGGGCGGGTGGCGGTGGACGGGAAGACCGGTTCCCTCGACTCCGCTTGCTGGTCGGTGTCTTGAGGATCCTGGGTTTCCTGAGTTTCCTGGCTGTCGTGGGTGTCGTCGGTTTCCTGGGAGTCGTGGGTGTCCTGGGAGTCCTGAGGGGCGTCGGATTGCTGGCTGTCCTGGTCCGTCGCGTCCGAGTCCTGGGTGGTCTCGGATACCTGGTCCGGGTTGGACTCCTGGGTGGTGTTCGTGTCCGGAGAGTCGTCCTCGTTCTGCGGTGACGTCGTCTCCGGGGTCGGCATCGTTTCGGGAGTCGGCGTCGTCTCCGGTGTTGTGGAGGACTCCGGGGTCGTCGACGGCGTTGCTGCGTCGGTGCTGCCGTCGTTCGCGTTCTGTTCGGTGGTCGAGTCGTCGTTGTCGGAGTGCGCCTCGTCAGTGGGCGACTCAGCGGACGGCTCAGTGGACGGCTCAGTGGACGGCGCGGTGTTGGACGGTCCGTCCGACTGAGTGTCGGGAGTTGACTGATCCGTCGACGAGTCGGGGCCCGGGCTGCTGTTGGTGTCCGGAGTGTTCTGGGTGGACGGTTGAGGCGTCGACGGGGTCAGGAAGTAGGGAGTGATCGGATTCCGATTGGCGTCCAGCGGGGTGTAGAAGACCTCTTGGGCGCCCAGGTGAATCGGATTCTCGCTGACGACGCCTGTTTGCGCGTCGACGAACAGGACCTGGCCGTTGTGGTTGACCGCGGCGAAGGCATGGCCGCCACCGCCGGGCCAGTTGACGCCGATCACGGCTGCCGAGCCATGCCCGGCCTGCGAAAGCTCGTAGGTGATACGTGCGTACGGGTTGGGATGGTCCTTGCCCGCATACGTGCTGGGTGCGCCGGCCCAACGCGCCTGGTTGTTGACCGAGTCGCGCTCCGCGGAAAAGGTGTTCAGGCTGCCGTCCGCATTGAGGTCCAAGGTGCGCGGGGCGGACACCGTCGGGCGGCCGAACCATGTCTCGAGGAACGAGCGGGTGCAGTCGGCGCAGTTGTTGGACCGGCCGGGCACCCCCGGGCCGCCGTCGTTCTGCAGCCCTGCCCAGTTTCCTTGCCGCGGGTCCGCGTACACCTGCGGGGTGCCGTCGGGGTTCCTCGGATGGGCGTTCTCGAGGTCCTGCTGGTGCGCGGGGTCGGGTGTGGTCAGGCCTTCGAACGGGATGTTCAGGCCGTTACGGATATCGGAAAGGTTGTCTGCCTGGGGCGATGGCGGAGGCGCCGTGGGTTGCTTGGGCGCGCTGTCGTCAGCGGGGGGCTGGTTCTGATCGGGCGTCTGGTTGGTGGCGTCCGGCTGCTGATTGTCCGGCTGTTGGTTGTTCGGAGCCGGCATCCCCTGGTCGTTCGGCGTGGAAGTGGGGGACGCGGCCGGTGACTGCTGGTCCGTCGGACGGTTCGTGGGCTGCTCGCCCTGGAGCGGCGTGGTCGCGCGCCCAGGCGTCTCGGCGCGCGGAGTCTCGGCACGCGGCGTGTCAGTGCGCGGTGGCGTGGTCGGGCGGCTGGGCGTTTCGGCACGCGGCGTGTCAGTGCGCGGTGGTGTGGCTGGGCCGCTCGGTGTCTCGCTACGCGGCGGCGATGCGGGACGGTTCTGCTGGGTGTCCCGCGACGGCGTCGTGGGCCTGGTGCTCGGCTGTTCCGTACGCGGCGTCGTGGCGCTGGGCGTGGTGGCCCGCGGTGTCGTCGGTGTCGTCCTGGGGGTGGCTGCCGCCGGCGCCTGCGTCGGGATGGGGCCGGCCACCGGTGGTGGCATGGCACCCGGGGTCGACGTTGAGGGCGTCGCGGACGACGGGGCCGCCTGCTGCGGGCTGCCCGCCTCACCGGGCTGCGTACCAGGGGTCGGGGGCGGCGCCGTGGCGACGTTGCCCATGAGGCCCATGTCATCGTCGTCCGGGTTGTGCTGGGTCGGTGTTGACGGTGTCGGCGCGTGGCCCTGACCAGGGCTGGGGTGTGCGGTGGGCGTATGGCCGGGCATGGCACCGCTCGGCATGGCGCTGCTCGGCATGGAGCCGCGGCCGCCGGCCTGGTTCTGGTTCTGGTTGTCGTTGTTGTTGCCGTCGTTGGAGTCGCCCGGCATGGGGCCCTGGGCCGGTGCGGGCATGGTGGTGACCGAGTCGCGGTCGGCCTGGTGCACGCCCGGTTCGGGGCGGGAGTTGTCGGGAGCCGGGGCGGGTGCGGCCTCGGGGCGGTCTGTCTCCGGTTGCGCGGACGGCATGGGCGCGGGCTCGGTGTTGCGCGGGTCCGGGATCGACGCGCCCTGCTCCGGGGTGTGGACGTCGACGCCTTCCGGGCGGCTCGGGCGAGCGCTGTCCGGAGTGGTGTCCGGCGCCGGGGAGCCATCGACATCCGGCGTGGTGCCCGGAGCCTCGATGGGCGAGGAGTTGGAGGGCGTGGAAGGCTCGTTGCCCGGTGCCGTGCTCGGCGAGGCGTCCGGTGTGCTGTCCGGACGGGCGGAGTCAGGGGTGGTGTCGGGGGCCGGCCCGCCCTCGACGTCCGGCCTCGTCGTGGTGGACGGCGTGGACGAGTCCGGAGACGAGTCGGGGGTGGACGAGTCGGGGGTGGACGAGTCGTCGCTCAGAGGACGACCGACGCTCTCGTTGTAGGCCTGGGTACCCACGTCGAAGGGGCTGGGCGAGTCGGAGCCACGGCTTGGTGAGGGCGAGGACGACGAGGGGTTCGACGAGTCCGGGCTGCCGGTGCTGTCCGTGCTGCTGTTGGAGGGCGTACTCGAGGAAGAGGAGGGCGAACTCGAAGCCGACGGGCCATCGGACGACGAGGACGGGCTCGACGAAGAGCTGTCCGAACCGCTCGACGAAGACGAGGACGACGGACCGCCGATATCCGGTGCCCTGCGTCCGGAGTCGCCGCTGCTCGAACTCGGCGAACTACTGGAACTCGGGGAATTGCTCGACGAACTGCTGTCGTTCGATGACGAGCTGGATGAGCTCGGTGAGTTGGACGAGCTCAGCGAGTTCGACGAATCGGAGGAGCTGGGGGGGTTCGGCGAATCGGAGGAGCTGGAGGAGTTGTTGGACGAACTGCTGTCGCTGGACGACGAGTTGTTGTTCGACGACGAGGAGTCGTTCGACGACGAATCGTTGGAGTTCGACGAGCTGTCGTTGCCGGAGTCCGACGACCCGTCGCCGCCGTCGTTTCCGCTGTTGGTCAGTCCGTCGCGGGCGCCACGCCCCGCGCGGGAGCCGGCGCCGTCGCGCAGGGACTCGCCGAAGGTGGAACCGGAATTCTTCAGGGCCTCCTTGCCCTCTTCGTAACCCTTCTTGGCGGTGCGGCCCAGGTCGTAGCCCGACTGCTTGCCGAAGTTCTGCTCGACGGTCTGGGCGACCAGGTCGGAGACCATGGCTTCCAGAGCGGAGACGAAGGGTTCCTTGGCGGTTTCCAACACCGCCTGCAATATCTGTTGGGCTACTTCCTTGAGGATTTTGCGCAGGATCATCCGCGTGGCGGCGGCAGCGCCCATCGCGCCGAGTTCGGACAGACCCAGGGTGAAGGGAGCGGCGGCCTGGGCCGCGATGATCTCGACCGCCAGGATGATCAACTGGGCGATCACCGCCACTTTTAGCCCGATGATGAGCATCGCCGCGGCGTCCATGCATATGGCGATCAGCTCGGCGCCCTGGCGGGCGTCGTCGAAGTAGCCCGAACCGCCGGAGAACTTCTCCCAGGTCTTGTTGAAGCCCTCGATGGAGTCGCCGGCGCTCTCGGCGAGGACGTTGCCGGCGGCGCTCATGCCACGGGCCTGGAGGCTCTCCACATCAGCGGCGAACTGGCGCCAGGTGTTGGCGCACTCCATCATTTTGTCTTCGTTGCCTGTGGGCCACTCGAAGCCACACATCTCGAGAACCCACTCAAGTGCGTTCGGCAGCATCAAAGCCATGACGAAGACCCCCGTTGTCGCCCATGTAATTCGTGTTGTCCCGGCCTTGTGGGCCGACCGACCCCATCCACCTCACCGCCGGCGGAAGGGCCCCTGCTTCTCTTCTGCTGCTGCCGGAGGCGCCATTCGGAGCCTCGTGAGTGCTCAACCGGCCTGCGTCGACGCAGGGCCATGCCCATGCCAGAGCCTACCGAACGGCCCTTCTGATCCCCTCAACTCTGTTGTGTCACAGTGCTGTAGCAGACATCCGGTCCAGAGCCGTCCAGCCCTCAGGCGGTCGCCCTATCCATTGGACCGGCGCAGGCTGCGGTACAGGTCGATCGCAGAGTCCGGCGGAAAGTTGGGGACATAGGTGACGGCTCCGTCGCTTTTGGAGATCACCATGTGACTGCCGCCCAACGGCGCCTGAGTTCCGGGCGGCGGTGGGGGCATGACAGCGTGGATGAGGAAGCCGATGTCGAACTCCACCACGTGCAACGGCGCCGGGTTTCCTTCCAGATCCAGTACTTCGAATCGGGCGCGAGCGGCAGCCAATGCCTCTTCGGCAGTGGCGGGGACGGGCTGTACCGGTTCCGGCGCGTCGGGATGCGACACGGACTCTCTCCTATCAGTGAAGGGGCGGCTCTGGATTAGGCATGGTCATGCGGTTGAACTCGGACTGGGCGCGAGGTGGCAGTTGGCCGTCGAAGCGTCGAGCCGACGCCGAGCCGACGCCGAAACCGATACGTCGCGAACACTCGACCCTGGCGGCCGCGACCGTGCTGCTGTGGCGGCGGCCCTGCGACCCCCGCTGTACGGTCGCCACACGCCCCCGTGCGGGCCGTGTCACTTGCTCACGGACTTCAGAATCCGCACCTCGCCGCCGAACTGGTTCTCCGGCTTGTGCTCCTTGATCAGAGCATCGTTGAAGTCCTCGTTCTCCTCGTGGTTCTTCGCCATCCGCTCCAACGCCTTGCCGATTTCGTTGAGCTTGGTGGCAAGGTGCTCCATCGAGTCCGTCATGCCGTCGCGCAGGCCTTCGTAGACCACGCCGAACTTCTCGCCGAGCTCGTCGTCACCCCACGGTGGGGTGCCCTCCTTGTCGCTGAAGGTGGTCAGGCCCTTCCAGGCGTCCTGGGCGACACTCGAGAACGTCGTCTCCTTCGGCGCTCCGCCTCCGCCGCCTCCGCCGTCACCCTGCGCGGCCAGGCCGTTCTTCAGCCTGGTGGTCGCCTGGTAGAAATCCCTGCCGATCTCGGAGAAGCTCCTCCCCTCGGCCTTCAGCATCTCCGGATTGCTCTTGAACCCGTCGCCCATGACTGCTCCCCCGTTCAGCAACCGGCATTATCGAGCTGCCGGTTCACGTCCGTTTCATATCTTTGCCAGCGTACCCAGAGGCACTGACAAGCCCTCAACCCCTGGGGGTCACAGTGTTGTCCCGGGAGCGTCCGGCCGATGCACCTTCCGAGACAAAGCGATCACGCCGTGTTCGGGGTAACCGATGTCGAGCTCGAGAACCCGCAACGGCGTCTGGGTGCCGTCAGGCCCGGTGGGCGCCGCGGCCGGTGGGGCCTTGACCGAGGAAGGGGCGGGCCATTTCGCGGGCCTCCCAGCGTTCGCCGGTAGACGTTACGCCGACGAGACGGCCCGAGCCTCCGTGGGCACGGGCCCTTGGTCCGTATCCGGCCCCCGGGGCTCAACCCCGGTGTCCACCCCGCCCCCGCTTCTTCGGCCCCGTGACCAGGTTGGTCGAAGGACCGTCGTACTCGGCGCGCTCCTTCTGCTCTTCCTCGTCCCGCTTGCGCTCCCACTGCTCGCGCTTCTCGCGCTCGGCCTCGCGGTCCTCCATGGTCTGCGACTCGGCGGCGCGGCGGATCTCGGTCATGCGGTCGCCCAGCGCGTCCATGTAGCGCTCGTTCTTGATGGCGTCGGTCATTCCCATACGTCCCGACAGGATGCCCTGGGCCATCTCCTGGAGCGGTCCGCTCACATTGGGGTTGTTGGCCAGAGTGCGCAGCGCCTTGTGGAGGCTGTGAGCCTGCTCCGGGTCCTGCGCGGCGTCCATCAGCTCGGAGTCGTCGATCTCCCGCTCGCCCGGTCTCGGTCCGCTTCCCGGCCTGTTGGTCATGAGAACCCCCATCGAGCCCCAGAGGGCCCTTCGCACGCACCGAACGCGGATTTCGCACTCGCTACAGCCTGCTACAACTTTTGACGAGCTTACCCAGCCGACCGTTTGGACCGTCACCCGGGCGCATCCGCGCGCGCCGCTCGCCACGCTCCCGCACTGCCCGTATGACGGGAGTCATGACTGTGTGGGCCTGGCCAGGTGGAACACCTCGCGGGCGGCGTAGCGCCTACGGCATCGGACGATTTTGCGTCGGGTCTGGCCTTCCTTGATGAGAAGGCGTTGGTGGCAAATCCCCGGTCCAGCAGTACGGCCATGCCCTGGTGCAGCGCGCGCAACAGACGCCGTCCGAGGACGGGCTCGCTGGGGTTGCGCGGGCCGAAGACCGCGTCGATGACCGCCCAGGTCCGCAGGCCACCAGGGCGACCAGCAGGACCTGTGGGTAGTCGGAGGCGGCGGGGTAGTGGTTGGCCCCTTTGCCCAGCCGGGTCCGCACGTCCCCATCGTCGGCGACGTCCAGGCAGGTGCCGTCGATGGCGACCGCCAGCAGTCCGGCCCAGCGGGTCCCGGCGGTGCGGATCGCACTCGCCGGGCCGCGCAGCTGGTCGAACAGGGCCCGCATCGAGCGCACGCCGAGCCTGGTGCGGGCGCGCCACAGCGCGGTCGCGATCATCATCGGCAGTGACAGCGCCTCAAGGACGTCGCTCAGCTTGCGACTCGCAGCCTGGTAGCCGCATTTCTCGAACAGCGTGACCGTGAGCGCCAGGTAGACCACTACCCGGGCCGGAAGTTTCCGCAGCCGCTGCTATGACAGGCTGTTCGGACAGCGGAGCCTCCGCTCCATGTGAACGGCTTGTCTTGCCACACCAGCCGGTTCTACCGGGGCTCCGCTGCTCGTGTCCGGCGCCCTTCCAGGCCAGCCCTTGCTTACAGCCACGCCCAGCCCCATCACTTCACGGCCTTGGCCCTTTTACTCGGTGATCGTTCCCGGCCCCAAGAGCAGGGATTCGCGCCTCTCTGCGATGACGATCTTCACGGAACCCGGGATGGTGTGGGCGTCGAGCGGGTGCGGGGGTTTCGGGAGGACGAGTGTGTGGAGGTGGGGAAAACGGGCGAGCCAGTTCATGCCGTGGAAGACGGACGTGTAGCCCTCGCGCAGCCATAGGTGCGTCAGACGCTCTGCCGGTATGTGCGACGCAAGGTCGCGCGGATGGTGCGTGCCGAGAATCTGGATGCGTGCACGGCCACCCATCGCCCGCAGGGCACTCAGGTGTTCGACGCTCGCGGCAGTGAAGTAGAGCTCTCCGTCCTCTGGAAGGTGGGAAATGATCTCCTCGGCATAGGTCGAGCAGTCGAATCGGTGCCAGGACCAAGCCAGTTGGCGGCGAACGAGCATTGACGGGTGCGTCCGGAAGAGAGCCAGATAGGCGATAGCGGCGTTGGATACCAGCCGGGTGGCGGTGACCACACACGCCTCGGCCTGTCCCTCGTCGAGGTGTTCCGGCCCGGGCAACATCGACACGACGTTCGGCCCACCGTACTCGGCCAGGCGGCGGGCCGCCGTGAGATTGTTCGGCGGCAGAAGGCCGCGAGTCAGCGACATGATGGATTCCTGCAGTGCGGAATCCACCTCGGGGGCGTGGTCCAGACACGATCGCGCAAGGAGGACGCGGCGCAGGGGGAGCCTGCGCCTCCCGTTCTTGTCCGATGGGGGAGACATCCGCGCCCGATGGAACCTGAGCTGCGGCCTCCCTGGACTTGTTTCCTCATGGAGCTGCTCGTCGGTGAGGACGGGAACGAGTCCACGCAGGATGCGGGCGCGTTCATCCGGACGCCCGTGGGCCACCGCCATGCGGATGACGTCCTCCCACTGGGAGTTCTCGGCATTGTCCTGAAGCCAGGGAAAATCACGGGCCTCGACGATGGCCTTGGCGGCCAGGTAGTCCTGGAAGGTACGGTGAATGAAATCCATGGTGTCGGCGGTGGGTTGCCGCAGCACTCCACTGCGGTCGAGCAGATAGCGCAGCACCGTCTCCGCGTCGGCGTCGATGTGCGTCATCGACGGCAGGTGCGCGGCCAGGACAGCGCGTGCATCGTCCCGGTCCATCTCCGACCGGTCGTTGCGGACCATCCAGTGTGCGAGGCGCTGCAGCAGCGCGATCTGAGGTTCCCTCCCGATCCGCAAGTCACCCCGCTGGTGCATGCCCCGCTCGAGGTCACGGCGTTCCAGCAACATGGCCAGGGCGGCGTCGTAGAGTTCCTTGCGGTCCTCGGGCAGAAAGCCGCGACGTTCGCGGTGCAGAGCGCAGAGCAAACCGCACATCAGTGGGTTGACAGCAAGATGCCCGAGGTCGGGTTTGGTGCGGACGGCCGTCAGCAGGGCGTCCGCCGACTCGTCCCCGGCCACCGCCGCGGCGTGCCAGCGGCGGATGAACGCGGTGATGTCTTCCTCCGACATGGGCATCAAGGACAGCTCGGCGAAGGTGTCGGCCTGAAGCCAGTCGTCCTGCACCGCGGAGGGCCGTGTCGTCACCAGCCACAGGTTCTTCGGGAAGGCCGCAATGAGCCGGTGCAGCCATTGCCGCGCGATCTCCCGCATGTGGTGGGGGACTTCGTCGACCCCGTCGATGAGGAGGAGCCCACGGCCGGCTGAAAGTACGCGTTCCGCCCAACCCTCGGGCTCGGTGAGGGGAAAGCCGACCGAGGACAGGAACTCCGCCGGCCTCGGAAGCGTCTGACGGGCGATGGTGCGGAGGGGAAGCACGAACGGCACACGTCCGCGCAGTCCACCCAACTCATCAGGTAACTCCTGACGGACGGTGGAAACAGCCAGCCATTGCAGGAGAGTTGTCTTGCCGGAGCCCGCCAGACCGCGCAGCAACACCCGGTCCCGCCCGGCCAGGATGCGCTGGGTGGGGATGGGCACCGCCGGGCCCTGCCTGGTCTCGGCCTCGAGCGAGATGTACGCGGCGTCGAGCTGCCACTCGCGTGCCTGCCCCAGGTCCAGCCCGTAGATCGTCAACTCACCGTGCCGGCGGACGAGTTGTTCCGCATACCGTGCCTCGAACTCCGCGTCCTGGACGACAACACTGGGAACACGCTGCAGCAACGCTGAAACGTCGGACTGCATACGCCCCTGGCGCCGTGTCTGCTCCACGAGCGTGCGCGCCACGAACGTGGAACGCTGGGTAAAAAAGTGAAGAATGTGTCGGCAGGCCACACGCAGCACAGCGTCGTGCAATGCCACGGCGCCCTCCGACAGGAACAGGAACGTACTCGCCGACACGGCCCCCTTCAGCCGCAGCGCGAACCTTTCCTCCCCCAGCTCCACGGCCTGTACGTCATCCATGTCGAGATCGCCGAGTGCATGCAGGGTGAGGGCCAAGGCGTGCGCCGTGGCGGCCTCCTCGTCCGCGGCCGGCCGATCGCTCGCCGGCAGCGGCTCGACAGCCCGCCGCACCAGTTCCGTCGCCAGCTTGAGCAAGTCCTGCTCACTGAGACTCTTCTTCTCGCCACGGTAGGACAGCCACCCCGAAACCCGGACGGGGCGCTCCACGATCCCCGCCCCCGCACCCTCCGCTACGAGCAATTTCTGCACCAGCGGTTTGAGTGCGGCCGCCCCCAGCCGCGTTCCGATGACCGACAGATCCATCCTGGGCATCCCTCCCGTGTGCCGCAGTGCCGCGCTGTGGCGATCGAGTATGTCGGACTCTCTCCTCCGTAGGTCTGGATTCCTGGCATTCGCCGGGATCGGCGCTCCAAGCGGACCCGCTGCCGAAGCGGTCGTGGTGTCCCGGGTCGTCCGAAACCGGCGAAGAGCAGCGACAATCGGCGCGTCGCCCCGAGGCTCTGGTTGGGACGAAGGCCCAGCCGCCCGGCTGACGTTGGCTCGCGGTCGCCTGGCGCCCTCCGAGATTCTGACCGACTACGGGCAGCGGTCTCGGATGTTGGAGACCGTCCGCGTTCTGAGCCACAGAGAGGGAGGAGGGGGTTGGGGTGGGGGTCCGTGCGCGAGCCCGACTCACTCTCCATGTTGGCAAGTGACGTCTAAGTATCCAGTATGGCAAGTGACTCTCCCTCCGGTCTCATAGACCCGACGACTGCACGCGCGGCACTGGACATCGTCGGCAGCGCGCGCACTCGCGTTGCAACGCACATCAAGAGCCCGTGGTGGTACCACCCAGGACTCGGAGCCTCTCTCGCCTTCGCTTTCTCGTCGGTCAGCATCGACTGGGACCTCATTCCCTACGGCGTCGTCCTCGGGCTCATGGTCATCCCGATGGCGCTGACGATGCTCCTCAAGAGCTCCACGGGTGTCGGCGTCGATCACTACACGGCCACGCCGGGCGCCCGACGACTGTCGATGGTCTACTCACTGCTGCTCGGCGCCCTTCTCGCCCTCGGAGCGGTCCTTCAGTGGGGGATCGACTTCCGCTGGGCGATGGCCGGATGCGGGGCAGCGGCCTTCCTCCTCACAGTCGTCACGGGGCTTCGCATAGAGCGGGCTCTCCACAGGGACGTACAGGCCGGCGCATGAGCGAGCCCGCGTTCGACGAGGTCCTCCACCCGGCCAACCGACTTCGGATCTGCGCCATGCTCGCGGCCGCCGACAGCGTGGCCTTCTCGACCATCCAAGAGGCCCTGGGCATCAGCGACTCCGTACTCAGCAAGCAAGTCAAGATCCTCCAGCAATCCGGCTACCTGGCCGTCGCCAAGAAGACCTCGAACTCTCGCGCACGCACCTGGTTGTCCCTCACCCCCACCGGCCGCAAGGCACTGGCTGGACACTTGGCCGAGTTGCGCCGCATCGCCGAACTCGCCGGCCCTGCTCCGGAATGAGCCTCGAAAAGCTCCCGGGACCTCGGGCGCGGGCGAGGCGAAGCTGCGGGCGGCCGCGCCCCGTCGGCAGGCGTGTCCACTGCCCTGCGGTACGGCCTCGGCACCAGCCACGAAGCGGTCACCAACACCGACTACCGGCACCTGGGGGGTCGACCCCGGACTCCGACCGTCTTGCAGGGCGTCCTGACTGGCAGCACATCGCGAGGCCACGGTCCTGGCGGGGTGTCACCCATCGCGCAAGCCGACTTGATCGTTCTCAAGGTCACCATGGCGACCTTGGCCAAGACCCCTTTGGGACCCGCCCCTTCAGCAGGCCGATCTTGCCGCGGCCCCTCCCCCGGCGTCATCGATCCGGCGCGAGGATCTGCCCGGGAGGACCGCCTCCGAGATCCCCAACGGCATCGGGCACTCAGAGTTGACCGGATTCGTCGATGACGACCTTCTGGGCGGTCTTCCCCGACTGGCTGCCCAGCGCCTCGACCTTCTTCACCACGTCCATACCACCGGTCACCTCACCGAACACGACGTGCTTCCCGTCCAACCAGGAGGTCACCGCGGTCGTGATGAAGAACTGCGAGCCGTTGGTGTTCGGGCCGGCATTCGCCATGCTGAGGAGACCGGGCCGGTCGTGCTTGAGCTGGAAGTTTTCGTCCTCGAACTTGGCGCCGTAAATGCTCTTGCCGCCGGTTCCGTTGTGGTTGGTGAAGTCGCCTCCCTGGAGCATGAATTGGGGAATGACCCGATGGAAGGTCGAGCCCTCATAGCCGAAGCCATGTTCGCCGGTACACAGCGCGCGGAAGTTCTCCGCCGTTTTGGGCACCACGTCCGCGAAGAGCCGGAACGTGATCCGCCCGAGAGGCTGACCGTTAGCGCTGATCTCGAAGTAGACCTGGGGGTTAGACGTCGACATGCCGCTCATGGTCACTCATCCCGGGTCGTAGGACGGTGTTGGCACCGCCACCTGCACCCGCACGGGTGAGGGGCTGCCACCCTGGCGGCTGCTTCAGCCGGCGCCCGCGGGGCGCGTGCAGCCGGCGCGTCCCGCGGCACCCGAGAGTAGGACTTCGACGGGTTCGCCGGCCGGCCTCATGCACCGCCTCGGCCGGGGTGGTTGAAGCCGTTCGATGACGTTTGCGTGCACACCCTGCCGGGGGGGACGGGCGCGGCGAGGCTGGACAGGGGGTAGCGGGCGCCGCATGGGGTGTTTCCTCTGTGCGGGGGCAGGGCGTGACGGCGGCGTCGTGTGATCAGGGGGCTGCCGGCGCTGCCCACTCGACGAACTGGACGATCACGCCGTTGGGGTCGGTGATCTGGAAGAGGCGTTCGCCCCAGGGCTCCTCGCGCAGCGGCATGGTGATTTCCACTCCCTCGGCCTCCAGGCGCTTCTCCTCGTCCTGGATGTCGGTGGTGGTGAAGGCGAGGATCAGGCCGGAGGCGCGCTGGTCGCGCTGGTCGGCCGGCAGGATCTGGGTGCCGCGGGCGAGTAGGACGATGTCGACCGCGGCGTCCTGGCGGGTCAGGGAGGCGAAGCCGTCGGCGGCGGCCTGTTCTGTGTAGCCGAGGTGGGTCGTGAAGAACTGCTGGGAGGCGGCGACGTCATCGACGGTGAGCGAGACGGTGGAGGCGGTGATCTGCATGGTTTTTCTCCTCAGTGGTTTCCGGGAGGGGGAGTTGCCGGTGCCGGTCGGGCGCCGGTCGCCGCGGGGCAGAGGGCAGAGGGCAGAGGGCAGAGGGCAGACCAGGGTGCGTCCGTCGCGCTCGGCCAGGCCGAGCCGGGCCCGGTGAAGACGGCCGGGAATGCGGAGGGAGGTGGGGTGGGGTCGGGTGAGGTGGGGTTTCGGGATGGGCACTTCCGTTCTTCGCTCCGTGGCAAATTTGCTACGGACGTAAAATTAGCCCGGAACCCCCAAGCGGGTCAACATAAAAATACTACGAGTGTAAGATTGCCCCATGGCTACTGAAACCGTCTCGTCCGCACCGCCTGCCGGCTTGCGGGAGTCGAAGAAGCAGGAGACCCGGCAGCTCATCTCCGACCACGCCACCCGCCTGTTCATCGCCCAGGGCTTCGAGCAGACGACCATCGCCGAGATCGCTGCCGCCGCACGGGTCGCCAAGAAGACGGTGACCAACTACTTCCCACGCAAGGAAGACCTGGCCCTGGACCACCAGGACGCCTTCATCGGCTCCTTGGCCCGCACCGTGACCGATCGCCAGGCCGGCGAGTCCGCCCTGGCGGCACTGCGCCGCGCCTTCACCGACGCGGCCAAGGCAGCCGAACCGGTCGCCGGGTTCTCCGGCCCCGACTTCGCCGGCATGATCGCCGACAGCCCCACCCTCTCCGCCCGCCTGCGCGACCTGCATGACCTGCGCGAGGCAGCCCTGGCCGACGCCCTGGCCGAGGCCACCGGCGCAGCCCGCGACGACATCACCCCCCGCACCGCCGCCGCCCTGCTCGGCGCCGTGCACCGCACCCTGTTCCAGCGCATCCAGGAACTCACCCTCGCCGGCCAGGACAACCCCCGGATCTCCGCCACTGTCACCGCGGCGGCGGACAGCGCCTTCGGCATGCTGGAGCCCTCACTCGCCGACTACGCCACAGCGTGAGTCCGAGCGTCACCCGTCGACTTACCGGTGCCCCTGCCGCGCCCCCGGCCGACCGGCCGGTCGACGCGTGCGCCACGGGGGCGCGCTCGGTGCATGGCAGCGAGCGCGAACCACCGAACAGTCGTCGCGTCTCTCCCAGCGGATCCGCGGACGACAGAGCCAGTGCAGGTGAGCGAACACCGGCTCCACCGGCTCGGGGTCCGATGAGCACGTCGGTCTGCCCGTAGCAGGAGTCGCAGACCGGGCGAGACGATCTTGGGTGAGCGCATGGTGCCGTTGGTCATCTCGGTGGCAGCGCCGCCGGGGTCGGCTGCGAAGACCGAGGTGCCGACACCGCGCAGGCGCTCTGCCAGGTCGAGGGCGTAGGCGAGGTTCGCGAGCCTGGTCCGGCCGTACCAGTGGGCGGTCAGCAGGTACGGCGAGAGGTGGTTGACGGCGAACGACGCCTCGATGCCGTCGACGGTCCGCTGACGATCAGCAACATTGGCCTGGCTCATTCGCTGTCGCACAGGCTCAGAAGGATGACGGCGACGTTTTCAGCCCCTATAGCCTGGGGCGAAAAGGGCAACGTCGAAGCTGGCCTCGGGCACATACTCTTCAGGCGCGCAGGTGAGTTCCTCGAACGAGGCGTGGCTGCCGAGGGCATTCCCAAACCCATCACGAACGCCGTGACCGGCGGGAAGAGCATCGGGTATCAGGGCGCGGACAAAGGAAAGCCGTCTACGACACGGTGTACGACGGAAGAACTCACCACGTAGCCACCATCGTTGGCGACAACGGATTCATTGGCATGGGGAGCGAAGCCGGCATGAGTCACCACTACGACGAGCCTCGGCATCTTCTCGTTCAGGCCAGCGGCGACAGATCGCCGCTGTACACGGCGGAGGCCGGGGTCCACGCCAACGTCGAGCAATTCGCTCTCAACGTACCGGTGGAAGACCCCGAGCTGAGTTTGCCGGACGACCTGGCCCACAGGCTGGTGTCGTGGTCTCAAGCGCGCCCTGAGAACGGGTTCACGTCCCGCCCCCAGTTGCGCAAGTACACCCGGCAAGGCAGGGAAGCCGCCCAGCGCCTGGCAAAGCATCTTGGACCGCTATGGGTCGTTCGCTATAGAGACGAGGCGCACGATTCAGCGAAGTTCGTGTGCTGGGGATGCGACCGGCTCCACTGGACCATTGATGCCCACGGCACACCACCGCACCCGGTCCACATCACCGTGCAGGGCGAGTACCACTGGTATCCGCTCCGCGCTGAAGGATTCGAAGACTTCGCTCCGGACGACCCTGCTACTGCTCTCCACCTGTCGGACATTCTCGTATCCGATCTCTACCAGTGGGCGAAGGACATCGACGAGGCCATGAACACGTGGCTGGAGGACCGTGACGACGCCAGGCAGCAAGCCACGTATGAACGGCTGGACCACGTCGGCGAGGCGCTCGCCGAGCGGGTGGCACGCGAACTGGGTCCAGGAAGGAAGGTGACTTACCGAGGCGTCTGAGCGTGCCCTTGTCGGGGATTCTCTGGCTCCGGCTACTCGCCGGTGACGCCGTCGGCAAGCTCCCGGACGATGTCAAGTTGCCCGACGTGCCTCGCGTACTCCTGGAGCAAATGGAACAGGACCCAGATCAGCGTTGGCCGCTCCTCCTCGGGTGGGACCCGGCCCCCGAGCGTCGCCATCCGGTCCTCCAGCCGCGCGCCGGCGACGATCGTGCGGGACCGCTCACACTGGGCGCGGAAGAACGTGGTCACATCCTCGACGGACTCGCCCGCCTCGACACGCCATCTGCCGCCACGGGCTTCCATATCGCCCCATGGCTGTTCGACCTGCTGGCCTGCGAAGCCCCACTGCAGCCAGCGCAGCTCCACATGGGCCAGATGCTTCAACAGCTCCAGCGGTGCCCAACCGGACGGCAGCCGGCTACCCCGCAGCTCCTCGTCGGTGAGGCCGTCCAGCTTGCGCAGCACGGCGTCACGGTAGAAATCCAGATAGCCGGCCAACAACTCGGCCGGGCAGGTGAGCGTGACATCGGGCTCTGCCGGGGTGGCTTCAGCAGTCATGGCAGTGATGTTAAGCGGGCCCCACAGGCACGCCAGCCGCGAAGCGCCCCGCCCGTCGATGATTCCCCGGTCGTCCCACCATGTGTGTGCGCCTCCATGACGGAGAAGCCGAGCGGCACGGCACGGGCAGGGGCTGTTGAGCGCGCCCGGTGCACGGAAGCGGGGACGCCGGAAGCGGGCACGCCGGGCACGCCGGGTGCGGGAAGCGGTCCAGGGAAACGGGCCGGTCGGAAAACCGGAACCGCGCCCCGGGCCGGCTTGGCGCTTCCTCTGAGTTCCACCGAGTCCCTGTGCCCGTGGCCGGGGGATTGTTCCTCCGAGGCCCGCGAGTCCACGGAAACTGAAGGTTCTTCACCGGGAATGGGTGGGTCCGATGACCTGATTCCGAGGGGTGGATCCGCGGGTTCCGAGTCAACTCGCCGGGTTGGCCTCGGCGCGCAGATCCAGCAGCGCCTGTGCGGAGTCCGCGTAGCGCTTCGCGGTCTGCTCGTCCATCCCTGAACCAATCATGCAGCTCACTGCCGCTCTTGCCGCGGCCACGAATGCGGCGATCGCCGGATGAGTGCCGCCGCCCGCGCGGAAGGCGACCTTCGATCGACGGAACAACGGCAACTTGGTCAACACCACGCCTGCGGGGCTTTGCGCAGTGGCCATTTCCGGAACAAATCCCGCCCCTTGCCCGGTGGCTGCCAGGGCCACCACGGTGCGGAAATCGTTGACCTGGTGGCGAATTCTCGGCTGGAATCCGGCCGCCTGGCAGGCGCGTACGGCCATCGCGTGACCGGTCGTGCCGTCCCGTGCGGTTATCCACGGGGCCTCGGCATAGGGTCCGAGCAGCTCTGCCAATGTGTCGCTGCGGCTGGTGTTCCTGGTCGCGGTACTGGTGACGAGGTACATCGGCTCTTCCAGGAGCGGTACCTCGTCCACTGTGGTGTCCGGTGACGCGGGTACGAAGTCGTAGTCGTGGACAAGGGCCACGTCGAGTTCGCCGGCTCGCAGGCCGTCGGAGACGCGGGCAGAGTCGATTTCCTGCACCATCGGTTCCAGCGCGGGATGCCGTTGGGTCAGCTCGGCCAGCGTGGCGGGCACGATGGTGTGGCCGCCCGAGGGGAACGTCCCGATACGTAGCGGCCCGCCGATGCCGTCCCGCGCGCTGGCCAGCTCGGCGACCGCCAGCTCCAGGCGCTGCAGCACGGCGTCGGCGTGTGCGACGAGGGACCGGCCTGCGGGCGTGAGGATCACACGCCTGCCGCTGCGTTCCAACAAGGCCACGCCTGCCTCGCGTTCCAGCACACCCAGCTGCTGGGAGACGGCGGATGCGGTGAAGGTCAGCGCCTCGGCCACGGCCGCGATCGTGCCCCGCCGGTCCAACTCGCGAAGCAGGTAGAGACGACGAACATCGAGCATAAGTTCAGCTTAGGCATGAAGGTAGAAATCAGAAATGGATCTACCGGGTCAGTGTGAGCCAGGGTTGGACCATGAAGCCCAATCCGTTCTTCGAAGGCCTGTATGTCCCCTTGGTGACTCCGTTCACCGACGACCTGCGCCTGGCCCCCGATGCGCTGGCCCGACTCGCGGACGAGACGCTGTCGGCCGACGCCTCCGGACTCGTCGCCCTCGGCACCACGGCGGAATCGGCCACCTTGACCGCGGAGGAGAAGCAGACTGTGGTGCGCATCTGCTCGGCCGCCTGCCAAGCACACGGCGCCCCGCTGATCGTCGGGGTCGGCACCAATGACACCGCCACCGCCATCAAGTCGCTGCGCGAGCTGGCGGCCACCGGCGACGTAGCCGCGGCGCTGGTTCCCGCGCCGCCCTACATCCGGCCCGGTGAAGCGGGGACACTGGCGCACTTCACCGCGCTGGCCGAACACGGCGGCATACCGCTGATCGTGTACGACATCCCCTACCGCACGGGGCAGACTCTCAGCATCGACACGATCGCAGCGCTGAGCCGCCTGCCGGGGGTCGTCGGAATCAAGCACGCGACCGGCGCGATCGACGCGACCACGGTGGAGTTGCTCGGCTGCCCCCCGCCCGGCTTCGCCGTGCTCGGCGGCGACGACGTCGTCATTTCACCGCTCGTCGCGGCGGGCGCCCACGGCGGAATCATCGCATCGGCCAATGTGCGCACCGCCGACTACGCCGAACTGATCTCGCTGTGGCGCCGCGGCTCCGGTGAACCCGCCCGCAGGCTCGGAGCCGAGCTGGCCCGGTTTTCCGCTGCCCTCTTCGCCGAACCGAACCCGACAGTGATCAAGGGAGTACTGCACGCTCAGGAACGCATTCCCAGCCCGGCCGTCCGAATGCCGTTGCTTGCCGCCGCTGCCAGTACGGTCCGCCGAGCGGCGCTCCTGGCCGGCAGCCGTGCACCCTCGACCGACCCGGCGCCGCGGGCTTCCTCACCCACGCGGCCGCGTTCCTCCCCACGCACGGCATCGAACGGATCGAGCGGGTACTGACCGACATCGCTGCCACACTGCACTCGGAGGCCGGCCACCCATCAGGCGGGCGAACAACCCTCCAGGTCAACACAGGTCAATGCAAGTCGATACATAAGCAATTACTGAGCGGTGAGGAGACACAGACGGGTGGTTGCCAGCGGCGAACAACAACACATACCCGGCCACCGGATCTGGGCGGTCCGCGCGGCGCGGCTGTTCGACGGGTGCACATTGCGAGCGGGGCGCCCGCTTGTGCTCATCGAGGGTTCGCGCATCGCCGGTGTCGATATGACGGGAGCGGCCCCCTCTGGGGATCTGCGCGTTCTGGATCTCGGCAACGCCACGCTGTTGCCCGGGCTCATCGACTCCCACGTGCACCTCGCCTTCGACCCCGACCACAGGTCGAAGCAGGCGATGGTGGACGAAGATGACCACACCACCCTGACGCGCATGCGCTTCCACGCCGGGCAGCAACTGCGGGCGGGCGTCACGACCGTACGGGACCTCGGCGATCGTCACTATCTCGCCCTGTCGCTCCGTGCCCCCTGCACGGCAGGCAGGGAAATGTGCCCGGAGGTTGTCGCCGCCGGGCCTCCCATCACGCGAACTCGTGGACACTGCTGGTTCTTGGGAGGCGAGGCCGACGGCATCGCGGCTGTGGAGGCCGCGGTCGGGGAGCGCGTCGCTCGTGGCGTCGACGTGGTCAAGGTCATGGCGACCGGTGGTGTGACCACTCCTGGATGGGGGCCGCATCAGTCGCAGTACACACGCGACGAACTGGCCGCGGTGACCCGGGTCGCCCATGCGCACGGCAAGCCGGTCACCGCGCATGCGCACGGCCGGCAGGGGATGGCTGATGCCGTCGCAGCCGGCGTCGACGGCCTTGAGCATGCCTCCTTCTTCACCGAGGACGGTGTCGAGCCCGACTGGAAGACCGTTGAGGCCGTGGTGGAGGCAGGCATCTTCATCGGTGCCACCGAAGCATGGCTGCCGACAGGCTCGATGGTCGCACCGCACATGGCCGAGCGCGTGGAGCAGCGAAGCGCGAATTTCGCGCGGATGCACCGCGAAGGAGCGCGGCTGGTCTGCTGCTCCGACGCCGGTGCCGGCCCCCGCAAACCCCACGGTGTGCTCCCGTACGGCATCCTCCACTTCGGCTCTCTCGGCCTCACCAACGCCGAAGCCTTGGCTTCGGCCACCTCTCTTGCCGCACGGGCATGCGGGCTGGCCGATCGCAAAGGAAGGGTCGCCGCAGGCTATGACGCCGACCTCATCGCGGTAGCCGGCAATACGCTGCGGCAGCTGGAGACTCTGCTCGACATCCGGACCGTGATCCGAGCCGGCAGGCTGTTCACGGGCTGACCCCGCTTATCCCGCTTCCGATGCTCGTCGCCCAGCCCGTGCATGACGTGGCCACAGGACCATCCAGGGCAGCTTCGAGGATGGAATTCGGCAGGTGAGGGCACAGATGCATTCGAATTCTGCGACGCTGGCGGCCTCCAGCCAGCAGCCCTTTCCGAACAGAATCCCGAGTCCGCTCCGGGGGGCATTGACGTGCTCATCCGGCTCTCTCAACGAAATGATCCCGTGAGGTGACTCGGCCCAGGGGATCCCGCGAGCCGCGCTGAGCCTGCGGCGTCCGGCGGTCGTACTGTCGAGCCGTTACCGAGGAGGACTTCTGATGCGCAGCGTGACCTATTCGATGGGCGTCTCACTTGACGGCTACATCGTCGGGCCGGACGGCGACTTCAACTGGACGGCGCCCGACGAGGAGGTCTTTCGCTTCTGGATCGACGAGATTCGAGAGGTCGGCGTCCACCTGTTGGGACGACGGCTCTACGAGACGATGCTGTACTGGGAGACCGCCGACCAGGATCCATCGCTCGACGACTCCATGCTCGAGTGGGCCGCGCTCTGGAACCCGCTGCCAAAGGTGGTGTTCTCCACCACGCTGTCGGCGGTGCAGGGCAATGCCCGCCTGGCCTCCGGCGGCCTGGCGGAGGAGATCGAGCGGTTGCGGGCCGAGCCGGGGGAAGGCGACATCGCGATCGGCGGCGCGACGCTCGCCGCCGACGCGGCCGCGTCGGGTCTGATCGACGAGTACCGGGCCATGGTCTACCCGGTGCTGGTCGGCGGTGGCATTCCGTTCTTTCCCCACCGCGAGCGCCGGGTGGATCTCGCATTCGTCGAGACCCGCACCTTCAGCTCGGGAGTCGTCTACCTCCGCTACCGCGTGGAGCGTTAGCCGGCTCGTCCGCCGAGCCCTGGGAAGAACGGGCCGGCCAGTGACGTTCCCTCAGCGAAATTGCAAAGCATTCGGCGGCAACGTGCAATTGTTGGCCGCGCCCTGCCGTTTAGCCGACAGGTTCGAGCGAGGACGGGCGGCCCCGCTTCGGTGGCCGGGCGCTCTGGTTGGCCCGAGTGGTCAACCAGAGCGCCCGAAGGAAGTGCCGCCCGGCGCGGTCACCGGAGGCGGGGCACCACCCCGCGTCCGGTCAGCGGGTGGCGAGGAACTCGAGGGTGTCGATCACGCGATTCGAGAAGCCCCACTCGTTGTCGTACCACGCGACCACCTTGACGTGGCGGCCGTCGACGCGGGTGAGAGCCGAGTCGAAGATCGACGAGGCGGGATTGCCCACGATGTCGGACGACACGAGCGGGTCGTCCGAGTACTCGAGGATGCCGGCGAGCGGCCCCTCCGCTGCGGCGCGGTACGCCGCCAGCACGTCGTCGCGCGTCACGTCGCGGGCGACGGTCGTGTTGAGTTCGACGATCGAGCCCACCGGCACCGGTACGCGGATCGAGTCGCCCGACAGCTTGCCGTCGAGGTTCGGCAGCACCAGGCCGATCGCCTTGGCGGCGCCGGTCGTGGTCGGCACGATGTTGACGCCGGCGGCCCGGGCGCGACGGGCGTCGCGGTGCGGACCGTCCTGCAGGTTCTGCTCCTGCGTGTAGGCGTGCACCGTCGTCATGAACCCGTGCTCGATGCCTGCGAGTTCGTCCAGCACCTTGGCCAGTGGCGCGAGCGCGTTGGTGGTGCAGGAGGCGTTCGAGACGATCATGTGCTCGGCCGGGTCGTAGGCGTCGGTGTTGACCCCGTACGCGAGGGTGACGTCGGCGCCGTCCGACGGTGCGCTGACGAGCACCTTCAGAGCGCCCGCGTCGACGTGGGCGCGCGCGGCCTTGGCCGCGGTGAAGCGGCCGGTGGCTTCCAGGACGATGTCGACGTCGAGGTCGGCCCACGGCAGGTCGGCCGGTTCACGCTTGGCAAGCACCGTGATGCGACGGCCGTCGACGACGAGGGTGTTCTCGTCCACGGTCACCGGGCGTCCGAGCCGGCCGGCCGTGCTGTCGTACGCGAGCAGCCGGGCGAGCGTGGCGGGCTCGGTGAGGTCGTTCACGGCGACGATTTCGAGGGGGCTCTCGCGCTCCAGCAGTGCGCGCAGCACATTGCGTCCGATGCGGCCGAATCCGTTGATGGCGATGCGAGTCATGAGTGATGTCCCTTCCCTTCGCCACCAGGGTCGCGTGCGGCTCGCGCCGCTGACAGTGGCGTGATCGCCATGGTTCAAAAGGATCCCGCCAACCGTCGGTGGAAAGGCATCCCGGCAACCGGGGCCAGGTGGCGGGGTTATTCACCTCGGGTGAAGGTGCGCCGGTACTCGCTGGGTGTGGTGCCGAGGATGCGCTGGAAGTGCAGGCGCAGGTTCGCGCCGGTGCCGAGACCGACGTCGGCGGCGATCTGCTCGACGCTGCGCTGCGAGCGTTCGAGCAGTTCGCGGGCCAGATCGATGCGGGCGCGCATCACCCACTGCATCGGCGTGTAGCCGGTCTCCTCGACGAAGCGCCGGGAGAACGTGCGCGGCGAGACCTCGGCCTGCTGCGCCAGTGTGTCGAGGGTGAGGGGCTCGCCGAGCCGGTGCAGCGCCCACTCGCGGGTGGCGGCGAACCGCTCGCCGAGTGGCTCGGGGACGCTGCGCGGTACGTACTGGGCCTGGCCGCCGCTGCGGTAGGGGGCGGCGACCAGACGCCGGGCCGCGTGGTTGGACGCGGCCACTCCGAGGTCGCCGCGCAGGATGTGCAGGCACAGGTCGATGCCGGAGGCGGCGCCGGCCGAGGTCAGCACGCTGCCCTCGTCGACGAACAGCACGTTCTCGTCGACCTGGACGAGCGGATGCCTGGCCATGAGTGCCCGCGCGTAGTGCCAGTGCGTCGTGGCGCGCCTGCCGTCGAGCAGGCCCGTGGCGGCGAGCGCGAAGGCGCCCGTCGAGATGGCGGCGAGCCGCGCGCCCCGGTTGTGGGCGGCGATCAGTGCGTCGACGACGGCCTGCGGCGGGTCGTCGCGGTCCGGGAACCGGTAGCCGGGGACGAAGACGATGTCGGCCCACGCAAGCGCGTCGAGGCCGTGGGCAACGTAGTACGCGAGGCCGTCGCCGCCAGTCACCAGACCGGGTTTCGCGCCGCACACCCGCACCTCGTACGGCATGCTCGCGCGGGTCGTGAAAACCTGCGCGGGAATTCCGACATCGAGCGGCTTCGCACCCTCGAGCACAAGGACGGCAACGCGATGCAGGCGGGAGGCTGGCACAGGAAGAGGTTACGTGGGGCGTGACTTTCGGCAACGGGTGGTGGTGGAGCAGGACGCCTGGGCCGACACCGGCTCTCTCTGCGCCAGGTCCCCCGGGAGAATGCCGAGCTCAAGCAGGGCACCGAAGCCGCATAGCCCTGTGTCCGGCATCCGAGGTCGAGGGCCGCCGGCTCGTGCCCGAGATGGCGTACGTGCTCAGGCCGAGCCCTTGGCCGGACCGTAGTGTCTGATTCGGGTCTGCGGTTCCGATATGTGAGGTGACTGGTGGCGCTGCACAACGCTCAGGAGCCGGCGGTCGATCCGGCCGTCGACATCTTCGCCTCCCCTTTGAGTGAGCGGGCCCTGCCCAAGCGGTCGATGCCGGAGTCCCCCGCACCGCCGTCCGTGGTCTTCCAGCTGCTGCGCAACGAGCTGCTCCTGGACGGCAATGCCGCGCAGAATCTGGCCACCTTCTGCACCACCTGGACGGACGACGAGGTCCGCCGTCTGATGGACCTCTGCCTGGACAAGAACATCGTCGACAAGGACGAGTACCCGCAGACCGCGGAGATCGAGTCGCGCTGCGTCAACATCCTCGCCGACCTCTGGAACGCGCCGGCCGGCGCGGGCGACGCCGCCAATGCGGTGGGCTGCTCGGCCACCGGCTCCAGCGAGGCCGCGATGCTCTGCGGCCTCGCCCTCAAGTGGCGCTGGCGCGACCGGCGGCGCTCCGCCGGCCTGTCCACCGACCGTCCGAACCTGGTGTGCGGGCCGGTGCAGGTGTGCTGGGAGAAGCTCGCCCGGTACTTCGACGTGGAGCTGCGACAAATCCCGGTGGAGCCCGGGGCGACCGGTCTGCAGCCGCACCAGCTGCGCGAGTACGTCGACGAGAACACCATCGGCGTCGTCGCGATCCTCGGCGTCACCTACACCTGTACCTACGAGCCGGTCGCGGAGATCGCGGCCGAGCTCGACCGTCTGCAGGCGGAGACGGGCCTCGACGTACCGCTGCACATCGACGCGGCCTCCGGCGGATTCATCGCGCCGTTCCTCCACCCCGATCTGGTCTGGGACTTCCGGCTGCCCCGAGTCGCCTCCATCAACGCCTCCGGCCACAAGTACGGCATGGCGCCGCTCGGCGTGGGCTGGGCGCTGTGGCGCGACAAGTCCGCCCTGCCGGAGGACCTGGTCTTCCACGTCGACTACCTGGGCGGCGACATGCCGACCCTGGCGCTGAACTTCTCCCGCCCCGGCGGCCAGGTCATCAGCCAGTACTTCACGTTCCTGCGCCTCGGCCGCGAGGGGTACCGGCGGGTCTACCAGGCCTGCGCCGACACCGCGCAGCACCTGGCCCGGCAGGTCGCCGAGATGGGCCCCTTCACGCTCCTCTACGACGGCGCAGGCGCGCTGCCGGCCGTCTCGTACACGCTGACCGACCCGGCGTCGACGAGCTGGAGCCTCTACGACCTGTCCGACCTGCTGCGGATGCGCGGCTGGCAGGTGCCCTCCTACCCGCTGCCGGCGAACCGGCAGGAGACGGTCGTGCAGCGCGTCCTGGTCCGGCACGGCGTCGACCGCGACCAGATCGAACTCCTCGCCGACGACATGCGCAGGGCGATCAAGCGCCTCGATGAAGGCCACCCGCACGACGCGGAGCGCGTCGGCTTCCACCACTGAGAGCCACTGAGGGCCACTGAGGGCTGGCGGGCCCGCCGTCACTCGGTCCGGCAGAGCCCGACCGCCTCTGGGCGCGGGACCGGATCGGCGTTTCGCCCGGGAGGCGGCCTGTTCGTCGATCTAGGCTCGGGCCGTGGGTCAGCCGGAGCAGCGCGCCCAGGGCGCGGGACCGTTCACCACCCGGGTCACCTGGCGCCTGCCCGGTGGCGGCGAGGTGGTCTGGGAGTCGCGGCTCGCACGGCGGCGCGGAGTGCTCGCAGTCCGCACACCGAGCGCGGAGGGCGGTCGGCACGCCCGTGCCGACGAGGTCTCGGTCGGTCGCCTGCGCAGGCTCAACGCCGTTGCCGCGACCGCCTTCGTCATCGGCGGGGCCCTGTTCGCGGCCGGCGCCGGCGTCGCTCTGTTCGGCTCCGGCGACGCCACCGAGAGCGCCTCGATCTACTTCGCCGGCGGGCTGTTCTTCAACACCGGCGGCTACACCTCGCTCCTGCAAGTGATCAACGCGCCCCGCCACGTGATCGGCGACACGACGATGGTCACCCACCGCTGGCGGTGGTGGAGCTACGAGCCGACGCGGGTGGACTGGCTGAGTGTCTTCCTCCTGTTCGCCGGCACCCTGGTGTTCGGTGTCAACCTGCTGGATTCCTTCCTCCAGGGGCTGACCGTCCAGCAGATCAACCGGCTGATCTGGGTGCCCGACGTGGTGGGCTGCGTACTGTTCCTGGCCTCCGGGCATCTCGCCCTGGTCGAGGTCTGCCACGGCCGGCCCCGCCTGCTCCCACGCAGCCTTGGATGGTGGATCGTGGCGGTGAACCAGCTCGGGTCCGTCCTGTTCATGGTCTCGGCGCTCGCCGCGTACACCCGACCGGCCACCGGCAGCCCGGTCAACATCGACATCGCCAACTGGGGCACCCTCACCGGCGCCCTGTGCTTCTCCGTCGGCGGCGTCCTCCAGATCTTCGAACGCCCGTAGAGGAGCCACACTCATCCCTCTGCGTCATGCCGCTACTCATGCAGCTACTCATGGCGGCTGGCCTGCTGAGTCGATCACCGGTCTGCCGCTGTGCCGCGAGCTGTTCGCGGACGAGTTCCGAGCCGTGGAGGTGAGACCCGAGACCGCGCACACCTCGTACGTCCCGCACATCCCGCGCGTGACCGCCGCGAACGGATTGTTGGTTAGGGTGGAAAACGGACACGACAGGGTGGGTCGGAGACGACGGGGGGCTCGTGTTGGATCGCCTGGCCTTAGCGGAACTGGCAGTGGGCCCAGCCCAGTTCGCGCTTGACGTGTTTGTCATCTTGCTCGGCCGCCGCCATGCAGGGCGTCGCGGCGCGGTGGGCGTGTGACCGGCCGGCCGGCGCCCGCGGCGCTGTCCCCCTCGCTGCGTGCGTGGCTCGGGCTGGTCGCGGCTCTCGCCGGGCTGGTGGTCGTCGTGCTCGGGGTTCTGTATGCCGGGCACGGCGAGCCCGGCAGGGTGGACAGGTGGATCGTCCAGCCGACGGCGGACAGTGTGCGGCCGCCATGGCGGTACGTCGCTCTGGCCATGGACTTCTTGGGGGAGCCCGTGGGAGCGACAACGCTGGTCGCGGCCACCGTGACGGGCTGCCTGCTGCTTCGGCGTCCTCGCGCAGCGGTGCTCGTCGTGGCCGGCGCGGGCATGGCCGTGGGGACGGCGACGCTGCTCAAGCACCTGGTGGGACGCACCATCCACGGCGACGGCAACCTGTCCTATCCGAGTGGGCACACCGCCTTCTTCACCGCGCTCGCCCTCGTGGTGGCGCTGCTCGCGGCCGGCCGGCTCGGCCTCGGCAGGACGGCCGGCACGTTGGTCGTGTTCGCCGTGGCGCTGGTTGCCGGGGCCGCCATGGGATGGGCGCAGGTCGCTCTGGGCGCGCACTACCCGACCGACGTCCTCGGCGGCTGGTGCACCGCGCTGGCGGTGATACCGGCGACCGCGTGGCTGGTGGATGGGATGGCCGACCGGCTGGGCGATGGGGTGGTCGAAGCCGGTCGGTGGCAGCGTCACTGACGCAACGTCAGGTCGTCACGTCACGCCAGGCGGCGGAATACGGGCTTTACCGGTCGTCCGGCCAGCCAGGGGGTGGGGTCGGCGGCGTCAAGAGCCTTCCGGTACACCGCACATGCCTGGGCCACCACGTCGACGGTGCGGTCGATGTCGGCGTCGTCGAGCGCGCTGCTCACCACGAACGACGGGGCCAGCACCCCGCCCGCGAGGAGTTGGCGCAGGAACAGGGTGCGGTACTGCTGCGACGGCTGCCGGTTCTCGTCGAGAGTGGCGTAAACGAGGTTGCTGGCCCGGCCCCGGACGACTACGTGGTCGCCGACGTCCATGCTGGCCGCGGCCTCGCGGACACCGACGGCCAACCGTGCGCCGAGGGCGTGCAGTTGAGCGGTGATGCCCTCCTCGACGTAGGTGGTTTGCACGGCCATCGCGGCTGCCAGGGAGTGCGTCTCCGCACCGTGCGTGGTGGAGAGCAGGAACACCCGGTCGCGGGAGTGGCGCAGCCCGCCCCGCTCCATCAGGTCGCGGCGCCCGGCCAGCGCGGAGACGGCGAACCCGTTGCCCAGCGCCTTGCCGAACGTGGAGAGGTCGGGGACGACGCCGTACAGGCCCTGGGCGCCCGCCTCGGACCAGCGGAAACCGGTGATCATCTCGTCGAAGATGAGTACGCAGCCGTGCCGGTCGGCCAGCTCGCGCAGGCCGGCGAGGTAGCCGGGCGGCGGCTCGGTGTGGGTGGCGGGTTCGAGGATCAGGCAGGCGACCTCGTTCTGGTGGCGGTTGAGCAGCTGCTCCGTGGCGGCCAGATCCCCGTAGGGGAATGTCAGGGTGAGGTCGGTGGTCGCAGCTGGAATGCCGGCGGACATCGGTGTGGTGCCGATGAACCAGTCGTCGGTGGAGAAGAAGGGGTGGTCGGCGCAGATGGCCACCCGGGGGCGTCCGGTGGCGGCGCGGGCGAGGCGTACCGCGGCGGTGGTGGCGTCGGAGCCGTTCTTCGCGAACTTCACCATCTCGGCGGTGGGCACGGTGGCCAGGAAGCGTTCCGCCGCCTCGACCTCCAGGATGGACGGCCGGACGAAGTTGCTGCCGCGGTCGAGTTCGCGGCGTACGGCCTCGTTCACGCGGGGGTGGGCGTGGCCGAGGCTGGCCGACCGCAGTCCGGAGCCGTATTCGATGTAGCGGTTGCCGTCGATGTCCCACACGTGGGCACCGTGGCCGTGGCTGATGACGGGGGCGAGGTGCTCGGGGTACTGGTCGTCGCCCTTGGCGTAGGTGTGCGCGCCGCCGGGGATCAGGGCGTGCAGCCGCTCGTTCGCCGCGTGTGAGCGGGGCAGGAGGAACTCCTCGGTCTCTTCGGTCTCTTCGGTCTCTGCGGTGCCCACGGTCTCTTCGGTGTCCACGGTGGCTTCAGCTCTCTTTCTGCTTCAGGACCTCGGCGAGGCTCGGCGCCTTCCGGTCCCGCTCGGACATCGATGTGGGCGGAAGCGGCCAGGGAACGGCGAGCTCCGGGTCGTCGAAGGCGATCGTCACGTCCTCGGCCGGATCGTGCGGACGGTCGATCCGGTACGAGGTGTCGGCGGTCTCGGTCAACGCCTGGAAGCCGTGCGCGCAACCCGCCGGGATGTAGAGGGTCGTCTGTGTCTCGCCGGAAAGTTCGAAGTGGGCCTGGTTGCGGTAGGTCGGTGAGCCGGGACGCAGGTCCACGACGACGTCGAAGATCTCGCCGTACGAGCACCGCACGAGCTTGGCCTCGCCGGCGCCGGAGCGCAGGTGCAGGCCGCGCAGCACGCCCCGGACCGAGCGGGACACGCTGTCCTGGATGAAGGCGTCCGGGTCGAGGCCCACCGAGCGGACCACGTCGGCGTCGAAGGTGCGGCAGAAGAAGCCGCGTTCGTCGGCATAGGGGGTCGGCTCGAAGAGGTACGCGCCGGCGATCGCCGGGACTTCGGTCGCTTTCATGGAGCCTCCTGGCGGGCGTGGACGTCGGTCTGGGTGCGGGTGCGGTTGCGGTCGCCCGCCGGGAAGAGGGCGGTGGTCAAGGCGGTGAAGTGGTCCTCGAGTTGCCGGGCGGCTGCCTGGTTCCGCTCGGTGAGGGTCCGCCGGAGCTCCGCCGATCGCTGCTCCAGCGCCCGGAATTGCTCCAGTAGCCGGTCGGCGTCGACCTCGCGCGCCGGGTGGCAGTACGCGGCAAGGCCCATCCGGTCCATGAGCGCGTCGCTCTTCGCCGCATAGCTGAGTGCGAGTGTCGGAGTGCCGACCTTCAGCGCGCAGATCAGGTTGTGGTACCGGGTCGCCACCACGGTGTCGGCGGCCGCCATCTCCTTCATCAGGTCGGCCAGCGAGGCCGTCTCGGCAGCGGTGACCAGCGGCGAGTCCACCGTGTCGAGGATCGCGGCGACCACGGACCGGTCGCACTCGTCGCCGGTGAGCAGCCGGACCGGCCTGCCGTCCTCGACCAGCGCACGGACGAAGCGAGTCGTCCCGTCGAGGTAGCGCCGGTGGATCTCCTCGGCTCGGGCGCGGTCGTCGTTGCCGCCGTGGAAGGCCATGACGCCGACGCAGACCGTGCCGGGCGAGTCCGAGGGCGCTTCCCCAAGCTCTCCGACAAGCTCCGAGCAGGGGATACCCCATTCCTGCGGCGTCGGCAGGGCGAACGCGAGGTCCGGGTAGACCCCGTCGCGCGCCGTGTCCACGCCCATCGCCCGCATCGCGTCGCGGGACAGGGCGTCCCGGTACGAGCGGTATGTGGCCAGCCGCGCCGACCAGCGCACCAGGGCCCGGGTCGGCCGGTTGCCGATCGCGTCCGCGCCGACGCCGGCCAACGCGATCCGGGTGCCGAACAGCCGGCCGCTCGCGCAGAGCAGGAACAGCGCGTACGGGAAGCCCCACGGGCGCAGCGGCAGTGTGGCCTCCAGGACTCCCATGCCCGGCACGATCACCACATCGTGCCGGCGCACCCAGGCGGCGGTGCGGACGGCGTCGACGAGTTTGCCCAGACCCTTCGCCGCGATCCCGCCCGCCCGCGACGCGGTCCGGTACTCCCCGCGGTACCAGTGCAGCCGCGTCGCGGGGATCCCGTACCGGGCCGCGACGACCTCGGGTCCGCCGCACAGCGCGTCCACCACCGCCTCCGGGTGCTCGGCGCTGAGGTACCCGAGCACGGCTTCGAGCGATCCGTCGTTGCCGAGGTTGCCGGAGCCGAGCAGGCCGAACACCCCGACGTGGACTGGGGGTTGGGCCGTGGATGTCACGCCTGCCTCTTTTCGCGTCCGGCGACGAGGGCCTCGACGGAGATGGTGAGCCGGGCAGGGTCGACCGGGGCGCGGTCCTCGACCCGCTCGCCGGCGCCCGGTCGGACCCGGCTGGTCATCCAGGAGGCCAGGTGGCGGTGGCAGGCGCGCCGGTCGTCCGGGGACAACGGCGCCCGCCGGATCGCCGAAACGAAGCCCCAGACGTACTCGGCGAGCAGCCGGGGTGTCGGGTGCAGCGGGCCTGCCCGGCGCGGGTCCAGGTTGACGCACCGGGAGCGCTTGGAGGGGTTCGCCCGCTCGGCGCGGGTGGGGTGGTCGCGGCGGAAGTACAGCAGCTCCGGCACCTGGTGGAAGGGCCCGTGCAGGGTGATCTCGGCGACGAAGGTGCGGTCCGCGTGGTGGTAGCTGTCGTGCGGCTTCACCCGGCGGAGCATGTCGGCCCGCATCACCCCGTAGAAGTCGTCGCCGCCGGGTTCGAGCAGCAGACTGCGGAAGCGCTCGGGCGCGTGCGGCGAGTCGGTGGCGAGCCCGTATGCGTACGGGACCTTCACCTGGCCGTCGCCGTCGATGACCGCCTGGCCGCTGTGCGCGAGGATGACGTCTGGGCGTTCGTCCAGCGCCTCCACGCAGCGCCGCAGCAGGTCCCGGGCGTACAGGTCGTCGTGCGAGGCCCACTTGAACAGCTCGCCACGGCACTGGGTGAACACGTAGTTGTGGTTCGGCGCGGCGCCGATGTTCCGGGGCAGCCGGAGGTAGCGGATGCGTGAGTCCTGCGCGGCGTACTTGCGGCAGATGTCCTGGGTCCCGTCGGTCGAGGCGTTGTCGGTGATGACCAGCTCGAAGTCCTCGTAGGTCTGGCCGAGCAGGGCGTCGAGCGACTCGGCGAGGTACTCCTCGCCGTTGTACACGGGCAGGCCGATGCTCAGCCGGGGTTGGGCGGTCATGACGTCCTCACTTCGGGGATGGGATGGTGCTGGTGCTGGTGCTCGCGCAGGGCGATCCGCAGGTGCAGCCACCACACGGCCGAGCCGCTGACGGTCGCGGCGGCGACGCCCCAGGCCGAGCCGGCCGTGCCGGCCACGGCCGCACCGCCGAGGCCGCCGATGACGTAACAGGCGGAGCCGAACAGCTGGCTGCGCAGGCTGCGCCGGGCCGCGCCGAGTGCGCGCAGCCCGGCCGCCGCGCCGGTGCCGAGGCCGGCGCCCGCGACGCCGAGCGTGGCCGGCACGATGAGCGCCGAGGCGGAGTGCCAGACGCCACCGAGTACGAGCTCACCGAACCGGTCCGGCACCAGCAGCAGCGCCGCGCCCCACAGCAGCGCGGCGACGGCCTGCCCGCCGCCCAGCAGGAGGCAGAACTTGCCGAGGCGGTCCGGTGCCCGGCGCAGCACCCGTGCCGCCTCCGCGACGGTGACCAGCGACAGCCCCATCAGCAGAGCCAGGAACGGGCCGAGCAGGAGTTCCGCGCCCCGGACCGCGCCCACCGCGCCGACCCCGACGATCGCACCGAGCCCGTACGCGCGCAGCTGGCTCGCGCCGCTGAGGCTGACGTTCTCGACCAGGTACCGGTAGCCGAGGTCGCGGTGCTCGCGAAGCCACTCGCGCGCCCGGGTCGTCCGGGGCCGGATCCCGGACTGGAAGCAGCCGTACACCGCGGCCACCGCGGCGGACGCGCCCCAGGCCAGCACGAAAGCGGCCACGGTGCCCACGCGGGCCGCCACCACCATGGCCGGGACGAGCGCGACGCCCCACACCAGGTCGTTGGCGAACGCCTTCCGCCCGGTGCCGGCCGCGAAGAACGCGAACCGCCAGGCGTCCTGAAGCAGCAGCGCCGGCAGCACGACACCGAGGCAGCCGAACGCGGACCCCACGCGGCCGCCGAGGCCGAGTCCGACCAGCAGACACACCGCACCCAGGGCGGTACCGACGCCGAGCGCGGCACCCGACGACCGGGCCGTCGCCGAGCGCCAGGACGCGTCCGGCACGCCGCTGAAGCGGACCACGAGCGGGTCGGTGGCCAGGCCGCGGGCGACGTTGAGCGCCACGCCGTAGGTCAGCCACGCCAGGCTGAACACGCCGAACGCGGTCACCCCCAGCGAGCGCGCCACGTAGATCCCCACCGCGAAGTTGGAGATGCTGGAGGCCGCCTGGTCGGCCAGCCCCCAGGACAGCCGGCCGGCCAGGGCCCGCTTGGCGCTCCGCTTCTCCCCCTCGGTGGTCATCGGCGTCATGCCTTGATCAGCCCGGCGCCGTGCAGGGCGCCGGCCGCGGCGGCGACGGTGTCGAACGGCAGCCCGGACCGCTCGGCGACATCCAGCAGACCGTGCTCGCCGTCGGAGAGGCTGAGCACCCAGAGCATGGCCATCTGGGCCTGTTTCGCGTCGCTGCGACCGCCGAGCGAGTCGTACAACCCGCGCCGGCCCAGCTGTGGTTCGCCGTAGGAGCTGAGGTTGACGTACCGCCGGTTGCGGTCGAGGACGGCGAACGCCTCGCGGCAGACGGCGAGCGTGTCCGCCATCGCCTCCGGGGAGACGAAGTCCGGGTTGTCCGCCGAGGTGTGGTACTCGGGGTAGCCGGCGTACGGGGTCCGGCTGAGCGAGCCCACGCCGAGGTCGAACCCGGGCGAGCAGAACTGCCGCTCGTCGTAGCCGTACGGGGTGAACTCGGTGATGTGGTGCGGGCGTTCGGAGGTGGACAGTACGTACCGCAGCACCCGGTCGATCTCCGCGTCGCCGCGCCTGCTCTGCTTGTACGTGAGTCGGCCCGAGTCGCCGGCACAGGCCAGCACCAGGCCGTGCTTGACCCGATCAATCCGTTCCGCGTTGCGGGCCAGCCAGGTGATCGCGCCGATGGTGCCGGGCGCGAAGATGAACCGGTAGGTGTAGTACGGCGTCTGCTCCGCCAGTGCACGGGCCAGGAACGTCGCCACCGCGATGCCGGCCAGGTTGTCGTTGGCCAGCGACGGGTGGCAGACGTGGCAGGAGACGATCACCTCGTCCGGGACCTGACCGGGGATCACATGCTCGGCGTAGGTGAGGTGGCCGTCCGCGAGCGTGGAGTCGATGCGCACCTCGTAGTCGCCGTCCGGTAGCGCGTCCAAGGTCTCCTGGGCCAGGCAGAATCCCCATTCCGGCTTGTAGTAGCTGGTGCGGTACGGCACCCAGGTCGGGTGGTCGGGCAGGGTGTGCAGGTGTCCGCGCAGCTCGGACAGCGGCATGGTCGCCGACACCGGCACGCTGTAGCCGAGCACGTGCAGGCTGGACGCGGCGAAGTCGACGACCCGGTTGCCGGCGCTGTCGGCGACGTACGCGTCCCGGATGTTCCACTCCTGCGGCACCGTCCAGTCGAGCACCTGCGTCCCGGTCGGCACCTCGTGCACCTGTAGCGGGACATACTCGCCGACGATCTCCAGGGTGGCGCGCACACCGTCCCCCGTGATGCTCCGGCAGAGCGGGTACAGCCGCTCCACCAGCGCGTGCATCTCCTCTCCGGCCTCGGTCATCGGCGCCACCGCAGGGTGTCGTCGACGGCACCGGCCTCGGACGCCGCGCGCAGCACGGCAAGGCGGGTGAAGCGTCGCTCGAAGTCCTCCCGGGTCAGCCCGAACTTCCGGTAGGCCTCGGCGAGTTCGAGTGCGCCCCGCTGCACCGTCCACTCGCAGTCGAAGCCGGGCACCGCGGCGCGGAACCGGGAGAAGTCCACCCGGTACGACCGCGGATCGGCGCCGGTCTCGCCGGTGATCACCACCTTCGAGCCGTCCACCGCCTCGGCGACCTGCTCGGCGATCTCCGCGACCGTGACGTTGTTGATCTCGCTGCCGATGTTGAACGCCCGGTCGTGCACCGCTTCCCGCGGCGCGGTCAGCGCGGCCGCGAAGGCGCGTGCGATGTCGGCGGCGTGCACCAGCGGGCGCCAGGGGGTGCCGTCGGAGAGCACCAGCACCTCGCCGGACAGCAGCGCGTGGCCCACCAGGTTGTTCAGCACGATGTCGGCGCGCAGCCGGGGCGAGTAGCCGAAGGCGGTGGCGTTGCGCATGAACACCGGGGTGAAGTCGTCGTCGGCGAGCGTGTGCAGGTCGTCCTCCACCCGCACCTTGGACTCCGCGTACGGCGTCACCGGGCGCAGCGGGGCGTCCTCGGTCACCAGGTCGTCGCCGCCTGCGGCGCCGTAGACCGAGCAGGTCGACGCGTACAGGAAGCGCCGCACTCCGGCGTCGCGGGCAAGGCGGGCAAGGCGTACGGACGCGTGGTGGTTGATGTCGTAGGTGAGTTCCGGCGCCAGCGATCCCAGCGGGTCGTTGGAGAGCGCGGCCAAGTGGATCACGGCGTCCACTCCGGCCACGTGGTCGGCCGTGACGTCGCGCAGGTCCACGCGGTGCCCCGACGGGTCCGCGGGCGGCGTGCCCAGCACGCAGTCGGCGAACAGGCCGGCGTCAAGGCCGACGACTTCGTGTCCGGCGGCCGCGAGGAACGGGGCCATCACGGTGCCCAGGTATCCCTGGTGTCCGGTCAGCAGTACGCGCAAAGTTCAGTCCCCCAGGTTGAGCGTGAGTTTGGTGACGGCGAACGCCTCGGCGTAGCGCGCGTGGCATTCGATGCCGCGGATTCGTGCGAGGCCGAGGAAGGCCTCGCGGTCGTACCAGGGGCGGTGCCGTTGCGAGGGGTAGTGCTCCTGCAGCAGCCGCACCTTCTGTTCGGCGGTCTCCGGCGACAGCGGCTGGTAGGCCGACGGACGGCCGAGGTCGCCGTCCCACTTGACGATCTCGTAGCCGAGGACCAGGTGGTCGCGGAACGCGGTGGGTATCAGCCGCGCCAGGCCGCGGTGGTCCTGGTGCGCGTCATCGGTGCGCGGGGCAAGGATCAGGTCCGGCTCGGTCTGCGCGCGCAGCTCCTCGACCGCGGCCTTGGCCTCGTCCCAGTGCACGGGCATCCGGCCGTCCGGCAGCTTGAGCACGGTCAGCCGCAGGTCGGCGCCCGGGCAGAAGGCGGCGAGCGCGGCCCGCTCCTCCTGCTCCCGGTCGGTGCCGCCGCCGGAGAGCACCAGCGCGTCCACGCGGATGCCCGGCCGCGCGCTGCACAGCGTCAGCAGCGTGCCGCCGGCGCCGATGGCGATGTCGTCGCAGTGCGCGCCCACCGCGACGATCCGGTCCAGGTGACCTGCTCCGAGCCGGATCACGCGCTCACCCCGGCGCTGTCCCGCTCCCACACGGCCCAAGGGCGGTCTCCCCTGGCGTAGGCGGCGTCGAGCGCGGCCCGCTCCTTCACGGTGTCGGTCGGCTTCCAGAAGCCGCGGTGCTGATGCGCCACCAGCCTTCCCTGCTTGGCCAGTTGGGCGCATCCGTCGGCGACCAGGTCCCCGTTCTCCGGGATGTGGTCGAAGACCTCCTGGCGGAGCACGAAGTAGCCGCCGTTCTCCCACAGCGGCAGTTCGCTCACCGCGGTGATGCCTCCCACCAGGCCGTCCTCGCCCAGGTCCACACAGTGGAACGAGGACTGCGGCGGCACCACCATCATCGACGCACCGGCGTCGCGCCGGGCGAACCGGTCGATCATCTCCGGCAGTGGGGCGTCGGTGAGCACGTCGGCGTAGTTGGCGAGGAACATCTCGTCGCCGTCCAGGTGGTGCCGCACCCGGCGCAGCCGCTCCCCGATCGGTGACTCGACGCCGGTCTGCGCGAAGGTGATCGTCCAGTCCGAGATGTCGGTGGACAGCAGCTCGGTCCGCCCGCCCCGCAGCACGAAGTCGTTGGACGTCGTCTCCTCGTAGTTGAGGAAGAAGTTCTTGATGTGGTGGGCCCCGTACCCGAGGCACAGGATGAACTCCGTGTGCCCGAAGTGCGCGTAGTAGCGCATGACATGCCAGATCAGCGGGCGCGGGCCGACCATCGCCATCGGCTTGGGCACGTCGTCGGAGGCGCCGTTGCGCATCCGCATCCCGTAGCCGCCGCAGAACAGAACGACCTTCATGCTGTGCCCTCTTTCAAAGACGTGACCTCGACAATGCTCAGTTCCGGGATGGGGAAGACGAGACGGCCACCCCAGTCGTGGACGAACGACAGCTGCTCGGTCAGCTCGGCCCGCAGGTTCCACGGGAGGACGAGGACGTAGTCCGGCTTGTCGGCGGCGATCTGCTCGGGCGGCAGGATCGGGATGCGGGTGCCGGGGGTGAACCTGCCGTGTTTGTAGGGGTTGCGGTCGACCGTGTACGGGAGCAGGTCGGGCCGGATGCCGCAGTGGTTGAGCAGGGTGTTGCCCTTGCCAGGGGCGCCGTAGCCGACGACCGTCTCGCCGCGCTCGGCCGCCTCGATGAGGAAGCGGAGGAGGTCGCGGCGGACCTTGGCGACCCGGGCGGAGAACTCGGTGTATCCGGAGAGTTCCTGGAGTCCGGCGGCCTTCTCCCGGGCCAGCACGTCGGCGACCTTTCCCCAAGCTCTCGGCTCCGCTCGAGCAGGGGATACCCCATTGGACTGCTCCCCCGCCACCTCGGTCGGCCGGGCCCACAGCCGGATGGAGCCGCCGTGTGTGGGCAGCAACTCGACGTCCACGAGCGCGAGTCCGCCGCTCGCCAGTGCCCGGATCGCGGACGCGACCGTGTAGTACTGGAAGTGCTCGTGGTAGATCGTGTCGTACTGGTTCTCCTCGATCAGGGTCAGCAGATGCTGCACCTCGATGGAGACCCAGCCGTCGTCGGCGACCAGGGAGCGCAGCCCCCGGGTGAACCCGACGACGTCGGGGATGTGCGCGTACACGTTGTTGGCCACGACCAGATCCGCCGGGCCGTGTTCGGCGCGGACGGCCGAGCCGATGTCCGGGGACAGGAACTCGGTGAGCGTGGGCACACCCGCGTCCCGCGCCGCGGCGCCGACGTTCACCGACGGCTCGATGCCGAGGCAGCGGATCCCCCGGTCCACCATGTGCTTCAGCAAGTACCCGTCGTTGCTGGCGACTTCGACCACGAAGGCGTCGGAGCCGAGGGCAAGACGGGCCGCGGCGTCGGCGACGAACGTGCGGGCGTGCTCCACCCAGGAGGTCGAGTAGGAGGAGAAGTACGCGTACTGCGTGAACGTCTCCTCCGGCGTGATCAGCGGAGGGATCTGCGCGAGCCAGCAGTCGGTGCAGACCCGCAGGTGCAGCGGGTACGCGGGCTCCGGTTGATCGAGTTGGTCGGCGGCGAGAAAGCTCTCGCATGGTGGCGTCGCCCCGAGATCGACGACGCTCGCCATCGCTTCCGAGCCGCAGAGTCGGCATCGTGTCATTTACTGCCCCCCAATAGTTCCGTTCACTTCCGTCCGCACCGCGATCGCGGTGCGGTACCCCTCCACCAGGCGCTCCAGCCCGACGGCCGGGCTGAACCCCTGCTCGTATCGGCGCCGGGCCGCCTGGCCCATCTCCCGGTTGCGGCCCGGCTCGGCCGCGATCCGGCGTATGCAGGACGCGAGCGAGGCGGCCTCGCCCGGCCGGTGCAGCAGCCCGGTCACTCCGTCCTCGACGAGTTCGACGAAGGCGCCGTGGCCGGCGGCGACGGTCGGGACCCCGGCCGCCATCGCCTCGACGACCACCAGGCCGAACGCCTCCAGCCATGTCGAGGGAGCCAGCACGGCGACCGATCGCGCGACGGCCTGACGGCATTCCGCCGCGTCGTACAGGCCGACGTAGCGCACGTCGTCCCGGCCCGCCGCCCAGGCAATCACCTCGTGCTCCAGCGGCCCCGCCCCCGCGATCACGAGCGGCACACCCACCCCGCCGCTCGCCGCGAGCTCGTCCCACGCGGCCATGAGCAGCCGCACGCCCTTGGCCTCCGCGAGCCGGCCGAGATAGAGCAGATGCTCACCGGCGCCCTCTCGGCAAATGCCCGGCTCCGGCACGAAGTTGTGCTTCACCGCCAGCCGCTCGGATGGCATACCGGCCCGCACCAGGACGTCGCGCTGCGCCGCGGAGATGCAGAAGAACCGCTCCACGCCGGACCACCACCGCCGCCGGTTGACCGACAGGCTGACCGCGAGCGGCACCGTCGCCAGCCGGGAGCTGCGGTAGCAGCCGTGCCGGACGGCGGGCAGTGGTGCGGAGCCGACGCACTCGGTGCACGGTCGGCCGTCCCGTTGCAGCGTGCCGGGCGGGCAGACCTGGGTGTAGTTGTGCAGCGTGGCGACGGCGGGCACGCCGGCGTCGGCGCAGGCGGCCAGCACCGCGGGCGACAGGAGCGGGAAGACGTTGTGGACGTGGACCACGTCAGGGCGCAAGGTGCGTAGCCGGGCGGCGAGTTCCGTGCGGACCGCCGGGTTCCAGGGCACCAGCAGCGGCACCGCGGCCTTGCCCAGCAGGGACCGGGCGGCGATGTCGTCGCTGCGCCGCTCGAACACCTCGACCCGGTGGCCGGCCGCGCGCAGCAGCCCCACCTCCTGGTCGACGACCTTGTTCTCCCCGCTCGGCTGCGCCGAGGCGTAGCGGTTGTGCACCACAAGGACGTGCATGCTCAGGTCACCTCCGATCTACGGGCCCATCGCGGTATGCGTCGTTGAGGGACTGTGGGCGTGGTCAGCGGGGTCGCCGCGGCAGGTACCGCCAACAGCGAGGCGGCCAGGGCAAGATGCAGCAGATACGGCGAGGCGTCGCCGAGACCGGCCTCGGTGTACGACGCGATCGCGCAGTAGCTGATCAGGAAGATCGCGCAGGCCCTCGGCAGCGACGGTGGCCGCAGCAGCGCGACACCGCCCAGCACGACGATGACCGCCGCGACGAGGGTGACGCCGATCAGACCCTGCTCGTTGTAGACGGCCAGCCAGCTGTTGTCGATCGGCAGCCCGCCGAACGACTTGTCGCCCAGGCCCACGCCGAACCACGTCTTCTCGGTCGTCCGGGGCGCCGCCAGCAGGGCGTCCCAGACCTTGGCCCGACCGGTGAGGCTGGTCAGGTACTCCTGGCTCTGTCCGCGCAGGAACCACTCCTGCAGCGCGGAGGCGAACCCCACCGCGGCCACCGCGACGCACAGCACCGCCCAGAGGAAGAACCGGCGGGCGGCGGCGCTGGTCAGGATGAGCGAGCCGATCGCCAACGCCAGCCCGAGGAGCAGGCCGAGCGTGGCCGTCCGGGTGTGGGTCAACGCGAGCAGGGCGAGTGAGGGCACGATGACCACCGCCGCGCTCGCCTTGTCGGTCCGGCGGCCCAGTACGAGCAGCACGGTGAGCCCGATGATCACCGCGGCGTACTGTCCGATCTGCGGCGGGGTGAGCGGCCACAACGCGCCGACCAGCCGCCCGCCGTAGAGCTCGGGCAGGGCCGCGCCCGGTGAGATGACCGCGCCGGCGGCCACCGACCCGAGCACCGCGAAGTACATCCGGATGTGGTGCCGGGCGAACGTCAGGCCGCCGTTCCACCAGCGGCTGAGCAGCCACAGCGTGCCGACGAAGAGAGCCAGCCGGGCACAGCGGAACAGCGCGCCGAGCCCGGACTCCAGGTGCACGCTGGAGATCACGCTCGGCACCAGCAGCAGGGTGAGCAGGAGCAGGAAGGCGCCGGCTCGGATGCGCAGCCGGAGATTGAGCGCGAGCGCCAGCGCGAACGCGGCGACCAGCGCGCCCATGGTGGCTATCTGGATGAGGGAGCGGGGCAGCGGGATGATGGTCTTCGCCCCGGCGGAGCCGAGTGTGTTGAGGATCAGCAGCCCCCAGACGATCCCGACGGTCTTCGGTGCGCCGGCAGGGCGCGGTTCGGCGCCGGGCTGTGTGCCCGCCGTGTCCGGTCCGCCCGGCAGCCCACCGCGCCGCAGGTCCGCGCCCATCTCAACCACCGGCCCGTGGGTCGAGGGTGCTGCCCGCGTCCTGCTGGTAGGGCGTGCCCTGCCACTGCCCGAAGTCGAGCACCCGGCTCGGGTCGTGGACGACGAATTTCCATGGTCCGAGGTAGACGTTGTCGTGCCAGCGGTTGTGCTGCTTGTGGGTGATCGCCTCGGCCACCCGCTCGCCCTGGTACGGAGACCAGTCGGGATAGGTGCCGTAGTTGGCCAGCACCGCCATGCGGTCGCACTTCACCGTGCACTCCACGACGGACTTGTCCAGCACGAAGCGGTTGTCGTGGATGTCCACCCGCTGGGTCTTCCACCGGCAGTCGGTGTAGAGCGGTGCGGTGGCGATCGCCGGCCGCGCGCAGCGGTCGGAGCGCCGCACCAGCAACGTGCAGTTACCGGACGAGGTGTTGGCCGGGCTGTTGCAGAACCGGTCGGCGTTTTCCCACATCGTGATTCCGGACCAGTTGTTCTCCAGCACGTTCCGGTAGATCTCGATCTTGTCCGTACGGGCTCGGACCCGTGGTTCGCCGCCGGCCTCGGACAGGTAGACGGTCGCGAACGGGAAGTTGTCGCCGCGGTCGGCGTACCTGCGGCCCTCGACCCAGTTGTTCCGCCGGATCGTGTTCTTCCGGATGACCGCGTTGTAGCTGGTCTCATAGATCAGCGCGGCACCGTCGTTGGCCTCGACCACGTTGTCCTCGATGCGGAAGTCGTTGTTGTTGGTGTCCGCCCATAGCCCGGTTCCGCGGTTGTCGTGCACCCAGTTGCCGCGTACGTCGGCGCCGTTGACGGCCCAGAACTTCACGCCCGCGGTGCAGCCGCAGCCCGGCCGCCGCCGCTCCCAGTCGTCGGTGTTGTTGGCCACGATCTCGTTGCCCTCGACCACCAGGCCGCTGACACGACCGGCGGCCTTGTACGCGTTCATGCCGTACTGGCCGTTGCCGCGCAGGCAGCTGGCGAGGACCCGCTGGCGGGCACCGGCCATCAGCCCGGCGCCGGAGTTGTGCTGGATCTTCGCGTGCTCGATCACCCACCCGTCGGCCGAGTCATGGTTGACCACGCCCTCGTTGTGCGGCGCTACGAAACCCTGCACGGTCAGGTAGCGGATGGTGACGTCGCGGGCGGTACCGCCGAACGCGTACTGGTTGGTCTTCCGGCCGTCGAGCACCGCGCCCGGCGCGCCGAGGTAGCGGTTCCCGTTCTTGGGGATGACCTGGGAGTAGCGGTCCGGTTCGAGCCTGTGCTTGCCCGGTCGAAGCCAGAACGTGGTGTTCGGCGGGCTGCTCTTGGTCTTCGCCGCCAGGTCACCGACCTTCGCGGGGTCGACCGTCACCGCGCCCGCCGGCGCCTTGGCAGGACCGGCCGCGGGCTTGGCGCACACCCGGGCCACGGACCGGGCCACGGACGTGGATGGCTGGGCGGTCGGCTCCGCCGGTGCGCCCGGCGTGCTCACACAGCCGGTCGCCAGCAGCGCCGGCGCCGCCACCGGTAACGCCCAGTTCCGCCACTTGATCCCCACGCGTCCTCCCTAGCCGCGGAACCTGAGTACGGTGGTGAACCCCTCAGTGCCGTCGGTGAAGCCGGTGCCGACCAGCGTGGTGGCGGGTTCCTTGCGCCCGAAGCCGGCGGAGTACCAGCCGAGTGGCGGTTCGCTCTCGCCGCGATGCGCCTTCCAGGACAGTTGCTCGGGCAGGTCGAGTACCGCGGAGCGCGGCTCGCCGTCCCGGGTCCAGGTGAGCACCGCCCGGTTGTCCACCAGGTCCGCGGTGATCGCCGGGCCGAGGTGGAAGGCGAGGCGTGCGGCCCGGCGCGGGCCGTGCACCTCGTCGACCACCCGCAACTCCCGGGTCGCGGCGGTCAGTTCCACCCGGCGGCGGTGCACTGCGCCGCTGGTGCGCCGGTAACCGTCGTGCTCGGCGCACCAGCGGGCCACACCCTGGTGGGATGTGATCGCGGTCAGGACGCGGGTGCGGGCCTGCCGGGTCCACAGGAACGGGCCGCCGGAGGCGGACTGGTCATCGCCGTCCAGTTGCAGGGTGTTGTGGCCGAGGGTCGACCGGAAGTACTGCCGCCACTCGGGCTGCCCGTGGTAGCAGTACGTCCCCGGGTCGGCGAGCACGTCGACCCCGTCGTGCCGGACCTCCACGGACAGCGCGTCCGCGTGGGCGTGCGCGGCGATGGACAGGAAGCCGTGCGGGCCACCGTCGCAGCGGCACCAGATCCCCTCCGGGCCACGCAGGATGGTCATGCCCGCATCGGCGAAGTGGGCCGGTCGGCTCGCCGCGCGGGTCACGGCCGGTGCGGTGCCGTTCTTCGCGTACGGCCGGACGAGCGCGGCGAGCAGCGGGGTGCGCACATCGGTGCCGGTCACCTCGGGCCACCAGTCGAGGCGGCCGAACACGGCGTCCCCGGTGGCCAGCAGCGAGGCCCAGCGGTCGGTACCCGCGCCGTCCACGACCAGACCGTGACCGTCGTCCGCGTCCCCCTGGCGCGGCGGCCGCAGCCGGTTGTCCACGACGGCCGCGAGCGCGTCGGTCATCCGCAGCAGCACCAGCCGGATCGACGCGGGGACCGGCACGCCGGCGGCATCCGCCTCGGCCACCGCGGCCAGGCCGAGCTCCAGCACCAGTCCGTGATACTCGGTGGCCAACTCCCGGTTGAGGCCCGAGTCGAAGGTGTTGCCGCGCAGCTGCCGCTCCAGCGACCGCAGCGCGCCGGCTCGCCAACGCGCCGAGGAGGGGAACCACCCGAACGCGCAGGCCGCGGCGAACTGCCCGGCGGCCTCGGCGATGACGTGGTTGTTCGCCGAAGACCCCCGGCTGGGGAAGGCGGCCAGCCAGCGCTGGTGGTGCCAGATCTGGTTCCGCGCCACCGGGTTGCCCTCGAACAGCGCGGCCGCGCCCGGCCAGCCGTCGAGCAGCCGGCGGATCCACACCCAGGACAGCAGCCGGATCCCCAGCTCGATGCCGCTGACCCAGTGCACTCCGCGCAGCGGCGCGTTGGCCGCCCACCACAGCCGCAGATGCTCGGCGACGCGCTCGGCGTACCGCTCGTTCCCGGTGATCGCGTAGGCGGCGGCGAGCACGGTGAGGTACTGATGCCGGGACAGCTCCCAGATCTGCTTGATGTCCCCGACCGCGTCCTCGTTCCGGTACGGCACGTCGAAGGCATAGCCCCATGGAGCCCGGCGCCCGGTCTTCGGGTCGTACCACCAGTCCGGGTCGGCCAGGTCGTCCCGCTCCACCCCGAAGTACTCGGCGTGCCCGGCCATCAGCCGGTCCGCCTCGGCGATGAGCCGCTTCGCGGCGTCCGGTGGCACCGCGGCGATCGCCTGGGCGGGCAGTACCGCGGTGAACCGGGCGCCGGTCACGCTCGGGCAGTCCGGCGGCGCCGACCGCCACCGCCGCCTGCGCACCGCGTCGCCCACCCGGCCGCCGACCTCCCGCGGTCCCATCCGGGACAGCCGCCGCAGGTACCAGCCCGGACTCCCCGAGTTCGCCGTCATCGCGCCCTCGCCAGCGTCACCGGCGCACCGCCGACCAGGCCGGCCTGCACGGCGAGGGTGGCCGCCGTGGTGGCGACCAGCGACTCCAGCGGCACCGGCATCGGCCCGCCGGTCCGCACGGCCCTGATGAACGCGGCCAGCTCGGCCTCCTGGCCCTTGTCCCGGGCCTTGGGCAGCCGCGAACTGACCCACCGCTTATGGCCGGCTGTGCTCTTTTCGAAATACAGCGAGGCACGGACGAAGTCGTCGAGCCGCAGCACCTTGCCGTCCGCGACCAGGTCCAGCGTCTCCTTGGGGAAGCCGGCCGGACCGGTGGTGACGTAGCTGATGGTGGCGGTGGACCCGTCCGGGTAGCGCAGCACGGCCTGAATGTCACCGCCGCCCTCGGTGCCTGACGTGGTGACCGCGTACACCGAGACCGGGTCGGCCCCGAGCAGCCAGCTCGCCGTGTCGATGAAGTGCCCGCCCTCTCCGGCGAACCGCGAGCCCTCGGTGCCCTGTTGGAGGTACCAGCTGCCGTGCTGGAGCCGGCCCGCGTTGACCAGGTAGCGCAGGCTCGCCGGTCCGGTCCGGGTGCCGAACCGCTTCCCGGCCTCCTGCAAGAGCGGCGCGAACCGGCGGTTGAAGCCCACCTGAAGCCGGTCGTTGCCGGACTCCTCCACCGCCGCGAGCACGCCGGCCAGCTCGTCCTCGGTGAGGGCCAGGGGCTTCTCCACGAACACCGCCTTGCCGGCCAGCAGTGCCCTTCGGGTCAGTTCGGCGTGCGAGCTGTGGCGGGTGACCACGAACACCGCGTCGATGGACTTGTCGCCGAGCACGGCGTCGAGATCGGTGGTCGCCTCGGCGAAGCCGAACTTCCGCTGCGCGTTGGCCGCGGACAGCGCCGTCGTGGTGACGACGGTCGACAGCTCGACGCCGTCGCGCTGTGCCAGGTGCGGCAGCAGCATCGATGTCGCGTAGTTACCGGCGCCGACGAACGCGAGGCGCACCGGCGTCTTGGCGGGCCGGGCCGGACTCCGCTTCACGTTCACCGGGGGAACGGCCACCACCGGGGCCTCGGCCTCCACCGCCTGTTGGGGGTACCGGAACAGCACGGCCACGGCCTTCAACTCGCCTTCCTTCAGGCGCTGGTACGTCTCCACGGCGTCATCGAAGTCGGCGATGTGGGAGACCAAGGGCTCCACGTCGACGCGGCCGCGGGCGAGGAGATCGAGGAAGCACGCCAGGTTGCGGCGCTCGGTCCAGCGCACATAGCCGATCGGGTAGTCCCGGCCCTCCAGCTCGTACTCCGGGTCGTAGCGCCCGGGGCCGTACGAGCGGGAGAACCGGACGTCGAGCTCCTTCTCGTAGTACGCGTTCCAGGGCAGGTCCAGGCGGCACTTGCCGATGTCGACGACCCGGCCGCGGTCCCTGCTCAGCCGGGCGGCCAGCTCGACGGGTTGGTTGCTGCCGCCGCCGGCGGCCAGGTACACCTGGTCCACGCCATGGCCGCCGGTGAGTTCGGCGACGGCGGCTTCCACGGCCGCGGACGCGGGATCGCCGCAGGTCGCGGCGCCCAGGCGCGCGGCGAGCTCGCAGCGCTCCGGGTCGGGGTCGGCCCCGACGACGCGGACTCCCGAGGCGGCCAGCAGCTGCACCACCAGCTGCCCGATCAGGCCGAGGCCGATGACGAGGGCCACGTCGCCGAGCTGTGGCTCGCCGCGGCGGACGCCCTGCAACGCGATCGACCCGACGGTGCCGAAGGCCGCGTGGCGCGGCGCGAGGCCGTCCGGCACCGGGGTGTAGAGGTTCTTCGGCACCCAGTTCAGCTCGGCGTGCAGCGCGTGCTCGTTGCCGGCGCAGGCCACGAGGTCGCCGACCTTCACCTCGTCGATCCCGGTGCCGACCTGCTCGACCACCCCGCACAGCGAGTAGCCCAGCGGCGTATAGGAGTCCAGCTTGCCCATCACCTTGCGGTAGGTGGCGGGCAGCCCGTTGGTGGCCACGCTCTGCATGACCTTGGCCACCTGGTCAGGACGGGAGCGGGCCTTGCCCAGCATCGACATGCCGGCCTCGGACACCTTCATCAGCTCGGTCCCGGTGGATATCAGCGAGTAGGCGCTGCGGACCAGCACACCGCCCGGCTTGCACCCCGGCACCGGCACGTCGAGCACCGTCAACTCGCCGCTCTTGTAGTTCTGCACAACCTGTTTCACCCGAACTCCTCTGATTCCTAAGCCGATAACCGAGTGCTCTGGCCGGACCCAGAGGTCGCGCCGCGATACCAGTACTCGAGGGTCAGTACGTGCCACAGATGCTTGGAGAAGTCCCGCTGCCCGGCGGCGTCCTCGGCGACCATGCGCGCCAGCGCGTCGCGGCGCAGGAGCCCGGAGTTGACGAGTTCGCCGTCGTTGACCACCTCGCGCACCAGCGGCGCCAGGTCCCGGCTCATCCAGGCGCGCAGCGGGGCGCTGAACAGGCCCTTGGGCCGGTACACGATCTCCCGGGGCAGGACCGAGGTGGCCGCCTCCTTGAGGACGGCCTTGCCCTGCCGTCCGACGATCTTGCGATTGCCGGGCACGGCGAACGCCGCCTTCACCACCTCGACGTCCACGTACGGCACCCGCACCTCGGTCGATGCGGCCATGCTCGACCGGTCCGTGTAAGCGAGGTTCAGGCCCGGCAGGAACATCCGGGCGTCGCCCAGGCACATGCGGTTGACGAAGTCGTCGAGGTCGTTGTCCTGGTAGATGTCGGCATGCTCGGTCAGCACGTCGTCGACCGTCCCGGCCAGGTCCGGATCGACCAGGGCGAGCAGCTCATCCTGGTCGTACATGGTGTAGCTGCGCCGGAACGCGGTCTCCTCCGGCAGGTCGGCGAAGGACAGGAACCGCTTCGCGAACCGCACCGACCGGTACCCGCGGCGGGCCGTGGCGACCGGCAGCCGGTCCACGGCCCCGGACAGACCGCGCCGCACGGGCCGCGGGACGCGCTGGTAGCGCAGCGCGAGCAGGTTGGCCAGGTGCTTGCGGTACCCGGCGAACAGTTCGTCGGCACCCATCCCCGAGAGCATCACCTTCACCCCGGCCTCCCGGGCGGCCGAGCAGATCAGGAAGGTGTTGATCGCGGCGGGGTCGCCGATCGGCTCGTCCAGGTGGTACGTCATCTGCGGCAGCAGGTCGAGTACGTTCGGGGCGATCTCGATCTCGTGCAGGTCGACGCCGAACCGCTCGGCCACCTGCCGGGCATAGCGCAGGTCGTCCGGCATCGCCTCGAACTTGGCGTCCTCGGCGCGGAACCCGATCGTGTACGCGGAGATCCCGGGCCGGTCGCGGGCCGCCAGCGCGGTCAGGTAGCTGGAGTCCAGGCCGCCGGAGAGGAAGGTCGCCACGGGCACGTCGGAGAGCAGATGGCGTCGGGTCGACTCCTCGACGATGGCGGCCAGGTCCGGCGGCTCACTGTTGCGGGCCTCATGGGCGACATCCCGGAGGTTCCAGTACCGGCCGCGCTCCACCCGCCCGTCGGGCCGGCACCGCAGCCAGCTCCCCGGCGGCAGCTTCTCCGCCTCGCGGAACGCGCAGCGCGAATCCGGCACCCAGTAGTACAGCAGCGAGGCCACCAGCGCCGCATGGTCCACCTCCAGGGACCCGCCGGTGGCGGCGGCGAGCGCCTTGAGCTCGGAGGCGAACACCAGGCCCGCGCCGCGCCGGAGCAGGAACAGCGGTTTGATGCCCAACTGGTCGCGGGCCAGCACCAGTTCACCGGTGCGCTCGTCGAAGATCCCGAACGCGAACATGCCGCGCAGCCGGGGCAGACAGTCCGTGCCCCAGCGCCGCCAGGCCTCCAGCAGCACCTCGGTGTCGGAGGTACCGCGGAAGCGCACCCCGGCGGCCGCCAGCTCGGCACGCAGCTCGGGCGCGTTGTACAACTCGCCGTTGTACGTCAGGACGAGGCCGCCCGAGACCATCGGCTGGGCGCCGTTCTCGGACAGGTCGATGATGGCCAACCGCCGGTGCCCGAGGTGCACTTCGCCGTCACCGGCGGGGTGGCTGTACCGGCCCGCCCCGTCCGGACCGCGGTGGGCGAGAGTGTCGGTGAACCGGTCGGTCACGACCTTCCCGTCCGGCCATCGGTAGGTGCCTGCTATGCCACACACGTCTTACCGCGCCTCCTGGTCGGTGTCCGGGACCCGTACGGCCCATGACGGCCGCTCCGTCCGCAGCCGGCCCCTCTCGTTCTGCCTGGCCGGCCTCTCGCCATGGCCCCGTAACGCGATGTGCAGCCCGTCCCACAGCGTGCCGTCGGTCCGGTCCCCCGGATCGGGGTCGATCAGCACCACCCCGATCACCGGAATGCACAGGTCGTCGAGCTGCCGCGCCACGGTGTGCAGCCATGCGGCGCTGCCGTGCCCGGCACGCAAGACGAGCACGGTCCGGCCGCCGAGGTACTGGAGGTCGGTCCACGCCGCGCCGGGCGCTACCGAGCCGACGCCGATCCTGCGCACGTGCTGCGGCACGGCCGCGGCACGCTCGCCGCTGACCACGTCCGGGTCTCCCGGCTTCTGGCGGCGGCCCGCGAGCTGCGGTCCCGGCAGACCGTCGACGACGACCACGGGACCCTCCGCCGCCAGGGCCCCGGCCAGGTCCAGGGCGATCACGCTCGTGCTGTGCGCACAGCCCAGTTCCAGCAGCGACACCGGTCCCGCGGAGCCGCGCACGGTGCGGGCCAGGGTCGCGGTGAGCCGTTCGCGTGCCGCCCGGGTCCGTCGGCGCTGCCACGGCCTGGCCGGCCGGCGGGGCACACGGCGCAGCTCCGCGATGACCGACGCGCCCAGGTTCGCCGCGATCTCCCGGCGCAGCACGGGGCGGTCCGCCACCACCGCGCCGACCGCGGCCAGCGCGAGCCCGAGGACCAGCCCGAGGACCAGCCCGATCGCGGCGTTGGTGGCAGCGGCCCTGGGCAGGGAGTGGCGCACCACGCGCGGGGCGTCCACGATCTGTGTGCCGGTGATGAGTCGGGGCGTGCCGATGCGTGCCTCCGCGGCGCGCTGGTCGAAATCGGCGATCTTCGACTTGAGTTCGGCCCGGCGGGCGAAGAGCGACTCGATGCTCGCCGACTCCTTCGGGTCGCTCTCCGGCGTTCGGTCTCCGATCGCCCTGTTGACCCGGGCCAGTTCGTCCCGCAGCCGGTCACGCTGGTCGAGCAGGGTCCTGGCCTCGGCGTTCGCGGCTTCCCCCATCCGCTTCACATGGTCCGCGACGAACGCTTCGGCCAGCGCCCTGGCTCGACTCACCGCTTCCGCGTCGCTGTCCCCCGTGACATCGATCTGCAGCAGGTTGTTGGTCAAGCCGGTCCCCCGGTAGTCCCGCATGAAGTCCTCCGGGTTTTCCGGGGACTTGAGGGACCGCAGGGCCGGCTCGGCGACCCGCGTGGTCCGCAGCAGCTCGACGTCGGTGCGGATCAGCGTTCCGGGGTCGTTCGGCTGGTCCTCCTGATGCGCGACCAGCACCTTGGTCACCGCGGCCGGCGACGGCCGCAGCAGGACCGCCACCGCCGCACCCACCAGCAGCCCCAGCAGCGCCAGGGAGCACCAGAGGCGGCGACGCCTGCGCACCGCCACCACCAGCGCCTGCAGGTCCAGCAGCGGAGCGGCGGCGGACGACTGCTGTGTCTGCTGCGTAGCGCTCGTCGTCACTCGGAACCTCCCGCCGCGTGGCCGCGAACCGCGAGCACCGGAGTGACGTCGGCCGGAGGATGACCGGCAGACCGCGTCGGACGAGCCCGGACCGTGCCGGCGACGACGACGCCGACGACCTCATACCTGGCGTCCGCACACGCCTCGGCGATGCCGGCGAGCTCCCCTGCTGTCCAGCTGCCCGCGCTGAGCACGACCAGGGCACCGGACTCGGTGTCGCGGTCCGGCACCATCGGCCGGTCCACCGAGACCTCCGCCACCCGCAGCAGCGGCTCGCACTCGGCCTCGGCGACGAGCTGCCCGGCGGCCCGGCGGGCGATCTCGTCGCCGTCCGGTACGACGACCAGCAGCCGCCTGGGGGCCGGCAGCTGGTCCCGGAGACGAGCGCACACCCGCCGGTAGCGGATCCGCCTGCCGGCCTCGTCGCCGGACATCCGCGGGGTGGGTATGTCCCACCGGGTGTCGACGCCCAGCAGCCGGCGGATCCAGGCCCGCGGGCCACCACCTTTCGGCCGGTGCGCGGGCCGTTCACCGGGCACGTCGACGGTACCCAGCAGCGCCGAGCCGAGCGCCGCGGCGATCTCCGCTTCGGTGCGCAGTCGGCGATTCATCCGTGCGGCGGCGAGATGGCCGACGACCGCGAGCAGGAAGAACAGCAGCGCCCCGGCGGCGATGAGCTGCATCCTCGTCGGCGGTGCCTCGCCGGTCGGCCGGGCCGCAGGACCCATGACGACCATGTTGGCCTTGTTGGTCGCCGGGTCGGCCTCGTCCAGCTTCTTCATGGCCTCCTGCAGCGCGGTGCGCAGCTGCTCCAGCCCGGTGCGGGCCTGCACGCTCTCCACGGTCCGCCCCGGATCGGCCGCATTGGCCAGGTCGGTGATGCGGCGGTCGACCTGCGCCACCTTCTGCCGCAGCGCCTCGGGCCCCGCCGCCGCGTCGGGGTCGCTGTTGTCGCCTGCGATCCGCGCGGCGAAGGTGACGAACTGCCGGGCCACCTGGTCGGCGAGCCGCTGCGCGCGCTCCGGGGTGTCGGCCGTACCCGAGATCTTGACGATGTTCCCGTCGGCGGCCTTGGCGCTCACCCGATCCCGCAGCTCGGCGCCGCCGACGCCGGTCCAGCCGAGCGTGGCGGCCGCGCGGTCGACCACCACCGAACTGGCCGCGATCTCCGCCTGGGTCAGCAGCTCGCGCTCCTCCCACTGTCCCGGCAGCAGTACCGATGCCGACGCCGTGTAGCGCGGCGGAAACAGCACCGAGGCGCCGTAGCCGACGAGGGCGCCCACCACGGCGAGGACGGCGAGAAGCCGCCGGCGCCGACGGAGAATCCGCCCGATCGTGGCCAGGCGTACCGTGTCATCGCTCAACGGCGCGGCCTCTTCCCTGTGCGGAACCGGTCGGCGGCCGACACCGGGGTGTGGTCACGGCAGGCAGCGGCGTAGGCGGCGAGCAGCGACGCCTGCGAGTTCCGCCAGGAGAGCGGCCCGCCGATCCGCTCCTGGCCGATCTTGCCCATCCGGGCCCGCTTCTCCGGATCGTCCAGCAGCAGCGCGATGAGCTCGGCGAATTCGGCCTCGTCGTTGGCGGTGGCGTAGACGGCGGCGTCACCGGCGGAGACCCGCGCCTCCCGGAGGTCGAACGAGACGATCGGCCGGCCCATCGCCATGTACTCCAGGACCTTGTTCATGGTCGACACGTTGTTGAGCGGATTGCGCGGGTCGGGGGAAAGGCATACGTCCGCGGTGGACAGGTAGCGCACCAGGTCGGCGTCCGGAACGCGCCCGGTGAACTGCACCTGCTCGGAGAGCCCGAGCCGCCGGGACAGCTCCACCATCGCGTCGAAGGCGTCGCCTGAGCCGACGAACACCGCATGCCAGTCGGTCCGCCCGAGCTCGTCGCGCAGCTTGGCGAGGGCCCGCAAGGCGTAGTCGACGCCGTCCTGAGGACCCATCACGCCGAGGTAGCACAGCAGATGGGGCTTGCCGCGCTTCAACTCCGCCTCGGGCGGAACCGGTTGGAAGCGCTCGATCGCGGGCGCACTGCGCACCACGAACACGTCCTCCGGCCGCCGGCCGCCACGGCGCACCGCGACGGCCCGGTAGCTCTCGTTCGTGGCGAGCACGACGTCCGCGGCCCGGTAGGTCAGCCGTTCCAGCGCGCACACGGCGCGGTAGAGCAGGTCCTCGCCGCGGTCGAACCGGGAGAGATACAGCTCGGGCACCAGGTCGTGCTGGTCGAAGACGAACCGCGCGCCGCGCCGCTTCAGCCACAGTGCCGGCAGGAACAGCAGGTCGGGCGGGTTGCAGGCGTGCACCACGTCGACCGGGCCGACCTTCCGGGCCAGCCGGGCGGTATGCCACAACGCCGATCCGTACTCCCGCAGATAGCCGGCCGGACCTCCGGTGGCCGCGCGCAACGGGTAGCGGTGGATCCGCACCCCGTCGATCACCGCCTCCGGCTCCGTGTCCCGCTTGCTCCCCCGGGGACAGATGACGTGCACCTCCCAGCCCGCGTCGCGCAGCGTCGTGCACTCCTGCCACACCCGCCGGTCGAACGGCACCGACAAGTTCTCCACGAGGATCAGCGCGCGCCGGTCCGGCCGGTCTTTGCTGTTCGCGTTACCAAGCAAGGCCCATGTACCCCGGTTCGGCCCGGCGCGCCTCGGCGTCGGGAAGGTGGACGAGGTCGACGATCACCGGGCCGTCGGGAGCGCCGCCATGGGGCAGCGCCGACAGCACGGCCGGATCCCTGGTCCCGACCAGGCACACCTCGGCGTGTTCGAGCACCTCGTCGACGGAGTCCGCGAGCAGCTGCGCGAGGTGCGGCAGCCGGGTCTCGATGTACTCGCGGTTCGCGCCGAGCAGCCGGGAGAGGCTCACATTGGCGTCGTAGATCTTGAGGTCGTAACCCTTGCCGAAGAGCCTCTCCGCCAGCTCGACGAGCGGACTCTCGCGGAGGTCGTCGGTGCCGGGTTTGAAGGACAACCCGAACAGGCCCGCCTTGCGCTTGCCGGTGCGCTCGACCAGCTCCACCGCGCGTTGCAGATGGTCGGAGTTGGAGGGCAGCACATGGGCGAGGATGGGCACCGAGACGTCGGCCCGCCGCGCCGCGTGGACCAGACTGCGCAGGTCCTTGGGCAGGCAGGAGCCACCGAAGGCGAAGCCGGGCCGCAGGTAGGCGGGGCTGATGTTCAGCTTGCGGTCGGCCAGGAACACGTCCATCACCTGGTGCGAGTCCACCCCGAGCGCCTGGCACACCGCGCCCAGCTCGTTCGCGAACCCGATCTTGAGGCCGTGGAACGCGTTGTCCGCGTACTTGATCGCCTCGGCCGTCGGTACCGGCACCCGGAACACCTCGCCGGGCAGGCCGTCGTACAGTGCCGCCACCACGTCGCCGCTCGCCGCGTCGAGTTCGCCGATGACGGTCTTGGGCGGGTCGAAGAAGTCCCGCACGCTGGTGCCCTCGCGCAGGAACTCCGGGTTGACCGCGACCCCGATGTCCGCCCCGGCCGTGCCGCCGACGGACTTCTCCAGGATCGGTACCAGCAGGTTCAGGCAGGTGCCCGGGAGCATGGTGCTGCGGAACACGACGGTGTGCCGCCCCCCTTGCTCGGCCCCCTCGGCCAGCGCGGCGCCGATCTGCTCGGTGACCCGCTCCAAGTACGTGGTGCACAGGCTGCCGTTGGGCTCCGACGGCGTGCCCACGCAGACCAGCGACACCTCACTCTCCATGATCGCCTCGCGGACGTCGCCGGTGGCGCGTAACGCTCCGGTCCGCACGACCTCGGCGATCAGCTCGCCGATCCGCTCCTCGACCACCGGGGCCCTGCCGTCGTTGACCAGGTCGACCTTCACCTGGTTCACGTCCACCCCGATGACCTCGTGCCCCATGCTGGCCAGGCACGCGGCCGACACACAGCCCACGTAGCCGAGCCCGAAAACGCTGACTCTCATGACCCGTCCTTCCCCCCTGGCAGGCCCCTGTGGCCTGCCATCCGCGCGTCGATGGGACCGTTGAGCCGCAGCCCCCCAGGCATCAGTAGGCCCCCTGCCCGTAGACCACCGCACGCAGCGTCTTCCACAAGATCACTGCGTCCAGGGCGAGCGACCAGTCCTCCACGTACCGCAGGTCCAACCGGACCGCCTCCTCCCACGGCAGGTCACTGCGTCCGCTGATCTGCCACAGACCGGTGAGTCCGGGCTTGACCAGCAGCCGCCGCCGGATGTCCGGGCCGTACGCAGCGGACTCCTCCGGCAACGGAGGCCGCGGACCGACGAGCGACATCGAGCCGGTGAGCACGTTGAAGAGCTGCGGCAGCTCGTCGATCGAGTACCGGCGCAGCACCGCTCCCAACCGGGTCACCCGCGGATCCCGGCGGAGCTTGAACAGCAGCCCTGCGCCCTCGTTGCGGTCGGCCAGCTCGGCACGCACCCCGTCGGCCCCGGCGACCATGGTGCGGAACTTGAAAATGGTGAACTCGCGGCCGTCCTTGCCGATCCTGCGCTGGCGGTAGACCGCCCCACCCGGACTGTCCACCACCACGAGCAGCCCGACGAGCACCATCAGCGGCGCGAACAGCATCAGCAGGACCGCCGCGCCCATCCGGTCGACGACCTCCTTGACCGCCCGGCGGCCCCCGGTGAAGGTCGGCATGCTGACCCGCAGCAGCGGGATCCCGAGCACCGCGTCGACGTGCAGCCGCGGTCCCGCCACCTCCATCAGGACGGGGGCCACCACCATCTCGGCATCGCTGCCTTCGAGGTTCCAGGCCAGCCGCTGCAGCCGGTCCGGTGACCAGTGCGGATCCGGTGTGACCGCGACGACCCGGTAGCCGTCGCGGCGAACGTGGTTGGCAACGTCCGCCAGTCGGCCGACGACCGGCACTCCGTCCACTTGATCACCGGCGAGCCCCAGACCGTCCGCCGTGCACACCGCCTCCACCCGCCAGCCGAGGTGCGGGAACTTGCGCGTCCGGGTGATCAGGTCGCGCACGGTGGCCAGGCTCCCGGCAGCGAGCACCGGGCGCAGACACCGACCCTCTTTCCGCTGTTTGTGCAGCCAGAGACGCAGCAGATACCGCTCGGTCATGGTGATGAGCGCGATCGCCGGGATCGCGACGAAGATCCAGAGCTTGATATTGCGCGAGGTGAGGGCGATCCCGCCGAGCGCCAGTACGACGACCGCCGTGAACAGTGCGCGTCCGAGCCGGCGGAATTCCTCGGCGCCCTGGCCGAGCACGGCCGGAGCCCACGCCCGGCTCACCGCAAGCGCACCCAGCACCAGCAGCTCGGTGCCGAAGGCGAGAATTCTCCACTTCTCGTGCCAGTTGGCCGCGTCCCGTACCCCGAAGAAGCCGCCGATCGCCGCCACCACGAAGGCGGTTGCCACGGTGTCGCTGATGATCACGGTACGGCGGTACCGCTGCTCCCAGTCGCTCGTGGGCCGGCCGATCGCCACGTTCCCCAGACGCCCGCGCGCCGAGGGAAACAAGCTGACTAATTCCCCCTGCTGCACAGACCCCCCCGGGTCACCAGCAGGCTCGACGTGTTCGCCCAACACGGTTCCTCCCCCCGGGAGGCCCCCGCCCCCCGCTGTGCCACCCCTCGGAAGGCCCCCGCCCTCCGCGCCGCGCTGTTCCACCCCTCGGGAGGCCCCCGCCCCCCGCACACGACATACCGCCTATCTCAGTGCCACTTGAACAACCCACTGTGACGGCAGGCGACTTGCACGTCCTGCCGGACTCTCGACTCAAGAAGCGCGGAGACCCGTCGAAACCTTGGGTGCTCCCCGCACCCAAAGCCCCCTCTCGGGCTCCAAGAATTGATCATGACCTATAGATCATTACTGGTCGCTTTGTGAACCGACCAGCTGAAGCACGGTCAATCTAGACCATCGGGGCCAGCATGTGGAGGGGATGTGTGCAACTTGTGCCCGGACTTTGCGGCCGCATCCACCGACCGGTCACCACCTACGGGCGCCTGACGACGAAGACACACCTGGTGACCTGCGATGACGGGAGTCCTCGGGGCCGCCGGCAGCGGCACCCCCGAGGCGCCACGGCGCCGACAACTGGGCCGCGCCAAGGCCCTGTTGGCTCCCCCGGGGCCCGATGACGCCCCCAGCGGGAGCCGGGAGCATCGCGGCGGAGCACCTCGGCGTCGGGCCGGCCCCGGGTGCTGCCGTGCGCGCGGCGCTACCGGCGGGTGCCGGGTCAGAGTTCTTTGATCAGCCGTGTGATCACAGGCACCGGGAGGTGCGGGTACAGGATCCGCAAATGCCGCACGATCGCCGCATCGCCCTTCTCGTACCGCACTTGGCGCACCTCCTCGATCACCTCGGCACGGAAGTTCTCGTATGTGCGGAACGTTCGGTAGAACCAGTCACGCTGTCGGCTGCGGTGGTTGTAGACCGCCAACGGATATATACGCTCCGGCTCGCGCATTCTCACGCGGTGCCCTCGGACGAATTGCCGTACACCCTGCCCCGTACTGCGACGGAAAGCATTCCTCAAATGCTCCAGCTCCTGGCGGCACGCATTCGTCGACGCGCAGCGCCAACCTGCCGCACAACCACAAGGTTTCAGCACCTCCCGGAGAAGGTCACCGAATGGCCATATGACCGGCAGAACTCAAATGGCTGGGTCGGAAGCCAGGTTCGCCGAAGAAAAGGGCGACACCGACAATCGTCGGTACGTCGCGAGCGGTGCCGCAGGGTCTCCTCGCTCACCCGACGCCCAGCCCGTCACGACCCGATCGCCACGACCCGATCGCCAGAACTCGGCCCTCAGAACCCGACCCTCAGAACTTCACCGTCGACACCGTGTACACCACCGGATGCCCCGGCTCGTCGAAGCTCACCATGATCTGCTGAGACGGGTGCGGCGCCTTCATCCGCGCCGTCGTACCCGCCCACGGCGCGTCGATACCGAAGTCCCAGCCGACCTTCGCCGCCTGGCCCGGCGTGATGGTGGCCTTGCCCTTCTTGAGGTCGGCGGTGCTGGAGCCGATGGACTTCAGGTAGTGGTCGAGGCCCCAGTCGTTGGTCCTGAACTGCACGAACAGCGAGCTGGTCTGCCAGGAGTTGGTCTCGTAGTAATAGACCGGGGTCGAGCCGAGCGGCACCGGGACGTTGTAGATCCGCTGCTGCACCCGGGACGGAAAGGCGTTGGTCAGGCCGGTGGCGGCGGCCTCCTGTTCCTTGCCCTCGCCGCTGTCGCGGCTCTGCTCGGCGGAGATGACGATATAGCCGGCCGGGATCGCGATCAGCAGGAAAATGATCAGCGCGGACAGCCAGGTGCGGCCACGCTTGACACGCGGCGGCACGGCGGGCTGGAGGTCGTCGTTCATCAGCGGGTCCGGTTCGGTCATCGTCGGCCGGCCCGTTCATAGCGTTCATAGCGCTCGACGCGCCGCCGGTTGGCGCGCCGGAAGCGGCGGGCCACCAGACGGGCGAGGTCGGCGGCGCCCACCATGCCCGCCTCGGGGCCCAGCTGGGCCTTGGCGATACGCGCCTCGGGCCGGTAGCCACGGCCGGTGAGATGACGCCGGAAGGCGTCCCTGGCCGGCCCGATCAGCAGGTCGTCGGCGGCGCTGACGCCTCCGCCGATGACGAAGCAGGAGGGGTCGAGGGCCGCCGCGAGATTGGCGATCCCGACACCGAGCCACTGGCCGATGTCCTCCAGGAGCTCGACGCACATCGCGTCGCCCTCCCGTGCCAGCTCCGTGATCAGCGGCCCGGTGATGTCGCCGACCCGCCCACCGACCCGGTCGATGATGTTGTACGCCACCGGGGAGTCGGCGGCCGCCAGCTCCCGAGCCTCACGGACCAGCGCGTTGCCGGAGCTGTACTGCTCCCAGCAGCCCCGGTTGCCGCAGGGGCAGCGATGGCCGCCCGGCACGACCTGCATATGGCCGAACTCGCCCGCCACACCGTACTTGCCGCGCTTGACGGCGCCGTCCTCCAGGATCGCGCCACCGATACCCGTACCGAGCGTGATCATGACGAGGTGGTCCTCGCCGCGTCCGGCACCGAACCGCCACTCCGCCCAGGCGGCCGTGTTGGCGTCGTTGTCGACCATGACGGGAACCGCCAGCCGGCCCGCCAGGCGGTCCCGCAGCGGTTCGTTGCGCCAGTTCAGATGGGGCGCGAAGAGGACCTTGGAGCGGTCCGCGTCGACCCAGCCTGCCGCCCCGATGCCCACCGCGTGCACGTCATGCCGGTCGGAGAGATCCAACACCAGCTCGGTGATGGTGTCCTCGACGACCCGGGGACTCTTGGACTTGTCCGGCGTCTCGGTACGGACCTTCTCCAGAATCGTGCCGTCGGCGTCGACCACACCGGCCATGACCTTGGTGCCGCCGATATCGATACCGACGGTGGGCACACGGGGCGCGGTCAGATGCGAGCGCCGCTCCCGGGTACCGACCGTACGCAGCACGGTGGCCCTCGCGGACCCCCGGTGCACCCGTTCCCGGTACATGCTCATCGACCCACCCTCTTCCCGCGACGTTCCCCATTACGGATGCCGTTGCGGATGCCGTTCCGGTCGCGGCGGCTGCGTGCTCGCAAGAGTCGTCTCGTCCCTGCGGGTCTCAGGAGGCCGGGGCCTCGGCGTGCGTCGTCCGATGCGAGAGCGCTTCATCACCGTCGTGCGACGCGATGGCGTGCACCGCTGTCGTCCGATGCGACCTCGTGCATCGTTTCGGTGCGATTGTGCATCACTCGCACCGTCCGGCGCACCGCGACGTGGGGAAACGCGCCCCGCGGCCGGTGGGTCGGCCGCGGGGCGCGTCGATGGTCGGACGGTGTCCTATTCCGGACGGTGACCGCCGGGGAACTCCGGCGTCGCCGTACGAGCCAGCTCATGGCTGAGCTGCTCCAGCTCGCTGCCGCCCGCCATTTGGCGGGTCAGCTCCTCCAGAGCGATCGCCGACTTGGCATGACTTCCGGCCATCGCGCCACGCTTGAGGAGCACAAAGCGATCGCCGACGAGATACGCGTGATGCGGATTGTGGGTGATCAACACCACGCCGAGCCCGGCATCCCGGGCCGCCGCCACATACTTCAGCACGACGCCGGACTGCTTGACGCCCAGCGCCGCCGTCGGCTCGTCCAGGACCAGCACCTTGGCACCGAAGTAGACGGCGCGGGCGATGGCCACACACTGCCGCTCGCCGCCCGAGAGCGTGCCGATGGGCTGATCGACATCGCGCAGGTCGATGCCCATCCGCAGCAGCTCACTACGGGTGGTCTCGCGCATGGTGCGCACGTCCAGCCGCCGGAAGGGACCCACCCCCGTGGTCGGCTCGGAGCCGAGGAAGAAGTTCCGCCACACCGGCATCAGCGGGACGACCGCGAGGTCCTGGTAAACGGTGGCAATGCCCCGGTCCAGCGCCTCACGCGGGGAGGACAGCCGGATCTCCTCGCCCTCGATCGTGAAGGTGCCCGCATCGTGCTGATGCAGCCCCGCGACGATCTTGATGAGGGTGGACTTGCCGGCGCCGTTGTCGCCCAGCACACAGGAGATCTCCCCGGCGTGCACCTCCAGCGACACACCTTCGAGTGCCTTGATGTTGCCGTAGAACTTGCTGACCTCGGTCAGCTCGACCAGGGCCGGCTTCTCGTCCGGCGCCGTCTTCTTGTCCACCGGCGTCTTCTTGTCGAGGGCAGTCATGCTTTCTCCTCCGCCCGCTTGCGGACCCATGCGTTCAGGAGCGTGGCGAGCAGCAGCATCGCGCCGAGGAAGAACTTGTACCAGTCCGGATTCCACTGCGCGTAGACGATGCCCTTGCTGGTCATGCCGAAGATGAAGGCACCGACCGCGGCACCGATCGCCGAGCCGAAGCCACCGGTCATCAGACAGCCGCCGACCGCCGCCGCGATGATGAAGAGGAACTCGTTGCCGACACCGTCACCGGACTGGATCTCGTCGTACGAGAACAGCAGATGCTGGCCGGACACCCAGGCCGAGAAGGCGACACCCATATAGAGGCCGATCTTGGTCTTGGTGACCGGGACACCGACCGCCCGCGCCGCATCGGCATTGCCGCCCACCGCGAAGATCCAGTTGCCGACGCGGGTCCGCAGCAGAATCCAGGTCGCCACCGCGACCAGCACGATCCACCACAGGATGGTGATCTGAATGTCGACACCGCCCACCGTGAGATGGGAGGCGAACAGCGCACGGGCCGACTCGAAGCCCTCCATGTCCGCGATCGACTTCGTGGAGACGGTGCCGCCGATCAGCTTGGTGAAGCCCAGGTTGAGGCCCGTCAGCATGAAGAACGTACCGAGCGTGATGATGAAGCTCGGCAGTTTCGTACGGGTCAGCAACATCCCGTTGAACACCCCGATAGCCAGGGTGACCAGCAGCGACACCCCGACACCCACCCAGGTGTTGGCGGTCATCTGGTAGCTGAACATCGACGAGATCAGCGCCGAACTGACGACCATGACACCGGCCGACAGATCGAACTCGCCGCCGATCATCAGCAGCGCCACCGGCACCGCCATGATGCCGATCGTCGACGACGCATACAGCACGGTGGCCAGGCTGGACGCCTGGAGGAACGGTTCGGCGACGATCGAGAAGAAGACGAAGACCGCGGCGGCGCCGACGACCGAGCCCAGCTCGGGACGGCCCATCAGACGGCGCGCCAGAGAGCGGTGCAGCAGACGTTCGTCTCCGGTGCCCTTGGCGGGCGGGCCCGCGGGCTGCAGAAGTGGTGCGTCGGTGGTGCTCATCGGGTTCCCCGCTTCGTGTATTCCTGCAACGCGGCGGCGTCCTTCTTGGTGATCACCTGGGGTCCGGTGAGCACCGGCTTGCCGCCGCCGAGAACGTCGGAGTTGTACTTGTAGAGCCACAGCAGATCGACCGCCTCATAGCCCTGGAGATAGGGCTGCTGGTCGACGGCGAAGCCCAGCGAACCGTCCTTCAGACCACCCGCGACCTGCGCATTGAGATCGAACGTATCGATCTCCGCCTTACTGCCCGCCTGGTCCTTCGCCTTCACTGCGGTGGCGGCGAACGGCGCACCGAGCGTGACGACGGAGTCGATGCCACGATCCGACTGGAGCTTCGACTCGATCGAGGACTGCACATCGGGCATGTTCGTGCCCTCGACATAGAGCTTCCGCAGATCGCCCTTGAAGGTCTTCTCGGCACCGTCGCAACGCTGCTCATGGCCGACATTGCCCTGCTCGTGCAGAACGCACAGAGCCTTCTTCCGGCCCCGCTTGTTGAGCTCCTCGCCGACGGCCTCACCGGCCACCGTCTCGTCCTGCCCGATGTGGCTGAGCGCGCCGAACGCCTTGGACGCCTCGGCCCCGGAATTCACCGTGATCACGGGTATACCGGCCTTCCGGGCCTTGGCGATCACGTCCTTCATGGCGTTGGGCTTGGCGAGCGAGACGATCAGCCCGTCGACCTTCTGGTCGATATAGGACTGCACCAGCTGACTCTGCCGGCCCGCCTCCTTGTCGTGCCCGTACACGAACTTGATGTTGTCCTTCACGGCGGCCTGCTCGGCACCGTTCTGCACGATGTCCCAGAAGGTGTCGCCGTCTCCCGAGTGGGTGACCATCGCAAACGTCCACCTGGGGGTGTTCACCGCGGCCTTGCCCCCGGCGGCCTGCGCCTCGCGCTCCTCCTCCGCCCGCTTGCCGCCGGTGCTGCTGCATCCCGCCAAGGAGGCGCCGAGCGCCGCTGCCAGCACGGCGCTCACGACGCGTCCCCTTCTCCGAACCCTTGCCACGAGGACTTGCCCTTCCCGCTGATGTCACGCTGTGTCGGCTGTATTGGCAGTGGCGGCTGTACGCGCCGTGTCGGCATCGCCGGCCATCCAGGCCGGCGGGCCGGCCGTCTCACCCGCTGCCGTGCCCGGCATCCCGCCCGCTGTCGTGCGTGCTGCGCTGCCTGCCATCGTGCGCACTGTCCTACCTGCGCTTTCACGGTTTCGGCAATCACGACTTCCGAAATCACGACTTCGGTGATCAAGACTTCCGTAGTCACGGTTCTGGTGGTCGCGGTTTCGCACACCGGCACCGGGCGACCGGCTCCAACCGCCCAAGTATCCGTTACCGGTGATCTGTACCGGTTCATCGGGTCCCGCCTTCCGTAGGGCTTCACCGGGTCCCGCGCCCGGTGTACTCCTCCAACTTCGGTACGTCCTTTCCGCTGACCAGGGCCGGTCCGGTGAGCACCGGCTTGCCGCCGCCGAGCACATCCGCATTGGTCCTGTGCAGCCAGAGCAGATCGACCGCCTCGTAACCCTGGAGATACGGCTGCTGGTCGACGGCGAACGTCACGTCCTTGGCCTTGAGGAGCCGCACCACCGCGGGGTTCAGGTCGAACGTCGCGACCTGCGCCTCGCTGCCCGCCTCGTCCCTCGCCTTGACGGAGATCGCCGCCATCGGCGCACCGAGCGTGACGATCGCGTCGATGGACTTGTCCGACTGCAGCTTGGCCTGCACCGACGACTGCGAGGCCGGGGCGTTGGTGCCGTCGACGTTCAGGTTCTCGACCGACCCGTGGAAGCCCTTGCGGACACCGGCACAGCGGTCCTCCAGCGACACATTGCCCTGCTCGTGGATCACACAGAGGACCTTCTTGGCGTGCCGGTCGTCCAGCTCCTCGCCGACCGCCTGGCCCGCCACCGACTCGTCCTGACCGATATGCGTCAGCGCGCCGTACGCCTTCGAGAACTCGCCGCCGGAGTTGACGGTGATGACCGGGATGCCCGCCGCGACGGCCTTACGGACGGCCGCCTGGACGGCCTGCGGCTTGGCGAGGGTGACGATCAGCCCGTCGACCTTGGCGTCGATATAGGACTGGATCAGCTCCGCCTGCTTCGAACCCTCTTTGTCGTTCGCGTAGAGAAACTTCACATTGTCCTTGGCCGCGGCCGCTTCGGCGCCGTTCTGGACGATGTCCCAGAAGGTGTCGCCCTCGCCGGAGTGGCTGACCATCCCGATGGTCATCCGAGGCGTACCGGCACCTTTGCCACCACCGGACGCGCCGGACGCGCCTTCGGAACCCTTGCCCCCGGAGCCACTACACCCGGCGACCAACGCGAGCGACGCCACCAGGCCCGCACTGAGAACACCGCGGACGGACCGAACGCTCCGCATGCCGCGCCCGCTTCGACCGCTGCGCCTGCTGAGGACATTGACGGGTCGAGCCATACGTACGTTTCGCACGCCGATCATCGTGGGACCGCCTTTCTCCCGGCCGCCTGAGTGCGGCTGGAAGAGTTCTAAGGCGCCCACGAAGCCACGTCAATACTTTGTCCGAACATTCTGACGCGGAGGCGCATCATATCGGGACGCAGTGGCACATAAGGGCGACCTGACAGACCACAAAGAGCCCAGGAGCGAGTCTCGGGGCGGCTTCGACACGGTCTCGGGGCGGCTTCGGCGACGATCCAGGGAGGGAACGACGGCCGGCCCGGTCGACCCAGCGGTCCCAGGGCAGCCAAAACCAGCCACCCACGCGCCTTTGAATTCCCGCGCGTGGAGGCCCGCTGACTTCATCTGGCCGGGGGCGCGAAGGCACGACCCGGCGCTTTGCTCAGACGCGGCCCACCAAGGCCACTCGCCACTCCTACGGCCGCTGGGGCAGGGATGCACCCTTACGGCATCTCACGCGGCCATTCAGCATCATTCAGCGCGCAAACCCCAAAGCCGGCACGCCCGCCCCCTCGCCCAGCCCCGCAGGGAAAACTCCGCTGGCCGGCCCCACAGGGCACCCCCTCCCCCACCCGGCCACACCCCAGGGCTCAGGGTCACTCCTCAGGGGCGGACCAGCAGCTGGAATTCAAAGGCGTAACGGGACGCACGGTAGACATGCGACCCGAACTCGACCGCGCGCCCGGTGTCATCGAACGTGGTGCGCTGCATCGTCAGCAGCGGGGCACCCTCGGGCTCGTCGAGCCGCTCGCCCTCCTCCGCCGTCGCGGCGCGCGCCCCGACAGCCTGGCGGGCGCTGTGCAGCGTGATGCCGGCCGACCGCATCAGCCGGTACAGACCGGTCTCCTCCAGCTCGGCGGTCTCCAGCTTCAGCAACCCGGCGGGAAGGTGGTTGCGCAGATGCGCGACGGGCTCGCCGTGGGTGAGGCGCAGCCGCTCGACCAGCGCGACCTCCGCGCCCTCGGCGATGCCCAGCGCGGCGGCAACCTCGGCGTCCGCCTCGGTGGTGGTGTTGAGCAGCACGCGGGTGGCGGGCTTCTGCCCGGCCGCCTCCAGGTCGTCGTAGAGGCTGCTCAGCTCCAGGGGGCGTTTGACCTGGCTGTGCACGACCTGAGTGCCGATGCCCCGGCGACGGACCAGCAGCCCCTTGTCGACCAGCGACTGGATCGCCTGCCGCACCGTCGGCCGGGACAGCCCGAGCCGCCCGGCGAGCTCGATCTCGTTGCCGAGCAGGCTGCCCGGAGCCAGCTTGCCGTTCTCGATCGCCGCCTCCAACTGCTGGGACAGCTGGAAATACAACGGGACCGGACTGTTCCGGTCCACGCTGAACTGGACGGGACTCTCGGCGCCCACGGCTTCTGTATCGCGTTTCCCCACGCTCGCGAGCGTAACCGCCCAGGCAGATGACGGGAAGTCCAGAGGTCACATTGTCCGGACAAGGGGCGAGTGGGGCGGCCTGCGGACGCGTGCGTCGGGGTGGTCTGGTCTGGGGCGGGTCTGTCTGGTCGAGGTCGAGGGGGGGCTGGTCCGGCTGGTCTGGTCGGGGGCCGTACGTGGCGCGCGGTCCCCGCGGGCGCGGGGGGGGGCTTCGGTAGGTGCGTCTACCTCGCGGTGCGTCTCCTTCTCCTTTTCTCCTCCTGCGTCATGTTCACCTTTCGACGCCTTCACTGCCTCGCCTCCGCCGCCTCGTCGCCTCCTTCTTATCCCGGCAACGATTACGGAGAGTAATTCGTTCCCTCCGCGCGAATTCGTGGAGGCACTCGACCACGCCGAGCGCCCCCCTATGCCGGAGTGCTGCCCCACGGCATCATCTGACGAACCACCAACCCCTCACGCCCCACCCGGCCCAACCCAAGGAGTCACTGATGTCCGTACGCCGCATCGTCCCCGATATCCAGTCCGACGACCTGGGCAAGAGCAGAGAGTTTTATGGCCTGTTGGGGCTTGAAGAGGTGATGAACCTGGGGTGGGTGATGACACTCGGGTCTCCCGCCAATCCCACGGCGCAGGTCACGTTCATGACACACGACCAGACCGGGCCGGTCACCCCCGATATCAGCATCGAAGTGGAGGACGTGGACGCGGTGTACGCGGCTGTGCTCGCGAGTGGCGCGCAGATCGTACGGTCGCTGCAGGACGAGGAGTGGGGCGTGCGGCGCTTCTTCGTGAAGGACCCCAACGGGCGGGTGGTGAATGTGCTGGGACATATCGGAACCAGCACGGACTGACTTGGAGGCCAGTTGATCGGCCGATCAACTGGCTTCGTTGGGCGGGCTGTTGAGCGGCATCGCCGTGCCCTGGGCGACCGCACAGACGGTCTCGGTGCCGTCCGTGTCGATCATGGTCAGATCGCAGCGGCATACGGCCTGCCGGCGGCCGGCCTGTACGACCTCGGCGCGGGCGCGCAGCGTGCGGCCGCGCGCCGGGCGCAGGTACTGGATGGAGAATCCGCCGGTGATGATCGCCGAGCCGAGGGCCGTGGCGGCGGCGAAGGTGATGGTGTTGTCGGCGGCGTAGGCGAGTACGCCGCCGTGCACAAAGCCGTACTGCTGGAGGAGTTCGTCCCTGACGTCGATCTCCAACGTCGCACCGCCGTCCCCGAATTCGGTGATCCGCGCCCCCACCAGACCGCTGAACGGCTGCCCTTCCAGGGCCTTTTGTGCCGCGGCGAGATCGAGCGCCGCACTGCGCCGCCCCTCCCCTTGCCCCCGCCCCTGCTCCCTAGCGGTCATCGCGCAGGCCCGCCTTTCATCGACTTGTCGACCCGGTGGCTCGTCGACTCTTTGGCTCGGTGACTCGTCGGCTCGTTGACCGTTCCGGGGCTCGCGCCCGGCGGTCCATCAGCGCCCCCGATATTAGAGCCGACTCTCTAATATTGCACGCCCCTCCTCGCCCGTCAGTCACCGGCGCACCCCTGCTTTCATCCACTACTTCATCCACGCGTCCTCGTACTTGCGGTAGGTCCCGTCATGCGTGGCGAGGTGCACCCACTGGTCCACGTATGCCTTGAACTCGTCGTCGCCGCGCGGCAGTGCGTAGCCCTTTTCGGAGAAGGAGAAGGGCTTGTCCGGGTGGACCGCGCACAGTTCGGGGTGGATCTTGGCCTGGTAGCGGGTCTCGCTGGCGTCCGTCATCATCACATCCGCGCGGCCGGCGGTGATCTCGTCGAAGATGGTGGTGTTGTCGGGGTGGACCTTGATGGTCGCCCGCTTGATGTGGGTGCGCGCGAATTCCTCATTCGTGCCACCGGGGTTGACGATGACGTCCGTCCCGGGCCGGTCGATCTGCGCCAGTGTCCGGTACTTGTCCTTGTCCGCGCAGCGCACGATGGGTGTCTTGCCGTCCGTGCGCGTGGGCTCGCTGAAGTAGGCGGTACGGGCGCGGGCGAGGGTGATCGAGACGCCGCCCATGGCGATGTCGCAGCGGCCGGCCGTGAGGTCGCCGGCGAGATCGGCCCAGGTGGTGGCGATGTAACGGGGCTTGGCGTCCAGGTTCTTGGCGAGGTTTTCGGCCATGTCGATGTCCACGCCGCTGTACTTGCCGGTCTTGGTGTCGAGGTGGGTGAAGGGGCGGTAGTCGCCGGTGGTGCAGACGCGGAGTACGCCGCGCCGGGGGATGGTGTCGAGGAGGGTGCGGGTGAGCCGGGGGCGCTTCGCGGTCGTGGCGGGAGTGGTCGCCGCCGGGCCGTTGGCGGTGGTGGGTGCGGTCCCCGGGGTCGGGGCGGGGGTGATCTGGCGGGCTTGCCACGTCGCCGGGGCGGCGGCGGTGACGGTCAGCAGGCAGGCGAGGACGGAGAGCGTGGCGGCGCGCTTCATATGTGACTGACTCCTGTACGCGACGGGACGGCGAAACGGCTGGGCACGGCACGGCGACCGGGCACGACGCAACGACCGGAGGCGGCGGAACGGCCGGACTCGGCGCAACAGCCGGGCAGGTCGGAACGACCTGGCACGGCGTAACGGCCGGGCACGGGAGAACCGTTGGGCACGGCAGAGCGACTGGACGCGGCGAGCGTGCGTGATCACGTGCTCGAAGGGTTCAGGTTGGCAGAGCCCGTGGGCAAGGTGAACCCTCTGACCGGCCAGTGGGACGGCGAATCCCCGTGGGACGGCCGATCGGGGGCCCGTGTAAGGCCGTTGGCCGCAGGTGTCGAAAGTTGACCGCAGGGGTCAGTCGTCGTACGGTCCCGCCTCGCCGCTCTTGTCCGTCCGGCCGTCGGGGGCCGCATCGGCCAGGCGGGTGAGGAGTTCCGCGGCGCGCTTGGCGACGGTGTCGCGGTCGCCCTCGGAGAGGGCCGAGCCCATGCCCACCGCGACCGCGCCGGCCGCTATCCATTCCGGTGCGCTCTCGACCGTCACTCCGCCGGTCGGCAGCAGGGGCGCGTGCGGCAGGGCCGCGCGTACGTCCTTCAGCCAGGACGGTCCGTACGCGGAGGCGGGGAACAGCTTGAGCGCGTCCGCGCCGAGTTCCAGGGCGCGGACCATCTCGGTCGGCGTCGACACGCCCGGGAAGACCGGGATTCCATAGCGGTGGCCGGTGCGGATGACTTCGGCGTCCAGGCTCGGCGAGACCAGGAAGCGGGCGCCGGCGTCCACCGCCATTCGGGCCGACACCGCGTCAAGGACCGTGCCCGCGCCGATGACCGCGTCGTCGCCGAGCTCGCGGGTGAGGGTGGTGACGGCTTCCAGTGCGAACGGCGTGGTCAGGGATATCTCCAGGCTGGTGACGCCCGCCGAGAGCAGGGTGTCGGCCGTGGCGCTCGCCTCGTCGTAGGTCTTGCTGCGAACGATGGCGAAAACACGCTGCGCCAGTGCGGCCCGGGTGATCTCCCAGCGATACACGGCAGTTCGCCGTCCTTCCTTGTCTCCAACGTCCATGCCGCCTCGCCCCCACGGCAAACGCGGCACTTCCTGCGGGCGCGCCCGCGACGGCCGGCCATCACATGGTCCCTTTGCCGCCGATGCCCGCCCACTCCTCGTTTCTACCGAAACGCTACCGGGACCCACTGACAATCCTGCCTCGGGGGTGGGCACCGCGCTCCCCTTCCGCCAAGAACAGGGGAGAACCGGCCCCGTACGCAGCGCGACGGCGGCCGGGGTGCCCGTGCACCCCGGCCGCCGCCTTCCCAGCGCGTGTCAGCAGCTGCGATCTATGAGGTCGAACGACTCGTAGTGGTCAGCGGTGTAGTAGTCCTCGTTGTTCTTCTCGCCGGTCACGATGCGTCGGGCACCACGGTCGGGCGAGCCCGGCGTCTCGACGGTGTACTCGTGGTAATAGCCGGAGTCCTGGTCCGGGAGGATGCCCTCCCGGTTGTCGAAGACCGTCCCGTCCTGCGGGTACGGGTAGGGCCCGCCCTTCTCGATCAGCTTGAGGGTGTCGTGGGCCTGGGAGGGCAGCTTGGCGTAGCAGATGTGGCCGACGGCGGTCACGCGCACGGTGGCGGGGCGCAGGGTCGCGGAGTGCGCCGTTGCGGCGTGCGCGGTCGTGGTGTCAGCCGTCGTGGTGTGCGCCGTTGTGGCGTATGCCGTGCTGGCGTGTGTGGTGGCCGGGTGCGCCGTGGCGACGGCGGGCGGGGCGGCGACCGCGGTCCCGCCGATGAGAAGGGCCGATGCGAGGGCGCCCGCGGCGCCGATCCTGGTGATCCGTGGGGGGATTCTCATGCCTTCCAGGATGACGCGCGTAGACATGACCCTGTCAATCCCAACGAACGGAAGTTTTCCGGGAGTTCACGCGGTCACGCTGCCGGAGAAGATGGTTCGTCGGAGAAGACGGTTCGCCGGAGAAGGTGATTGGAACCAGGTGGGGACTTGCTTTGCCTCTGAGGCAAAAGTTTTGCCTGCTGGGCGACGGGTCGTTATACCGGGGACATGAGCGAGCCCCCCGACGAGCCTTCCGGCGCCCCGCCCGAGGAACTGTCCACCGTCGCGCCACGCCTGCGTGACCTGCGCCGACGCAGCGGACTGACCCTGGAGGGCGCGGCCCGCCGGGTCGGGCTCTCGCCCGCGCATCTGTCGCGGTTGGAGACCAATCGCCGTCAGCCGTCGCTGCCGATGCTGCTGGCGCTGGCCCGTACGTACGGCACCACGGTATCCGACCTGCTCGGCGAGACCGCGCCCGAGCGGGACCCGATCGTGCGGGCCGACCGTACGGAGCCGTCGGAGGCCGGCGGCTGGACGTACTGGACGGTGGGCGGTGCCGGGCGGGCGATGCAGGCGCTGCGGGTTCATGTGCCGCAGCGTGCGCAGGGCGAGCTGGTGCGGGTCCATCCGGGCGAGGAGTGGCTGTACGTCCTCAAGGGGCGGCTGCGGCTGGTGCTCGGCGAGGCGGTGCATGTGCTGGACGCGGGGGACGCGGCGCACTTCGACTCGCTGACCCCGCACCGTATCGCCGCTGCCTCACGGGGCGGCACGGACCTGCTGTTCGTGCACACCCTGCTGCAGAGCGGCGCCGCCGAGCTGTGTCTGGGCGAGGACGCGCCGCGCCGTGGGGTGTGAGGCGGGGCGCGCCATGGGCCGGGCCGCCGGCGCGTCGCCGTGAGGGGCGCCCCCGGCGGCGGGCGGCGCAGGGAGGAAGGGCCCCGGGTTCCGGGGAGCCCGGGTTTCGGAGGGGACCGTGTTGAGGGAAGGACCGTACGACGTGCCCGATCAGACCAGTCGAACGTCACAGGAGCCGCTCCCGGACGCGGCGCCCCCTAGGGGTTGTTCGAACAGATCCCCTAGGGGATGCGAGGGCCCCCTGCGGGTCCACAACGAGGGGGCGCGGGGCGGTATTCCCGGGTCGCACGACATTCCCGGGTCGCACGACGAGACTGGCGAGGCGCCGCCCGGCCGGTGTGCCGAGACCAGGCCGAGGCAGCACGAGCAGCACGACGAGACCGCGCCCAAGCGGAGCATCGAGAGCCCGCCCAAGGGCTGCGACGAGAGCCCGCCCGAGCCGAGCGTCGCGGCCCCGCCCAGGGTGTATGTCGAAACCAAGCCGCCCCGTGGGCTCTATGTGCGGGTGTTCATCTATGTGGTCGTGACGCATGTGCTGCTGGCGTTCATGAGTCTGCTGGTGGTCGTCGCGAAGTCTCGGTGACGGGGCGCCACCTCGCCGCCGGTGGCAGGCCGTCCCGCCGTCCTTCCGGTGTGGTGGCGAGTGCGGTGTGGGGTGGCGAGTGCAACGTCCATCCATGCGGCTCGAAAGTCCATTGCCCCGGCGCGGCGACCAGGTGAAGCCTGCTGGCGCGAAGTCCACGCACCACAGTCGAGCGCACACCACAGTCAGGCGCAGACCAGGCGCGGTACGCACCGCACTCGTCCCCGCGTCCCGCTTCCGCGCCCCGCCCCGTGCCTCGTCCCCATACCTCGCTGCACCGAGGAGGACCGAAGGATGCTCCGTACGCGCACCGCCGCGGTCACCGCGCTGGCCACGGCCCTCGCCGTGCTCCCCCTCATGGGCCTGGCGGCGCCACCGGGCGCGGCCCAGGCCGGGGGCCAAGCCGCCCGGGACAGACCTGGAGCCACCCCTTCCACCCCCTCCAACCCTTCCGCGTCACCTACCTCACCTACCTCACCTACCTCATCCATCTCACCTATCTCGCCCACCCCTCAGTCCATCCAAGCCCGGCCCGACCACGCCACCATCACCCGCTCCGTGACCGTCGTAGCGGGCCCGAAGGCCGACGCCGCCGCGCTGGCGCTCGTCGAGAAGTCCCTCAAGGACGCCGGTGCGGACCGGGTCGTACGGGGCGAGCGGGCTCCCGGGGGCGGACAGCTCGCCGTCTACGTGGACGGGGCGGGCGCGGCGCGGGCCCTGGAGGGGCTGGGTGCGCGGGGCAGCGGTGGGCTGCCGGCGGAGGGCTATGCGCTGGGCGTCGGTGCGGGCCGGATCGCGCTGTCCGGCAAGGACGCCACCGGCACGTACTACGCCGCGCAGACGCTGCGTCAGTTGCTGCCGCACCGCGACCGGCCCGGTGCCCGCGTGTCGGGCACCGCCGTGCGGGACTGGCCCGCCACCCCGCTGCGCGGCGTCATCGAGGGCTTCTACGGGACGCCGTGGTCGCACGCCGCACGCCTCGACCAGCTCGACTTCTACGCCGAGCACAAGATGAACATCTACGTCTACTCCCCCAAGGACGACGCCTATCTGAGAGAGAAGTGGCGCGATCCCTACCCCGCGGACCGGCTCGCGCAGATCAAGGAGCTGGTGGACCGGGCGCGGGCCCGGCATGTGGAGTTCACCTACGCGCTCTCCCCCGGTCTGTCCGTCTGTTACAGCTCCGATGCCGACCTCAAGGCGCTGACCGCGAAGTTCCAGACACTGTGGGACGTCGGCGTCCGTACCTTCGCGGTGCCGCTCGACGACATCAGCTACACGGACTGGAACTGCGCGGCGGACAAGGACAAGTTCGGCACCGGCGGCGGGGCGGCCGGTGCCGCGCAGGCGCATCTGCTCAACCGGGTCAACCGGGAGTTCATCGCCGGGCATCCGGGTGCCGAGCCGCTGCAGATGGTGCCGACCGAGTACTACGACGTGCGGCCGTCGCCGTACAAGAAGGCGCTGGCGACGCAGCTCGACAAGAACGTGCTGGTGGAGTGGACGGGGGTGGGGGTGATCGCGCCGACGATGACCGTCGCGCAGGCCGAGCGGGCCCGGGAGGTCTTCGGGCATCCGATCCTGACCTGGGACAACTATCCGGTCAACGACTATGTGACCAGCCGGCTGCTGTTGGGTCCTTTCAACGGCCGGGAGCCGGGGCTGCCGGGGCGGCTGGCCGGGATCACCGCGAATCCGATGATCCAGCCCGCGGCGTCCAAGATCGCGTTGTATACGGTCGCGGACTATGCGTGGAACGACCGGGCCTACGACGCCCGCGCTTCCTGGGGTGCGGCGATCGAGGAGCTGGCGGGCGGCGATGCCCGTACGGTGCGTGCTCTGCGCGCCTTCGCGGACACCGGCTATTCCTCGTCTCTCAATCCGCGGCAGGCGCCTGAACTGGCTGCCGCCATCGCACAGTTCGGCGAGGACGGGGATGCGAGCCGCCTGGACGCGGTGCTGCGCACGCTCCAGGAATCGCCGGGCGTGCTCCGCGACCGGCTTGCCGACCGCGGCTTCATCGAGGACAGCGAGCCATGGCTGGACGCCACGCACGCGTGGGGTGAGGCCGCTCGTACCGCGCTCCGGCTGCTGGAGGCGATCAATGCGGGCGATGACGCCAGGGCGTGGCAACTACGGGAGCGGCTGCCGGAGTTGGTGCGGACGGCGAAGTCGTTCGTGTACGTGGACATGGCGGGGAAGCGGGTTCCGGTGCTGGTCGCGGACGGGGTGGTCGACGCTTTTGTCGAGGACGCGATCGGTGCGCACGATGCCTCGCTGGGCGTGATCGGCCGCCCCAAGGCGTCCACGGATCTGGCCGTCTATCAGGACAACGCGGTCTCCCGTATGACGGACGGTGATGACGGCACCTACTTCTGGAGCGCCGCCGCTCCGAAGGCCGGGTCCTCGGTCGGTCTGGATCTGCACGTCGAGCGGCCGCTCGGCACCGTCACGCTGGCGATGGGCAAGAGCGGCAGCCCGGACGACTATCTCCGGCACGGCGTTCTCGAATACTCCTCGGACCGCAAGACCTGGACGCGGCTGGCCGCCTTCGACGGAACGGCGGAGGTGACGGCCGAGCCGCCGGCCGGTGCGAAGGCCCGGTACGTACGCGCTCGTGCCGTGCGGGCGCAGGAGAACTGGCTGGTGGTACGGGAGTTCACGGTCGCCGGGGCGGACGCGGTGACGGTGGCGGGCGGCCCGCCGGCGGCGGAGGGCAGTGCGCTGCGGTCGGCGGCGGACGGCGACCCGGCGACCGCGTATCGGGCGGCGCGGGCGGCGGGGCCCGGCGAGACGCTGGAGTTCAGGGCCGAAGCGCCTCGGGAGGCGCGGTCCGTGGTCGTTCTGCGTCCGCGCGGGGCACCGGCCGGGGCGGCGAAGGTCGAGGTCCGCGGGGGCGGTGGCTGGCGCACGATCGGCGCGCTGTCCGGTGCGTATACGAGGCTCGCGGTGGGCGGGGGTGCCGTCGAGGGGGTGCGACTGGCCTGGCGGGGCGGGGCGGTGGCGCCTGTGGTGAATGAGGTGATTGTGCGGTAGGGGGCGAGTGCGGGGCGTCGCCGGTAGGAGGCGAGGCCGGGATGGGGGGCAGGGGGACGGGGGTGGAGGTGGGGCAGGAGCACGGCCCGGCACGCGAGTCGGGCCTCCCGGTTCCGCCCCGCGCCCTAGCCTGAGGGCTGGCCACCCGCGCGCCCGCCCCGCCCCGGAGGAGACCGACACCATGGCCCGACCCGCCGAAGCCCACCGCCCGACCGCGGCGGCCGTCCTCGATGACGCCCTACGGGAGCTCGCCCCGGACGCCGGCGCCAACCGGCTGGTGTCACGGATCGCGGCGGGTGAGGCACCGCGCAGCGTGTTCGCGACGTTCACCCTCGAACAGCATCAGGTGATCGCCTCCGACCGGCTCAGCTTCCACCATCTGGCGCGCCGGTCCGACGGGGATCCGCCCATCGCCGACTTCTTCGATCTGCTCGCCGAGAGCGAGTCGCTGGCCCTGGAGCAGCTGGCCGGCCTGGCGGACGCCTGCGAACTGACCGAGCGGGAGATCTCCGGGTACCGGCCGCGGCCCGGCTGCCAGGCGTATCCCTCGTACGCGGCGCGCCTCGCGCTGGGCAGTACGCCCGCGGATGTGGTGATCGCGCTCACCGCCAACTTCGCCGCGTGGGGCGGCTATTGCGCCACCGTCGCCGCCGCGATGCGCGACCACTACGGGTTCCCGGACGCGGCTCGCGGCTTCTTCACGTTGTTCGCGGAGCCGGCCCAGGACCTCGCGGCCAAGGCGCGTGCGGCCGTCCAGCACGGGCTCGACACGGGTCAGGCCCGGCCGGCGGCGGCACACGGTTACGGGCGGCTCCTCCAGGCGTATGAACTCATGTTCTGGAACTCGGTCGGCGACTGATCCGTTCGCGCGGCATCAGCCATCGAGCCCTTGGCGGGGCATCAGCCATCGAGGCCACGGATGTCGGCGAGCACAGCACGGATGCCTGGAAAACACGGCTGCCTGGGAACCCGGATGCCTGGCAAACATGGGTACCCGGAAAGCACCGGTGCCCGGGAAGCACCGATGCCTGGCAAGCGTGGCTCACATCGGCAGCGAGAGCAGGCGCACCGGCTCCACGAGCCGTTCCGCCCCCTCGCCCAGCGGCGTCCACATGGTCCGCAGCGGCATGACGACGGGGCCCGTGGGCTGGTCGACGTGTACGTCACCGTCGACGGTGCGCCACCCGAGCCGCTGGTACAGGGGGACGAGCGGGGGCCGGCAGAAGAGCAGCCCGTATCGCGGCCCTTGGGTGCGGGCGTGCTCCACGGCGGCCGTGACGACCAGCCGCGCCAGCCCCTGTCCGCGCGAGTCCGGCGCGACGGCGACCCCGCCGAGGCCCATGGCGTGTGTCTCTTCCCCGCCGAGTGATACCGGGATCCGCAGCAGACCCGCGTGCGCCACCAGGCGGCCGTTTTGCCTGATGGCGAAGTGCTCGTCCTTGGGCAGCCAGGTCAGGCCGGTCTCCGCGACGCCGAAGGGGTCGGGTCCGCCCCCGAGGATCTCGCTCTGCTCCGTGTGCGTGTACCGCGCGAGCCGTATCACCGTGGGCGACGCGGAAGGTGGGGTCCCAGTCATCCCCTCATGATGCCCGGTGGCTCCGTCGATGCCCGGTGGCCCCGACCGGGACGGTCGGGGCCACCGGATCCACCGCGTCGTCAGGCCCCCAACTCCGCGTGGCGGGCGGCCAGTTGGCGTGAGCCCTGCTCCGTCAACGAGCCGTGCAGCCGCAGCCGGGCGATGCCGCCGTCGGGGAAGATGTCCATCCGGACGTGGGTGACGGCGGGGGCGTCGTCGAGCAGGAAGCGGTGGACGGTGTCGGGCTGCAGGCGCGTACGGGGCAGCAGTTCGACCCAGTCGCCGCTTTCGCCGTCGCGGCCGAGCAGCGCGGCCCAGCCCGCCGAGTTGCCCTTGAGGTACCCCGTGTCGATCTCGACGGCGCGGATCACGGACTGCTCGGTGAGGCGGTAGCGCACCCAGTCGTTGCCGGTGCCGCGGCGGCGCCGGGTCTCCCAGCCGTCGTCCATCTTGCGGGAGCGGCCGGGCTGGATGGTGTTGGTGGGCGAGGAGTAGAAGCGGTCCGAGGCGTCCTCGACCTGGCCGCCGTTCTCCAGGGCGGCGAGGTCGAAGGTGCCGAGCGCGGCGAGCCACCGCGGCGCCGGGACGACCTCGCCGTGGACGCGGAGGCGGGCGACGCCGCCGTCGGGGTGCTGGTTGAGGCGCAGGTGGGTGAAGCGGCGCTCGGCGGTGACCGCGAAGCCGTTGGCGGCGTGGCCGCCGATGGCGGTGCGCGGGACGAGAGTGGTCCAGGTGACGTCGTCGGCGAGGAGTTCCTCGGGCGACGGTGAGCCCTCGACGCAGGTGCCCTCGACGCTCACGGACTGCGGGTAGTTGCCGCGGAAGTGGGCGGTGTCGACGATGATGCCGCGGATCACACCGGGCGCGCCGAGCCGGATCAGCGCCCAGTCGTGGTCCTCGTCCGTCGGGAACGGGTGCGTGCCGTCGGTGCCGCGGCGCCGGCGGGTCTCCCAGCCGTCCATGATCTTGCCCTTGTGGCCGAAGGCCTCGGGGTCGAAGTGGGCGGGTTCGGGCTTGAGGAGGTTCTCGCGCTCGGCGAAGAACTCGTCGTTGGCGGCGGTCACGCCGGCCCCGAGCCGCCGGTCGGCGAGGTCGGGCAGGTGGGTGAACGGGAAGCCGGCCGGGCCGGATGTGCGGTAGTCGGCGTACGGGTCGCCGCCTCCGTAGGGGGTGGCGTCGCCGGTGAAGCGGGGTATGTCTGGGCCGGGCGGGTGGGGGAAATCAGCGGTGGTCATACGCGCTACGGCCTTTCCAGGAGCTCGCCGGTGGGCTCGGCGAGGGTGGCGCCGTCGTTGATCTGCCGGCCGCGCAGCCAGGTGGACCGTACGACGCCGTAGAGGGTCTTCCCGGCGTATGCGGTGATCTTGTTGCGGTGCTGGAGGGCGGCCGGGTCGACGGTGAAGGTCTCCTCGGGCGCGAGGACCGCGAAGTCGGCGTCCCGGCCTGGCTCGATGGCGCCCTTCTGGCCGAGGCCGACGAGGGCGGCGGGGGCGGTGGCCATCCAGCGGGCGACGTCGTCGAGGGTGTGGCCGCGTTCGCGGGCCGCGGTCCAGATGGCGGGCAGGCCGAGCTGGAGGGAGGAGATGCCGCCCCAGGCCGCGCCGAAATCGGCGGTCTTGAGGTCGGCGGTGGAGGGCGAGTGGTCGGAGACGATGCAGTCGATGGTGCCGTCGGCGAGGCCCTGCCAGAGCGCGTCCTGGTTGGTGGCCTCGCGGATCGGCGGGCAGCACTTGAACTCCGTGGCGCCGTCCGGGATTTCCTCGGCGGTCAGGGTCAGGAAGTGCGGACAGGACTCGACGGTGATCTTGACGCCTTCGGCCTTGGCGGCGGCGATCAGCGGCAGCGCGTCGGAGGAGGACAGGTGCAGGACGTGCACCCGGGCGCTGAGCTTCTTGGCCAGCGCGATCAGACCGGCGATGGCGTCGTCCTCGCACACGCGGGGGCGGGAGGCGAGGAAGTCGGCGTACTTGGGGCCGTGCGGTACGGGGGCCGCGTCCAGGTGGCCCGGGTCCTCGGCGTGCACGATCAGCAGGCCGTCGAAGCCGGCGATCTCACCGAGGGCGGCGGCCAGTTGTTCCTGGTCAAGCTGGGGGAACTCGTCCACGCCGGAGGGCGACAGGAAGCACTTGAAGCCGAAGACGCCGGCGTCGTAGAGCGGGCGCAGGTCCTTGACGTTGCCGGGGATGGCGCCGCCCCAGAAACCGATGTCGATATGTGCCTTGCTGCGGGCGACCTCGCGCTTGGTGTCGAGGTTGTCGACGGTGGTGGTGGGCGGGAGGCTGTTGAGCGGCATGTCCACGAGGGTGGTGATGCCGCCGGCCGCGGCCGCTCGGGTGGCCGTCCAGAAGCCCTCCCACTCGGTGCGGCCGGGGTCGTTGACGTGTACGTGGGTGTCCACGAGGCCGGGCAGCAGGACGTCGTCGCCGAAGTCCTCGACCCGCGCCCCGGCCGGGGGCGGGGCGTCGTGCGGCAGCACCGCAGCGATCTTCCCGTCCCTGACGGTGACGGACGCGGCGCGCGTCCCCTGCGGGGTGACGACGCGCGTGGAGCGCAGCACCAGCTCTGTTTCGGACACCCGGTCCCCTCCTCGTATCGTGTCTTCATCGTCGCGTGATGGCGCGCGGGGTGCCACGGCGGTCGATGACGCGGTGGCTCCCGCGACACCGGATGCGGAATTCATCCGACACCGGATGCGGAATTCAACAGTCTGTTGAACGGGAGTCTTCACTCCGGACCGCGGCCCGTCAAGACCCCTTTGACTGGCACGGGGCCGGCGACCGCTCCGACTCCACCGACACCCACGGTTCCACCGCAACGGCACGCCTGACCTGCGACGGGACGCCCCCTCCGAGCGCCTCCCACGCGCCCGCCACAACCCAGCCACCGCCGGAGAGGAGGGCACCGAGCCCCCGGAGGACACCCCGGAGGACACCCCCGCCGAACACCTCGAAGATCCACGAACACGAGCGGACAAATTGGGACCGGTCACGCTTCGGCGATTTGGAGGATTCCACACAATGGACAATAGGTTTCGCGTAGCAGAATGGAGCTATGACCACTGGCACCCTCACCGGATTGCGGCTAGCAGCTCGTAACGTGGAGCAAACCGGCCCTGACCGGCGGGAACGAGTGTGCGAGAGGCCGTGTGTCTTTCGGACGTGACCGGTAGGCTGCTCCGGTCGGGCCCGGCGCCCGCAAGCCAGGGCACGCCCTAGCCGAGACCGATCCGACCTGCCCCGAAAGGAACGCGACGTGCCGCCCAGCGCCAGCACCTCCGCCGCCGAAGCCAAGCCCGCGGGCGCCAGCGGCGGCGTCCAGTCCCTTGAGCGCGCCTTCGACCTGCTGGAGCGGATGGCCGACGCCGGGGGCGAGGTCGGCCTGAGCGAGCTCTCCACCAGCAGCGGGCTGCCGCTCCCCACCATCCACCGGCTGATGCGGACCCTGGTCGCCTGCGGCTACGTCCGTCAGCAGCCCAACCGCCGGTACGCGCTCGGCCCCCGTCTGATCCGGCTGGGCGAGAGCGCGTCGCGGCTGCTGGGGACGTGGGCCCGGCCGTTCCTGGCGCGCCTGGTCGAGGAGACCGGCGAGACCGCCAACATGGCGCTGCTCGACGGCGACGAGATCGTCTACGTGGCCCAGGTGCCGTCCCGGCACGCGGTGCGGATGTTCACCGAGGTCGGCCGGCGGGTGCTGCCGCACTCCACCGGCGTCGGCAAGGCACTCCTCGCGGGCCACCCGCCGGAGGAGGTACGGGCACTGCTCGCCCGTACCGGTATGCCCGCCGCGACCGAGAAGACGATCACCGACCCGGACACCTTCCTCGAAGGGCTCGCCGAGGTCCGCCGGCTCGGCTTCGCGGTGGACGACAACGAGCAGGAGATCGGCGTCCGCTGCTTCGCGGTGCCGGTGCCCAACTCCCCCACCTCGGCGGCGATCTCCATCTCCGGGCCGACCGGCCGGGTCACGGAGGCGTCGCGGGACAAGATCGTGCCGGTGCTCCAGGACGTCGCGGCGCAACTGTCGGTGGCGCTCGCCAACCAGACGCCTACGTAACGGCAACGGGGCGTTGCCCAGGCAGCGGCAACCGGCGTCCCCTAGGGGTGGGGTGGGAACCGAATACGCCAGGAAGGGGCCGCGCTGAGGTTCCGGTGCTGTGGACGCGGATCGGACCGCGAAGCGGCATCGGCAGTTCGTGCGTGCGCACCTGGGCGTGAAGTACGAGGCGGCGAAGGTGCGGGCTGTCGCCGCCGCCAACGCGTCGATCCGAGTTGCAAACCTCCGGCCTCTCAGAACTCTGCCAAAACCAGCGGAAGTTGTGAGAGGTGCTGTGCGAATCGCGACCTGGAGTTCTTCGGCACGGATCGGGCTGCTCGCAGAACTGTCACAACTGGGCCCTCCGTCGTACCCCTCTCCGTAGGTGTGCCAGACCGCCGCGCGTCGCCATGGCCAGCGGTCGGGCGAATTCTGTGGCCGGAGAAAACATGGTGAGTTGAGGCACCTATCCCGTTGTGCGAATCGGCATTTTATGGCCTCTCCCAGAGGTCAGTACGGTCGGATTCATGGAGCGGAACTTTCAGAATGCAGAAGAACTCGCGGCCGCCTTGCGTGCCGGTGAAGTGACCTCGGCGGAACTGACCGACGAGGCGATTGCCCGTATCGAGCGCGACGACAAGGCGATCAACGCGATCTGCGTGCCGGACTTCGACCGTGCGCGGGCCGCCGCGCGCGGTGCCGACCAGGCGCGCGCCCGCGGCGAGGACCGGCCGCTGCTCGGTATTCCGGTGACGGTCAAAGAGTGCTACAACATCGCCGGGCTGCCCACGACCTGGGGCATGCCGCCGCAGGCGAACTTTATGCCGGCCGAGGACGCGGTCCAGGTGTCGCGGCTCAAGGCCGCGGGCGCGGTGGTGCTCGGTAAGACCAATGTGCCGGTGGGGCTGCAAGATATCCAGAGCTTCAACGAGATCTACGGCACCACCAACAACCCGTGGAATCACGGTCGCACGTCAGGTGGGTCCTCGGGCGGATCAGCGGCGGCCCTGGCGTCCGGGTTCGGCGCGCTGTCCATCGGCTCCGACCTCGCCGGCTCGTTGCGCACCCCCGCGCATTTCTGCGGCATCTACGCGCACAAGCCGACACTCGGACTGGCGGCAACCCGCGGCATGGTCGCGCCGCCGGCACCGCCATTGCCCGTCGACCTCGACCTCGCCGTCGTCGGTCCGATGGCGCGCACCGCCCGCGACCTCACGCTCCTGCTCGACGTCATGGCCGGACCGGACCCGCTGACGCACGGTGTGGCGTACGACATGACGCTGCCGCCCGCGCGCCACGAGCGGCTCGGCGACTTCCGGGTCTTGGTGCTCGAGGACCATCCGCTCATTCCGACCGGGTCCGCCGTGCGGGCGGGCGTGAACCGGGTGGCCGACGCGCTGGTCGACGGCGGCGCCCGCGTCGAACGGCACACTCCGCTGCTGCCCGATCTGACCGAAGCCGCCATGCTTTACCGGCAGTTGCTGTTTTCGGGCTCTGTCGCACGCTTTCCCGTCGACTCCTACGAGCAGGTGCGGACCCGCGCCGCCGCACTGAGCGCAGACGACCAGAGTCTGGACGCGGCGGTGCTGCGCGGGATGGTGTTCAGCCACCGCGACTGGCTCGAGGCGAACAGCCGTCGCGAGCTCCACCGTCACGGCTGGCGGCAGCTCTTCGCCGAGTTCGATGCCGTGGTGTGTCCGGTCACGCCGACTCCCGCGTTCCCGCACGACCACAACCCCAATCCGCTCGAACGCCGGCTCGACATCGACGGCGTCGAGTACCCGTACTTCGACCAGCTCGTCTGGGCCGGTCTGGCCACCATGCCCGGCCTGCCCGCCACCGCCATACCAGCGGGCCGGTCCCCCGAGGGCCTGCCGGTGGGAGTGCAGCTCATCGGCCCGATGTTCGAGGACCGCACCCCGCTGCGGCTGGCCGAACTGCTCGAGCACAAGATCGGCGGCTTCCAGCCGCCGATGTAGGGCGACAGCCGGATCGTGTTCGCATCAGACGCGAAGCCTTCGCGTCTGATGCGAACACCGAAGGTCCACCAAGGATGTCGTCTCTCCACTGACCAGCGGGAACAACCGCCACGGCCTTCTCTGGTGTATTCGGTTCCGACCCCTAGGGGTTGTTCGAACAGATCCCCTAGGGGATGGAAGGGCCCCCTGCGGGGCCACAACGCGGCGGCATGGACGGATATTCCCGGCGGCGGGGCCGGTGGCGGGTTCGCCGCCCAGAAGGGCACGCCGACTAGAAGTACCCGCCGGCTAGAAGCGCCGTCGCGGCAGCTCCCCGAAGCGGTCGATTCCTTCGCGTACCTCGGTCAGGGCGGGGGACAGCGCGCTGACCGAGCCGACCGCCCCGGCGATCAGCAGCAGAGAACGGCGCAGCCGCGACACCTCGGGCAGCCCGTGGCTCACCATCGCGTCCAGCGCGGCCAGTTCCTCGTCCGCGGCCGCCCGGTCGGGCAACTCACCGGGAAGCACGGCCAGTTGGCGGCGCAGCCGGGCCACCGCCCCACGCAGCGCCTGGACCCGGGGGTCGTCGACCCCGGTCACCACTCGCTTCTGCCTCTGCCCCTGCTCCACAACGATGGCGCCCTCCCAGGCCGTTGGCCACTGACCGTCGGACCGTTGACTGTCGGCCGTTGACCGTTGCCCCTTGCCCGTTTCGCAATGCGGGCCAGTTAACGCCACTCTGTGGTCATCGCGCCACACGGAAAGCGAAAAATCCGGATCATCGATCGGATCCACACGCCGGGGTCACAATGCGACGATCCCCGCCGGGCCGGAAGACCGGGCCCGACGGGGATCGAATCAGCGAGTCAGCGAATCAACGCGCCAGCAGATCAGCGAGTCGCGGCGCCGATCAGGGAGTCTCCTCCGGCGTCACCGCGTTGCGCCACACCCGCACATCGACGGTGATGTACTTGCTGGTAGACGACTCGGGCGCGAAGCCCCGGAAAGTGATCAGCGCGAGATGGCCGTAACCGGTGGTCAGGCACATCTGCGAGCCCTTGCTGAGCCGCTTGGTCGGGATGGATTCGGTGAACCGGGTCTCCTTGCGGCAGGTCTCCAGCGAGCCTTCCTGGCCCTCGTCGAGCAGCACCAGCTTGCCGGTCTCGGTGCTGACCGAGTCGTCGGAGTAGTCGTTGTCCGTGAAGACGAAGTCCTCGTCCGTGTCGTTGTCCGCGTCGGTCGGCCTCATCGACTCGTCGGCCATCGACACGTGGTACTCGTCGGCAATGTTGACGTTCTTGAAGTCGACCGGGGTCGGGTCCTTCTCCGGGGTGGGCGGGGCGGAGGGGTCGTCGCCCGCTTCGGGGCTCGACGTGGCGCCGTCGGTGGCCTCGGGGGACGCGGTGGCGCCCTTCTTCTTGTCGTCGGTCTGGTCGGTCGTCTTCTTGCCGTTGTCCTTCATGAAGTAGTAGACGGCGCCGCCGCCCGCGCCCGCGAAGACCAGCAGGCAGACCAGCACCAGAGCCGTCATCAGGCCCTTGCGCTTCTTCTTCGGCGGCTGCGGGGCGGGGACCGTGGCGGTCGGGCCGGTGGATGCCGGTCCGGTGGACGCCGGGCCGCCGGGCACCGACGCGAGGGGCGTCGTACCGGTGGCGGTCTGCGCGTAGGCCGCGGGGCCGAAACCGGGCGGCGGGGTCTGCGGGTGGTTCAGCTCGGTCGGCACCTGCTGAACCGGCGGCGTGGCGGGCTGGGTGGGCGGTGCCGCCGGCTGCACCGGGGGCTGGGCCGGAGGCTGGGCCGGCTGGGTCGGAGGCTGGGCGGGCTGGGTCGGGGGCTGTGCCGGCGCCTGCGGTGTGGCCGCGGGCTGGGCCGGCGCCTCCAGCGGGGGCGGCGGGGCCTGCGCGGGGGCGGGGGCCGCGGAGCGGGTCGTGATGTCCGCGGCGACGGCCTTGGGCAGCCACTCCTCGGGACGGCGCAGCTGCGTCTGCCCGGAGGCCGCGCCGCACAGCTCGATCACCTCGGCGACGGAGGGACGCGCGGAGGCGTCCTTGGTGAGGCAGCGGGTGACCAGCTCGCGCAGCTCCTCGGGGAGCCCGGTCAGGTCGGGCTCCTCGTGGACGATCCGGTAGAGCACACCGTGCGAAGTGCCCTCGCCGAAGGCCGGGTTGCCGATGGCCGCGTACGCCGCGACCTGGCCGAGCGCGAAGATGTCGGTGGCCGGCGTGATGGTGCTGCCGGCGGCCTGCTCGGGCGCCATGAAGGTGGGGGTGCCGACGGTGACGCCGCTGCTGGTGAGGGAGGTGGCGTCGGCGGCGCGGGCGATACCGAAGTCGATGACGCGCGGGCCGTCGGCGGCCAGCAGCACGTTGGACGGCTTCAGGTCGCGGTGCACGATGCCCGCGCCATGGATGACCTGCAGTGCCTCGGCGATACCGGCGACCAGCAGCAGCACGGTGGGCACCGGGAGCCGGCCGTGTTCGGCGACGGCGGCGGACAGCGAGGGGCCGGGGACGTACGCGGTGGCGAGCCAGGGGCTGGCGCCGTCGGCGTCGGCGTCGATGACCGGGGCGGTGTACAGGCCCTGGACGCGCTGCGCGGACTGCACCTCCTGCTTGAAGCGGCGGCGGAACTCCGCGTCCTCGCTGAACTCCGGCCGGATCACCTTGATGGCGACCGGCCGCCCGCCGGGCGTGTAGGAGAGATAGACCTTGCCCATGCCACCGGAGCCGAGCTTCGCCGTGAGGCGGTAGCCCGCGATGGCCTTCGGGTCGTCGCCCTCCAGCGGCTGAAAGATCCCGGACGACCCCACACTGTTCACCACTACGTCCCCCGACTCAAAAATGGGCCCGCCGTGTCGGCATGACGGCTGACGGCCACGAACTCCGCAACGGGGCAGCACTTTATCCGGCCATGGGCCGCACCGTGACATCGATGACTTGGAAGCTGATGCCTTGTCCGAAGAGCCGGTTTCGCACCCTGCTCGGGCCCGGTTCCGGCGGTTCATCGGGCGCTGCCCGCGGGTGGCCTGATCATGCCTCAGTACGTACGTTCCCTCCGGCACCCGTTGGCGTGGGCGTACGCGATCCGACGCGTGCGGCACGGCCGGATGGAGCATTCTCCCTTCCGGGGAAATGTCCGGCATATCACTGGATCGGAGATTGTCATGGAGCCCGACCCCGACCCCGAGACCGGCTCGGACCGTCGCCGCATCAGCATCGTTCAGCTCATCTGCCACGCATACGGCCTCTCCGACGTATCCGAGATCACCGTCGAGCACATACACCGCTACGTCACAGAGCGCCGGCTCGCGGATGCGCGGACGTCCCAACTACAGGGCCGGCGCCGGCCGAGGATCCCGCGCCAGCGGGCGTCCGGCGGCACCGCATGACCCAACGCGCGGCGCCGCGGGGTGCCATGAGGTAAGCAGACCCCATGGCACCGGATCCCTCCACACCACACCCATCGACACCACGCCCATCGACACCGGCGACACCACACTCGTCGACACCACACCTCTCGGCACCACGCCCCGAGGGGAAGATCGCCGGGCTGCTGCTCGCCGCAGGTGGCGGGCGACGCCTGGGCGGGCGCCCCAAGGCGCTGCTCGACCACCGGGGACGCCCCTTGGTGGAGCACGCCGCACGCGCGCTACAGGACGGCGGCTGCGGCCCGGTACACATCGTGCTGGGCGCGGCCGCCGCTTCCGTGCGCGAGCGGGCCGATCTCTCCTCGTACACCACATCCGAGAACCCCGACTGGGCGCAGGGCATGGGGTCGTCGCTCCGGGTGGGCCTCGCCGCGCTGGCCGGCTCGGGGGCGGACGCGATCGTGGTGTCCCTGGTGGACCAGCCGGGCATCGGCGCAGCGGCGGTGGCGCGGGTGGTGGGCGCGTACGAGGGCCGCGCTTCGCTGGTGTCGGCGGCGTACGAGGGCCGGCGCGGCCATCCGGTGCTGTTCGGCGCCGACCGGTGGGCGGAGGTCGCGGCGACCGCGGAGGGCGACCGCGGTGCGCGCGCCTACCTGCGGCGGCACGAGGATGCCATCACGCTGGTGGAGTGCGCTGATGTGGCCGAGGCGTACGACATCGACACACCGGAGGACCTGCACCGGCTGGAGTGACCGGGCGGCCGCATCGCGCACCGAGCCGCCCCATCACCGCCATAGCCGCCCCACCCCACCACCCATCACGTCACACTCCACGTGACCGCGATGGCACCGAGAGCCATTCGATCAAGGTTTCTGTCGACCATGAGAATCTCGACATCAACAAACCATTGAAGTTCCGCAATAAGGAAACTACTCTCCACTGGTCAGAAGCGCCCTGAACCCAAACGGCGCCCGCGACCGCACTTCGGAGCCGACGGCACCCCGTGCCGCCCGGGCGCCCCGGCGGCCGCCAGGCACCGCCGCTGAATGGAGTGACACCTCATGTCCGCACCAGCGCCGTCCCCGCTGGCCATCGTCGAAGTCGGCCCCGACCACACCCCCGCACGGCAGGCCGAGGTCCTCACCGACGCCGCGCTCGCCTTCGTGGCGGAGCTCCACCGCCGGTTCACCCCGCGCCGTGACGAACTGCTCGCCCGCCGCGGCGAGCGCCGCGCCGAGATCGCCCGGACCAGCACCCTGGACTTCCTCCCGGAGACCGCGCAGATCCGTGCGGACGACAGCTGGCGGGTCGCCGAGGCGCCCGCCGCGCTCAACGACCGCCGCGTGGAGATCACCGGGCCCACGGACCGCAAGATGACCATCAACGCCCTCAACTCGGGCGCCAAGGTCTGGCTCGCCGACTTCGAGGACGCCTCGGCCCCCACCTGGGAGAACGTCGTCACGGGCCAGCTCAACCTGATCGACGCCTACGAGCGCCGGATCGACTTCACCGACCCCAACTCCGGTAAGTCGTACGCCCTCAAGCCCGCCGAAGAGCTCGCGACCGTCGTGATGCGGCCGCGCGGCTGGCACCTGGAGGAGCGCCACCTTCAGTTCGAGGGCCGGGCGGTCCCCGGCGCCCTGGTCGACTTCGGCCTGTACTTCTTCCACAACGCCAAGCGCCTGCTCGACCTGGGCAAGGGCCCGTACTTCTACCTCCCGAAGACCGAGTCGCACCTGGAGGCCCGCCTCTGGAACGACATCTTCGTCTTCGCGCAGGACTACGTCGGCATCCCCCAGGGCACCGTCCGCGCCACCGTCCTCATCGAGACGATCACGGCGGCGTACGAGATGGAGGAGATCCTCTACGAGCTCCGCGACCACGCCTCGGGCCTCAACGCCGGCCGCTGGGACTACCTCTTCTCCATCGTCAAGAACTTCCGTGACGGCGGCGCCAAGTTCGTCCTGCCGGACCGCAACGCGGTCACCATGACGGCCCCCTTCATGCGCGCCTACACCGAACTCCTGGTGCGCACCTGCCACAAGCGCGGCGCCCACGCCATCGGCGGCATGGCGGCCTTCATCCCCAACCGCCGCGACCCGGAGGCCAACGAGAAGGCCCTCGCCAAGGTCCGCGCCGACAAGGACCGCGAGGCCGGCGACGGCTTCGACGGCTCCTGGGTCGCCCACCCCGACCTGGTCCCGATCGCCCGCGCCTCCTTCGACGCGGTCCTCGGCGACAAGCCGAACCAGAAGGACCGCCTCCGCGAGGACGTCTCCGTCGCGGCCGCCGACCTCATCGCCATCGACTCCCTCGACGCCAAGCCCACCTACCAGGGCCTGGTCGACGCCGTACAGGTCGGCACCCGCTACATCGAGGCCTGGCTGCGCGGCCTGGGTGCCGTCGCCATCTTCGGCCTGATGGAGGACGCCGCCACCGCCGAGATCTCCCGCTCCCAGATCTGGCAGTGGATCGACGCCGGCGTGGTCTTCGAGAACGGCGAAACCGCCACCGCGGACCTCGTCCGCAAGGTCGCCGCCCAGGCCCTCACCGACATCCGCACCGAGATCGGCGAGGACGCCTTCACCGCGGGCAAGTGGCAGCAGGCACACGACCTCCTGCTCCAGGTCGCACTGGACGCCGACTACGCGGACTTCCTGACACTGCCGGCCTACGAACGGCTGGTGGGCTGAGGGAACCCCGCTGGTGGGCTGAGAAAACTCCTGAAGGGCCCGTACGCGCTGCCTGGTGGCGGGGCGTGCGGGCCTTTCGGCGTCTTCGCGGCAGGCACGTCACGCTACTATGTTTGTAGTAGTCGGCGCCGTGCCATGCGCGCAGCGCCCGAGCGCCGTGAACGGCGGCGAGCAGGACAGCAGGAGTGGATGGCGTGGCACGACGGCGGGACCAGGTTCTGGACGCGGCGGTCGAGGTGCTGGGGGCCGAGGGTTCCCGGCGGTTGACGTATCAGGCAGTGGACACCGCGGCGGGCGTTCCCAGCGGCACCACGTCCAACTACTTCCGCAACCGTGCGGCCCTGATCGACGGCATCGTGGACCACCTCCAGGCCCTGGACCGGCGCGAATGGGAGGCGTTCGCGGCGGGTACGGACCCGGCCGACCAGGGGGAACTGGCGGACGCCATGGCCGCCTTCGTGCGGCAAGCGGTCGGTCCCGCGCGTGCCCGTACCGCCGCCCGCTTCGCGCTCTTCCTGGAGTCCTCGGCCCGCCCCGAACTGCGTGCGCCCCTCACGCGGGGGCGGGAGGCGGTGCTCGCCTGGAGTGCGGAGTGGGTACGCCGCTTCGGCTCCCGTGCCCCGGAGCGGCACGGCCGTATCCTGATCGACCATCTCGACGGTGTGGTACTGCATCAACTCGCCTTCCCCGACGAGGACTTCGACCCGGCGGGGGACATCGGTGCGTTGCTGAGCGGGCTGCTGGACTGAGTCGCGTCGGGACCGACGAAGCTCGTGGGGCGAAGCCGATCGGGCGAGTCTCGTCGGCCAACACGTCCCGCGGGGACTCGCGTTGACAGTGGTTTGACGGGTATACGTCACACCCCAAGTCTGGTAGGAAAGCTTCCTAACGATTGGGGAACCCCCCACGGCCCACTCCGGAACTGGAGGACTCCATGCGCACCCGATCGATAGGCAGAGCCCTGCCCAAGACCGCCACCCGCATCGCCCTCGGCCTCGCCCTGCTCGCCGTGCCGGCCACCGCCGTCGCCACCTCGGCGGTCTCGGACGGTCACCACGCCCCGGCCGCCGCCCACTCCGCGCCCCCGCACGCCGCACGGGCCGCGGCCGGACTCGACGACCCGGCGAAGAAGGAAATCGCCATGCAGTTGGTGTCGAGTGCGGAGAACTCCTCACTGGACTGGAAGGCCCAGTACAAGTACATCGAGGACATCGGCGACGGCCGCGGCTACACCGGCGGCATCATCGGCTTCTGTTCAGGTACGCACGACATGCTGGAGCTCGTGGAGCTGTACACCCAGCGCAAGCCGGACAACGTGCTGGCCAAGTACCTGCCCGCGCTGCGCGAAGTCGACGGCACCGACTCGCACGAGGGGCTGGACCCGGACTACACCGAGGACTGGGCGAAGGCCGCCCAGGACAGCGAGTTCCGGAAGGCGCAGAACGACGAGCGGGACCGGGTCTACTTCAACCCCGCGGTCAAGCAGGGCAAGGCCGACGGGATCGGTGTACTGGGCCAGTTCGCGTACTACGACGCGATCGTGATGCACGGGGACGGCGACGACGCGACCAGCTTCTCCGGCATCCGCAAGCGCGCGCTCGCCAAGGCGAAGCCGCCGGCCCAGGGCGGCGACGAGAAGAAGTATCTCCACGCCTTCCTCGACGCCCGGGTGTGGGCGATGCAGCAGGAGGAGGCGCACAGCGACACCAGCCGGGTGGACACCGCGCAGCGGGTGTTCCTGGAGGACGGGAACCTCGATCTGCACACGCCGTTGGACTGGAAGGTGTACGGGGAGAGCTTCCACATCGATTGAGGGCAGCGCGACCGAGCGCACCACCACACCCGCCCACCCCCCGAAGGGGGGTGGGCGGCGGGGAAAAACAAAAGAGGTGCGGGTGGGCGGCGGGGAAAAAGCCAGGGGAGCGTACGGATCCGGTCAGTGCGCCGGTGACGACGCGTGCTCGCCCTCGTCGTCCACCTTGCCGCGATCAGGCTGCCGCGGGATCTCCGGCGCGGCCCCGGACGCTTCGGAGTCGACGCCCTCCGCCACCTCGGGGGCGACGCTCTCGGCACCCGCGGGCTCGGCGCCTTCAGCCCCTTGAACCCCTTCACCCGCTTCACCCGCGCCCGTCCCACCGAAGTGGTTGAACGCCAGGTTGAGGACGATCGCGACCAGGCAGCCGGTGCTGATGCCGGAGTCCAGGACGACCAGCATGTCCTTGGGGAAGTTGTGGTAGAACTCCGGCGCCGCGATCGGGATCAGGCCGATGCCCACGGCCGCCGCGACGATCAGCGCGTTCTCGCCCTTCTCCATCGCCGCGGAGGCGAGCGTCTGGATGCCGCTGGCGGCCACCGAACCGAAGAGCACGATGCCCGCGCCGCCCAGGACCGGCAGCGGGACCAGCGAGATGACCGACGCGGCTATCGGGCACAGGCCCAGCACGATCAGGATCGCGCCGCTGGTCGCCACGACATAGCGGCTGCGCACCTTGGTCATCGCGACCAGACCGATGTTCTGCGCGAAGGCGCTGTTGGCGAAGCCGTTGAACAGCGGGCTGATCGCCGATCCGAGGGTGTCGGCGCGCAGTCCGCCCTCGATGGTGCGCTCGTCCGCCGGACGGTCGACGATCTTGCCGAGGGCGAGCATGTCGGCCGTCGACTCGGTCATACAGACCAGCATCACGATGCACATCGAGACGATCGCGGCGATGTTGAACTGCGGGGCACCGAAGTGGAACGGCGTCGGGAAGCCGATGAGGTCCGCGTTGGTGAGGGCGGAGAAGTTGGTGATGCCCACCGGTATCGCGATCAGCGTGCCGGCCACCAGGCCGAGCAGGATGGCGATCTGCTGGAGGAAGCCACGCAGCACCCGGCGCAGCACCAGCACGATGACGAGGGTCAGCGCGGCCATCCCGATGTTCGTCAACGAGCCGTAGTCCGGGGCCTGTTGATTGCCTCCCTGGGACCAGTTGAAGGCCACGGGGAGGAGGGAGACACCGATCAGGGTGATGACGGTGCCGGTGACGACCGGCGGGAAGAAGCGTACGAGTTTGGAGAAGTAGGGGGCGAGGACGAAGCCCAGTACGCCGGCGACGATCACCGCGCCGAAGATGATGGGCAACGCGTTCTCGGGGCTTTCGGCCTTGCCGATGGCGATCATCGGGGTGACGCCGGCGAAGGAGACGCCGTTGACGAACGGCAGCTTGGCGCCGACCTTCCAGAAGCCGAGGGTCTGGAGGAGGGTGGCGATGCCGGCGGTGAAGAGGCTGGCGCCCATGAGGAACGCGGTTTCGGTGGGGCTCAGGCCGCAGGCCGGCCCCACGATCATCGGCGGGGCCACCACGCCCGCGTACATCGCGGCCACGTGCTGGAGGCCGCTGGTGAACATCTTGACGGGCGGGAGGGTCTCGTCGACCGGGTGCTTCCGGTCTTCCTTCGGCTGGTGCCCGGGAGTTGCGGCCACTGCGGGCCTCCTGTCGATTTCTGCGCCGTCGGAAGAACGGTGCGAGGCTGTCACGGAGGGCGTGCGATGTGGTGCTCTGGTGCGGTAGCCGCGCTGGTGGGCGGTGCCGTGGTGGGGGCCGCGCTTGTGGCGCGAGACGGCCGTGGAGCGGTTGACCGGCCCGGGGGTACGAGGTGGAACCGCGCACCCCCGGGGTCCGGCGCTTGTGGATCCCGCTCGGATCCACAAGCTCAGCCGGGAGCCGTCCCTCCCGGCCGAGTCGGTGGAGTAACGCCATGGAGGGGGTCAGCCCTCGCCGGCGATACGCGCCAGACGCTGCGCCTCGGCCCGCGCGGTGCGGGCGATGGCGTCCTCGTCGACGTTGGTCAGGTGGTTGTCCTCGACGACGGGCTTGCCGTTGACCAGGGACAGGGTGACGGGGGCGGCCGCGCCGAAGACGAGCGCGGTGACCGGGTCGGCGATGGAGGAGTGGGCCAGGGTGTCCAGCTTCCACAGGACCAGGTCGGCGAGCTTGCCGGCCTCCAGGGAGCCGATCTCGTCGGTACGGCCGAGGACCTGGGCGCCGCCGTAGGTGCCCAGGCGCAGCGCCTTGCGGGCGTTGAGCGCCGCTTCGCGGTGCGCACCGAGGCGGTTGATGAGCAGCGCGTTGCGCAGTTCGGTGTGGAGTTCGCCGGACTCGTTGGAGGCGGTGCCGTCCACGCCGAGGCCGACCGGGACGCCGGCCGCGAGCATGTCGGGGACGCGGGCGATGCCGGCGGCGAGGCGGGCGTTGGAGGAGGGGCAGTGGGCCACGCCGGTCTTCGTACGGGCGAAGGCGGCGATGTCGGAGTCGTTCATGTGGACGCAGTGCGCCATCCACACGTCGTCACCGAGCCAGCCGGTGGACTCGAAGTAGTCGGTCGGGCCCATGCCGAACAGCTCGTGGCAGAACTTCTCCTCCTCCACGGTCTCCGAGCCGTGGGTGTGCATCCGCACGCCCTTACGGCGGGCGAGCTTGGCGCCCTCCTTGAGGAGTTCGGTGGAGATGGAGAACGGCGAACAGGGCGCGGCGGCGATGTGCACCATCGAGCCGAAGGAGGCGTCGTGGTACTTGTCGATGGCCTCCTCGGTGCCCAGCAGGGCGCCCTCGGTGGTCTCGACGGCGAAGTCCGGGGGCAGACCGCCGTCCTTCTCGCTGCGGTCCATGGAGCCGCGGGCGAGGGTGATACGGGCACCGATCTCGGCGGCCGCGGCCAGCTCCGCGCCGACCAGGTCGCCGGAGCCGTGCGGGAAGACGTAGTGGTGGTCGGAGGCGGTGGTGACGCCGCCCTTGACCATCATGCCGAGCGAGCCCTGGGTGGCGGCGGCGAGCATCGGGGCGTCGATGCGTGCCCAGGTCGGGTAGAGCGCGACCAGCCAGTTGAACAGGTTGTGGTCGGTGGCCAGGCCCCGGGTGATCCACTGGTAGAAGTGGTGGTGAGTGTTGATCAGGCCGGGGGTGACCAGGTGTCCGGTGCCGTCGACGCGGCGGACGACGTTCGCCAGGCCCTCGGGGGCCGGGCCCGCGCCGACCGACTCGATGACGTTCCCGGCGACGACGATATGGCCGGTGGCGTATTCGGTGTCGTTGGCGTCGACGGTCGCAATGGCACAGTTCTCGATGACGATGCGCTCGATCGCGCTGTCAGGGGATGCCGATGCAGCCATGGTGCTTTCCTTCCTTCGGTACTGGCGGTTGGGCACGGCATGGCCCTACGTGATTTGAGTGCCGGAGCCGGGCGAGGCGGCTGACAGTACCGCCGCCCGTGGTGCGCTCCGGGTGCCGAGATGGTGGAAGAACAGGTTGAGCAGGACCGCGGTCAGGGCTCCGGCGCTGATCCCGGAGCCGAGCACGGTCTGTGCCCAGGCGGGGAAGTCGGCGTAGAACGTCGGCGCGGCGAGCGGGATGATGCCGGCGCCGAGCGCCACGGCCACCAGGACGATGTTCGAGCTGTCGTCGAGACCGGCCGCGGAGAGCGTTCGGATTCCGCTGACCGCGATGGAGCCGAACAGGACGATGCCCGCGCCGCCGAGCACCGGCATCGGCACGAGGGAGACCACGGCGCCCAGGACGGGGAAGGCGCCGAGGATCAGGAGCGCGCCGCCCGCCGCGGCCACGACATAGCGGCTGCGGACCTTGGTCAGCGAGACCACGCCGACGTTCTGTGCGAAGGCGCTGGTGGGGAAACCGCCGAGGACCGGTCCCAGGAGGGTGGCGATGCCGTCGGTGCGCAGTCCACGGGTGAGGGTGGCGCCGGTGGTCGGGCGGTCGCAGATCTCGCCGAGGGCGAGCATGCCGGCCGACGACTCCGTCATCAGGACGAGCATCACGATGCACAGCGAGAGGATCGCGGCGGGCTGGAACTCGGGGGCGCCGAAGGAGAACGGGGTGGGCAGCGCGGCGACCGGCGCCGAGCGCAGCCCGTCGAAGCTGGCCATCCCGAAGGGCAGCGCGGCCAGGGTGCCGATGACGAGGCCGAGGAGCAGGGCGATCTGCTTGACGAAGCCCTTGGTGAAGCGCTGGATGAGCAGGATCACCACGAGGGTGAAAGCGGCGAGCGCCAGGTACTTCATGGCGCCGAAGTCGGCGGCGTGCTTGTCGCCGCCCTGTGCCCAGCCGACCGGCACGGGCATCAGGGTGACCCCGATGAGGGTGATGACGACGCCGGTGACCAGCGGCGGGAAGAACCGGAGCAGTTTCCCGAAGAACGGGCCGACGGCGAGGCAGAAGGCGCCGGCGACCATCACCGCCCCGTAGATGGCGGGCAGTTGGTGGCCCTTGGCGGTGGTCTCGGCGATGGCGAGCATCGGGGTGATGCCGGCGGAGCTGGCGGCGTTGACGAACGGCAGCCGGTTGCCGGCGAGTTTGCGGACGCCGAGCGTCTGCAGCAGCGTGGCGAGCCCGGCGATGAGCAGGCTCGCGGCGATCAGCCGGGTCCTGCCCGCGGCGTCCAGGCCGACGGCCTGGCCGATGATGAGCGGAGGGGTGACGACACCGGCGTACATCGCGGCGATGTGCTGGAGCGCGGCGGGGACCAGCCGCTTGGCCGCCGGCTTCTCGTCCACCGGGTGGACCGGCGGCACGGGGTGGTGCTCGAGGTGCGAATGCTGTGCCATGGGTCGTTCCCCTCAGGATTCGCGCCCCTCCCCGCTTGGGGTGGGGAGGGGACGCGAGGCACTTCGCGGCGTCTCAGCCGTCAGAGGTTGGACAGATCCACCGGGATCCGGGCTTCGACACCGTCGCGCAGAACAGTGGCTTCGATCAGGCCGTACGGGCGGTCCGCCGCGTAGTAGACCTCGTTGTCGTTCTTGAGCCCGAACGGCTCCAGGTCCACGAGGAAGTGGTGCTTGTTCGGGAGCGAGAACCGCACCTCGTCGATCTCGGAGCGGTTGTTGATGATCCGCGAACCCATTTGGTACAGGGTCTGCTGGAGCGAGAGGCTGTAGGTCTCCGCGAAGGCGTGCAGCATGTGCTTCTTGACCTGCTCGTACGAACGCTCCCAGTTGGGCATCCGCTGTGCGTCGTCGGTCCAGTTGAACCGCCAGCGGCCGGATACCTCGGTGGCGAGGATGCGGTCGTACGCCTCCTTCAGCGTCGTGTACTTGTCCTTGATGTAGCCCCAGAACTCCGAGTTGGTGGAGTTCATCACCACGAGGTCCTTCAGACCGGAGATGACCTGCCACTTCTCACCGTCGTAGGTGATCTCGGTGAGCCGGGTCTCCTGGCCCTTGCGGACGAAGGAGTGCTTGACCTCGTCCGAGCCGATGAAGCGGGAGTTGCCGTCGGAGGTGGCTATCCGGTCCCAGGCGTATTCCTCTATGCGGATACGGGCCCGCTTGATCGGCTCCTGGCTGGTCACGAAGTGCCGGGCCAGGTGGATGCCGAACTGCTCGGCCGACTCGATCCCGTACTCCTTGGCGAAGGCGTACACGGTGTTCTTGGTCGTGTCGGTGGGCAGGCAGTGGGCGTTGGAGCCGGAGAGGTGGACCTCTTCCAGGTCGCCGGAGAGCGCGACCGAGACGTTCAGGTCCTTTATGTGGTGGGTGTCGCCATCGCGAGTGATCTTGACGACGCGGTTTTCCGCTTTGCCGTACTGGTTCTGGCCGAGAATCGTGGGCATGTCGGTGCTAGCTCCCTCGGTATACGGAGTAGCCGAACGGGTTGAGCAGCAGCGGTACGTGGTAGTGCTCGCCCGGCTTGACGGCAAAGGTGATTGCCACCTCCGGGAAGAAGGCTCCGCTGTCCCTTACGCGGGGGGCGTCCTGCTGTTCCTCGGCTTGCTTGTTGGTGCTGGGCTCTTTTGAACAGAAGTACGCTTCGACCTCGAAGTCGAGGCGTACGTGGGTGGTGCCTTCCGGCAGGGCCGGCAGGTCCTTGCAGCGCCCGTCCGCGTCGGTCTTGGACGCGCCGTGGGCGGTCCAGTCGGCGTCGCTGCCGGAGCGCACCGAGAGCGTGAGGGCGACGCCCTCTGCGGGGCGGCCCACGCTGGTGTCCAGGATGTGCGTGGACACCGACGTCGATGCAGCCGTCTCGCTGCTCATGCTGCGTCTCCTTCTGCGAGTTCCGCGAGGCGGGTCAGACGAATGCGGTTGATCTTGCCGAGTTCCACACGAACGATCTCTCGTTCCTGTTCCGGCGTGTTGTCGATCCGGTTACGGACCGCGTCCCGCATCTGCTCTCCGGTACGGCCGGAGGCGCAGATCAGGAAGACATGGCCGAACTTCTCCTGGTAGGCCAGGTTGAGCTCGAGCATCTCCGCCTTGAGCGCGTCGGAGGCGCCGGCCATGCCGCTCTGCTCGCGGCTGGAGGTGGGGTCACCGGGCTTCGGGCGGCCGATCGGCGGGTGCCCGGCCATCGCCTCGGCCAGGTCCTCCGCGGTCAGCTCGGCCATGGCGGCGTCGCTCGCGGCGTACAGGGCGTCGGTGGTGGCGTAGGGGCGCTGGGCGAGGAGCTTGCTCCCCCATGCCCGGCTGGCACACACCTCGTGCAGTGCGGCCTCGGCCGCACCGTCGTCGGTGGTGTTGAACCGGGTGAGCCCTGCGGGGAGACCGGGGGTCTGCCCCAGTGGGCTCGGTGTACTCGAAGACACGGGAAGCCTCCGTGGCCTGGTGCTGGACAGCTTTGGTTGGCTGGAAACAGCTAAGACCCCCAGCAACATCTCGTCAACACTTTGTTGAAAAGTAGGCAACGCAAAAGCCGTCGTCCGTGCAATCCGGACGACGGCCTCGACGTGCGGGGCGGATCTGCGAGGGGTCGCCTCAGTCGACGCCCTTCGCTGCGTTTTCCCTGTTCAGGTAGTTGTAGACGGTGAAGCGGCTGACACCGAGCGCGCTCGCGACGGTCTCCACGCCATGCCGTACGGAGAAGGCTCCGCGGGTCTCCAGAATCCTGACGACCGACTGCTTGGTCTTGCGGTCCAGCTCCGCGAGCGGCACGCCGTGCCGGCGCTGCAGCTCGGCGAGGATGTGGTCGAGCGAGTCCGACAGATGCGGGAGCCGTACGGCCACCCGATCCTCGCCCTCCCAGGACAGCACGACATCGTCGCCCTGCGCCAGGTCCGGCGCGACCATCTGTCCGCCCATCGCGTCCACCAGCGGCTTGACCGCCTGGACGAAGGGGTGGTCGGCGGGCCCCGTCACGAGCTTCTCCCCTCGGACCCGGCGGCGTCCTCGATCACATTGACCTGTAGCGAGACCCGGGTGGCGCCCGCCTCCAGGGACGCGCGCAGCAGGTCGGACACCGCGCCGAGGACCCGGTCCGCGTCGCCCTCGGCGGTGTTGCCGAACGGGCCGACGTCGACGGCGTCCAGCTCGGCGCCGGTGACGATGTCGCGCGCCACCAGCGCATGTGGCGGCGCCTCGTCCAGGTCGAACGGTTCCGTCGTGAACTCAACTCTCAATCGCACGCCGTTCAACCTACGCGCGGTTCGGCCCGGCGACCAGAAATTGCCGGGGGTCCCCCTTGACAGCCTCCGAGCCCGCCAGGCAATGTTCCATCACGCAGAAAGTAAGTTCCACTATTCGGAAGCCACTGGGAAGGAGGGGCCGGGCCCCTATGGGTTTCACGGACACGCGCTTCAACGTCAATCTGTCGATCCTGTTCACCGAGCTTTCGTTGCTGGAGCGGCCGGCGGCCGCGCGGGCGGCGGGTTTCACGGCGGTGGAGCTGTGGTGGCCGTGG
>NZ_SUMB01000005.1 GCF_005048155.1 Streptomyces piniterrae
ACGCCCGGTTACATTTCGAACCCGGAAGCTAAGCCTTTCAGCGCCGATGGTACTGCAGGGGGGACCCTGTGGGAGAGTAGGACGCCGCCGAACAATTTTTGGGAAAGCCCCGCACCTTGGTGCGGGGCTTTTCTGCGTTTAGGGCCACATGGGCAGGGGCCGGGAGCGCATTTGGCTGGTGTGCGGTCCGTATGAGGTCCGTATGAGGGGATGTCAAGGCAAATCACCCGTTGGGGGGAACGCAACGACGGCGTTTACGGGTAAGGCCCTGGGGCGCGCCCAGCCGGGGCGCCTATATCTCACGGAGGCTGTATGTACCACCGCAAGAGCAGAACTCTCATCGCGGCACTGCTGGCTGCCACGGCCGTTCTGGGCGGCGCCGGAACGGCCGTCGCAAGCTCCGCCGACGGCGGCGACGATGTCAGCTCCGGGGCCATTCCCCAGGCCGTCGGCGAGCGTCAGAACGCGAACCCGCTCGGTCAGGGAGCCACGCAGTCGCAGGGTGCGACGGAGTCGCGTGGCATGCAGGGCGGCAAGTCGGCGAAGAAGTCGGGCGGCGACAGCGGCGGCCAGGGGGCCGGGCTCCTGGGCAGCAACTTGTTCGGTGGGGGTGGGATCCCCGGTGGTGGGAGTGGGATGCCCGGCGGCGGTGCCGGTGACTCGTCGATGGGCGGCGGAATGCCGACGGACGCGATGGTTTCCCTGAGCCCGGGCCAGATGCCCAAGGGCTGAGCGGCCGGGACGGTGTGAGTCCTCAGGCCGGCAGAGCGCTGCTGGGCCAGCGGGCTCGGGCCTGCTCCTGGGAGCGGACGGTCGCGAGGGTCAACAGGCCGCGCGTACCGCCCGTTTCGAGGAGCTCGGGGAGCGCGGGCAGCGGGGCCAGCGCCGCGATGTCGTCGAGGACGAGGGTGAGTGGTGGGTCGAGCCGACCGTCAGATGACCGTTCGGCCATGCGGCGGCCGTGCTCGACCACGCTCGAGAGGAGTGCGGTGAGCAGGGGCATCGCACCCGGATTGGTACGCGGATCCTCGATGGACTCCCCGACCACGTAGAGCGTTCCCCCCTCGTCGATAAATGATTCGAGAATGAGCGAATCTGCTCGTAGCGGGGTGCAGGCATCGCGGATATGGATCGAGGAGAGGGCTGTCAGTGCGCGGCCTACCAACTCTTTGGCGATCTCGCGGCGTTCGGCGTGCGCGGTGAGCACGGACTCCAGCTCGCCTGCCTGGCCGGCGGATGCCTTGGTGCTGGTGCGCAGGATGCGTACGGGCTCCTGGGCGGCGCCGGTGGCGTGGGCCCAGCGGTGGAGCTGGCGGAACGGGCGGCCGTCCACCGCTGCGGCGTGCAGCCAGCAGCGGAGCAGGGTCTGGGCGGCGTCCGCGACGGCCGAGTCCAGGGCGCTGACGGGGCGTACGGGCGCCAGGAGGGCGGTGGCGCGGGCCGCGGCGGTGGTGATGTCCTCGCAGCCGGAGGTCGGTGACCAGCGGAGCCGGGCCGGGGTGTCGAGGCGGTGCGTGGGGTCGTAGGTCAGGAGTGGGCCGAGTTTGGCGCGGGCGTCCTTGGTCTCGGACCAGAGGGCGGGGTCTGTCGTGGCGACGACCAGCGGGCCCTCGGCGGCGGTCGCGGCGGCGAGGGCGGCGGTGCGGGTGGTGGTGCGGTCGGGGCCGAACTCGATGCGGGGGAGCGGGGGGTGGGGCTGCGCGGCTAGGGGTGCCGCGGCTTGTGGGGGGCCCGCTTCGGACTCCGGCTGCCCGCCGGTGGGGGTGCCGCTGTGCCCACCCGTGCCGCCCTGCGGCACGCCTGCCCACAGCTTGGTAGGAGCGGGAGTTGGCGCGGCCGTGTCGGACGAGGCCGCGGCGGGGGGCGATGGTGCCACCGCCGCACCCTCGCCGGCCGTCTCCCGAGGCTCCTCGTGCGCTTCGCGGGCTGCCTCGCGCCGTGCTGCCCGTACCGCGCGGTACCGCGTGACCGTTCCCAGCGTGAAGATCGTCAGGACCAGCAGCACCATCAGCTGGCCGATCAGTATTCCCCAGAACAGGCCGTAGCCGGAGAGCTGTTCCTTGGGGGTGTCGGGCCAGGCGGCGGCCAGGTCGTGCGGGGCGGAGACGAGATGGCGCAGGGCCATGGGCGTGCCGGTGAAGGTGACGCGGTCGGGCCAGGCGCCGTGGGCGAGGAGGCCGGCCAGGCCGGTCGCCGTCCACACCAGCAGGGTCAGGCCGAGGAGGAAGGCGAGCAGGCCGACGAGGAGGGAGTCGGGGATACCGCGCTCCCGGCCGCCGCGTCCGTCCCGCCCGTCCCGGCCGTCACGTTCCCCGTACCCGCCGTGTCCGTCCCGGCCGTCGCTCCGCCCCCGATCGAAGCGGCCGCGTCCGCCGTATCCGCCGTATCCGCGATTCACGCCACCGTCTCGCTCGACTCGTCCCTCAACTGCCGTTCCATCGCCATGGCTTCGGCGCGCGCCTCGGCCTCGGCGTCCGCCGCCCGCTCGATCGCGCGCGCCTCGTCCGACACCGTGGAGGACGCCTCGGTCATCGCCCGGTCGGTGTAGACCAGGGGGCGTTCGGCCTCGGTGATGAGGTGCTTGACGACCTGGACGTTGCCGTTGACGTCCCATACGGCGATGCCGGGGGTCAGGGTCGGGATGATCTCGACGGCCCAGCGGGGGAGTCCCAGGACGCGGCCGGTGGCGCGGGCCTCATCGGCTTTCTGGGCGTAGATCGTCCGGGTCGACGCCATTTTGAGGATCGCCGCGGCCTCGCGCGCGGCCGCGCCGTCGACCACGTCGCTGAGGTGGTGGACGACGGCCACGAAGGACAGGCCGAGGCGGCGGCCGAACTTCAGCAGCCGCTGGAAGAGCTGGGCGACGAACGGGGAGTTGATGATGTGCCAGGCTTCCTCGACCAGGAAGATGCGCTTCTTGCGGTCGGGGCGGATCCAGGTGTGTTCCAGCCAGACGCCGACGATCGCCATCAGGATCGGCATCGCGATCGAGTTGCGGTCGATGTGCGAGAGGTCGAAGACGATCAGCGGGGCGTCCAGGTCGATGCCGGCGCTGGTCGGGCCGTCGAACATGCCGCGCAGGTCACCGTCGACGAGGCGGTCCAGGACCAGTGCCACGTCCAGGCCCCAGGCCCGTACGTCGTCTATGTCGACGTTCATGGCCTCCGCCGCCTCGGGCTCCGGGTGGCGCAGTTGCTCGACGATGTCGGTCAGCACGGGCTGCCGGGTGGTGAGGGAACCGTTCCCTCCGGTCCCGTCCGTCCCCTCGGCCCCCTCAGGGGTGCCGAATTCGTTGAGCACCGTCGAGTGCGCGACCTTGAGGGCGAAGCCGGCGCGTTCGTCCAGGCCGTGGCCCATCGCGACCTCGATGATCGTACGGAGCAGGGCCAGCTGGCCGGTGGTGGTGATCGACGGGTCGAGGGGGTTGAGGCGGATGCCCCCGTTGAGGGCGGCGGTCGGGTCGAGGCGGATGGGGGTGATGCCCAGCTCCTCGGCGATGAGGTTCCATTCGCCGACGCCGTCCTCGCCCTGCGCGTCCAGCACCACCACCTGCCGGTCGCGGAACCTCAACTGCCGCAGGACGTACGTCTTCTCCAGGGCGGACTTGCCGTTGCCGGACTCGCCGAGGACCAACCAGTGGGGTGCGGGCAGCTGCTGTCCGTACAGCTGGAACGGGTCGTAGATATAGCCCTTGCCGCTGTAGACCTCGCGGCCGATGATCACGCCGGAGTCGCCGAGGCCGGGCGCCGCGGTGGGCAGATAGACCGCCTGGGCCTGGCCGGTGGAGGTGCGTACGGGCAGCCTTGTCGTCTCCACCTTCCCGAACAGGAAGCTGGTGAATGCGTCGGTGAGGGCACCGAGCGGGTCGAACATGGCCATGACGTACGCGCCTCCCAGGGGCGTTAGCGGCGTTCAGCGGCGTTAGCGGCGGATACCGGTCGCGAACGGCAGGGTGTTGACGAAGGCCCGGTGGTGCTCCCGGTCGCACCACTCCAGCTTGAGGTAGGACTTGCCGGCCGAGGCGCGGATGGTGCGCTTGTCGCGGGCGAGCGCCTCGGGGGAGCGGGCGGAGACCGTGATGTAGCCGACGAGGTTGACGCCGGCGGCGCCGGAGGCGAGGTCCTCGCCGCGCTGGTCGACGCGCCCGTGGTGGGCGACATCGCGCGGGTCCACGACCCGGTTCATCTTCGCGGCCCGGCTCGCCTCCGCGTCGTCGTTCGTCTTCTCCGTCAGCATCCGCTCGATGGCGATCTCGGTGGGTTCCAGGTCCATGCAGACCGCGACCGTACGAATCACGTCCGGGGTGTGCACCAGGAGCGGGGCGAGGAAGTTGACGCCCACCGGGGTGAGCGGCCACTCCTTGACCCAGGCGGTGGAGTGGCACCAGGGCGCGCGGGTCGTGGACTCGCGGGTCTTGGCCTGGAGGTACGTCGGCTCCATCGCGTCCAGCTCGGCCGGCCAGGCGTTGCGCTTGCTCATCGCCTGGATGTGGTCGATGGGGTGGTCAGGGTCGTACATGGAGTGCACGAGGGAGGCGAGGCGGGCCTGGCCGAGGGGCTGGCGTACCCGGATGTCGGCTTCGGCGAGCCGGGCGCAGATGTCGTTGAGCTCGCGGGCCATGACGACGGCGAGCCCGGCGTCCCGGTCCAGTTTCTGGCGGAGCAGGCCGGTGCGCTGGGTGTGCGCGGCGCGCGCCATGGTGGTGGCCTCTGCGGCCAGTTCGCGGGTGTAGTGCATGCACGCGACGAGATAGGCGCGGTGCTGCTCGGAGGACGTGGAGACCATCGACTGGAGCTGGTCGTAGGAGTCCTTGAGCCAGCGGGGGGCCTGGGTGTCGCCGCGCTGGGCGACGTCCTTGGCGTGGGCGTCCGGGTCGGCCGGGAGCGTACGCGCCAGGATCTGCAGACGAGTCACGAAGCCGTCCCCGTTGGCCACGTGCTTGAGCAGCGTGCCGAAGCGGTCGACCAGGGCCTCCTGGTCCTCGCTGTCGCGCAGGCCGACGCCGGGGCCCTCGATCTCGATGGCCGCAGTGACGGTTTTGCGGTCGGCGTGCAGGAGGACGGCGATCTCGTCCGGACCGAACGGGGCGGCCAGCCAGTTGATCCGGCCGATGCCGGGCGGCGGGCCGATCTCGACCTCCCGGCCGTCGAGCCGGGTGCCCGCCTCGACGGCGCCGGAGCGGTAGGCGGTGCCGCGCCGGACCGTACGGCGGTAGCTGCGGTTGATCTCGAACCACTTGTAGAACGTGCGGCCCTTGTACGGGACGTAGACGGCGGCGAGCCCCAGCATCGGGAAGCCGGTGAGGGTCGCGATCCGCAGCGGGAGGACGGGCACCAGCAGGCCGCACATCATGCCGAGGAACGCGCCCGCGATGATCATCGCGATCTCGCCGGTCTCGCGGTTCTTGCCGACGATCGCGTTGGGCCGGGCACGGCCGATCAGATATGTGCGACGGGGCGCGATCGGGTGGGACTGCGTACTCACCGCCCATCACCTCCTGCTGTCTTGCCGGTGCGGGCGCCGCTGCCGGAATCGGGGCTCGTACGGGGAGCGGGGGTGGTGGGGGTGGAACGGCCGCCGCTGGTGCGGGTGCTGTGCGCGGCGACGCCGCCGGAGACGGAGTCGGCGGGCCGGGACTGGCCGCCCTGCGCCTGGCTGCCGCCGCCGTCGCCGCCGGAGTTGCGGGAGCTGTGGGTCTTGATGCCCTGGGAGACGAGGGCGGCCGGGGAACTGATGACGGCGGCCGCCTTGTTCTCCGCACTCTGCATGATGCGGTTGTTGCGGGAGTTGGCGATCTCGTCGCCGAAGCCGGGGACGAAGCGGTAGATCATGGCGCTGGCGAAGATGGCCAGGATGATGATGGCGAGCCCGGACACGACGGCGGAGAACGCGTTGGGGCCGTCCTCCGAGGAGAGCGCGCCGGCGATGCCCAGCACGATCACGATGACGGGCTTCACCATGATCACCGCGATCATGATGCCCGCCCAGCGGCGGACGTGCCCCCACATGTTCTTGTCGACCAGCCCCGCGTAGACGACGGTCCCGAGGAGCGCGCCGACGTACAGCAGCGCCGCCCGGATCACCAGCTCCAGCCACAGCACACCGGAGGCGAGGATGGACACCAGCGACACCACGATCAGCATGATCGGCCCGCCGCCGATGTCGGTGCCCTTGGTGAGCGCCTGCGAGAACGCGCCGAAGAACGTGTCGGTCTGCGCCCCCGTCCCCCTGGCGATGACCTCGGTGACGCCGTCGGTCGCCGAGACGATGGTGTAGAGGATCAGCGGCGTGAACGCGGACGCGAGGACGGTCAGCCAGAGGAACCCGACCGCCTCACCGATCGCCTCGGTGAGGCGTACACCGCGCACGGCCCGCTTGGCGACGGCGAGCAGCCAGAGCACCAGCGTCAGGATCGTCGAGGCCGCGAAGACGACGGCGTACTGGCGCAGGAAGTTGCTGTTGGTGAAGTCGACCTGAGAGGTGGACTTCACGGCGTCGGAAAGCTTGGTGACGATCCAGGCGGCGGCTTTGGCACAGCCCTTGGCGAGCGATTCGAGGGGGTCGAGGGGGTTGTTGTCGAGGGGGTTGGAGGGGGGGAGTTTGGGGGAGTCGGCTTTGTCGCCGTCTTGGCAGTAGTCCTTGGCGGGGCCGACGATCAGATCGCACTTGTCCTTGGGGGACGGACTGGGCTTGGGGGCGCCCATCGCGCGGGTGGCTAGCAGGAACACGGTGGTTTGCACGGCCGTCACCGCGGCTGTGATCGTAAGGGCGCGCCTCCGTTGATTACCGCGCATACGTGAACCCTCCGTACTGTTCAACCGCTTCGGCGATCTGGTCTGCGCCGGACGTCTTGTTGTCCCCGTTGACCGGGGCAGGTCCGTCCTGCTGTGAGAAGCCGTCTACCTTCCAGTCGCCGTCTGCCCACTTCAGCTGGAGACGCATGGTGAACCAGTCACTGGTCACCGGGGCCGTCGACTTCGCGCCGGCCGTGCCGAAGAGGCCCGTGCACCACACTTCGAGGCTCGCGGTGTCACCGGAGAGCTTGACGAGTTTGGTGCCCACGGGGACGGTGCGCGAGATGTAGGTCATGCCCTGAGCTGCGTCGCCGTGCGCGTCGAGGCCGAGCTTCTTGAGGAACCCGGTGGAGTACGCCCCGTCGAGCTTGCCCTGCATCTCGTCGACCTTGTCCGGTGCGAAGACTTTCTCGACGATTGCGTGGCGCTCGTCGGGCTTCAGGATGTTGGCGGAAACCAACGCCACCGCGTAATTCGCCGCCGCCGACTGCGCCCCCTGCTCCGTCTTCGCGAAGCCCGAAGCGATGCCGCCCGTCTTGCCGTTGACCGGCTTGGTGCCCGTAGGGGCCGTCGGCTGGGCGTCCGCGTCCTTCGCGGAACCGCTCGACGCCGAGTCGCCGCCGCCGCCCCCGCCCTGGTTGGCGAACGCTATGGCCGCTATCAGCAGCACCACCACGCCCACGATCGTGACGAGGTTCCGGCTCGACATGCCGGTTCTGGACCGCCGTCCCGATCCGTAGACATCGCCCTCGCCGTCGGGCAGTCTCGTACGCGTCTGGCCCGTCCCGTGGCCGCGACGGCCCTCGCCGCCGTAGCCGCCATCGTCGTTGAGACTCATCGCCCCTGTGCCCCCTCTGCCGGCATCGCCGTCTCTGCCGTTGTTGTGCCGCCCTCATATGACCGTAGCCGCGCGGGCGGCGGCACGGGCGCAGTGGTACCAGTACATCTCACGGTGACGGGTCCTCAGATGCTGAACAACGGCGGCGAATGGGGGACTTTGGGTTGTTTGTGCCCATCGTCTGCTCCCGCATCCGCCGCAGCCTTCTTCTCTCCGGATCCACCTGTCCCCATCCGGCGCCCGGCCCAACCGGTGTGCTGGTCGTGGGCATGACGGAGGCATGGCGAAGGGCCTGTCGGGCCGGGTGAGCGGGCGTCAGCATGGGGCCTCGGCAGGGAGGTGCGGCATGTGGGGGGATGAATGGAGGCACGGCACGGTGGAGGGGTGGCGGGCAGGGGGCGCATGGGGGGCGACGCCGGGACGGACGGATGCGTGGGTGCGCGGTCCGGCGGGTCTGGCGGGCTCGGCGGTAGGGTCGGCGGCGGGCTAGACCGCCATCCCGTAGACGATCGTGAACAGCGTCCCGAGCGAGCCGATGATGAAGACGCCGGTCAGGCCGGCCACGATCAGGCCCTTGCCCTGTTCGGCGCTGAACGTGTCGCGCAGCGCGGTGGCGCCGATACGTTGCTTGGCCGCGCCCCAGATCGCGATGCCGAGGCACAGCAGGATCGCGATCGCCATGACCACTTCGATCATCACGCGGGCTTCGGTGCCCAGGCTCCCGAACGGCCCCCAGCTCGGGGCGATTCCACCGATGATGGTGGTGATATCGCCTTTGTCGGGTGCAGCAAGGAACATGTGTGAACTCACCGCCTTGTGTGGGTAGTTGTGTCCCGCGCCCCGCGGCACAGGTCAGCTTCTATCTTCGCCGACGAAGACGTCCTTCGGATGTCGACTTGGCGGCTTTCTTTCGGTCTCACCGTGTGTATCACGGCCGATAACGCTGAGCAATGAGCGTTTGGGCTGCTAGAGCCCGGCGAAGTGGTCGAACTCGCCTGCCTTCACGCCGAGTACGAACGCGTCCCACTTGCGGCGGGTGGTGGTGATGACGTTGTCCGGCTCGGTGTTCGTGCGGAGGTAGACGGGGTCGTTGTCCTCGTCGCCGCCGAAAGCGATCTCGATGTATTCGGCGGCGGACGGGTCGTCGGTTGCCTTGATCCAGTCGAGGGGCATGGGGGTTCCTTATGGGTTCCTCTTGAGGTGGGCGAGGAATTGGGCCCAGGTGGGACGGGCGGTGAGGGCGACGTCGGTTGGGCGGTCGCTCTCGCGGAAGTGGACTACCCCGTCCGGGCTGGTTGCCACCTCGACGCAGTTGGAGCTGCCGTTGCCGCTGCTGTAGCTCGATTTCTGCCAGCTGAGCATGGATGTAGGTCCCTTCTCACAGGACGTAGAGCAAGTGCTGTACGAGCCCGAGTGACTCTGTCTTCGCATAGGTCACGCGTTCGGGGCAAGCTGCGAGCGGGGCAAGGGCGGAGGAACTGAGGCTCTCGAAAGCGGCGTTGTACTGGGCCAGCTGCGGCGGATCGTCCAGAAACAGTGCCGACACCGGGTGCTCGATATACACCGTGCTCAGTTCGGGCACTGCCGATTCCAGAAGGACGAAAGGGGCGCCCATCGCGTCGGGGTAGGTGGTGGCCTTGAACGGCAGGATCTGGATGTGCACATGCGGCAACTTGGCCATCTCGATGAGATGGGTGAGCTGGCGGCGCATGATCGCGGTGTCCACGAAGCACATGTGGAAGGCCGCCTCGTGGATGACCGCGTGCAGTGTCGGCGGCTTGTCGACGTCGAGCACCTGCTGGCGACTCAGCCTGAACTCGGCGTACGTGTCGAGGGTCCGGCTGTCGGCGACGGGGTGTCCGCTGTTGAACAGGGCGCGCATGTACTCCTCGGTCTGGAGCAGCCCCGGCACATAGAGCCAGTCGAAGGTGCGGTGCACGGAGGCTGTCGCCTCCAGTTCCGCGAGGTCGAGAACCCGCGAGTCGAGCGCCTTCTTGTACGTCGACCACCAGCCCTTGCCGGTGGCGTTGCTCATGGCGACCAGAGCTTCGACGAGGGGTTCCTGCTGGCAACCGTACGCAGCCGCCAATGCCCGCAGCTTCGCCTCCGGGGTCGCCGTTCTCGCGGCCTCGATGTGGCCCAGATGCGGCGAGCTGAGGTCGGCGAACGTCGCTGCTTCGGTCGCTGACATGCCGGCGGCCTCGCGCAGCCTGCGCAGTTCCACCCCCAAACGGCGCTGGCGTTGCGTCGGGTTGGCCCGAAGCCCCATGACTGCCTCCTCCTGATCAGAAGCAGTCTGCCCGGTCCTGGCAGCGCGGTGCCACTCGTTGGGGGCAACTTCCCTAGTTGGGTTGCCAATTGGAAACTCGCAACCCTACCGTCGGAGATCTCAGCGACGGCATCGCTAGAAGTGAGGTCTCCATGACCGTGGCCACGACCGCCTCCGCCGACTTCTCCCTCGTCTTCCCGCCGCACCCCGGCTGGGTCCGTACGGCCAGAGAGGCGGTCCGTACCTCGCTTCGTACCGCGCACCGCGACGATCTCGCCGATACCGCGCTGCTGTTGACGTCCGAGGTGGTGACGAATGCCGTCAACGCGTGCCGGGGGAGCGGCTGCTCGGAGCCCGTCACGCTCTACGTCGAGTGGCAGGGGCCGGGCACGCTGCGGGTCCTCGTACACGACGCGGCCCCCGCGCTTCCCGCCGTGCACTGTCTCGCGGCGGATGCGGAGAGCGGGCGGGGGCTGCTGTTGATCTCCGAGTGCGCTGCCGAGTGGGGCGTGTGCCGGTACGGGCCTGAGCCCGGGAAGTCGGTCTGGTTCGAGCTCGGGGGGCTCGAACCGCTCGGGGACGCGGCGCCGTGCCTACTTCGGGGCGTGTGACATGGCCCAGATCATGACGAGCGCGATCAGGTGGATCGCGAACAGGAAGTACGCCACCCGCCACCACATGTGCCGGCTCATCTGCTTCTCGTTCTTCATGGGCGCGCGTCCTGTCGTCAGTGTCTCCAGCCAGTGTCGCGCATGCGGGGGTGATCTTGTGCGCCGGTGGGGCGGATCCCGGACGCCTTGGCGCCCCTCCGCACCGCCCCTGCGCGGCCCCGTGCGGCCGGAAGTGGCGCTCGCCACGTCGAAACAGCAGTGAACGGCGCCTGAATGGGGGAGGGTTGGGGAGTGCGGAAATACTGGGTTGCCGGTGGGATCGGGACCGGGCTGGTGCTCGGTCTGCTTGGGCTGCTTGTGATCGGTACGTACATGGCCGCGGCCGGGCTGGGCGCTGCCGGCGGGCGGGCCGTGGGGCTGGCCAAGGGGGCCGTACCCGCCGCATATCAGTCATTGGTGCAGAAGTGGGGGACGCTCTGTCCGGCGATCAACCCCGCGCTGCTCGCCGCCCAGCTCTACCAGGAGAGCGGGTGGAACCCGAAGGCGCAGAGCCCGGCGGCCGCGCAGGGGATCGCGCAGTTCATCCCGGGCACCTGGCAGACGCACGGCGTGGACGGCAACGGGGACGGCAAGAAGGACGTGTGGGACCCGGAGGACGCCATCCCGTCGGCCGCCTCGTACGACTGTGAGCTGGCCAAATACGTGAAGGACGCGCCGGGCGACGCCACCCACAACATGCTCGCGGCGTACAACGCGGGGGCGTACCGGGTGATCCAGTACAACGGTGTGCCGCCGTTCCGCGAGACGCAGAACTACGTGAAGACGATCACGACGCTGGCGAAGAGTTTCGAGGCGCCGGTGGGGCGGGTGGAGCCGTCCAAGCAGGCCGCCGCGGCGATCTACTTCGCGCAGGAGCGGCTGGGGACGAAGTACTTGTGGGGCGGGAACGGGACGGCCGAGCAGGGCGGGCGGTTCGACTGTTCCGGGCTGACGAAGGCCGCGTACCACTCGGTGGGCATCGAACTGCCCCGGGTGGCGAACGACCAGTGGAACGCCGGGCCGCACCCGAAGCGGAACGAACTGCTCCCCGGTGACCTGGTGTTCTTCGCGTACGACCTGAACGATCCGCGGTCCATCCACCACGTGGGGCTGTACGTGGGCGGCGGCTACATGATCAACGCGCCCTATACGGGGGCGGTCATCCGGTTCGACAAGATCGATACGCCCGACTACATCGGTGCCACCCGGGTCACGTCGGATGGCGCAAAAGCGCTGCCCGCCGCGAACGCTGCGTGAACATATGGCCCTGAACTGCAGCGATGAGTCAAGCTTCGATAACGTCCTGGTGATCTTCCGGTAGAGGTGGAACGCAGTGGCCGGGGATCACGTTTTCCTGGCGTGGGGGCGTACCGAACCAGTGAAGTGGCGCGGCAGCGGCGTAGCGAATCCGATACGCGCTTGGATGCAACGGCTTGACGCAGCAGGACGCTCGACGACCACGGGGGGTTGGCAGCACACCTAGGCGCTCGCGCGCGCGAAAGATAAGGGGCCGCGGCAGATGGCTGGACTCGCACTGGAGGGGCCGAACCCAGACCTTGACGTGCTCGACAGCGTCAACGGTCTTGCGAAGGACGCTCCGAACTGGGTCAACCGCGCGATGGAGTACATAGGCGAGTACGGCATCATCGCCGGGCTCGCGGTGCTGTGTCTGATCGCGTGGTGGACGGCCCGTCGCAAGCCGGACGCGCCGGCTGCCATCGCGAGCCTCGTGTGGGCGCCGCTGGCGGCCGGTATCGCGCTGCTGGCCAACATCCCGATCCGGGCGTTCGTCGAACGGCCGCGGCCGTTCAAGGACCACGCCGGGCTGGAAGTGCTGATCCCCGGCAAGAGCGACTTCTCGTTTGTGAGCGATCACGCGACGCTGACGATGGCGGTCGGTGTCGGCCTGTTCGTCGCCAACCGGAAGTACGGACTGGCCGGTATCGCGCTGGCGCTGGCGGAGGGCTTCTGCCGGGTCTACATGGGCGTGCACTACCCGACCGACGTGGTGGGCGGGTTCGCGCTCGGCACGGCCGTCGCGCTGCTGCTGGCCCCGCCGGCGCAGGCGATGCTGGTACCGCTGATGACGGCCATCGGGCGGTCGCCGATCCGTTGGCTCGTGGTGGCGCCGGGCACCTCGGCGGACGCCGGAGCGGACGGCCTCGCGGGCCAGGACGCCGAGAACGGCCGCGTCGTGGCCGCGGGCTCGGGGATGCCGCGGGGGCGCGGGGAACGAGAACGGGACAAGGACTTGGCGGCCTGAGGAACGGATTCGGGGTCTGAGGGGCGGACTTGGCGGCCGGTGGATCTGGCCGTCTCCGCCTGAGGATCCGGCCGACTGACGAGAACTCAGGACCTGGCGGGCGTGGCCGTACCGGTTCCGCCACCAGGAAGCTGACGGATTACGGGTGCAAGAAGTAATCCCGAGGTGAGCTCGAAGTAATCCGGCGGACCTGAACGAGCGAAGGGCCTGCCCGCGGCGTGAGGCCGGGGGCAGGCCCTTTCGCCTGCCTCTTCGTCTCTTCCCTCCGGGACGTTCCTCGGAGGGCCTCAGCTCGATTCCGTCCCCTCCGAGGACATGGCCGAGCGCATGGCAGAGCGCAGTTCCGACGGGTACGGGGCACTCATCGCGACAAAGCCGAGTGCCAGCCCGGCGACGGCACCGGCGATCCCGGTCACCCAGCGCCAGAAGCCCGGGATGTCGAAGGTCAGCAGCGCGGCGCAGCCGATGAGCACCGCGGCAAGCACGAACACGGACGGTGCCATGTACAGCACCCACGCGGAGCGCGGGTCCCAGAGCCGCAGAGGGCGCGCCTCGCCATTCCCCGCAGCGGCCTTTTCGACGGAGACACCCTCGGCGGCCATCGTCTGTGCTTCGTCGACCTTGAGCATTCCGTGCATCACCCAGCCGTCGTCGGAGACCAGCGCCGCCGAAGTGCTGTCCGTGGAGAACCGCCCGCCACCGGCACCGCGCCGGGCATCCCAACACAGCCACAGATGCTGCCCCTTCAGGGAATCGGGGACGTGTTCCTCTGTGACATCGGCCAGGAAATGCGCGGTGCGGGACGACGCGGTGACAATTTTCAGGCACGGGTCTTCACCGGGGTCCCGCCGCACGACAGCGGGTCCCAGGCATGTCCCGCGTACGGCGATATCGGCCTGGCCCAGCCGGGAGAAGGAACGGAATCCACGACGCCAGGAAAGGATGACCACGGAGAAGGCGATTCCGGCGGCCCAGACGACGCCGACGATCCAGACGAGCCCGGTCCTCATCGTGGAGCCCTCCAGCGCATCACCGAGGCTGCGCTCGTCCCCCGCGAGGGCGCCCAGTCCGGGATGCGCCCGGGCGTAGAGGACCGAGACCTTGCCGCCCGGGTGCGGACGGTCGGGCGTGACCGGGTGGACGGTTGCCGTCACCGGCACCCTGCCCGCCCCCGGGGCAAGCCGGACGACCGCCGTCGAGGTGTAGTAGTCATGGCCCTTGCTCGGATCGTGGAGCTGGACGTCGCTGACCTTCTCGATCGGTACGATCGCGAACTCCGCCCCGGCGTCGGCGATGCGCTGCATGTGTCCCGGCCGCTGGGGTGTCCCTGTCACCAGGGCGAAAAGGGTCACCAGCACCGTGGAGGCCCCGAGGTACCACGCGAGGGAGCGCCCCTGCATGCCTCGACGCGAGGGCAGCACCCGGGGCGGTCCGTCCGGTTCCGCGGCACCTGGCCCGCCCGCCCCTTCGCTCCCCGAGAACTCGGCGACGGCGATCGTGGCGTACGGCCGTCGTCCCCCTGCCGCGCGCTGGCAGACGGCGACGCCGCCGACACAGGCCAGCGCACACCCCAGCGCGACAAGAATCGCCGTCCGGCGCGGCTCCGGATCCGACCAGAAGAGCCACAGCGGCAGGACGGAGACGGTGGCTGCCAGTCCGAGTGCGCCGAAACCCGCCCCGGCCCGGCGGGGTGCCGCGCCCGCCCGGTGAGGGGCGGTTGCGGCACCGGTTGCGGCATGGTCAGCCGAAGACATCTCGTACCTCGTCGGTCGCTGTTTCGTTACGGCCCTTGGTGCCCTGCTTGGCGCCCGTCTGACCTTCCTTGGCGCTCTTGTCGACGTCGTCGAAGCCGTCCTTGCCCTCGTTGCCCGAGACGCCTCCGGCGATGGGGACGACGGTGCCCCATGCAGTGTCCATGTTGGCCTCATGATTCGCCGCTGGGCGATCCTGCATCTTGATGTCCGCCGCAAGCCGGTCCATTTCCCGGTCGAAGCCTCGGGAAGCGCCACCGACCCCGCCTGCCGCGCCACCGGTGACGGCGGTGATGGCCGTCTGCCGGGCGTCCATGTCCTTACCCTTCACTACGGAATCCAGGGCGTCGCCGGCGACGCCGCCGGCTGCACCGCCGACCGCACCGCTGACGAAGTCGCCACGACCCAGGGCCGTCGCGAGTTTTCCTGCTCCGGCGCCGACCGTCGCACCGCCGATCCCTCCCATGACGTTGGTCTCCCACTCCGGTCCCTTGCCGCTGGCGAGACTGGTGGCCACACCGCCGGCGGTGCCGGACACCGTGTTCACCGTGAAGGTCTCCAGAGCTTTCACGCCGCGTTGCATCAAGGACGGCCTGAGGAAACGTATGTTCTTGAGCGCCCGATAGGCCCGGGCGATGGCCCTCAGCATCCTGCCCAATTTACCCGCCGCGTCCAAGGCTCTCTTGGCCAGCATTGCTACACGCGTCGCACCCACCCCGGCCGAGACACCGAGGGTCAGGAACGACATGCCGATCGAGACGCCGACTGAGATCCCGATCTCGATGTAGATGTCCTCGATTTCCTCATTGACCTCCTCGATGGCTTTCGCGGCCTTGTCGAGCCCCTCGGCAGCTTCATCGAAATTCTCGGTCACGTGGTCGGCGGCCTTTTTGCACCCGTTCCAGTGCTCTTGGAAAGCCTCGGCGGCTTCGCCCCGCCAGGCCTGCCCAACCGCGGCATTGACCTGCTTGTCCAGGGCTCCGAATATCCGATCGAGCTCGGATTTCAGGTGGCGCCACTGCTTGGCGGCCTCCTTCAGCTCGTCAGGCCGGCCTCCCGGATGGACGATCTCAATTCCGAGTTCGACGATCTCCTCGGCTACGGACTCGTTGCCGCTCATTACTTACCCCCGTCGTTGTTCCCGAAGAGCGCCCCGACTCCATGATCGTTGGTCTCCGTGTTCGTACCGACCTGCTTCAGCGCGGCCCCGATCTCGTCCAAATGGACGTACATTGCCTTCACGGCGCTGGCCACATCTGCGGAGTACTCGACATAAGCCGAGGTCACCTCTTCCGACTCGGTCAGGACTCCGAAGCCGTCGGTGATCGCCTCTTCCCCGGTTTCCGCCTTGAATTTCTGGAGGGTTTTCTCCAAGTCGTAGGAGTGTTGCTCAAAGCTGCGAGCCAGCTTCATCAGTTCGTCATGGTCGACATATGACTCTTTGTTAGTCACTTTGCAGCCCTTCCCCGTTGGATCCATACGCTCTGCCAATACCGCTCTACAGTGCCAGCCTAGGTGAAATCCGTTTACGGGGACGACCTTGACGGTGCCTCAGTCGACCACCGAATCGATACGCCATACGGGAATCCGTGAATATCTCCTGTTGCATCGATAATGCAGACGGTAGAGCGCTTTGCGGCGCAAACAGGGCATAGCGTCGTTAAACCGCGCTAAAGCCGGAGCGCCGCCGAGGATTTATGGAGCGGATTCCGTGGAAGCCAGTCAGATGGCGGTCGGCCGGGGAGAGGGGGGCGGTGCAGATATGTGCGGGATGACGGGGGTGAAGTGCCGCCTACCGCCCAGGAATTGGATGATGGGGGAGGTGGTGCGGCGGCTGGGCAGGGGCGGACTGCCGTCGATGCTCCGGTCGGCGTTCAGGCCCTTTCCGTCGCCGAGGTTGGAGGTCCTCGAAGTCAAGAGGCGGCCCGACGAAGGCCAGTTGCCGCACGGTCAGCCGGAAACGCACGGCCGCCTTTGTCGATGACGTGCCCGACGGTGAGCCAGTCGGGCGCTGGTGGTGGCGGTCTGATGATCCTGAAGACGCCTAGAAAGAGGTGGGCTCAGCCGAGCCGGACGCGGACGACAGCGGGCCCGTCCGCCCAGCCGCACAGGGCGTCCAGGCCTATGCCCGCGCCCAGGGGCGCCCGCAGATGGCCAGACTGGCGAACGGTCCGCTGACGGCCATCTGGAAAGCCGCAAGGGCGGTCATGGACCGCCCCATCCGCGCAATACGGCCCAGCGCCCACAGCATCTCGCCGAAGGGGCCGGGCCGTTCGCGAAGGCACCCTCAGAGCGCCTGCGGGAAAGTGCTGAACAGCCGCTGTGGGTCGTAGGTCTGCTTGACCTTGGTGAGGCGGCCGGCGGCTGGGCCGTAGTAGGCGGTCTTCCAGTCCTTCAGGGACGGGTCCGTGTAGTTCTGGTAGGCGGCGCCGGAGGAGTGGCGGCGCATCGCGGAGTGGAAGGAGTCCAGCCAGGCGGTACGGGTGCCGGGCGAGCCGTTGGCGGGCCAGGACGCCAAGTACTGGGCGAGGAAAAGGGATCCGCGGTGCACGAACGCGGTGTCGGTGCGGCCCACCCGGTTGATCGCGCCGCCCAGCGCCGTCAGCGCGACATTGCCGTTGACCCCCTTGCGGCTGCCGGTCTCGATCTGGTCCATCAGGGTGCGGATGCCGGCCGTGGACAGCGCGCGGTCGAAGAAGTGCGAGCGGGCGGCGTAGGTCTCGCGGCCCAGTTGGCCGGCGCCCGTCTGGCCGGGCAGCGAACCCGGTGTGTGGCACTGCGCGGTGGTCTTGGACGAGCAGCCCGCGTAGGCCTCCATCGCGTCCAGGTAGCCGATCGGGTTGATCCGCACGGTGGTCGCGGGGCCGGGGCCGCCGGGCTGGTCGGCGAGTTTGTCGACGGCGTTCTGGAGGTCGCGCTTGGTGCCCAGGGAGAAGACGGCGACGGAGACGCCGGGGGTGCCGCCGGGGCGGGCGTCGAGATGGCAGGCCGACCAGATCTCGTCGGCCTGCGCCGGGCCCCACTTCTGCCAGGAGGCGAGGACCTTGGCCGCCTTGGACCACGGCCAGGTCATGTAGGCCATGACGGCGGGCGGTGCGGGGTGGGTGCGGAAGCGGAGTTCGGTGACCACGCCGAAGTTGCCGTTGCCGGCGCCGCGCAGCGCCCAGAAGAGGTCGGAATGCTGGGACTTGTCGCAGTCGACGGTCTTGCCGTCGGCGGTGACGAGGGTGGCGCCCACGAGGCTGTCGCAGGTCAGGCCGTAGGCGCGGGAGACGACGCCATGGCCGCCGCCGAGGGTGAGGCCGGATATCCCCACGGTGGGGCAGGAGCCGCCGGGGACGGTCACGCCGTGCGGCGCCAGGCCCTCGTACACGTCGATGAGCTTGGCGCCGGCGCCTATTCGGGTCGTGCCGCCGGACGGCGCGGACACCTTGGAGAGGGACGAGACGTCGATGATGAGCTTGCCGTTGCCGCTGGACCAGCCTGCGTAGGAATGGCCGCCGCTGCGGATGGCCACCGGGGTCTGGTGGCGGCGGGCGAAGGCGAGGCACTCCGCTATGTCGGCGGGGTGCTCGACGTACGCGATGGCCGAGGGCTTCAGCGAGTCGTAGCGGGTGTTGTAGAGGCGCCGGGCGGACGCGTACGCGGCGTCGGAGGCGCGTATCAGCTTGCCGTCCAGGCTCTTGCCCAGCGCGCTCCAGGAGGCGCCGGAGACGTTGGCGGCGGCGGAGGCCGCGTTGGCGGTGGTGGCGGCGCCGGAGGCCCCGGCGGGCGCCGCGCCCGCTCCGCCGGTGGACTTGTCGCAGCCGGTGGCCAGGGCGATGGAGGTCGCCGCGAGTCCACCGCCGGCTTGCAGGAGTGTGCGCCGCTTCACTGGGTGAGTCCCCCTCGATGTCGTACGGGCCGGCCCGCCGCCGGTGGTCACGGGGCGGGGGCGAGAGCGCCTCACCGGGTGGATACGGCGGCGCGTTTCCCCTGCGTGCCGCTGTGCCGGTAGTTGCTCCGTGGTGGCCGGTACTGTCCGGGAGTGTCCGATATCGCCCGTGAAGTCCGGTACCGCTCGGCGCTCTTGCTTCCTTGCCTACCCAGATGCGGTGTGGGCGTGGGGGGTTCCCGGAACGGACGGAGTCATTCCATGAGGGGGAGGGCCTACGTGTTGCCGGGCCCGGTGGCCGCCTCGTGCCGCTCGGCGTCCGTGCGCGCCTGGGAGCGGGCGCGCCGGGCCGGGCCCGTCCAGCCGCAGTCGCAGCGGGCCAGGCAGAAGGCGCCGCGCTCGGTGGTGAAGGTGCGGTGACCTGGCGACGGGTCTCGGAAGGCTCGGTCGGGCACCCCGCCACGCTACGCGCTCAGGAGGGTGCAGCGTGACGGCCCCCCGAAATCGTCGTTGAACGGATCGGTGGGCAAAAGCGGCGGATCCGACGACGGAGCCTCTTACGAGCGTGGCGGAGCCTCTGACGAGCCGTTGGCAGGACGCCGACCGTCCGGAAGACCGCGGCCGGCACCGGCCGTCTTGAACACAGCGGCCGAGGGGGTTCGTACGCATGGTGGTGCAGGACAGGCGAGGCGGTGCCGCGGCCGCGGTGGGCGTGGCGTGCGGGACGGGTCTGGTGGTCGGGACCGGCCTGGCGGTCGGGCTGCTGACGACGGGCTGTTCGCCGAACGGTGCCGCCGCCACCGATCAGGCGTCGCCCGGCCGGTTCGCCGCCGCGGAGGTCCGGCGAAGCGTCGACGCGCTGCTGCGGGCCGGCACCGCGCAGGTGCGTACGGCCATGGAGACCGCGAGCGGCGGCACCCGGATCGCGATCCGCGGCACCGGCGGCTACGACTTCCGGACGGGCAGCGGGGAGCTGATGGTCGTCCTGCCCGACCCGGCGGGCATGCCCGCCGGCGGGCGGCAGCCGGTCACCGAGATCCTCGCGCCCGGCGCCCTCTACATGAAGAACCGCGGGGCGGGGGTGCCGGCCGACAAGTGGGTGCGGGTGGACACCGGCCAGCTGGCGGACGGGAATCTGGTCACCGGTGGCGCGACCGATCCGCTGGCCGCCGCCGAACTGCTGCGCGGGGCGCGGCAGGTGACCTACGCGGGGGACGAGCGGCTGGACGGGGTCACGGTGCGGCACTACCGCGGGGTGACGGACATCGGGGCGGCGGCCAGGGCGACGTCGGGGCGGGCGAAGCCGGCGCTGATGGCGGCGGAGAAAGGGTTCACCACCGATGACGTGCCGTTCGACGCGTATTTCGACGAGCAGGGGCGGCTGCGCAAGGTGCGCCAGCGGTTCCACTTCGCCAACGGGGTGCCGAAGGGCGTGTCGGTGACATCCACCACGGAGCTCTACGGGTTCGGGGCGAAGGCGAAGGTGCGGCTACCGGACGAACCGGACATCTACACCGGGAAGATCGCGTCGGCGATGCCGTAGCGAGCGGGAGCCGGGGCGGCCGGAGTCCGCGGCCCCGACCCGTGGCCGGATTGGCCGAAACGGTTCGGTGGGGGGCCTGAGCGGGGCGCATGCCGGGTGGGCGGAAATGGTCCATACGTGCCATGCGCGGAGTGTGTACCCGTCTCTACCCTGGGCTCTGACCACCCCAGGCGTGGGAAGGCGCTCGAAGGAGGAGGTGTTGTACGTGGCACCGCACCGGCATGGCATGGTTCAGGACCACGTAGCCCTCGTCGAGATCGACCTGACCGGTGAGTTGATGATCGCGGCCGCGGCGGCGAGCGAGGATCGGCTCAGCCCGGACCGTATCGATGAGCTGCTGGACGTCGAGGCGGAGGCGGGCGCGGGCGACGGCGAGGCGTGAGATCCGCCACGGCCGGCCCGGCGTCGACGCTTCCGCTCCGGCTGCCCAGCCGTCAGGTGCGCAGCATCCGTTCGATGGCCTTGGTGGCCTCCTGGACCTTGGCGTCGATGGCCTCGGGGCCCTTGACCGCAGCGTCGGCGACGCAGTGCCGCAGGTGCTCCTCCAGGAGCTGGAGGCCGAAGGACTGCAGGCCTTTCGTGCTCGCCGAGACCTGGGTGAGGATGTCGATGCAGTAGACGTCCTCTTCGAGCATCCGCTGGAGGCCGCGGATCTGGCCCTCGATGCGGCGGAGCCGCTTGAGGTGGGCGTCCTTCTGCTGGGCGTAGCCGTGCACGCCGCGATCGTGATCAGTCACAGTCCGGGGGTCGTTTTTCGGCTGCGGGGTATGGCAGGCAGCGGCCGTCTCGGTGCTGCCGGTGGTGTCGGCGTCCGTGGTCGCCATGGCCGTCTCCCCTGGTATCTAGGCGATTTATATACCCCTCGTGGGTATACGGTACTGAACTTTGCGGGCACCGGTGGTACCCCGTGCAGAGCATGCTGCCCGATGGGCGACACTGAAGGAATGCCGGTTAGCAGTGGCTGGATGATGCGCCTAGCATCAACTCGACCGAATCCGATGCACCCCGAGGATTTCACGTGCGCTTTCGTCTGACCCCCAGGGAGACGAGCTTCTACGACATGTTCGCCGCCTCCGCGGACAACATCGTCACGGGCTCCAAGCTCCTGATGGAACTGCTCGGGGCGGACGCCTCCGCACGGGCCGAGATCGCCGAGCGGATGCGGGCGGCGGAGCACGCGGGTGATGACGCGACGCACGCGATCTTCCACCAGCTGAACTCCTCGTTCATCACCCCGTTCGACCGCGAGGACATCTACAAGCTCGCCTCGTCGCTCGACGACATCATGGACTTCATGGAGGAGGCCGTCGATCTCGTCGTCCTCTACAAGGTGGAGGAGCTGCCGAAGGGCATCGAGCAGCAGATCGAGGTGCTGGCGCGGGCGGCCGAGCTGACCGCCGAGGCGATGCCGAACCTGCGCACGATGTCCAACCTCACCGAGTACTGGATCGAGGTCAACCGTCTGGAGAACCAGGCCGACCAGATCCACCGCAAGCTGCTGGCGCACCTCTTCAACGGCAAGTACGACGCCATCGAGGTGCTCAAGCTCAAGCAGATCGTGGACATCCTGGAGGAGGCGGCGGACGCGTTCGAGCACGTCGCCAACACCGTCGAGACCATCGCGGTAAAGGAATCCTGAGCCCCGGCCATGGATACCTTCGCGCTTGTCGTGACCATTGCGGTCGCGCTCGGTTTCACATACACCAACGGCTTCCACGACTCCGCGAACGCCATCGCCACCTCCGTCTCGACGCGGGCGCTGACCCCGCGGGCGGCTCTGGCGATGGCCGCGGTGATGAACCTCGCCGGTGCCTTCCTGGGCAGCGGGGTCGCCAAGACGGTCAGTGAAGGGCTGATCGCCACTCCCCATGGCAGCAAGGGGATGGGCATCCTCTTCGCCGCGCTGGTCGGCGCGATCGTCTGGAACCTCGTCACCTGGTACTTCGGGCTGCCGTCGTCGTCCTCGCACGCCCTGTTCGGCGGCATGGTCGGTGCGGCGCTGGCCGGCGGCACCACGGTGATCTGGTCCGGTGTGGTCGACAAGGTCATCCTGCCGATGTTCATCTCGCCGATCGTCGGCCTGGTGCTCGGCTATCTGGTGATGGTCCTGATCCTGTGGATGTTCCGTAAGGCCAACCCGCACAAGGCCAAGCGCGGCTTCCGTATCGCGCAGACCGTCTCGGCGGCCGGCATGGCCCTCGGCCACGGTCTCCAGGACGCGCAGAAGACCATGGGCATCGTCGTGATGGCCCTGGTCATCGCCGATGTCGAGGACCAGAACGCGGCCATCCCGATCTGGGTCAAGCTGGCCTGTGCGATCACGCTCTCGCTCGGTACGTACGCGGGCGGCTGGCGCATCATGCGCACCCTGGGCCGGCGGATCATCGAGCTGGACCCGCCGCAGGGCTTCGCCGCGGAGACCACGGCCGCCTCGGTCATGTACACCGCGTCGTTCATGTTCCACGCGCCGATCTCCACGACCCATGTCATCACGTCCGGGATCATGGGCGTGGGCTCGACGAAGGGCCCGCGCGCGGTGCGCTGGGGCGTCGCCAAGAACATCGTGATGGGCTGGTTCATCACGATGCCGGCGGCGGCGCTGGTCGCGGCGCTGGGCTACTGGATCGTCCAGCTGGCGTTCGGCTAGCGGGCCGGGTAACCCCCGACAGATGTGAATGGGCCCGCCCCTCGGGATCGAGGGGCGGGCCCTTCGCCTTGCGGTGGCACCGCCATGCAGCACCGCAGGACGCTCGGGGGGCGTCGGCCGCGCGGCCGAAGCCGCGCGGCCAGGACGGCTCAGCCGAAGCGGCCGGAGATGTAGTCCTCCGTGGCCTGGACCGACGGGTTGGAGAAGATCCGCTCGGTCTCGTCGATCTCGATCAGCTTGCCGGGCTGGCCGACGGCCGCGAGGTTGAAGAAGGCCGTACGGTCCGAGACCCGGGCCGCCTGCTGCATGTTGTGCGTCACGATGACGATCGTGAAGCGCTCCTTCAGCTCGCCGATCAGGTCCTCGATGGCGAGGGTGGAGATCGGGTCGAGCGCCGAGCAGGGCTCGTCCATCAGCAGCACCTGGGGCTCGACCGCGATGGCGCGGGCGATGCACAGCCGCTGCTGCTGACCGCCGGACAGGCCCGAGCCGGGCTTGTTGAGGCGGTCCTTGACCTCGTTCCAGAGGTTGGCGCCCTTGAGGGACTTCTCGACGATGTCCTTGAGCTCGCTCTTCTTGTACGAGCCGTTCAGCCGCAGCCCGGCCGCCACGTTGTCGAAGATCGACATGGTGGGGAACGGGTTGGGGCGCTGGAAGACCATGCCGACGGTGCGGCGGACGGCGACCGGGTCGACCCCGGAGCCGTAGAGGTTCTCGTCGTCCAGCATCACCTTGCCCTCGACGTGGCCGCCGGGGGTGACCTCGTGCATACGGTTCAGGGTGCGCAGGAACGTCGACTTGCCGCAGCCGGAGGGGCCGATGAAGGCGGTCACGGAGCGCGGCTCGACGGTCATCGAGATGTCGTCGATGGCCTTGTGGTTGCCGTAGTAGGCGGAGAGGCCGCTGACGTCGATTCGCTTGGCCATGAGGATCACTACTTCTTTCTGCTGGTCGCTGCCTTGGCGGAGCCGACAGCTCGACGCTTTTAGCGGCCGGTCCTGGGGGCCTTCCAGCGGGCGATGCCGCGGGCCACCAGGTTGAGGATCATGACGAAGGCGATCAGGACGAGCGCCGCGGCCCAGGCGCGGTCGTATGCCGCGTCGGTACCGATCTGCCACTGCTGGAACACGTACAGCGGCAGGGACTGCTGCGCACCTTCGAAGGGGTTGTTGTTGATCGTCTTCGCGCCCCACACCAGGAGCAGCACCGGGGCGGTCTCGCCGGCGATACGCGCGATGGCCAGCATCACGCCGGTGGTGATGCCGCCGATCGACGTCGGCAGGACGACCTTGAGGATGGTGCGCCACTTGGGGACGCCCAGGGCGAGTGAGGCCTCGCGCAGCTCGTTCGGGACGAGCTTGAGCATCTCCTCGGTGGAGCGGACCACGACCGGCATCATCAGGATCGCCAGGGCCATCGAGCCGGCGAAGCCGGACGGACCGAAGCCGAGGATGAGGATCCAGACGGAGAGGATGAACAGGCCGGCCACGATGGACGGGATGCCGGTCATCACGTCGACGAAGAAGGTGACGGCCTTGGCGAGCCTGCCGCGGCCGTATTCGACCAGGTAGATCGCGGTGAGCAGACCGATCGGCGCGGCGATCAGGGTGGCCAGGCCGACCTGCTCCAGGGTGCCGATGATCGCGTGGTAGATACCGCCGCCGGGCATCGCGTCCGGGAGGGTGCCCATCGAGTGGGACAGGAAGTAGCCGTCCAGGACCTTGATGCCGCGGGCGATCGTCTCCCACAGCAGGGAGGCGAGCGGGATGACGGCGAGCAGGAAGGCGATCCAGACCAGGGTGGTGGCCATCCGGTCCTTGGCCTGCCGGCTGCCCTCGACGGCCGCGGCCAGCGCGAACGTACCGAGGATGAAGACCAGGGCGGCGATCAGCCCCCACTGGATCTTGCTGTCCAGGCCGCCGACGATGCCGATCCCGCTGCCCGCGGCGGCCGCGGCGAGCGCGAGCACCGGCGGGGTCCAGCGGGGCAGCCGGGCGTGCTTGAGGGAGACGGGGTGGCCACCGTTGGTGACCGGCCGCGGTTTCGTCATGACGTCACTCATGCGTTGGCTCCCGAGTACTCCTTGCGGCGGGCGATGATCAGGCGGGCCGCGCCGTTGACGAGCAGCGTGATCACGAAGAGGACCAGACCGGACGCGATCAGGGCGTCCTGGCCGAACTCATCGGCCTCGCTGAACTTGCTGGCGATGTTCTGGGCGAAGGTGCCGCCGCCCGGGTCCAGCAGGCTGGTGTTGATCAGGAAGCTCGGGGAGAGCACCGTGGCGACGGCCATCGTCTCGCCGAGCGCACGGCCCAGGCCCAGCATCGAGGCGCTGATGACTCCGGAGCGGCCGAAGGGGAGCACCGACATCCGGATGACTTCCCAGCGGGTGGCGCCGAGCGCCAGCGCGGCCTCCTCGTGCATCTTCGGGACCTGGAGGAACACCTCGCGGCTGACGCTGGTCACGATCGGCAGGATCATGATCGCGAGCAGGATGCCGACGGTGAACAGGGAGCGGGCGGCTCCGTCGCCGTACGCGAAGATGCCGGTCCAGCCGAGGTAGTCGTCGAACCAGCTGTAGAGGCCGGTCAGGTGCGGGACGAGGAAGAGCGCGCCCCAGAGGCCGTAGATGATGCTGGGCACCGCGGCGAGCAGGTCGATGACGTAGCCGAGCGGCGAGGCCAGCCTGCGCGGCGCGTAGTGCGAGATGAACAGCGCGATGCCGACCGCGACCGGGACCGCGATGGCCATCGCGATCACCGAGCTGACGGCGGTGCCGAACGCGAGGACGGCGATGCCGAACTTGGGCTCGACGCCGGTGGGGTTCCAGTCGAGCGTGGTGAAGAAGTTGGCCTTGTCGCCGGAGATGGCGAGCACGGACCGGTAGGTGAGGAAGGCCGCGATGGCGGCCATGATCACCAGGAGGGCGATACCGGAGCCACGGGAGAACCCGAGGAATATCCGGTCTCCGGGGCGTACGGCCTTGCCGGAGACGGCGGAGTGCACGTCGTTCCCGGCCGGCGGTGGAGGCGTGTCGGTTAGCGAAGGTGAAGTCATGGTTTCTCCGGTCTGCGGAGCCGGCGAGGGCTCCTGGCGCGGCGGTGCACCGGACGGGCGGCGGCCCTCAGGCCGCACGGCGGTGGGTCCTGGTGGACCCGGTGCCGTACGGCCTTCGGTCAGGCATGCCGCCCGGGAGGGTCAGGAGAGCGTCGTGACGGTCTTGCGGACCTTGTCGGCGATCTCGGTGGGCAGCGGGGCGTAGCCGAGGGCCTCGAGGGCGCCCTGGCCGTCCTTGCTGGCGACGTAGGTCAGGAAGGACTTCGTGGCGGGCAGGGTCTCGGCCTTGTTGCCCTTGTCGCAGGCGATCTCGTACGTCACCAGGGTGATCGGGTACGCGCCCTCGGCCTTGGTGGTGTAGTTGAGCTTCAGCGCCAGGTCGTCGCCCTCGCCGGCCGGCTTGGCCTCGGAGATCGCCTTGGAGGCGTTGGCGGTGGTGGCCTCGACGGGGGCCTTGGCGCCGGTGTTCAGCTTGGCCGTGGTGATCTTGCTGGAGGTCGCGTAGGACAGCTCGAAGTAGGAGATCGCGCCGCTGGTCTGCTTGACCTGCGAGGAGACGCCGGACGAGCCGGAGGCCGCCTGGCCGCCCTCGCCTTCCCACTTCTTCGCCGGCTCGTGCTTCCAGGCACCCGGGGCGGCGGCCTTCAGGTACTTGGTGAGGTTGTCCGTGGTGCCCGAGTCGTCGGAGCGGTGGAACGCCTGGATCTTGAGGTCAGGAAGCTTGGCGCCCGGGTTCAGCTTGGCGATCGCCTTGTCGTTCCAGTTGGTGATCTTCGAGTCGAAGATCTTGGCGAGGGTCTCGGCGTCGAGGACCAGGTTGTCCACGCCGGGGACGTTGTAGCCGATCGCGATCGGGCCGCCGAGCATCGGCAGGTCGATCGCCTTGCCACCCTTGCAGACCTGCTTCGACTTCGTGACCTCTTCGGGCTTGAGCGCCGAGTCGGAGCCCGCGAACGCGGTCTGGCCCTGCAGGAAGGTCGTCACGCCGGCACCGGAACCGGTCGGCTGGTAGTTGATCTCGGTGTCCTTGCAGGCGCCCGAGTAGTTCTGCACCCACACATCCATGGCGTTCTTCTGCGCCGATGAGCCGGACGCGAGCAGCTTGCCCTTGCCCTCGCACTTGATGTTGGCGGTCTTGGCGGCGCCGCCGGCACCGCCGGAGGCGCTGGTGTCGTCGGAGCCACACGCCGTCAGGGCCAGGGCACCGGAGACGGCGAGAGCGCCAACGGCGAGGGCGCGAACCCGGTTCTTGCGCTGAAGCTTCACTGTCGAGAGTTCCTTCCTGGGGCGCGCCGGTTCTTTCGGCGAGCGGAATGGGGACGGGGGTGATGACTCTTTTGTGGTGACCGCCGTGGGGGTGCGGTGTCAGCTGGCCGTGCCGCGTGAGCCCTGAGGGCATGACGCGCACTCGGTACGGCTGAAATTAGGCAGACCAAGTGAAGCGGCCGATGGAGGAGAGTGAACGCAAGGTGAACCTCGGCCGTCAGGTGGGTGCGCCGTTCGAGTGATCTCGGGCGGTTCGCCGACCGGCGGACAAGGGGCACCCTGCGAGGAATTCACGCAGGTGGGAGGGGGTGTGGCGGGTGTGGGGGAGGCGCATCGGCCGTGCGAGACGGCGCATTCGCCGTGCGAGACGGGGCGCCGTTCATGAGAAACATCCGTCCGCTCATGAGAAACGGCCCGTCGCTCTGTTGGATTACCGGCCGGTATGGCAGCATCCGCGCCTGAGGCGAGGACGCGAATCGGTGCGGAACGACCGGAGGTGGCTGGTGGGGCGCCAGGGGGCACGACAGGGCGTTCAGGGTGGATGGGGAGTACGGCGCGAACGGGGTGTACGGGGCGGCCGGCGTGGCCGGATCGCGGTGTGTACCGGAGTCGTTCTGTGCGCGATGGGGTTGCTGGGCGGGGCGGAGACGGCCGCGTACGCCGCGGATCCCGAGCCGGGCAAGCGCCTGGAGGACGTACGCAAGAAGATCGAGAACCTCTACCGCAAGGCGGAGCGGGCGACCGACGCCTACAACGGCGCCAGGGAAGAGGTCGAGATCCAGCAGAAAGAGATCGTCAGGCTGGCGCGCAGCATCGACAAGACGCAGCGCAAGCTGACCGCGCTCAAGCAGCAGGCCGGTGTGCTGGCCAGTGCGCAGTACCGGGGCGGCGGGATTCCGCCCGAGGCCAAGCTGGTGCTCAATACCGACCCCGAGCTCTTTCTCGACAATGTCATCCTCGCCCGTAAGGGGCAGCAGGCCGCCAAGGGCGTGATCAGTCAACTTACCCTTCTGAAGGGTGACTTGGAGGATTACTCACAGGACGCCACGGACCGCTGGGAGCGGCTGGAGGCGAACCGTGAGAAGAAGGAAAGCGCGCAGCGGGACATCAAGAAACAGATCGACGCGGCAAAGAAACTGGAATCCCGGCTGGCCGCGGAGGAAAAGGACCGGCTGAAGGAGCTGGAGGACGAGCAGGCGCTCAGGGAGCAGCAGAAATGGCTCGACTCCGGTGTGCTGGAGGAAATCAGCAACAAAGCGTCCGCCAAAGGCAAGAAGGCGATCGCGTACGCCACCGCACAGATCGGCAAGGACTATGTGTGGGGCGCGGAGGGGCCGGACACCTTCGACTGCTCCGGACTGACCCTCCGGGCCTGGCAGGCAGGCGGCCGGACGATCCCGCGGACCTCGCAGGAACAGTGGCGGCAGCTGCCCCGGGTGGGCGTCAAAGAGATGCGGCCGGGCGATCTGATCATTTATTTCACCGATGCCAGTCATGTGGGGATGTATGTCGGTGACGGGGCGATTGTGCATGCCCCGCGGCCCGGCCGGAAGATCACGATCACCGGCGCCGGCTCGATGCCGATCCTGGGTGTCGTCCGGCCGGATATGGACGACCGCCGGAGTGAAGACAGCCGACGACAATCGGCGCGATAAGGGCGAAGCCCGAACTGATACGGGCGGCCCTCCGGCGCCGCGTCGAGGCATCCCGGCGGCATGCGGGCGATGACGCCGCCCGATAAATGACCGGTTCGATTGCTATCGGACGGTTGTCGGCGCGTAGCGGAATGCGGTCAAGCGGGGTGATGTTCGTCATTCCGCTTTCCTGCCTCGCCAAGGGAAATCGCTGATGAGATGCGGCATATGACGTTGGCCGATTGCCATCGGCCATTCCATACCGCTCGACACTGGCGCTATGGTCGCCTCTCAGTGCCCGGCGTCTCGCTCATTTGAACGACCGGAACGTGAAGTCGGCACGGTGGTGTGCCGTCGGTGCGCCACCCACCCTCGGGGGGAGGGAAGGAAGTAGAGGAATGCCCGTACCCGTACCGCACCAGCGGACGGCCGTGCTGCCGCAGCAGGCGAGCGCGGCGGACGACGCCTGCGCGGACGCCGCGCCGGCGGCCGCTGTGTCTGCGGAGGGGAACGCGGCGGCCCGGGGCGTGAGCGCCTGTGCCACCGGCGGCTGGGGCACGAGTGCCCGCGCCGCGGCCGACCAGGGCGAAAGCGCCCCGGCGGAGCCCGCTACCGCCCTCGTGCAGTACGGCCTGGGCATGGGCTCCCGGGACCGGCAGGAGCCCCAAGGGGCGATGCAGCCCTTTTCGGCCAACCACGGCTTCCCCGACCAGGGCCTGACCCTGCTTCTCATCGGCGAGGACCCCAACAGCCCGATACCCGACATGTGGGACTGGTCGGGCCGCAAGGTCCGGCTGCGTACCGCCCGGAACCTCACCGAGGCCGAGCGACTGCTCACCGACGACGTGCACTGCATCCTGCTCGATCTGGCCCCGCCCGAGCACGACGAGCGGGACACAGCCGACGAGGGCCGCCCCGGCGACGAGCTGCACATGCTGCGCGAGGTGCTGCGGCTGGCACCGGCCCAGGCGGTCCTGGTGCTGACCTCCGAGACCGACGCCGAGCGCGCCGCGGACGCGGTACGCGTCGGCGCCCAGGACTACCTCTTCCGCGACGAACTGGACGGCGCCGTGCTCAGCCGCGCCGTCCGCTACGCCGTCGAACGCAAACGCGCCGACCTCGCCCAGCGCCAGCTCACCGAGTCACGGATGCTGGCCCAGGAGAACGCCCGCCTGGAGCGCGGCCTCCTGCCCACCCCCCTGCTCGACGGCTCCGACCTCCGCTTCGCCGCCTGCTACCGCCCCGGCCGCAGCCGCGCGCTGCTCGGCGGCGACTTCTACGACACCGTCCGCACCCCGGACGGCACCGTCCACGCGATGATCGGCGACGTCTGCGGCCACGGCCCCGACGAGGCCGCCCTCGGCGTCGAACTGCGCATCGCCTGGCGCGCTCTGACCTTCGCCGGACTGTGCGGCGACGAGCTCTTGTCCACCCTCCAGAAGGTGCTGGAGCACGAGCGCGCCGACGACGAGATCTTCGCGACGCTGTGCACCGTCGACATCTCCCCGGACGGCCGGCGCGCGGGCCTGTGCCTGGCCGGCCACCCCGCGCCGCTGCTGGCCCGCGCGGGCCGCACCCCGCGGCTACTGCCGTACGAGTTCGGCGGCCCGGCGCTCGGCCTGCTGCCCAACGCCCGCTGGCCCCGCCGGCAGGTCGAACTGGGCGGCTCGTGGAGCCTGATGATGTACACCGACGGCCTGATCGAGGGCCGCATCGGGCAGGGCAACCAGCGCCTCGGCCAGGAGGGCATGGCCGAACTGGTCGGCCGCCAGATGGCGGCCGGGCTGAGGGGCGAGGAACTGCTCGAGGCGTCGGTCAAGGAGGTCCGCGACCTCAACGGCGGGGAGCTGACGGACGATGTCGCGGTGCTGCTGCTGGACCGGCGCTAGCGCCGGTCCGACGGGTCGGGCCCGGAAAGGCCGGGGCGGCCGCTCCGCCGATCCCGCCTCCGCTCACCGGCCGCCGTTGTAGGGGCCGTACGGGCCGTCCGAGCTGGAGCCGCCGCGGCGCGGACCGCGACCGCCGCCGGAGACCTGCCGCAGCGCCGGGCGCACATCCACCGTGTAGACGATCACCGCGATGATGCCGATGATCGGCAGGAACATGTCGAACGGCATCAGGAACAGCAGCGCCGTGGCGAGCACCAGGAAGATCAGCCACATGCCCTTGGTCTGCTTGTCGGCCGCGCGATACGCGTCCTCGCGGCGCACCGCAGCGTCGACCAGCATCACGGCGGCATACACGCCCAGAGCGAGCTGCAAATAGCCCAGAAAGTTCTGGAACCCGTAGATCAGCACACTGCCACCGCCCGTTTCGCCGGTCGTCCCGCTTCTTGTTCTCCGTACGGTCTTCTGGCCCTACGCCGCCCCACCGTACCCGGAGGCGGACCGTACCCGGAGGAACGGACCGTAACCGGAGAACGGGCCGGGCACCTGAAATGTGCCCGGCCCGCGCCGTATCCGATGTTCATCCCGTTGTCCCGCTTGTCCGTCCGCTCAGCGAACGGTGACCGAGGTCACTTCGCGGACTGCGGCGGGGTCTTCTTCGCCGCCGGCTTGCGCGCGGTGGTGCTCTTCTTCGCCGCGGCGGACTTGCTCTCGGTCGAGGTGCCGTTAGCGGGCGCGGGCACCGGCTTCGCCGCGTCCTCGGTCTTCGCCGCCGGCTCCGGCTCGATCGCCACCGCCAGCTCCTCCGCCTGGTCGGCGGCCTGGCCGCGCCAGGTCTGCACGGCGCCACGGCCGCGCTTGGCCAGCTCGTCGTACGTCTCACGGGCGCGAACGGCGACCTCGGCGGCCCGGCCCACGCCCTGCAGCGCCAGCTCCTGAGCCTGCTCGCCGAACTTCTTCAGGTCGCCGTCGAGCGAGCCCAGCAGCTCCTTGACCTTCTCCTGGGCGTCCTTGGCCTGCTTGGTGACACGCTCCTGGACTTCCTTGGGGTCGGTGGCCCGCACGGACTCGAAGCGCTTGGGCGCCTCGGCCCGGATCTTCTCGACCAGCTGCGGCACCTCACCGAGCTTCTCGGCGGCCAGGTCGGTGGCACCGGCCAGTGCGTACAGCGGGGTACGGAGGTCATCGGTTTTGATGGCCATGACGTTATTCCTCCTGGAAACGAAATCGATTGCTCAGGTGGCGTGCGGGCCGCCGTCGGCCTCTGTCTCATGGGAGTCCGTGCCGCGCCCGTCCTCATGCCCGCTCGCAGTGCCGTCCTCGTTGCCGCTGCCGACCCCGTTCTCCTTACGGAAGGACTCGTAGATCTGCAGCAGGACGTGCTTCTGCTTTTCGTTCAGCGACGGGTCGGTGAGGATCGCGGTCTGCACCTCGACCCCGTCGAGCCCGTGCCGCTCGTCGAGGATCCCGGCCTGGACGTACAGCGTCTCGGCGGATATCCGCAGCGCCTTGGCCAGCTGCTGCAGGATCTCCGCACTCGGCTTGCGCAAGCCGCGCTCGATCTGGCTGAGATACGGGTTGGACACCCCGGCGGCATCGGCGAGCTGCCGCAGGCTCAGCTGCGCCGTGCGCCGCTGCTCCCGCAGGAACTCACCGAGATTGCCGACGTTGAGTGATGCCATGTGTCGATAATGCATCCAAGTGCTAACTTTTGCAAGCAAGCGCTAGCAGGAGTGGTGGGCGGGTCGTGGGGCCTGGTGGTGGGTGCTGGATCCCGTGCCGCGTCCCGTACCGGTTCCGGTGCCTATGACGACCGTGGCGTACAGGTCGTCGTCGCCGGCCACCTGAGGGACGAGCCCGTTGCGGGCGAAGGCCTCGACGGCGTGGGGCGCCTGCCGCTCGCTCGTCTCGACCAGTACATGGCCGCCGGGCGCCAGCCATTCCGGCGCGGCCGCGGTCACCCGCCGCAGGACGTCGAGCCCGTCCGCGCCGCCGTCGAGCGCCACCAGCGGCTCGTGCTCGCGGGCCTCCGGGGGAAGCAGTCCGACCTCGTCGGTCGGTACGTAGGGAACGTTGGCCACCAGGACGTCGATGCGGCCCCGCAGGCCGGCGGGCAGCGCGGCGAAGAGGTCGCCCTCGTGGACCTCGCCACCGGCGGCAGCGAGGTTGCGGCGGGCGCAGCGCACCGCGGCGGGTTCGATGTCCGCGGCGTACAGCTCGACCCGGCCCAGGGCGGCGGCCAGCGCGGCGCCCACCGCGCCCGAGCCGCAGCACAGGTCGACGATGACGGGCCGCGGCCGGTCGAGGGCGCGGGCGAGGCCGACGGCCCGGCCGAGGAGGAACTCGGTGCGGCGGCGCGGCACGAAGACCCCGGGATCCACCGCGACGCGCAGGCCGGCGAACTCGGCCCAGCCCAGGACGTGTTCGAGCGGGAGGCCACCGGTCCGCCGTTCCACCATGGCGGCGAGCTCGTCCGGCGTACGTGCCGTGGAGACGAGCAACTCCGCCTCGTCCTCGGCGAAGACACAGCCGGCGGCGCGAAGCCTGGCGACGACGGCGGGGCGGGTGAGGGGAGGGGCGAGGAGAGAGTCGAGCGGAGAGGAGAGAGGTGCGGACTGTGCCGCGATTCCCGGTGAGGGGTGCGGTGACGGGATGGTCGACATGTGAGCCTTTCGGGACGCCGATGGCGCTCCCCGGGTCACGTCTGTCGGGCGGTCACCTGTGTCGGGTGGACCGCACGCGCGCGAGACGGGAGCACCTGCCTGGTCTGGCGGGGAATCGGTCTCACCTCCTGGGTCGGTCCACTGCTGGAGACGGCAACTTTACCCGAGCTCGGGTAAGGCGTGCGGATGAGGGCCGCGCGGGCGCGCTCGGGCGGCTTCCCTGGGCCACCGTCAAGCTGCCTTCGGCGAGGTGGAGTTCGCTGTAGGCACCCTTCGGCTGGCATCTGGAAAGTACTTGTCAAACTGGAAAGTACTTGTCATGCTTATGGAACAGGGGATCGATCGGCAGGGATCGATCGGCAAGGGGGAGGACTGGAGTGTCCGAGTACGCCTCGAAGGACGCGGCGGCCGCACTGGCTCGCGCGCGGGAGTTGGGATCCACCGTTCGGAACGGATCCAAGTGGTCCGTCCGCTACCAAGTGGCATACGGATGCGCGGCCGCCGTCTCGATGCTCGCGATCGGGCTGTTGAGCCATCCGTACAATGTGGCGTTCGGAATCGGCTTCTGGATTCTCGCGCTCACGGGACTCTCGGTGTACGCCGCCCGGCAGCCCGTTGCCCGGCGCGGATTCACCCGTTGGAACAACGGCCTGATCATGGCCTGGGCGCTGCTCTTCTTCGCCGTACTGTTTCCGGGGATCACCTGGTTCCGGGGTGTCGAGGCATGGTGGGTCCCCGGCGCGATGCTGGTGGCACTTCCCGGCCTGATAGGCGGTTATCTGGAGGCCCGACGGTGAGTGATGCGCATTCTGGAGCCCAGGCGAGCCCTGGAACCCGTTCGCGCCCCGGCGCCCATCCGCGACATGGGCTCGACGAGGTGATACACGCGCCGGTTCGCTTCTCCATCGTGGCGACCCTGGCGGCCGCCGACAAAGCCGAGTTCGCGTTCGTCCGCGACACGGTCGAGGTGAGCGACTCGGTGCTCTCGCGGCAGGTCGCCACGTTGGAGAAGGCGGGCTATGTCGCGGTCACGAAGGGGTACGTCGGCAAGCGTCCGCGTACCTGGCTCGCGCTCACCGAGGACGGCCGGGCCGCCTTCACCGCCCACTGCCGGTCCCTGCGGGCGATTGCCGGAGAAGACGGCCGCGGTGATGGCTGACGGCCGCGGCGATGGCTGATGGGATCGGTGATGGCTGACGGGCGGGTGACGCCGGGCGGCGTTCGGAGCGTTGTTGACTTGGAGCGCGCTCGAACTCCTAACGTCTGAACCGTGATCCAGGGGCAGGTCCCGGATCCATCCGCGGTACAGCGCCAGGAGGTAGCAGCATGACGGACATTCCCACGCGTCACCTTGGTGAGCTGGCGGTTTCGGCGCAGGGGCTCGGCTGTATGGGGATGAGCCACGGATACGGGGCCGCGGACGACGAGCAGTCGATCGCGACCATCCGCCGGGCGCTCGACCTCGGAGTCAGCTTGCTGGACACCGCCGACTTCTACGGGGCGGGCCACAACGAGGAGCTGATCGGGCGGGCCATCGCCGGACACCGGGATGCCGTGGTGCTGGCGACGAAGTTCGGGTTCGCCAACCGGCTGGGGGAGCCGACCGTGATCCGGGGCGACGCCGCGTACGTACGGCAGGCCTGTGACGCGTCGCTGCGCCGGCTCGGGGTCGACCACATCGACCTCTACTACCAGCACCGGGTCGACCCGGATGTGCCGATCGAGGAGACCGTCGGCGCGATGGCCGAGCTCGTCATGGCCGGCAAGGTGCGGCACCTCGGCCTGTCCGAGGCGAGCGCGGCCACCCTCCGGCGGGCGCATGCGGTGCATCCGATCGCCGCGCTGCAGAGCGAGTGGTCGCTGTGGACCCGCGATCTGGAGCATGAGATCGCGCCGGTGTGCCGGGAGCTCGGCATCGGCCTGGTGCCGTTCTCACCGCTCGGACGCGGCTTTCTGACCGGGCGTTACACCTCGGTGGACGGGCTGCCGGAGTCCGATCTGCGCCGGACCCAGCCCCGGTTCGCCGACGGCAATCTGGAGCAGAACCTCGCCATCGTGGAGCAGCTGAACGAACTGGCCGCCGAGAAGGGCGTCACCGCCGGGCAGCTGGCCCTGGCGTGGGTGCAGTACCGCGGCGACGATGTCGTGCCGATCCCGGGCACCCGCCGGGAGAAGTACCTGGAGGAGAACCTCGGCGCGCTCTCCGTACGGCTGACCGCCGATGAACTCGCCGAGATCGACGCCGCGGCACCGCCCACGCAGATCGCCGGGACGCGCTACGACGAGGTGAGCATGACGTTCGTGGACGGGTGAGGGGGCGAGGGGAGGGGCCGAGGGGAGCGGCAGCGGGCGGGTGCCCGGCCGCGGCCCGTCCCCCCGGCCCGTCGACCGGCGGGGTCGCCGCTCACTGCCTAGACTTTTTCCGGGCGCGACAAGGCCCTCGGCTGCCGCTGCTGGGCGTACTCCGTTGCCCGTACGGAAGGGCGGCGCGCCATGGACTGGAAGCTCGAACTGGTGCCGGTTCCGGTGTCCGACGTGGACCGGGCGAAGCGTTTCTACAGCGAGCAGGTGGGCTTTGCCGTCGACCACGACGTCCGCATCGGCGAGGACGTGCGGATTGTGCAGCTGACGCCTCCCGGGTCGGGCTGCTCGATCGTCATCGGCGCGGGTGCCGGCGTGGACACGGCGGAGCCGGGCTCCGTACGGGGGCTGCAACTGGTGGTGTCCGATGTCGCGGCGGCCCGCGCCCAGTTGCTGGAGCACGGGGTGGCGGCCGGTCCCGTGCAGCATGTGGAGGACGGCGCGATGGCCGAAGGACCCGGCGAGCCATGGAACTCGTTTGTCTACTTCACCGACCCGGACGGGAACGGCTGGGCGGTGCAGGAGCGCCCCGCCGCGGAGTAATCGAGCACGGCGTACGGCGGGCGGCTTTCGGCACGGGGCCTACGGGACACGGCCTACGGCATACGTCAGACGGCCTACGGGCTCACAGTCCCTGGGCGGCCAGCCATTCCGGGTCGGGGTCGATGTTCTGGAGCACCTCGATCAGGGTGCCCTCGGGGGCCCAGACGTTGAATCGGCGCTGGCCCCAGGGCTCGTCCCGCAGGGGCTCGGCTATGGGGACGCCCTTGGCGCGCAGGGCCGCTTCCTCCGCCGCGGCGTCCGTGACGAGGAAGCCGAGGAGTGCGCCCCCGGTCTTCTGGGCCCGGAAGTCGGCCGGCATGGCCTCGTGCCCGCGCAGCACGAAATCAAGGGTGTAGTCCGGGTGTTGGGGGTGCTGGAGGCTGGCGTACCAGTCCAGTTCGGCGAGCGGCCGGAAGTCGAAGTGATCGACGTAGAAGCGGGTGCTGGCGGCGACGTCGTCGGTGAGCAGGGCGGTGCCGAGCTTGGCGAAGCGCATGGATGTCCTCTCCGGAATCGGGTAGGTCCGGGGAAGCCCCGGTGAACCACTTCAGTTGTAGTACTCTAGCCGTAGTGGTTGCAAGGGGGTTGTGGATTTCGCGAGGAACAGGGAGACGGCATGGTGCGTAATCCTGAGCGGCGTACGGCGCTGGTGGATGCCGCTATCGAGGTGCTGGCGCGGGACGGCGCCCGTGGGCTGACCTTCCGTGCCGTCGATACGGCCGCGGCGGTGCCCAACGGCACGGCGTCCAACTACTTCGCCAGCCGGGACGATCTCCTGGCCCAGGTCACCGGGCAGATCCACGAACGCATCGCGCCCGACCCGGACGAGGTGACCGCGGTGATGGCGGCGCCGCCGAGCCGGGCGCTGGTGGCCGAGCTGATGGGGTGGATCAACCGTCGGGTGACCGAGCACCGTACCGGCTACCTGGCGATGCTGGAGCTACGCCTGGAGGCGACCCGGCGCCCCGAACTGCGGGCCGCGCTGACCCGGGTCATCCGCGAGACGCTCGACGAGGACATCCGCTTCCACCTGGAGAGCGGGCTGCCGGGCGACCGTACCGCCGTGGTGCTGATCTATCTCGCGATGACCGGGCTGATGCTGGAGCAGCTCACACTGCCGGGGGTCGTGCCCGTCGAGGACACCGACGGCCTGATCTCCGCCCTCGTCGACCGCACGATCGGCCCGGAGGAGAAGCCGGAGGAGAAGGAAGAGGGGGAGGAGGGCTGAGGGTCGGGGGCGAGACCACCCGCCGGGGCTAGGCGCCGTAAGGCCGGGCCGTCCGGGCCTCCCGGAGGGAGACGGCCCACCACGTCAGCTGCTTGAGCAGGGCATCGGCGGCCTTGGTCGCCGGGGCCGGGTCGTGCAGCCGCCCCTCGTCGTCGAAGAGGCTTCCGGCGCCGGCGAAGCTCACCGTTTCGCGCACCGTCACGGCATGCAACTCGGCGAAGACCAGCCGCAGTTGCTCGACGGCGCGGAGCCCGCCCGAGATCCCGCCGTACGAGACGAAGCCCACCGGCTTGGCCCGCCACTGCGGCTGCAGCAGGTCGATGGCGTGCTTGAGGGGCGCGGGGAAGGAGTGGTTGTACTCCGGGGTGATCACGACGAAGGCGTCCGCCGCGTCGACGCGCTTGGCGAAGGAGGCGTATTCCTCACTGCCGTAACGGAGTTCGTAGGGCCGGATGGTGCCCAGGTCGATGACGTCGACGTCGACCGTGATGTCCGGATGGTTCTCGGCGTGCCGGGCGAACCAGTTCGCGACGACGGGCGCGAACCGGCCCTCCCGGGTGCTGCCGACGATCACTGCGAGGGAGTAGCGGTGCTCGGACAGGCGATCGGACATACGAGGAGCCCTTCGTTGAGGCGGGAACGCGGCGCGGGAGAGCGTGCGCGCCCCGGGTGCGTGGGTGTCTGACCGGCGGTGTCGCCGTCAGGCCCCGACGCTAGGACCTCAACTGAACTTCAGGTCAACCTCTGTGCTCAGTGCGCTCACCCTCGTTCCTCGCCGTCGCTCCTCGCCGCCGCCTCCCCGGCCGTCACTCCGCCCCGAACTGCTTCAGCAGCTCCGACTTCTGGAACATCCGCGCCGTCTCGATCGCCGACGGCGTCCCCTTCGTCGGGTCCGCGCCATGCGCGAGCAGCACCTTGATGACCTCGTCCTCGCCCTTGAACACCGCACCGGCCAGCGGCGTCTGACCCCGGTCGTTGGGGCGGTCGGGGTCGCCGCCGCGCTGGAGCAGCGCCTCCACGGTGGCCCCATGGCCGTGGTACGCGGCCAGCATCACCAGGGAGTCGCCCTTGTCGTTCGTCAGGTTGGCGGGCACTCCCGCGTCCACGTACGCGGCGACCGTGTCCGTGTCGCCGTGCCGCGCCAGGTCGAACACCTTGGCCGCGAGCTGCAGCACCTCGGGGTCATGCGCGTGCTCGATCGCCTCGGGCCCCTTCGGCTCGGAATTCGCGTCGCTCATGGTCGCCGGCCTCCTGCTGTGGTGGGTGGTGCGCTGCGTGCTCAGCCGCACCCGTGTCCTCTGGTGAACCGTTGGTGCACTGTCTCATCGCCACTTTATGCAGGCCATCGCCATTGGGGCAGCGTCCGCGCGCCCCTACGGGGAACTCGCCCCCAAGGGCGGCCCCCACGGGCCGGTCAGCGCCGCCTCGCCGCCTCGCTGCCTCGCCGCCTCAGAACATGTCCGGGCACCACGGCCGCGCCGCCGTATGCAGCAGCAGATCGGCGGTGGCGACCGCGCCCGCCCGCTCCTCGCGGACCGTGCCCAGGGCCGCCAGCCGCGACGCGGGCGCGTCCCCCAGATAGAGCGTCGCCAACTCGCCCACACCCAGGGCGAGTTGAGCGGAACGGGTGGTCGGTGTGCAGGTGGCGCCGTCCGGTCCCGCGTCCAGCAGGAAGCGGCCGCCGGCCAGCCCTGCGCGGTCCTCGACCTCCAGGACGAGGGAGCCGGACACCGGATACGTACGCGCCTCCAGCATCCGGGGGACGTCCAGCGGGCGCAGCCACAGGAAGTCGGAGTGGTCCTGGACGGCCGCCGCCCGCGGATCGCCCAGGAAGTGCGGCAGCAGATCGTCGGGGCCGCGGTTCCCGGTGTCGACGTGCAGCACCCAGTCGATGGAACACAGGAACTGCCACAGCGCGCGCTCGGCCGCGGGCGTGGTCGCGATCAGCCCGTCCACCAGGGCGGTGTTCTCCGGCCGTTTGGCCTCCCAGCGCGCCTTGACGGTGAAGCAGGCCAGGCCCTCGATCTCGCCGGACGGGGAGCGGTAGACGGCGTTGTGCCGCTCGGTCCACGGGGAGCTGGGGAGGCGGACGGTCCCGGTGTTCCGGTCCCACCACGCGTCGGTACGGGACACGGCGCCCGGCACCCGGACGCGGAAGCGGTCGTGGAGACCGGGCCCGAGCGCGCGGACCTCCTCGGAGGTGGCGAAGTCGATCCGGCCGCCGCTCTCCGGTGCGGCGTGCCGCGGATCGAGCCGGGTGCGGGCCACGTCGATCCGCCAGGACGTGGTCCAGGCCGCAGGGCCGTAGCCGAACCGCCCGTAGATCGGGTACTCGGCGGCGATCAGGGTGGAGACGGTGTCGCCGCGCTCCTTGGCGGCCCGCAGATCGTTCTCCACCATCCGGGTCAGCAGGCCGCGCCGCCGGTGCGTCGGCGACACGGTGACGCCCGTGACGGCGTCGGCGGACAGTCGCGCACCGCCCACCACCGTCAGCTCCTGCGCGAAGCTGCGGAAGGTGGCGACGCAGCGCCCGCCGTCGTACGCACCCTGGGTCCGGGCGGGGTCGTAATGGGCGGTGCGGAAGGCGACGTCCTCGTCGGTGGCCACCGGGGGGTGCAGGAAGCCCCCCGCCAGCGCCGTGATCCAGCCAGGTATGTCGTCGTCGCCCACCGTACGGACCTCGATGCTCATGATCCGTACGGTAACGACGCCCCCGGCGGACCGCTCCCGGATTTCTCCCACCCGGCCGGCGGAAGGTCCGCCGCCCAGCGCATCCGCCGCCAGAACGCCGCCGTCAGAACGAAGCCCGGATCTCCCCCACCCGCTCGCCGCCGCCCAGCAGCGGCACATTCTCGATTCGGGCCAGAACGGGGTCGTCGACACCCATCTGGCGCAGCACGCGGGCCAGGACCGGGCCGAGCGTGCGGATGGCACCGTCGTCGATCTTGAAGGCCAGGGCGCGGCCGTCCGGCAGAGCCAGCGCCTGGACGGCCTCCGCGCCCATCTTCGACAGGGTGCCGGGCAGCGCCCGCATCAGCCAGGTGTCGGGGCGCCGGGTGCCGGCGACGTACTCCGGATGGGCGCGCATCGCGTCCGCGACACGGCGCTCCGGGGTGCCGGGCGCGGCCAGCACGAAGTGCCGGAAGGCGCGGGCCAGGCCGGTCAGCGAAAGCGACATCAGGGGCGCGCCGCAGCCGTCCGTGCCGATATGGGCGACGTCCTCGCCGCTCGCCGTGCGCACGCCGTCGAGCACCAGCTGCTGCAGCGGGTGGTCCTCGTCGAGATACGAGTCGAGGGGCCAGCCGTTGACGGCGCAGGCGGCCAGCATCGCGGTGTGCTTGCCGGAGCAGTTCATGGCGAGCCGGTCGCGGACCAGGCCCGACGCCAGGTAGCGCTCCGTCTCCTCCGGGTCCAGCGGCAGGTCCGGCGGGGTCTGCAGCTGGTCGGCGGACAGATCGTGCTCGGTCAGCATGGTGCGGACGAGATCGAGGTGGAAGGGCTCACCCGAGTGGCTCGCGGCGGCCAGCGCCAGCCGCTCACCGGACAGCTCCAGGCCCGCCCGCAGCACGGCCGCTGCCTGCATCGGCTTGTTCGCCGAGCGGGGGAAGACCGGGGCGGTGATATCGCCGAGCGACCACTCCACGCCCCCGTCCGCCGCGAGGACCACCAGCGAGCCGCGGTGCCGCCCCTCGACGAACCCGGACCGGACGACCTCGGCGAGAACCGGGGATATCGCGGGCTCCGGGGACGACGGCGCGTCGGGGGACTTCACGGGTATCGGGCTGGGCGAGGTCATCGGCGGCCTTCCGGGGAAGTGACCCGCGCCCCCCGAAGGCTTGTGGCCGGTGTCAGGACAGCAGGTCGTCTACTTGTGCTTCACCTTCACGGTACCTGCGTGCGATTTCGGCGCTGCAATCGTCGGCCATTCTCTGCAGCGACTGACGGCGCCGGGAGACCTGCCGCTCGTAGCGGATCAGCCGCCCCATCGCATCGTGCAGCTCCTGGTCCGTACGGGCCGTCAGATCGGACAGCTCGACCTCGCCGAGCATCTCCTCGGCCAGTCGTCGGTACTCCTCGCTGTGCGGCGTCCCCAGCGTCACATGCCGGGCGGACGAGCGATGCCGCGACGGTACGTCCGTGAGGATCTCCGGGAGACGGTCCAGCAGCGGCGAATGCTGCGCCGTCCTGCGGGCGATCTCGGCCCGCAGGATGTCGATCCGGCCCTGCAACAGCCGCCGCAGATAGCTCAGATCGGCCTCCTCCTGCTGCGAGTCACGCCGTACCACCCGCAGCTCGGGCAGCCCCAGCCCGGACAGGTCCGGTGTCTCGACCGGGTGGAAGCGGTCGCGCTGCTGCGGAGGGCGGGGGTGCTGCGTCTGGCCTGCCTGGAGCATGGTGCCGTCCTCGGTGCGGGTGGCCTCGACGCGAGCCGTCGCCGTGGTCGTGGCCGCGGCCGGAGCCGGGGCCGCGGTCGGGGCCGTCGTCACGGCGGTCGGTGGAGTGAGACCGGCGGTCGGTGGGGTGGGACCGGCGGTCGGTGGCGTGAGACCGGTGGTCGTCTGGGCGGGCGGTGCCGTACGCGCGGGCGGTGTCGTACGGGCGGCTGGTACGGGACCGGGTGTCTGCCCGGAGCCGGCAGTGGTCATGAACGTTCCGTCCCCTCGTCCGGTGCGGCATCCAGGGCTGGGAGCCGTGGAAGGCACCACGTGCACGCATCGTGCCACTCTGCGTGGTCAGCGTGCAGGGCCAGGGCACCCGAACGGACGCCGTGGGGCGGCTGTCGGAACACCGGTGGCCCCCAGGCATCATGGCGGATATGCGAGCTGTGGTGCAGAGAGTTGACGGGGCACGTGTCGACGTGGCAGGGGAGACGGTCGGCGAGATCGTCGGAGAAGGGCTGTGCGTGCTGGTGGGGGTCACCCACGAGGACACCGCGGAGAAGGCGGCACAGCTCGCCCGCAAGCTGTGGTCGGTGCGGATCCTGCACGGCGAGAAGTCCTGTTCGGACACCGGGGCGCCGTTGCTGGTGATCAGCCAGTTCACTCTCTACGGTGACGCCCGCAAAGGCCGCCGCCCCACCTGGAACGCGGCGGCACCGGGACCGGTAGCGGAACCGCTGGTCGACGAGGTCGTCGCACAGCTGCGGGCACTCGGCGCCCGGGTCGAGACCGGGCGCTTCGGCGCCGCCATGCAGGTGTCGCTGACGAACGACGGGCCGTTCACGGTGCTGGTGGAGGTGTAGGCGGGCGGGGGGGCCGCTGATCCCCCCCCGCGTTGTGGCGTGGGAATACCCGGCCGGTGCCCCCGTTGAAGCGTGGGGATACCGCCCGGCAGCCCCGTGCGTTGTGGCGTGGGGATACCGTCCGGCGACCCCGCGCGTAGCGGTGTGGGCGTACGCCCGGTGACCCCGCGTCGTGGCGTGGGAATACCCGTCCGGTGCCCCGCGTTGTGGTCCTGCAGGGGGCCCGCGCATCCCCTAGGGGAAAACCCTGACGGCCCTCAGGGCAGCCAAACCCTTACGGCTCGACCACGACCTCCTGCGCCGCCGCCGTCCCGCCCGCACTCAGCTGCGCGTCGGTCGGCACATTGCGCTTGACCAGGGCCAACGCGATCGGGCCCAGCTCGTGGTGCCGGGCCGACGTGGTGATGAAGCCGAGCTGCCGGCCCTCCTCGCCCTCCGAGGCCAGCCGTACCGGCGTCCCGTGCGGCGGCAGATGCACCTCGCTGCCGTCCAGGTGCAGAAAGACCAGCCGGCGCGGCGGCTTCCCCAGGTTGTGCACCCGGGCGACGGTCTCCTGGCCGCGGTAGCAACCCTTCTGGAGGTGGACGGCGGTGCCGATCCAGCCCAGCTCGTGCGGGATGGTGCGGTGGTCGGTCTCCAGGCCGAGACGGGGGCGGTGCGCCTCGACGCGCAGCGCCTCCAGAGCCAGGATGCCGATCGCCGGGCCGTGCCCGGCGGCGAAGGACTCCAGGTCGGCGCGCGGGAGGAAGAGGTCGCGGCCGTGCGCGGTCTCGCGTACGACGGTGTCCTCGGGCACCTCGGTGATGGAACCGGCCGGGAGGTGCACCACGGCGAACTCGTCGCTGCGGTCGGCGACCTCGACGCGGTAGAAGAACTTCATGCTCTCCAGGTAGGCGATCAGCGCCTCCTGGGTGCCGGGCTCTGTGTGCATCCAGGTCGTCTCGCCGTCGTCGACGAGGTAGAGCGCATGCTCGATATGGCCGTGCGCGGAGAGGATCAGCGCCTCCGTGGCATTGCCGGGCCGAAGGTCGCTGACGTGCTGGGTGAGCAGCAGATGCAGCCAGCTCAGCCGCTCGACGCCGGTGACGGTGACCACGCCGCGGTGCGAGAGGTCCACGAAGCCGGAGCCGTCGGCGAGGGCGCGCTGCTCCCGGAAGAGATCGCCGTAATGCGCGGCGACGCCTTCGTCGGGAGCCTCGGCCGGAACGGCGCCGGGCAGCGACAGCAGGGGGCTGGATTTCACATCTCGCAGCATGGGGCCAGCCTACGACTCGGGGGTGACACCGCCAGGGCGCACCCATAGGGGGCTTGGGGACCCTTAGGGGGAGTTCGAACGGATCCCCTAGGGGACGTGAAGGCCCCCTGCGGGTCCACAACGCGGGGGCGCGGGGCGGTATTCCCGGCTTCCCGGCTCGCCGGGGCGGTATCCGCAGCCCGCCGGGGAACGGCATCCGCAGCCCTGGGGACGGTCTTCCCGGAGGACCTGAACCCGGCCCCTGCCCTACGCCCTACCCCTGCCCTACGACCTACCCCTGCCCCTCGTCCTCGCCCCGTTTGGTTTTCTCCGTGCACTTCGCGCAGCGGCCGAAGATCGCGAAATGCTTCATATCGGTCTCGAAGCCGAACTGTTCGCGCAGTTTCGCGGTGAACGGCGCGGCCACCGACAGATCCGCCTCGATGACGTCCGTGCAGTCCCGGCACACCAGGTGGATGTGGTGGTGCCGGTCGGCGAGGTGGTACGTCGGCGCGCCGTGGCCGAGGTGGGCATGGCTGACCAGATCCAGCTCCTCCAGGAGCTCCAGGGTCCGGTAGACGGTGGAGATGTTCACGCCGCCCGCCGTCTTGCGCACCTCGGTGAGGATGTCGTCGGGGGTGGCGTGTTCCAGCCTGTCCACAGCCTCCAGCACGAGCTGACGCTGCGGGGTCAGGCGGTACCCGCGCCTGCGGAGGTCGCTCTGCCAGTCGGTCGTCACCACAGGCCCAGTGTAGGAGGGTGGTCGGCCCCTTCGTACGTTCGTCAGCCCCTTCGTACGTTCCGCAGATAGCCGGCCAGTGCGGTGACGGCGGCGGGGTTGCGCGGGCTCTCGACCAGATCGGCGTAATCCATGACGTAAATGCGGTGGTGCTTGATCGCGGAGACGTTGGCGAGGGGCGGGTAGGACATCAGGAACGCCTTTTTCTGGGCGGCGGTCGGTGTGCCGTAGTCGTTGATGACGATGACGTCCGGGTCGCGCTCGACGATGGTCTCCCAGCCGACGGTCGTCCAGGAGTCCTTGAGGTCCTTCATGACGTGGTCGCCGCCGGCCTTGGTGATGATGTCGTGCGGGCCGGCGTATTTGCCCGAGGTCAGCGGCTTGTCCTCGCCGCCGTCGTACAGGAAGACCGAGGGCCGCTCGCCCTCCTCGGGGGCCTTGGCCTGCGCGTCGGCGACCTGCTTCCTGTACTTCTTGATCAGTGCGGCGGCCCGGTCCTCCACATCGAAGATCTTCCCCAGCGTCTCCAGGTCGGTGTAGAGGGCCTCCAGGGGCGGCATCACGCCGCGCGAGCCGCCGGTGGTGCTGTTGCGGCAGGACTCGGTCAGGACGTAGCTGCCGATGCCGAGCTTCTTCAGGGACGCGGGGGTGACGCCGCTGTCCTCGCCGAAGCCGTAGTGCCAGCCGGCGAAGACCAGGTCGGCCCGCGCGTCCAGGGCGATCTCCTTGGTGATGGCCTTCTTGGAGAGCCAGGGCACCTTGCCGTAGGCGGCCTTCCACGCGACGGCGTCGATGTCGCCCCGGTAGGCGGGCATGACATAGCCGGCCATGTGGTCTTCCAGGCCGAGCGCGAACATGATGTCGGCGATGCCCACGTCGTTGGTGACCACGCGCCGCGGCGCCTTGTCGTACGTCGTTCTGACGCCGCAGTTCTCGATGGTGACCGGGTAGTGCCCGGAGGGCGCGGCGGTGTCCTTGCCGTCGGCGGCGACCTGGGCGCCGCAGCCGGTGAGCGCGGCGAGGGAGAGGACGGTGAGCAGCACGGTGGCGCGGCGGGGCATGGGGGGTCCTTAGCGGGTGAGACGGTCGAACAGCAGCTGCAGGGCGCCGGTTTCGGGGTGTCGTACGCGGTGCGCGCGTACCCCGAAGACCTCGGCGAGCAGCTCGGGCGTCAGGACGTCGTACGGCGCGCCGGAGGCGACGATCCGGCCGTCCGCGATGACGTGGAGGTCATCGCAGTGCACGGCGGCCAGGTTGAGGTCGTGGAGGGCGGTGAGCACGGTCAGCCGGCTGTCGCGGACCAGTGCCAGGACCTCCAACTGCTGGGCGATGTCAAGGTGGTTGGTGGGCTCGTCGAGCACCAGCACCTCGGGTTCCTGGGCGAGCGCGCGGGCGATCAGCACTCGCTGCTTCTCGCCGCCGGAGAGGCTGAGGAAGCCGCGGTCGGCCAGGTGGGCCGCGCCGACCCGGGCCAGCGTGCGCGCGCAGACGTCCCTGTCGTCGGCGTTCGCCCGGCCCGAGCCGCGCTGGTGCGGCAGCCGTCCCATCGCGACGACCTCGGCGACGGTGAAGTCGAACTCCGTGGACGCCTCTTGGGGGAGCGCGGCCAGCCGCCGGGCGCCCTCGCGCGCGCTGAGGGCGTGCAGATCCTCGCCGTCCAGGCGCACGGTTCCCGCGGCCGGGCGCAGCGCGCGGTAGACGCAGCGCAGCAGGGTGGACTTGCCGCTGCCGTTGGGGCCGACCAGCCCGACGAGCCGGCCGCTGCCGGCGCGTAGCGCGATGTCGTGGACGAGGCGGGTGCCGGCCACCTCCACGGACAGGTCCTCGATGTCGATGCGCATCAGGCGCCGCCTCCGAAGGTGTAGCCGCGCCGCCGCATCAGCAGCACGAAGCAGGGCACGCCGATGACCGCGGTGAGCACACCCACGGGGAGTTCCACGGGCGCCAGCAGCACCCGGGACAGCAGATCCACCCACACCAGCAGTACGGCGCCCAGCAGCGGTGCGACGGCGAGCACCCGGCGGTGGTCGGCGCCGACCAGCATCCGCGTCACATGCGGCACCATCAGTCCCACGAATCCGATCGCGCCGCTGACGGCGACCACCGCGCCGGTGACCGCGGCGGCGACGACGAACAGCTCGCGGCGCAGCCGTTCCCCGTCCACCCCGAGGGCCGCGGCCGTCTCGTCGCCCATGGCCAGCGCGTTCAGCCGGCCGGCGGAGAGCAGCAGATGGGTCAGTGCGCCGGCCACCGCGACCGCGGCGATCGGTATCGAGCCCCAGCCGGCCCCGCTCAGGCTGCCCAGCAGCCACATCATCGCCGAGCGGGCCGCCTCGCCGCGGTCGGCGGTGAACACCATCAGGGTGGTGATCGCGGAGAAGCCGTAGTACATGGCGGTGCCGGTCAGCACCAGGCGCAGCGGGGTGAGGCCGTGGGCGGTGCGGGCCGCCGCGTACACCAGGGCCATCGCGAGCAGTGCGGAGACGAACGCGGACACCGACAGCGCCCAGACGCCGAGCGCGCCGAGCGCCCCGAAGAGGAGTACGGCGTTGGCGCCGACGGCGGCCCCGGAGGAGATACCGAGGACGAACGGATCGGCGAGGGCGTTGCGTACCAGTGCCTGGACGGCCACGCCGATGGCGGAGAGCCCGGCGCCCACGACGGCGGCCAGGACGGCCCGGGGGAAGCGCAGCTCCCACACGATGGTGTAGGCCGGGACCTCGTCGGGGCCGATGGTGCCGCCGGTCAGTCCGGCGCCGAGATAGCGCACCACCTGCGCCCAGCCCACCCCGGCGGCGCCGAGGCCGACCCCGCACAGCAGGGAGACGAGGAGGGCGGTGAGGAGCGCGGCCACCAGGGGGGTGGTGCGGACGGGGCGTGCCAAGGGGGCCGTGCTTTCGGCTCGGGCCGCGTCCGTACGGGAAGGAGCGGCGGCCCGGATCGCGACGCGACGGCGGGCGGCGTCCCCTCGCAGTCCACGGCGAGTTGCAGGAGCTGGCGCCGCCGCGGGCGATCGGGCTTACGGAAGGGAGCTTCCGTTCAACCGTTGCGGGTCAGCGCCGGACTCTCACCGGACTTCCCCCGCGGGGCGCATCACGCTGTGTGTGCCGGTCAGCCCTTGTAGGGGGTGCCGTCCGGGTTGAAGAAGGAGACGCCGTCCGGCATGTCGTCCGGCAGGCTCTCGGCCCACTGCTTCAGGTCGGCGGTCTTCTTCAGATGCGCCGACATGTACGGGCGCAGCGGAACGTCGGGGGTGGCCTTCTCGCCGACCCACATCAGGTCGCTGTTGACATAGCCGTAGAGCCGCTTGCCGCCGCTGTACGGGCCGGAGGCGGCGGTGCGCGCGATGGCGTCGGTGGCCAGGTCGATCTGCGGCTTACGGTCGGCGAGCTCGCCGTACCAGACCTCGACCACGCCCTGGTCGCGGATCATCACGATCTCGACCTTGCGGTCCGCGTCGATGCGCCAGTAGCCGCTCTCGGTCTCCAGCGGGCGGACCTTCTTGCCCTCGCTGTCGAGCACCCAGCTGTGCGAGGTGTACTCGAGGAAGTCACGGCCGTCGTGGGTGAAGCTGACCTCCTGCCCGAAGTTGCACTTCTCGGAGCCGGGGAAGTCGGCCACGCCGACGCCCTCCCAGTTGCCGAGGAGGAAGGCGAGCGGCACGAGGGCCGGGTTCAGGTCGGACGGGATCTCGATCATGAGCTCAGGCGATCTTTAGGAGGTGGTGTACGGAATCAGCGCTGGCCCTGGTACAGCTTCTTCCAGGTCAGACCGGCGAATGCGACCACGCCGACGGCGACCAGGACGAGCAGGGTGGTGAAGACTGCCTCAAGCACGAGCGCGCTCCTTGGACGGAGTGAGGTGTAACGGACCGCCTGAGAGTCTAGTCCGCCGCACTGACGGCGGCGCTGTGAGGTCCGCCGCTGGGTCGGCCCCTCTAGTCTGGGCCCATGGCGAAGAAGCTCGTGATCAAGGTGACGGCGGGGCTGGACGCGCCCGAGCGGTGCTCCCAGGCGTTCACGGTGGCGGCGGTGGCGGTGGCCAGCGGCGTCGAGGTGTCGCTGTGGCTGACCGGGGAGTCGGCGTGGTTCGCGCTGCCGGGACGGGCGGCCGAGTTCGAGCTGCCGCATGCGGCGCCGCTGCCGGACCTGATCGATGGGATCCTCGCGGGCGGCGGCGCGATCACCGTCTGCACCCAGTGCGCGGCGCGCCGCGACATCGAGCAGAAGGACCTGATCGAAGGGGCGGGCATCGCCGGCGCCCAGGTCTTCGTCAGCGAGATCATGCCGGACGGCGTACAGGCGCTGGTGTACTGAGGCGCGCGGATGCACTGCGGCACGCCGGCGCGCCGAGGAACGGCAGGCCCTACGGCCGGGTGTCGTCCCGGTCGTCCAGTTCGCGCCACCAGCGGTCGGACTCCGGGTCGCCGCACTCGTCCCACCAGCGCTCGCCGGGCTCCCTGCGGTTGCCGATGATCGCGGCGATCGGCGGGATGACCATGGCGACGACGCACATGCCCACGGCCGCCGGGATCGACCAGAGCCGCACCACGCTCCAGGCCAGCACGAACAGCACGATGCACACGCCCATCAACACGAAGTACCTGCGATGACGGCGCTGTGGTGCGGGCAGCCGGCTGTGCGCGGACATATGTCCACGGTAGATCCGGGCCCGGCGGGGAGGAAGTCGGTACGCGGGGCGGGCGTCCGTGGCGCGGGGGCCGGCGCGTCCGCCCCCGGACAGCGCGGAGGGCCGCACCCCGGCCAAGGTGTCCAAACCCCTGGGGTGCGGCCCTCCGGCCGTAGGGGCCGCGAGCGCGGTCCCTACGGTCTCAGTTGTCGTCAGACGGCGATGGCGACCTCCGCCAAGCCGCCCTGCTGGGCGACGACGGTACGGTCCGCGGTGCCGCCCGGGACGAGTGCACGCACAGTCCAGGTGCCCTCGGCCGCGTAGAAGCGGAACTGTCCGGTCGCCGAGGTGGGGACCTCGGCGGTGAACTCACCGGTGCTGTCCAGCAGACGGACGTAACCGGTGACGGGCTCGCCGTCCTTGGTCACGCTGCCCTGGATGGTGGTCTCACCGGGCTTGATGGTCGAGGCGTCGGGGCCGCCGGCCTGTGCTCCACACATGGGTACTTCCTTGAGGGGTAAGGGCTTTCGCCGGAATTACTTGTTGGCGCCGAGCTCGATCGGAACGCCGACCAGCGAGCCGTACTCGGTCCAGGAACCGTCGTAGTTCTTGACGTTGGTCTGGCCGAGCAGCTCGTGCAGCACGAACCAGGTGAGCGCGGAACGCTCACCGATACGGCAGTAGGCGATGGTGTCCTTCGACAGGTCGACGGACTCCTCCTGGTAGAGGGCCTTGAGCTCGTCGTCCGACTTGAAGGTGCCGTCGTCGTTGGCGTTCTTGGACCACGGGATGTTGCGGGCGCTGGGCACGTGGCCGGGGCGCTGCGACTGCTCCTGCGGGAGGTGCGCCGGCGCGAGCAGCTTGCCGCTGAACTCGTCGGGGGAGCGGACGTCGACCAGGTTCAGGCTGCCGATGGCGGCGACGACGTCGTCACGGAAGGCACGGATGGCGGTGTCCTGGGCCTTGGCCTTGTACTCCGTGGCCGCGCGCTCCGGCACCTGCGAGCCGTCGACCAGGTCGCGGGAGTCCAGCTCCCACTTCTTGCGGCCGCCGTCGAGGAGCTTGACGCTGTCGTGGCCGTAGAGCTTGAAGTACCAGTAGGCGTAGGACGCGAACCAGTTGTTGTTGCCGCCGTAGAGGATGACGGTGTCGTCGTTGGCGATGCCCTTGCCCGAGAGCAGCTTCTCGAAGCCCGCCTGGTCGACGAAGTCGCGGCGTACCGGGTCCTGGAGGTCCTTCTTCCAGTCGATGCGCACCGCGTTCTTGATGTGGTTCTTGTCGTAGGCCGAGGTGTCCTCGTCGACCTCGACGATGACCACCTTGGGGTCATCGATGTGGGCCTCAACCCAGTCGGCGTCCACCAGGACGTCGCTACGGCTCATTGTTTTTCTCCTCCGGGGCAGTTACGGGGGGCAGTTGAGGGGTGGTGCGTGTGCACGCGGGTACGCCGAGTGCGCGCTCAGCACTTCCCAGTGGGAGTCCGGGTTATGCGCGCGGCGCTGCGCCGGGTACATACGGGGGTCGGCCGAGAGGCCGGCCGGGTGAAAACGGGAGGGGAGAACCCGTCAGACAGGGCGACAGAGCATCGCGGCGACGCGGCACAGGTCGACTGCCCGCCGCTTCGTCAATACCGCCTGTCCCCGTGGAAGGAGACCGCTCAATGCGCTCTGCATGGGGCCGATCGTAGGGAGGGACGGCGGGGCGTGTCACCGGCGTGTCGGATGGTGAGACGCGTTTGTCCGCGATGTGGGATCGGGGTGAGAGGCGCGGGCCCCGGCGTCGCTCCGGGGCGTCGGGGCGCGCCCGGGAAGTCTGGGTTGCGGACCGTGCTGTCTCAGAAAGCGGACGGTCCGGGGTGGTGGCGGGCCGGTGGGGCGGCCCGCCGCGGCCACCTGGTGGGCGGGGCGTCCGGTCAGCCCGGCATCTGGACGTTCTCGCCGGAGGCGGCGATCGAGATGCCGTCCCGCATCGTCACCACACGCTCCAGCCTGAGGTTGCCGGGCAGCTGGTCGAGCTTCCAGTCGTGGTCCGTCTGGCCGCGCACCTTGCTCTCGCAGCCCGGGACGGCCTTGCACATCATCGGGACGCTGTCCGCGCGCAGCCGCACCGTGTTGCCGTTCACGGTGGTGATCGAGCCGGTAACCTCCAGCGAGCTGAGGACCGGCAGATTGGGCGAGATCTTGACCTGGCTGCGGCCGTTCTTCTGGCCCGCGTAGCTGATCTTCACGCCGCCGCCCGCGGCCTTGGTCAGGTCGGCGTACGAGATCCGGGCGTTGCCGGTGGCCGACGCGGCGCTCTTGACGGACGTGTAGTCGCTGCCCAGCTCGACGTCGTGGAACTGGGCGCTCAGCGACTCCACCCGCAGGGAGTGCCCCCCGGCGCTGGCCTCGATGCCGGTCAGCTCGGCGTCCACCTCGGTCAGCCGGCGGCCGAGGACCTGGGTCAGGAACGGGAAGCCCTTGATCGTGACGTTCGGCGTCCGGTCCAGCCCCTGACTGCTGCGTATCTTGTCCGCGGCCTTGTCCTCGGCGAGGTTCACCGCGACCCGGTCGCCGACCACCAGCAGCACGGTGACTATGACGACGATGAACAGCAGCGCCCGTAGTGCACGCATCGAACCACTACCCCCACACATGGGCCGGATGCCCGGCCTTCGGATCGGTGCAGGCCCCCTGCCTGCGCTCCGGGGAGCCTAAACGAGGAACTCCGCAAACGCCCCTGCCCGCCTCCGGAACGCGGCGATCTCGCGCATTTCCGGCGACGGGCAGGTCGGTACGGCTTTCCGGCGGCGGCCCTAGCCCAGCGCGCGGCCCAGTACGTACACCGCGGGCGCGGCGAGGGTCAGGGGCAGGGCCACGCCGGCCGTCATGTGGACGAAGCGGGACGGGTAGTCGTAGCTGGCGACCCGGAGGCCGATCAGGGCGCAGCCGCCGGCGGCCAGGCCCAGCAGCGCGCCGGAGTCGCCGAAGCCGGTCAGCCGGCCGGCCGCGATCCCGGCGCCCGCGGCGGCCAGCAGGGCGACGGCCACAGACGCGACGGAGGGCAGTGGCAGGGCACGGGCGAGCGTCGCCACGCCGACCGCCGCCGCGCCCACCGTCACCGCCTGCGGGACGGCCGCGAGCTGTCCTGAGGCGAGCACCACCAGTGCCGTCGAGGCCAGGCCCGCGGTCAGCGCGTACATCCGCTCGTCGGCGCTGCTGCGGTTGCGCAGCTGGAGGACGAGGACGAACAGACACCACACGCCGAGCGTGCCGATGGCGACGACGGGCGCGTTCTCGCGGTGGGTGGCCAGCAGCGCGGCATCGGTGGTGACACCGGCCAGGAAGGCGAGCGCGATGCCCTGGCGGGCGGGCCACATGCCGTTGAGCCGGAACCAGCCGGCGGCGGTCACGGCCTGCAGCAGCACCACCGGCACCGCGAGCGCCGGGCGGCCCAGCGGCGCGGCCACCGCGAGCAGCAGCGCCAGCCCGGCGGTCAGCGCGGCCGGCTTGAGGCCCGGCGGGATGATCGGCGAGCGGCCCTCGGCGCGGGCGCGCTGGTTGGGGGCGAGCGGCGCGGTGGTGATGGGCCGGGGCGCGGGCTCGGCGGCCGCGGCCCTGGCGGCCGCGCTGCGGTGGCCGGCCGCTGCGGCCGGTGCGGGCGCGGCGTGCCGGGGCGGCTGCGGCTGCTGCCGGGTGTACGGCTCCTCGGCCGGCGGCGCGCTCTGGTGCTGGGGCGGGACGCCGCCGGGGGCGGCGGTGTCCGGTGCCTGGGCCGGCAGCGGCTGGATGCCGGTGTCCCAGGTCGTGGTGTTCCAGGTCTGGGTGTCGGGGCGCTCCGGGGGCTGCTGCTGCCCGTATGCGTCGTACCCGTACTGGTCGTAGCGGCCGCCCTGCCCGCCGGCCGCCGGCCACGCCGGCTCCTGAGGCTGCTGCGGCTGCTGCTGCGCGTAGGGGTCGTACGGCTGCTGCCCCTGCTGGCCGTACGACGGCTGCCGGCCGTACGCGCCCTGCGGGGGGTGCGCGGCGTACGGATCCTGCGGCTCGTACGGGTTGTGGTGCTGCGGCTGGTCGTTGCTCATGATCGCGTGCTCACCCTCCCGCGAACGGCGGCAGGACCTCGACGGTGCCGCCCTCGGCCAGCGCCACCGCCGCGTGGTCGCGGGTGCCGACCGGATCGCCGTCCACCAGGAAAGAGCAGCGCATCAGGACGCGCGCGAATTCGGGGTTCGCGGCATGCGCGGTGCGCGCCGCGTCGAGCGCCTCGGCGAGCGTCGCCGCCGCGTACGGCTCCTCAGCCGTGCCGGCGGCGGCCTTGGCCGCGGCCCAGTAGCGCACGGTGCCAGTTGTTGTCACGGCGGCCTCTTCGTCGTGTCGGTCTGGGGCGGCCCGGTGTGCGGGACGCCCCGTCGTTGCCGCCTCCATGATGGCGTACGCGGCGGCGGTTCCCGTTCCGGGCAAGTTCCGGCAAAGGCGCACCGCCCGGACGGGGGCCACTTCGAAAATTCGATTGCCGAAGGCAAGTGTTCGCATAGGCTCTGTCCGTGTTGGTCCGACTCGCGCGGGCGCATCTGCGGCCCCACAGGCGCTCGATATCCCTGATCATCCTTCTCCAGCTGATCCAGACGCTGGCCACCCTCTATCTGCCGACCCTCAACGCCGACATCATCGACAACGGTGTCGTGAAGGGGGACACGGGCTACATCCTCCGCCTCGGCGGTTTCATGATCGCCGTTACGCTGCTGCAGATCGCCTGCGCCGTCGGCGCCGTCTATTTCGGCGCCCGGACGGCCATGGCGCTGGGCCGGGACATCCGGGCCGCGGTCTTCGACCGGGTGCAGTCCTTCTCCGCCCGCGAGGTGGGCACGTTCGGCGCACCGTCGCTGATCACCCGCACCACCAACGACGTCCAGCAGGTCCAGATGCTGGTCCTGATGACGTTCGTGATGATGGTCTCGGCGCCGATCATGATGCTCGGCGGTGTCGTCATGGCACTCAACCAGGACGTCCCGCTGTCGGGTCTCCTCCTGGTCATCGTCCCGGTCCTCGGGATCCTCGTCTCACTGATCGTGCGCCGGATGCGGCCGCTGTTCCGCGGGGTGCAGGAGCGCATCGACACCGTCAACCGGGTACTGCGCGAACAGATCACCGGCATCCGCGTCATCCGCGCCTTCGTCCGCGACCGCTACGAGCGGGAACGGTTCGCCGGGGCCAACACGGACCTCTACGACGTGTCGGTGCGCGCCGGCCGGCTGATGTCGATGATGTTCCCGCTGGTCATGCTGATCGTGAACCTCTCCAGCGTGGCCGTCGTCTGGTTCGGCGGACTGCGGATCGACAGCGGCGGCATGCGGATCGGCGCGCTGACGGCGTTCCTCAGCTACCTCATGTACATCCTCATGTCGATCATGATGGCGACGTTCATGGTGATGATGCTGCCGCGCGCCGAGGTCTGCGCCGAACGCATCCAGGAGGTGCTGGCGACCGAATCCAGCGTCGTCCCGCCGGAGAACCCCGTCACCGAGCTGCGCCGGCACGGCGAACTGGAGCTGCGCGACGTGGAGTTCCGCTTCCCGGGCGCCGAGCAGCCGGTCCTCAGGGACATCTCCCTGGTCGCCCGCCCCGGCGAGACCACCGCCGTCATCGGCTCCACCGGCAGCGGCAAGTCCACCCTCCTCGGCCTCGTCCCGCGCCTCTTCGACGCCACCGGCGGCACGGTCCTGGTGGACGGCGAGGACGTCCGCACCCTCGACCAGGAGACCCTGGCCCGCGCCATCGGCCTCGTCCCGCAGAAGCCGTACCTCTTCTCCGGCACCGTCGCCAGCAACCTCCGCTACGGCAATCCGGACGCCACCGACGACGAGCTCTGGCACGCCCTGGAGACCGCGCAGGCCCGCGAGTTCGTCGAGCGGATGGACGGCGGTCTGGACGCCCCCGTCGCGCAGGGCGGCAGCAATGTCTCCGGCGGCCAGCGGCAGCGCCTCGCCATCGCGCGGGCGCTGGTCCGCAAGCCGGAGATCTACCTCTTCGACGACTCCTTCTCCGCGCTGGACTACGCGACGGACGCGGCGCTGCGGGCCGCGCTGTCCCGGGAGACCGACCGGGCGACGGTGGTGATCGTCGCGCAGCGGGTGTCCACCATCCGCGGCGCCGACCGGATCGTCGTCCTGGACGAGGGCCGGGTCGTCGGCACCGGTACGCACACCGAGCTGATGGCGGACAACGAGACCTACCGGGAGATCGTGCTCTCCCAGCTCACCGAGCAGGAGGCGGCATGACCACCGCGGACAAGGGAGCGGCCGCCCCGGCCGAGGCCCCGGAGACCCCGGAGACCCCCGAGGCCGCCCCGAGACGGGGCCCGGCCCCGGCACTGGGCCCGGCCCGGATGATGGGCGGCCAGCCCACCGAGAAGTCGATGGACTTCAAGGGCTCCGGCAAGCGGCTGCTGGCCCAGATGCGGCCCGAGCGTGGCATCTTCTCGTTCGCCCTGGTGCTCGGCGTGGTGAGCGTGGCGCTGACCGTGGTCGCGCCCAAGATCCTCGGCCATGCGACCGACCTGATCATGGCGGGGATCATCGGCCGCAAGCTGCCCGACGGGCTCACCGCGGAGCAGGCGGCGGACCAGCTGCGCGCGCACGGCCAGGGCGGGCTCGCCGACATGCTCGGCACGATGCACGTCGTCCCCGGCCAGGGCATCGACTTCGGCGCCGTCGCCACCGTCCTGCTCTGGGTGGCGGTGATCTACGTGGCCGCCTCGCTCTTCGGCTTCGTCCAGGCCAGGATCGCCACCAAGGTCGTCCAGCGCACCGTCTTCCGCCTCCGCGAACAGGTCGAGGAGAAGCTGGCCCGGCTGCCGCTGAGCTACTTCGACAAGCAGCAGCGCGGTGAGGTGCTCTCCCGCGCGACCAACGACATCGACAACATCCAGCAGACGCTGCAGCAGACCCTCAGCCAGATAGTCGCCTCGCTGCTGACCATCCTCGGCGTCCTCGCCATGATGTTCTGGATCTCACCGCTGCTGGCGCTGGTCGCCCTGGTCACCGTCCCGGTGTCGGTCCTCGTCGCCGCCAAGGTCGGCAAGCGCGCCCAGCCGCAGTTCGTCCAGCAGTGGAAGACGACCGGCAAGCTCAACGCGCATATCGAGGAGATGTACACCGGCCACTCCCTGGTGAAGGTCTTCGGCCGCCAGCGGGAGTCCGCCGAGCTGTTCCGCGAGCAGAACGAGGCCCTCTACACCGCCGGCTTCAAGGCCCAGTTCATCTCCGGGATCATCCAGCCCGCGATGATGTTCATCGGCAACCTCAACTACGTCCTGGTAGCGGTGGTCGGCGGGCTCCGGGTGGCCTCCGGCGCCCTCTCCATCGGCGACGTCCAGGCGTTCATCCAGTACTCCCGGCAGTTCAGCCAGCCGCTCACCCAGGTCGCCTCGATGGCCAACCTGGTCCAGTCCGGTGTCGCCTCCGCCGAGCGGGTCTTCGAACTCCTCGACGCGGCGGAGCAGGACGCGGACCCCGAGGTCCCGGCCCGCCCCGAGAGCGTCACCGGCCGGGTCGAGTTCGAGGACGTCTCCTTCCGCTACGCCGGGGACAAGCCGCTCATCGAGGGGCTGTCGCTGGGCGTCCACCCCGGCCAGACCGTCGCCATCGTCGGCCCCACCGGCGCCGGCAAGACCACTCTCGTCAACCTGCTGATGCGGTTCTACGAGGTGCGCGGCGGCCGGATCACCCTCGACGGCGTCGACATCGCGGAGATGTCCCGCGAGGAGCTCCGCTCCCACATCGGCATGGTCCTCCAGGACACCTGGCTCTTCGGCGGCACGATCGCGGAGAACATCGCGTACGGGGCCCCCGAGGGCACCTCGCTCGACCAGGTCGTCGCGGCCGCCAAGGCCACCCACGTGGACCGCTTCGTGCGCACCCTCCCGGACGGCTACGACAGCGTCATCAACGAGGAGGGCGGCAATGTCTCGGTCGGTGAGAAACAGCTGATCACCATCGCCCGCGCGTTCCTCGCCGAGCCGGCGATCCTCGTCCTGGACGAGGCCACGAGCTCGGTCGACACGCGCACGGAGGTGCTGATCCAGCACGCGATGGCGCGGCTGCGGACGGGCCGTACGAGCTTTGTGATCGCGCACCGGCTGTCCACGATCCGGGACGCGGACGTCATTCTCGTCATGGAGAACGGCTCGATTGTGGAACAGGGCACACACGACAGCCTGCTGGCGGCGCACGGCGCGTACGCCCGGCTCTACGCCGCGCAGTTCGAGGAGGCGGTGGTCTGACGCGGCCTGGCCGCGCATTTCCCGGGCCGGCGGGGGCCGGCCCGGGAGCGCGGCGGGCATGATCACTTGCGTCCCGGACCGTCAAGACCGCCGTCCGACGACCACTCGAAGTGATCAAGGGAACACAAGAAGGTGCAAAATCGGCCTCCGGTCCGGAACGCATCTGAGATATCCTGCAGGGCAAGAAGGATCCGGGCAGCGTAGCCCCCGGGTCCTTTTGTGCTTTAAAACGCGCGATGCGCGATGGAGAGCGCTGTACGAAGCAGAGCCGCAGACTCCCCCGGCCAAGGCCGGGAGGTGCCCCCGTCGCAGGGACCGAGGAGGAGCAAGACGCATGGGCAAGAGAAGCAAACCGGACAGTGAGCCGTACAGGACGACGCACACCGAGCGCGCCATGATCGGGGCAGGTGGTCGGAAGTGAGCTCGCTCCTGCTGTTGACCAATGCACTCCAGCCGTCGACGGAGGTGCTCCCCGCCCTCGGCCTGCTGCTGCACAGCGTGCGGGTGGCCCCCGCCGAGGGGCCTGCCCTCATCGACACCCCCGGGGCCGACGTCATACTGATCGACGGCCGCCGCGATCTTCCCCAGGTGCGTTCGCTGTGCCAGCTGCTGCGGTCCACCGGGCCGGGCTGTCCGCTGGTGCTGGTGGTGACGGAGGGCGGCCTCGCCGCGGTCACCGCCGACTGGGGCATCGACGACGTCCTGCTGGACACGGCGGGACCCGCCGAGGTGGAGGCCCGGCTGCGGCTGGCGATGGGCCGCCAGCAGATCACCACCGACGACAGCCCCATGGAGATCCGCAACGGTGATCTCTCCGTCGACGAGGCGACCTACAGCGCCAAGCTCAAGGGCCGGGTCCTGGACCTGACCTTCAAGGAGTTCGAGCTGCTGAAGTACCTGGCGCAGCACCCGGGCCGGGTGTTCACCCGCGCCCAGCTCCTCCAGGAGGTGTGGGGCTACGACTACTTCGGCGGCACCCGGACGGTCGATGTGCACGTACGGCGGCTGCGCGCCAAGCTCGGCCCCGAGCACGAGTCGCTGATCGGCACGGTCCGCAACGTCGGCTACCGCTTCGTGACACCGGAGAAGGTGGAGCGGGCGGCGGCCGAGGCACAGGCGAAGGAGGACGCCGCGAAGGCGAAGGCCGCGAATGCGGTGAAGTCCTCCCCGGACGACTCCCACGCTGGTGGCGGCTCCGCGCAGGCCATGCCGACGGGTGCCGAATCGGTATCCGTTCGGCCTGCCCAGCGGTAGCACCACCCGCGTAGACTGCCGCGCGTGGCCAAGGTGACGCGGGATGATGTGGCAAGACTGGCGGGTACGTCCACCGCCGTGGTCAGCTACGTCATCAACAACGGACCAAGGCCGGTCGCCCCGGCCACGCGCGAGCGGGTGCTTGCCGCCATCAAGGAGCTCGGCTACCGGCCGGACCGCGTCGCCCAGGCGATGGCGTCCCGCCGTACCGACCTCATAGGCCTGATCGTGCCGGACACCCGGCAGCCGTTCTTCGCCGAGATGGCGCACGCCGTCGAACGGGCCGCCTCCGAGCGCGGGAAAATGGTCCTGGTCGGCAACGCCAACTACGAGGACGAGCGCGAGGCCCACTATCTGCGGGCCTTCCTCGGCATGCGGGTCTCCGGGCTGATCCTGATCAGCCAGGGCCCCAGCGAGCACGCCGCCGCCGAGATCGACGCCTGGGACGCCCGGGTGGTGCTGCTGCACCGGCGGCCGGACGCCATCGACGACGTCGCGGTGATGACGGACGACATCTGGGGCGCGCAACTGGCCACCCGGCATCTGCTGGAGCACGGCCACCCCTACGTCGCCTTCCTCGGCGGCACCGAGGAGACCCCGAAGTCCGGCGACCCGGTCACCGACCACGTCGAGGGCTGGCGCCGGGCCATGCAGGAGTCCGGGAAGACACCCGAGGGGCGCTATTTCCAGGCGCCGTACAACCGCTACGACGCCTACCAGGTCGCGCTGAAGCTGCTGGCAGGCCCCGACCGGCCGCCGGCCATCATGTGCGCGACCGACGACCAGGCGATCGGTGTGCTGCGGGCCGCCCGCGAACTGCGCATCGACGTGCCCGGCGAGCTGGCGGTGGCCGGCTTCGACGACGTGAAGGAAGCAGGGCTGACCGACCCGCCGCTGACGACGGTCGCCTCGGACCGCCAGGCGATGGCGCGCGCCGCGGTCGATCTGGTGCTGGACGACGGGCTGCGGGTGGTGGGCTCGCGCCGCGAGCGGCTGCGGCAGTTCCCGTCGCGGCTGGTGGTGCGGCGGTCGTGCGGCTGCCAGGGCTGACGAGCCGACCGCCCGGGACTTATCCCGGGCATACCCACTTCTGTCGGGCCTCTTAGGGCGTTCTCAGACCATTCTCATGCTGTGGACGCACAGTCATCACCATGACCGAGAGCTACCGCCGAAGCGGCGATGAACCATCCCAGGACCGGCCGTACGCATACGGCGCCGCCTACGGGGACGCCTACGGGCGGGTGGTTCCGCCGCTGCCCCCGTACGCACCGGATCCCGCCCCGCGCGAACCGCGCCACCGGGCGCGCCGGCCGGTCGCGCTGATCGCGGCGGTGGCGCTCGCCTCCGGTCTCATCGGCGGCGGCAGCGCCGCGCTGATCGCCGGCGCCACCCGGACGGCGGAGACCGGCACCGCCACCCCGGTCGTCAACGCGGGCAAGAACAGCGGCGGCGGTGTCTCGGCGGTGGCGAAGGCCGTCAGCCCGGCCATCGTGGAGATCAGGGCGCGGACGGCCGACGGCGAGGCCACCGGATCCGGCGTGGTGATCACCAAGGACGGCGAGATCATCACCAACAACCATGTGGTGGCCGGCGCGGACACCGTGACCGTCACCTTCGGCGACGGCGGCAGCAAGAGGGCCAAGGTCGTCGGCACCGACCCCGACAAGGACCTGGCGCTGATCAAGGTCAGCGGCGCCAAGGGCCTGACCGCGGCCACCCTCGGCGACTCCAACCGGCTCGCGGTCGGCGACCAGGTCGTCGCGATCGGCTCGCCCGAGGGCCTCACCGGGTCCGTGACCAGCGGTATCGTCTCCGCGCTCAACCGCGAGGTCACCGTCCCCAAGGACCGGGACCGGGGGCAGCGGGGGCCGGAAGGCCCGGGCGGCGGCTGGCCCTTCGAGTTCGGCGGCAACCAGTACAACGGCGACACCGGCTCGTCCAAGACCACCTACAAGGCCATCCAGACCGACGCCTCGCTCAACCCGGGCAACTCCGGCGGTGCGCTGATCAACATGCAGGGCCAGGTCGTCGGCATCAACTCGGCTATCTACTCGCCGAGTTCGGCGACCAGCAGCACCGCCGGCAGTGTTGGTCTCGGATTCGCCATACCGATCAACACCGTCAGGGCCGACCTCGACGCACTGCGCGACGGCGGGAGCGACCGCGGCAGCAGCGGTGTCTGACCACGCAGCCGTGCCAGGCTGATGGACACTCCTGAAGTCAGCGGCTCGAGTCGGCGACCCGAGTCGGCGGCTTGAGCCATCGGCCGTTCCGTATCCCACCCCGAGGTAGTCACGCACATGAGTCCCGCCGAGCACGGTGATCAGCCCGCCCGCATCCTGATCGTCGACGACGAGCCCGCGGTCCGCGAGGCCCTGCAGCGTTCGCTGGCGTTCGAGGGCTACGGCACCGAGCAGGCCGTCGACGGTCTGGACGCGGTCGAGAAGGTCGCCTCGTACGACCCCGAACTGATCGTGCTGGACGTGCTGATGCCGCGGATGGACGGGCTGACCGCCGCCCGCCGGCTGCGGGCGAGCGGGGTGACCGTACCGATCCTGATGCTGACCGCACGCGACACGGTCGGCGACCGGGTCACCGGGCTGGACGCCGGCGCCGACGACTACCTCGTCAAGCCGTTCGAACTGGACGAGCTGCTGGCCCGGATCCGGGCGCTGCTGCGCCGCAGCTCGTACGCGGCGGCGGCCGGCGCGCCGCCCGAGGCGGGCGAGACGCTGGCCTTCGCCGACCTGCGGATGGACCTGGCGACCCGCGAGGTCACCCGGGGCAGCCGCCCGGTCGAGCTGACCCGCACCGAGTTCACGCTGCTGGAGATGTTCCTCGCGCACCCGCGCCAGGTCCTGACCCGTGAGCAGATCCTGAAGGCCGTGTGGGGCTTCGACTTCGAGCCCACCTCCAACTCCCTCGACGTCTATGTGATGTATCTGCGCCGCAAGACCGAAGCGCACGGCGAACCCCGGCTGGTGCACACCGTGCGCGGGGTCGGCTATGTGCTGCGGACCGACGGCGGCGCGGAGTGAGCGGCGGGCACGACGGGTTCGGCGGGATCGGCGAACGCTTCGGCCGGCTGCCGCTGCGCGCGCGGCTGACCCTGCTCACCGCGGCCGCGGTGGCCGTGGCGGTGGCCGTCTCCGCGCTGGCCTGTTGGCTGCTGACCCGCACCCAGCTGCGCGACGAGGTGGACAACTCGCTGCAGAACGTCACCGTCCCGCCGGCCTACCTCCAGTACACCTACGACAACTGCCGGCCCACCGACCCGACCGAGAACGAGAACGCCCCGCCGTCGTACTACAACGTCCAGGTCGTCCAGGTGGACGGCTCGCGCTGCGTGGGACCCAACTCCCAGCCCGTACGGGTGCAGGCCGCGGATCTCGCGGTGGCGCAGGGCCTGCGGCGGGACACCCTGCACGACGCCACCACCGGCACCGGCGCGGACGTACGGGTGCTGACCAAGCACATGGATGTCCAGGGCGTGCAGTTCGCGGTCTCCATCTCCCGTCCGCTGAGCGAGATCAGCAGCGCGCTGAACACCCTCGCGCTGCTGCTGGCCGCCGTCGCGGGACTGGGTGTCGTCGGGGCGGGCACGGCCGGACTGGTCATCGCGCGTTCCGGCCTCAAGCCCGTCGACCGGCTCACCGAAGCCGTCGAACACGTCGCCCGCACCGAGGACCTGACCATCCGCATCCCGGCGGACGGCGAGGACGAGATCGCCCGCCTCTCCCGCTCGTTCAACTCCATGACCGCGGCGCTGGCCGCCTCCCGCGACCTCCAGCAGCAGCTGATCGCGGACGCCGGCCATGAGCTGCGCACCCCGCTGACCTCGCTCCGTACCAACATCGATCTGCTGGTGCGCAGCGAGCAGTCCGGCCGGGAGATCCCGGCCGCCGACAAGGCGGCGCTGCTGGCCTCGGTGAAGGCGCAGATGGGGGAGCTGGCGGCGCTGATCGGGGATCTCCAGGAGCTGTCCAGGCCGCCGGCGCCCGGCCAGTCCGCCATCGAGGTGGTGGCGCTGCACGACATCGTCGCCGCGGCCCTGGACCGGGCCCGGCTGCGCGGCCCGTCGCTGGCCTTCACCGCGGACCTCGGCCCCTGGTACGTACGGGCCGAACCGGCCGGGCTGGAACGCGCGGTGGTCAATCTGCTCGACAACGCGGTGAAGTTCAGCCCGCCGGGCGGCAGCGTCCAGGTCCGGCTGGCGGCCGGCGAGCTGACCGTCCGCGACCACGGCCCCGGCATCCCCCAGGACGAACTGCCGCATGTCTTCGAGCGGTTCTGGCGCTCGCCGTCCGCGCGCAGCCTGCCCGGCAGCGGGCTGGGCCTGTCGATCGTGGCCCGTACGGCGGAGCAGGCGGGCGGCGACGTACGGCTACGGGCCGCGGCGGGCGGCGGCACCGAGGCGCTGCTGACCCTGCCGGGCGCCGCGACGCCGCCACCGGAGATGCCGGGCCCGGCTACTTCTTCTGCTTCTTAGCCGCGTCCCCGACCGGCAGGTTCGCGCCCGACAGCTCGACGCGGATGCCCTCCCGCTCGACGGAGATATCGCGCAGCCGTACGTCGCCGGGCGTCTTGGGCAGCCGGAAGGACAGCGACAGCCGGTCCGCGAGCTGCGGCTTGGTCAGTCCGGTCAGCGCGCCCAGCACCTTCGGGTCGATGCCGACCTTCTCCAGCAGCCAGGGATGGTCGACCACCACATCGACGAGGTTGACCTGCATCAGCTGCTCGACGAAGCGCGGCGACCCGGTCAGCTCGTGCAGCTTCTGCTCGTCGCGCAGCGCCTGGTCGATGTACTGCCGGGGAATGCCGATCCGGTCCGCGATCGCCGGAATGCTCAGCATCGCCTTGACCTTGGCGGCCTGCCGGCTGACCTCGGCGGCGGCCTTGCGGGTCAGCCGCAGACCCTCTTCCTTGCCGGTGCCGGGGCGGTAGACGGCGACATCGCCGATGTCCAGCCGCATCCGGCTGATGTCGGTGGAAATCCCGCGGTCGCCCGCCCGCCGAATGCGGGCCTCCGCCCGTACCCGCAATTCGTGTCCGGCGATCGGCAGCCGCCCGTCGGCCCGGACCGCGTCGGGACCCATCTCGCTGAATTTCACCTGCGAGGCGCCCAGTTCGCGATTCATGTCGTCGAAGGCGAGCAGCACGCTGCCGTGCATTTTGCCGATCGTGGCGCCCTTGATGGACGAGGGAAGATCGCCGTCGAGCCGCACATCATTCGCGGTCGCCTCGATTTTCGCCAGCGAGACCCGGTCGGCCGCCAGGTCGGGAATGGTGACCTTCACCTGGTCGAGACGCTTGTCGAAGACCTGGGTGAGGAAGGGGAATCCCTGGATGTCGACTTCCGGCTTGGCCGTGAGCTTCAGGGATTCCTTCAGTTTCTCCTCGGTCTTGTCCTGTGCGTAGAGCACCGCGAAACGGTCGAGCAGGCTGAGGAACGCCGTGCACACCAGGACCGCGACCAGCAGTTTCAGGGTGAGCGGAACGGCGGCGAAGCGGCTGACCCCACGCTTGCGACGGCGGTGGTTCGGCGCCGTCCACACCTCGTCGTCCTCGTCCGAGCGCAGCCCCAGCCCCAGGGGATCGTCGCTGCCGTCACGCTCGTTGAGGTACGTACGGCGGCGGGACGTGCCGTCGAATTCCGCGCCGTATTCCGGCTCGGGCTCCGGCTCCGGCTCGGGGTCGGCGAGGGCCGCCAGGTCCGCGTAGGGATTGACCTTCTCAAGCCGTCTGGTGTCGCTGTGCGGGTCGTCCGGAGTGGAGCCTGACGGGGAGGGTGAAGCTATGCGTATGGGGGTTCGCATCCGCATATCCCACCATGAGCGGGACCCTTGAACGCAAGCGCTACCGACGGTATGTGAGATAGGTGATGGTTGTCCTGTCGGGCTTGGCGAAGAATTATCCGTAACTTGAGCACGATCTGATCTACCGTCACCATCCGCTGCGCTTTGCCTGGGCCGCGTCTTGTCTTTCCCGTCGTTGTACCTGCGGCAGGCGGTGGCCGCTGCGCGGGGCTGTCGGGTGCGGCTCCGGGCCTCCGGACTCCGTCCTGAGGGCCGTCACCGCACCCGACAGACAACCGCCCGCCGCAGGCGCAACGGCGAGAAGTGCCCACGGCGGGACAGCCGAAGACGGCGCGAGCAAAGCGCAGCGGATCGGCCCCACGGCCTTACCGTGGCCAGTGCCAGGACCGCGCCGACCGCGGACATGACGACGATCAGCGCGTCGTAGGCGAGGAAGACCCACAGCGGAGCGTGATCCGCGGCGCCGTCGCCCCTCGCGTGGCGGTAGTCGACGCCCATCCAGAGGTGCCAGACGAACGAGGCCACCAGCCAGCCGAACGCCGCGTACGCCCAGAAGGCGAGGCGGCGCCGCGGCGGAGCGGGAGCCGGCGGAGGACCGGGGGACCTGCGTGAAGGAGAACCCGGGGACCTGCGTGACGGAGTCATACCGGCACGCTAGGGACGCGGGCCACGGTCCGGGTCCCACTACGGGCGGGACCGCCTCCCCCGCGCGGCGGAACCCCCGCTCGCCCTCGGGGCGCCCCGAAATCCCGTTGATCTTCCGGCCGTTGGGCCCGTACGGTCCGCGCATGCTGCCTCGCGTGGACACGGACGACGAGTGGGACGCGATCGTCCCCGACGAACGGGTGATGCGGCCGGGGGCCGTCGCCCTCTGTACCCGGCTCGGCCTGACCGACGTCCCCCTGACCCGCTTCCCGGACGGGTCCCAGCCCGTCTACGCGGTCGGCGACCGGTACGTCCTCAAGCTGTTCCCCGCCGCGAGCGCGGCCGACGGCATCGCCGAGGCCCGCGTCCTCTCCCACGTCCAGGGCCGCCTTCCGGTCCCCACCCCCTATGTGCACGACGCCGGGGAGTTCGACAACGGCTGGCGCTACGTCCTGATGTCCCGGTTGCGCGGCACGGACCTGGCCGTCACCTGGCCGCGTGTCCCGCGCGCCGACCGGGACCGCATCGCCACCGAGTGCGGGGAGACCCTGGCCGCGCTGCACGCCCTCGACCCGGCCCCGCTCGCCGACGTCCTCGGCCCCGGTGACTGGGACGCCTTCCTCACCGGTCAGCGCGCCTCGGCGGTGGACCGCCAGCGCGCGCACGCGCTCCCCGAAGCTTGGCTGGAACAGATCCCCGGCTTCCTCAACTCGGTGCCGCTGCCCCCGCAACCGTCGGGGGCGCTGCTCCACACCGAGTTCATGCGCCAGCACCTGACCATCGACGAGCACGACGACTGGCGGCTGACCGGTCTGTTCGACTTCGAGCCCGCCATGATCGGCCACCGCGCCTACGACTTCGTCGCGGTGGGCCTGTTCGTCTCCCGCGGTGACCCCCGCCTGCTCGCCCGTGTCTTCCGCGCGTACGGCGAGACCTTCACCCCTCGCGAACTCCTCGCCCACACCCTGCTGCACGTCTACAGCAATCTGCCCTGGTATCTGCGGGAGCTGCCCGCCCCGCCGGAGCCGACGCTGGAGTCCCTGGCGGAGACCTGGTTCGGCACGGCGGGGCGGTGACAGGCCGGCCCACGGCCCGCCTGGCAGGTCAGAAGTCGACGCGGGCGCGGTCGTCGACGCGGGCCACGGACTCCTGCCCGAACCGCTTGTTGTAGGTGTCGCGGATGTACTCGATCTTGGGGTCGTTCGGGCCGGCCTGGGAGGTGGGATAGAACAGCGTCAGCTCGTAGGAGCGCTCATGCTCGATGACGCCGTGTGCGTCCCGGTACTGGCCCTGCCCCTCCTGGATGGTCAGGCCGTCCGGGAAGCGGGGCGTGACGACCTTGTCGACGAACGCGTGGAACTGCTTGTCGGTGACGGCGGGGCCCCCGTCCGGGCGGGCGGTACCGAAGAAGAGGCTGGTCTCGACGTACGGAGCGCCGTGCGCGGCCCGCGGCGGCTGGCTGGCGTGCGCGGACGCGGGGGCGACGGCGGGTGCGGAGGCGGGCGCGGCGGCGCCGAGCAGGGCGGTGGACAGTGCCAGGACGGCGATACGCAGACGGGACGGGGCCATCGATGCCAACGGACTTCCTCTCGTGGGGACTCGGCCGGGTAACGACGGTAAGGGGCCGAGAGGACGCGTCCTGGGGATATAAGCCACCCTTCGGGTGAGGGCGGGCATCGCGCCCAGGGGGGCATGGGCTCGCCGGACGGGGGCCACAGGGAGGGTGGATACGCTGGCCCGATCCACTGTCACGGAATTGGGGAACTGCCGTATGGCGATGCGCAAGAGCACGATGAAGGAGCAGGTCGCTGAGGCGATAGCCCAGCAGGCCCCCGGGGACCGGGCGTTGGTGTCGATCACCTGCCTGACCGGGCCGACCCCCTGGCTGACCGGGGCACTGGGCCTGATCGGACAGATGCTGGTGAAGTACTACTTCGTCACCGTCACCGAGCAGGCGGTCGTCCTCCACCGGATGCACCGGCTCAACCAGCGGCCGCAGGAGATCACCCACGCGATCCCGCGTGACCAGATACAGGGCGCGGTCTCCGAGGTCAATGTGAACCCGCTCTGGAGCTCGTTCCGCCTGGCGCTCCCGGGTGAGTCGGCCCCGGTCCGGCTGAACGTCCACCGCGTCTGGCGGGACGAGATGGAGCAGCTGCTCGCCATGATCGGCGCAGCGCCGCAGCAGGGTTACGCGCCGCAGCAGCCCGGCCTTCCGGGGCAGCAGCAGCCGGGCTACCACCAGGCTCCGCAGCAGCAGGGTTACGCGCCGCAGGGGGCACCGCAGGCGGGCCAGCAGGGGCAGCCGCAGTACCAGCAGCAGGCCCCGCACCAGGCTCCGCCGCAGCAGGCCCAGCCCGGCTACCCGCAGCAGGCGCCCCAGCACGCCCCCCAGCAGCCCCCGCACCAGGCTCCTCAGCAGCAGCCGCAGCCTGGCTACCAGCAGCCCCAGCAGCCCCAGCAGCACCCGGGCTACCACCAGGCCCCGCCGCAGCAGCCCCAGCCCGGCTACCAGCAGCCGCCGCACCAGGCACCCCAACAGGCCCCGCAGCAGGGCCAGTACGGCTACCCGGCCGGCCAGCCCCAGCAGCCCCCGTACGGCGCCCCGCAGCAGGGCAACCCCTACGGCGGCTGAGCGCGCGCCACACGAACACGACGACGGCCCGGCGGGGGATCCCGCCGGGCCGTCGCCGCACCCTCTCCTCTGCTACTTCTCTACTTCACGACCGTGATCCGGTCCGCCTTCGGCGGGTTCAGCGGGCTGTCCGCCGAGGAATGGGCCGCCAGGTAGCCGGTGAACGCGTCCAGGTCGGACGGGCCCACGTACTTGTTCCCGCCGTCCTTGAAGACCGGGAAGCCGTCGCCGCCGCCGGCCAGGAACTCGTTCATGGCGACGCGGTAGGTCTTGGCCGGGTCGATCGCGGCGCCGTTCAGCCTGATCGAGTCCTTGACCACGCGGTCGGCGCCGGTCTTGGTCATGTCCAGGGTGTACGTCAGGCCCTCGGAGACCTGGAGGATCTTCGGGGAGGCCGCGTTCGGGCCGCTGACCTGCTGCTGGAGCCCGGTGATCAGTTGCGCGCCGGTGAGGTCGACGACGTTCATCATGTTGGTGAACGGCTGGACGGTGAAGGCCTCGCCGTAGGTGACCACGCCGTCCCCCTCCTCACCGGAGGCCTTGAAGGCGAGGTCGGAGCGGATGCCGCCGGGGTTCATCAACGCGAGCTGGGCGCCGCCCTTGCCGTCCGGCTTGGTGGTCTCCAGCTGCGCGTCCGCGATGACATCGCCGAGCGGCGACTCGGGGGCGTTCGCGCCGCGGCCCGCGATGTCGGCGGAGATGCGGCCGACGGGGCGGTTCGCGACCGGCGCGGCGAGCTTGTTCCAGTGGGCGATCAAGGACGTCATGTCCGCGGCCTTGGGCTGGGTGCGGTTCACGACGTGGTTGACCCCGCGGGGCGCGTGCACGCTGGTGCGCACGATGTCCTTGGTGCGGCGGTCGTACGTCAGCGTGGTGTCCGTGTAGAGCTTGCCGTAGGACGCGGCGGAGGTGACGGTGCGCGGGGTGCCGGACGGGTCCGGGATGGTGCAGGCGTACGCCTGGTGCGTGTGGCCGGTGACCAGCGCGTCGACCCGGGACGTCACGTTCTTGGCGATCTCGGTGATCGGGCCGGAGATGCCTCCCCCAGTCTCGGCTCCGCTCGACCGGGGGGACCCCCATCCGGGGCCGGGGCTGTCGCAGTTGTAGTTGTACGAGGTGGAGGCGGGCAGACCGCCCTCGTGGATCAGCGCGACGATCGACTTCACGCCCTGCTTGTCGAGCTCCCGGGCGTACTTGTTGATCGTCTCGACCTCGTCGTGGAACTTCAGGCCCTTGATGCCCTCGGCGTTGACGATGTCCGGGGTGCCCTCCAGCGTCACGCCGATGAAGCCGATCTTGACGCCGTTGCGCTGCCAGACGCTGTACGGCTTGAGCAGCGGCTTGCCGGTCCTGTCGTCCGTGACATTGGCGGTGAGGTAGGGGAAGTCCGCGCCCCGGAACTTCCTGCCGTCCTCGTAGCAGCCGTCCTTGGGGTGGCAGCCGCCGTTCTGGAGGCGGGTCAACTCCTTGCGGCCCTCGTCGAATTCATGGTTGCCGACGGAGGTGACGTCCAGCCCCAGCTTGTTCATCGCCTCGATGGTCGGTTCGTCGTGGAACAGACCGGAGAGCAGCGGGCTGGCGCCGACCATGTCACCGGCGGCCGCGGTGACCGAGTACGGGTGGCCCTTGCGGGCGGTGCGCAGCGACTGGGCGAGATATTCCACGCCGCCCGCCTCGACGGTCTTCTTGCTGCCGTCCGGCTGGATCTCCTCGACCGTGCCGGAGGAGCCCTGCGGCGGCTGGAGGTTGCCGTGGAAGTCGTTGAAGGAGAGAAGTTGTACGTCGACGGTGCGGCCCGGGTGGCGTGCCGGGTCGCTGCTGGCGCCGGCCGGCAGGGCGGTGGCGGTGACACCGACGGCCGCGGCCAGTACGGCGGCCGCGGCCGTCAATCTGCGCGCGATACGGCGCCGTTGAGGTGTCGATGGCATGGGATCCCCCTCGTGTACCGGTCGGGTGCCGGTCGGTTACGGGACGGACAACGGGTCGTGTGTGTCCGAGCGGTGGGCAGCCTACGGTCGACGCGCGTAGCGCAACAGGGGGAGAAGGGTTACGAGCTGGTTGCCGGGGAGCGGCGGCGTACCGGACGAGCGCGCGGCAGGGTCGTACGCTTCAGGCATGACTGACGCTGCACACGAGACGGGCCGGACCGGCCGCAGGATCCAGGTGGCCGACGAGCTGGCCCCGGAAGAGGCCGCGGCCGTCCTCGAGCTGATCGAGCGGGCCGCGCGTACGGACGGGCAGCCCGCCGTGTCCGAGCAGGGGCGCTTGCAGCTGCGCGGCGGGCGGCGGGTGGGAGTCCGGCACCTGTTGGTGTACGTGCCCGTGGACGACACCGAGGAACTGGTCGGGTACGCGCAGCTGGAGGACACTGACCCGGTGGAGGCGCCGGCCGCCGAGCTGGTCGTGCACCCCGGGCAGCGCGGCCGCGGGCACGGCCGGGCGCTGGGCACCGAACTGCTGGACCAGTCGGGCCGCCGGCTGCGGGTGTGGGCGCACGGCGGGCATCCGGCCGCCCGCCACCTGGCACAGACCCTCGGGCTGACGATGTTCCGGGAACTGCGGCAGATGCGGCGCTCGCTGACGGACCTGGACCTGCCGGAGCCGGTCCTCCCCGAGGGCGTGACCGTACGGACCTTCCAGCCGGGCATCGACGACGAGGCCTGGCTGGAGATGAACGCGGAGGCGTTCGCGCACCACCCGGAGCAGGGCTCGCTGACCCGGCGCGACCTGGAGGCCCGGATGGCCGAGGCGTGGTTCGACCCGAAGGGTTTCTTCCTCGCGGAGAAGGGCGGGCGGCTGGCCGGCTTCCACTGGACCAAGGTGCATGCCGAGGAGGGCCTCGGCGAGGTGTACGTCCTCGGGATCCGGCCCGGCGCGCAGGGCGGCGGCCTGGGCAAGGCGCTGACCGCCATCGGGCTGCGGCATCTGGCGGCGGAGGGGCTGCCGACGGCGATGCTGTACGTGGACGCGGACAACGTGGCGGCGGTGACCGTGTACGAGCGGCTGGGATTCCGTACGCACGAGACGGATCTGATGTACCGCTCGGAGACGTGAGAGGCGCGGGCCGGGTGGGGCGGGCGAGGGGCTGCTGCCCTAGCCGCCCTGCGCCGTCCGCCACTCGCGCGCCAGCATCGCGTAGACGACCTCGTCGGCCCATTCGCCGTCGAGGAACTCGTTCTCCCGCAGATGGCCCTCGCGGCGCATCCCCAGGCGTTCCAGAAGGTTGGCGGAGGCGGTGTTGCGGCCGTCCAACTCGGCCTGGATGCGGTGCAGTCGAAGGTCCTCGAAGCCCAGTTTCAGCAGTGCGCGGGCGGCCTCGGTGGCGTAGCCGCGACCCGCGAAGTCGGGGTTGAAGACATAGCCGATGCCGCCCTGGCGGTGTTCCCTGCTGGTCCACACGAAGGTGACATCGCCGACGAGTTGCCCGGTCGCGCGGACGACGACGGCGAACTGGAGGATGTCGCCGGACTCGCGCAGCGTCGTACGGGCCGCCTTGGTGGCGACGGACGCGCGCGAGCCGTCCTCGTCGAAGGGGCCCCAGTAGAGGTAACGGCAGACCTCGGGGCGGCGCTGGTAGGTGTGGATCGCCTCGAAGTCGTCGGCGGTGACGGGGCGGAGATCCAGCCGATCGGTGCGTATCGGGTAGTCGGGGGTGTACGGCAGCGGCGGTGTGGGAGGCGTGGGAGGTGTGGGCACGCGGGGGAGCGTAGGCGGCGCGGCCGACGGACGCAGCCCACTTTTCGCATGATTCCACTAGTTGTTTAGTGGAAGCTTGGGGCGGGCCCGTTGGTCTGCGCCCCCGGAAGGCGCCCGGACGCCCCCCGCCAACCCGGGAAAACGGCCGGAAAACCCCCGGAAACCCCCTGGGAGTAGCGCCCCGCTTGCCTGTCCGCCATATCCGCGTTACCGGCGATTCAATGTTGCTTGCGAGCATCACTGAATGCAGCCCGCTGTGCCGAAAGCCCCGAAATCGGGGCTCCGAGTCGCTTCGCCTCCTCCTGACGCGCCCGGAATCCCCAGAGCGCGGAAGAATGGGGCCATGAACCAGCAGTCCAGCTCTCAGGCCCAGGTCCAGCCCGAGACGACGGCCGCGAAGCCGAAACACGCCCGTCCCGAGGCCGCGGGCCCCGCCGCCCAGCCGTCGGTCGGCTCCATCGCCGCCCACCGCCCGCACGCCGTCGGCGTGCCGCTGCCCGAGCTGGAACCGGATCTGGACGCCGATCTGGATTCGTACGACGACCACGGAGTGCCGGGCGCGAACGGCGAGGAGCTGCCCAGCGGCCGCTTCCTGGACCGGGAGCGCAGCTGGCTGGCCTTCAACGAGCGGGTGCTGGAACTGGCCGAGGACCCCGCCACCCCGCTGCTCGAACGGGCCAACTTCCTGGCGATCTTCGCCAGCAACCTGGACGAGTTCTTCATGGTCCGGGTGGCCGGCCTCAAGCGCCGGATAGCCACAGGTGTCGCCACCCGCTCCGCGTCCGGGCTGCAGCCCCGCGAGGTGCTGGAGCTGATCTGGACCCGCTCGCGCGAGCTCATGGCCCGGCACGCCGCCTGCTTCCAGCAGGACATCGCCCCCGCCCTCTCCGAGGAGGGCATCCACCTCATCCGCTGGCCCGACCTGACCGAGAAGGAACAGGCCCGCCTGTTCACCCTCTTCCGCCAGCAGATCTTCCCGGTCCTCACCCCGCTCGCGGTGGACCCCGCACACCCCTTCCCGTACATCTCCGGCCTGTCCCTGAACCTCGCCGTCGTCGTACGGAACCCGGTCAGCGGCCATGACCACTTCGCGCGGGTCAAGGTCCCGCCGCTGCTCTCCCGCTTCCTGGAGGCCTCCCCGCAGCGCTACGTCCCCATCGAGGACGTCATCGCCGCGCACCTGGAGGAGCTGTTCCCGGGGATGGAGGTGCGCGCCCACCACATGTTCCGGGTCACCCGCAACGAAGACCTGGAGGTGGAGGAGGACGACGCGGAGAACCTGCTCCAGGCGCTGGAGAAGGAGCTCATGCGGCGCCGCTTCGGGCCGCCGGTCCGCCTGGAGGTCGAGGAGTCCATCGACCCGGGCGTCCTCGACCTGCTCGTACAGGAACTGAAGGTCTCCGAGGCCGAGGTCTACCCGCTGCCGGGGCCGCTGGACCTCACCGGCCTCTTCGGCATCGGGGCGCTGGACCGGCCCGAGCACAAGTACCCCAAGTTCGTCGCCGGCACGCACCGTGACCTGGCGGAGGTGGAGTCGGCCTCCGCCCCCGACATCTTCGCCGCGCTGCGCGCCCGTGACGTGCTGCTGCACCACCCGTACGACTCGTTCTCCACCTCCGTGCAGGCGTTCCTGGAGCAGGCCGCCGCCGACCCGCACGTCCTCGCGATCAAGCAGACCCTCTACCGGACCTCCGGCGAGGACTCCCCGATCGTGGACGCCCTGATAGACGCCGCCGAGTCCGGCAAGCAGGTGCTGGTCCTCGTCGAGATCAAGGCGCGCTTCGACGAACAGGCCAACATCAAGTGGGCCAGGAAGCTGGAGGAGTCCGGCTGCCACGTCGTCTACGGCCTGGTCGGCCTCAAGACGCACTGCAAGCTGTCGCTCGTCGTCCGCCAGGAAGGCGAGATGCTGCGCCGCTACTCGCATGTGGGGACCGGCAACTACCACCCGAAGACGGCCCGGCTGTACGAGGACCTGGGGCTGCTGACCGCCGACCCGCAGGTCGGCGCCGACCTCTCCGACCTCTTCAACCGGCTCAGCGGCTACTCCCGGCGGGAGACCTACCGCCGGCTGCTGGTCGCCCCCAAGTCGCTGCGGGACGGACTGATCCAGCGCATCACCAAGGAGATCGCGCACCAGCGGGCCGGGCGCCCCGCCTATGTCCGTATCAAGGTCAACTCGATGGTCGACGAGGCCGTCATCGACGCGCTCTACCGCGCCTCCCAGGCCGGCGTGCCGGTCGACATCTGGGTGCGCGGCATCTGCGCGCTGCGCCCGGGAGTCGCGGGACTGAGCGAGAACATCCGGGTCCGCAGCGTCCTCGGCCGCTTCCTGGAGCACTCCCGGATCTTCGCCTTCGGCAACGGCGGCGAGCCCGAGGTGTGGCTGGGCAGCGCGGACATGATGCACCGCAATCTGGACCGGCGGATCGAGGCGCTGGTGCGGGTGACCGACCCGGCGCACCGCGCCGCCCTCAACAGACTGCTGGAGACCGGGACTTCGGATTCCACCTCGTCCTGGCACCTGGGCCCGGACGGCGACTGGACCCGGCAGGCGGTGGACGCGGACGGCGTGCCGCTGCGGAACGTACAGGAAATGCTCATTGACGCCCGGAGGCGCCGGCGTGGCCCAGCGACATGACCAGCCGACCGGGGGGCCGGCCGGTCTCCTCGGTACCGGACACCAGCCCGGCCGCCCGCCCGGAGCACGGGCCGCGGTGGTGGACGGGCCACAGGCACGAGCGGGCGAGGGCCGCGGGGGCGGCGACGGCCGGGGGACCGGGGAGGGCCGGGTGTACGGGCAGCAGGCCCGGCCGGACGGACCGCCGCCCCGCACGTCCACCCCCGCCGCTTCCCCCCTCGCCCACCCCTCCGACTGCCTTCTCTCCGCCGGCTCGGCGCTCGCCGGGCGCACCGCCGGGGAGCTGCTCGCCGCATATCTGCACCGGCAGTCCGCGGACTTCCTGCGCAGCCTGCGACTCCACCGCGAGAGCGGCTCGGACGCGGAGGGCGCGGGCGAGGCCGCCCGGCAGCTGCGCTCCGCCGCCCGCCGGATCAGCGCCACCCTGCACACCTTCCACCCGCTGACCGAGGAGTCCTGGGCCGACCAACTCCAGGCGGAACTGGGCTGGTTGTCCGGCACCCTGGCCCGCGAACAGGCCTGCGCGGCGCGCCGCGAACGGCTGATGGCGGCGCTCCAGCGGCTGACGGGGCGGGGCGACCGGACCGAGCGTGCGGAGCGGGGGCCGCGCGGCGGCCGGGGGGACCGTACGGGAGCCGGCACCGGGGCCGGCACCGGCGCGGCCACGGGTACGGCCACCGCCAAGGCCGCCGAGCCGGACGCGGAGGGCACGCTGTCGGCCGGGGCGGCGCGGGCCGGCGCGCTGCTGGACCGCCAGCTCACCCTCGCCCGCACCCGCGCCCACTCCGCCGCGCTCCAGGCCCTGGGCTCCTCCCGCTTCCACGCCGTCGCCGACTCCGTGGCGGTGCTCGCGTCCGAGGCGCCACTGGCCCGGACCGCCGCCGACGTGCCGGCCGCCGAGGCGCTGCCGTCACTCGCCGAGCAGGCCCACCGGCGGCTCGCGGACGCCATCGCCGCACTGCCGCTGTCCCGCGCCGGCCATCCGTACAACGCCGACGCACTGGCCGCCGACCACCGCCAGGACACGCCCTGGCACCAGGTGCGGATGCTGGTCCGGCTCAGCCGCTACGCCGAGGAACTGATCGCCCCTGACCAGGTCGACCCCCGGCTGGTGGAGGCGAGCCGGGCCCTGGAACGGCATCGCGACGCCGCCGAGGCCGCCGCCGCTGCCGCCGCCGCGGCCCGCACCCCACGGATCGCCCCGGCCACGGCATACGCCCTGGGTGTCCTGCACGCCGACCAGCGCCACGAAGTGGAGGCGGCCCGCTTCGCGTTCGGCCGGGTGTGGCTGCCGGGCGAACGGAGCGGAGCATGGACATGACGTTTCCTCAGAAGCGGATCCGGGCGGCGGGGTGCGTGCTGTGGCGCCGCGCCTCGTCCGAGGACGGGCTGGAGATCGGGCTGGTGCACCGCCCCAAGTACGACGACTGGTCGCACCCCAAGGGCAAGCTGAAACGCGGCGAGGACGCGCTGGCCGGGGCGGTGCGGGAGGTCGCGGAGGAGACCGGCATGGACTGCCGGCCCGGCGCGCCGCTCCCGACCGCCGCCTATCTCGCCAACGGCCGCCCCAAGCAGGTCCGTTACTGGGCCGCCGAGGCGGTCGGCGGGGCCTTCACACCCAATGCCGAGGTCGACCGGCTGGAGTGGCTGTCGCCGGCCGACGCCCGCGACCGGCTCACCCACGAGCGGGACCGGTCGCTGGTCGGCGCGCTGCTCGCCGCGCTGCATCTGGCGTGAGGCGGGCCGGGGCGGGCGTGCGGGGCCGGGGCGGGGCCGGGGCCTTCCGGGCGCCGTCCGGGTCAGCGGCGGCGCAGCGACGCGTCCGCCACGGCCGGCGGGACGTAGTAACTGTCGGCGCGGTTGAGGTCGGTGCCCGGCGGAACGATCGCGTCGATCCGGTCCAGGACGTCCGCGCCGAGCATCACCTCCGCCCCCTCCAGGAGGCTGTCGAGCTGGTCGAGGGTGCGCGGCCCGATGATCACGGAGGTGACCGCCGGGTGGGCACGCACGAAAGCGGTCGCCAGGTGCGGAAGGGACAGCCCGGCCTCCGCGGCCACCTCCGACAGGGCGCCGACCGCCTCCGCCTTGCGGGCGTTCTCGGGGATCGACAGGTCGAACTTCTGGGTTTCGAGGCCGGCCCGTGAGCTGGCCGAGAGGTCGCGGCCGGACAGCCAGCCCGCGCTGAGCGGACCCCAGGTCAGCACGCCCATGCCGTAGCGTTGCGCGGTCGGCAGCACCGCGGCCTCCGCACCGCGCGCCAGCAGCGAGTACGGCGGCTGCTCGCTGCGGAAGCGGACATGGCCGCGGCGCTCGGCGGTCCACTGCGCCTCGACGATCTGCTCCGCGGGGAAGGTCGAGGTGCCGACCGCCCGCACCTTGCCGGACCGTACGAGGTCCGAGAGGGCGCCGAGCGTCTCGTCGATGTCGGTGGCCGGGTCGGGACGGTGCACCTGGTAGAGGTCGATGTGGTCGGTGCCGAGCCGGCGCAGGCTGTCCTCCACGGCCCGGACGATCCAACGGCGGGAGTTCCCGCCGTGGTTGGCGTCCGGGCCCATCGGGTTGAAGAACTTCGTCGCGAGGACGACATCGTCGCGGCGCCCCTTGAGGGCCTTGCCGACGATCTCCTCGGACTCGCCGGCCGCATACACGTCCGCGGTGTCGACGAGGTTGATACCGGCGTCCAGCGCCCGGTGCACGATCCGCACACCGTCGTCATGGTCGGTATTGCCCCAGGCACCGAGCATCATCGTGCCGAGCGCGTACTCGCTGACCGAGATACCGGTGCCGCCGAGAATCCTGCGGTTCATTCGCTGCTCCGTGGGGTGGTGTGTGGGGTGGTGCGTGGGGTGTGTGGGGCGCGGGTCGCGTCGCGGCCTCCCGTGCGTGGACCACCTTGCGGCGCGTACGCGGAGGCGACCAGGCCCGTCGCAGCCTGGGTCCGGCGGAACCACCCAACCGGCCGTGCGTCGCATACTGGACGGATGCTGCATGCGGATGTCGAGATCAGCTCGTTCCTCAAGGCGCGCCGCGCGGCGCTGGACCCGGCCGACCTGGGGCTTCCCGGCGGACTCAACCGCCGCCGGGTGCGGGGGCTGCGGCGCGAGGAGGTCGCGCAGCTCGCCGGCATCAGCGTCGACTACTACACCCGGATCGAGCAGGGCCGTGCGCACGCGATCTCGGACTCCGTCCTGGACGCCATCGCACGGGCGCTGCGGCTGACCGGTGGCGAGGTGACGTACCTCCGGAACGTGGCGGTGCCGCGCCGCCGCGGGGCCGATTTCCGGCCGACCGGTGACGGTCCCGGGCAGACAGGCGAAGGTCCCGGGCAGACCGTAAGGCCGGAGATCCGGCAGCTGCTGGACGCCATGGAGAGCACCGTGCCGGCCATGATCATGGGCCGTGGCCTGGACATCCTCGCCTGGAACACGCTGGCCGGCCGGGTCGGCTTCGACTTCGACGCGCTGGACCGCGATCGGTGCAATTCGGCGCTGCTGGTCTTCCTCGACCCCGCGGCGCGCGTGCTGCACCCGGAGTGGGACCGTATCGCCGAGGAGGTCGTCGGGAACCTGCGGGCGGAGAGCGGACGGCACCCCGACGACCCGCGGATCTGCGAGGTCGTCACCGAACTCCTCGACAGCAGTGCGGACTTCCGGCGGCTGTGGGAGGCGCAGGCGGTGCACGAATGCCTGCGTGGCAGCAAGCGGATCATCAACCCCCACGTCGGCGAGCTCCGCATCAGCTTCGAGAGCTTCCGGCTGGCCGACGACACCGACCAGGCGCTGGTGACGTACAGCGCACCGCCCGGCTCACCGACAGATCTACGGCTCCGACAGCTGGCGGGAAGGGAAGCGCTGGCCGCGGGGGCGGGGGAGGGAGCCGGGGCCGGGACGGCCTAGGCGGCCGGCCGCGCCGGGGGCGGTCCCCCGGGGGCGGGTGGCCCAGGCGGCTTGTCGCGGTAGGCGTCCGCCGGGAACACCTCTCCCCAGGAATACCGCCCACCGCGAACACACTCCCCAGGAATACCGCCCGCCGCCCCCGCGTTGTGGACCCGCAGGGGGCCCTCGCGACCCTTAGGGGATCTGTTCGAACAACCCTTAGGGGTTCCGCCCGCCCCTGGGTCGTACGCCACCGCCCCGCCCGGCCCCCAGCCGCCAGCCCCCGTCCCGCTCACCCCCGTGGCGCCAGTGCCTCCCACCGCACCGTGACCTCGCCCTGGCGCCTGCGGCGTGGGTCGCCGGTCAGGGGCCAGTCGGCCGCCAGGCTGCGTATGGCGGCGAGCCAGCGCTGGCGTGCGCCCAGCGCGCCCAGCGGAGCGGCCGCCGCCCAGGCGCGGTCGAAGTCGCGCAGGAAGGCGTGCACCGGCTCGCCCGGCACATTCCGGTGTATCAGCGCCTTCGGGAGGCGTTCGGCCAGGTCGGACGGGGTGTGCAGGGAGCCGAGCCGGGTGGCGAAGGTGACCGTACGGGGGCCCTCGGGGCCCAGCGCCACCCACACATGGCGCCGCCCTATCTCGTCGCAGGTGCCCTCGACCAGCAGCCCGCCGGGCGCCAGCCGCGCGCACAGCCGCTGCCATACGGCGGCGACCTCGCCCTCGTCGTACTGCCGCAGCACATTCGCGGCCCTTATCAGGACCGGCGCGCGCCCCCGGTCGCCCGGCAGCGGCACCTCGAAGCCGCCGTGGACGAATTCCAGTCCGGGCCGCTCGTACAGCTGGGCGGCCGCGACCCGCGCCGGCTCGATCTCTATGCCGACGACCTGCGCCTCCGGCCGGACCGTGCGCAGCCGGCCCAGCAGCTCCACGGCCGTCCAGGGCGCGGCGCCGTATCCGAGGTCGACGGCGACCGGATCGGCGGCCCGGCGCAGCTCGGCGCCGTGTTCGGCGGCGATCCAGCGGTCCATGCGGCGCAGCCGGTTGGGGTTGGTGGTGCCGCGGGTGACGTTTCCGACGGGCCGGGTCGGCGCGGACGCCGGAGCGGCGACGGCGGCGACGGGGGCGACGGAGAGGGTGGAGCGGCGGGCCATGCCATCGAGGGTATGGGGTCGCGCCGGCCATCCCGGCCGTAGGTCATGCTTTGGCAAACTGTAAAGACATGGCTCCGGACGGAAATGGATGGGCGGTTTCCGTTGTTGGAGGGGTTCGGAGGCGCGCAGCCCGCCTCGGCTAGGAGGTAGCTCGCAGTGAGCCAATACGTGTCCCGGCTCCGCAGCCGTTCCTACGGCCAGTTCGCGGGCCAGGCGAGACTGCGGCTGCCCGGCGGCGTGCGCCGTCCGCGCCGTGTCGCGATGCTCAGCGTGCACACCTCCCCGCTGCATCAGCCCGGCACCGGCGACGCCGGCGGCATGAACGTCTACATCGTCGAGCTGGCCAGGAAGCTCGCCTCGATCAACATCGAGGTGGAGATCTTCACGCGCGCCACCACCGGCGCCCTGCCGCCCGCCGTAGAGCTCGCCCCCGGCGTCCTCGTCCGGCATGTCGACGCGGGCCCGTACGAGGGCCTGGCCAAGGAAGAGCTGCCCGCGCAGCTGTGCGCCTTCACCCACGGCGTCATGCAGGCCTGGGCCGGCCACCGCCCCGGCTACTACGACCTCGTCCACTCCCACTACTGGCTCTCCGGGCACGTCGGCTGGCTCGCCTCCGAGCGCTGGGGCGTCCCGCTGGTGCACGCCATGCACACCATGGCCAAGGTCAAGAACGCCGCGCTCGCCGCCGGAGACGCCCCCGAGCCCGCCGCGCGCGTGATCGGCGAGACCCAGGTCGTACGCGCCGCGGACCGCCTGATAGCGAACACCGCCGAGGAGGCGGACGAGCTCGTACGGCATTACGAGGCGGACCCTGGCAAGGTCGCCGTCGTGCACCCGGGCGTCAACCTCGACCGGTTCCGGCCCACGGCGGAGAGGGCGGCCGAGGGCGAGCCGACCGGTGCCTCCGGCCGCGGCGTCGCGGAGAGCCGGGCCGCCGCCCGCGTCCGGCTCGGGCTCCCGCAGGACGCGATGATCCCGCTCTTCGCCGGCCGCATCCAGCCGCTGAAGGCCCCCGACGTCCTGCTGCGGGCGGTCGCCGTCCTCCTGACCGAGGAACCCTCCCTCCGCTCCCGCCTCGTCGTCCCGGTGGTCGGCGGGCCCAGCGGCAGCGGCCTGGCCAAGCCGGAGGGCCTGCAGAAGCTGGCCGCCCGGCTCGGCATCGCGGACATCGTGCAGTTCCGGCCGCCGGTCGGCCAGGAGCAGCTCGCCGACTGGTACCGCGCGGCATCCGTCCTGGTCATGCCGTCCTACAGCGAGTCGTTCGGCCTGGTCGCGATAGAGGCCCAGGCCTGTGGCACCCCGGTCGTCGCGGCCTCGGTCGGCGGCCTCCCGGTGGCCGTCCGGGACGGCGTCAGCGGCTTCCTCATACCGGGCCACGACCCGGCCGACTACGCCCGCGCGCTGCACCGCTTCGTGGCGGACCCGTCCCTGGCCACCCGCATGGGCGCCGAGGCCGCGCGGCACGCCCAGTCCTTCGGCTGGGACACCGCCGCCTCGGCGACCGGCGAGGTGTACACCGCGGCGATGCAGGAGCGCCGGCGTCACCTACGATCGCTGCATGGCTGACGTGGCGGAGACCGTGAACGACGCACGGCGGACGATCGAGGCGACCCTGGACGACGCCGGACTGGAGTGGGAGTCCCCGTCGGACGGCTCGTATGTCGTCAAGCTTCCGGGCACCCGCAAGCTCTCCACGACCTGCTCGCTGCTGGTCGGGCGGCACTCGCTGTCCGTGAACGCCTTCGTCGTACGGCACCCCGACGAGAACCATGAGGCGGTGCACCGCTGGCTCCTGGAGCGCAACACCCGCCTCTACGGCGTGAGTTACGCCATCGACAAGCTCGGCGACATCTATCTCGTCGGCAAGCTGCCGCTGGCCGCCGTCACCCCCGAGGAACTCGACCGCATCCTCGGCACCGTCCTGGAGAACGCCGACGGCTCATTCAACACGCTCCTCGAGATGGGCTTCGCCACGGCTATCCGCAAGGAGTACGAGTGGCGGGTGTCGCGCGGCGAGTCCACCCGCAACCTGGACGCCTTCGCGCATCTGACGGGCCGGGCTTCGGAGTAGGAGCGGGTCCGGGAGTTGCGGCGGGTTCCCGCGTTACGGCGGGTTCCGGCGCTGCTCGGTCGCTACCGTACGAACCGCACCTCCGGGTACCGGTCCGAGGGCCCGTCGAACAGCCCGCTGTCCCGTCCGCGCAGCCACCGGTCGAAGAACGCCGGGACATACGCCCGCTGTGCGGCGACCGCGCGGCCCGGGTCTATGGAGCCGATCATCTTGATCACCTCCTTCCGGCGCAGGTCCAGCCGCCGCGCGATCTGAGGTATCAGCGACTCCGCGTCCGTGTAACTCGCATGCGTGCTCCTGCCGAGCGTCAGGTCCCGGTGCCAGCCCGAGCTGTGCCCCCACACCGCGCCCCAGGAAGCGACGGTGTGATGGGTGTCCCCTTCCTTCCCCATCAGCAGTAGCGGCCGGTCGACGCCATCGAGGCCGACCGTCGACGGGTTCGACGGATCGTCATCGCGCTGGGTGTAGCCCATGACGCCGTCCATGTTCACCGCGGCCTTGATCCGCCGGTCGTCATGCATCGTCTGCGCCGCGGTGAACCCGCCGGCCGACTGTCCGAACATCCCTATGGCCTTGAGGTCCAGGGCTCCCCGCAGACCGGCCGGCAACGGGGAGGACCGACCCACCTTCGTCAACTCGTCCAGTACGAACCGGGTGTCGGCCACCCGCACCCCGCTGACCTTCTTCAGCAACTCCGTCATCCGGCCGGCCTTCTCGGCCCGCTCCATCTCCGCCGGCATCACACTGCGCGCCACGCGCCCGTCGGGGAACTCCACCCCGGCCGCCTCGTAGGTGTGGTCGATGCTCACCACCACATAGCCGCGGGAGGCCAGTTCGTCGCAGAGCGTGCTGCCCAGTGAGCGAGGATCACCGGCACCGGGGGAGTACAGGACCACAGGGAGCCGCCCCCGATGGCGGGCCACCGGCGCACCCTGGTGCGCGTGGGTGCGCGTTGCTCCCCAATCGACCTTCCCCTGCGGCACATACTTCGAGAAGCTGTTCAGCGCGTCGAACCCCGCCGCCTCACCCGGCAGCATCTGCGGCGCGAGCGGATACCGCCCTGCGTCCTCCTGCGCCGGATAGCGGACACTCACCATCAGCTCGCGGTGCGCTTGCCCGGTGACCCATGGATCGTGGCGCCGGTGGTCGACCAAGTGGAGTGAGGCCGTGCCGACTTGATGTGGCCCGGTGGGCGCGGGAAGCGTCATCCGCGCCGGATGAGCGTCGGCGGCCGAAGTACGTAAGGACGTATCCAAGGGGGCGTGTCCGGGGACGGGACCGGGCGCGGGCCGCTCCGTCCTGACCGCTCCCTGGGCCCCGGCCGCCGTCGCGACCAGCGCCGCAGCGACCACCAGTGCACCAACAGCCCCCGCCCTGCGCCACCTTCTCCGCTTCGCCGCGCTCCCGGCCCCGTTCCCGACCTCGGTCCCGGTCCTGCCGCCGGACTCGTTCCCGGCCCTGTCCCCGTCCCCGTTCCGCATGACGTCTCCCCCGTCCGTTCTCCCCCGCGGTTTCCTGCCGCACAGCCAGGATCTCGTCGTCAAGCGGCCCGATCAATCGGGGAAAACCCTGACTTCGCGGTGCGGCCGGCACGAACGATCACTGCGCCGAGGGGGGCCTCAACCGCGTTGAACAGCCGCGGACCACGGCACCTCGTATCGCACCAGCGCGCGGGCGAACGGCTCTCCCGTGGCCTTCGCATACGCCATCCGCTCCCGTACCTCGCCGAGCGTGCGCGGGCGGTATCCGGGCCCGCCGCAGCAGCTCTTATGGAAGCGAACGCCCGCGTTGAGCAGCACCGAGAGCACCCGCCAGCCGGCGGTGTCCCGTCGGCGCGGCGGTGCGAACGCGGAGCCGACGTGGATCAGCGGCTTCGCGCAGCGCGGGCAGCGCCGTCCGTGGTCGCCGTATGGCTGCTGGTGCCCGCCATAGGGCTGCTTGTACGAGGCCCGGCAGGGCAGGCAGACGTATGACGTCTTTCCGGAGGGCATACGGGGAGCGTAATCGGAGGCGGCGCCGGACTCGACGGGATTTCGGTCGACGGGATTTCGGTCGGCGGATTTCGGCTCGCAGGGATTTCGGCGCGGCGGACGGGCCGAATGCCGATGCGCCCGGCGGGGACGGTCACGCCACCGGTTCGGCCGACGCGGAGGCGGCGGACGTCCCCCTGCCACCGCTCGCCTCTGCGCCACCGTCGGCCCCCGCAGCACCGCTCGCGGCCTTGCCACCACCGCCACCGGCCCCCGCACCACCGCGCGCCGCGGCGTCCGCGACCACACCCCGCGTGGATTCCGCCCCTCCCGCCCCGCCCGCCGATGCGCCCGGCAGGCTTCGCAGCAGCACCCCGTACCCCACCGCAGCGACCGTGCCGACGGCCGCGCAGCCGGCCCACAGGGCGTCGGCCCCGTAGTGGTCGATCACCGTGCCGCCGATCAGAGGGGCCGTCAGAGAGGCGACCGACCAGGAGAGGGCGTACATGCCCTGGTAGCGGCCACGGCCATGGACCGGCGACAGCCGCACCACCAGCCCCATCTGCGTCGGCGAGTTGATGATCTCGCCGAGGGTCCAGACGGCCACCGCGACCGCGTACATCGCCACCGACCCTGCCAGTGCGGTCAGCCCGAAGCCGTACCCGGCGAGCAGTGCCGATCCGATCAGCAGCGTCGCGGGGCTGCGGTGCTCGATGAAGCGGGTCACGGGGATCTGCAACAGCACGATGAGTACGCCGTTGACCGCGATCACCAGGCCGAAGTCGGTGCTGGAGAAGCCGTCCTGACCCATCGACACCGGCATCGACACATACGCCTGCTGGAAGAGCAGGGCCAGGAGGAGGTTGAGGCCGACCACGGTCATGAAGCGTCCGTCGCGCAGGACGGTGAGCATGGAGATCCGGCCGGGGTCCGCGCCCCCGGCGTCCCGGGTGCCGTCCGCGCCGGTCGTGCTCGGCGCGTCCGGCCGCGACTCCGGCAGCTTCCAGAAGACGACCAGGGCGCAGGCCAGCACCAGCGTCGCCTCGCCCAGGAAGAGGGCCAGGTAGCCGTGCTCGGCGATCAGCCCGGCGGCGGTCGAGGAGATCGCGAAGCCCAGGTTGATCGCCCAGTAGTTGAGGGAGAACGCCCGCACGCGGTCCTCGGGGGCGACGATGTCCGCCATCATCGCCTGCACGGCGGGCCGCGAGGCGTTGGACGCCATGCCGACCAGGCACGCCACCGCCGCGATGGCGACCGGATGCTCCATGAACCCCAGCAGCGCCACGGAAGCCGCCGTCGACAGCTGTGCGATCAGCATGGTGGGCCGCCGGCCGAGCCGGTCGGTCAGCACGCCCGCCCCTATGGACGAGACCACACCGCCGAGCCCGTAGAGCGCGCCGACCAGGCCCGCGTACGAGGCGGAGAAGCCACGCTCGACGGTCAGGTAGAGCGCCAGGAAGGTGGCGACGAACGCCCCCAGCCGGTTGATCAACGTACTGGTCCACAGCCACCAGAACTGCCGGGGCAGACCGGAGACGCTCTCCGTGGCGGCGCGTCTGAGGCCGGTGATTGTTGCAGACATGACAGTTCCCCCGGGGATGTTCGGCGTGTCCACGTCAGTGGCGACTGTGAGAGTGGTGGGAGGGCGTGAGGGGTGGGAGTGGGGTGAGGGGTGGGAGCGATGTAAGTGGTGAGAATGCTGTTCGCAACCTACTTACGGGTCGGCTGTCACCGCCACTCAATTGACGGGAAGCGTCAAACGTCGCCGAGAAGGCCAGGTCGTCGCGGGGGAGCCCGGGCCCTGGACAGGCGCAAAGCCCGATCCGGAATTCGATTACGCTCGACGGCATGGCCGACGCACCGTACAAGCTGATCCTCCTCCGCCACGGCGAGAGCGAGTGGAACGCGAAGAACCTGTTCACCGGCTGGGTGGACGTCAACCTCAACGAGAAGGGCGAGAAGGAGGCGGTCCGCGGCGGAGAGCTGCTCAAGGACGCCGGTCTGCTCCCCGACGTGCTGCACACCTCCCTCCAGAAGCGCGCGATCCGCACCGCGCAGCTGGCCCTGGAGGCCGCCGACCGTCACTGGATCCCGGTCCACCGCAGCTGGCGGCTGAACGAGCGCCACTACGGCGCGCTGCAGGGCAAGGACAAGGCGCAGACGCTCGCCGAGTTCGGCGAGGAGCAGTTCATGCTCTGGCGCCGCTCGTACGACACCCCGCCGCCCGCCCTCGAGGACGGCTCCGAGTTCTCCCAGAGCGACGACCCGCGCTACGCGGACATCCCGCCGGAGCTCCGCCCGAAGACCGAGTGCCTCAAGGACGTCGTCTCCCGCATGCTGCCGTACTGGTACGACGGCATCGTCCCGGACCTCGTCGCCGGCCGCACGGTCCTGGTCGCCGCCCACGGCAACAGCCTGCGCGCCCTGGTCAAGCACCTCGACGGCATCTCCGACGCGGACATCGCCGGCCTGAACATCCCCACCGGCATCCCGCTCGCCTACGAGCTGGACGCCGACTTCCGCCCGGTCAAGCCGGGTGGCACCTACCTCGACCCGGAGGCCGCCAAGGCCGCCATCGAGGCAGTGAAGAACCAGGGCAAGAAGAAGTAAGAATCGCGATCACGCCCCTCACCCGCACGTTTGATGCGGGTGAGGGGCTGTCGTCGTTCTCGGGCGGGCTGCGGGCTGCGGGCTGCGGGCTGCGGGCTGCGGGCTGCGGGCTGCGGGCTGCGGGCCGTCCGGAGCATCGGGCCATGACCCGGCCGGCGATCTCAGGCCATGGCCCGGCCCGCGGCGGCGACCAGTTCGTCGGTCGCCGCGATGGCGGCCTCGCGGCGGGAGGCCAGGGCCGCGTGGTCGGTGGCGTCGCGCAGGTCGAACGCGGCCAGGGCGGCCTGGCGGGCCGGCTCGGCCAAAGACCGTTCCAGGACGGAGACCGCGACCAGCGGTCCGGTCACGGCCGAGCGCGTGGCGTGCGAGGCGGTGCGCGCCGCCTCGACGGCTTCCGTGCCCGCGCCGTCCAGGCGCAGGACCTCGCGATGCCACATGGCCCGCCGGTGGTCGCCCAGGGCGGCCACCAACTCGCCCAGCGCCTTGCGCAGCGCTTCGGCCCGCTGGTCGGCGCGGGCGGCGCTCTGCGCGATCCGCGCACTCTTGATCTGCAGCAGCCCGGTGAGCGCGCCCCCGAGCAGTGTGCCGACCACGGCAATGACGCTGGGCCACATCGTGAAGTCCTCCTTGAACGCAGAGACGGCGGGCTTCGGGCACGGCCGCCCGCCGGGCGTACCACCTGGCAGGCGTGATCCCGTCAGCCCCCGGTGCGCTTGAGGGGACGCCCTGCGGAGACGGCCGGTTGCCGATCGGGATCCGCCGTCCCGAGGTCCGGGACGGGCGTACCGGCATCCCGCGCCAGTAGGGCGATATGGGGCAAATGGATGCAGCATGTTGAGAGGGGGGCGACGTCGAACGGTGCGCGTTCGTCCGAAGCCGGAGGGGGCCGCAAGCTGGAGAGGTGAGTCAGATGGCCGAATTCATGGACATTCATCACGGCATGAAGGGCATCACGGCCGAGCAGCTCAGGGAGGCGCACAACGCTGATCTCGCGATCGAGGGGCAGGAAAACGTCCACTTCACCCGCGCCTGGGCGGACCCCGACGCCGGCGACGTCTTCTGCCTCTCCGAGGCGCCATCGGCGGAAGCCGTGCAGCGTGTGCACGAGCGCGCCGGCCACAAGGCGGACGAGATACACCCGGTGCCGCTGACGATCTGACGCGGCCCGGAAGACACAACGGAAGACACAACGGATGACACAACGGAAGACACAACGGCAAACGCACCGGAGGGCACACCGGCAATCACGCCGGCCGACCAGCGGAAAACACAGCGGCCCCGACCCGGCGGAACGCCGGTCGGGGCCGTTGTGGTCGCGCTGTCACCGTCGCGCCGGCGGGGCCGGCTAGCCGCAGCCGCCGCCGCACTGGCACGGCCCGCCGGACTGGCAGCCGCAGGCGCAGCCGGGGCCGCAGCCGCAGGCGCCGAGCAGCGGGAGCCGCGGACGTTCGACGGCCGGCGGGTCGTCGTGGGGCGTGGGGTTGGGGGAGTCCGCCATGTGCGCCATGAGTTTCCTCCTAGGGGTCACCGGGTGCCCAGTTCTGCCCATTGCATGCCCCGGCCGAGAGGCGCGTCAACGGCGCGTGGAGGCACACGTCAACGGCGCACGGTGGTGTGGGGGACGGGATCGTGCCCCTTCGCCACCGCCGTGCTCAGGCGCCCTCGACCGCCGTCGTCGGCGGAGCGATCTCGTCCGCGTGCTCGCCGGTGACCAGGTAGACGACCCGCTTGGCCACGGAGACCGCGTGGTCCGCGAAGCGCTCGTAGTAGCGGCCCAGCAGCGTCACGTCCACGGCCGTCTCGATGCCGTGCTTCCAGCGGTCGTCCATGAGGTGCTGGAAGAGCGCGCGGTGCAGCAGGTCCATGGCGTCGTCGTCCTGCTCCAGCTGAAGCGCCAGATCGACGTCCTTGGTGATGATGACCTCGGCGGCCTTGGCCATCAGGCGCTGCGCCAGCTGCCCCATCTCCAGGATCGTGGCGTGCAGATCGCGCGGCACGGCCGTCTCCGGGAAGCGCAGCCGGGCCAGCTTGGCCACATGCTGGGCGAGGTCGCCGGAACGCTCCAGGTCGGCGCTCATCCGCAGGGACGTGACGACGATCCGCAGGTCGGTGGCGACCGGCTGCTGCCGCGCCAGAAGGGCGATCGCCCGCGCCTCCAGATCGCGCTGGAGGTCGTCGACCTTCTCGTCGGCGGCGATCACGTTCTCGGCCAGCTTCAGGTCCGCGTCGAGTATCGCCGTGGTGGCGCGCCCGATCGCGGAGCCGACGAGCCGGGCCATCTCGACCAGGCCCTCGCCGATCGAATCCAGCTCCTCGTGGTACGCGTCCCGCATCAGTGACCTTCTCTCGCATCGAGTGGTGGTGTGGATCCGAAGGGGAACGGATCCGTGGGGTCGGGTGGGTATGTGTCCTGTGGGTCCACCAGGTCCGGTGGGGCCTGTGGATCCGGTGGGGTGTGGAAGGTGGGGAACAGGGCGAGCGGTTGCTCTGGGGTCCTGCTCCGGTTCCTGCGCTCTTTCCTACGCTCCCACGGGTCGTGCCCGCGCGGCCGGTGAATCAGGGGGAGCCGAGAAGAGCGGGTGACCCCCGGTTCTCGGCCGCGTCGGTGCGGGATCGATTCCTCACCCGCACCCTCACACTGCGGGGGCATCGCGACCTCCGGTGCCACCGGGAGTTAACCGTCGCCGTCGTGAAGGTGAACTCTGGGCGACGTGACCGCTGCCCCGAGTCCGGCGGTCCGGTTCACCTGACCGCGCCCCGGGCCGGTCGAGCGGTCGCCCCGGCCGCCTTGGGGCGTCTGGTCCGCGGCCGCGGTATCCGCCCTGCCCTCCGGAGTGAACCACCACCGACGCCTCGGTGAACTCTGGGCGACGTGTGTCCGGGGAGGGGCTCGCACGACTGGGGAAGTGTCCGACCCGGCGCATAACCTGGTGTCATGAACGTGGATGCGGCCGTTGCCGCCGTGGCAGCGATCGCCGGGCTGTGTACCGGCGTCTTCGCCATGCTGGCGTTCCGCTGGAGCGAGCGGGACCAGGCCAAGCCCACCCGCACCTCCCTGCACACCGACGCCGTACTGCCGCCCGGCGTCGACACCGTGCTCTCCGTGCTGCGCTCGTCCGCCGTGGTCCTCGACGAGGCCGACGCCGTCGTGAAGGCCAGCTCCGCAGCGTACGCCCTCGGGCTGGTCCGGGGCGGCAAGCTCGCCGTCGAGCCGATGATGCAGATGGCCCGCGACACCCGCAGGGACGGCGAGATACGCCAGGTCGAGCTGGATCTGCCGCGCCGCGGCACCGGCCGCGGGGACGCGCTCGCCGTCTCCGCCCGGGTCGCCCCGCTCGGCTCCCGGCTCGTCCTCCTCCTGGTCGAGGACCTCACCGAGGCCCGCCGCATAGAGGCGGTCCGCCGCGACTTCGTCGCCAACGTCAGCCATGAGCTCAAGACCCCGGTCGGCGCCCTCTCGCTGCTCTCCGAAGCCGTGATGGACGCCAGCGACGACCCCGAGGCCGTCACCCGCTTCGCCGGCCGTATGCAGAACGAGGCCACCCGCCTGACCAGCCTCGTCCAGGAACTCATCGACCTCTCCCGGGTCCAGAACGACGACCCGCTGGAGGACGCCGAGCCGGTCCGGGTGGACGAACTGGTCGCCGAGGCGATCGACCGCTGCCGCCAGCAGGCCGGCACCAAACAGATCACCATGGCCGCCGGAGGCACCGCCGACCTGCACGTATGGGGCAATCGCGGCCAGCTCGCGGCCGCCCTCGGCAATCTCGTCGAGAACGCCGTCAACTACTCCCCGGCGCGCACCCGCGTCGGGATCGCCGGCCGCCGGGTCCCCGCACCCGGTGGCGACCTGATCGAGATCGCGGTGACCGACCAGGGCATCGGGATATCCGAGAAGGACCGGGACCGCGTCTTCGAGCGGTTCTACCGAGTGGACCCGGCGCGCTCGCGCGCCACCGGCGGGACCGGCCTCGGCCTCGCCATCGTCAAGCACGTGGCCGCCTCCCATGGCGGAGAGGTCACGGTGTGGAGCGCTGAGGGACAGGGCTCCACCTTCACCCTGCGTCTCCCCGAAGCCGGTGCCGTACGCGACCGCGAACGGCCCCCGGACCTCGACATCGCGGAGGCCCTCGACGACGAGGACCGCCCGTACGAGACCTTCAACGAACCGCTCCCTGCTCACCCTGCCCCGGAGGTCCTTCCGTGACCCGAGTGCTTGTCGTCGAGGACGAGGAATCGTTCAGCGATGCACTGTCGTACATGCTCCGCAAGGAGGGTTTCGAGGTCGCCATCGCGGCTACGGGCCCCGATGGACTGGACGAGTTCGAGCGCAACGGCGCCGACCTCGTCCTTCTGGACCTGATGCTGCCGGGCCTGCCCGGCACCGAGGTCTGCCGCCAGCTGCGCGGCCGCTCCAACGTCCCGGTCATCATGGTGACCGCCAAGGACAGTGAGATCGACAAGGTGGTCGGCCTGGAAATAGGAGCCGACGACTACGTCACCAAGCCCTTCTCCTCCCGCGAACTGGTCGCCCGCATCCGCGCGGTGCTGCGCCGCCGCGGCGAGCCGGAGGAGGTCACCCCGCAGGCCCTGGAGGCCGGCCCGGTCCGGATGGACGTGGACCGCCATGTCGTCACCGTCTCCGGCGGCAAGGTCGACCTGCCGCTCAAGGAGTTCGACCTCCTGGAGATGCTGCTGCGCAACGCCGGCCGGGTGCTGACCCGTATGCAGCTCATCGACCGGGTGTGGGGCGCCGACTACGTGGGCGACACCAAGACCCTGGATGTGCACGTCAAGCGGCTGCGCGCCAAGATCGAGCCGGACCCGGGCGCCCCGCGCTATCTGGTCACGGTCCGCGGTCTGGGCTACAAGTTCGAGCCGTAAGCCCGCCGGCCGCACGCCGGTGGGGTGCGCCGAATCCACGCGTCAGGGGCGCCCGTCCGATCCGGACGGGCGCCCCTGACGCGTATCTGGCCGGGTCAGTGACCCTCGTGCGCCCCGTGCGCCTCGTTCGTGGCCTTGCCGGTCGGCGAGGCGGCGCCGGTCGGGGTGGCCTCGCCGGTCGGCGTGGCCGACTCCGACGGCTTGGCGGTGCCCGACGGGGTCGCCGAGCCGGACGGCTGCGGCACCTCGCTGGGGCCCCAGCCCGTGAAGTACTTCTGCGCCGGGACGACGAACGCCGCGATGTCGATCTTGCCCGCGGAGCTGAAGTTGAAGGTCAGCGGCTGCGAGCCGCCGTCCTTGACCGACTCGCGGCCGCTCGCCAGGACGGCCGCGGCGTTGCCCTCGCCGCCGATCACGACGGAGCCGCCGGCCGGCACGGTGATCGGACCCGAGGCACCCTTGGCGGGGCTCAGCTTGGCCGACTTGCCGGTGCCGTCGACGCTGATGGCGGTCAGCTTCTGGTCCTTGGCACCGTTGTTGAACAGCGTCACGGAGATCACGGCCGGGCCCTTGGCGTTCAGGTCCGGCTGGGTGATCACATTCGCGTTCTGGATCTTGATGTCGCCGACGGCGGTCGCGGCGTTGTCCGGCTTCACCTGCAGCGTCTGGGCATCGTTCCCGGCACCGCACGCGGAGAGCGAGGCGATCGAGAGCGAAAGGACGGTGGCGGCGAGGACGCCGCGTCGAAGGCTGCGGCTCACGGCGGCGGCATCTCCTTGACGAGCTACGGCGGCCGAACTTCGTGCCCGGTCGCGGATGGACGGCTGGGGCGGCCGTTGCGTACGCGTCATACGACGGGTGCGTAAAGCCGCCCTAAGGGTGTGTCAGCGCCGCTAGGTTACCGAGCCGTCCTCACGCCGCCGCACCCGACCCGCCCCCAGCGTGATCAGGCGCCCGTCGCGGGCCGAGGTATCCGCCGGCATCCGGCGCGCCCGGCCCCGCGACGGAAGGACGACGGACCACCGTCGGGAAGCCCGCGGCACGCCCATCGCCGTGGCAGGATCCCCGCTTCGGCACCCCGTTTCGGTATCGCTCGGCATCGCGCCTCGGGGTCGCCCTTCGGCATCCCCCTTCGAGATCTCGTACGCATCTCTTCGCCGCCGATTTGAGGATCCCGTTCCCGTTCCTCTCCACCGGCTCTCCACTTCCTCGATGTACTCGGAGAACGCGGATGAATATTCGGCACGGCCGTTCGGGTGGTGTCCTGCCGGTTTCCCGAGGTGAAAAGCAGTATTCGCAGGGAATGTGTGCGCCCCGCGGAATTGATCACGCCCCTCCGTCGGCCGAAGTTGATCAATTCGAGAATCGAGCCGGAGCCGCCCGCGACCAACCGAACGGAGTAGCGGAAGTCGCTCATACGGATCCGTGCAAAACGGGACGTACATCACGTCGATCATCCCGTTCCCGGTGTGTGACAGGCACGTTTCACCTCCCCCGTGGAGCCCCTCCGACCTGCGAATACCCGCGTACGGCGACCCCTCGCAGCACGTTCCGGGCGCTGTTGTCAAGCCCCGAGATATGCCCTGACCTGCGAAAACGCCATTCAGAACGGCCCGTTCCCGTGTTAGCATGGATAGCCACGGAAGGGGTACCTGTCACATGACGTTCAAGGTTGGCGACACCGTGGTCTATCCCCATCACGGGGCCGCGCTGATCGAGGCCATCGAAACTCGCCAGATCAAAGGCGTGGACAAGACCTACTTGGTGCTGAAGGTCGCCCAGGGCGACCTGACTGTTCGTGTTCCAGCGGACAATGCGGAGTTCGTCGGCGTACGCGACGTGGTTGGCCAGGACGGGCTGGACCGGGTCTTCGAGGTGCTCCGCGCACCATATGCCGAAGAGCCTACGAACTGGTCCCGTCGCTACAAGGCAAATCTTGAGAAGCTCGCTTCCGGCGACGTGATCAAGGTTGCCGAGGTCGTGCGCGATCTCTGGCGTCGTGAGCGCGAGCGCGGGCTCTCCGCCGGTGAGAAGAGGATGCTTGCCAAGGCGCGCCAGATTCTGGTGAGCGAGCTTGCCCTCGCGGAGAACACCAACGAAGACAAGGCCGAGGCTCTGCTCGACGAGGTCCTCGCGTCCTGACGACGCAGTGTGCGAATGCTGTGTGAATCCACGTAACCATGTGATTCGACGATGTTGATTCGACGAAGCGGCGAGAAATCTGCGACGTGAATCGGCACTGCGTTTATCTGGCACCGGGTACATGTGGCGAGCGGGTGCATGTGACAAGCCCTGTCGTGAGACAAGCCCTGTCATGTGACAAGTCCTGTGGCATGTGATTCACGGTGACGTGTGAGGCAACGCAGTACTGCCGCGGTGCCCGAGTGACGACCGTCCGCCTAGCGGAGCGGTCTGTTGCCGGGCGCTGCGGCATATCTGCGGCCGGTCGCCCCGTGGTGTGCCGGGCTCGGGCAGCTTCCTCGACCGATGTCACGGAAGGGTCCGGTCAAGGCATCGCGCCCGGCACGCTCAGGCCATACCCACCTCGGCCGAGGAAACAAACCTGTCTGCGCCAATTCCGGGCTCGCCCCGGACTCCGGAGCCCTCGATGTCAGATCCCTCCCGCCCGATCCGCACCGCCGCGGTGATCCCCGCCGCCGGCCGCGGTGTCCGGCTCGGCCCCGGCGCCCCCAAGGCGCTGCGCGCGCTGGGCGGCACCCCCATGCTGGTGCACGCCGTCCGTGCGATGGCCGCCTCGCGCGCCGTCTCCGTCGTCGTCGTGGTCGCCCCGCCCGACGGCGCCGCCGAGGTCCGCCACCTCCTCAACGAGCATCCGCTCACCGACCGGACCGACCTCGTGGTGGTGCCCGGCGGCGAGACCCGCCAGGAATCCGTACGGCTCGGTCTGGCGGCGCTGCCGGACGCCGTCGACGTGGTGCTGGTGCATGACGCGGCGCGTCCGCTGGTGCCCGTCGACACCGTCGACTCGGTGATCGCGGCGGTGCGCGGCGGCGCGCCGGCCGTCGTGCCCGCGCTGCCGCTCGCCGACACCGTCAAGCAGGTCGAGCCGCAGCCGCAGGGCACCCCGGAGCCGGTCGTCGGCACCCCGGAGCGCGCCCTGCTGCGTGCCGTGCAGACCCCGCAGGGCTTCGACCGGGAGACCCTGCTCAAGGCGCATGACACGGTCGTCGAGGGCGAGGGCGCCACGGACGACGCCGGGCTGGTCGAACGGCTCGGGACGCCGGTCGTCGTCGTCCCGGGGCATGAGGAGGCGTTCAAGGTGACCCGCCCGCTGGACCTGGTGCTGGCCGAGGCCGTACTCGCCCGTAGGAGGGCCACCGATGGCTATGTCTGAGGCCGCCGCGGCCGGGCTCCCCGGCGCCCCCCTCGTCCCGCTCGTCGGCATCGGCACGGACGTGCACGCCTTCGAGCGCGGCCGCGAGCTGTGGTGCGCCGGGCTTCTGTGGGACGAGTCCCACAGCGGCGGCTACGGCCTTGCCGGGCACAGCGACGGCGATGTGGCCGCGCACGCCGCCTGCGACGCGCTGTTCTCGGCGGCCGGCATCGGCGACCTCGGCGCGCATTTCGGCACCGACCGCCCGGAGTGGTCCGGCGCCTCCGGTGTGACGCTGCTGGCCGAGGCCGCGCGCATCGTGCGGGCCGAGGGCTTCACGATCGGCAATGTCGCGGTGCAGGTCATCGGCGTACGGCCGAAGGTCGGCAAGCGGCGGGACGAGGCGCAGAAGGCGCTGTCGGCGGCGGTCGGCGCGCCGGTCTCGGTGTCCGGGACGACGTCGGACGGGCTGGGGCTCACCGGCCGCGCCGAGGGGCTGGCCGCGGTCGCCACGGCGATCGTCTTCCGTACGGCCTGAGAGGGCCGAGGTGGGGCGCGGCGGCGCCCGGCGTTCCCCCGTACGGCCGGGAATGCCGGACGCCGCACGGGTGTTGGGGGAGCATCGGAGTACTCGTGTCCACCGGTACGGCTCGCAGGAAGGACCCCTCGTGAGTGCCACACTGTCCGATGCCCTCAAGGAACTCCTCGACACCCCCGTCTTCGTGACGGTGGCGACCATCCAGCCCGACGGCAGCCCCCAGGTGTCCCCGGTCTGGACCCGGCGGGACGGCGACGACGTGCTGATCTCGACGACGGTCGACCGCCGCAAGGCCGCCAATCTGCGCCGCGACCCCCGTGTGAGCATCGTCGTCCAGCCCTTCGACGACCCGTATCACTACGCCGAGATCCGCGGTTCCGCCTCGCTCACCACCGAGGGCGGCCCAGAGCTGATCGATGAGCTGTCCCTGAAGTACACGGGCAAGCCGTACGCGGAGTTCAACCCCGCGGCCAAGAACGACGCCGAGCGGCTGGTCGTACGGGTCACCCCGCGAAAGGTGGTCGGCACCCTCTGAGGGCGGGACGCCCGGCGGTCTCCGCGTGACCCGGGCCACTGCGCGTTTCGGCGGATATCCCCGGCTCGGCGGTCGAGTGTCACGCTTCTGTGTCCCCGCGGCCCAGGGGGCGCAGGGCACTGCCTCGTTCCGACTACCCTGGTTCCGTGACGATTCGCCTGTACGACACCAGCGCCCGGCAGATTCGCGATTTCACCCCGCTCACGCCGGGCTGTGTCTCGATCTACCTGTGTGGCGCGACCGTGCAGGCCGCCCCGCACATCGGGCATATCAGGTCGGGACTGAACTTCGACATCATGCGCCGCTGGTTCACCTACCGCGGCTATGACGTCACGTTCGTGCGCAACGTGACGGACATCGACGACAAGATCATCACGAAGTCGGCCGAGCAGGGCCGCCCGTGGTGGTCGATCGGCTACGAGAACGAGGTCGCCTTCAACACGGCGTACGACACTCTCGGCTGCCTGCGCCCGACCTACGAACCGCGCGCCACCGGACACGTCCCCGAGATGGTCGAGATGATGCGCGGCCTGATCGAGCGCGGCCACGCCTACGCCGCCGACGGCAACGTCTACTTCGACGTGAAGTCCTTCCCCGGCTATCTGCAGCTGTCCAACCAGGAGTTGGACAACCTGCTGCAGCCGTCCGGCGAGGGCGAGACCGGCAAGCGGGACCCGCGCGACTTCGCCATGTGGAAGGCGGCGCGGGACGGCGAGCCCAGCTGGGAGACCCCGTGGGGCCGCGGCCGGCCGGGCTGGCACCTGGAGTGCTCGGCGATGGCCCACAAGTACCTGGGCTCCGCCTTCGACATCCACGGCGGCGGCGTCGACCTCGTCTTCCCGCACCACGAGAACGAGATCGCGCAGGCCAAGGCCTTCGGCGACGACTTCGCCGCCTACTGGTCACACAACGCCTGGGTGACCATGAGCGGCGAGAAGATGTCGAAGTCGCTGGGCAATTCGGTGCTGGTCTCCGAGATGGTCAAGCGCTGGCGCCCGATCGTGCTGCGCTACTACCTGGGCACCCCGCACTACCGCTCCATGATCGAGTACAGCGAGGAAGCGCTTCAGGAGGCCGAGGCGGCGTTCGCGCGGATCGAGGGCTTCGTCCAGCGCGCCGTCGAGAAGGTCGGGGTCGTCGAGCCCGCGCCCGAGGTGCCGCCGGCCTTCGCCGAGGCGATGGACGACGACCTGGGTGTCCCGCAGGCGCTGGCGATCGTGCACACCACCGTCCGGCAGGGCAATTCCGCGCTGACCGCCGACGACAAGGAGTCCGCGGTGGCCCGCCTCGCGGAACTGCGGGCGATGCTCGGGGTGCTCGGTCTCGACCCGCTCGACGAGCGCTGGGCGGTCGGCGACGCCGAGGGCGGCGCCGACCTGCACGGCGTGGTGGACTCCCTGGTGCGGCTGGTGCTGGAGCAGCGGCAGGCGGCCCGTGCGCGCAAGGACTACGCGACCGCCGACGCCATCCGCGACCAGCTCCAGCAGTCCGGTCTCGCCATCGAGGACACCCCGTCCGGCCCGCGCTGGACGCTGTCATGACCTCGGCGTGACCACCGCCCGGGCCCCGTCGTGAGCGGCGGCGACCGCCCGGATTCGCCCTTCCCGGTGGCCGCGGGCGACACTCAGTCCATACGTACGTATCCACTCCACGTCGCGAGACGTCGAGAGCAGTGAGGAACAGGTGACCCATGGCCGGCAACAGCCAAGGCAGGAACCGCCGCGTGTCCGGCAAGAAGGGCGCGCAGATCGGCAGTGGCGGTAAGCGGCGCCGGGGCCTGGAGGGCAAGGGTCCGACCCCGCCCGCCTCCGCACGCAAGGGGCATGTCAAGAACCGCCTCGCCAACGCCAAGGCGAAGCAGGCGGCAGCCCGCCGGCCCGCCCCGCGGCGCGGCGGCGCGAAGGGCACGGCGGAGCTCGTCGTCGGCCGCAACCCGGTCTTCGAGGCGCTGCGCGACGGCGTGCCCGCGACCAATCTCTACGTCCAGCAGTTCATCGACAGCGACGAGCGGGTGCGCGCCGCGCTCCAGCTCGCGACCGAGCGCGGCGACATCAACCTGATGGAGGCGCCGCGCCCCGAGCTGGACCGGATGACCAACGGGCTCAACCACCAGGGCCTGGTCCTCCAGGTGCCGCCGTACGAGTACGCGCACCCCGAGGACCTGGCCGCGGCCGCCTTCGACGACGGCGACGACCCGCTGATCGTGGCGCTCGACGGGGTCACCGACCCGCGCAACCTCGGCGCCGTGGTCCGCTCCGTGTGCGCCTTCGGCGGCCACGGCGTGGTCGTGCCGGAGCGCCGGGCGGCCGGGATGACGGCCGGTGCGTGGAAGACCTCGGCGGGCACCGCGGCCCGTACGCCGGTCGCGCGCGCCACCAACCTGACCCGGACGCTGGAGTCGTACCAGAAGGCCGGTCTGATGGTCGTCGGTCTGGCCGCGGACGGCGAGATGGAGCTGCAGGACGTCGAGGCGCTGGACGGCCCGGTCGTCATCGTGGTCGGCAGCGAGGGCAAGGGCCTGTCGCGGCTGGTCGGCGAGACCTGCGACGTACGGGTGCGGATCCCGATGCCCGGCGGCGCGGAGTCGCTGAACGCCGGTGTCGCGGCCGGTGTCGTCCTGTGGGAGGCGGCGCGCCGCCGCTCCTGAGAGCGAGGTGGCCCCGGGCGGGCGGGCGCAGGCCACAGCCCGGGGCAAAGCCTGACGTTCCGTATGTCATCCGCGTATCCCGTGATCTTTTGACGGGTCTCGGACAGATCGAGCCGGTCAAGACAGTGTCTTAACCGGGGGTCACTCGGTTAGATGAGCGTGGACACCAGAACACCCCGCACACCGCCGGGGGGACGCTCGCCGGGCTTCGATGACGAGTCGGTCTTGAGCTCGGTCAAGGTGCCGTGCGATCCCGCTCAGGTCATCGTCAACCACGCCAGCTTCCGAGTGGAGCTCGCCGCGCCCGTCGTGAGCCACACCATGGCGAACACCGCGCACATCCCCGTCATCCGGAGCTCCGCCGGTGTCAGACGCCGGGCGCCCGTGGTGTGGAGCGGCCGCACGGAACCGGGCCGGTCGGCGGGCGCCACCACCGAACTCCTCTTCGCGGTACGCAACTCGGGCATCGGCCTGGACAGCCTGGACAGCGGCCGCTCCGAGGACGGCGACGTCGGCACGACCCAGGTCCTGCCACGGGTCCGCCTCGACGAACCCCCCGCCCCCGCATCGACCGTGATCGGTCAGCGCGGCCCCTCCGATTCCGAAGCCCCCCTGCTGCGCGGCGTACGCCCCGTGGGCAGCGCCTACGGCGACAACCGTCACGGCGACAACCGTCACGGAGACAACCACCACGGCGACGACTACCGCGACACCGAGTACCGCGACGGCGGTCACGGCGACGACGGGGACGACGACAGGTTCGAGGCGCCGGAGAGCGGCGAGCCCGGAACCAAGCGGCGCGGCGGCGACAGCGTCCGGCACGCGTACTACCCGGGCCGCCGGATGAACCTCGGCGTCGTGCTGCTGCCCCTGCGGATCTTCCTCGGGCTGATCTCCGTCTACGCCGGCATGGGCAAACTCTGCGACCCCGTCTACTTCGACGGCGGCGAGCGCGGCTCGATGGTCACCTGGCTGCAGTCGCTCGACCCGTGGGCGCTGGCCCTGCCGCTGCGCGACTTCGCCGTCTCGCACCCCGTGGGCGCCGGCCTGACCGTCGCCTTCCTCCAGGTCGTCGTCGGCGTCCTGACCATGTGCGGACTGTGGCAGCGCCTCGCCGCCTCCATCGGCGCGCTGCTTTCCGCGGCCCTGCTGCTGACCGTCAGCTGGCGCACGGTCCCCGCCTACGACGCCCCCGACATCATCTACCTCGCCGCCTGGAGCCCGCTGATCATCGCGGGCGCCCCGGTCTACTCCATGGACGGCCGGCTGGCCGGCGAGGCGTGGCGGCGGCTCGGCCCGCGTGTCGAGGTCGCCGACCTGCGGCGCCGGGTGCTGCGCCGCGGCGCCGTGATGACCGCGGTGGTGGCCGGTCTGACCCTGCTGATCGGCTCGCTGCTGGGCGGCGCCGTACGGTCCGCGACGGTCACGCCGGTACCGCGTCCCGGCGAGCCCGCGATCAACAACCTGCCCGGCTCGCCGCTGCCCCGCCCCGGCAAGAGCGGCGCCCGCCCCGGCCGCGCCCACACCGGCAGCGCCTCGCACCGTCCGGGGACGCCGTCGGCGAGCGCGTCGCAGAAGAAGCGCATGGCGGGCAGGCCGTCCGCTTCGGCGCCCGGCACCCGGCCCGGCAGCCCCAGCGGTGTCACCCAGCAGCCCGGTGCGACCACCAGCGCGCCGCAGATGGCGCCGACCCGGGCCGGTGTGCCGACCCGGGCGAAGCCCTCGCTGGGAGGCGGCGGCGGTGGCACCAGCGGCGGCACCAGCGAGAGCACCGGCTCCGGAGACGACTCCGGTGGCGGGAGCACCCTGGGCGGGCTGCTCGGCTGACGCCCACCGGCCGCACCACTGTCCCCGATCGCCTCTGGTGGTCGGGGACAGTCGTGTGTGCGGTGCGGGGCGTTCAGGGGAGGCGTACGGGGCCGGGCCGGGTGGCGCCGCCCCCTGGGGCCTACGACGTCGCCCCGGCCCCCTGAGGGCGGTTCAACGCCCTTCCGAGCCCAGTTCCTTGGCCGCTTCGGTGAGGTCCTTGGCGGTGTCGATGGCACGCCAGTAGGCCCCGTGCGGCAGCGGGTAGCCGGCCAGCCGGCGCTCACGGGCCAGGCGCGGGAACGTGGTGCGCTCATGGTCGCCGCGGGCCGGCAGCAGATCGGTGAACGTCGCGGCGAAGACGTAGACGCCCGCGTTGATGAGATACGGCGAGGGCGGCGACTCGATGAAGTCCAGCACATGGCCGAACGCGTCGGTCTCGACGGCGCCCCAGGGGATGCGCGGACGGGCCAGCGCCAAGGTGGCCTCGGCATCGCGCTCGTGGTGGAAATCGGCCATCTCGCGGAGCGGAAAGCGCGTCCAGATGTCGCCGTTGGTGGCGTACCAGGGCTCGTCCGGGCGGGGGAGGGAGGCGGCGGCGTGCTTGAGGCCGCCGCCGCGGCCCAGCGGCTCCGTCTCGACAACGGTCGTGACGCGCAAGGGCAGTCGGGCCCGGTCCAGCCATTCCTGGAGGACGGCGGCGAGGTGGCCGCAGGAGACGACGGCGTCGGTGACGCCTTCCTGGGCCAGCCAGTTCAGCTGATGGCCGATGATCGGGGTCCCGGTGCCGGGAATCTCGACCATCGGCTTGGGTCGGTCATCGGTGTAGGGGCGGAGACGCGAGCCCTGGCCGCCGGCCAGGATCACGGCCTGCGTGGGGTGCGGGTGCGGGGCGCCTGTCATGTTTCGCACCTTATGCGGTGCGCGCCGGGGTCACTGTGTGGCGTTGGCGACGCCGCTGGCGAAGGAGTTGTCGCATACAGGACGGGACCACTCCTGGGCACGGTGCTGGGCGCCGGCGTACTTGGCGACCGCGGCGCGGCCGAGGGCACGGGCGATGGAGGGGCAGAACCTGGCCAGGCGGGGGTTCTTGGCGACCGCCGCCTGGAGCTCGGTCAGGGCGACGCCGGGGTTCTTCTCCTGGAGTTCGACCAGGAGGCGGTCGTGGAGAACGTCCTGGGGGGTTCGGGGGTCGGCTTTGGTGGAAGCCTTCCCCGAGGTCGAGGTCGAGGATGCGGTCAGCGCCTGGGACTCGGTGGCCCGCGATGCCCAGGGGACGCGGGTGACCGCGAGAGTCCCGGAGAGCACGAGGACGACGGGGAGTACGAGGGCAAGAGTTCGGCCGATGCGGCGGGCTGCGGAGTTCACGGTCGCGATGGTAGCGAGGGGTGATGATTTGGCGACATTTGGTCACCTCATCGGGGGATGGAATGGCTCGTCGGTGCGGTTGTGATGTTGACGCACTGGTGTGAAAAGCCGGAAAAGCCGGTTTTGTCGCCACCGGTCGAGGCCGGCCGGATACGGCAGGGCGCGGGGCGTCATACAGCACCGCCCCGCGCCCTGCCGATCGTTCAGGCCGTCAAGCCGTCGGCCCGACAATCACCCGACAGTCATCGGCCCGTAGGCCCTCAGCCCCGTCAGTCCGGTCAGTCCGACAGCCGCTCGCCCGTAGACGTCGCGAACACATGGGTCTCGCCCGGCCGCGGCACGACGTGCAGCTGGGTGCCCTTCTCCGGGACCTGGCGGCCGTTGACCCGGACGACGAGGTCCTTGATCTCGCCACCGACCTCGGCGGTGCCGTAGACGTAGCCGTCGGCGCCGAGCTCCTCGACGACGTTGACCGTCACGGCCAGACCCGCCGGGGCATCCGCCGACGCCTTGGACAGCGTGTTCACGGCCGCGCCGTTCTGCTCGACGATCTCGAAGTGCTCCGGGCGCACACCGACGGTCACCGTGGTGTCGCCCTTGTCGGCCGCCGAGGACAGCGCCTCGCGGTTCACCGGGACGACGCTGTTGCCGAACCGCACACCGCCGTCGGTGATCGGCACCTCGACCAGGTTCATGGCCGGCGAACCGATGAAGCCCGCGACGAAGAGGTTCGCCGGACGGTCGTACATGTTCCGCGGCGAGTCGATCTGCTGGAGCAGACCGTCCTTGAGGACGGCGACCCGGTCGCCCATCGTCATGGCCTCGACCTGGTCGTGGGTGACGTAGACGGTCGTGATGCCCAGGCGGCGCTGCAGGCCCGCGATCTGCGTACGGGTCTGGACCCGCAGCTTGGCGTCCAGGTTCGACAGCGGCTCGTCCATGAGGAAGACCTGCGGCTCCCGGACGATCGCCCGGCCCATCGCCACCCGCTGCCGCTGGCCACCGGAGAGCGCCTTCGGCTTGCGCCCCAGGTACTCGGTGAGGTCCAGGATCTTGGCCGCGTCCTCGACCTTCTGCCGGATCTCGGCCTTGTTGACGCCCGCGATCTTGAGCGCGAAGCCCATGTTGTCGGCGACCGTCATATGCGGGTACAGCGCGTAGTTCTGGAACACCATCGCGATGTCCCGGTCCTTGGGCGGAAGGTGGGTGACGTCGCGGTCCCCGATGCGGATGGCACCGCCGTCGACGTCCTCCAGCCCCGCGAGCATGCGCAGCGACGTGGACTTTCCGCAGCCGGAAGGCCCGACGAGAACGAGGAATTCGCCGTCCTCGATAGCGATGTCGAGCTTGTCGACGGCGGGCTTGTCGGCACCCGGGTAGATGCGGGATGCCTGGTCATACGTGACCGTAGCCATGGTGATGTGTCCCTTCACCGGCAGGAACGTGCCGGACGATCCGAGTAAAAGGAGTGGTGTAGTCCACAAGCTGTGGACACTGCGCGTGACGCTACCCGGCCGACGGCCGGATGTCAGTAGCCGGCGGTAACGAAATTATGCGACCGGCATCCGGCGGGCCTGGGTACACTTCTTCCCGCACGCCTCCTTAGCTCAGCTGGCCAGAGCACCGCTCTTGTAAAGCGAAGGTCGTCGGTTCGAATCCGACAGGGGGCTCTACCTATCGCGCTGACCTGGGGTTTCTCCCTGGGGAGGCGGTCCATTCGGCCTCGGGCTCCTCGTCCGGGGCCGTTTGTGTGCGCGACGCGCACCGGCGACGGCGGTGACATCGTGAGGCGGACGTCGATTGCCGCTTCCACCGTGGCGCTCAGGCCGGGCATGAGGCGCTTGCGCATGCCCGGTGTGACCGGGGGGATGGCGCGCCGAGAGGGATGGTGGGACCCCCTCGTTCGTCCACGCGCCGAGTACGGACAGTTGCCACTCGACGCGGACGGCCCCCCGGGCTCACGAACTCGGTCTCCAGCCGACGATCTTGCCCAGCGCATACCGGTGCACCCCTTGAGCCCGCAGCGGTGAACTCGTCGTCCCGGCTTGAGAGCGGCGCGCCCCGCTCGGCGATCGGCAGGGCGCCGAGGGTGTCGGTGACGGCCCTCTCCGGGCCGCGGTCCCGGGAGCGGCCGGGCGTTCGCCGCCTCCTCGGCGTTTCGAGGCAGACCTTCGGCGGGGAGCTGCCGGGGCCCCGCCCTCCAGGGCGTTGTCCCAGGTAGCGCGACTTCCGCCACAGTGCCACCTGCGGTCTGCGCCGCAGCGAGGTACCCGAGGATCACCGCTGCGCGCCGAAAGCGGCTCCACCAGACTTGCCCCATCGCGGCGAACCAAGACGACGGTGGGGTCAGGAGTGGGCGGCACCGCCCGGGGACTGTCCGGTCACCAATCCGGGATTGGCCTCACCCTGGTTCGTCGCATGAAGTGGGTGGCCGGCAACCCCGCCCCGGTGATCAGCTCGCTGAGTCCCTCCTCCGCGATCTGCGGGGGCTTTCGTCCGGTACCCGGTGATCGAGGAGGAGCCCCGCCGGCCTGGCGACAGGGTGGCCGACCGTGTCATGTGGTCATGGCGTTTGCCCCGGTGGCGTCCACCAATCGCAGTGGGCGGGACACGAATTCGCTCTCGCTTCCGTACCAGGGAGACTCCACTCGATGTGACTCCGAGCCCGTGGACCGGAACGACGGAGGAGGACACTGGGACCATGCGTGCTGCACTCCCCTCCAGCCCCGACGTCTCGGCCCGGATGAGCCGGCAGACCAACCGGGACACCAATGCCGAACGGGCCGTGCGACAGCTCCTCCATGCCGCCGGATACCGCTATCGGATCCACTATCCGGTGCCTGCCATGCCCAGGCGCAAGATTGACATCGCGTTCCCGCGCGCGAAGTTGGCCGTTCTCATCGACGGCTGCTTTTGGCACGGTTGCCCCAAGCACGCCACCAGTCCCAAGGCGAACGCGGAATGGTGGCGGGAGAAGCTGGATCGCAACATGGAGCGGGACCGGGAGACGAACGCACAGCTGCTCTCCGAGGGCTGGACGGTGCTGCGCTTCTGGGAACACGAGTCACCGGACGCCGTCATGCGACAGGTGGCTGCGACGGTCGACCGGGAAAGAGCCGACAGGCGGAAACGGCGGAAGGGCGGGGGCAGGTGAGCGAATTACGTTTCGTCGACGTGTGCGCAGGGGCGGGTGGACTGGCTCTGGGGTTGGAACACGCAGGCTTCGAACCGGTGCTGCTGCTGGACAGGAAGCCAGTGACGTGCGACACGCTGCGCACCAACAGGCCGGGGTGGCAGGTTCTGGAAGCGGACCTCCTGGACTTCGCCCCGACCCGTTACCAGGAGACCTACGACGTCGATCTGCTGTCGGCAGGTCTGCCCCGTGTGAGGTCCAGCGCAACCGTCGCCCGGGTCGGGACCGAGGCAGAGCTGCGCCTGCTGGAGGCGACCGTCTATCTGGTGCATGCCGTCCGGCCCCGAGCCCTGCTCGTCGAGAACGTACCGGGTCTGGTGAACGCGCCCGAATTCGAGCCGATACGCGACTTCATCCGCAAAGAGCTCGACCATCTCGGTTACCGGTTCCGGTGGTTCGTCCTGAACGCAGCCGACTTCGGGGTGCCGCAGGATCGGAGACAAGGAGTGCTCGTCGCGCTCAGGGAGCGGTACTTCGACGCCTTCCACCCACCGGAGCCGACGGTGCGCCGGCATGTGTCCGTGGGGCGGGCCCTGCGTCGATCGATGACCCTGGGCGGTTGGCGGGATGCCGACCGATGGGCGGCCCAGGCGCTCGCCGTGGCCCCGACCTTGGTGGGCGGGTCGGACGGACGGGGAGGCGCGGACCTCGGCCCCACAGGGACGAAGAGGGCCTGGGCCCGGATGGGAGTCGACGGAGGCACCGTGGCCGACGACGTTCCCGGTCCGGACTTTGTCTGGGCCCCGGAGACGGGACGCCACGGAATGGTCAGGATCACGACGGAACAGGCCGCGCTCCTGCAGGGTTTTCCATCCGATTGGGCATTCGCCGGCAGCAAGACGGCCCGCTATCGCCAGATCGGGCATGCCTCACCACCGCCTGTGGGCAGGGCACTTGGATTGGCGATCCGGGCCGCATTGGGGGAGTCCGCAACCTCCGTTGCTGACTACACTTCAGCTCCATGAACAGCCCTGGAACACAAGTTCACCATCTCGACGGAGTCCGCATCCTGGACCTCTTCGCGGGTCCTGGTGGACTCGACGTGGCCGCGCACTTCCTGGGCTTCAGGAGCATCGGGATCGAGTGGGACCGGAACGCGTGCGAGACGCGCTACGCGGCGGGTCTGCCGACGATCCACGCCGATGTGAGCGTCATGCGCGAGACCCGCTTCGACGAGATCCCCAAATCCGTCGATGTGCTCGCCGGAGGGCCGCCCTGTCAGTCCTTCTCGGTCGCGGGCAAGGGAGTGGGACGGAAGAGACTGGACAGGGTCGAAGAGTTCATCCACCGCCTTGTGGGCGGGGAGAACGAAGCCCGGATCGACGAGGACCTGCACTCCCTCGGTGACCCACGCACCGCCTTGGTGCTGGAACCCCTTCGCTGGCTCCTGAAGGCCATAGAAACGGAGGGGCGCGACCCGTACAAGGTGATCGTCCTGGAGCAGGTACCCGCCGTGCTGCCGCTCTGGGAGGTCTATGCGAAGCTCCTGCGCGGCGGCGAAGGAAGGCTGAACGGCGTCAAGTACGAAGCGGACTTCTGGGAGTTGAAGACCGAGCGGTTCGGCGTGCCGCAGACGCGCACCCGCGCGGTACTCGTCGCCCGCCGTCCAGGACTCGGGGCCGTCGAACCGCTCGAAACGACTCACCTGCCGTTCGAACTGCAACGTGAAAGGCGCAACGCTTCTCAGGCGGAGATGTTCCCGGGCTCCTCTCTTCCGACCGGGCGGAAATCACGATGGATATCGATGGCCCAGGCCCTCGAGGAGGCGAGCAGGCAGAAGGACTCCCGCGTGAAGGCGTCCCGGCTTCGGAAAGACGGAGAGATGAAGTTCTTCGTCGTCTCGAACTACGGCTCCGGAGGCGACTCCAAGAAGCGAGGTCGGCGTCTGTGGTCCGAGCCCGCTTTCACGGTCACCGGGAAGATATCCCGAAACAAGGTGTACAAGAGCATGGCGGAGTACGAAGCCGAGAAGCCCGACCGCTTCACCATTCCTGAATCCGGAGTACTACAGACCTTCCCCCACAACTTCCCCTGGTCGGGGAACGACCAGGCACAGCAGGTGGGCAACGCCGTACCGCCCAGACTCGGCATGCATGTGCTCAGCATGGCCCTGCACAGCAGGCCGCCCACGGACGAGGAGTTGACGGCCGCGACCACGTGGCGAACGGTTCCCGGGACCACAACGGAGGAGCTTCGCCACATTGGCTGCGGCGACCTGAGCCAATGCCCCCCGAAGTCGCACAGGATCACCCGCTCTCGTCGGAAGCCCGCCCCCTGACCGATACATCCGCGAAGAGCCCCTCGAAGTGGGCGGCCAGACTCTCCACGGCCTCGTCCGGCGTGGGCTCCTCATCCGGGCCCTCCGGCAGGACGTGCCGGGAGACCGCGGGAGAGGTCTCGGCGGCCGCGATCCAGTCGCGCAGAGCCTCCGAGTCGTATTCCACGTCAGGGGCGATGACGTCGTACATCAGCGTGGCGGCCGACGCGTTCACGGCGGCGACCAAGGCGTTGACCTCACGGCCGGTCTGCACGATCTTGCGATCCATGAGCCGTACGAGCGCCTGAGCAGTGGGCCGATGGTCGATGACATCGAGGCGGAGCGTGGTGTTCAGCATGTCCTGGTTGCCGCAGGCCCGTACCGCGGGCCCGTAGTCGGGCCCGTCGCGGAAGAGCTCGGCAGCCCACCAGAGACGGGCGAACGCCTGGGTGTGGTGCGGGCCGAGGAAACGCTTCCGGGCCACGCCCCGCGGGGCCTCGTCCGCCTTCGGCTCGGGCCGGTGACGCCAGACGACATAGTCCGGCGCGACACCAAGAGCCAGGTAGGACCAAAGTCCTGTGTCGGCCGCTTCACGGCGGCTCAGGCGAAGCGTCGCGTGCAGGCGGGGCGCCAGCCAGGCGTCGGCCGCAGTGGGGCGCGTGTCCCGGAACTCTCGGAGGGCCTCCTCGATCAGCTCCCGCACGGGATGGAGGCGCCCTCGCTCGTCGTCGCCCTCGAGCGGCTCGGCGACTTTGTTCAACGCGATCGACGGGACGTCCTCGCGTCCGGCGAGAAGCCCCGAGGAGATGAACTCGGCAGCCTGCATATCGGAGATCCGAGCAAGCCTCTCCGGCAGATGCTCAGGCCTGGCGGTCATACGTTGGTCTCCTGCTCGAGTCGCTCGATCCTACGGACGGTGTCGGTCAGGGTTTTGGGTACTTCGGCACGGCGAGTGGCCGCGAAGTGGATACGCGGCTGAAGTTCGGCCCAGCTCCCCTCGCCCAAGCGGCGTGTGTGGACCTCGCGAAGGGCGTCCTCCACCGAACACCCGGGCACGACGTCCGGGAGCATCTCGCGGAGCACTTCGCCGCGCCAGTCCGGCGGCAGGAGAGGGGTTCCGTCGGCCTCGATCTCCAGATCACCGATGGCGGAGTGGAATACAGCCGTCCATACGTCGGTGGACATCTGGGCCAACAGCATCTCCCTGACCATGCTCTCGACCTTCGAACCTTGACCATCCACGAGCGTCATGAGGCCCTCGAAATCCGAGTTCAGACGGACGGTGGGGATCCGCCCCGAGAGGTCCACGATCCAAGGCGCATCCCGGAAGGGACGCAGCCACGCGGCGCCGCGCGCGAAACTGACGTCGGTGACGTCGAGCTCACGGTCTCTCAGCGGAACGTCCGCCGTCACGTCGATCAACCACTCCTGCTCGGTGGAGGCAATGATCCGCCCTGCCACTCCCCCGACGGTCGCCACCACGTGCACGGCCAGTGAGGCGCGGTCCGCGTGCCCGGTCCGATGGACCGCTATCTCGCCCGACCACTCCGTGCCTTCGCCGGCAGCACGGTCGAGTCGCGTGACGGACCGCGCGTTGGTGGCCTTCTCCGTCAGAACGGCCACGACGGCCACATCGGACCAGTGGCCCTTCGCCTCGATATCCCTCGCGGGGATCGTCGCCGACACAGAGAGTCGAGCCGTGTGCCAATCGTCCCGCTCGGCCCGCCCCAGAGCCACGACCCTTTCCACCACGGAGAATCCCTTGGTGTCCAGGTCTTCGCGTATATCGTCGGGTCCCCGCAGACGTACGGCCGTGACCCGGGTCGTGACCGCGGCGGCGAGGCGGGGATACGGGTAGGCCCTCACGCGGTGTCTCCCTTGCCTGCCCGGAGTTCGACGACGAGTCCGGTGAGCGCCGCGCGAACCGGGTGGGTGGACACGTCGGTGACGCCTCGGAAAACGGCCCGGCGTGCACCCGGCGTGAAATGCAGTGTGTCGCCGACCACTTCACAGTTGCTCACGGCTTCGAGCCTGGCCCACTCGACCATCGGACGCGGGCCCGAGCGCACCTCCAACTTGGCTATGGGGCTCATGCGCCAGGACTCACCACCCGCCGGCACCTTGACCTCGGCCGTGACCAGCCACGCGCCGGACGTGTCGACCATGGCATCGAGGTCGTCCAGCTTCGGAGGTTCCAGCGAGCCCTTGACCTTCGCCGACGGCTTACCCGTGATCTTGAGTCGTTTGCGTATCCTGCTGGTGCCGCTGGGCTTCTTCTCCTGAGGGATGGCCACGAGCTCGCGCACGGCTCTGTTGGTCTCCGTGGTCAACGCCGCGATCCTGCGATGGGCCGACGGCGCGTAGCGCATCCTCAACTCCTCGGTCTGTCCCCACTTGTTGTGCTCCGGTGGTTCGGAGGTCCGAAGGAACTCCTCCGCCTCCTCGGCGAACGGCGCGCCTTCGCCTGCGGCCCGGCCCGCGAGCAGGACTGCCTGAAACGGATTGGTTCCGATCGGAAGGTCCGGTACCCGGCTCGTCTTGACCGTCATGCGATTCCCGCGCATGGCGCTCACCTGGTTGATCTTGCCGTCCGCGTCCGAAGCCTCGGTCACGAGGAGAACTGCCCTATGCTCCCCTGCCGCACCGGAGGAACCGTCGCGCGCGGGCACCCGCAACGGGACCGTGGTGATGGCAACTTGGCCGGCCGCGGTGAGCCGGTCCACCGTGGTGCCGCTCAGGAATGCCTGAAGGGCGCGTGAGCGCGCGGGTTGGTGGACCTGCGGGTCGACACGCTCCTCCTCGAGGTACTCGACGCCGTTGCGCAGCGTCCTCACCGATGCCTCCAGCAGCGGCTGCCGGTCGCCCCCCGCAGTCATCGCGGCCCAGAAGTTGCTACCGAGCGCGCCGACCAGACGCCGGTGCATGCGCTCGAGGCTGTCCTCGTCGTCGCCGGAGTCGCCCTCGTAGTCCTGGCCGACCTCCGCAAGACTGGCCACGTCGTGTGCACCGACGATCAGGAAGGATGTGCCGGGGTCGTCGCCCTCGCGGGCGAGATGCAGGTTCTCGACCGTTTTCTCGTCGGCCCACCAGGAACGCACCACGTCCACGTTGTCCGCTTCGGTGTCGGGGCGGCCGAGCCAGGCGGGGCCGGCGAACCGCCTGCCCTGTACCTCCCGCCACGGCAGATCGAGCCGTCCGATCAGTCGTCGCTCCATGTGGCCCTCGTGGGGCTCGGCGAGCGTGGAGTTCATGAGAACCAGCCCCAAGCGGCTGGTCGCCCAGAGAGTGGCCTTGCCGAGGCCGTACGAACCTCCGGCCGCCGCATCGGATTTATGGCTGTCGAGCTGACGCCGCACCACGGCGGAGAATCGACCATCCTCATAGTCGTCCCCGGTCAGCCCGTTGGCGTTGTAGTCGTCGACGCGAAGGAGCACCAGCCGGTCCCGCTCCTGCATTTCCCGAAGGCCGACGCTGATGACGCGTCCGACCTTTTGATCCTGTGCGGCGGCAGCCTCGTAGTGCGGCACAAGGTCGTCCCAGCGGATCGCCGTCCGGAATCGAGCCAGGGCGTCTCCTGTCAGTTCATGCAGGGTGTAGCGAACCCGGACGGGCCGGTCGTTCTCCTTGCGGCGCTCGTCGAGGCTGTTCTGGGTCGCCTCACGTGCCAGCACTCCCAGGTCCGCCTCGAAGGCGAAGGCCGCCGCGTTGCCGAACTCCCGTCCCCCGTCGTCATGACCGGGGCGGTGGTACCACACAGCCGGCGTCACCGAGAGTTCCACCTGTCGGTCCGGAGCATCTCGGGGACCATGCTCGCTCTCGTCCTCGGTCGTGAGCGCCTCCTGCACCCTGGCAAGAAGGTCCGGGCTCGGCACGGAACGGGCCTCGAGCCATGCAGAGACAGGCGCCCGCGTCACTCCCAGCCGGCGCGCCAGCTCGACCTCGTCCATCCCACTGCTGTGCATCCGCTCGGCCAACCACCGGCCGAACTCCGTCTCTCTCGAGGTCACCGCTCCTTCTTTCCCCTCGGAAATGCTCTTCGCCTCGGACGTGCCGCCTCCGCCGTCGAGTGGCTCGCCGGTATCCGATTCCCCCTGACCACCCTGGCCTTTGTGAAGCCCTGCCCTTCCGGAGTCCTCCTGCGTGTCCTGTCGAGCGGCTTTCCGACGGCGTCGTTCCGCGGCGGGATCGTCGGGATCCAGGCCCATTTCGATTCTTATCGCCTTCATGGCGCGTTTCTCGATCTGCCGAATGCGCTCCCGCGTGACGCCGACTCTCCGACCGATTTCCTCCAGCGTCCAGGACTTGTCGTCGATGAACCCGTGCCGCAGGAGGAGGACTTCCCGCATCCGCGGCGTAATCTCAGCTGCCTCGATGATCTGGAAGAGTTCCTCGCGCTCGAAACTCGATCGGAGTGTCTGCTCGGGGCCCGCCGGGGCTTGCCCTTCATCGGCGACCAGTTCTCCGAGAGTGGTGTTCTCGCTGACAGCGATTTCGAGCGAGATCACCGAACGGCGGCTGAGTCGCAGGCACTCCACGACCCGCTTCGGACTGATGCCACAGGCCAGGGCCAGATCGTCCACATTGGGCCTGACGCCTTGGTTCAGTGATATTCGCTCTCTCCTGCGAACCTTCTCGATCTGCTCCCACATATGGACGGGAAGCCGGATGAACGAGCCTTCATTGATGACGGCTCGACTGATGTGCTGTCGAATCCACCAGGTTGCGTAGGTCGAGAACTTACAGCCCAGTGAAACATCGAACTTCTCCACCGCGCGTATCAAGCCGATCATGCCATGCTGAGCAAGGTCCTCGTACTCGGAGCTTCCCTCCCTGTGCCCCAAGGCATTCAGAATCTTCAGAACGAGTCGCTGATTATGGACGATCATCGCGGTGAAGGCGCCGTAGGCTTCGCTGTCTCTCGGCAGTCGTGCCGCATAACCAGAGGGTAATGACTCCGAGGGCATTCTCACCGCCCGGAAGAGGAGGCAGAGCCCCACTTCTTCCTCGGCGCTCAGCAGCCGCTGCTCCGGGTCCACCCTCCTGGCGTCGGCCGCGAGCAGGGCCCGAGCAGCGCGCCTCGCCTCGTCGTGGTTGTCGACGCGCACCGTGCCGCGCAGCGACTCGAGATCCGGGACCTCCTCCGGATCTGCCTCAGGAGGTTCGAAGTCGTCGGGAAGCTCATCGGTCCCACGGGCCTCGTTCGCGACGGGGGCTCGATCTGCGACCGGGTCCCGCTCGACCTCGGTTCGTCCGCCGGCCGCATCTGCCGCGTTCACCGCAGCGAACAGGGCCTGAGTCTGCTCCGCATCAAGTCGCGCAGCCCTCATCACCTGGCCCAGGGCAACGCGGAGTTCGACGCCCTCTGCCATGAATCGCCGTGTGAGTCCCACAAGAGCATGCCAACTACCGGTGCTCGCCAGCTCGTTGGATGCATCGCACCGTGCCGTTGCCATCACGCCCCCGCGTCCCGCTTCCGCTCCCCGCTCCCGCTCCCCGCTCCTCCCAGTCCATCATTCATCACCTCCTCTCCGCCGGCTCTTCCTCAACAGGAGCGGCAACGTGACGATCAATCACTCGCTACCTTGGAGGCGTTGGCGTGACCATGGGGAGAGTTGATGCGGATCATCCCGAGCGAGATCTCGAGCAGCACCAGGAGCCAGGCCGAGCGCAGCGTGTTCGCGGCACTCAAGGCGATCCCGGACGACCAGAGCGTCGCGCTGCACACGGTCCACCTTCCCAAGCATCACAAGAAGCGGCTCGGCGAGATCGACTTCATTGTCATCATGCCCGACCTCCTGCTCTTCATCGAGGTGAAGGGCGGCCGGGTGCACCACAAGGACGGAAAGTGGTTCTACGGTCCGGTCGGCCGCGAGAAGGGGCCCAAGGAGAGCCCCTGGGAGCAGGCCAACGGGGGCATGCACGAGTTCGAACGCGAACTCGGTGCACTGGTCGGCAACTTGAGGACCCACGGCGTACCGAGCGGATATCTGGTGATCACCCCGGACGTCAACATCCCCCGCATGACCCAGTTCGAGCCCCAGCAGTACCTCGGCCGGGATGTCTACGCCGGCGGACGTGGTCTGGCGCAGGGCATGGAGCGAGCTGTCCGTTTCTGGCTTCCACAGAACGGTTGGGCCCGCACCCCGGTTCCTGCCTCCCTTCGCAAGAGGATGCTCGAAGTCGTCCGACCGGATTTCGACCTCGTTCCCAATCTGCAGTCCCGATTGACGCACCTCGATGTCGCCTTCGAGCGCCTCACCGGTGAACAGCTCGACAGACTCGACGAGTTGGAGTCGAACCCGCGCCTGATATGGACCGGCGGGGCCGGCACGGGGAAGACATTTCTCGCCGCCGAGGCAGCCCGCCGCAAGTCCGCCAATGGCACGGTCCTGTTCACCTGCGCCAGTGTCACCTTGGCGGCCCACATGGCCGGCATCCTCGCCGATGAGACGATCACCGTCCTGCCGTTCGACCGTCTCGACGAGGTTCGAGGACGTACGTTCGGCCAGCTGATCGTGGACGAGGCGCAGGACCTGATGACCTTTGCGGGCCTCGGCACTCTGGAGGAACTGGTCGACGGCGGCCTTGCCGAAGGTCGATGGATCTTCATGCTCGATCAGAACAACCAGGTACTGGCTCCCGAGGCCTACGACCCGGACGCCTGGGAATACCTGCGCCCGCTCGGTTCCGTCTACGGCCCCATGAAGCGGAACTGCCGCAACACCGTGCAGATAGTCAAGCAGGTCCACTTCTACACGGGCGCGGATCTGGGCACGGCCTCCGCCGGCGAGGGCGAACCGGTTCGGTTCACCGAAGTGCGCGACGCTCAGGAGGAGGCCGCCGCCCTCGATGCGTTCGTGAACGAACTCGTGCAGGAAGACGTCTCCCCGAGAGACATCACCCTGCTGTCCGCGTCCGGGGACTGGGAGACGAGTTCGGCCCGTCTCTCACAGCGATCCTCCAGGATCGAGCGGTTCGCGGACGTGGTCGGATCGGGTCGCACCAGGCACCGGCTCACGTGGTCCTCCGTCGCCGACTTCAAGGGTCACGAGAACAACATCGTCTGCCTCATCGACCTCGAACCCGACCATCTCGAGGGCCGGCTGGACGCCATCTACGTCGCATGGACGAGGGCTCGCGCCCAGCTCTGGGTGGCCTGCCGTCCGGGCACCCACCAGGTACTCAAAGATCTCGGTGTCGCCGTACTGAAGCGGGAGGGACGTCTCGGATGAACGACCTCGAATCCCGACTCTCCGAGCATCGCGACGACTTTGTGACGTATCTCCGTCGGCAGTTGGTCGGACCCGCCGTGGCCGAGGACGAGACCCTCGCCGACCCACCTGACCGGCGCTATCTCATGGGCACCCTGTATCCACGCGGGGCCTCCCTGACCGAGCACTCGCAGGACGACGGCCAACAGGATTACAACGAGACGGCCAGCGGCACCGGGGAAGAGGACGGCTTTGCCGATGACCCCGTGGCCGAGGCGAATGCATGGCTTCCTTCGTCTCTCGGCTTCTCCTTCTTCACCAATGCCCGGCGTATCGAGGTGACGTGCGCGGCATCACGCTACGAAACGTCCCGTGAAGGCGGGCGGCGCAGCTGGCAACGGCAGCCTCGGCTGTCCACCACGGAGACCGTCGAAGTGGGAGGGGCGACCTCGGTTCCTGTTCTGGACGGACACGGGCGCCTGCATGTCCGTTGGCGTCCCCACGGCGTCGGGTATCTCGTCACCTGCGTGCTCGCCAATGCGCATGACGAGGAGGAGAGCTCCCACAAGGATCGGGATCTGATGCTCTTCCAAGCCGATCTGAAGGCCACGACACTCGACGGAACGAAGATCCTCGAGTACCCGAGCACCCGTCTCAACAGCCGCGACGAGGAGGAGCAGGAGCTCCGCGTCCAATACCGGCACATCGTGACGAGGGCCGTTGGGCACGGATGCGCCGTCGAGTGGGACGAGGACTCCGCCGAGGTCACCACCGTACGGGCGCAGGTCATGCCCCAGCAGGTGGTCGAGCACATCAAACCGGACGGACCGAAGGACCTGCCGGTGCTCAACCTCGCGTACCTGTCCCGGTGCGGGCTCGCCGTGGAAGACCTCCGAGCCGAGCTGCACTCCTTCGTTCACGGCTACCGCAAATGGTTCGACGCCCAACAGTCGAAAGCAGGGTCCCTGCAAGGATGGGCCGCGGTACCCGCCGCACGCATCGTCGGGCGCATCGAGACCGCGCTGGGCCGTATGGAGTCGGGCGTGGAGGCGCTCACCGCATCGACCCGAGCAGGGGCCCAGGCGCGCGAGGCGTTTCGACTTGCCAACCGGGCCATGGCGCTCCAGATGCTGCACAGCCGGCCGGAGCTGGCGGGCAGCCGTCGACGCAGGGACGGCGAGGTCCTCGAGCTGACCGAGCCCGGCAGCGACTACGCCTGGCACCCGTTCCAACTGGCCTACTTCCTGCTGGTCGTCGAAGGTCTGATGAACCCCGAGCACGAAGACCGCAGAACGGTCGACCTCATCTGGTTCCCCACCGGCGGCGGCAAGACGGAGGCCTACCTCCTGACCGCCTGCTTCGAGATCGTCTGGCGCCGTCTGCGGTTCGGTGCGGCGGGGGGAGGCACCGCCGTCCTGAGCCGGTACACGCTGAGCCTGCTCACCACTCAGCAGTTCCAGCGCACGGCAACGGCCATCTGCGCTCTCGAGTACATCCGCGCGGGACATGACGGCCCGCTGTCCCACGACCTGGGAGAGGAGCCCGTATCCATCGGTCTCTGGGTGGGCAAGGACACCACCCCGAACAAGATCGCCGCTGCTCAGGAAGCACTCGGCATTCTGAAGCAGATGAACGAGCCCGACGACCGCTTCCTGCTGGAGCGCTGCCCGTGGTGCGGCACCGAGATCGTCCCGGAACGGCACGGGCAGGACAAGGACTTCGGTATCAGGGCGGACGGGGTGACCACCTCGTTCTTCTGTCCGCGCGGCACCTGCGTTTTCCATGAGCGGCTTCCCGTCTCGGTGGTGGACGAGCAGATCTACGAGGAACCGCCGACCTTCGTACTCGGCACCGTGGACAAGTTCGCGCGACTTGCATGGGAACCGAAGGCGGGAAACCTTTTCGGTCGGAAGGGCATACGCAAACCCTCTCTGGTGATCCAGGACGAGCTGCATCTCCTGGCCGGGCCCTTGGGAACAACGGTAGGTCTGTACGAATCGGCCATCCTCGAACTGTGCGCGTGGGACGGGACCATGCCGAAGGTCATCGCCTCCACGGCGACCATCCGGCGTTCGCAGGACCAGGTCCGCAGCCTCTACGGGCGCCCGGCCCAACTCTTTCCCCCGGCCGGCATGAAGGCCGGCCACTCGTACTTCGCCTCACCGGACGAGGAGAAACCCGGGCGTCTGTATGTCGGAGTCATGGCTCAGGGACACACTGCGTCGACCTCGACCGTCCATGTGGGGGCGGCCGCACTGCAGGCCCCGAAGGAGATCTGCGACGACGACACCCTTCGGGACGCGTACTGGACCGCGGTCGCCTATCACAACAGTCTGCGAGAACTCGGCCGCACCGTCACCATCGCCCGGGACGACATCCCCGCGCGACTCGAGCACCTGACGAACGACGCGACGCGACGCCGCACGCTCAACGACGACTCGGTGGTCGAGCTCACCAGCAACATCCCCCGCGCAGCCCAACCACGGCTTCTCGAACGTCTGGGCAAGCATTTCAAGGAACGCGGCAGCATCTCCTTCCTCGCCACGACGAACATGCTCTCGGTCGGAGTCGACGTTCCCCGCCTCGGTCTCATGCTCATGAACGGGCAGCCCAAGACGACATCGGAATACATCCAGGCCACCAGCCGCGTCGGCCGTCGTCATGTGCCCGGGTTGATCGTCACGCTCTTCCGCTCGACCAAGCCACGCGACCGGTCGCACTACGAGTCCTTCGGCGTCTACCACCGCTCGCTCTACCGTCATGTCGAGCCCACCAGCGTCACGCCGTGGTCCATGCCCTCCCGCAATCGCGCCCTGCATGCGGTGCTCGCCATTCTCGTACGTCACGGAATCGGTCTGAATGCCGAGAACCGGGCGGGCGACATCCTCGATCATTCGGACGACGTCGCACGGATCCGGGACCTCATCGTGGATCACGTACGGCGAGCCGACCCGACGGAGGCCGATGTCGCAGCCGAGAAGCTCGACTCGTTGATCGCGACCTGGGAGCAGGAGGCCGAGATCGCGCGGGGCGAGGGCAGCCGCCTCTATTACCAACCGCAGGGGCGCTTGCACACATCGCTTCTCACCGACTTCGGCAAGCAGGGCGGCATCTGGCAAACCCCGCAGTCGATGCGCAATGTCGACCGCGAGTGCCTCATCGTCGTGAGGGGAGCTGGAAAATGAAGGATATTCGTCGCAAGGTTCGCAGAGCGCAGACCATCGTGCCGTTCGGAGTCGGCGGAATCATCGACATTCGAGGCGAATCGTTCGTCGCCGCCGACATTCGCAGTTGGGCGGTGAACGGTGAACGGGTCGAATCCCCGCGGCTGGCATCGAAATTGGGCGTGCAGGGCTTCCGCTCGGCCCCCGTCATCCCCTCCGGCAAGGCCGCATATGCGTCCCGTATCGGGCCCACGTACGTGCGGTTCCCCAAATGGTTGTTCTGCCCTCAGTGCAGGAAGATGGTGCTCTGGCGACAGGATCTCGAGCAATGGGGGAAGCAGGCGGTATGCGGTAGTTGCTCCGGGAAGCCGCAGTTGGCCCCCATGCGTTTCATTCAGGTGTGCCGGGACGGCCACATGGCCGACATCGACTGGCGGCGGTGGGCCCACTCCAGGGGCGAAGGGCACGACGAACGTCAGTGCCGGGTCTACAGACTTCGATTTGTCGCAACTCCCCAATCTTCCGGTCTGGAAGCCCTGCGAGTCGTCTGCGTGGCCTGTCGCGCCGGACGGAATCTGGCGGGGATAAGCCAGAAGAACGTGCTCAAGCAGGTCGGCCTGAAATGTACGGGAAGCCACCCCTGGCAACCCGTGAGTGATGAGCCGGACCCCTGTGAGGAGACACCGCAAGCTGTGCAGCGCGGTGCTTCCAACGTGTACTTCCCGATCACACATTCGGCCCTCGACATTCCCGCGCCCGAAGGGGTTTCCGAGGAAGACGAAATGGCCCAGGAGGTCTACAACCACCGTTTTTGGCCCGACTTCAAGAGCTCTGTGAACGGACCTGCCTCTGCTGTCTTCATGGAGTACATAGCACGGGACTGCGACGTTCCGGAGGAATTCGTCGAGACTCTGCGGCGGCGCCATGCGGAAGAGGCTGCCTCGATGCCGTCGGCGGAGGACCCGGACGACGATCTCAGCATCGCCGAATGGGCAGCCTTCTCCGCGCCGGAGTCCGTCGCCGGATCCCAGACCTTCTCCGTCCGCCGCACCCACCTCGGAGTGCAGCATCACGACCCAGGATCCATGCAGGAACTGGACGCACGGATCTCCGGAATCGTCGTGGCCGACCGCGTACGCGAAGTCCGCGCGCTCGAAGGATTCTCGCGCTACGAGCCTAATGCCGGCGACGGCGACCAGGGCACAGGCGGCCGTGTGGTGTCGGTCAACACCCAGTCCCGGGCCAAGTGGCTGCCCGCCGTCGACACCTACGGTGAAGGAATCTTCATCTCCGTGGACGAGCAACGACTGAGCACATGGGAGGCACTTCCGTCGGTGCGTGCCTGGACCGGACGGATCGAGCGCAATCTAAACCATTCCTTCAAGGCCGACCGCCTCAGGGACAAGTCCGGTCCGAAGCTCCTCCCGCGATTCGTGATGCTGCACACCCTGGCCCATCACTTCATCCGCCAGCTCTCCTACGACAGCGGTTACAACGCGGCATCGCTGCGCGAACGTGTCTATGCCCGAAGTCATGCCCCGGGCAGTGAACTCCCACCACAGGCAGGGGTTTTCATATACACCGCCGCAGGGGACGCGGAGGGAACGCTGGGAGGCCTCGTCCGTCAGGGCCGGCCGCCGAATCTCGTCGAGACCCTGGTCCGTTTGCTCGAGTCGGCGCAATGGTGCTCCCAGGACCCGCTCTGCGCGGATTCGACCGGCAGGTCCCTGGCCAACCTCAACCGGGCCGCCTGTCATGCCTGCACACTGCTTCCCGAGACGTGCTGCGAGATCGACAACTCCCTTTTGGACAGGACCTTGTTGATCGGTGACGACGAGGTCCCGGGATTCTTCCGGGACGTCGTCCAAGCCGCACTGGACGAGTCGGCGGAGGCCGTTGATCTGCCGTGAGGTTTCCTTCCCTTCTCACCCTCGAAACCGAGCAGCAGGCGGTCGTCGATCTCCCGTTCCACGGATGCCACGTGGTCACCGGAGCACCCGGTGCGGGAAAGAGCGCGATGGCGGTCTATCGCGCCTGGGCGCTGGCAACCGCAGGTCGCGAAGTCACCCTCTTGGCACGTTCCAACCTGCTGCGTCAGTACCTCGCTCAGGCGGCCCCCGACCTCACCGAGACCCTCACCGTCACCACCTTCCATCGATGGGTCAGGGCATTTTGGAGGGCGCGATTCCAAACCACACCCCCGCAGACCGACGAGGGTGGTTGGAGCTACGACTGGTTCGAGATGCAGCGGGACTGCGTCCTGAATCAGGTCAGGTCCACGGCGCATCTGGTGATCGATGAGGGGCAGGATCTTCCCGCCGGATTCTACGATTTGTGCCGCATCCTCGACATCGGCGTCACGGTTTTCGCCGACGAAGAGCAGCGAATCGGCGACGATCAGAGCACCTTGTCCGAAATGTGCCGAGCGCTCTCCGTGCGTTCCGATCCGCTCGTACTGCGCGAGAATCATCGGAACAGCCGCGAGATTTCCATGCTGGCCTCCGAGTTCCATAAGAACGACTATGGCGAGGATCATCTGCCCGCGCCATCCGGTCGGATGCCCTGTGTCCTGAGAATTCCTTCCCTCGGGCACCTTCTCACCGGCATTCATCAATATTTCATCGCACAGCCGGAGCGGAGTATCGGGATCATCTGCAGATCGACCCTTCTGCTCCGGGATATTCAGAGCAGGCTCACGCGCCACGGTCTCGCCAAGTACACCCAGGCCTATGTGCACGATGACGAGTATCGAAAGGACATGGACTTCTCCGGAAAATCCATCCGGATCGTGAGCACGGCCAGCATGAAGGGCCTCGAGTTCGACAGCGTATTCGTCCCGGACCTGGACACCTATACGGAGGACCCGACGAGCGTCGGCGCACGTCTGCGCTTCTTCGTGCTGTGCACTCGCGCTCGCGAAGATCTCCACTTGATGTATCGCGGCCCGAAAGAGCCGGCGATCTTGTCGAGCATCCCGGAATCCTTGTTGGCCCGACAGGCCGGTTGATCTTGCGGCGCAGTCGTTCCCTCCAGCGCCGGCGTCGCCCCGTCCCCCGGCGCGGGCCCGGCCCGAGGGGCGGCAGTTGCGCACCCCGGTCGGATGCTCCGACCGGGTGGCACCCGGAATGGTGTCCCGGCGTGTTTGCCGGGTCGAGGAGACCGACCGCTCCGAGTACACCCATGGGCCTTCCCCGCCGTAGGGAGCAGCGCGGATACTTCTCGGCCTCCCGAGTTCGGCGGCGTCTGCTGCCCGGCCAACTGGTCGGCGGCCCTCGCCGGACCGCCACGAAGAACCACGGACACGGGGACCGACGCCCAGGCCGTGCAGGCCTCGGCCCGGGTGAGCGCCGAAGACGCCCTTGGCCGGTTGCGGAACGGGTCGCCCGGGTTTTGCGGGTTCGCGGCGTAGATTCGCCGGCATGGTGACTTCGATGACGCGCGATGACTATGAGCGACGCATGGAGCGGGCCGGACAGTCGGCCGCCGAGGTCGGGCTGGCCGGGCTGATCGTGACGCCGGGGCCGGATCTGACGTGGCTGTGCGGATACCGGCCGCCGGCCGTCACCGAACGGCTGACCGCGCTGGTGATCACGCCGGGGAGCCGGCCGCGGCTGCTGGTGCCGGAGCTGGAGCGGCCCGACGCGGAGCGGTCCGCCGGGGCCGGGGCGGTGGACGTGTCCGGGTGGAGCGATGGCGGCGACCCGTACGGGGAGGCCGCCAAGTGGCTGGAGCCGCGGGGGCGTTTCGGGGTGTCGGACTCGACCTGGGCGATGCACCTGCTGGGGCTGCAGCGCTCGCTCCCGGAGAGCACGTACGGCGCGCTGACGGAGATGCTGCCGATGCTGCGCGCAGTCAAGGACGCGCATGAGGTGGCGCGGCTGGCGGCGGCCGGGGCGGCCGCTGACGCCACGTACGAGGAGATCCTGGGCGTGCCCTTCGCCGGACGCCGGGAGTGCGATGTGGCGGCGGATCTCGCCCGGCTGCTGATCGAACACGGGCACAGCCAGGTGGACTTCACGGTCGTGGGGTCGGGCCCCAACGGCGCCAATCCGCACCATGAGGCGGGCGAGCGGGTCATCCAGGACGGTGACATGGTCGTCCTCGACTTCGGTGGTCTGAAGGACGGGTACGGGTCGGATACGACACGGACCGTGCATGTCGGGGAGCCGGGCGCCGAGGAGCGCAAGGTGCACGACATCGTGCGGGAGGCGCAGCAGGCGGCGTTCGAGGCGGTACGGCCCGGCGTCGCCTGCCAGGACATCGACCGGGTGGCCAGGAAGGTCATCAAGGCCGCGGGGTACGGGGAGTACTTCATCCACCGCACGGGGCACGGCATCGGGGTGACCACGCATGAGCCGCCGTACATGGTGGAGGGCGAGCATCTGCCGCTGGTCCCGGGGATGTGCTTCTCGATCGAACCGGGGATCTATCTGCCGGGGCGCTTCGGGGTGCGGATCGAGGACATCGTGACGTGCACGGCGACGGGCGGGCGACGGCTGAACGAGACGGCTCGGGAGATGGCGGTGGTGGGGTAGGGGAGGGGGAGGGGGAGGTCGGCGGACGGCGGCACGGAGGTCAGCGCCGTTCCGGAGCCGGTGTGCGGAGGCGGTGTGCGGCGGTGGTGCCCAGGGCCAGCGAGACCGCTTCGAGGGCGCTGGTGAACGACACCTCGCTCAGCACCCCGGGCGCCGCGACCTGGTCGCCCGCCAGATAGACGCCGTATCCGCGGTCCACGGCCGGGCGGTCGCGCCAGGTGGTGCCCGGCAGATCCAGCGCTCCCGTACGGCCGGTGGCCAGCGCCTCGCGGCGCCAGGTGGTGCGCTCGCGCCAGCCCGGGAAGCCGGCGTCCAGGAGCCGTTCGGCGCGGGCGACGCCGTCGGCACGCCGCTCTCCAGGGGCGATGCCGATCTGGCACTGGAGGAGCTGTTCGCCGTGCGGCGCGAGGCCCGGATCCTGGCAGGTGAAACGTTCGACCCAGCCGGAGAAGTCCAGCCCGGAGAGCGCGAACGGGTCGCCGCGCCGGGTCCGTACGGCGATGTCCAGGAGGGTCGTGCGCGCGCTGCTCCAGGTGAGGCCTTCGTCCTTGAGGAGGGTGCGGGCCGCGTCCAGGTGGGTGGCGACGATCACCGGGTGGTCCTCCGGAACCGCGTCGACGCGGGAGCCGGTCTCGATGCGTACGCCCAGGCCACGGGCGTGCGCCGCCATCCGCCCGATCAGCGCGCTCCAGCCGCCGCGGATGTAGTGGGCCTCGGGCGGGAGGGCCGTGGTGCGGCGCAGGCGTTCCTGGACGAAGGCGGCGGAGAGCAGGCCCGGGTCGTGGTGGAAGGTGGCGACGCCCACGTAGTTGGCGGCGGCACGCGCTGCCGGTTCGCCGGCCTGGGCGCTCGCCCAGGTGAGAAAGTCCTGGTCAACGGGGGCGTGCTTGCGGCTGCGCAGCTTCAGGATGCCGAGCGGGGGCAGTCGGCGCAGACCGCCGTGGTGGAAGAAGCGCAGGCCGGCGGCGCCCCGGAGCGGCAGCGCGGCGAGCGGCTCGAGCAGGCCGCGCTGCTTGAGCCAGGTCCAGTGCGGGCCTCGGCTGTAGAGGGCGTGCGGGCCTTCGTTGGTGCGGTAGGGAGCGTCGGCGGTGCGGGCGCGGCCGCCGAGGGAACGGTGCGCTTCGTGGAGGGTGACGGCGGCGCCGGCCTCGGCCGCCGAGATGGCGGCGGTCAGGCCGGCGAAGCCGCCTCCGATGACGGTGAGCTGCTGGGGCATGGGGTGTGTCCTCCGCTGCGTCGTGTGTGCGTGGCCGTGTGTTCGTAGCCGGGTGCTCGTGGTGTGCATTCGTGCCGTGGGTGCGTGCTTGTGTGTTCGCGGCTGTGTGTTCGTGGGCTTGGACGGATGGGGTGGCGCGGGATGTGACATGTGGTCGGCGGAGAGGATGTTTGCGCAGGTCAGGAGGCATCTGAGGGGGCGTTGTCAGTGGGGTGGTTCACGATGGGGTGTGCAGGCGCGGACCGGGCCTGCGGCGGGGCACGATCGGGGCGAAGGCGGTGATCGCGTGGCAGGGCGCGGCAGGGAGACGGTGCGGGCGGTGCGGCGGCCGGAGGTGCGGTTGCCGGAGCTGGCGCCGTATGACGGCGGGGAGTTGGAGCCCGAGGGGGATTACGACGGGCTGGAGTTCGCGGACGCCGACTGGGCGGGGCAGCAGGGGCGCGGCGCGCGCTTCATGGACTGTGCGGTGCGGCGCTGCGCGCTGGACGAGACGGTGCTGAGCCGGGCGCGGATCATCGACAGCGTGCTGAGCGGTGTGCGCGGTGTCGGGACGGATCTGTCGCAGGCGTCACTGCGCGATGTGGAGGTGTCCGATGCCCGGCTCGGCGGGACACAGATGCACGGCGCGGTGCTGGAGCGGGTGGTGGTGCGCGGCGGGAAGATCGACTTTCCGAATCTGCGTCAGGCGAAGCTGCGGGATGTCGCCTTCGAGGGGTGCGTGCTGGTCGAGGCCGATTTCTCGGGTGCGGAGCTGGAACGGGTGACGTTCGACGACTGCACCCTCGCGCGGCTGGATCTCACCGGGGCGCGGATGAAGGACGTCGATCTGCGCGGGGCGGCCGCGGTGGATATCGCGCGGGGGATCGACCGGTTGTCGGGCGCGGTGATCAGCGCGTCCCAACTGCTCGATCTGGCCCCGGCGTTCGCGGCGCAGATAGGCGTACGGGTGGAGTGAGGGGGAGCGGCGGGGAGCCCGTGGCGCTCGCCCCTCGGCTCCGTGGCGCACGCCCCTGGGCCCCGTGGTGTTCCCCCTCGCGCCCGTCGCGCTCACCCCTCGGCCTCTGTGGCGTATGCCTCGCGGCTCGGTGGCGCCGCCCGGCGGTGCCCGTGCTGGGGCTCAGTCCTCCGGGTGTCGTGGGCGTGGTCAGACGCGCGGGAAGCGGGCCTGGAGGTCCCAGATGGCCGGGTTGTCGCCGAGACCTTCGTGCATGTCGGTGAGGTCGGCGATCAGGTCGTGCAGAAAGTCGCGGGCCTCGCGGCGCAGCGCGGAGTGGTTGAAGGTGAGCGGGGGTTCCTCGGCCGGCATCCAGTCGGCCTCGACGTCCACCCACCCGAAGCGGCGCTCGAAGAGCATCCGGTCGCTGGATTCGGTGAAGTCCAGCTCGGCGTGAATGGGGCGGGCGGAGCGGCTGCCGCGCGGGTCGCTGTCGAGCTGCTCGACGATGTCGCACAGCGCCCAGGCGAAGTCGAGCACCGGCACCCAGCCCCAGTCGGTGGACAGCTCGCGGTCCGCCTTGGTGTCGGCGATATAGACGTCGCCGCAGAAGAGGTCGTGCCGCAGGGTGCGTACGTCCGCCGTCCGGTAGTCCATCTGGGGAGGGTCCGGAAACCGGCGGGAGAGCGAATAGCCGAGGTCGATCACGTCTTGATGGTGTCACGCCGGTGCGGCCGGGGGAGCGCCGGCACCGGCCGGCCCGGGGTCGGCAGTCGGCCTAGGGACCGGTGGCGGAACTCCCTTGCCCGACGACAAGGTGGGGGAATGATCATGTCTGGTTCTTTGGTGAGGCGATCGGCGGTCGCCGCCCTCGGGGCGGTTGCGCTGGCCGCTCTGCCGGTGCTGCCGGACGTGCCGGGCGGTCTCGGCCCGCAGCGGGCGACGGCGCGCGCTGCGGGCGCGGACGGACGAGGCGACAGGGGTCACGGCGCCGGCCGGCAGCAGAATGCCGACGACTACGACTACGGCTACGGCGACTACGAATTCGGCGACGACGACTACGACTACTACGGCGACGACGATTACGGCTACGGCGACTACGAATTCGGCGACTACGGCGATTACGGCGACTTCGACCCCGAATTCGGCGGCTACGGGGACTACGGGGACTACGGGGAGGGTCAGGGCCACAGTCACCGCCATGGCACGGCCCATCGCCACGGCAAGGCCCACAGCCACGGTCGGAGCCAGGGCCACCATCACCGCAAGGCCCGGTGGCGGGGCGGTTGGGCCGCGTCGCCGCAGGCGCCGAACAACGTCTTCCGCAACAACTGGTCCCGGGTCGGCTTCGCGCGCCAGACCATCCGGCAGGTGGTGCGCGTCAGCACCGGCGGCTCGCAGGCCCGTATCGAGCTGTCCAACCGCTACGGCACTACGCCGCTCAAGGTGGCCGGGGCGACCATCGCCCGCACCGACCACGGTGCTTCGGTGCAGGCCGGCTCGGTGCGGCGGCTGACCTTCGGGCACCGGCGGTCGGCGACCGTCCCCGCGGGGGGCGAGCTGCGCAGCGACGCGGTGGCGCTGAAGGTCCGCGCCCTGGAGTCGCTGACCGTCACGCTGTATCTGGACGAGCCGACCGGCCCGGCCACGTTCCACGGGTTGGCCTCGGCCACGAGCTATCGCGCGGACGGCGACCACCGCTCCGATGTCGGGGCCAAGGCCTTCACCAGCACCTCGCGCTCCTGGTACTACCTCTCGGGCGTCGAGGTGGCCGGCGGCCGCGCTCGGCACCGCGATGGAGTAGTGGCCTTCGGGGACTCCATCACCGACGGTTTCGGCTCCAGGGTCGACGCCGACAACCGCTACCCGGACGAGCTGGCCGAGCGGTTCGCCGCCGCCGGGCGGTCGCGCAGCGTCGTCAACCACGGGATCACCGGCAACCAGCTCACCAACAACTCGGAGTGGGCCGGCGAGAAGGCCCTGACCCGCTTCCGCAGGGACGTACTGAACGAACCGAACGTGGGCACCGTCATCCTGCTGGAGGGCATCAACGACATCGGCATGAGCGAGTGGCAGGGCGTGACGGGCGGTCCGACGCCGAGCCGCACGGTGGAGGAACTGATCGCTGCACAGCGTGAGTTGGTACGTCAGGCGCATGCGAAGGGCCTGAAGGTGATCGGTGCGACGCTGACGCCGTTCAAGGGCGCGCAGTATTACAACGAGCGCGGCGAGAACAAGCGCGATGCGCTCAACGACTGGATCCGGACCTCCGACGAGTTCGACGGGGTGCTGGACCTGGACCGGGCGCTCGCCGACCCCGCCGACCGGGACCGGCTGGCGGCGGCGTACGACATCGGCGACCATCTGCACCCGAACGACGCCGGCTACCGCGCGATGGCCGACGCGGTGGACATCGACGGGCTCTGAGGCACTTGCGGGAAGCCGATCGCTGGGCCCCGGGAGCGGCCTGCCCCGGAAGCCCCGGAGACCCCGAGAACCGCCCCCGGAAACGGCCGAGGGCCGGCCCCCAGGGGAGCCGACCCTCCGCCGTACTCAGGCGCACCCGCCTCAGGCGCACCCGCCTCAGGCGCACCCGCCTCAGGCGGTCACGCCGAAGTCGTCACGCCTCAGACGTTCACGCCGAAGTCCTGCGCGATACCGACCAGGCCGGACGCGTAGCCCTGGCCCACCGCGCGGAACTTCCACTCCGCACCGTTGCGGTACAGCTCGCCGAAGACCATGGCGGTCTCGGTCGCCGCGTCCTCGCTGAGGTCGTAGCGCGCGATCTCGGCGCCGCCGGCCTGGTTGATGATGCGGATGAAGGCGTTGCGCACCTGGCCGAAGTTCTGGCTGCGGTTCTCGGCGTCGTAGATCGAGACCGGGAAGACGATCTTCTCCACGTCGGCCGGCAGGCCCGCCAGGTTGACGTTGATCTGCTCGTCGTCGCCCTCGCCCTGGCCGGTGACGTTGTCACCGGTGTGCACGATGGACTGGTCCGGCGTGGCCTTGTTGTTGAAGAAGACGAAGTGCTGGTCCGAGTAGACCTTGCCGCTCGGGTTGACCGCGATGGCGCTCGCGTCGAGGTCGAAGTCCGTGCCGGTGGTGGTGCGGACGTCCCAGCCGAGGCCGACCGTGACGGCGGTCAGGCCCGGTGCCTCCTTGGTGAGCGAGACGTTGCCGCCCTTGGACAGGCTTACAGCCATGGGAAGTCCCTTTCCTTGTCGACTCGTCGAAGCCTCGGGCTCCGCGTTGCTGATGACGCTACCGTCACCCACCACAACGTCATCAGGGGACCACCAGGTTCCATCGGGCTTTACTTTCTTTGCCGGATCCTGATGCCAGGCCGCCCCGACGCCACGAAACCCTGATGTCACCGGTCCGTATCACCCTGCGAAAAGCGGGTGACGGAACCGCCGCGGACGCGGGATCATGGGACACATGTCCGGGCCCTATGTCATCCGCGGTTCGGTCGCTCTTCCAGAGGCCGAGCTCGTATGGCGTTTCTCGCGGTCCTCCGGTCCGGGCGGCCAGCACGTCAACACCAGCGACAGCCAGGTCGAGTTGCGATTCGACCTCGGCGGAACGCAGGCGCTGCCTCCCGTGTGGAAGGAGCGCGCCCTGGAGCGGCTGGCGGGCCGGCTGGTCGACGGTGTGCTGTCCGTACGGGCCTCCGAGCACCGCTCCCAGTGGCGCAACCGCGAGACCGCGGCCGTCCGGATGGCCACGTTGCTCGCGCAGGCCACCGCCCCGCCGCCCAAGCCGCGCCGTAAGTCGCGGATCCCACGGGGCATCAACGAGCGGCGGCTGCGGGAGAAGAAGCAGCGCGGCGAGACGAAGCGCGGCCGCTCGGGCCGCGACTGGACCTGAGCCCCGCCCGTCCCGAAAGCCCCGCCCCTCCCGAAAGCACAGCCGGCCCCGAAAGCGCAGCCGGCGCCGAAAGCTCCCCAACCGCCGGTGCGTCACCCAACTGCCGGTACGTCACCCCAGCTGTCGGTACTTCCCCCGGAAGTACGTCAGCGGCCCGCTGTCCTCGTCCGGGATCGACGACGTCAGCACCCGCCCGATGACGAGAGTGTGGTCGCCGGCCACCATCCGCTGCTCGGTCCGGCACTCCAGCGTCGCGAGCGCGCCGCCGATGAGCGGCGCCCCGGCCGCTTCGCCCCGTACATGAGGAATGCCCTCGAAGAGCAGTCGGTCGCTGATGCGGCCTTTCATCGCGAAACGCCCGGCAATCTGGCGCTGCTTCTCCGACAGTACCGAGACCGCCCAGAGGGGCTGGTCCGCCAGCAGGTCGTCCATGCGCGAGTCGTTGCGAACGCTCACCATCACCAGCGGCGGGTCGAGCGACACCGACAGGAACGCCGTGGCGGTCATGCCGACGTCCTCGCCACTCGGCCCGTCCTCCGGGTCATGGGCGGTGATCAGCACCACGCCGGCGGCGAGACGGGACAGGGCGGCACGGAATTCTTCCTCACTCACCCCCTCAGAATGGGGGATCGTCGCCCCGCCCGGCACGGATCCAGGAGAGACGGCGGTTGTGGCGGTGGGCGTGGTGTCGCCGGCCGGGTCTGCGGCGGGGGTTTTCGTGAACACGCCACGAACGCTAACTTTTGCTCGGTCCGGCGCGCATCGGACCCTGGGACGACTCGCGGCCTAGGTCTGACGACGGAGGGCCCGGGTGCCAAAATTTGCGTTCAGGAAGTGTACGGACGTTCCCGCGGGCACCCCTTTCGAGATCATCAATACACCCTCACGGACTGTGACTTGAGTCACAGCACGCGGTAATTGTTGACCCTGTGTACCGAGTGAACAGCTCACTGTGATTCAGTGAGCGTGGAATCGGACGACGAAGAATTCTGGAGTTGCTGTCGAGGTCTCAGGGAGAGCGAGCGATGGAGACCGAGTCGGAGCCATACGTCCGTCTTGCGACCCTGCGGCAGCTGCACCAAGTGGTCGCCGAGCTGAATACCGCACGCAGCCTCGCGGACACCCTGCAGACGGTCGCGGACGGAGTGATCGCCGGGCTCGGCTTCGAGCTGTCCGCGGTCAATCTCGTCCGGCCGGACGGTGACCTCGTCGTCGCCGCGGTCGCCGGCAGCGCGGGCGCCGAGGCGCTGATGGCCGGGCGGGTCGGCTCCCGGGCGTCCTGGGACCGCAGGCTGTCGATGGGCGAGCGATGGGGCGAGCTGCGCTTCATCCCGTACACCGAGGGCTGGGTGCTGGACGACGACGACGTCCCGCAGTGGCACACGGCCGGGCCCGCGCCCCGCTTCCCCGACGAGTGGCACCCCATGGACCGCCTCCTGGCGCCCATGTACTCGCAGGCCAACGGCGGCGGCGAACTGCTCGGGGTGATCTCCGTCGACCGGCCGCGCAACGGCCGGCGCCCCGGCGCCTGGGGCCAGGAAGCGCTCCAGATGTACGCCTTCCAGTCCGCCATCGCGATCAGCAACGCCCGGCTGCGGGCGAACATGCAGCGCGCCCTGGTCCGGCTGGAACGCGAGCAGCAGGCCCTGCGCGCCAGTGAGGAAAGCTTCCGGCAGGCGTTCGAATACGCGCCGAGCGGGATGGCCGTCGCCGAAATGGGCGGCGACCAGCACGGCCGGCTGCTGCGCACCAATGACGCGCTGTGCCGCCTGCTGGGCCGCCCGGCCTCCGCCATGCGCCGCTACTCCTTCTCCGACCTCGTCCACCCCGAGGACATCGGCACACTGCTGCGCACCTCCGCCGAGGGCGGCCGCGCCGAGCTGCGGCTGGCCCGCCGGGACAACACCTACGTCTGGGTCTCGCTCCGCAACTCCGTCGTCGCCGACACCGCCGACGGCCCCCGCTACCTGCTCACCCACGTCGAGGACATCGAGGAGCGCAAGCGCCATGAGCTGCAGCTCGCGCACCGCGCCAGCCATGACTCGCTGACCGGCCTGCCCAACAGCGCCGAGCTGCGGGCCCGCCTCGGCGCCCGGCTGTGCGCCCGCCCTCCCGGCTCCGCCGCCGACGCCTTCGCCTCCTCCGCCGGCCACGCCGACCCGGACAGCTTCCGCCCAGACGGCACCGAGCCGTTCGGCGCGGTCGACGGTTCCGACGGCGGCGTCCCGTTCGACCACCACGTCCACACCATCGCGCCCGAGGACGGGCCGGCGGACGACGGCTCCAAGGGGCTCGCGGTCCTCTTCTGCGACCTCGACGGCTTCAAATCGATCAACGACCGCTTCGGGCACCACACCGGCGACGCGGTGCTGATCGAGGTCGCCCGCCGGCTGACCAGCGGCGTCCGCGACGGCGACACCGTCGCCCGGCTCGGCGGCGACGAGTTCGTGGTGCTCGCCGACGGCCTCGGCACCGCCGACGCCCAGGACCTCGCCGTCCGGCTACGGAACGCGATCATCCCGCCGATCAGGGTCGACGGCCGCGCGGTCCGGGTCGGCGCCAGCTTCGGCATCGGCTGGGCGAGCTGCGGGATGTCCGCCGAAGAGGTGCTCGCCTCGGCCGACCAGCGGATGTACGTCGAGAAACGGTCCCGCTCGAAGGCCAACCGGCGGGCCGCGGGCTGAGCGCGGCCCGAATGCGCCGCGGCCCCGGAATCCGCCGCGGTCCACGCCCCGGAAAAATGCCGCGTATCTCACACTCGCCGCATCTGCCGCGTTCTGTCGCGGCACACCCGCCGTTCACCGTCCTGTAGCGATCTTGTGGCCGTTCCGGCTCGGCGTGGCAAGGCCCGGAAGCGGTAGGCTGCGCCGATGCGGCGCGCTGCCGCCGGGGGCCCGAAAGAGACAGTTCGCGCAGCGACGTGCGAACACGTACTGACACGTACGAACGCGTCCTGACGCGTACAGATCGCTTGGGAGTGACACGGAATGACGGCCGGCAACAACGGCGCGGACACGCCGGAGAACGACGACCCGTTCGCCTACCTCTACCGCTCGGAAGGCGGCGAGGGCGGCGCACCGGGCTCGGCGGGCGACGGCGCGCCGACGCGGCAGCCGGGCGTCCCCCGCACCTCCTACAACCAGGTGCGCGCCGTCGGCCAGCGGCAGTACGGCACCCAGCAGGCCCCGCAGCAGACGTACGGGCAGCAGAACGCCCACTACGCCGCGCCGGAGACGCTGCCCGGCGGCAACGACCGACCCCGGCCCGCCCAGGGCTACGCCGACGCCCCCGAGCCCCGCCGCCGCAACGGACTGCTGATCGGCGCCGTCGCGGTCGTCGCCGTGGTCTGCATAGGCATCGGCGTGGCGATGCTGACCAACGGCAACAACGCCAACAAGGAGAACGCGGGGAAGCCCGGCCCGACCGCAGGCGACTCGGTGGCGCCCAGCAAGGAACCGTCCGCCAAGCCGGCCCCCGGCGAGCTCCCCAAGGGCGATGCGCTCAGCATGCGACTGGAGGGCGGGGCGATCACCGCCAAGGACGTCCCCGGCGCCCGCACCAACACCGGTGCCTACGTCGCCGGCATGAACACCCCCGGCGCATCGGCCACTTGGACGCTGGACGTCGACAAGGCCGGCCAGTACAAGCTCTGGGTCGGCTACGGCGTACCCGGCAAGGACGCCAATCTCACCATGAGCGTGAACGGCAAGCCCGACCCCCGGCCGATCAACATGGAGAACTTCGCGCACGCCGACGAGGGCGCCTGGGACAAGGGCTGGACCAAGACCTGGTCCTACGTGCAGCTCAACAAGGGCACCAACACCGTCACCCTGTCCTGCGGGGCCGGCAACCAGTGCGAAGTGAACCTCGACAAGGTCTGGCTGGCGAACAAGTAACCCACCCGGCGGAGACGAACACAGGGGACGAGCAGCCGCCGGCGGACAAGTGACACGCCGTCAGGTTCCGTTCGGCGGCGGCCCTCACGCCGCCGACGGGTGATCCGTCACCACGACACGCGGCAACAGCTCGTCGTACGTCTTCACATCGAACTCGCCCGCCGCCGGGGCCCGCACGGTCGCCGCCGACAGCGCCACCGCGCGGCTCAGCCGGGCCGGCCACGGCAGCCCCTCCACCAGCCCGGACAGCAGCCCCGCCACGGCCGAGTCGCCGGCGCCCGTCGGATTGCCGGCGATACGCCGCGGCGGCGCGGCCTGCCAGACACCCTCGGCGGTCACCGCGAGCATGCCCTCCGCCCCCAGGGAGGCGGCCACCGCGTGCGCGCCCCGTCGCCGGGTGTCGCGGGCGGCCCGCAGCGGCTCCGTACTGCCCGTCAGAGCGGCGAGCTCATCCGCGTTCGGCTTCGCCAGATCGGGACGCGCGGCCAGCCCCCGGCGCAGCGGTTCACCGCTGGTGTCCAGGAGGACCGGCACACCGGCCCCGCGCGCCGCCCGGGTGAGACGCGCATACACATCGACCGGCACACCCGGCGGCAGACTGCCGCACAGCGCCACCGCCCGTGCATCACCCAGCAGTTCGCGGTACGTACCGAGGAAGCTGTCCCACTCCGCGGGCGAAACGGTCGGACCCGGCTCGTTGAGCTGCGTGGTGTCACCGGAGTGCTCGTCGACGACGGCGACGGTACGGCGGGTGGCGCCGCCGACCGGCACCAGCGCGTCGGTGACGTCGGACTCCTGGGTGAGCAGCGCACGCAGCGCCTCACCGGTGCCACCGCCCGCGAAGCCGGTCGCGACCGTCCGGTGGCCGAGCGCGGCCAGCACACGGGCGACGTTCAGGCCCTTGCCGCCGGGGCGCTCGGTGACCTCGGTGACCCGGTGCGTGCTGTGCGGACGGAGCCGGGGCACGCGATAGGTGATGTCCAGGGCGGCGTTCAGCGTGACCGTGAGGATCATGATTCCCCCTCCCGCGCCGGGCAGCCGCCGGTCCGACGGGTAGGACGGCCGCACCGGCGGCCGCGTATGGACAAGTGCGCGAGCGATCATGCCATCCGGACGGTGGTAGGCCCAGACCCCCGCCACCCACCGTCCGGTCCGCGTTCACCTGGAAGACGGCCACCGCGCGCCCGGGAGGACGCACCCGGGCACCCGCCACCGACGCATCAGGCCCCCGTCGGCGGCACCACCCACTCGCCCCGCCGCAGCACCCCCGCCAGCTCGTAGGCGGAGTCCAGAATCACCAGGTCGGCGTCCTTGCCCGGCTCCAGCGAGCCGGTCCGGTCGTCGATGCCCAGCAGCCGGGCCGGATTGGCGGACAGCGCCCTGACCGTCTCATCGACCGTCAGACCGTCCACGGTGACGGCACGTTGGAAAGCCCGATCCAGGGTGAGCGTGGAGCCGGCGATGGAGCCCGCCGTCGGCCCGTCGCTGATCCGCGCGACGCCGTCCCGCACCTCGACCCGCATCGGGCCCAGCGGATACATCCCGTCCGTCATACCCGCCGCCCCCATCGCGTCCGTGATGAACGCGACGCGCCCCGACCCCGCGGCGCGGAACGCCATCTGCAGGACCGCGGCGTGCAGATGCGTGCCGTCGTTGATCAGTTCCACGGTCACCCGCTCGTCCTCCAGGAGCGCCGCGACCGGGCCCGGCGCACGATGCCCCAGCGTGGGCATCGCATTGAAGAGATGGGTGGCGACGGTGGCGCCCGCCTCGATGGCCTCGCGGGTCGCGTCGTAGGAGGAGTCGGTGTGTCCGACGGCCGCGATCACACCGGCCTCGGCGAGCAGCCGCACGGACCGCAGACCACCCGGCAGCTCCGGCGCGACGGTCATCATCCGGGCCGCACCGCGCGCGGCGTCGACAAGCCTGCCGACCTCGACCGGATCCGGGTCGCGCAGCAGCTCCGGCTGGTGCGCACCACAGCGGTGCGGGGAGATGAACGGCCCCTCGAAGTGGATACCGGCCAGCTCCCCGTCCTCCACCAGCTCGGCGAGCACACCCGCCTGCCGGGCGAGATCGTCCAGATCACCGGTGACCGTGGAGGCGAGCATGGAGGTGGTGCCGTGCCGGCGATGGGTGTCGACGACCGTCAGGCACTCCTCCGGATCCGCGGACGAGAAGGAGCCGCCGCCCCCACCGTGCACATGCATGTCGACGAAACCGGGCACGATCAGATGCCCCGTCAGGTCGATGACCGCCGCCTCCCCCTCCGGATGCCGGTCACCGCGCCGCCTGTTGTGCCCGCCGCGATCGCTGCCACGGCTGCGGACCTCCGCGATACGGGTGCCCTCGACCGTGATCCGGCCGTTGTCGACGACCCCCGACGGCCGGGCGACTCGGGCGCCGGACAGGACCGTGCGCCGGGGGTCCGAGGGGCGTCCCGCGGATTGTTGCTGTGCCATCAGGCGGATACCTCCGTGGAGAGAAGATCCCAGGCGAGCAGTCCTGCGCCCAGGCACCCGGCGGCGTCCCCCAGAGCCGCCGGAACGATCGAGGGGAGCCGCTGGAACGTAACGCGCCGGCCGACCGCCTCCCGCAGAGGCGCGAACAGCGTGTCACCCGCTTCGGCCAGCCCGCCGCCGATGATCAGCGTCTGCGGATCGAGCAGGGTCAGCCCGGTCACCAGGCCGTCGGCGAGCGCGTCCACGGCGCTCTGCCACACGGCGCGGGCGCGTGCGTCACCGGACTCCACGGCCTTGGCCGCGTCCGCCGCGGTCGCCCGCGGATCGCCGCAGGCCGCCGCCCAGTCGCGGCCGACCGCGGCGGCCGAGGCCAGCGTCTCCAGACAGCCGCGCTGGCCGCAGCCGCACTCGCGCCCCCCGGGCCGTACGACGATGTGGCCGATCTCGCCCGCGCTGCCGTGGGCGCCGCCCTCGATCCGGCCGCCGATGCCGATGGCGCCCGCGATGCCGGTGCCCAGCGGCACGAAGAGAAAACGGTCGGCGTCCTTGCCGGCACCGATCCGGCCCTCGGCCAGCCCACCGGTGCGGACGTCATGGCCGAGCGCCACCGGGACGCCGCCGAGCCGCTCGGACAGCAGCGCCCGCATCGGCACGTCCCGCCAGCCGAGGTTGGCGGCGTAGACGGCGGTCCCTGACGCCTCGTCGACGATGCCGGGGACCGCGACCCCGGCGGCCACCGCGGCGCCACCGAACCGCTCCCTCCCCAGATCGCGGAGCTCCGCCGCGAAGCCGAGAATCGCCTCGACGACCGCCTCGGGGCCGCGCTCGCGACCGGTGGGGCGCCGCGCCTCGTACAGCAGGCTGCCGTCCGCCCCCGCGAGGGCGGCTTTCATCCCGGTGCCGCCCACATCAAGGGCGATGACATGTCTCACGGGACCAGTTTCGCGCGCTCCGCCATGAAAGGTCTAGTCCACTCGCCGTCGTCATACCCGTCGTGGACCGCCCCGGCGCACGGATCCGGCCGCCCCTCCCGCCCGCCGCACCGCCATGCCACCCCGCCCGACCTGGCCCGCGCCCCGCTTTGTGATCTTCGCGTGGCTAGGGCGGTGCGCAAGCGAAATATGGTGTGGTGTAGACCTTATGTGTGAACGCGGGGGAAACTCGCTGTTCCTCATGCCGGTTGAGGGAGACCCCCGAGACCACGGGGCATACCCGGCACCACGTACATTCGGGACAAAGGGCGGTAGACAGCAAGTGCAGCGGCGGTATCTGAGCCTGGCAGCGATGGGAATCGCCTCGGCCATGACACTGACACTTACCGGCTGCGGCGCCTCGGGCGACGGCGGCGATGTCACCCTCAAGCTCATCGCGGCGGACTACGGCGACCGCCAGTCCAACAGCTCCCAGCACTACTGGGACCAACTGACCCGCGCCTTCGAGAAGAAGAACCCCGGCATCAAGGTCGACGTCGAGGTCTACAGCTGGACCGACGTCGACAAGAAGGTCGAGGACCTGGTCAAGGCCGGCAAGGCCCCCGACCTCGCACAGATCGGCGCCTACGCCGACTACGCGGCCAAGGGCCAGCTCTACAGCACCGACAAGCTGCTCTCCATACCCGTCGAGGCCGACTTCACGCCCTCCCTCGCCGACGCCGGCGAATACGAACGCGTCCAGTACGGCATGCCCTTCGGAGCCAGCACCCGGCGCCTCTTCTACAACAAGAAGCTGTTCGCCGAGGCCGGCATCACCAACCCGCCGCAGACCTGGAACGACATCGCCCGCGACGCCCAACTGCTGAAGAGCCACGGCGTCAAGATCCCCTTCGCGGTGCCGCTCGGCCCGGAGGAGACCCAGGCCGAGACGCTGCTGTGGATGCTCAGCGGTGGCGGCGGCTACACCGACAGCATCGGCAAATACACGATCGACTCCGCGGAGAACGTCAAAACCTTCGAGTGGCTCCAGAAGGACCTCGTCGCCAAGGGCCTGACCGGCGTCGAACCCGCCAAACTCAACCGTGCCGACGCCTTCCAGGGCTTCGCCGACGGTGAGGTCGGCATGCTCAACGGCCACCCCACGCTGATGAAACAGGCCGAGGCCAAGGGCATCGACTACGGCACCGTCGAACTGCCCGGCACCAACGGCAAGGCCAAGGCCACCATGGGCGTCGCCGACTGGATGATGGCGTTCAAGGCCGGCGGCCACCGCACGGAGACCGGCAAATTCCTGGACTTCGTCTACAGCAAGAAGAACGTGCTGAAATTCTCCGGCGACTACGGCCTGCTGCCCGTCACCGCATCCGCCACCGAGGCGATGCTCGCCGACGACAAGTACACCAAGCTGCACGGCTTCCTCAAGCAACTCGGCAACGCCGAGTTCTACCCCGCCAACAAGACGTCCTGGCCCCTGGTCTCCAAGACCCTCAAGGCCAAGATGGGCGCCGCGGTCGGCCCCAAGGGCAACCCGTACGGCGTCCTCACCGACATCCAGAACACCGCCGACATGGCCGACAACGCGACACAGTGATGGTGCGTAGGGGGCTGGGGCCGAGGTCGGGCGTACCGGGACTGGGGTCGAGGTCGGGCGTACCGGGGCTGGGGTCGGGGCCGGGCGTCGGCCGATGCCTTAGGCCGGGCGGGCGCACGGGGCCCGGAGCGGGCTGTCGGGCGTTGTCCGGAGCGGTGGGCACGGAGGCCGGAGTGGCGTGTCGGGTATCGCCCGGGACCGGGCGTACGGAGGCCGGGACGGGGCGTCGGGCGATGTCCGAGGCCGGGCTTATCGTGGAAGCGTGATGACGGGAGACACGAACGGCAACGACACCGCGGGTTCCGACGCGCTCTCCTCGCGGGACGAAGCGGTGCTCGCCGTCGAGCGCCGCTCCTGGCCGGGCCCCGGCGCCAAGGAACGCACCATCCGCGAGCGCCTCGGCATCTCCCCGACCCGCTACTACCAGCTCCTCAACGCCCTGTTGGACGACCCCCGCGCACTCGCCCACGACCCGGTCACCATCAACCGCCTCCGCCGAATACGCGAAACCCGCCGCGCCCGCCGCTGACCTCCCTACGGGGCCGCCCGCCGCTGACCGCCTCACGGGACTGACCGATTGCCCCGCCAGGACTGACGACCAGCCGGGACTGACCGATTGACCGCGCGCCAGGCAAACGTCGACCCGTCCACGACCGGGCGAGCAACGCCGGCCCACCCCCGTACGCGTCCGGAGACACTCCACCCCCGTACCCGTCCGGAGACGCCCCGGACGCACGGCCCGCCGGCCGGATGCTCCCGTACACCCGGCATGCGCCCATACCCCGCCGGTAGGGTCGTCGCCATGGGCAGCCCCCCGAACGCCGCGCCGACGCCGAACCCCGAACCCGAGCCGGCCCCCGACTCCCCGCCGCCGAACGCCACATCGGCCACCGGCTCCGCGCCGCCCCCCGGCAGCGTCCCCCTCCCGCACACCGTCGCCGGCCGCGAGGGCCTCGCCGCACTGCTGGCACACCCCGAACGCGCCGTCCTCGCCCTCGACTTCGACGGCACCCTCGCCGACATCGTCCCCGACCCCGAAAAGGCCCGCGCCCACCCCGGCGCCACCGTCGCCCTCGGCCGGCTGGTGCCACGGCTGCGCGCCGCCGCCGTGATCACCGGCCGCCCGGCCACCGTCGCGGTCCGCCTCGGCGGCTTCGCTGATGCCCCCGGCCTGGACCACCTCACCGTCCTCGGCCACTACGGCGCCGAGCGCTGGGAAGCGGCCACCGGCACCCTGCACGCCCCGCCGCCGCACCCCGGCATCGCTGCCATACAGGCCGAACTCCCCGGCGTCCTGGACACCTCCGGCGTCTGGCACGGCACCTGGGTCGAGACCGCCATCGAGCGCAAGGGCGGCCGCGCGATCGCCGTCCACACCCGCCGCGCCGAGGACCCGCAGGGCGCCTTCGAGCAGTTGCGCGCCCCGCTCTCCGCGCTCGCCGAACGCCACGGCCTGATCGTCGAGCCGGGGCGCCTCGTCCTGGAACTGCGCCCGCCCGGCATGGACAAGGGCGTCGCGCTCGCCGACTGGGTCCGCGAGACTGGCGCCACGACCGTCCTCTACGCGGGCGACGACCTCGGCGACCTGGCCGCCTTCTCCGCCGTCGACAAGCTCCGCTCCGACGGTCTCACCGGCGTCCTGGTCTGCAGCGGCAGCAACGAGGTCGCCGAACTGGCCGAACGCGCCGACCTGGTGGTCGACGGGCCGACCGGCGTCGTCGCACTACTCGACGCGCTCGCGGACCGGCTGGCCGACGACTGAGGCGGGGCCAGTCGACATTCGCCCCAGTCCCCATCGACGAGACCAGGGGAGTGGCGGTGCGTGCCCTTGCCCCGCCTTTAGCCTGTGTGCCCTTCGGCGCCTTTCTGGCCCGTGTGCCCTTGGCCTGCCTTGCGACGCCTCCTCATATTCCGGCAACGATTACGGAGAGTGATTCGTTCCCGGGTGTGAGTAACTGGCCAGGAGGTGAACATAGGTGTGAGCGGCTGTCGGAAAATGGTCACTCTCTGTGGCTAAGGAGCGGAGCTTGAAGTCGCGGGGTCTGTCTTCAGGGCGTCCAGCTGGTCCAGGAACCATTGGGCCGGGGGCAGTGCGGTCGCGGCCGCGGCCAGTCGCTTGGTGCGCTCGGCGCGCTCGCCGTATTCCATCGACAGCGCCGTGTGCAGCGCCTCCGCCGTGGCGTTGATGTCGTAAGGGTTGATGACGAGGGCGTCCTTGCCCAGTTCCGCGTAGGCCCCGGCCTCCCGCGACAGGACCAGCGCGCACCCGTGGTCCGAGACCACCGGGATCTCCTTGGCGACCAGGTTCATCCCGTCCCGGATCGGGTTCACCAGCGCCACGTCCGCCAGCCGGTAGGCGGCCAGCGACCGCGCGAAGTCGTCCTTGACGTGCAGCTCGACCGGCTGCCAGTCCGCCGTGCCGTACTCGGCGTTGATCTCCTCGGCCAGTCGGCCGACCTCCGCGGTGTACTCGCGGTAGACGGCCAGGTCCTGCCGTGAGGGGTAGGCGAACGCCACATGGACCACCCGCTCGTGCCACTCCGGGTGGTCGGCCAGCAGACGGCGGTACGCCAGCAGTCCCCGCACGATGTTCTTGGACAGCTCGGTGCGGTCGACCCGCACGATCGTCTTGCGGTCCGTCCCGCCGATCTGCTGCCGCAGTGTCGCCATCCGCTCTTCGACATCCGGCCGGTGTGCCCGCTCGCGCAGGAAGTCGGCGTCGGCGCCGAGGCCGTGCACTCCGATCCGGGTCCGGCGCGGGGTGCTCTCCGGCGGGGTCGAGACGACGTAGGGCGCCCCGTCGCTCGGCCAGTACGCGTCGCAGTCCGCGCCGAGCGCCTGCCGGCAGCAGCCTGTGAAGGCCCGCGCCCACCGCTCGGTCAGGAAATTCGCCCGGTCGGCGCCGAGGATGCCCACCGTCAGCTTCCGCTGGACGTCGTCGGGAAGCATCGCGAAGTACTCGGGCGGCGCCCACGGCGTATGCGAGAAGTGCGCGATCCGCAGGTCGGGGCGGCGGTCGCGGAGCATCCCGGGCACCAGCGCCAGGTGGTAGTCCTGCACCAGGACCGCCGCGCTGGGCGCCGCCGCATCGGCCAGCGCCTCCGCGAACGCCGCGTTGTAGGTCTCGTACGACGCCCACTGCGCGCGGAACCGGTCGTCGAAGACGGGCTCCAGCGGCGTCTGGTAGAGCATGTGGTGGACGAACCACAGCACGGAGTTCGCGACGCCGTTGTAGGCGTCGGCGTGCACCTCCGCCGGAATGTCCAGCATCCGGACGCGTTGTCCGCCGGTGTCCTCCGGATCCAGCGCGCCGCCGCTCCGCCGTACGGCCTCCCGGTCGCCGTCGCCGAGCGCGGCGCACACCCATAGCGCGTCCGAGCCGGGTCCGATGGCCGACAGCCCCGACACCAGTCCGCCGCCGCCCCGCTTGGCGGACAGCGCGCCGTCCGCCGCCAGGGCATAGGAGACCGGCCCGCGGTTGGACGCGACGAGTACCTGGGCACCACTGCGCTCGGAGACCATGCCGCGAGATTAACCCGCGACGGATCCGCGCAAACGTACGCCGGAGGTCAGGCCGCGCGTCGCCGCGCGTACTCCGGTATTTCGGCCATCGGCGGGCGTTCCTCGGTGTCCACCGCTGTCGTACGGGGGACGAAACCGCTCTCGCCGCGGTCGAACTGGGTGAGCCGGGGTCGCACCAAGTGGCCCCGGGTCAGGCGGAGTTGGGCGGTGCGGTAGATCGCGGCGGCCATCCGGCCGAGGGCCAGGCCGTCCTGGTGGCGGTGCTTGCGCACGCCCACGTCCACCTGGGCGAGGGCGTCCAGGCCGACGGTGTGCAGCGCGTCGACGAGCAGGCCCAGCTCCACGCCGTAGCCGACCGGGAACGGCAGCCGCTCCAGGAGGGAGCGGCGGGCCGCGTACTCGCCGCCGAGCGGCTGGACGAAGCCGGCCAGCTGCGGCCAGTGCAGATTGAGCAGGGGGCGGGCCACCAGCTCGGTCACCCGTCCGCCCTGTCCCGGGAGGCCCGGCGCGGCCCCGTCGGTCCCGGGCTCCAGCGGCCGGTCGTACATCGCCTTCACGAACTGGATGTCCGGATCGGTGAGGAGCGGCCCCACGATGCCGGAGACGAATGTCGACGAGAATTCGCGCAGGTCCGCGTCGATGAAGCAGATGATGTCGCCGCTGGTGGCGAGCAGGGAGCGCCACAGGACCTCGCCCTTGCCGGGCAGGGCGGGGATGCGCGGCAGGATGCTGTCCCGGTGGACGACCCGGGCGCCGGCCGCAGCCGCGACCTCGGCCGTCCGGTCGGTGGAACCGGAGTCCAGTACCACCAGCTCGTCGACGAGGGGTGCCGCCTCCGTCATCAGCTCACCGCGGATCGCGGCGACGATCGCCCCGACGGTCGCTTCCTCGTCGAGTGCGGGCAGTACCACGCTGATCGTCCGGCCGGTCTGCCGCTTGGCGTCCAGCAGCAGGCCGAGCGGGCGGTCGGCCGCGGACCAGGAGCGGCTGCCGAGCCAGCGCTCCACCTCATCGAGCACGTTCAGTGTCCCCTAAGCTGCCAGGCCGCGGATGCGGCTCGTCGTCGCGCCGTGGAAGCGGCGTCCTGTTCCGCGCCGCGGGTGCGGCACGTTGTTACAGTCATCTCGCGGTTCGGACGACTATCTCAACCATCAGCGCCTTCGGTTACAGTCTTGAACAACGCGGATGACCGTCGCATGTCGGGGTCGCCGCGGCACAAACGCCTGGGTTTCGGCCCAGTGCCATACCGCTCATCCAGAGGGGCAGAGGGATACGGCCCGTTGAAGCCCCGGCAACCCTCCAGCCGGTCTCCGCGCACAGCGCGCGCGAGGCTCCCGGCTAGGGAAGGTGCCAAATCCGTCTCGTGGCGAGATGCGCCGCGAGGAAGATGAGGAGAAAGGGCCTCGCCTCCATGGCTGTGCAAGTCACCGAAAGCACCGAAAGCACCCCCGCCGTCCCCGTCGGCGGAGCCGACTCGACTGGCACTTTGGGACCGGCCGTCGCGCTGTCCTGCCGCGAGTGCGGCCAGCGTTTCGATCTCGGCCCCATCTTCGCCTGCCAGGAATGTTTCGGGCCGCTCGAAGTGGCATACGACCTGCCGAGCGGCGATCCGGAGGGCCTGCGGAAGCGGATCGAGGCCGGCCCGAACAACATCTGGCGCTACGCCCCGCTGCTGCCGGTGCCCACCGACGTCGCGGACAAGCCCAATCTGAACCCCGGCTTCACCAAGCTGGTCAAGGCCGACAACCTCGCCCGTGAGCTGGGTGTCACCGGCGGTCTGTACGTCAAGGACGACTCCGGCAACCCGACGCACTCCTTCAAGGACCGTGTCGTGGCGATCGCCGTCGAGGCCGCCCGCGCGTTCGGTTTCACCACCCTGTCGTGCTCCTCGACCGGCAATCTCGCGGGCGCGGTCGGTGCCGCGGCCCGCCGTGCCGGCTTCAAGTCCTGTGTCTTCATCCCGCACGACCTGGAGGCCGGCAAGGTCGTCATGGCCGCGGTCTACGGCGGCGACCTGGTCGGCATCGAGGGCAACTACGACGACGTCAACCGGTTCTGCTCGGAGCTCATCGGCGACCCGCTGGGTGAGGGCTGGGGCTTCGTCAACGTCAATCTGCGCCCCTACTACGGGGAGGGCTCCAAGACGCTGGCGTACGAGATCTGCGAGCAGCTGGGCTGGCGGCTGCCGGACCAGATCGTCATCCCGATCGCGTCGGGCTCCCAGCTCACGAAGATCGACAAGGGGCTGAAGGAGCTGATCGCGCTCGGTCTGGTCGAGGACCGGCCGTACAAGATCTTCGGTGCCCAGGCCGAGGGCTGCTCGCCGGTCTCGGCGGCCTTCAAGGCGGGCCACGACGTGGTGCGGCCGCAGAAGCCGAACACCATCGCCAAGTCCCTGGCGATCGGCAACCCGGCCGACGGGCCGTATGTGCTCGACATCGCGCGCCGTACGGGCGGTGCGGTGGAGGATGTCAACGACGAGCAGGTCGTGGACGCGATCAAGCTGCTGGCCCGGACGGAAGGGATCTTCGCGGAGACCGCGGGCGGGGTGACCGTCGGCGTGACCAAGAAGCTCATCGAGGACGGGGTGCTCGACCCGTCCCTGACCACCGTCGTCCTGAACACGGGTGACGGCCTCAAGACGCTTGACGCCGTCGCTCCGACCTCCGGTCCCACGGCCACCATCCGCCCGAGCCTGGACGCGTTCCGCGCGGCCGGCCTGGCCGGCTGAGCCCGGGTCCCGGCTCCGCACCCCCAACTCGTACCCCGCAGTCGCTGGAAGGCAGAACCATGAGCGTGAAGGTCCGCATCCCCACCATCCTCCGTACGTACACCGGCGGCGAGGCCGAGGTCGCCGCGGAGGGCGCGACCCTCTCCGAGGTGATCGCCGACCTGGAGAAGAACCACCAGGGCATCGCGGCCCGTGTGCTGGACGACGCGGGCAAGCTGCGCCGCTTCGTGAACGTCTACGTCAACGACGACGACGTCCGCTTCGAGCAGGGCCTGGAGACGCCGACGCCGGACGGCGCCGGTATTTCGATCATCCCCGCGGTGGCCGGCGGCTGCTGAATTTCAGCCATATCATCTGTCGCCTGACTGGAATTACCCCGTACGCAGCAAAGCGGACGGGGTAATTCCATGTTTCGAAAGGCGATACCATCGTGGTGATCCCACCCGTGCGCGTGCCGAACGCATATGAGACCGCGATGAGTTGTGTCCAATGCGTGTGCGAGGTTTGTCGGCTAAGGGTGGTTATGCCCGGCCCGACTTGCCCGGGAATAACGGGAGTTCGCGGCATATTGCCGATTCCCCGCCGCCAGAATTCTCGTCCGATTGACCTGTTGCGCTGGGCATTGGGGCAGATACATTCAGCGGCGGTCGACGCGTTCCGACGCACACCCCGCAGGCCAATCATGGGGTGAGGTCTGACCCGGGTCCGCGGAGTGCGGTCCTGTGCAAGGGCCAGTAATAGGGGAGTTAGGCATGGCTCAGGGCACCGTCAAGTGGTTCAACGCGGAGAAGGGGTACGGCTTCATCGCGGTCGACGGTGGTGCGGATGTTTTCGTCCACTACAGCGCGATTCAGATGGACGGCTACCGCACCCTTGAGGAGGGTCAGCGAGTCGAGTTCGAGATCTCGCAGGGCCAGAAGGGGCCGCAGGCGGACATGGTCCGGGTGGCCGGCTGAAGCGCCGACCGACTGCAGCATGTGAAGGCCCGCGCCCCGGAAGGGGGCGCGGGCCTTCCGCGTGCGCGCGGCGGGTTCGGGGGCGCGCATGCGCCCCCGCCGGCCCCCTTCCGGCGCTTGCGCCCACCCGTCGCCCGACCACCGCCCCTCAACGACGCCCTCCGGGCGGCTTGCACTCTCCTACCCCGAGTGCTAATCATTGGCGTTAGCACTCTCCGGGTGAGAGTGACAATCAAGGATCGAGTCGGTGAGGTCCGCTGGCCGGGTGGGGCAAGGAACCACCAGGCACGCAGGCCGTCCGTCGCGGGCGCCAATCGGTCCGGAGCAATCCACCCCGATGTCCGGGAGGACCACTTCACATGGCCAAGATCATCGCGTTCGACGAGGAGGCACGGCGCGGTCTCGAGCGCGGGATGAACCAGCTCGCCGACGCCGTCAAGGTCACCCTCGGCCCCAAGGGCCGTAACGTCGTCCTCGAGAAGAAGTGGGGCGCCCCCACGATCACCAACGATGGTGTTTCCATCGCCAAGGAGATCGAGCTCGAGGACCCGTACGAGAAGATCGGCGCCGAGCTGGTCAAGGAGGTCGCGAAGAAGACGGACGACGTCGCCGGTGACGGCACGACGACCGCGACCGTCCTGGCGCAGGCGCTGGTCCGCGAGGGCCTGCGCAACGTTGCCGCCGGCGCCAACCCGATGGCTCTGAAGCGCGGCATCGAGCGTGCCGTCGAGGCCGTCTCCGCCGCCCTGCTGGAGCAGGCCAAGGACGTGGAGACCAAGGAGCAGATCGCCTCCACCGCCTCCATCTCCGCCGCCGACACCCAGATCGGCGAGCTCATCGCCGAGGCGATGGACAAGGTCGGCAAGGAAGGCGTCATCACCGTCGAGGAGTCCCAGACCTTCGGTCTGGAGCTGGAGCTCACCGAGGGTATGCGCTTCGACAAGGGCTACATCTCGGCGTACTTCGCGACCGACATGGAGCGCATGGAGGCGGCGCTGGATGACCCGTACATCCTGATCGTCAACTCCAAGATCGGCAACGTGAAGGACCTCCTTCCGCTGCTCGAGAAGGTCATGCAGTCCGGCAAGCCGCTGCTGATCATCGCCGAGGACGTCGAGGGCGAGGCCCTGTCGACCCTGGTCGTCAACAAGATCCGTGGCACCTTCAAGTCCGTCGCCGTCAAGGCCCCGGGCTTCGGTGACCGCCGCAAGGCCATGCTCGGCGACATCGCCATCCTCACCGGTGGCACCGTCATCTCCGAGGAGGTCGGCCTCAAGCTGGAGAACGCCGGTCTCGACCTGCTGGGCCGCGCCCGCAAGGTCGTCATCACCAAGGACGAGACCACCATCGTCGACGGTGCCGGTGACAGCGAGCAGGTCCAGGGCCGGGTCAACCAGATCCGTGCCGAGATCGAGAACTCGGACAGCGACTACGACCGCGAGAAGCTGCAGGAGCGCCTGGCGAAGCTCGCCGGCGGTGTTGCGGTCATCAAGGCCGGTGCCGCGACCGAGGTCGAGCTCAAGGAGCGCAAGCACCGCATCGAGGACGCGGTGCGCAACGCCAAGGCCGCCGTCGAGGAGGGCATCGTCGCCGGTGGTGGCGTGGCTCTGCTCCAGGCGACCGGCGTCTTCGAGAAGCTGGAGCTGGATGGCGACGAGGCCACCGGTGCCGCCGCTGTGAAGCTGGCCCTGGAGGCCCCGCTGAAGCAGATCTCCGTGAACGCCGGCCTCGAGGGTGGCGTCATCGTGGAGAAGGTGCGCAACCTGACCCCGGGCCACGGTCTGAACGCCGCGACCGGCGAGTACGTCGACATGATCGCCGAGGGCATCATCGACCCGGCGAAGGTGACGCGTTCCGCGCTGCAGAACGCCGCGTCGATCGCCGCGCTGTTCCTGACCACCGAGGCCGTCATCGCCGACAAGCCGGAGAAGGCCGCCGCGGCCGCTCCGGGCGGCATGCCGGGCGGTGACATGGACTTCTGATCCTCCGGGATCAACTGTCCGCTCGTTCGCCGGGGCGGCACCCTCCTCCAGGGGGTGCCGCCCCGGCGGCGTTTTCGGTGGGTGTTCTTCGCAGTCGCTCTTCGGCGGGTGCTTGTGTCGCGCGCCGTCGTGGAGTCAGGCGTCGTGCCCGGCCGCGCCGGTGGCCGGTGGTTCTTCGGCGTTGTCGCCCGGGGAGCCGGCGGGGGTGGGCAGGGCCGGATTGGGGGTGAGGATGCGACGCAGGATGGTCTCGGCCTCGGTGCGGGCGGGCGGGGTGGAGTTGGCCAGCGCGCGCAGGCTGATGCCGTTGAGCGCTGCGGCGGCCGCTGCGGCGGTGTCCGGGTCGGTGTAGTGGGACAGGGCGCGCCGGCTCAGCTGGGTGTACTGGTCGGCGATCGGGCGCAGCGCGGGGCGGCGCAGCGCGGCGAGATAGAGCTCGAACTCCATGACCTGCTGGTCGCGTTGGGGGCCCACGCCGGGCAGGACCGCGTCGGCGAGCAGGACGGCGCACTGCTCGGGGGAGAGCGCGGGCCGTCTGGCCACCCAGTCGTCGAGGTAGCCGGCGAAGCGGTCGACGGCCCGTTGCAGGGCCGCGGCGATCAGGTCGTCCTTCGTCGCGAAGTGATACGTCGTCGCCCCGAGCGGGACGCCGGCTTCCTCGGCGACGGCACGGTGCGTCAGGCCCTCGATGCCGCGCGCGGCGATGACCCGCTCGGTGGCCACGGTGATCTCCTCGATCCGCCGCTCGGGATCGCGGCGGCGCCGGACGGTCGGCTGGTCGGTGGCCATGGGGACTCCAGACGTGACGATATAAATTCAGAATAGTACGGCTGTGCCGTAGTGCGGGTGCCCTTCTTGCTTCCGCTCTGTCTCTCTTCCCCCTGGTGCGTGGTGCGCGTGGTGCGTGTGGTGTGTGGTGCGTCGGACGTCGGGGCCTGGGGTGTGGTCGGGTGTCGATGTAGGGCGAGGAATGTCCTAATTGCACCTTCTTTGGGGTTTCAGTACAGTACTCATGTACCAATTCGCGGACGAGGCGCGACGTGACGCAGAACCGGCGCGCCGTAGCAGAGGAACGGTGACCCTTCATGACCAGCACATCCACCCCGTCCACGGACTCTCCGTCCGGGAGCGGCCCGGCCATAGGCAGGGTCTCCTCGTACGCCTTCTGGGGCCACGACGGCCGGGCGCTCGCCGACTTCTATGCCGGGGCACTGGGCTGGCGGGTGACCCGGGAGTTCCCCGACGAGCACGGCGTCCCGGTCGCGTTCATGGTCAACGACCCCGACCGGACCACGACGTACGTCTTCTACACGGCCAAGAACTTCACCCCGCCGAACTGGCCGGCCGAGGAGCTCCCCTTCCATCTCGACCTGGCCTTCGACGACATCGAGGCGGCCGAGCGGCGGCTGTTGGAACTCGGCGCGACCAAGCCCGAGCACCAGCCCGGCGGTGAGCAGTGGACGGTCCTGCTGGACCCGTCCGGCCAGCCCTTCTGCGTCAGCCGCCCCTGGTACTGACCGCCCCCGACGACCACACCCGACGACACCGACGACACCCGAAAAGACCCGACAGGACCAGGAGACGACCATGCCTTTCGCGCCCTGCATCAGCGTCCAGGACACCGCCGCCAGCCTCGCCTTCTACAAGCGCCTCGGCTTTGACGCGGACTCCAGCACGGCCCGCCCCGGCGACGACATCCACATGCTCCTCTACAAGGGCGAGTTCTGCGCGATGATCTACAGCAATGCGGACCTGAAGAACTGGCTCCCGGTCCTCAAGGACTTCCCCATCGGCTTCGCCGGCATGTTCTATCTGGCCGTGGACGACCTTGAAGGCACCCACCGCCTCATCTCCCGGTACGCGGAGATCGTCAAGCCGATCACCGGCGACCACAACGGACAGCGGATGTTCTACTTCCGCGACCCCGATGGCTATGTCATCGGCGTCAACGAGAAGGCGATGCTGGAAAGCAGCGAGATGGGCAAGTACGCCTGAGCCGGCCCCGCCGGCGGGCGGGGCCGGGGCGGCGGCAGGTCTCCGCGGGCGGTCGCGATCAGCCTGTGGAGACCGGCTCGGGATGGTCCGAGTCCGGGTCGGTTCTCGGGTCGGTTCTCCGGTCGGGGGTGGCTGCTGCCTTGGTGGTGTTCGCCGGCTCCGGGGCGGTGTTGAGCTCCATGAGCATCTGCTTGGTGAAGCCGAAGAAGTACGTGGTGAGGAAGCCGGTGAGGTAGCCGACGGCCAGGCCGAGGGCGTAGACGACGACCGTTGTGGCGATGCCGTGGTTGCCCTTGACCAGCGGGAACAGGGCCCATCCGGAGGGGCCGATGGCGGTGGAGCCGACGGTGTCGCCCAGCTGGTTGAACAGGCCCACGAAGCCGCCGCCGAAGGCGCCGCCGATGCAGGCGGTGATGAACGGGCGGCCGAGGGGCAGCGACACGCCGTAGATCAGCGGCTCGCCGACGCCCAGAAAGCCGGTGGGGAGGGCGGATTTGATGGTCGTACGGACCGGGCCGTTGCGCGGGAGCCGTACGTAGACGGCGATGGCCGCGCCGACCTGGCCCGCGCCCGCCATGGCCAGGATCGGCAGCAGGACGGTGTAGCCCTGCTGCTCGATGAGGGTGGTGTGGATGGGGATGAGGGCCTGGTGGAGGCCCAGCATGACGAGGGGGAGGAAGAGGCCGCCCAGGATGAATCCGGCGAGCGCGCCGCCGTGCGCGAGGAGCGCGTTGGCGAAGCTGCCGATGGCGGTGGAGATCTCACCCGCGACGTACATCAGGCCGAAGATGGTGACCAGGCCGGTGATCAGGACCGTGAGGGTGGGGGTGAGCAGGACGTCCAGCGCCTGGGGGACCGCCTTGCGGCATCGCTTCTCCACCTGGACGGCGAGCAGCGCGGCGGCCAGCGCGCCGAGCACGCCGCCCTGTCCGGGGGAGAGTTTCTGGCCGAAGGCGGTGATGTCCGCGATGCCGGGGAAGACGATGACCGCGGCGACCGCGCCGCCGAGGATTGGCGTACCGCCGAATTCCTTGGCGGTGTTGTAGCCGACGAAGACGGCGATGAGGGACATGAAGCCGGCGGCGATGGCGGCCAGTGCCGGGACGACGGAGGGCAGCCAGCCGAGGTTGGTCAGCAGGCCGTTGATGCCGGCGACGATGCCGCAGCCGATCAGGGCCGGGATCAGCGGGACGAAGATGTTGGCGATCCGGCGGAGGAAGAGCTTGAACGGGGTGGCGTTCCTGGCCTTCTGACGGGCTTTCAGGGCGGCGCCCTGGCTGGCGAGGTCGCCTTCGGCAGTGGCGCTCTGCGCCGTGGCTGGGGTGGTGGTCGGGGTTGGGGCAGGAGGCGGTGGTGAGGTCGTGGCCGGGTCCGGGGCGGGCGCGGGGGCGGGCGCGGTGGCGCGGGCCTCCTCGACCAGCCGCTCGAACTCGGGGGTGACGCGGGCGACCGCTCCGGGGCCCAGCACGATCTGGTACGTGTCGTCCTCGACCACGCCCATGACGGCCGGCAGTGCCTTCAGGGCGTCGTCCTGCACCAGGGAGCGGTCCTGGATGCCGAGGCGGAGCCGGGTCATGCAGTGGGCGATGGACGTCAGATTCGAGGCGCCGCCGACGAGGGGGAGGATCGCGGCGGCGGTGGCGCGGTTCTTGTCTTCGGTCATGAGCGCTCTTCGGTCATGTGCGGTGCCTTGCTGTGCGGACAACGACGGGGCTGGCGGGTCAGGCCGGGTCAGGCTTTCTCCGCGGCCTGGAGGGCCTCGCGGAGGTGGCCTTTCGAGTCGGCGAGGAGGCGGGCGGCGGTGGGGCCGTCGACCCGGCCGAGGAGGGTGAGGATGGCGTTCTTCACCTCCCCGTCCGTGGCGGCGAGCGCGGACTCGATCTCGGGGTCGGTGGCGTCGGTGGCCAGTGCGACGATCCGGCGGGAGCGGGCCCGCAGCTTCTCGTTGGAGGCGCGGACGTCGACCATCAGGTTTCCGTAGGTCTTGCCCAGCCGGATCATGGTGATGGTCGAGATCATGTTGAGCACCAGCTTCTGGGCGGTGCCGGCCTTCAGACGTGTGGAGCCGGTCAGCAGCTCGGGGCCGACGACGATCTCGATGCCGTGCTCGGCGGCCGCGGCGAGGGCCGAGCCGGCGTTGCAGGACAGGCCGATGGTCAGCGCGCCCATGGCGCGGGCGTGCTCCACGGCCCCGATGGCGTACGGAGTGCGGCCGGAGGCGGAGATGCCGACGACGGTGTCCCGGTCGTTGAGGCCGATCGAGGCCAGGTCCTCGGCGGCGAACGCCTTGCTGTCCTCGGCGCCCTCGACGGCGGTGACCATCGCGGACGGGCCGCCCGCGATCAGCCCCAGCACCTTGGCGGGGTCGGTGTTGAACGTCGGGGGGCATTCGCTCGCGTCGAGCACCCCGAGCCGTCCGGCCGTGCCGGCGCCCGCGTAGATCAGCCGGCCGCCGCAGGACATCCGGGCTGCGGTGGCGTCGATGGCCGCGGCGATCTTCGGGAGCTGCTGGGCGACGGCGGCGGGGACGGTGGCGTCCTCGTCGTTCATCGTGCGGGCGATCTCCAGGGTGGAGCGCTGGTCGATGTCGGCGAGCTCGGCGCGGAACGCCTCGGTGGTGAGGGTGTCCAGCTGGGCCCGCAGGTGCGCGTAGTCGGCGGTGGAAGTCATGGCGTGACGGCTCTTTCCGGCATGGAGTGAGGGGGCTCTTTCCGGGGCGTATGGATCTGTACGGCTGGATCTGTACGAGTGGATCTGTACGGCGCGTGTGACGCGGGGACCGCGGGTGCGGGGGCGGCTGCGGGTCTCAGCGCTGGGGGCGCGGGGAGTGGCGGTGCGCCAGGGCCTCGTACGACGCGGACAGGGCGGGCGCCGCGGTCTCGTACGTGCGCTGGGCGACGCCTATGAACAGGCAGTCCACGACGAGGAGTTGGCTGGTCCTGGACGACATCGCGGCGGGCCGCAGCTCGCTCTCGCGGGCGGTGGAGGTGGTCAGGATGTGGTCGGCGTAGGACGCGATCTCGCCGTCCGGGCGGCCGGTGATCGCGATGGTCGTCGCGCCGTGGTCGAAGGCGACCCGCAGCGGCTCTATGACATCGGTGGTCCGCCCGGAGTGGGTGATCGCGATGGCGACGTCGCCGGTCCGCATCTGCACGGCGTTGGTCACGGCGAGGTGCGGATCGGAGTGCGCATGCGCGATCAGGCCGATGCGCAGCAGCTTCTGGGCGAGGTCCTGGCCGACGAGGTTGGAGGCCCCTATGCCGTACACATCGATACGGCGGGCGCTGGACAGAGCGCCGACGGCCGCCTCCAGCTGGGTGACGTCGAGCCCGGCAGCGGTGTCGGCCAGACACTGCTGCTCTTCCTGCGCGAGCTTCGCCACGACGTCGGTGAGCGAGTCGTCGACCGCTATGTCCGCCGTCACCGCGGGTGCGCCGCCGGCCGCCTGCTGGGCGGCGAGCGCGGCCAGCGCGAGGCGCAGATCGCGATAGCCGGGGTAGCCGAGCAGCCGGGAGGTCCGGACCACGGTGGCTTCGCTGGTGCCGGTCCGCTCGGCGAGCCCGGTGACGGTGAGGGCGGCGCAGCCGGCCGGATCGCCCGCGACGGCTTCCGCGACGCGCTGCATGGAGCGGGTCATGGTCGGCGCGAGCGTGCGGACCTTGGAGGCCAGTGCGGCGGGCGCCGGTGGGGCCGGTGCGGGTCGGGTGTCGAGGGGAATGTCGCTGAAAGTTTCTTTCACGCTGCTGCTCACATCTGAAAAGTAATTTCAACGGCGTCGTGCGTCAATACCCTGCGTGAGGAGCTGTGGACAAGTCGCCCGACCGGACCGAGCCTGTGGACAACCGTGCGGCGGTGTCCGTGTTCCGCGCGACAATGGACGGCATGGAGCTGGAACAGGCACTGCATGCCGCGCGGGCCCTGGTGCTCGCAGACCTGGTGGCGGACGAGGTCGCCGACGCCGACATCGTCTCGCTGGTCGAGGACGCGGTCGTCCACCGCCGATGGTGGGTGGAGCAGTGGCCCGAGGGCGCGGCGTTCGTCGCGGGGCTGATAGCACAGGACGTCCAGGACGCCCTCCTGGAGCGGTACGGCCGCTGGCCCCTGTGCCCCGTGTGCACCACGTCCGGCGATCCCCACGCGCTCGACGTGGAGCCGGAGTTGGGGCCCGACCCGCACTGGGTCTGCCCCAAGACGGCGGTCGCGGTCGCCCCCGTCGGCAGGCTCCGCACCTCCGCGGACATCTGACGTGGCGATCTATATCGATCCGCCGACCTGGCCGGGCCACGGCCGCATGTGGTCGCATCTGATCAGCGATGTCTCCTTCGACGAACTGCACCGCTTCGCGGCCGGAATCGGCGCGCCCCGGCGGGGGTTCGAGCGCGACCACTACGACGTGCCGGCGGAGCGGTACGGCGACGCGGTGCGCGCCGGCGCGGTGGAGGTCGGCAGCAAGGAACTGCTGCGCCGGCTGACGGCCGCCGGCCTGCGCCGCCCCAAGAACCGCGCGGCACCCGGCACCTAGGGCCGGCAGGCCCGACCCATCGGACCGTGCCCTGGCGGCGTGGCGCCGCCACCGGGCCGAGGCCGCGCCAGCACCATGGCTATGACGGCGTGCCGCACCGAAAGGGGACAGTCTTGTCAGCCGAGGAACCGGTCACCGAGCTCCACCCGGCCTACAGCAGCGAGGGCGCCACGGCGACGGACTGGGCCGCGGCCGTCGGCGGGCTGACCGAGGCGGAGATCTTCTGGCTCTCCACGGTCCGCCCGGACGGCCGTCCGCATGTCACCCCGCTGCTGGCCGTATGGGCGGACGGTGCGCTGCACTTCTGCACCGGTCCGGACGAGCGCAAGGCCAAGAACCTCGCGGTCAACCCGCACTGTGTGCTGACCACCTCCACGGCCGGCGGCAACGATCTGCACGCCGGCCTGGACGTGATCGTCGAGGGCGAGGCGGTCCGGGTCGAGGACGAGATGACGCTGCGCGGCCTGGCCGATCTCTACGTCGCCAAATACGGCAGCGACTGGCGGTTCGAGGTGCGCGACGGCGCGTTCCACGGCGCGGGCAACCGGGCCGTGGTCTTCCGGGTCGAGCCCGCCACGGCCTTCGGCTTCGCCCGGGGCGAGACGTACGGCCAGACCCGGTGGACCTTCGGCGGCGGCGCCTGACCGGGGGCACACCGCCTGCCGCGCAGCGACCCGATCCGGTGCCCCGAGCCGGCAGCCCGGCCCTAGCCCGGAGCCGCCGGCCCCTCGCCCGGAGCCGCTCCGCGCCCTCGCCCGGAGCCGCTCCGCGCCCTCGCCCGGAGCCGCTCCGCGCGCCCTCGTTCAGAACCGCTTCGCGCCCTCCCTCAAGGCCGCTCCGCGCCCTCCGGAACCGGTGCGACGACCGTCGACGACGCGACGAGCCGGGAGTGGTTCGTCGCACGGTGCAGCCGGAAGGCGACGGCCGTGGTGCCCACGGCCACCGCTGCCAGCGCCGCGCCGGTCCACGCCACCGCCGGATAGCCCCACCCGGCGCCGATGACCAGACCGCCCAGCCAGGGGCCGAGCGTGTTGCCGATGTTGAACGCGGCGGTGGTGGTCGCGCCCGCCAGCGTCGGCGCCGCGTTGGCCACGTTGAACATCCGGGCGTTGAGCGCCGGCGCCGTGGCGAAGGCGGTGACCCCGAGCAACAGCGACAGCCCGATGGCGGCGACCGGGCTGTGCGCGGTCAGCGCCAGCACGGCCAGCACGGTCGTGGACGCCGAAATACCCACGAACAGCATCCGGAACAGGTGCGCGTCGGCGAACCGTCCCCCGAGGAACGTACCGATCAGCGCACCGACCCCGAACAGCGCGAGCACCGTCGGCACCCAGCTCTCGGCGAGCCCCGCGGTGTCGGTCAGCAGCGGCGACAGATAGGAGAAGAGCGCGAAGACCGCCGCGCCGTTCATGGCCGTCGCGGTCAGCGCCAGCCAGACCTGCTTGTCCTTGTAAATGGCCAGCTCGCGGCGGAGCTGCGGTCGGTCGTCGCCGGTCGGCACGGCCGTGAACGGCACCAGCGCGATCACCCCGACCAGGCCGACCGCGGCCAGCCCGGCCACCGCCCAGAACGCCGCGCGCCACCCGGCGTGCTGCCCGAGCAGCGCGCCCGCCGGCACACCCGCGATGTTCGCGATGCTCAGCCCGCCGACCATGACGGCCATCGCACGGGCCCGCGCCGTCACCGGGACCAGCGAGACGGCGACCGCCGCGCCGACCGCCCAGAAGCCCGCGCAGGCCAGCGCGCTCACCACCCGCGAGGCGAAGAGCACCCCGTACGAAGGCGCCACCGCGCCGGCCACCTGCCCGAGCCCGAACACCGCGAGCAGCGTGATCAGGGTCGTACGACGCGGCAGCCGGAGCGTCGCCGCGGCGAGGACCGGCGCGCCGACCACCATCCCGATCGCGAACGCCGAGACCAGCAGCCCGGCCTGCGGAATGGAAACATGCAGGTCACGGGCGAGCGGCTGGAGGATGCCGGACAGCATGAATTCGCTCGTACCGAGCGCGAAAACGGACAGGCCGAGGACGTACACGGCTATGGGCATGCGGGCGCGTTCGGCAGGGGAGGGCATATCAGGAGGTGGCATGTCAGCATCCAACACCCGATGAGGGCCTTACATTCCCGGCGGGGGGTGCCGGTGTGAGTGACCTTGCCCATACCTCCGCAGCAGGTCAGCCGCCCAGCAGCTCAGCCGCCCAGCAGGTCAGCCGCTCAGCAGGTCCAGCTCGGTGGCGAGGTTGCGGCGCGCGACATGCTCCCACCGGTCGTAGCCCATCGGGGTCCTGAACAGGCGGGGTAGCGCGAGGAGTTGGCGCAGCACGGCGGACCGGCCGACGGTGAACTCGGCATCGGGCACGAACGCGTACTCCTCGCGGACGGCGGCGGCATACGCCGCATAGCCGTCCGGCGAACCGGCGAGCACGGCCAGATCGGCGTCGCAGAGCACATCGCCGTCACGGTCGTCGGGCGCCGGATCGTGGGTGACCGTGAGCCGCACCAGCCGGGCCACCTCGGCCGTACGGACCGGCCCGACGCCCAGCTCGGGCAGTGCGCGCTCGGCCAGGGCGGCGCTGCGCTCCTCGTTCTCGGAGCGGTCCGGGCGGTAGACCGCGTCATGGAACCAGGCCGCCAGCTGCACGACGGGCAAGTCATCCGCGAAGGTGGCGAGTTCGTCGATGCGGTCCAGGACGTCGGACAGATGGCCGACCGTGTGATAGCGCCGCTGCGGCTCGCTCCACCGCGCCAGGAGATCGTCCGCGTACGGGGCGGGGTCGGGCCGAGCGGCGCCCTCGCGGGCCACGGGGCTCCGGGCTTCGGCCACGGTGGCAGCCCAGCGTCTGCGCAGCTCCGGGGCCAGGTCGGTGTTGTCCACAGCACGGGACAGTGGAGTCATACGAATCATTGTGCACGGGGAAAAACCCGAACGGGCGGCGGCAGGCGGAGGTGCGAGCCAGGCCACGGGAGGCCGGGGTCTCCTCACGCCGCGTCATGTCCGGGGGCGGTCCCGGCGCGGCCGTTGTTCATGCCGATCCCGTATGGACTGCTCCCCTCCCCGAAGGGACGGCATTCCCTTCGGGCATTCGGCTCCCCCCCCAGCGCCGAGGGGGCACGGGCACGTGTGCCGTAACGCCCTTACGGAAAGGGCGTATTGCTCATCTGGGTCGTGGTTCCCACCCGCACCAATGTGGGGTTGTGCGTCGCGCGGGAGGTACGCGTCGGGCGCTCGTTTGGGCGTTTCCGGCGGTTTGCGGTCGTGTCCGGCGGCGATGTGGCTGCCGGAGCGCGCACCAGCGCTTACGCTGGATATTGGACTAGACCTGTCAACTAGATCTGTCGTCGCCTCGTCAAGGATTGGGGTCATATGAGCAAGCGCGCACTCCTGGAGGTGATCGCGCTCGGCCCGGAGGACGCGGTCGCCGCCCAGGCAGGCGGAGCCGACCGTCTGGAGCTGGTCACGGACATGGCGGCCGACGGGCTGACGCCGTCCCGGGCCACCTTCGCGGCCGTCCGGGCGGCCGTCGACATCCCGCTGCGGGTGATGCTGCGGGCCGCCGACGGCTTCGCGGCCGGCGATGTGGCGGCGCTGTGCGAGGACGCGGCGGCGCTGCGGGCGGAGGGCGCGGACGAGTTCGTACTCGGCTTCCTGACCCCGGACGGACGGCCGGATCTCGACGCCGTACGCGCGCTGGCCGAGGTGATCGAGGGCTGCCGCTGGACCTTCCACCGGGCCATCGACCGGGCCGCCGACCGGGCCGCGCTGCGCAAGGAGCTGGCGGGGCTGGCGGTGCCGGCTGGGGTCGGCGGGCCGGCCGGGTTCCCCGGTGTCGCGGCCGGTCTCGACACGATCCTGACCGCCGGTTCCGTGCACGGCGTGGACGAGGGGCTGTCGACGCTGATCGCCGAGCAGGCCCGTACGGCGGTGGGCGAGCCCGGGTACCGGCCCCGCATCCTGGTCGGCGGCGGACTCGGGCTCGGCCATCTGCCGGCGCTGCGCGCGGCCGGTCTCGACGCGTTCCACATCGGGGGCGCGGCCCGCCCCGCCGGGTGGTCCGCCCCGGTGGACGCGGCGGCGGTACGGGAGTGGCGGGAGGTGCTGGACGGGGTGGTGGCGGTTTAGCGGGGTGGGGTGGTGGCGGGTGCAGGGCCGGGGGTGGTGCGCCCTGGTCGGCGGTCCCCGGTGACGCCCAGCTGACCGCCCTGGTGACGGCCCTTGGGAGACAACGGCAACGGCAACGGCAGCGGCAACGGCAGCGGCAACGGCAGCGGCAACGGCAGCGGCGGTCTCGGCTCCCATCACCGAGCCCGCCGCTGCCCACAGGTTCGAGCGTCAGCCGGCGTCCCCGGCCAGCTGCTCCGGCAGTCCCGCCGCATGGACCACCGTCAGCCCGGAGACCGGCCGGGTCAGGCACACGTACAGGCGGCGCAGTCCGGTGCGCTCGTCCGGTTCGCCGTCCACGATGGCCGCCGGCTCGTCCAGCACCACGTAGTCGTATTCGAGGCCCTTGGCGAGCGTGGCCGGCACCAGCGTCAGCCGGGACTCGGCGGAGGTCTCCTCGCCCGGTGCCAGGCAGTGCACGCCGGCCGCCTCCAGGGCCGCGCGGAGAGTCGGGATCCGGGCCTCGGCCGCGATCAGGCCGATCGAGCCCTCCTTGGTCAGCGCTTCCTCGCAGGCCGAGAGGACGGCGGCGTCCAGCTCGTCCGCCGCGACCGTGCGGACCTCGAAGTCGCCAGCGGACTCGCGGATCGAGGTCGCCTCCGTCAGGTCGGGGGCGATGGCCGGCAGCAGCCGGGACGCGTAGGCGATGACCTCGCGCGGCACGCGGAAGCCCTGCGTCAGCTCCTCGACGGCCGAGTCCGGCTTGCCCAGGTGGGCCAGCGCCTCCTGCCAGGTGTTCGTGGCCCATGGGGTGGTGCCCTGGGCGATGTCCCCGAGGATCGTCGCCGACCCCGTGGAGCAGCGGCGGCCCACCGCCCGGTACTGCATGGGTGACAGGTCCTGCGCCTCGTCCAGGACCACATGGCCCAGGGAGTGCGTGCGCGCCACCAGGTCCATCGCCTCGTCGATCAACACCGCGTCCGCGGCGGACCACTTGGCGCTCTTCGCACTGCGGGCCGGCTTGACCCAGAGGATCGTCTTCTGCTCGTCGGGCGTCAGGATGCCGTCCGCCTGCTCGGCCAGGAAATCGGCGTCGCCCAGCAGGCGCAGCACCAGCTTCGCCGGATCGACCGGCGGCCACACCGCCTTGACCGCGGCCTTCACGGCGGCATTACGGGCCACCGCGTCCTGCACCCGGTCGTCCGGCGCCTCGCCCGCCTGCTCCATCCGCACCAGTACGGCGTGGGCGATGCGCTGCGGCAGCGCGTCCCGCGCCGCGCCGTAGCGGATCTCGCGGGCCATCAACTCCCTTACGATCTCCTCCAGTTCATAGGCCGGTACACGCCAGCGACGGGAGCCGCGGACGACCACGCAGGGCTCCTGCGGCAGGGTGATGTGCGACCGGACGGCGCGCCTGAGCACCTCCGCCATCCGTGCGTCGCCCTTGACCGTCGCCGCGGCCGCCTCGTCCGTGCCGCGCACCTCCACATGCCCCACGAGGTCGTCGACCGTGGCCTGTTTGACCTCCAGCTCACCCAGGGCGGGCAGCACCTGCTCGATGTAGTGGAGGAAGGAGCGGTTCGGGCCGATCACGAGGGTGCCGGAACGGGCCAGCCGCTCCCGGTGCGCGTACAGCAGATACGCGACACGGTGCAGGCCGACCGCGGTCTTCCCGGTGCCCGGCGCCCCCTGGACGCAGACCGAGCCGCCGATCCCGGCACGCACGATCTCGTCCTGCTCCGGCTGGATGGTGGCGACGATGTCCCGCATCGGGCCGACGCGCGGGCGCTCGATCTCCGACTGGAGGAGCCGGCTGGTCAGCGCCGCCTCCTCCGGGTCGGCGAGATGCTCGTCCTCGTACGCGGTCAACTCGCCGCCGGTGTAGCCGAATCGGCGGCGCAGTTTCAGATCCATCGGGTCCTTCTTGGAGGCCCGGTAGAACGGCTGCGATACGGGTGCGCGCCAGTCGATGACCATGGGGTCGCCGTCGGCGTCGTGGACATGCCGCCGCCCGATGTAGAAGTTCTCTCCGGCTGCGCCCTCGGCGAGGTCGATCCCGGGCGCGTGCAGATAGTCCAGGCGGCCGAAGAACAGCGGGGTGTGGGAGAGGTCGGCGAGTGCCTTGATCCGGGCGTCGATCTCACCCTGGAGGACCTCGGCGTTGACCCAGTTCGCGGTGACGTCGGCGATGTTGAGCGCTTCGGCGTCCTCGCGCATGGCGCGCAGGGCGGCACGGGAGGAGGCGAGGTGGGAGCGTTCGCGGTGGAGGGGGTCGGGGTGCGGGTGCTCCGGGTCGGGGCTTTCGGCGCGTGGCGCCGGCGGTGAGGGGCGGTGGTCGGGCGACGGATCGGGGCTTTCGGCGCGTAGCGCCGGCGATGAGGGGTGGTGGTCGGGTGACGGGTGGGCGTGCGAGGGCACGGTGTGGCCTCCGGTGGGGTGGCACTACGGCGGGCGCGCGCCACGAAGAGCGGTCACGGCGGGCCGGTGTCGGTGCGTGGAGCTGGTCATCGGCGTGCAGCGAAGGGCCGGCCGGTTTCCGTCCGGACGGCGGCACTCCCCGACGGGAGGCAGGCAGACGCGCGATTGTAGTCAGCGGTTTTCAGGGGCGCCAACGGATATTCGACGGCAGGACATCGGCCGGCCGCCGCAGGCGCGGCTGCCGTACCCGGGGTGGACGTCGCCGGCCCTGTCCATCTTCCGTAGGGGGTGCGATGGGCCCGGGGTCTGACTTTCGGCTGACGAGAGATGGACCCTTGGACCGATGTGCGCCAATCGCGTGAAATTCATGATGGAGACATGAGCAGCGCAGCTATTCCTCCAGGCCCCGTTCACCACCCGATCAAGGGCGCCACGGCCCTCGGCGCCGGCCCCGGTCATGGCGCCCACGGCGCCCCCGAGCACCGCTATGTGCTGGGCAACGCCCTCCGCGCGGTCAAGGTCTTCGTCACGGCGGCTTTCAGCGTCGCCATCCTGGGCGAGTACGCCGATGACGACGACCGGCCTCCCGCACACACCTGGCGACGAACACCGAAAGACCCCACCCTGCCCACCGGCTGACCCACACCGACGATCTCGATCAAGTTCGCAGATTCGCGTGCAGGAAGCCGACCCCGCTCGGACACCCGGATGACCGGAAACCGTTACGGACGGTCGGCCTCGATCCACTAGCGTCGCCGCTGAGAGCGCGTCCAGGGCGACGGGGAGGGGACAGCGGTGTCTGCCGCCGACGGGACACAGGTGTGGTCGTGGAGGCGGACCTGGGCGCAGAGCGTCGCCGGCCCCCGTCGTCTGGTGATCGCGGCAGCGCTGCTCGTGGCGTCGTTCGCCGGGCTTTGGCTGCTGTACAAGGTCCAGCCGCTCCCGATGTCCGACATAGTCGTCTACCGCGCGGAGGGCGAGGCCGCGCTGACCGGCGGCGATCTCTACGGCTTCACCGTCACCAAGTGGGAACTCCCGGCCACCTACCCGCCCTTCGCCGCCTTTCTGTTCATCCCTACGACCTGGCTCTCGCTCAGCACCCTCAAAGTCGCCGGTGTTCTCGTCAACGCGGCCCTCCTCGCCCTGCTGATCCACCTGTCCTGCAAGGCCGTGGGCCTGGGCAAGGCCGCGCACGCCGCGCCCACTCTGCTCACCGGCACCGCACTCGGCCTCTGGATCGAACCGGTCTTCCAGACGTTCGTCTTCGGCCAGATAAACCTCGCCCTGACCTGCCTGGTCCTGTGGGACCTGACCCGCCCCGACGGTGCCCGACTCAAGGGCTTCGCCACCGGCATCGCGGCCGGCGTCAAGCTCACCCCCGCCCTCTTCGCCGTCTACCTCCTCGTCACCGGGCGGGTGAAGGCCGCCTGCACCGCCCTCGCCGGGTTCGCCGTCTCCGTGCTGCTCGGCCTGCTCGTTCTGCCCGAGGCGAGCGTCGAGTTCTGGACGCGGCGGATGTTCGAGACCGGCCGGGTCGGCAAGGCGTGGATCGTCGACAACCAGTCCCTCCAGGGCCTGCTGGCCCGGGTCCTGCACGACCCCGAGCCGGGCGTCCTGTGGGTGGCGCCCACGCTGCTCACCGCCATGGCCGGGCTCTATGCGGCCCGCCGGGTCTATCTGCGGCGCGGCCTCGACACCTGGGGCGTGCTGTGCACGGCGGTCACGGCGCTGCTCGTCTCGCCGATCAGCTGGTCCCACCACTGGGTCTGGTGCGTCCCGCTGCTGGCTGCGCTCGCCGCGCACACGCGTGGTGTCGCCCGGCGCCGGGCGCTGCTGGCCGTCGTCACCGTCGTCTTCACCGCCCGCACGATGTGGGTGCTGCCGCACGAGGGCGAACTCGACCTTCGCTACTCGTGGTGGCAGCAGCCGCTCGCCGCGCCGTACGCCGTGCTCGGACTGGCGCTGCTCGCGGCGCTGGTCTGGTGGACCCGGGGCGCCGCCGGTGCCTCCGGCCCCTCCGAAGCTCGCCACAGCCACTCCGACGAGCCCGGGAAGAGGACCCTCGCGGGCGGCAAGCCCCACGAGCCCGGGAAGGCCTGCCAGTCCGGAAAGCCCCCCGAGTCCGAGAAGCTCCCCGAGTCCGGAAAGCCCCCCGAGTCAGCGAAGGCCCACGAATCCGGCCGGGTCCCCCCGGCGCGCGCGGCCCGGGAGACGGACACGCGGAGCCGCACCAGCTGAGCCCCCCCGTCCGGGGCGCTCACACCCCCGGCGCTCATACCCCCTGCGCTCACACCCTCTGTGGGAGGCCGCCGCTCACACGTCCTCGTCCGCCGACAGCAGCTCGTCCGAATCCACGATCCGGTACGCGTACCCCTGCTCGGCCAGGAAGCGCTGGCGGTGGGCGGCGAAGTCCTGGTCGATGGTGTCGCGGGCGACGACCGAGTAGAAGCGGGCCTCGTGGCCGTCGGCCTTCGGGCGCAGTACGCGGCCGAGCCGCTGGGCCTCTTCCTGGCGCGAGCCGAAGGTGCCGGACACCTGGATCGCGACCGTCGCCTCGGGAAGGTCGATGGAGAAGTTGGCGACCTTCGAGACGACGAGAACGGAGATCTCGCCCTCCCGGAAGGCCCCGAACAGCTTCTCGCGCTGCGCGTTCGTCGTCTCGCCCTTGATCACCGGCGCGTCCAGATGCTCGCCGAGCTCGTCCAGCTGGTCGATGTACTGCCCGATGACCAGTGTCTGCTCGCCCTGATGCCGCCGGACCAGCGCCTCGGTCACCCGCTGCTTGCTGTCCGTGGTCGCGCAGAAGCGGTACTTCTCCTCGGTCTCGGCCGTGGCGTACGCCAGCCGCTCCGAGTCGGTCAGATTGACCCGTACCTCGACACAGTCCGCGGGCGCGATGTACCCCTGCGCCTCGATCTCCTTCCACGGAGCGTCGAACCGCTTGGGACCGATGAGGGAGAACACGTCCGACTCGCGCCCGTCCTCGCGCACCAGGGTCGCGGTCAGTCCCAGTCGCCGCCGGGCCTGGAGGTCGGCGGTGAACTTGAAGACGGGCGCGGGGAGGAGATGCACCTCGTCGTAGACGATCAGGCCCCAGTCCCGGGAGTCGAAGAGCTCCAGGTGCGGGTAGACGCCCTTCCGCTTGGTCGTCAGCACCTGGTACGTGGCGATGGTGACCGGCCGGATCTCCTTCCGCGTGCCGCTGTACTCGCCGATCTCGTCCTCGGTCAGCGAGGTGCGGCGGACCAGCTCGTGCTTCCACTGGCGGGCCGAGACCGTGTTCGTCACCAGGATCAGCGTGGTGGCCTTGGCCTCGGCCATCGCCCCGGCCCCGACCAGCGTCTTTCCGGCACCGCAGGGCAGCACGACAACACCGGAGCCGCCGTGCCAGAACCCCTCCACGGCCTGCCGCTGATACGGCCGCAGCGCCCAGCCGTCCTCGGCCAGCTCGATCGGGTGCGCCTCGCCGTCGACGTAACCGGCGTGGTCCTCGGCCGGCCAGCCCAGCTTGAGCAGCGTCTGCTTGATCTGCCCGCGCTCGGACGGATGCACCACGACCGAGTCGCGGTCCAGCCGGGCCCCGACCAGCGGCTGCACCTTCTTCGACCGCAGGATCTCCTCCAGCACCGGGCGGTCGGTGGTGGTCAGCACGAGCCCGTGTGCCGGGTCCTTGACGAGCGTGAGCCGCCCGTACCGGGACATCGTCTCGGCGATGTCGATGAGCAGCGCATGCGGCACGGGATACCGCGAGAACTGCACCAGCGCGTCCACGACCTGCTCGGCGTCGTGCCCGGCCGCCCGCGCGTTCCACAGCCCGAGGGGCGTCACCCGGTAGGTGTGGATGTGCTCCGGGGCCCGCTCCAGCTCCGCGAAGGGCGCGATGGCCCGCCGGCAGGCGTCCGCCAGCTCATGGTCCACTTCCAGGAGCAGCGTCTTGTCGCTCTGGACGATGAGAGGTCCGTTCACGCGCCTCGCCTTTCGCTCTTCGGCCGTCGACCGGGGAATCCCGGTGCGGATCCGGCACGACGCCGACGGTGGTTCCCGACCGCGCGTCCCGACCGCGGATCCCGGTCACAGACATCGACCGCAGATGCGGCCAAACATCCAGTGTGCCGCATCGCGGTGACAACGTGGCCTGCTCCGGGCCAGAGCTTCGCTGCTCCGGGCCAGACCTCGGCTGCTCCGGGCCAGACCTCGGCTGCTCCGGGCCAGATCTCGGCCGGTCCGGCCCGTCCGCCGGGGGGCTCAGGCCCCTCGGTCTCAGCCCCCCTCGGCCCGCCCCCGCCCCCGCCCCCTCACGCCGAATCGTCCGCCAGTTCCGCCACCCCTGTGATCCGGTGCAGCGGGTAGGTGCGGACCTCGTCGGAGGTGTGGTCGTAGGCGGTGACGAAGCCGCCCTCGACGCGGACCGGGGCGATGACGCGTTGGCTGGCGGCGCCGTCGGCGTTGACGTAGCCGATCCAGACGGCGGAGCTGGTGAGGACCGCGGCCTGCATGGTGGCGAGGGTCTCGGCGGAGGTGGTGCGGGGGAGCGCGCCCGGGGTGGTGGTGGGGGCGGGGACGGGTTTGCGTTCGGCGGTGGCGGCGTGGTCGCCGGCGCGGATGGCGCGTACGGCCGCTGCGAGGAGGGCGGGGTCGGGGGACGGCGGGCCCTCGGGGACCGGGGTGGGGGCCGTGCGGGGCGGGGTGCGGTAGGAGTCGGCGCGGGCGATCAGTACGTCGCCGGTGGCGGACTCGGCCGCCGGGGCGTAGCCCATGGAGCGCAGGCCGTCGAGGAGTTGGTCGGGAGAGATCTGGGCGGCGAGCACGGTCGGGGCGAGGCGGCGCAGGCGCAGTGGGGCGGCGCGGCGGTCGGCAAGGATCTCGGAGAGCAGCGCGTCGTCGTCGCAGCGGATGTACGCGGCGGCCGCGCCGATCCTCAACTGGCCGTGCCGGCGGGCCACATCGTCGATGAGGTAGCTCAGCGGCTGCGGGACCGGGGTGCGGGAGTGGGTGGTGAGGAAGTCCTGGAGTTCGGCGGCGGAGCGGCCGGCGTCCAGGGCGCGGCGTACGGAGGCGGGGGTGAAGCGGTAGACCGTGGCGCCGCCCTTGGACTCGATGTCGGCGAGTACGCCGAGCGCCTCGGCGAGCGGGCGGCGCAGCGGGCCCGGGGCGACCGCCGTCAGGTCGGCCTGGAGCAGGACGTGGTCGAGGGGTTCGGGCAGGTGGGGGGCGAGGAGGGCGGCGGCGCGCGCGGCCGCTGTGTGGGTTTCGGCGGGGGTGGGGATCGCTGCGGCCGGTTCGGCGTCGATCAGGGCGCGGCCGTGGGCGGCCAGTGCGCCGCGTCCGGTCACGCCGAGCAACTCGGCCTCGGTGAGGGTCCATTGGGCGAGGCGGGTGCGGAGGTCGGGGCCCGTGGACGCCGGGGTGTCGGCGGCGTCGGGGGCCGGGGCCGCGCCCCGTAGCGGGCGTTCCCAGGCGAGGCGGTCGAGGACCGCGGTGGCCGGTACGGCGGCGCCGGGCGGCAGCGTGGCCAGGAGGGCGAGGGCGCGGCGGCGGACCTCGGGGGCCGGGGAGCGGTCGAGGTGCGGGCCGAGGGCGGCGAGCGCGCGGCCCTTGGGGTCGGCGGTGCCGACCAGGCCCGGGGTGCGGGTCGCGGGCAGCCAGCCGGCGACCAGCGCGGCCCAGCGCTCGTGGTCGGGCAGCTCCAGCCACTCCTCGGCGGCGGGCGTGGCCGCGTACCGCTCGTCGGCTTCGCCGTCGGAGGCCACCAGCCCCGCCGCGTAGGCGAGTTCGAGCCAGAAGGCGGCCAGCTGCTCGGTGGTGTCGAGGGCGGCGGCGGTCCGCTTGAGGTCGCGGACGCTCATGCCGCCGGCGCGCAGTACGGGCGGCCCGCCGAGGTCCCATTCCTTGAGCAGTTCCTCGACGGTCGCGAGCGCGGTGAACGCCTGGCTCGCGGCGGCGCCGTCCACAAGGTGGGGATCGCGTTCGGTGAGCGGGGCGAGGGCCGGCGGCGCGGGCTCGGGCGTGCGGTGGGCGCGTCCGGCCCGCAGATGGAGGGCGGCCTCCCGGGGCAGTACGACATTGCGCGCGCCCGCCGGGAGCAGCAGGCCACGGTCGAGCAGCCACTGGAGGTGGGGGGCCGGGCGGTCGGTGACGCCGCCGTACGGCGGGCCCCACAGCAGCTTGTCGAGGACGGCGACGGATTCGGCGGGCGCGGTGTCGAGCAGCGCCGTCATACGGGTGCGGTCGGCGAAGAGGGCGGTGAGCGCGGCGACCGCGGTGACCGGGTCGTGGGTGGCGGGCAGCCCGGCCGTGGCGATGATCTCCTGGAGCCGCCCGGGAGACATCCCGGCGGTGGCCTCGGCGACGGTCGGGCCCAGACCGGTGGGGGACGGGTGGGTGGCGCTGGGGGTGAGCAGCTCACGGGCGGTGCGGACCAGCCGCAGCCGGTCGTCCGGGCCCCAGACCAGCGCCTGCGCACGCAGCGCGGCGACCGCCCTGGGCAGCTCGGCGGCGACCGCCGGGTCCCCGGCGTCGCCGGCCATCAGCGCGCCGAGCGTCTCCTGCGGGCAGGGGTCGGGCGCCACCGCCAGCGCCTCGGCGGTCTGCAGCGCGAACTTGTCGAGGCGCTCCACGGCGCGGACGACGGAGGCCCGGGTGCCGGCGCGGGTGGCGAGCTGGGTGATGTCGCCGGGCACCGGGTTGAGCAGGTCGGGCCGGGCCCGCAGCAGGCCGAGGAGCCCGCTGTCGGTGCGGGTCCTGAGCTCCTCGGCGAGGGTGCGGGGTGTACCGGTCATTCGTCCTACGTTAGCCGGAGCGGGGGAGGCGGGGCAGCGGGTGCGGGGCCGACGCGTTGCCGGGTGCGGGGCGGGGCCTGGCCGGTGCGGGCCGGGCGCCGGTGGCGGGGGGCCGGATGCCGGTGGCGGGGCCGGGCGCCCGCCGGGGTGCGGCACCCCCGCGCGCCGCCTCCCCGCCCCGTACGCCCCAGCCCTCTCCCCCCGTGCGCCGCGCCGCCTCCCCCGGCGCCGCACCGCCCCACCGCCCTCCGGCTCGCCCGTTGTCCGAGGCGGTACCGTCGGGGCAGCAACCAGCGGACGCCGCAGGGGATTTCGTGGGGATCGAGAGCGATCAGCTCGTCTTTGACTATCTGAGCCGGGTGGGCGACCTGGCCCAGCAGCGGGGGCTGCCCTCCGCCACGCGGATGCGGCTGGTCGCCCGGCTGCGGTCCGAGATCGACGCGCAGAAGGTCGACTCGGTCTCCGGTGTGAAGCGGCTGCTGTCGCGGCTGGGGACGCCGGAGGCGGTGGTGACGGACGCGGCGGGCAACGGGGCGCGGGGCGGGGGCCGCGACGGGGGAGGGAGCGACGGGACCGCCGCGCCCGCCTCCCCGCGCCCCGTCGACCTGCCCGGTCCGCGGCCCGTGGATCCCGCGCCGCGGACCGGCGTCCGCGACAAGCTCGGCGGGCTGGGCCGGCGCAGCGGGCCGGCCGGCCTGGTGCCCGAGCCGCGGAACGGGGCCGGCTCGGGTCCGTCCGGGCGGCCCGGCTTCCTGCGGAAGGCCCGTGCCCAGGAGCCCGACGTCCCCGAGACCGCCGCGCCGCCGCATCTGGCGGGCATGGACGAGGTGGGGGACGAGGATGACGCGCCCGACTGGTGGCGGGTGGAGCCGGCGCCGTTCGGGCCCGGCGAGTCCGTGCCCGGGTTCGTCGGCGGCATCGAGATCCCGGAGATCTGGGAGCGGCCGAAGGGCGACGGTCCGTCCCTGACGAAGGACGGGGAGCCGGAATCCGACGGGGACGCGGACGGGGAGCCGGAGCCCGACGGCGATGCGGACGCGACGGCGGGGGGCCGGCGGGGCCTGGCAGGGACGTTGCGGCGAGCCCTCGCCGGGCGGCGTGCCGTGCGGGGCGCGGGCGCGGAGGTGGACGACGGCGCGGCCGAGGAGGAAGAGGCGGTGGCGGAGCCCGCCCGGGTGCGGCTCAGCCCGGTGGTCACCCTCGCCGTTCTGCTGCTGGTCGCCGGGGCGGTGCTGGAGTCGTGGATCGCGCTGGCGGCGGGCTGGGCGCTGGTGTACGCGTCGCGGCGGCTGAGCCGGGGCGAGGCGAAGTTCGCGGCGATGGGCGTGCCGGGCATCGTCGCCGGCGGTCTGCTGGTGTGGCTGTGGGGGCGGTTCGACGGGCGGTGGGGTGAGCCGCTCGCCGAGGGCCGGCTGGGGCAGGAGCTGCTCGACGGGCTGCCGGGCATGGCGCGGGTCGCGGCGGTCGCCTCCGCTCTGTTCCTGGTGTGGCGGATGAGGCGATGGTCGCGGGGCTGACCGGCAGGCCCTGAGCGTCAATCCGGGACGCTTTCGGTTGCGGGCACAATGGCGGGATGGCTGCGCTCCCCCTGACGGTCGGATTCGACCTCGACATGACGCTGATCGACTCCCGCCCCGGCATCAAAGCGGCGTACCGGGCACTGTCCGCCCTGACCGGTGCGTACATCGACGCCGACCTCGCCGTGACCCGGCTGGGGCCGCCGCTGGAGCAGGAGATCCGCGAGTGGTTCCCCGAGGAGCGGGTGGCCGAGATCAGCGACGTCTACCGGGCGCTCTACCCGGAGCACGCGATCACGGGGACGCTCGCCATGCCCGGTGCCCGGGAGGCCATCGCCGCGGTCCAGGCCGCCGGCGGCCGTGCCATCGTCGTCACCGCCAAGTACGAGCCGAACGCCAAGCTGCACCTCACGCACCTCGGCATCGACGCGGACGCGGTCATCGGCTCGCTGTGGGCCGAGGCCAAGGCCGAGGCGCTGCGGGAGCACGGCGCGCGGATCTACGTCGGCGACCACACCGGTGACGTCCGGGGCGCGCACACCGCGGGCGCGCTGTCCGTCGCCGTGCCCACCGGGCCGTGCGAGGCCGCGGAACTGCGTGCGGCCGGCGCCGATATCCTGCTCGCCGACCTGACCGAGTTCCCGACCTGGCTGGAGCGCTATGTGGCCGATGGAGGCTATGAGCCCGACGGGGTGGACGCCGCCTCCGCCTGACGGCGCTGCGCCACGGCGGACCGGATCACCCCTGTCGCGGCGACGAGGAACCCGGCGCCCATCAGCATGCACACCCAGTAGAAGACGGACGGCAGCGGCTCGGAACCGATGAACAGCGGCGTCACGGTGGCGAGAGTGGCCACTGCGCCAACTAGGAACATGATCGCGCCGATTCGGACCAGCAGATCCCCGGCCTGGGGAGTTTCGTCAGACACCTGACCAGGGTAAGTCCGGGCCAGAAGCACTGAGGATCCACCCGGCCACGTCTTGTCACCGGCCATCGGACCATTAGCCTTGGTGGTGGCGGGTCCGGTGGCCCGCTGCACTGCTATCCAGACCCGTTTTCCCGCAGCTTCGCAGTAGCCCCACCCAGCCCAGCCCGCCCGCCCCAAACTTTTTTTATCTCCGGCATTTTCCAACGAGTACGAGGACGAGGACAGACGTGCCTACCGGCAAGGTCAAGTGGTTCAACAGCGAGAAGGGCTTCGGCTTTCTCTCCCGCGACGACGGCGGTGACGTCTTCGTGCACTCGTCGGTGCTGCCCGACGGCGTGGACGCACTCAAGCCGGGCCAGCGTGTCGAGTTCGGCGTCGTCGCAGGCCAGCGCGGCGACCAGGCGCTGACGGTGACGCTCCTCGACCCCGCACCCTCGGTGGCCGCGGCACAGCGCCGCAAGCCCGACGAACTCGCGTCGATCGTGCAGGACCTCACCACGCTCCTGGAGAACGTCACCCAGCAGCTGGAGCGCGGCCGTTACCCGGACAAGGCCCACGGCTCGAAGATCGCGGGCATGCTGCGCGCGGTCGCCGACCAGCTGGACGTCTGAGGCAGGCGCTCAGGCCCTAGCCGGCGCGTCCGGTTCCCACGAAATCCAGCGCATCGCGGCCGAGGGGCGGTACCAGCCCCTCGGCCGCGGCGCGGGTGAGCAGCCCGCGCACCGCGGCATAGCCGTCCTCCCCGAGGGCGGCGGTGTACTCGTTGACGTACAGCCCGATGTGCTGGTCGGCGACGTCCGGGTCCATCTCCTGGGCGTGCTCCAGGACATATGGCCGCGAGGCCTCCGGGTCGTCCCAGGCCATCCGGACCGAGGTGCGGACGGCCGCCGCGAGACCGCGCAGCGTCTCCTCGCCCAGCGACCGCTTGGCGATGATCGCGCCCAGCGGGATCGGCAGCCCGGTGGTGTCCTCCCAGTGCGCGCCCATGTCGGCGAGGCAGCTGAGGCCGTAGTTCCGGTAGGTGAAGCGGGCCTCGTGGATGACCAGTCCCGCGTCCACCTTGCCGTCCCGCACGGCCGGCATGATCTCGTGGAACGGCAGCACCACGATCTCGCCGACGCCGCCCGGCACCGCGGTGGCCGCCCAGAGCCGGAACAGCAGATACGCGGTGGACCGCTCGCTGGGCACCGCGACGGTCCTGCCCGCCAGATCCGCCGCCGTGCCCTGCTCCTTGGTCAGCACCAGGGGGCCGCAGCCGCGCCCCAGCGCACCGCCGCAGGGCAGCAGCGTGTAGTCCTCCAGCACCCACGGCAGCACCGCGTACGACACCTTCAGCACATCGAACTCACCGCGCTCGGCCATGCCGTTGGTGAGGTCGATGTCGGCGAAGGTGACCGCGAGCTCCGGCGCGTCCTGGACGCGGCCGTGCGCCAGCGCGTCGAAGACGAAGGTGTCGTTCGGGCACGGCGAGTACGCGATGTGCAGCGGCCGGGTCACGGGTCCTCCTCAGGGATGGTGCGTCGGCCCGGCCGGTCCCGTGACCGTCGCCAGGGCTCCGGGGAGCGTACGGAAGGCGCCGGTCAGCGCGGCGAGGGCGTCGCCGATCCGCCAGGCGGCGCGGTCGCGGGGGCCGACGGCGTTGGAGACGCCACGGATCTCCATGACCGGTACGCCGTGCGCGGCGGCCGCCTCGGCGACCCCGAAGCCCTCCATCGCCTCGGCCAGCGCGCCCGGGTGACGGGCCGCCAGCTCGGCGGCCCGCGCGGCGCTGCCGGTGACCGTCGAGACGGTGAGGACGGTGCCGGCGGCCGCGCCGCAGGCCGCCGCGACGGCCTCGACCAGCGCGGGGTCGGGGCGGTGCGCCACCGTCCCGAAGCCCAGATCGGTGACGGGGGTGAAGCCGTCGGGGGTCTCGGCGCCCAGGTCGGCGGCGACGATCGCGTCCGCGACGACGACGGAGCCCAGTGGCGCGCCGGGGGAGAAGCCGCCGCCGATACCGGCCGAGACGGCCAGCGCGTACGGCTCGCCGGCGAGCGCGGCGGTGGTCAGCGCGGTGGCCGTGCCGGCGGCCGCGGCGGCCGGTCCGACACCGGCGGCCAGCACGTCGAACGGCCCCGCCCGGTGCACCACATAACCGCCCGGCAGCCGCACCGTGTCGTGCGGCTCCGCCGCGGCGCACACCGCGTCACCTTCGGCCGTCACCGCCGTGACGACAAGCACCCGCATCAGACGCGCACCCGCCTCAGCTGACTCAGTTCGCCTGCTTCAGCGTGAAGTGCCACATCGTCTTGGGGCCGCCCTCGCCGTCGCCGAGCTCGGCGACCTGGAGGGTGACCTCCTTGGTGTACGTGGTCTGGCCGGTCTGCGGATTCTGCTGCTGGAAGAGCGTGTCCGCGTCGAACGTGCGGTACGTGTCCTTGCTGGGCTCGCGCATCACGGGGCCGCCGCCGATCACGATCCAGCCGGACTTGGCGACGTCCGGCTCGACGCCGATCCGCACCTTCTCACCGGCGTGCACGCTGATCGACTTGCCGCCCTGCTTGGTGATGCAGGATTCGATCGTCTTCTTGTCGAGGACCTTGCCCTCGCCGTCGCAGCCGGGGGTGGCTTCGGACTGCACCGTCGTCGAGCCGACGGTCACGGTCGCGAGCGCGGTCGGCTTCTCGCAGGCGGAGAGGGTGATGAGGCCCAGGGACACGGCACCGATGGCGGCAGCGGCTCGGCGGCCCTTGCCCCAGGAGATCAACGCAGCGGTCATACGGGCAGGCTATCGGGCGCCCCTGCTCACACCACGCGCGGGTACGGCGTGCCGCGAACCGAGGCCGCCCCGGCCACGTCACGTCACCCGCGCGCCCGCCCGTCCGCCGTGCCGGGCCGCGCTCAGCAGCCCCCGTACGGCCAGCACCACGCCGGTCATCACCAGCCCCGAGGCGACCGCCATCCCCACCGTGCCGTACAGCGGCAGCGAGATACCGATGGCGCCGCCGACCACCCACGACATCTGCAGCGCCGCCTCGGACCGGGCGAACGCGGAGGTGCGGACCTCCTCCGGCATGTCGCGCTGGATCATCGCGTCCAGCGACAGCTTCGCCAGCGCCTGGCACAGGCCCGCGGTGGCTGCGGCGGCCGTGACGACGACGATCGCCAGCACGTCGTAGAAGACCGCCGCGGTGACCGTCGCGCACAGCGCGAACCCCAGCATCGCCGCGATCAGCCGCTCAGGGCCGCGCGCCTTCAACCAGGCGCCTACCGCCGTGCCCAGCGCGTTGCCGGCGCCCGCGGCCACCACGACCAGGCCCAGCGACGCCGCGGGCCCCAGCCCGCCCAGCGGGTGCTCACGCAGCAGGAAGGCCAGGAAGAACGTCAGGAAACCGGAGAGCGCCCGCAGACAGGCGTTGGCCTGCAGCCCGTGCAGCACCGACGGGCCGACGGTCCGCAGCCCCGGCCTCCGCGGGGCGGGCGCGGGGCCCGCCGACTCGTCCCGGGACGCCAGCCTGGCCCGGCCCTCGCCCTTCGCCGAATCGACCTTGTGCGGCAGCGAGAACGACAGGAACGTGCCGGCCGTGAACACCACGAACGCGCCGTACAGCGGCCAGCTCGGCCCGATCAGGTGCAGCGCGCCGCCCAGCGGCGCGGCGATCCCGGTCGCCAGCAGCCCGGAGAGCGTCACCCGCGAGTTGGCCTTCACCAGAGAGATCCGCGGCGGCAGCAGCCGGGGCACCACGGCACTCCGGACCACGCCGTACGCCTTGGACGCCACCAGTACGCCCAGCGCCTCCGGATACAGCTCCAGACCGCCGCCCACCACCGCGCCGGACAGCGTCAGCGCCAGCAGCGCACGGGCCAGCATGGAGCCCGCCATCGCCGCCCTGCGGCCGTGCGGGATGCGGTCCAGCATCGGCCCGATCACCGGCGCGAGCAGCGCGAACGGCGCCAGCGTGACCGCCAGGTAGAGCGCCACCCGGCCCCGCGCCTGGTCTGTCGGGACCGAGAAGAACACCGTCGAGGCCAGCGCGATGGTGACCATCATGTCGCCGGCGGAGTTCACCGCGTGCAGCTCGATCAGCTTGCCCAGGCCCGACTCGCCGGCGCCCTGCGCATGCGTGGCGCGGCGTACCCGGCGGGCCGCGCCGGTGATCGGCTGGTGCAGCGCGCGGCCGACAGCCCGACCCGCCCGGCGGGCCCGGTTGCCCTGCGCGCCGTCCCGGGTCGAAGCCCGCGACACCCGCGATGTCCTCGACACTCTCGACGCCTTCGGCACTTTCGACGACCTTGCGGCAGCCACCTCGCCATACTGCCCCAACTCGCCCGGGACATGGCGGTTTCTCCGCCCGCCCGCGTGGGGCGCACCCGCTCGGGACGGCGGCCGGAGAGATTTGGCGCTCCCGCCGAAGAGTCGTACACGGTTGAAGGGGTAGCGTGTGTAGCGCGCCACCGGCGGTCGTTTTTGGCCGCGTGCCTCCTCTCGATCCCGCAGAATGGTTCGTAGGAGGTGCGCTCGACCGAAACGACCGGGCGCGGACGTCGACGCGGTCCCCAGGTCCGCTCCGCCCGCCCCGGCCCCCGCCGGTCGTCCGGACAGGACAGGACAGCTCCGGCTGGCGCACTCGTGAGACGGCGTGGAAGAGAGAATCGATTCTTGTGAGTGCTGCGATGCGAAGCCGTACCCCCGACCGCCTGTGCGCCGAGGCGGTCGACCTTGCCCGTGCGGCGGCCGAGGAGGCCGCGCTGCCCGGCATGGTCGGCGAGCACATTGACACGGTCGCCGACGGGGACCGCGTCGTCACGCACCTCTTCGCCTGCAACGAGGCCGGCTACAAGGGCTGGCGCTGGGCCGTGACCGTGGCCCGCGCCTCCCGCGCCAAGATCGTCACCCTCGACGAGACCGCGCTGCTCCCGGGCCCCGAGGCGCTGCTGGCCCCCGAATGGGTCCCGTGGAGCGAGCGGCTGCGCCCCGGCGACATGGGCCCAGGCGACCTGCTGCCCACCGAGGCCGACGACCTGCGCCTGGAGCCCGGCTACAGCGGCGAGGACGTCCCGCCGCCGAACTCCGTCGTCTCCGAGGCCATGGCCGAGGTCGCGGACGTCGCGGAGGCCGAGGACGCGGACGTCCTCCCGGGCTCGCCCGCGGTCCAGCCGGCGCCCACCCGCGGCGGTATCGCCGACCTCGCCGAGGAACTGGGCATGCGCCGCGCCCGGGTCCTGTCCCGCTACGGCCTGCACGCCGCGGCCGACCGCTGGGAGGAGGCGTACGGCGCGAAGACGCCGATGGCGCAGGCCGCCCCCGCCACCTGTATGACCTGCGGCTTCCTCACGCCGCTGACCGGCTCGCTGCGCCAGGCGTTCGGCGTCTGCGCCAACGAGTTCGCCCCGGCCGACGGCCGGGTGGTCTCCCTCGCCTACGGCTGCGGCGCGCACTCCGAGGCCGCCGTCATGCCGAAGCCGCCGCGGCCGGCCGCACCGGTCGTGGACGAGACGGTGGTGGAGCCGCTGGCACTCCGTCCCGAGCGGGACGGCGGCTCGGTCGAGGAGGCCGGTCCCGCCGAGGAGCTCGGCCACAGCTAGGCCTTTCCGACCCTGACCCAGCGGACAGGTCCCGGTCCGCTGGATCGGGTCCGCCGCCCTCTGCTCCCCGCGCCCGCCGGAGGAGATACCGTCGGGTCACCGACCAGGTAAAGGGAGCGGACAAGTGGCTGGTACGTCGTGGGTGCGGGGCGCGACCGAGGGTGGCGCCGACCCGTTCGGAACCGCGCGTCTGCGCCGCGGCGTGCTGGATTCCTGGGCCGCGTCGCCCGCCCGGTTCCGGGAGGACGCGAACGCCGAGGAGGACCTCGCGCTCGGCGGCTACCGGGACCGGCTCGTCGTGGAGCTGGCGCAGAACGCCGCGGACGCCGCGGCCCGCGCCGGTGTCCCCGGGCGGCTCCGGCTGACGCTGCATCCGGCGGACGACACCGAGACCGCCGTCCTCGTCGCCTCCAACACCGGCGCGCCCCTGGACGCCACCGGCGTCGAGTCGTTGTCCACGCTGCGCGCCTCCGCCAAGCGGGAGACCAGCGTGGCGTCCGGCGCGGTCGGCCGGTTCGGCGTGGGCTTCGCCGCGGTGCTGTCGGTGAGCGACGAGCCGGCGCTGGTGGGGCGCACCGGCGGCGTCCGCTGGTCGCTCGCCGAGGCCCGCGAGCTGACCGGGGAGGTGGCCGCGCACAGTCCGGGACTGGGCGGCGAGGTGCGCCGCCGCGACGGCCATGTCCCGCTGCTGCGGCTGCCGCTGCCCGCCGAGGGCAGCGCGCCCGAGGGCTATGACACCGCCGTCGTGCTGCCGCTGCGGGACGGCGCGGCGCAGGATCTCGCCGAGCGGCTGCTGGACGCGATCGACGCGGCGCTGCTGCTGACGCTGCCGGGCCTGGCCCAGGTGATCGTGGAGACCCCGGAGGGCGTACGGGAGTTGAGGCGGCGCCAGGACGGCGACTGCGTGCTGATCGAGGACAGCGAGCGGGGCGCCACCCGGTGGCGGGTGGCGAGCGACGGCGGCCCGCTGGATCCGGCGCTGCTCGCGGACCGCCCCGTCGAGGAGCGGCTGCGGCCCGTGTGGTCGGTGACCTGGGCGGTCCCGGTGAACGAGGAGGGCGCGCCGGCCCGGCCAGGGACGGCGCCGGTGGTGCACGCGCCGACGCCGACGGACGAGCCGCTGGGGCTGCCCGCGCTGCTGATCGCGTCGTTCCCGCTGGAGCCGACCCGGCGTCATGTCGCGCCGGGCCCGCTGGCGGACTTCCTGACCGAGCGGGCGGCGGCCGCGTACACGACGCTGCTGCGCGACTGGCAGCCGGTGTCGGTCGGCACCCTGGACCTCGTACCGGGGCCGCTGGGCAAGGGCGGTCTGGACGGTGAGCTGCGCCGGCGGGTGCTGGAGCTGCTGCCGCGGGTGCCTTTCCTGCCGAGCGCGGGTGCGGGGTCCGGCGGCGGGGCCGAGGCGTTGGTGGAGCCCGGCTGGGACGAGGGCGCGGACGAGGCGGAGCCGTATGTGCTGCGGCCTGTGGACGCCGAGCTGCTGGAGGGCGCCGGCGCGGCGACCGTCGGCGTGCTGGCCGAGCTGTTCCCGAGTCTGCTGCCGGCCGGGCTGGAGCGGCGTCCCGAGCTGCGGGCGCTGGGCGTGGCCAGGGTGCCGCTCGGCGAGATGGTGGACCGGCTGGCGGGTGTGGAGCGGCCGCCGGGCTGGTGGTGGCGGCTGTACGACGCGCTGGCCGGCACCGATCCGGACCGGCTCAGCGGTCTGCCGGTGCCGCTGGCGGGCACCGAGGGCCAGGGTCCTGGCGGTGCGAAGGGCAGCGCGCGGACCACGATCGGGCCGCGCCAGGTGCTGCTGCCGCTGGTCGGCGGCGGTGGCGACGGCGGTGATGCCGAGGCGATGCACCGTACGCTCGCCCGGCTCGGGCTGAAGGTCGCGCATCCGGACGCGGTGCACCCGCTGCTGGAGAAGCTGGGCGCCACCCCGGCCGCACCGCGCGCGGTGCTGACGACTCCTCAGGTCCGGGCGGCCGTGGCGAACTCGTTGGACGCGGACGAGGACGCCTACGACGTCTTCGCGGACGAGCTCGGCGAGGCCGGCCGGGGCGCGCCGCTGGGCGCCGAGGAGCTGGCGGAGACGGTGCTCGGGCTGGTCCGGGATGCCAATCTCTCGCCGGGTGACGAGCCCTGGCTCGGCGCCCTCGCACTGTGCGACGAGGACGGTGAGCTGGCCCCCGCGGGTGAGCTGGTCCTCCCGGGAAGCGCCTTCGAGCAGGTCATCCGGGAGGGTGAACTGCCCGCCTGTGACGCGGAGTTGGCTGAGCGCTGGGGCGAGCAGCCGCTGACCGCGGTGGGTGTGCTGGCCGGCTTCGCGCTGGTCCGTGCCACCGACGTGGTGCTCGACCCGGACGAACTGGAGCCGCGCGAAGGGGACTTCGCCGAGCCGGACGACGCCGGGCTGCTGGACGCGGTGGACGTGTGGTGCGAGGACATCCTCGACGCGCTGCCGGACACTCCGGTGCCGCCGGTGGTGACCGAGCTGGTCGCGGTGCGGGATCTGGATCTGGTCGACGACGACGCCTGGCCGCGGGTGCTGGAGATGCTGTCCCGCCCGCCGCTGCGGGACGCGCTGACCGCGCCGGTGCGGGTACTGCTGCCGGACGGCACCACGGAGTCCGTACGGCCGTACACCGCCTGGTGGTTGCGCGGGCACCCGGTGCTGGACGGGCGGCGGCCCGCGGGCCTGCGGTCGGCGGGCGGTGATCCGCTGCTGGCCGGTCTGTACGAGTCGGCCGACGCGGGCGAGGTCGACGCGCAGGTGCTGCGCGCGCTCGGGGTGCGCACCTCGGTCGCGGCGCTGCTGGACGAGCCGGGCGGTGCGGCGGAGCTGCTGGCCCGGCTCGCCGACGAGGAGTCGGAGGTCGGCCCTGCCCAACTGCACGCCCTGTACGGGGCGTTGACCGACCTGGACCCCGATCGGGTGACGCTGCCGGATGAGCTTCGGGTGGTCGTCGGAGGGGAGATCCGGGTGGTGGACGCGGCGGACGCCGTGGTCGCCGACGCACCGGATCTGATGCCGCTGGCCGCGGACCTCCCGCTGCTGCCGGTCCGGCCGACGCGCGCCGCCGACCTGGCGGAGCTGCTTCAGGTGCGCAGGCTGAGCGAGGTGGTCGGCGTCGAGGTGCGCTCCGAGGGCGTACGGCACGAGGTCCCGGAAGCGGTGCGGGTGCTGCTCGGTGCCGGGACGCCGGAGTCGTATGTGGAGCACGAGGAGCTGGTCGTCGGCGACGGCTCGGAAACCACCGAGCTGGACTGGCGGTGGGCGCCGGACGGCACGCTGCACGCCTCCACCCTGGAGGGCGTGGCGGCGGGTCTGGCCTGGGCCGCGGGCCAGTGGCCGCGCCGGTTCGAGGTCGCGGCGCTGCTGGAGGACCCGGAGCGCGGGGACGAGCTGGCGCGCGCCCGCTGGTTCGACTGAACAGCTGGGCGGTGAGGGTGGGAAACAGCAGCCGGCGCGGGGTGGGGAACAGCAGCTGGGGCGGTGCCCGCACGGGGTGCGGGCACCCGCCCAAGGCTCAGTTGGAGCCGAACTTCTTGATCAGGCTCACGATGACGACGATCGCGCCGATGCCGATGGCGGCCACCCACACCCAGGTGTCCACACCGCCGCCGGTGCCGTCTCCGTAGCCGCCGCCGGAGTGGTAGGAGTGTCCGCCGTGGCCGTGTCCGCGAGCCAGGATCTCGTACTTGAGGTCCCCCGTGTTGAATGTCATGAGCATGGACCCTAGGGGAAGGCGGCCGTCGCCCTCAAGCCGGGAACCTGCCGCCCACCCACCGCCAGGCGGCCTCCAGCAGCAGTGACGCCACCACCGCGATGCCCACCGCCGCCCACGGCAGCGTCGTACCGACCAGCTTCAGATCGAAGAACCGCTGGAGCCACGGTGTGACCAGGACGGCGAGGAAGCCCGCGGCCATCGCCAGGACCAGTCCGATCCGCCACCAGGTGTAGGGGCGGGCGATGATCACCAGCACCCACATCGCGGTGAGGAACAGCGTCAGGGTCGCCGCGCTGGTCTCCGCGGCCAGCGCGTCGGGCCCGCTGTAGTAGCCGCGGGCCAGCAGATAGGTGCCGAACGCGGCGGCGCCCGCGATGAGGCCGGACGGCACCGCGTACCGCATCACCCGCCGTACGAAGTGCGGTCTGGCGCGCTCCTTGTTGGGGGCGAGGGCCAGGAAGAACGCCGGGATGCCGATGGTCAGGGTGGACAGCAGGGTCAGATGGCGCGGGAGGTACGGGTAGGGGATCTGCCAGCAGGCGACGAGGATCGCCAGCAGCACCGAGTAGACGGTCTTGGTGAGGAACAGCGTCGCGACGCGGGTGATGTTGCCGATCACCCGGCGGCCCTCGGCGACCACGGACGGCAGCGTCGCGAAGCTGTTGTTCAGCAGGACGATCTGTGCGACGGCCCGGGTGGCCTCGCTGCCGGAGCCCATCGAGACGCCGATGTCCGCGTCCTTCAGCGCGAGGACGTCGTTGACGCCGTCGCCGGTCATCGCGACGGTGTGGCCGCGCGTCTGGAGCGCGCCGACCATCGACCGCTTCTGCCGCGGGGTGACCCGGCCGAACACCGCGCCCGTTTCGAGCGCGGACGCCATCTCGTCCGTGGTCCCGGGCAGCCGGCGGGCGTCCACCGGGGCGTCCGCGCCCGGCAGACCGAGCTGCCCGGCCACCGCGCCCACCGACACCGCGTTGTCGCCGGAGACGACCTTGGCCTGGACGCCCTGGTCGGCGAAGTAGCGCAGGGTGGCGGTGGCGTCCGGGCGCAGCCGCTGTTCGAGGACCACCAGCGCGGCGGGCCGGACGCCCCGCGCCACCTCGGGATCGTCCAGCTCCTTGGCGGCGCGGGCCAGCAGCAGCACCCGCAGGCCCTGGGAGTTGAGGTCGTCGATCTCGGTGAGGCCGGGGTCGCCGGACGGCAGCAGCACGTCGGGGGCGCCGAGCAGCCAGGTGGTGCTCTCGCCGTCCGGCCCGTTGAGGGAGGCGCCGCTGTATTTGCGGGCGGAGGAGAACGGGAGTGACTCGGTGCAGCGCCAGCCGGCCTCGGCGGGACAGACGTCGATGATCGCCTGGAGGGAGGCGTTGGGCCGCGGGTCGGACTCGCCGAGGGCCCCCAGCACCTGCCGGACGTACGCCTCGTCCGCCCCGTTCCATGGCCGCAGTTCGCGGACGTCCATCCCGCCCTCGGTGAGCGTGCCGGTCTTGTCCAGGCAGACCACATCGACCCGGGCCAGCCCCTCGATGGCGGGCAGCTCCTGCACCAGGCACTGCCGGCGGCCGAGCCGGATGACGCCGATCGCGAAGGCGACGGAGGTCAGCAGGACCAGTCCCTCGGGGATCATCGGGACGATACCGGCGACCATCCGGCGGACGGACTCGTCGGCCGGCAGGTTGAGCGTGTAGAGGTGGCTGAGGATGAGCCCGAGCGCGGTCGGGACCATCATCCAGGTCACGTACTTGAGGATCTGGCTGATGCCGCTCCGCAGCTCGGAGTGGACCAGGGTGAACCGGCTGGCCTCCTCGGCGAGCTGGGCCGCGTACGCCTCGCGGCCGACCTTGGTCGCGGTGAAGGCGCCGGCGCCCGCGACCACGAAGCTGCCGGACATCATCCGCTCGCCGGGCTGCTTGAGGACCGGGTCGGCCTCGCCGGTCAGCAGCGACTCGTCGATCTCCAGGTTGTCGGCCTCCAGCACCTCGCCGTCGACGATGACCTTGTCGCCGGGCCCGAGTTCGAGGACATCGCCGAGGACGACCTCGGAGGTGGGGATCTCGGCGGCCCGTCCGTCGCGCCGCACGGTCGGTCTCGCCTCGCCGATCACCGCGAGGTTGTCCAGGGTCCGTTTGGCGCGCAGCTCCTGGACGATGCCGATGCCGGTGTTGGCGACGATGACGAAGCCGAACAGGCCGTCCTGGATCGGGCCGACGAACAGGATGATCGCGAAGAGCACGCCGATGATGGCGTTGAAGCGGGTGAAGACGTTGGCGCGGATGATGTCGGCGGTCGAGCGGGAGGACCGTACGGGGATGTCGTTGACCTCGCCCCGGGCCACCCGTTCGGCGACCTCGGCGGCGGTCAGCCCGCGGTGGACCGGTGCCGGGGAGGCCCCGCCGTCGGGCCCGTCGGCCGGTCCGGGTTCCTCTTCGGGTTCCTCGACTTCGGTCTTCGCCCGCTGCGTCATGCCCCCGACGTTACGGGCGGAATGCGCATATCACCCGCTGGGCGCGGCGTCCGCTCGGGACGGCTGCCCAGGGGTGCGACCGCTCAGGCGCGTCCGCTCAGGAGGCGTCGGCCGCCGCGCGCTTGATGGCGGCGTCGCGCTTGCGGACGTACCAGATGCCGATCAGGCCGAGGCCGCCGCCGGCCAGGCAGGTCCACACCCACCAGGCGTGGTCGTTGTCGGCGTACCAGCCGTAGAAGGGGAGCTGGCCGAGGAAGAGCACGAACCAGATGATGGTGCCGCCGGTGATCGTGCCCACGACGGGACCTTCGAGCGGCGCCGGGGCCTCGCGCAGTTCGGACCTTTTCCACATGGGGGTCAGCTTACGGGGCGGGCGTGCGGCGGCTGCGCGCGGCGGCGGGCGGGACGCAGGGCGGACACGGGCCCGGCCGAGGGCGGGCGAAGGCCCTGGCACAGCCCTTGCGCCACAAGGCTCTACGCGCGGAGATAGCGATCAGAGCCTTGTTTATTCATACTGAACCTTTCTGGATCTGACCGAATTGGATCGTCGATTCATCCAACCTGATCCGGTTATTGATGTAACTCCATGTGTTCCGGGCCCTCGGGCCCCCGCGCCTTCCCCAGGCCCGTCCGACTGAGGTCCGCCATGCCGCCCTCGACCAGCACACCGGTCGACCCCCTCAAGAGCCCAGGTCACCCTCCGAGGAACGGATTCGACCGGTTCTTCAAGATCTCCGAGCGGGGGTCGACGGTCGGCCGCGAACTGCGCGGCGGCCTGGCGACGTTCTTCGCGATGGCCTACATCATCGTGCTGAACCCGATCATCCTCGGCTCCGGCACCGACAAGTTCGGCCACCACCTCGACAATGCCCAGCTGGTCACGGCCACCGCGCTGATGGCCGGTCTGAGCACCGTCCTGATGGGCGTCATGGGCAACGTCCCGATCGCCATCGCCGCCGGCCTGGGCATCAACGCCGTGGTGTCGCTCCAGCTCGCCCCCAAGATGAGTTGGCCGGACGCGATGGGCATGGTCGTCCTGGCCGGCCTGGTGCTGATGCTCCTGGTCGCCTCGGGTCTGCGGCAGCGGGTGATGGACGCCATCCCCAACGGGCTGCGCCGAGCCATCGCGATCGGCATCGGCCTGTTCATCTCGCTGATCGGCCTGGTCGACGCGGGCTTCGTGACCCGCAACCCGGACGCCGCGCACACCACCGTCCCGATGGGCCTGGGCCAGGGCGGTCAGCTCGCGGGCTGGCCGGTGCTGGTCTTCGTCATCGGCCTGGTGCTGATGTTCATGCTGATCGTGCGCAAGACCAAGGGCGCGATCCTCATCGGCATGGTCACCATGGCCGTCTTCGCGATCGTCATCAACGCCATCGCCGACATCCCGGACGCCGCCTGGGGCCTGGCCGTCCCGAACGTCCCGGACCAGATCGTCGGCGCCCCCGACTTCGGTCTGATCGGCCAGATCAGCCTCTTCGGCGGCTTCAGGGAAGTCGGCCTGCTCACCGGCTGTCTGTTCGTCTTCACCGTGCTGCTGTCCGGCTTCTTCGACGCGATGGGCACCATCATCGGCGTCGGCGAGGAGGCCGGGCTGCTGGACAACGAGACCGGCAATCTGCCGGGCATGGGCCGGATCCTGATGGTGGACGGCATCGCGGTCGCGGGCGGCGGATTCGGCTCCGCCTCCGCCAACACCTGCTTCGTGGAGTCCACGGCCGGCGTCGGCGAGGGGGCCCGTACGGGCCTCGCGAACCTGATGACCGGCGGGCTCTTCCTTCTCGCGCTGGTCTTCACCCCGCTGGCGACGGTGGTGCCCTCACAGGCCGCGACACCGGCGCTGGTCGTCGTCGGCTTCCTGATCATGGCCTCGAACGTCCGGGACATCGACTGGGCCGACTTCACCGTCGGCATCCCGGCGTTCCTGACGATGATCTCCATGCCGTTCACGTACAGCATCACCAACGGCATCGGCATCGGCGTACTGGCCTACATCCTGCTGCGGACGGCGACCGGCCACTTCAGGAAGATCCCGTGGCTGCTGAACGCGGTCGGGCTCTGCTTCCTGGTCTACTTCCTGCTGAACCCCATCGAGCAGCTGCTCGGGGTCGGTTAGCCCCGTCGGCCAGCCCCTCGGGCGGCCCCCTCAGGTAGCCCCGGGGGCTTCTATCGCGGCGCCGGCCTCTATCGCGGAGCCGCGGTAGAACCTCTCCGTCTCGTCGACCGACGTCTTGAAGCGTTCGTCGAAGTCGTCGCGAATGAGCGTCCGGACCACATAGTCCTGGACGCTCATTCCGCGTTTGGCGGCGTGCCGCTGGATGCGCTCCAGCAGCTCCGCTTCGACCCGCAGGCTGAGCACTCTCGATCCCATACGGACACGGTCCCCGCACCAGACGGTCAGGCGAGTCACTTTCGGCCGCGTCCTCACTCATACGGGTGATCCGGGGAGGTCACCCGAAGGCTTTGCTTAGATAAGGTAATGAGTTACCCTAATGAACATGCCGGAACTGTCCAGCGGCGACGACGCTGCTGCCGTGAGCGCTCTGCGCGGCGCCGTGATGCGCCTGTCCCGCCGACTGAAGAACCAGCGGGTCGACGAGTCGCTGAGCCCCACCGAGATGTCGGTGCTCGGCACCCTCGCCCGGTGCGGCCACGCCACCCCCGGCGAGCTGGCCCGCAAGGAGCATGTGCAGCCGCCGTCGATGACCCGCATCGTGGCGATGCTGGAGGCCAAGGGACTGGTCCGGTTGGAGCCGCACCCCGACGACCGTCGCCAGAAGGTCGTCACCCAGACGGAGCAGGCCGAGGCGATGCTGGAGGAGAGCCGCCGCAGGCGCAATGCCTGGCTCGCCGAGCTGGCCTCCGGACTGGACGATGACGAATGGGAGAAGGTGCGGGCCGCGGCTCCCGTGCTGGAGAAGCTCGCACAGTTGTAGAACCCAGACCGAGGAGGCGAACCCACTTTGAGTACGGGATCCGGAGCACACTCCGCCCCCGCACCGCACTCCGATCACGACACCGCTGCCGGCGACGCGACCGAGGCCACCACGGGCCCCGACCCGGAAATAGCCGCCGCCGCACCCCAGACGGCAGCCCCCTCGCGCAGGGGCACGTTCAGCTCCCTGCGCATCCGTAACTACCGCCTCTTCGCCACCGGCCAGGTGGTCTCCAACACCGGCACCTGGATGCAGCGCATCGCCCAGGACTGGCTGGTCCTGAGCCTCACCGGCTCGTCCGCCGCGGTCGGCGTCACCACCGCCCTGCAGTTCCTCCCCATGCTGCTCTTCGGGCTGTACGGCGGCGTGCTCGCCGACCGCTTCCCCAAGCGCCGGCTGCTGCTCATCACCCAGACCGCCATGGGCCTGACCGGCCTGGCCCTCGCCGTACTCACACTCAGCGGCCACGTACAGGTCTGGCACGTCTACCTGGTGGCGCTGCTGCTCGGCCTCGCCACCGTCCTCGACAACCCCGCCCGGCAGGCGTTCGTCGTCGAGATGGTCGGCCCGGACGACCTGCGGAACGCCGTCAGCCTCAACTCCGCCAACTTCCAGTCCGCGCGGCTGATCGGCCCCGCCGTCGCCGGTGTCCTGATCACCGCCTTCGGCAGCGGCTGGGCCTTCCTCTTCAACGGCCTGTCGTTCCTCGCGCCGATCACCGGCCTGCTGATGATGCGCACCGCCGAACTCCACAAGGTCGACCGCGTCCCCCGCAGCAAGGGCCAGCTGAGAGAGGGCCTGCGCTATGTGTCCGGGCGCCCCGAACTGGTCTGGCCGATCGTCCTGGTCGGCTTCATCGGCACCTTCGGCTTCAACTTCCCGATCTGGCTGACCGCCTTCGTCTACCACCTCTATCACCAGGGCGCGGGCACATACGCCCTGTTCAACGCCCTGATGGCGGCCGGATCCCTGATCGGCGCGCTGCTCGCCGCACGGCGCGCGTCCTCCCGCCTCCGGCTGCTGGTCGGCGCGGCGGCGCTGTTCGGCGTCCTGGAGATCACGGCCGCCCTCGCCCCGTCCTTCTGGATCTTCGCGGCGCTCCTCGCGCCCATCGGCATGGTCGGCCTGACGATCAACGTCACCGCCAACGCCAGCGTGCAGCTGGCGACGGACCCGGCGATGCGCGGCCGCGTCATGAGCCTGTTCATGATGGTCTTCATGGGCGGCACACCGCTGGGCGCACCGCTGGTCGGCTGGGTCACGGACGCGTACGGGGCCCGGGTCGGGTTCCTGGCGGGCGGCGCTGTGTCGCTTGTGGCCGCGAGCGTCATCGGCCTGATCCTCGCCGGTCCGCTGCGCTTTGCCCGGGCGGCTGTGTGGCTCTCCCGCCGTGCCGGCGGACCGGGGAAACAGCCATGTGCCCGCACACTCGGCAACGTACCTCCACACCCCACTCACCTCCCCGTCCCACCCTCAACGGGAGGGGACGGGCCGCGGGACGGAGTCGTGCGGCCCGTCACCGCACCCGACAGCCCCGCGCAGCGGCCACAGCCCGCCGCAGGCGCAACGGCGCCGCAGCCGACGGCGAACGGGAACTTCGTCGGCTCAGGCCAAGCGCAGCAGACAGGTGCGACATGAGACTCTTCGCCGCCATCCTCCCGCCCGCCTCCGTCATCGCCGAACTGGCCGATGAGGTCGCGCAGTTGAGGGCCCTCCCCGGGGCGGGCCAGCTCCGCTGGACCGGGCCGGACGGCTGGCATTTCACGCTCGCGTTCTTCGGGGAGGTGCCGGTCGAGGTGCTGCCCGAGCTGGAGGAGCGGCTGGCGCGGGCCGCGCACCGGCACCCGCCGTACGAGCTGAAGATCGCCGGCGGCGGGCGGTTCGACGACCGTGTGGTGTGGGCGGGCGCCGAGGGCGACCGGGAGACCATGCGGAAGCTGGCGGACTCGGCGGCCGCGGGCGCCCGCCGGGCCGGCGTCCCGATGACCGACCACCGCCCGTACCACCCGCATCTCACGCTCGCCAGGAACCGTTCCCGGCTCGGCCTCGCCCCGTTCGCGGAGGCGCTGGCGCACTTCGAGGGCACCTCGTGGACGGTCGGCGAGCTGGCTCTCGTGCGCAGCCACCCGCCGGTCCCCGGTGTCGCCGGCAAGCAGCCGCGGTACGAGACGGTGGCGGCCTGGCCGCTCGGTCACTGACGGCTGGCTCAAACGTTCGGGACCGGTCCGGTTACGCTCACTGGGTGGATCCCAAGACCCGTAACCGGATCATGTCCGGTCTTTTCGCCGTGCTGCTCATCGTCGTGATCGTGGCGGCGGCCGTCCGCTGACCGCGCGGCCGCCCGCCGCCCGCCTCACCGGCGTCGGTCACTCACCCGCTCACCAGGCGAACGCCTCCGGGGACGGACCCGGCCCCGGGAAGATCGCGTCCAGTTCCGCGAGGAGCTCGGCCGGCAGCGTCAGATCGACCGCGCGCAGCCCGGAGGCCAGCTGCTCCGTGGTGCGCGGGCCGACGATCGGTCCGGTCACCCCGGGCCGGCTGAGCAGCCACGCCAGCGCGACCTCGCCGGGCGCCAGACCGTGCTTGTCGAGCAGGTCCTCGTACGCCTGGATCTGGGCGCGGATCGCCGAGTTGGCCAGCGCGTCGCCGGACCGCCCGGACCCCGAACGCGCCGCGCCCCCCTCCCGCTCCTTGCGGATGGCGCCGCCCAGCAGCCCGCCGTGCAGCGGCGACCAGGGGATGACGCCGAGACCGTAGCTCTCGGCCGCCGGAACGACCTCCATCTCGGCGCGCCGCTCGGCGAGGTTGTACAGGCACTGCTCGCTGACCAGCCCGTACGAACCGCGCCGCCGCGCGGTCTCGTTGGCCTGGGCGATGTGCCAGCCGGCGTGGTTGGAGGACCCGGCGTAGAGGATCTTGCCCTGCTGGACGAGGACGTCGATGGCCTGCCAGATCTCGTCCCAGGGCGTGGCGCGGTCGACGTGGTGGAACTGGTAAAGATCGATGTGGTCGGTGCGCAGCCGGGTGAGGCTGGCGTCGACGGCGCGCCGGATGTTGAGGGCGGAGAGCCTGTCCTGGTTGGGCCAGACCTGTGCGCCGTCGGCGGCCATGTTGCCGTAGACCTTGGTGGCCAGCACGGTCTTGTCGCGCCGCCCGCCGCCCTTGGCGAACCAGGAGCCGATGATCTCCTCGGTACGGCCCTTGTTCTCGCCCCATCCGTAGACGTTGGCGGTGTCGAAGAAGTTGACGCCCGCGTCGAGCGCGGCGTCCATGATGAGGTGGCTGTCGGACTCGTCCGTCTGGGGCCCGAAGTTCATCGTCCCGAGGACGAGTCGGCTGACCTTGAGTCCGGTGCGTCCGAGCTGCGTGTACTTCATGGTTGCCCAGCCAACGCCTTGGAGTGCGCTCGAATCAAGGGGACGAGGGGGTGCGTCGGCCGGCCCTCAGCGCACGCCGTGGGTCTCGTACGCGGCGTACGGCCCCCCGACCCCCCACGCCTGGTGCATCGCGTCGGCGAAGGCGCCCGCCAGCAAGTGCTCGCCCGACACCGACGGATGCGTGCCGTCGTACGTCGCGCGGTCGATCTCCCAGCCGGCCGGTTCGGAGGCGAGGAGCAGCGGTGAGGCGGGGGTGTCGAGGTCGGCGACGGCCTTGGCCAGGAGTTCGTTGAAGCGGTCGCACTGTGCGCCGAACGCGGTGTCCGTGACGGCTCGCACGTTGGGTATGACGGGCATCAGCACCGCCCGGATGTGCGGCGCCGCCTCCCGCGCCGCCGTGACGAAGCGTCGTACGTTCTCCGCCGTCTGGTCGGCGTTGGTGTAGAAGCCGAGGTCGATGAGGCCGAGCGAGACGAGCAGCGTGTCGGCGCGGTGCTCGCGTATCGCGTCGCCGATCAGTGGCGCCATGTGCAGCCAGCCCTCGCCCCAGCCGGCGAGGTGGCGGCGGGCCCCGCCCGGGAAGCCGGGGTCGCCGTACTCGTGGGAGGTGGCGGCGTCCTGGAGGGTGTCATGGAGCGCGTCGCGCGGGCCGACGATGCGGTACCGGCCGTCGAAGGTCGCCTGCAGGTGCTGCCACATGCGATAGCGCCAGGTGAAATCGCCGGTGTGCCCAATGGTCATCGAGTCGCCGACGAACATGATCCTCATCCGGCAATGATGGCCGACAGACCTTACTGCCGGGTACGTGACGCTCGACACTCCAGGCGGTCCGCGGCCCGGGATGGCAGTCTGTGCCCATGCGTTCGCTTCTGTGCGCGGCCGGTGCCGCGGGGATGGTGCTGTGCGCGGCGGTCGCGCCGGCCGCCGCCGACGAGCCCGACGGCTTCAAGATCGGCGATACCAGGATCACCGAGTCCAGCGGTCTGGCCGCCAGCCGCGTGCACCCGGGCATCTACTGGACCCACAACGACAGTGACGACGGCCCGTACGTCTACGCCGTCGACGCCGAGTCCGGGCGTACGGTCGCCACCCTCACCCTGCGGGGGATCGGCGCACCGCGTGACGTCGAGGCGGTCTCGATCGGTCCGGACGGGAACATCTACGTCGGCGACATCGGCGACAACCGCGGCGGCACCTGGGACCACGTCTGGATCTACCGCTTCCCCGAGCCGAAGCGGCTGCGCGACGCGACCGTCACCGCCGCGCAGTTCACCGTGACGTACGCGGACGGGCCGCGCGACGCGGAGGCGCTGATGGTGCATCCGAAGACCGGCCGGGTGTACATCGCCAGCAAGAAGCAGGACGGCGGGGGCGCGTTGTACGAGGGCCCGCCGCGGCTCAGCGCATCCGGCACCAACACCTTTCGCCGGGTTTCGCCGATCGATCTGTGGGTGACGGACGGCGCGTTCTCCCCGGACGGAACCCGGTTGGCGCTGCGCAGCTACTTCGGTGGCCGGATGTACCGCTGGCAGGACGGCCGTCCGAAGGACCTCGGCAGCGTGAGCGTGCCGTTCCAGGGACAGGGCGAGTCGGTCACCTTCGCTCCCGACGGCCGGACGCTGATGTACGGATCCGAGGGCCCCAACAGCGAGGTCGAGCCGGTCGGACTGACGGGCGATCAGCTGCCGGACTCGGCGCGCGACGCGGCGCCCGGGGACGGCGGCAACGGCGATGCGGGAAAGGGCGATACGGGGAAGGGCGGCGGTTCGGGACAGCCGGGGGACTCGGGGGCCGCCGGAGCGTCCGGGGATCCAGGGGCCCAGCCCGGCTTCGGCAAGGGGGCGGTGCTCCTTCTCGGGATCGCGGCGCTGGTCGTGGCACTGCGAAAGCTGGTGCGACGGAGCAAGTAGCGGGTGCCTGCGGGTGCCCCGGCTTACGGAGTGCCCGGCTCCGCGCTCTCGTGCTCTCCCTCTCCCTCTCCCTTTCCCTCTCCTTCTCCCTCCCCCTCGATCAGCCGCAGTTCGTAATGCAGCGTCTTCTCCTTCTTGAGGCGGTGCGCCATCGGCACCAGCAGGCCGTGGATCAGCGGGTATTTACGGGTCAGTGAGCGCTCCGCGCGCCGGTACTCCCGGGTCTCCGGGTCGAGCAGCCGCATCCGGGCCTTGAGGGTGGGGCCGGTGGGCTTGCCGCGCAGGGTGGAGGCGCAGATCTCCACCTCCGGGAAGTTCCGCATCCGTTTCGCCTTCCAGGCGCTGCCGTACGTGCGGATATAGGCGTGGTCGCCGTCGACGGCGATGTTGACCGGGGTGCCGACGCCGGTGCCGTCCCGCTTGAACGTGGTGAGCAGGATCGTCCCCTGCCGCTCGAAGGGGGCGAGGCCGGGGCTCGGTGGAATCGTCATGTCCCCATACAGGCACAAACGGACCGTTCCGTCATTCCCGCGGTCACCCATTCGGCCGCGTACGGGCGGCGATCAACTTTGCGATGCCGTCCGGAAGCGCCGCCAACGGGGAAGGCGGCCGGCCCAACGGCGTTGTCAGTGGGTGCAGTTACTCTCCGAAGCATGGATGTGGATCAGGATGAGAAGAACACCGGCGAGGACGAGAAGCCCGAGTTCGTCGGGGCGTGGGTCGATCACCCCGACCGGGTGCGGCCCTGGCGGGGCAGTACGACCGAGCTGATGCTGTACTTCCCGCCGTTCCCCGAGCCGGGGACGAGTGCCGGACCGCCGGTGCTGGAGCCGCATGACCCGGTGCGCGCCCGGCGGATCGTGGAGACGCTGGGCACCGTGGACGAGGTCCTGGAGCAGCTGCCGGACCGCCGGCGGGAGGACCTGGCGGAGCCCGAGGAGCGTGCCGAGCTCGCCTATGTCGCCGTCGGCTGCTGGGGCAACTATGTGTGGATCAGTGACCCCGCGCTGGGCGACTACGGCATGGGGTGCGGAATGGATCCGGAGGTCGAGCGGCAGCGCGAGCTGAATCCGCAGGCCCGGATAGTCGGCACGATGCACATGGACTACGCGCTCAACTACTACCAGGATGTGGTGGTTCTGCCCGGGGGCCAGCGGCTGGACGCCAGTGGGTGGGGTGACGCCGACCCGGGGATCGAGGTCTACGGCGACCCGGAGGAAGTGCTGCGGGCCGCGGGATTCGACCCCGCGTCGGTGACGGACAGGTACATAGACCCCGAAGAGCCCGACGATCCCGGTTGTGCCTACTGGAGCTCCTACACCGACCTGTTCCTCGGGGGCTTCGGCGACATCGAGTGGCACGTGCGGGACGAGCTGACGGTGTCGTTCTTCCGGGTCCGCCGCTCGGAGCGCGCCGAATCCGACCTGGAGGAGGTGTGGCTGGGCCCCTGAGCGGGCCGCGCGTCACAGGCCCCGCGCACGGGCCCCGGAAACGGCAGGGGCCCCGGCGGTTCGCCCGCCGGGGCCCCTCGGGAAGCCGCGACCGCGGCCCGCCGTTACAGCTTCTCGATGACGTAGTCGATGCAGGCCGTCAGCGCCTCGACGTCCGCGGGGTCGATCGCCGGGAACATCGCGACGCGCAGCTGGTTGCGGCCCAGCTTGCGGTAGGGCTCGGTGTCGACGATGCCGTTGGCGCGCAGGGCCTTGGCGATGGCCGCCGCGTCGATGTCGTCGGTGAAGTCGATGGTGCCGATGACCTGCGAGCGCTTGGCCGGGTCGGTGACGAAGGGGGTGGCGTGCTTGGAGTCCTCGGCCCAGCCGTAGAGGGTGCGCGAGGAGGCGGCGGTGCGGCGGACCGCCCAGTCCAGGCCGCCCTGGCCGTTGATCCACTCCAGCTGCTCGTTGAGCAGGAAGAGGGTGGACAGGGCCGGGGTGTTGTACGTCTGGTTCTTGAGGGAGTTGTCGATCGCCGTGGGCAGCGAGAAGAACTCCGGGATGTGCCGGCCGGACGCGTGGATGGTGCGGGCGCGCTCCAGGGCGGCGGGGGAGAAGGCGGCCAGCCACAGTCCGCCGTCGGAGGCGAAGGACTTCTGCGGCGCGAAGTAGTAGACGTCGGTGTCGGTGATGTCGACGGGCAGGCCGCCGGCGCCGGAGGTGGCGTCGACCAGGACGAGGGAACCGGCGTCGGCGCCCTCGACGCGCTTGATGGGCGCGGCGACACCGGTCGAGGTCTCGTTGTGGGTGAACGCGTAGACGTCCACGCCCGCCTCGGCCGAGGGCTCGGGGTGCGTGCCGGGGTCGGCGGAGATGACGGTGGGCTCCGCCAGCCAGGGCGCGAGCTTGGCGGCCTTGGCGAACTTGGAGGAGAACTCGCCGAAGGTCAGGTGCTGGGACTTGTTCTCGATCAGGCCGTGCGTCGCGATGTCCCAGAACGCGGTGGAGCCGCCGTTGCCGAGGACGACCTCGTAGCCCTCGGGGAGCTTGAACAGTTCGCGTACGCCGTCGCGCACCTTGCCGACCAGGTTCTTGACCGGGGCCTGGCGGTGGGACGTGCCGAGAAGGGAGCTGCCGGTGGCGGCGAGCGCGGCCAGCGCCTCCGTACGCACCTTGGAGGGGCCCGCGCCGAAGCGTCCGTCGGCGGGCTTGATGTCAGCGGGAATCTGGATATCAGCCACGGACGAAGCCTAATCCGTCCCGGCCGGGGCTCCTGCGGCGCGTCCACCGGATGAGATGAGGGTCAGTCGCCCGGTGAGACGCCGCCGCGCGGGTCCGGGGTGTCCGCGGCGTAGACGTTCGCGATGGCGGCCGCGGCACGGGCCAGCACCTGGCGGGCCTCGGGCGGGTCCAGCACCTCAACGGAGTCGCCGAACTGGAGCAGTTGGCGCACGGCGCTGAGAACGGGGTAGGCGAGGTCGAGGACGGCCCAGCCGGAGGCGGGAATGTCCGCCGATCGGCTCGCTTCCCCTTCTTTGCCCGGCTTCTTCGCCTCCTCCGCGGCGCCCTCCGCGTCACCCGCCGGTTCGTCCGCCTCACCCGTTCGTGGCGGGCCGGTCAGCGTGTTGCCGAGGATGCGTACGGCCAGATCCAGCCGGTCCCGGCGGATCCGGGCGGTCACCCGTACCGGCGCCGGACGCTCCTCCACCCCGCGCCGCAGCACCTGCCAGACGTCGGCCAGCTCCACGCCGGCGCGGCGGCGCACCGGCGCGTCGGTGACGGCGGCCGACGCCACCCGGTCGGCGCGGAACAACTGCGGTGCGCCGCGCCGGTCCGCGACGAGATACCAGGTCCCGGCCTTGGCGACGAGCCCGTACGGGTCGACCGTGTAGGTACGCGTCCGGGTCTCGCCGCTGTGCCGGTAGCGGATGCGCAGCCGCAGATCGGTGAAGACGGCGGTGTGCAGCTCGTCGAGGTCGACGGCGGGGCGCGGCCCGCTCAACCAGCGGTCCGGGTCGACCAGGATGCGGCGGCCGGTGAGTTCCGCGGCCGGTCGGTGCGGCGCGGGCAGCGCGGCCATCACCTTGCGCAGCGCCGAGCCCAGCGCGTCGTCCAGACCGAGGGCGGTGTGCGCGCCCTGCGCGGCCAGGATGAACAGCGCGCGGGCCTCGTCGCTGGTCATGCCGGTGACATCCGTACGGAAGCCGGGCAGTAGCGCGATCCCGCCGTACCGGCCGCGCTCCGCGTAGACCGGCACACCGGCCGCCGACAGCGACTCGATATCGCGGTAGACGGTGCGGGTGGAGACCTCCAGCCGCTCGGCGAGCTCGCTCGCGGGGACCCGGCCGCGGGTCTGGAGCAGCAGCAGGACGGCGAGCAGGCGGTCGGATTTCACGGCGGATTCTCCGGTTGCACGGGCGGGTTCCTCCGGGATTTATATATGACGGCGGGTGTCAGGTTATGGCGGCAGAGTGCGGGCCATGGAGATCAACACCGCTACGCAGAGCCCCGCCATCGGCAACGTCACCGAGCGCCCCACGACCGGCAACGCCACCGCCACCGTCACCGAGCGCCCCGCCACCGTCAATGTCACCGGCAGCGCCGCCGGGCGCCCGCTCGCCCACCACCCCGCCCCGGCCCTCGACGCCGCCGCCCGCACCGAACTCGCCCCCCGCGTCCAGGGCCCCGTCCTCCTCCCCGGGGACGACGGCTACGACGCCGAGCGGTCCGGGTTCCAGGCGGCCTACCGGCACCGGCCGGCCGTCATCGTGGGGGCGGCCGGCGCGGACGACGTGGCCGCCGCCGTCCGCTTCGCCCGCGACCACGGGCTCCCGATCGCCGTCCAGGCCACCGGCCACGGGCTGTCGGCCGCCACCGACGGCGGGCTGCTGATCAGTACGCGGCGGATGACCGGCGTCCACGTGGACCCGAAGGCCCGCACCGCGCGGGTCGAGGCCGGCGCGGTCTGGGGCCCGGTGGTCGAGGAGGCCGCCCGGCACGGACTCGCCCCGCTCAACGGCTCGGCCCCGGGCGTCGGCGTCGTCTCCTACACCCTCGGCGGCGGGGTGGGCGTGCTGGCCCGCACGTTCGGGTTCGCCGCCGACCAGGTGCGGTCCGTCGATCTCGTCACCGCCGACGCCGAGCAGCGGCACCTCACCGCCGACAACGACCCCGAACTGTTCTGGGCGCTGCTCGGCGGCGGCCACGGCCTCGGCGTGGTGACCGCGATGGAGTTCGCGCTGCTGCCGGTGGCGCGGCTGTACGGCGGGCAGCTGGTGTTCGGCGGCGACCTGGTGGACGAGGCGCTGGCGACGTACCTGAGCTGGACCGAGACCGTCCCCGACGAACTGACCTCCTCCCTGGCGCTGATCGCCTACCCCGACATCCCGCAGCTGCCCGAAGCGCTGCGCGGCCGCTACCTCGCGCACATCCGGATCGCGTACACGGGAAGCGCCGAGGAAGGCGAGCGGCTGGTGGCGCCGCTGCGCGCGATCGGACCGCGGGTCGGCGACGATCTGCGGGAGATGCCGTACGCGGAGTCCCACACCATCCACCGGGACCCGAGCGATCCGCACGCCTACAGCGGGGACAACGCAATGCTCGGCGGGCTCGACGCGGCGGCGCTGCGGCGGGTGGCCGCGCTGACCGGGCCGGCCGCGCCGGTGATGACCGTGGTTCAGCTCAACCATCTCGGGGGCGCGTTGGCTGCGGCAGGAAAGGCCGACGCCGTCGGCCACCGCGACGCACGCTTCGCGCTCCGCCTGCTCTCCCCTCTGGACGGCACCGACCTCACGGCCGTACGGGCGCTGCACACCGAGGCCCTCGCCGCCGTCGCACCCTGGCGGCTCGGCCGCAGCGTCAACTTTCTCTTCGGCGAACACCGGGACCGGGCGGACGCGGCGGAGGTGGCGCGCAGCGCCCACGGCGCCGAGGTGCACCGCCGACTGGCCGCACTGAAGGCCGCCCGCGACCCGCGGAACCTGTTCCGGTTCCACCCCTACGAGGCCGCCGCGGCGGCCCGCGAGCCGCTCCCCGTGGCATCCGCCGTATCTCCCGCCTCGTAACGGGCATGCCGAAGCGCCATCCCGCCTCCCAGTGGGCAGGCTGGGGACATGGCTGATCGTACGGAGACGGAGCAGCGCAACCTGGAGCAGGAGTTGGCGGCCGCGGTGCGAGGGGAGGTCTCGTTCGCCGCGGCCGACCGGGCACTGATGACGATGGACGCGTCCAACTACCGGCGGGTGCCGGAGGCGGTGGTCGCGCCACGCGACGCGGCGGATGTCGCGGCGGCACTGCGGGTGTGCCGGGAGCACGGGGTGCCGGTGGTGGCGCGCGGCGCCGGGACCAGCATCGCCGGGCAGGCGACCGGCGTCGGCGTGGTGCTGGACTTCACCCGGCACATGCGGCGGATCGTGTCGCTGGACCCCGCGGCCCGTACCGCCGTCGTCCAGCCCGGCGTCATCCTCGACGACCTGCGGGCGGCGGCCGCGCCACACGGCCTGACCTTCGGCCCCGACCCCTCCACCCACAGCCGCTGCACCCTCGGCGGCATGATCGGCAACAACTCCTGCGGCTCCCACTCGGTGGCCTGGGGCACCACCGCCGACAGCGTGCGCGAACTGGAGCTGCTGACCTACGGCGGGGAAGAGGTGCGGGCCGGCCGCGGCACCGACTCCACCGGCGCCCCCACCGGACTGCCGCCGCGCCTGCGGGACGGCGTGAAAGCGCTGGTGGACCAGGAACTGGCGCTCCTGCGCACCGGCTATCCGCACGACCTCCCGCGCCGTATCTCCGGCTACGCACTGGACGCACTGCTGCCCGAAGCGGGCACCGACCTCGCCCGCGCCCTCACCGGCAGCGAAGGCACCCTCGGCGTTCTGACCGAGGCGACCGTACGCCTGGTGGAGACCCCGGCCGCCCGCACCCTCGCGGTCCTCGGCTACCCCGACGAGAGCGCGGCCGCCGAGGCCGCGCACACCCTCCTCCCGCACCGCCCGATGACCGTCGAGGGCATGGCCGCCGACCTGGTGGGCGGCGCGGCCGGGCTGCCGAAGGGCGGCGCCTGGCTGTTCGTGGAGATGGGCGGCACCAGCCGCGCCGAGGCGGCGGCCCGCGCCGAAGCGCTCTGCCGGGCGGCCGCCGACGGCACCACCGACCACGCCATCGTCACCGACCCGGCCGGTCAGCGGGCCCTCTGGCGCATCCGCGAGGACGCCTCCGGCACCGCCACGCGCATGCCGGACGGCTCCGAAGCCTGGCCCGGCTGGGAGGACTGCGCCGTACCCCCCGCCCAACTCGGCCCCTACCTGAGGGACTTCCGAGCCCTGCTCGCCCAGCACCACCTGCGCGGCACCCCCTACGGCCACTTCGGCGACGGCTGCATCCACATCCGTATCGACTTCGACCTGATGACCGCGCCCGGCATCCGCCGCTTCCGCGAATTCTCCACCGACCTGGCCGAGCTGGTCGTCTCGCACGGCGGCTCCCTCTCCGGCGAACACGGCGACGGCCAGGCCCGCGCCGAGCTGCTGCCGAGGATGTACGGCCCGGAGCTGGTCGGCCTCTTCGGCCGCTTCAAGGACCTCTGGGACCCGGCCGCAGGCCTCAACCCCGGAATGCTGGTACGCCCCGCGAAGCTCGATGAGAACCTCCGCTTCGACGGACTCCCCAGGCGCCCGGTCCCGGTCGAATTCGGCTACCCGCACGACGACGGCGACTTCTCGGCGGCGGTGCGCAGGTGCGTGGGCGTGGCCAAGTGCCGGACGGAGTCGTTGGGTGCCGGCTCCTCGGACGTCATGTGCCCCTCCTTCCGCGCCACCGGCGAGGAACAGCACTCCACCCGGGGACGGGCACGCCTGCTGCACGAAATGCTGACCGGCGAGGTCGTCACGGACGGTTGGCGGTCGCCCGAGGTACGCGACGCCCTCGACCTCTGCCTCTCCTGCAAGGGCTGCCGCAGCGACTGCCCGGTGGGCGTCGACATGGCCACCTACAAGGCGGAGTTCCTGCACCACCACTACGCGGGCCGGGTGCGGCCCGCCTCCCACTACTCCATGGGCCGGCTGCCCCAGTGGCTGCACGCCGCCGCCCCCGCCGCGCCGCTGCTCAACGCCCTGGCGCGGACCCCGCTGGCGGCGCCCGGCAAACGGCTGGCCGGGATCGCACCCGAGCGTCCGATCCCCCGCCTGGCCACGGAACCCTTCACCCGCTGGTGGTGGCGGAGGCGGGCGCCGGGCCGGCCGGCGGACGGGCGCCCGGCGGAGGGACGTCCGGCGGACGGGCGCCCCGTCATCCTCTGGCCCGACACCTTCACCAACTACCTCTCCCCGTCCGTCGGCCGGTCCGCCGTCCAGGTCCTGGAAGCCGCCGGACTGCGCCCCCTCCTGCCACCCACCGCACCGCTGCGCCCCGCCGCTGGCGGCGCCTTCCCCCAGCCCCGTCTGCCCCGGCTGCGCCGCCCGCCCCTCTGCTGCGGACTGACCTATGTCTCCACCGGCCAGCTGGACCAGGCGCGCAAGGTCATGCGCCGTACGGTCGAGGTCCTGAGCCCGCTGCTCCGCGACGGCCGCCCCCTGGTCGTCCTCGAACCGAGCTGCGCCGCGGCCCTCCGCACCGACCTGCCCGAGCTGCTCTCCGACGACCCACGGGCCGCCCGGCTGGCCGCCTCCGTACGCACCTTCGCCCAGACCCTGGAGGAACACGCCCCCGACTGGCAGCCGCCCCGCGTCAACCGCCCCGTCACCGGCCAGACCCACTGCCACCAGCACGCGGTCCTGGGCGACGCGGCCGACCGCCGCCTGCGCGAACGGGCCGGACTGGCAGGCGAGTTGACCGGCGGCTGCTGCGGCCTGGCCGGCAACTTCGGCTTCGAACGCGGCCACTACGACGTATCCGTGTCCTGCGCCGAGGACCAACTCCTCCCAGCGGTACGCGACGCCGCCCCCCACACCGAAGTCCTCGCGGACGGCTTCTCCTGCCGCACGCAGCTGGAGCAACTCGGAGGCCGCCGGGGCCGGCACCTGGCGGAGGTATTGGCGGAGGGGTTGGGGGAGGAGCCGGGGGAGGGGGACGAACGCTGATTCCGGGCCGACGTGCAGGGCGAAGGGTGATTCCGGGCGGGGGCCCGTCGGGGCGCTCTCCCACCCCCGCCACCCACCCCGCCACCCACCCCCGCCACGTGGGGCGATCCCGCTTCGCTTACGGAGAACCGTCCCGCGGCCTTATGAATGAGCCGAACCCTTCCGCTCGACCGGCCCGGCGAGGGCAAGACATTCGCGTACGGCTGACAAGAGCGAGGAAAAGGACCGGCCTCGCCGACCACTCCACCCAGGCCCAGGAGCAGTTGAGGGCCAGGCCACAAGGTTCGTTCCGGCGGAGTGCGGCCATGGCCCCCACCTGCACGTCGGCGCCCACCCACCCGAGCACGCGCTGTTCCTCGTACTCGGCCAGGCCCGATGCCATCCTCCGCGCATCCGCACCGATGAGCCGGACCGCGCGTACGGGACTGAGCGTGCCGAACGCCGACCAGCTGGCCAGCACATCCGCGTGCATCGATCGATAGGCGAGCCGCTCGCACCAGAAACCGGGCGTGGTGAGGCCCGGCGCTGCCCCACGTGTCATGCGGCCCCTTGCCCACTCGGGACCCGCGCGGGAGCCGCCGTGCGCGCACTGCGGTCCGGGCGAGCAACGAGTGCGTACGTGCATCCATCTGCGTCAACTGCCCTAAGAACGAAGGGGATCCCGACTGCAAGCCCGTCCACCGCCCACTGGTGTTCGGCTCGTTCGTCCAGCCACGCCCGCACCGCTCCGTCGTACGGGGCACCTAACTGCTGCGCCACGTGTTCCGCCCGCTCCCGGATCCAGCCCACGGCACGGCCGGGCGAGTACGACACCCACTCACCGAGGTCGATCGGAGACCCGCCCGGACACTGAACTTTGGCTTCTGCTCGGTAGGCCATGCGTTGCGGGGGCATCGCCGCCTGAGTGGTGCTGGTGACGGCTCCAGCGCCGAGGCGTCGCATACAGCCAACTCGGCCCACGCGGTTCTTCCGGTGTCGTCCCGGCCGGCGCCCCAGCCACTTGCTAAGGCGTTCACCAGCACCAATCCACGCCCACATTCTTCGATCTCCTAGGCATAGGTGATTACGTGTTGTTCGTCGTTCGTGTCCTGCGTCGCCAGTAGTCGGCATCCGGCGGTGGTGCCGGCGGAGGAACTGGGGAGGACGGACGCGATTGAGGATTCAGGCAGCGATCCCATAGGGGCCACAGCGGTGGGCCAGCTCGTACCAGAGGAATTTGCCGGTGCTGCCTGTACCGGACGGGTGCTGGCCGTACGCGTAGCCGCCCCAGTCGTCCGCACAGAGCTGGACAAGAAGCAGCCCGCGCCCGTGGGTTTCCTCCGTGGCTGCCTCTGCCGCCCGGGCAGCCACCGTCCCGTGCGCACATGAGCTGGGTGGCTGGTCGAAGGGGGTGGGGATGACGGGGTTGCTGTCCCAGACGCTCACCCGGAGCCGACTCTCCGCGAGACCTCGTACGCGCACCCTGGTGGGGCCGTCGGGCGCGTAGCGATAGGAGTTGGTCACCATTTCGCTGGTCAAAAGCACTGCAGTGTCGGCCAGTTCGGTCATCCCGTGCCCATCGAGCACGGCACGCAGCGCGAGGCGCGCCACGCGGACGGACCGGGGGCTGTGGGGGAGGTGGAAGGAGTAGGCCCAACGCTCGTAGGCCGGCTCGGGCGAGGGGGATTGCGGGGATACGGTACGGCTCATCGAGTTCTCCTCATGGGATGCGGAGTTGATGTGTGCGTAGAGGCGCGTACGAGTTCCGCCCCGTCCCCGCGCGGTGCGCATCCGCTGGTAGGGGTGGGTGGTTGAGCGGCTTGACTCACACCGTAGCCCGGCCGGTGATAGATATATCCATCACTCTGTGAGATTCATATCAGTTCCACTCCTGTGAGTGACCCCATGCGCAGTGCGCGCGGACAGGAAGCAGCGATGACAACAGCCAGCGCTCCCACCCTCAGGCAGCGCCGACTCGGCGCTGAGCTGCGAAAGCTTCGTGAACGTGCAGGGCTTTCCTCGACCCAGGCGGGCAAGCGCCTCGGGGTGCAACAGGCTCGGGTCAGCATGATCGAGGCTGGCCGCTACGCCGTCGGCGCAGAACGGGTGCGCGCCATCGCGCGTGAATACTCCTGCACGGACGAGAAGTTGATGGACGCGCTGGCGGGGATGACGGGCGGGCGCACCCGCGGATGGTGGGACGAGTACCGGGATTACCTTCCAGCGGATCTCATCGACATCGCGGAACTCGAACATCATGCTCACGGCTTCCGAGTGGCACTCGCGATCCACATTCCGGCGCTGCTCCAGACTGTCGACCATGCGCGAGCGCTGCTTCGCGAAGCGGTGCCGGCGTTCCGGCCCTACGAGATCGAGCACCGGCTGAGCTACCGCATCAAGAGGCAGGCCGTGCTCCACAGCGAACGGCCAGTTCGCTACTCAGCGATTCTCCACGAGGCGGCGCTGCATATGAGATACGGCGGAGAGGGCACTGCTCGTGCCCAGCTGAAGCACCTCATCGAGGTCGGCGAGCAGGAGAACATCCAGGTCCGGGTAATTCCCTTCACCCGTGGCACATTCCCTGGGAACGGTCAGTCCTTCGACTACCTGTGCGGGCCCGCCCCCCAGCTCGACACTGTCCAACTGGACACCCACCATGGTTGCGAGTTCCTGGACGCAGAGGCTCAGCTCGGCAAGTACCGTTCCGTGCTGGAACGCATGGAGGCGAACGCACTGAAGCCGGACGAGTCTCGGGACTTCATCCGTCGCATCGCGAAGAGCATCTGAGAGGAAACGCGTTTCTATGTATGACTGGCAGAAGTCCAGCTTCAGCCCCGATGGTTCCAATTGCCTTTACTTGGCCGCGAGCGCAAGCGGCGGCGTGCTCATACGCGAGAGCGACGACCCCCGTCAGGCGATCGCGGCCACCAGCTCAGCCGCGCTCGCCGCCCTGCTGCGCGGGATAAGGGCCGACGCGTTCGGGCGATGTCTGAATCGACCGTAGTACTGCGTTGATCACGTTCAGCGCTTCGTCGCCGAACACTGCGGACTCCCGGAGGGTGTTCCATGCCTTCATGTACGTGGCGATGCTGTCCACGTCGTCCAGCCGCAGCTCCGCGTGCCAGTCCTCAACCATTGCCAGCCGGTCATCCATGACCCAAAAGCCGTTGGCTGTGGCGATCTTCAGCGGAGCCCTGAAGGGAACAATCCCTAGTTCGACCGTCTCCAGGCCAATAACGCCGACGAGATGGTCGAGCTGGGCGGCGAGTACGGACGGCGGGCAGATCCGAGCATGAAGCGCCGCCTCCCACATGATGATCCGGAACTTCCTCCCCGGCTGGTGCAGCAGATCATGGCGTTTCAGCCTGGCTTGTACGGCTTCCTCCGTGTCCCGTGCGGAGTTATGAAATTCCGCGTAGCGGGAGATGACGTGGCGTGAGTAATCGGCCGTCTGGAACATTCCTGCAATGAGGGCTTCTTCCCACGCGTAGATGACCGCACTCCGTTCAACTTCAGCGGTCCAAGTGTCTTGCAGCGGGCGGAATCCCGCGACAAGCTGCTGTTTCCATGGGCGGATGTGGGATCCAGGCTCCATTATGTACTTCCTTGTCTCAGCGGGGGCTGATGGAGTGCCGGGCGCGGTTGATAATGCGGTGAGCGTCGGCGCCGTAAACAGCGGACTTCTGCAGTGTTTGCCATGTGCGGAGATATGTTGCGACGCTGTCGGCATCTTCGATCCAGAGTTCCGCATGCCACGTCTCAACGACTGCAAGGCGCTCGTCATGGATCAAGAACCCGCTGGCAGGTGGGATCTTGACGGGCGCTGAGAGCGGTACGATGCCCAGTTTGACGGTATCCATTCCGATGGCCCCTGTGAGCCGGTCCAGTTGGCCAACAAGAACGGGTGGTGGGCAGACCAACGAATACAGCGCTGCTTCCCACATCAAGATGTGATACTTCCTGCGGTGATCGTAAATCCCTTGCTGGCGTTGCATCCTTGCGCGCACCGCGTCCTCAATATCTTTCGGAGACCGGTGCAGGTCCGCATAGCAACTGAATATATGACGCGCATAATCAGGTGTCTGGAGAACTCCGACTATCATCGCGTTCTGCCAGGCGTGAAACACTGTGGATTGTGCATGCTGTACGTTCAGGTTCTCTTGCACTGCTCTGTGGCCGGAGGCGAGCTGCCTCCTCCAAGAACGGTGGTGCGACTCTATTCCGTGAAGCAGTGCTCGGAGTTCACCAAATACCTCTGGCTGATCAGTTCCTTCAGCCCATCTCTGCAAGTCTTCTACGGTGGCCGTCTGGCGACCCCGCTCCAACTTGCTGACCTTGGACTGCGTCCAGCCGAGGCGTTCAGCCAATTGGGTACCGGTGAGCCGACCTCCAGGGCGCGAGGTACGGAGTTCGCGGAGCCGAGCCCCGAGGGCGGCTCGCGCTTGCTGGAAGTCGGTCACCGAATCACGCTCGCTACTCCTCTGCGGTCAGGCGTGCCGCAAATTGCTGGAAGGGAACGGCGTGATGCCACGCCGCGTCGCGCACTTGCGCGTACCTGATCACCCTCGCGGGCTCCGTGATCAGCTCGACGTCGATCAAATTATCCGCGTCGTCGAAGTTGAGCAGTGCGACGAGCCGCGAATCGAAGATCCAGAAGTCCTCTGCCGGCAGGTGCAGTCGCTCACCATCTGCGCGCCACAGATTGCGGATGTCCTCGCCCACTGCGCTGTTCCGCTTCGCGTTGTTGAGGAGGTAGAGCTGGCCCGTAGTCGGCGGGTTGTCGACGATTCGGACCCGCTCGAAGCGCTTCCCGAGGGCGGACTGTTCCCGGCGCTGAGCACACCAGTCTGCGCTCACGCCGTCCCACACCACAGGCTCACCCCTGGTGAACTGGGCGTAGGTGTCGGTGGATTCGTCGCTCGCGTAGCGACCGCGCGTCTCCAGCCGCCAGGCGGTGTGCTCGAAAGAGGTGAAGAGCCGCCCGAAGGCTTCCAGGTCGATGATCCTCGGCACGCGGGTGACCTCCTCGGGGCCGAAGTCGACGAGCAGTTCGCGCGGGACCACGATCGGCGTCTCCCCCGGAGACAAGTGCTGAAGTCGTGCGATGTCGTCAGGGTCGGTGAGCTGTGGGCCGTGCACGATGATCTCCCCACTGTCGAGGTCTTCGTGCACCGACGGGCAGCCGTCGTCCCCGCTGCCCGTGCCGTTGAAGCGCAGTCGTCGCGCCATGATCTACCCCCTTCGTAGGGCTGTGGAGATCAGCATTGCGTTCTGCTTCGCGGCTCATCCAGGGGTCCGGTCCCACAACATGAGAATGGCAGAGAATACTCGAACAAGTCGCGAGAATATCGGCGAATATTTGTCTCCATCGCCATCTTGCGCTCCCTAGCGTTCTGTTCATGAGCTCAGTGAACGAACATCAGTGGACTGACCCCGTCGAGGCGGCCGAGTCCCTGCGCACCGCGCTGTCCTCCGTCGGGATCGTCCTGCCATCGCTGGCGGCTGACGCCGCGTCGCCCGAGCTGCGGTTGGTGGACCTGGGGCGTGTTCGCGCGGAGGTCGCCGTTGAGCTGGCCGACGCGATCCGGCGGGACGGCGATAGGTCAAACCGCTGAGGCCGTACGAAGACTCCCGCCCCGGCCGGCATTCCCTGGCAGGACACGGCCGGAGCGGGTGGGCCCGCAAGGGGGCCCTCGCAAGTGCACGACTGCGCGCGGATCGACCGTGTGCAGGACACAGCACCTGAGGTGATGACCATGCGACACCGCTTCGAACTGGTCAAGCACGGCGGCGGGGACGAAGGGGAGGGCGACTCGGGCGGCAGTCCCAACGGTGGTTGCGGCGACGGCCAAGGCTGTGGCCGTCAGTAGACCGTGAAGCGGGCGGCCCCGTCCCCGGGGGCGTGGGCCGTCCCTTCGAATGGCGCTGACCAGGGAGAGAGATGGGGAGCGGGAGACAGGTGGCGAGGCCGCACCACCACGCGTACGTCTGGCTTGGCCCCGGTGACGTGCTCGTGAGGCCCGGGGATGCTCATCGGCGTCCGGGGCACCCGGAGTTCCGGTCTGCCCAGGTGATGCCCCTGGAGTGTGCGGACTGGCTCCTGAAGCCGGCCTCTCGGATCGAGGCGACGTTTTACGAGGCGAGGGTAGGGGCCGAGTGGTATGCGGGGCGCATCGCGCAATACAGGTGTGTGTTCGTCGGGTCGTACGCGGTGGGGCCCTCGTATGACGAGACCGTTCGGGCCTTGTCTGCGGGGGAGGACCGGGTCGGTGGGTGGTGGGTGACCGGTGGGCGGTTTCTCTCGCTCAATCTCATTTCCTGCGGCCCGCATCGCGTGCGACTGGAGTATGCGTGTCCGCTGAGCTGACCGGACGAGGTCGCGTCACCGGCAACCACGGCACGCTCCGGAAGGATGGATCGCCCCCGCGGTCCCTCGCCCCGCCCGACGATGATCTCTCTTCGCGTTCTGACATTGCGTGCATCCTTGTTCGCCAGTCCTCAACCATTGCCAGCCGGTCATCCGTGTCCGCAAAGCCGGTGGCTGTCGCGATCTTCACAGGATCCCTCAGGTAGCTGCTCACCTGGATTTATGCGACAACGCGCATAGCCGCGTTCCTGCGCAGACGTCGCCAACGGCACCTCGTATGGTCATGGCCGACAGGCCCAACCAGGGGCATACGCAGGGGGTTTCAGCGTGGCGCGCGAGGAACTGACCCGGCTCACCGGCAACGGCAACGGCACCTGCGGTGATGAGGACTGCCCGAACATCTACCGGACTGCGAGCGGTTCGCTCGTCGTCCAGGGAAGCACGTGTGAAGCGTTCACGCCGCCGTCCGGCGAGGCCCTGGTGGAGATCCCGGAAGAAGTGCTCAGGGAGGCTGTACGTGCTCTTGGATGGTGACGAGTGGCGTCGTCGGTTCGCGGACATCAAGCAAGAGGCATGGCGGCTTGAGGTACTGCCGCAGTACCTAATGCCACACGAGGCGGAAGAGTTCGCGGCCTTCCGTGAGGGACAACCCATGTCCCCGTACACAGCCGCCTCGTACACAGAACGCGTCTCGCGTCAGCACGCCGAGGGGAAACGCAACGGACGGGTGCACATCGTCACGCAGCCGCTCTCGGACTATCTGCGATTCGAGTTCGCCCGCTACTACGAGGTGCACGTCAGGGCTGGGGACGACATCCGCATCCTCGACGTGACCAATCGGCCCAATCCCCTTGAGGGGGCACAAGACTTCTGGATGTTCGATCGCGAAGAAGTCGTTCTCATGAACTATGAGGCGGACGGCCGGCAGATTAATCGCGAGGTCTTCGAAGGGGATGTCTTGCCGTTCGTCGAGTACCAACGGATCGCGGTGTCTGAGTCGGTCCCCTTCGAGGAGTACGTGAGCGGTGGCCATCGAGCCTGACCGTCTTGACCAGTCTGGTCTGGAGCCGGCGGCCATACTCAAGCGTCTTCGCAAGCAAGCCGGGCTCTCCAGAGGGAAGGGGCGGCGCAGTCACGCGACGGTCGGCACGCCCGCGTTGGTGAGTATCTCGCGTGCCGGCAGGGCGGTGCTCTGGGCGGCGGTCAGGCCGGAGGCCGTCAGGTGGGCGTCGACGATTCGTAGTCCGACCGGGTATCCGGCGAAGTCCGGGAGTCCCACCGGCGGTTGCCCCATGCGCTGTGCGGTGGCGTCGCCGAGCACATACGCGGTCAGGTTCTGCATGCCGGCCACGTCGATGTCCGTGGTGATCTTTTCGTAGGCGCTGTCCAGCGCGGCGCCGGTCAGGGCCTTCGACCACGGGCCCAGGGCCGCCTCGCCGGCCAGCTCCCGTACGAAGGCCTCGGCCAGTCCCTCGGCTACGACGTGTTCGCCCACCGTGACGGTCATCGGGTTCCACGCCACGTTCGCGTAGCGCACGTTGTGGTGGAGCTCGTGCGCGGCGGCGTGCCCGATCTTCGCCAGGCTGGTGTCGGTGGGCCACATGGTGAGGTGGATCGCGCCAGGGATCCCGCCCATTCCGAAGTAGCCGGCGCTGCGGACCGTCAGGTGGTCGTCGTCGGGGTTGCCGAGCACGAGCACGACATGCACGGTCTCGGCGTGTCTGATGCCGGGGACCGCGCCGCTGATTCGGTTCCACGCGGTGGTGAGGGAGTGCTCGATCCGGTTCCATACGTCGGCATCCCGCATCTGGTGCAGGGCCGGCAGGTAGCGCGGGTCCTCACGGTCGAGGCGGAAGCCGCTGTCCAGGTTCCGGTGCATCTCGACCATGTCGATATTGCCCGCACCCGTCACGGACATTGTGTGCTGGAGGGGGCTGAGGATGTCCCGCAGGGCGTCGGGGCGCTCCTCCAACGGTCGTCGCAGGAGGTCGAGGAGGGCGGACGCGGTGTCATGAACAACGATCTTCATGAACCGGGACCGTAGGGCCTCCCGTTACGGGAGGGGCAAGCCGTTTCGGTGTCACACCCGTGGTCGTACAGAGCGATGAGCCCGGCATTTCTGCCGGGCTCATCAGAAGCTGGGGGGAGCGGGTAATTCCGCTGTGGTGAGGCTATTTGGTGAGCGTCATCCACGTCTGGCTGTCGGCACCGGTGCACGTCCGCAGCGACACCGCGGAGCGATTGCCGTTGTCCTCGATGCAGCCGCGCGGGAACTTACGGCTCCGGAAGGCGGAGCCGTCCTCCGAGATGGTGAAATTCCAATACTGTGCCTGGACGTCGCTGTTACAGTTCTCCAGCTTCACCTCCTTTCCGATTCCCTTTGCCGTGGCGCACTTACCGGGGTAGAACTTGCTTGCGATCTGGTAGCCCGCGAGGCGGCCGGTCCGCAGGTAGAAGTCCTGCGTGCCGGACCTGTCCGCCGTCCACGACAGCACGGAGTTGTTTCCGGTGGCGTCGAGGTTCCGGTCGGTGTCGAAGTTCTGGAACGTGTACCAGACGTCCGCCGAGGGCGCCGCGTCGGCGGCGGTCGCGGGGGTGCCGGAGGCCAGCAGTCCACCGCCGAGCAGGGTGGCGGCGGACAGTGCGACGGCGGCTCTCTTGAATATCGCCACGTTCTCTGCCTCTTCCTTCTCTGTGACCCGGCGGGTCGCTTTTCGGGGAGTGGACGGGGCAACTGCCGGGGGCGCTTGCCCCATTGGCTTGCCGGGAAGAACGTAGAGCGAGTCGAGGAGGTAAAGGTAGGCGGATTCGGGTCAATGCCACGCTGTGGAAGTCGGTAGGAAGTCGGTAATTCAACCTTTTGGATTCCCGCATTCGCCATGCCCTTGGCAAGTGCGTGGAAAGCGTCGTCATGGTGTTGTCTGTAATTCGCCGCAACGTTTCCGGTGGGAATGCCGGGCGGGAATGCCGCGTTCCGTGGTGGGGCTGTTCGGGAAGGGGGCCGGGGTGTCGGACGGTGGCGGAGTGCGGCAGATTCCGGCCAGCGGCGTTACGCGACACTCTCTGCGTACCGGCCCGAATGCGAGGGAAGAGGCATGTCCGAAATCGAGGTCGAAATGGTGCTTCACGGCCGCACGCCGCGCCCGCCGATGACCTCCCGGGCCAGCGCGATCAGGTCCGGGATGCGCGGATGGCCCGGGCCGTCGCGCCAGGTGATGACCACCGGGACGGGCGGGGCGTCGGTCAGGGGGATGTAGGCCATCGCGGGATGGGGGTGCATCTGGGCGGTGGCGGAGGTGGTGACGCCCACCGCGCGGCCGCCGGTGATGGCGGCGATCCAGTCGTCGGTGTTGCCGATGGTGATCGTCGAGGTGGGGCGGGCCGCGGCGGGCCAGAGGTCGAGGCCGGTGATCCCGGAGACGGTGTTGAGGGCGATGGTGCGCTGCGCGAGGTCGGCGAGGGAGAGGGCGGGGCGGTGGGCGAGCGGGTCGTCGGCGGGCAGGCCCACCACCCGGGGTTCGGTGGTCAGCCGCTCGGTGAGGAGGCCGGGGGCCCGGACCTCGCCGCGCAGCAGGGCGGCGTCCACATCGCCGCGGGCCAGGCCCGCTGTGCGGTCGTCGATGCGGAGGAGTTCGAGCGGGGTGTCCGGGTGGGACCGGTGCCAGCGACGGAGCAGGGCGGGGGTGTAGGTGCCGGCGGCCGACCAGGCGTGGCCCAGGCGCAGTGGCCGGACGGTGCGGTGGGCGTGCCGGAGCGCCTGGTCGAAGGCGGTGACGGCGATCGTCGCCTGGTCGCGGAAGGTGATGCCGTCCGGGGTGAGCGCCAGGTGGTGGGTGGAGCGGTCGACGAGGCGCAGGCCCAGTTCCTGCTCCAGCTGGCGCAGGGTGCGGGAGACGGCCGGCTGGGTCAGATGCAGGCGCTCGGCGGCGCGGGTGATGCTGAGCGTGTCGGCGATGGCGAGAAAGCAGCGGAAATGACGCAGCTCGATGCTCATGCGTGCGGAGCATAACAACAGGCGGAAAGGCATTTCACGGACCGGAAGGCGGGCCTTAGCGTGGGGTGCGTGAACCCTTCGCCAGCCAGCCCCGACGGCTCCTTTGCGGCCACTTCCGACCCGGCCTCCCCCCTCGCCTCCCCCTCCGCCCCTGTCTCCCCCTCCCCCTCTGCCGGTTCCTCCCGCCCGGTTGCTTCCGCCGCAGCCGCACCCGCCGCCGGTACGGCCGCCGGTACGGCCGCCGACGGGGCGATACCGCAGCCCGTGCCGCCCTCGCCCGAGGTGATGACGGCGGAGGCGCGGGCCGGGGCCGCCGGGGCGGCGGGTGCCCGGGGGCGGCTCGGGTCGGTGGCGCTGGTGATCGGCGGCATCGTCTCGCTGCAGTTCGGCGCCTCCGTGGCGGTGCTGCTCTTCCCGCGGGCCGGTGCGCTGGGCGTCGTCACCCTCCGGCTGGTCGTCGCCTCGCTGGTGCTGCTGCTCATCTGCCGTCCCAAGCTGCGCGGTTACACGCGCGGCGACTGGGCCACGGTCCTGGCGTTCGGTGTCGCGCTGGCCGGCATGAACTCCCTCTTCTACGAGGCGATCGACCGGATTCCGCTGGGCGCGGCGGTGACGCTGGAGTTCCTCGGGCCGCTGATCCTCTCGGTGGCCACCTCGCGGCGGATGCTGAGTCTGCTGTGGGCGGCGCTGGCGCTCGGCGGTGTGGTGCTGCTGGGGCGGGAGGGCTTCGACGGCCTGAATCTGCTCGGTGCCGGGTTCGCGCTGGCGGCCGGCGGGCTGTGGGCCGCGTACATCCTGCTCTCGGCCCGTACGGGACAGCGCTTCCCGCAGGCGGACGGGCTCGCGCTGGCGATGACGGTCGCGGCCGTGCTGAGCCTGCCGCTGGGCATCGTCAGCGCGGGCACCGCGCTGCTGGACCCGGTGACGCTGGGCCTGGGCGCGGCCGTCGCCATGATGTCGTCCGTACTGCCCTACACCCTGGAACTGCTCGCCCTGCGCAAGCTCCCGGCATCCGGCTTCGCGGTCATGATGAGCCTCGAACCGGCCGCCGCGGCCACCGCCGGGTTCCTGGTCCTGCACCAGACGCTGGGCTGGGCCGAGGTCCTGGCGATCGGGCTCGTCGTGGTCGCGAGCGTGGGCGCGGTACGGGGGGCGCGGAGCGCGTAGCCGAGGTACGGGGCACGGCGCGCCGGCGCCCCGTGTCGCTTGCCCTCCTTTCTCCCCGCCATGGGGGTGCCGCTGTGCCCACCCGTGCCGCCCAGCGGCACGACTGCCCACAGCTGGGTGGGACTCAGTCCGCCCGCCGCAACGTGGCCCGCAGTCGCGTCGCCGGCTGGAGCAGCAGGCTCGCCTTCGGCGTCACCGTGCCCGGGGCGATGTCCAGGTGGAAGCGCTGGGCCAGCGTGGCCAGCAGCAGTACCGCCTCGACCTGGGCGAAGCGGGCGCCGAGGCAGGTGCGTTGGCCGCCGCCGAACGGGAACCAGGCGTGCTCGGGTACGACGTCCGGGGCGTCCGCGTCCCAGCGCTCGGGGCGGAAGGCCGCGGGGTCCGGAAACCAGCGGGGGTCCCGGTGCGTGGACCACTGGCTGCACCACACCATCGTCCCGGCCGGGATACGGCTGCCGCCCAGGGTGGCGCCCTCGCGCGCGGCGGCGGCGATGGTCCAGGCCGGCGGGTACAGCCGCAGCGTCTCCTTGACGATCTGCTGGGTCCAGGGCAGCCGGTCGTAGTCGTCGAAGGTGGGCGGCCGCCCGCCGAGCACCCGCTCCAGCTCGTCGTCCATCTGGGCGCGCGCCTTCGGCGACCCTCCGAGCAGGTACCAGGCCCAGGTCAGAGCGGTGGACGTGGTCTCGTGGCCGGCCGCCCAGAGCGTCACCGCCTCGTCGCGGACCTCCTTGGCCGACAGCGGCCGGCCGTCGGCGTCCCGGGCGGCGAGAAGCCGGCCCAGCAGATCGTCCCGGTCGCCGGAGTCCGCGCCGGGGCAGGGGTCGGAGTCCGAGCCGGGGCAGGGGCCGGTGCCCGGCCGCCCGGCGGAGGCCGCGCCCGCCACCTGCCCGTCCAGCCTGCTCAGCCCATCCAGCCCGCCCCGCCCAAGCTGTCCGGCAGCCCGCACCTGCCCCGCCTGGCGGGCGCGGATCAGCCGGTGCACCTCGGCGTCGATGGTGGCGACCGCGGCGAGCAGCCGACGCCGCCCCGGGGTGCGCACCCAGCCGGGCAGGAACAGGCCGATGCCCCGCAGTTCGTCGCTGACGACCTGTTCGGCGACGCTCATCGCCCGGCCCAGCGCCCGCGTCTGATCGCCGAGATCGTTGCCGAACAGGGTGCGGAGCACGATGCGCTGGGTGATCAGCGCCATCTCCTCGTGCACATCGATCTGCCGGCCCTCCCGCCAGCGCTCGGCGGTCACCTGCGCGCTCTCCACCATGGCCGGTGCGTACGCGCGCACCTGGCGTGGCCGGACGGTCGGCTGCACCAGCCCGCGCTTGCGGCGCCACTCGGCCCCCTGGCTGAGCAGCACGCTCTGCCCGGTCACCTGCCGGAACGCCCAGAGGATGTCCAGGACGTCGAAGGCCTGCTCCCGGGTCGTCAGCATCTCGGTGATGTGCTGCGGGTGCGAGAGGAACAGACTGCGCATCGGGCCCAGCGACCAGGTCACCGCGTCGCCGAAGTCGTCCCGGAGCCGGACCAGGAACGCCAGCGGGTCCTTGCCGAACGCGGGGAGGTTCCCGATCCACGGCAGACCGCGCGGACCGGGTACGGGACGGAGCGGTAGCGGGCGGGGCGGAGCGGGACGGGACGGAACGGCGAACGGCATGGACAAGGCTCCTCCAGACGTCGAGTCGCGCGGGGCGATACGCGCCGGCCGATGCGCCATACGTCGGTACGCGGTCGGTGCGATACGCACGGGCGCTACGCCTGAGTGAGGCGCAGGAGGCGCCGTGCGTCGGTTGATACGCGTAAGTCGCTAACGCATAGGCCGATACGCGTCATTCGATACCCATCACCCGATTTACCACGCCGGAGGGGGCATGCAGGGGGGATCGCCCACGGCGTCACGAAGCGCTCAGGAGGCGTCCGTGCAGACCGCGTACGCCGTGCCTTTGATCGCCGCGCGCTGCGGCATGTCGTATGCGACCTTCTGTGCGTCCTCAAGGTCCCTACGGGCGGCCTCACGGCTCGCGTCGGTCGTGGCGTTGTCCACCGCGTCCTGCTTCCCCTGGAGGGAGTCCAGCTGTTTGAGCAGGTCGGGGTTGACCGCGCTGGCGCTGACCACCCAGCCGGTGCCGTCGCTGGTGGGCCGGGAGGTGGTGATGGTCTGCTCCATCTCGTAGCCGGGGGCGTGGAAGCCGCCGCTGGTCACGCGGTACCCGTCGGGGCACCAGGCGGTCAGCCGGTCGAGCTTGCCTTCGACGGAGACGGTCCGGGTCCAGGGGCCGTCCTGCGGTGCCGCGCTCGCGGCCACGGCCGTGCCGCAGGCGAGCAGGGCGACGGTTGCTGTGGCGAGGGTCAGTGCGGTGGCGCGCATCGCTGATCGGCCGTCCTAGTCGGGGGAGGGAGAAGCCTTGGGTGGGGGAAGCCTTGGAAAGGGCAACCTCGGGAGGGGAAGCCTTGTCCTGATAGGTGTCACGTGCGCCCTGTTGACCATCTTCCGGGGCGTCAATTTCACCGGCTTGGCGGGAGTTGTCGCGCCCGGATGCGGGGGAGGTTCACCGGCTTGGCGGTCGCCCCGGACGGAAAATCATGCAGGCGTGCTTGATTGTTTCTGTCGGTGCTGCCACGCTCGGAGCGCACCACACCGCACCCGCACCACATCGCACCGGTACGGCCGCGGCGCCTCGCCGCCGGTCGTCGTCGTATGTCAAAGGGCCCTGGACGCACGGCAGTCGGGCCGTTGAGGGGAGTGTCGCGTGTCCGATCCCGGCGCCGTACTGGCGGATCTCAGGGACGAGAGTGACGAGCTGGACGCCCTGGTCGCCGGGCTCCCGGCGGGGCGGTGGGCGACCGCCACCCCCGCCGAGGGATGGACCGTCGCCCATCAGATCGCCCACCTGGCCTGGACCGACCGGCAGGCGCTGCTCGCCGCCACCGACCCGGACGCCTTCCGGGAGGCCGTGCGGAAGGCCCTCGCCTCGCCGCTCACCTTCGTCGACGAGGGCGTGGCGGACGCCGCCGATACGCCGCCCGCCGAGCTGCTGGCGGACTGGCGCACGGGTCGCGAGGCGTTGCTGCGGGCGCTCCTGGCGCGCCCGGCCGGCGAGAAGCTGCCGTGGTACGGGCCGCCGATGAGCGTCATGTCGATGGCGACCGCGCGGCTGATGGAGACCTGGGCGCACGGCCAGGACGTCGCCGACGCGCTGGGCGTGACGCGCGCTCCCACCGCCCGGCTGCGGCATGTCGTCCATATCGGCGTGCGGACCCGGAACTTCTCCTTCGTGCTTCACCAACACGCCCCGCCCGATGAGGAGTTCAGGGTGGAGTTGCGGGCTCCGGACGGCGCCGTCTGGGCGTACGGGCCCGCGGAGGCCGCGCAGCGGGTGACCGGTGACGCGCTGGACTTCTGCCTGCTGGTGACCCAGCGGGTGCACCGCGACGATGTGCCGTCGCTGCGCGCCGAGGGGGCGGACGCGGAGCGGTGGCTGGGGATCGCCCAGGCGTTCGCCGGGCCGCCCGGGAAGGGGCGGGGACCGGACGCGGCGAGCGGCGGTGGCCGCGGATGACCGACGGTGGCCACATAGGCGCGAGCCCCGGTGGCATCGGCACCCGTCCCGATGTCCTCCGTATCGGCAACGCCTCCGGCTTCTACGGCGACCGCTTCGACGCCCTCCGCGAGATGCTCACCGGCGGCCCCCTCGACGTACTGACCGGCGACTATCTCGCCGAACTGACCATGCTGATCCTCGGCAGGGACCGGCTGAAGGACCCCGCGCGGGGCTACGCCAGGACCTTTCTGCGGCAGCTGGAGGACGGCCTCGGGCTGGCCGCCGAGCGCGGGGTGCGGATCGTCACCAACGCGGGCGGCCTCCATCCGGCCGGACTGGCCGACGACATAAGGGAGTTGGCGGCGCGGGTCGGGGTCCCCGTGCGAGTCGCGCATGTGGAGGGCGACGACCTGTTGGCGCGCGGGGGCTGGGGCGAGGGCGTGCTGACCGCCAACGCCTATCTCGGCGGCGGCGGGATCGCCGCCTGTCTGCGGGCCGGGGCCGAGGTGGTGGTGACCGGCAGGGTGACGGATGCCGCGCTGGTCAGCGGCGCCGCGGCGGCACACTTCGGCTGGCGGCCCGACGACTGGGACCGGCTGGCCGGGGCGGTGATCGCCGGGCATGTGCTGGAGTGCGGCGCCCAGGCCACCGGCGGCAACTACTCCTTCTTCGGCGCGCACGACCTACGCCGCCCCGGCTTCCCGCTGGCCGAGATCGCCGACGACGGCTCCTCGGTCATCACCAAGCATCCGGACACCGGCGGCGCGGTCACCACCGGCACGGTCACCGCCCAGCTCCTGTACGAGACCACCGGCGCGCGGTACCCGGGACCCGATGTGACCGCGCGGCTGGACACCGTACGGCTCGCCCCGGACGGCCCGGACCGGGTCCGTATCGAGGGGGTGCGCGGCGAGCCGCCGCCGCCCACCGTCAAGGTCGGCCTGACCCGGCTCGGCGGCTGGCGCAACGAGGTCACCTTCGTGCTGACCGGCCTGGACGTGGACCTCAAGGCCGACCTCGTCCGCACGCAGATGGAGGCGGCGTTCGCGGCCTCCGGACGCCGCCCGGCCGAGGTGCGCTGGCAGCTCGCCCGCACCGACCACCCGGACGCCGCAACCGAGGAGGAGGCCAGTGCGCTGCTCCGGCTGGTGGTACGGGACGCCGGCCAGGAGGCGGTCGGCCGGGTCGTCAGCGGCGCCGCGGTCGAGCTGGCGCTGGCCAGCTACCCCGGCTTCCATGTCACCGCGCCGCCCGGCAAGGGTTCCCCGTACGGGGTCTTCGAGGCGGCGTACGTACCGGCCGGGGACGTCCCGCACACCGCCGTACTGGCGGACGGCCGCCGGGTGGAGATCCCGCCGCCCGGCACCACCCGCGAACCGGCGCCCGCGCCCGAACCGCCGCTGCCCGCACCGCTCCCACCCGGGGGCGCCACCCGCCGCGCCCCCCTCGGCCTGGTCGCCGGGGCCCGCAGCGGCGACAAGGGCGGCGCGGCCAACGTCGGCGTCTGGGCGCGTACGGACGAGGGCTGGCGGTGGCTCGCCCACGCGCTGACCGTCGAGAAATTCCGTCAACTGCTGCCCGAGACAAGGGACTTGCCCGTCGAGCGGCACGTACTGCCACGGCTGCGGGCGCTGAACTTCGTCGTCGAGGGACTGCTCGGCGAGGGCGTCGCGGCGCAGGCCCGCTTCGACCCGCAGGCCAAGGCCGTGGGGGAGTGGCTGCGCTCACGGCACATGGACATACCGGAGGTGCTGCTTTGACCGTGCTCGGAACCGGGCTGGACACCGCGAGCCCGGAGTACGCGGAGAACCGTGCGGCGATGCTCGCCAAGCTGACAGAGCTCGACGCCGAGCACGCCAAGGCGGTCGACGGCGGCGGGCAGAAGTACCGCGACCGGCACCGGGCGCGCGGCAAACTGCTCGCCCGCGAGCGGATCGAGCTGCTTCTCGACCCCGACACGCCCTTCCTGGAACTGTCGCCGCTCGCGGCCTGGGGCAGCGACTATGCCGTGGGCGCGTCGCTGGTCACCGGCATCGGCGTCATCGAGGGCGTGGAGTGCCTGATCACCGCCAACGACCCGACCGTACGCGGCGGCGCCTCCAACCCCTGGACGCTCAAGAAGGCGCTGCGCGCGAACGAGATCGCCCACGCCAACCGGCTGCCGGTGGTCTCGCTGGTCGAGTCGGGCGGCGCGGACCTGCCCAGCCAGAAGGAGATCTTCATCCCGGGCGGGGCGCTCTTCAAGGACCTCACCCGGCTGTCCGCCGCCGGCATCCCGACCGTCGCCGTCGTCTTCGGCAACTCCACGGCCGGCGGCGCGTACGTCCCCGGCATGTCCGACCACGTCATCATGGTCAAGGAGCGGGCCAAGGTCTTCCTCGGCGGGCCGCCGCTGGTGAAGATGGCGACCGGCGAGGAGAGCGACGACGAGTCGCTGGGCGGCGCCGAGATGCACGCCCGCACCTCCGGGCTCGCGGACTACTTCGCCATCGACGAGCCGGACGCGCTGCGACAGGCGCGCCGGGTGGTCGCCCGCCTCAACTGGCGCAAGGCACAGGCCGATCCGCCGGCCGCCGCGCCACCCGAACACGACGAGGACGAACTGCTGGGCATCGTCCCCGGCGACCTCAAGGCACCCTTCGACCCCCGCGAGGTCATCGCCCGGATCGTGGACGGCTCGGACTTCGACGAGTTCAAGCCGCTCTACGGGCCGAGCCTGGCGACCGGCTGGGCCGAACTCCACGGCTACCCCGTCGGCATCCTCGCCAACGCGCAGGGCGTCCTGTTCAGCGCCGAGTCCCAGAAGGCCGCCCAGTTCATCCAGCTGGCCAACCAGCGCGACATCCCCCTCCTCTTCCTGCACAACACCACCGGCTACATGGTCGGCAAGGAGTACGAGCAGGGCGGCATCATCAAGCACGGCGCGATGATGATCAACGCGGTGTCCAACTCCCGCGTCCCGCACCTCTCCGTCCTGATGGGGGCCTCCTACGGCGCCGGGCACTACGGCATGTGCGGCCGCGCCTACGACCCGCGCTTCCTCTTCGCCTGGCCCAGCGCCAAGTCCGCCGTCATGGGCCCGCAGCAGCTCGCGGGCGTGCTGTCGATCGTCGCGCGCGCCTCGGCCGCCGCCAAGGGGCAGCGATACGACGACAAGGCAGCCGAGGCGGACGCCGCCCTGCGCGCCATGGTGGAGCAGCAGATCGAGTCCGAGTCGCTGCCGATGTTCCTGTCCGGGCGGCTCTACGACGACGGCGTCATCGACCCCCGCGACACCCGAACCGTCCTTGGCCTGTGCCTGTCCGCCCTCCACACCGCCCCCGTCGAAGGCGCGCGAGGCGGCTTCGGCATCTTCCGGATGTGAGGCCGAACATGATCACCTCTGTGCTCGTCGCCAACCGCGGCGAAATCGCCCGCCGGGTCTTCCGTACCTGCCGTGAGCTGGGCATCTCCACCGTCGCCGTGCACTCCGACGCGGACGCCGGGGCCCCGCACGTACACGAGGCGGACGCCGCCGTACGGCTCCCGGGGGACACCCCGGCCGACACCTATCTGCGCGGCGACCTGATCGTGAAGGCCGCCCTCGACACCGGCGCCGACGCCGTCCATCCCGGCTACGGCTTCCTCGCCGAGAACGCCGGCTTCGCGCGCGCCGTGCTCGACGCGGGCCTCACCTGGATCGGCCCGCCGCCCGAGGCGATCGAGGCGATGGCCTCCAAGACCCGGGCCAAGGAACTGATGGGCATCGCCCCGCTGACCGAGGTCACCGAGGACGATCTGCCGGTGCTGGTCAAGGCGGCGGCGGGCGGCGGCGGCCGCGGGATGCGGGTCGTACGGGAGCTGTCCCGGCTCGACGAGGAGCTGGCGGCGGCCCGCGCCGAGGCCCGGAGCGCCTTCGGCGACGACGAGGTGTTCGTCGAGCCGTACCTGGAAGGCGGCCGGCACGTCGAAGTCCAGCTGATGGCCGACGCGCACGGCACGGTCTGGCCGCTCGGCACCCGCGACTGCTCCCTCCAGCGCCGCCACCAGAAGGTCGTCGAGGAGGCCCCGGCCCCCGGCCTCACCCCCGAACTCACCGCCTCCCTGCACGAGATGGCGGTCCGCGCCGCCCGCGCCACCGACTACCGGGGCGCGGGCACCGTGGAGTTCCTGGTCGTCGGCGACACTGCGCACTTCCTGGAGATGAACACCCGCCTCCAGGTCGAACACCCCGTCACGGAGGAGGTGTTCGGCATCGACCTGGTCGCCCTCCAGATCCGCGTGGCGGAGGGCGAAACACTGCCCGCAGAGCCGCCCGAACCCCGCGGCCACGCCGTCGAGGCCCGCCTCTACGCCGAGGACCCGGCGCGCGGCTGGGCGCCCCAGACCGGCACCCTGCACCGCCTCTCCGTGCCCGGCCTGCGCCTGGACACCGGGTACGCGGACGGCGACCGGATCGGGGTGCACTACGACCCGATGCTGGCCAAGGCCGTCGCCTGGGCGCCCACCCGCGCGCAGGCCGTACGCAAGCTGGCCGCCGCACTGGAACGCGCCCGCGTCCACGGCCCGGTCACCAACCGCGACCTGCTCGTACGGTCCCTGCGGCACCCGGAGTTCACCGGGGCCCGCATGGACACCGGCTTCTACGACCGCCATCTCGCCGCGCTGACGACCCGGAACGAAGCCGGCGCGGCCCTCCAGGCGCTGGCCGCCGCGGTCGCCGACGCGCACGGCCGGTCCCGCTTCGGCGGCTTCCGGAACGTCGCCTCGCAGCCGCAGACCAAGACGTACGAGCACGGCGACCGCGGCTACGAGGTCCGCTACCGGATCACCCGCGAAGGGCTGCGGGCCGAGGACTTCCCCGGCGTACGGCTGCTCGGCGCCGCGCGGGACAAGGTCGTGCTCGAAGTCGAGGGCGTACGCCGCGAGTTCGCGATAGCGGCGGCCGGCGACCAGGTCTTCGTCGACTCCCCGCTCGGCTCGTGCGCGCTCACCGCGCGCCCCCGCTTCCCCGACCCGGCCGCCCGCACCGAACCCGGCTCGCTGCTCGCGCCGATGCCCGGGACGGTCGTCCGCGTCGCGGCCGGGCTCGCCGAGGGCGACCGGGTCGAGGCCGGGCAGCCGCTGCTGTGGCTGGAGGCCATGAAGATGGAACACAAGATCACCGCGTCGGGCGCCGGCACCCTCACCTCGCTGCCCGTCCGCACCGGGCAGCAGGTCGAGGTCGGCGCGCTGCTGGCCGTCGTATCGGACTGACTCGGGCACACACAAGGACCGGACCCACCCCGGCACACAAGGAGCCGTCATGAGCACAGCCATGAACAACCCTGTGATCGAGACCGAGGAACACCGCGCCCTGCGGGACGCCGTCGCGGCGCTCGGCAAGCGCTACGGCCGCGCATACTTCGCCGACGTCGTCCGCGACGGCAGGCACACCGACAAACTCTGGGCGGAAGCCGCGGCGCTCGGCTATCTCGGCGTCAACCTCCCCGAGGAGTACGGCGGCGGAGGCGGCGGCATAGCCGAACTCGCCATCGTCCTGGAGGAGTTGGGGGCCGCCGGGTGCCCGCTGCTGATGCTCGTCGTCTCGCCCGCCATCTGCGGCACGGTCATCGCCAGGTTCGGCACCGAGCAGCAGAAACGGACCTGGCTGCCGGGGCTGGCCGACGGCAGCCGCACGATGGCGTTCGGCATCACCGAGCCGGACGCCGGCTCCAACTCGCACCGCATCACGACCACCGCCCGCCGCGACGGCGGGGACTGGGTCCTCAACGGCCGCAAGGTCTTCGTCTCCGGCGTCGACATCGCCGACACGACACTGATCGTCGGCCGCACCGAGGACGCCAGGACCGGCAAGCTCAAGCCGTGCCTGTTCCTCGTCCCGCGCGACACCCCCGGCTTCGGCCGCAGCCCCATCCCGATGGAACTGGCCGCCCCGGAGAAGCAGTTCGAGCTCACCCTGGACGACGTGCGGCTGCCCGCCGACGCCCTCGTCGGCGACGAGGACGCCGGGCTGCTCCAGCTGTTCGCCGGCCTCAACCCCGAACGCATCATGACCGCCGCGTTCGCCCTCGGCATGGGCCGCTACGCCCTGGAACGGGCCGTGGACTACGCCCGCACCCGCCAGGTCTGGAAGGACCCCATCGGCGCCCACCAGGCGATCGCGCATCCGCTCGCCCAGGCCCATATCGAGCTGGAACTCGCCCGGCTGATGACCCAGAAGGCCGCCCACCTCTACGACGCGGGCGACGACATGGGCGCCGGCGAAGCCGCCAACATGGCCAAGTACGCGGCCGCCGAGGCCGCGGTCCACTCCGTCGACCAGGCCGTGCACACCCTCGGCGGCAACGGCCTCACCCACGAATACGGCCTCGCCTCGATGATCACGGCCGCCCGGGTGGCCAGGATCGCCCCGGTCAGCCGCGAGATGATCCTCAACTTTGTCTCACACCAGTCACTGGGGCTGCCCAAGTCGTACTGAGGGCGGGAGTCTCTGCTGGCCGAGCAGGCGGAGTCCGCTGCGTTGTCAGTGGCTCGCGCTAGCGTGGTCGTATGAGTTGGAGGGGGTTTTCGATGCTGTCGGATCGCCGATGCCGGCTTGAACTAACGGGCAAACAGGCCACACAGCGCCAGGGCGGAGCACAGTGAAGGTCACCCGCGTCGCCTACAGCCGCAGGCTCAATGCGGGGAAGTACGCGCAACTCGTCGAGCAAGCACGCCGTCTGGGCGCGGTCCGCTCGCTGGTGTGGCGCCAGTTCGGGTCACTGGCTGGAGTAGGCGTCTGCGATCGCACTATCCGCAACACATGGATGGCCGATGGCACAGCTCGTGGATTTGGTGTCCTGGCCAATGCGTGGAAAGAGACCGTGCGCGATGCGGTCGCCGACATCAAAGCGCACCGTGAAGCCAGTAAGGTGCCGGTCCGCAGGGCCATCCGGCAGCGCACCGCGAAGAAGACCGAGCGCAAATGCCTGTTCACCGCGCTCAAGCGCGACCAATGGACCGATGATCCGTACTTGTCCCGCATGATGCGTCGGCACTGGCGGCGCGGCCGGAACCGCACCCACAATCAGATCGTGGTGCGCTCAGACCAGTACCGCACCTACAGCCTCACCGAGGGGGGCAACGTCTGGCTCGCGGTGCCGTCGCTCGTGCGCAGGAAGATGGTCACCATCCCGCTGGGCACCACGGTCGCGCCGACAGGGACGCTGCGGCTGATCCTCCGTGACGGCCAGGTCGAGGTGCACTACGCCATCGACGCCTCTGCCCTGAAGTCCAGTCTGCGGCCCTGCGGCACTGAGAAGATCGGCGTGGACAAGGGATACAGCGAAGTCCTGACCGACTCGGACGGCAACCACCTCGGTCAGGAACTCGGCGACCTGCTTCGCGCAGAATCCGACTTCCTCAAGGCCAAGAACGCCCGTCGGGCAAAGATCCGTTCCATCGCCGAAAAAGCCCTTGAGCAGGGCGATGAGGCGAAGGCCGCCCGGATCACCCGAAACAACCTCGGCACAGTCAAGCGCAACGGGCGGCGCCGCGTCTTCGAAACGAAGGTACGCAGCATCACCTTCGCCTCGGTCCACCACGTTGTGGACAAGGCCCGGGAAATCGTTGCTGAGGATCTGACCCGGCCTTTCGTGTCCCGGAAGAAGCTGGGCAAGAACACCAACCGCCGCCTCGCCGCCTGGACCAAAGGAGTCACGGCTGAGGCGCTGGCAAGCGTGTCGGAGCGCAGAGGTTCTGTGCTGACGCTGGTCAACTCTGCCTACACCTCACAAGTCGCCCCCTGCTGCCGGATCCTCGGCAAGCGCCAAGGGGACCGGCTTCACTGCACCCAGTGCGGGGCGGTGTGGCAAGCAGACCACGCGGGAGCGATCAACGTCCTGGAACGAGATGGAGACCCCGACATCTCCCTGTACACCCCGCACACGCGGGTCAGGCAGATCATCCAGGAACGGGCCGATCGCCGACGGACCAGACTGCCGGTCCAGGACTCCAGCACCCCAGTGCGGAGAGCGAATCATCCGATCCGAGCAACAACGCTCAAGGAACAGGAAGCAGCTCGACGGCCCGATGACCGAAGTGACCGATGACAGAGGAAGGGGCGCGGCTGACTCGCCGGAGCCTCTCGTGCGGGTCGCGTATGAGCGCGGCATCACCACCGTCACCCTGGACTCCCCGCACAACCGCAACGCCCTGTCCGCCCGGCTCGTCGCCGGGCTCCACCAGGCGCTCGCGGACGCCGCGGCCGACGACGCCACCCGCGCCGTCGTGCTCACCCACACCGGCAACACCTTCTGCGCCGGCGCGGACCTCTCCGAGGCCACCTCCGGCGCCGCCAAGGACGGTCCGCTCGGTCTGGCCCGGCTGCTCCGCGCCCTCGTGGAGCTGCCCAAACCGGTCGTCGCCCGGGTCACCGGGCACGCGCGGGCCGGCGGCCTCGGGCTGCTCGGCGCCTGCGACATCGCGGCGGCCGGACCGGACGCGACCTTCGCCTTCACCGAGGCCCGGCTCGGCCTCGCCCCCGCCGTCATCTCGATGCCGCTGCTGCCCCGGCTGGACGCCCGCGCCGCCGGCCGTTACTACCTCACCGGGGAGAGGTTCGGCCCCGCCGAGGCGGCCAGGATCGGGCTGGTCACCCTGGCGGCGGACGACGTCGACGCCGGCCTCGCCCCCGTCGTGGAGGGCCTGCGCAAGGGCTCCCCGCAGGGCCTGGCCGAGTCGAAGAAGCTGGTCACCGCCGGAGTACTGGCGGCCTTCGACCGCGACACGGACGCGCTCGCCGAGCAGTCGGCGCGGCTCTTCGGGTCCGCCGAGGCCCGCGAGGGCATGACCGCCTTCCTGGAGCGACGGGCCCCGGCATGGGCGCGGTGAGCCCGGCGCGCGGCGCCCGGACCCTGTCCGGCAACCAGCCGCAGCAGGAACGCAGCCGCGCCACCCGCCTCAAGCTGCTGGAGGCCGCCGTCTCCTGCCTGGCCGAACGCGGCTGGAGCGGCAGCACGGTCTCCGTGGTGGCCGAGCGGGCCGGCGTCTCCCGGGGCGCCGCCCAGCACCACTTCCGCACCCGGGAGGACCTCTTCACGGCGGCCGTCGAACATGTCGCGGAGAAGCGGCAGAACGCGCTGAAGGCCGTCGCGCACAATCTGCCGCCGGTCGGCTCCCCGGCCCGCACCCGGATCATCGTCGAGGAACTGGTCGGGCTCTACACGGGCCCGCTGTTCCGGGCCGCGCTGCATCTGTGGGTGGCCGCGTCCGACGAGGAGCAGCTGCGCGAACGTGTCACCGCACTGGAGGCACGGGTCGGCCGGGAGGCGCACCGTACGGCGGTGGCACTGCTGGAAGCGGACGAATCCGTCCCCGGCGTACGGGAGACGGTGCAGGGCCTGCTGGACATGGCCCGGGGCCTGGGCCTGGCGAATCTCCTGACGGACGATTCGGGGCGGCGGGAACGGGTGGTGGAGCAGTGGGCCGGCAACATCCACGCGACGCTGCGCCTGGGCTGAGCGCGGCTCGGTCCCCGCGGGACCGAGCCGCGGCTCAGGCGGCGCGGGCGGTGCGCGGTGCTCAGCGGCCCGCGATGTCCTCGTACCCGACGATCTCCTGCGGGTTGCGCGCCGCGGGCCCCACGTAGCGGGCCGACGGCCGGACCAGTCGGCCGGTCCGCTTCTGCTCCAGGATGTGCGCGCTCCAGCCCGCCGTGCGGGCGCAGGTGAACATCGAGGTGAACATGTGCGCCGGGACCTCGGCGAAGTCCAGGACGATGGCCGCCCAGAACTCGACGTTGGTGGCCAGCACCCGGTCGGGGCGGCGGTTGTGCAGCTCCTCCAGCGCGGCCTTCTCCAGCGCCTCGGCGACCTCGAAGCGCGGGGCGGCCAGCTCCTTGGCGGTGCGTCGCAGCACCCGCGCCCGCGGGTCCTCGGCGCGGTAGACGCGGTGGCCGAAGCCCATCAGCCGCTCGCCCTTGTCCAGCGCCTGCCGGACGTAGGCGCCGGCGTCGCCGGTCCGCTCGATCTCCTCGATCATGCCGAGGACGCGGGAGGGCGCGCCGCCGTGCAGCGGGCCGGACATCGCGCCGACCGCGCCGGACAGCGCGGCGGCCACGTCGGCGCCGGTCGAGGCGATGACCCGCGCGGTGAACGTGGAGGCGTTCATGCCGTGCTCGGCGGCCGACGTCCAGTACGCGTCGACGGCCTTGACGTGCTTGGGGTCGGGCTCGCCGCGCCAGCGCTTCATGAAGCGCTCCACGACGGTCTCCGCCTTGTCGATCTCCTTCTGCGGGACCATCGGCAGGCCCTGCCCGCGGGCCGACTGGGCGACGTACGACAGCGCCATGACGGCGGCGCGGGCGAGGTTGTCGCGGGCCGTCTGCTCGTCGATGTCAAGCAGCGGTTTCAGGCCCCAGACGGGCGCGAGCATGGCGAGCGCGGACTGGACGTCGACCCGGATGTCACCGGAGTGCACCGGGATCGGGAACGGCTCGGCGGGCGGCAGACCGGGGTTGAACGCCCCGTCGACCAGCAGGCCCCAGACGTTCCCGAAGGACACGTGCCCGACGAGATCTTCGATGTCGACCCCGCGGTAGCGGAGCGCGCCGCCTTCCTTGTCCGGTTCGGCGATCTCCGTCTCGAACGCGACGATTCCCTCGAGTCCGGGTACGAAGTCGGACATCATTCGGCTCCTCATGATGGGGACGGCAGACGGCCGGTGACCGGAATGCCGTGCGGTCGAGTCTGGTGTGTGGTGCCGGTGCGGTTACGCGGCTGCGCCTGGCAGCTCGCGGTCCGTACCGGTCACCCCGGGTGATGCCCCGCCGGGGCAGGGGTCACGCGACAGTTCCTCCCGCGGTGGGTCGGGCCGCGGTGCGGTCACTGTGCGAAGTGGCGAGTCCCTGAAGTCGTGAGTGCTCCAGGCCGGACACGATAGCTCCCGATGTCCGGAGGCCACAGTGGGCAGGCCCATGATTTTGGCGGGTTCGTCACCTGCGGGGAGGCGTGAGATCCGGCACACTCGGCGATTCGCTGAAGAGAGGGTTACGGCAGGTCGACCAGGGGCAGACTTCCGGCCTTCCCGGCTGCCCGCGGCGCACGTGATGTTGCAAGATGAGGCCGTGCATCCCGCCGACGTGCCCTCTCCCGAAGCCCATGACGCCCCCGACCCGTCCTCCATGCGTGCGCACTATCGCAGTGAGGGACTCGCCGAGTCGGATCTCGCCGTCAGTCCGTACGACCAGTTCGCGCGCTGGTTCAAGGAAGCGGCCGTGGCCGGTCTGCACGAACCGAACGCGATGGTCGTCTCGACCGCGGACGCCGCCGGGCGGCCCAGCTCAAGGACCGTGCTCCTCAAGGCATTCGACAGCCGGGGTTTTGTCTTCTTCACCAACTACACCAGTCGCAAAGGCCGCGAATTGGCCGAAAACCCTTATGTCTCGCTGTTGTTTCCGTGGCACCCGCTGGCCCGCCAGGTCATCGTGACCGGCACCGCGGAACGTATCGGCAGGGACGAGACCGCGGCCTACTTCCGCACCCGCCCGCACGGCTCCCAACTGGGCGCCTGGGCCAGCGAACAGTCCGCGACGGTAGCCTCGCGCGCGGAACTGGAGCGCGCCTACGAGCAATTGGCGGACCGCTACCCGGAGGGCGAGCAGGTGCCGGCGCCACCGCACTGGGGCGGCTACCGGGTCGCCGCCGAGGCGGTGGAGTTCTGGCAGGGCCGGCACAACCGGCTGCACGACCGGCTGCGGTACGTACGCGAGGAGGGCGGCGGCCGCCGGGCCGGGCTCTGGCGGGTGGAACGCCTGGCGCCCTGAGACGGGCGGGCGGCGCCGGGCCCTGCGCACGCGGAGAGCCCTGCACACGCAGACGACCCGCGGGCTGCTCCTCCGCGCTCGGTGGCGCGAAGGGCCGGTCGGACGAACCGACAGCCCGCGGGTCGGGTGACTGCTTGGGATTGGCCGGCTGCGCATCTGCAGTATGCGCCGGTCCGGCGCTGCACTTCCGGTGAAGCGACGGGCCGCTAGCCCGCAGCCACCTCACGCGTCCGGTGCGAAATCATTGGCCGAACCACCTCCCTTCTCGTGTGCCCCACACATTAAGAAGCCGTCCCGGGCCGCACAACCGAATTTCCCGGAAGCAACGATTTCCGGGAATCGCGTGTGCCCTGGGTCACGGTCCAGTTGAATATCCGAGGTGCAGCACGTGCGGCCGTGTTCGTAAGGGGTGCCAGTGACTGCTTCGTCTGCCTCATCTGCCTCGTCTGCCTCCTCCGCCTCGTCAGCCTCCTTGGCGCATCCGCCCACCGCCGGACCGGAAGCCGAGCCGGATCCACGGGACCAGGGCCCGCCACCGGACAACGACGACTCCGGACTGCTCGCCGCGCTCCTGGACGGCATGGACGCCGCCCTGGTCGCCTTCGGCGCGGACGGCGCGGTCACCCACTGGAACCTCGAAGCCGAACGCGTCCTGGGCTGGACCGCCGAAGAGGCGGTGGGCCGTACGGGCCTGGGCGGCTGGGCGGCCCGTGAGCCGGACGCCGAGGAGATCGAGGCGGTGCTGGCCGCCGCGATGCGCTCCCCGGGCCGTCAGGTGCACGAGTTCGCGCTGCTGACCAAGGACGGCCGCCGGGTCCTGGTCCGTACCCAGTCCTCCGCGGTCCGCGGCCCCGATGGCCGGGTCGCCGGCGTGTACTGCGCCTTCAGCGAGGCGCATACGCAGATCGATCTGGAGCGGTCCATCGCGCTGAGCGAGGCGCTCTTCGAGGACGCCTCCTGGGGCGTGGTGCTGGTCGACGCCGATCTGCGGCCCGCCGTCGTCAACGCGCACGCCGCCGGCGCCCTCGGCGTCGGCCGTACGGCCCTGCTGGGACGCCCGCTCGGCGACTTCCTGGCGCAGGGCGTGGAGGAGGTGGAGGCGGCGCTCCAGCATGTCCTGGGGGAGGGCGCGCCGCCGGCCGCCGCCGAGATGTGGGTGGCGCTCCGCTCCGACGAGGGCGAACTGCCCCGCCGGTGCTGGCGCAGCGGCTTCGTCCGGCTGGCCTCGCCGCTGGCCGAGGAACCGGTGCCGCTCGGCGTCGCCTGGCTGTTCCAGGACGTCACGGAGGCCAAGCGGGCCGAGCGGGAGAACTCCCTGCTGCGCTTCCGCTCCCACCAGCTGCACCGTGCCTCGCGCGCGGCGGCGGAGTGCCGGGACCCGGCCGAGGCCGCGGCCGTCCACCTCGACTTCGCGCTGGCCGGATTCGCCGACCACGGCCTGGTCGACCTGGTCGCGACGCCCCCGCCGGCGTCCTACGGGGCGCTGGCGGAGCCGGCGGACGAGGCGTGCTGGGACGCCGATGGCGAGGCGGACGCGGCGGCGCCGCGGCTGGTGCGGGCGCTGGCCTCGCCCGCCGGTTCGCCCGGCCCCTCCGAGGCGGTACCGCCGACCGGGCTCCCGGTGGCGTACGCGCCGGGGCATCCGGCGGCGCAGGCGTACGAGCGCTGCGGGTCGGTGCGGACGAGCGCCGGCCCGGTGTCGTCCGACGGCTGGGCGGCCGCCCGCAAGTGGCCGGACGGCACGGTGCACGGGCTGTGCGTGGTGCTGCGCAGCCGCGGCCGCACGCTCGGCGTCGTGACCTTTCTGCGGGCACCCTCCCGCCGCCCCTTCGACCGCGCGGACGCGGTGTACGCGGAGGACGTCGCGGGCCGGATCGCGACCGCACTGGACCTCGCGGGAGCGGCGGCGGAGGCGGACTGAGCCACCGCCCCCGCCCCCGCACCGGCCGGTCCTACTGCCGGTAGAAGATCCGGTCCGCGTACGCGCCCATCACCCGGGCGTTCCAGTCGTGTCCGCCGTCGACGTTCCCGGAGCGCAGCAGCGGCGGGTCGATGCCCCGCTCGGCCAGCGCGGCCGCCGCCGTCGCCACCACGGCCTGCATGATCGCGCTGGTGACGACCGTGGAGGCGGGCGCGAACGGCGCGTCGATGCCGGGCAGCGTCAGCTCCGCGTCACCGACCGGGATCCGGCTGTCGAGCACGATGTCGCAGTGGTCCTTGAGGTACGTGCCCGAGGCGTGCCGGGACTTGGTCTCCTCGGCGTACGCCACCGACGTCACACCGACGACCTTGATGCCGAGCGCACGGGCGTTCATCGCCATCTCCACGGGCAGCGCATTGCGCCCGGACAGCGAGATGATCACCAGGACGTCGCCCGGCTCCAGTGGACTGGTGTCCAGCACCGCCCCGGCCAGCCCGTCGACCCGCTCCAGCGCGCTGCCGAGGGTCGCCGGCCGTACGTCCACGCCCACGACCCCGGGGACGGACAGCAGGTTCATGACCGCCAGGCCGCCCGCGCGGTAGACGGTGTCCTGCGCGGGGAGCGAGGAGTGTCCCGCGCCGAAGGAGAAGACCCGGCCGCCCGCCTCGACGGTGTCGGCGATCAGCCTTCCGGCCTCGGTGATCCGGCCGCCCTCCTGGTCGCGGACCCGCCGCAGCAGGGTGATCGCGGCGTCGAAGTACTGCCCGGCCGGCCGGTCGCCCGGGTCGCTCCGGTCGCCTGCGCTGCTCCCGTTGCTCCCGCCGCTGTCAACCATGGGTGTGGGGCCCCTCTCGTTTTGTCGGGTGTCGTCGGCCGTGGTGACATCCCGGGAATTCCCGTCTTCCGCCTCGGATTCCCGGGGCGCCGCGCCGGATTCCACCGGCGTACGGACGGCCTCCGCACGGTGCGTATGCGCCGCTCACCCAGGCGGAATCCGCAGGGCGGGCGGTCGTGGCGCGGATCACGTTGCGGTCTGGACCAGTGCCGTGTCAATACAGGCGCGACGTCCGGTGTGCGGACGAGTAGGCACCGTTGTCAGTGGGATGCGTCAGAATTGGGTTCAGGGCCACCGCACGACATATCGAGGGGCACGCATGTCCGGACTGATCGACACCACGGAGATGTATCTCCGCACCATCCTCGAATTGGAAGAGGAAGGTGTGGTGCCCATGCGCGCCCGCATCGCGGAGCGGCTCGAACAGAGCGGCCCGACGGTCAGCCAGACCGTGGCGCGCATGGAGCGAGACGGCCTGCTGACGGTCGCGGGTGACCGCCATCTGGAGCTGACCGAAGAGGGCCGGCGGCTGGCCACCCGCGTGATGCGCAAGCACCGCCTCGCCGAGTGCCTGCTCGTCGACGTCATCGGGCTGGAGTGGGAGCAGGTGCACGCCGAGGCGTGCCGCTGGGAGCATGTGATGAGCGAGGCGGTCGAGCGCCGCGTCGTGGAACTGCTGCGCCATCCGACGGAGTCGCCGTACGGCAACCCCATCCCCGGCCTGGAGGAGCTCGGCGAGTCCTCCGAGGCTGACCCGTTCCTGGACGCGGGCATGGTGAGCCTGATGGATCTGGACGCCGGGTCCGACGGCAAGACGGTCGTGGTGCGCCGCATCGGCGAGCCGATCCAGGCGGACGCCCAGCTGATGTACACGCTGCGGCGGGCCGGTGTGCAGCCGGGCGCGGTGGTGAGCGTGACCGAGTCGCCGGCCGGCGTGCTGGTCGGCAGCAGTGGCGAGGCCGCCGAGCTGGACGCCGAGATCGCCTCGCATGTGTTCGTGGCCAAGCGGTAGGGCCTGACCAAGTGGCCAGGGCCGGACCGGCCCTGGCCGCCGCGGCTCGTCCGGGGTGCGTGCGGTGGCGGTGCCGTCGGGGCTCGAGCGGTAGCGGTCGGGCCGTCATGCCCCCGCCGGGGCTTGGGTCTTGACGGCCGTGTGCCGCTCTCATGGCCGGCGCGGGGGCCGGTTCGGCGGTGGTGGTACGGGGCGCGAGGCCGTCCCCTTCGCTTCTCTTTTCCGCATTCTTTCCGTCTGCCTTCGTGAGCCCGTTGAACTGCGCCGATGCGCCGTTCGGCGGGCTTCGCAAGTGCATGCGCGTTGAACGGTCTTGTGCGAATCGGTGCGATACGGCCGGTGTCGTGCCACGCTTGCGCTGACGCATTGGCATATGTCGGCACGAGGCGGGGGCGCCCGCCGTCGGCTCTCCGGGGTGGGGAGGAGGCTCGTGTGCGTCCACTGGGTCCGCTGAGTCCGATGACGATCAGGGCCCCGGCGCTGCGAGCAGCCGGGGCCCTGCCTCCCCATGTCCCCCCGCAAAGACCCGGAGCCCCGAGCTCCCAGGGTCTTTCCCCTCGGGCCCCCTTCCCGGTAGGGCCCGCCTCCCGGCAGATGTCTCCCCGTGGGGAGCGCGGCCAATCCTTGAGCGCCGTCACTCGAACGAGGGGTGTTGGGCGCGCTGACGGTGCGTTCGAATAGAGGTTCGATAGTGTGGGGCTGCTCAAGGGACGATTGGGGGTGCCAGGGCATATGGTGCGGCGCATCGATGTGACAGGGGCCGGCGGCATTCGGCTTGCCGCCTGGGAGTTCACCGACCCGCCCAAGATCGGTGGCGGGCTGGAGGAGACCGAGCGCGGCCCGGGTGTGCTGCTGCTCCACGGCCTGATGGGGCGCGCGGCGCACTGGGCGGACACCGCGCGCTGGCTCGGCGCGCGATATCGCCCGGTCGGCCTGGACCAGCGCGGGCACGGCCGCAGCGAGAAGCCGGGCGACGGCCCGTACGACCGCTCCGCCTATGTCGACGACGCGATCGCGGCCATCGAGCAGCTCGGCCTGGCCCCGGTCGCCCTCGTCGGTCATGCCATGGGCGCCCTGACGGCGTGGCAGTTAGCGGCCCGCCGACCGGATCTGGTCAGTGCGCTGGTCATCTGCGATATGCGGGCATCGGCGCTCGGCGCGGCGTCGCAGCGTGAGTGGACCGAGTGGTTTCGGTCGTGGCCGGTGCCGTTCGCGACGCTGGCGGATGTCCGCAGGTGGTTCGGCGAGGACGATCCGACGCTCGAGCGGCCGAGGCCCGCGCGCGGTGAGTTCTTCGCCGAGGTGATGGCCGAGCGGGCCGATGGCTGGCGGCCGGTCTTCTCCCGTCGGCAGATGCTGACGGCCCGTGAGACCTGGGTCCATGACGCGCACTGGGAGGAGCTCGGCCAGGTGCCGTGCCCGGCGCTCGTCGTGCGGGGGCTGGACGCCGAGTTGGGGCGTGCGGAGGCGCAGGAGATGGTGCGGGTGCTGCCGCGGGGGGAGTACGCCGAGATCGCCGATGCGGGGCATCTGCTGCCCTGGGAGCGTCCGGAGGAGTGGCGGCGGGTGGTTGAGGGGTTTTTGGGGTCGGTGGTTTGAGAGGGCGGTGGGTTTGAGGGGGCGGTGGTCTGGGGGCGGTGCGCGAAGGGGATCGGTGATCTGAGGCGGGGCGCCGCGTCGGCTGGTGCCGGTGTCAGTGCTGGTGCTGGTGCCGGTGCCGGTGGCTGGCGGTCGGGCGGTGGGCGTCCTGCCACGGGCGGCCGAGGCCGCCCGTGGCGCCGTTGCAGTCCCGCAAATCCTCGCGGAAACAGGACGGCGGGCCTCCACATCGTGCGGCCATCGGGGCGGTGTGCCAGGCGAGTTGGCCGCAACCGGCTTCGTTACGATGCACTGCCGTGGCGCGGTGGTCGCGCGGCTTGGTTAGGGCGGTGCTGCACTGCGCGCCCGGTCGACGGGGAAGGCCCGCAGATGGACCCCTTGCTTCAGGACGATCCGCAATCCCTCGGGCCGTACCGCCTGTTGGGCCGGATCGGCGCCGGCGGCATGGGGCGGGTGTACCTGGCGCGCTCGGCGGGCGGGCGCACCGTCGCGGTCAAGGTCGTCCGGCCGGATCTGGCCCAGGACACCGCGTTCCGCGGGCGGTTCCGGCAGGAGGTCGAGATAGCCCGCGCGGTGTCCGGCCGCTATACGGCGCCGGTCGTCGACGCCGACACGGACGCCGCACTGCCCTGGCTCGCCACCGCGTTCGTCCTCGGGCCGTCGCTGACCGAGGTGGTCGACGAGCACGGGGCGCTGCCCGAGCACAGTGTGCGGGCGCTGGGCGCGGGGCTGGCGGCCGCGCTCACCGAGATCCACTCCGTCGGCCTGGTGCACCGCGACCTCAAGCCGTCCAATGTGCTGCTGGCGGCCGACGGCCCCCGGGTCATCGACTTCGGGATCGCCCGTGCCGTCGACGGAGACCGGATGACCCAGACCGGCGTGGTCGTCGGCTCGCCGGGCTATATCCCGCCGGAGCAGGCCCTCGGCCAGCCGGTCGGCACGCCCGGCGACGTCTTCGCGCTCGGCGCGGTCCTCGCCTACGCCGCCACCGGCCGCACCGCCTACACCGACACCACCCCGGCCGCCGTCCTCTACCAGGTCGTCCACGGCGAGCCGGATCTCACCGGCGTACCGGAGCATCTGCTCGCCCTGGTCACGGCCTGCCTCCAGCGCGATCCCGCCCAACGACCCACCCCCGCCCAGGTGTGGGAGACGCTGGCGCCCAAGGGCACCGGAGAGGTCTTCACCAACTGGCTCCCGGGGGCGGTCGCCTCGACCATCGCCACCCATGCCGCGCGCATCCTCGACCTGGAAACTCCGGAACACGGCACGCCCGTACCGGACGCCGCCGGCCCCGGCGCACCCGGTGGGCAGCAGGGGACGCCCGTGCCGCCCGGTGGGGCTCCGGGCGGATTCGGCACCGCGCCGACGTACGTCCTCGGCGGGGCGTCGAACTCCGGCCGGCCGACGGCTCCGGGCGGTGTGCCCACGGTCGCCGACGCGCCGGCGGCCGCCGCGCCCACCATGCCCGCCGCGCCTTCCCGGCGCCGGTTCTTCGGGCTCGCGGCGGGCGCCGCGGTCGGTGTGGCGGCCCTCGGCGGCGCGGGGATCTGGGCGCTCGGCGGTCAGGACAAGGACAAGGGCGAGGCGGACGGGAAGGGCGCGAACGGCCCGGAGCCCGGGGACGCCGGGGCGGAGAAGTTCACCACCCCGCCGCCCGGGACCGCTCCGCAGGTGCTGTGGCACCGCACCGCCGAGACGGACTCGCTCACCTCCGGCCAGCCGCTGCTGGCGCACAACGGACTGCTGTTGATCAGCGGCGATCCCCTGGTCGCCCGGCATGTCGGCGGCGGCAAGACGAAATGGACGCGCAAGGGCGTGGCGCCCGCCGGGGCGCCGCTGATCTTCGCGGCCGGCAAGCTCTTCTTCGTCAGCACGGAGTACGACGGCGACGTCATCGGGCTCGATCCGGCCACCGGCAAGGAGGTGTGGCGCAGCAGGCTCAACGGCGCGCTGACCGTCGAGCACATCCTCGCCGCCGACGAGCAGCGGATCTACGTCATCGCCTCCGTGCGGACGGAGGACACCACGGTCCATCTCACCGCGATCGCGGCCATCAACATCCGTACCCGCAAGGTCGACTGGCGCAAGCCGCGGGACAAGGGCACCAAGGACTACGACCTCGAAGGCGTAGCCGTGGACGGCCGGCTCGTCTACACCGACGGCCGGCGCAACGTCACCGTCCGGGACACCGCGAACGGCACCCAGCTGTGGACGCAGAAGATCGGCGACGACATCGCCTGGCGCCCGGCCGTGCACGCCAAGCGCGTGTTCCTGGGCGGCGACCGGCTGCGGTCGGTGCACATCGACACCGGCAAGCCCGACTGGTCCCTGTCCTCCGAGGGCCGCCGCAGTTTCTACCAGCCCATGATGGCCGGCGGGGTGCTCTACGCGGGCGACCACAGCGGCGGGGTGTGGGCGGTGGATCCCGTGCGCGGCAAGAAGCAGTGGCTGTGCGAGGACGTCGGCGCGCGCCGGGCGCCGACGGAGTTCGTGCGGGTCGGCGACAGTCTCTACGGCGCCTCGTACGACGATGCCGGCGGGATCTTCGCGCTGGACCCGAAGACCGGCAAGGCCCGTTGGAACTACAACGACAACACCGGGAGCATGGAGGAGTGGCGCATCGCCGCCGCCGGGAAGCGGCTGCTGGCCACCCACGGCGACGAGATCTACGGCCTGCCGGCGGTCTGAGCGGCCGCGCGTGCGGTCATCCCAGGGTCCGGGTGAAGTCGCCGCGCTGGACCCGTGCGGCAAGGGTGTCCTCCTCGGTGAGCAGTGAGCCGTAGCCGGTGACCGCCCAGAGGCTGTCGTCGGCGGGGACCTCGAAGTACGGGACCGGGCGGCCGTCCCGGTGGTCGGTGAGGACCTCCGGGGCGCGACGGGACCGTACGGCGCGTATGCAGGGGTCGCAGGCGGCGACGCGGAGTTGCTCGCGGCGGCCGAGGGGGCGCCAGGGTATGCGGCGGGCGGCGGGGCCGTGCAGCGGGTGGAAGAAGCACAGGGGGAGCGCGTCCGGGGCCTGGGAGAGGGCCGCGCGGCCCTCGGCGACCAGCGCGAACACACCTGCCAGGTCCGGGATTCCGCGCGCCTGGTCCAGGACCGTGCCGGCCGCGGCGTAGGCATCGAGGGCCCGCTCGACGGATGTCGCGGCGCCCTGGGCGGCGTGTGCCTCCTCGCCCAGCCGGATGACCTCTTCGGCGGCGCGGTCGCGGAGCCCGGCCTCGTCGGCCCTGCGCGCGGCGGCGAAGACGGAGCGCGGCAGTGCGAACGGTGTCGAGAGGTCGCGCAGTCGGGCGCGGCGGCGCAGCAGGAGACCGGCCGCGGCGAGCAGCAGCACCGGCCCGACGGCGAGGGCCAGGATCCGGCCGAGCGGGGAGTCGGACGCCTTGCCCGAACCCGTCGTGCCCGCACCGGACGTGCCTGAAGCGGCGCTGCCTGTCGGGGAGTTGAGGTCGGCGGTGGCCTTCTCGTATTCCTTGTCGCCGTCGCCCGCCTTGATGATGTCGATCGCGCGGGCGAGCCGCTTCGGCAGGCCGGCGCCGTGCATGTCGTCCTGGTGGAAGACCGTGGCGGCGGCCGATTGCGCCTGGTGGGCGTCGGCCGGCCATTCGCGGGCGGCGATGTCGTCGTGGTACGTGCCGAGCGTGAGGAGGATGGACGGGCCGCCGCCCATCCGGTCGTGGACCACCTCGGCGAGCTGGCGGGGATCGCCGCCCCAGCTGTCGCCCTCCACCAGCGGCACCAGCGCGACGCGGATCGGCAGGCCGGTGCGCCGGATCCGGTCGATCAGCTCGCGCTGCTGGGCGGGGCCGACAGCGGAGGAGAGGGACGGGTCGACATAGACCGGGGACTTGCGCAGCGCGCCGGCGATCTTCTGCCCCGGGCTCTCGGCCGCCATGCCGGGCGACGCGGCGCAGAGCAGCAGCGCGACGGAGGACGTGGCGACCGCGGCGGCGGTCCGCAGGCGGCGGCGGAGGTCAGTGGACACCGAAGTGCTCCCGTACATCGCTGGTGAGTTGGTCTGTCGAGGCGCCGTCGCCGAGGGCGGCCAGCGGTCCGGGAAGCGTGGGGTAGGGGACATACGGGTCGCCGCCCCCGGTCGTCGAGGACCGTAGCCGGAGCATCGGGCCCGGCGTCTCCCGGCAGGCCTCGCACACCGGGATCACCCGGCCCAGGACGTCGCTGTCTCCGTCAGGTTGTATCTCCCGGCGCCCGCGGGCCGCGCCGTGCAGCGGATTGCGCCCGCAGACGTGTGGTCCGGCGTCCGGGTCCTCGGTCGAGGCCCGGCCCGCGCGGGTCAGCACGATCGCACAGGCGAGGTCGGCGGGGCCGGCGTCGGCGTCGATCCGGCCGTCGCTCTCGCCGTCGATCAGCAGCGCCGCGGCGTCCAGGCACTCCCATGCCCGGCGCCGGCGCTCCTCCGACAGCGAAGTCGCGGACTCCAGGGCGGCGGTGAGGGCGTCGACCTCCCGGCGGGCCGTGCGCCGCAGCCAGGAGAGGGAGGGCCGGTCCGGGGCCTCGGGAGTCCGGGCTCCGGAGACCTCGGGAGTCCGGGCCGGTCCTGACGGCCGGGGACGCAAGCGGCGGCGGCCGGCGCGGCCGACGGCGCACCCCGCTGCCACCAGGCCGAAGAGCAGGCCCGCCGCAAAGGTGCCGACGAGCAGCCCGGCATCGAAGTCCCCGGCGAAGAGGCCGGGCAGCGCCCGCTCCGTGACCGGGTCCTCCGCGGGCGGCGGGGGGTACGGCGGGTGGCCCGGTGCGGCCGGCGGAGTCCTGGCGACGAACGTGAGCAGTGTGTCCAGGCGGGGGCCGAGCCGGGGGTCGGCGGAGCGGGGGTATTCGATCTCGCGCGGGCGCTCGAGGAAGTAGTCGTCGCCGATCCGCGCACCGTAGTTGAAGAGGTCGATCATGCCGGACGCCGGATTGGCGATCACGTAGAGGGCGTCGCGGTGCAGCCGGTCGTGCAGCGACTTGGCCAACAGCTCCGCGCTGCCCCGGGATTCGTCTTCGAGGGGGGTGGGGACGGCCGCGATCAGGACCGGGATCTTCAGCGAGCGGAGCCGGTCGCGGAGGTGGGCGCGCTCGGCGGCGTCCAGCTCGGACGGGGTCTCGGGATCGACGTAGAGCGGGTCGCGGCGCAGGCCGTCGGCGAACCGGTCGATGCGGGCCCGCATATCGGCGGCCGTCGGACGTGCGCCGTCGCCGCTGGTGGTGTCGTCATAGATCTGCGAGGCGGTGAAGGCCAGCAGCCCGGCGACGGCGAGGGCGGCCGCCCCGAGGGGGATCAGACGTGCGCGGGGGAACGGCCCGGGACCGGCCGTGCCGGGGGCGTGCCGGACCCGGTGCCGCTGCCACGCGTAGATCGTGATCAGCAGGGCGGAGAGCGGGATCCCGGTGACCGCGATACCGGTCAGAAAGCTCTGGTCCTCACGGTCGGTGTGGGAGGTGTGCAGATTCGACGGCTCGTCCGACGCGTCCGGGCCGCCGTATCGGGCGCGGGCCGCCTCGGCGCGCTGGGGGGCCTGCCCCGAGACGAGGACGTCGACGAAGTGCCGGAACGTCTCGCGGGCCGTGGCGTCGTACGGCAGCTCGTACAGCGTGGCCGTGCTCGCGTCCTTGGCGGGCAGGCTCACCCCGTAGGTCTCCACCTCGTCCAGCCCCGACTCGCTCACCGCGACATACAGGCCCTTGCGCCCGAGCCGGTCGTGGATACCGGCGAGCAGACCGGAGGTGTCGACGGTGAGGGAGGACCGCGGGAGCACGACGACATACGTCGGAACGCTCAGCCGCCGGGCCTCCCGGGCGAATTCGGGGGCGGTGGAACGAGGGACCTCGCGCGGGATCTGATCGCTGATGTAGACCGGGTTCTCCCGGAGCCGCTCGGCGAGATACGCGGCCTGGGTCGGTGCCTGTTGCCCCACGGGCGCGGCCTGCGCCCCGCCGGCGGTGAACAGCACCGCCAACCAACCCACCACCAGCAGCATTCCGGCGCGCCGCACCGCCCCCACCGCCCCTCGTTCACATCTCGTTGATATCGCTGCCCCGACGCTACCCCTCGCGTCGACCGGCCGGTTGAGCCTGTGGATAACGTCGCGGCAACGCCCGCTCCGCACCGGCCGTTGTCCACAGGCCGCCCGCCCGCACCGGCCCCCTCAGACCGCCTCCCGCTTTCCCCGGGGCAGGAACAGCGCAGGCAGGAGGGCCAGTGCCACCAGCGCCACGGCCCACACGTAGGTGTGCTGGAAGGCTTCGGCGAGTTGTGGCGCCAGGCCGCGCACCGCACCGGCGGGCAGTGCGTGGACGGCCTCCAGGCCGCCGGCCATCGTGCCCGGGAGCCGGTCGGCGATCGCCCCGGCGAGCAGGACGGACATCAGCGCACCGCCGATCGACGACGCGATCTGCGGAATGATGCTCAGCGTCGTGGAGGCGGCCGGGATCCGGTCGTTGTCGACGTTGCGGGTGGCCGAAGCCATGGTCGGCATCATCGTCATACCGACCCCGATGCCCATGACGGCGAGCGCCGCGAGCAGCACCGCGTACGGGGTGTCGGCGGCGACCTGGGTGGTGAAGGCGAGGAACCCGGTGGCGGCCAGGGCCACTCCGGACATGATGAGCCGGCGCGGCGCCACCTTGTCGACCAGCCGGCCGGCGAACTGCATGGTGATGCCGGTGGTCACGACCTGCGGGATGCCCAGCAGCCCGGCGCCGGTCGCGCTCTGCCCGCGGACGACCTGGTAGTAGAGCGGCAGCAGCAGCATCGAGCCGAAGTACCCGCAGACGAACAGTGCCAGGGTGGCCGCCGCCGAGCCGAACGGGCCGTGCCGCAGCAGCCGCAGGTCGATGAGCGGGTCCCGGGCGGTCAGCGCGCGGATCACGAAGGCGACGACGAGGGCGGCGCCGAGCAGGGTGGGCAGCAGGACGCCGGCGGTGGTGAAAGTGTGCCGTTCGGCGCCGGTGCTCAGCCCGTAGATCAGCAGGGCCAGACCGGGGGAGAGGGTCAGCAGGCCGGGCAGGTCGAGCCGGCTGGTGGGCTGTGGGGTGTCGCGCCGGAAGAAGCGGGCGCCCAGGACGAGCGTGAGGACGCCGACCGGGATGTTGATGAGGAAGATCCAGCGCCAGGAGACCTCATCGACCAGGTAGCCGCCGAGGACCGGGCCGATCAACGGGCCGACCAGCACCGGGAGGCCGAGGATGCTCATCATCCGGCCCCGGTGTGCCGGGTCGGAGGCCCGGATGAGGATGGTCATGCCGACCGGCTGGACGGCGCCGCCCGCCAGCCCCTGGAGCACCCGGAAGGCGATCAGCGACTCGGTGTTCCAGGCGAGCCCGGCGAGCGCGGAGCCCAGGGCGAACGCGCCGATCGCCAGCAGATAGAGGCGTTTTGTGCCGAACCGGCCGATCGCCCACGCGGTGAGCGGGATGACGGCGGCCAGCGCGAGGGTGTAGCCGGTGGCCACCCACTGGATGGCGGCCAGCGGGGCGTGGAAGTCCCGGGAGAGCCGGTTGAGGGCGACGTTGACGATCGTGGTGTCGAGCACGGTCATCAGCGAGCCGAGGACGACGACGGACGCCAGGGCGGTGACGCCGTACTCACGGGGGCGGCCGGTGGGCGTGCCGGACCCGGCGGCGGTATCGCCGAGCGTGGGGGCAGCGGGCATGGCGGTACTCCTGAGACGAATGGGGTGCCGGCCGTTCCTCGGCCGGCACCCCAAACCCTCGGACCTCAACCAAACTTGATGTCAAGCGGAGGTCGCCGCACCACTGCCCGGTGCCGTCAGCCCTTGCTGACCGCCGTCAGGATCTCCGGCAGCCGCCGCGCCACCCTGGGCGCGGCCACCCGCAGCCCCAGCTCCGCGACGCCGGCACCGTAGACCACGCCGACCGGCAGCAGCACCCACAACAGGCCGTGCAGGCCCGCGACATGGAGCCAGATCGTCAGCGCCAGCAGCGGCAGACTGAGCCCGGCGCCGATCAGCAGCCCCCCGAAGAGGCTGAACCAGGCGATGGCGCCCTGCCCCGGCGCGACGTTCTTGTTGCCCTCGGAGGGGATCGAGTACGGGAACAGCGCGGAGGACAGCGCCCCGGTGGCCAGCAGCGCGCCCAGCAGCGCCAGCGACAGCCCGTACACCTCCAGGAAGGACGACCACGGGCCGATGAGGGCCGCGGTGCCTATGACGACGAGAGTGACATAGGGGACCGCCACCAGGGCCAGCGTCAGGGCGCGGGCCCGCAGCTCCTGATAGGCGTCGCGCGGGGTGGAGATCGTCGAGGCGACCATCCAGAACGCCGAGGTGTCCTGCCCGAACTGGTTGTACATCTGCAGGCCGAGCAGCGCGGACGCCGAGAACGCGGTGTAGATGCTGCCGTTGCCCTGCACCGACGAGACGACCGGCACCAGCAGGCCGACACCGAGCGCCGTCGCCCACGACATCTTCGACTTCGGGTCGCGCCAGGCGTAGCGCAGCGTCCGCAGCATGACCGTGCCCGTACGCCCGCCCGGCAGCAGCCGCGCCGGCCCGCGGTCACCGGAACCGGACTGCCGTCCGCTGTCCTTCTCGACGGCCTGGAGGGTGGACGAATCCGGCGACGTCATCAGGGCGGTCAGGGTCCGTTGCCACCACCACAGCAGCAGGACCAGCACCACCGCCGTCAGCGACAGGCCCACCGCCGCGCGCCCGTACGCGCCGTGCCCGGCGTCGTCCACGGCGCTTATCGCGGACGCCGGCGGCACCCAGCGCAGGACGTCGCCCAGCGGCTCCAGAACGGACAGCCCGTCCGGGCGGCCCAGCTTCTGGGCGGCGATATTGACGCCCTGCGCACCGATGGCGATGAACAGGCCGCTCAGCACCGCGAGATCGCGGCCGCGGCGGCTGGTCAGCAGCCGCACCGAAGCGGTGGCGACCGCGCGCGCCAGGGACACGCACACCAACACCACCAGGACCACGGCCAGTACGCCGACGGCCGCGGCGACCGGCCCCTCCGCGACCGCGATCACGGAGCCGGCCACCAGCGCGAAGGTGACGACCGGACCGATCCCGACCAGCGAGGCCACCAGCAGCGAGACGATCAGCGGGCGCGGCCGCAGCGGCAGCATCACCAGCCGGGTCGGATCGAGGGTCTCGTCACCGGCGGGGAAGAACAGCGGCATCACCGCCCAGCCCAGCGTGAGGATCCCGGTGAGCAGCACGACCAGCGCGCCCACATGGGCGTTGCCACGCAGCGCGATCAGCCCGAGGACGGCACCGGCCGCGAAGACCAGCCCCACGGCGATCGAGGCGACATAGGCCACCGTGCGGCCCGTCGACTGGCGCAGCCCGTTACGCAGCAGCGACAGCTTCAGCCGTACGAAGACGGAGGTCAGGGAGGGTGCGGCGGCCGGGTGGGCGGCCGCGGATCCGGTGCTCATCGGGCGCCGCCACCGCCCAGCCAGTCCAGCTCCCGCCCCGCGCCGCGGTCGCTCGCGCCGACCAGTTCGAGGAACGCGTCCTGAAGGGACGGGGCCGTGCCGCGCACCTGCGCCAGCGGGCCGTCCGCCCGGATCCGGCCGGCGGCGATCACCGCGACCCAGTCGCACAGCGACTCCACCAGCTCCATCACATGGCTGGAGAAGATCACCGTCGCTCCGGAGGCGGTGTAGCGCTCCAGCACACCGCGGATGGTCTGCGCGGACACCGGGTCGACGCCCTCGAAGGGCTCGTCGAGAAAGAGGATCTCGGGGTTGTGCAGCAGGGCCGCGGCCAGGCCGATCTTCTTGCGCATACCGGTGGAGTAGTCCACCACGAGCTTGTTCTGGGAGCCGGACAGGTCGAGGACGTCCAGCAGCTGGCCGGCCCGTTTGTCGACCTCGTCGCCGGGCAGACCCCGCAACCGCCCTATGTAGCCCAGGAGTTCGCGGCCCGAAAGCCGCTCGAAGAGCCGCAGGCCCTCGGGCAGTACGCCGATCCGGGACTTCACCGCCACCGGGTCCCGCCAGACGTCGTGGCCACCGATCTCGACCAGCCCGGCGTCCGGTCGCAGCAGCCCCGTCACCATGGAGAGGGTGGTGGTCTTGCCCGCGCCGTTGGGGCCGACCAGCCCGATGAAGCGGCCCGCCGGCAGCGTCAGATCGATACCGGAGACGGCGACCTGCTCGCCGAACTTCTTCCACAGGCCCTGGACCCGGACCGCGGGCGGTCCCGCCGTCCCGCTGTCAGGGCCGGCCGACCCGCCCGGAGCGGCGGCCGGTCCGGCCTCTGCCCCGGCCGACCCGGCCCGCTCATCGATCTGCTCCCCGTCGTCCGCCACCGGGCCCGCCCTTCCATGTCCGCGCAGGGGCCGGTCGTGCCCCCGTTCGCGATCCACGATACGGGCGGGTACGGACAATCGGCCCGGCGCCCTCGCGGGCGGCGCCGGGCAGGGCGGCAGGCCCGGCGATCAGTGCCCCCGGACCGCCGCCGCGTCGCGCGCGCAGGCATACGCCAGCGCGCTGGCCAGCTCCTCCGCGTCCGGCAGCCAGCGATTGGAGGCGGTCGGCTGGCGCGCCCACTGCACCGACCCGTGCGTCCCCACCCGGGTCGGCGGCGCCGCGATGTACTCGCCCTCGCCGCGGCAGACCAGATCGAGGGCGGCCGGCGCCCAGCCGATCTCCCGTACCAGCTTGGGCACCTTCACCGAAGCCCCGGGCAGGACGAGGAAGAGCATCCGGCGGCCCGGCGTACGGGTCACGGGGCCGAGCGGCAGCCCCATCCGCTCCATACGGGCCAGCGCCAGGCAGCCGGCCGTCTCGGGCACATCGAGCGCCTCGAACGTCCGGCCCGTCGGGAGCAGGATCGAGGCCCGGGGGTGCTTGCCCCACATCCGGCGGACCGCCGTCGCGCTGCCGCTGGCCAGCCCGGCCCACCCGGGGGCGGTCGGGTGCGCGCCGGGCGCAGCACAGTCGGCCTGGCGGCACGAGCAGCGCGGGAGTTCGCCGTCGTGCTCCAGCCATGCGCCGGGGAACACATCCCAATGGCGCTCTTCCGCATAACGCACCGCAGTGTCTAGCAGCGTCTCGCCGCGCTGCTTGGGGATCTGCGAGGCTCCTGTGACTCCGATGGTTTCATCCACAGAGATGACAACTTCACCGTTCACCAAGGGTTACGGCCGACACGGATCCGCCCCGGCGCATCGTTCTCGCACGTGGGGCGCATGGAAGCATGAGTGGGGGCGCGTGTGCGGTGGCGGTCCCGGGAGCGGGTAGCCACCTGCGTGACGGGCGGAGAGGCCGCCCGGCGGCAGTCCGCGGTGCGCACCAGGGGGGACCCGGGCACGGCGGCGCCGATGTGTACGCGGCACCGCGCGCCAACTCCTTCCCGCAGGTCGACCACCCCACCCTCCGCGCCCGGAAACCGGGCTCGGACCCGGGCGACGCCGGGCACGGGGACGCAACGGACAGCGCCAGCACGCCTCCACGTTGCGCACCCCCGGCAAAGCGGCAATCGCTCGTATCGCATGTACCCCGGATGTCTCGGATATCCCGGATATCTCTGGGGAATTGATCGCGGGGGACGGCGTTCGTGGTGAACGCGCAGCAGTAACAGGGGGTACAAAACATGGCCGCCAGGCCACTCGTCGCGCGGCAGCCCAACGAACGGCTGCAGGCGCTCATCCAAGAAGCCGGCTGCTCCAACGCGGGGCTCGCCCGCCGCGTCAACATGTGCGGCGCGGAACACGGTCTCGATCTGCGCTACGACAAGACCTCCGTGGCCCGCTGGCTGCGGGGCCAGCAGCCGCGCGGCCGGGCCCCGGCCGTCATCGCGGAGGCGCTGGGCCGGAAGCTGGGGCGCACCGTCACCATCGACGAGATCGGGATGGCCGACGGGAAGAACCTCGCGTCAGGGGTGGGGCTGCAGTTCTCGCCGACCGTTCTCGGGGCGATCGAGCAGGTCTGTGAGCTGTGGCGCAGCGATGTCGGGCGCCGCGACTTCCTCAGCGGCTCCTCGGTGGCCGCCTCCGCGCTGGTGGAGCCCAGCCGCGACTGGCTGATCACCGCCGCGGACACCCAGGTCGCCAGGAACGCCGGGGCCAAAGTGGGCAGTTCGGACGTCGAGGCGGTGCGCGCCATGACGACGGCGCTCGGCGAACTCGATCACCGCTTCGGCGCCGGGCATGTCCGTCCGGTCGTCGTGCACTACCTCAACAGCGTGGTCTCCGGGCTGCTCGCGGGCTCGTACCGGGAGTCCGTCGGGCGTGAACTCTTCGCGGCCGTCGCGCGGTTGACGGAACTGGGCGGCTACATGGCCGTCGACACCGGGCAGCCGGGACTCGCTCAGCGCTACTACATCCAGGCGCTGCGGCTGGCCCAGGCGGCCGGCGACCGCGGCTACGGCGGCTATGTGCTCGCCGCGAGCATGAGCCATCTCGCGGCGTCGCTCGGCAACCCACGGGAGATCTCCCAGCTCGCCCGCGCCGCACAGGAAGGCGCGCGGGGGCACGTCACCCCGAGGGCGGAGGCGATGTTCTGCGCGGCGGAGGCGCGCGGGCACGCCCTGATGGGCGACGCACGGGCCTTCCAGGAGGTGGCGGGCCGGGCGGTCGCCGCCATGGAACGCGCCGAGTCCGCCGCCGACTCGGGCGACGACCCGGCCTGGATCGGTCACTTCGACCCGGCGTATCTGGCTGATGAGCTCGCCCACTGCCACCGCGACCTGGGCCAGGCGGGACCGGCCGGGCAGTGCGCGCAGGAGGCGCTGGACGGGCATCCGCCCAGCCGGGCGCGGCGCCGCGCCATCGGGCTGGTGCTGCTGGCCGGCGCCCAGGTGCAGCAACGCGAGATCGAGCAGGCCTGCCATACGGGCACGCAGGCGGTGGAGCTGCTCAACGGGCTGCGTTCGGACCGTGGCGCGGAGTATCTGGAGGACTTCCAGCTGCGGCTGGAGCCCTATCGGGACGAACCGGTGGTACGGGAGTTCAGCGCCCGGCTGGAGCTGCGTGCCGCGGCATGAGGAAGAGCGCGGCCCACCGCACGAGGCAGGGCGCACGGGGGGCGTAAAGGGGGAGGACGGCGTCCGCCGGGGCGGGCCGGAGACACCGGCCCGCCCCGGCGCGTTGCGGGGGCGGGCGGGGTGGTGACCAGGGGACGTGGTCGAACGTCGCTGCGAACCGGTAGCGTGCAGCCGACGATTCCGTAGGTCTGCACGATGGTAGGAGTCCCGGTGACGCAGAGCGGACAGGGTCACGACCCGCAGAATTCTGCGGCCGGTCCCGCCAGAGAGGGCGTGGTGCTGCCCGCCAACGGCGAGCCGTGGGTGCCCGACCAGCAGGCCGCGCCGCCGGCCGGCCAGCCCTGGGGCCAGCCCTGGGGACCGGGCCAGCAGGACGCCCAGCCGTACGGCCAGCCGCCCGCCCAGGGCCAGCTGCCGCCCCAGGGACAGCCGCCTGCCCAGCCGCAGGCGTACGGGCAGGGCAACGGCCAGGGCTACGGTCAGGCCCCCTTCCAGCAGGCCCCGGACCCGATGGCGCAGCCGCTGCCGCCCCAGGGGCAGCCGGCGATGCCGCCCATGCCCCCGGCCGCGCCTGCCGCGATGCCGCCGCAGCCGACCTCCCTGGAGAAGCCGGCCGCCGCGGCCCCGTCCGGCGCGCTGCCGCCCGAGGGCCGGCCCTACGGCGGCCAGCCGCAGCAGCCGTACACCCAGCAGGCGCAGCAGCCGCAGTCGTACGACCAGCCGGCACCGCCCCAGCCCCAGCAGTACGGGCAGCAGCCCCAGGCCCCGTCCGGGCAGCTGGTGCCGGCGACGCCGCAGGCCGGTGCGCCGCTGCCGCCCGCCGCGGGCGACGCCGACAAGACCGCCCTGATACGTCCCATAGGCGCGCAGGGCACCCCCGGTGCCGCGCCGCTGCCCCCCGAGAAGCCCGAGACGCCCGGTGAGTCCACCCAGCTGCTGCGCCGGGTGCAGCCGGCGCAGGGCGGCGCCCCGGGACAGGGCCGGCCGCTGCCGCAGGCCCAGCCGATGCCCGCAGCGGGCGCGGACTCGGAGGCCACCCAGCTCATTCCCCCGGTCGGCACGGGTGTGCCCGGCCCGCCGCCCGGTGCGCCGTACGGGGTCCGTCCCGGTGCGCCCGGGGACCGGCCGACCCCTGCCGAGTTCGAGGGGCTGTTCCGCGACGGGCCGGGCGCGTCCGGAGCGGCCGCACCGGACTCCACCGCGCAGCTGCCGCGCTTCGAGGACCCGGGCCGGCCCCCGTACGGCCAGCAGTTCCCGCAGCAGGGCGGCGGCCACGGCGGCTATGAGACGCCGTCGTCCTACGACGATGACGACCGTGGCGGGCGCCGCCGCGGGCTGGCCCCGGCCGCGATCATCGGCATCATCGTCGTCGTGCTGGCGGGCGCCGGCCTCGGCGTCGGCTGGGCGCTGAGCGGCGCGGGCGACGACTCCGCGAAGAAGGAGACCCCGGGCTCCGGCACGGAGAAGACGGCGAAGCAGAAGCCGGCGCCGGAGCCGTCCGCCGACCCGGCCGAGGGCCAGGCCAAGGAACTCGACGCGTTGCTCGGCGACAGCAACAACAGCCGCGCCTCGGTGATCAGCGCCGTCAACAGCATCAAGACCTGCGACAACCTCGGCGGCGCGGCCAAGGACCTGCGGGCCGCGGCGGCGCAGCGCAACGAGCTGGTGACGCGGCTGAAGCAGCTCCAGGTCGACAAGATCCCGAACAATGCCCAGCTGACCGCGGCGCTGACCAAGGCGTGGCAGTCGTCCGCGTCGGCGGACAACCACTACGCGGCGTGGGCGGGCCAGGTCGCCGGCAAGAAGGGCTGCCCCAAGGGCAAGGCCCGCGTCACCGGGCAGACGGCCCAGGGCAACGCGGCCAGCGGTGAGGCCACCAGGGCCAAGCAGCAGGCGGCGAAGACCTGGAACCCGATCGCCCGGAAGTACGGCCTGACGGAGCGGCGGCCCGAGCAGCTCTGAGGGCCCGAGCAGCGCCGAGAGCCTGAGCAGCGCCGAACGACGCGTGAGGGGGCCGGCCCGGGACGGTCACCGGGCCCCGCCCCTCAGGTGTCCGTACGGCGCCGCTCCAGCGTCTTGGTGACGTTCACGAAGCCGTCCTTGACGGCGACCAACTGGCCGCCCTGTACGGCCTGGTACGTCACCATTCCGTTGACTATGCGCGGGAAGTCCTGGACGGCGAGCATGTCGTCGTCGCGCCAGCGCAGCTTCGGGGTCAGCCCGCCGGTGTCGATGGCGCGGTCGCCGTGGTCCAGCGTCTCCTGGAGGGCGTGCGGGGTGATCTCCTCGACGCCCTCGTCGTCGAGCTGCCGGACCAGCGCCCGCAGCACCGTGTAGGCGATCCAGGTCGTCTGGACGCCCTGGTCGGCCGGGTCGATGCGGTTGTCGCCGAAGGCGAAGTCATTGATGACCTTGCGCATCGGCTCCCACCGGGCGTCGCTCGCGACCGGGTACCAGCCGGTGAGATACGCGCCTTCCAGCGGCCCGGAACCACCGCCCGTACGGTCCACCAGCGACTGGCTGACGCTGCCGAGGACGGAGGCGATGTGCACCTTCGGGTTGTCCTCCTGGAGGCGCCGGAAGGAGTCGAAGAACGCGTCCGTGTGGTCGCCGAGCGAGGCGGTCACACAGGATCCGGCGGCCTTCCCGCCCTTGTCCGAGGTGCCGTAGACGGCCGGATCCGCGCCCACGCCGGTCAGGGCGCGGGTCACCTCGCCCGAGTAGTCGGTGCCGTCCTCGGGTGCCTTGATGTCCTGTGCCGGCTGACGGCTGCCGTTCTCCAGGCCGGAGTTGAGGAGCTCGGGCATCTGGTCGCCCTGGATGGTGTCGGGCCGCACCAGCGCGACGCGCGTGCAACTGCCCGCCAACTGGCGCCCGTTGCCGGCCAGGAGGGAGGCCTGGCCGCCGTTGACGGGGTAGGAGAGCGGGCTGGCGAACTCCTCGTCGGAGGCGCCGTATCCGCCGATGAAGGGGATCCCCTTGACCTCCAGGGGCGACATGAACGAGCGGCCGAACTGGCTGTACGAGCCGACGACGGCGACCGCTCCCCGGTCCGCCGCACGCTGGGCGCACTGCGCGGCGGCCACCGAGTCGTTGCGGTCGTTGCAGGTGAGGACCCGCAGCGGGTGGCCGCTGAGGCCGCCCCGGGAGTTGACCCAGCGGGCGTACGCCTCCGCCATGGCCGGCATACCGGGCATATTGGTCGCCCGGGTGTCCTGGGGCGCCCAGGTCATCACCGTGATCGGGTCCTTCTCCCCGGAGTCCGCCGAGGCGCCCGGGAGGGAGCCGCAGGCGGCGAGTAACGACGTGGTGACGGCCGCGCATGCCACCGCCGAGGCGAGGGCGACCGCGGGAGCACGGGAGAAGGAGCGCGGGGAGGAGCGTCGCCGTCCGGTCATGTTTCGGAAGCTTTCCGCCCCGCCCGGAACTTGTGAGTGACGTCGGCACAACGGATGGTGACGTAGAGGTGAACTCCAGGGGGCTGTGAGAGATCATCGGCGAGGAACGTACGATCGAATACTGTGCAAGGTTCGGAGAAGTCTTCCCGTCGCGGCCGCCGCTCGACCACCATGGGCGGCATGCCACTCAACGACATGCCGTGGTGGCGCTGGCGCAGCAATGTGCGCTCCGCGCTGCACATGCTCTCCGACCCCGTCTTCCAGCACGAGACCTGGCTGACCGGCCGGCCCGGGTACGGAGACGTCACCGACGCCGTCTACCGGCTGGTCGAGGACACCTGGCTGGACAACTGGTCCGCCGACAAATACGTCGGGACGATCTTCCGGGACGCCCAGGAGGCGGCCCTGGTCGATGTCGCGGTGCTGCGGGTGCTGCGCATCATGCACCAGGTCGGCGCGGACGCCCCGGTCGCCGCGTACATGGAGCACCAGGGCTGGCCGGAGGCCGTCCAGGCGGCCCGGGACGCGCATGTGCGGCTGGCGGCGGCGGACGGCGAGGACCCGGACGTCCCGCCGCGCTCCCTGGAGGTGCTCGCCATCATGACCGGCGGCCCGGATGCCTCGGCCTGACCATCCCCGCAGGTGTGGGACCCTATGAGGTCATGAGCGAGTCGCAGCCCACCCAGCCCGGCCGGAACGATCGAATCAGCCCTGACGACCGGAACGGTCAGTACGTCCTGACGCTGTCCTGCCCGGACAAAAAGGGCGTCGTGCACGCCGTCTCCAGTTACCTCTTCTTCACCGGCTGCAACATCGAGGACAGTCAGCAGTTCGGCGACCACGACACCGGGCTGTTCTTCATGCGGGTCCACTTCAGCGCGGAGCCCTCGATGAGCGCCGAGAAGCTGCGGGCCAGCTTCGCTGCGGTGGGCGACTCCTTCCACATGGACTGGCAGATCCACCGGGCCGACGAGAAGATGCGCGTCATCCTGATGGTGTCCAAGTTCGGGCACTGCCTCAACGACCTGCTCTTCCGCTCGCGGATCGGCGCGCTGCCGATCGAGATCGCGGCCGTGGTCTCCAACCACACGGAGTTCTCCGAGCTGGTCGACTCCTACAACATTCCCTTCCACCACATTCCGGTCACCCGCGACACCAAGGCCCAGGCCGAGGCGCAGCTGCTGGAGCTGGTGCGCGCCGAGAACGTCGAGCTGGTGGTGCTCGCCCGCTATATGCAGGTGCTCTCCGACGATCTGTGCAAGGCGCTGTCCGGCCGGATCATCAACATCCACCACTCCTTCCTGCCGAGCTTCAAGGGCGCCAAGCCCTACCACCAGGCGCACGCCCGCGGTGTGAAGCTCATCGGCGCCACCGCGCACTACGTGACGGCGGATCTCGACGAGGGCCCGATCATCGAGCAGGAGGTCGAGCGCGTCGGCCATGAGGTCACGCCGGACCAGCTCGTGGCGATCGGCCGCGATGTGGAGTGCCAGGCCCTGGCCCGCGCCGTGAAGTGGCACAGCGAGCGCCGGGTGCTGCTGAACGGCAGCCGGACCGTCGTCTTCGCGTAGGCCGTAGGGCGCCGCCGCGGGGAGCTCTACGGCCCCCCGCGGCCGCCGTTCACAGGCGGGACAGCGACGCGGTCGCGAAGAGGACATCGCGGATCGCGTCGCGTTCGCCGTTCTGGCCGGCGGCGGCCTCCTCCGGGGAGACATGACCCGCCGCGAGCTGGCAGAACTCTGCGCTGTCCAGGGCGATATGCGCGACCGTGCGTTCCGGTGAACCGAGCGCGGCCGGCGAGTCCAGGGCTATGTACCAGTGGCCGCCGCCGCTGCCCTCGACCTCCAGATGGAGCGTGCGGCCCGGGGCGCCCGCCTCCACCAGGCGCCGCGCCGGGCTCGCGAGTCCGGCCCGCCGGCGGTCGGCCAGCGCGACCGGCAGCAGCCGGGCGGCGAGATCGACGAGCTGATGGAGATGCGCGGCGGCCGGCGGCTCGTACGGATAGTCCACCGCGTCCGCGATGTCGCCGGCGTGCACCCAGCACTCGAAGGCGCGGTCCAGGAACGAATCGCACAGCGGGAGTCTGAACCCGCCGTACGGGACGGAGAGTTCGCCGACGCTGCCGCCCGCGAACGAGACGGTCCTTATCAGGGCGTGGCTCTGGTCGCGCCACGGGCCGTGCGTGGCGAGCGGGCTGGGCTCCTCGCCCGCCGTCCGCCAGTACGTCTCCGTCCGTGTGGTGGGGCCGGGGGTGCCCGGCGGGACGTCGCCGCCCAGCGGGTCGGGCAGGCCCAGTGCCGTCGCGACCATGCCGTCCACCGTCATCAGATGCCCGATGACGCCGGCCACGGTGGTCTCCCGCTCGACCGGGCGCTCACCCTGGAACCAGCGCAGCCGCACCGGGGCGCGCCACTCCGCCTCGCCCATGTCGCGCAGCAGCGCGTCGAGTTTGGCGGCCTCCGCGTCGTACGGCGTGGCCCACTCCGGGACGGGGATCCGGGCAGGGCGGCGGACCAGGCAGTTCTCCAGGACACGCGAGCGCAGCAGCGGATCGAGGTCCAGGCTGTCGGCGGGATGCAGCAGGCCGACGGCGTCCCGCAGCCGCAGCGCCTCGTCCGCGCAGGAGGCGCAGTCCGTGAGATGCGCCTCGACGGCGGCGGTCTCCTCGGGGGAGCAGGCGGCCAGCGCCCAGGCGCCGAGCAGCGACTTGAGGACCTTGTGCGGCGGGGGAGGCGGGGCGGGAGCGGCCGGGGACGCCGGGACCGGGCGGACGGCCGGTGCGGCGGAGTGCCCGGAGGCGGGCTCGGGTCCGCCGTCCTCCAGGTCGCTCGTGGGCGGGGGAGGGTCCGGCAGCGGGCCGTGGTCCTCGGCGGCGGCGCGCGGTGACGGTATGCGCGGCCGTTCACCGGGCCCGCCGGGCGCTCCGCGGTCGTCGAACTCGTCCGGGCCGTTCACAGCGACCTTCCACGGGCCGTGGGCGCGGAAGGCGGCAGCGCCGGGTGGTTGTGGGCGGTGGACAGCAGCTGGAGGCCCAGGCGGAGCCGGCGCCGGGCCTCGTCCTCCGTGACACCGAGTTCGGCGGCCGTCTGGCGGTAGTCCCGCCGCTGGAAGTACGCCAGCTCCAGGGCGTCGCGCAGCGGCGCGGGCATGGACGTGACGATGTAGTCGGCGCGGGCCGCGGTCGACGCCTCATGGATCTTCTGCTCCAGCTCGGCCGGCTCGGGGGCGCCCGGACCGCAGTCGCGGGCCGACGCGGCCTCGGTCTGGCGCAGCCGCCGGACGGCCTGGTGGCGGGTGACGGCCGCCACCCAGGAGCGCAGCGAGCCCTGCTTGGGGTCGTAGGAATCCGGGTGCTCCCAGATGTAGCCGAACACCTCGCGGGTGGTGCGGTCGGCGGCGTCCTCGTCGTCCAGGACACGGTGGGCGAGGCTGTGCACGAGCGAGGCGAAACGGTCGTAGAGCTCGCCGAGCGCGGCTGCTTCGCCGCGGGCGAGCCGCTGCTGCATCCGCCTGTCCCAGCGCGGTGGTGCGTCGTTTCCCATCGGACCCCTATTCCTGTCCGTCGCCGCCGTACTCACACCTCTGCCGACCACCCGGTCCCCGCCGGCGCCTCCTTCTCGGCCTGCCCGGTTTTCCCGGCCTTCCCGGACCTCCCGGCCTTCTCGCGTCCCTCGCCCCTCTCAGAGCTCTCTGGGAGACCCTCTCGGAGCGGGCCGTTCAATCGAATGTAATGGGCGGGTCGGACATCGCACGTCCCTTTGCGGCAAACCGAACCCTCAGGGGGATGCGGATGGTAAAAGCCTCCTCACTTTCTGCTGATGTCGCCGGATCGAAGTGGATCACTGCGGGATCGTTCGTGGCTGTATCGGCCGATGTGTTATCCGTGTGTGACCGGACGCCGAGGGGGACGCCGCGCCGTGCGGGGCATAGCCTTGGAGGAGAACGGCCCGTTGCACCAAGGATTCGGAAGAGTTTCAGGGGTCCTAGGCCGGGCAGTCGACCGGGGGAAGGATGCGTTCCGCATGCAATCGGGGCGCGTTCCGTCCGAAAGCGAGCGAAAGGCTTCGAGCGCGTGTCGTTGAAGGTGGCAGAGGACGAGCAGGGCCGTTGGGCCGTCTTGCAGGTTTCCGGCGAAATGGACCTGGTCACGTCGCCCGCGGTGCGCCAGCATGTGCACGACGCGGTGGCGGACGGCCGGCGAAGCCTGGTGCTCGACCTCTCCCAGGTCCGGTTCTGCGACTCCAGCGGCGTCGGCGTACTGATCGCCGCCCGCCGGCTGATGCGCTCCTGCCAGGGCCGGCTCCGGCTGATCCTCCCCGCACAGGGCGCCGTTGACGGTTCGCACGTCAACCGTGTGCTGGCGGCGCTCGGCGTCCGCCGGCTCTTCGAGGTCTACCCGGACCTGCACACCGCCGTCGACGAAACGGCCCCACCCCTCTCCGCCTGACGGCGCGCCGACCGCCGCACCCGCGCAGGCCGGCTGCCGCGCGCGGCCCCGGCGGGCTGCCCGCACCCCGCCCCGGCCGGCTGCCTGCACCCCGCCCCGGCCTGCTGCCTGCACCCCGCCCCGGCCGCCCGGCTCAGCCCGCCCCGTACGGGAATTCCGCGCGTACGACGAAGCCGCCGTCGGACGTGTGACGCGCCTCCAGCGTCCCGCCGAGGCTCTGGGCGCGCTCGCGCAGCCCCACCAGACCATGGCCGCCCCCGGGAAGCGCGGGGACCGTCGCCGTCGCGTCCGGCGGCCCGTTGCGGATCTCCACCCGCAGCCCCTCGCCCGCCCGGCCGCCGCCCGCCGAGTCCGCCCCGTCCGCCTCCTCCGCCTCGTCTCCTCCGTCCGTGCGGACGGTGTCCACCGGGTTGACGCGGACCCGGACCCGCGCTCCCGGTGCGTGCTTGCGGACGTTGGTGAGCGCCTCCTGGACCGTACGGAAGGCCGCCCGCTCCACCGTCTTGGCGCCACTCGCACCGCCCACCACACCGCTCTCGTACGTCACATCCAGCGCACTGAGCTCGATCAGCCGCGGCAGCTCGTCCAGATCGGGCTGCGGCGCGAGATCGCGGTCCTGCTGGGTGTCGCCCCCGTCCGCCCGCAGCACACCGACCATGTGCCGCAGCTCCTCCAGTGTCCGCACGGACAGTTCGCGGATCGTCGTGGCGCCCGCCCTGGCCGCCGCGTCCTCCGTGGCCAGCTGCACCGCCCCCGCCTGGAGGCTGATCAGGCTCACCTGGTGGGCGACCACATCGTGCATCTCCCGGGCGAGCCGGGCGCGTTCGGTGGTCTTGACCCGGTCCGCCAGCAGCCGGTCCTCGCGGCGCAGGCTGCGGGTCAGGTCCTCGACGCGCACGGCGAGCTCCCGGCGGGTGCGCACCAGGAGACCCAGGGCGATCGGCGCGGCCGACGTGACGCAGGCGTCGATCAGCACCAGGGTGTTCTCGCGGTACGCGGTGGGTTCGAGGTCGGAGATCGGATACGGCAGGAAGTGCGCCGCGACCAGCAGCACCGCGCAGACGCCGAGCCGCGCCCGGCCGGGACGCAGCACGGCGAGCGTGTAGAGGCCGATCATCGGCGCGAACCAGATGTAACCGATGTACAGGCCGGGGAGAGTGAAGAGGAAGACCAGCAGCGGAAAGCGGCGGCGCATCAGCAGCGCCACCGCGGCGACCAGCGAGACCCACAGTTCCAGTGCCGGGTCGAAGCCGTTGACGAGCACCGCGTCGGCGTTGCCGAGGAGGACCGGGACGACGATCGGCGCGATCCGCCGCAGCCGCCGCCCCAGGGGACCGTCGGCGAGCGCCCGTATGCGTCCGTTGAGGCCGCCGGCCATGCTCACCACGCTCCTCGGGGCGCGCCCGACACCAGGCCCGCCCGGTCGGCGACGATGGCCGCCTGGATACGGTTGATACCGCCCAATTTGCCGAGCAGGGCGCGTACATGGTCCTTGACGGTGCTCGGCGCCAGGCCCATCCGGTCGGCTATCTGGGCGTTGCCCAGACCCTCACCGAGCAGCGCCAGCACCTCCGACTCCCGCGGGGTCAGACCGCTGACGGCGCGCGCCGCCGCGGCCTGGTCCTCGGCCGTGAGATAGCCGCCGATCACCGCGCGGGTGACGCCCGGATCCAGCACGCTGCCGCCCGCCGCCAGTGTCCGTACGGCCCGTACCAGCTGCTCCGGGTCGGAGTCCTTGAGCAGGAAACCGGCCGCGCCCTCGCGCAGCGCCGCGGTCAGATACTCCTGGGCGTCGAAGGTGGTCAGCATCGCCACGGCCGGCGGCGCGGCGGTGGCCCGCAGCCGCCGCAGCACGGTCAGGCCGTCCACGTCCGGCATCCGGATGTCCAGCAGGACGACTTCGGCCGCGCTGCGCAGCACGGTGTCCACCGCCTCGGCACCGCTGCAGTCCGCGACCATCTCGATGTCCGGGGCGGTGCCCAGGATCATCCGCAGTCCGGATCTGACGAGCCGTTCATCGTCCACCACAGCGACACGGATCACCGGCCGCCCCTTTCCTCCGTCGCACCCATCCGAGCGCGCGCGACCGCCCTGTCCCGCGCTGCTCCGCCCGCCTTCCACGGGGTACCGCCAAGCGGCGGCCCCGCACCCCCGCCGGTCGGCGGGGGTGATCCCGCGACCTGTGGAGGATGCCGTGGGGAGGCACCAGCGGGCAGAGTTGTTCACATGCTGCACCACTGAAGAGGCCACAAGCCCCGTACGCGTTGCAGTTCACACTGGCGGCCGCCGCGACCCCCACACGCGGCGGCCGTCTTTGGCGTGCGTCGGGCGATTCGGAGGGGAATCGCCCGCCGCACGCCGAAACCGGTCGCCGCTCCGCTTTTGGACCGGCCACTCCGCCCATCGCCCGCAGTTGAGGCTGTCTCCCGCCGCCGGACCTCCCGCCCGGCGGCTCCGCTTACCGCCCGTTTCTAGCGTTCGCTGTAGCGCCCGTCCAGCGCCGTACGGAACGTTTCCGCACGTGCTCCGCCGTACGGGCCGAAGCCGCGGCCGGTCGCCAGCAGCACCACAGAGGTCATCGCCGCCAGCGCGAACGCCGTCGTCACCATCGACAGCGCGCCCTCGGTCGTCTCGAAGGTCCGGTTGAAGAAGTCCGTCACGGCCAGCCACACCACCGTCCGCACGGTGAGGTACAGCTGCACCGCCGCGAACACCACCAGCGCGCCCCGGACATCGCGCCGCCCGCGGACCGCGAGCACCCCGAGAACCAGCAGAACGACGACCGACCCCACGGTGGTGAACTCGACGGTGGCGGCCACATGGAGGTTGCCGAGCACGGAGGCGTCGACCGCGTCGCGCAGATAGCGGCCGGCGTCCATCCCGGGGGACGTGACGTTCCGTACGGTCCACGCCAGCTGCGCCAGCCCGTTGAGGAGGAACAGCACCCCGCTGATCCGGGTGGGCCGGCGCCACCCGGCGTCCGGCTCACCGGAGCCCGGGGCGGCGTCCCGCCCGCCGAGGGCGGTGGCCCCGCCGCGCCGTTCGGTGGCCGGGAACATCACGGTCAGGACGACCAGCGCGGTCAACAGCCCGAGACCGCGGGTGGCCAGCGCCCAGCCGCCCAGCGGGTCGTTGCTGTACTGGTCGCGGTAGGCCGCGTCCAGCAGTCCCACGCCCTCGCGGGCCGACACGGCGAGCAGCAGGAAACCGGACAGCAGCGCGGCGGTACGCACCACCCGCCGCTGCGCCAGCGCCAGCCCCGCGACGACCAGGAACACCACCGTGAACGCCCACTCGTACGGGCCGAGCAGCTGCGCCGCGGGGGACGCGCCGGGGTTGAACAGGCCCTCGACGAAGTCCCAGGTGCTGCCGTCGCTTTCGGCGATCCCGTAGACGGTCCAGCCGAGCATCGCGAGGGCGTACAGCGCCAGACACAGGCCGGTCGCGAGATACGCGCCGCTGTGCTCGGGGGCGGCCCGCCGCGGGTCGTGGCCCGGACGGACGTCCACCGTTCCGCCGTCCTGCATCACCATGGCCGACCCCCGTTCCGCGCGCACCAGCCGCCGCACCGGCCGTTCCCGTACAGCAGCCTCACTGTGTCAAGGACGGTGTAAGAGGCGGTGGAGGTTCCACTCCGTGTGTCGTGGGGTTCTCGCAGCGATTTTGTGCCTTCTGCGCGCACTCGGCATTCGGGACGTTCAGCGCACGACTCGGGACGTTCAGCGCACGACATGGCTGGTGGCCGCGACAAAACCGCGGATCTCCTCGCGGGTGGTGCCGCGCAGCGCGGTCAGCGCCTCCCGGCCCCGGACCCAGTGCAGTTCGGTCACCTCCGACAGCACCCGCTCGGAGCGGTCGAGTATCTCCGGGTCGTCGCTCACCATCTGCGCCCGGAACATCGCCTCCTGGGCCGTGTAGCGGGACTTGTACACCTCCTCGCGCAGCTCGGGGGAGTCCTCGCCGCAGCGCCCCGCGTCGGTCGCGCCGTTCTCGTCGGTCTCGTTCACGACGAACCAGCGGTGGACGAGCACCCGCCGGTAGTCCAGCAGCGCCCCCGCGTACGCGCAGTACGCGTCGATGCGCTCCTGCCGCAGCCGTTCCTCGCGGGCGAACCGCTCGCTGCGGTCGCTCGCCCGCTGCTGGAACACATGGGTGATACCGGAACCGAGCAGGGTTCCGACGACGGCCACGACGCTCGCAACTACTGCCTCCATGACGGCCAGTGGATCATTCCGCCGCCCCGCCGCGCGGCGAAATCGCCTTTGCCGCCAAGGGATCCCAGGTCAGCGGCGTGCTCCCGGGCGGCGGCCGGAGCATGGGGAGCCGCCCCCCGCCGCGCGGCGGCCGTGCGGCAAGATGGCCCCATGGGCATCTTCGGGGGCGAGGGCCGACTGATCGGTGGGCGGTACCGCCTGGGCATACGGCTGGGCCGCGGTGGCATGGGTACGGTCTGGCAGGCCACCGACGAACTTCTGGGCCGCCAAGTCGCGGTCAAGGAGCTGCACTTGGACGAGGGGACGGCCGAGCCCGAGGCGCGGCAGCAGCGCGACCGGGCGATCCGCGAGGCGCGGACGGTGGCCCAGATCAAGCACCCCAATGTGATCGTGATGCACGACGTCGTCGAGCAGGACGGCCAGCCGTGGATCGTGATGGAGCTGGTCGAGGGCAAGTCGCTGGCCGACCGGCTCTACAGCGGCGGCCCCGTCGCGCCCCGCGAGGCCGCCCGGATCGGCCTCGCGCTGCTGGGCGCGCTGCGGGCCGCGCACACCCGCGGGGTGCTGCACCGCGACCTCAAGCCCGCCAACGTCCTCATCGAGGCCGGCACCGGCCGGGTCGTGCTCACCGACTTCGGCATCGCCCAGGTCCCGGGCGTCACCACGGTGAGCGAGCCCGGCGGATTCGTCGGCTCGCCCGAATACACCGCGCCCGAGCGGATGGAGGGCCGCGGCACAGGCCCGGAGGCGGACCTGTGGTCGCTCGGGGTGCTGCTGTGCGCCGCGCTCAACGGTGAATCGCCGTTCCGCCGGGACTCCCTGGGCGGTGTGCTGCACGCCGTCGTGTACGACGAGATCGACATCCCCGAGGCGGCCCGCCCGTTGCGCGCCGTCGTCCAGGGCCTGCTGGAGCGCCTGCCGCAGCGACGGCTGGACATCGCCGAGACCGAGCGGCTGCTGCGCGGCTATCTGCACTCCGGGCGGGCGCCCGAGCGCGGGGCCGGCGGATCCGGCGGTGCGGGCGGCGCGGGCGGCCTGTGGGGGCAGCACGGCGGGGCCGGTCAGGGAGCCGCCGCGGCGGCCGTGGCGGGCGGCCCGGGAGGACCGGGGCCCCGTGCCCTGGGCGGCCCGGTCGGCCCCGGCCCGTCGGGACCCGGCTCCCACGCCCCGCTCCACGACGGCGCCGACGGCGTCCGCCCCGGCGAGCACCCGCCGGCCGAGGAGCAGGCCGACGGCCGTCCGCTGCCCGGCAGCACACCGCGCGCCACCCCGCCCGACCCGCACCCCTTCCAGGGCTTCCACGGGCCCACGCCCCCCGGGCCGGGCCCCGGACACCCGGTGGGCCCGCCCGCAGGGCGCCTCCCCGGTGTCCCGATCCCCGACGCGCTCGACGACCGGGCGCTGGCCGCCGCGGTCCGCCCGCCCACAAGGCGTGCCCGGGCCGCCCTGCTGGTCGCACTGGCGGTGGTGGTGATCGGCGGCGCCGGCGCGGGCCTCACGGCCCTCCTGCTGAACGGGAACGGCGACGACCCCAAGGACACCATCGGCCGCACCCAGCAGGCCTCCCACGGGCGTACCGCGCCGGCCTCCGGCTCCGCGTCCGAAACCCCCCGCCCCAGCGTCACGGTCCCCTCGGAGCCCACCGTGGGCATCACCGCCAAGGCCCCGGCCGGCTACCGCATCGTGCGCGACCCGGTCGGTTTCGCGCTCGCCGTACCGGAAGGCTTCACGCGCTCCTACGAGAACGACCGGGTCTACTACTACTCCCAGGGCAAGCGGTTCCGGATCGGCGTCCAGCTCCAGAAGCAGGTGCCGGAGGGGCCGATCGGCGCGATGCGCACCGCGGACGCCGAGGGCCCGGCCGACTACCGCGGCTACCGCCAGGGGCGGGTCACCGAGACCACCCACAACGGGTACCAGGCCGGGCTCTGGGAGTTCGTCTGGGACGGCAGTGCCACGGACGGCGGGTCGCGGTACACCTACGACCTCAGCTGGAACGAGGGCGGCAAGATGATGGACGTCTGGATCTCGGCCCCGGTCGGTTCGCGCGACGAGGCCAAGCGGCATCTGGACACCGCGGTCGACGCCTTCCAGCTGACCGGTTGATCCGCCGGCCGGCGCACCCGCCGGTCCGATGGGCCCGCCCCGTGCTCGAACGTCTGATCGTTGCCGACTTGAGTCCTGGTGCCGGGTCTTCGTTTCCGGCCGCGATCCCGCTGGTCACAGCGCTTGCGGCCAGCAATCGCTGGCGTGATTGTGGGTACCGCGTGAAAACCTGTTACTGCCGGGTACACAAAGCCCGCGGGGAGGAATACGCTCGCCCGCATGACGGACTCGCAGGACACCGCAACGACTGCCTCCTCCACCGCCGCCGACACCGCCGCCGCTGAGGCTGCCGAAGCGACGGCGCCCGCCGAGGCCGCCGCCCCCATCGAGGGCAACCCGGTCGCCGCGGCCCCGGCCACCGCCCGTACCGCAGCCGACGTCGTCACCCCCGAGCTCGCCGCCCGCCTCACCCGCGGCGTGGTCGGCACCGGCCGGACGGCCAACCACACCCCGTTCACCGGGGAGAAGCTGGCGGACCTGCCGGAGTCCACCCCCGAGGACGTCGCCACCGCCTTCGAGCGGGCCCGCGCCGCCCAGGAACGCTGGGCCAGGGTCCCGGTCAGGCAGCGCGCCGCCGTCCTGCTCCGCTTCCACGACCTGGTGCTGCGCCGCCAGGCCGAGGTGCTCGACCTGATCCAGCTGGAGACCGGCAAGGCCCGGCTGCACGCGCACGAGGAGGTGCAGGCGGTCGCCGTATGCGCCCGCCACTACGGCCGCAAGGCCCCCGCCTACCTCAGGCCCAAGGGCCACACCGGCGTCGTACCGACCCTCACCAAGGTCACCGAACACCGCCACCCGCGCGGCGTCGTCGGACAGATAGCCCCCTGGAACTACCCCCTCGAACTCTCCGTCGGCGACGCCCTGCCGGCCTTCGTCGCCGGCAACGCCGTCGTCATGAAGCCCGACACGGAGACCGCGCTGACCGCGCTGTGGGCCCGTGAGCAGCTGATCGAGGCCGGACTGCCGGAGGACGTCTGGCAGGTGGTGATCGGCGAGGGCCCGGTCGTCGGCCCGGCCGTCGTCCACCACGCCGACTACGTCTCCTTCACCGGCTCGACCCGTACGGGCCGCGAGGTCGCCCAGGGCGCCGCCGCCCGCCTGGTCGGCGTCTCCCTCGAACTCGGCGGCAAGAACGCCATGCTGGTGCTGCACGACGCCGACGTGGAGAAGGCCGCCGCCGGCGCGGTCCGCGGCTGCTTCTCCTCCGCCGGCCAGCTGTGCATCTCCATCGAGCGGCTCTACGTCCACGAGTCCATCGCCGACGACTTCCTCCGGCGGTTCGCCGCCCGTACGAAGGCGATGCGGCTCGGCAACGCCCTCGCCTACGGCGCCGACATGGGCTCCCTGGTCGGCGAGCGCCAGCTGGAGACCGTCACCCGGCATGTCGAGGAGGCCGTGGAGAAGGGCGCCACGCTCGTCGCCGGCGGCCGCCCCCGCCCGGACATCGGCCCCCTCTTCTACGAGCCGACCATCCTCGACGGCGTCCACGCACCGATGGCCGTCTGCGGCGAGGAGACCTTCGGGCCGGTCGTCTCCGTCTACCGCTTCAGCGACGAGGACGAGGCGGTGGCGCTCGCCAACGCCACGCCCTACGGCCTGAATTCCAGCGTCTGGACCAAGGACGGCCGCCGCGGCCGCGCGGTCGCCGCCCGGCTGCGCACCGGCACCGCGAACGTCAACGAGTCCTACGCCGCCGGCTACGGCAGCGTGCAGTCACCCATGGGCGGCATGGGCGACTCGGGCCTCGGCCGCCGGCACGGCTCCGAGGGCATCCTCAAGTACACCGAGGCACAGACCGTCGCCCACCAGCGGCTGATGCCGCTCGCGCCGTCCTTCGGGCTGACGGACGAGAAGTACGCACAGTTCATGACCCGCAGCCTGCGCGCGATGAAGGCGTTCCGGTTGCGCTGAGGTGCCAGTGGCAGCCCAGCCACGGGCGCCACTCCGGTAAAGATCAGCAGGGAGGGCCAGTGCCCCAGGAGAACTCTGTCCAAAACGGCTACGACTACGACGTGATCGTCATCGGCTCGGGCTTCGGCGGCTCCGTGTCCGCCCTGCGGCTGACCGAGAAGGGATACCGCGTCGGCGTCCTCGAAGCCGGACGGCGCTTCACCCGCGAGACGCTCCCCAAGAACTCCTGGGACCTCCGCAACTACCTCTGGGCCCCGGCCCTCGGCTGCTACGGCATCCAGCGCATCCACCTCCTCGGCAAGGTGATGGTCCTGGCGGGCGCCGGGGTCGGCGGCGGTTCGCTGAACTACGCCAACACCCTCTACGTACCGCCGAAACCGTTCTTCGACGACCCGCAGTGGAAGGACATCACCGACTGGCAGGAGGAGTTGAAGCCGTACTACGACCAGGCCCAGCGGATGCTGGGGGTGCGGCTCAACCCGACCATGACCCCGTCCGACGTGCATCTGAAGGCGACCGCGGAGGCCATGGGCGTCGGCGACTCCTTCCATATGGCCCCGGTGGGGGTGTTCTTCGGGGACGGCCAGGACGCCGTCGGCGGGGAGGACGCCGAGGGGCCTAAGGCGTCGCCGGGCGGCGAGGTCGCGGACCCCTACTTCGGCGGTGCGGGCCCCTCCCGCAAGGCGTGCACCGAGTGCGGCGAGTGCATGACGGGCTGCCGCCACGGCGCCAAGAACACCCTCAACGAGAACTACCTGCACCTCGCCGAGAAGGCCGGGGCCGTCATCCACCCGATGACTTCGGTCGTCGCGCTCACCGAGGACTCGCGGGGCGGCTTCGCCGTCCGGACGCTGCCCACGGACAACAAGAAGAAGGGCGAGGGCCGCACGTTCACGGCCCGCCGCGTCGTCGTCGCGGCCGGTACGTACGGCACACAGACCCTCCTGCACCGCATGAAGGACAGCGGCCTGCTGCCGGGCATCTCCGGCCGTCTCGGCGCGCTGACCCGCACCAACTCCGAGGCGCTGGTGGGCGCGCAGACCGACAACCGCCGCTACCGGCGGCGGCACGGCCGGTCGAAGGTCGACTTCACCAAGGGCGTGGCGATCACGTCGTCGATCCACCCCGACGAGAACACCCACATCGAACCGGTCCGCTACGGCAAGGGCTCCAACTCCATGGGCGGCCTGACGATCCTCCAGGTGCCCTACCGCCCCGCCGGCCGCGTCGCGGGCTGGCTGGGCAACCTGGTCCGCCACCCCTGGCTCGCGCTCCGCTCCCTGTCCAACCGCCGCTGGTCGGAGCGGACCATCATCGGGCTGGTCATGCAGTCCCTCGACAACTCCCTGACGACGTACCGGAAGCCGACGGGCCTCGGCAAGGGCCTGCTCACCGCGCGCCAGGGACACGGCGCCCCGAACCCCACCCAGATCCCCGAGGCGACCCGGGCGGCGACGCTGCTGGCCGAGGAGATCAACGGCTTCGCCGGCTCCAACGTCGGCGAGCTGATGGGCACCCCGCTCACCGCGCACTTCCTGGGCGGCTGCCCGATCGGCGACTCCGCGGACTCCGGCGTCATCGACCCCTACCACCGTCTCTACGGCCACCCCGGCATCTCCGTCGTGGACGGCGCCGCGGTCTCCGCCAACCTCGGCGTCAACCCGTCCCTGACGATCACCGCGCAGGCCGAGCGCGCGATGTCCCTGTGGCCGAACAAGGGCGAGCAGGACCCCCGCCCGGCGCCGGGCGCGGCCTACCGGCGGCTGGCACCGGTGGCGCCGGTCCGCCCGGCCGTCCCCCCGAAGGCGTTCGGCGCGCTGAACCTGCCGTTCCTGGAGGTCCCGCCGGTGCCGCCGAAGAAGTCCGTGGTCTGACAGGGCATACGGAACGAGGGGCCGCACCGGGAAACGGTGCGGCCCCTCGCCGTAGTTGCCGCTGACGGATTACGCGGCGGCCGCGCCGTCCGTCTTCCGCCGGCGCACGACGAAGATCGCGCCCGCGCCCACGGCCATGGCGATACCGCCCACCATGCCGATGACCGGCAGCGCGGACGACGCACCGGTCTCGGCGAGGTTGCCGGTCACCGGCAGCTTGCCCAGGCCGTCCTTCGGCTTGGCGTTGTCGACCGGCTTCGCGCCGCCGTGCGTACCCGGCTTGTTGCCGGGCTTGCCGGGCTTGGCCGGCGGGATCTTGCCCGGCTTGCTGCTGGCGGGCAGGATCGTGAAGTCGTACCACTGCTCCTCGGACCAGCCGCAGGAGCCGTCCTTGTTGCTGTAGTCGCCCGCGACCAGCGCGAAGCCGTCACCGGGCTTGGCGCCCTTGTCGGCGCGGATCCGCAGCGTGAGCTCGGCGGTCTGGCGCGCGTCGAGCTGGAACCAGCCGAAGTACTCGCCGTCGGTCCACTCGTCGAACGAGGTCCACTCGCCGGTGTCCGGGTTCTGGTACTCCAGGTCGAGCTGGGTCTTCGGGTGGTCGAAGTCCTCCAGCGGCACCGCGTAGATGACCGGGTAGACCTCGTCCAGCGTCCTGTCGGTGGTGTTGGCCAGCTTCACGGTGAACTGGGACCAGGAACCCCCGGCGACGAGCTTGGACGGCAGGTTGCCGACGGTGACCTTGATGTCGGCCGCGTCGACCTTGCAGTCCTCGTCGTCCGACGGGTCGCCGGGCTCGGTCGGCTTGGCGGTCGGCTCGGCAGGCGCGGTGGGCTTGGTGTCGCCACTGGGGGAGGCGGGGCCGCCCGGCGTGGTGTCACCACCGGTCTCGCCACCGGTCCCGGCGCCCGCGTCGGTCCCGGCGTCGGTCCCGCCCTCCGTGCCGGCGTCGGTGTTCTCGTCCGGAGCGGTCCCGTCACCGGCGGGCGTCTCGGACGGCGCCGTGGTGCCGCCGGTCTGCTCCCCGTCGGGGGCGGTCGTCGGCTCGGCGCTCGCGCTGGACTCGGTCTGCGGGTCGGTCGCATACGCGGCGGGGGCCGCCATCAGGGCGGCGGGGGCTATGACGGCCGTCGCGGCGACGGCCGTCAGGGCACGGCGAAGCTTCATCGAGAAGACCTCTCGGGGTCCAAAATGCCGCAGGGCGGCACAAGTTGATAGCGGGCCGTCGCGGTGGGGCGCGGTATGGCCGTGCGATTGCAGGTACAAGACCAGTCATGGCCGAAAAAGGTTGTTCGGTTGAACGGGAAAACACCTTGTGATGCCGGTCACATCCCACAGCCGCCGCACAGGCAACTCATGGGCGCCCCACAGGCATCGCACAGCCACCGCACGGCAGTCCCACGCCCCACGCACAGCGAAGGGCCCCGGACCGTCCACGGAGGGGGGTTGCGGACGGCCACGGGGCCCTTGGCTTTCGGTGCCGACGTCAGGGCAGCGCCGGCACCGAGGGGCGGCGCTGGGGGGTAGCGCCGCTGGTTCAGGGGTGGTGCTCGATGGTGCGGGGTGCGCTGTGGTGTGGACCAATGACAGTGCGAAGTCCATGCCGTGCGCGGCAAGCGGTTCGTCAAGCATCGTCCTGGATGCGCCTCATCCGGCGCAACCGTTTCGACGGGATGCGGTCGGTCCCGGGCGTCCCCAGGACCGACCACCCCATCGGATGTGACCGGGCTGCTGTCCCCTGCTGACCGGCCACGTGCACCGGAACGAGGTCCCACGACGCGGACCGCGGCAAGCGGCCGGCGTCTCATCGCTCCGGCTGTCCGCCCGTGGGGCGGCGTCTACGCGTAGTCCTGCAGGCCGCGCCTGGCTGGCGTGGCACCGGGATCAACGAAGCCTCTCCGCGGCCGGTCACGCGCCGTACGGGTGAGTCGGCAACCGAACTCAGATCCGGCGGCGTCCCGGCCCCGAACGCCCCGATTCCCGCCGCGCCGCGGCCTTTCGCGGCTTCCGCCGTGGCTCAGATCCGGCCCCGGGAAAGCTCCAGCAGGGTCATCGCCAGCGCGGTGCCCGGCTTGCCCAGCTGGTCCCTGTAGTGGGCCAGGATCTCCATCTCGCGGGAGAGGTTCACCCGCCGGCCGCCGGAGGCGATCCGCTCGCGCTGGATGACGGCCGAGACGGCCATCCGTTCCTGGACGAGACCGATGATCCGGCCGTCGAGATCGTCGATCCGGCTCCGCGCGTCGGCGATCACGCCGGCCGCCTCCGGGACGGGGGCGGTGGGGACTGTGGTCGTGGTCTCGGTGCTCATATCCGTGTCTCCTGGGGTTGTGACCCCGGAGCCGATGGCCGGTCCCGGACGAACGACAGGCGCCCCGGACCTTGTCGGCCCGGGGCGCCTGGGGAAGTCGCTTGTCAGTCGATCAAGCAGCATGACCATGGCAGCCGGATGGGCCGGTGCCATAGGTAAAGACGAAGGTCAGCTGCTGGGACATGAGGCTCAGTATGAGCCCGTTAGAATCGAAAGTCCAACCCCTCTGTTCCACCGCCGGAAGGCCGCCGAAGTGTCATCAGGACCCCCCGCCGCCGCCCCGGACGTCGTCCTCGTAGTCGACTTCGGCGCTCAGTACGCCCAGCTCATCGCCCGCCGCGTCCGCGAGGCCCGGGTCTACAGCGAGATCGTGCCGTCCACCATGCCGGTGGCCGAGATGCTCGCCAAGAACCCGAAGGCGATCATCCTCTCCGGCGGTCCCTCGTCGGTCTACGCCGACCGCGCCCCCCGCCTCGACCGCGCCCTCTTCGAGGCCGGCGTCCCGGTCTTCGGCATGTGCTACGGCTTCCAGCTCATGGCCACCACCCTCGGCGGCACCGTCGACAACACCGGCGCCCGCGAGTACGGCCGCACCCCGCTGACCGTCTCCAGGCCCGGCTCGACGCTCTTCGAGGGCACCCCCGCCGAGCAGTCCGTCTGGATGTCGCACGGCGACGCCTGCTCCGCCGCCCCCGAGGGCTTCACCGTCACCGCGTCCACGGACGTGGTCCCGGTCGCCGCCTTCGAGAACGACGAGAAGAAGCTCTACGGCGTCCAGTACCACCCCGAGGTCCTGCACTCCACGCACGGCCAGCAGGTCCTGGAGCACTTCCTCTACCGCGGCGCCGGCATCCAGCCCAGCTGGACGATGGGGAACATCATCGAGGAGCAGGTCGCCGCGATCCGCGAGCAGGTCGGCACCAAGCGCGCGATCTGCGGCCTGTCCGGCGGCGTGGACTCCGCGGTCGCCGCCGCCCTCGTCCAGAAGGCCATCGGCGACCAGCTGACCTGCGTCTACGTCGACCACGGCCTGATGCGCAAGGGCGAGTCCGAGCAGGTCGAGAAGGACTTCGTGGCGGCCACCGGCGTCCAGCTGAAGGTCGTCGAGGCGGAGGAGCGCTTCCTGAACGCCCTCGCCGGGGTCTCCGAGCCCGAGCAGAAGCGCAAGATCATCGGCCGCGAGTTCATCCGCGTCTTCGAGCAGGCCCAGGCCGAACTGGTCGCCGAGGCCGGCGCCGAGGGCGAGGAAGTGGCGTTCCTGGTCCAGGGCACCCTCTACCCCGACATCGTCGAGTCCGGCGGCGGCACCGGCACCGCCAACATCAAGTCGCACCACAACGTGGGCGGACTCCCCGACGACATCGAGTTCGAGCTCGTCGAGCCGCTGCGGCAGCTGTTCAAGGACGAGGTCCGGATGGTCGGCGCCGAGCTCGGCCTGCCCGACGAGATCGTCCACCGCCAGCCGTTCCCCGGCCCCGGCCTCGGCATCCGCATCGTCGGCGAGGTCACCAAGGACCGCCTCGACCTGCTCCGCGAGGCCGACGCCATCGCCCGCGAGGAGCTCACCGCGGCCGGCCTGGACCGCGAGATCTGGCAGTGCCCGGTCGTCCTCCTGGCCGACGTCCGCTCCGTCGGCGTCCAGGGCGACGGCCGCACCTACGGCCACCCGATCGTGCTGCGCCCGGTCTCCTCCGAGGACGCGATGACCGCGGACTGGACCCGGATGCCGTACGAGGTGCTGGCCCGGATCTCCACCCGCATCACCAACGAGGTCCCGGACGTGAACCGCGTCGTCCTGGACGTCACCAGCAAGCCGCCGGGGACGATCGAGTGGGAGTGATCCCACCCCGTCTCCGACGCCGACGCCGCCGCTCATTCGTTTGGGTGGCGGCGTTGTCGTTTGTGCTCGGTACGCTGTCGATACGGCCCAGAATCCCGTCCATGGGAGGACTTATGACCGCTGAGATCGCGCACCACTGGCCGGTGCCGCCGCAGGACGGTTACACCGTGGACGACCTGCTGACGCTGCCCGACCTCCCGCCGCATACGGAGTTGATCGACGGGAGTCTGGTTTTTGTGAGTCCGCAGCGGATCTTTCACAGCATGGCGATCGACCTGCTGGTGAACGGCCTACGGCGCACCGTGCCGCCTGGGCAAAAGGTGATGCGTGAGATGACCGTCGTGATTGACAGGCACAACGCCCCGGAGCCGGACGTGTTGGTGGTGCGCGCCGCGTCGGTGAGGAGCCGGGAACAGACCTACTTCCAGGTCAGAGACGTACTGCTCGCGATCGAGGTAGTGTCGCCGGACTCTGTGTCCCGCGACACCGACACTAAGCCGCACAAGTACGCCAAAGCGGGGATCCCCTTCTTCTGGCGGGTCGAGATGACCAGTGCTGACGAACTCCCGCTTGTCCACGTATTCGAGCTCGACAAGATCTCGCACACCTACGAATCAATGGGCACTTTCCACAGCCGGCTCAAACTCTCCGCCCCCTTCGACATCGACATCGACCTGACCGCCATCGACGAGCTCTGACGTTGACGCCCGTGCTCCACCCCCACATGATGGATTTCGTATAGCGGCATCGTAGTTCCGTTGCGCGGAAGAAGTGGGGCGCCCCCAATGACCACCATCGCCTTCATCGGCCTAGGCATCATGGGCAGCCCCATGGCCGTGAACCTCGCCAAGGCCGGCCACGCCGTGCGCGGCTGGAACCGCAGCCCCGGCCGGGCGGACGCGCTGGTCGCCGCCGGCGGCACGGAGGCCGCCTCGATCGCGGAGGCGGTCCGGGACGCCGATGTCGTCCTCACCATGGTCCCCGCATCTCCGCAGGTCGAAGCCGTCGCGTACGGCCCCGACGGCATCCTGGCGAACGCCCGCCCCGGCACCCTCCTCATCGACCACTCCTCGATCACCCCGCAGACCTCCATCGACCTCGCCAAGGCCGCGGGCGACAAGGGCATCCGGGTCCTGGACGCCCCCGTATCGGGCGGTGAGGCCGGCGCCGTCGAAGGCGTACTGTCGATCATGGTGGGCGGGGACCGGGCCGACTTCGACGCCGCGCGGCCGGTGCTCGACGCGGTCGGCAGAACCGTCGTGCACTGCGGGCCGCACGGCTCGGGCCAGACCGTCAAGGCCGCCAACCAGCTGATCGTCGCCGTCAACATCCAGGCCTGCGCCGAAGCCGTCGTCTTCCTGGAGAAGTCCGGCGTCGACCTCGCCGCCGCCCTCGACGTCCTGGGCGGCGGACTCGCCGGCTCCACCGTCCTGACCCGCAAGAAGGACAACTTCCTCAACCGCGACTACCGCCCCGGCTTCAAGCTGGAGCTGCACCACAAGGACATGGGGATCGTCACCGACGCCGCCCGCACCGTCGGCGCGACACTCCCCATCGGCGCCGCAGCCGCCCAGCTCATCGCCTCCGCCGTGGCCCGCGGCGACGGCGCCCTCGACCACTCGGCGCTGCTGCGCGGCGTGGAGCTGCTCAGCGGGTACGGCCGCGACTGACGCGGGCCGGGGCGGGCCGCTCAGACCCGTACGGCCGTCGCCAGGCGCTCCAGCGTCGTGGCCATCGCCGGGCCCATCCGCCGCGGATAGCCGGGGAGTTCGATGACCAGACGCGGGAGGCGGGCGCGCGACCAGTCATAGGTGTGGGTGACCCGCGTGCTCCCCGCCTCGTCGGCAGCGGCCAGTTCGTAGCGCCAGCGCTGGCCGCCGACGAACCGCCGACCGCGGAACTCGCCCCAGGTCTCCCACGCGATCAGCCGGTCCCGCTCGTACTCGACCACGACATTCACCGACCGGTACGCGATCCGCCCCTGCGCCATCGCCATGCTGAACCGGTCGCCGGGGCCCAGCAGGGACGGGCCGTCGGGGCGGCCGCGCAGCATGCCCGAGCCGTCCAGCTCGGCGTGCCGGACCGGGTCCCGCAGGACCGCGAAGATCTGCTGCGGCGTGCCGCCGATGTCCTTGCTGACCGATATGGACCTCATGATGTGTCCCTTCTGGTGCACGGGTCGAGGCGTGGCACAGGGAGCCCGGTCGGGTCCGCGGATCGAAATGCCCGCCCGCCGCAATTCGCGGCCGTCACAGCCCTGGCCTCCTCCAGTACCGAAGGGTAGCTTCCGCCCCGAGCGCTGTGCGCAGTGCGTGTGCCGTATGCCGTACGTGCCAGGAGGAGAGCCGCGATGCCCGAGCCGACGCCCATACCCACCGAGCAGCTGCAGTTCGCCATGCCGCCGACGCACACCACCGTCGAGGACGAGCGCCGCCACCGCAAGGAGCGCCTGGCCGTGGCGCTGCGCCTGTTCGGGCGCCTGGGCTTCGAGGAGGGCGTGGCGGGCCACATCACCGCACGCGACCCGGAGTTCACCGACTGCTTCTGGGTCAATCCCTTCGGGATGTCCTTCAAGCACATCACGGTGAGCGATCTGATCCTGGTCAACCGGGAGGGGAAGGTCGTCGAGGGCCGCTACCACGTCAACCAGGCGGCGTTCGCGATCCATTCGCAGGTCCACCAGGCCCGCCCGGACGTCGTCGCGGCGGCCCACAGCCACTCCACGTACGGCAGGGCACTGTCCTCGCTCGGCGAGCTGCTGGACCCGATCACCCAGGACGTCTGCGCGTTCTACGAGTCCCATGCGCTGTACGACGCCTACACCGGCGTCGTCGTGGACGAGGAGGAGGGCCGGCGGATCGCGGCCGCGCTCGGGCCGCACAAGGCCGTGATCCTCCGGAACCACGGACTGCTGACGGTCGGCGACTCGGTGGACGCGGCCGCCTGGTGGTTCATCACGATGGAGCGGTCCTGCCAGGTGCAGCTGGCAGCCAAGGCCGCCGGCAAGCCGGTGCTCATCGACCACCACAACGCCGTCCACACGCGCGAGCAGCTCGGCAACGACCTCGTCGCGTGGATCAACTACCAGCCGCTGTACCAGCAGATCGCGCGCAGCGAGCCCGAGCTCTTCGAGTAGGGGCGGGTGGGGGAGGGCGCTCCGGGGCGGTGCCTGCGGGTCGGTGCCTGCGGTTCGGTGCCCTGCGGACCGGTCCGGACGTCCGGCCATTCGGCCCGTCCGGCCGGCCCGCAGGGCTGCGCTCACCTGACCTCTCCCGCAGCCGGCGTCATCCGACGTCTCCCGCGGCCCGGCTCATACGTGCGGGAACAGGTCGATGAAGGGCCCGAAGCTGGCGGTGATCCCCCGGCTGAAGGGCGAGTCGAAGTCCCACACCAGGAACAACAGGAAGGCGATCAGCGCACTGAAGAGGCCTGCCATCAGCAACTCCCGCCCGGATCGCCGGATTTGCAGAGTGAAGATGACGCCGATGGTGATGGCGCCGCCGGCGATCAGCCCGAACCAGACCATCGAGGGAAGCGTCGAACCGGCCGCGCCGTTACGGGCGTAGCGGGCGCTGTCGGCCAGCGCGACCTGGTCGACGAGGGGCTGGTAGGACTGCCCCTCGAAATCACTGCGCGGATGGTAGTTGGTGACGTCGGCGCGGACCTTCGCCAGCAGATCCGACCCGTGCTGCGGGAGTTCTCCCTTGTCTTCCATCACCTTCCATTCCTTCTTCACCACATAGCTGACGTAGGCGTCGACGTCCGCGCGGATACGTTCCCGCACCGGCGCCGGGTACGCCGCGGCCCGCGCGCTGACCTCGTGCAGGGCCTGCGCCTCGGTCCGTACGGTGTCCTCGGCGGCGCTCCGCGCCTCCCAGACACCGGCGATGGCGAGTCCCAGGACGATCGCGTACACCACCCCCACCATCATCGTCATGTACTCGATGACATCGGGCGTTTCGGACGGATCGTCGTCCTCTCCGATCCGGCGCTGTTTGAGGACCGTGATGGCCAGGACGACGCCGCAGGAAGCGGCCATGGCCAGGGTGAGTGCCAGCCATTGCGACATAGGACCTCCTACGAGGAACGGCGCCCGGAATTGCCGGACGAGGAGCTCGAACGGGGACGGAGGGCGGCGCCGGCCAGCACGGCCGGGGCGGTGATCAGCAGGGTTCTGGTCACCATGGAGCGCCCGTCACGCGGTTTCCCGTGCACCGGCGTGTAGTTGCGGGGGACGACGGGGGAGGGCTTCGGCGGGCTGGGGGTGGGCCGCGGTGACGGCGGGGGCGGGGGTGGCGGGGGTGTCGGCCGGACGCTGCGCACGGGCGGTGGCGGAGGGGGCGGTGGTGGCGGAGGAGGGGGCTTGGGGTGGTACTTGGGAGTGGGGGGCGGTGGCGGCGCGGGCGGGCGCGGCGGCTTGGGCTTGGGAGTGGGCGACGTACACGGAAAGTGCCAGTCGTGCGGCATGGGAAATCCGGTCGGCACGTCGACGGGCGGACTCGTCCCGGCGAAGGCGCAGTTGTCGCCCGTGACGCTCCGGCCGTGGGCCGCCGCCGACGGCGCCGGGCCGCCCAGAGCCGCCGTCACCCCGGCCAGCAGGAGAACGGCGGCGGCAGCGAGGCCCGCACGCAGCCGAGGGGACGGCCCTGGGGAGGCGCGGGGGGCATACGAGGCACGCGAGGCGCCCATGGCAGGTGGGGTGCCAGAGGCGTGCGAGGCACCCGAGGCATGCGAGGCGCGCGCCCCGAGTGGTGTGCGCGGCCTGCCCGTTCCGTGCTTCTGGTGCTTCCCGCGCTTCCCGGGCTCTCCGAGCGTTCTCTGTGCTCTGAGTGTTCCGCGTGTTGCGTGTGTTCGGTGTATTTTCCACACGCCGAAGAGCTTGCGCAGCGCGGAGGCGGCTCAGCCTTCGCCGTCCGCCGGTTCCCCCGAACGTGGGAAGCGGCGCGCCCACGGGCCTTCCTCTCGTACGGATATGCGCATTGCGGGCCGTACAGCCCGGTGTCAACCCGCGAAAATCACAGTCACCCTTCATCAGCTGGACTTTTGGCGGCCGGGCTGGGTGCGTGCGGCACAATTCCCTTGCAAAGAAGAGAAGTTGATCGCGAGTGGCGGCGGGGCGGTAGCGGACGTGTCGGTGGAAGCGGCGGGCAGTGTAGCCGGAACGGGCGAGTCAGGGGGTGGCGCGGAGAGCGGCGACGGCGGCGCGTGTCTGTGCGGACGGTGCCCGCACGGCACCCGTGAGGGGCACCGACAGGCGGTCGCCGCGTTTGTCGCGCTGCGCGAGGACTTCGCCGCCGGCCGCGGCGTGCCGGCCGGACTCGCGCACTCCGCCGGCGCCTCCCGGCAGTGGGTCTCCGACGAACTCGCCCTGTCCGCCCGGGTGCTCGCCGAACGCGGCGTCGCCGAGAAGGTCGCCTGGCTCGCGGCCGTACACCGGCGCACCCTGCTGGCGGTAGGGGCCGCCGTCGTGGCGCTGCTGCTGGGGCAGGCGCTGACCGCCATCGGGTCGGGCTGGACCGTCGGCCGTACGGCGGGGCTGATCGCGGCCGTCGTGATCGCGCTCGTCCTGACGGTGGCGGCCTGGCGGCACCGCGCGCAGGGCGGCGTGCTGGCGCCGCTGATCGGCGAGGACGGGCGGCTGTCCACCTCACGCGCGGTCGCCCTCGGCTGGGTCGCCGCGGTGCTGTACGCGGTGCTGCTGGCGGCCGTCCGGCTGGCGGCCGCCCCCGGCCCCGACGAGCGGCGCCGACTCCTGGCCGGCCTCGACCTCCCCCACTCCGTCGCCCTGCTCGCGATGCTGGCGATCGGATGCGGGGTGGCGGTGCTGGCGTACGGCCTGGTCGCCGCACGGATCCGGACCGGACGGCTGCAGAAGGTCCCCGCCGAACGCCCACGGGCCGCCGACCTGCTGGCGAACGACGCGGGGCGCGGCAGCTTCACGGATGCCCAGTACGCGCTGGTGAACGCGGCCATGGTGGGACTGGTGCTGGTGCGGCTGGCCGACCGCCCCGGTCAACTTCCCGGACTTCCCTGGGGATTGGTGGCCCTGGCGGCGCTCTCCGGAGCGACCTATCTCTCCGGGAAGGTGATGGAGGGCGGCCGGCCGGTCATCCTCTCGGTCGTCCGCTCCCGGGAGCTGGGTGATCTCGCCGCGCCGATCCGCACCGGCGACGACATCGAGATCCGCGGCACCGGCTTCGTCCCGCCGGGCGCCGGAACCCCGCACCGGCTCGCCGGCACCGTCGTACGGATCGGCGCGGTGCATGTCCCCGTCCCCCTGGTCCCGGTCGCGGGCGGATTCGCCAACCCGACGGACGGGGTCCTGACCGTGCCCGTGCCGGTCGATGTCGAACCGGGCCGGGTGAAGGTCAGCGTCGTCACCGCGGCGGGCGTCGAAACCCGCGGCTATCCGATCGACGTACAGGACTGAGCCCGGCAACGCGGGGCCGGCCGGCGCCCGCAGGGTTTCCCCTTCGTGTGCGGCAGCCCTCTGACGTGCGTCGGGTGGCTGAACGCGCCGCGCACGTGCGTACGTATCTCTCCCCATGAGGCGCGGTCGCAGGCACAATCGAGTGCGCCCGATGGCAACGGAGAGGCGGACGTCATGGTTCATGCGAATCGTACGATCGGTACCGATTTGGGGGGAACCGGCCTCGACGGTGCCGGCGCCGGGCTGCGAGGACAGCTCGCGCGGTATGCGCTGCTCCCACTGCGCCTCTTCCTGGGAGGCACCTTCCTCTACGCGGGACTCGACAAGCTGACCGACTCGCGCTTCCTGGCGGCCGGCGGCCCAGGGTCGCTCGGCGAGGTCATGCGCCAGGTGCACGACTCGGCGGCGCTGCCGCAGCTGGTGGAGCTGGCACAGAAGAGCCCGGTGGGCTTCGGCTACGCCATCGCCATCGGCGAACTCGCGGTCGGCATCGGAACCCTCGTCGGGCTGCTGGGCCGGCTGGCGGCGTTCGGCGGAGCACTGATCTCGCTGACGCTGTGGCTCACCGTGAGCTGGTCGACCGAGCCGTACTACTACGGCAGCGACCTCGCCTACCTGATGGCCTGGCTCCCGCTCATATGCGCCGGAACACCGATGCTGTCCCTGGACAGGGCGCTGGAGACCCGCCGCAACCGGCACGGGGCCAAGCTGTTCGGCTGAGCGCCGCCGCCCGTCCCGCGGAATCCACGTGGGCCGCCTCATGACGGATGTGCCGCTCCGTCAGGCGGCCCCGCTTCGTCAGGCCCGGCTGCCTTGTCAGGCGGCCGGGCCGTCTTGTCAGGCTGCGCCGGTTCATGACTGTGCGAGAGATGACGGCGGGTCGTGGCCCAGATGGCGGCGGTGACGCCGGAGAGCACCAGGCCCACAGGAACAGCGAGAAACAGCCACGGACCGGGCGCCCGCCAGACGCCGAGAGCGTCGAGACCGTAGCCCGCGCCGACGGCGACCGCCGTCCCGCCCGAGATCAGACGGCCCGGTTCGAACCGGTGGCGCATCACGAGGAACCTCCCTGACGGGACGGGAGCGCCGGCGGTGCGGGCGCGGGGGCGGACGTGGGGGCGGTGCGGCGGACGTCGACCTGGCCCGCACCGACCTCCAGGTCGAGGTCCAGGACACCGCGCGGTTTCTCGCCCTCCTTGAGGCCGTCGGCGGGCAGCGTGACCGTCCGCCGCTGACCGCCGGCAGAAATGTCGACATCGTCGGCCGCCTCACCGGGCAGGCGTATATCGCCGACGCCCAGGGAGATGGACAGATGAACGGTCACACCCCGAGGCAGCGTCACCTCCAGCCGCCCGGCGCCCACCTCCGCGCTGGTGCGGACCGTACGGCCGCCCTTCAGAGGCAGCCCGCTCAAGTCCAGGCTGCCTTCCCCGGAGCCGAGTTCGTAATGCCGCTGGACGGCGGCAACGCTGCCGGGGGACCAGGTGCGATGCCGCCAGTCGGCGGTGATGTTGTCGGGCAGCGCCGTCGCGCCCGCCAGCAGAACAGCGGTCAGCACCACCATGAAGACCGTGCCGCCGCCCGTCCGGCCCAGCCAGGCGCTGAGCACCAGGCCCAGACCGAACACGACCAGCGCACAGGCCAGCCCCGCCTGCAGGGACGGCGCGAGAGCATCGTGCCGGGAGACGGCGAGAGCGGTGCCGGCGCCGGCGAGCAACGCCAGCAGGAACGTCCACCCCCCGATCGGGCGGCCCGCCCGGCGCGGGGCACGCTCCGCATACCGTGGCACGCCCGCCCCCGGGCGCCCCACGGACCGTGCGCCACCCGCCCCGGAACCGGCGGACTCGCCCACCCCGTGCTGGGGTTCGTAGGTGATGGTGAGAGAACCGTTCTCCGGCCCCCACAGATAGCCCAGACCGGCGAACGCCTCCTTCGACCGTGGATCCCGCCACCAGGACGGACTGTTGGGCGCCGGGGGCGCCTTGGTCTCCGGCGGCGCATCCGCCACGGCCTGCGCGGTAGCGGCGTCCATCGACGCCACGCCCTCCGACTCCGCCTGCCGGCGCTGCCGCGACCAATAGGCCGAACCGGCCACGGCCAGCGACAGCATGATGGCGAAGGACATCACACTGCCCTTGCCGAGCGTCGTCAGAAACAGCGCACAGCCGACCAGAGAGAACAGCAGAGCCGACAGCGCGGAGCCCTCCACACGGCCGGAGAGCAACCTGCGGCCCTCGTTCTCCTCCTCGCCCTCCAGCGGAATCATGAGCCAGGCGAAGCCGTACACGATGAGCCCGAGGCCACCCGACACGGCCAGGACACCCAACACGATCCGGAACACGACCGGGTCGAGATCCCACTGCCGGCCCAGCCCGCCGCACACCCCGGCAACAACCTTGTGCCGCCGGCTGCGGCGCAGCGTGGTCTGCGGCGGGGTGGGGCCGGCGCCGCCGGAGAGCGCCGACTCCTCGGCGGGGGCTGCATCGTTCATGAGGCCATGGTGACAAGGCCGACGGAATCCCGGCATCCGTGGAAACCCTGGCAGATCCCTGAGATTCGCCTCAGGGAACCCCGATATCCCTCGCCAGCCGTCAAAACACCCCGGCCCGTGTCCGTATCGCCCCCATCCCGCCCCACGAGCCGGAACCCGGCCACGGACAGACGGTGGCCGAAGACCGATCCACCCACGTCGGAGACTATCCTTGCGCCCCGGATACGTACGGGTTTCCGGAGGGGCGTGCGGTGACGGAGGCGGCGTCGGTGAACGAGGGGCGACTGGTCGCCGGGCGGTACCGCCTGGTCGAACGGATAGGCCAGGGCGGCATGGGCACCGTCTGGCGGGCCCGGGACGAAGTCCTCGGCCGCCAGGTCGCGGTCAAGCGACTCCACGTATCGGCCCAGCTGGAACCGGACGAACTCGCCACCCGTCACGAACGCACCACCCGCGAGGCACAGGCCGCGGCCCGCATCAACCACCCCAACGTGGTGGGCGTGCACGACGTCGTCGACGACGCCGGCCTGCCCTGCATCGTCATGGAGTACGTCCCGTCCGCCACCCTCGGAGACGTCATCAAGGACGCCGCCCGGGACGGCCGTTCGATGGCACCCCGGGAAGCCGCACGCATCGGACGCGGCATGATCGCCGCCCTCCGCGCCGCACACTCCGCCGGCGTACTGCACCGCGACGTCAAACCGGGCAACGTACTCCTCGGCGAGGACGGCCGGGTCGTCCTCACCGACTTCGGCATCGCGGTCGCCTCCGGCACCTCCACGCTCACCAAAACCGGCGAGCTGGTCGGCTCCATCGACTACTTGGCACCCGAACGGGTCAAGGGCGGCACCCCCGGCCCCGCCTCCGACCTGTGGGCACTCGGCGCGACGCTCTATCAGGCCGTCGAGGGACGCCCCCCTTTCCGCAAACACACCGCCATCGAGACGGCGTACGCCATCGCCATGGACCCGCTGGAGCCGCCCCGCAACGCCGGCCCCCTCACCGCCCTGATCGAGGCACTCCTCGCCAAGGAACCGGACGACCGCCCCACGGCCAAAGCTGTCGAGGAGACGCTCCGGGCCGCAGAGGCCGACGCGGACACGGCACTGCTCGGCCGCGGCACACTGTGGTCGGGCGGCGGATCCGGCAGCGGGGAAACCACATCGGGCGACGGAGCGGGCGCATCCACCAGTCCGGTGCCCTGGCCCCCCACGTCCACCTCGGGCACCGGCCCGGCGCGGACGGCGGATTCCGGCACCCAGACCGTCCTCAAAAGCCGCACGGGGCGACGCCGGGCCGTCGTATGGGGCGTCATGAGCGCGCTCGCCGCCGTCGCGATCACCGGCGGCGTCCTCTACGCCATGGGTTACGTGGACCCCTCCACCGACCAGGCATCGGGAAACACGACACCCACACAGCACCACACCACCAAGAAACCGAAGCCGAGCCCCTCCGCGACCAAACTGCCGCCCACACCCGCCGGCTATCACCGCGTCGAGGAAGAGAAGCTCGGCGTCTCCTTTCCCGTCCCCGACGGCTGGCGGCGCCTCTACAAGCCGGAGAAATACGAGGTCAACTACATCGACCCGTCCGGCCTGGTCGGCGTGAAAATCAGCGTGCTGCCTTTCGCGAGTTCGAACCCCGTCCGCCACTTCGAGCAGGTCGAAGAACAGTTCCGGGCAGGACAGCGGGGGTACCAACGGCTGCGGTTGCAGGACACCACATTCCGGGGCCAGCCCGCGGCGATCTGGGAATTGAAGTTCACCGGATCCGCCCGCGAATTCCGCGCCATGGACCTGGGATTCGGCCGCGAGGGCGAGAACGAGTACGCCATCTACCTGTCCGCGCCCGATGCCGAGTGGACGAGACACCAGCCCATATTCAATGTCGTGCGTGACGGGTTCAGCCCCAAGGAGTGACGAGTGTGGCCCCAAGCCGTGAGGGGCCCAACGCTCAGTAAGACGTCGGGGACGGATCCACATGACCGCCGCCCCGACAACTGACCGACCGCCCCGTTGGCGACATCCGGGTTCCATCAGGGTCGAACCCTGATGCCCCGCCCACCCGCGACGTGTGACGATCGGTGACATGACCACCGCGCCGCCCCGCGCCGGGACGACCTACGCCCCGGCGCCGGACCCCGACGAACCGCCCGTGCGGAAGCTCTACCGCAGCGCCGACGGGCGACTGCTCGGCGGTGTCGCGCGCGGCCTCGCCGGCCATCTCGGGCTGCCCGTCTCCTGGGTGCGGATCGTGTTCGTGGCCCTCTTCATGGCCGAAGGCATGGGGGCGCTGCTCTACGCCGCGTTCTGGTTCTTCGTACCACTCGGAGTCGGCGGCGTGGAGGCCCGGCGCCGCCCACCGGCCGACGACAAACGGCGACTGCTGAGCCGCAAGCCCGACAAGGGCCAGGTCTTCGCACTGATCGCGCTGCTGATCGGCGCCTCGATCGTCGCCTCCAGATTCCAGCTGGGCCAGGCCAACGGCTACCTCTGGCCCGTGCTGCTGATCGGCGCCGGCGTCGCCCTGGTGTGGCGCCAGGCGGACAACTCCCGCCGCGCACAGTGGCTGGAGCTCGGCCGCCGCAACGGCCTGCTGCCGGTGCTGCGCGGTGCGGCCGGCGTCGCACTGGTCGGCATCGGCGTGACCGGCATCGTCGTACTGCAGGGCTCGGTACGGCACCTCGGCTCGATCCTCCAGGCCGCACTCGCCGTCGTCGTCGGCATCGCGCTGCTCGCCGGCCCCTACCTCGTCCGGATAACGCAGGACCTCTCCGAAGAGCGGCTGATGCGCATCCGCGCCCAGGAACGCGCCGAGGTCGCCGCCCACGTCCACGACTCCGTCCTGCACACCCTCACCCTGATCCAGCGCAACGCCGACGACCCCCGGGAGGTCGCCCGCCTCGCCCGCGCCCAGGAGCGCGAACTGCGCGCCTGGCTCTACAAACCCGAAGGCCGCGGCAAAGACGAGGACCAGGAGCCGGAAACCCTCGCCGACGCGGTGCGCACGGCCGCCGCCGAGGTCGAGGACCACCACGGCGTCCCCATCGAGGTCGTGGTCGTCGGCGACTGCCCGCTCGACGAGCCCCTCGGCGCCCAGATGCAGGCCGCCCGCGAGGCGATGGTCAATGCCGCCAAATACGGCGGCGAGAGCGGCGCGGTGCAGGTGTTCGCCGAAGTGGAGGGCCGCACCGTCTTCGTCTCGGTGCGCGACCGCGGCCCCGGATTCGACCTGGACGCAGTCCCCGAGGACCGCATGGGCGTCAGGGAATCCATCATCGGCCGGATGGAACGCAACGGCGGCACGGCCCGGCTCCGCTCAGCCCCCGACGGCGGCACGGTCGTCGAACTGGAAATGGAGCGCAGCGAATGAGCGCACGACCAGTGAAGGCCGCGCCACTGGTCGCGCGACGGCGGCCCTCGGCGACACGGCAGACCGGGACGCGGAATCATGACGAGGCAGACACCGAGGGACAGGCGGACGACATGAGCAGCGACGGCGCACAGAACAAACAGCACACACACCACAACCAGGCCGGCACCACACCGCAGACCGAGGCCCACACCGACCCGGCCGAAGACCGGACCGTACGCGTCGTGCTGGTCGACGATCACCGGATGTTCCGGGCCGGCGTCCAGGCCGAGATCGGCGAAACCGAGCGCACCCGCGTCGAAGTGGTCGGCGAGGCCGCCGACGTCGACCAGGCGATCAGGGTCATCACCGCCACCCGCCCCGAGGTCGTCCTCCTGGACGTCCACCTCCCCGGAGGCGGCGGCGTCGAGGTGCTGCGCCGCAGCGCCGTCATGATGGCCGACCCCGACCGCCCGGTCCGTTTCCTCGCGCTCTCCGTCTCGGACGCCGCCGAGGACGTCATCGGAGTCATCCGCGGCGGCGCCCGCGGCTATGTCACCAAGACCATCACCGGCACGGACCTGGTCAAGGCCATCTTCAGGGTCGCCGACGGCGACGCGGTGTTCTCCCCCCGGCTGGCCGGCTTCGTCCTGGACGCCTTCGCCTCCACCGACGCCCCCCTCGTCGACGAGGAACTGGACTGCCTCACCCAGCGCGAACGCGAAGTACTCCGGCTGATCGCCCGCGGCTACGCGTACAAGGAAGTCGCCAAGCAACTGTTCATCTCGGTGAAGACAGTCGAATCACACGTCTCGGCGGTGCTGCGCAAACTCCAGCTCTCCAACCGCACGGAGCTCACACGCTGGGCGGCGGCCCGACGCCTGGTCTGACACCCCCGATTCGTCTGACACCCCAATCCAACCAATCCAAAAACGCCCCGGCGTGTCGACGGAACGTGGGAACGAATCACTCTCCGTAATCGTTGCCGGAAGAGAAGGAGGCGGCAGGCGAGGCACGCAAGAGGCAACAAGGCACAGCAGTAGCCGCACTCACAGGCCGCGACAGCAGTATCCGCCTCGGTGATCCGAAGGGACGTAAAGGCTAAAAGGACGAAAGGCCCTGCAAAGAAGGGCCGAAGTCGGGCAACCAGATCCACGCGGATCCTCATCTAACGGCGCGGAGAGGCCCGCTGCCGGCGGTGGGGCCGGAACCACGCCCACGTCGTCCGCGTATGTGTCCTGGAAACGAGATCCCGATGAGCCTGACGGGTACGCCCTTCTTCCTCACCTCGATCGCGCTGCTGATCGTCGCCGTTGTGCTGCCGCTCGCGCTGTGGAGCCGAATAGCCGGGCCGCGCCTGGTGCGCGGCCTGGCCCGGCTCACGATGCTGCTGTTCGCGCAGGTCACGGCCATCACGCTGGTCTTCGTCCTGGTCAACAACGCGAACAACCTCTACGACACCTGGGACGACCTGCTCGGCACCGGAAGCCACGTAGAGGCCGCCCGGGACCTCGGTCCGGACGGGATGGGCGGCAAGCAGATCAAGGACGAGCCCAAGCAGCTCCAGTCGTTTCGGCCGGCGGACGACCCCGTGGTGGGCTCCGGCGTCCAGATGACCGACCTCAAGGGCAGGATCTCCGGCGTCAGCGGCGAGGTCTACGTGTGGCTGCCGCCGCAGTACAACGACCCCGCCTACAAGGACAAGAAGTTCCCGGTGGTCGAGCTGCTGCCCGGCTACCCCGGCTCGTCGAAGTCCTGGCTGGGCTCGCTGAAGGCCGGCGAGCAGCTCCGGCCGCTGATGCAGAGCGGCCAGATCAAACCGTTCATCCTGGTCGCGCCCCGGACCAACGTCCTCAGCGGGGTCGACACCGGGTGCGTCAACATCCCGGGGAAGGTCAACGCCGACAGCTGGCTGACCGTCGACGTACGCAAAATGGTCATCGACAACTTCCGGGCCGGCGACAAGCCGGACTCCTGGGGCCTGGCCGGCTACTCGGCGGGCGCCCACTGCGCCACGAAGCTCGCACTGTCCCACCCGGACCGCTACCGGGCCGCGGTCGCGATGTCCGGCTACAACGACCCGGCGATCGAGCCCGATTCGCTCGCCGGCAAGGACCCGAAGCTGCGGATCGAGTCCAACCCGCTGCACATCCTGAAGTCCGCCAACGCTGCCGGGAAGCCGCCGCGTACGGCGCTGTACGTCTCGGGTGCGGCGGGCGACGGCTACCAGGCGGGCATCGGGCTCCAGCAGCTCGCGAAGAAGCCGACGACGGTCTCCGTGCGGATGCTCACCGGGCTCGGCGGTCACACGACGGCCGTGTGGAAGAACCAGGTGCCGGAGGTCTTCCGGTGGCTCGGACGCCAGCTCACGGCGGGCGGCCAAGCCATGCAGTGACATGTGAAGGGACGTGCAGCGGCGGGGAGGGGCGGCGCGGCGGTGCGCAGCGAGCCCGAGCAGTCGGGCGCCCCCCGCTACGCCAGCTTCCCCACTAAGCCAGCCCCCCCCGCTAAGCCAGCACGGAGCCGCTACGCCGACCCGGACCCGCTAAGCCGACCCGCCCCCCCCGCTACGCGGCCGGCCGGGTAGCCCCCGCGAAGGGCATCTGGTCGATGGGGGCGATGCGTACCGGTGCTCCCGGGTGCGGGGCGTGGATCATCTTGCCGTCGCCGATGTAGAGCCCCACGTGGCTGATTCCGGTGTAGAAGAACACCAGGTCGCCGGGGGCGAGTTGGGACCGGTCGATACGCGGCCCCGAGTTGATCTGGGTGTATGTCGTACGGGGCAGCGAGATGCCGCTGGACTTCCACGCCGCCTGTGTCAGCCCGGAGCAGTCGTACGCGGAAGGCCCCGTCGCGCCCCACACGTACGGCTTGCCCAGCGCCGCGTAGGCGAAGGAAACGGCTTGTGCGGCACGGGAGTTGGGCGCCTGCGCCGACGCCCGGGGGAGGCCGGGGGCCCGGCCTTCGCGGGCCGGGCCGACGTCCGCCGAACCGTCCTCGCGCGCCATCCGCCGCCGCTGCTCGTCGGTCAGCCGGTCCAGCAGCTGCTCGGCGGAGCGCAGCTTCCGCACCACGGTGACCCGGTGTTTCCGCAGCGCGGTTTCGTTGTGTTCCAGCCGCTCCGCGGTGGCCTCGGCCCGCTCGCGGACCTGCCGTACGCGGCCCAGCCGGCGCGCGTATCCGGCCACCGCGCCCGCCTGGTGGCTGCCCGCCCGCTCCAGGACCGTGGCGCCGTCCAGATAGCGCTGCGGGTCCGCGGACATCATCAGCCGGACGGTCGGGTCCACACCGCCGGAGCGGTACTCGGTGGCGGCCATGGTGCCCAAGTCGGCACGTGCGGCGTTCAGTTCGCCGGTGCGGCGGGCGGCCTCGTCCTGCAGTGTGCTCAGCTCCTTGCGTGCGGTGTCGGCCTGTTCCTTGGCGCCGTCGTACTTCTGCGTGGCCACCTCTGCCTCCTGGTACAGCGCGTCCACCCGGTCCTTGACCTGGGCGGGAGTGGTGCCGGACGCGGCTTGGCCGGTGCCGTCGAAGACGGTGGCGGTGGCGGCACCGGCCAGGGCCAGGGTGGCGGCCGTACGGGCGGTGCGGGTCGTGCGGGTGCCGCCGGGGAGGACGAACGCGGCGAGCGGGTTCTGCCTGGTCTTGCGGTGCGACGCCACTGGGGCGGTCACTTCCTTCCCTAGGGCCGTACGCGGCCCTGCTGGTCCGGCTGCTCCGGGTGGTCCGGGTGGTTCGACTGCGGCGGGCCGTGGGGTCCGGCGGCGGCCCACAGGGGGAACGGCCGCCGCCGGACCTCTCGGCGGAGGCGGCCGACGAGCCGCCGGGACGGAGACCGGCGACAGCGGGGAGTCGACCGCCTGGAGGAGGACGCTAAACCTGGGCGTCACGGGGGCGAGTTGGGTTGCCCGGCATTGCTCGCTTTCGACCGCGGGCCGTACGCGGCTGACCGCGCCGCCGTCATCCGGGGGCCGGGACCGGCCTGCCGTGACCGAAGGGGCGATTGCGGACGCTCTCCCGGAGGGCGCGTGTTATGACGACCGGCCGGGGGCCGCCCAGGGCTTCACCCCGCCTCCAGCCGCCCCAGGGTGCCCCCAGCCGCACGCCGCCCCAGGGAGCCGCAACCGGTCGCCCCAGGGTGCCCCCGCCTCCGGACCGTCCAGGGTGACGCCCCGCCCCGGAGCCCCGCCGAAGCGGCGGATACGATCCCGCACTATGGACGTAGTAATCAATATCTTCGTCGGCCTGCACATCATCGGCATCGCCTCCCTGCTGGGCGGCTTTCTGACCCAGATGAAGGCGATGAGCGGGGACGGGGCCCGCTTCGTGCCGGCCATGCTGCACGGCGCGCTGACGATGCTGGTCACCGGCATCGTCCTGGTCGGCCTCAACCAGGCCGAGGGCCACCCCCTCAACAACATCAAGCTCGGCATCAAGATGGCCGTGCTCGTGGTGATCCTGGCGCTGGTCTACGTCAAGCGGGACGAGGAGAAGGTCGCCAAGCCGGTCTTCGGCGCGGTCGGCGCGCTCACGGTCGCCAACATCTTCATCGCGGTGCTCTGGACCTGAGCCGCACTCCGGCACCACACCCCCACAGACGACTCACCGCGCGGTCATCACGCTCCGGACTCCGGAGACGATGACCGCGCGGTGGCGTGTGGGGGGTGGCCGTGGGGGGTGGCCTCAGGGGAGGGCCGGGCCTCAGGCCGGGCGGACGCTCCCGTAGATCGGCATGTAGTAGATCGACTCCTCGCGGACGTACGCGCCCGGCTTCGGCGCGTGGATCATCTTGCCGTTGCCTATGTACATCCCGACATGGCTGATGTCGTCGTAGAAGAACACCAGGTCACCGGGCTGGAGATTGCTGGTCGCCACCCGCGTGCCGACCTTCACCTGGTCCCAGGTCGTCCGCGGCAGATCGACACCGGCCGCCTTCCACGCCGCCTGCGTCAGCCCCGAGCAGTCGTACGACGAGGGCCCGGTCGCGCCCCACACATACGGCTTGCCGATCTGCGCGCGGGCGAAGGCGAGCGCCTTCTCGGCCTTGGTCGCGTACGAGCCGTCATCGGTGGAGCCGCCGCCGGTCGAGCCGTCCGACGAACCGTCACCGGAACCGTCGTTCTGGTTCTGCTCCTCCTGCCGCTGACGCTCCCTCTCGGCCTCGGCCTGCTTGCGTGCCAGCTCCTCGGCCTTGCGCTTGGCAGCCGCCTCCCGCTCGCGCTCCAGCTCCGCGAGCCGCGCCTTCTCCTCGGCCGTCAGCCGGGACAGCAGCTGCCGGGCCTCGGACAGCTTGCTCTGGACGGACTGCTTGGACTCCTTCAGCGAATCCTGCGAGTCCTGGAGCTTCTCAAGGCTGCGGGTCGCCTCGGCGCGCTGCCGCGCCGCTGCCGCCGCCTGCTCCTGGTAGTCGGTGACGGCCTGCTTCTCGCGGCCGGTCAGCCGCTCCATGAGATGGCTGCGGTCGAAGAACTGCTGCGGGTCCTTGGCGAGCATCAGCTGCGCCGTCGGGTTCATGCCGCCGGTGCGGTACTGCGCCGAGGCGAACGTGCCCAGCTCGCGCCGAGACTCGTTCATCTTCTCCGCGCGCTTGGCGGCGGCGTCGAGCAGGCTGTTCACGGTCTGCTGCTGCTCGCCGGCCTTCTCCTTGGCGGCGTTGTACTTCTCGGTCGCCGTCTCCGCCTGGTGGTAGAGGTCGTCGACCTTCTGCTTGACCTCTTCGATGCTGGGCTTGGGCGCTCTGGGCGCCGCGTTGGCGGACTGCGAGAGCAGCGTGACCGAGGCGAGGGCGGCAGTGGTGAGCCCGGCCGCTGTGCGGCGGCTCCCGGGCGAGCTGAGAACGCGGGTGCGCGGCTTGCGATGCGACGCCAAGGCCGGCGACTCCTTCCGTGGACCGCCTACCGGGTTAGCTGTCGGGTTCGGGCGGTGTCGCTGGCGGAAGGCTTGCCCTACGGTCCGTACGTCCGCGATTGGCGGCCGCACCGATCGATTCACCCCGGTGGTGCTGGTGGGTCCCCGGCTCCGGGTGCCTTCGTGGCAGGGCCGGACTCGGCGGAGGCGGCCCGTGCTGACGCTGTCGTCCGCGGGGATGCGGGCTGCCCGAGCGTGCACGGTAGCCAACTCGTGTGGCTCCTGTGAAGGCTGATGTTCGATATGCCCGAAACCTTTTCGTGACCTGATAAAGCGTCAGGGATTCTGGCGGCAAATGTCGGATTCGTGGCGGGCTGGAGCCGGGGCCGCAGCCGGACTCGAACGGAACGCATGCGGCGGCGCGGTACGAGGCGGTGCGGGTCGGGTGGTTGGGTGGGTTGGAATGGGCTGGGCGGGTTGGGTCGGTTGGGTGGGTTGCGTCGGTTCGGTCCTGTCCGTCTCGGTCCGACGACTCGTGCGGGAAGGGAGCACGGCTGCGTCAGACGACTCGTGCGGGAACGGAGAACGGCGGCGCGGCTCAGCCCGCACGACACCGAGACCCTGGCACCGAACCGGCCAGGAACCGGTCCAGAACCGGCCCGCAACCGTCCCGAACCGCCTCCGACCTGGCCCGTACCCGCCCGGCACCCGGCTCGCATCCATCCGGCACCCGGCCCGTGCCGGCCCAGCGCAGCCCCTTCGACAGCCCCTGCGCCAGCCCCCGCCCCCGGCTCGCACCGTCCCACATCCCTGACTCCGCAGCGGGCTGTCAGTGGGGCGGCCTAGACTCGGTGGGCGATGAGCAGCCTCTTTGACGACAGCTTCCTGGCGGACCTCGGCCCCAAGGGCGACGAGCCCCCGCCCCCGCCCGAGGACGAGCACGGCCCGGTCCCGGAGGAGATCCCCGCCGATCTCTTCGACGGGAAGTTCGACGCGCCCGTGCCGCGGGAGGCGTACTACCGCGACGGCGCCGCCCGCCCGGCCATCGACCCGGCGGCCCTGCTGGAGGGGCTCAACGACGAGCAGAAAGCCGCCGTGGTGCACACCGGCGGCCCGCTGCTGATCGTCGCCGGCGCCGGCTCCGGCAAGACCCGGGTGCTCACCCACCGCATCGCGCATCTGCTCGCCGAGCGGCATGTCCACCCCGGCCAGATCCTCGCGATCACGTTCACCAACAAGGCCGCGGGCGAGATGAAGGAACGCGTCGAGGAGCTCGTCGGCCCGCGCGCCAACGCCATGTGGGTCTCCACCTTCCACAGCGCCTGCGTCCGCATCCTGCGCCGCGAAAGCAAGAAGCTCGGCTTCACCTCGTCCTTCTCGATCTACGACGCCGCGGACTCCAAACGCCTGATGGCCCTGGTCTGCCGCGACCTGGATCTCGACCCCAAGCGCTTCCCGCCCAAGTCCTTCAGCGCGAAGATCTCCAACCTCAAGAACGAGCTCATCGACGAGGAGACCTTCGCCGACCAGGCCGCCGACGGGTTCGAGAAGTCCCTGGCCGAGGCCTACGCGATGTACCAGGCGCGGCTGCGCGAGGCCAACGCCCTGGACTTCGACGACATCATCATGACGACCGTCAACCTGCTCCAGGCGTTCCCCGATGTCGCCGACCACTACCGCCGCCGCTTCCGGCACGTCCTCGTCGACGAGTACCAGGACACCAACCACGCGCAGTACACCCTCGTACGCGAACTCGTCGGCCCGCCCGAGACCGCCGCCGAGCTCTGCGTCGTCGGCGACGCCGACCAGTCGATCTACGCCTTCCGCGGCGCCACGATCCGCAACATCCTCCAGTTCGAGGAGGACTACCCGGACGCCACCACCATCCTGCTGGAGCAGAACTACCGCTCCTCGCAGACGATCCTCTCCGCCGCCAATGCCGTCATCGAACGCAACGAGAACCGCCGCCCCAAGAACCTCTGGACGGACGCCGGCGCCGGCCCCAAGATCACCGGCTATGTCGCCGACACCGAACACGACGAGGCCCAGTTCGTCGCCGACGAGATCGACCGGCTGACGGACGCCGACGATGCCAAGGCCGGTGACGTCGCCATCTTCTACCGCACCAACGCCCAGTCCCGTGTCTTCGAAGAGATCTTCATCCGGGTCGGACTGCCCTACAAGGTCGTCGGCGGCGTCCGCTTCTACGAGCGCAAAGAGGTCCGCGACGTCCTCGCGTACCTGCGGGTCCTCGCCAACCCCGAGGACACCGTCCCGCTGCGCCGGATCCTCAACGTCCCCAAGCGCGGCATCGGCGACCGCGCCGAGGCGATGATCGATGCCCTGTCGGCACGCGAGAAGATCACCTTCCCGCAGGCGCTGCGCCGCGTCGACGAGGCGTACGGCATGGCGGCGCGCTCCGCCAACGCCGTCAAGCGGTTCAACGTCCTGATGGAGGAGCTGCGGACGATCGTGGAGTCGGGCGCAGGCCCGGCGACGGTCCTGGAGGCGGTGCTGGAACGCACCGGCTACCTCGCCGAGCTGCAGGCCTCCACCGACCCGCAGGACGAGACCCGGATCGAGAACCTCCAGGAACTCGCCGCGGTGGCCCTGGAGTTCGAGCAGGAGCGCGGCGTGGACGCCGCGGCACCGGGCACCGCCGTCCCGGGCGGCACGCTCGCCGACTTCCTGGAGCAGGTCGCGCTGGTCGCCGACTCCGACCAGATCCCGGACGAGGACGAGGAGGGCGCCGGCGTCATCACCCTGATGACCCTGCACACCGCCAAGGGCCTGGAATTCCCGGTCGTCTTCCTCACGGGCATGGAGGACGGCGTCTTCCCGCATATGCGCGCGCTCGGCCAGACCAAGGAGCTGGAGGAGGAGCGCCGGCTGGCATACGTCGGCATCACGCGCGCCCGTGAACGGCTCTACCTCACCCGCTCCACGATGCGCAGCGCCTGGGGCCAGCCGTCGTACAACCCGCCCTCCCGGTTCCTGGAGGAGATCCCGGACAACTACGTCGACTGGCGGCGTACGGGTCCCGCGACGCCCTCCGCCTCCATGGGCGGGCTGTCCTCGGGCGGCCGAGGCGGTGGCGGCGGCTTCGGCGGAGGCGTCGGTGGCGGCATCGGCTCCACGCTGTCGTCGGCCCGCTCAAAGGGCCCCAGCGGCTTCGCCACCCGCCGCGCCGGCGACCGCCAGGTGGTCTCGCTGGCCGTCGGCGACCGCGTCACCCACGACAGCTTCGGGCTCGGCACGGTCGTGGGCGTCAAGGGCACCGGCGACAACGCCGAGGCCACGATCGACTTCGGCGGCGAGAAGCCGAAGCGACTGCTCCTGCGATACGCCCCGGTGGAGAAGCTGTAGGCGCCCTCCCCTGGCCCGCTAGCCGCAGCCCCGTAACCCGGCCGTCTCTCCAGCCCCCGTAGCCCCCATCCGTCACAGATTGTAGTATCAACGCCACAGAGGGGAATTATTCACGCTCCGTGAGCGTTGCCGGAGTAAGAGGAGGCGGCGGCGCGGTGGCCCCCCACCCGCGGCCCCCATCACCCGCGGACAGGTCCCCACCACCCGCAGACGCGGGCCCAGTTCAGGTTCAGGTGGGGGCCGGGCTCAGTTCGGGTCGAGGCCGTGGCTGCGCAGCCACGGCAGCGGGTCTATGGCCGAGTCGCCGCCGGGGCGGACCTCGAAGTGCAGATGCGGCCCGGTGGAGTTACCCGAGTTGCCGGAGTAGGCAATCGTGTCACCGGCCTTGACCGACCCGGAGCGGATCTTGGTGCTGCTGAGGTGGCAGTACCACGTCTCGGTGCCGTCGGAGGCCGTCACGATCGCCATGTTGCCGTAGGCGGAGTTCCACTGGGTGCGTACGGTGCCGTCGGTGGCGGCCATGACGGGTGTGCCGTAGCTGACCGGGAAGTCGATTCCGGTGTGCACGGACATCCAGTTGACGCCGGCCTGGCCGTAGAGCGCGCTCAGGCCGTGGTCCGTGACCGGCAGGGCGAACTTGGGGCGCAGGGCTTCCTTGCGGGCGGCTTCCTCCGCCTTGCGCTTCCGCTCGAGCGCCTGCCGTTCCTTGAGGTCGATCCGCTCCTGGGTGCGGCTGGCGCGGTCGCGGAAGTCGTCGGCGCCGCGGCTGAGGCCGACGAGTTGGGTGTCGAGCTTGCTGTTGGCGACCGCCGGTTTGACGGCCGTGCCGTCCGAGGCGGCCTGGGCGGGCCGGTCGTCCTTGTCGTCGCCGGTGAACCCGGAGACGGAGGCGGCGGCCGCCGCGCAGACGCCCATGGCGGCGACGGAGGGGACGGCGACGGTCAGTAGCGCCGACCGTTTGGCCGGGCGGCGGCGGCCGCGGCCGCGGACGGCCTTTCCGGCGGCGGGGCCAGCGACCCGCCGGCCTGCCGTGGCGGCCGGGGGAGTGATCGGCATGGCCTGGGTCATGGCGTCGGCGACCGAGGCGGCGTCGTCGGAGGGCGCGTGCTCGTCGGGCGGTGAGTCGGGCGAGTCGGCGGACGACGCGGGAGGGGAGGCCGGTTCGTTGTCGATCGACGGCGGGCCGGCCTGCGCCGGGATGTTGGCCATCAGCCCCTGGTCGGTGGTGGACCAGACGGCGGTGGCTTCGAAGCTGCTGGTCTCCTCGACCGCGGTGGCCTGATAGCCGGTGGTGGTCGCGTAGGTGCCGGTCGACTCGTATGCGCCGGTCGACTCGTACGTGCCGGTGGCGTCGTGTGCGCCGGCGGTTTCGTACGGGTGGGCGGTTTCGTACGAGCCGAGGGTTTCGTGGCTGCCCGTGCTCGTGGCTTCGTAGGTGCCGGCGGCCTGGTAGGTGCCGGTGGTTTCCTGCGTGCTGGTGGGGTAACTGCCGGTGTCGTACGTGCCGGTGGCGTAGGTCCCGGTGTCGTATGCGCCGGTGGCATACGTGCCGGTGTCGTGGGTCAGGAGCCCGAGGGCGTCGTAGCTGCCGGTTTCGTACGAGGTTGCCTGGTATGCGGGGTTTTCGTACGCGGTGTGGGCGTAGGGGTCGTAGCCCGCGTCGGTGTGCTGTGCGCCGGTGGTGTCGTATGCGCCGGTGGCATACGTGCCGGTGTCGTAGCCGTTCGCGTCGTACTGGCCGGTGGCATAACCGCCGGTGTCGTAGGCGCCGGTGGCATAGCCGCCCGTCGCGTAGCCGGTCGCGTCCGCGGTGTAGGACCCGGTGCCGTAAGCACCCGTGTCGTAGGCGCCGGTCTCATAGGTGCCGGTGTCGTACGTGCCCGCGCTGTATACGCCGGTGCCATAGGTGCTGGTGTCGTACTGGCCCGTCTCGTACGAGCCGGGGAGCGAGCCGAAGAGGGGGTCGCTGTTGCCGTATTCCGCGTAGCCGGAGGGGGTCTGCTGCTGCCCGTAGGAGTCGTAGGGCGGATAGTGCGCATACGAGGCGTCGGAAGCGGGGTCGGTCGGAGGCTGGGCCCCCGATGGGTGACGGTCGTTCACCAACTTCTCTTTCGCCTCGGCAGCAGGAGAATTAGCGGCGACTGTACCCGGCGGTACGCGACGTCGACAATCTTCAACGGGTTTCCTGCTAGGTGAGAACGGGCATTTGGCCGCCTTTCGGCAGCATGCATGCGAGTTCTTGGCGCCTCGTTCGAAGTTTGTTCGACTGGATGTAGGGATCGGGCCGAGGGCGGAGGTTCGTTTCGGCGTTGTGTCCGGTCCGTTCACGCCACCGAAATGACGCTCTCGGCTCCTCCCGCCGCGTCCGCCGAGGCGAGGGCCTCGCGTATGCCGGCCGCCACGGTGCCGTTGACCGGCAGCGCGAGATGCCCGACCCCGGAGACATGCACGTTGTGTGCGGTGAGGTCCGGGTGATCGATACGGGCCGTTTCGGCGGGGACCATGACCTGGTCCTCGTCGCTCCAGAACGCGACGAAACGCGTCCGGCAGCGCGGTGCCGGGAGCGCCAGTTCCGCGATCACATCGGAATCGGGGCGCATCTGCCGGACGATGGGGTGCGCCGACATCAGGGGGACGGCGCGGGTGCCGGAGTGCGGCGTGCCGAGGGTGATCAGGGTGCGGACGCGGGCGTCGCCGCCGAGCCGCTGTACGTAGTAGCGGGCGATGAGCCCGCCGAGGCTGTGGCCGACGATGTCCACGCGGCGGTGGCCGGTGCGGGTGCACACCTCTTCCACGTGGCGGCTCAGCAGCTCGGCGGCTTTGCGGAGATCGCAGGTCAGCGGGGAGTAGTTGAGCGCTTCGACGTGGGGCCAGCCGTAGCGGACCAGGGTGCGGCGGAGCAGGACGAAGACGGAGCGGTTGTCGATGAAGCCGTGCAGGAGGAGGACGGGCGGGTGTGCGCGGCCCTCTGTGGGGAGGAGCGGAGGGGGGTCGGGGGCGGCGTCCCGTGTCGTGTCGGGGGCGGCTTCGTCCGGGGTGGGCTGTGGCGCGGGGTGTCGTACGGGGTGGCTGGGTTGTTCCTGGGGGATGCCGGTCGGGTAGAGGAGCAGATGTCCGACGAGGATCGCGAGATCCACGAGGGTGCTGCGGAGGAAGAGGGCGGAGAACAGCCGGGTGGGGATGAAGGGCGTGGCGAGATAGGGCATGGCCTGCATGGCCGACCTCCCGAACGGCACGCGGGAGGCGGCTCCGACCCCCGTATGCCCTCATGGGAAGCCGTTGAGCGGTGACGGCGAGCGTGCGGCGTGCTCGCCCTGGTGCGCGCCGGTGTGGCGCGCGGTGGTTCGGCTGCGGCTTCCCGTGCGCCTGGTCCGTGAGCACCCGGCCGGCCGTCCGTGGCGGCGTGGTGCGCGGAACGCGGCGCGTGGCGAACGTGTCCCATGTGTGATTTCCCCCTCCCTGCATGTCACGAAACGGCGGGGTACGGGATGCTGGGGGGAGGAGATAACGTTCGTTCACGCTCGTGGCCGCCGGGGTGTGGTCGCGCGATCGATTGTCGGCTCGGCGGCATCGCCCTGCGGGTGCCGTGCATGGCTTGGAGGCAGTGATGGGTGTGGCTCAGCACGACGGAGCGCAAGCGGAGAGCCAGGGCGCGGCGGACAGGTCGGGGCCGATCCGTGTCGTGGTGGCCAAGCCGGGGCTGGACGGTCATGACCGGGGCGCCAAGGTCATCGCGCGGGCGCTGCGCGACGCCGGTATGGAGGTGATCTACACCGGGCTGCACCAGACGCCCGAGCAGATCGTCGACACCGCCATCCAGGAGGACGCGGACGCCATCGGGCTGTCGATTCTCTCCGGCGCCCACAACACCCTCTTCGCGAAGGTGATCGCTCTGCTGGAGGAGCGCGACGCGGCGGACATCAAGGTCTTCGGCGGCGGCATCATCCCGGAGGCGGATATCGCTCCGCTGAAGGCGCAGGGCGTCGCGGAGATCTTCACGCCGGGTGCGACGACCGCCTCGATCGTGGAGTGGGTCAGGGCGAACGTACGGCAGTCGGCGGTCTGAGGCGGCGGAGAGCGGGAGCGGCCGGGGCCGGGGGTCCGCACAGGGGTGTGGGCTCCGTCGGATGGGCCTGGTCATCGGTCGGGCTCGGTGTCGGTCGCTGTCGTGGTCGTGGGGCCGTGCGGCGGGGTGAGTTCCGCGTGCATGGTGGCGCGTAGGCGCAGGGTGCCGACCAGGCGTTGGAATGCTTCGGCCCAGTAGCCGCCGGAGCCCGGTGAGGCGCCCTCCGGCTCGTCGGTGATCGCGGTGAGCATGTCGAGGCGGTTCGCCGCGGCGGGGTCCAGGCAGCGTTCGGCCAGGCCCATCACTCCGCTGAAGCTCCAGGGGTAGCTGCCGGCGTCGCGTGCGATGTCCAGTGCGTCGACGACGGACCGGCCGAGTGGTTCGGCCCAGGGGACGGCGCAGACGCCGAGCATCCGGAAGGCGTCCGAGAGGCCGTGTGCGGCGATGAACTCGGCGACCCACTGGGCTCGTTCGTCGTGGGGGAGGACGGTCAGTAGTTTCGCCAGGTCCCGTGACGAGCCGGCCGGTGTGACCTCGGCGGACTGTGAGGGGGTGGCGGGGGCGCCCAGTAGTGCCCGGGCCCAGTCGGCGTCCCGTTGGCGGACGGCGGCGCGGGACCAGGCGTCGTGCAGCTCTGTACGCCAGTCGTCGGACACCGGCAGGGCGATGATGGCCGCCGGGTCGCGGCCGCCGAGTTTTTCGCTCCATCCGGCCAGCGGTGTCGCCTCCACCAACTGGCCGAGCCACCAGGATCGTTCGCCCCGGCCGGAGGGTGGTTTGGGTGTGACACCGTCGCGCTGCATGCCCGCGTCGCATTCGTGGGGTGCTTCGACGGTGATCGCCGGGCCGTCGTGTCCGGCGGTGCGGTCGAGGCCGACGCAGCTGTGGGCGCGCTCGGCCATCCGGCCCGCGAGCGCGGAGCCGGGGAGTGCGGAGAGCAGCTCTGCGGCCGTGGCGCGGACATTGCGGCTGCGGTCGGACAGCGACTGCTCCAGGAAGGGTTCGTCGGCCGGGGAGAGGCCGTCGCGCAGCGAGTCGAGGAACATCAGCCGGTCCTCGGCCCGCTCGGTGGCCCAGGTGGTGCGGAGCAGGTCGAGGGCGGTGTGCGGGGCGCGGCGGCGGAGTGTGGTCAGCAGGTGGACCCGCTCCGCGAACAGGCCTTCCTCCCAGAGGCGCCGGACGTACTCGGGGTCGTCGGTATCGGGTGTGGGCGTCGGGGTTTCCCCGTTCTCGGGTCCGGTGGAGCGGGTGGACGCCCCTGCGCGGGAGGTGGCCCCGCTGCCGCGGAGGGCGAACTTCCAGTCGTTGTTGAGCTGGGCCAGCCACAGGGCGCGGGGCCCGGCCAGGGCGAGTGCGGCGGGCCGTAGGTCCGTACGGGCGCGGGCGGCGTCGAGCAGTGCGGGCAGCAGTGCTTCGGGCGCGCGGTAGCCGCGTTCGCCGGCCGTGGCGAGCCATTGGGGCAGCAGTTCGGTGAGGTCGGGGGCTGTGCCGCGGCGGCTGCCGGCGCCGGTGCCGCCGCGGTCGGCGAGCAGCAGTGCGAGGCGGCGTCGTGCGGCTGGTGGCAGCGGGGGGCGCGGGTCGGCCGGGGCCGGGGTCGGGCGTTCGCCGGCCAGTGCGGGGCGCAGCGCGGCGCGGCGGCGGACGGTGCTCACCGCGGCCGCGTCCAGCAGGGCGGCCGCACCGTCCTGTCCGGCCCGTACGGCCACCGGCGGGGTGCGCCGGTCGGTCCCCAGTAGTGCGGCGGTCACCAGCTCGGCCCAGGGGGCGGGGGTGGTGGCCGGGGTCGCGGGGGGCGTGGTGGCGGTCGGGCTCGGGTGCGCGCTTGCGCCCGCCCCTGTGGTCGTGTCCGCGCTGGTTGCTGTGGTTGCTGTGGTTGCTGTGGTTGCTGTGGTTGCTGTGGTTGCTGTGGTTGTTGTGGGGCTGGTCATGTTGTTTCTCCTGGGTGGGGTCACAGGGAGACCGGGGTGGGGTCCCAGGCGGTCAGGGGGAGGAAGCCGCGGTGGCCGCATTCGCCGAAGACCGTGAGGGGGGCGCCGCCCGATATGGCGGCCAGATGCCACAGGCCCGTACGGCCGAGGACGCGTGGGTCGAGGGGGAGTGCCGATTCCCCGTCGGCGTCGGCGAGTTGCCAGTTCTCGCCGTCGCGGCCCCGTATCGGTGTGACGTCGGTGAGCACCACGGGCCAGGAGTCCAGCCAGGGGTCGTCGCGCAGCGCGTCGCCGTAGGCGGCCAGGGCGGCGTCGATGCCGACGCCGGGTGGGACCGGGCCGGGGGCCGCGGGGGCGTGCCGCTCGCCGAGGGTCGCGCGCAGCGGGCGGGCGCCCGGGTAGTAGGCCAGGTCGGCGTCGAGGAGCAGGCCGGGTGGCAGGGCCAGGTCCAGGGGGCGGTTGGGGCCGCCGAAGGAGAGGTGCAGTGCCATCCGGCCGGTTCGCTCGCCGCGCAGGAAGATCCTCCGGGTGATCAACTTGCCGTCGTCGCTGTCGTGTTGGGCGAGTATCAGCCAGCGGTCCCGGACCGGTGCGGCATCGGGGCCGGTCAGCAGGTCCGCGGCTTCCGTGGTCAGGCCGACGCGGGAGCGGACCGTCGCCGCGAGCGGGGCCGGAAGCCACTCGATCCCGAGGAAGCCCTGATCGAGGAGATGGAGCAGGGCGCATTCCTCCAGCAGCCGGGCGGGCCAGTCCGGTCCGGAGGCGACGGCCGAGCCCAACTCCCGTACGCGCGAGGCGAGTCCGGGTGCCTGGGCGTCGATCATGCGCGCGGCGGTTTCGTCCCAGGAGGTGCCTCCCTGCGCTCCGTCGGCCGAGGCGAGGCCCGAGTGCAGCAGGTCCGTGAGGCGTTGCTCCAACTCCGTGGCGCCGGCGGCGATTCGCTGCAGTCGGCGCTCGGAGCGGCGCTTGGCGGCCTCCGGGTCGGCGGGCGTGCGCGACGGGGCACCGCCTCCCGAAGTCGTGCGCGCGGAACGCTCCGCGCGTACGCGGCGGCCGGCCAGCCACTCGTCGGCCCACTGTGGCGGTTCCCCGGCCGTCACCACCCCGCCGTCACCGGCCCAGAGCAGCAGCAGTCCCAGCGTGTGCTTGCACGGGAACTTGCGGCTCGGGCAGGTGCACTTGAAGGCGGGCCCTGTGATGTCGACGATCGCTTGGTAGGGCTTCTTGCCGCTGCCCTTGCACTGCCCCCACACCGCGCTGTCGTCCGCGCCCGTTTCGGACCATGGTCCGGGTGCCGCGAGCTTGCCGCCCGCTCTGCGTGATGCCTCGTCAGGTGCCAGTGCGAGCACCTGATCCGTCGTCCAGCGTTCCCCCTGCGGATTCATGTCAACGACGCTACGACCTGCCACTGACAACGGCCCGAGATCGCGGTGAAGCCGCAGGTCAGAGGTGCTTTTCCGGTGATTGTCAGTGGTGTGGTGCAGGCTTGGTTCTGCAAGCGGCCGGCGGGTTCGCGAGTGCCGGCCGCACACCTTGCGACGAGGGGGAGCCATGTCGGAGAACAGCATCGGGACGACGCATCACGAGACGACGCAGTACGAGGCGCGGGAGGGCGGCGCGGGGGAGGCGCTGCGGCCGCATGCGGAGGAGACCTTCGCGGACGAACTGAAGGCCCTCGCCGCCGCGGACGACCGGCCGCGGCCGGAGCGCTGGCGCCTGTCGCCGTGGGCGGTGGCGACGTATCTGCTCGGCGGCACGCTCGCGGACGGCACCGTCATCACACCCAAGTACGTCGGCCCGCGGCGGATCGTCGAGGTCGCCGTGACGACACTCGCGACGGACCGTGCGCTGCTGCTGCTCGGGGTGCCCGGCACCGCGAAGACTTGGGTGTCCGAGCATCTCGCGGCGGCGGTCAGCGGTGACTCCACACTCCTCGTGCAGGGCACGGCCGGTACGCCGGAGGAAGCCATCCGCTACGGCTGGAACTACGCCCAGCTGCTCGCGAACGGCCCCAGCCGGGACGCGCTGGTGCCCAGCCCGGTGATGCGCGCGATGGCGCATGGCATGACCGCTCGGGTCGAGGAGCTGACCCGGATCCCGGCCGACGTCCAGGACACCCTCATCACGGTCCTGTCGGAGAAGACCCTGCCGATCCCGGAGTTGGGGCAGGAGGTGCAGGCCGTCCGCGGTTTCAACCTGATCGCCACGGCCAACGACCGTGACCGCGGCGTCAACGAACTCTCCAGTGCGCTGCGCCGCCGCTTCAACACTGTTGTGCTGCCGCTGCCGGCGACGCCGGACGAGGAGGTCGACATCGTCTCGCGGCGGGTCGAGCAGATCGGCCGCTCGCTGGATCTGCCGGCGGCGCCCGAGGGGATGGACGAGATCCGCCGGGTGGTCACGGTCTTCCGCGAGCTGCGGGACGGTCTGACGGCCGACGGCCGGACCAAGCTCAAGTCGCCGTCCGGCACGCTGTCCACGGCCGAGGCCATCTCGGTGGTGACGAACGGTCTGGCGCTGGCCAGCCACTTCGGGGACGGTGTGCTGCGCTCCGGGGACGTGGCGGCGGGCATCCTGGGTGCGGTCGTCCGGGACCCGGCGGCGGACCGTGTCGTATGGCAGGAGTACCTGGAGACGGTCGTGCGTGAGCGCGACGGCTGGAAGGACTTCTACCGGGCGTGCCGCGAGGTGAGCGCATGACGGGCATGGCGGGCACCGGTGAGCCGGTGCTGTTGGGGGTGCGGCATCACGGTCCCGGTTCCGCGCGGGCGGTGCGGGCGGCCCTGGAGCAGTGCGAGCCCGGTGCGGTGCTGATCGAGGGGCCGCCGGAGGCCGACGAACTGGTGCCGCTGGCCGGGCAGCAGAGCATGCGGCCGCCGGTCGCGCTGCTCGCCCATGTGCTGGACGATCCGGGGCGTGCGGCGTTCTGGCCGTTGGCCGAGTTCTCCCCGGAGTGGGTGGCGCTCCGCTGGGCTCTGGAGCGCGGTGTCCCGGTCCGTTTCATCGATCTGCCCGCGGCGCATTCTCTGGCGATGGCGGCGGAGGACGAGGCCGCGAAGGAGGCCGAGAAGGAAGCGGCGGAGAAAGCGGCGGAGAAAGCGGGGGACGCGGAGGAGGAAGCCGGGACGGCCGGGCCGGGCGGTGCGCTCGGCGACGTGCCGGCCGACGTGCCGGCCGATGTGCGGGTCGATCCGATCGGGGTGCTGGCCGAGACCGCCGGTTACGACGACGCCGAGCGCTGGTGGGAGGACGTGGTCGAGCACCGTGGGGCGGCGGGCGGCGCCGGGAGCGGGGGAGGGCCCGGGGCGGACGCGCTGGCGCCGTTCGCCGCGCTGGCCGAGGCGATGGGCGCGCTGCGCGAGGTCTACGGGGACGGCGGCCATGATCGTGACCTGCTGCGCGAGGCCCATATGCGGCTCCGGATCCGGGCCGCGCGGCGGGAGTTCGGGGACGATGTCGCCGTGGTGTGCGGGGCCTGGCATGTGCCCGCGCTGGCCCAACGCAGCACCGTGACCGCCGACCGTCAGCTGCTCAAGGGCCTGCCGAAGGTGAAGGCGGCGGTGACCTGGGTGCCGTGGACGCACCGGCGGCTCGCCCGCCGCAGCGGTTACGGCGCGGGGATCTCCTCGCCCGGCTGGTACGGCCATCTCTTCAGCGCCCCCGACCGGCCCATCGAGCGCTGGATGACCAAGGTCGCCGGACTGCTCAGGGAGGAGGACTACGCCGTCTCGTCGGCGCATGTCATCGAAGCGGTGCGGCTCGCCGAGGGACTGGCCGCGGTGCGCGGCCGCCCGCTGGCCGGGCTTGCGGAGACCGACGACGCGATCCGGGCCGTCATGGGGGACGGCTCCGAGGCGCCGTCCGCGCTGATCCGCGACCGGCTGGTGATCGGGGAGGCGCTGGGCGAGGTGCCGGAGGACGCTCCCGCGGTACCGCTGCAGCGCGACATCGCCCGCGGCCAGCGGGCGCTACGGCTCAAGCCCGAAGCGCTGGAGCGGGAGTTGGAGCTGGATCTCCGCAAGGAGACGGACGCCGGACGCAGCCGGCTGCTCCACCGGCTGAGGCTGCTCGGCATCCCCTGGGGCGAGCCGACCGACTCCCGTGCCGGCACCGGCACCTTCCGGGAGACCTGGCGGCTGCGCTGGGAGCCCGAACTGTCGGTGCGGGTGGCCGAGGCCGGTATCTGGGGCACGACCGTGCTCTCCGCCGCCACCGCCAAGGCCGCGTCCGATGCCGCCGGCGCGGCGTCGCTCGCCGAGGTGACGGCGCTGGCCGAGCGCTGTCTGCTCGCCGAACTGCCCGATGCGCTGCCGGTGGTGATGCGTGTGCTGTCCGACCGCGCGGCGCTGGACGCGGACGTGGGGCATCTCGCCCAGGCGCTGCCCGCCCTGGTGCGGTCCGTGCGGTACGGCGATGTGCGGGGCACGGATGGCGCGGCGCTCCGCGAGGTGGCGACGGGCCTGGCCGAGCGGGTCTTCGTCGGACTGCCGCCGGCCTGCGCCGGCCTGGACGACGACGGCGCCGCGGAGATGCGCGGCCATCTCGACGCCACCCACCAGGCCGTAGGCCTCCTGGGCCAGCTCGCGACCGGGGCCGTGACCGCCCCCGCACCGCCGGCGGCGGATCTGCGGGCGCGTTGGGCCGGTGTGCTGCGGTCGGTGACCGGGCGGGACACCGTGCCGGGGCTGATCCGGGGGCGGGCGGCGCGACTGCTGCTGGACGACGGCCAGTTGGGCGACGGGGGAGCGGAGCGGCTGATGGGGCTCGCCCTCTCGCCGGGCACTGCGCCCTCGGATGCCGCCGGCTGGATCGAGGGCTTCGTCGGCGGCGGGGACGGCGGCATGCTGCTGGTCCACGACGAACGGCTGCTGGCGCTGGTGGACGACTGGCTGACGACCGTGCCGGGCAGCGCGTTCACGGACGTACTGCCGCTGCTGCGCCGGGCCTTCTCGGAGTACGAAGCGGGGGTGCGGCGCACGCTCGGCGAGCTGATCCGGCGCGGGCCCGCGGCGACCGCCCGCCGTCCGGGCGGCGACGGCGAGGACGCGGCGGCGCCCGGCTTCGGCCCCGGCCTGGACCGCGACCGCGCCGCGGCCGTACTCCCCACCCTGCGCCTGCTGTTGAGCACGGGACCGGATCCCTTCGGTAATCCCTTCGGTGGTGAGGGCTTCCGCAGGGAGAGCGACAGCGGAGGCGGGCGCACCACCCGCCACGACAACCTCACGGGGGCAGTGACATGAGCAACTGGATGGCCGAGGCCGTCGACCCCGACCAGGCCGAGCGGCTGCGCCGCTGGCGGCTGGTGCTCGGTGGCGGCGGGGCGGACGGCACGGGGCATCAGCTGCGGGGGCGCGATGCCGCGATGGACGGGACACTCACCTCGCTCTACGGGCAGGGCCAGGGCGGCAAGGGGGCCGACGGCGGGAAGCGGACGGCGGGGCTGGGGGCGTCGGCGCCCGCGGTGGCGCGCTGGCTCGGCGACATCCGTACGTACTTCCCGTCGTCCGTGGTGCAGGTGATGCAGCGGGACGCCATCGACCGGCTCGGGCTGTCCTCGCTGCTCCTGGAACCGGAGATGCTGGAGGCCGTCGAGGCGGATGTGCATCTGGTGGGCACCCTGCTCTCGCTCAACAAGGTCATGCCGGAGACGACCAAGGAGACCGCGCGGGCCGTCGTCCGCAAGGTCGTCGAGCAGCTGGAGAAGAGGCTGGCGACCCGCACCCGTGCCACCCTCACCGGCGCGCTGGACCGCTCCGCGCGGATCAGCCGGCCGCGCCACCGCGACATCGACTGGGACCGCACGATCCGCGCGAACCTCAAGAACTACCTCCCGGAGTACCGCACGGTCGTCCCCGAGCGGCTGATCGGCTACGGCCGGGCCGCGCAGTCGGTGAAGAAGGAGGTGGTGCTCTGCATCGACCAGTCCGGTTCGATGGCCGCCTCGGTCGTCTACGCCTCGGTGTTCGGCGCGGTGCTGGCGTCGATGCGGGCCATCGACACCCGGCTGGTCGTCTTCGACACCTCGGTGGTCGATCTGACGGACCAGATCGACGACCCGGTCGATGTCCTCTTCGGCACCCAGCTCGGCGGCGGCACGGACATCAACCGCGCCCTCGCCTACTGCCAGTCCAAGATCACCCGCCCCGCGGAGACCGTCGTCGTCCTCATCAGCGATCTGTACGAGGGCGGCATCCGGGACGAGATGCTCAAGCGGGTCGCCGCGATGAAGGCGTCCGGGGTGCAGTTCGTGACGTTGCTCGCACTGTCCGACGAGGGGGCGCCGGCCTACGACCGGGACCACGCCGCGGCGCTCGCGGCCCTGGGCGCACCGGCGTTCGCCTGCACCCCGGATCTCTTTCCGGACATCATGGCCGCCGCGATCGAGAAACGGCCGTTGCCCATACCGGACATGGCGGAGCAACAGTGACAGGAGTGCCGGAGGGACTTGCGCGGCACCTGGCGTGTCATGCAAGGATCAGCGCATCGCTCGATCGCCCGCGACGCGTGTGACACCGAGGCCCTGTGCCGGTGTGTCCCCGTCCGTATGGGAAGGTCCCCTCCTTGTCTGCTGTGTTCGCCATGCCTGCCACCGTGCGCCTGCCGCGCACGGTGGCCGCGCGGCGTGTGCTGCTGGCGGGGCTCTTCCTGGTGGGCTTCGTCGCCCTCGGCTTCGCCTTCGGCCCCGGCGCCCACGCCGAGGACCGCACGGGCGCGGCGGCACTGACCGGGGCGACGTCCCCGGACACGGCCCCCGCCGAGGCGTCCACCCCGGACCGGGCCGCCACCCGGGACGGGGCGGCGGACCGGCTCTCCGACTCCGGCACCGAGTTCGCGCAGCAGCGCGAGGAGGCCCGTACGGAGTTCGCCGAGCGCGAGAAGGCCGCGTCCACCGCGGTCAACGACGCACTGCGGCCCGCCGCACAGCACCTCCAGCCGGTCACCGACCCCCTCACCGAGCCGGTGAACGGGGTCGTACAGGACGTCCGGGACGTGGCCGGTGCCACGCTGCCCGCGATCCTCCCGTCCGGTGAGCAGGCGGGACCCGGCAACGGCGCTGGGCCCGGTGACGGCGACGCGTCGGACGCTGCGCAGCAGCCCGGTTCGCGGGCCACCGCGCCGGCCGACTGCGCCGTGGCCTCGTCGTCCGCTCTCGCCGACGACCTGGGCAAGCCGGCCGACCGGCAGCTGCGTCCCGTCGCGCACGAGCAGCGCGACCAGGGGCACGACGGCCTTCCCGGCCAGTTCCCGCAGGGCCCCGTGGCGCCCTCCTCGCACTCCGCGGGTGACGGCCACGGCCCCCGTGGCGGGGACCAGTTCGCCGCTTCCCCGGCGGACCCGACGCGCTTCCGGCTGCTGCCGGGTGGCGTCCGCACGGCCGATGGCGCTCCGACGCGTCGGCGTGCCGAAGAAATCCTCGAATTCCCCGGCTAGGGCAGACCGCTCCGCGTCTGTAACTGACCTGCCGCGCGGGGGTGGACAGGTCTGCCCGTCAAAGCCCACCGAATTCGAAGGACATCGCCATCATGCGCTCGAACATCCGCCGTTCCATCGTTGTTGCCGCCGCCGCCACCGGCCTGTGGGCCCTGGGCTCCGTCGCCGCGAACGCCGCAGAGCTGCCCGTCACCCCGGAGCTGCCGGCCACCGGCTCGGTGACCGACGCCGCCAAGCTGCCCACCGGTGACGCGGCCGGCACCGTCGAGTCGACCGTGAGCGAGACCGCCGACAAGGCGACCGGCGCCCTCGGTGGCGTATCGGCCCCCGAGCTGCCCGCCGCGCCGTCGGCGCCCGCGCTCGGCGATGTGACCGGCGCCCTCGACGGTGTGCAGAAGCCGGGCGTGCCGTCCGCCGACCTGAAGAAGGTCCAGAAGACCGCCGACGCGAAGAAGGCCGAGAAGGCCGCCAAGAAGGCCGCGAAGAAGGCCGGCAAGCTGGCCCAGGGCAAGCTGCCCGCCGCGCCGTCGCTGCCCGCCACCCCGGGTGTTCCGTCGGCCGAGCTGCCCAACGTGCCGAGCCTGCCCGGCACCCCGGAGCTGCCGAAGGCCCCCGCGCTGCCGAAGGCCCCCGGCTCGGCCGACAACCTGCTCGCCGCGCTCGCCGGTGCCGCTATCCGTCCCGAGCAGCTGACCAACACCGCCCAGGGCGGCCTGGCCACCGTCCGCCCGACCGTCGAGCAGACCGCCGAGGACGTGCTGCCGCCCGTCGCCCGCCGTATCGTCATCAAGGTCGTGCCGGTCGCGCAGACCGCCGTCGGTGGTGCCGGCCAGCTCGCCGGTGACGCCAAGGGCCAGGCGACCCCGTTCGTGACCGCGGTCGGTGGCCACGCGCAGGTGTTCGTGACCGGTGTGACCGCCAAGGCCACCCCCTTCGTGCAGGGTGTCGCCGGTGACGGCCAGGTGCTCGCGCAGGGTGTGTCCACCGACGCCACCCCGTTCGCGCAGGGCCTGGTGACCGTCGTCGCGGCCGACGCGCAGTCCATCGCCACCACTGCCGCCGCCGGTGCGCAGGGCCTGGCGCCGGCTCAGGTGCCGACCGACCTGACCGACGCGGTCGCCGTCCCGGCCGTGCCCGCCACCCCGGCCGTCCCGGCTGCGCCCTCCGTCCCGGCCGTGCCCGCCGCGCCGTCCGTCCCCGCCGTGCCGGCCGACCTGACCGACGCCGTTGAGGTCCCGGCCGCCCCGGCCGTGCCCGCGGTCCCGGCCGACCTGCCCGACGCCGCCACCCTCCCGGCCGTCCCGGCTGCCCCGGCCGTCCCCGCCGTCCCGGCGAACCCGACCGACGCCGTCGCCGTCCCGGCCGTGCCCGCCGCCCCGTCCGTCCCGGCCGTGCCCGCCGACCTGGCCGACCTGACCAACGCCGCCAACATCCCGGCGCTGCCGGCCCTCCCGGTCCAGGCCGTCTGAGGCCCTCGGGCCCACACCACCGGCTCGTCGTCTGCGGCGGCAGACTGCATCGGGTAACGCCGGAGCCGGAAACCCCATGAACAGCCGGGTGGTCCTCTGTGGGGGAGGGCCACCCGGCTCCCTTTTGCGCCTAAGCCGGCGCCGCTCTCGCGGAGGTGGTGACTCACGGTGGGGGTTGCTCAATTGATGGTTGCCGCCACCTAGCAGTCATTCCAACTGCCGAGTCAGCTCTGCGAGTTGGGCACCCGCAAGCGGTCCCAGCTCACCTTCCCCGGCACCCCGTCCGCGTCCTTGCCCTTGAATCCGAGCTTGTGCTGCCAGGCCGCGTACGACTTGCGGTCGGCCTCGGTCCACTCCGGACCGGGGCCTTCTTTGTAGCGGCCGCAGCCCTCGGCGATCAGCCGCTCGCCCATCGCCTCGATCAGCGCACTGCGCGCCCCCGGGTGGAAGAACCCGCCGCCGGGGAACGGCTCGTACGGCGGATGCCGCGGCTTCGGCGGCGGTGCCGGCGCCCGGCCACCGGCGTCCGAACCGGAGTCCGTACCCGTACCGGAACCCGACTCCGAACCCGATCCCGACCCCGGCTCAGAACCGGCCTCCGGCTCCGAACCCTCGCCGCCCGCCGCCGGCGTCGCCAGCCGCCGCTTGATCCGGTCTCGCAGGGAGCCCATCGTGAAGCCCCGCGGATCGACCTTTCCCGGCTGCCACTCCTTGTGGCCGATCACCGAGCGTTCGCTCCAGCCGTGCGCCCGGCAGATCGCCGCCGCGACCTTCTCGATCGCCAGCCGCTGCTCCTCCGGCCAGGGATCCCCGCCGTTGCCGAGGTTGATGCACTCGAAGCCGTAGAAGTGCCGGTTGCCGTCGGTGTCGGCGGCGTTGTCGGGCGGCAGCTCGGACTCGTCGATCACCGCCCGCAGGACGTCCCGGTCGCCGAGCCCGGCGTGGTTGGCGCGGCCGTTGCCGACGAGATGGATCTCGCCCTGCTTGTCGATCACACCGTGACACAGCGGGCCCGGCAGATCGGGGTGCCCGTCGTAGCACAGGTCCACGGAGTGGGCGGTGCCCTGGGTGACGGTGTGATGGATCATCACCCCGTGCACCGGCCCCCACGGCCCCTTGGAATTGCGGTGGTGCGTGCGCCAGTCGCGGACCTCGTGGACGACCAGGCCCTCGTCGTGTAACGCTTTCAGCAGCTTCGAGGCGGTCAGCGGAGTGGCCATCAGCCCGCACCTCCTTCGTCGACCGCCGCCTCGGCCGCCGCGCTCGTCTGCGACCTGCTCGGCGGAGCGGACGGTGCGGACGAGGACGCGGCGGTCGAAGACTCACCGGAACCGCCGGAACCGCCGAAACTTCCCGGCCCCTCGCCCGCCTCCTCCGCCCGCGCCTGCGCCTCGGCGGCCAGCGCCGCGTCGTCCGCCGCGGGGATGCCCGCCGCCAGGGGCCGGAACGCCAGCCGCAGATCCGGTACGGCCTGCTCGCCGTGCACCCACGCCAGCGGCGCGTAGTGCACCTCGATCCCGGCCGGGGACTGCAGCAGCGGACGCCGCGCCGTATCCGTCGGCCACTCCACGGCACCGGTCGCGGTACGGGCCGGGATCAGCCAGAAGTCCCCGGTGCGGTAGGTGCCGCCGGCCTCGAAGTACACCTCGACGCCGTCCTCCAGCGGCAGCCAGCCGCCCTCCTCGACCCGCACCGCACCGTGGTGCAGCCGGCCCGCCTTCGCTCCTCGCATGGGGGCACCTCCCTGCTCGAGCGGAGCCGAGAGCTTGGGGGAAGGCCGGGCGCTGTTCTCGTGGTGGTCCCAGCGGCGCAGGAACGGATGCAGCTCGGGCCGCCGTCCGACGCCCGGCGCCGGCTCGTCCGAGAGCCGTACGCGCCGTCCCGGCAGGTCGAGCTCCTCCACCCGCAGCAGCGGCGCGGCCTCACCCCGGCTCGAAGTGGCGGTGTCCACGAACTCGACCCGGTCGCCGACGTTCAGATCGAGCTTGTCGTCGTTGCCGAGGGACGCCAACTCGACCCAGGTGCCGTCGAGTTCGTCGACCGGGAAGGTGACCGAACCGTTTTCCCTGGACCATTTGAAGGTGGCGTCCCGCGCGGTGCCGGAGTCGTGCACCTCGACCCGGTAGAGCTGGTTCTCCGGCCCCCGGTAGCGGGCGTCCGGGGCGACCAGGCACGGGTCGTCGTCCGCGTGGTCCGGGCGCTCGCTGCGCGCGGCGAGACGGGAGGTGGCGCGCTGCTTGTCGGCCCACTCCGCGAACGCCTTGCGGAGGGTGTCGACCGGCGGGTTGTCGCCGTCCAGGCCGAGCGCGGTGCCGGGCAGCGGCAGCACCTGCCACACCACCTTGGTGCGCGCCGCGGTGTCCGGCAGCGCCGAGCCCAGCGCGACCTCGCGCAGCGCCGGGTCCTCGGCCGCGGTGACGCTCCGCTCCCACACCTTCAGATACGCCAGATACGGGAACTGGCTGGGCAGCCGGTCGCCGGGCCGCTCCGGGTCCCGGAAGCCGTCGGGCTGGTCCCAGTACGTCCAGGTGGTGGGCGCGTTCGCCGACTCGCCGGTGTCGCCCGGCTCGCTCGCGTCCTCGCCGCCGTCGTGCCCGGCCGCGGGGACCGGTACGCCCGGCTGGGGGCGGGTGGCGTCGCACAGGATGCCGTCGACGTAGTAGCGGCCGCCGCCGATGACGAGGTCGTCCAGTTCGTGGGGCCCGCCCCGCAGGTCGATCTTGAAGCCGGTGGCGCCGCTCGGGCCGCCGTGCCGGCCGATGAGGTCGGCGGCGAGGGTACGGGCCTGGAACAGCTGGATCGCGGTCTGCTCGTTGGCGTCGGCGTCCAGTTGGACGCGGCCCTGCTGGGCGACCACCGCGGAGTAGTGACGGTCCGGGCGGAAGGTGAGGCGCGAGAGATCAGCGTGCATGGAAGGGGTCCCCCTCGTACGGGTTGCTTCAGAAGGTCAGGAGGTCGGAAGGCCGAACGGCGTGGGCGGTCGGCGGATCGGGCAGGTGGTTCACGTCGCGAACGGGCAGGTGGTTCACGTCACGAACACGATTCCGGCATCGGTCCCCGCCGGGGTGTACTCGGCGAGCCGGGCCCGCAGGCTGTCCTCGCGCTGCGGCTGGTAGAGATCGTGGTACGCGCCCATCTCGGCGCCGTCCTCCGCGCCGCGCCTGATCTCCTCGGCACAGCTTGCCGCCAACTGCCCGTACCACGGCGACCCGTAGCGCTCGCCGCGCAGCAGGGGCCGCACCCGGGAGGGGTTCTCCGGGCCCGCCAGGTCCGGCTGGCAGCGGTAGCGGCGCGGGGTGCGCGACCCCGGCGGGACGTAGCTGAACCGCAGGCAGCCGATGCCGCGGCGGGCGACGTGCAGCCGCCCGGTGAAGATGCTGTTCTCGGCGATCCGCACGGCGTGGGTGTGCACCTCGCCGATGACGGTGGTGCGGTGGGCGTGCAGCACCGCGTGCGCATGGCGGCAGTCCGGTGCGGACAGGGCCGCCCGGTCGTGCCCGGTGGCGTCCAGGATGCTGTCCCGGAGGTGGATGGGCAGCGGATCGGTGCCCACCTCGTCGCCGATGACCTCGATGGTGCCGAGGATGCAGCGGTCGATCTCGACGCAGGCGGTGGTCCGGTCCAGGACCAGGCTCGGCTCCTCGGGGGAGGCCGGATGGCACTCCGGCTCCAGGGACCAGCCCGGTACGAGGGTGCAGTGGCGCAGTGTCACCGCACCCATGGGGCCGGTGACGTTCAGGCCGCGCCCGGTGACCAGCAGCCCGTCCAGCACGATCCGCGGCCGCTCGCCCTCGGCGCGCTCGCCGTCTCCCGAATCGCCTTCCCGCGCACGGATGTTGAGCGCGTCGGGCCGGTTGCTGTACCAGTCCAGCAGCCGGATGACGGGGCGGGTCCCCTCGGCGGCGCGCAGCTCCAGCCGGTCGCCGGGGTCCAGGTCGAAGTCCAGCTGCTCCTGGTAGGCGCCGCTGTGGGTGATCTCGATGATCCCGTCGGGGCCGCAGCGCCCGGCCCGCCGGTCGTGCCGCCACTCGCCGTACGCGTCCATGATCCGCTGGAAGGACTGGCCGGGCCCGACCCGGTAGACGGCGGCGTCCGGTGGAGTGCCGTGGTTCTCGCGGTCCCGGCGGTCCTCCCGCAGGTATTCACCGCCGCCCAGGTCGTCCCCGAACCCGTAGTGGTAGTCCACCCAGACACCCTGCCGCGGGGCGGAGCGCGATCCGAACGCCATCCGGCCCAGCTCCGGGTCGACGGCGACCTGCCCGCGCTTGGGCCGGTAGCGCCAGTCGCCGAGGTCGGCGACGACGATGTCGGACGGCGGGATCGGGGTGTCCTGGCCGTCCCGCCGGATGGTGAAGCTCTTGCCGGGACCGTAGTAGTCCGCGAGCCGGTCGTGCAGCTGGCGCCGCCGGATCGCGGCCGGCACGTTGTCGATGGCCGCGATGTGCGTCGCGGACGGCTCCGGCTCGGGACGGGTCACCAGCGCCGTGTCATTGCCCAGGATCGAGAAGGTGTAGAGGTTGCGGGCCCGGTCGATGCAGTACGCGGGCGCCTGCGTCACCGAGTACGGCTTCAGCCGCCAGACGAAGAGGCCGACCCCGGCCGGGGTGTAACCCCCTTGTGTGCGGGAGGAGTTGAGGCTGCGTACGTCCACCGACCTGGCCACCGTGCCGAACGGTCCGCCGGCCAGGTCCAGCGCCGCGCCGTCCCGTACGTCCACCAGCCGCCCGCGGCCGGCCCGCCGTGCGTTGACCGCCTCCGTGCCCGACCCGTACAGCTTCACCGGCTGTTGGTGCGCGACCAGCCGGGAGAACTCCACCGCGCGGGCCGGCCAGCCCGCCACGTCCTGCGACAGTTCCTCCAGCAGTGCGAGGGTGCCCTTGCGCCGCCGGTTGGCGACGGTGGCCGCCACGTCGCGGCGCGGCGCCAGCGCCTCGGCGAGCCGTCTGCGGGACGAGTCCGGCAGCCCGCCGTCCCGCAGCCCGGTGGCCAGCACCCGCTCGTAGCCGGGCAGCGGGCGGTAGCCCACCAGATCGCCGATATACGGCAGCACCCACTCGGCGGCGCTCTCCACGAACCAGTCGTCGTACTGCTGCGCCACCCCGTCGCGTACGAGATCGACCTGCTCGGCGATCACGGCCAGCAGGGCGCGCAGGGGTTCACCGGCCGCGGGATCCTCGGAGTCCCGCAGCCGGAGCCACTGCGGCAGCAGCTCCGCGAGCCCGTCCGGCTCCCTGGTCGACGTCATCGGGTTACCTCCGTGAGGATCAGGGTGTCCGCGACCTGCGGTGAGAACAGGGCGAGCTGGGCCGGCCGTATCCCGCGGAAGACGCGGACCGCGCGGCCCTTCGCCAGCGGGCGGGTGTCGGTGATGTCCGGGTTCAGGCGCAGCAGTTCGGCGAGGGAGATGCCGTGCCGGCCGGCGACGGCGGACAGGGTCTCGTCGGGCGCCGTCACCTCGTGGATCCGCTCCTCGTAGGTGGCGAGCCGGGACGGCACCGAGGTGCGCGGAACGGAGGTGAACTCATCGGCCAGACCGGCGAGTTCGTCCGGGGTGACCGACGCCGGGATGCCGGTGAAGGCGTCCACGTCCACATAGTCGACGCCGGGCACCGACTGTGCGGCGGCCAGCACCTCCGACAGCTGCGCCGGCTGCCCCAACTCCCTTCCGTCGTAACCGAGTTCGGCCAGCAGTGCCTGCCGGACCCGCGGTTCGACCAGCGGCCAGGAGTGGTCCGGCGCCACCTTCACCCTCGCCGCGCACAGCAGCAGCACCGGCTCGCGGACGTCCACCCGCACCGGCAGCCTGGCATCCCCGTACTCGGCGAGCGAGGAGCGGAGCGCTCGCAGCACCTCGGCGTCCGGCGCGATCGGGATGTCGTCCACGCCCGCGACCGTCACATGCAGCACCTTCCGGCGCCCGTCGAAGAGTTCACGCGCCGAGGCCCGGCCGATGCCGGCCCGGGAGCGGGCGAAGTCCTCGTAGTCCGCCAGGGACACCAGCCGGTCCAGCGCGGAGACGGCCAGCGGGATGGTGCGCCGGGTCAGCCGGGGGCCGTCGGCGTCCGCGCCGCCCGTCGCGGGCTGCGGATTGGTGACACCGGTGACGCCCAGCGGCCGGGTGACGGCCTGCGTGATCCGGTTCGCGGCGACGTTCGCCGCCCGGCCGGTGCCGAACCGGTAGCGGGCCCGTACGTTGTCGTGGCCGGTCGGCAGCCGGGCGCCGTGCACCCCGTCGCCGAAGGTCACCGTCGTACGGCCGTGGTCTCCGGCCGTGCCGGTCACATACACCCGCTCGTGGGGGCCGCGCCCGGCCAGGCTGTCGACGGCGTGCCACCGCAGCCCGTCGACCCGTATCTCCAACTCGGGAGTCGCGCCCAGCGGGTTGTCGTCCGGCAGCCAGGTCAGCGGCGACTGCCAGAGCGCGAACGTCTGGTTGACGCGCCCGGCGTCGCCGCTGCCGATCGCCTCGTCCCGGCTCTCGCCGTGCGAGGCGGGCACCACATTGCCCTGGATACGGACCGTGTCCCGCAGATAGCGATGGGTCAGACCGGCGGTCAGGGTGAGCCTGGTGTGGACGCGGTCGCCCGGCAGTTCGGGGTCCAGGACCTGGTCGACGCCGGCGATCACCGCCAGTTCCGTGCCGCGCACCCCGGCCGACCCGGGGATGTCGGTGCGCTCCCCGGACACCACGAGATACCGGCCGGGCCGCAACCCGTCGTACAGCTCGGCTAGTTCGATCCCGTTGCCGTGCACGTCCTCGCCCACCGGGTCGTCCGCCTGCCGCAGAGCCTCGCCCGCGGCGTGCACCGTGGTGTCCCGGATCGCCGACAGCACCACGTCGTGCTCGTCCAGCCAGGGGTCGGCGAGGGTGAGCACGGTGCCGCGGCCGGTGATCCCGTACTGGGTGTGGACGGCGGTGCGGACGGCGGTGACGCGGGTGGTGACGAACGCGAGCTTCGGGTCGCCCGGGACGGCCTCGGGATCGTCTTTGGGGTCCTTGCCCTTGTGGGGCCGTTCGATGGCGACCCAGCTGCCGACGGTGATCCCGTCGTGCACCCCGTCCAGCGGCAGCGACAGCCGGTCGGCGGGCTTCGGCACGGTCGCGATGCCGATCTCCACGGCCGGCGGTTCGCCACCGGACGCCACCCGCGCCGTGATCTCGTACTCGCCGTGCCGGACCTGCTTGTGCTGCCCGGGGCCGAGGTCCCAGGCCAGCGGTGTGCCGTTGTCCACCGCGATATGGATCTTGCCGTCCTCGGCCGGCCGGGACACGAACAGCGTGCGGTCCGGCAGGCCGGACAGCAGCCGGGCGGTGACCCCCGGCTCCTGGGAGTCGGCCGGGCGACGGCCCAGCCAGCTCAGATCGTGGTCCTGGCCGGTACGGGTGTGCAGTTCGACCCGGCCGGGGCCGAGCGTGAACTGCACGTTCTCGACGGGCAGGTTCTCGCTCCGTTGGTCCGCGCTCCCGGTCTCCATGTGCTGGAACTCGGCCCGCACCGGAACCTTGCCCGCCGTGTCGAACACGATCCGCATGCTGGTCAGGGCGGCGCCGGTGAGCGGCCAGTCGGCCGTCCTGATCACCCGGCCGCGGTCGTCCTGCACGGGCTTGAGGGGCGCCATCGCACCGAAGGGCGTGGCGGTCGCCCGCATGGCCAGGACGGCGCGCAGGACGCCCGGGGCGGGCGCCTTGGGGGGTGGTGGGGTGGCCCGCCGCCAGGCCGGGTAGAGGCCGTCGGACAGCCGCGGGTCCAGCGCGGTCAGCAGCCGCGCGCCCAGGTCCGAACCCGTACCGAGGAGGTTTCCCTGGCCACCGGAACCGGCCGGCGGGCGGACGACGCGGGTGCGCAGGGCGGGGAGTACGGCGCCCAGGGCGCGCAGCGAGGCGGGGATCCGGGCCGCGTCAGAAGTGGGCTCACCCGGCCCGCCCGGAGAAGCCGCCGGCTCCTCGCCCGCCAGCTCACCGGCCCGCTCCGCCAGTTCGCCGACCACCGCCTCCAACTGCTCGAACCAGGCGGCGACCTCCTCGTACGGGCCCGCCAGCGCCTGCGCCTCCGCGAGCCGCTCATGCGGCCCGGCCAGCCGCCGTACGAACTGCTCCGGGCTCGCGATGCCGTCCAGGTCCTTGCGCAGCGGCGCCAGCACCTGGGCGTCGAAATCGGCGATGAACCTGCTGACGGGGTGGGGGTTCGGGGTCTCGGGAGTGGGCGGCCCGGGGTGGTCGGGATCGTCGGGGTCGCCGGGCTCCGCCGGCTCCGTGATCCACTCGCGCAGCTCCGCCACCAGTTCCTTCAGCGACGCCGGCGCGGCCTTCGGCAGCCCGAGCCCTGTGACGTCCTCGTCCCGGTCCAGCCGCACCTTCGCGACCGGCAGCAGCACCCGCTTCGCCCCGAAGTCGAAGAGCAGCCGGTCGCCGACGGCCAGCGCCGTATGCGTGCCCGCGACCAGCAGTTCGGGCCGCGTCCGCAGATCGTCCTCGGTGAGCTGGGCCGGCCGGCGGCGCCGTACCGCCAGCTCGTTCCACGCCCAGCGCGCCGTCAGATCCTCGTCCGTCTCGAAGGTCTGCGACTCCTCGTCGGTGGCGGCCGGGACGCTGTGGCTGCGCGCCCCGCGCGGGATCAGCACCGGCAGGTCCTCGGCACGCGGATCGCGGTCCAGGGTGTACGCGAGATGGGTGTCGGCGGCGACGCCGGGCCGCGGCCGGTGCCCGACCAGCCGCCCGAGCAGGGCCAGCGAGCGATGTTCGTTCGCCGTCCGCAGATATCCCTCGTCCGCGATCCGCTCGCTGTGGAACGTCAGCGCGTCACCCAGCACCGCCCAGGCGTCCAGCAGTCCGATCGCCGGATCGTCGGGGGTGCGGACCGTCAGGCCGCGCAGCGCCGGGTAGGCGGGCGAGGCGAGCCGGTCCAGCATCCCGGCGAGGAAGGTGCCGTAGTCGCCGACGCGGTAGTCGAGGGCGGTGCGGCCCGGCGGGTTGTAGAGGGCGTCGGGGGCGCGGCGCTCGTCGCTGCCGCCGCATCCGCATCCGCAGGCGCTCATCGTGCACCCCCGAACTCTCCGAGTTCGATGACCAGCCGGCCGTTCTCGGGCCGTTCCGGGTCGTTGTCGCACACGGCGATCTCCAGCGGGCCGAGCCGCAGCACACCGTCCTCCCTTTCTCCGTTGTCCTGATGGAAGAGCCGTTGCAGCCGGGTCACCCGTACGCTCCGCACCCCGGGGACGGCCGCGGCCACCGCGGTGAGGCGGCTGAGGCGGACCGGTTCGCCGAAGGTCAGCGCGTCCGGGTGGAAGAAGCCGAGACGGCCGCCGGGCAGCCGCCGACTGCCCAGCACCCGGCTCAACTCGGCCAGGATCTGGCCGTGTTGGTGGCCAGGGGCGGCACACACCTCGATCGCGATGTCCAGTGGCACCGTCCGGGCCGGTTCGACGACCAGGTCGTGTCCGATCCGCCGGTAGCTCTCCAGCGCGTACGCGACGGAGTCCAGGAGGGCGGGGGAGGGGGCACCGGTCCCCAGCGCGTCGACGGCCACATGCGCTTCCTGGACGCTGCCGGTCCAGCGGATCTCGGCCGCCGCGCGCTGCACACCGGGGAGCGCGGACGCCAGCTCCGCGTAGTCGGCGGCGGTCACCGCCCTCAGGCGGGTGCGTTTGAGGTCGAGAGGGGCGAGCTGCCGCACCTGCTCGACCGGCTCGGGGGCCGTGCCGCCGGTGGCGGGAAGCGGGTTGCGGACCCCGGCGACGGGCATGGGGGCGCTGTCGTCTTCCGGCGGGCGGCTCAGCACCAGGTGGTTGATCGCCTCGGCACCGACATTGCCCGCCGTACCGCCGCCGAGGCGGTAGCGGAGCGTGAGGCGGCTGCCGGGGGAGGGGCGGGCCCCGTACCGGCCGTCACCGAAGCGCAGCGCGATCCGGCCGTCGTCCTCCAGCTCGCCGACGAAGTGCCGGTCGCGGGGTCCGCTGCGGAGGAGGTCCCGGCGGGGGGACCAGATGAGCTCCGGGGATTCCCCGATGGATTCCGCGCTGGATTCCGCGCTGGATTCCGCGCTGGATTCCGCGATCCGTATGGCGGGGAGTGCGTCCCGCGGGTCGGGCAGCAGGCCGGCGGCCGGGCCGTGCAGCACCGGCTCGTCCGGGTGCAGCCCCGCCGCGTACGCCGGACCCCAGCTCTGGGCGATCTCCCAGGCGATATGGCCGTCCAGCACGGTGCCCGCGCGCGCCCGCGCGGTCAGCACCGCCAGCCGGCGCAGCTTGGCGTCCAGCAGCCGGTCGGCGCGGTGCAGCAGCTCGCGGAGCGCCCGTACGGGATGGCGGCGCAGCTCCAGCCTCTCCAGCACCTTGAGCCCGAAGAGCACCGCCAGTTCGGCGATCTCCGCCTCCGACAGTCCGTCGTGGTCGCGGGCGCTGCGCCACAGCTCCACGAGGCGCCCCCGTACCTGCTCGCGGATGCCCGCCAGCCGGTCGGCCTGCCCCGCGGCGACCTGCGCGGGCTGCGGGAAGGGGACGGTCTGGGCGACGGGGGAGCGGAGCAGCACAGGCCGGAAGCGCGGCGCGATGCCCGGGTGGACGGACTGGGCGAGCAGCGTGCGCAGCGCCGTGGCCTGCGCGTACGCGGTGCCCGGTACGACCTTCTCGCGGCGCTGCCCGGCCAGCTCCAGGCCGAGCCCGGCTCGTAAGGTCGCCTCCTCGCCGACGACGGTGAACAGCTCACGGATGTCGTCGGCGGTGAGGGGCTGACCGCAGTCGGCTTTCTCCATGTGGTGGTTGATGGTGCGCGCGGTGGCGTTCCCGCTGTCCTTGTGGTCCGCGCAGCCGAAGGCGGGCGGCTCGCAGGAGCCCAGGACGGCGGGGAGGGGCGGGACGGTGACGGTCTCGGGGACGTCTTCCGGCTCGACCCCGAAGGTCAGCGACCGCCCGTGATCGACGAGTACGACATTGCCGCGCGCCACGCTGACGTCCGGGGCCGGCGCGCAGTCCGTACCGCCGCGGGTGGAGAGGCAGAGCGGGAAGGCGAGTGCGTCCTCCTGCGCCCAGGTGACCTCCAGCACCGGCTGGCCGTCGAGCTGGTCGACGGCCTCGGTGACGGAGGTCAGCCGGACCGTCTGGCGGTGCGCCGGGTCCTGGTCGCCGGGGGTCCCGGTGCGCGGCCCCTTGACCTCCTCGAAGAGCAGCAGGTCACCGGGGGTGAGACGGAGGACGCGCGCCTCGCAGGCGTCGTCCGCCCATTCATCGCGCAGCGTCGCGTTCGTCGCACCCTTCGGCAGGGCGCAGACCTCCCCGCCCCAGGTCCACAGCCGGATGGCGTTGTGCTCGGGCCGCAGGGTGAGCGGCGTCTCGGCCACCGGCTCGAAGACCTCCACCGAGCCGCGCTCGTCGAGCACCGCCAGCTCCCGGTCGTCGATGACGGTCCCGATCTCGGGCCGGTCGCGCGGCCCGTATGTCCTCGTATCGACGGCGGCGAAACGGAATTCTCCGGGAAGGAGGGTGAATTCCTCGACGGTCTCCAGGGAAACGAACGCCCGCGCGCTGCACCCGTCATGCATCGGATAGTCGATGAGCCGGACATGCCGCCGTACGGAAACCCTCCGCCGGGCCGTATCGAGATATGCCTCGGTCGCGACCGCGTCCTGCTGATAACTGATCTGGTCGGCCGTGTACGCGAGCAGCTCGACCAGTGTCATGCCCAGATCGGCGGGATTGCGCTCGACCCAGTCGGGCGTCGTCAACCGAAGCCGGTCCAGGACGAGCTGCCGCAGTGTGTCGTAATCGCGGGCGGTGTAGTCGATAACGGGGGCGGGCTTGAAGGTGTCCGGACAGTCCGGCCCCTCGTCGCCCTTGCTGCCCTTGTCGTCCCTGCCGTCCCTGTCGTTCCTGCCGTCCCTGTCGTCCTTGCAGTCGAACGGGCTCGGGCAGTCGGCTCCGAAGGCGAATTCCCGGCTGAAGTACCGCTGGTCGAAACCCTCGTAAGGCTGGGTGCCGGGCCGCCCGTACGGATCGGTCTCGACGAGGGACAGCCGATAGCGGGTGGTGTCCCCGGTCCGGTCCAGGACGACATGCAACCGGTCGTCGAGCTCGGGATCCTCCTCCCGCTCGACGGATATCTCCAGGGCTTCGATACCGGTGATCCGCCGCCCGCCGTCGATACGGACATTCTCCGGGCAGAGGCCGTGCGGGGCCTTTCCGAGGAACGTGACGGTCAGTGTCACCCCGTCATCCGCGACCTCCACCGCATCGATGCCATTGAGCTGCGCCGCTCTGATCCGCCCGCGCCGGCCATCGACCTGACAAACCAATTCGGCCGCTACGGCCTGCTGTTCACTCATATCCCGCCCCGCCCCTCGAACACTTCATCGCGCCGGCTCGCGGTGGAGCGCACCACATAGCGCAGATACACGCGTACGACGTTCTCCTCGCTCACCACGTCCAGCGATTCGACCTCGATCAGATCCCCCAGCCAGCGCTGCAGCGACGCCTGCACCGAAAGCTCCACCGCCGACGCCAGCTCCGGACTGTTCGGCGTGAACACCAAATCCAGCAGCCCGCAACCGAATTCGGGCCGCATCACCCGCTCACCCGGACTCGTGAACAGCAACTGCTCGATCAGGTCCCGCACATGGTCGTCGTGGGCGGAATGCGCGGTCCGCCCCCGCCGATCGATCCGGAACGGAAAAGCGATCTCGGTACGTACCTTCTTCGCAGCCCTCATCGGCTGGACACCCCCTGATGGCCGTTCCGGCCCTGTCGGACCTGCTGGCCTTGGTGGACGGACGCCACGATCGGCGGGCCCTGCGGCACCAGCCCGGCGCTGAAACACATCGCCGCTGTCGTGTCCAGCAGCACCGGCACACCGTCGATCCGTACGGCGTCGTTATCGGTATGCGGAGTCCAGCGGATACTCGTGCACGGCTGCGGCAGGTGGTCGACGGAATGCGGACACCCGCTCACCGTGAAAACGTCCACGGCGGTGGACACGGCCGCGCCATCGATCCGCACGCCGCTACCCGTCCTCCCCGCCGCCGTGCTGGATAACGCACGCCCTCCATGCGGACAGCTGATCACCGCACCGCCGTGGACGAGATTCCCGCTCACCACGTGAATCGACTCCCCCGTATCCGCTATCGCCTCTTGGGCACGGTCAGCCGGCCCTCATTGACGTCGACTTGATCCCCGACCAGAGAAATCGACGCCCCGTGCCCATTGTTGATATGGACCCCGGTCGCATCGATCCTCACGTACGCGCCACCCGGCGCCTCCAGCAAAATCCCGTTCGTCGGCACATCCGACATCACCAACTTGTGCTTCCCGGGCGTCTGAATAACGACGGGATGTGCCGTCGCAGGGCTGGTCTGCGCATCCTCCGGCAACTCCTCCCGGCTCCCGTACCAACACCCCACCCAAATCGGATAACTGGGCTCGCCCTGCTCGAACTCCACCCACACACCCGCCCCGACCGATGGCACGACCACCTGCCCCGCCTGCGGCCCGGTGAACGGAAAACACGGCAGTGCCCACGTCGACGGCTCTTCACCGAGCACATCCGGAACCTGGACGATCAGCCGCCCCCGCCCCATTGGGTCGTTGTTGTCCACCACCCGGCCGCGAAACTTGCCAAGGAACCGGTTGTTGGGCGAACCAGCCATCTGCGTACATCTCCTGGATCTTCTGGATCTTCTGTATTTACCGGCTCTTCCGGATCTCCTGGGCCCTGCTACGGGCGTACGGTCCCGCTACGGGCGATCAGACCCTCCCGCGACAGGGTGAAATTCTGCTGGTACGACCCGGGGCGCAGATTGGTCGTCACACTCTTCACGTAGTAATCGCCGTCATACGTCACCCCGGCACCCCGCACCCCGACCAACTCCCTTGGCCGCAGCACATATCCGTGCCGGTTGACGTCCAGCGACCCCGACCCGGAAATGGCATCGGCAGACGTCGCCGCCCTTCCCAATGCCTCCGCCTTCGCGATCGCCTCATCCCGCTTCGCGGTCCCGCTCAGCGTCTTCCGCTTCAGGGCCGGCGACCCGCGCAGCCCCAACGGCGGCCGCAACGGACTGATATCCGGCTGCGCGAGCAGTGGCGCCCGCCGCGTCACCGGATCCTGCACCCGCGCCTGCGGCTCTTCCCTCGCGGTCCCGTCGTAAGCAAAGGTGAGTTGATCAACCGTCGAGTTGACGTCCATATTCACGTTCAAGGCGTGCTGCCGCTGGCCGAGGCGCTGCTCGGGTCCCCAGAACGCCGTCGACCGCCCCGGCACCGGCCCCGGATCCAGATAGAACGTATAACCGTTCGCCCTGGCCAACTCATTCACATACTGCAGATCCGTCCCGACCTGGTAGTCAACCCTCAACTGTTCCCGCGGCGGCTGCGGAATCTGCTCCCTGATGATCCGAGCATCGATCCCGTAATCCGCGTACTTCCCCAGAATCCGCTCAATCCGCTGCGAGGGCGCGAGGTTGGGATACCGATCGGCCCGCTCCTCGAGGTCCATGAGAAGCGTGAGATCCTCGCCGGTGATGGTGAGGGTGGTCTGCCCAGGCTGATTACTGGCCCCCACCTCCTGCCGCACAATCAACCCATCCAGCAAAACAAACGGCGTCCCTTTAATCGACACCGCCACAATCACCCGAGTCTTGGGATCAAAAAACCCCTCAGGCAGCAACCGATCAACAATCGCCCCCTTCTTGGTCAAATCAAACGCGATCTGAAACCCGGACCGCTCACCCGCCGTACTCGTGATCTGAGCCGACAGCAACGCCTCGGTCACTTCCGCGGGCACCGGCCGAGCCGACTTCGGCCCCATGTGCAGCGACACATGTATGGGCCCCCGCCCAACCGGCTGGTCATCACCCATTCCCCCGCACCCCCGGCCCACCCATCCCACCCGGGAACCCACCCGGCAGAGGAACCGCTATCTCCTCACCCGGCTCATCCGTCAACTCCCGTGGATCGAGAGTGGGATTGGCATCAGCAATCCGCCACCACTGCCCCGAATCCCCGAAGTACCGCTGCCCCAGATGGTCCGGTCGCTCACCACTGCTGACGGTGTGCGGCACAGCCTCCTCGGCCGCATCCTCCAGCCGCGGCAACAACCGCCGCTTCGCATACCTCACCTCGGTCCCATCAGGCATGCGATGCACCCCGATCTCCACCTCGGCATACCGACTACTCCGCGGATACGGATGCGCCCCGGGCACGTCGTCCAACGCCCGCTCATACGGCTCGATCACGTCTCAGATCCCCCTCCCACCAAGCCCAAGCCCCGCAAAACTCCCACCCCGAGCGGCCCGCGCCAACTGCTCCTTCTGCGCCAGGTGCGCGAGATACAACTCGGCCCCGCGATGCCCCGCCGGCAAGTCACTCACGGTCAGGATCTTCATCCCGATACTGAGCGAGGCCCGAATCGGATTCAGGTTCACATCGAACGCCGACTCATTGACCGACAACTCCGTCAGCCGCACGGGCATGACGCGCTTGCTACCCCATGTGAAAAGCGTCAACGGCATCTCAATGGGACTGATCTCAATAGTCCCCTTCTTACTGAGGTGGGAAGCGGCCCGCAGCTGCGCCGTGGTCGGCTGCACGAGCATTTCCAGCACGGCAAGTTGGGGATGGATCCCGTCCGGCGCGGCCACGTCCAGCTGATCGGTGGCGTCGATCTCCGCGGTGAACTTCCACGACTCCTGCGCGGGCCCTTTCAGCCGCAGGGCCTCGTTCCGGTCGCCGCCACTGCCACCTCCGCCGCCGTCCCCCTCACCTCCGGCAGCTTGGGGCGTCACGGAACGCTCCAACGTGTCCGGGTTGAACTGCAGCACGATGATGCGCTGCGGCGTTCCCAGCTCGGGTTCGACGATGACTATGCCGGAGCGTATGGGCTTGGGTATATCGGCGTAGGTAGTCACAGGTCACCTTTCGTCACTGCTTGGCTCAGATGAACGGAAGATTGGAGTAATGAGAGGAGATGGTGCCTGATAATTCGGGGAAGCCTCGACTACAGTTGAATGTATTCCACGCTGTCGCTTTTCAATTTCCAGGCAACAACCTCCCAGTTGTCTTTTGCGGAAAAAGCCCGCCCGCTCCGGTAGCGATTAACGGTGATCCCGGCGGATCCATCCAGTCGGACAAGGTCAATTGTGCGCTCTCCTTTGAAGTTTTCCAGTCGATCGATCACTTCGTCGAGGCTACTGAATACTCCGGCCGTGATTCCGGATTCCTCCGTAAATAGCAGCGTGCGGCCATCTCCCAAGTGCCCTGCCAAGCGAGCGAGGGCCCGCCCTGCGGAATCCGTACTCCGGAATACCGGAATCCCTCCCTTCCCGCCGCCGGATCCTCGTTCGCTGACGTAAATAGTGTTCACGGCCTTGTTGGCACACTCCATGGCTGCGTACGCATCTTCCGCGTCAGGGAGTTTGAACGATTCCGCGACCCTGCCCAGAGTCCGTTCCAAGTATTTAAGGAATAGTGGGATGTTGCGTTCTTCGCTATTTTTTGTCATGGATGCAACTCCGCAGTGATGATTCTCGTCTATTCTGTTGCCGGGTGATGAATTTACCGTTCCGTCATGGGTTTTATTCGCCATCCACCTCCACATCACTTGCGCCGGACGCGCGCAGCAGCCATTCGAGAGTTCCCAGCGAGTACGGATATCCATCTACGGTTACGGTTGTGACGATGCTTTCGGAGTCGGGGAGATCTGCGCTCCACCATCTCCATGCGCGCTCGTCCGGATGCATGAGGGTCGTCCAACTGGAGAGTTTCCAGGGGGACTCTTCGCCCTCCTGCACGCCAGAGACAAGGGTTTTGATCCATGAATAGCGCGTCCGTTTTTTACTAGCCGCTCCACTTGATTGTTCGCCGCTCGCGCAGGCATCCACAAACCATCCTGGGAGAATAGACTCCCATTCTGGCGGGGCAGGCCAGGAATCGCCGTCGCATTCAAGTACAGAATCCAATACCTCCGTGCATTTGCGAAGCACGCTTTCCGACCCGCTGGGGCATTCTGCAGCGACTTGAACCTGGATCGCTTGTGCTTTATTTACGTCTCTCTCTGTTGGGGAGCCGTGGAGGCGAGCCCGCTCATTGTCAGTCATCGTGGATTACTCCACTTCCGTCTTCGATGTTTTCGAAAAGTTCGGCGAAATGCTCCTTTGTTCTCAAGCCGTACTGATCGGGTGCGTCCCTCCTGTCGACGACAAGCGTAGCACCGCTATCGCCCACCTCGCGTTCTGTCAATGACTCGCGGCGGAGTTTTTCTAGATACTCAAATTTGACCTTGAATTCTGTGATGACGTCGTCGGCGTGGCCTTGTTTTTTGCGCTTGCGCAGAAAGTCCTTGGCGCGTCCATACTGGCCAAAGCTGAGGAACAGGGCCCGCTTGGTATTCCTGACCCGGACTGTGCCGTCGGGCTTGATGAAGACTCGCTTGTTTCCTGGACCTTCCACCCGGTAAACCTTCACCGTCGGTCCCTTGATCCTATTGGCCCGGAATTGACGGTAGGCAAGCTTAAGGCGCTTCTGGGTGCGCTGTATCTTTTTTCTCGCCTTGCCGGTGTACTTCTTCCAAGCCGACCTGTTGTTCGGTTTCGGCGTCCGGTCTGGCTTGTTTCCCTTCGCCCTTCCGACATTCTTGGATGTCAGCCGGTCCTCGGTCCCCGATGTTGAGCCCGGAGGCTCCGTTTCCGATGCACGTTCGCCGACGCCTTCGTCTCGTCGCCGGCTCTCGCGGTTTGCGTCCTTCCCTGACCGCTCCTTGCCTTGTTTCTTCTTCTGGCGTGTCGGGCGCGTCGCGGGCGTGGAACCATCCCCGTCGCGCAGCCTGGCAGCTTCTCCTTCGTGCTTCTGCTGCTCCGCCTGCTCTTCCTCGCGGTCGACTTCTTCCGGGCTCTTCGAGGGCGCCTTGTCCTGCAACTCCGGCGGAGTTTCGTCGGACTCGTAGAAATCGTTCGACTTGCGTTCAGGGTTCAGACGGGCAGTGATGTCTCCCTTGTTGATGCCGTGGAGATCGAGTGAAGTCAGTCGATACCACGCACGAAGCCCCTTGAGCGTGCCAGTCATGATCGGCCGATATATGCCCTTTTTGAGGAGTGTCTGGAGCGTCGGCCTGATCCGACTGACGATCTTCTGTAGGCGACTTTCCTTCGACTCTCTGGAATTTTCCTTCTTCTTCCGCTCCTGGCGGGCATTCTTCCTTTGGTCCGCAGCGCGCCTCTTGTTGTCGCGGAACTTTTCGTGCTTCCTCTTGAAGATTTCACGGGATTTTACGGCCGTGTTCTTGAGGGCCTTGCCTACCTTGGACTTGCGGAGTTTCTTGCCGAGGGCCTTGCCGGCGTTGCGGACCTTCTTGAGGGCGGACTTGACCTTGCCCTTGATCTTGTTGAGGGCGCGGCCCAGCGGGGACTTCGGCTTGCGCGGCTTGGCGCGCTTGGGGGCCTCGGTCTCCTTCTTCTTGGACGGCTTGTCGGGCTTCTTGTCCTTCTTGGCGTCTGGGCTGCCCTTGTCGGACTTCTTGTCCGGCCCGTCCTTGTCCGGAGTCCTGTCCTTCTTGCTGTCCGGGGCGTCCTTGTCCTTCGCGCCGTCCTTGTCAGGCTTCTTGGACGGGCCGTCCGTGTCCGGAGTTCTGTCCTTGTTCGGCTTGGTGTCCGGGCTTTCCTTGTCCGGGCGCTTGTTGGGTGAAGTGGTCTCGTCCTTGGTCTTCTTCGCCTCGACCTCGTCCTCGTGCTTCTTCTTGGACGGGTCCGGGGTTTTGCTTGTGGGGCGGCCGGTGGGGTGGGTCTTGGGCTGGTGTTTGGGGTGGGTGCCGCCGGGGGTGCGGTCGGTGGACTTGCCCGGACGGTCGGGGAGACGCGGGCCCTTGGGCTTGGCGGGGCCGGCAGGCTTGCGAAGAGCCTGTGCTGCCTTGCGGGCGGCTGCCTTGGCGGAGTTGACGGCCTTGCCGGCGGCCTTGCGGGCGCCCTTGCCGGTTTTCTTGAGGCCGGCGGTGATTTTCTGGGCTATGCCCTTGAGGCGTTTGCCGACGCCCTTGGTCGCCGAGGACAGGCGGATCATGAGGAAGTTGCTGATGAAGTCCAGGAGGGCGACCACACCGGCCGCCACCGCCTCGGCGAAGAGGCAGGCGGCCGGGCCCGCCTTGACCGCCTTGAGGTAGGCGAAGAACTTGCTGAAGGCCGAGAGGATGGAGCTGATGCTCTGCCAGGCGGCCATCAGGCCCTGGACGATGGTGAGGATTGCGCCCGCCGCGGGAACGATCATCGAGACGAGTTTTTCGATGACGAGTGAGGCGATCATCATCGGGAGGGACGCGATGATCGCGTCCCAGGCCATCTTGCCGATCTGCTTCAAGGACATACAGTCCTTGACCAGGACGTTGATGACGGCCTTGCCGAGGCCCAGGATGCCTTCGACCTTGGCGTCGAACCACTGCTTGACGGCCGTCTTGATGGCGCCCCAGAGGTGTTCCTGGATGCCGGTCTTGGCGGCGCTGCCCGCCTTCTTCAGCCAGCCGCCCGGGTCGGGGGCGATGTCGGCGACCAGGGCCGCGAACTTGCCGAGGGCTTCGATGGCCGCCTGGGCGAATTTGATGGCGGCGGTGATGACGGCCTGGTACGCCTTGATGACCGCCTTGATGGCGAATTCGAGGACGGTGAGGAGGGCGTTGAGGCCCGCCGCCAGGGCGTCGAGGAGGGTGTTGACGGCCTTCTTCAGGCCGTCGGCCAGTTTGTTGACCGTGGCGATGGCCGCGTCGCGCAGGCCCTCGATGGCCTTGCGGAACTTGTCGCGGAGTTCGGGGAAGGCGGCCAGGAGGACGTCGCCGATAGCGATGAGGGCGTCGGCGACGGCGGTGATGGCCTTGATGGCGAGGTCGCGGACCGCGTCGATCGCCTTGTTCGCGAACTCCTTGAATTTGTCGATGACGCTGTTGATGGCTTTGCGGGCGGCGTCGAAGACGGCCGTGACCGCGTCCAGGAGGCCCTTGAAGAAGTCGCCGACCGCGTCGAGGATTTTGCCGAAGAGGCCGCCGGACTCGCCCTTCTTCTCTTCCTTCTTCTTCTTGGCGTCCTTCTCCGCCTGGTCGGCCTTGGTGTCGATGTCCTTGTTGTCGTTGTTCTTGCGGTCATCGACCTCCTTGTCCTTGGCGTCCCGCTCCTTGGTTATCTTCTGGTTGCCGTCCTTGTGCTCCTTGTCCGTGTCCTTGTCGGCCTTCTCGATCTTCTTGTCCTGCTCGTCGCGCCAGTTCTGACGCTCCTTGCCGGTCTGCTCGGCGGCCCGGCCGCGCTCCGCCGTCTGCTGCTCGGCATTGCGCGCGACCTCGTTGTCGATCTCCTGCTGCTTTTCCTGCTTCGACTTCTGCTCGCCCTGCTGGTGTTCCTTTTCCTTGGCGGCCATGTCGGTCTGCGACTGGGCCGCACCGCTCTTGAGTTCGCCGCCGCGTTCCTGCTTGGCGACGATGCCGACGTGCGACTTCGCCGCACCCCCGGCCGACTGCCGGCCGCCACCGCCGCCGCCCGCGCGCCCGGACGCCTTGCCGGTCAGCTGTTCCTTGGGTGCGTTGGGGAAGATCTTGTCCTCGCCCATCGGCTTGGACGCGTCCGCCCGGCCGGTCTCCTGGATCTTGCCCTGCTTGTCCTTGAGCTTCTCCGCCTGCTTGTCCGTACGCTGCGGGTCGCTCTCGCCCTCCAGCTTGATCTTGGGGGCGGGGCCGACCGTCTTGTTGCGGAGTTCGGGATCGGTGGTCGGCACCTTGTCCGCCGCGGCCTCGACGCTCTTGGCGTCGCCCTCCGTCAGCTTGCCGTCCTTGCTGGGCGGCAGCACCGGCGTCTTGACGTTGTCGGTGGGCTTGGCGCCCTGGGCCTTTTCGCTGCCCTTGGCCCGCTGCTTCTCGCCCTGGTCCTCCGGCCCGACCTTCTCCAGCTTTCCGCTGACCGCCGTCTCCGGCGCCTCGGCCTCCGGAGGCGAGGACTGCGTCTGGGGCGCGCCCGAAGGCCGCTCCCGCTTGGGCGGATTGGCCTCCAGGCGCTTCTGCTCCTGGTTGATCTTCTTGTCCGCCGCCCCGTCCACGCCGGGCATGGCGGCCTGCGCCTGGTCGGGCGAGAGCTTGCTGACGGTGCTGAGCGCGGCCTTGGGGTCCTGCCCCGAGACGTCCGGGGGTTCTTCCTTCTTCTCCTCGGAGGCCTGCTCACCGCCGCCGCCCCCACCGCATGAGCCGCCCTTTTCCTCCTTCTCCGCCGCGGGCTCCGGCGGGGCGCAGCCGCCCCCGTCCTTCTCCAGTGAGGCGTCGGGCTGGGCCTTGGCGCCCTCGGGCGCGGGCGCGCCCATCTTCCCGGGGTTCTCGGTCTGTTCGGCCGCCGGACCGACCGCGGCCTGGGCGGGGGAGGGCGCACCGCCGGGGCCCGCCGCGGCCTTGGGCGCGGCGGCGGGTTCGGTGTCGCCGACCGTGCCACTGGGCGCCGCCCCCGGCCCGGCCTCCTTGGGCACCGCGCTCTTGGGCGCCGGCGCCTCGCGCTCACCACGTACGGGCCCCACGGCACGTCGTACGGCAGGTGAGGGGTGCCGGTCCTGGGCGGACGTCTTCTCGGTGTGTGCACCGGCCGGCGGCGCGAGCGAAGCGGCCGCCGGACCAGGACCGGGACCGGCGGAAGCCCCCGAGCCAGCGGCACCGGCCGGTTTCTCCGTCGCCGCGCCCTCCGGCTGGCCCTTGGCCTCCTTCTTCTCCTCGTGCTCGTCCTGGTCCTTCTTCTCCTGCTGCTCGTCCTGGGCTTCCTTGGCGTCCGGTGCCTCTTCGCCGTCGCCCGACTTCTCGTCCCGCTCCGCGTCCTTGTCGGCGGCGTCCTGCTTGGCGGCCTTGGCGCCGTCCTCGTCCTGGTCCTGCTGCTGCTCGGGGTCCTTCTTCTCCTCGGCCTCCTGCTCCGGCTCCGGCTTGTCCTCGTTCTCCGGGTCGGGGCCGACCTCCTGCTCGACCGGCTTCTCCGGCTGGAGGTCCTTCTCGCTGCGGTCGGGCGCCTCGGCCGCCGGGCCGTGCTCGGGCTGCGGGGCCTCGCCCTCGACGGGCCCGCGCTCCTCGCCCGGCGCCTTGGCCTCGGCCTCCGGCGCGTCCTCGTCCTCTTCCTCGTCGGCGTCGTTCTCCCGGTCCTTCTGGATCTTCTCCGCCTTGGTGGGCGGGGGAGCGGGGAAGGACGGCATGGAGGCCGCGGGGTTCTCCGCCGTCGGTACGGAGGAGAGGTCGGGGTCACTGTCCGGCAGGTAGTCCTCGGGCTTCAGCTCCGCCTCGCCCTTGCCCGCGCCGCCGCCCCGCTTGTCCTCCTCGCCGCCGTGGACCTCCTTGTCCGCGCCGGCCTCCAGCCCGATCGGCTGCTCTTCCTCGCGCGGCTCGCCCTCGTCCTCGTCCTTCTCGTGCAGACCGTGCTCGGACAGGGCGCTGTCACGCTGCTCGGCCCGTTCGTCTACCTTCTCCGGACGGACCGGCCCCTGCTGCTCCTTCTTTTTCTTGTCGAGCTCTTCCTGCTTGGATCCGTTCGCGGGCTTCTTCTCGTCGTCCTTGCGCTTGCGCTTGTCGGCCCCCGGCCGGTTCGCCTGCTCGGGGTCCTGCTCCTCGCGCTCACGCTGCTCCTTGCGCTCCTCCTTGGTGCGCTCGGCGCCCTCCTGCCCCTCCTGGGCCTTCTCCGCGTCGGCCTGGTCCGCCTTCTCGCGTTCCTCGCCCTGCTTCTCCTCTTCCTGCTGCTGTTCCTTCTTGGAGTCGGCGAGCTCCTCGGCCCGCTCGTCCTCCTTCGCCTTCCGCTCGCCGGCTTCCTTCTCCTCCGCCGAGGCGTCCCGCTGTGCCCGGGACTGTTCCTTCTCGCGCTCGCCGTCCCGGCCCTTGGCGTCCTTCTTCTCCTCGGCGGCGTCCTCGTCCCGCGCCTCCTGGGACTTCTTCTCGCCCTCGCTACGGCCCGCCTCCGCCGCCCGCTCGTCCTGGAGCAGATCGATCACGTCCGGGACCGGCTCCGGCGCGTTCGAGGGCCCCAGACCGAGCGGCCCTAGCTCTGCCGCGTCCGTCAGATCCAGCAGCCGCTCGTACTCCGGCGAGAGCAGCCGCACCTCCAGCCGGTCCAGCACCGAGTCCCGCAACTCGGGCCCCATGCGGGCGAGTTGCATGCGTACGCGGCCCGACACGTCGGCCGGGTCGCCCCGCAGCGAGCGCAGCACCCCGTTCGCCAGCCGGTCCACCAGCGTCGCGGGGTCCACCTTCTCCATACGCGCACGGTCCGCGTCGACCGTCGCGTACCGCAGCCAGCCCGGCGTGGCCTGCCCCTCCTCGACCTCCGCCGCCGGCTCCTCGGGGCGTACGGACCCCCGCAGCGCCCCCAGCACCGAAGCCTGCGCCGCCGACTCCGCCTCCCGCTCGATCGACTCCTGGGGGAGGCTGACCGAGCCCAGGTCGCGGCCCGCCCGCAGAGCGCCGAGCCCATGCGGGTTCTGGACGGTGTGGAGGAGTTCATGGGCCAGCAGACGCTGCCCGTCGGCCGTGCCCGGCCGGAACGCACCCTCGCGGAAGAAGATGTCCTGGCCGACGGCGAAGGCATCGGCGCCCATCATCTCCGCCAGCCGGCCGGAGTCGCGGTCGGTGTGCAGGCGGACCTGGCTGAAGTCGTGGCCGAGCTGTTCTTCCAGTTCGCGGCGGACGCCGAGGTCGAGCGGCTGGCCGGCGCCGCTGACGATGTCCTTCGGTTCCGGGGTGCGGGACTTGGCGGAACGTTCCTTGCGCTTGCGGCGCTTGTCGTTGGCCGCCGAACGAGCGTCCTGAGCGGTCTGTGAGGTACTCATCGCACCTCCCCGCGTCCTGTCAGCCCCGCGTGCACCGCGCGCGCCAGTGCCTCACCGAGCCTTGTGGGGGAGGCGGTGGAGGGCAGGGGCGGGAGGCCGGACAGTCCGTCCAGCGCCACGTCCGTCGTACCGTCCGCCGCCATTGGCACCCCGCGCTCGTGGACGAGCCGGGCCAGCTCGCGTTCGAAGGACGCCGTCACGCGGTCCGGGTCCACGCGCGCGTCGAAACCGTCCAGCACCAGTTCCCCGATGTCGATACGGAAGGACTGCGGTGCGGACTCCGTCCCGGGGCCGGGTTTCCCGGCTTCGCTCAGACCCATCCTTGGACCTCCGACGGCGTCAAGGAGCGTTCCAGCTTCAGGTATTCGGTACGGGCGGCCGCCAGCATGTGGCGCATCTGGAGGCGGTCGCCCTCTTCCGCGGCGAGGAAGGCGCCCGAGAGGGCGATGTTGCGGATCGACCCCCCGGCGACGGTGAGTTGGGCGAGGAGGGAAGGCTCGATGCCCTTCATGGGGGCTTGGGCGGGGAGGACGCGGCGCCAGATCTCGGCGCGCTCCTTCTCCCCCGGGAAGGGGAAGTCGACGACGAAGCGGATGCGGCGCATGAACGCCGAGTCCAGGGCCTTCTTCATGTTGGTGGTCAGGACGGCGAGGCCCCGGTACGCCTCCATGCGCATCAGGAGGTAGCTGACCTCCAGGTTGGCGTAGCGGTCGTGGCTGTCCTTGACCTCGCTGCGCTTCCCGAAGAGCGCGTCCGCCTCGTCGAAGAGGAGCAGCGCACCGCCCCGCTCCGCGGCGTCGAAGACCCGGCTCAGGTTCTTCTCGGTCTCGCCGATGTATTTGCTGACGACCTGGGAGAGATCGATGATGAAGAGGTCCAGGCCGAGTTCCTTGGCCATGACCTCGGCGGCCAGGGTCTTGCCGGTGCCGGATCCGCCCGCGAACAACGCCGTCACGCCGAGACCGCTGCGCAGCGCCTTCGCGAAGCCCCAGTCCTGGTAGACGGTGCTGCGCTGCCGTACGTGCGCGACGATCTCCTGGAGGATGCGTAACTGCCGGTCGGCGAGGACGAGGTCGTCCCAGCCGGCGCGCGGTTCGATACGGCGGCCCAGCTCGTCCAGGCCCATCCGGGCCTCGGTGAGGCCGGCCTGCCAGGCCAGCTCGGCGGCGTCCAGGGGTGCGGACGAGGTGGGAAGGTCGCGGCGTACGGCGGCGGCCGCGGACCGTACGACATGCGGCGGGAGCTGGAACTGGGCCACCAGGGACTGGAGATGACGTTCCGTCACTTCTGGTACGTCGGCGAACGCGGTCGTCCACAGTCCGAGCTGCTCCTCGTCGGAGAGCTTCGGGACGGTGACCCGCTCGCCGCGCGGCTGGGCGGTCTGCCGCGGGTCCGGGCTGGAGACGACGAGGGGTACGGCGGCTCCCGCGATGAACGCGTCGGCCGCGGCGTGCTGGTCCCGGTCCATCTCCCCGACCTCGACGAGGAGAGCGGCGGGAAGGAGGATCGCCTCCCGTTGCCAGAGCCGGGCCAGCCGGTCGCGTTCGGCGGCGTCGGTCGGTATGTCGTCGGCGGCCATGGAGTACAGCCCGAGGCCCGAGCGGCGGGCGGCGGTGGCGGCGATGTCGGCGCGGCTGCGCAGATCGCCGTCGACCAGCTCGACGCGGAGCGGCGCGTCCGGGCCGGAGCCCGCCCAGCCCGCGGCGACCCGGTCGGCGGCCAGGTCGTAGGAGGGGGGAAGCGCCCCGGGGGCGGTGGTGCGGCGCAGCAGTCCGTGCAGCTTGGCGTCCAGGTACGGCGAGCCGACCAGGAAGTGCAGGATCCGTTCGTCCAGCCGGAGGCGGGTGGTGGTGAGACGGGTCTCGTCGTCCAGGTCGAGCAGCCGCCAGCGGCGCAGCGGGGCGACGGGGGTGAGCGCGCTCCAGTGCGGGTCGCCGAGGGCGGCCAGCGCGAGGGAGAAGGTGGGGTACGCGCGCTCGGGGTCGCCGCTCGCCGCGGCGCACCGGGACGCGGTGGTGGGGTCCAGCTCGGCCGCGGCGGCGAGCAGCACGATGTCCCGCTCGAAGTCGCTCAGGCCGAAGCAGGAGACGAGGGTTTCGAGGGTGGGGGGCGAGCCGGCGGAGGTGGGGGGATGTTCAGGGGGCTGGTCGGCTGACTGGTCGGTGGGCTGGTCGGTGGACTGGTCGGGCGTACGGGTTGCTCGGGCGGCGTGGGTGTCGAGGCGTGCGAGGACGGCCGCCAGGGCGGCGGTCAGTGCCTGGCCGTCCGCCGTCCGCTCGTCCCCCGTGAAGGCGTTCACCCCGCTCAGCCCTCCTTGTCGGCAACGGAGTCGGAGGCGGCGCCGGCGCCGGATGATGAGCCGGAGTCCGCGCTCTTGGCCGGCGTCTCCGGCCGGGCGGACGATTCCCTCTTGGCCGGCGTCTCCCGTTTGACAGGTGCCTCCCGTTTGACCGGTGCCTCCCGTTTGGTGGGCGCCTTCCTGGCGGCCCGGCCGCCGCCGACGCCGGCCGCGGCCTTACGCGCCGCCTGCGTCGACGCCCCGCCGCCGCTACGCCCGGACCGCGCCCCGCCTCCCGCCTTACGCCCCGGGGCCCTGGCCCTGTCCGCCTTGGCTGAGTCCCCCTTGGCTGAGTCCCCCTTGGCACCTTCGGACCTGGCACCTTCGGACTCGGCATCTGAGGCAGCCGTTCCGCCTTCCGAGGATGTCCCTCCCCCGGGCGCCCCCACCGGCCGCGGCGGCACCGCGGGTATCGGCGGCACCGCCGCCGCACCTCGCCCCTCCGCAGCCCCCGGCGGCACCGGTGCCCCCGGCACCCCGAAGGGCAGCACCTTCACATCGGGCTTGTGCACCGGCTTCGCCGGGACCGGCTTCTGGTGCCCGTCCAGCAGCACCAACGACGCCTGGTACACCACCGACAGCGAGTACGGAGTGTTGTGGAGCATGCCCCACAGCTTCGACGTCTCGTCGACGTCCATCTGGGTCGGCGTGAAGCGGACCCGCTGGAGCGACTCGGCGAGATCGCTGCCCTCCAGGTGCGGACGTTGCGCCGCCTCCTCGATCAACTCCTTGGGCAGCACCGGTATTTCGTGCAGGGTGCGGACGACGCTGCCGATCAGCCGCTGCCCGACCAGCTCCGTCTCCTCGCCGTACGCGCTGATGACGTAGTGCAGATCGATCGCCGCGGCCGGCCGCTTGAGCAGTGTGCCGTCGGAGGCGCGGGTGACCAGGTCGTTGTTGCGCATCGAGGGGTTGTGGGTGACCTGGTAGAGGAAGACCGTGATCGTCGGGTCGGTCGGCGGATCGGCCGGCGGCTTACGGGTCTCCACCGAGACGGCCATATCGATCTCGGGGTGCAGATTGTGCTCGATCAGCAGCGCAAGGGCCTGGGTGACCGTCGCGACGGCGAGTGCGTTACTCATGACGTCAGTTCCTCTTCTCGTCGCGGGAGAGGTAGTCCGCAAGGCTCAGCGCGGGGCCGGGCCGTACCGTCCGCTCGGGGCGGGTCGCGGCCGTGCGGTCCGGGCCGCCCGCCGCGGTGACCTCCAGCCGGCCGATCTGTACGTGCACCACACGCTCGGCCGGGCGCCCGCCGCGGCGGCCCGAAGCGGCCTGCCGGGCGGCGGTACGCGCCGCCGTCTCGTGGGAACGCGGCTGCAGGGGAGTGGCGGGCGACGCGGTGGCGGTGGCCCGGTCGGCCCGGGGGCCGGTGCGGGGCCCGGGCGCCCGTCCGGCCGTACCGTCGTCGCCCGGCGAGGCCGCGGTCCGCCGACCGGTCCGTACGCCCTCGGTGCCGGAGCCGGGACGGGCCGGCGGGGCGGGCGACGCCGCCGGACGCAGCAGCGGCGCGTCCGGCCGCCGGGATCCGTCCGGCGCGTCCGAGGCGTCCCGCACGGCGGGCCCGGTGCGCAGGACGGTCTCCCGCTCCGTTGTGCGCACCTCGCGCTCGATAGGTGAGAAAGGTCCGTCGGGCAGCCGGAGTTGGGGAGCTGGCGGGGCGAGCAGCGCGGGCACTGCGGCCTCGTCGTCGAAGGTGTCCCGCGCACCGCGCAGCGCCTCGATCCGCTCGAAGGGCCCCGGCAGCCGGGGCCGTACCCGCGCTGGACGTCCTCCGCCGCCGCCGTCCGGGCCGCCCGCTGGCGTGCCGGGCGGCAGCGGCCCGGCCGCGGACGCCGGCGCATGCCGGGCCAGCAGCCGGTCGAAGTAGTCGGGCAGGTCAGGCATCTGCGCACAACTCCAGGTAGTAGCGGCGCCGTTGCGGGCTGAGTGCCAGGATCTCCGGCTCGCTCCAGCCGTACGCGGTGGCGAGCAGATGGACGTCGAGGAGCACGTCCCTGGCCCAGGCGTCCAGTTCGGTCCACAGGTAGGCGGCGATGTCCAGCTCGGCCGGGGTGGCCTCGCCGCATTCGGGGCAGGCGATGTTGAGGGTGACGTCGGCGGCCGGGTCGGCCAGTTCCGCCTCCTCGGCGAGACGCCTGCGGAGCTTCTCGGGGAGGAAGCGGGGGAGCCGGTCCGAGGGGACCGGCTCCCCGGCGCGTACGGCCGAGACGGTGCAGCGGGTGAGCAGCAGGTCCCGGGGGTCCGGAGGGTCGAGGGCGGCCGCGGGATCGGCGGCGGCGCGGGCGACCGCCGCGAGATCGGCGACGGTCGGCAGCCGGAACTCGATCTCCCAGCCGTCCTCCGCCAGCCGCAGCGGACCGTCCGGTACACCATCAGGACCCGACGGGCCATCAGGACCCGACGGGCCATCAGCCCCGGCCGGCCCCTCGGGACCCTCCGCCCCGAACCGCGACGCGTCGAGGTCGAACTCCATCGCCTCGCCGCACGCCGCGCATTCGACCCGCACCTGCATCCGCTCGCCGAACAGCACGCGGCGCAGCGCGAACAGGTCGGTCGCGCGGCGGCCGAGGGGCATCGACAGCAGCGTGTCGGTGCCGGCCTCCGGACGGGCGGCACGGTGCAGCAGCAGGGCGCGCCCGGGTGCGTCCCGGTCCAGCCCCGCTTCCCAGGTGGCCAGCAGCTCGGCGGGCCCCGTCAGCGCCATCCCTCACCCCCCGTTCCGCGTCCCCCTTCCCCTGGTCAGGCCGGGTGGGTGAACGAGGGCTCCTCAGGCTCGGGCACCTCGTAGTCCCGCTCCCAGCCCTCGCATTCCAGCTTCAGGCTCTGGATGGCGACGGCGTTGGCGTTGGCGTCCATCTCGCCCAGGACCTGGTACTCGCTCGGCCAGGACCGGTAGATCTTGTGCGAGACGGCGACCTGACCGGCCTCGTTGAGGACCTGGATGACGATGTCCTTGCGGAAGTCGGCCAGCGAGACCTCCGAGCCGAGGCCGGCGCCGACCTGCCAGACCTTGTTGGCCCAGCGGTCGAACTCCGGGTCGTGGGTGACCCCGCGCTCCAGGGTGATCCCCTCGAACTCGGAGCGGCCCGGGGACTTGCGGGGGGAGCTGGGGTCGCCGCCGTGCCGGTGCTTGACGACCTCGGTGGTGCGCTTCAGCGGGCTGATCTTGCTGACGCCCGCGACCGTACGGCCGTCCCACAGGACCAGGAACTTGAAGTTCTTGTACGGGTCGAAGCGATGGGCGTTGATCTGGAACTCAGCCATCGGATTCCTTCACGTCTCCTTTCCTGCACGTCACTGGACGTCGAACTGGCCGGCCATCTGCTGGATCTTGACGATCACGAACTCGGCGGGCTTCACGGGTGCGATGCCGACGACGACATTCACGATCCCGTTGTCGATGTCCTCGGCGGTGGTGGTGTCCTTGTCGCACTTGACGAAGTACGCCTGGCGCGGGGTGCCGCCCTTGAAGGCGCCCTTCTCGAAGAGGGTGTGCAGATACGCGGAGGCGTTGAGCCGGATCTGCTGCCAGAGCTGTTCGTTGTTGGGCTCGAAGACGACCCACTGCAGGCCGCGCAGCAGGCTCTCCTCGATGTGCAGCGCCAGCCGCCGCACCGGTACGTACTTCCACTCGCTGTCGAGCGCGTCCGCGCCCTCCAGGGTGCGGGCGCCCCAGACCAGCGGGCCGACCACCGGGAAGGTGCGCAGGGAGTTGATGCCCAGCGGGTTGAGGAGTCCGTTCTCGCGGTCGGTGAGCTTGACCGTGAGGGAGTGCACCCCGGCCAGCCGGGCCTCGGTGCCCGCCGGCGCCTTCCACACCCCGCGCTCGCTGTCCGTACGGGCGAAGACGCCCGCGATGGCGCCGGACGGCGGGAAGGAGCGCAGCCGCCCTGTGAGCGGGTCGGTGAGCTGGAGGTGCGGGAAGTACAGGGCGGAGTGGTTTCCGCGCACCGGGTCGAAGGCGGCGATGCCGGCGCGGGCCGCGTCCACACTGCCCCAGGCGGCGGGCGCGTCGGCGAGCAGGAAGATCCGCCGCTCCCGGCACAGCCGCTCGGCCGCCGAGAGCACCGTGATCATGTCGTCGGTGGACTCGTACGAGGCGAGCTCGGGCAGGGAGAGCAGATTGACGTCGTCGACGTCGCGCAGTGCCTGGAGGCCGCTCTTGCGGGACTCGCTGCCGATGATGTCGCGCGGGCCTGGCGGGTCGCCGTCCTCGCCGCCGCAGAGCGGGAAGACAGGCGGGTTCACGGACGCTTCGAGGCCCAGGTCGTTGGCGCATTCGCCGACGAAGCGCACCACGTCGCCGGGGTCGGTGGACCCGGCGACGACCTGGATGCGGCGGCCGAACGCGGTGACCTCGACGCCCGCGAAGGCGTGCTTGCCGGGGGCGTCGGGGAGCGCGCGCAGCTTGTGCTCCAGGAGCAGCGCCAGCTCGGTGACGTTGCAGGGCGGTTCGCCGTCGCAGTCCGGGTCGTAGAGGGTGAACTCGCGCTCCACCTCGCCGATCTTGACGGTGAGGTCGACGTTCAGATCGGGGAGTTCGTGGTGGAACGCCTTGGAGACGGTGCCGGACGGGTCCGGGCGGCCCTCGCCGACGACCTGCACGCGGATCAGAGACGAGCCCGCGTTGATCACCGTTTCGGCGTAGCGGCCGTGTCCGGGGTCCATCGACAGACCGGAGTACGCCTCGCGGGCGGTGCCGCGGGCGTCCAGGACCTGGAGGTTGAAGGTTTCGTCCGGACACGGGGTGTCGTGGTCGACGGCCACCCGGAGGTGGGAGCCCCAGACGCCGGGCTCCTTGGCGTGCACTTCGAGGACGGGGCACTGGCTGTGGCCCTCGGTGGACTCCAGGGTGACGCAGGCGGCCTTGCCGCTGCCGGCCTTGGCGACCCGGACGATGACGGCGACGGTGCCGCCGTTGCCGAAGAACTGGTGGACGGCGTAGCCGACCGGGCTCTGCGAGGTCAGGCCGCCGAAGCGGCGCTCGAAGTCGGCGAAGCTGGTGATCCGTACGGGCTGGTTGAGCGGGCCGCGCCGGGTGTGTCCGACGAAGGCGGTCACGGATGTCGTAACGGTGGTGATGCTGCGGATGCTGCTGGGAAGCTCTTCGACATAAACGCCGGGGTAGCCCCGATTGGCAGTATGTGTCGGCATTCCCCCTCCAATCCCTTCAGGCACCGAGTGCGAGGACACCAAGAAATCGAGAAAGCCGGGAGGGGGGCGGGAAGAAGGGGGAGGGGTGGCGGGTGCGGAAGAGCCCACGGCCGGCCTGTGCCCACGGTCGCGCATCCCCCCGCCAACCCATCAAGTTCCCCCGTCTGCACCCGGTGCGGGACGGTCTGTCGACCGGCCTGCACGGGACCAAGCCCGAAGCTTGTGACTCCTGATGCGTATGTATGCGTAAGTGCTCAACGCAGTCTCCGCTGCGGGGAGTTGGAGGGTCAAGGGGCCTTTCAGGACACCTTGGGCAGGTGTACGAGAAGGACCCCTCGCCCGCCATGCGACACCTGAGGTGATGCCGCCATCAGGGCATCGTCGAAATCAGGCCACGCGTTGATCCACTCGGTTGATGATCGAAAAATCTGTGACCGTAATCACCGCCGGAGTGTGATCTGCGATTTAGGGACCTCGGTGCTGCGGCGATAACCTGCCGGACGGACATGCCGCGTACCGGACTCCGTGCTACGCCTCCCCTGTGACAGCGCCGTCACGTTGCCCTTCGCGGCACGCCCATCGCAAAGAACGAACCGCGATTACTACGGCGATTCTGAGTAGACAAGGGACGGACGCGCGTGGACCTGTTCGAGTACCAGGCGAGGGACCTCTTCGCCAAGCACGGTGTACCGGTGCTGGCCGGTGAAGTCATCGACACGCCTGAGGCGGCGCGCGAGGCGACCCAGCGGCTGGGCGGCAAGTCGGTCGTCAAGGCCCAGGTGAAGGTCGGTGGCCGCGGCAAGGCCGGCGGCGTGAAGCTGGCCGCGACCCCGGACGAGGCGGTCGCCCGTGCGACCGACATCCTCGGCATGGACATCAAGGGCCACACGGTCCACAAGGTGATGATCGCCGAGACCGCTCCGGAGATCGCCGAGGAGTACTACGTCTCGTACCTCCTCGACCGCACCAACCGCACCTTCCTGGCCATGGCCTCCGTCGCGGGCGGCATGGACATCGAGGAGGTCGCGGAGAAGACCCCCGAGAAGCTCGCCAAGATCCCGGTGGACGCCAACGAGGGCGTCTCCAAGGAGAAGGCCCAGGAGATCGTCGCCGCGGCGAAGTTCCCGGCCGAGGTCGCCGACCAGGTCGCCGACATCCTCGTCACGCTGTGGAAGACCTTCATCGCCGAGGACGCGCTCCTCGTCGAGGTCAACCCGCTGGCCAAGGTCGCGAGCGGCGACGTGCTCGCCCTCGACGGCAAGGTCTCGCTCGACGAGAACGCCGAGTTCCGCCAGCCGGAGCACGAGGCGCTGGAGGACAAGGACGCGGCTAACCCGCTCGAAGCCGCGGCCAAGGCCAAGGGCCTCAACTACGTCAAGCTCGACGGCGAGGTCGGCATCATCGGCAACGGCGCGGGTCTCGTCATGAGCACCCTGGACGTCGTCGCCTACGCCGGCGAGAACCACGGCAACGTCAAGCCCGCCAACTTCCTCGACATCGGTGGCGGCGCCTCCGCCGAGGTCATGGCGAACGGCCTGGAGATCATCCTGGGCGACCCGGACGTCAAGTCCGTGTTCGTCAACGTCTTCGGTGGCATCACCGCCTGCGACGAGGTCGCCAACGGCATCGTCCAGGCCCTGGAGCTGCTCAAGTCCAAGGGCGAGAACGTCACCAAGCCCCTGGTCGTGCGCCTCGACGGCAACAACGCGGAGCTGGGTCGCCAGATCCTGAGCGACGCCAACCACCCGCTCGTTCAGCGTGTGGACACCATGGACGGCGCGGCCGACAAGGCCGCCGAGCTCGCGGCTGCGAAGTAAGGGACGAGGGACTCCAACACCATGGCTATCTTCCTCACCAAGGACAGCAAGGTCATCGTCCAGGGGATGACCGGCGCCACCGGCATGAAGCACACCAAGCTGATGCTCGGTGACGGCACCAACATCGTCGGCGGTGTGAACCCGCGCAAGGCCGGCACCAGCGTCGACTTCGACGGCACCGAGGTCCCGGTCTTCGGCTCCGTCGCCGAGGCGATCGAGAAGACGGGCGCCAACGTCTCCGTCCTCTTCGTCCCGCCGGCCTTCGCCAAGGCCGCCGTCGTCGAGGCGATCGACGCCGAGATCCCCCTCGCCGTCGTCATCACCGAGGGCATCGCGGTCCACGACTCCGCCGCCTTCTGGGCGTACGCGAAGTCCAAGGGCAACAAGACCCGCATCATCGGCCCGAACTGCCCCGGCCTCATCACGCCGGGCCAGTCCAACGCCGGCATCATCCCGGGCGACATCACCAAGCCCGGCCGCATCGGTCTGGTGTCGAAGTCCGGCACGCTGACCTACCAGATGATGTACGAGCTGCGTGACATCGGCTTCTCGTCGGCCGTCGGCATCGGTGGCGACCCGGTCATCGGCACCACGCACATCGACGCCCTCGAGGCGTTCGAGGCGGACCCCGACACCGACCTGATCGTGATGATCGGTGAGATCGGCGGCGACGCCGAGGAGCGTGCGGCCGACTACATCAAGGCCAACGTCACCAAGCCGGTCGTCGGCTACGTCGCGGGCTTCACCGCGCCCGAGGGCAAGACCATGGGCCACGCCGGCGCCATCGTCTCCGGCTCCTCCGGCACCGCCCAGGCGAAGAAGGAGGCCCTCGAGGCCGCCGGCGTCAAGGTCGGCAAGACCCCGTCGGAGACCGCCCGCCTGGCGCGCGACCTCCTCAAGGGCTGACCGCACGTTCGGCCAGTCGGATCAGCCGGATCCGTCCGGTGTCGTTCGGCCGCGGGCCCGTAACCCCTGGTGGGTACGGGCCAGCGGCCGTTCTCGACCCATCGGAAAGCTCCTTGTCCCGCTACGGGAAATCCGGCGTGAGGCGGGCTTCCGGGGGCTGGGTGAGCTGCGGTGTGGGCGCGGGGGGCGAGGCGTCCGTGCCCGGGTGACCGTTCGTCGGCCCGGTGCCGTCGTCCGGCGCGGCCGCGCCCCCGAGTTCGGCGCGCGCCCCGGGGGAGGCGGTCGCGCCGTGCTTCCCCGGTGGCGGGGTGCGGCTCTCGGGCGCGGTGAGCAGCGCGACCGCGGTCGCCGCCACGACCAGGCCGGTCAGCCCGAGCGCCGCGCGGGTGGTCCACCGGGTGCCGCGCTCGCTGGCGGTCCGTACGGAGCGCGGGGGCGGCGGCGCCACCGGGTGCGCGGCGGCCAGTCGGGCGAGCCCGTCGTGCAGGATCTCGCCCTTGCGGGCCGGCGGCTGTGCGTCCAGCCCCAGCTCGGGCAGGCGCAGCGCGACCGTCTCGCGCGCATGGGCCAGCCGCCGGCCCGCCGCCGGCGTACTCGCCTCCAGTTCGGCCGCGGTCTCGCCGAGGCCGAGCCCGAGCCCGTCGTGCAGCAGCAGCGTCCGGCGGTACGGGGCGGGCAGCCCCAACAGTGTGTCGAGGAGGGCGCGGTCGGCGGGGGCTGTGGGCGCCGGGGCGGGTGCCGTGGGCGTGGGTCTTGGCGAGTCCCGCTCCCAGGGCCGCAGTCGGTGCCACGGCGACAGCGCCTCCTCGTAGGTGGCCGCCCGCACCCAGGCCGCCGGGTCCGGGGCCCGCGCCACCTCCGGCCACTGCCGCCAGGCCAGCTGGAACGCCCGCTCGACGGCCTGCTGCGCGCGCCGGGGCCGCCCGGTGAGCAGATACGCCTGCCGGGTCAGCGTGGCGGCGTGCCGGTCGTAGAGGGCGTCGAAGGCGGCGGTGGGGTCCGGAAGGGCGGGCTCCGCCGGCTCGCCTGACGGGGAGTCAGCGGCCGGGGCGGGTACCGGATGCGGACGGTGCTTTCGCTTCTTGCCCTGCGTCATCTCTGCTTCTCCACGGCGAGGCGATGGGGCACCTCCCGTGCCGTTCGGGCGCGAGAGGGGTCGGGCGCTCCGGACCAGTGTGAAAACCCGGATAAGCGCATTGCGCGCGACACGTCGGACAGTCGCCCATACATGGACGGAACGGGTGTTATTGGCAGCATGGCGCTGTGAGCCAATTGACTGATCGTGGCCCGACGCTCTCCTCGCACGACCGCGGAGCCGCCCAGCCCTCCGCCGCGACCGGCGCCGCCTTCCTCGGCGGCGTGCTGGCGGCCTGCCTCGGCCTCGGGGCGTTCGCGGTCGCCGTCCTGCTGATCTGGGTCGCCTCGCTCTACCCGGACGGCTCCCCGACCCCCGCCCTCCAGCTCTCCGCCGACCTGTGGCTGCTCGCGCACGGCGGCGGCCTCGTACGGAACGCGACGCCGTCCGGCACACCGGCCCCGGTCGAGGTGACCCCGATGCTGTTCGTCGCGCTCCCCGTCTGGCTGCTGTACCGGGTCACCCGGCACACCCTGGCGACATCGGCCCGCCGCTTCGACCCCGCCGACCGGACGGCGAACGGACCGGAATCCACGGTGTCGCCCGGCCTGGCCCCGCGCCCGCTCCTCGGGGCTCTCCTGACCGGATATCTGCTGGTCGCGGGCTGCGCGGTGCTCTACACCGCGACCGGCCCGGTGGCCGCCGCGCCGCTCAGCGCCGTGCTGTGCGTGACGGGCACCGCGACCGCGACCGTGACCGTCACGGCCTGGCGCATCCTCGGCCCCACGGGAGCCGACCTGCTGCCGCCCTCGGTCCGCAGGCTGCTCACCGACTACCGGCACACGGCCCGCCGCGCCCTCCAAGGCGCCCCGCCCGCCGTCGTGCTCCGGGCCGCGGCCGCCGCCACCCTCGCCCTGCTCGCCAGCGGCGCGCTGCTCCTCCTGCTCGCCCTCGGCCTGCACGCCGGCGAGGCCCTGCGGGACCTCCGCCACCTCGCACCGGACTGGGCGGGCTGCTGCACGGTGGTGCTGCTGTGCCTCGCGCTGCTCCCCAACGCGGCCGTCTGGGGGGCCGCGTACGGGCTGGGGCCGGGCTTCACGGTCGGCGCGGGCAGCGCGGTCGGGCCCCTGGGCACGTCCGGCCATCCGGCGCTGCCCCACTTCCCGCTGCTCACCGGCCTGCCGGACGCGGGCACCGGCCGCCCGCTGACCTGGGCGGTGGCCGCCGCGCCGGTCCTGGCCGGGGTACTGCTCGCCCGGTACGCGGCCAGGCCCCGGGACACGCACGGGACATGGCGGACCACCGCCGCCGTGGCCGGTTTGGGAGCCGGCGCCTGCGGCGCGGCGATGGCGACCCTCGCATGCTTCTCCGGCGGCGCGCTCGGCAACGGAGCCCTCGCCGACTTCGGCCCCAACTGGTGGCTCACGGGCCTCGCGGCGGCCGGCTGGACGGCCCTGACCGGCGTCCCCGTGGCACTCGTCCTGCGGGCCGTCCACCGGCGCACCAATCGCACCGCCGAGACACCGGAGGCCCGCCGCGGCCGGTCCGTACTCCCACAGGGCCGCCGGAAGCCGGTGGGGGAGGGGGCGCGGCCGGGGCAGGCCGCACCGGCGGAGACCGCAGGGCAGGCCGGGCACGCCGAGACCGTGGCGCAGGCCGGCCGCGCGGAGACCGGGCGGCGGAGCGCGGCGCCCGCCGGGGCCGTACGGAGGACCTCGCCCGCCGCGCCGGTACGGACCGCCGCGCCCTGGACCGAGCCGCGGCCCCCGGCGGACGGCGCACCGCAACCCGGAGTCCCGAGCGCACCCGACGAGCCCGACGCCGCCTGAGCCAGGGCGGGGCGGCAGCCGCTCCCCTGCGCTCGGCTACTCCTGAGTGCTCAGCAGCGGGCGCAGCTGCTTGGGCAGCAGGTTCTCGCAGGACTTGCTGGCCTGCTGGGTCAGGGCGTCGTCCACGCAGGTGAAGTAGTCGCGGTAGACGATCTGCAGGGTGAAGGTCGCGGCGACCATCATCAGCGCCAGCGTGGCGGTCACCAGGCCCGCGATGGCCGCGGTCGTCTGCGGCCGGGTGGAGTACGCCGAGGACGGGGCGCCCGGCGCGGCGCCGGTCGGGGCGGGGCGGCCCTCCATCGCGGCGGTCGTCGCCTCCGCGGTCGCCTTCGCGGAACTCGGCTTGGCGCGCAGCGAGCTGATGCTCCAGTAGACCGCCAGCGCGGCCAGCAGCAGCGCGACCTCGGGCAGGCTGAAGAGCACGAAGAAGAACGACCACATGCCGCCGAGCAGGGCGTAGCGCGCGCGGCGCTGTGCCGGGTCGGTGGGGTCCCAGCGCGGGTTGCCAGGGCCGCCGGGCCCGCCCTGGCCGCCGCCCTGCTGTCCGCGGCCGCCCGGCCGGGTGCCGAAACCGCCGCTCTGGCGGCCCGGCTGGCGGCTGCTCCACTGGCTGCCCCAGGCCGGGGTCGGCTCGTCCTGCGGGGCCTGGTCCTGGTCGCCGTTCCGCCCCTGGTCGTGCGGGGCGGGGTGGCGCGGCCGCCACTCCTGGTCGGGGGCGTCGGCCGGTGGCGGCGCGAAGGGGTTGTCCGACTCGGGGGAGGACGCACCGTCGGCCCCGTTGGACTCTCCGGACTCCGGGGAAGGGGAGTCCGCGGACGAGGACGACGGCGATGACGACGACTTGCGCTCACGCGGCAGCAGGACCATCCCGGGGGCGGTCACGGGTTGTGGGTACCTCCCAGCGATAGTCGCGGGAGGGAGGAGGAGGGCCGCGCGGCGGCGTCGGACCGGCATCTGGAGTGTGTCTTCCCCTTGTCTTGGCCGCCCTTCCGGCCGGTGGGCCAGGCGGTCGATCACCACGAACTGCATGCGTTCTCACGCCCGACGCTACCTCCCGCGCCCGCCCCCGTCCCGTGGGGGCCGCGCGCGGTGCCGGTATCGTTGCTGACGGTCGGCGCCTTCGTAGGGTTCCCCGTATTCACGCGACCCATGGCTTCGTACGACCGTACAAACCGCCAACGGCATGCTCCGGCCGGCGCCATACATCCGCTAGACAGCCGTAAGTCGTCCGCAGAAGAGCAGCACCCCCGCGAGAAAGACCCCCGACGTGGCTCCCCCTCTCCCGCCGTCCCGCCCGGCCTCCCCCAGCCCGGCCTCCGCACCGCGCCCCGCCCGCATCGTCGTGCTCGTCTCCGGTTCGGGGACGAACCTCCAGGCGCTGCTCGACGCCATCGCCGAGGAGGGGGCGGCGGCCTACGGCGCCGAGATCGTGGCCGTGGGCGCCGACCGTGCCGCCATCGCGGGGCTGGAGCGCGCCGAGCGGGCCGGTCTGCCGACGTTCGTCCGCCGGGTCAAGGACTACGACAGCCGCGCGGCCTGGGACGTGGCGCTCACCGAGGCGACCGCCGGGTACGAGCCGGACCTCGTCGTCTCGGCCGGCTTCATGAAGATCCTCGGGAAGGAATTCCTGGCCCGTTTCGGCGGCCGGACGGTCAACACGCACCCGGCGCTGCTGCCCAGTTTTCCCGGTGCCCACGGCGTGCGCGACGCGCTCGCGTACGGCGCGAAGGTCACCGGATGCACCGTCCACTTCGTCGACGACGGCGTCGACACCGGCCCGATCATCGCCCAGGGCGTGGTCGAGGTCCGGGACGAGGACGACGAATCCGCGCTGCATGAGCGCATCAAGGAAGTCGAGCGATCGCTGCTCGTCGAGGTCGTGGGGCGTCTGGCCCGGCACGGCTACCGCATTGAGGGACGAAAGGTACGTATCTCGTGACCGCCACCGAAGGCACCCAGCGGCCCATCCGCCGCGCACTCGTCAGCGTCTATGACAAGTCCGGGCTGGAGGAGCTGGCTCAGGGCCTGCACGCGGCGGGCGTCCAGCTCGTCTCGACCGGGTCGACGGCCGCGAAGATCGCCGCGGCCGGGGTTCCGGTCACCAAGGTCGAGGAGCTCACCGGCTTCCCCGAGTGCCTCGACGGCCGGGTCAAGACCCTGCACCCCAAGGTGCACGCCGGCATCCTCGCCGACCTGCGGCTGCCCGACCACCAGCAGCAGCTGGCCGACCTCGGCGTGGAGCCGTTCGACCTCGTCGTCGTGAACCTCTACCCGTTCAAGGAGACCGTCGCCTCCGGCGCCACCGCCGACGAGTGCGTCGAGCAGATCGACATCGGCGGTCCTTCGATGGTCCGCGCCGCCGCCAAGAACCACCCCTCCGTCGCGGTCGTCACGGACCCGGCCGCGTACGCCGCGGTCCTCCAGGCGGTCAAGGAGGGCGGCTTCACGCTGGGGGTGCGCAAGCGGTTCGCCGCGGCGGCGTTCCGGCACACCGCCGCCTACGACGTCGCCGTGGCCTCCTGGTTCGCCGAGGACTACGCGGCCGCAGACGACTCGGGCCTGCCCGCCTTCCTCGGCGCCACCTATGAGCGCAAGAACGTGCTGCGCTACGGCGAGAACCCGCACCAGGGCGCCGCGCTGTACGTCAACGGCGAGGGCGGCCTCGCCGAGGCGGAGCAGCTGCACGGCAAGGAGATGTCGTACAACAACTACACCGACACGGACGCCGCGCGCCGTGCCGCGTACGACCACACCGAGCCCTGTGTCGCGATCATCAAGCACGCCAACCCGTGCGGGATCGCGGTCGGTGTCGATGTCGCCGAGGCGCACCGCAAGGCGCACGAGTGCGACCCGCTGTCCGCGTTCGGCGGCGTGATCGCCGTCAACCGCCCGGTGTCCGTGGCGATGGCCGAGCAGGTCGCGGAGATCTTCACCGAGGTCATCGTGGCGCCCGACTACGAGGACGGCGCGGTCGAGGTCCTCGCCCGCAAGAAGAACATCCGGGTGCTGCGCGCCCCCGGAGCGCCGGCCAACCCGGTCGAGGTCAAGGCCGTCGACGGCGGCGCGCTCCTCCAGGTCACCGACCGGCTCCAGGCCGACGGCGACGACCCGGCCAACTGGACGCTCGCCACCGGCGAGGCGCTGTCCGCCGTGGAGCTGGCCGAGCTGTCCTTCGCCTGGAAGGCGTGCCGCGCGGTGAAGTCCAACGCGATCCTGCTCGCCAAGGACGGCGCCTCGGTCGGCGTCGGCATGGGCCAGGTCAACCGGGTGGACTCCTGCAAGCTGGCCGTCGAGCGCGCGGGCGAGGAGCGGGCGCGCGGCGCGTACGCCGCCTCCGACGCGTTCTTCCCCTTCCCCGACGGCGCGGAGATCCTCATCGCGGCCGGCGTGAAGGCCATCGTCCAGCCGGGCGGTTCGATCCGTGACGAGCTGGTCGTCGAGGCCGCGAAGAAGGCGGGCGTGACGATGTACCTCACGGGGACGCGGCACTTCTTCCACTGACCGTCCGTCAGGCGGCCCCAACGGCACAGGGCTCCCACCGCGCGTGCGGTGGGAGCCCTGTGCCGGTCTTGCCCGGGGCGTACGCCCCTGGACGTCAGTAGCGCGGCCGGTTGAACCAGGCGGTGCCGTCGTCCTTGGAGACGAAGACGATGATCAGGATCCCGAGGACGGTGTGCACCAGGCCGAAGGGGAACGAGAGCAGGCTGACCAGGGTGTTGGCGACACCGAAGATGATGGTGCCGACGCGGACGCCGGAGCCGCCGTTGCCGAACTGGGCACCCAGCATGATCGCGGCGCCTATGAACAGCACGATCACCACGATCACGGCGATCAGCAGGCCCTTGCCGACGTTCATCGCGGTCATCGCGTCGGACGTGGTGTATTCGGACGCGTTCTTCGACGCCTTGCTGACGCTGCCCAGACCCATCACGGCGAAGATCAGGCCGATCAGGTTCAGGCCGGCGAGCACGAAGAGCATCACGCGCGCCGCCTTCACACCGCCCGGCATGACGGTCGGATAGGGCGCGGGCGCGCCGGGCATCATCCCGCCGCCCGGGTAGGCGCCGTAAGGCGACGGCGGCTGCTGCTGGGGGTAGCCGTAGCCGGGCTGCTGGCCCGGAGGCGGACCGTAGGGATTCGGGTTCGGATAGCTCACGAGCGGTGTCCTTCGGGCTTCATGACCGGATTTCAGTGTCGTGGAGGACGGTAGCCAACGGCCTCGGCGGGCCGCCTCGCACCTCCCCCTCAGCGCCGCGAAGGCCCCGATCGCGCGGTTGCGAGGGGGCCTTCGGGACGAGGTGTCCGGCGGGCAGTGTGACCGGCCGGACGGGAAGCGGGTGTTATGCCTTGACGACCACCGTGCCGACGACCTTGTCGGCGAACGTCTGGCTCTTCTCGTCCCACAGCGGCCACAAGAAGCCGATCAGGCAAGGCTCGTCGAGGATGTGGCAGAGCTTGCGGCCGAAGGCCAGACCGAAGCCGAGCGGCTGGCCGTTCATCTCGCGGACGACCCGGATGCCCAGGGCCTTCTTGCCCGGGGTCTGGCCGGTCTTGCCTTCCTTGGCCACCATCCAGAATCCGAGGCCGATGCCGAGCAGGCTGACCAGGATGACGACGATGAGGAGCCCGACGCCGATGCCGGCGTTCGTGTTGTTCGCCGAGTCGTAGGCGTCGCTGATGCACGAGTAGTCGCCCGCGGCGCAGTGCGAGGTGTCCGGCGTGGTGGTCGCCGCGGCGGCCGCCGAGAACCAGGCCACCATGAGGATGATGGTCGGGAGCAGACCGACGATGAGGTAGTCGATGAGGAAGGCACCGACCCGCGCGCCCCAGCTCGCGTACGCGCTCGGCATACCCGGCTGGCCGTACGGAGCCGGCTGCTGCGGGTAGCCGTAACCCGCGGGCTGCGCCTGCTGCTGCGGGTAACCGTAGGGCTGCTGCGGCGGCGCCTGCTGCGGGTAGCCGTAGCCCGGCTGCGCCTGCGGCGGTACGGGGGGCTGCTGGCCGTACGGGCCCTGCGGCGCCTGCGGCGGCTGGCCGTAGGGGTTGTTCGGGTCGCCGAAGCTCATGTGGTTCTTTCCTCCGTTGGGGACGACGCAGCCGTGACTCGGAGGAAAAACAGGTTTCACTGGCCCGCCCCCGACGATGCCTGCGGCACTCGACCGACAATCCTTCTAGTTGCGCATTACTCCTGTCCAGTCAAGGCGGCAAGACGTTGTGCAAGTGCAATGATCAATTCCGGTCGGCTCGGCGACAACCTGATATCGCGTGCCCTGATTGGAACCGGGCCGCCCCCATCCGCGAGGATGGAACCATGACTGCCCAGATTCTGGATGGCAAGGCCACCGCCGCCGCGATCAAGTCCGAGCTCACCGCCCGCGTCGAGGCGCTGAAGGCCAAGGGTGTGCAGCCCGGCCTCGGCACCCTCCTGGTCGGTGACGACCCCGGCAGCCGCTGGTACGTCAACGGCAAGCACCGCGACTGCGCGCAGGTCGGCATCGCCTCGATTCAGCGTGAACTGCCGGAGACGGCCACCCAGGAGGAGATCGAGGCGGTCGTACGGGAGCTCAACGAGGACCCCGCCTGCACCGGCTACATCGTCCAACTCCCGCTCCCCAAGGGCATCGACGCCAACCGCGTCCTGGAGCTGATGGACCCGGCCAAGGACGCCGACGGGCTGCACCCGGTGAGCCTGGGCAAGCTGGTGCTCGGCGTCGAGGGCCCGCTGCCGTGCACCCCGTACGGCATCGTGCAGCTGCTGCGGCGGCACGGCGTGGAGATCAAGGGCGCGGACGTGGTCGTCGTCGGCCGGGGCATCACCATCGGCCGCCCGATGCCGCTGGTGCTGACCCGCAAGTCGGAGAACGCGACCGTGACCCAGTGCCACACCGGCACCCGCGATCTGTCCGCGCACCTCAAGCAGGCCGACATCATCGTCGCCGCGGCCGGTGTGCCGCACATCATCAAGCCCGAGGACGTGAAGCCGGGCGCGGCCGTCCTGGACGTCGGCGTCAGCCGGGACGAGAACGGCAAGATCGTCGGCGATGTGCACCCGGGCGTCGCCGAGGTGGCCGGCTGGGTCGCCCCCAACCCGGGCGGCGTCGGCCCCATGACCCGCGCCCAGCTGCTGGTCAACGTCGTCGAGGCGGCCGAGCGCGCCGCCGGCCCGGACGCCTGAGGGGACTGAGGTGGCAGCCATGGGTGCCGAAGCGCATTCGGACCAGGCGTCCGAGCCGCAGCGCTCCTCGCGGCGGTTTCCGCTGCTGACCCGGGACACGGCCCGGCCGGAGGGCGGCGGCCGGGCCGCCGCCGGCGGCTTCCCCGCGCCGGCCCGGCAGTGGCCGCTGCTCGCCGTCATGGGCGGCGTGGCGGTCGGGCTGCTGCTGGTGGCCGTCGACGTGTTCCGTATCGGGACGCTGCTGATCGGGCTGTCGCTGTTCGCGGGCGCGGTGCTGCGCTGGGCCCTGCCGTCGGTGGGGATGCTGGCGGTGCGCTCCCGGTTCACCGACATGGCGCTCTACGGGCTGCTCGGTTTCGTGATCGTGATCCTGGCGCTGATGGTGCAGCCCAAGCCGTGGCTGCACATCCCGTTCCTGGACGACATCGTGCACTTCACGGTGCGCTCCGAGCCCTGACGCGGTCCCGGGTCCGGGTCCGGGGCCTGACGAGGCCCCCGGCTGACGCGGTCCCGGGCAACGACGTACGCGGCCGGACTTACCGGCCGAATCTCCGAGTGGAATGTCCGCTTCGAGTAGCTTGATGGTGGGATGTAGCGACGAGTCTGAAGTGTGCCGCCTGGTGTGGGCCCGCGCACCGGATCTCGCCGCCCGAGCCGCAGCGCGAGAGGGACGTACCACCTGATGGCCAAGATCAAGGTTGCCAACCCCGTCGTCGAGCTCGACGGCGACGAGATGACCCGCATCATCTGGTCCTTCATCAAGGACAAGCTGATCCTCCCGTACCTCGATATCGACCTGAAGTACTTCGACCTCGGCATCGAGCACCGGGACGCCACACACGACCAGGTGACGGCCGACGCCGCGCACGCCATCAAGAAGTACGGCGCCGGCGTGAAGTGCGCCACGATCACCCCGGACGAGGCGCGCGTCGAGGAGTTCCACCTCAAGGCGATGTACCGCTCGCCGAACGGCACCCTCCGAGAAATCCTCGGCGGAGTGATCTTCCGCGAGCCGATCATCATGGAGAACGTGCCGCGCCTGGTGCCCGGCTGGACCAGGCCGATCGTCGTCGGCCGGCACGCCTTCGGCGACCAGTACCAGGCGACCGACCTCAAGGTGCCCGGCGCCGGCACGCTCACCATGACCTTCACCCCGCAGGACGGCGGGGAGCCGATCGAGCTGGAGGTCCACGAGTTCCCCGGCTCCGGTGTCGCGCTGGCGATGTACAACCACGACGAGTCGATCCGCGACTTCGCCCGCGCCTCGTTCCGCTACGGACTGGACCGCAGCTACCCGGTCTACCTTTCCACGAAGAACACCGTCCTCAAGAAGTACGACGGCCGCTTCAAGGAGATCTTCCAGGAGGTCTTCGACGCGGAGTTCAAGACACAGTTCGACGCCCAGGGCCTGACCTACGAGCACCGCCTGATCGACGACATGGTCGCCGCCGCGCTCAAGTGGGCCGGCGGCTACGTCTGGGCCTGCAAGAACTACGACGGCGACATCCAGTCCGACATCGTCGCGCAGGGCTTCGGCTCGCTCGGCCTGATGACCTCCGTCCTGATGACGCCGGACGGCCGGACCCTCGTGGCCGAGGCCGCGCACGGCACCGTCACCCGCCACTACCGCCAGCACCAGCAGGGCAAGGCGACCTCCACCAACCCGATCGCGTCGATCTTCGCCTGGACCCGCGGCCTGGCCCACCGCGGCAAGCTGGACGACACCCCCGAGGTCACCAGGTTCGCGGAGAACCTGGAGCGGGTCTGCGTCGAGACCGTCGAGGGCGGCCAGATGACCAAGGACCTGGCCCTGCTCATCGCCCCCGAACAGCCGTGGCTGACCACCGAGCAGTTCCTGGACGCGCTGGACGCCAACCTCCAGAAGAAGATGGCCGACTGACCCGAAGCCGAACTGACCCGAAGCCGATGACGGCGGCCCGTCCTCTCCCCCGTGGGAGGACGGGCCGCCGCCTTCGTACGGGCCTCAGGGCGGGCCCGACCCGATGTCAGCAGTGCGACTTGGTGCTGATGTAGACCTTGTCGGCCTTCCACGAGTTGAAGTCCGTGGTGCTCCGCGGCGGGGTGCAGTGCGTCCGGCCGTTCGTGAAATGGGTGTAGACGACGTCGTCCCGGCGGGTGTTCACCATCGAAGTGGCGCCCTTGCTGGAACCCAGGCTCTGCCAGTAGCCGGTGTCCTTGAACTGGCCCGTCTTGCTGCTCCCCTTGTAGAAGCAGACGTACGGGTAGTTGCACGAGGCCTGGGCGCTGACGTGTCCGCTCTGGGACCCGGTCGAAGCGACCGCGCCCGCGGACGGGGCGAGCGCGAGGCCGCTTCCGAGTGCCAGGGTCGCCGCGGTGAGGGCAATACGCTTACGTGCGTTCATGAGTGTGCTTCCTCCCCGTTGTGGTGGCGGCGGCGCGGGGTGGACCGCGCCGCCGGTGGTGCGTCACCGACTGTGCTCCGGGCCGCGGGTGATTGCCAGGGCCACCGACCGGGTGCGGACCTTGTGGGACGTCCCAGGCTCTGAGCTGCGGGGACGTGGCCGCCGTGGACGTCGCGGTGGGACGCGGACGAGGCGGGTACACATGTCCGCAACTGTCGCGGTAGGGGTAAAAAACAGTAACGGGCGGAACCGTGCCCGGCGGCCGCGCCATCATCGGCGGCACAGGGGGCGCGTCGCCTCGGGGGAGAACGAACGCGTGTGGGGTGGAACATGTCGCGTTGGAAAGAGCTGCCCGGATCGCTTGACCAGCGGGTCCGGCAACTGGTCGTACAGCTGCGGAGGTTGAAGGACCACAGCGGGCTGAGCCTGGCCTCGCTCGCCGTCAAGACCTCGTACAGCAAGTCGTCGTGGGAGCGCTATCTCAACGGCAGGAACCTGCCGCCGCGCGAGGCGGTGGAGGCACTGGCGCGGGTCTGCGGCACCGATGCGACCCGGCTTATGGCGCTGCACGAGGTCGCGGCGCAGGCGTGGGGCGCGGAGCGGCCGGCAAAGGAGTTACCGGAGCGGACGGCGGAGTGGGAGCCGGCGGCGGACGGCCGCCGCCGGGCGGTGCGGGCCAGGATGTTGCTGCCGGCCGCGGTGGTCGCGCTGATCGTCGCCGGGGCGGCGCTGCTGGCCGTCCGCCCCTGGCAGGACGACACCGGCGGCGGCCAAGGGGCGCAGGTCACCGCGGCCGGCCGGAGCACCGGCGCCGCCCCGGCGTTCAGCCGCCGGCCGGGTGAGACCTTCGACTGCCACGTCCGGCGCACGGACGGCGCCCTCTACGCCGGGCGCAGCCATACCGCCACCGCCATCCTGGGCAACGGCGCCGGCGGCTGGGAGGTCGTCGAAGCGCAGTGCCTGCTGCACCACCGCGGGTACGACCCGGGCCCGGTGGACGGCATCGTCGGCGAGAACACCATGCGTGCCGTCAAACGCTTCCAGTCGAAGGCCGGACTGCCCCCGGACGGGATCGTGGGCCCCGACACCTGGAAGGTGCTGCGCCGGTGAGCGGACGGGGCGGCGAGCCGCGCGAGACGGTGGAGAGCGTCCGACTGGCCGAGGGCATGCGGGAGTTGCGCGGCCGTACGGGGCTGAGCCTGGCCGCACTGGCCACCAGGACCCCGTACAGCAAGTCGTCGTGGGAGCGCTATCTCAACGGGAAGAAGCTGCCGCCGCGGGACGCGGTCGAGGCGCTGTGCCGGCTGGCGGGCGAGCCGTCCGGGCGGCTGGTGGCGCTGTGGGAACTGGCGGACGCGGCCTGGAGCGGGCGGGGCCGGTCGGGAGTGGCGCCGGATACGGGCAGCGCTACGGGCAGCGCTGCGGACGGTGGTGCGGGCGGTGGCGAGGACGTCGCGCCGAGGAGCCGTGCGGTGGGGCGGATGCCGCGGTGGGCGGTGCCGATGGCGGCCGGGATCGGCGTCTGTGCGGCGGCCGTTGCCACCGCGCTGGCGTTCTGGGCGGGGGAGCCCGGCGACGGGCGGAGCCCCGCGCCCACGTTCTCGGCGGTGACCGGCTGCCGGGGCACCGCGTGCGACGGCAAGGATCCGCGGTCGATGTACTGCGGCGCGCAGGGCATGGTGGCGACGGCCTTGGAGCGGACCGCTGCCACGGGAGCGCATGTCGAGGTCCGCTACAGCACGGCGTGCGGTGCGGCCTGGGGGCGGATGCGGGACGGCCGGATCGGGGACCGTGTCGAGGTGTCGGTGCCGGGCGCGCGGCCGCGGTCGGCGAAGGTGGCGGACCGGTTCGACGCCGAGGGCTACCTCGTCACGCCGATGGCGGCGGCCGGCGGCCCGGAGGGCGTACGGCTGTGCCTCTTCCCGGCGGGCGGCGGCGCGAAGGAGTGCTTCGCGCGGCCGTGAGCCGGAGACGGCGCGCCGGCGGACAGAGGGGCGCGCGGGAGGGGCGTATGCGGGTGGACGTCTCCGCCCTAATGCTCCCGCGTGCCTGCCGACTGGGGAACTGGCATCCTGGCCCTGGCATCTCCGTGGGTAGCCAGTAGGGGACCGGGCGCGGCGGGGGAACCGTGAACGGAAGAAACCCGGATGAACACGGCTAATGCAAATGTGTGCGTACGGGGGGATAGGGGAACGAAATGCCTCGCTGGAAGGCGCTGCCGGAAGAACTCGACCCGCAGGTCAAAGAGTTCGCCAGTCAACTGCGCAGGCTTGTGGAGCGCAGCCGGCTGAGCGTGGCCACCATCGCGGACCGCACCGGCTTCAGCAAGACGTCATGGGAGCGCTACCTCAACGGCCGTCTGCTGCCACCGCAACGCGCGGTCCTCGCGCTGGCCGAGGTGACCGGCACCAACCCGGGGCACCTCACCACGCTCTGGGAACTCGCCGAACGCGCCTGGAGCCGCTCGGAGATGCGGCACGACGTCACCATGGAGGCGATACGCGTCGCCCAGGCGCGGGCCGCACTGGGCGAGTTCGACCCGGCCGACGAGCCGAAGCCGGTCTGGAAGGCCGCCGGGAAGCCGGGCCGGGGCGCGCCGGTCGCCACGGCACCGCAGCCGCCGCACCAGCGGACCGGTGAGGCGCCGTCCCCCGCGGACTTCCCCGGGCTGGCGGCCACCTCCCAGCTGGCGGCCCCGCCGGCCGCCCCGCCCGCGCCCGCGGCGGACCCGGCGCCCGCCCGGCGCCGCCGCCCGGCGCTGATGATCACCCTCGGCGCGCTGGGCGCGGTGCTGGTCGCCGTCGCCGCGGTGCTGGTGCTGAACCCGCCCGGCGGCGGCAAGAAGGCGGCGCCCAAGCCGTCGGCCGCGCCCAGCAAGAACCCGGTGCTGCCCGCTGGGGTGAAGTGCTCCGGCGCCGGCTGCGCCGGGAAGGACCCGGAGGAGATGGGGTGCGGCGGGACGCACGCCGTCACCCCGTCCCGGGGCGTGGCGGGCGGCGCGCTGATCGAGGTCCGCTACAGCAAGGTCTGCCACGCCGCGTGGGCACGGATCACCGCCGCGGCCAAGGGCGACCAGGCCACCATCAGCGCCGGCGACCGCAGCGCCACGGCACGCGCCGGAGCGGACGGCGACGCGTACACGCCGATGGTGGAGGTCACCGGAGACCCGGCCAAGGTCTCCGCCTGCGGCACGACCGTCACGGGCAGGAAGGGCTGCGCACAGCCGGTCCCGACCGGGGCGGCCACGCCTTAGACACAGGCACAGGCGCAGACGCCGCGGCCTCTTCAGGTCAGCGGGTACGACGTCCGGCCGGACGCCTCGTCGATCTCGTCGTGTGCCTTGGTCAGCAACTTCATCGCCAGTTCGTTCAGCGCTCTGGCTCCCGCCACCTCTTCGCCGACCCTCGGCTGATTCTCGTCGGCGGGGTGGCGGCTGGCGTATCCGTGCGCGCGCACCTCGGACCCGTCAGGGAGCCGGACGAGGGCGGCGGCGCGGGTGCGGTGGGTGTCCTCCTCGAATTCCAGTTCGACATGCCATCCGACAGCGCTCTTCAACATCACGATCACCTCCGGAAACCGCTGATACCAGAGTGCGCCCGCCGCCCCGCCCGCGCACGACGTGCCCTGCGGCGCGCCCGCCCGCGGCGCCGCTGGCCGGGATTCGCCGTCCCGTGCGGGCGCGCGAAACCGAGTGGCATGCCCGCCCGGATCCCGGGCATGCGACCAGTACCCCCCCACGGGTATGCACCACTCGGCGGCCGCCCGCACTCCCCCTCCATGCGGGCGGCCGCCCGCTCGCCGGTGGGCTCGGTTCCCCGCCGGTCGCGACACCCGGTGAGGCGTTCCACACCAGCCCGTCACCTGCGCCGGTCAGGGGTCCGATAGCCTGACGCCCGGTCTCTCGATACCAAGAGACCTCGATGAGACCTCGATAATGAGACCTCGACAAATGGGCAGGGACACCCACCGCCACCCATGGTGGTCTGGGGCTTGCCCCCAGAAAACGTCGCGCAGGAGATCGCCATGACCCGCACTCCCGTCAATGTCACCGTCACCGGCGCCGCCGGCCAGATCGGTTACGCACTCCTCTTCCGCATCGCTTCCGGTCATCTGCTCGGCGCGGACGTGCCGGTCAAGCTGCGCCTCCTGGAGATCCCGCAGGGTCTGAAGGCCGCCGAGGGCACCGCCATGGAGCTCGACGACTGTGCCTTCCCGCTGCTCCAGGGCATCGACATCTCGGACGACCCGAACGTGGCCTTCGACGGTGCGAACGTCGCCCTGCTCGTCGGCGCCCGCCCCCGTACGAAGGGCATGGAGCGCGGCGACCTGCTGGAGGCCAACGGCGGCATCTTCAAGCCGCAGGGCGCCGCCATCAACGCGCACGCCGCGGACGACATCAAGGTCCTGGTCGTCGGCAACCCGGCCAACACCAACGCGCTGATCGCGCAGGCCGCCGCGCCGGACGTACCGGCCGAGCGCTTCACCGCGATGACCCGCCTGGACCACAACCGCGCCATCTCGCAGCTCGCGCAGAAGACCGGCACCCCGGTCTCCGAGATCCGCAGGCTCACGATCTGGGGCAACCACTCCGCCACCCAGTACCCGGACATCTTCCACGCCGAGGTCGCCGGCAAGAACGCCGCCGAGGTCGTCAACGACCAGGCCTGGCTGGCCGACACCTTCATCCCGACCGTCGCCAAGCGCGGCGCGGCGATCATCGAGGCCCGTGGCGCGTCCTCCGCCGCCTCGGCCGCCAACGCCGCCATCGACCACGTCCACACCTGGGTCAACGGCACCGCCGACGGCGACTGGACCTCGATGGGTATCCCCTCGGACGGCTCCTACGGCGTCCCGGAGGGCCTGATCTCCTCCTTCCCCGTCACCACCAAGGACGGCAAGTACGAGATCGTCCAGGGCCTGGAGATCAACGACTTCTCGCGCGAGCGCATCAACGCGTCCGTGAAGGAGCTGGAGGAGGAGCGCGAGGCCGTCCGCGGTCTCGGCCTCATCTGAGCCCCTCTGCACGACGAGCCGAGCCCGCACGGTCCGCACCGGACCGTGCGGGCTCGGCCTTTGGACGGCGAAGTGCCCATGGATGGTGAAGTGCCAATGGACGGTGAAGTGCCATTGGGCGGTGAAGTGCGGCCGCGAAGCCACCACTTCCGATCACCACACGTTCATATTCCCTGACACGGAGTGGTGTTCTGCCCTATGCTGCCGCTTCCGCATAGTGGCCGTTCGTCGGAGCCCCGCGCCCGCAACCGAGCCGCGGCGGTGACGTGTTGGTAGGTCGGGGGAGAGTGATGACGCAGATGAACGTGCCTCAGCAGCCTGGCGAAGCCGAGGGCGACCCCCAGAGATTGCACAAGGCGCCGGCGGGCCGCGCCGAGGACCCCGGCCCGTTACCGGTGACCCCGCCGGGCGCCAGCGAGGCCACCCGGCTGCTGTGCGCCGGCACGTACATGGACGACAAGTTCCGCGACACCGTCATCGACGAGCTGTACGTCCACGAGGAGCGGTTCGCCGCGCCCTCCCTGGGCATCGACGCCGCCCGCGTCCTCGCCCACGCCCTCCGCGCCCGGCGGCTCGAACTGGGCTGGGCCGCCGGGATCCTGCTGCTGTGGATCGTGGCCGTCCCGATGTCCGGTGGCCTGGCCCTGGGCTATCTCTTCCCCGTCATCCTGATCGCGCTCTCCCGTGCCGTCCTGCGGGCGCCGATCCCGTGGTGGTGGGCCCGGCTGGCGGCCTTCCTCATGCGCTGGTACGGCCGGTTGTCGCTGCTGGGGTTCGTGGTGACGCTGGTGATCACGGTGTGCGGCGGTGAGGTCGGCGTCAGAGCCGCGACCTGGCCGCTCTCGTTGCTGATGCCGGACTCCTGGACCGGTGGCATGCCGGACTTCGGCTCGTACGACGACAGCGGGTGGGACAGCGCCCCGATGGACACGGCGTACGCGAGCGGCACCGACCACGGCACCGAACTGCTGCGGGCCTGGATCGCCCTGGCGCTGCCGCTGCTGCTGGCCACGATGGTCGCCCTGCAACGCGGCCAGTTCGCCCTCGCCCTCGCCCGCGAACTGTCCAGGGAACGCTTCCCCGACGCCATGTCCGACCCCGCCGAGCGCTCCGAAGGATTCCGCTTCCGGCGGCTCCGCGACCGCGTCCGGACCGAGCAGCACGGGCCGCTGGTGATGTACGGGTCGGCCAACCCCTTCTGCGGCGCCGGCCGCCCGTACAAGACCTGGTCGCTGGAGGTGGAGCTGCGGCCCCGCGACGACCGCGAGGTCCAGCCGATGGACAACAGGGCCATCCTGGACCGCGTCGTGCCCCTGGTGGCGGCGCTGCGGGTGCCCTCCCCGCACGGCTCGCCGGAGGCCGCGGCGGCGGTGCGCGACCGGCTGCGCGCGCTGGAGATCGACGAGTGCGTCTTCCTGCCGGCCGAGGGGCTGAAGTCCCGTACGACGGCACCGTACGCACCCGAGGCGTCCGTGCGGCATCTGGCCGACGCGGTGGAGGAAGGCGGCGAGACCCGTCGGCACTTCCTGCGGATCCGGGTCGGCGGCTGGAACGAGGGAGTCGTCACCACGGTCTTCGTACGGGTGCACACCCAGGGCGGGATGCTGATGCTGGAGGTCGCGCCGCATGTGCTGTGGCCGCTGCGGCAGCTCTTCCAGGACGCCGACCGGATCGCCCACCACTACCGTCACCACAACCACTTCGGCAAGGCGGTGTGGGCGCTGGCCCGCGCGCCCCGGTCCGCGGGCGGCGCCGTGACCACGCTGGTGCGCGGCCTGTTGTCGTCCTGGCGGCTGGCCACCGGAGGGCACGGCGGGGCACTGCCGGACGGGCCCGGCGCCTCGGTGCGCGAGCTGGGCTCCTTCGGCGAGGCCTCGCTCTTCCAGGAGATGGACGTGGCCCGCTATCTGAAGACCATTCAGCAGCGGGTGGCGGCCGGTGTGACCACCGCGCTGCACGACGCCGGTTACGAGACCGACGAATTCGAGCAGCGGGTCATCCATGTCGCGCAGGGTGGCGTCTACGTCGAGTCCGCCCAGGGCGCCGTAGGCATCGGCGACAACAACACCATCACCAACAACGCCAACAACGCCAACACCGCCAACGTCACGAACCCGAGCCCGAGCCCGAGCCCGAACCGGAACCCGAACTCCAGGCCCCATCCCCATCCCCATCCCCACCCGGGCAGGACCACCCAGCCCGGCTCCGCATCGAGAGGAAGTACTCAGCGTGGCAACGGCTGACGAGCGCGGCAGGGGCATCCACATCGGCAGCGTCCAGGGTGCCTTCGCCATCGGCGACAACAACACCGTGACGAACCACCAGGGCAGCGCCGCACCCGCGACGGACCCCGCGCAGGAGGAACTGCTGCGCGCCGTACGTGCCCTCCGCGACGACCTGGCCAGAGTCGTGGAAACCCCGGAGGTCACGGCGCTCACCGCCCAACTGGCCGACACCGAGGGGGAGATCGCCGAAACCGGTGCGGCCGGACCCGGCCGGCTGGCCCGGCTGCGGACGGCACTGGCCGACGCCGGCTCCGTCGTCGGCCTGCTCGCATCCGGGGCGGCGGTCGGCCAGGCGGTCGCCGCCCTGGCGGGAGGCTGACGATGGCCAACGACGGCGGCGCACGCTGGAACAGCGAAACCCAGACCTGGGAGGACGGCGCCCCGCGCCCGGCGCCGTACACGGGCCCGATGCCGCCCCGCCCGACGTTCGACCCGGCATCGGCGGCCCCGCCCTCCGCCGCCCCTGGGTTTCCGCCGCCCGATGCCGCCCCGTACGCCGACCCGCATGCCGGGCCCGGCCCTGGCATCTTCCCCGGTGATGCCCCTGGCGTCAGCCCCGCCCCCGAGCCCGTACCGTCCGGCCGCCGCCGGACCACGGCCCTGGTCGCCGGCGCGGCGGTGGCCGCGATCGCGGTGGGCTTCGGCGGCGGTTATCTGCTGCTGGACCACCTCAACGAGGACCCGGCCGCCGCCCGCCCACCGGCCGGCGCCAGCGCGCCCAAGTCGACCTCGGCCAAGTCGGGCACCCCCACCACCTCATCCGGTCCCCCCACCTCCCAGACCCCCACTTCCTCCCCCTCGCCCCAGATCCCCGACGGCTACCACCTCGTCCACGACGACAAGGGCTTCACCACCGTGCTGCCCGAGGGCTGGAAGCGCGACGTCCGCAAAACCGGCGTCTTCTACACGTCGCCGGACGACAGCGGCCTCGTCCAGATCTTCGAGATCACCGAACCCGACTACACCCCGCGCCAGGCACTGGAAGAGGCATCAAAGGGCCTGGCCGGCCAGCCCGGCTACGAGGAGATCAGCCTCGAACCGCTCAGCGACCCCGATATGGGCCCGGACGCCACCCAACTGGTCTACGCGTACGACAGCGACAGCCTGGGCGTGCGCGTCAAGGTGGTCGACTGCGCCTTCACCACCGCCGACGGCCACCAGTTCGCGGTACTCGTCCGGGGCCCGGAGACGGACTGGCCCCAGCAGCAGGAGACCCAACGCATAGCCCTGGAGGCCTTCGCCCCCACCGAAACACCCTGATCGGCCCGATCGGCCCGATCGGCCGCAAGCCGATCGGGCCGGAATCCACCGTCACCCGGGCGTCACCCGGGCAGCTCGGTGCGCTCCCACCACTCGTAGACGGGCAGCCGCCCTTCGCCGGTGTCCTTCTCCCGTGACGTGGCCTTGAAGTGTTCATAGCCATTCCGAAACGGGATCTTCAGATCGTCCCCGGGACGCTCGATCGGAACAACCCGCTCCGGAAGCTCCTCGGGACCGCCTTCGAGCACTGCTTTCGTCGCTGTATTAGCCATGCCCGAATTGTCTTCCGGCCGACGAAGAGCCGGGCCTACGGCTCGCCGAGCGTCACGCGGACAGCAGGGCCGGGAGGACAGCAGGCAGGGAGAGCTGGCAGCAAGGACAGCTGCGATGCCCGAAAAGTTCATCCCCTCCCCAGCGCGCTCTCCAGCCGCTCCCGCATCCGCACCGCCCGAGGGTCCTCGTACGCCGCCACAATGCCCAGCGCTTCGGACCGGTGCTGCCGCGACTCGTCCTCCCGCTCCAGCGCCTCGCACGCCCCGGCCAGCCCGTCGAGCGCCAGCGCCAGCTGCCAGTGATCGCGCAGCTCACGATGTACGGCGGCCGCCCGCCGGTGGAAAGCCGCAGCCTCGTCGAACCGCTCGATGCGCCCGTACGCCTCGCCCGCGCCCATCCAGGCACGGGCCTCACGGGACCGGTCGCCGAGGCGACGCTGGACGGCCGCGGCCCGCTGGTAGGACGCCAGCGCCTCCGGGAACCGGCCGTTGGCCTGCTGGGCCGCACCGAGTTCCAGCAGCCAGTAGCCCTCCCAGGGATGGTTGCGCCTGCCGCGCGCGATGTCCACGGCCTCCTGCGCCGACCGCAGCGCGTTCTCCGGCTCGCCCAGCTCACGCTGGACGGCGCTCAGGATGCGCAGGGCGTTGCCGGTGCTGCCCTGGTTTCCTTGCGCACGGTGCATGTCCAGGACGCGGCCGATGAGGTTGTGGGCGTCCGCCAGGCGCTGCATTTCGTAGCGCACCTCGGCCAGATTCGACATCACCACGGATTCCCAATGTGCGGCGTCGAGTTCCCGGAAGAGTGCGAGCCCCTGCTCGAACCGGGCGCCCGCGTCCTCCAGCTGTCGCTGACGTAGGCAGACCAGACCAATGTTGTTCAGGGAAAGCGCCTCCCCGAGGCGGTCACCCAGTTCGTGGCACAGATCGAGCGCCTTCTCGTGACAGCGGGCTCCGTCCTCCAGTCGATGGGACTGCGTGTACGCCATGCCGAGGCTCTCCAGAATCTCGGCCTCCGCGGCCCGGTCACCCAGCCGGCCGGCGGCGCGCAACCCGATCTGGCCCATGGCGAGCCATTCCTCAAAGGGGCTGAGGAGCATATGGATGCTCCGCAGTACGGCCGCCATCTGCCAGGCCGCCCGGTCCAGCCCGGCTTCCTCGGCCGCGCGGGCGGCTGCCAGGAGATTGGCGCGCTCCAGCTCGTACCAGTTCAGCGCCTCGTCGTAGTCCGAGAAGATCAGTGGTGCGACGCCGACATCCGGCGGGTCGAGCAGGATATGGGCCTCGTGCGGGTTGATCCATGTCTGCGCGGCGTCCGCCGTGTGCAAGTACCAGTTGAGTACGCGCCGCAGAGCCGCCACACGGCCCTCGGGTGTCTCCTCCTGCTGGGCCTGGTCCGTCGCATAGGCCCGCAGCAGGTCATGGAACTCGTACCGGTCCGGAGCTGTCTGCTCCAGCAGATGCGCCCCTTCGAGCACGTCCAGTAGGTGCCGCGCCTGGCTGAGGCTCACCCCGGCGAGGGCGGCCGCCGCAGAGGCGCCGAACTCGGGCCCGGGGAACAGCCCGAGCACTCTGAACAGATACGCCGCTTCTTCGGGCAACGCCCGATAGGACCAGGCAAACACCGTATGTACCGCGTCAGCTTCCTCGTCGTCTCCAGCACTTCCCGTACTCAAGGCATCCCACAGGGCCGATTCGTCACGGAGATCTCTCATTAGTTCGTCCAACCCCATACGCGGACGAGCGGCGGCACGTTCGGCCGCGATACGCAGCGCCAGGGGGAGGCGTGCGCAAAGGCGGGCCAATTCGGCGAGTTTCTCCTCGTCGTCCCCACTGCGGTAGTCCGCGGTCACCGCGCGCAGCAGCGTCACCGCTTCCGGTGCGTCCAGCGTCCCGAGCTTCACCCGGCGTGCACCGTCGCGGACGACCAGGCCGGACAAGCGGTCGCGGCTTGTGACCAGCACCAGACACCCCGCCGTCCCGGGAAGCAGCGGCCGGACCTGCCTTGCGGTCGCCGCGTTGTCCAGCACGATCAGCATGCGCCGCCCGGCCAGCAGCGAGCGATAGAGCGCCGATGCGGCTTCCGGCTCCGCCGGTATCGCCTTCGCGGGCACGCCGAGCGCGGAAAGGAACCGGTGCAGCACTTCCTGCGAGGTGACCGGCGCACCGGGGTCGTATCCCCGCAGGTTCACATAGAGCTGGCCGTCGGGAAAGTGCTCCTGAACCCGGTGCGCCCAGCGCAACGACATGGACGTTTTGCCTACGCCAGCCGTCCCGGCGACGACGCAGATCGATACGACGAGCGGTTCACCACCGTCGTCCGTGAGCAGCTCGTTGAGCTGCCGCAATTCATCGGAACGGTTAACGAACCCCCTTATGTCGCGGGGTAGTTGGCGGGGCTTGGGCAGGCTGTTCCCGGTCCGGGGAGCGGGTTCCTGGTTGTGGAAGTGGACGCCGCCGCTGATGTCCCTGGCCTGCACGACATCAGTGGCGGAGCCCGAGAGCTCGGAGTGCGTACTACCCACGTCGGCCATGCCCGTCACTCTTCCGCTACTGGGGGAGTGGCGGCGGCAGATGGGCGACCTCGCGCGCGAAATAGGAACTCAATTCCTCACCGGACTCGTACAGACACTGTATGAAGTCGCGGCAGCGCGCGGTGACGTCCGAGGACAGATAGCGGATGCCGCCGTCCAGAACCCCCTGCTCGTTGTAGAGAATCTTGTACACGACCTGATCGCCGAGTGTCACTAGTTCCGGCAGCGGATGTTCTCTCTCCAGGACTTGGATCTGTTCCGGACCGACCACCCGGATCTTCTCGCCGTACTCCGCGCGCAGCCGAAGCAGGTGCATCTCCCATTGGAGATAAGGGATCAGAGGTTTCTCCACAACCCGGACGCGGTAGAGGACGACCCCTTGCTGCGCTGTCTCTTCCGAGAACTCGTGGATGAAATCGCGCTCGGCTTCGGCAAGTCGCAGGGACTCCTCCCAGTCGCCTCGGGAGAACGCTTCCCAACTGCTGTCCCCAGGCTCCTCGAAATGCTGTCGCCGCTCCAGCTTCCAGGAATCCAGGCCGCTGATGGTGCGCTGACGCTCGCGGAAGTCGCCTCGGTAGGCATTGAGGGGAAGCGTCTCTCCCAGCGATGGTTCGAGCCCGAGAGCATCAAGGTCGAGCATCGGGAATATCCGGCTTTGCCGCACTCAGCATGTTGCCCGGGATGATGACCAGCCGTTCATCGGAGCGGATCGTGACCCCGTCCGGCAGCTGTGCCCGGTAGACCTCGGTGAGATCACGCCCTATGACGGCGATGTCCCCGTTGTCGAGTGCCCAGATGTCAGGGCAGGCGTCGCGTCCGGTGGTGTGCTGAAGCTCCGCGGCAGACTTCCCTAACCGGCGCTCGAACGTAGCGGACGGGTCTGCTTCCCAGGCGTGAGTCATGACTCCTCCTTCACCCGGCTCCACGAGCCGACGTGTTCGTGATGTCGAAGTTGCGGATCGTAGAGCCGGGTGAGGGGGCCATCAACGCCGCGAATCCGCCACGGGCGCGTAGGCGATGAAGTCCGCCCACTGGGTGGGGGTGAGGTCGAGGACCGGGCCGGATATGTGCTTGGAGTCGCGGACGTGGATGGTGTCGGGGGACGTGGCGACCTCGATGCACTCGCCGCCTTCACCGCCGCTGTGGCTGGACTTGCGCCAGTCGTAGGCAACCTCGACGCAGTCGTCGCCGCCACCGCCGCTGTAGCTGGACTTGAACCACTGCAAGTTGCTCATTGATCCTCCATCGCCAACTTCTGGATGAACTCCGCTGATTCCTCGGCGTTCAGGGCCTGGCTTTGCAGGATTCCATACCGTCGCGCCATGGCGCTGACTGCCCGTCGCGCAGTCACAAGTTGGCCGACGTTCTGGACTTCGAGGTAGGCGCACATCTCCCGATCCGGTGGCTCGACCAGGGTGAATGGCCCGGCCAGACCCGCGTGGCTCGTGCGGTTCGTCGGCATCACTTGAATCTGAACGTGCCGCATTCGGCCGATTTCCAGGAGGTGGTGCAGTTGCTCGCGCAGCACCTCCGGACCGCCGATGGGGCGACGCAGTACGACCTCCTCCAAGATGAAGCTCAGGGACGCCGTCGGGACACGAGAGAGGAGCTTTTGCCGAGACAGCCGGGCGGTCACTCGACGTTCGATCTCGTCGTCGTCCAAGGCCGGGTGGTAGTCGATGTGCACCGCTCGCGCGTATGCCTCAGTCTGGAGCAGGCCCTTGACGAGGTGCGTGCCGTACGCGGACAACGCGACCGCCTCCGCTTCGGCATCTGCGTACGGCTGGAACCACGAAGGATGCGGCTCCTTCAGCTGCTCCTCGATGACGGACATGAACACACCCGGGACCTTGAACGCTTCCTCCAGCTTCAGCGCGAGGTCCTCTTTGAGTGGGCGGCGGCCGCATTCCACGCTGCTGATCAAGGATTCGGAGAAGCCGACCTTGTCGGCCAGGCCGTGCTGGGTGAGGCCGGCCAGTTCTCGTAACGCCTTCATTTGCAGGCCCAGGATGCGCAGGCTCACCGGGATGTTGTCGTAGTAGCCGTCGTAGGGCATAGCGCTTTTCCTCCCGTACGGGATGACGGCGGGACCCGTACAGAAATTTCGTACGGCCTCGCAGGCTCGCCTTCACGGGCCCGCGACGAGCATCGTCGACGCATGGACCAGCAGACCTCGCTTCATCGAAATTTCCTTCTAAAGGAGGAAATCAGTGCGTATGGGATCGACATGCGCACGATTCTGCGCAGTCTCGACGCGGTGCTCGCCGAGGGCGCGCCCGTGCCGCGGCATGACGAACTGGAGGACGTGACCCTGTTGCTACGGGGGCATATCGCGCTGCTCATCCCCGAAGTCCTGGAGCTGGCTTGGGGGTTGCCGGCGGACGACGCCGTGCGGTGTGCGGCGTTGGCCGGGGTGCGGGAGGCGCGGCGGAAGACGGGGGAGCTCGCGGGGGCCGGGAGCGGGCTCGTGTCGGCGTGGCGTTACGCGCAGCAACTCGCCCGCGTGTGCCGGGCGTTGGTGCATCACTATGGCCAGCTTCAGGCGCTCGGTGAGGTGTCGGGGCATGTGGATGAAGGGGCGCGGTGAGGGCGTGTCTGGTGAGCAGGTACCGGCGTATCGGACGATCAGGGTCGTCGCCCAGGACAGCCCGGTGGCGGCTTTCTCGGATGAGGAGGCCTGGCGGGCGCGGGAGGTGTATCCCGAGATTCTCGGCGCTGGCGGGCCCGTGTTCGGGCATGTGCGGGAGCGTGAAGAGGGTGGCTGGGAGGTCATCAGCTTCGGGGAGAGCACGCCGCAGGATTCCCGGGACACCATGGCGTCGACGTTCCGGCGGATGGCGGATCGGGCCGAGGAGTCGGGGGACGAGGCGGCGCGTGCGGAGTGTGTGGCGGCGGCGGTGCGGCTGGACTGGGAGAAGGTCGATGAGCTGACGGTGCTGGGGGACCGGTATCGGGTGGTGCACGGGGAGCAGTTCATTCGGCACGGGGCGGACGGGCCCGAGCCGCCGCGGCCGTCGGATCCGGATCCGGCGGAGCCCGGTGAGGCGTATCGGCTGCCCAGTCGTACCGAGGGGTTTGTGATCGATCCGGTGGTCGGGACGGGGATGTCCGAGGGGATCCTCAAGTTCGACCTGCTGCAGTTCGTGCGGGCGGCGGGGACGGTGCCGCCGGAGGTGCGCAGGGATTCGCAGCGGGCGGCGCGTACGCATCCGGGCGGGGTGCTGTTGCCGGCCGGGTTCATGATCGCGGAGCGGGTCGGTGGCGCCGGCGGGCAGTGGAAGCCGCATACGTCGGCCTGCAACACGCCGCAGAATGCGCGGGATTCGCTGACGATGTGGCTGCGGGTGATGGCGCCGGTGATGCTCCAGCTCGGCCAGGCGGAGCGGGACGCGTACGAGCGGGCCGCGAATCTGCTGGACGAGCGGCAGGGGAACGAGCTGGAGGTGGGGGACGGGGTCTGCTTCTACAAGGTGGTGCGGGTGGAGCGGCTGGTGCGGATCGGGCCGGACGGTCCTGAGCCGCCGCGGCCGTCCGACTTCGATCCCGATCCGCCGGTGGAGGCGCATGCGCAGCAGCTCCGGGAGGCGGGGGTGTCGTGTGCGGAGGATGAGGACGGCGGGGACGGCGGGGAGGCCGAGGCGTCGGAGGAGATGAAGGATTTGGCGCGGCTGGTGGAGAAGGAGCAGGCGCGGCGGGAGAGCAAGGGGAGGAAGAGGGAACGCTGACCGCCGTCGGCTGAGCTACTTCGCCGGGCGTAGGCGTACGTGGGTGACGCCGGGGGAGGCGACCACGCGGGTGGTGTCCAGTTCGCGGAGGCCGGGCGGGAGTGAGTCGAACAGCCGGAGTCCGCCGCCCAGCAGTACGGGGACGAGATGGATCTGCAGCTCGTCCAGGAGGTCGGCGGTGAGCAGTTGTCGGATGACGTCGGCCCCGCCGGCCACGGACACGTCCTTCCCGGCCGCCGCTTCCGTGGCCCGGCGTACGGCGTCCTCGGGCCCTTCCGTGATGAAGTGGAAGGTGGTGCCGCCTTGTTTGACGAGGGGCGGGTGGGGGCGGTGGGTGACGACGAACACCGGGCCGTGGAAGGGGGGTTCGTCGCCCCAGGGCTCCTCGGCGATGTCGAACATGCGGCGGCCCATGACAAAGCTGCCGGCGCGCTCGAATGCCTCGTCCAGTAATTCGGAGTCGCGGCCTCCCGTGCCCCCTTGCAGGCCGTGCATTCGTCGCCAGCTGGCGAGCCCGAACAGCCATTGGTGCAGCCGTTCGCCGTGGTCGCCCAGGCCGTTGCCGACGCCGGGGTTCGGACCGGTGATATATCCGTCCAGCGACATGGAGATGTCCGCGAAGACGTGTGACATGCCCGCTCCTTCGATCAGTGCCGGGGAATTCGACTGGGGAAACCGTTACGTGCTTTGCAAGCGTTTCTCTAGCGCGGAGATGTCGACCGTGTTGCGGGGAGCGGGCGTTTTCTTCGGGACCGGCTTGTCGTAGTTGCTCAGCAGGAGCGTGCTGGTCTCGTGGTCGATCATGGTGGTGAGCTTGACGGGGTAGTGCTTGCCCTTGATCGCCACGTAGAGGGTCTGGCTCACCGGGCCGTCCTTCTTGGTGATGGGCAGGACGCGGGCGCCTTCGTGGACGGTCGGCTTCCCCTTGTGGAGGACGGGCGGGCGGGGGGTGGGGCTGCCCGGCGGCGGGGACGGCGGGTGGTCCGGGCCGGCGGCGGACCGCTGGAAGGCGGTCAGGTCGCAGGCGGCGGAGAGCCGGGCGAGGTAGGCGTCGTCGGTGGTGCCGTGCAGAAAGCGGCCCTTGAATTCCTTGGCGGCTTCGATGCCCTCGCGGCCGGGGAGCTGGGTTTTCCAGTAGGCGGCGTCGGGGCGCATCCAGACCTGTTTTCCGCGCTTGATCAGTTCGACCCTGCCGAATGCGCCCTTACTGATAGCGCCCACGCAATTACCGGCCCGGTCGAGGGTGAGGTCGAGTTTGGTGGGGCTGACGCTGGTCGCCGTCCGCAGTCGCAGGGATTTCGCGGCCAGGAGTTCGCGGCGTGAGGTGTCGGAAATCTGCTGGGCCGATTTGTTGGCGAGGTCGCCCTCGCCGTCGGGGTCGGCCGCCGCGGCGGTACCTGCGGCGGCCGTAAGGAGTACTGTGCCGCAGAACAGGGCCGAGGCCGCGTGTGCGGTGCGTCGGCAAGAAGGTCGTCCAGGTCGTCCACTGGTGCGGTTACCACTGGTACGACCACTGGTCCGGCATCCGCTGGTCATCTCGCACCTCCGATCCCGAAGGGCATACAGCTCTTCAGGGTACGTACCGGGGCATTCGGCCGCACATTCAGTGAGTCGGGTCACTTTCCATCAAGGTTTGGGCATAGGTCGAGGGCTTTCGGGGAGGGGTCCCGGTTGCTGGTTGAGCCAGTGGTTGAACCAGTGAGAACAAATCAGGTAAGCGGAAGGCAGAACGACGTGGCGGCAATCGACACCATTCACGTAGACGGGGTGTGGCAGGCGGCCGCATCCGGCGCCACACGGGAGGTCCTCGACCCGGCCGACGCGACGACGCTCCAGGTGGTGTCCGAGGGCGGTGCCGAGGACGCCGACGCGGCGGTCGAGGCCGCGCGTCGCGCCTTCGACGGCGGCGCCGGTGCCTGGCCCCGTACGGCCGTGGCCGACCGCGCGGCCCTGCTGCGCCGCGTCGCCGACCTGCTCCAGCGGGACCGCGAGGAGATCGGTCTGATCGAGAGCCGCGACACCGGCAAGACGCTGGAGGAGGGCCGGATCGACGTCGACTGCGTCACCGACGCCTTCCGCTACTTCGCGGACCTGGTGATGAACGAGAGCGGCGGACGGGTCGTCGACGCCGGCTCGCCCGACATCCACAGCGTGGTCGTGCGTGAGCCGGTCGGCGTCTGTGCCATGATCACGCCCTGGAACTACCCGCTGCTCCAGGCGAGTTGGAAGATCGCGCCGGCCCTCGCGGCCGGCAATACTTTTGTGATCAAGCCCAGCGAGGTCACCCCGCTGTCGACGGTCCACCTGATCAAGCTTCTGGTGGAGGCCGGTCTGCCGGCCGGCGTCGCCAACATCGTCACCGGCGCGGGCCTCCCCGTCGGCCAGCGGCTGGCCGAGCACCCGGACGTGGATCTGTTCTCCTTCACCGGCGGTCTCGCCAGCGGTACGAAGGCGGGCGCGGCGGCGGTCTCCGGTGCGAAGAAGATCGCGCTGGAGCTGGGCGGCAAGAACCCCAATGTGGTGTTCGCCGACGCATGCGCCACCGAAGAAGGCTTCGACACCGCTGTCGACCAGGCGCTGAACGCCGCGTTCATCCACAGCGGGCAGGTCTGCTCGGCCGGTGCCCGGCTGATCATCGAGGAGTCGGTGCGGGACCGCTTCGTCTCCGAGCTGGCCCGCCGCGCCGAGAAGATCAAGCTCGGCCGGGGCACCGAGGACGGCGTGGAGTGCGGTCCGGTCGTATCGCAGCAGCAGCTGGAGAAGGTGGAGGCCTATGTCGCCTCCGCGCTCGCCGAGGGGGCGCAGCTGCGGAGCGGTGGCTCCCGCCCCAAGCCGTCGGACGTACGCCCGGCCACCGGCTACTTCTTCTCGCCGACCGTGCTGGACGGCTGCCACCGCGAGATGAAGGTGGTCCGCGAGGAGACCTTCGGCCCGATCCTGACCGTCGAGACGTTCACGACCGAGGACGAGGCCGTCACGCTGGCCAATGACACCGAGTACGGGCTGGCCGGTGCGGTGTGGTCCGCCGACACGGCCCGCGCCCGCCGGGTCGCCGCCCGGCTGCGGCACGGCACGGTCTGGATCAACGACTTCCACCCCTACCTGCCGCAGGCGGAGTGGGGCGGTTTCGGCAAGTCCGGTATCGGCCGGGAACTGGGCCCCACGGGTCTGGACGAGTACCGCGAGAGCAAGCACATTTACGAGAACCTGCGGCCGGCGCCGGTGCGGTGGTTCGCGGGCTGACGCCCGGACACGCAACCTCGCATCACGCACCACGCAGTAAAGGAGTACCCCTCATGCCCGTGTACGACTATGTCGTTGTCGGCGGCGGAACCGCCGGTTCCGTCATTGCCTCCCGCCTCACCGAGGACCCGGACGTCACCGTCGCCGTCATCGAAGGCGGCCCGTCGGACATCGACCGCGAAGACGTGCTGACCCTGCGCAAGTGGCTGGGTCTGCTCGGCGGTGAGCTGGACTACGAGTACACGACCACCGAGCAGCCGCGCGGCAACTCGCACATCCTGCACAGCCGCGCCAAGGTCCTCGGCGGCTGCTCCTCGCACAACACGCTGATCTCCTTCAAGCCGCTGCCGTCCGACTGGGACGAGTGGGAGGAGGCCGGGGCCACCGGCTGGAACGCCGCGGCCATGGATCCGTACTTCGGCAAGCTGCGCAACAACATCGTGCGGGTGGCGAAGAAGGACCAGAACCAGATCGCCACGGACTGGATCGAGGCGACGAAGACCGCCCTCGGCGTCCCGGAGGTCGTCGGCTTCAACGACCAGCCCTTCGAGGAGGGCGTCGGCTTCTTCGACCTCTCCTACCACCCGGAGACCAACAAGCGGTCGTCCGCCTCCGTCGCCTACCTCCACCCGCACATGGAGGCCGGGGACCGCCCGAACCTCACGCTGATGCTGGAGACCTGGGCGTACAAGCTGGAGCTGGACGGCGAGCGCGCCAAGGGTGTGCACGTCCGCACGAAGGACGGCGAGGACGTCTACGTCGAGGCCGGCCGCGAGGTGCTGGTCTGCGCCGGCGCCGTCGACACGCCGCGGCTGCTGATGCACTCGGGCATCGGGCCGAAGGCGGACCTGGAAGCGCTGGGCATCGACTGCGTGCTCGACCTGCCGGGCGTCGGCGAGAACCTGATCGACCACCCCGAGTCGGTGATCGTCTGGGAGACCGACGGGCCGATCCCGGACAACTCCGCGATGGACTCCGACGCGGGCCTGTTCGTCAAGCGGGACCCGGAGCACAAGGGCCCCGACCTGATGTTCCACTTCTACCAGATCCCGTTCACCGACAACCCGGAGCGGCTGGGTTACGAGCGGCCCGAGCACGGGGTGTCGATGACCCCGAACATCCCCAAGTCCCGTTCCCGCGGCCGGCTCTACCTCACCTCCGCGGACCCCGAGGTCAAGCCTGCGCTGGACTTCCGGTACTTCGAGGACGAGGGCGACTACGACGGGCAGACCCTGGTCGACGGCATCAAGCTGGCCCGGAAGGTCGCGCAGGCGGAGCCGTTCGCCAAGTGGCTCAAGCGCGAGGTCTTCCCCGGCCCGGACGTCACCGACGACGCGGAGATCGGCGAGCTGGTGCGCAAGGCCGCACACACCGTCTACCACCCCGCCGGCACCTGCAAGATGGGCGCCGAGAACGATGAACTCGCCGTTGTGGACCCGCAGTTGAGGATCCGCGGCCTGGCCGGTATCCGGATCGCGGACGCCTCCGTGTTCCCGACGATGCCGGCCGTCAACCCCATGCTCGGTGTGCTGATGGTGGGGGAGAAGTGCGCCGAAATGCTCAAGGAAGCACCTACCCAGGGAGGTGATGCGTAATGGCTAACACCTCCGCCGGCGCATCCGCAGAAGGCAAGTCCGAGACCGTCGACACCAAGAAGTCCGAGACCGTCGACACCACGAAGGCCGGGGCCGTCGACACGACGAAGGCCGGGACCGTCGACACCAAGAAGGCCGAGGTCGAGGAGACCGCGTCCGCGACCGTGACCACCGGGGCGGACGACCGCGACGCCGTGTTCTCCGTCCGCCACCTGTGGAAGGTCTTCGGGCCCAAGGCCAAGCGCGTCCCCGCCGACAAGGAGCTGGCCGGCCTGTCCGCGGCCGAGCTGACCGAGCGCACCGGCTGTACCGCGGCCGTCCGCGACGTCTCCTTCGACGTCCAGCGCGGCGAGGTCTTCGTCGTCATGGGCCTGTCCGGCTCCGGCAAGTCCACGCTCGTGCGGACCCTGACCCGGCTCATCGAGCCGACCAGCGGCTCCATATCCTTCGACGGCGAGGACGTGCTCGCCCTGGACAAGGGCAAGCTGCGCGAACTCCGCAGGCATCGCGCCGCCATGGTCTTCCAGAACTTCGGCCTCCTGCCGCACCGTTCGGTCCTCGACAACGTCGCGTACGGCCTGGAGATCCAGGGCGTCGGCAAGGCCGAGCGCCGGGCCAAGGCGCAGGAGATCGTCGAGAAGGTCGGCCTCGCCGGCATGGAGCACCGCCGCCCGACCCAGCTCTCCGGTGGTCAGCAGCAGCGCGTGGGCCTCGCCCGCGCCCTCGCCGTCGACCCCGAAGTGCTGCTCTTCGACGAGCCGTTCAGCGCCCTCGACCCGCTGATCCGCCGGGACATGCAGGAGGAGGTCATCCGCCTGCACCGCGAAGAGGGCCGCACCATGGTCTTCATCACCCACGACCTCTCCGAGGCGCTGCGCCTGGGCGACCGCATCATGCTGATGCGCGGCGGCGAGATCGTGCAGCTGGGCACCCCCGAGGAGATCGTCGCCAACCCGGCCGACGAGTACGTACGCGACTTCGTCCGGGACGTCCCGCGCGAGCAGGTCATCTCGGTGCGCCGCGCGATGCGCCCGGCCGACGCCGAGGAGACGGGCTCGGGCGCCGCGCTCGCCCCGGACACCCTGGTCGTCGACGCCATCGAGGCCGTCGCCCGCAGTGGCGAGCACTGCCGCGTCGTCGAGGGCGGCCGCACCCTCGGCGTCGTCGACCACGCCCAGCTGCTGTCCGTGGTGGCGGGCCTCGACGACGAAGCGGACGCCGCCGACAAGAAGGCGGCCACGGTATGAGTGCCGCCCCGACCGAGACGCCGGTCCTCGACAAGCGGGACCGCATCACGCACAGCGGGTCCGAGAGCCCGCCAGCGGCCCCGGGCTTCTGGGCCCGCCTGGCCGGCAACCCCAAGGCCGTGCTCCTGGTCGCCGCCCTGCTCGTGGCGGTCATCGCCGCGCTCGCCGGCGGCAGCGGCATCTGGCCGAAGGACCTCACCTTCGACCTGCGTACGCCGCTCACCGACCTGAACGAGTGGCTGGTCGACAACCGCGACACGCACCCGCTCTTCCTCTACTTCCTGCTGCACATCAGCAACACCGCGCAGTCCGCGGTCGACTCGGTGGTCCTGGGCCTGGAGAACCTCGGGTTCATCGGCGTGACCGTCGCCGCCGTGCTCGTCGCCTGGGCGGCGGGCGGTGCCGGGCTGCAGCGCCGCGCCCTGCGCACCGCGGGCACCGCGCTCGGCGCCTTCGGCCTGATCGGCCTGCTCGGCATGTGGGAACCCGCGATGGAGACCGTCGGCCTGATGGTCGTCTGCGTCGTCGTCGCCGCCCTGGTGGGCGTGGTGCTCGGCATGATCTCCGGCCTCTCCGACCGCGGTGAGCGGATCCTGCGCCCGGTCTTCGACACGATGCAGGTCCTGCCGGCCTTCTCGTATCTGCTGCCGTTCGTGCTGATCTTCGACGTGGGCACCCCCTCCGCCTTCGTCACCACCGTGATCTACGCGGCTCCGCCGATGGCCCGGCTCACCTCGCTCGGCCTGCGCGGCGCGGACGCGGCGGCCCTGGAGGCATCCCAGTCCCTCGGCGCGACCTACCGGCAGCAGCTCTTCACGGCCCGGCTCCCGCTGGCCCGCAAGCAGATGCTGCTCGGCCTCAACCAGACGATCATGATGTGTCTGTCGATGGTCGTGCTCGCCTCGATGATCGGCGCCGGCGGCCTCGGCGAGGAGATCTACCGCTCCCTGTCGATCCTCGACACCGGCCAGTCCCTGACGGCCGGCATCGCGATCGTCCTGATCGCCATCTGGCTGGACCGCACCACCGCCGTGGTGGGCGAGCGCCTCGACGACCCGGCGGCCGCCACCCGCCGGAACAGGTCGTGGCTGCCCTGGGCCGTCGTCGCGGCCGCGACCGCCGGCGCCACCGCGGTCGGCACCGCCCTCGGCAAGCTGGAGTGGCCCGACAACTGGGTCGTCTCCATTTCCGAGCCGGTGAACTCCGTGGTCGACTGGATCGAGAGCGAGCTCGGCTCCGGCATCCCGGTCCTGGGCGGCACCCTCACCTGGGCCTCCGGCTTCGCCGAGTACGTCATCAACCCGCTGCGCGACGCGTTGCAGGCCACCCCGTGGTGGGCGCTCCTGCTCGTCGCCGGTGTGCTCGCCTACGCGGTGGGCCGCTGGAAGGCCGCGGTCACCGCGGTGCTCGCGCTCGGCGTGATCGGCGGCATGGGCCTGTGGACCCGCTCCATGGACACCCTGTCGCAGGTCATCGCGGCCCTCGCCGTGACCCTGCTGCTCGGCTTCGCGATCGGCGTGCTCGCCGGCCGGGTCGACCGGGTGGAGCGGGCCATCCGGCCGCTGCTCGACACCCTCCAGACCATTCCGCAGTTCGTCTACCTGATCCCGATGGTCGCCCTGTTCAGCGGCGGTCGTACGGCGGGTGTCGCGTCGGCCGTGCTCTACGCGCTGCCTGCGGTGGTCCGCATCACCAACCAGGGCATCCGCCAGATCGACCCGGCGGCCCTGGAGGCATCCCGCTCGCTCGGCGCCTCCACCGGCCAGCAGCTCCGCCAGGTGCAGCTGCCGCTCGCCCGCCCGTCGCTGCTGCTCGCGGTCAACCAGGGCGTCGTCCTGGTCCTGTCCATGGTGGTCATCGCGGGCATGATCGGCGGCGGCGCGCTCGGCGTCGACGTCGTCAAGGGCCTGGCCAAGGGCGACCTGGCGCTCGGCATGACGGCCGGTATCGCCATCGTCTGCCTGGGCGTCCTCCTGGACCGGATCTCCCAGCCGGGTGCCGACGTGAAGAAGCGCGGCCTCTGACCCCACCCCCCCCGAATCCCCCGGTCAACCCACCTGCCAAGCAAGGGACTTGAACGATATGAAGCGCACCAAGCTCATCAACAACCGGATAGGTGCCGTCGTCGCCGCGGGGGCCGGCGTCCTCGGCCTCCTGGCCCTCACCGGCTGCGGCGCCGCCGAGACCGGCGCCTCCGCGGGCGGCTCCGACAAGGTCACCATCACCGTCCCGTCCTGGGTCGGCGCGCAGGCCAACGCCGAGGTCGCCAAGGCCCTCCTGGAGAAGGAGGTGGGCGTCAAGAAGGTCGAGCTCAAGGTCATGGACGAGCCCATCGGCTGGGACGCCCTGAACAACGGCAAGGCCGACGTCATCCTGGAGGACTGGGACGGCCTGCCCGAGAAGCAGAAGCTGTACATCGACCAGAAGAAGAGCATCGTCAAGGGCGGCGACCTGGGCGTCACCGGCCACATCGGCTGGTTCATCCCGAAGTACTACGCCGACGCCCACCCCGAGGCGAAGACCTTCGAGGGCCTGAACAAGCTGGCCAAGGACTTCAAGACCTCCGAGTCCGGCGACAAGGGCGAGTTCCTCGGCGCGGCCCCGTCGTACACCACGTACGACGAGTACCTCATCAAGAACCACAAGCTGAACTTCAAGATCAAGGAGACCGGCAACGAGGCCGCCCAGATCAAGGAGATCCAGCAGAAGTACGAGAAGAAGCAGCCCTTCGTCACGTACTGGTGGGAGCCGCAGTGGCTGAACAACGACATTGACCTCGTGGAGGTGAAACTCCCCAAGTTCAAGGAAGGCTGCAACGAGCCCAAGGAGAAGACGGAGTGCGGCTACGCCAACACTCCGCTCCAGAAGTACCTCAACGCCGACTTCGCCAAGGACGGCGGCGACGCCGCCGAGTTCCTGAAGAACTTCAAGTGGTCGACCGAGCAGCAGAACGAGGTCGCCAAGTACATCGCCAAGGACAAGATGTCCGGCGAGGAAGCCGCGAAGAAGTGGATCGAGGACAACAAGTCGACGTGGCAGGCATGGCTGCCGAAGAAGTAACGGCCGGCCGTTGACGTAGTCATCGGTGTTGGTCACCGGCATTTCATGAGCCGCGCCCCGGGGCGCGGGCCGTATTCCGTGGGGATCGCATATCCCCTCGGGCACACGGCCCGCGCCCCGGGCTCGTTCTCGCGGTCCGCGACGGAACCGTCCCCCCGCCGCCCGTCGTGTCTTCGAGTGCCGCCCGCGGCCCTGGTCGCCCACCGCGTGTCGTGTGACGGCATAGTAGGGCGGGCCCCCGATGGGGGTCATGACAACATCGGCGCTTCGCCCGCGTCGCGCCGACACGCACCAGACCCGTACCGGGGGGACTCCGCTCCATGCCATTCATACGCCGTTCCACCGCCGCGGCCGCCGCGCTGGCCGCCCTGCTCGCGGTGACCGCCACCGCCTGCGGCCCCAGTGACGACAACGCCTCGGCGGCGCCGGGCAGTTCGGCCGCCGCCGACGGCGAGGGTGGCCTCAAGCTTCCGAAGGGCGTGCCGACCAGCATCGACGACCTGAAGAAGTGGAAGGACGGCGGCTGGCAGAACTGGGACAACTGGGCCCGCAAGGCCGCCGACTTCGCCAACCCGGTGATCAAGGACCACTGGAAGACGGACCGGATGGCGAAGGCCAAGGCCGCCCCGGACGTCGCGGTGAACGCCACGGGGGTCGGCAGCGAGTACGACGCCACGGACCCGGAGCCGCGCGCCATCCAGGCCGAGGAGGTCGCCCGGCCCTACCACCGGCACATGGCGCCGGTCGGGAAGATCTTCTTCGACAGCCCGGACGGCCCCCGGGTCTGTTCCGGCACGATCGTCGAGGACCCGGCGCACCCGGGCAAGTCCAGCCTGGTGTGGACGGCAGGCCACTGCGTGCACTCCGGCAAGCAGGGCGGCTGGATGCGGAACATCGTCTTCGTGCCGTCGTACAACGACAACGGCGTGCCGATGAACCAGGTCGGCCAGACCCCGGCCCAACAGGTCACGCCGTACGGCCGGTTCTGGGCCGACTGGATCACCACCTCCGGTGAGTGGATCGACATGGGCAGCGAGCAGACCGGCAACGGCGGCTCCGCGTACGACTTCGCGGTGCTGCACGTGAAGCCGGAGAACGGCGGCGGCAAGTCGCTCCAGGAGACCGTCGGGGCGGCAGCCCAGGTCTGGTTCAACTCCCCCTCCGCCGACGGCATCAGCTCCCTGGACGCCTTCGGCTACCCCGCGGCGCCGCCCTACGACGGCGCCCGGATGATGAACTGCGCCGCCCGCCCGGGCCGCCTCACCATGGAGCAGGGCACGCCCGCCATGCACCGCATCGGCTGCACGATGACCGGCGGCACCTCCGGCGGCGGCTGGTTCGTCAACCGCGGCGGCAAGCTGACCCTGGTGTCCAACACGTCGATCAGCTCCAACGCCCACACCTGGCTGGCGGGCCCGCACCTGGGGCCGGAGGCGGAGCGGGTGTTCAGCGGGATAAGCCAGAAGTTCGCGGGCCAGTAGCGGGGACGCGAGCCGGAGTTGTAGGCAGGGGCGGTCCTCTTCGGGCCGCCCCTTTGGCGTTCCTAGGGCGTTCCTACGCCCCCGGCGGCAGCGCCCGGCACAAGGCCGCCAAGGCGCCGGGGTAGGCGTGCTCGGACGGTGTGGCATAGCCGATGACCAGGCCGTGGCGGGGCGGCATGGTGGCGGCCGGGTGGCGGTAGCCGGAGAGGGCGTCCAGGGCCAGGCCCTGCCAGCGGGCGGCACGCAGGGCGGCCTGTTCGTCGGACGAGGTGGCGTCGTCCGGGAGCTGGAGGACGGCGTGCAGACCGGCGGCGATGCCGGTGACGGTGAGATGCGGGGCCTGGGCCGTCACCGCGTCGACGAGCTGGTCGCGGCGTCGCCGGTAGCGCTGGCGCATCCGGCGGATATGGCGGTCGTAGGCGCCCGAGACGATGAAGTCCGCGAGGGTCAGCTGGTCGGTGACGCCCGCCCACGCCTCCCGTTCCCCCTTCGCCTCCAGCACCGCGTCCACCAGCCGGTCGGGCAGCACCATCCAGCCGAGGCGCAGCGCGGGCGACAGGCTCTTGCTGACCGAACCGAGGTGGATGACGTGTTCCGGGTCCAGTCCCTGAAGCGCGCCGACCGGCTTGCGGTCGTAACGGAACTCGCCGTCGTAGTCGTCCTCCAGCAGATAACTCCCGTTGGCCCTGGCCCAGTTGATCGCTTCGGCGCGGCGGCCGGGGTGGAGCGGGACGCCGGTGGGGAATTGGTGGGCGGGGGTGAGGAGACTCGCGCGAATGTCGGCCAGGGCAACCAACTCGCTTGTATCTGCGCCCAGTTGGTCGACGTTTATGGGCTGGGTCCGTACGCCTGCCGTCGTCAGGAGGGCGTGGTGGAAGGGGAGGCCGTAGGACTCGACGGCGAGCGGGCCCGGCAGGACGGCGGGGAACAGGAGCCGTAGCGCGTGCGAGAAACCCGAGCAGATGACGATGCGTTCGGGGTCGGTGCGTACGCCGCGGGTGCGGGCCAGGTAGTCGGTGAGGGCCCGGCGCAGCTCGGGGCGGCCGCGCGGATCGCCGGGGCCGAAGGCGTCGTTGGGGGCGGCGGACAGCGCGCGCCGGGCGGCGGCGAGCCAGGCGGTACGCGGGAAGGCGGCGGCATCCGGCTGGCCTTGGAGCAGGTTGTACGTCGGGCGGCTCGCCGGGGCGCGGCGGGCGGGCGCGCGGGCGGGAGCGAGCGGCTCGGCGCGGTGTGCGACGCGGGTGCCGGACCCTTGGCGTGCGCTGAGCCAGCCCTCGGCGACCAGCTCCGCGTAGGCGTCGGCGACGGTGTTGCGGGCGATGCCGAGGTCGGCGGCGAGCGAGCGATAGGGCGGCAGACGGGTGCCGGGGGCCAGCCGGCCGGTCCGTACGGCGTCCCGCAGCGCCCGGATGAGGACGGCACGGCGGCTGCCGGGCCCGGTCAGATCCAGATGCAGATCGGTGCCCGGACTCTCCGCGAGGTCGGCCCGCTCGGCCCGATCGACCTGATTGACCCATGATTCCGGCATGGAAATGCACCCTATAGACGGTCGCCTGCCCTCGTAGATTCGGGGTCATGACGAACCACATGACGAACCACATGACGAATGAAGAGCACCTCACCGAATCGGTCCGCAGCCCCCGGGTGAACTTCGCCAAGGCCGCGCCCAAGGCTTTCAAGGCCCTCATCGGATTTGACGCCGCCGCCCGCGAGGGACTGGACCCCGCACTGGTCGAGCTGGTCCAGATCCGTTCCTCGCAGCTCAACAAGTGCGCGTACTGCCTGCACATGCACACCACCGACGCGCGCAAGGCGGGGGAGAGCGAGGAGCGGCTGCACATGGTCGCCGTGTGGGAGGAGGCGGCGCACTTCTTCAGCGCGAAGGAACAGGCCGCGCTGGCGCTCACCGAGGCCGTGACGTTGGTATCGCACGGCGGCGTCCCGGACGCGGTCTACGAGCGGGCCGCACGGCACTTCGACGAGCCGGAGCTGGCCCGGCTGTTGGCCCTGATCTTCACCATCAACACCTGGAACCGGATCGCGATCAGCACAGGGAAGGTGCCGGGGACGGACGAGCGGTGAGGGGGAGCCGGGGGCGCCCCCTGTGCGCCCCCTCGCTCATCTCCGGGCCCCCGTCACCCCTCCGGGCCCCCGTCACCCCTCCGGGCCCCCGTCCACCCCTCCGGGCCCCCGTCCACCCCTCCGAGCCCTCGTCACCCCTCCCCGCGCAACCCGTCCCGTATGCGCTCCGCCAGCCCGGCGACCGCCGTCATGGCCTGCCGCTGGAGCCCCGGGCCGAAGGTGATCCGGGACGCGCCCAGGGCGCCCAGTTCGCGTGGCGAGGGGCCGTCCGGCTGCACCACGGCGTTGACGGGGAGGCCGATCCCGGCGGCCAGTTCGGCGAGCAGCGGGGGCGGCGCCAGGATCGGATAGACGCAGTCGGCGCCCGCCTCCGCGTACAGCCGGCCGCGCCGTACCGCCTCCGCCGTGCCCTCGACGCCCCACAGGAACGTATCGATCCGGGCGTTGATCACCAGCGCGTCGCCCGCCTCGGCCCGTACCCGCGCCAGCCAGTCCGCCTGCTCCTCGGCATCCCGGAGGGCGCCGGACGCGTGGTCGGAGTCCTCCAGGTTGCAGCCCACCGCCCCCGCGTCCGCCAGCCGGCCCACCAACTCCTTCGCGGACAGCCCGTATCCGGCCTCCACATCCGCCGAGACGGGGACGTCCACAGCCCGTACGATCCGCGCGACGGCCGCGAACATCTCGTCGGGCGGCGTCTTCCCGTCCTCGTAACCGAGGGAGGCAGCCACTCCCGCGCTGGGCGTGGCGAGCGCGGGAAACCCCGCGTCCGCGAAGACCTTGGCGCTGGCCGCGTCCCAGGGGCCCGGCAGCACCAGCGGCAGGTCCGGGCCGTGGTGCAGGGCGCGCAGCGTCTCGGCGGGGGTCACAGCTCCTGCCCCGGAGGCTGGCGGACGGCGACATTGACCCGGTTCCAGTTGTTGATCGCGACGATCACCGCGATGAGGTGGGCCAGTTCGCTTTCGTCGAAGTGGGCGGCGGCCCGCTCGTAGACCTCGTCGGGCACGAAACCATCCGTCAGGACGGTCACCGCTTCGGTGAGGGCGAGGGCCGCCCGCTCCCGCTCGGAGTAGAGCGCGCCCGCCTCCTCCCAGGCCGGCAGCAGATCGATCCGCTGCTGCGCCACGCCCGCCTCGCGCAGATTCCCGACATGCATATCGATGCAGAACGCGCACCGGTTGAGCTGCGAGGCGCGCAGCACGACCAGCTCGCCCAGGACCGGATCACCCAGGCCCTTCTTGGCGGCCAGCGTCAGCCGGAGCTGGGCCTCGTAGAACGCGCGCTGCCTGCCCCAGAACTTCATACGGTGGGTCATCGGTCAGTCCTGCCCCGGGGCCATGCGGGTGCTCACGCCGAAGCGGTTCCACGCGTTGATGGTGGTGATCAGGGCGATCAGCTGGGCGAGTTCGGCCTCTTCGAAGTGCGCGGCGGCCCGTTCGTAGACCTCGTCGGGCACGAAACCATCCGTCAGGACGGTGATCGCCTCGGTGAGAGCGAGGGCGGCCCGCTCCTTCTCCGTGTAGAAGCCGTCGGCCTCCTCCCAGGCGTTGAGCAGGTAGATCCGCTCCTCCGTCTCGCCCGCCTTCCGCGCGTCCTTGACGTGCATATCGAGGCAGAAAGCACAGCGGTTGACCTGCGACGCACGGATCTTGACCAGTTCGACCAGCGTCGGGTCGAGCCCCCGCTTCGCCGCCACCTCCAGTGCGATCATGGCCTTGAAAGCCTCGGGCGCGAGCTTCGCCCAGTGCATTCGCGGGCCGTGTTCTCTGCGGGCTGTCTCTGTCGTCGTCATGGCTACGACGCTACGGGGGGAATGGCGCAGCGGTATGGTCCACTTCCATGGACGATTCGTGGGCCACTTTCGGGCGTGATCTACATCTGGACCTCACCGGCCCCGGAGGCCTGCGGGCCGCCCTGATGAGTGCGCTGCGCGAGGCCGTACGGACCGGACGGCTGGCTCCCGGCACCCGTCTGCCGTCCTCCCGCTCGCTCGCCGCCGACCTCGGCATCGCCCGCAACACCGTCGCCGACGCCTACGCGGAGCTGGTCGCCGAGGGCTGGCTCAGCGCGCGCCAGGGCTCCGGCACCCGCGTCGCCGAGCGGACGCTGCCGCGCGCCACCCCGCCGGCCCGACGCGCCCCCGGACGCACCCGCCGCCCCGAGCCGCCGCGCTTCGACCTCACCCCCGGCACCCCCGACGTCTCCTCCTTCCCGCGCACCGCCTGGCTGGCCGCGGCCCGCCGCGCTCTGACCGCCGCGCCCAACGAGGCGTTCGGCTACGGAACCGCAGCGGGCCGCCCCGAACTACGCACCGTCCTCGCCGACTACCTCGCGCGGGCCCGCGGCGTACGCGCCGACCCGGACCGCATCGTCGTCTGCGCCGGCTTCATGCAGGGGCTGGGGCTGCTGAGCCGGGCGCTGCGCGGGGAGGACGGCGGCCCCAAGGGCTGGCAGGGCACGGGCCGCCGGCGTGCCGCGCACGGTTCCCGGGCCCCGCGCCGGCCCGGCGAGGAGTGGCGCCAGGGCGACGGCCAACTCGCCGTGGAGTCCTACGGCCTCGACTTCCACCGCAATGTCATCATCCGCGCCGGCCTGCGCACCGTCCCGCTCCCGGTCGACGAACACGGCGCCCGGACCGCCGAGTTGGCCGCACTGGACGACGTACGCGCGGCGCTGCTCACCCCCGCCCACCAGTTCCCGACCGGCGTCCCGCTGCACCCCGACCGCCGCGCCGCCGCCGTCAACTGGGCGCGCGCCACCGGGGGTTACATCCTGGAGGACGACTACGACGGCGAGCTCCGCTACGACCGCCAGCCGGTCGGTGCCCTCCAGGGCCTGGACCCCGACCACGTCGTCTACATGGGCACCGCGAGCAAGAGCCTCGCCCCCGCCCTGCGCCTGGCGTGGATGGTCGTCCCGGACCGCCTCATCGACCGCGTCCTGGCCGTCAAGGGCACCGGCGAATGGCAGTCCGGCTCGCTCGACCAGCTCACCCTCGCCGAGTTCCTGTCCTCGGGCGCGTACGACCGCCATCTGCGCGGCATGCGCCTGCGCTACCGGCGCCGCCGCGACCAGCTGGTGGCGGCCGTGGCCGAACACGCCCCGCACGTCCGCGTCTCCGGCATCGCGGCCGGCCTGCACGCCATCCTCGAACTCCCGCCCGGCACCGAACAGTCCGTCATCCAGGCCGCCCGCTGGCAGGGCCTGGCCGTCCACGGCCTGACCACCTTCACGGACCCGGCCGGCACCGCGATCCCCCGCGACGCCCTGGTCGTGGCGTACGGAAGGCCACCGGACCACTCCTTCGCGAACGTCCTGGACGCGCTGCTGCGGGCGTTGCCGCCGGGGGAGTAGGGGCGGGGCGGCCCTACGCGTCGTCTCCGGCTTCGTCCGGTTCGGCGCTCGTCGGCACCGTGACGAAGGTCCCGCGCTGAGGCACGGTGAAGACCGGCCCCTCCTCCACGAGCACGGCGATGGCGCGTCGGACGGTGGTGCGGGCAAGCCCGTATTGCTGCACGAGCTGCGTCTCGGACGCCATCGCCCGTCCGGGCTTCCAGTCGCCGCGCCGGATGCGTGCCCGAAGGATCTCGGCAAGCTGCCGGTATGGGGTCAGCGGTGCGCCGTGGTCAATCTCTGCGTCCGGATCGATGGCCGTGCGCCGAAGCTAGGTGCCCGCCTTCGACGCGGCAAATCACCAGAGTTGACTCCGCCTCAGAGGACGAACGTCCCCTTCGCGGGCAGGGTCGCGACGAGCCCCCGTCTCCGCAGCTCGGCAACGGCCCGGCGAACGGTTCCGATGCTCACTTCGTACAGCTCCGTCATGGCCCGTTCCCCGGGCAGGGCGGCGCCACTCGGCAGCTTGCCGGAGGCGATCTCGGCGGCAATCTTGTCCGCGAGCTTCACGTATTCGTAGCGGGGCAGCTCTCCCATGGTCCCGATCGTCGCGCGGCGGAGTGCTGCCCGCATCGTGCGGACGCGTCCCGACGCGGTGGGACGCAGTAGAGTTCAGGGGGGCGCAGGGGGACGCAGTTCGAGGTAGCTTGGTCCAAGAAGGAACCCCGCGGCAGCGCGAACCGCCCGGGGCTGTGGCCGATCGCTGTAAGGAGCGACCGACATGCGAATGCTATTCGAGTTACTGGCAAGGCTGCTCTTCCCCGCGCACGGCAAGCATCGCGCCGTGACTCCGCTGGCAACACCTCTGCCGTCTTGGCATCACGCTGGCCCCGTCCGCAGGCTCGTTCGGACGACGCAGCCGGTGATCGAGATCATCGACGGGGACGCGACGGCGTCGGTCCGTCCCTACGTCCTCGCTGCCGAAGGGACCGGCTGGTGACCGGCCTCCGTCGGCTCCCCTGGGACGGCCCGGAGGGGAAGCCCACCTATCTCTCGACGGACGGCGGCCATTGCCTTCTCTCCCGTCTGGCAGACCAGGTGGAACGGGAACAGCTCGACACGGCGCAGACCGTCGTCCGACTCGCCCGCGACATGCTGGACGGCACGAACGTCGCGGCCCCGGACGAGGTCCGCTTCGCCGCCATCAGGCTCATCGAGTGCCTGACAGACACACTGCGGGTCGCCGAAGCCCGCGGCGCGAGCCTCCCGCCGCAGCCGGAAGACCCCGGCTGACGCCGTCGGTCCCTTTCCCTGTCTGTGTCCCTGTCCGTGCCCCTGTCCCCGGCCGGATTGCCGCTGCGGCGCACCACGCGTTGGATGGAAGGAGAACCGTCCTGTCGACAGAGTGCCCCGGCGGATGCGCGGCCCGTATTCGGCCCGTATTCGGTCCGCGTCCGGTCCGGGAGGGAGGGGCGATCATGAATCTCGTACTGCGCCCAGGACGAGCCGACGATGCCGCGGACTGCGGCAGGATCTGCTTCGAGGCCTTCGCCGGAATCGCCCGCGAGCACGCATTTCCCCCCTCCGTCCCCAGTCCGGAAGCGGCCACGGGAGTGGTCGAGATGATGCTGAACCACCCAGGCATCTACAGCGTCGTCGCCGAGCGCGACGGCGAGATCATGGGCAGCAACTTTCTCGACGAACGTTCGCCCGTCGTCGGCGTCGGGCCGGTCACCGTGGCCCCCGGCGCCCAGAACGGCGGCGTCGGGCGTCGGCTGATGCAGGACGTCATGCAGCGAGCGGCCGAACGGCACGCACCCGGCATCCGGCTGCTGCAGAGCGGCTACCACTCCCGGTCGTTCGCGCTCTACGCCGGCCTGGGGTTCGAGTTCCGCGAAACCATGGCCTGCATGCAGGGACCGCCGATCGGCGGGATGGTGCCCGGGTACGAGGTGCGGCCGGCGACCGATGCGGACCTGGAGGCCTGCAACCAGGTCTGCCGGAGGGTGCACGGGATCGACCGCGGCGGGGAGGTCGCCGACGCGCTGAAGAGCGGCACGGCACGCGTGACCGTGCACGACGAACGGATCACCGGCTACGCAACGGACCTGTCCTTCTTCGCGCACGCGGTCGGCGAGAGCACCGAGGACATCAGGGCCCTGATCGCCTCGGCTCCCGCCTTCGGCGGCCCCGGCATCCTCATCCCCGCACGCGACAGCGCCCTGCTCCAATGGGCCCTGCGCAACGGCCTCAAGGTGTCGGAGCTGATGAGCCTGATGACCATCGGCCTCTACAACGAGCCCGCCGGGGCATACCTCCCGTCCGTCTTCTACTGACGCCGGGGGCGCCCTTCCCCTGACTCCCCGTCACAGATCCCGCACGAACGACACCCGGTCCAGCCCCGGCCCGTCGTAATCCCCGTGCACCGGCACGCCACCCTCCACCCGGTCGCCCGGCTCCAACCGGAAGCCCATACGGGTGTGGTACGCGATGGAGTTGAGGTTCGTAGGGCTGGTGATGCACCGAACCTGGGTCCTCCCGTGGCCGCGAGCGGTGTCGAAGAAACGGTGATACAGCGCGCTGCCGAGCCCACCACGCTGCCCTTCGGGACACACCCCGACGAAGTGGATATACGCCGTCTTCGGCTCCGTCTGGGACAGAAAACCTATGAGAAAGGCACGGAGGGCGCCGTCGTCACCCTCAACGAGATAGCTGGTCTCCGCAAAGTGCTGAAGAAACAACCGCGGTACGAGCAACTGCCGTTGCAGCACACCCGCGTCGCCACCGAGGCCGCCCCACCAGTCAGCCAGGGCCACCTGGAGCCGCGGGTGGTCCGATGCAGCTGGATGACGCAGCGTCATAGCAACGGGCAGTGCGTCGAGTTCTGGGGTGCCTTCACTGCCTTCAGTGCCTGCGGTCATGGCCGATCCTTCGAACGATGCAACGTGATCGTCGCGCGGCGGAGTGCTGTCCGCACCGTGGGGATGCGTCCCGATGCCATGAAAAGAACTGTGCGGCAGCGGGAACTCCTCAGGGCTTTCTATCCGAATACCGCGAGGGCCTACGCAGCTCCGGATCGCAGCGGATCACCGATATTTACGGTGATCGATACACCGGAAGTGGAGCGGAAAATGGCGGTGTTTCCCGAAACTTGGATATCGGTAAAAGGGTTGGAATCCTCAAAGGAGAGGGCCCAGGCCAGGGTGTGATCGCCGTGGAGCCGTCCGCAGAAGCCGTACGACCCATGGGACATTCCCTCACCTCCCCAGAGGAATCCTCCGCCCGCCAGGGGAACCGATCGGTTCCTGCCGATGTCAGTCACCCAATCTGGGTCCTCCGCCAGCACCTCTTCCAGATCGAAGGCTCCCCCGAACCTCATTCCGCTCGCCGAATCGGTATCGAGGCAGACTTCGTATGAGCGCCCGTCAGGAAAATAGAGGCCGTCAACGTCTGGCAACTGGTAGTCCGCCCAGAGGCGCTCGATCGCACTCATTTCTTCTTGCACCCGCGCTTTTTTTGGTTAGGCACGTGATCCGGCCGTCCCGAAAGTCCCTTAGGGGGAACGGGGTTGCCTTGGGCATCTCTGTTACGCCCGGAGTTCATACGCTTTCGGAATGCCTCTTTCCAGGTGACGTCCTTGGGTGACGGCGGGTACTGATCATTGGGATTAACCCGGTGGATAGTAACAGGTTCACCTATTTCCCGTGCGGCATCGAGCCTCCGGTTGTCGTAGCTGACGAGCTGACCATCGACTTCCATGACGGTGAGCGCCGCACCTGGACGCCTCCAGTCCCATTCGCCGGCACGCATGCGGTCGGCGTAGTCGTTGGGCGAAACCGTACGCTGAGAGAAATTAATATCTGCCGGATCGGCCCACTCGTGCTCACCCTCCGGAGAAAGCCCGAACGGGTCACTCCAAGTATGAGGGTTGATGACGTACGCCGCCGGGTTGGGGGCAGGCCCGAGCCCGAGAGGATCTGGAGTGAGGTAGCGGGCGGTTTCGGGGTCGTAGGTCCGGAAGTAGTTGTGGTGGAGTTGAGTTTCGGGGTCGAAGTATTGCCCGGGGAAGCGGAGCGGAGTGTGGGCGGTCGCGTCAGCATTCCATGCCGTGGAACCCCACAACGTGGTTCGGGCACGGGCGACTATGCGGCCCTGTTCATCGAGAAGCTCGGTGGGCGTACCGACAAGGTCGGTGACAATCGCGAAAAAGCGTTCGGCGACCTCTGCATCGGAGAGGTGTTTGCGTTCCCTCTGGATCAGTGGGACGAACCCCTGGTGATCCCAGGTGAGGGTCATGCCGCCTGTGGTGGTCTGCTCACAGAGGACGGCGCCGTCCCAGGTGAAGTCCACCTGCTCCACGACGGTTTGCTGGTCGTCAGCGAGACGCTGTTTCGACGAGCGGCGGCCGAGGGGATCGTAGGTGTACCTCCAGCTGGTGCCGTCGGGGGTGGTGCAGCCGATCAGGCGGTCGCGCGCATCCCAGGTGTAGCGCCAGGTATCAGGTTTGCGGGAAAGGCGGGTCTTCTGGCGCAAGGTGGTGCGGCCGGCTGCGTCGTATTCGTAGCGAATGTCCCCCGCGCGGTTCAGTCGGGTGCCGGTGTAGGTGCGCTCGCCCCGGGCCTCGGAAGCCTGGTGGCGGTCGGGCCAAGTGGCGTGGGTCTGGTTTCCGGCCGCGTCGTAGGCGTAGGTCTCGGTCCAGTTGCGGGCAGAGACGGTGGTGACCCGACCGACGGTGTCGAGTTCGAAGCGGCGGGGTCCGTTGAGATGGTCGTCGATGCCGATGAGGTTGCCGTCAGCGCGGTAGGTGTACACGCGGTGCTGGATGGTTTCAGCAGCCGAGGTGACCTGCCGGCCGGTGATGCGGCCGCAGGCGTCGTAGGTGTGGGCGAACGTGATGTCGCCGAGGGTCCGGGAGAGTTCCTGGCCGAGCGCGTCGTGCGTGAAAGTCAGAGTTCGGCCGGAGACATCAAGTCCCGTACATTGCCCAGCTGCGTCGTAGGTCCATTGACTCACCACGCCGGTGGGAGTGGTGCGGGATATTCGACGGCCCAAGGCGTCGTGTCTGAAGGTGGTGGTGCGACCGTTCACCGTCTCGGCGACAACCCGCCCGAACTCGTCGTGGCTGTAGATGAGTTCGCTGTCCGGGGCAATGACCTGAGTCGTGCGCCCAGCAGCGTCGTACCGGTAGGTGGTCACCTCACCGTCGACGTCCGTGGTGACAGTGCGTCCCAGAGCGTCGTAGGTGAAGCGGATCGTGTGGCCGAGTGCCGTGGTCCGTGAGGTCAGCCGGCCGGCCGCATCGTGGGTATACGCCTGAGTACGGCCGTCAAAGTCCGTCTCCGAGATCAGGTAGCCCGCTGCGTCGTACTCATATCGCCAGGTAAGGCCCTGGGGATTGGTGACCTTCATCAGCTGCAGCTCGGTGTCGTGCACGAACTGATAGCGCACCCCGTCCGGGTCGGTGCGCGCCTTCAACTGGTCGAAATGCCCGTACTCGAATGTCGTGATCCGGCCCATGGGATCGGTGTGTGAGGTGCAGTTACCCTCGCCGTCGTGGGTCCAGGCTTCCTGGGTGCCGTCCGGGTTGATACGGGCCGCGAGGTGACCTTCGGGGGTCCACTGGTAGCGGGTGGTGTGGCCGAGCGGGTCGGTGACGCGGGTGGTGCGGCCGAAACGGTCGCGGCCAAAGCGCGAGACTGCACCGAGAGGATCGGTGACGGTCAGGGGGAGTCCTGCCTGGTCGCACTCGATGCGCGTGGTGTTTCCCAGCGGGTCGGTGACCGAGCTGACGTGCCCATGTGCATCGTGGGTGAAGCGGGTGGTGTGGCCCGCGGGGTCGGTAACAGCAGTCCGGTTGCCCTTGGCGTCGTACTCCTGGCGGACGGTCTGGCCGTCCGCACTGGTGACCTCCGCGGGAAGGCCGAGGTCGGTGTAGGTGGCGGAGGTGGTGGAGCCGTCCGGACGGATGACGCAGAGGAGGTGACCGTCCTCGTCATGCGTCAGGTGTGTGGTACCGCCCAGCGGATCGATGATCTGCACGGGGTTGTCGTGCGTGTCATACGTGGTCCGTGAGGTGTTGCCGAGCGGGTCGGTGATCGCGACCACCTGGAGCCGCGCGTTGAAGAGGTACCGGGTCGCGGCGCCCTGTCCGTCCGTGAGCGTGGAGATGCGGTGGCCGGTCTCCGCGTCTGGTTCGCCGTAGGTGAAGCGGTTTTCCAGGTGCCACTCGGCGCCGCCCTGGGTGATGCAGCGGTGACGGTCGTCGTAGGTGTACTCGTAGCGTGAGTCGTTGGAGTCGACCCAGGCGGTCATCCGGTGCTCGATGTCGTACTCGAACCGGGTCACCGCGCCGGTGGAGCTGGTGACGGTGGTGAGGTTGCCGGCCTCGTCATGCCCGTAGGAGCGGATCAGCTGGTCTGAGCCGTCGTTGGCGGCACCGGCCAGGTGCAGGGCGGTGAGGTGGCCGTTTTCGTCGCAGGTGAGCTTGAGTTCGTAGCCGGCGCTGTGGCGGATCGCGTACGGGATGCCGGTTTCGTCGGCGTAGTCGAAGGTGATCTGGTGCCCGTTGCGGTCCGTGATCTCATCGGGCAGGGCGATGCCGGGGGCGTGCAAGGCGTCAGTGAAGTAGCTGGTCTGGCCGGTGTCCGGGTCGTGGACGGCCCAGTCGCCCTGGTCAGTGCGGGTTAGGGGCCAGCGTGGGCCGTGCTTCGGCAGTACTTGATCGCCGGTTTCCGGGAGCGGGTAGCGCAGAAGCATCCCGGTCTCGGTGACGAAGACGACCTCTTCGGCGTCGATCTCCAGGTGCTGGTCGATGGTGGAGGACCAGGACGGACCGATGTGGCGCCCGATACGGGTCGATGACTCGTATTTACGGGTGAAGACCAGCGGCAGGGCGCCGGGCAGGGAGATATCGGTCTGGGTCAGGTACACCTTGCCCGTGGCCAGGTCGACTGGGTCAGTGCCGTTCGTGCACTTGCCCTCGTCCTTGCGGGTCTTGTCGTTGGCATGGTCGGCGTCCGCCTGCTTGGAGGCCTCGCTCTTCGAAGGTCCCTTGGAATGAGGCCCCTTCGAGTGCGGTGACTTGCCGCCGCCGCTGCCCCCCGGGCCTGAGCCGCCGCCGTTGGGGGACTTGGGATCGCCCTTGCCGTCCTTCCCAATGCCCTTGAAGTGGTCGGCCAGGCCCTTGTCGTTTTCGTGGTGGTTCTTGGCCATCTGTTTGATGCCGCGGGTCATGTTGTCGTCGAGGTGTTTGGCGGTCTTTTTGACCGCGTCCTCGATGCCGTCGATGACCTTGTCGAGCATGGTGTTGGCGGCGTCGGCGATGAAGTCCTTGCCGCGGGTGCGGCCGTGGTGGCTCTTGGCTCGGCCGATTTTGCCGCCGGCCTTGTTGCGGAAGGTGCCGCCTGCGCTTTCCAGGCTGGTGACGGCCTTGTCGTGTTCGTCCTTGTCGAAGCTGAAGCCGCTGCCGCCTCCGCCGCCGGAGCTGCTGCCGCCTCCGCCGCCGCTGCTGCCGGATCCGCCGAGCCCGCCGCCTCCGCCGCCGCCTCGGCGGCCGCCGGCGCTGAGGAGTTCCATGGGGTTGTCGGCGGCGGATTTGGCGGCGTCCTTGGCGTCGTTGACGCCTTGGTTGAAGCCTTCCTTGCCGGCTTTGGCGGTCTGGCCGAGGTCGACGCCGTCCTTGACGCCGAGGGCGTTGGCGCCGAGCTGGACGACGAGGTCGCCGACCATGGAGGCGAGGGCTTCCTCGACGGGGGTCAGGGCGATGCTGATGACCTGTTCGGCGACCTGCTGGCAGACCTCCTTGAAGAGGCGTTTGACGATCATGCGGGTGGCCTGGGTGGCGGCCAGCGCGCCGACTTCGGACAGTCCGAGGGTGAAGGGGGCCGCGGCCTGGGCGGCGATGACTTCGGCGGCGAGGATGCCGAGTTGGACGAGGGCGGCGATCTTGGCGCCTTCGATGAGGACGGCGACGCCGTCCATCGCGGTGCCTGCCATACGGCCGCAGTCGGCGAGGCCCTTGAGGTGCTGGCCGTTGATCTTTCCCCAGTGGGCGTTGAGTGCTTCGATGGCCAGGGAGCCGCCTGCCGAGCCGACCAGGCTCTGGATCGCGGTGTGGGCTTCGTTGGCGCCCTCGTCGATGTCGTCGGCGAACTCCCGCATGGCGTTGGCCATTTCGCGGTAGTCGTCCTCGTCGACATTCGGCCAGGACACACCGATCAGGTCGAGCAGTTCATCCGCCCAGCCCGGCAGCACAACACCCATGCGGAACAATCCCCCCGGAAAGTCTTTGTTAGATGATCAGACTATTCCAGTTGGGTGGACGGTTCCCCAAGTTCCCTATGAGTCAGATGTGATGACGCTGTGTCTGGAGAGGCCGGTACGGAAGGCCAGCTCATAGGCTCAATATCCGAGCAGGGGTCCACCACCGCGCCCCCTCACGGCTCCTCCACCGCGTCCGCCCGCCGTCCCTCCGGCGCGTGTCGCTCACCGCTTGCCACCTCCGCCGGCGCCTCCCCAAACCGCGCCAACACCAGCGCCCCGGCCACCGCGAGGGCGAAGCCGAGTACTGCCAGCGGGGTCAGTCCGGCACGCGTGCGGTCGCCGAGCCAGACGACGCCGACCAGCGCCGGGCCCACGGTTTCGCCGATCACCATGCCCGCCGTGGCGGCGGTGACCGAGCCGCGTTGGAAGGCCGAGGTCAGCAGGAGGAAGGCCGCGCCGCCGCCGATGAGCAGGGCGTAGACAGCGGGGTTGGTGAGGAGGGTGGGGATCGCGGGGAAGGAGAAGTCGTCGATGAGGCGGACGGCGACCTCCACCACTCCGAAGCCGAAGCCCGCGCCGAGGCCGAGGACCGCGGCGCGGGCACGGGCGGGGAGCCGGCCGGCCAGTGCTCCGGAGGCGAGGATGGCGAGTGCGCAGGCCAGTACCCCGATACGCAGGTCGAATGAGCCCCTGCGGTGGCCCTCCTCGCCGGAGGCCAGCCCCAGCATCGCGAGACCGCCGCAGACCGCCGCCACCGCGAGCCATTCGGTGCGGCTGAGCCGGACGCGCAGCACCCGCGCCGCGACCACCGCTGTCACGGCGAGGCTGGCCGCGAGCGCCGCGCCGACCGCGTAGATGGGGAGAGAGCGAAGGGCTACGAGTTCCAGGAGGAAGCCGAGGAAGTCCAGGGCCAGGCCGAGCAGGTAGCGCCACTGTTTGAGGACCCGCAGGAGGAGGCGGGGATCTACGCCGGAACCTTTGCCGGGGGCGGTGGCGCGTGCCGCGACGGCCTGGAGGACGGAGGCGGTGCCGAAGCACACCGCCGAGCCGAGCGCACAGATCATGCCAAGGATCACGAAACGACTGTAGGGGGCCGGAGGCGGCGGAGAGGGCATGGCGGGCGGAGTCGGAATCGTCCGCCGGGTGCATGGGGGCGGCGTGCGGTCGCCGTCTAGGCTGACTCGCTCAACGGTTTTCAGACAGTCGGCAGACCATCAATAGTCAGCAGACCGTCAACAGGCGTCAGACAGTCAACGAGGGGCACGGGGGAAGTCGAATGGCCGAGAAAGCACGCCGGCGGCTGCGGTCGAGCACGGTGATCCTGGGCGGCATGGGCGCGCTGGCCGCCGCTCTGACGTCCTGCGGTTCCGAGCCGGACAAGCGCTGTGTGGACCGCAACAGTTACGACACCCTCAAGGGGTACCGCGTCGTCGACAGCAAGAACTGCTCGGCGGGCGGCAGCAGTTCCGGCGGTACGTCCAGCGGAGGCGGCAGCACCGGCGGCGGGTACGGCAAGCAGCGGAAGTCCGTCGACGGGCAGTGGTACTACGGCCCCGACAGCACCAGCGGCAAGTACGCCGACAGCGGCACGTTCAGCAAGAGCACGGCCGTCAACCGCGGCGGCTTCGGCTGCTCGGGGTCGGGCGGCTCGCACGGCCGCATCGGCGGCTGAGCGGCGCGGTCGCAGGCATGCAACGGCACACCATCGAGCCCCGCCCCGGCTGGCAGCAGACCGTCGAGGAACAGGGATTGATCTACCCGCTGACCAGATACCCCGACGACTCGCTGCGGCCGTACTGGGACGAGAGCGCGTACTACGAGTTCTCGCTGCCCGAGGTCGAGGCGCTGGAGGATGTCGTCGAGGAGCTGCACGGCATGTGCCTGGCCGCGGCCGCGCACATCGTGGAGCGGGAACGCTTCGCGGACCTCGGCATCGAGGACCCGCGGCTGGCGCGGCTGGTCGCCGAGTCCTGGCGCCGTCGTGGCGAACTCCCGTCGGTCTACGGGCGGTTCGACCTGCACTACGACGGCACCGGGCCGGCCAAGATGCTGGAGTACAACGCGGACACGCCGACGTCGCTGGTCGAGGCCGCCAGCCCGCAGTGGTTCTGGATGGAGGAGCGGTTTCCCGGCGCCGATCAGTGGAATTCGTTGCATGAGCGGCTGGTGGCCGCTTGGAAGCGGCAGGCGTCGCTGCTGCCGCCGGGCGCGCCGCTGCACTTCGCGCACTCGGCCGGCGATGAGCTGGGCGAGGACCTGATGACCGTCGCCTACCTGGAGGAGACGGCACAGCAGGCCGGCCTGGAGACCGTCGCGATCTCCATGGAGGACATCGGCTGGGACCGGCTCTCGGGCCGCTTCGTCGACCAGCGGCTGCGGTTCATCCGCAGCTGCTTCAAGCTCTACCCGTGGGAGTGGCTGGCCACCGACGAGTTCGGGCCGCACGTCCTGGACACGCTCGACAACGGCGGCGGCACCGGCTCCACCCTCTGGATCGAGCCGGCCTGGAAGATGCTGCTCTCCAACAAAGCGCTGTTGGCGGTGCTGTGGGAGCTGTTCCCCGGCCATCCGAATCTGCTGCCGGCCTATCTGGACGGGCCGCGCGAGCTGGCACGTACGAAGGGATACGTCGCCAAGCCGCTGCTCGGCCGGGAGGGCGCCGGGGTCACCCTGCACGAGCCGGGCGCCGAACCGGCGCTGCGCGGCCCCGAAGACCCGTGCTGCTACCAGGAGTTGGCCCCACTGCCGGACTTCGACGGCAACCGGGTGGTGCTCGGCGCGTGGGTCGTCGAGGACGAGTCGGCGGGGCTGGGCATCCGCGAGTCGGCGGGGCCGGTCACGGACGAGTACGCGCGCTTCCTGCCGCATGTGATCCTCTGAGGCGCGTCGCGCACCTGCCCCTGGGGTGCGCACCTGCCCGCCACCCCCGCATCACGCCTCCAGCACCTCCCGCAGCCGCTCCAGCCCCCAGTCCAGGTCCTCCTTGCTGATCATCAGCGGCGGTGCGATCCGGATCGTGCTGCCGTGGGTGTCCTTGACGAGGACGCCGCGCGCCATCAGCTGCTCGGAGACGGCCCGGCCCGTGCCGCGGGACGGGTTGACGTCCACGCCCGCCCACAGCCCGCGGCCGCGTACCGCGTCCACCGCGCCGTCGCCCACCAGCAGGCCCAGCTCGCGGTGCAGATGCTCGCCCAACTCCGCCGCCCGCTCCTGGAATTCGCCGGACCGCAGCATCGCGATGACCTCCAGGGCCACCGCGCAGGCGAGCGGGTTGCCGCCGAACGTCGAACCGTGCTCGCCCGGTGCGTACACCCCCAGCACCTCGCGGGAGGACACCACCGCCGACACCGGCACCACACCGCCGCCCAGCGCCTTGCCCAATACGTACATGTCGGGGACGACGCCCTCGTGCTCGCAGGCGAAGGTCCGGCCGGTGCGGCCCAGCCCCGACTGGATCTCGTCGGCGATGAACAGCACGTTCCGGGCGCGGGTCAGTTCCTGCACGCCCGCCAGATAGCCCGGCGGCGGCACCAGCACGCCCGCCTCGCCCTGGATCGGCTCCAGGAGCACCGCCACGGTGTTCTCGTCCACCACCGCCTCCAAAGCCGCGAGATCGCCGTACGGGACGATCTCGAAGCCGGGGGTGTACGGGCCGAAGCCGTCGCGGGCCTCGGCGTCCGTGGAGAACGAGACGATGGTGGTCGTCCGGCCGTGGAAGTTGTTGTCCGCGACGACGATCTTCGCCCGGCCGTCCGGTACGCCCTTGACCTTGTAGCCCCACTTGCGTGCCGTCTTCACGGCCGTCTCGACCGCCTCGGCGCCGGTGTTCATCGGCAGCACCATGTCCATCGAGCACAGCTCGGCCAGCTGCCCGCAGAAGTCGGCGAACCGGTCGTGGTGGAAGGCGCGGGAGGTGAGCGTGACCCGTTCCAGCTGGGCCTTGGCCGCGCCGACCAACCGCGGGTTGCCGTGCCCGAAGTTCACCGCGGAGTACCCGGCGAGCATGTCCAGGTAGCGCCGGCCCTCCACGTCCGTCATCCAGGCACCCTCCGCGCTGGCCACGACGACGGGGAGCGGGTGGTAGTTGTGCGCGCTGTGGGCTTCGGCGGCGGCGATGCAGCGTTCCGTGGTCGTCACCGGTGACTCCGTCCTGTCAGGCCGTTCCACGGCCGTACGGGCGCAGACGGCGCTGCGCCCGCTTCCATTGTTGCGCCGGCCGGGCACTCGCGCTCCGGCCGACGCCGTGCTCCAAGTGATCACCCGAAACCGGGCGATCACCTAAACTCTGTGGTGCGCACCGCGACTGGCGTACGGGGAATGAACCCCGAGGGAGCGGTGTGCGGCCACCCTCACGAGGTGCCGCCCGCCTGGGCACCCCGGGACCACGACCGGACCACCGATCGACCGCCCCCGGAGGACGCCATGTCACAGCCCCATATGTCACAGCCCCTTTCCCATCCCGCGCTGGCCGCCGCCGACCCCGAACTGGCCGCCCTCGTCGGCGCCGAGGAACAGCTCCAGGCCGACACACTGCGGCTGATCCCCAGCGAGAACTACGTCTCCACCGCCGTCCTGGAGGCCACCGGCACCGTCCTTCAGAACAAGTACAGCGAGGGATACGCGGGCCGTCGCTACTACGAAGGCCAGCAGAACATCGACCGCGTCGAGACGCTGGCCGTCGAGCGCGCCAAGGCCGTCTTCGGCGTCGAGCACGCCAACGTCCAGCCGTACTCGGGCTCGCCCGCCAACCTCGCCGTCTACCTGGCCTTCGCGCAGCCCGGCGACACCGTGATGGGGATGTCGCTGCCGATGGGCGGCCACCTCACGCACGGCTGGGGCGTCTCGGCGACCGGCAAGTGGTTCCACGGCGTGCAGTACGGCGTACGGGCCGACAACGCGCTGATCGACTTCGACGAGGTCCGCGACCTGGCCATCAAGGAACGCCCGAAGATCATCTTCTGTGGTGGTACGGCCGTACCGCGCACCATCGACTTCGCCGCGTTCGCCGAGATCGCCCGCGAGGTCGACGCGGTACTCGTCGCCGACATCGCGCATATCGCCGGCCTGATCGCGGGCGGCGCCCACCCGTCCCCCGCACCGCACGCCGACGTCATCTCCACCACCACCCACAAGACCCTGCGCGGCCCGCGCGGCGCCATGCTGATGTCCCGCGCCGACCACGCCAAGGCCATCGACAAGGCCGTCTTCCCCGGCCTCCAGGGCGGTCCGCACAACCACACCACGGCCGCCATCGCGGTCGCGCTGCACGAGGCGGCCGCGCCGTCCTTCCGGGAGTACGCGCACGCCGTCGTCGCCAACGCCAAGGCGCTCGCCGAGGAGCTGCTGGCCCGCGGCTTCGACCTGGTCTCCGGCGGTACGGACAACCACCTGGTGCTGATCGACCTCACCTCGAAGGACGTGCCGGGCAAGGTCGCCGCCAAGGCCCTGGACCGGGCCGGCATCGTCGTCAACTACAACACCGTCCCCTTCGACCCGCGTAAGCCCTTCGACCCGTCGGGCATCCGCATCGGCACCCCCTCGCTCACCTCCCGGGGCCTGGGCACGGACCGGATGCCGCAGGTCGCCGAGTGGATCGACCGCGGCGTCACGGCCGCGCGGACGGGCGACGAGGCGGCCCTGACGGCCATCCGCGGCGAGGTCGCGGAGCTGATGGCGGGGTATCCGGCGCCGGGGCTGCCGACGGGCGACTGAGCCGGGGGAGGGGGCGGCGAGGGGCAGCGCGCAGGCCCCTCGTCCGCCCTCCGCCTCGCCCCGGAAGCCCCTGGGCCGACCATGCGCCGGGGTGCGCGCGCGGACCTGAGACAATCGGTCCATGGCTCTCGATCGCCCGCCCGTCGCCCACCACCGCCCCAAGGGGAATGGCTCCGCCATGCAGCGTCCGCCTCGTGTGCTCTCCGGCATTCAGCCCACCGCCGGCTCCTTCCACCTCGGCAATTACCTCGGCGCCGTCCGCCAGTGGGTGGCGTTGCAGGAGTCCCACGACGCCTTCTACATGGTGGTCGACCTGCACGCGATCACCGTCCCGCAGGACCCGGCCGAACTGCGGCGGAACACCCGCGTCGCGGCCGCCCAGCTGCTGGCCGCCGGCCTCGACCCGGAGCGCTGCACGCTCTTCGTGCAGAGCCATGTGCCCGAGCACGCCCAGCTCGCCTGGGTCATGAACTGCGTCACCGGCTTCGGCGAGGCGTCCCGGATGACCCAGTTCAAGGACAAGTCGGCGAAGCAGGGCACCGACCGTACGACGGTCGGCCTGTTCACCTACCCCGTGCTGATGGTCGCCGACATCCTGCTCTACCAGGCCGACCAGGTCCCGGTCGGCGAGGACCAGCGCCAGCACCTGGAGCTCACCCGCGACCTCGCGGACCGCTTCAACACCCGCTACGGCGACACCTTCACCATCCCGAACCCGTACATCGTCAAGGAGACGGCGAAGATCTTCGATCTTCAGGACCCGTCGATCAAGATGAGCAAGTCGGCGTCCTCGCCCAAGGGGATCATCGACCTCCTCGACGAGCCCAAGGTCACCGCGAAGAAGATCAAGAGCGCCGTGACGGACACCGACACGGTGATCCGCTTCGATCGCGAGCAGAAGCCCGGCGTCAGCAACCTCCTGAGCATCCTCTCCACGCTCACCGGCACGGAGATCCCCAAGCTGGAGGCCGACTACGAGGGCAAAGGCTACGGAGCGCTCAAGACCGACCTCGCCGAGGTGATGGTCGATTTCGTCACACCGTTCCGGGACCGCACGCAGGAATATCTGGACGACCCGGAGACCCTGGACTCGATCCTGGCCAAGGGCGCCGAGAAGGCCCGCGCGGTGGCCGCCGAGACCCTCGCCACCACGTATGACCGGCTCGGATTGCTGCCGGCGAAGTACTGACGGGACGTCCCGCGAGGCCGGCAACGGGCGGCCTCGCGGACGGCCCAGGGCCCCGCGCCCCCGCCCTCGGGGGCTCACGGGCCTGCGTATAACAGGACCGACGACGCTCCCCGGATCGGGCGCGCACCCTGCACACTGAGAGCAGTGCGTGAACGCGGGCCGGGAACAGCAGGAGGGAGAACTCAGTGGGGACCGTAACGCTGGGCGTTTCGATCGCGGTCCCGGAGCCTTACGGAAGCTTCCTCCAGAGGAAGCGCGAGGGCTTCGGGGACCCTGCCGCACACGGCATCCCCACGCACATCACCCTCCTCCCGCCGACGGAGGTACCCGCCGACGCGCTGCCCGACGTCGAACGGCACCTCGCCGAGGTGGCGGCCTCCTTCCGCCCGTTCCCGCTCCGCCTCGAAGGCACCGACACCTTCCGCCCGCTCTCCCCGGTCGTCTTCGTCAAGGTCGCCCAGGGCGAGGCGGGCTGCACCGCGCTCCAGGCCCGCGTCCGCGCCGCGTCCGGGCCGTGCGCCCGCGAGCTCCAGTTCCCGTACCACCCGCATGTGACCGTGGCGCACGGCATCGCCGACGAGGCGATGGACCGCGCGCACGCCGAGCTCGGCGACTTCTCCGCGACCTGGACCATCGGCGGCTTCGCCCTGTACGAGCAGGGCCCGGACGCGGTGTGGCGGCTGGAGCGGGAGTACCCGTTCGGGACGCAGACGGCCGGCGTCCCGCGCCAGGCGGATCTGTCCCGGCCGCCGGCGCCGGCTCCGTAGGCCTCAAGAGCCGCAGGGCCGTTCCTGTCGGCGTTGCCGCCGGTGCTCCCGTAGGCGGGGAATCGGCATGCCGTCCGCCGCCTGCCCCCGTTTCCGGGGCATCCGGAAGCTAGTGTTCCTGATCACCGGGACACCTGCCGCCCGGCAGACGGGGCAGGGCGGCGAGAGGGGAACGCCATGGACTGGCTGCGCAGGCTGCCGGTGATCGGACCGGCCGTCGCCTGGCTGATGACCACGCACCTCTGGCGGGCGTACGAGCGCATGGAACGGGTGCACTGGACCAGACTCGCCGCCGCGATCACCTTCACCAGCTTCGTCGCGCTCTTCCCGCTGCTCACCGTCGCCGCCGCGATCGGCGCCGCGGTGCTCAGCGACAGCCAACTCCACACCCTGGAAGCCAGCCTCGCCGAGCAGATCCCCGGCATCTCGGGACAGCTCGATCTCGCCGGCCTGGTCGACAACGCCGCCACGGTCGGGCTGATCGCCGGCGCCCTGCTGCTGCTCACCGGCATCGGCTGGGTCGAGTCGCTGCGCGACTGTCTGCGCGCGGTGTGGGAGAAGGACGAGGAGGACGTCAACTTCTTCCTCAGCAGGCTCCGGGACGGCGCGCTGCTGTTCGGCCTCGGCGGCGTCGCACTGCTCTCGGCCGCCTGCTCGGGCTTCGCGAGCTCCGCCGTCGGCAAGGCCGCCGACGCGATCGGCCTGCAGCACGGCGGTGTCGGCAGCATCCTGCTGTCCGGCGCCGGCTTCTGCATCGCCGTCCTCACGGACTTCCTGCTGCTGGCCTACGTGCTGACCAAGCTGCCCGGCGCGCACCCGCCCAGGCGCGCCGTCATCGTCGCCAGCCTGATCGGCGCGGTCGGCTTCGAACTGCTGAAGCTGCTGCTCAGCGGCTATCTCAGGGGCGTCGCGTCGAAGAGCATGTACGGCGCTTTCGGGACCCCGATCGCGCTGCTGCTGTGGATCAACTTCACCGCGAAGCTGGTGGTGTTCTGCTCGGCGTGGACGGCCACACCGTATGCGGATGGTGAGGGCGAGGGGGAGGAGCCGAAGGCCGCGGGGCCACCGGACGGGGAGGCGGCGGCGCCTGAGGGCGGGGAGGCACAGTCGCCCACGAACGGGGAGCCGGCGGGGCGGGCTGACGGCGCGTCAGGCGGGACGGCCCCGAACCGCACCGGACCGCCCCGTACCTGACGGGACGGTCCGTACCTCTCGGCCGCTCACTTCTGGGGCCGACGCCCCCGCACCAGCTCCGGCAGCGGCCAGCGCCGGTGCACGGCGAGTGCCGCGACGCCCAGCAGCACCAGTGCGCCGCCGGTGATCCCCACGGCCGTCCAGGTGCCGCCCGAGTCGTCGGAGGAGTCCAGCGCCGCCTGGGCCTGCGCCCGCCCGTTCTTCCCGCTGCCGTCTCCCGACCCGTCCGACCCGTCCTCTTCGCTCCGGGGCCCGACGAGCCGGCCCACCGGCTCGACCTTGCCGGACGCCTCGAAGCCCCAGTCGAGGAGCTTGGCGGCCTCCCGGTAGCCCTCGTTGTGATCCTTCTTCTCCGGGTTCATGACCGTGACGAGCAGCTTGCGGTCACCGCGCTGGGCGACACCGGTGAACGTCGACCCGGCGTTCGTGGTCGAGCCGTTCTTCACGCCCGCGATGCCCGGGTACGGCTTTATGTCGTAGTCGCCGCTGAGCAGCCGGTTGGTGTTCTGGATACCGAACTTCGCCCGCTTGCCGTCCTTGCCCTTGTCACCGGGGAACTGCGCGCTGGCCGTCGAGCAGTACTCGCGGAAGTCGGCGTTGTGCAGCCCCGATCGGGCGAACAGGCTCAGGTCGTACGCGCTGGAGACCTGGCCCGGCGCGTCATAGCCGTCCGGCGTGACGACATGGGTGTCGTTGGCGTTCAGCTCCTTCGCGTGCTGCTGCATCTGGACGACGGTGGCCTTCGTGCCGCCGTTCATCGCCGCCAGCGTGTGCACCGCGTCGTTCCCGGAACGCAGGAACACCCCGAGCCACAGGTCATGGACCGAGTAGCTCAGGTTCTCCTTTATCCCGACGAGGCTGCTGCCTTCTCCCATTCCGACCAGGTCGGCCGGCTTGACCGTGTGCTTCTGGTCCTTGGGGAACTTCGGCAGCAGCGTGTCGGCGAACAGCATCTTCAGGGTGCTGGCCGGGGCGAGCTGCCAGTGCGGGTTCTTGGCCGCCAGCACCTTGCCGGAATCGGCGTCGGACACGATCCACGCACGGGCCGTGATCTGGTCCGGGCCCGGCAACTTCGGCGCCCCCGGCGTCTGGTTGACCTGCACGCCCGGCATGCCCAGCCGGTCCCCGCCGACCTTCGACATCTTGGCGGGCGGCGCCGGCGCCTTGGGCGGCCCGTCCTTGGGATCGGCGGCCGCCGTACCGGCCAGCAGCAGCGGGGACGCCAGCAGCGCGGCGGAGGCCAGCGCGGCGACGGAGCGCACCGGATATCCCGCACCCGCCCGGCCGCTCATACCCGTTCCGCCGCCCCTGCCCGTCCCGCTGCCCATACCCGCCATACCCGCCGCCCCGTTGCTCGTATCCGTCTCGCTGCCTGTGCCCGTCCCGCTGCTCGTGCTCGCCCTACGCGCCGGTCTCCCGGCACCGGGAGCCGACGACGTCCCGACGCCCGTGGGAGCCGGAGAACCCGCGGGGTTGCAGGGAATCGCTGAAGCGCAGGAACCCGCTGAAGCGGGGGAAGCCGTGGAAGCAGAGAAGGACATCGGCACGTCGGTGAACGTACCCGTCCGGGCCCCGGAATCAGACAGCACCCCACGGAAGAGTGCCCCTGCCGACCGCCGGATGGAGCCGCTGCCCATACTGGAAGGTATGAAGCTCTCGCGCCCTGTGTCCTGGTTCCTGCTCGCCTTCGGGGCGTGGAGCTGGGTCATCTGGATCACTTTCGTCAAGAATCTCTGGAAGGACGGGAGCGGTCTCGCCTTCGACGACGCGGGTGACCCGACCGCCTACTTCTGGGTCCATCTGCTGCTCGCGGTGACGTCCTTTCTCTTGGGGACGGCGATCGGCGTGATCGGGTTCCGCGGAGTACGGGCCCTGCGCCGGGAGAAGCCGCACGACCCGGACCACGGCGACCGGCCCCCCGCCTCCTCCGCCACCTGAGGCACGGGCACGGTACGGGCACGGGGAACCGCCGTGACCTTCGCTCTGGTCCTCGTCCCGGTCCTCGGGCTGTTCGGCGCGGTGCACGGCTATCTGTGGTGCCGGCTCGTCCGGGACACCACGACGCCGGGCAGCCGGCCGCGCCGGGCGGGCACGGCCGCGGCCGTCGCCCTTCCGCTGACCGGCCTCGCGGCCGTGCTCTCCGGCCCCTCCGGCGCCCCCTTCGCCGTCCAACAGGCGCTGGCCTGGCCCGGATACCTGTGGCTGGCGCTGGTGCTCTATCTCACACTGGCGCTGCTCGCCGGGGAGGCCGTACGGCTGGTGTGGCTGCGGTGGGCGGGGAGGCGCGATGCCCGGCAGGACCAGCCCCCGCAGCCGACGGAGTCCGCCGCCGGGCCCTCCTCCGCTGCCTCCTCCACGACCTCCTCCACGACCCCCTCCGCTGCCTCTGCCGCGTCCGCCGCAGGTGATCGGGAGCCGGCTCCCACCCTCCTCCCGCCCGGCGCCCACGCCCTGCCGCCGCCCGCCCACCCGCCCCGCCGGCTCTTCGTCGCACGGGCGGTCGCCGCCGGCGCGACCCTGGCCGCCGCGGCCACCGTCGGCTACGGCACCACGACGACGCTGCGCGGCCCGCGCGTAGTGCGCGTCACGGTGCCGCTGGCCAAACTGCCGCGCGCCGCCCACCGCTTCCGTATCGCCGTGGTCAGCGACATCCACCTGGGCCCGATCCTCGGCCGCGCACACACCCGGCGCATCGTCGAGACGATCAACCGGACCGGCCCCGATCTGGTGGCCATCGTCGGCGACCTGGTCGACGGCAGCGTCACCGACCTCGGTCCGGCCGCCGAACCACTGCGCGACCTGCGCTCCCGGCACGGCGCGTACTTCGTCACCGGCAACCACGAGTACTACTCCGGTGCCGCCCAATGGGTCGACCACGTAAGGGAGTTGGGCATCACGCCCCTGGAGAACGCGCGCACCGAGCTGCCCGCCTTCGACCTCGCGGGCATCAACGACCTCGCGGGCGAGCGCGAGGGCACGGGCCCCGACTACGCACGGGCCCTGGACGGCCGCGACCCCGCCCGCGCCGTCGTCCTCATGGCCCACCAGCCGGTCACCATCCACGAGACCGTCCGACACGGCGTGGATCTCCAGCTGTCCGGCCACACGCACGGCGGCCAGATGTGGCCCGTCACCTACCTGGCCGCGGCCACCAATCCCACCCTCGCCGGACTCGAGCGCTACGGCGACACCCAGCTCTACGTCACCCGCGGCGCGGGCACCTGGGGCCCGCCGGTACGCGTCGGTGCGCCACCGGACATCACGGTCGTGGAACTGGCCTCCCTGAGGGCGTGAAGCGCCGCCCCGGAGGGAAGTGGAGGGCCCTCCGATGGGTAGATGGTGTGCCTGAGGGGTACTTGGTAACGGACCGTCTACAAAGTACGGTCGCATTCTGCCGCGAATCGGACAGATCACGACTTACGATCTTGCTTTTCCGACCGCCAACTCCCTAGTCTTTATTGTCTTTAGGCTGCCCTTATTGTGGCGGCCGCACGGGGCGACACGAGGACGCAAGCGGGGCGCGCGGGGCAACGCGGGGAACGGGGAGAGCGGTATGAGCAAGCAGTTCAAGGTCGATCTCGAAGAGCTGGACAGCGTCGTGCGTCAGCTCAAGCGTCTTCAGGCCGACATGGATGAGCCCAGCCAGAAGATGAAGTACAGCACGACCATCCCGAAGTCGGCATTTGGGGTCAATTTCATCGAATGCGGGGATCTGGCCGGTGCCCACGACGACATGCAGAACTACATGTCGCAGGTCATCACCGCGCTCCAGGGCCTCATCACCAAATTCGGCGAGAAGACGGAAGCCAGCCGGGGCGCTTACGAGGACCAGGAGCATGGTGCCAAGGTCTCGATGAACGGCTGATCGGTCGGCGCTGGAGCAGGGACGAGAGGATGACGATGAAGGGGGGCCGGCGTGGTTGACGCCAGGCAGGAGTACGAGTCCGCCAAGGCGATGGAGAAGCAGCGGAAGGACGAGGAGCGGAACGAGCGACTGAAGTCGTTCAAGGGCCAGCACCTCACGCCTACTTCGCCTTCCGACTTCCATCACCACGGCATCAACGATCTCCGGGCGATGATCAAGCACGCCAACCCCGGGGCGATCGAGACGTCCGGCCAGCACTGGCGCGCCTCCGCCGACCGGCTCGCGGGCGAAGACGGGCGTGGCGGCATCCGCAAGTCCTTCATGGACGCCGTCGACCACGCCTCGGCGCACTGGGAGGGCTCGGCGGCCGAGGCGTTCCGCCGGGAAGCCGGCAAGGTGCTCGAGAAGATCGACCGGACGTACGGGCACTCCCGGAACGTCGAGCGGTCGCTGATCGGTTCACGCCAGTCCGGGGCGCAGGGCAGCGTCGCGCACAGCCTTCGCGAGGCCCAGAAGGCCATGTCGAACATCCATGACCCCGGCACCATGGACAAGCTCAAGGACGACAAGGGCGACGACAGCCAGTTCCACCGGGACATGGCGAACCCGAAGATGGACGCCCGCATGGCGCTGGAGCTCAACCGGGACAATCTGTCCCTGAGCAAGGAGCGTCAGGTCGAGGCGGTCATCGTGATGGATGAGCTGGCGGCCAATTACGCGGCTCACACCAGTGGATTCCGCGACGGCCCTGGTGAGCCCCCGGGCGGCGGTGGGGACTGGCCGACGTCGCCGAAGGACCTCAAGCAGCAGCCCCCGGTGAACATGCCGGACACGAGCGCTTCACGGCCGGATCCGTCGAACTACCAGCCGAAGATGCCCAACGGGATCGGCAACCACGCCGTCCCGCCGGGCTTCGGCGGGCCCAACATCAGCCGTCCCGACGTGCCCGTACAGACCGGACTCGACGGTGTCGCCGGCGGGACGATGACCCCGCCGCCCAGCGCCGGCGCCATCGGCGGCGGAGCGGGCGTCGGACATGCCATCCCCTCCGGAGGCGGAGACGGTGCGATCGGCGCGGGCGCCATCGGCATGGTGGGCGGCATGCGCGCCGGCGGCGGAGGTATGCGCGCCGGCATGCCCGGTGCCGGCGGTATGCGTGGCGGCGGCGCCGGTGCACCCGGCGCCGGCAGCGGCAAGGCCGGTGCCAAGGCCGGCGGCGCCAAGGGCGCGCAGGCGCGTACCCGTGGCGGCGTGGTCGGCAAGCCGGGCGGTCCCGGGGGCGGTGCCAAGCAGGGCGGCTCTGGACTGCACCGCAGCCGTGGCGGTAAGAAGGCCGGGCAGGTCGGCGCGCCGGGCGCCGCCGGCGCCAAGGGCAAGGGCGGCCGCGAGGAGCAGGAGCGCAGCAGCAAGCAGCGCCCCGACTACCTGGTGGAGGACGAAGAGACGTGGACGCCGCAACGTAATGTGGCCCCTCGCGTCATCGAGTAGGCCGGCGATACCGTCGCACGGCGGCCAATGAGGATGGCCCCGCACCTGATGTGCGGGGCTTTTCCTCGGTGGAACACCGCCGCCCGGAGAGCAGAGCAAGAAGGAGCGAGGCATGAGGGTCACCCGAACACTGCGCGCGACGGTGGGTGCTGCGCTGACCGGAGCGCTGCTGCTCACCGCGAGCGGCACCGCGTCCGCGGATCAAACGCGCAAGGATCTGTGGCCGTTGGAGGCGTTCGGGGCCCAGGATCTGTGGAAGGAGGCCACCGGCAAGGGTGTGACGGTGGCCGTGCTGGACAGCGGATTCCGTACGACCCATCAGGACCTCAAGGGCCAGTTCCTTCCCGGACCGGACTTCGGGCCGGCGCAACAAGCCGAGGCAGCCAAACACCCCAAGCGCCCTGACGAAAACGTCCGCGATCACGGCAGCGCGATGGCCGGGATCATCGCGGGCCACGGACATGGCCCGGGCGGATCCGAAGGCGTCAAGGGACTGGCTCCCGACGCCAAGATCCTCCCTGTCCCGACGTACAACAACAACGGGCTGGCCACACGGTGGGCCGTGGATCACGGCGCTGACGTCATCAACATGTCCTACGGCGGAAGCGTCCGGGACGCCGACATGTGCGAATCCATCCACTACGCCCTCGAAAAGGGCGTAGTGGTCGTGACCGCCGCGGGCAACGACGGCTGGTCCAAGAAGAGCTATCCCGTGGGCTGCCCGGGAGCGATCGGTGTCGGATCGGTCGACCAGTACGGTGAGTCCTCCGACGACAACAACTACAACTCCGACATGGATCTGCTCGCACCCGGCGTGCGTATCCCCACCGTGAGGGGCGCGAGCGACTCGGCATACGAGACGGCGAACGGCAGCTCGTCCGCCTCGGCTTACGTTTCCGCCACCGCTGCCCTCCTCAAGGAGAAGTTCCCCGACCTCACCCCCGGCCAGATCGCCAACCGCCTGGTGAAGACGGCGGGTCTCGCCAAGGCAGAGAAGGCCAAGGGCCTCAAGCTCCCGGACGCGCACTACGGCTACGGCTTCATCCAGCCCGGCCCCGCGCTGCGGAAGGACATCCCGGCGGGCCCGGCGGACGGCCCGCTCGCGATGCCGAAGGGCAAAGCCCCGCAGACGGGCGTCGTGCCCGGCGCCGACAAGGGCCAGGACCCCAACCCCCCCATGGGCGCCAAGGACAAGCTCATGCTCTACGGCGGCATCGGCCTCGGTGCGCTGCTCGCCGTCGGCATCGTGATCGGCATCGTGGTGGCCGCCCGTCGCGGCAAGAACCGCAACCAGTCCTGGGGCTGAGCCGACCCCCTCGCACCACCTATAGGAATTCGCAGCCCAGGGGCCGCGCGGAGCACCGCGCGGCCCCTCGCTGTCCCTCCCTTCGTCCTTGGCGGTGCGCTGCCCGCCGTGTGGACGCCGCCGCCCTCGCGCCACTCGCCCGTGGCGTGGCCGGCAGCCGCCGTGGTCGTCATCCGCGCAGCGTCATGGTGCAAAGCCGGGAGCGCCAACGGGCCTGGTAGGGGCGGTCGTTGGGGATCCCGCTGGATGGGTCCCGCCCTCAGTCGCGCCGGCTCCGCCTGCCACAATGGAGATCGCGACCGGTTGGGTCGGACCGTCGGCCCGGCAGCGACGGAAACAAGGAGTGAGCCATGCCTCCCTTGAGCGCACGTGCCCCCAGGACCGCGGCCTACGCCGCCGCCGTGGCCGTCTTCCCCTGGGTGCTGGGTGTGCTCATGATGTCCCTCTTCTCCTCCACCCCGGACGACTGGCTCTCCGTATCGACGCTCGCGCTGCCGACCGCGGTGTTCCTGGCCCTCTTCGCGATCCGGCTCATACGCAGGGCGGAGCCGCGCTGGATGACGGTGGCGATCGACACGGTCGCGTACACGGTGATCCTGCTGGCCGACGGCATCGTGCAGGCCGCGGTGACGGGCGATGCGGCGCCGGTGGACGCCGGGTTCGTGCAGCTCATCTTCGGGCTGCTGTTCACCCTCACCATCCCGGCCACCCTCGCACTCTCCGCCCTCCTGTCGAAGCCGCTCCTGCGCCCCGGGCAGAGCTGACGTCCCGTCCTGCCTCCCTCCCCCCAGCGTCCAACTCGCCACCCCCACAACCGATTTCACTCCAACCCCAGCCTTCCCGCGTGTCTCGCTTGCGGCGGCCGGTGCGCGGACGGATCCTCGTGTGCACGCCGTTCGGGGGAGCGGCAACGCCTGAGCACCGGGGGATGACGTGCTACGAGTGCACTTCACCGCGCAGGATCTGCTCCGTACGAGAGTGGCCGACGGGGCCGACCCGCTGTGGGAGACCGTGCTGAGCCTGCACAGCCTGCGGGAGAAGCGGTCCGAGCCGGCGCTGGCCGCCTGGCGGCAGCATGCGGTGCGGCACGGCCCCGGCCCGCTGCGCACCCTGTTGCCACTGGTGCCGCAGCAGGGCTATTTCCCCGACTTCCTCACCCCGTTCGAGGCCTCGTACGGGGTCGAGCCCGGTCTTGAGGCCGTGATGAGCACACCCCGCGAGCGACTGCGCGCCGAACTGGCCCAACTGGCCGGGCAGCGGCCGCTGCCGGGGTGGGCGCGCAACATCGCGGACGGCGAACCGGCCGCGCTGCGCCGGCTCGCCCGCAGTCTGCGCACCTACCACCATCTGGCGATCGCGCCGGACTGGCCGCGGATAGCGGAGTCGGTCGGCGCGGACCGGGCGCTGCGGCGGCACGCGCTGTGCGAGTCCGGCGCGGAGGCGATGCTGCGGACGTTCGGGCCGGTGATGCGCTGGCGGCGGCCGGTCCTGGAGGTCGGCTACCCGGTCGACCGGGAACTGCATCTGGCGGGCCGGGGGCTGGTCTTCGTCCCGTCCTACTTCTGCCGTGGGGTGCCGGTGGCACTGGCGGACGGGGAGCTGCCGCCAGTGCTGGTGTATCCGGCGAGCGGACCGGAGACGGCACCGTGTCCCGGAGAAGCGAAAGGGCCCCGCTTCCGTCGAAGGAAACGAGGCCCTTGCTCGCTACTCGCACAGCAACCCTCAATTGAGGAACCCGTACGGCGAGCAGCCACATCCGCGAGAGCGGCGGCGGTTTAGCCGCAAACTCAGAACCTGCGGGTGATCAGCGCCCGCTTGACTTCCTGAATCGCCTTGGTGACCTCAATACCGCGCGGGCAGGCGTCCGTGCAGTTGAAGGTCGTACGGCAACGCCACACGCCGTCCTTGTCGTTGAGGATTTCGAGGCGCTGCTCGCCACCCTCGTCGCGGCTGTCGAAGATGAAGCGGTGCGCGTTGACGATGGCCGCCGGGCCGAAGTACTGGCCGTCGTTCCAGAACACCGGGCAGGAGCTGGTGCAGGCGGCGCAGAGGATGCACTTCGTCGTGTCGTCGAAGCGCTCGCGGTCCTCGGCGGACTGCCGGCGCTCACGGGTCGGCTCGTTGCCGGTCGTGATCAGGAACGGCATGACATCGCGGTACGCCTGGAAGAAGGGCTCCATGTCGACGACAAGGTCCTTCATCACGGTCAGGCCCTTGATGGCCTCGACCGTGATCGGCTTCTCCGGGTTGATGTCCTTGATCAGCGTCTTGCAGGCCAGGCGGTTGCGGCCGTTGATGCGCATGGCGTCGGAGCCGCAGATGCCGTGGGCGCAGGACCGGCGGAAGGTCAGCGACCCGTCCTGATCCCACTTGATCTTGTGGAGGGCGTCCAGGACGCGCTCCTTGGGGTCGATCTCCAGCTGGAAGTCCTCCCAGCTGGCGTCCTCCGAGACCTCCGGGTTGAACCGGCGGATCCGGAAGGTGACGGTGATGTACGGGGAGTCGGCGAAGCCGGGCTCGGGCTGGCCGGCCTCGGCCGCCTTGTCCACTGTCGGGGTTGCCATCAGTACTTACGCTCCATCGGCTGGTAGCGGGTCTGCACGACCGGCTTGTAGTCGAGACGGATCGACTCGGTGCCGTCGTCACCCACCTCGCGGTACGCCATGGTGTGCCGCATGAAGTTGACGTCGTCGCGGTTGGGGTAGTCCTCGCGGTAGTGACCGCCGCGGGACTCCTTGCGGGCGAGTGCGGACACCGCCATGACCTCGGCCAGGTCGAGCAGGTTGCCCAGCTCGATGGCCTCCAGCAGGTCGGTGTTGAACCGCTTGCCCTTGTCCTGGATGGACACGTTCAGGTAGCGCTCGCGCAGCTCGGCGATCTTCTCCACCGCGGACTTGATCGTCTGCTCGGTGCGGAACACCATCACGTTGGCGTCCATGCACTCCTGGAGCTCCTTGCGCAGCTCCGCCACCCGCTCGTTGCCGGTGGAGGTGCGCAGCCGCTCGACCTGGTCGGCGACCAGCTGCGCCGGGTCCTCGGGCAGCTCGACGTAGTCGGCGGTGGCCGAGTACTCGGCGGCGGCGATACCGGCGCGGCGCCCGAAGACGTTGATGTCCAGGAGGGAGTTGGTGCCGAGGCGGTTGGCGCCGTGCACCGACACGCAGGCGACCTCGCCGGCGGCGTACAGGCCCGGCACGACGGTGGTGTTGTCGGCCAGCACCTCGCCCTCGACGTTGGTCGGGATGCCGCCCATGGCGTAGTGCGCGGTCGGCTGGATCGGGATCGGGTCCGTGTAGGGCTCGATACCGAGGTACGTCCGGGCGAACTCGGTGATGTCCGGGAGCTTGGCGTCCAGCTGCTCCGGCGGCAGGTGCGTGAGGTCCAGGTAGACGTGGTCGCCCTCGGGGCCGCAGCCGCGGCCTTCCCGGATCTCGGTGTAGATGGAGCGCGAGACGACGTCACGCGACGCGAGGTCCTTCATGACCGGCGCGTACTTCTCCATGAAGCGCTCGCCGTCCTTGTTGCGGAGGATGCCGCCCTCACCACGGGCGCCCTCCGTCAGCAGGATGCCCATGCGCCAGATGCCCGTCGGGTGGAACTGGAAGAACTCCATGTCCTCCAGCGGCAGCCCGCGGCGGTAGGCCGCGGCCTGGCCGTCACCGGTCAGGGTGTGCGCGTTCGAGGTCACCTTGAAGAACTTGCCGGTGCCACCGGACGCGAAGATGACCGCCTTCGCCTGGAAGACGTGGATCTCGCCGGTCGCCAGCTCGTACGCGACGACGCCCGCGGACTTCTTGACGCCGTCGACGTCCTGGAGCAGCAGGTCGAGCACGTAGAACTCGTTGAAGAACTCCACGCCCTCCTTGACGCAGTTCTGGTACAGCGTCTGGAGGATCATGTGGCCCGTACGGTCCGAGGCGTAGCAGGACCGGCGGACCGGGGCCTCACCGTGGTTACGGGAGTGACCGCCGAAGCGGCGCTGGTCGATCGTGCCGTCCGGGGTGCGGTTGAACGGCAGGCCCATCTTCTCCAGGTCGAGGACCGAGTCGATGGCCTCCTTCGCCAGGATCTCGGCGGCGTCCTGGTCGACCAGGTAGTCGCCGCCCTTGATCGTGTCGAAGGTGTGCCACTCCCAGTTGTCCTCCTCGACGTTCGCGAGGGCGGCGGCCATGCCGCCCTGCGCGGCGCCGGTGTGGGACCGGGTCGGGTAGAGCTTCGTCAGGACCGCGGTGCGGCTGCGCTTCGTCGACTCGATGGCCGCGCGCATGCCCGCGCCGCCGGCGCCGACGATGACTGTGTCGTACTTGTGGATCTGCATTGGTCGTTACCTCAGCCCCGGGGCCTAGCGGATGTTCGGGTCGAAGGTGAAGATCACCAGCGTGCCCAGAAGGACGGTGAACACCGTGGCGGTGTAGAGCAGCATCTTCAGCCAGAAGCGGGTGTTGTCCCGCTGCGCGTAGTCGTTGATGACGGTGCGCAGGCCGTTGGCGCCGTGCAGCATGGCCAGCCACAGCATGACCAGGTCCCATGCCTGCCAGAACGGCGAGGCCCAGCGGCCGGCCACGAACGCGAAGCCGATCTTGGAGACGCCGCCGTCCAGCACCAGCTGGATCAGCAGGTGACCCAGGACCAGGACGACCAGGACGATGCCGGACAGCCGCATGAACAGCCAGCCGTACAGCTCGAAGTTGGTGCGCGTGGCCTTCGGGGTCTTGGCGGTGCGCTTGCGCGGCGGCTCGATGACGGGAGCCGGGTGGTCCACGTCGTACAGGGACACCGCGTCGTTCACAGGAGTCGTTTCAGCAGACATCTCGCGTCAGCTCCCGAACAGCGTGCGCAGGGTGTGCTGCAGCACGGGGTAGAAGGCACCGGCCATCAGCACGACCCAGACACCTACAACGGACCACAGCAGCTGCTTCTGGTACTTCGGGCCCTTGGACCAGAAGTCCACCGCGATGACCCGGAGGCCGTTGAGCGCGTGGAAGAGGATGGCGGCCACCAGGCCGTACTCCATCACGTTGACGAGGGGTGTCTTGTAAGTCGCGACGACATCGTCGTAGGCCTCGGGGGAGACACGGACGAGAGCGGTGTCGAGGACGTGTACGAACAGGAAGAAGAAAATGAGGACGCCAGTGACTCGATGAGCCACCCAGGACCACATGCCTTCCCGGCCGCGGTACAGCGTTCCAGCCGGCACGGAAAAACCCTCCGGGAGCGGGGATTGGGGCCTGCCGGCTTCTCTGTCGGTCACGGCCCGGCCGGGTACGGTCCACCGGCCCTGGCCATCGTAGCGACGAGGTGTCGGTTCCTCCCGTCCGGGTCCTTAGGTGTGATCAAACAGGCACCAACGGGCTATCACACAAGCACGAAACGGGGCTTTCGGGGAGACAAGCCGCGAGATGCAGCCGGCAGGAGGACGCGACCGGCGGCTCGGCGCCCTACGGGAGGCACGCCGCGAGCCGCGTCAGCCGGCCGCGGGCCAGCCGGCGCAGCTCCTCCGAGGTGGCCGCCCGCTCCTCGTCCGGCGCGTTGGCCAGCCGGGCGCGGATCTCGGAGAGCACATGGTCCAGCAGCTCGCCCTCGGGGCAGTCGTCGAGGCAGATCACGAAGACATGGCGGAAGCGCCGCTCGTACTCGGCGTGGGCGGCGCGCAGCGCGGTGTGCGCCGCGAGGGTGCCGAGGGTGCCGGGGCCGGGCAGCCCGGCGAGCGGGGGCGGTGCGACGGACTCCCGGGCGAGGGCCTCGTCCAGTTCGGCCGGCAGGAGGTCGTAGCAGGCCTCGTCGGAGGCGGCGAGCAGCGACTCCAGATCGGGGTACGGGCGGTGCGCGGCGATGCGCTCGGCCCAGCGGACGCTGCCGCAGCAGCTCAGCAGTGCGGCCACCGTGTCGTCCGGCGCGAGGGCGTTGAAGCGTTCGAGCCCGACACAGCCGGGATATCCCTGTGACGGAACGATCCGGCTCGGTGAAGGTATGCCGCACCGCGGCGAATGCGTCGGGTGCAGCGTCGTCGGCCGGGCGGCCGGGTTGTCGCCGGACAGCGTGGGCTCCTCGGACGGATGCGGAGTGAATACGACGGACGGGAACGGAGATGACGGAGTCGAAGGGAGCGAATGGGTCTTTTCGGTGGGTGCGGGCGGGTCGGCGGGTGCGGGACGAGCCGCTGACGGAAGCTGGACGGAAACGGATGAAAGCTAACGGAAGCGGATGAGAGCTGGCGAGACCGGATGGACGTCGGACGCTGCGAACCGGAGGCGGGTGCGGGTGCGGCGGCGGTGGCGCCTACGAGGCGGCACCCCGGCGGAACACCGGCGATCCGGGAGCCCTGGAAGGGGGTGCGGACCGAGGCCACGCTAACGACGCTTGTCGACCGTTGTCCGACGGATGCGCGAATTTCACCCGAATGAGAGAGCTTTCGCGCGCCTGATGGACGACGCGCTCCGCGCAGCCGGCAATGCCTTCGCCCAGAAAAGTGAGGTTGCAGATGTCGTATCCGAAGGGCCCGGCGAATCCGAAGGGCCCGGCGAGCTGGGCCGCGCTGCTGGCCGCGGCGCTGGCCATCGTGCCGGTGCTCACCGGCTGTTCGGGCGCCGCGGACACCCGGCCCCCCGGCAGCACCGGCGCCTCGGCCACCCCGGCCACCGCCGCCACCCCCACCTGGGCCCCGGTCACCGGACCGCCCCGCACCGTCCCGGCCGTACGCGCCTTCCGCCCGGCCGACGGGCGCGGCTGGCGCCCCTCCGAGGGAGCCCGCGTGGTGGTCCCGGCGGGCGCCAGGAGCACCGTCGCCGACGAGGCCCGGCTGCTGGCCAAGGACCTGGGCGGGCTGCCCGTCGTATGGGGCAAGAAGGCCGTACGGCCCGGCGATGTCGAGGTGAAGCTGACGGGCGGGGCCGCGGCGGGACGGCCGGACAACGCCCCCGCCCGCAGCACCGCCGACGAGTCCTACACCCTCACCGCCCGCAACACCCGCCTCACCCTCACCGCGCCCACCGACGCCGGCGTCTTCTACGGCACCCGCACCGTCAAGCAGGCCGTACGCGCCGCCGGCGGGCTCCCCGAGGGCACCATCCAGGACCGGCCGGACCGCCCCCGCCGCGGCATGCTGCTGGACAACGCCCGCAAGCCCTTCAGCGCGGCCTGGATCGAGGCCCGCATTCGGGAACTCGGCGACCTCAAGCTCAACCAGCTCCAGCTGCACTTCTCCGACGACCAGGGCTTCCGCATCCAGAGCGACACCCACCCCGAGATCGTCTCCGAGGACCACCTGACCAAGAACCAGGTCCGCCATCTGGTGAACCTGGCCCGCAGCCGGCATATCTCCGTCATCCCGGAGATCGACTCGCCGGGCCACCTGGGCGCCGTCCTGGAGCACTACCCCGACCTCCAGCTGCGCACCGCGCAGGGCAGCACGGTGCGCGGCGCGATCGACATCTCCAAGCCGAAGGCCGGCGAACTCGTCGACTCGCTGCTGCGCGAGTACGCGGCGCTGTTCACCAACCCCAAGGGCACCGCCGCGTACTGGCACCTGGGCGGCGACGAGTACCAGGCGCTGATGTCCAGCGACCCGGAGACGAAGTACCCGCAGCTCGCACAGGCCGCGCGGGAGAAGTACGGGCCGGGCGGCAGCATCGAGGACCTGGCGACCGGCTGGCTCAACGACCGGGAGAAGACCGTACGGGCGGCCGGCAAGAACCGTATCGAGGCCTGGAACGACGGATTCTTCGCCGACGGCGAGGTGCAGGCCGACAAGGACCGGATCGCCGACTACTGGACCGGCAAGGAGACCGGCGCGCGCGACCCGGCGGCGTATCTGCGCGAGGGCCGCCAGGTGATGAACTTCAACGACGAGTACCTCTACTACGTCCTCGGCGAGCCCAACCAGTTCACCTATCCGACCGGGCAGCGGATCTACCGCAGCTGGACCCCGCGGGTGCTGCGCGGCACCGAGCCGGTGTCGGTCCCCCAGGGGCAGACCGGCCCGGACCGGATTCCGGGGGCGCGGTTCGCGATCTGGTGCGATCTGGCCGATTCCCAGACACCGCAGCAGATCGCGGCCGGGATCCGGCTGCCGCTCGCGGCGCTGGCGCAGAAGACCTGGGACCCGCGGCAGCCGGCGATGTCCTGGGCGGACTTCAAGGCGCTGGCCAACCGGGTGTGAAGAAGGACGCATCGTAGGCGTCGTGCGCGGACTCTCCCGGAGAGTCGCGGCGAACGAGGACGGCCGGGGCCCCACCCGATACGGGGTGCCCTTGTCCACGACGGCAGGTGGTGAATTCGGCATCAGGCTCCGTGGCGGCCTGAGCCCACGAGGACGGCCGGGGCCGCCACCCCCCACAGGAGAGGCCCCGGCCGTCGTTCGCGTGAGGGCCGTCAGGGCCCTCTATTGGGTACAGCGCCGGACGCCCCGAAAGCGTCACACGGGGTGTGGGGCGGCGCACGGCTAGTGGTCTGGACGCGGGCCGGGCAAGGCCCGTAACGTGCGGTTTCGCGCCGGAAGGCGCGTCGGCAGAGCCGGTGCAACGAGGCGGAAAAGGGCAACTTGTTCCGGTATGTCGGTTGGCTGGTACCGGGGCATCGGACGGCGCCTTGATCGCTCCGCGCGAGGGCCCGGATTCGGAGAGTGCGATCACACGGGTTACCGTCAGCAGGAACACGTCGGGTTACCGGGGGTTGCCCGACGCGTCGTGGTGCCCAGCGGCGCGGCGACGGTCAAAAGAGCAGCTGAGCGAAGCAATAAAGCAGCAAGGACCAAGCGGCGGACTTTCCGCGTGCGACAGGATGGACCCGTGCGAGGGGACGACATTCAGCCGGACGACCGTCGGCTGACGGTGGCCGTGCAGGCGGCACAGGACGGCGACGAGGCGGCATTCCGTACCGTCTACCGCGCCGTGCATCCCCGACTTCTCGGATATGTACGGACCTTGGTGGGCGAACCGGACGCCGAAGATGTCGCGTCCGAAGCCTGGCTGCAGATCACCCGCGACCTCGCCCGCTTCAGCGGCGACGCCGACCGCTTCCGCGGCTGGGCCGCCCGCATCGCCCGCAACCGCGCCCTCGACCACATCCGGATGCGCGGCCGCCGCCCCGTCATCGGCGGCGACGAGAGTGAACTCGCCGACACCCCCAGCACCTCCGACACCCTCGGCGAGGCGATGGAGGCCCTCGGCACCGGCCGCACCTTCCGCCTCATAGCCAGACTCCCGCAGGACCAGGCCGAGGCCGTGGTCCTACGGGTGGTCGTCGGACTCGACGCCAAGAGCGCCGCGCAAGTACTCGGCAAACGACCCGGCGCGGTACGCACCTCCGCCCATCGCGGACTGCGACGGCTCGCCGAACTCATCGGCGACGATCCCGGCATCGGCCTCGGGCACCGAACCGCCACCGACGACGATGACGACGGCGGCACCGGCCCGGGCGCGGAAGGCGCCGAAGGCGCGCAACAAAGCGGAAACACCCCCGCCGACCAGCCCGAAGAGGGCGTCCGCAAGGGTGGTGGAACCATAGACGGAGTGCCCGCACAGGGCAGGAAACGCCGCGACGGCGTGGCGGAATCGTACTCACCGGGTGTGACGGAAACGGCCGCACGAACGCAGAAGGACATGTGATGGCCGACGACCCGTACAACTGGCTCGACAAGGACGCTGCGGAGCGAATGCTGCGCGGCGACCCGGTCGGCCCCCGGGACGGCGTCGGCGCCCGCGAACTCGAACAGCTCCTGGAAGCCGCCAAAGCCGTAGGCGCGGCGATCCCGGAAGCCACCGAGCTCCCCGGCGAAGACGCCGCTCTGGCCGCCTTCCGCAGCGCCCGCCACGGCACCGGCGCCCGGACGGGCAACCGCGCCACCGGCGACCGCGCCACCGGCGACCGCGTCACCGCCGTGAGCACCACCCGCTCCGGCGGCCTCGCCGAACGCACCCGCCTCGCCCGCCCCTTTCGACGCGGCTTCGCGGTCGCGCTGACGGTCTGCGCCATCGGCGGCGTCGCCGTCGCCGCCGGCACCGGCATGCTGCCCCCCTTCGAGGGCGGCGACGCCGACCCCGAACCCGCCTCCAGCGTCTCCGCCGCCGAAACACCCGGCATCCTCGAAAGCCGGCAGCCGGACGGAGGAAGCGGCGGCACAGCCACCCACACCCCCGACGCGACGCACGGGCACGGCTCGACCGACCCCAGCGGCACCGGCACACCCGGCAACGGACACGGCCCCGGCGGCAGCCAGAAACCCGGCGACGCCACCCCCGGCGGCGGCCCCGGTGACAACGCTGCCGTCGGCGGCTCCGGCGACGACGGCAAGCCCCGCCCCGGCGACGCCGACCAGAAGAAGCTGATACTGCAGCTGTGCCACGACTACCAGTCCGGCAAGCGCGACACCATGGACCGCGAGGCACTGCGCCGCCTGGAGCGCGCCGCCGGCGGCCCCGACAAGATCCGCTCCTTCTGCCGTAAATACCTGGCCTCCAACCAGAACGGCGGCTCCGGCGGCGACGACGGCTACAGCGGCGGCTCCAGCGGCTCGGGCGGATCCGGACACGGCGGTAGCGGCGGCGGCAAAGGCGGCGGACAAGGCGGTGGCGACGGAGACGACGACTCCGACCCGGCCGCCTCCACCACCTCCGGCGCATCCACCCCCGCGTCCGCCCCCACCGTGACCCCCTCCGCCTCCCCCAGCGCCACTTCGAGCCCGGCCCCAACCAGCCAGGTGTGACGTTTTTTGAGCCAGTGACGCAGTAGAGATTGAAGCCGACTGGTCATCGGCTGCGCAGGAGCCGGGGTCCCCCCCGTACCCACGGCTCCGCGCACTCGGCGCGGGCGGGGCACGTTCCCCCGGCCCTGCCCGCGCCTGTTCTTTACCCCTAATCCGGGGCGCGCTTTCGCGGACGTGGTTGGCGTTTGTGGGGGTTGCTCAATTATCGCTTCGGTCAGAGACATGGGCGGAGCGGGGGAACAGGAATCGGCTAGGCGGCTAGTGGTAGATGACCACTCGGGTTCCTTGTTTCACGGCCGCGAACAAGGCGGCGATCTTTCCCTCATCTCTCACATTGACGCAGCCGTGTGAGGCGCCCGAATAACCCCGGGCCGCGAAGTCCTTCGAATAGTGGACCGCCTGACCGCCACTGAAGAACATCGCATACGGCATCGCCGTGTGATAGATCGTCGAGACATGATGCCGGCTCTTGAACGTGACGGCGAAAACGCCCTCACGGGTCGGCGTGTACTGAGACCCGAAACGCACATCCATCGCCGACACCACCCTGCCGTTCACCATCCAGGCGAGAGTGTCGCTCTTCTTGCTTATGCAGACCACCCGACCCCGCATACAGCGCGCATCGGGCGTGTCCAGCGGTCTGCTGGTCGGCGGGTGGAGCTGCATTTCCGACGGTTCGCGGGTCCGGGAAAGCAGAGCACTCCAGGTCGCCGTCTGCACCGCACCGGTACGGGGCTCGCCCTGCTGCCCCTGGAACGCCCGGACCGCGGCCGCGGTCACCGCGGCGTAATAGCCCGTCGGGGAGCGGTCGAAAAGGCCCAGTTGGGCCAGCCGCGCCTGGAGCTCGCGTACCCGCGCGCCGCGGGAACCGTAGGCCATGACTGGCTGGGCGGAACGAGGCGGACGGGCGCGTTTCGTGGGGGGAGAGGGACGGGAAGTGGCTCGCGGTGGGGGATGTGCCGCCGGGGCCTGCGCCCCGGGCTTGCCGCCCGTGGCCCCGGCGCTGGTGACGGTCATCGGGCGGCAGCCGACCGCGGCCGCCAGCACCGCCGCCACCAGCAGCATCGTCCCCGCCACGGGTCTTCCCTTGCTCCGACGCATGACCACCCCCGGGATCGCCGGCAACACGGCCACCGTTGAGGATTCCCAATGCTGCGCGGCGACGAACCTGCGGGCATCCTGTGAGCAAGGCGTGATACCCGTCACTCAATGGGAGGCGTACACCCATGGCGCGCGAGTCGGGCAGTGTGCGGCACAACGAGAGCGGCCTGCCCATCGAACCCGTCTACGGACCACAGGCACTGGCCGGCTGGGACCCCGAACACCGGCTCGGCACCCCCGGGCAGTACCCCTTCACCCGCGGCGTCTATCCGTCGATGTACACCGGCCGGCCCTGGACCATGCGCCAGTACGCGGGCTTCGGCACCGCCCGCGAGTCCAACGCCCGCTACCGGCAGCTGATCGCCCACGGCACGACCGGACTGTCCGTCGCCTTCGACCTGCCCACCCAGATGGGACACAACTCCGACACCCCGATCGCGGCCGGCGAGGTCGGCAAAGTCGGAGTGGCCATCGACTCCGTCGAAGACATGCGGGTCCTCTTCGGCGGGATCCCCCTGGACAGAGTCTCGACCTCCATGACCATCAACGCCCCGGCCGCATTGCTGCTCCTCCTCTACCAACTGGTCGGCGAGGAAGAAGGAGTGGCGGGCGATCAGCTGACCGGCACCATCCAGAACGACATCCTCAAGGAATACATCGCACGCGGGACATACATCTTCCCGCCCAAGCCCTCCCTCCGGCTCATCGCCGACATCTTCAAATACTGCCGCGCCGAAATCCCCAAATGGAACACCATCTCCATCTCCGGCTACCACATGGCCGAGGCCGGCGCCTCACCCGCCCAAGAGATCGCCTTCACACTGGCCAACGGAGTGGAGTACGTCCGCACCGCACTCTCCGCCGGAATGGACATCGACGACTTCGCACCACGCCTCTCCTTCTTCTTCGTATCCCGTACGACGCTTCTGGAAGAGGTCGCGAAATTCCGTGCGGCACGCCGGATCTGGTCCCGGCTGATGAGAGAGGAATTCGGCGCGAAGAACCCCAAATCCCAGATGCTGCGCTTCCATACCCAGACCGCCGGCGTACAGCTCACCGCGCAGCAGCCGGAAGTCAATCTCGTACGCGTGGCCGTCCAGGGACTGGCCGCGGTACTCGGCGGCACACAGTCGCTGCACACCAACTCCTTCGACGAGGCCATCGCCCTGCCGACGGACAAAGCGGCCCGGCTCGCACTGCGCACACAGCAGGTGCTCGCCTACGAGACCGATGTCACCGCCACCGTCGACCCGTTCGCCGGGTCCTACGCCATCGAGTCGATGACGGACGAGGTGGAGGCCGCGGCCCTCGAACTCATGACACGCGTCGAGGACATGGGAGGCGCGGTGGCCGCCATCGAACGGGGCTTCCAGAAGGGCGAGATCGAACGCAACGCGTACCGCATCGCCCAGGAGACGGACGCCGGCGAACGCGTCGTCGTCGGCGTCAACCGGTTCCAACTGGACGAGGAGGAGCCCTACGAGCCGCTGCGGGTCGACCCGGCGATCGAGGCCCAACAGGTCGAGCGGCTGGCCGTGTTGCGCCACCGCCGCAACGAGAAGACGGTGACCGCCGAGCTGGACGCACTACGGAAAGCCGCCGAGGGCAGCGGCAACGTCCTCCACCCCATGAAGGAGGCGCTGCGGGCGCGGGCTACGGTGGGAGAAGTGTGCGATGCGCTGCGCGAGGTGTGGGGGACCTATGTGCCCACGGATGCGTTCTGAGGCCATGCTGGGCACGTCGACCAGAGGTCCGCTCCGAGGACACGTTCTGGCCAGCGGCTGGACCTCGGGGTGTGTTCTGACCAGGGGTGTGTTCTGACGAGAGGTGTGTTCTGACCAGCGGCCAGGGCTACGGCCTCTTCCTGCTCGGTGAGGACGGCGTCGACGAGGAGGCACTCGCCCGCGGCCTCGCCGAGGCCTTCGGCCGACCCGCCCACGACATCGGCGTCGCGGCCGAGGACTTCGACGTCGATACCCGTGACTGGAGCCGGCCCGTGCTGTGCGACTACCACCGGGTCGACGGCGACGCCACCTGGGTCCTCGACCTCTACGCCACCACGGAGATCACCGACCCGCCCGCCGCCCGCACCATCGGCCGCACCCTCGCCACCGCACTCGGCAGACCCGTCCTCTACGAAGCGTCCGCGCCGATCTTCCGCCCCAGCGCCTACTGGGTGGCGACCCCGGACGGCCACACCGGCCGCGCCCGCCTGTACGACCCCGGGGACGTCGACGGCCGCGACGGCTTCGTCATCCACGCCGCCGAACTGCCCATCCCCCAACTCCCGCACGTCCCGGTCGACTTCATCTACGAAGCCATCGGCGACGAAGCAGGCAACTACTACTACGGCGAGGCCCTCCGCACCCTCGTCGCCGCACTCCGCAACCACTGCCCCGACTCCACTCTCGACCTACAAGACCCACGCGACGCCGACGCCGACGCCGACTGCGACGACGGAGACAAGGTCCCCGCGCACGGCCTCACCCTCCGCTGGACCGTCCCCGCCGAGCGACTCAAGGACTGCGCCGCACAGGCAGGCCGCCACCTCGACGCCGCCCGGCCGCTTCCCCATCCCCTCAACCTCGCCCTACGCGCCGCCGCCCGGGAGCCGGACGAGGAGCCTTGAGCGCGTAACCCCACCGCAGCGCCCCCGCAAAACGACCCCGGCACCCCCGGCATACGACGTCCCCCCATAGCGCCCAGCCCGCCGCCCGTCACCGGGTTCCTCCGTGAATGCCCCGGCGTCCACCCCGTGACGGGGGTTAGGCAGCCCACAATGATCAAGAGCTCTCAACTGTCAGTCCTCCCAGATAGGTTGTTGTGCATGACGACAGCAGCGACAGCGGAGGATGCCGGGCATGCCCGGTGGACGTTCCGGCTGCGTGTGTCGTCCACAGCCCGCGCTGCCCTGCTGGGCGAGTGGGACCGGTGCCGGTGGGCGTGGAACGAGTGCTGCGCCAAGTCCAAGGCCGTGCACCTGCGGAACAAGCACCGGCCCGAAGGTGCGGACAAGCAGACGTGCGGTCCGGCGCAGCTCGACAAGATGCTGACCGAAGCCCGCAAAGCGAACGGATGGCTGCGTGCGGGATCCTCTGTTCCGCAGCAGCAGTTGATACGCGACTTCGGGAAATCCCGGGCGAAGGCGCAGAAGGACATCAAGGAACGGTTGCCGATGCGGCAACGGGCGGGGATGCCGAAGTACAAGAAGAAGCGCGAAGCCCGGCCGAGCCTTAACTACACCAAGCGCGGCTTCCGCCTCAAAGACGGCCGTCTGCACCTGGCCGGGGGGATCGTGCTGACCGTCGTGTGGTCGCGGAACTTGCCTGCCGACCCGTCCAGCGTGCGTGTCTATCAGGACTGTGTTGGGCATTGGTACTGCTCGTTCGTCGTTCCCGCCGAGGTCCAGCCGCTGCCCGAAACGGGCGCGGTGATCGGCATCGACTGGGGCGTACGCGAGACGGCGACCACCACATCCGACGCACACGACCTTCCCCACGCCGAGCACGGCCGGAAGGCCGCCCAGAGGCTGGCCCGGTACCAGCGGATGATGGCTCGCCGTAAGCCGAAGGAGGGGCAGGCCGGGTCGAAGGGCTACCGGGCTGCGAAGCAGCAGACGGCGAAGCTGCACAAGAAGGTAGCCCGGCAACGCCAGGACACCGGCCGCAAGTGGGCGTCCGTGGTCCGCGATCATGACGCCCTGGCCGTGGAGGACTTCCGCCCGAAGTTCCTCGCGAAGTCCACCATGGCCCGCAAGGCCGCCGATGCGGCGATCAGCGCCACCAAGACGGCCCTGATCGAGATGGGCCGCAAGCACCGGCGCGACGTCCGCCTGGTGCACCCCGCGCACACCACGATGGACTGTGCGCAGTGCGGAGCGAGAACCAAGCACGCACTACCTCTCTCAGAACGAACCTACGCCTGCACCGCGTGCGGAGCCGTCTCGCCCAGAGACAAGAACTCCGCCCGCGTGATGCTGGTCCGGGCTGGTCTCAACCCGGCTAGCGTTGATGGTGGAAGACCAGATCAGGCGCCGCCTGGCCTGGCAGCGTGAGCTAGAGATCCCCGCATCAGCCCTGGAGGGTGAGGAATCCCCTCCCCTTCAGGGAGGGGAGGATTCAAACTGTTCCCATGTCTTCGCCCCGCCGCGCATGCCCCGTCTGCGTCCGAGAGATCGCCGTCGTCGGCGGCCGCTTCGCCCGTCACGACCCGCCTGGGCGGCGTACGGGAATCGAGCTGATCTCCTGCCCCGGTTCGCGACGGATCGCCCCGCTCATGGCACCGGCGGAGCGACTCTTCGACCCCGAGGAACCCCCGTTCCCCGGCCAGCAACCACTGTTCTGAGCGGCCTCCGACGGCACCGGCTCAACCTCCGGCACCGACCCGACTGGGCGCTCAACTACGGTGCCAGCACATCCAGTTCGGCCATGGCCCCGAGCGTGATTTCGCGCGTCAACGCCTCCGCGCGCTCCGCGTCACCCGTGCGTACCGCCTCCGCGACCTGCACATGCAGCGTGACCGCGGCCGGGTCGGGGTCCGTGAACATCACGTGGTGCTGGGTGCGGCCGGTCAGCACGGCCGCGACCACATCGCCGAGCCGGGCGAACATCTCGTTGCCGGAGGCGCTGAGCACCACCCGGTGGAAGGCGGTGTCATGCACCAGGTACGCGTCGAGCTGCTGGCCGCGTGACGTGGCCACCATCCCCATGGCGTGTTCGGTGAGTTCGGCGCACTGCTCGGGGGTGGCGTGGGTGGCGGCCAGCCCCGCGGCGACCGGTTCGACGGCCGAGCGCAGCACGGTCAGCGACCGCAGCTGCCGGGGGCGGTCCCGGCCGGCCAGCCGCCAGCCGATCACCCGCGGGTCGTAGACGTTCCACTCCTCGGCCGGGCGGACGGTCACCCCGACGCGGCGCCGGGAGGCGACCAGCTGCATGGATTCCAGTACCCGGATCGCCTCGCGGATGACCGTGCGCGAGACATCGAAGCGCCGCTCCAGCTCGTCCGTCCGCAGGACCGTGCCCGGGGGGTAGTCGCCCGCGGTGATCGCGGGCCCCAGGGACTCCAGCACTCGGGCGTGCAGCCCCTTCCCCTCGTTCTCCATGCGCCAAGCCTACGTTCCCGCCCGGCGCCCCTTTCTTCCTTGTCCCGCCTGGGTCCCGCCTTCCTCGCCCGCCGCCCCGCCTGCCCTCCTTCCTCTTACGGCAACAATTACGGAGAGTTATTCATTCCCTCGGAGAGTAGTCAGAGGGTGGTTGGTATGTGGTCGGCGGGTGGGCGGGGGGCTCCCGGTTGGATGGGTAATAAGTATGACGTTTTCGTCACGGGGTCTTGAATACGTCGTACCTAATGGGTTTCAGTGGGGCGACGCACGAGGTCGATGGAGACAGCGAGGTAAACGGGATGAGCACGCCCCACGTCATCGTCGTGATGGGAGTGGCCGGCACCGGCAAGACGACCATCGGCCCGCTCGTGGCCGCTCGACTCGGCGTTCCCTACGCGGAGGGCGACGACTTCCACCCGTCGGCCAACATCGCCAAGATGTCCGCGGGTATCCCGCTGGACGACCAGGACCGCGGCCCCTGGCTGGACGCCATCGGTGCCTGGGCGCACGCCCGTGCCGGACGTGGTGGCGTGGTCAGCAGCTCCGCGCTCAAGCGCGCCTACCGCGACCGGCTGCGCGCGGCCGCGCCCGGGGTGGTCTTTCTCCATCTCACCGGTGACCGTGCGCTGATCGAGGCGCGGATGGCCGAGCGCAAGGGCCACTTCATGCCGACCGCCTTGCTGGACTCCCAGTTCGCCACGCTCGAACCGCTCGGCCCCGACGAGGCGGGCGTGGCGGTGGACGTCTCCGGCACCCCGGAGGAGATCGCCGAACGGGCGGTCGCCGCGCTGGGGGAGCGCGAGCAGCGCGAGCAGCGGGAGGAGCGGGAGCGGGAGCAGCGGCGGCAGGAGTCCGCCGGCTAGCGGCCGTGCCCGGTCCGGGGGCGGCGGCCGCCCCCGGCACCCCCACCCCGCAGGATCCCGCGAGCCCCGCAGGCCCCCACGCGTCACGAGCCCCGTGAGCCCCACGAGCCCGTAGGCCCCCCACAAGCCCCACAAGCCCGTAGGCACCCACAAGCCCCACAAGCCCCCCACAGCACCCCCCCGCACCGCCCCTCCCCTCCGAACAAGGGAATCGCCGTGACACATCTCAGCGTCGAGATGCTCGCAGCGGATGCGGCCGAGCCCATCACCTCGGCCGGTCATGCGCAGCTGGGCATCGCCGTCCTGGCCGGCATCGCCGTCATCGTTCTGCTCATCACGAAGTTCAAGCTCCATGCGTTTCTGTCACTGATCATCGGCTCGCTGGTGCTCGGCGCGGTCGCCGGTGCGCCGCTCGACAAGGCGATAGCCAGCTTCTCGACCGGGCTGGGCACGACGGTCGCGGGCACCGGCGTGCTGATCGCGCTCGGCGCCATCCTGGGCAAGCTGCTCGCCGACTCCGGTGGCGCGGACCAGATCGTCGACACGATCCTGGCGAAGGCGAGCGGGCGGGCGATGCCCTGGGCGATGGTGCTGATCGCCGGGATCGTCGGCCTGCCCCTCTTCTTCGAAGTGGGCATCGTCCTGTTGATCCCCGTCGTGCTGCTGGTCGCCAAGCGCGGCAACTTCTCGCTGATGCGGATCGGTATCCCGGCGCTGGCCGGCCTGTCCGTCATGCACGGGCTGATTCCCCCGCACCCCGGGCCGCTCGTCGCCATCGACGCGGTCGGTGCGAACCTCGGTGTCACCCTCGCGCTGGGCGTGGTTGTCGCCATTCCGACCGCGATCGTCGCGGGCCCGGTCTTCTCCCGTTACGCGGCCCGCTGGGTGGACATCCAGCCGCCGGAGACGCTGGTCCCCGAGCGTGCCTCCGACGACCTGGAGAGGCGCCCCGGGTTCGTCGTGACCGTCGCCACCGTCCTGCTCCCGGTGGTGATGATGCTGGCCAAGGCGCTGGTGGACATCGTCGTCGACGATCCGGAGAACACTATCCAGAGGGTCTTCGACGTCGTCGGCTCGCCGCTGATCGCGCTCCTCACCGCCGTCATCGTCGCGATGTTCACGCTGGGCCGGGCGGCCGGCTTCACCAAGGGCCGGATCGCCACGACCGTCGAGAAGTCGCTGGGTCCGATCGCCGGCGTGCTGCTGATCGTCGGTGCGGGTGGTGGCTTCAAGCAGACGCTGATCGATGCGGGTGTCGGCCAGATGATCCTGGAGTTCTCCGAGGACTGGCATATCTCGGCCCTGCTGCTGGCCTGGCTGATCGCGGTCGCCATCCGTCTGGCGACCGGCTCCGCCACGGTGGCGACCATCTCGGCCGCCGGTCTGGTCGCCCCGCTCGCCGCCGATATGAGCACCACTCACGGGGCTCTGCTGGTCCTGGCGATCGGCTGCGGCTCACTGTTCTTCAGCCATGTCAACGACGCCGGCTTCTGGATGGTGAAGGAGTACTTCGGCATGAACGTCGGCCAGACGCTGAGGACTTGGTCGGTGATGGAGACGCTGATCTCGGTCGTCGGGATCGGGTGCGTGCTGCTGCTGTCGCTGGTGCTGTAGGGCCTGTCCGGCCCTGACCCAGCGGACAGGCCCCAGGGCCGCCGTGCGGCACCGCCCGGGACGTGACGGTCCCGGGGGTGCCGCGTTCGGGCGGTCCGGAGTGGGGGAGGGCGTCAGCGGGCGGTGGCCGCCGCCCCGGTGCAGGCCGCCAGTGCCTGCGCGATCGGCGTGGCCGCGTCGTGTGCCGGTGCGGCGACGGCCAGGTAGCCGTCGGGGCGGATGAGGAACGCCGCGGGCCTGTCCCCGTACGCGTCGCGGATATGGCCGTCGGTGTCGATCAGGTCCGGGGCCTGCCCGCCGACGCGGACGGTGCGCAGGAAGGGCGGGTCGGCGGGCAGGGTGGCCGTGTCGAGATCGGTGTCGCCGAGGGTCAGCAGGGTGAAGTGCGGGCCCCGGTAGGCGTTGAAGAGGCGGGTGGGGGCGCCGTCGGCGGTGGTGCAGGGTGCGTCGGGGGCGCGGTCGCCGGCGCGCAGGGCGTCCTCGGGGAGGTCGTCGCGCAGTTCGCGGGTGAGAGGGCTGTCCGGGTAGCCGATGCCGAGCTGGTGGAGGTCCTTGCCGCGGCGCCAGGAGCGGGACTCGTGCAGGCGGGTGCTGGTGTCCAGGATGCCGGCGGCTATCGGGCGGCGTTCGGTCTCGTAGCTGTCGAGGAGGGTGTCGGGGGCGCCGTGCCGGAGGACCTGGCCGAGTTTCCAGCCGAGGTTGTAGGCGTCCTGGACGCTGGTGTTGAGGCCCTGGCCGCCGGCGGGGGAGTGGATGTGGGCGGCGTCGCCGGCGAGGAAGACCCGGCCGGCGCGGAAGCGGTCGGCCATACCGGCCTTGGGGCGGTAGACGGACGACCAGAGGACCTCGCGGAACTGGTCGCGGTTGAGGTGGGTGCCGGCCGCGAGCCGGTCGCGTACGGCGTCGGCGGAGGTGTCCGGTGCGCGGTCCGGGTCCATGGCGAAGCACTGGAAGTGGTCGGTGCCGGCCAGCGGGAGGATCATGACGAAGCCGCCGTTGGGCAGGTGCCAGCGGTGCCAGTGGTCGCGGTCGAGGCCGTCGATCGCGACATCGGCGAGGACCGCGGCGCCGGGGGCCAGGGACGGTCCGCTCATGCCGACGCCGAGGGCCTTGCGTGCGGCGCTGCGTCCGCCGTCGGCGGCGACCAGGTAGGCGGCGTCGAGGGTCCGCTCGCTGCCGTCGGCGAGGCGGACGCGGGCCCGTACGCCGTCCGGGTCCTGGGCGATGTCGGTGAGTTCGGTGCCGAAGAGGATTTCGCCGCCGAGTTCCCACAGGCGCTCGTGGAGCAGTTCCTGGTGGCGCCACTGGGGGATCATCAGGACGTTCGAGTGCGGTGTGCACGGGGTCGGGTCGACGCGTTCGATCATCTGCTGGGTGTCGACCATGCGGCCGTTTTCCCAGAGGGCGATGTCGGGGTACCGGCCGCCGGCCGCCCGCACGGCGTCGAGCACGCCGAGGTCGTCGTAGACCTCCTGGGTGCGCGGCTGGAGTCCGGTGCCGCGGGCGCCCTGGGAGAGGCCGTCCTGGCGCTCGACGATCAGGGCGCGTACGCCGCGCCGGGCGAGGTCGATACCGAGGGCGAGGCCGGTCGGGCCGGCGCCGGCGATCAGGACTTCGAGGGGGGCGCCGGGTGTGCGGTCGTGGGTAAGCGCAGCACTCAGGGCGTCCTTAACGTTGTTAAGTTCCATGCTTCCGACAATGGCCTTAACGGTGTTAAGTTGTCAACATGGCTGCGCGAATCGATCGGGATCTGGTGGTGGGGACCGCCCTGCGGTTGCTGAACGAGGTGGGTCTGGAAGGGCTCACACTCCGCAGGATCGCGAAGGAGCTGGATGTCCAGGCGCCCGCCCTGTACTGGCACTTCAAGAACAAGCAGGAACTGCTGGACGAGATGGCCACGGAGATGTTCCGGCGGATGACGGGCCCGCTGACCGGGCGCGGCCCCGAGGCGGCCGGATACGGCGTGACCTGGCAGGAGACGGTCCTCGGCGCCTGCTCGGCGCTGCGCCGCGGGCTGCTCCGTTATCGCGACGGCGGCAAGGTCTTCAGTGGTACGCGGATGACCGACGAGAGCTATGCGGAGCCGCTCGAATTCCTGCTGGGCACGTTCGTCGACGCGGGCTTCACGCTGCGCGACGGGGTGCGCGTCTGGTGGACGGCCTACAACTTCACCGTCGGGCTGGTGATAGAGGAGCAGTCGGTGTTCCCCGTGCCGGGGGATCCGGAGAGCCGGGACCCGGCCTACGACTTCGACGAACGCGAGCGCCGGCTGGGCTCCGCGTATCCGCTCGCCGCCCTGGCGGGACGGGAGATGTTCGCCGATTTCGACCGGGGCTTCGAGTCGGGACTGCGCCTCATCCTGGCCGGGATCGAGGCCACGAGGGGCCGGGAGACGGGGAGTTGACCCGTACCCGGCCCTGACCCCCGGTTCGTCCGGCCCCTGCGCGTCCGGCGGCCCGGGTGCGTCTACCGCCCCCGGGCCGTCTGGCGGCGCGGGTCGATCGCCCGCCGCAGCCGGGGGGTGAGCGGGCGCTCCACCCAGCGGTGCAGCACCCACGCCAGCAGCAGCATCAGGCCGACGGTCAGCGTCAGCGTCGCGTACGAGGGCAGGCCGGCGCCGTGGTGCAGCGCCCGTATGACGACCCAGCCCAGGTGCTCGTGCACCAGGTAGAACGGGTAGGTGAGCGCGCCGGCCACGGTCAGCCAGCGCCAGTTCGCCCAGCGCAGTTTGCCCAGCGCGACGGCCGCGACCAGCGCGAAGCCGAGGGTCACGACCGCGACGATGCCGGCCGAGGAGCGGTAGGAGAAGGCGGTGACGGACGGCGCGTGCCACAGCCTGACGACCGCGTAATGCTGTCCGATCAGCCAGCTGACCAGCACTATCGTCCAGGCGATCGGGTCGCGGGCGCCGTAGCGGTGCAGCAGGAACAGGCCCACGCCGCCGATGAAGAACGGGGCGTAGTCCGGCATCAGGACGAGGTCGAGGACCGGCTGGTGCGCGGCCTGGGCGACGGCCGCGGCGAGCGTCCAGCCGGCGCAGAAGAGGACCACACGGCCGCGGGTGGCGCCCGGCAGTACGACGCACAGCGCGAAGAGGGCGTAGAACCGCATCTCGGCCCACAGCGTCCAGCACACGCCCAGCACCCGGTCCACGCCGAGCGGCTGTTGCAGCATGGTCAGGTTCGTCAGCACGTCGCTGGGCGACAGCGCCTCGTACGCGACCCAGGGAAGCGCGAAGACCGCGGTGACCAGCAGGATCGCGGCCCAGTAGGCCGGGTAGAGGCGGGAGATACGGGAGGCGGTGAAGGCGCGCAGGGTCCGTCCCCAGCCGCTCAGGCAGATGACGAAACCGCTGATCACGAAGAAGATCTGCACACCGAGGCAGCCGTAGGCGAACAGGCCCGAGGCGGTGGGGAACTGCTGCGCGGGCGATCCGCCCCAGGCCTGGGATATCTCGCCGCTGCGGCCGCCGTAGTGGTACCCGGCGACCATCAGGGCGGCGAGCAGCCGCAGCCCGTCCAGGGCGCGGAGCCGCGCGGACCCGTCGCGGCTCCGCAGGGGTATGACGGTCGGAGCGGTGGGGGCGTCGTCCGGTGCCGCCGGGGGCGCGTCGGACGTCAGCTGGGGGGTGGTCATCCGAACGCGGCCCGCTTCTTCAGGCGCCGCTGGACGGCCCGTGCCCGGCGCGCGACCCGGCGCACGGTGGCATTGCGCGGGATGAACGACAGCTGGGACGGGATCGCGCCGGGCAGCGCCAGCGAGGTGAGCCGGCGGCGCTTGAAGTAGCGCCAGGTGCGCTGGTCGAGGTGGGCCGCGAGATAGCGCTCGGCGGCCGGCCGCAGCTCGGGGTAGATCTGGTGCTGCATGGCGTAGCCGACGGCGGCGACCAGCCCCTCGACGGTGTCCGCGCCGGCGGCCGCGCGCGGCCGCTCGCCGGTGTCCTCGAGGTCGGGCACCAGCGCGTCCACGAGGGTGACCGGGATGCGGTTGCTGTTCTGGTACGGGGTGAGCCGCTCCAGCAGCAGTCCGGTGCCGGTCCGCGCGGTCGGCAGGTCGTAGAAGGTGGCGGCGGTCAGCAGCGCGGTGGAGAAGCAGCCGACGACGAGCGCGGGCCGCATCCGCTGGTAGAGGACCTCGGCCAGCACCGGGCTGTCCAGCACGGTCAGCTCGATGTCCAGCTTCTCGGCCTCCCGCTCCAGCATCCGGGACCAGCGGGCCGGCGCGGACGGGTGCGGTTTGAAGACGATCTCGCGGTGGCCGCGTGCGACGGCGCCGCGCACCATCCGCACGTGCAGTTCCTCCTCCTCGTCCGGGGTGAGGATGCCCAGTGCGGAGAGGTACTGGCCGAGCAGCAGCGCGGCACCTTCCGGAAGGTCCTGCAGGTCCGGCACGGCCGGCTCGGCGCTGTCGTCGGCGAGTTCGGCGAGCACCTTGGTGAAGGCGTCGGTCGGCACGGTCTGCGGCTCGACGTCGAACTCGGTGAGCAGGAGGGGCGCGAGGCCCGGCACCAGGTCCAGGTGGAGCAGGCGGTTGATGCGGGTGCCGATCAGCGGGTCGAGCTTGTTGCGGGTGGGGCCGTAGCTCATCAGGCCGTCGGCGTAGACGTCGATGGGCGCGTCCGGGAACAGCTGGGCCAGCGCCATCGCCGGGTTGACCTGGATGGATTCCACGATCAGCTCGACCTGGGAGTCGCCCAGGCCCCACAGCAGCCGCAGATACCGCTCCCACAGCGGGACGTCGTCCGCGCGCGGGGACCAGCCGCCGGGGTGGAACGGGCTGATCGTCTCGTTCCAGGACAGCACCCGGTCGAAGCGGCCGCGCAGCCGCTCGAAGCCGGGCATGGTGTCCAGCGACGGGGTGGTCTCGGGGGTGGTGGCGTTGTTGCTGAGGAGCAGCAGCCGGCGGTCGGCCGGCGCGAAGCCGTCGGCGTCCAGGGCGGCGGCGAGGGTCGCCGCGCCGTAGAGCGTGGACGCCATGAAGATCTGGGTACGGGGCCGGTTGGGCATCAGGCGGCGACCTCCGCCGGGACCGGGCGGCGGCGCAGTCGCCGCAGCCGGGACGCGCGCTGCACATCCATGGAATCCAGTGCTTCCTTCAGTACGTCCTGCGGCATGCGTTTCATCGCCGCGGCACTCATCGAACGCAATTTCCTGGCGACCTGCGGTTCGAACCGCTCGATCGAGCCGAGATGGTGGGAAATGATCGCGCAATAGGTGCGCACCGCTTTCGGGAGCAGCAGATGCGCGTCCCGGTCTTGTGCGGTTTCTTCGATCACCTGGTCGAAGGCGCGAATAAAGTCCAATTGCCGGACGTCTCCGATCTGGGTGAGCGAGGACGCCACACCGCGCCGGTAAAAGACGCCGAGCAGTCCGACCACCGCCATGGACTGCGCTTCTCTGTGCAGTCGCCAGATCCAGGGGCGGTCTTCCGCGGTGCGCAGACCGTGCCGGAAATGCAGTACTCCGTCGTCGAGCAGCCGGCGGTGGTACATGCCGGCCCAGGCGAAGGCGTAGTCGACGGAGGTGGAGCGGTCGGCGGGCAGGATCAGCTCGCGCGGGTCCATGACGACGCCGCGCCTGCCGTGCGGGACGCGGTGGACGGTGCGGGCGCGGGCGGTGCACTGGACGTGGTCGGTGCGGACGAAGTCACAACCCAGTTCCTCGATGGCGCCGAGGAGTTCGGCGAAGTAGCCGGGAGCCAGCCAGTCGTCGCCGTCCAGGAAGGTGAGGTATTCGCCGCGGGCCTCGTCCAGGCCGGTGTTGCGGGCGGTGGCCAGGCCGCCGTTCTTCTCGTGCCGCAGGAGTCTGGCGCCCGGCAGCTCGCGCTCGGCGCGCTGCAGGATCTGCGGCGTCTCGTCGCGCGAGCAGTCGTCGACGAGGAGGAATTCGAAGTCCTCACGGGCGTTGGCCGCCAGGCTTTTCAGGGTGTCGGGCGCGTATGTCTGCACGTTGTAGAACGGCACGATGACGGAGAGCTTAACCACCCGGGTGACGTTAGGTGCGGAGCCGGCATTCGTCTTTACGTGGCGCGGACTTCAAGGTGAACGAAGAATGGCGGGATGGTTAACCGGCCTGATAAACGAGCCGGTTCGCCATTCGTCGACCCGCTGTTAACCCTTTGTTGCGACCTAGTTGGCCCGGGAAACGGAATGCCTTCCTAGCGTCTTCGGTGTGCCATCACGTACTGCTTCTGCGCCGCGAGTCGCCGTGCTCGCCGATTCGGATACTCGGTGGAAATGGGGCGCTTTGACAGCGTACCGTATTCAATCGGACATCCGGCTCGACGGTTATCTGCTCCGCGGCCGCGCCACTCCCACGGTCCGCCAGCTCGAAGAGGTCGGCGCCCGTGCGGATTCGCTGCGCGAAATCAGGGGCGTCGCCTTCTTGCAGCAGATGAAGGACAGCGTGCGCTCCCTCGACCGTACGCAATACGACGTCGTCGTGCTGGCCTGTGTAGGCGGGGCGGTGCAGGCGATGCTGCACGGACTCGCCCATGCCTGGCGCGGCGCCGACCGGCGCCCCGTGGTCGTCACCGGCTACGTCGGCGTCGTCTACGAGAAGCTCGCCGACGGGCTGCTCCTGCGGCACGGCGCCGATGTCGTGCTTGCCAACTCCCGGCACGACGCGGACCGGTTCCGCGAGGTCTACCGGGGCGTCGGCGCCGACGACGGCAGCGTCGTCGAATGCGCCCTGCCCTTCCTCGGGGGCGAGCGCTACACGGGCCAACACTCCCCGTACACCGTGGTGTTCGCCGCCCAGCCCTCCGTCCCCGAGAACCGCGCGGACCGTACGTACCTGCTGCGCAGGGCGATCGAGCACGCCCGCAGGCACCCCGACCGCGAGGTGCTGGTCAAGCTCCGCAGCAAGCCGGGCGAGCACACCACGCACATCGAGGAACTGCCGTACCAGAAGCTCGCCGCCAAGACGCCCGGCGGACTGCCCGCCAACTGCCGCCTGGTGTACGGGAACATGGGCGAGGTCCTGGACCGCACCGACCTGATGGTGACGGTCAGCTCCACCGCCGCACTGGAATCCCTGCACCGCGGCATCCCCACCGCCGTCCTCACCGACCTCGGCATCCGCGAGGTCCTCGGCAACCACCACTTCCTCGGCTCCGGCTGCCTCGCCTCCTGGGACGAGCTGGACGCCGGACACCGGCCGGAGCCGGACCGGGAGTGGCTGGCCCGCCAGGGCGTCGCCGCGGACGGCGACTACGAGAAGGCCTTCGACGCCGCCCGCGCCCGGGTCACCGAGCTGCGCGAGGCCGACGGCCTCCCGCCGATCACCCCCTACTACACACCCCGCACCGCCCCCGGCTACCTCCCCGGCATCCTCGCCCGGCACGGCCTGGACCCGCACGGCGAGCCGGTCGCCGGCTACACGGAAGCACCCGAGGAGCCCGGCGGACTGCGCCGGGTCGCCCGCGACACGGTCCGCGAGGCCGCCCGCGGCGCCTACCGCCACGGCGTGCAGCGCGTCGCCCCCGCCATCCGCCGCTGGGGCCAGCTGTGACGGTGCCCCGCCCCCGACCCCCCAAGGAGCCCGCAATGCCACCCACTGTCGTGGCCGTCATCCCCGCCCGCGGCGGATCCAAGGGCGTGCCCGCCAAGAACCTCGCCGCCGTCGGGGGCGTGCCGCTGGTCGCCCGCGCGGTCCGCGAATGCCGCGCCGCCCGCCTGGTCACCGACGTGGTCGTCTCCACCGACGACGCCGGGATCGCGGCCGCCGCCCGCGGCGCCGGAGCCGTCGTCGTCCGCCGCCCCGGCGACATCGCGGGCGACACCGCCACCAGCGAGGCCGCGGTGCTGCACGCCATGGACGCCTACGAGGCCGAGCAGGGCACGACCGTCGACGCGGTGCTGCTGGTCCAGTGCACCAGCCCGTTCATCGCCCGCGAGGACATCGACGGGGTGGCCGCCGCGGTCGTCGAGGACGGCGCGGACAGCGCGCTGACCGTCGCCCCCTTCCACGGCTTCGTCTGGCGCGACGCCGAGCCCGAAGCGCACACCACCGACGGCGGGTACGGCGTCAACCACGACAAGTCGTTCCGGCCGCGCCGCCAGGACCGCCCGCAGGACCTGCTGGAGACCGGCGCCGCCTACGCCATGGACGCGGCCGGCTTCCGCACCAGCGGCCACCGCTTCTTCGGCCGTACCGAACTCGTCCGCACCGACCCCGCCCGGGTGCTGGAGATCGACGATCCGCACGACCTCGCCCGCGCCCGCGCGCTCGCGCCGCTGCTCGACGCCCCGCGTCCCGGCGCCCTTCCTGGCTCTTCCCCCACCCGCCTCCCGGTCATTGACGACATCGACGCGGTGGTACTCGACTTCGACGGCACCCAGACGGACGACCGGGTGCTGATCGACGCCGATGGACGGGAGATCGTCGCCGTGCACCGCGGTGACGGCCTCGGCATCGCCGCGCTGCGCAAGGCGCAGCTCAAGCTGCTGATCCTGTCCACGGAGCAGAACCCGGTCGTCGCCGCACGGGCCCGCAAACTGCGGGTGCCCGTCCTGCACGGCATCGACCGCAAGGACCTCGCCCTCAAGCAGTGGTGCGAGGAACAGGGCGTCGCGCCGGAGCGCGTGCTCTACGTCGGCAACGACGTGAACGACCTCCCGTGCTTCGACCTCGTCGGCTGGCCGGTGGCCGTCGCCGGGGCGCACGACGTGGTGCGCGGCGCGGCCCGCGCGGTCACCGCCACGCCCGGCGGCAGCGGCGCGATCCGCGAGATCGCCGCCTGGCTCCTGGGCCCGTCCCTCTGACGCCGGGCCCGCCTCCCCGGAAAAACACCCCAGACCCCACCCCCTCACACCCCTTTACCGACCACGAAGGAACCTCCCCATGAGCAGCAACTCCCGCATCCGCAACCTCGGCAACCGCGAGGCCGGCCCCGGCCGCCCCGTCTACGTCACCGGCGAGATCGGCATCAACCACAACGGCGACCTGGAGAACGCGTTCGCGCTGATCGACGCCGCCGCCGACGCCGGCTGCGACGCCGTGAAGTTCCAGAAGCGGACCCCGGAGATCTGCACCCCCCGTGACCAGTGGGACATCGAGCGCGACACCCCCTGGGGCCGGATGACCTACATCGACTACCGCCACCGTGTGGAGTTCGACGAGGACGGCTACCGCGCCATCGATGAGTACTGCAAGAAGCGCGGCATCGCCTGGTTCGCCTCCCCGTGGGACGTCGAGTCGGTCGCCTTCCTGGAGAAGTTCGACGTGCCCTGCTACAAGGTCGCCTCCGCCTCCCTCACCGACGACGAGCTGCTGCGCGCCATGCGCGCCACCGGCCGTACCGTCATCCTCTCCACGGGCATGTCCACCCCCAAGCAGATCCGGCACGCCGTCGAGGTCCTGGGCAGCGACAACATCCTCCTCTGCCACGCCACCAGCACCTACCCGGCCAAGGCCGAGGAGCTCAACCTGCGCATGATCAACACCCTGCAGGAGGAGTACCCGAACGTCCCGATCGGCTACAGCGGCCACGAGACCGGTCTGCAGACCACCCTCGCCGCGGTCGCCCTCGGCGCCACCTTCATCGAGCGCCACATCACCCTCGACCGCGCCATGTGGGGCTCCGACCAGGCCGCCTCCGTCGAGCCCGGCGGTCTGACCCGCCTGGTCCGCGACATCCGCACCATCGAGGAGTCCCTCGGCGACGGCGTCAAGAAGGTCTACGAGAGCGAGCTCGGCCCGATGAAGAAGCTGCGCCGCGTCGCCGGCGTCGTCGCCGAAGCCGATGCCGCAGACCGCGAGCCGGCCGCTGTCTGACGGTCGACAGGAGCCCCACATCGTGAGCTCACCCGAGGGGACCCGCGCCGAGCCGGCGCCCGGCGCGCAGGTCCCGCCCCAGGAGACGGCGGGCACTCCCACCCGCCGTCTCCTGGGGGTGCCCCGGCAGCGGAGCGGAGACATGCCCGACGAGGGAAAGGCCCGCAGGGCCGCCAGGAAGCAGGGCACCCTCGCCTTCGTCGAGAGCCCGGTGCAGCTGCTGAACGTCCTGGAATGGGCGCACACCGCACAGGCCGCCGAGCTCACCGTCGTCGTGCTGTCCCCGCACGACCCGATGACCCGCGGCCAGCTGCGCCGGATGGCCGAACTCGCCCGCGACGAGGGCCACACGGTGCGCTGGGAAGAGGCCCGCGGCGGCCCGACCGCCCCGGTCCGCACCATCGGAGGGCTCACCCCGCTGCTGCGCCGCGCCCACCGCGTCGTCATCGGCGACCCGTTCTCCCGCTACGTCCAACTGCTGCTCACCCTCACCCGGGCACGCGACCTGGTCGTGGTCGACGACGGCACCGCCACCATGGAGTTCATCTCCCAACTCGCGCGCGGCGAACGGCTGGTGCGCTGGCACCGGCACGGCAGCGGACTGGGCCCCCGGGACCTGGTCTTCGCGCCGTTCTCGGCCACCGCCCGCCGCCGGCTCACCCCGGCACCGGAAGGCGGCCGGCGCACCGTCGGCCTCTTCAGCTCGATGCCGGTCGACACACCGCCCGGCGTCCAGGTCACCACCAACGAATTCGCCTGGACCCGCGAGCGCTTCGGCCCGCCCCGGCTCACCCGCGCCGCCGACATCGTCGGCACCTCGCTGGTCGAAACCGGCGTCGTGGACGAGGACCGCTACCTGGAGGCGGTCCGCGCGCTGGCCCGTACGCACAGCGCCACCCGCTACTTCGCGCACCGCCGGGAGAGCACCGACAAACTGCGCCGGCTCACCCAGGAGACCGGCCTGGAGGTCGTACGCCCCGACCTGCCGCTGGAACTGATCGCCCGGCGCGGCCCCATCGGACGGCTGATCGTCAGCTTCCCGTCGACGGTGGTGCACACCCTGCCGCTCGCCCTGCTCGGCACGGAGGTGAAGGTCGCCGTCTGCGACATCGATCCGTCCTGGCTGACGACGCACGCGTCCCCGCGCGCCCAGGGTTTCCTGGACGGCGTCACCGGCACCGCCCGCGACGTGCAGCGACTGCAGTTCGGGCAGCAGATGGCCGCCGGCTGACCGCCGAAACACCGCCTGGCGAAAACATATGGCATACCCCTGACGTAGAGAGTCCATGCGCCGGGCGGCGTAGATTTTCTTCCCCTATGGGGCTGAACTTTTGTTGATCGAGGGTCAGTTGCCCCCTTCCGCCCCGTAACCTTCAACGGGTGAACCAACTGATGTCCCCTGATGCCGACGCCGTTGCTACTTCCGCCGGGGACCTGCTCCCCGGCGCGCTGCCCGAGGAGCTGCGCGCCGAACTCATCGCCTTCCGCCGCGACTTGCACATGCACCCGGAGCTCGGCAACCAGGAGTTCAGGACCACCGAGGCGATCAAGGCGCGGCTGGAGCGGGCCGGTCTCACCCCCCGCGTCCTGGACACCGGCACCGGCCTGGTCTGCGACATCGGTACGCACTCCGCGGCCGCCGGGCCGCTGCTGGCGCTGCGCGCCGACATCGACGCGCTGCCCATCCCGGACACCAAGACCGCCCCGTACCGCTCCACGATCCCCGGGCGTGCGCACGCCTGCGGCCATGACGTCCACACCACCGTCGTCCTCGGCGCCGGCCTGGTGCTCGCCGAGCTGGCCCGCGCGGGAATGCTGCCGCGCCCGGTGCGGCTGATCTTCCAGCCCGCCGAGGAGGTGCTGCCGGGCGGCGCCGCCGACGCCATCGAATGCGACGCCCTGGACGGCGTCGGCCGCATCCTCGCCGTGCACTGCGACCCGCGCGTCGACGCCGGCAAGATCGGGCTGCGCACGGGCGCGATCACCTCGGCCTGCGACCGGCTGGAGGTCGAGCTGGACGGCCCCGGCGGGCACACCGCACGCCCGCATCTGACCACCGACATGGTCACCGCCGCGGCCCGGGTCGCCCTCGACGTGCCGGCGCTGCTCTCCCGCCGGGTGGACGCGCGGGCCGGCCTCTCCCTCACCTGGGGCCGGCTGGAGTCCGGGCACGCCTGCAACGTCATCCCGCAGCACGCCGAGCTGTCCGGCACGGTCCGGTGCCTGGACATCGCCGCCTGGCGCGACGCCCCCGACCTGGTGCACGCCGCGATCGACGAGATCGCCACGCTGCACGGCGCCAAGTCGCAGATCAACTATGTGCGCGGGGTGCCGCCGGTGGTCAACGAGGCCGGCAGCGCCCAGCTGCTGCAGGACGCCATGACCGCCCGGCGCGGCGCCCACAGCGTCGAGGGCACCGAGCAGTCCCTGGGCGGCGAGGACTTCTCCTGGTACCTGGAGCACGTCCCCGGCGCGATGGCCCGCCTCGGGGTCCGCCCGCCCGGCGAGCCGAGCCGCCATGATCTCCACCGCGGCGACTTCGACGTCGACGAACAGGCGATCAAGGTCGGCGTGGAGATGTTCACCGCGGCCGCGCTGATCGACTGCTAGGGCCTGCCCGACGGAACAGGGCCGGGCCCGCGACACCCCGGCCCGGCACCTTTTCACGCTGCTGTCATCCCCCGTTCGCGACGATCCGATAACGGCTTCCAGCCTCCCCTTTATCTGGCATCTACGCGCGTTACGATGCCGCGGAATCAGCGCCGACGGAGGCGCTACGAGTCGAAGGGGCCCCAACGTGCGCCGGGTATCCAAGATCGTTGCCGCGGGCATTGCCACCGCGGCCCTCACACTCTCGCTGAGCGCTTGTGGCGAGTCGTCCACCGAGTCCGGTGGCAAGGACAAGGGCGTCGGACTCGCCTTCGACGTCGGCGGCCGGGACGACCACTCGTTCAACGAGGCCGCGGCCCGTGGCGTGGACAAGGCCGAGAAGGACCTCGGTGTGCAGTCCAAGCTGATGACCGCCAAGAACGGCGAGACCGAGGCGGACCGCGAGCAGCGGCTGTCCTCGCTGGCCGAGGCGGGCTACAACCCCGTCATCGGTGTCGGCTTCAACTACGGCAAGTCCGTCAACAAGGTCGCCAAGGACTTCCCCGACACCACCTTCGGCGTCGTCGACTCTCCCTCCGAGGTCAAGAACGTCTACGGCATGGTCTTCGCCGAGCACGAGGGCTCCTACCTCGCCGGTGTCGCCGCCGCGCTGAAGAGCAAGACCCACAAGGTCGGCTTCATCGGCGGCGTGAACAACGCGCTGATCCAGAAGTTCCAGGCCGGCTTCGAGCAGGGCGTCAAGGACACCGACCCCAAGGCGAAGGTCACCTCCGAGTACCTCTACGCCAACGACGACAAGGGCTTCAACGACCCGGCCGCCGCGAAGGGCAAGGCCAAGGGCATGCTCGACGGCGGCATCGACGTCATCTACACCGCGGCCGGCCAGTCCGGCAACGGCTCGATCGAGACGGTCGCCGGCAAGAAGGGCACCTGGGCGATCGGCGTCGACTCCGACCAGTACCTGCAGCCGGGCCTGGCCCAGTACAAGAGCTCCATCCTCACGTCGGTCATGAAGAACGTCGACGTGGCGGTGTACGACCTGGTCAAGAGCGTGCACGACAAGAAGCCGCTGACCGGCAACAAGGCGTACACGCTCAAGGACAACGGTGTGCGGCTGTCCACCTCGGGCGGCTTCATCGACGACATCCAGGCGAAGATCGACGCGGCGAAGAAGAAGATCGCGTCGGGCGACGTCAAGGTCAGCGACACGCCCGCCAAGCAGTAGGTCCTTCGGACCCGGGCGCGGCGGCCAGCACGCCGCCGCGCCCGGCCCGTTCGCCGGAACGCACCGGCCGCATTTCGATTTTTCGGCGTCAACGCTACGCGCGTAGCGTGGAGTTGGCGCGATATCGTCACCTCCCCGCTCCCTCCGACCACTCCCTGCCCCCGAGGAGAGTGCGCCATCAAAGCGTCCAGCAGTCCCCAGGCAGACAGCGCCCCCGCCGCGGCAGCGGTGGAACTCCGCGGGATCACCAAGCGGTTCCCCGGCGTCGTCGCCAACCACGACATCGACATCACCGTCCACCGCGGCACCGTGCATGCGCTGGTCGGTGAGAACGGTGCGGGCAAGTCCACGCTGATGAAGATCCTCTACGGCATGCAGAAGCCGGACGAGGGCACCATCACCATCGACGGCGAACAGGTCAGCTTCCACAGCCCGGCCGACGCCATCGCCCGCAACATCGGCATGGTGCACCAGCACTTCATGCTCGCCGACAACCTCACCGTCCTGGAGAACGTCGTTCTCGGCGGCGAGAAGCTGCACGGCATCAGCGGCCGGGCCCGCGCCGAGATCATCAAGATCTCCGAGCGCTACGGGCTCGGCGTCCGCCCCGACGTCCTCGTCGAGGACCTCGGCGTCGCCGACCGCCAGCGGGTGGAGATCCTCAAGGTCCTCTACCGCGGCGCCCGTACGCTGATCCTCGACGAGCCGACCGCGGTGCTGGTCCCGCAGGAGGTCGACGCGCTCTTCGACAACCTGCGCGAGCTCAAGGCCGAGGGCCTGACCGTCATCTTCATCTCCCACAAGCTGGGCGAGGTGCTCTCGGTCGCCGACGACATCACCGTCATCCGGCGCGGCACCACCGTCGGCTCCGTCGTCCCCAGCGAGACCACGCCCAAGCAGCTCGCCGAGCTGATGGTCGGCACCGAACTGCCCTCGCCGGAGACCCGCGAGTCCACCGTCACGGACGTGGAGATGCTGAAGGTCGAGGGGCTGCGGCTGACCTCCGCCGACGCGGAGGGGGTGGAGCGCACCGTCCTGGACGATGTGTCGCTGACCATCCACAAGGGTGAGGTCCTGGGCATCGCGGGTGTCGAGGGCAACGGCCAGGCCGAACTGGTCGAGGCCATCATGGGCATGCGCGACCCGGACGGCGGCGTGATCACGCTGGACGGCATCGACATCAGCCATCTGCCCACCCGCACCCGGCGCGAGGACGGCATCGGCTACATCCCCGAGGACCGGCACCGGCACGGCCTGCTGCTGGAAGCCCCGCTGTGGGAGAACCGGATCCTGGGCCATGTCACCGAGAAGCCCAACGCCAAGGGCCGGCTGCTCGATCTGAAGGCCGCCCGCGTCGACACCGAGCGGATCGTCCGCGAGTACGACGTCCGCACCCCCGGCATCGAGGTCACCGCGGCCTCGCTCTCCGGCGGCAACCAGCAGAAGCTGATCGTCGGCCGCGAGATGAGCCACCACCCCAAGCTGCTGATCGCCGCGCACCCCACCCGGGGCGTGGACGTCGGCGCCCAGGCGCAGATCTGGGACCAGATCCGCGAGGCGCGCCACGAAGGGCTGGCGGTCCTGCTGATCTCCGCCGACCTGGACGAGCTGATCGGGCTGTCCGACACCCTGCGGGTCATGTACCGCGGCCGCCTGGTCGCGGACGCGGACCCCGCCACCATCACCCCGGAGGAGTTGGGCTCGGCCATGACCGGCGCCGCAACCGGCCACCTGGCTGCATCGGACAACGGCTCCGCCGCGGGCCCCACGTCGGAGGAAGGTGAGTCCGAGTGAAGAAGTTCGCCAGGTTCGACAAGAACAAGCTGATCCTCGGGATCGCCGCCCCCGTCCTCGCCATCGTGGCGGCCCTGCTGATCACCTCGGTGATCATCCTGGCCACCGGCAAGGACCCGCTGTACGCCTACTCCGTGATGGTCGACTTCGGCTCCAAGAGCGACAGCCAGGTCTGGATCATCAACAAGGCGGTCCCCTACTACCTGTCCGCGGTCGCCGTGGCCATCGGCTTCCGGATGAACCTCTTCAACATCGGCGTCGACGGCCAGTACCGCATCGCGGCCTTCTTCGCCGCGGTGGTCGGCGGTGCGCTGACGCTCCCCGGCTTCCTCCAGATCCCGATCATCATCATCGTCGCGATGCTGGTCGGATCGGTCTGGGCGGGCATCGCGGGTCTGCTGAAGACCACCCGCGGCGTCAGCGAGGTGATCACCACGATCATGCTGAACGCCATCGCGGCCGCGGTCATCGGCTACTTCCTCCAGGAAGGCCGGCTGGCGAAGAAGGACGGCAACCTCTTCCACACGCCCAACCTCCCCGGCTCCAGCCACTTCTTCACCATCCCCACCATGCCCAAGCCCCTCGACGGCTTCCTCGTCATCGCCGTCGTCGTCGGCTTCGCCTACTGGTTCGTGCTCAACCGCACCCGCTTCGGCTTCGACCTGCGGACCGTCGGCCAGTCCGAGTCCGCGGCCGAGGCGGGCGGCGTCAACGTCAAGCGGATGATCGTCACATCCATGCTGCTGTCCGGCGCCGCCGCCGGCCTGATCGGCATGCCGACGCTGCTCGGCGTCTCGTACAACTACGGCACCGACTTCCCCGTCGGCATCGGCTTCACCGGCATCGCCATCGCGCTGCTGGGCCGTAACCACCCGATCGGGATGGCCGCCGGCGCGCTGCTGTGGGGCTTCCTCGAACGGACCGGCACCCAGCTCGAATTCGAGGAGTACGAGCAGGAGATCGTCGGCGTGATGCAGGGCGTCATCGTGCTGTGCGTCGTCATCGCCTACGAACTCGTGCGCCGCTACGGCCTCAGACTCCAGCAGCGGAAGGTCGGCGAGGAGCTCGCCGCCCAGGCCCGCAAGACCGAAAAGGCGGAGGTGTCCTCGTGAGCACGAACCTCACGGCCCCGGTCGACCCGGCCACCGGCCATGTGCACAAGCACAAGCACAAGACCCGGGCCAGGCTCAGCTACCCCAAGATCCTGCTGATCATCTCGGGCGCCCTGATCCTGCTGTCCCTGCTGCGGATCGTCACCGGCGCCGACAACCTGACCGGATCCGGCCAGTACACCACCGCGCTCAACGCCGCCGTCCCGATCGGCCTGGCCGGCCTCGGCGGTCTCTGGTCCGAGCGCTCCGGCGTGATCAACATCGGCCTCGAAGGCATGATGATGCTCGGCGCGTTCTCCGCCGGCGCGGTCGGCTGGCAGCACGGCCCCTGGGCCGCGGCGCTGGCCGGTGTCCTCGGCGGCGCGCTCGGCGGACTGCTGCACGCGCTCGCCACCGTCACCTTCGGCGTCGACCACATCATCTCCGGCGTCGCCATCAACATCATGGCGCTCGGTCTGACCCAGTTCCTCGCCAAGCTGTGGTTCGGCGCGGAGGGCAGCGCGGCCGCGGCCGCCGGCGGCAACGACAAGCAGTCGCCGCCGATGCCCGACATGCCGACGTTCACCGTCCCCGGCCTGTCCGACTGGCTCTACTCCATCGAGCAGCACCACTGGTTCCTGGTGTCCGACGCGGCCGGCATCGCCGGCTCCCTGGTCACCAATGTCTCCTGGCTGACCCTGGTGACCGTCGGCGTCTTCGTGCTCACCTTCTTCGTCCTGTGGCGCACCGCCTTCGGCCTGCGGCTGCGCTCCTGCGGCGAGGGCCCGATCGCGGCCGAGTCCCTGGGCGTCAACGTCTACCGCTACAAGTACGCGGCGGTGGCCGTCTCCGGCGCGCTGGCCGGCCTCGGCGGCGCCTTCCTCGCGATCTACGTCCACATCTTCCAGGACGGCCAGACCGGCGGCCGCGGCTACATCGGCCTCGCCACCATGATCTTCGGCAACTGGCGTCCCGGCGGTGTCGCCATGGGCGCCGGCCTGTTCGGCTTCATGGACGCCCTCCAGCTGCGCGGCGGCGGCCCCACCGTCCACGCGCTGCTGCTCCTGCTCGCCGTCCTGCTGGTCGGCCTGGCGCTGTGGAAGCTGCGCGGCGGGCAGCGCACCCAGGCCGTGCTCAGCCTGGTCGCCGCCGGGCTGCTGGCCGTGTGGTACGCCACCACCGAGACGGTCCCGCTGGAGATCGTCGGCGCCGCCCCGTACATCGCCACGCTGCTGGTGCTCTCGCTGGCCGCACAGCGACTGCGGCCACCGAAGGCCATCGGAAAGATCTACCGAAGGGGCCAGGGCAAGTGAGCAGCGCCCTTGACTGGGAGGCGCTGCGGGCGCAGGCCCGGGACGCCATGTCCCGGGCCTACGCCCCGTATTCGGGCTATCCCGTCGGCGCCGCCGCCCTGGTCGACGACGGCCGGACCATCACCGGCTGCAATGTGGAGAACGCCTCCTACGGCCTCGCCCTGTGCGCCGAATGCGGCCTGATCTCCGCGCTGTTCGCGGGCGGCGGCGGCCGGCTGACGCACTTCACCTGCGTCGACGGTGCGGGCGAGCTGCTCGTGCCGTGCGGCCGCTGCCGGCAGCTCCTCCACGAGCACGGCGGACCCGAGCTCCAGGTCGACACGGCCGCCGGGATCCGGCCGCTGTCGGAGCTGCTGCCGGACGCCTTCGGGCCCGGACACCTGGCCGGATAACGCACGGGAGCCGGGAGCGGCAAGGAGGTGGCCGCCCCCGGCTCTATGCGTGTAGAACGGTCCTACCCGTTCGAAAGGAAGCCTCCATGGACGTCATCTCCGTCATCCGCACCAAGCGGGACCGCGGTGAGCTGACCCCCGATCAGATCGACTGGGTGATCGACGCCTACACCCGCGGCGAGGTCGCCCACGAGCAGATGTCGTCCCTGGCGATGGCCGTCTTCCTCAACGGGATGAACCGCACGGAGATCGCCCGCTGGACCGCCGCCATGATCGCCTCCGGCGAGCGCATGGACTTCTCCTCCCTCGCCCGCCCCACTGCCGACAAGCACTCCACCGGCGGCGTCGGCGACAAGATCACCCTGCCGCTCGCCCCGCTCGTCGCGGCCTGCGGCGCCGCCGTCCCCCAGCTCTCCGGCCGCGGCCTCGGCCACACCGGCGGCACCCTCGACAAGCTGGAGGCGATCCCCGGCTGGCGCGCCCAGCTCTCCAACGCCGAGATGATGGACGTCCTCCGCGACGTCGGCTCCGTCATCTGCGCGGCCGGCGACGGCCTCGCGCCCGCCGACAAGAAGCTCTACGCCCTGCGCGACGTCACCGGCACCGTCGAGTCCATCCCGCTCATCGCGTCCTCGATCATGTCCAAGAAGATCGCCGAGGGCACCGGCTCCCTGGTCCTGGACGTCAAGGTCGGCTCCGGCGCGTTCATGAAGAACCTCGACGACGCCCGCGAACTGGCCGCCACCATGGTCGAGTTGGGCACCGACCACGGCGTACGCACCCGCGCCCTGCTCACCGACATGTCCACCCCCCTCGGCCTGACCGCCGGCAACGCGCTGGAGGTCCGCGAATCGGTGGAGGTGCTGGCGGGCGGCGGCCCGGCCGACGTCGTCGACCTCACCCTCGCCCTCGCCCGCGAAATGCTCGACGCCGCCGGCCTGACCGACGCCGACCCCGCCAAGGCCCTCGCCGACGGCACCGCCATGGACCACTGGCGCCGCATGATCCAGGCCCAGGGCGGCGACCCGGACGCCCCGCTCCCGGTGGCCCGCGAACAGCACACCGTCACGGCCCCCGCCTCCGGCGTCCTCACCTCCCTCGACGCCTACGCCGTCGGCCTCGCCGCCTGGCGCCTGGGCGCCGGCCGCGCCCGCAAGGAGGACCCGGTGCAGGCCGGCGCGGGCGTGGAACTGCACGCCAAGCCCGGCGACGCGATCCAGCAGGGCCAGCCCCTGCTCACCCTGCACACCGACACCCCGGAAAAGTTCGACTACGCCCTCACGTCCCTCGAGGCCGCGTACGACATCGCCCCCGCGGGCACCGCGGTCACCCGCACCCCGATCGTCCTGGACCGCATCGCGTAATCCCCGCGCCGCCGCCCGCTCTTCGCACGCTCACACCATCGCGCGATGGTGCGAAGAGCGGGCCCGGCGCCACGACGCGGCCCATGCCGCTTCGAGGAACCTCGCCGATCGTCGCCTCCTCGCTGCTCGCCACCGCCCTCTGCGTGCTCTGGCCCTCGCGCCTCTCGTATGGGTGAACGGGTTCAGTGGACCGGTTCGGGTCCTGTTCGGCATGCTGGGATCGGTGACGTACCGATAGAGGAGACCGCCATGGGCGCACTCACCGTCGACCACCCGTCCGGCAATGGCCGAGAGTGGGACGACCTCGTCCGTATCTGGGAACAGGCGGACGCACCCGAGGGCTGGAAGGTGGAGATCATCGAGGGGATCGTCACCATGTCGCCGCCGCCCGACAACATCCATAACTTCATCGCCGTGAAGGTTCAGCGCCGCCTGTACTCCGTACTCCCGGAGGACTGGGGTGTCTATCAGACGCTCGGCACGGGAATCCCCCTGCGCAAGGGCCTCTACATCCCGGATCTCGCCGTGGTGCCGGACGACGTCGTCCTTGAGGAATCCGGTGAATACGTCCAGGCATCCGCTGCCAAGCTGATCGTCGAGGTCACCTCGAAGTCCAACGCGAGCAACGACCGGATCGCCAAGGCAGCGGGCTACGCCCGGGCCGGCGTCCCGCTCTATCTGCTCGTCGACCGATGGGCCCCTGCCGGTCCGGCCATCACCCTCTACGGTGAGCCGACGGGCGACGTCTATCGCGTGCTTCAGGCCGTGAAGTTCGGCGATGAACTAGTGCTTCCGGCGCCCTTCGAACTGACTCTGGACACCGGAATCTTCCCCGTCGGTTGACGGCGAACGGCGACGAAGGGCCCGCCCCACCAGGACAGGTGGAGGGACGGGCCCTTCGCGTTCAGGGGCGGTGGCCGTGCGGGGTCAGGCGGCCTTCTCCAGGTGGAGGAGGCGGCGTTCGACCACGGCCTTGCGCGTGGCGTACAGGGTGATCGACGCGGCGCCGACCATCGCGGCCAGGCCGAGGAGGACGGTGCCCTCCCAGCCCGCGGCGCGGAAGGCCAGGGCGCCGAGGGCGCCGCCGAGGCTGCTGCCGATGTAGTACGCGCACTGGTAGAGGGCCGACGCCTGGGCGCGGGCCGTCTTCGCGGTGCGGCTGACCGACGACGAGGCGACCGCGTGGCCCGCGAAGAAGCCGGCGGTGATCAGGACCAGGCCCGCCAGGACCGCGACGACGGACTCGGCGAGGGTGAGCAGCAGGCCCGCGGACGTCGCGCCGACCGCCAGGTAGAGCGCACCGCGCCGGCCCATCCGCCCGACCAGCTTGCCCGCCGCGGCGGACGACACCGTTCCGACCAGGTAGATGACGAAGATGGAGCCGACGACGCCCTGCGGGAGGTGGAACGGAGCGGACACCAGGCGGTAGCCGATGACGGTGTAGACCGCGCCGAAGACCGTCATGAAGAGGCCGCCGATGGCGTACAGGCGGCGCAGCAGCGGGTCGGCGAGGTGGCCGCCCAGGGTGCGCGCCAGGGCCCGCGGGCCCACCGAACGGGACGTGAAGTTCCGGGCCTTGGGGACCAGCAGCCGGAACGTCACCGCGCACACCACGGCCATCGCACCCACCGCGGCGAGCCCGGCCCGCCAGCCCCACGCCTGGGCGACCCAGCCGGTCACGATCCGTCCGGACATCCCGCCGATGCTGTTGCCCGCCACGAACAGGCCGATCGCCGCCACCAGCGCCTTCGCGCGTACCTCTTCCGCCAGGAAAGCCATCGCCGAGGCCGGCAGCCCGGCCAGCGCCACGCCCTGGACGGCGCGCAGCGCGATCAGCCAGCCGAGCGACGGCGCGAACGGCACCAGCATCGCGATCAGCGCGGCGACGGAGAGGGACGCGGTCATCAGGGTGCGCCGGCCGAGGCGTTCGGACACCGCGCTCAGCGGGATCACACCGAGCGCCAGGCCGAAGGTGGCCGCCGACACCGTCCAGCTGGCCTGGTCCGGTGTCACACCGAGGTCGGTGGAGATGGCCGGCAGCAGGGCCTGCGTGGAGTAGAGGAGCGCGAAGGTGGCGACTCCGGCGGCGAAGAGGGCGAAGCTCATCCGGCGGTAGCCGGGGCCGCCCGGCCGCAGCTTGCCGGACTCGGGGTCTACGGCAGCGGCGGTGGAAGAGGAAGCTGTGGACAACTGGGGAGAGGCGGCCGCACGGTCGGTGACGGACGCCCCGGTATCAGCGGGAGGCATGCTTCGAAGGTAGGCCCGCACAGTTCATGCGTCCAATGCATGGAAACGGCATAATCGATGCCGTGACGCATGATCCCAGTTCACGAGGTGCTCTGTCGCAACCTCGCAACAGAAAAGACATCGCGGAACGGGCCGACTCCGCGAACCTTCGGATGGCCGAGGCGGCGGAGGCGGTGGAGCTCGGCACCGGCTCGTGGGCGTCCACGCTCGCACCGCGCCTCGCACAGTTCACCGCGGTCGCCCGCTACGAGCATGTCACCCGCGCCGCGCAGGAGCTCGGGATCCCGCAGCCGACCCTCAGCCGCGCCATCGTCCGGCTGGAGGCCGACCTCGGCGTGGCGCTCTTCGCCCGGCACGGTCGCACCCTCTCGCTCACCCCGGCCGGCCGTGCCTTTCTCGCCTCCACCGAGCGCGCGTTGACCGACCTGGACCGGGCCACCGAGTCCGTACGCGCCGACGCGGACCCCGGCGGCGGCAAGGTCGCGTTCGGCTTTCTGCACACCCTCGGCTCCGAGACCGTCCCCGGCCTGATCCGCACCTTCCGCGCCGACCATCCCCGCGTCCGCTTCCAACTCGTGCAGAACTACGGCGAGGCGATGATCGAGCGGCTGCGCGCCGGCGACCTCGACCTCTGTCTGACCTCACCGGTCCCGGACTACCCTGACCTGGTCGCCCGCCGGCTCGACGAGCAGAAGCTCCGGCTCGTCGTCCCCGACGACCATCCGCTGGCCCGCCGCAAGCGGATCCGGCTCGCGGAGGCCGCCACCGAACTCTTCGTCACCCTCGAACCGGGCTACGGGCTGCGCCGGATCACCGACGCGCTGTGCGCCGAGGCGGGGTTCACCCCGCGGATCGCGTTCGAGGGGGAGGAGGCCGAGACGCTGCGCGGGCTGGTCGCGGCCGGGCTGGGCGTGGCGCTGCTGCCGCCGCCGGCGGTGCCGCGGCCCGGGGTCGCCGAGCTGACGGTGACGGCACCGCGCGCGGTCCGGGAGATCGGCGTGGCCTGGCTGGGCGGACATGCGGACACTCCGCCGGTGGCCGCCTTCAAGAAGTTCCTGCTGAGCCGGCGGGGGTTGCTGCTCCCGCGGTGAGTCGTTGCTGCCGCGGCGATACGGGGAAGGTAAGAGGCTGGGCGGTGACGCAGGAACGCGCTCCGTGAGGAACGCACTCCTTGTGGGTGACCCTCTCCAGGAACGAATCACTCTCCGTAATCGTTGCCGGAAGCAGGAAGGAGGGCAGGCGAGGCAGAGGCGCTCAAGCCCACCCACTCAGCGCCGGACACCCAGTGCAGGACACTCGGCGCCGGATTGACGCCGCGACCATCAGGGCCGTAACGGACCATCAGGGCCGTAACGACGCACCGAAGCCCGAGGCCAGCGGCATCCGCAGGCCCAGCGGCGGCGGCGCCGCCAGGGCGTCCCTCACCGGGCGGGCGTAGTCCCGCGCGAAGAGCGAGCCCAGCAGGAAGTCGGTTGCCAGCGCCATGACTTCGGCGCGGTGCTGGTGCATCCAGTGGCCGTCCGAGTGGACCTCGAAGCGGCAGGTGTCGCGGTTGACCTTCTTGGCGCGCTGGGCGTAGCGGTAGGAGAGATCGGGGTCGTTGCGCTCGTCGTTCGTACCGTGCACCAGCAGCACCTTGCGGCCGATGAGCTGCTTGACCGGCTCCGGCTCCGGCTCCTGCGGCTCCGGGCCGGGGCCGGGGAGCCAAGGGGCCAGCGCCAGAACGGAGTTGACGGCCGGATGCCCGGCGGCGTGCAGCGCGGCCCGCCCGCCCATGCCGGTACCGACGAGGCACACCGGCACATCCCCGTAGCGGCGGACCACCTCGTCCAGGGCCCAGGTCGCGTCCCGCGCCGGATGGGCCGCCGACCCGTTCCAGCCGCGGCAGCGGTAGTGCAGTACGTGGGCGGCCAGGCCCTCGGGGCGGCCCGCCTTCGCGAGCCGGACCGCGAGCGGGCGCGCGGCCAGCGCCGGGATCGGCGACGGGCGCCGCACCCCCGTCGGCCCGCCCTCCGGCAGTAACAGCGCGACGCCGGTCACCGTCTTCTCCGCCCCGGTCGTTCCCAGCGGTCTTCCCAGCCGGGCCTCACGCACCGGCAGCGCTTGCTGAGCCATGACGAGAACGATGGCAGAAGGTGGGGTGGGAGCCACCCTGCGGACGGGTCACTGTTACGTATCGTTCGGTGAGATCTACGCGCGTAGGGGCTACAGTGCCGAGATGACGAGCGAGACCACCACACTCCCGACCAGTGAACAGATCCGCCGCGCCCCCAAGGTGCTGCTCCATGACCACCTCGACGGCGGCCTCCGCCCCGGCACCATCGTCGACCTCGCCCGCGAGACCGGGTACGACGGGCTCCCCGAAGCCGACCCCGAAAAGCTCGGGATCTGGTTCCGCGAGGCCGCCGACTCCGGGTCGCTGGAGCGCTACCTGGAGACCTTCGCGCACACCTGCGCCGTCATGCAGACCAAGGAAGCGCTCCAGCGGGTCGCCGCCGAGTGCGCCGAGGACCTGGCCGCCGACGGCGTCGTCTACGCCGAGGTCAGGTACGCGCCCGAGCAGCACCTGGAGCAGGGGCTGACCCTCGAAGAGGTCGTCGAGGCCGTCAACGAGGGCTTCCGCGAGGGCGAGCGACGGGCGCGTGAGAACGGCCACCGGATTCGTGTCGGTGCGCTGCTGACCGCCATGCGGCATGCCGCCCGCGCCCTGGAGATCGCCGAACTCGCCAACCGCTACCGCGACTTCGGCGTCGTCGGCTTCGACATCGCGGGCGCCGAGGCCGGCTTCCCGCCCACCCGCCACCTCGACGCGTTCGAGTACCTCAAGCGGGAGAACAACCACTTCACCATCCACGCCGGTGAGGCCTTCGGTCTGCCCTCCATCTGGCAGGCCCTCCAGTGGTGCGGCGCCGACCGCCTCGGCCACGGCGTCCGCATCATCGACGACATCGAGGTCTCCGACGACGGCTCGGTCAAGCTGGGCCGGCTCGCCTCGTACGTACGGGACAAGCGCATCCCGCTGGAGATGTGCCCCACCTCCAACCTCCAGACCGGCGCCGCCACCTCCTACGCGGAGCACCCCATCGGTCTGCTGCGCCGCCTCCAGTTCAGGCTCACGGTCAACACCGACAACCGGCTGATGAGCGGCACGACCATGTCCCGGGAATTCGAGCACCTGGTCAAGACATTCCGATACACGCTCGATGACATGCAGTGGTTCACGGTCAATGCAATGAAATCGGCATTCATTCCTTTCGATGAACGTCTGGCAATGATCAACGACGTGATCAAGCCCGGATATGCGGAGCTGCGCGCCGAATGGCTGTTCCGTCAGGTGGGCACAACCTCCGCTGCCAGCAGGGGTTCTGACGCTGTGTAAGCAGTGTTCGCAGGGTTTAGCAAAACGGCCGGTGGATTGTCCACCGGCCGTTTTTGGTCGGCCGGTGCTGTTTGCGGGGGCGGGTACTGCGTCACTAGGTTTTCGAGTCGGTCAAACCCCCATCACGAGGACGTATTTCGATGAAGCAGGGAACCATCAAGACTCTCGGTGCCGTCGCTCTCGGCGCCGCCTTCGCCGCCACCGCCGCGGGCACCGCCTCCGCGGCTCCGGCGGTCGACGGCGACGCCACCAAGCTGGTGAACAAGGTGTCGCTCGACAAGGCCGGCAAGGTCGCCAAGGGCGTTTCCGGCGTCACGCCGGGCACCAACGACGTCAAGCTTCAGCCGAAGACTCAGGGCAACAAGCTGCCGGGCAATGAGCTGGCCCCGCTGGTGGGCGGTCTGCCGGCCGGCAACCTCACCAACAACCTCCCGGTGGGCTGAATCAGCTGAGCCGTCCGTCCCCAGGGACGGGCCGCGGGCCGTGCCCCGGCGCGTACGCCGTATCGCGTACGTGCCGGGGCACTGTCATGTACGGCGACCAGGCATGTAGGGCATGTAGGGCTCTACCAGGCGGTGGCGCTGCTGTTGTTCTCCGAGGGCAGGAGTATCCACAGCGCGAGATAGAGCAGGAACTGCGGGCCCGGCAGCAGACACGAGGCCACGAAGATCACGCGCATGGTCGTCGGGGTCGTACCGAAGCGACGGGCCAGGCCCGCGCACACTCCGGCGATCATTCGGTTGTTGCGGGGGCGGACCAGTGCGGCGGCCATGATGACGACTCCTTTGCGACTTCACGGGGCGTTTGCCCCGATGTCTCAAAGGTAGGTCCGGGACCCGGAAAGGACGTCAGCCTGCGGGGCTAGTTCAACCCTGGGGATCTTCGGGGTCGTACCCCCGAGATGCTCGTACCGGCGGCGTAGCCGGGACCGGCACCCAGGTACGACGGCCAGATGCGCGACCGCCACCCCGGCGGTATTGAGCAGCACCGTGTCGACGTCCGGGACCTGGCCGGGCACCCCGGCCTGCAGCAGCTCGATGGCCAGCGCGATCATCGCGCCGGCGAAGACCGTGCGGGTCAGCGACACCACAGGGGAGACGTGCAGTCGCCCGGCGGACATCGGCAGCAGAACGCCGAGAGGGGCCAGCATCAGCACCGGCCCGCTCAGGTTCACCATCGCCTCCCACGGGCCGCGCGCCAGCTCGGCACTGATCGACGCCAGCGGCTGGAGATTCGGCGCGGGCACCCAGGGGACCGTACGGGGCCGCAGCATCAGCCAGCCGACGATGATCAGATGCGCCACAAGGAGCAGAAGCCCGGTGGCGCGCATACGGAGGGCGGCGGTGCCGCCGGGACCATGACGCTGCACAAAGCGGAGGACGCGGGGGGCTGCGCCTGCGGTTCCGTTTCGCGCCGTGGTCCGCTGCACTCGGGGGGAACCAAGCCGGCTCGAACCACTAGCCCAGCGCGTTGTTCTGCGCTATGTCCGGATTGGCCAGCACATCCGCCGAGCAGTCGTAGCGCTGCGGCGCGGCGTCGTCGGGGCCGCCGAGCACCGCCGCGCGGGTGCGGCCCAGCGCCGGGGCCGCGCCGTACGAGCAGACCAGCTGGGCCAGTGCGAAGGACGGCAGATCGTCCGGCCGGACGCTCAGCCGCACGGCGTCCGCCGGGTCGCCCTTGCGGGGCGCCTCGACCGTGACGTCGTCGGGCATCGCGCTGCTGAACCCGGCCTCGTCCTCGTCGGCCGAGGGCTGCTTCTGCAGCTCGTTGAGCAGAGTACGGGCGGCCTGTAGACGGGTGACGGCCGGTGTGCCCTTGGGCGGCGACACGGTCCGCTCCACCTGGGCGAGCGTCGAGCTGCACACCAGATAGACGGTGACCCGTACGCCGTCGGGGACCGTCGACTCCGGGTCGCCCCCGGCGACCTTGCAGCTCACCCGTGAGGGCGCGCCGCCGGCGTCGACCGGGACGGAGGTGCCGCGGATGCCGCAGCCCGCCGCGGCCAGCGCGAGGGCCGCGGCGGTCACGAGGGCCGCGGCCGGGCGCCGCGCCCCCGTACCGCGCCGCCCGGAACCCAGCCAGCCGAAACCGGTCCGCGTCATCGGTCGTCCTCCGTGCCCTTGTCGGCCGCGCGGGACGCGCCACCGGTCGTGCGGCCGCGTTCCGGCCCGGCGCCGCCGTCCCGCCGGTTCCCGCCGTCGTCCGCCAGCCGGGAGGCGTCCATCGGCAGCCGCAGGGTGAACACCGCGCCGCCCTCGGGCAGGTTGGCCGCGGTGATCTCGCCGCCGTGGATATGCGCGTTCTCCAGCGCGATGGACAGGCCGAGGCCGCTGCCCTCCGACCGCGGCCGGGACGCGCTGGCCTTGTAGAAGCGGTCGAAGACGTGCGGCAGGACCTCCTCCGGGATACCGGGGCCGTGGTCCCGTACCTGGATCACCAGGTCGCCGCCGGCCCGGTCCGCGCCCCGGGGCGACTCCCCGGCGTCCGCCCGTTCCGGTCCGCCGCCGGAGCCCTCCGCGGCCCCGCCGGCCTCGCCCTCGCCCGGAGCGCCCTCGGTCCGTACGGACACCCGGACCGGCGAGCCGCCGTGCTTGAGCGCGTTGCCGATCAGATTCGCCAGGATCACATCGAGCCGCCGCGGGTCCAGCCGGGCCACGATGCCGCGGTCCGCGTCCAGGTCGACCGCGTCCAGCCAGGCCCGCGCGTCGATGCAGGCCGTCACCTGGTCGGCGACGTCGACATCGTCCAGCACCAGCCGGGCCGTCCCGGCGTCGAAGCGGGTGACCTCCATCAGGTTCTCGACGAGGTCGTTCAGCCGGCGGGTCTCGCTGACGACCAGCTGCACGGCGGGCGCGATCATCGGGTCGAGGGACTCGGCCTCCTCCTCCAGCACCTCCGAAACCGCGGTGATGGCCGTCAGCGGCGTACGGAGTTCGTGCGACATGTCGGCGACGAACCGCCGGGACGCCGCCTCACGGGCGCTCAGCTCCTCGACGCGCTGCTCCAGCCGCTCCGCCGTACGGTTGAACGTCCGTGACAGATCGGCCAGTTCGTCGGTTCCGGTCACCCTCAGCCGGGTGTCGAGACGGCCCTCGCCGAGCTGCCGTGCCGCGTGCCCGAGGCGCTGTACGGGGCGCAGCACGGTCGTCGCGGCGGCCTGCGCCAGCAGCGCGGAGCCGACCAGCGCGAGCGCCGTCGCGATCCCCAGCGACCAGGCCAGCGAGTTGAGGTCCTGCCGCTCGGCGGCCAGCGACTTCATCATGTAGCCGGTCGGGCCGCCGCCGATCACCTTCGCGCCGGCGACGAGGTAGGGGACGTCCCCGGCCTCCCTGCGCTGCCAGTACAGATGGTGCGGGTAGCGGTTCGACTCGTCGACCTTGCGGACCTCGTTGACCGCGCTGCGCAGCGACTTGGGCACCGCGTCGAGGGTGAGCAGGTCCTTGTTCGTGGTCGCCGCGCAGTCCTTGCCGTCGCGGTCCACGCCGATCAGCAGCACCGTGTAGTTCTGCGGCCCGCCCGCTATCTGCCGTGCGGCGTCCTGGAGTTCGGCGCAGCGGGGCCGCTGCGGCAGCGAACGGGTGCTGTCCTCCAGCGCCTTGCGGAAGTCCTTGAGCACCGCGTTCTGGGTGCGGTCCAGAACGGTGTTGCGGTTGAGCCAGTACGCGATGCCGGAAGCGGAGACCGCGGCGGTCAGCGCGACCAGCGCGAACACGACGACCAGCCGCAGCCGCAGACTGGTCCAGCGCAGCAGGCCGGACGTACGGCGCAGCAGCCGCACCAGCGGGCGCTGCCGACCGCTGTTGTCCGCGGTGTCGCCGGCCGCCGTGTCGCCGGTCCTCTTGTCCGAGGAACGTTCCGTCACTGCGGCGAGTCCAGTCGGTAGCCGACGCCGCGGACGGTACGGATCAGCGTCGGCGAGGACGGTACGTCCTCCACCTTCGCGCGCAGCCGCTGCACACAGGCGTCCACCAGCCGCGAGTCACCGAGATAGTCGTGCTCCCACACCAGCCGCAGCAACTGCTGCCGGGACAGCGCCTGACCGGGCCGGCGGCTCAGCTCCAGCAGCAGCCGCAGCTCGGTGGGTGTCAGTTGCAGGTCCTCGCCGTTCTTCGTGACCGTCATCGCCGACCGGTCGATCACCAGCGAGCCGAAGGTCGCCGAGTCGCTGGACTCGCGCTCCCCGCGGCGCAGCACCGCCCTGATCCGGGCGTCCAGCACCCGGCCCTGGACCGGCTTGACGACATAGTCGTCCGCGCCGGACTCCAGGCCCACCACGACGTCGATGTCGTCGTTGCGCGCGGTGAGCAGGATGATGGGCAGTTGGTCCGTACGCCTGATCCGCCGGCACACCTCGAAACCGTCGATGCCCGGCAGCATCACATCCAGCACGATCAGGTCAGGGCGCTGCTCGCGCAGCAGCTTCAGGCCGTCCTCGCCCGTCGCCGCGGTCACCACACGGTGACCCTGGCGGGACAGCGAGAGTTCGAGGGCCGTGCGGATGGCGTCGTCGTCCTCGATCAGCAACAGGAAAGGCACGTCCGCCATTCTGGCCCATGGGATGCCGGGACATCGACCGGCGGTGCCCTCCTGTTCAAGGCCCGCCTGCGTGACGCCGTCGTGTCGCACCCCTCGGGGCCCTGTGACAGGGCTGTGACAGTCGGCGGACAACGCGATGAAACTGGGTTGGCAGTCTTTGGGGCACCGGGAGAGATCGACGCCCGGGGACACACCGAACGAGCTGGCTCAACCGACGGGGGGCGCGAGATGAACACACTGCACGGCACCACCACCAGCGCAGTTATCACGCGTCTCCATGACGTCGGGCGGGCCTCGGAGAAGTCCGGTGCCGTGAGCGGGCGGGGGTGCGCTCGCGGCACCGGGCGCCAGCGGCCGCCTTACATGGTGGCCATCGACGCCACGAAGGTCGGCGTCAACGGGGGAAACACGGGCCACGGGGGAGACGCGGCCCGCGGGGGAGCGGAGTACGGGGAGGGCACGGGGGAACGGCGCTCCGCGTCGGAGGCGGCCGCGGCCGAAGCGGCCTTCACCGCCTACGTCCAGGAGCGCCGGGCCTCCCTGTACGCCACCGCCTACCACCTGACCGGTGACCGCTACGAGGCCGAGGACCTGCTGCAGAGCGCGCTGTTCTCGACCTTCCGGGCCTGGGACCGGATCAGCGACAAGGCGGCGCTGGGCGGTTATCTGCGGCGCACGATGACCAACCTGCACATCAGCGCCTGGCGCCGGCGCAAGCTCAACGAATACCCGACCGAGGAACTGCCGGAGACGGCCGGCGACGTGGACGCGATGCGCGGCACCGAGCTGCGCGCCGTGCTCTGGCAGGCGCTGGTCCGGCTGCCCGAGACGCAGCGCACGATGCTGGTGCTGCGCTACTACGAGGGCCGTACGGACCCGGAGATCGCGGACATCCTCAACATCAGTGTCGGCACGGTGAAGTCGAGCATCTGGCGCGCCCTGCGCCGGCTGCGCGAGGACGAGGTCCTCAGCTTCGGACGTGACGAGGAGGAGTCCTTCGGCGAGCTGGTGGCCTGAGGACAGGGGGAGAAGCCCGAGGGGACGGGAAGACGGGGGAATCCGGCGGAGCCGGGGGGCTCCAGGGGGACCGGGCGTATCGGGGGATACGGGGGAAAGTACGGGGGACACGGGGGAACGAAGCGGGTTCGGACGGCCGGGGGGTCTGTCCGAGCCCGCTTCCTCGTGTTGCCGGTTTCCGCGCGTGCGCCGCGGTCCTGGACCGCGGTCCTGCGCCGGGTGCCGCCGGTTCAGGACCGTACGACCGCGCCGGTCGCGTCCGTCGCGTCGGCCTGGCCGGTCGCGTCCTCCCCCGGGCTCGGAGGAACCTCCATCCGCGCGGCCGATATCCGCGCCAGCGCCTCCGGCTTGGCGCACGGATGCGCGCCCAGTGCGCTGTGCCGGGCGACCACCGACCGCTCGGCGCGCAGCAGCCGCAGTCCTCGACGCACCAGATACGGGGGCGACTTGCGGGCCTCGCGCAGATCCCGGACCAGCCGCCGGCGGAAGGTCGTGGTGGGCCGCCCGCGCAGACACAGCGCGTCCGCCAGCAGCCCCGCCGCGCGGCAGCTCTCGATGACGTCGGCCGCGAAGATGCCCTCCGCGATGAACAGCGGGGCGCCGCCGATGTCGAGCCCGGCCTCGCCGACGCGCGCGCTGACGGAGATGTCGTACACCGGGACGGAGGTGCGTCCCGTACGGCACAGCGCCTCGATCGCGGTGAGCGCGGCACCGGCGTCCCAGGAGAGCGGGGAGTCCCAGTCGGCGCCGCCGCCGTCGGGCAGCTGCGGCAGCGTCGGGTCCGTGCCCTCCTTGTAGAAGTCGTCGAGGTTGAGGACGGGCAGGCCGGTCAGGGCGGCCAGAGACGTCTTGCCGGAACCGGACGGGCCGGTCAGCAGGATGACGCGGGAGGGCGGCGGGGCAGCGGGCTGGGAGGTCACGGGTACCCATTGTCGGGCATGACGCCGTGGAGACCAGACCGGAGATCGGACTTATCCCTCCGCCCTGGCGCGCGAGTGGATCGACCGCCACCCGGCAACTACTCTTTGCGTTCAGTCGATTACCCACAGGCAGGTGGCATATGGCCTCTCACGCACGTCCCAAGCCCAGCCGCGTCCCGCGCACCCTTCTGCGGGCCGGCCTCACGGTCTCCGCGGCCGGCGCGGCGCTGGCGGCGGGCGGCACGGCAACGGCGAACGCGGCCGTCGCACCGAGGAACGGTTCCGAGACCGTCGCCACGGTGAAGGCGGTGACCGGCGCGGTGTCCAACACCGCGGCCGGCGCCACCGGGCCGATGAAGAGCCTCCAGCTGAACCCGCTCGCCAAAACCCCCGCCGACCCGCTCAACAACGGCGTCGGCACCCAGGTCGCCGACTTCAAGCCGGTCAGCACCAAGCAGGTGACCGACCATCTGTCGAACGGCGGGGCGATCGGCGACCTGCCGGTGGTCGGCCGGGCGGCGCGGATGCTGCCGGGCTGACGGCGGCCACGGGCCGGTGCGCGTCCCCGCGCGCCCGGCGCCGGCAGAAGAGTGCGGGGCCTCATTCCCCGGAGGGATGAGGCCCCGCACTTTCGCCGCGTAGGGCGGTACGCGGCCGCCGGAAGGCTCCGCGGCGAGCGTCAGACGCCCATCGGGTGCCAGACCGTCTTCGTCTCCAGGAAGGCGAGCAGGCGGTCGGTGCCGGGGTCGGCGGTCCAGTCCACCCGCCCCGGGCGCAGTACGCGCTTGAGGTTGTCGGCCGCGGCCGTCTCCAGGGACTTCGCCAACTCCGCGTCGGCGCCCGCGAGATCGATCGCGTTGACGTCCTGGTGGGCGGCGAGCGGCGGCGCGAGCTCCGCGGTACGGCCCGAGAGGATGTTGACCACACCACCCGGCACGTCGGAGGTGGCGAGCACCTCGGCCAGGGACAGCGCGGGCAGCGGGGCGCCCTCCGACGTCACCACGACCGCCGTGTTGCCGGTGACGACGGCCGGCGCGATGACCGAAACCAGACCGAGGAACGACGACTCCTGGGGGGCCAGGACGGCGACCACACCGGTCGGCTCGGGGGCGGACAGGTTGAAGTACGGGCCCGCGACCGGGTTGGCGGAGCCGGCGATCTGGGCGACCTTGTCGGACCAGCCCGCGTACCAGACCCAGCGGTCGATGGCCGCGTCCACCTGCGCCGCCGCCTTGGACTTCGACAGCCCCTCGGCGTCGGCGACCTCCGAGACGAACTGGTCCCGGCGGCCTTCGAGCATCTCCGCGACGCGGTAGAGGACCTGCCCGCGGTTGTACGCCGTGGCGCCGGACCAGCCGCCGAACGCCTTACGGGCGGCGACCACCGCATCGCGGGCGTCCTTGCGGGAGGACAGCGGCGCGTTGGCCAGCCAGTTGCCCTTTGCGTCGGTCACCTCGTACACCCGCCCGCTCTCGGACCGGGGGAACTTGCCCCCGACGTACAGCTTGTAGGTCTTGAGAACGCTCAAACGATCAGACATTGAGGTACGCCTCCAGACCATGGCGGCCGCCCTCGCGGCCGGAGCCCGACTCCTTGTAGCCGCCGAACGGCGAGGCCGGGTCGAACTTGTTGAACGTGTTGGACCAGATGACGCCCGCGCGCAGCTTGTTCGCCATCCACAGCATCCGGGAGCCCTTCTCCGTCCAGATGCCGGCGGACAGGCCGTACGGGGTGTTGTTGGCCTTCTCCACGGCCTCTTCCGGGGTGCGGAAGGTCAGCACGGACAGCACCGGGCCGAAGATCTCCTCGCGGGCGATGCGGTGCGCCTGGGTGACGCCGGTGAACAGCGTCGGCGCGAACCAGTAGCCGGCGGAGGGAAGTTCGCAGGCAGGGGCCCAGCGCTCGGCGCCCTCGGCCTCGCCCGCCTCGACCAGCGCGGTGATACGGGCCAGCTGCTCGGCGGAGTTGATGGCGCCGATGTCGGTGTTCTTGTCGAGCGGGTCGCCGACCCGGAGGGTGGCCATCCGCCGCTTGAGGGCGTCCAGCAGCTCGTCCTGGACCGACTCCTGGACCAGGAGGCGGGAGCCCGCGCAGCAGACGTGCCCCTGGTTGAAGAAGATGCCGTTGACGATGCCCTCGACGGCCTGGTCGATCGGGGCGTCGTCGAAGACGATGTTCGCCGCCTTGCCGCCCAGTTCGAGGGTGACCTTCTTGTCGGTGCCGGCGACCGTACGGGCGATGGCCTTGCCGACCTCGGTGGAGCCGGTGAAGGCGACCTTGTTGACGTCGGGATGGGCGACGAGGGAGGCGCCGGTGGAGCCGTCGCCCGTGATGATGTTGACGACGCCCTTGGGGAGGCCCGCCTGGCGGCAGATGTCGGCGAAGAAGAGGGCGGACAGCGGGGTCGTCTCGGCGGGCTTGAGGACGACGGTGTTGCCCGTCGCCAGCGCCGGGGCGATCTTCCACGCCAGCATCAGGAGCGGGAAGTTCCAGGGGATGACCTGGCCGGCCACGCCGAGCGGGCGCGGGTTCGGACCGTAGCCCGCGTGGTCGAGCTTGTCGGCCCAGCCCGCGTAGTAGAAGAAGTGCGCGGCGACCAGCGGCAGGTCGGCGTCCCGGGACTCGCAGATCGGCTTGCCGTTGTCCAGCGACTCCAGGACGGCCAGCTCCCGCGAGCGCTCCTGGATGATCCGGGCGATCCGGAAGAGGTACTTGGCGCGCTCGGCGCCGGGCAGCGCGGACCACTTCTCGAAGGCCTTGCGGGCGGCCTTCACGGCGCGGTCGACGTCGTCGGAACCGGCCTGGGCGACCTCGGAGAGGACCTCCTCGGACGAGGGGGACACGGTCTTGAAGACCTTGCCGTCGGAGGCCGGGGCGAACTCGCCGTCGATGAACAGCCCGTAGGACGGGGCGATGTCGACGACCGAGCGGGACTCGGGTGCGGGTGCGTAATCGAAGGTCATGGGTGCCTCAGTCCACCGTGACGTAGTCGGGGCCGGAGTAGCGGCCGGTGCTGAGCTTCTGGCGCTGCATCAGCAGGTCGTTCAGGAGGCTGGAGGCGCCGAACCGGAACCAGTCGGCGGTCAGCCAGGGCTCGCCGAGCGTCTCGTTGACCATCACCAGGTACTTGATGGCGTCCTTGGTCGTACGGATGCCGCCGGCCGGCTTCACCCCGACCTGGACACCGGTGGCGGCGTGGAAGTCACGCACCGCCTCCAGCATGAGCAGGGTGACGGGCGGGGTGGCGTTGACGGCGACCTTGCCCGTCGACGTCTTGATGAAGTCGGCGCCCGCCAGCATCGCCAGCCAGGAGACCCGGCGGACGTTGTCGTACGTCTGGAGCTCACCGGTCTCGAAGATGACCTTCAGATGCGCGGCACTGCCGTCGGGCCTGGCGCACGCCTCCTTGACCTTCTTGATCTCCTCGAAGACCGACATGTAGCGGCCGGAGAGGAACGCGCCCCGGTCGATCACCATGTCGATCTCGTCGGCGCCGGCGGCGACCGCGTCACGGGTGTCGGCGAGCTTGACGGGCAGCGCGGCCCGGCCCGCCGGGAAGGCGGTGGCGACGGAGGCGACATGGATGCCGCTGCCGTTCAGGGCCTCCTTGGCGGTCGCCACCATGTCGGGGTAGACGCAGATCGCGGCGACCTTGGGGGCCGTGCGGTCCGTCGGGTCGGGGCTCACGCCCTTGGCGCACAGGGCCCGGACCTTGCCCGGGGTGTCCGCGCCTTCGAGAGTCGTCAGGTCGATCATCGAGATGGCGAGATCGATGGCGTACGCCTTCGCCGTCGTCTTGATCGAGCGGGTGCCGAGGGTGGCGGCGCGGGCCTGCAGGCCGACCGCGTCGACGCCGGGGAGGCCGTGGAGGAAGCGGCGCAGCGCACCGTCGTCGGCGGTCACGTCCGCCATTGACGCCAGACGCCCCGCGGCTTCCTTGCCGTATGCGGGAACAGTGATGGGCATGGTCACGAGGGGAGCATATCTACGCGCGTAGCGCAATGTCATCCCCCCTGAGGGTCCGAATCCGGACGGAGAGCGCGGGCTCCCGCCGCGCCGCCTCGAAAGATGCGGCCTCGAAAGATGCGGCCTCGAAAGATGCCGCCTCGAAGGGTGCGGTCTTGAAGGGTGCGGCTTTGAAAGATGCCGTAACGCAATGTCCGGCATCCGGACGGTCGGGCAGAATCGGCGGCATGACCAGCCCGGAACATTCCACCCCGCCGCAGAAGCAGAGCGCGGAGCGCAGCTACCGCTCGCCCGCGGCCATGGCCGGCGGCGTGCTGCTGCTCGTACTCGCCCTCTGGCTCGGCGGCGACGCGGTGTTGCGGGGCGACGCGCACACCAAGCTCACGGCGTTGTTCGCACTGCTGCTGCTGGTGCCGCTGGTGGTCGGCTTCACACTGCGGCCGATGGTGCGGGCCGACGAGGAACGGCTGCTGGTGCGCAATCCGTTCCGTACGATCACGCTGCCCTGGGGCGCCGTGGAGGAGCTGCGGGCGTCGTTCTCCGCCGAGGTGTTCACCAGCGGCGGCAAGTACCAGATGTGGGCCGTGCCGGTCTCGCTGCGGCAGCGCAAGAAGGCCAACCGGCGGGCGGAGCGCGGCGCGCGGGCGTCCGCCGGCGGCGGCTTCGGCGCCGGGGCCACCGACGCGGGCCCGGCGCCACGCGCCACGGCCGACCAGACCATGGACGAACTGCGCGGCATCAAGGAGCGCGTCGCCGCCGGTGAGGGCGCCCAGGGCGAGCCGGTGGTGCGCTGGGCGTACGAGATCATCGCGCCCTGCGTGGCGGGTGCGGTGGGGCTGGCGGTGCTGCTCGCGCTCTAGGGGCGCTTGTGCCGCGCCCCGTAGTTTTTTCCCCGCCGCCCACCCCCCTTCGGGGGGTGGGCGGGTGTGGTGGTGCGGTTTCGGGTCCGGGTATCCGGCCCCAGCGGTGCGCCCTGCCAGGACGACGTCAGATACCCGCCGCCCCCGCCAGATCGCTCTTGATCGCCGCCAGCGCCGCGTCCGCCCGGCGGCGCGCCTCCGGGAGGGCCTGGGCCGAGGACACCGGGACCACGACCTCCAGGTAGCACTTGAGCTTGGGTTCGGTGCCGCTCGGGCGGACCACGACCCGGCCGGCCTCCACGCCCGACTCCGGCGAACCGGACAGGTAGTAGCGCAGCCCGTCGGTCGGCGGCAGCGTCTCCGTGCCCTGGTTGAGGTCGTCGGAGGAGCTCACCGCCAGACCCGCGAGCACCGTCGGCGGCTGTTCGCGCAGCCTGCGCATGGCGTCGGCGATCAGCGACAGGTCCTCGACGCGTACCGAGAGCTGGTCGGTGGCGTGCAGGCCGAATTCCAGCGCCAGGTCGTCGAGCAGGTCGGTGAGGCAGCGCCCGGACTGCTTGAGCTCGGCCGCCAGCTCGGTGATCAGCAGGGCGGCGGTGATGCCGTCCTTGTCGCGGACGCCCTCCGGGTCGACGCAGTAGCCCAGCGCCTCCTCGAACGCGTACCGCAGACCGTCCACCCGGGCCAGCCACTTGAAGCCGGTCAGCGTCTCCTCGTAGGGGAGGGCGGAGGCGGCGGCGATACGGGACATCAGCTGGGAGGAGACGATCGTGGTCGCGAACGTCCCGGTGGCCTGCTTGCCGACCAGGTGGGCGGCGAGCAGCGCGCCGACCTCGTCGCCGCGCAGCATCCGCCAGCCGTCCTTCGTGCCGGGTGCGGGCACGGCTACGGCGCAGCGGTCCGCGTCCGGGTCGTTGGCGAGAACGATATCGACGCTGCCGGGGCCCTTGGACCGCGCGGTGGCGAACGCGAGGTCCATCGCGCCGGGCTCTTCGGGGTTGGGGAAGGCGACCGTCGGGAAGTCCGGGTCCGGCTCGGCCTGCTCCGCGACGACCGTCGGGGCGGGGAAGCCGGCCCGCGCGAAGGCGGCGGTGAGGGTGTCCCGGCCGACGCCGTGCATGGGCGTGTAGACGACCTGGGTGTCGCGGGCGGAGCCCGGGGTCAGTACGGCGTCGGTACGCGCCAGGTAGGCCGTCAGGACCTCGTCGTCGAGGGTTTCCCAGCCGGACTCGGGGCGCGGTACGTCGTCCAGCGAGGCGACCGCCGCGATCTCGGCGGCGATCTCGCCGTCCGCGGGCGGCACGATCTGCGAGCCGTCGCCCAGGTAGACCTTGTAGCCGTTGTCGCGCGGCGGGTTGTGGCTGGCGGTGACCTCGACGCCGGCCACCGCGCCCAGGTGCCTGATCGCGAAGGCCAGTACGGGGGTGGGCAGCGGGCGCGGCAGCACGGCGGCCCGCAGTCCGGCGCCGACCATGACGGCCGCGGTGTCCCGGGCGAACTCGGCGCTCTTGTGGCGCGCGTCGTAGCCGATGACGACGAGTCCCGCGCCGTCGCCCTTGGACTTCAGATACGCGGCGAGGCCGGCCGCCGCGCGGATGACCACCGAGCGGTTCATCCGCATGGGGCCCGCGCCCAGCTCGCCGCGCAGCCCGGCGGTGCCGAACTGGAGGGTGCCGGCGAAGCGGGCGGTCAGCTCGGTCGTGTCGTCGGCTTCGATGAGCTTGGACAGCTCGTCCCGGGTCTCCGGGTCGGGGTCCTCGGCCAGCCATGCCTCGGCCCGGTTGATCAGCTCCGCGGGATCGGTAGCCACGTGATGCTCCTGACGGTGGATGCGGGTGGGGGGAGCGCTCGGCCGCCCGGCACGTCTGCCCCGTGCGCGTACGTGGTGCGGTTACCCCGTAGGCGCGTGTTTCGTGCGGTCGAACCGGCCATACCGGCTATACGGGCCGGTGCCGCTCGGCCGGCACCGGCCGGTGCCGCTCGGCGGCGGGAGGCCGGAACGCGGCGGCGTCCGGTGGCCGTTGCGGCGCCGGACGGACGGCCGGCCCGGGGCGGCGGCGGGGCCGGCCCGGGGGCGTCACGTACCCCCGGCCGGCCACCGTCCGCCACGGCCTCAGAGCTTGCCGAGCACCTGGGCGAGCAGGCTGCCCATCCGGGTCGCGGAGTCGCGGCCGGCCTGCAGCACCTCTTCGTGGTTGAGCGGCTCGCCCGTCATGCCGGCGGCGAGGTTCGTCACCAGCGACAGGCCCAGCACCTCGGCGCCGGCCTCGCGCGCCGCGATGGCCTCCAGGACGGTGGACATACCGACCAGGTCGGCGCCCAGGGTCCGGATCATCTTGATCTCGGCAGGGGTCTCGTAGTGCGGGCCGGGGAACTGGGCGTAGACGCCCTCCTCCAGGCTCGCGTCGACCTCCTTGCACAGCGCGCGCAGCCGCGGCGAGTAGAGGTCGGTCAGGTCGACGAAGTTCGCGCCGACGATCGGGGAGGTGGCGGTGAGGTTGAGGTGGTCGCTGATGAGGACCGGCTGGCCGGGGCGCATGCCCTCGCGCAGACCGCCGCACCCGTTGGTGAGGACGACGGTCTTGGAGCCGGCGGCGGCGGCGGTGCGGACGCCGTGCGCGACGGCGGCGACTCCGCGGCCCTCGTAGTAGTGCGTACGGCCCAGGAAGACCAGCGCGCGCTTCTCGCCGACCCGGTACGAGCGGATCTTGCCGCCGTGTCCAGCGACGGCCGGGGGCGGGAAGCCGGGCAGCTCGGTGACCGGGAATTCGTGCTCGGGGGCGCCCAGGGCCTCGGCGGCCGGAGCCCAGCCGGAGCCCATCACCAGGGCGACGTCGTGGGTCTCGGCGCCGGTGAGCTCGCGCAGGCGCGCGGCGGCGGCGTCGGCGGCGCCCTGCGGGTCGCTCGCGATGTCCGGGGTAACAGATGCGTTCACGCGGACGAGGGTAGCCGGTAAAAGCCTACGCGCGTAGATGTCGCTGCCCACGGTGCTGGGATCGTTGTCTTGTGTCTTCCGACGAATCGCCGGCCGGGCGCGTCGCGCCACCCGTATGGGGCAGCCGCCGGCATGCGGCGGACCTGCGCGGCGACCGGGGCAAACGGATCAGCAGGGCCGCTTGCGGAGTTCCATCACATAGTCGTGCGGCGCGCCCGCCGACTCCGCGGCGTCCGCGATCTCGCCCAGGTAGCGGGCGGACGGCAGACCGCCCTCGTAGCCGTTGAGGACGTAGCACCAGGCCGCCTCGTCGCCGTCGAGCGTGTGCACCCGCACCCGCATCCGGCGGTAGACGTCCATGCCCACGCCCTCCCAGCGGTCCATGGACTCCTCGTCCATGGGCGCGATGTCGTAGAGCGCGACGAAGACCTGGGAGCGGGGGGCCTCGACGATCGTCGCCAGTGAGCCCTCCCACCCCATCTGCTCGCCGCCGAAGGTCAGCCGCCAGCCGTTGAGCCAGCCGGTGCCGCGCAGCGGTGAGTGCGGTGCGCGGCGTGACATCAGCCGCGCGTCGAGGTTGCCGGCGTACGCGGCGTAGAGCGACATGGTTCCGAGGGTACGGGAGGTTATCGGGTGGGCCCGTGGTACGGGCGATTCGCGGCGCCGCGCCGGTCGGGGCGTCACCGGGCCGTGCCGGGGACACGAAACGGCCCCCGGAGCGAGCGGCGTACGCGCGTGCGGGACAATGGGGTACGTGACTCGGATCGTGATCATCGGTGGCGGACCCGGCGGATACGAGGCGGCCCTGGTGGGCGCCTCTCTCGGCGCGGAGGTGACCGTCGTCGACTGCGACGGTCTGGGCGGGGCGTCGGTGCTCACCGACTGCGTGCCGTCGAAGACTCTTATCGCGACGGCCGAGGTGATGACGACCTTCGACTCCTCGTACGAGGAGCTGGGCATCATCGTCGAGGACGACACGCCGCACATCGACCGCCCCGCGCGCGTCGTCGGCGTGGACCTCGGCAAGGTCAACCGGCGTGTCAAACGCCTCGCGCTGGCCCAGTCGCACGACATCACCGCCTCCGTCACGCGCGCCGGCGGCCGGGTCATGCGCGGCCGCGGCCGGCTGGAGCCTGGCCAGTCGCCGGACGGCTCGCGCCGGGTGACGGTGACCGCCGCCGACGGCAGCGAGGAGACGCTGACCGCGGACGCGGTGCTGATCGCCACCGGCGCGCACCCCCGCGAGATCCCGGACGCGCTGCCGGACGGCGAGCGGATCCTGAACTGGACGCAGGTCTACGACCTGACCGAGCTCCCCGAGGAGCTCATCGTGGTCGGCTCCGGTGTCACCGGCGCCGAGTTCGCCGGTGCCTACCAGGCGCTCGGCTCCCGCGTCACCCTGGTTTCGTCCCGCGACCGGGTGCTGCCCGGCGAGGACCCGGACGCCGCCGCCGTCCTGGAGGACGTCTTCCGGCGCCGCGGGATGAACGTCATGGCCCGCTCGCGCGCCTCCGCCGTCAAGCGGGTCGGCGACCGCGTCGAGGTGAGCCTCGCGGACGGCCGGACGATCTCCGGTACGCACTGCCTGGTGGCCGTCGGCTCCATCCCGAACAGCGCGGGCATCGGCCTGGAAGAGGCCGGCGTCAAGCTGAAGGACTCCGGTCACATCTGGACCGACAAGGTCTCCCGCACCACCGCCCCCGGCGTGTACGCGGCGGGCGACTGCACCGGCGTGTTCGCGCTGGCGTCCGTCGCCGCGATGCAGGGCCGGATCGCCATGTACCACTTCCTGGGCGACGCGGTGGCGCCGCTCAACCTCAAGACGGTCTCCGCGAACGTCTTCACCGACCCGGAGATCGCGACCGTCGGTTACTCCCAGGCCGATGTCGACAGCGGCAGGATCGACGCCCGGGTGGTGAAGCTGCCGCTGCTGCGCAACCCGCGCGCCAAGATGCAGGGCATCCGCGACGGTTTCGTGAAGCTCTTCTGCCGCCCCGGTACGGGCATCGTCGTCGGCGGTGTGGTCGTCTCGCCGCGCGCCAGCGAGCTGATCCACCCCATCTCGATCGCGGTCGACAACAATCTGACCGTCGAGCAGATCGCCAGCGCCTTCACCGTCTACCCGTCGCTTTCGGGCTCGATCGCCGAGGTCGCGCGCCAGCTGCACACCCGCAAGGCGGCGAGCGAATAGCCCCGCCCGCAGGCCTGCGCGGCCAGACGACGGACGCCCCGGGCGGGAATGTTTGTGCCCCTACTGAGCAATTGGGATGAAACGTTCCCCCAGGGGCGGAAGTTCGGCCGTAGTTGCCGGGGTCGGTTTCGAACGGCTCTCTGGAGGTACTGACCAGGGGGCAAGCGACGTACGTCGGCCGCCAGTTCGACATATGCGCTACGCATACCACGTCACGTTGTGCCGCGTGAACAACTTCCGTTAATTGGTGCAACCTGCTGAAAACAGACGGTCGTTGGCGTTACTGTCAGTTTCGTGTTCGCTGCAGAACGTCGCCAATTGATCCTCGAAATGGTGCGCGCCAACGGAGCGGTATCGCTCCGGGAGCTCGCCCGCGTTGTCCAGACCTCCGAAGTGACCGTACGGCGGGACGTGCGGGCGCTGGAGGCGGAAGGGCTGCTCGACCGCCGGCACGGCGGTGCGGTCCTCCCGGGAGGCTTCACCCGGGAGTCCGGCTTCCCGCAGAAATCCCATCTAGCGACCGCCGAGAAGACGGCCATCGCCGATCTCGCCGCCGGTTTCGTCGAGGAGGGTGAGGCCATCGTCGTCGGCGCCGGGACCACCACCCAGGAGCTGGCCCGTCGGCTGGCCCGGGTGCCCGGTCTGACCGTCGTCACCAACTCCCTGCTTGTCGCACAGGCGTTGGCCCATGCCAACCGCGTCGAGGTCGTGATGACCGGCGGCACCCTGCGCGGATCCAACTACGCGCTGGTCGGCAGCGGCGCCGAACAGTCCCTCCAGGGGCTGCGGGTGTCCCGTGCCTTCCTCTCGGGCAGCGGGCTCACCGCCGAACGAGGGCTGTCCACCTCCAACATGCTCTCCGCCAGCGTCGACCGGGCGCTGGTGCAGGCGGCGGGGGAGGTGGTGGTGCTCGCCGACCACACCAAACTCGGCTCCGACACGATGTTCCAGACGGTGCCGACGGATGTGATCACCCGGCTGGTCACGGACGAGCCGCCGGGCCACGACGACCGGGCCGCGACGGAACTGCAGGCCCTGGCCGACCAGGGTGTGCAGATCGCCGTCGCCGGCGGGCCGGGAGCGGTGCAGGGGCCGGGCCAGCTGGGCGCCGAGAGCGCGGCGGACCGCCGTGGCCCCCGTCGGGATGTGCCGCTACCGGGACAGCGCCGCAACCACCCACCGGGCGCCGGGGGTTCGGCGCCCCAGCTGCGCCCGGCCGGCACCCTGTCGGAGGCCCCGGGCAGCCGCGTCGCCGACCTGGCACCACGGCGACGCTGAAGCCGGGAGGGGCGCGGGGCCTTCCGTAACCCCTAGGGGATGTTCGAACAGATCCCCTAGGGGACGCGAGGGCCCCCTGCGGGTCCACAACGCGGGGGCGCGGGGCGGTATTCCGGGGGCTCGCGGTGTTCGGCGGTCGGCTTTGGGGCTGGTCGGTCTGGAGGCTGGTCGGTCTTGATGTCGGTCAGCGTTGGGGTCGTTCACCGTTGAGGTCGTTCAGCCTCGGGTCCGGTCAGTCTTGACGCCGGGCAACGCTGAGGCCGGTCCGCCTCGGGTCCGGTCAGGCTTGGGGCCGGTCAGCGTCGAGGTCAGTCAGTCTCGGGGCCGGTCCGCCTTGAGGCCGGTCAGGGTGAGGGTCAGCAGGCGGTCGGCCAGTTCCGGGTCGTCCGGGGATTCCTCGGCGGCCAGCGCGATGCCGTTCGTCAGCTGCATCAGATCGACGATGCTCACATCGCGGCGTACCGCTCCGGCCTCCTGGGCGCGGGTCAGCAGTGCGGCGCCGGCCTCGCGCATCGGTACGCAGCACCGCGCCATGCCCGAAGTGTCGTCCGCCGACGCCGCCATCAGCGTCCGCGACAGCCCGCGGTAGGTCGTGGCGTGGGTGATGATCGCGCGCAGCCAGTCGACCAGCGCATGGCACGGCTGCGGCGCGTCGGCCAGCTCCCGGGCGCGCGTCATCAGCGCGTCCACCTCGCCCTGGAAGACCGCGCCCATCAGCGCCGTGCGGTTGGGGAAGTGCCGGTAGAGGGTGCCGATGCCGACACCGGCGCGGCGCGCGATGTCCTCCAGCGAGGTGTCCGTGCCGCGCTCCGTGAAGGCCGTACGGGCCTCCGTCAGCAGCCGCTCGTAGTTGCGGCGGGCGTCGGCCCGCATGGGACGTACGGCGTGCGCGCCCGCCGGCGCGTGCGCCACCGTGCCCCGCCCCGCGTGCCGCTGCCCTGCCGTCTCGGTAGCCATCGCCGTCCTCCCTCGACCCCGGCCGGTCCCGGTCCGGTGGGTCCAGGATGCCATTGCAGAAGGGGAGGGGGCCTCCGCCTGGCAGTCGGCCCGCCGGCCTGCCTCGTCGCGGGACTTCGGCCGGAGCCGCAGGTGAGTCACCCGCCGGCCCCACCGACCACCCCCGCCACCTCCGCGCGAGCGGCACCGAACCAGGCGCGAAGAACAGATGAAGCGTGGGAGTACCGCAGTGGGCGCGTACCCGAACACCTCGCCACCCCCGCAACGCCCGTATCGCAAGAGGCATCAAACCAGGCGCAAAGAGGTCTTCCGGGAGGTTGTCCGGAGGACGCCGGGAACGTCGTGGGAATCCCGCCGGGCGGACACGTCGTGGGGAATCTGGGGAAATGTCATGGGACTGACCAGCCGGTCGCTGTTGTACGCCATGGCCGCGGTCGCCGTGGTCTGTGTGGGGCTCACCCTCTGGCTGTGGCCACGGTTCGCCGGGCGCGGGCCGCGGGCGATACTCGGCCGGCTCGGCTCCATCGTCGCCACCCAGCTGACCATCGTCGCCGCGCTCGGCCTCGCGGTGAACGCCAACTTCCAGTTCTACGGCTCCTGGCACGAGCTGCTCGGCCTGTACGACGACGCCCCGGAAGCCCTCGGCAAATGGGGCGACGGGGGCACCGCCGGGCCCGCGGGGGACCCGTCCAAGGGCCTGGTGCAGCCCTCCGGCCCGGACGGCCTGGACAAGGTGCACGGACTGCCGAAGGGGCCGCCCGAGATGGCGGGCAGGGTCGAGGCCGTACGGATCGTCGGGAAGCGGACCCGGGCGGTGGACCCGGCGTACGTCTATCTGCCGCCGCAGTACTTCCAGCCGCAGTACGCCCGCCAGCGGTTCCCCGTCATCGTCGCGCTCAGCGGCTACCCGGGCGGCACCTTCCTGCTCGGGCAGCATCTGCGGCTGCCGCAGACCGCCGGGCGGCTGATCCGGGCCGGCCGGATGCAGCCCACCGTGATCGTGATGCTGCGGCCCACCATCGCGCCGCCGCGCGACACCCAGTGCGTCGACGTGCCGGGCGGGCCGCAGGCCGAGACGTTCTTCGCGCGCGATGTGCCGGACGCCCTGAGGTCGCACTACCGCGTCGGCCACGACCCGGGCGGCTGGGGCGTGCTGGGCTACTCCTCGGGCGGCAGCTGCGCCCTCCAGCTGGCCATGCGGCACGACCGGACGTACACCTCGGCCGCCGCCCTCTCGCCGGACTTCAAGGTCTCCAACGACCCGACCACCGGCAATCTCTTCGGCGACGGCAAGGACCGGGTACGCCGCCGCCAGGAGCACGATCTGATGTGGCGCCTCCATCACCTGCCCATGCCGCAGGTGAACGTCCTGGTGGGCACCAGCCGCTCGGGCGAGAAGAACTATCCGGCGGCCAGGGAGTTCCTGGCCGCCGTCAAGCCACCGATGAAGGCCGAGGCGATCGTCCTCGACCACGGCAGCCACAACTTCGCCACCTGGCGGCGCGAACTGCCCGCCGCGCTCGAGTGGATGAGCAGGTCGCTGACGTTTCCCGAGGACGTGGTGGGCAATTCCTAGTCGTCGCTCGACGGCGGTCCCGGCGGGGTGCGGCCGTCGGGGGGCGGGAAGGTGAGGCCGTAGAGGGTTCTCGCCTGGATCACGGGGCCGTGGTGGACGCCACCGGAGATGACGTTGTGGACCTCGGGGGCAGGGGGGTCGTCGCCGGGTCGCACGTCCTCGGGGGCCGGGGGTTCGTCGTCCGGGCGCGCGTCCTCCAGCAGTGCGCGCAGACCCGGCGCGAGAGCAGGGGATTCCGCCAGCAGCCGGCGCAGGCGCAGTCGCCATGCGGTGACCACGGCCGCGGCCGCCTCGTCGTCGCCGTCCGCCTCGGCGGAGAGGAGATGTTCCCTGGCCGTGTCGAGCTCGGCCGTCAGCGCTTCCTCGTCCATGTGCCCGGGGCCGGACCGCGTCACCAGGGCGACCAACCGGCGCCTCACCTCGTGCCACTGGGACGTGTGCGCTGCCGTACGCAACGCGGCCGCCGCCGCGGTGGCCGACGCCGTCGGTTCCGCTTCCCTTGCCATAGGACTCGCACCCCCGCTGTCCGTCCTCCGCCGACAAGCGAGCCCATTGTCCCCCGCGCCCCGCGCAACGCGAGGGGCTCCCGGCATCTTCCTGCCGGGAGCCCCTCGTCCGCGTAGGCGACGCTCGGCGCGTCAGTCCTTGATCTCGCAGATCACCGCGCCCGACGTGAGGGCCGCGCCGACCTCGGCGGTCAGGCCCTTGATGGTGCCGGAGCGGTGGGCGTTGAGCGGCTGTTCCATCTTCATGGCCTCCAGGACGACGACGAGCTCGCCCTCGGCGACCTGCTGGCCCTCCTCGACGGCGACCTTGACGATGGTGCCCTGCATCGGGGAGGCGAGGGCGTCACCGGAGGCGGCGCTGCCGGACTTCTTGGCGGCCTTGCGCTTGGGCTTGGCGCCACCGGCGACCGCGGCGCGGGCCAGCGGCATGCCGAGCGAGGACGGCAGCGAGACCTCCAGGCGCTTGCCGCCGACCTCGACGACGACCGTCTCCCGGCTGTCCGCCTCGGCCTCCTCCGCGCCGGGCGCGGCGAACGGCTTGATCTCGTTGACGAACTCGGTCTCGATCCAGCGGGTGTGGACCGTGAACGGGTCCGTCGAGTCGGTGAGTTCGGGGGCGAACGCCGAGTCCCTGACGACGGTGCGGTGGAAGGGGATGGCGGTGGCCATGCCCTCGACGGTGAACTCGTCCAGCGCGCGGGCCGCGCGCTGCAGCGCCTGCTGGCGGGTGGCGCCGGTGACGATCAGCTTGGCGAGGAGCGAGTCCCACGCCGGGCCGATGACCGAGCCGGACTCCACGCCCGCGTCCAGGCGGACACCGGGGCCGGAGGGCGCGGCGAACGTGGTGACGGTGCCGGGCGCGGGCAGGAAGTTGCGGCCCGGGTCCTCGCCGTTGATGCGGAACTCGAAGGAGTGGCCGCGCACGGCGGGGTCGTCGTAGCCCAGTTCCTCGCCGTCGGCGATGCGGAACATCTCGCGTACGAGGTCGAGGCCGGTGACCTCTTCGGTGACCGGGTGCTCGACCTGGAGGCGGGTGTTGACCTCCAGGAAGGAGATGGTGCCGTCCTGGCCGACGAGGAACTCGCAGGTGCCGGCGCCCTCGTAGCCGGCCTCCTTCAGGATGGCCTTGGAGGCGCGGTAGAGCTCGGCGTTCTGCTCGTCGGAGAGGAACGGCGCGGGCGCCTCCTCCACCAGCTTCTGGTGGCGGCGCTGGAGGGAGCAGTCGCGGGTCGAGACGACGACCACGTTGCCGTGCTTGTCGGCCAGGCACTGGGTCTCGACGTGCCGCGGGCGGTCGAGGTAGCGCTCCACGAAGCACTCGCCGCGGCCGAAGGCGGCGACGGCCTCGCGGACCGCGGAGTCGTACAGCTCCGGGACCTCTTCGAGGGTGCGGGCGACCTTCAGGCCGCGGCCGCCGCCGCCGAACGCCGCCTTGATGGCGATCGGCAGGCCGTGCTCCTTGGCGAAGGCGACGACCTCGTCCGAGCCGGAGACCGGGTCCGGCGTGCCGGCGACCAGCGGGGCGCCGGCACGCTGGGCGATGTGCCGGGCCGCGACCTTGTCACCGAGGTCGCGGATCGCCTGCGGCGGCGGGCCGATCCAGGTCAGGCCCGCGTCGAGGACGGCCTGCGCGAACTCGGCGTTCTCGGAGAGGAAGCCGTAGCCGGGGTGGATGGCGTCCGCGCCGGAATCGGCGGCGGCCGCAAGAACCTTGGCGATGTCCAGGTAGCTGGTGGCAGGTGTGTCACCGCCCAGGGCGTATGCCTCGTCAGCGGCGCGTACGTGCAGGGCGTCCCGGTCGGGCTCGGCGTAGACAGCTACGCTCCCGATTCCGGCGTCCCGGCATGCACGGGCAACGCGGACAGCGATTTCGCCACGGTTGGCGATGAGCACCTTGCGCACGATGGGTCCTTCCTTGGCGCTTCGCCGCAACAGATCAACGGCGCGAGTTTAGGGACTGACGACACCGCGTGCCGACCCATTCCCGGGGGTGACCTTGCCCACACGGAGTGTGCGGGGCGTGCCGATGAGCAACCAAAGTCCCCTGGTATCCCAGGGTAGGCCCGGATTCCAGGGCTCCGTGCCGAGCCCGGGTGTGGTCTAGGTCTCGGCCATTCGGCGTCCAGCGGATCGTCAATTCTTTGTGGAGTCCCTACGAATGGGCGAAGGAAACTTTGCGTGCGGGTCCGTCGGCCGCGAAGGAAATTCCGGGTGCCGCACGTTCCGCCGGGGCCCGGCCCGCCCTCCGGCCGTATGTCACTCGTGCACGACCCTTGCCCCGGCTATTACCCGTTAGTAGCGTGCGCGATGTCTTCGTACTCGCGGTAACGGCGAAAGTGGGTGGGCGGGGTGAACGTGGCGCGCAGACCGGTGGCCTTGGTGGCGGCGGTGGTGCTGGTCCTGGAGGCGGTGGGGATCGCGCTGCTCCAATGGATCCTGAGCATCGCCGTCGACGCACAGCAGATGTCCATGGCCGGGCTGCCGACCGGCGCGATGTCCACCGGCACCTTGGTCGGCGGCATCCTTTTCGGCCTCTATCTGCTCTTCTGTGCCTTCGTCATGGCGCGCAGCGGGCTGCGCGACCGTGCCCCGGGCGGCTTCACCCGCATCGTGCTGATCAGTTGCGCGGTGGTGCACGGACTGCTCGGCGCGCTCTCCGTCGGCCTGGTCGGCTGGGTCGCCTTCGTGGGGATGATGGTCGTGCTCGGGCTGATCGTGCTCACGCTGGTGGCGTACGACGGGCCGCGCGGCGAGGGGGCGGACGAGGCACCGGGCGGGGCCACGCCGAACGGCCCGCCGCCTGCGGTCGCCGGTCCGGCCTGATTCCGCCCCGGCCGGCCCGAAGTGCCCCTGGTCCGGCCTGAATCCGCCCCTCGGTCTAGGCTCATGGCGCTGTGTCATCGGCTGGGGGATCCGGGGGTTGGTCGCGTATGCACGCGCCAGATGGGCGAGATGGGCGAGATGGGCCGGATGGGGCAGTTCCGCGGGTGGGTGGGCGAATTGGCCCCTACGTGGTCATATCCGGGCTGGACGACGCGGCGTCCCGCATCCCCGTACCCGAGAGCCGCTTCATCGCGCGCAGCGCGGACGGCGACCGCACCGTCCTGATCAGCGTGCCGCTGCCCGGCGCCGACCCCGGGCGCTTCCTGGCCGAGGCCGGGGCGTCCCGCTATCTCCTCGGCCCGTGGTCGTCCCCGGCGGCCGCGCTCGCCGGGCCCGGCGAGGAGCCATGGCACGCCCGCCCGTATCTCCCCGCGCTGCCGCTGCCCGCCGCCCTCACCGTCCACGGCGGGCCGCTCCCCGAGCACACCGTCCGGGCGCTCGGCGCGGCCCTCGTGGACACCCTCGTCATCGGGCACGGACAGGCCCTGACCCATGCCGGTGTGTCGCCGGCCGCGGTACTGCTCGCCGCCGACGGCCCCCGTCTCACCTGCTTCGGCGCGGTACGGGCCGCGGCCGCCGACGGCACCCCGCGCTCCGGCCTGCCGGGCCTGGAGTCCGGCAGCCTCCCGCCGGAACAGGCCGCCGGCGGCACACCGCAGCCGATGGGGGACATCTACGCGCTCGGCGCGACCCTCGCCTACGCCGCCACCGGTCACACCGTCCCCGAACGGGAGGAGATCCCGGCCGGGTTGCGTTCCGTCATCGGCGGCTGCCTCTCCCGGGACCCGGCGGCCCGTCCGCGGCCGGCCGAGCTGCTGGAGGTGTTCCGTCCGGGCGGCGCGCCGGCGGCGGCCGACCCGGTTGCGCCCGCACCCGCCCCCGCCGGCGCCCCTTCCGTCCCGTACGCCCCCTCCGCCCCGCCGGCTCCCGGCCCCGGCTGGCTGCCAGGCCGGGTGATCGCCGCCCTCGCCCACCAGTCGGCCAGGATCCTCGCCGCCGACATCCCGGCGGCGCCCACCGCCCCCAGCCAGGACTGACGCCCCCATGCCGCTCCCGCTCACCCACGACGACCCGACCGGCTTCGGCCCCTACCGGCTGCTCGCCCGCCTCGGCAGCGGCGGTATGGGCACCGTCTACCTGGCACGCTCCGCCGGCGGCCGCACCCTCGCCATCAAGACGATGCACTCCCGCATCGCCACCGACACCGCCTTCCGCACCCGCTTCCGTCTGGAGTCCGACGCGGCCCGCGTCATCGGCGGCCGGTACGGCGCGCAGGTCGTCGACGCCGACCCGCTCGCCGAAACCCCCTGGCTGGCCACCGAGTACGTGCTCGGCCCGCCGCTCGACGAGGCGGTCGAGGCGGCCGGTCCGCTGCCCGAGCGGTCGGTACGCGCCCTGGGTGCGGCGCTGTGCGGGGCGCTCGGCCAGCTGCACCGCTCCGACGTCGTGCACCGCGACCTCAAGCCGTCCAACATCATGGTCACGGCGCACGGGCCGAAGGTCATCGACTTCGGTATCGCCCGCGCCCTCGGCGACGACCGCCTCACCCACACCGGCGCCGCGGTCGGCACCCCGGCGTTCATGTCGCCGGAGCAGGCCACCGGGCAGGAACACACCCCGGCGGGCGATGTCTTCGCGCTCGCCGGCGTCCTGGTCTTCGCCGCCACAGGGCGTGGCCCCTTCGGCAACGGACAGCCGGCGGACCTGCTCTACCGGGTCCGCTACGGCGAACCCGACCTCACCGGCACCCCCGAAGCCCTCGTCCCGATCCTGGCCCGCTGCCTGTCCAAGGACCCCGCCGAGCGCCCGGCCACCGCCGAACTTGCGGCCCAACTCCACGACGGCGGCGGCGAGTTCGCCGACCATCTGCCGGATGCGGTGCTGGCCCTGATCGGCGCGCGGGCGAGCGAGGTCTGGCAGGTCGTACCGCAGCGGCTGCCCGCCCCGGCCGACGTGCCGGCGACCGTGCCGTCCGCCGACGTGCCCGCCGCGCGAGGCCTGACCCGCCGGGGCCTGCTGATGGCGGGCGCGGGATCGGTGCTCGGCGTGGCCGGGGCCGGGGCCGGTGTCTGGGCGTGGCTGGGGCGGGGCGAGTCCGCGCCGGGGCCGACGGGGCCGTACGAGAAGCCGACGCCCGGTCCGAGCGTCAGCGCGCTGAAGAAGAAAAGGCTGGACTCGGTGTGGCAGATCCAGAACGGCGGCACCTATGACGAGGAGTCGCCCGATGCCCCCTTCGTGCTCGGTGGCGTGCCCGTCGTCGTGGGCAACACCCAGATCTACCGGATGGACCCGGCGTCCGGGGCGGTGGAGTGGACCGCCGACATCGACGGCACCTGGCAGATCGCCTCGGACGGTGAGCGCCTCTACCAGAACGTCAGGGTCGCGCACTACGACGACCCCGACAGCGGGATCCCGCGCGACGTCGACCGGTTCCTCGCCCGCGTCGACCTCGCCACGGGCAAGGCCGGCAAGCACCTCGCCGAGATCACCGACGCGAACTTCGGCGGTATCGACAGCCAGTTGCTGGCGGTCGCCGGCGACACCGCCTACCTGGCCATCTCGCAGGGCAAGGTCAAGATGTACCAGCGGCAGATCCCCTGGGCCGTGACCGCCGTGGACCTCACCTCGGCGCGCCGGCCGTGGACCGAGCAGCTGCCGTTCCGGTCGGCGAAGTCCGACCAGTGGCACTTCCTCGCCGCCAAGGTCGTCGGCGACCGCCTGCTGCTCCTGCAGGAGATGAACGACGGCAAGGTCCGGATCGTCGCCCGGGACACCCGCACGGGCAAGGTCGTCTGGGACAAGCCCTGGGACGTCGGGCCGACCGCCGCGCACCACCCGCTGACGGCCGACGGCAAGCATCTGTACCTGGGCGCGGGACGGCTGCGGGCGCTGCGCCTGAGCGACGGCAGCCAGGCGTGGGAATCGGCCCCGGGCAAGAGCTACGGGCCCCCGGCCTTGAAGGACGGCGTGATCTACGCGGTGCAGAAGGGCCTCGGTCTCGTCGGGACCGACGCCGCCGGCGGGATGCCGCGCTGGACGGAGAAGGGCGGCGACGGCGCGCAGGCGTCGCCGACCTCCCGCCCCGTCATCGGCACCCGGTACGCGTACACGTACAGCAAGAGCGAGGGGGTGCTGCGGGCGATCGACCTCGCCTCGCGCACCACCGTCCACCTCTACAAGGCCAACGGGGACCGCTTCACCGCCGTCGAGCAGAGCAAGATGATCATGGCGTCGGGGGAGCACTTCCTCGCCGGCTTCCCCCTCCAGTAGCCCTGCCGACCTCCGGAGAAAGCCACCACCCATGAAGACCCTCGGCACCGGCGACCCGCTCCGCCTCGGCCCGTACCGCCTGCTCGGCGTGCTCGGCGAAGGCGGCATGGGCAAGGTCTACGTCGGGCAGGACGCCGAAGGCACCGTCGCCGCGGTCAAGGTGCTCCGGTCCGAACTCACCGGCGAGACCAACCTCGTCCAGCGCTTCGTCCGCGAGGCGCAGGCGGCGCAGGCCGTGACCGGCAAGGGCGTGGCGCGGGTGCTTGGCGCGCAGACCGAGGGCGGCCGCCCGTGGATCGCCACCGAGTTCCTGGCCGGCCCGACCCTCGACGAAGCGGTCGAGGCGTACGGTCCGTTCGACGAACCGGGACTGCGCGCCCTCGCCGCGGCGATCGCCCGCACCCTGGCGGACATTCACGCCACCGGCCTGATCCACCGCGATCTGAAGCCCCCGAACATCGTCCTGACGTCGGACGGCCCCCGCGTCATCGACTTCGGCATCGCCCGCCCCGAGCACGGCCTCACCCTCACCACCACCGGACAGGTCCCGGTCACCCCCGGATACGGAGCACCCGAACAGGTCCTGGGTCGACGCGTCGCCGCCCCCGCCGACGTCTTCTCCCTCGGCGCGGTCCTGGTGTACGCGGCCAGCGGCAGACGGGCCTTCGACGGCACCCATATCGCCGCCCTCCAGTACAAGGTCGTCCACGACGAGCCGGACCTGGACGGCGTCCCCGAAGCGCTGCGCCCCCTCATCGCCCCCTGCCTCGCCAAGGACCCGGCCGCCCGGCCCACCCCGGCACAGATCGTCGCGGCCTTCGCGCCGCCCAGGGGCGCCGAACGGGCCTGGCGCCGCGGCCAGGTGGCCGCCGCGATCAAGGAGCGGGAGAGCGGTGTCCATGAGCTGACCACGCTGACCGGGCCGGTCACACCCGGTGCGGAGGGCCGGCTGACCCGGCGTCGGCTGCTCACCGGCCTGGCCGCGGGCGGTGTGGTCCTCGCGGCGGGTGGCGGCGCGGCCGTCGCGCTCTGGCCGCGTACGCCCGCGCCGCCACCCGGGAAGACCAACCCGTTCGCCTTCCCGCCGGCCGTCAAGACCCCCGAGGCGCACGTACTGAACGCCAACGACGGCGACTTCATCGTCGGCGGGTCGCCCAAGGAGCTGTGGGGCCCGGTCGAGGCGCTCGCCGACGACTCACCGGCGCCGCTGCCCGTACGGGACGTCATCGTGTTCGGAGCGTGGGGCGGCGGCATAGCGGCGCACAACGTCGTGGACGGCAAACGCCGTTGGGCGGTGAAGGACATCCGGGGCAAGGGGCGCTACCTCTCGCTCTCCGACCGGCTGGTCGCGGCCGTCGACACCAAGGGAACGCTGCGCACCTTCGTCGCCTCCACCGGAGAGCCCCGGTGGACCGCCCACGCCGACGCGGACTGTCTGCTGGCCGCCGACGACGACTCCGTCTACCTCCTGACGAAGGACCGCCGACTCCGTGCCGTCGGCCGCTCCGACGCGAAGATCCGCTGGACGGTGCCGGTCGCGAAGGAATTCCGCGGCAGGATCTCCCCGCCGGGTGTCGCGGCCCACGGCCGGCTGATCCTCGGGACCGAGGACGGCAACGTCCTGGCCGTCGACACCGCCGACGGCCACCACGTGTGGGACGTCCGGAAGCAGTGGGACGCCCCGATCCGCCCGGCCGTCCACGGCACCACGGTCTACCTCCACGGCAGGACCCTCACCGCCCGCCGGATCGGCGACGGCAAGGAGCTGTGGACGGTCGAGGCGAAGGACCCGGCATGGCACAAGCACGAGGACTGGGGCCCGGCGACCGCCTACGACGACGGCACCCTCTACGCCACCCACGGCAACTGGGCCCGCAAGATCAAGGGCAGCGACGGCAGCAAGATCTTCGAGTGCCGGGGGACGGCCGACCTCGACCGCCCGGTGCTCGTCCAGGGAAACGGCGTCTGGTTCATCGACGAGGACATCTGGAACCAGGTCACCGCGGTGGACCAGCGGACCGGCTACATCGTCTGGGAGTACAAGCTCCCCGAGGTCGACCGCCGCTGGCTGGTCGCCGACGGCAACCGGGTCTTCATCATGAACGGCCGATCGCTCTACGCCCTCCCGGTGTTCTGAACGGCTCCCCCGGGGCGTGCGGGTTCGTGGCGACTCAGCGCCCACACACCCCGGGGAGCCCCCTCGCCCTCGGCCTCGGCGGTCAGCCCACCACTGGCGCCTCCGCCGGCGCCTTCTCCCGCAGCAAGGACACGAACGCCCGCATCCACGCCGGCTGGTCGGGCCAGGCGCGGGCGGAGACCATGTTGCCGTCCACCACCGCCGAGTCGTCGACGAAGACGCCGCCGCCCAGCTCCACGTCCGGTGCGCAGGCGCCGTACGCGGCGGTCCGGCGGCCCTTGAGCACACCTAGCGGGGCGAGCGCGATGGCCGCGTGGCAGATGTGCGCCACGGGCTTGTCGGTGTCGAAGAAGTGCGTCGCGATGCGCCGGAAGTCGGCGTCGTTGCGGAGATACTCGGGAGCCCGGCCGCCGGGAATGATCAGCGCGGCGTACTCGGCCGGGTCGACCTCCGACAGGGCGAGATCGGACGGCCAGGAGTGGCCCTCGCGCTCGACGTAGGTGTCGTAGCCGTCGACGAAGTCATGCGTGACGAACCGCAGCTTCTTGCGGGACGGCGCCGCGACATGGGTCTCGTACCCCTCCTCCAGCATCCGCTGGTACGGGTAGAAGAACTCCAGGTCCTCGGCGGCGTCACCGGCGACGATCAGGATCTTGGGCATGGTGGACTCCTCGCGGTCGGCGATGCGCCGCACGCCTCGGCGGTCGGCGATCGATGGTCAGCGGTTAATCGGTTCCCCCACGATGCGTGCGGAACGCCGCCGATCCGGCATACACGGGGACGAATTCCAGCCCTCCCGGAAAATCCACCGGAAGGGCCAACGGAAGGCCCACCGGGTACGACTCGGAGGTCTGCCTCTCCCGCTGCCTACGCCCATTCCGTGACGGTGAGGTCGTCGCCCACCGCCAGCTTCCCGGTCCGCACCACGGAGTACTTCGAGCCGAACGCCACACCGCCCTCCGGCACCCGCCGGTACGCGGCGAACATCCGCAGCGGCTCAGGACCGGCCTTGGCGCCGGTCTCCTGGTCGACCATGGTGACCGCGCAGCGGATGGCCAGCTTGGCGAAGCCCAGCTCGGCGCCGCCCACCTCGGCCCGCCGCACCCGGTCCTCCACATGCGGCTCGGGCCACCCGTCCACCACGATGTTCGGCCGGAACCGGCTCATCGGCAGTGGGGGCTTGCCGGCCGCGGCGAAGCGCTCGTTGAGGTCGTCGAGAGTGGCGCGGGAGAGGAGGTGCAGCGGGCTGCTGTCGGCGTAGCCGGAGGTGCCCGGGAAGAGGCCGTCGGCCACCCGGTCGTGCTCCGGGGGCACCCGCACCAGCCGGCAGTCGGTGCCGAGCGTCTCGGACAGCCAGCCGGCGGCCGTCTCGCCCTGGTCGATGCCGCGGTACGGCACACCGAACAGGGTGACGTCCCTGCGGGGCGAGGTGGTGTCCACGTCGATGCGTACCGGGTCGACTCCCGGCGCGCGCAGGGTGAGTCGGGTGCCGTCGGGGCTGACCTCGGGCCGTACGACCGCCAGCCGGGGGTCCTTGCGCTGGCTGCGGTAGCCGCCCCGGCCGTCGACCACCATGAAGCCGCGGTCGTGCGGCAGGCCGGCCGGGGTGAGTTCGGCCTCGGCCATCGGGACCCCGGCGCACCCTTTGACGGGATAGGTGATCAGTTCGACGACTGTTGGCATGTGATCACTGTATGGGCGGGCTCATGCCGTGCAACACGCCTGGTGCGCACGGCGGTTGAGCCGTTCGTCACATGCCGTGGGCCACCGGGCGGAGCGGTTCTGACGCGCTCAGGTCCACAGATCGGTGATCGCCACGTCCAGGTCGGCGAGGAGGCGGCGGAGCAGCGGCAGGGACAGACCGATGACGTTGCCGGGGTCGCCGTCGATGCCGTCGATGAAGGGGGCGGAGCGGCCGTCGAGGGTGAAGGCGCCGGCGACGAAGAGGGGCTCGCCGCTCTCGACGTAGGCGGCGATCTCGGCGTCGCTGGGCTCGCCGAAGCGGACGGTGGTGGAGGCGGTGGCGGAGACCTGGCGGCCGTCGCGGGTGTCGATGACGCAGTGGCCGGTCTGCAGGACGCCGGAGCGGCCGCGCATGGACTTCCAGCGGGCGGTGGCGTCCTCGGCGTCGGCGGGCTTGCCGAGCGCCCGGCCGTCCAGCTCCAGGACCGAGTCGCAGCCGACGACGAGCGCGTCCGCGGCCTCGGCGCGTGCGGCGACCGCGGCCGCCTTGTGCTCGGCCAGGACGCGGGCCAGCTCGCCGGGGGTCGGGGCGGTGACCGCGTCCTCGTCGACACCGCTTATGACGACCTCCGGCGCGAGTCCGGCCTGGCGCAGCAGGGCCAGACGGGCGGGGGACTGGGAGGCGAGGACGAGACGGCGGGGGCGGGCGGGCGCGGACTGCTCTTCGGTCATGGGCGCCATCGTACGGAGGGCGCCGGACGGACCGGCACCGGCCGGGTTCAGCCCGCCTTGTTCAGCACGGCCTCCATGACCTTCTTCGCGATCGGGCCGCCGAGCTTGCCGCCGGCGATCTCGGAGCGGTCGATGTCCATGTCCTTGGGGTCGACGAACACGGCGACCGCGACGGGGGAGGTGCCGTCGCTCTGCTTGGCGTAGGAGACGAACCAGGCGTAGGGACGCTCGTCGTTGACGTCGACACCGTGCTGGGCGGTGCCGGTCTTGCCGCCGACGGTCCAGCCGTCGATCTTGGCCTTGGAGGCGGTGCCCTCGTTGACGGTGTACTCCATCATCTCCTGCACCTTCTTCGCGGTGTCCGCGGAGACGGCCTGGGACATCTCCTTCGGCTCGAACTTCTGGATCGTCGACAGGTCGGGTCCGCGCAGCTCGTCGACGAGGTGCGGCATCATCAGCTTGCCGTCGTTGGCGAGCGCCGAGACGACCATCGCCATCTGCATCGGGGTGCTGGTCAGGCTGCCCTGCCCCATGCCGGTCATCGCGGTCTGCGGCTTGTCGAGCTTCTCGGGGTAGAGGCTCTTGCTGGCCTTCAGGTCGCCGAAGTCCTCGTCGTAGATGTCGGAGTTGAAGCCGAACTTCTGGGCGGTCTCCCGCATCTTGTCCTTGCCGACCTTCAGCGCGGTGTCGAGGAAGACGTTGTTGCAGGACCACTGCATGCCGGTCTTGAGGGACGCGTTCGCGCAGGGGGCGCCCTTCACGTCGTTGCCGACCTTCATGGAGCTCAGCGGCAGCTGGTACGGGGCGGGGGCGTCGGTCTTGGCGTCGATGTCGCTGATCACGCCGTGCTCCAGGGCCGCCGCGGCGGTGAGGATCTTGAAGGTGGAGCCGGGCGGGTAGGTCTCGCGCAGCGCGCGGTTGCTCAGCGGCTTGTTCTTGTCCTTGTCGAGCGCGGTGAACTTGTCGCCGTCGGAGATGCCGGCGAAGGAGGACGGGTCGTACGACGGCGTGGAGGCCAGCGCGAGGACATTGCCGTTGCGGGGGTCGAGGGCGACCACCGCGCCCTTGGCGTCGAGGTCGGTCAGGGCCTTGTAGGCGGCCTGCTGGGCCTTGGGGTTGATGGTGGTGACGACATCGGCGCCGCGCGGCTTCTCGCCGGTGAGGATGTCCTGGGCGCGCTTGAGGGCCAGCCGGTCGTCCTTCCCGGAGAGCAGCTTGTTGTAGATGCCCTCGAGGAAGTTGGACCCGATGCCCTGCGAGGCGAAGCCGGTGACCGGTGCGTACATCGGTCCGTTCTTGTACGTCCGCTTGTACTTGAAGTCGCCGGAGGTCGCCACGGAGCCGGTGATCGGCTGGCCGTCGACGATGATGTTGCCGCGCGGGTAGGAGAACGCCTCGATCTTGACGCGGCGGTTGTGGGGGTCGTTGGCGAGCTCCTCGCCCTGGACGAACTGGACCCAGGTCGCGCGGAGCAGCAGGGCGAGGATCAGCACCCCGCAGAAGACGGCTATATGCCTCAGCGGCCTGTTCATCGCACTCCCACTCCCCGCGAGCCCGCGGCCCGCGCCCGAATTGCGCTCTTCGAGAGTGAAAGATGAGTTTCCGGGCGGTGTGGTTGCGCTGGGTGGGTCATCTCACCACGAGCAGGAACGTCAGCAGCATCACGGCCACGGCGAGCACCACGCCCATCCGACGGAGTTTGGCCTGCGCTTCGCGCAGCTCCTCGGGCGGTTCGTCGGGCGGGTCGGACCAGAGCATCCCTCGATCCTGCGCCCGTCGCGGCCGTGGCGCCTGAGTACGCGTACTCAGGCGCCACGGCGCGAAATAACTAGTCCGTGCACTGTGCACGGATCCGGCCTCCCGGCCCGGACCTGGGCCGGAGGGCGGCGATCAGTGCGGCCAGTAGCTGGTACGCCAGGCGCGCGGGCCCGGGTGCGGCACCCGGCGGGCCGGAACCGTGGACGCCGGGTCCGACCACTCGTTGCCGCGTTCGGCTCCGCCCGGCGCGGCGGCAGCGGCGGCGGCCGCTCGGGCCTGCACCACCGCCAGTGCGGCGGCCAGCTCCTCCGGGGTCGGATTGCCCCGTACGACCTTGATCATGAGCGAACGACCTCCTCAGAGGGGATGCTGCGGGGATGCTGCCGGGATACGGCGGTCAGAGCGGAATGTTGCCGTGCTTCTTCGGGGGCAGCGCCTCGCGCTTGTTGCGCAGCGTGCGCAGCCCGCGGACGATGTGGCGGCGGGTCTCCGACGGCATGATCACCGCGTCGACGTAGCCGCGCTCGGCCGCGATGTACGGGTTCAGCAGGGTGTCCTCGTACTCCTGGATCAGCTCCTGCCGCCTGGTCTCCTGCGCAGCCGGGTCCTCGATCGCGGCGAGCGTGCGGCGGTGCAGGATGTTGACCGCGCCCTGTGCGCCCATGACGGCGATCTGCGCGGTCGGCCAGGCGAGGTTGAGGTCCGCGCCCAGGTGCTTGGAGCCCATGACGTCGTACGCGCCGCCGAAGGCCTTGCGGGTGATCACGGTGATCAGCGGGACCGTCGCCTCCGCGTAGGCGTAGATCAGCTTCGCCCCGCGCCGGATGATGCCGTCGTACTCCTGGTCCGTGCCCGGCAGGAAGCCCGGGACGTCCACGAACGTCAGCACCGGGATGTTGTACGCGTCGCAGGTGCGGACGAAGCGCGCGGCCTTCTCGGACGCCTTGATGTCGAGGATGCCGGCGAACTGCATCGGCTGGTTGGCGACGATGCCGACCGAGTGGCCCTCGACCCGGCCGTAGCCGGTGATGATGTTCGGCGCGAACAGTGCCTGGGTCTCCAGGAACTCGCCGTCGTCCAGCACATGCTCGATCGCGGTGTGCATGTCATACGGCTGGTTCGCGGAGTCCGGGATCAGGACGTCCAGCTCGCGGTCGTGGTCCGAGGTCTCCAGATCGGCCTCCTCGGGGAAGGACGGCGGCTCGGAGAGGTTGTTGGACGGCAGGTAGGACAGCAGCGCCTTGACGTACTCGATGGCGTCCTTCTCGTCGCCCGCCATGTGGTGCGCCACACCCGAGGTGGTGTTGTGCGTACGGGCGCCGCCCAGCTCCTCGAAGCCGACGTCCTCGCCGGTGACGGTCTTGATGACGTCGGGCCCGGTGATGAACATGTGCGAGGTCTGGTCGACCATGACCGTGAAGTCGGTGATGGCGGGGGAGTAGACCGCGCCGCCCGCACACGGGCCGACGATCAGCGAGATCTGCGGGATCACACCGGAGGCGTGCGTGTTGCGGCGGAAGATCTCGCCGTACGCGCCCAGCGAGACCACGCCCTCCTGGATGCGGGCGCCGCCGGAGTCGTTGATGCCGATGACCGGGCAGCCGTTCTTCAGCGCGAAGTCCATGACCTTGACGATCTTCTCGCCGAACACACCGCCGAGCGCGCCGCCGAAGACCGTGAAGTCCTGGGAGAAGACCGCCACCGGGCGGCCGTCGACCGTCCCGTAGCCGGTGACCACTCCGTCGCCGTACGGCCGGTTCTGCTCCATGCCGAAGTCGGTCGAGCGATGCCGCGCAAGCTCGTCCAGCTCGACGAAGGAGCCCGCGTCGAGCAGCAGCTCGATGCGCTCACGCGCCGTCAACTTGCCCTTGGCGTGCTGCTTTTCCACCGCACGGGCGGAACCTGCGTGGGTGGCTTCGTCGACCCGCCGCTGCAGGTCCGCAAGCTTGCCCGCGGTGGTGTGGATGTTTGGCTCGGACATCGGGATGCGGCTCCTGCTCGTCCTGGACTGGTGCTCGTACTGAGGGTGGTACGGGTTGGCTACCGCTTCGTAGCGTATCGGCGGGACTGCTCTGCGGCACTGCGTCGTTGACCACACCTAGGCTGGTCCCATGACGCCTCAACCACCAGAAAACCGGGACAAAAACCCGGGCAGAGACGCGGGCGACGAGGTCCGCACCGAGGGACGCGGCGCCGGCCGCTGGGCCGACCTGGAGCGGCCACCGCTCAACGCACAGTCACTGCGCCGTGCCCTGGTGCGCCCCGGATCGCTGTGGACCACCCTCGACGTCGTCGACTCGACCGGCTCCACCAACACCGACCTCGCGAAGCGGGCCACCGAGGGGACGGTCGCCGAAGGCGCCGTCCTCGTCGCCGAGGAACAGTCGGCAGGCCGCGGCCGCCTCGACCGCCGCTGGTCGGCGCCGCCCCGCTCCGGCCTGTTCTTCTCCGTCTACCTCACCCCCCGCGTCCCGATGACCCGCTGGGGCTGGTTGCCGCTGCTCACCGGCGTCGCCACCGCCACCGCGCTGTCCCGCGAAGCGGGCATCGACACCGCCCTGAAGTGGCCCAACGACCTGCTGGTGACGGTGGGCGGCGCGGAGCGCAAGGCCGGTGGCATCCTCGCCGAGCGGGCCGGTGACGGAGTGGTGATCGGCATCGGCCTCAACGTCTCGCTCGGCGACGACGAACTCCCGGTGCCCACCGCGGGCTCGCTCGCGCTGGCCGGCGCGCGCAGCACCGACCGCGAGATCCTGCTCCGCGCCGTCCTCCGCTCCCTCGACCACTGGTACGGCGAGTGGCAGACCGCCCAGGGCGACCCCGCGGCGAGCCGGGTCCAGGAGGCGTACGCGGCGGGCTGCGCCACGCTCGGCCGCTCGGTACGCGCCGAACTCCCCGGAGACACGGAGATCCTCGGCGAGGCGGTGGCCGTCGACGGCGACGGCCGGCTCGTGCTGGCGACCTCCGACGGCGGCCGGCGGCCGATCGCGGCCGGAGACATCGTGCATCTGCGGGCCGCGGACAACGGGAAGCCCGCCGCGGGCAACGGGGCCGGGTAGCGGGGCCGGGCCGCGGGGGCAGCGCCAGGGCGGGGCCGGACGGCCCCGCGACCGTGCGCGCCCCGCCGCGCCTGGGCGAACGCCAAGACCTCTTCCGTGGTCAGAGCCGACATGTGAGAGTGAGCCAGAGCACACCTGCCGTATCGTTGAGGCCGGTCCGCCAGGGAGCGGGCCATGGGCGAGCAGTGATCGGAAGGGCAGTGCGCAGGGATCGGACAGGGAGCGGCCGGTGACCGCGGACGACTCGGGCGCTGCCCCACGCGACACGGGCACGGACATGGCGGACACGGACAGCGGTGCCGCCGACGTCGTCCCCACCACCGGCGACCCCGCGGGGGTCGCGGAGGACGGCGACGACAACAGCATCGCCATCCGGCTCGAACAACTCATCCTCGGCGCCGACCGCCGCTACACGCCGTTCCAGGCGGCCCGCAGTGCCGGCGTCTCGATGGATCTCGCGGCCCGCTTCTGGCGCGCCATGGGCTTCGCCGACATCGGCCAGGTCAAGGCGCTCACCGAGGCGGACGTGCTGGCGCTGCGCCGCCTCGCCGGCCTCGTCGAGGCGGGCCTGCTGAGCGAGGCGATGGCCATCCAGGTCGCCCGCTCCACCGGGCAGACCACCGCCCGCCTCGCCGACTGGCAGATCGACTCGTTCCTGGAGGGTCTGACCGAGCCTCAGGACTCCGGTCTGACGCGTACCGAGATCACCTATCCGCTCGTCGAGCTGCTCCTCCCCGAGCTGGAGGAGTTCCTGATCTACGTCTGGCGGCGGCAGCTCGCCGCGGCCACCGGCCGGGTCGTGCAGGCCCAGGACGACGCCGAGATGGTCAACCGCCGGCTCGCCGTCGGCTTCGCCGACCTGGTGGGCTTCACCCGGCTGACCCGCCGCCTGGAGGAGGAGGAACTGGGCGAGCTGGTCGAGGCGTTCGAGACCACCGCCGCCGACCTGGTCGCCGCGCACGGCGGCCGGCTGATCAAGACCCTCGGCGACGAGGTCCTCTTCTCGGCCGACGACGCCGGCATCGCGTCGGAGATCGGGCTGCGCCTGATCGAGACGATGACCCACGACGAGACGATGCCGGAGCTGCGCGTGGGCATCGCGTTCGGCACGGTCACGACCCGCATGGGCGATGTCTTCGGCACCACCGTCAACCTCGCCAGCCGGCTCACGTCGATAGCCCCGAAGGACACCGTCCTGGTGGACCAGGCGTTCGCGGAGGAGCTGGGGCGCACCGGGGACGCACCGGTCTCCGAGGCGGAGGCCGCGGCCGCGGAGAAGGCCGCCGAGGAGGGCACCGGCGGCCCGCCCCCGTCGTACCGCTTCGCACTCCAGCCGATGTGGCAGCGGCCGGTGCGCGGCCTCGGGGTGATCGAGCCCTGGCTGCTGAGCCGACGCGGCTGAGCGGGCCGGGCGCCCACTTCCCGCACCCTCCCGGACCCCCTTCTGTCGTGAATCCCGCACACCTGCGATGATCCCGTTCAGGCAGGTCAACGATCGTTAACCGGGAGGGCCGCATGGAACGGTTCGGTGAATTCGTCGGCGTGGACCGGCACGGCTTCGTGGCGGAGCTGGTCCTGGACCGGCCCAAGGCCATGAACGCGGTGTCCACGGCGCTGGCCGACGGCTTGTCACAGGCGTGCGCGGAGCTCGCCGCCGACCGCTCCGTCCGCGCCGTGGTGCTCAGCTCCACCCACGAGCGGGCGTTCTGCGTGGGCGCCGACCTCAAGGAACGCAATTCCTTCACCGACGCGGACCTGATGCGCCAGCGCCCGCACACCCGCGCCGCGTACACCGGCGTACTGGAGCTGCCGATGCCCACCATCGCCGCGGTGCACGGCTTCGCGCTGGGCGGCGGCTTCGAGCTGGCACTGGCCTGCGATCTGATCGTCGCGGACGGCACCGCGGTGGTCGGACTGCCGGAGGTGTCGGTGGGCGTCATCCCCGGCGGCGGGGGCACCCAGCTGCTGCCGCGCCGGGTCGGCGCGGCCAGGGCGGCGGAGCTGGTCTTCACCGCCCGCCGCGTCCCGGCCGCCGAGGCCGCCGAGCTGGGGCTGGTCGACCAGCTGGCGGCGGACGGCGAGGACCGGACCGAAGCGCTGGCCCTGGCGGCCCGGATCGCCCGCAACTCCCCGGTCGGCCTGCGCGCCGCCAAGCGCGCCATGCGCCTCGGCCACGGCCTCGACCTGCGAACGGGCCTCGACCTGGAGGACGGCGCCTGGCGCAGCGTGGCCTTCTCCGGCGACCGCGCGGAGGGCGTCGCCGCCTTCAACGAGAAGCGGGATCCGGACTGGCCGGGGGAGTGAGGGCCTTGGTGGGGGAGCCTTCGCATCCCCTGCGGGGGGGGGAGGGGGGGGGGGGCCGCCGCCCCCCCCCCCCCCCCCCCCCCCCCCCCCCCCCCCCCCCCCCCGCCCCGGCGGCGGGGACGGCGGGTGGTCCGGGCCGGCGGCGGACCGCTGGAAGGCGGTCAGGTCGCAGGCGGCGGAGAGCCGGGCGAGGTAGGCGTCGTCGGTGGTG
>NZ_SUMB01000006.1 GCF_005048155.1 Streptomyces piniterrae
TTCGGTGGTCATTGCGTTAGGGAAACGCCCGGTTACATTTCGAACCCGGAAGCTAAGCCTTTCAGCGCCGATGGTACTGCAGGGGGGACCCTGTGGGAGAGTAGGACGCCGCCGAACAATTTTTGGGAAAGCCCCGCACCTTGGTGCGGGGTTTTTCTGCGTTTAAAGGCCGGGTCAGGCAAAGCGCGGCCACGTAAGGTCGGGTCATGCGATACGACTTGGTCATCTTCGACAACGACGGGGTGCTCGTCGACAGTGAGCCGATTTCCAACACGATTCTCGCCGGCTATCTGACCGAGCTCGGGCATCCCACCTCCTACGAGGAATCGATCCGCGATTACATGGGGTCGGCCATGCACCGGATCCATGAGCTCGCCCTGGAGCGGACGGGACAGCGGCTGCCGGCGGATTTCGACGACGCCTTTCACGCTCGTGTCTTCGCCGCGTTCGAGCGGGAGTTGGAGCCGGTTGCGGGGGTCATGGAGATGCTGGAGCGGGTGACGTCCGAGGGCGTGTCGTATTGCGTCGCATCGTCCGGGAGCCATGAGCGGATCAGGGTGGGGCACCGTAAAACGGGGTTGGACCGGTACTTCACCCAAGAGGGTCCGGGCGGGACTCGTATCTTCAGCTCCCAGGATGTGGGGCGGGGCAAGCCGGCGCCGGATCTCTTTCTGTACGCGGCGGAGCAGATGGGTGTACCGCCCGAGCGGTGTGCGGTGATCGAGGACAGCCCGCTGGGTGTGCAGGCGGCGATCACGGCCGGGATGGACGTTTTCGGATTCACCGCGATGACGCCGCCCGAGCGGCTGGCCGGTGCCACCGTTCTCTTTTCCGAGATGGCGGAGTTGCCGAAGCTCCTCGCGTGACAGCTCCTTACGTGACAGCGCCTTGCGTGAGAGCTCGCGTAAAACTGCTCGTGTGATCCATCTACCCAGTGGTAGCCGGGAGTTCTACGCTGAGCCGCCATGACGGCCCCTCCGGCACCAGGAGCGCAGCTGCGGCACGGCCGGGTTTCGCTTGCCCTCAGCTTCTTCGTCCAGGGCGCGGTCTTCGCCTTGCTCGTGACCCGAATACCGGCGATCCAGGACCGCTACGGGATATCCGATGGGCTGCTGCCCGCGTTTCTCGCCGCGGTACCGGTTCTCGCCGGCGTGGGCAGTGTCGCCACCGAGCATCTGGTGAAGCTGACGCGGCCGAGCCAGGTGCTGCGGTGGGCGCAGCCCGTGGTGTGTCTGGCGCTGCTGGCCACCGGGGCGGTCGGCTCGATGGCGCAGGTGGCGGTGGCGCTTGCGGTGTTCGGGCTGTCGGTGGGTGTGCTGGACGCCTCGATGAACATGCTCGGGGTGAGCCTTCAGCGGTCCTACGGGCGGAGCATCATGCTCGGCTTTCACGCCGCGTACAGCCTGGGCGGCATCGTGGGGGCCTCGCTGGCGTGGGTGGGCGCGCACTGGTACCTGTCGCTGGCGGTGCTGTACGGCCCGGTGGTGGCGGTCCTGGTGCCGCTGGCGCTGATCGCGAGCCGGTGGTTCGTGGACCGGAGCCCGGGGGGCGGGGAGCGAACGCCGGAGACCTGTGAAGCGGGGCACACGGCCACCACCGCCCCTGTGGCCATGAAGCTGCTGCTGCCGCTCTGTCTGGTGATGGCCTTCGCGTACATCGGGGACTCGACCGTCTCCAACTGGAGCGCGAAGTATCTGCAGGACGTCCTGGGGAGCTCGGAGCAGCTCGCCACCGTCCCGTACAACGTCTACATGGTCACCACGCTGCTGGGGCGGGCGGTCGGTGACCTCGGTGTGCGGCGTTTCGGCGCGGCCGCGGTGGTGCGGGCCGGGACCGTGGTCGCGACGGGCGGTTTCGCGGTGGTCGCAGTGGCGCCGGGGGCATGGACCGGAATGGCCGGATTCACCCTGTTGGGCCTGGGGCTGTGTGTGATCGTGCCGCAGACGTTCGCGGCGGCCGGGCGGCTGGCATGGGAGAAGTACGGCCCCGGGGCTTCGGATTCGGCCATCGCTCGGCTGAACATTTTCAACTATGTGGGCTTTTTGATTGGTTCTCCGCTCGTGGGTGCGCTGGGCGACGTCTGGAGTTATCGCGGGGCGATGCTCGTCCCGATGGCCCTGGTCCTGGTGACGCTTGTGTATGCCCGTTCGTTCGGGTCGCCGGAGGACGGATACGGTGACGACCATGAGCGGCCGCGCACAGCTGATGTGGGACGAGGCAGTAACGGGCTATGACTTCGGGCCCGGCCATCCGATGGACCCGGTACGCCTCGCGCTGACGATGCGCCTGGTGGAGGCCTACGAACTCGACCGTGGGCCCCTGCAGGTGGTCTCGGCCAAGCCGGCCGGCGATTCCACGCTGCGGCTGGTGCACCGCGAGGACTATGTGGAGGCGGTCCGCAGCGCCTCGGCGGACCCCGCCTCGGCGGACCTCTCGTACGGGCTGGGCACCGCGGACTGCCCGGCGTTCCCCCGGATGCACGCCGCGTCGGCGCTGATCGCCGGGCAGTCGGTCGGTGCGGCGGAGGCGGTCTGGCGCGGCGAGGCCCTGCACGCGGTGAACTTCGCCGGCGGGCTGCACCACGCGATGCCGGGCGGCGCGTCCGGATTCTGTATCTACAACGACGCGTCGCTGGCGGTCGCCCGGCTGCTGGAGCTGGGCGCCGAGCGGGTCGCGTATGTGGATGTGGATGTGCACCACGGGGACGGGGTGCAGGCGACGTTCTGGGAGGACCCGCGGGTTCTGACGATCTCCGTGCACGAGCACCCGCGGACGCTGTTCCCGCAGACCGGGTGGCCGGAGGAGAGCGGCGGTGAGGGGGCGGAGGGCAGTGCGGTGAATGTGGCGCTGCCGGCCGGAACCGGTGACGAGGGGTGGCTGCGGGCGTTTCACGCGGTGGTGCCGGAGCTGCTCGCGGCGTTCCGGCCACAGGTGATCGTGACGCAGCACGGCGCGGACACCCACTTCGAGGACCCGCTTGCGCATCTGGCGGTCAGCGTCGACGCGCAGCGGCTGGTGGCGGAGGCCTGCCACGATCTGGCGCATGAGCATGCGGACGGGCGGTGGGTCGCGCTCGGTGGCGGTGGCTATGCGGTGGTGGACGTGGTGCCGCGTATCTGGACGCACCTGGCGGCGATCGCGGCCGGCCGGCCGATCGATCCCACGTCGCGGGTGCCGGAGGCGTGGCAGCACGAAGTGTTCCGCAGGACGCGGCAGTTGGGGCCGCAGCGGATGACGGACGGGCGTACGCCGCACTGGCGGGATTTCGCCGACGGTGGTTATGACCCGGCCGACCGGCTGGACCAGGCGGTGCTGGCCACCCGCCGGGCGGTGTTCCCGGCGCACGGGCTGCTTCCGTAAGACGCAGGCGGATGGCTGTAGTGGCGGGACGGCTGCCGTACGCCGTGTGCGGATGGTGGTCGTAGGGGCCGCTGCTGTACACGGACCGCGAGGGTGTCCGGATTTCAGCGGTGACCGGATTGCCGCGGTGCGGCCGTGGCGATGGGGCCTGTAACGCCGTTACGGATCAGCGGTCTGTCGCGGCGTTACAGGCGCACAGGCCGCTGTCAGCCTCCCGGAAGCGCCGCCCCGCCGCATGCCCCCGCCGTATGCCCCCGGATGTGTGACTACCCGTCGGTTAGGGCATCCGGTATCCGACCAACGGGCGAGCATGGGGCCTGTGTTGGGCACCGGGGCGCTGCGGGCGCACCTGATCGAGGCGCGGCTGGCGGGGACGATCGCGACCATGCGGGAGAAGAGCCTGGGGCGTTACCGGCTCTTCTCGGCGCGCGATCCCCGGGTGTTGCTGGGGCTGGACCCCGAACGGGACTGGCCGTTCGGGGAAGTTCTGCGCCTGATGGGGCGGCAGTGCGGGGTCTCGGCCGATCCCGCGCATATCTCCGGCCCCGATGTGATCGATCCGGACCGCACGATCGCGGGGCTGGACCGGTTCGCCGACCGGCTCGGAGAGGCCGCGGCCCGCCGGGTCCCCGTGCTGCTGGGCACCGGACATCCGCACCGGCTGCTGGAGTTCTACGCCGCGCTCGCAGACGCTCTCTCGTCGGCGGGCTGCCCCGTGCTCACCCCCGCGTATGGCGACCATGTCGACATGGCGACCCGCTTCGGCGTACGTACGTACGCCCTTGACTACGTACGGGGAGTCGCGCTGATGCGCGAAACCGGCGTGCGGGGCGCACCTGACCTGGGGGGCGTGCACACCCATTCGCCGCTCCCGGTGCGTACCGCTCTGGCCGCCGCGGCGGACTCCGCGGGACCACTGCCGGGGTTGGTGATCGGGGACCACGGTTGGGTCTGCGGAGCAGGTCAGCTCGGCATCGAGGCGATCGGGCTGGCGGACACGGACGACCCCGCGCTGTTCGTCGGAGAGGCGGAGGGGCGGGTGTCCGCGGTGGTGCCGCTGGATGACGGCGTGCGGTCCCCTTGCTATCGACCCCTGACACGCTATGTACTCAATCGGGCGAATCTGTCCCGGTAGGCGCCTGTTCGCTGCTCCTCTTCCCCACTCGCATCACCCGCCCCTAAATTGGGGAGTGAGCGCATAGCGACGAAGAGTCACCGGAGGGGAAGCCGGTGACCGTCTTATGCGGAAGGTGCAGGTGTGTCCATGGCTGCAGACCAGAGGCCTCTCAACGAGGTCGTGTTCCTGACAGTGGCGGAAGTTGCCACCGTGATGCGAGTGTCGAAGATGACCGTGTACCGCCTGGTGCACAGTGGTCATCTGCCCGCGATCCGTGTGGGGAGGTCCTTCCGGGTGCCGGAGCAGGCGGTTCACGACTATCTCCGCGAGTCCTATGTGGGGGTGGAATCGGCCTGAAGGGCCCGCTCGGACCCTCGGATTACGCCGTACGCCCGGCGCCGGGTAGGCTGGCCCGATGTAGGTAGTGTGGGCTCGGACGCCCCGCACCGAGTGAATCGAAGTGAGCGAGGGTAGTCGTGGGCTCTGTTATCAAGAAGCGGCGCAAGCGGATGGCGAAGAAGAAGCACCGCAAGCTGCTCAAGCGCACCCGTGTTCAGCGTCGTAACAAGAAGTAAGCGACGCTGATCGCGATTTCGCGGCCCCCCGTCACCTTGGTGTGACGGGGGGCCGCGGTGCGTTGTGGGCCGTATGGACGGTGGTTGGGGCGGAAATGTGGCGCAGTGCATCGTGCGGTCATCACCGCGCAACACCGACCCGATAGCGTGAGCCGCACAGCTCGGCTCAGGCGATGGCCGAGGGCGGGAAGGAAGGGCTGATCTTGGGCAAGGTCGTGCTCGTCACGGGAGCCGCGCGGCAGCTGGGGGGCCGGTTCGTACGCCGGATCCAGCGCGATCCCGACGTCGACCGGGTGATCGGGGTCGACGCCGTGCCACCGGAGCACCATCTGGGCGGCGCCGAATTCCTCAAGGCCGACATCCGGCATCCGGCGATCGCCAGGGTCCTGGCCGAGACGGGCGTCGACACCGTCGTCCACATGGACATCAACGGCACGCCCCTGGGCAGCCGCGGCGGCCGCGCCGCGGTGAAGGAAACCAACGTCATCGGGACCATGCAGCTCCTCGGCGCCTGCCAGAAGGCCCCGCATGTGCAGCGGCTGGTCATCAAGTCCAGCGCCAGCTTCTACGGCTCCGCGCCCCGTGATCCGGCCGTCTTCACCGAGACCACCCCGCCGAAGTCTCTGCCCAGCGGTGGCTTCGCCAAGGACGTCGTCGAGGTCGAGGGGTACGTACGGGGCTTCGCCCGGCGGCGGCCGGATGTGGCGGTGTGCGTACTGCGCTTCGCGAACATCCTCGGGCCGTCAGCGGATTCGCCGCTCGCCGACTACTTCTCGCTGCCCGTGCTGCCGACGGTCTTCGGCTATGACCCGCGGCTGCAATTCGTGCACGAGGACGACGCCATCGAGGTGCTGCGGATCGCGGCCTCCGCGCCGCGCCGGGGCACGCTCAACAGCGGCACGTTCAATATCGCCGGGGACGGCGTCCTGCTGCTCTCGCAGACCTCCCGGCGGCTGGGGCGGCCCACGCTGCCGCTGTTCCTGCCGACGGTGACCTGGGCCGGCTCGGCACTGCGGTCCGTCGGCATCACGGACTTCTCGCCGGAACAGATCCGGATGCTCACGCACGGCCGGGTCGTCCAGACGACGCAGATGCGCGAGACACTGGGGTTCCATCCGCAGTACACGACGGCGGAGACCTTCGCGGAATTCGCCCGCAGCCGCGGACCGGGGCTGCTGCCGCCCGAGTCCCTCGCCCGTACCGTCGACCGGCTCGCCGGCGTGCTGCCCGCACGTTCCGGCCCGACCCAGTGAGGAGTTCACCCACGATGGCGGACGCCAAGGTCATTCCGTTCGGCGAGGAGCCACGGGCCCGCAGAAAGCCCAGACGGGCCGGGCGCCCGGGGCGCGGCCCGGCCCTGGCGCCCGTACCGGAGGCACGGTCCGAGCTCGCGGAGCCGGCCCCGTCCGAGCGGCCCGCCACCGGGCGGTCCCTGGAGGAGCGGATCGCCGGCGGGCTGAGCTTCCTGCGGCGGCGGATCACCGGCGAGTACGACGTCGACGACTTCGGCTACGACAAGGAGCTGACCGACCAGGTCCTGATGTCGCTGCTGCGGCCGTTCTACGACAAGTACTTCCGGGTCGAGGTCAAGGGCGTCGAGAACATCCCGGCCGAGGGCGGCGCGCTGATCGTCGCCAACCATTCCGGGACGCTGCCGCTCGACGGGCTGATGCTGCAGGTCGCGGTGCACGACAACCATCCGGCGGAGCGTCACCTGCGGCTGCTGGCGGCCGATTTGGTGTTCGTGCTGCCGGTGATAAACGAGCTGGCGCGCAAGGCCGGGCACACCCTCGCCTGCGCGGAGGACGCGCAGCGGCTGCTGGAGCGCGGTGAGGTCGTCGGGGTGATGCCGGAGGGCTTCAAGGGCATCGGCAAGCCCTTCGCGGACCGCTACAAGCTCCAGCGGTTCGGGCGCGGCGGGTTCGTCTCGACGGCGCTGAAGGCCGGTGTGCCGATCGTGCCGTGCTCGATCGTGGGCGCGGAGGAGATCTACCCGATGATCGGGAACGCCAAGACACTGGCGAGGGTGCTGGGGCTGCCGTACTTCCCGATCACGCCGACCTTTCCGTGGCTGGGGCCGCTGGGGGCGCTGCCGCTGCCGACGAAGTGGACGATCCAGTTCGGCGAGCCGATCGCCACGGACGGCTATCCGCCGGAGGCGGCGGACGATCCGATGCTGATGTTCAATCTGACGGATCAGGTACGGGAAACGATTCAGCACACCCTCTACAAGCTGCTGGTACAGCGACGCTCGGTGTTCTTCTGAGGGAAGGACCGGAAGAACACCGAGCGCGCCGTCAGGGGGCTGGAGACCTCGTATAACCGCTATCGATATGTCTACTTCGATACGCCTGCTCGGCACACCTGCTCGATGAGCCTGCCTGACAGGGCTACTTCGAGGTGTCCTCGCCTTCGATGCCCAGCTCGGGAAGCAGCCCCGGGAGCAGCGGCGGGAGGGTGACCTCGGTCTGGCCGGGCTTGCCGCGGCCGCCGGTGCCCTCGTGTGGCGCCGGGCTGCCGTCCTTGGCCGGATCCAGCAGGCCGCCCGTATTGCCGCCGAGCAGGCCGTCCTCCTGGGACGGCGACGCCGACGGGCGGGGGGCGTGCGAGCCGCCGCCGTGCTTGCCGGGGGCGGCGTGACCGCTGGAGGGCGCCGGACGTTGGCTGTGGCCGGACCCGGTGCCCGGGGCGGCGTGTCTGCCGCGGTGCCGGCCCTTGCCGTCGGCGGTGGGCAGCAGCGGACGGAGCGGGCCGACCTCGTCGTCTATGGCGGCGAAGACCGAACTCACCTCGTCCCCGACATCCGTGAGCTGCATCGGGAGCCGGCCGCGCAGCTGTGTCCAGGCGTCGCGGTTCGACTTCGTGAAGGAGTGCAGCTTCTGGATGGGGCCGAGCGAGCCGTCGCGCTTGTATGCCTCATGCAGCAGACGGTGCCCCTCTCCGGCGTCGTTCCGGACGCCGGAGAGGGCCCTGCGGACCTCGTGGAGCGCCTCGTGGTCGAGGGCGCCCGTCCGGCCGAGCTCCATCAGGCGCCGGGCCTCCTGCATGCGTGTGGAGGCCTGGTCGAGATAGAGCTGGCCCCGGTCGGCGTCGTCGCCGGCCAGGTTGAGCTTGAGGTCCTCCACGCCGCGCTTGAGGCCGTACAGGGGGTCGCCGGGGAGGGCGTCGGAGCTGGCCGCCGCGACGCCGCTGAACGCGCCGGCGGCGACGCCCACCGTCAGTCCGCCCGCGGCCAGCCCCTTGGAGAGGCGGGAGCGCGGGCGCAGCCGGCCGAGCGATTTCGCCGCGCGGTGCGTGCCCTTCGGTGTGCGCTGCTCGGGCACCCCGACACCGTCGGACGGAGCGCCTTCGGCGAAGGCGGCCTCCATCGCGGCGATGAGCTGGGCGCGCTGGACAGTCTTGACCTCGGCGGCCATCTCCGGCTTCGGGAGCTCCCCGAGGCCGTCGGCGACCGCCAACAGCCGTGCTTCTTCCGGCGCTTGCGCCGGACTGTCGACCTTGTCCTCGGCCGCCGCGCCCTCGAGGACCTGCTCCTCCAGGGCCTGGGCGAAGGCGTTGGCCCGCCGGTGCACCGAGACATTCGCGATCACGGGCGGCACCTCCTCTCGTCATCCCGCTCGACTCCCCGGACTGGCTTTGACTATCCAGACGGACCGGACGGCTGCACACCGTTGAACGCGCCACTCGATCGAGTGAGAGGCAGCGGACATGGGGTGACCGCATGGAGCCTGCATCCCGCACAACGAGCGCCTCGGCACTCGGGTTACGCACTCACGATGATCTGACCGACCGGGCACGGCCGGTCACCAAGCGTGAACGAAAGTTGGCGTGCGGGTGCGCTGAGGATGGCGAAAAGAGGTGGGTGGGGTGGGCGGATCGGGGTCAGCGGGCGTCTTCCGGCAGGAGCCGCGCGAGAGTGCGGACCGCCCGGTACTGGAGCGTCTTGATGGCGCCCTCGTTCTTGCCCATGACGCGGGCGGTCTCGGCGACCGAGAGGCCCTGCAGGAAGCGCAGGGTCACACATTCCTGCTGCTGCGGGTTGAGCTTGCGCACCGCCTCCAACAGGGCGGCGTTGGAGAGGGATTCGAGGACCGAGTCCTCGGGGCTGCGCTCGACCTCGTTGGCGTCGAGCATCTCGCCGGTCGTGACTTCCAGGCGGAAGCGCGAGGACTTGAAGTGGTCGGCGACGAGGTTGCGGGCGATGGTCACCAGCCAGGCGCCGAAGTCACGGCCCTGCCAGGTGAAGGTGCCGATACGGCGCAGGGCGCGCAGGAACGTCTCACTGGTGAGGTCTTCGGCCGTGGCACGGCCGCCCACGCGGTAGTAGATGTAGCGGTAGACCGTGTCGGCGTACTGGTCGTAGAGGCGGCCGAAGGCTTCGGCCTCGCCGGCCTGGGCTCGTTCGACGAGGTCCATCATGCGACGACTGTCGCTGTCGGCGGGGCGTCGGGCGGTGGCCGCGCCGGCGCCGGAACGGCGGGTGCGGCCGGCGGCCTTGCTGACCGCGGTACTCCCGTCGGCCAGGGCGTAGCAGGGTCCGGCGGCGGGGACGGCTGAGGCGAATGCGGGGACGGCGTACGCGGTGGGGACGAAACTGCGCAGGTGGTCGACGAGTGTCGTACGCAGCGTAGCCAGGCCCGAGGCGTCAACCCCGACGTGTGGGTACACGGGACTCCCAGAGGCAGAGCTTCCATCACGTGCAGTGCGGGACCATTCACTCGTCGTAGGGACGTGTGGGTTCCGGATTGCGTCTGAGGAGAATAACGCTTCGTACAGGCAGCGCTACACCCAGTTGCTCAAATCATCGATTACTTACGGTCCGTGCCGGGTTGGTGGCAGATCAAGTATCGAATACTGAGCGACTTTTGATCGGAAGGGAACGCAATTTGCCTGGTTGGAGGGCGTGTTGTGGTTGAGCGCGAGCAATGGGACTGACGGGGGAACGGTGGGGGTAGGTAGAACGGATGGCTCGCCGCGCCGCCCGGTGATCAGTCCTGGTCAGCGGCGGCGGCGCTGCAGCGCGACGGCCGCCGCGGCGCCGCCCGCGAGGGCACCCACACCGGCTGCCGCCGGGATGCCGATCTTGACGGCCTTGCGTCCCGTTCGGTAATCACGCAGCCGCCAGCCCTGCTCCCGGGCGTGCTTGCGCAGCCGGCTGTCGGGGTTGATCGCGTACGGGTGGCCGACGAGCGAGAGCATCGGGATGTCGTTGGCGGAGTCGCTGTAGGCGGCGCAGCGCGAAAGCTCCAGGTTCTCGGCGGCGGCGAGCGCGCGGACCGCCTCGGCCTTGGCCGGGCCGTGCAGCGGCTCGCCCACCAACTTGCCCGTGTAGACGCCGCCCACGGATTCGGCGACGGTGCCCAGCGCGCCGGTCAGGCCGAGCCGGCGGGCGATGATCGTCGCGGTCTCCACGGGGGCCGCGGTCACCAGCCAGACCTTCTGGCCCGCGTCGAGATGGGCCTGGGCGAGCGCGCGGGTGCCGGGCCAGACGCGTTCGGCCATGTACTCGTCGTAGATCTCCTCGCCGATGGACATCAACTCGGAGACGCGGTGGCCCTGGACGATGGAGAGCGCGCTGTTGCGAACGTCCGCCATGTGTTCGGGGTTCTCCGAACCGGCCAGCCGGAAGTAGATCTGCTGCCAGGCGAAGCGGGCCAGATCGCGCTTGTGAAAGAAGTGTCTTTTGTAGAGGCCGCGGCCGAAGTGGAAGAGCGCGGCGCCCTGCATGACCGTGTTGTCGAGGTCGAAGAAGGCGGCGGCCGCCACATCCCCGACGACCGGGAACTCGGGCTCCTCCGGGGCTTCCTCGGGGGCGGGCGGCAGCTCCTGGGAGGTCTTCCGGGCGGCCTCGGCCGCGGCCTCGCCGGCCAGCACGCTGCGTGCGGTGGCGGGTCGTCTGCGGCGGGCGAACCATCCGGTGGGGAGGTGCCAGGAGGGGGACGTCCCGAAGGGACTCCTACCGGGGTGGCGGTCGGGCGACGGGTGGGCCATATGGCCAGCGTAGCCAGTTTGTTCGGTGCTCCCGGTTACGGGCGCGTGTCAGGCGGCCCTGGGACGGCCGACGGTTTCGTTACGGCCATCCCCCGCGGCGGTATGCGGGCTCAGGCGCCCAGCGCGGTACGCAGCCGCTTGGGGTCCACCCGCCAGAAGTCGTGCTGGGCGCCGTCCACCAGGACGACCGGAATCTGCTCCCAGTACTTGTGGTGCAGCTCGGGGTCCTGGGTGATGTCCTTCTTCTCCCAGGACGCGCCGGTTTCGGCGCACACTTTCTCGATCACGGCCTGTGCGTCGTCGCACAGATGGCAGCCCGGCTTTCCGATGAGCGTGACCATGCGCTCGGCGGGGTTCTTACGGGGCGTGCGGCTGAACAAGGGGGCCATGGGGCCCATTGTGCCTGGGGCGCGACGGTTCTGCGGCGACGCCGGTTCGATTACCATCGGTGGGCGATTTGTAGGTTTCCGGGGGTATAGCGGTGAGGAGTGAGGGCGCGTGCTCCCGTCTGCGCTACCGCGATACCAGCGTGGCGCGCGTGAACGGTGTGACGTGGGAGTTGGTTCCGCGCACACCGGTAAAAGCCGCGTGACCCCGGTCACTTTGGGCCGACAAAACGGACACCATCTTTGTGCACGCGTTCACAAAGACATAGCCTGCAGGAGACAGGGCGGTCGGGTTACGTATGGTCGCCCGCAGCCCCGCTCTACCCGCAGGAGCACCGTGGCAACTGGCCGAACTCACCGACCGGCGACCCGAAGCCGAGGCATTCCCGAGGCCACCGTCGCCCGGCTTCCGCTGTATCTGCGTGCCCTGACCGCGCTCTCCGAGCGCTCGGTTCCCACGGTCTCCTCCGAGGAACTCGCCGCGGCGGCGGGGGTCAACTCCGCGAAGCTGCGCAAGGACTTCTCCTACCTCGGCTCCTACGGGACCCGCGGCGTCGGCTACGACGTGGAGTACCTCGTCTACCAGATCTCGCGTGAGCTCGGCCTGACCCAGGACTGGCCCGTTGTCATCGTCGGTATCGGTAACCTCGGCGCCGCGCTCGCCAACTACGGCGGCTTCGCCTCCCGTGGCTTCCGGGTCGCCGCTCTGATCGACGCCGACCCGGCCATGGCGGGCAAGCCGGTCGCCGGCATCGCGGTGCAGCACACCGACGAGCTGGAACAGATCATCACGGACAACGGCGTCTCGATCGGTGTCATCGCGACGCCGGCGGGCGCGGCCCAGCAGGTCTGTGAACGCCTGGTCGCCGCCGGTGTCACCTCGATCCTCAACTTCGCGCCGACCGTGCTGACCGTCCCGGACGGGGTGGACGTACGGAAGGTCGACCTGTCCATAGAGCTGCAGATCCTCGCCTTCCACGAGCAGCGCAAGGCCGGCGAGGAAACGCCCGAGAGCGGCCCGCCGGCCCCGGTGGCCCGCACCACCGCCGCCGCGGCCGACCGCAAGGGACCTGACGGGGATGTGCCCGCCGTGATGCCGGCATGAGCCTTCTCGTCGTTGGACTGAGCCATCGCAGTGCGCCGGTGAGCGTGCTGGAGCGGGCTGCCCTGGCCCCCGAGGCGCGCGGCAAGCTGCTGCAGGACGCGGTGTCGGCGGAGCCGGCCGCCGAGGCCGCGGTGCTCTCCACCTGCAACCGCATCGAGGTCTACGCCGACGTGGACAAGTTCCACGCCGGTGTCGCCGAGCTGTCCACGCTCCTGGCCCGCCACAGCGGCGCCGGCCTGGAGGAGCTCACCCCCTACCTCTACGTCCACTACGAGGACCGCGCCGTCCACCACCTCTTCTCGGTGGCCTGCGGCCTGGACTCGATGGTCGTCGGCGAGGGCCAGATCCTCGGCCAGATCAAGGACGCGCTGGCCGTCGCCCAGGAGCAGCACACCGCGGGGCGGCTGCTGAACGACCTGTTCCAGCAGGCCCTGCGGGTCGGCAAGCGCGCCCACAGCGAGACCGGCATCGACAAGGCCGGCCAGTCGCTGGTCACCTTCGGCCTGGAGCAGCTGGCCGGCGGCACCGAGGTCGACACCTGGGCCCGGGGCAAGCGGGCCCTGGTGATCGGCGCCGGTTCGATGTCCTCGCTGGCCGCCACCACGCTCGTACGGGCCGGTATCGGCGAGCTCGCGGTCGCCAACCGCACCGTGGAGCGCGCCGAGCGGCTCACCCAGATCCTCACCGAGCCGGGCGGGCCCGGTGCCGGCAACCGGCTGCGCGCCCGCGCGGCGGCGATGACCTGCGTCGAGCACGAGCTGGCGGTCGCCGACATCGTGATCTCCTGTACCGGCGCGACCGGCCTGGTCCTCGGCGGCGAGATGGTCGCGAGCGCGCTGACCGGTCGCGACGCGCCCCTGGCGCTGCTCGACCTGGCGATGCCGCGCGACATCGACGCCGCGGTGCACCGCATCGAGGGCGCGCACCTCGTCGACATCGAGACGCTGGCCGACGCCTCCGCGGACGCTCCGATGGCCGCCGACGTGGACGCCGTGCGCACCCTGGTCTCCGAAGAGGTCGCCGCGTTCGGCGCCGCCCAGCGGGCCGCGCACATCACCCCCACCGTGGTCGCCCTGCGCACCATGGCAGCGGACGTCGTCACCAGCGAGATCGCCCGGCTCGACGGCCGCCTCCCCGACCTGGACGACAAGCAGCGCGCCGAGATCACCCAGACCGTGCGCCGGGTCGTCGACAAGCTCCTGCACGCGCCCACCGTGCGGGTCAAGCAGCTGGCGAGCGAGCCCGGCGGTGCCGGGTACGCGGACGCGCTGCGGGAACTCTTCGACCTCGACCCCCAGACGGTCGCCGCCGTCAGCCGGGCGGACGTACGGTCCACACAGCACGGGAGCGGGCAATGAACGACAGCACCAACAGAGCACTGAGGCTGGGCACACGCCGCAGCAGGCTCGCCATGTCCCAGTCCGGGCAGGTCGCCGAGGCGGTGCGCGAGCTCACGGGCCGCCCCGTCGAGCTGGTGGAGATCACCACCTACGGCGACACCTCCCGCGAGCACCTCGCGCAGATCGGCGGCAGCGGCGTCTTCGTGTCGGCGCTGCGCGACGCGCTGCTCGCAGGCGAGATCGACTTCGCCGTCCACTCGCTGAAGGACCTGCCCACCGCGCAGCCCGAGGAGCTGGCGCTGGCCGCGGTACCGAAGCGGGAGGACGCCCGGGACGCGCTGATCGCCCGGGACGGGCTGACCTTCGAGCAGCTTCCCGACGGCGCCCGGATCGGCACCGGTTCGCCGCGGCGCATGTGCCAGCTCAACGCCTGGGCCAAGGCCCTCGGCAAGCGGGTGGAGACCGTACCGATCCGCGGCAACATCGACACCCGGATCGGATACGTCGAGAAGGGCGAGCTGGACGCGGTCGTGCTGGCCGCCGCCGGACTCTCCCGTATCGGCCGGATCGACGTGGCGACGCAGCTGCTGTCGCCCGACGTAGTTTTGCCCGCCCCCGGCCAGGGGGCCCTGGCGATCGAGTGTGCCGCGGTCAACGCAGCCCTCGCCGCTCAGCTCGCCGAGCTCGACGACCCGGTCACCCGGGCCGCCGTGACCGCCGAGCGTTCCCTGCTCGCCGCCCTGGAGGCCGGCTGTTCCGCACCCGTCGGAGCACTGGCCGACCTTTCCCCAAGCTCTCGACTTCGCTCGAGCAGGGGAGGCCCCAAGGCTGACGAGCAGGCTTTCACCGAACTGCATCTGCGCGGTGTCGTCGGCACGACCGACGGCAACACGCTGGTGCACCTGTCCACCACCGGGCACGTACCCGCCTCTCCCGACGATCTGTCGACCCCGCTGAACATGGGTCGGGAACTCGCCGCCGAGATGCTCGCAAAGGGTGCGGCCGGTCTTATGGGGGAGCGAGCACTTTGAACCCCACCGCCCCAAACCACTCCGCCTCCGGTCAGGTCACCTTCCTCGGTGCCGGCCCGGGAGACCCGGGTCTGCTGACGCTGCGTGCCGTGGAGGCGCTGGCCCAGGCGGACGTGTTGATCGCCGACCCACAGGTGCTGGACGTCGTGCGTGTGCATGCGCGCGCACAGGTGGACACGCCACTGCAGGCGTCAGCTGACGAGGCGTCAATCCCCGCCGACATCCCTACGCTTCGGGACACCGCCAATCTTGTCATGGCGGCCGCCCGTGCGGGCAAGCGGGTCGTACGTGCGGTCAGCGGCGACCCCGGCCTCGACGGCTATGTCGCCGAGGAGATGCTGGCGTGCGCCGCCGAGGGCATCGTCTTCGAGGTCGTGCCCGGCATCGCCGCGGCCGTCGGTGTGCCCGCGTACGCCGGTGTGCCGCTGCGCGACGCCCAGGGCACCGACGTCCGCTTCATCGACGCGCGCACCGCGGACGACCGCTGCTGGACCGAGGTCGGCGCCAGCGACGCCACCGCCGTGGTGTCCACCAGCCTCGACTCGGTGGCCGCGGCCGCCGGCGAGCTGGTGTCCGCGGGTCGCAAGCCGGACACCCCGATGACCGTCACGGTCGCCGGCACCACCACCCGGCAGCGCACCTGGGCCGCCACCCTCGGGTCGGTCGCCCAGGTCCTCAAGGCCGCCAAGGTGCTGCCGTCGCCCGATGGCGGCCAGCCGGTCATAGCCGTGGTCGGTGAGCGGAGCGCCGCGGCGCAGCGCGACCAGCTGTCGTGGTTCGAGTCCAAGCCGCTGTTCGGCTGGCGGGTACTCGTACCGCGCACGAAGGAGCAGGCCGCGTCGCTCTCCGACCAGCTCGTCTCCTACGGCGCGGTGCCGCACGAGGTCCCGACGATCGCCGTCGAACCGCCGCGTACCCCGCAGCAGATGGAGCGCGCGGTCAAGGGCCTGGTCACCGGCCGCTATGAGTGGATCGCCTTCACCTCGGTCAACGCCGTCAAGGCCGTCCGGGAGAAGTTCGAGGAGTACGGCCTGGACGCCCGCGCGTTCGCCGGCATCAAGGTCGCGGCGGTCGGCGAGCAGACCGCCAAGGCCCTGATCGCCTTCGGCGTGAAGCCGGATCTCGTCCCGTCGGGCGAGCAGTCCGCCGCCGGACTCCTGGAGGACTGGCCGCCCTACGACCCGGTCTTCGACCCGATCGACCGCGTCTTCCTGCCGCGCGCCGACATCGCCACCGAGACGCTGGTGGCCGGCCTGATCGAGCTGGGCTGGGAGGTCGACGACGTCACCGCCTACCGGACCGTGCGTGCCTCGCCGCCGCCGGCCGAGACCCGTGAGGCGATCAAGGGCGGCGGTTTCGACGCCGTGCTGTTCACATCGTCCTCGACCGTGCGGAACCTCGTCGGCATCGCCGGCAAGCCGCACAACGTGACCGTGATCGCCTGTATCGGCCCGGCCACCGCCAAGACCGCCGAGGAGCACGGGCTGCGCGTGGACGTCATGTCGCCCGAGCCCTCGGTGCACAAGCTGGCCGAGGCGCTCGCGGACTTCGGGGCGGCGCGGCGCGATGCCGCGATCGAGGCCGGGGACCCGGTCACCCGGCCCAGCGAGCGGCGGCCCGGATCGCGCCGCCGGGCCCGCAGCTGACGGCGGTACGCACCGACGTGTTCCGCGCCCCGCGCCCGGCTCTGACCGGGCGCGGGGCGCGTCGCGTGACAACGCCGACCCGGGCGGGCGCCGACGCTGCGTTGGCAAAGAAGGCTGCGGGGCGGGCGTAGCGTGGTGGACATGACGAAGTACGGAAGCTTCCCCGGAGCCCGGCCGCGTCGGTTGCGTACCACCCCCGCCATGCGGCGGATGGTCGCCGAACACCGGCTGCACCCGGCCGACTTGATCCTCCCGGCGTTCGTCCGGGAGGGCATCGGCGAGCCGGTGCCGATCAGCGCCATGCCGGGCGTCGTCCAGCACACCCGCGACACGCTGCGCAAGGCAGCCGTCGAGGCGGTGGCGGCCGGCGTCGCCGGGATCATGCTGTTCGGCGTGCCCGAGGACGACAAGAAGGACGCCCTGGGGACCGCCGGTACGGACCCCGACGGCATCCTCCAGGTCGCCATCCGGGACGTACGGGCCGAGGTCGGCGACGATCTCGTGATCATGTCCGACCTGTGTCTGGACGAGTACACCGACCACGGCCACTGCGGTGTCCTGGACGACCGGGGCCGGGTCGACAACGACGCGACGCTGGAGCGCTACGCCGAGATGGCGCAGGTCCAGGCCGATGCGGGCGTCCATGTGGTGGGCCCCAGCGGCATGATGGACGGCCAGGTGGGCGTCATCCGGGACGCGCTGGACCAGACCGGCCACGAGGACGTCTCGATCCTCGCCTACACCGCGAAGTACTCGTCGGCGTTCTACGGCCCGTTCCGCGAGGCGGTGGGGTCCTCCCTCAAGGGCGACCGGAAGACGTACCAGCAGGACCCGGCGAACCTCCGCGAGTCGCTGCGCGAGCTGGCGCTCGACCTGGAGGAGGGCGCCGACATGGTCATGGTCAAGCCGGCGCTGCCGTATCTGGACGTGCTGGCGAAGATCGCGGACGAGGTGGACGTACCGGTCGCCGCGTACCAGATCTCCGGTGAGTACGCGATGATCGAGGCGGCCGCGGAGAAGGGCTGGATCGACCGGGACAAGGCGATCCTGGAGACGCTGACCGGCATCAAGCGGGCCGGCGCGAACATGATCCTCACCTACTGGGCGACGGAGGTCGCGCGGGGGCTGTGACCCATCTGGCTCGGCGACGCTGTTTGGGGGAGTCGAGGGGCGCGCATTCTTGATCATGAGCAGCATGATCATGCGCAGTGGATCTGCGCCCCAACTTCCCTGAAGAGAAGAGCACTTCGGACGTGTTACGTTCCCGCATTGCACGATGCGCGGTGGTTCCGGCCACCGCGCTTGCCATATCCATGGCCGGCCCCGCCGTCGCCGAGCAGAGGCCGTCGGCCGAGGCCCGGCCATCGGCCCCGGTATCGGCCGCGGCCCCCTTCCAGCTGGTGAAGATCCCCGGCGCCGGCGGCGTGAAGCTGGACGGTGCCGCCTGGATCCACCCGGACGCCGGCCCCCGCCCCGCGATCGTCCTGCCGTCCCCCTGGACGCAGTTCGGCTGGCACACCTACTCGGTCATGGCGACGAAGTACGCGCTGGCCGGCTACAACGTCCTCGCGTACTCGGCCCGCGGCTTCGGCTTCTCGGAGGGCGAGGTCGACGCGGGCGGCCCCCTGGACGTCCAGGACGGCTCCAAGGCGCTGGACTACCTCATCGCGCACGCGCCGGGCCGCACCACCAAGGTCGGTTTCGCCGGCCTGTCGTACGGTTCCGGCCTGAGCCAGCTGATCGCCGCCCACGACCCCAGGGTCGACGCGGTCGCCGCGCTGAGCACCTGGGGCGACCTGGGCGAGTCGTTCTACGAGAACCGCACGCGCCATGTCGCCTCCGTACGGGCCCTCAAGACGATCGCGGCCGGCGCCCGCCTCAGCCCGCGCACCCGCCAGGAGTTCGCGGACCTCCTCGCCAACCGCAACATCCCGCAGGCGCTGGCCTGGGCGAAGGCGCGCTCCCCGCAGACATACGTCAAGCAGCTCAACAAGCGGCGGGTGCCGGTGCTTTACGCCCAGGCGTGGCACGAGACGCTCTTTCCCCCGAACCAGTCGCTGAAGACGTTCAACGGCCTGACCGGCCCCAAGCGGATCGATATGTCCATCGGGGACCACGCCGGCCCTGAGATGACCGGCCTCGGCGGTCTGCCCAACCACGTGGCCGATGACGCCAAGCGCTGGTTCGACCGCTTCCTCAAGGGCGAGCGCAACGGCATCGACACCGAGGGCCAGGTCAACAGCCAGGTGATGTGGAAGTACCTGCCGTGGCTGCGGGAGACCCGGCCCAACTGGGGTGCGTTCACGGAGGGCACGCAGCGGCTGAACCTGACCACGCCGGGGCGCAAGGGCGCGGACGGCGGGCTGAGCACCGCGCCGTCGACCGGCTGGCGCATGCCCTTCACGTCCGGTGAGGACACCACCGCGAGTGCCGCCGGCAGCATCGTCTTCGTCGCCGGCTTCAAGGAGATGGCCGGCCTCCCGAAGTCGTACCGGACGAACACCATCTCCCGTGCGCACGCGGCGGTCTGGGCCGGCGAGCCGGTGAAGTCGACCACCCGGCTGCGCGGCGCGCCGAAGCTGCGCCTGACGTACACCCCGACCACCGCCCGGTCGACGATCTTCGCCTACCTCTTCGACGTCGACGAGCGCGGCAAGGGGCACATCATCACGCATGCCCCGTTCACCTCACTGGACGGCGCGGCAGGGCGTCCGGTGACGGCCGACATCACGCTCCAGGCGGCCGCGTACGACGTGCCGAAGGGGCACCGGCTGATGCTGGCCGTGGACGGCAAGGACCAGCTCTACGGCGACGCGAACGGCTCCGGCGGCGGCATCACGGTCACCTCGCCCAAGGCCCGGCCGTCCTACCTGGACGTACCGACCGGCTGAGGCCGCGACAAGCCGCCGGGACGCCGCCCGGGGCGTGTGCGACGGGTCCGCCGCCGGACCCGTCGCACACGTTCACAGAGCTCCGGGCTCAGAGGCGGCCCGGCGTCCGGATCCCCAGCAGCGCCATGCCCTTGTGCAGCGTGCGGGCCGTCAGGTCGACCAGGAACAGACGGTTCTCGAAGACCTCCGTCGTGTTCTGGTCGCTGATCACCTGGCAGTGGTCGTAGAAGGTCGTCAGGTGCGACGCCAGCTGGTACAGGTACGCGGCCAGCTTGTGCGGCTCGTACGCCGCGGCGACCTCGGAGAGGACCTCGGCGAACTGGTCCAGGTGCAGGCCGAGCGCCCGCTCGGCCGGGGCCAGCGCCAACTCGGGGTGGGCGACCGGCTTGGCGTCGCCCGCCTTGCGCAGGATCGACTGGACACGGGCGTAGGCGTACTGGAGGTAGACGGACGTGTCGCCGTTCAGGGAGACCATCTGGTCCAGGTCGAACTTGTAGTCCCGGACCGCGGACGTCGACAGGTCGGCGTACTTGACCGCGCCGATGCCGACGTACTGGCCGTTCTCGACGATCTCCGCCTCGGTCAGGCCCACCTTGCCGGCCTTCTCCCGCACCACGGTCGTGGCCCGCTCCACCGCCTCGTCCAGCAGGTCGACCAGCCGGACCGTCTCGCCCTCACGGGTCTTGAACGGCTTGCCGTCCTTGCCGAGGACCGTGCCGAACGCGAGCTGCACCGCCTCGACCTTGTCGCCCAGCCAGCCGGCCCGGCGGGCGGTCTCGAAGACCATCTTGAAGTGCAGGGACTGACGGACGTCCACGACGTACAGCAGGGTGTCGGCGCCCAGGTTCTGGACCCGGTCGCGGATCGCGGAGAGGTCCGTGGCGGCGTAGCCGTAGCCGCCGTTGGACTTCTGGACGATCAGCGGGACCTGATTGCCGTCCGGGCCCTTGACGTCGTCGAAGAAGACGCAGAGCGCACCCTCGGAGCGGACCGCGACACCGGACTCCTCCAGGAGCCGGCAGGTCTCCGCCAGCATGTCGTTGTAGCCGGACTCGCCGACGATGTCGGGGTCCCGGATCTCCATGTCCAGCTTGTTGAAGACCGAGTAGAAGTAGATCTTCGACTCGTCGACGAACCGCTGCCACAGGGCGCGGGTCTCCTCGTCGCCCGCCTGGAGTTCGACGACCCGCTGCCGGGCCCGCTCCTTGAACTCCGGGTCGGAGTCGAAGACGGCACGCGACGCCTTGTAGAGCCGGTTCAGGTTGGAGATGGCCTCTTCACCGGAGACCTCGACGTCCGTGCCGCCCTTGTGGTCCAGCTCGTGCGGGTGCTCGATCAGATACTGGATGAGCATGCCGAACTGGGTGCCCCAGTCGCCGATGTGGTGCCGGCGGATGACCTTCTCGCCGGTGAACTCCAGGATCTCGCTCATCGCCGCGCCGATCACCGCCGACCGGAGATGGCCCACGTGCATCTCCTTGGCGACGTTCGGCTGCGCGAAGTCGATCACCGTGGTGCCGGATTCCGCGGCGTACGGGACGCCCAGGCGATCGTCGACGGCGCGCGCGGCGAGCGTCTTGATGATCGCCTCGTCGGTGAGGGTGATGTTGAGGAAGCCGGGCCCGGAGACCTCGATCTCCTTGATCAGATCGGGCGCCTCGAGGCCGTCGACCACCTTGCCGGCCAGCTCGCGCGGGTTGCCCTTGAGCTTCTTCGCCAGCGCGAGCATGCCGTTCGCCTGGAAATCGGCCCGGTCGCTACGTCGCAGCAACGGGTCCGCGGAGCCGGCCTCCGGCAGGGCTGCCGAGAGGGCGTCCGCGACGCGCTGATTGACCGAAGCTGCGAGGGAAGTGACCGAGGCCATGGAGAGAAGCTCGCTTCCAGAAGGAGGGGAGTCGTTGGAGTGGAAAGGGTTTGCCAACGAGTATCCCACGCGGCTACCACTGAATTTCCGTCCTGGAGTCGTCTGGGAGAATGGCACCGTCAGGCTTTTGAACGCCGGACGGCGCCACCGGGCGCAGGGCGCAGCTTTCATTGGCGGAAGCTTCGGGAAACAGCTTCAGGAAGAGGAAGGGCCGATCGTGGCTCAGCAGAGCACCGAGACCGACTGGGTCTCCAGGTTCGCGGACGAGGTCATTGCCGAGGCGGAGCGCCGCGCCCCCGGCAAAGTGACATCGGGTGCTTCCGCACCGGGGACATCGGGTGCTTCCGCACCGGGGACAGTGATCGTCTGCGCCTCGGGTCTGAGCCCCTCCGGCCCGATCCACCTCGGCAACCTCCGCGAGGTGATGACCCCGCACCTGGTCGCGGACGAGATCCGCCGCCGCGGGTACGAGTGCCTCCACATCCTCTCCTGGGACGACTACGACCGGTACCGCAAGGTCCCGGCCGGTATCGACCCCTCCTGGGCGGAGCACATCGGCAAGCCGCTGACCTCCGTGCCGGCCCCGCCCGGCAGCCCGTACGGCAGCTGGGCCGAGCACTACAAGGCCGCCATGGAGGAGTCGCTGGCCGAGCTCGGCATCGAGTACCGCGGCATCAGCCAGACCGAGCAGTACACCTCCGGCGTCTACCGCGAGCAGGTGCTGCACGCGATGAAGCACCGCGCGGAGATCGACGCCGTCCTGGACCGCTACCGCACCAAGGACAAGGCCGGCAGCAAGCCGAACCAGCAGAAGCAGAAGCAGCAGCAGAAGCCGGTCGACGAGGCCGAGTTGGAGGCCGCCGAGGGCTCCGGCGCGGCCACCGAGGACGACGGCAGCGCCGGCGGCGCGGGCTACTTCCCGTACAAGCCGTACTGCACGGTCTGCGAGAAGGACCTGACCACCGTCACCTCGTACGACGACGAGTCGACGGAGATGGCCTACACCTGCACCGCCTGCGGCCACTCCGAGACCGTCCTGCTGCGCGAGTTCGACCACGGCAAGCTGGTCTGGAAGGTCGACTGGCCGATGCGCTGGGCCTACGAGGGCGTGATCTTCGAGCCGAGCGGCGTGGACCACTCCTCGCCCGGCTCGTCGTACGTCGTCGGCGGCCAGATCGTGCGCGAGGTCTTCGACGGCGCACAGCCCATCGGCCCCATGTACGCCTTCGTCGGCATCAGCGGCATGGCCAAGATGTCGTCCTCCAAGGGCGGCGTGCCCACCCCGGGCGACGCGCTGAAGATCATGGAGGCGCCGCTGCTGCGCTGGCTGTACGCCCGCCGCAAGCCCAACCAGGCCTTCAAGATCGCCTTCGACCAGGAGATCCAGCGGCTCTACGACGAGTGGGACGCCCTGGAGCGCAAGATCGCGGACGGCACGGCACAGCCCGCCGACGAAGCGGCCTACTCCCGGGCCGTCGGCACCGCCGCCGGCCGGCTGCCCAAGACGCCGCGCCCGCTGCCGTACCGCACGCTGGCCTCCGTCATGGACATCACCGCCGGCCATGACGAGCAGACGCTGCGCATCCTCAGCGACCTCGACCCGGACAACCCGGTCACCTCGCTCGACGAGACCCGGCCGCGGCTGGACAGGGCCGAGTACTGGATCACCACCCAGGTGCCGGCCGAGCAGCGCACGATCGTGCGCGACGAGCCGGACAAGGAGTTGCTGGGCTCGCTGGACGAGGCGGCGCGCGAGTCGATCCGGCTGCTGCTCGACGGCCTGGACGAGCACTGGTCGCTGGACGGCCTGACCACGCTGGTCTACGGCGTGCCGAAGGTCCAGGCGGGCCTCGAACCGGACGCCAAGCCGACGCCGGAGCTGAAGGTCGCGCAGCGCGCGTTCTTCGCACTGCTGTACCGGCTGCTGGTGAGCCGGGAGACCGGGCCGCGACTGCCCACGCTGCTGCTGGCGGTGGGTGCGGAGCGGGTGCGGCGGCTGCTGGGCGGCTGAGCCGGCCGGCTGAGCTGTTTGGCCGAGCTGCCTGGCCGAGCGGCTTGGCTGCCAGGCGCCGATGAGCCATGCGGGGTGGCGGGCCCGTCCTGCGGCCGTGCGCCCCGCCATGCGCCCCTCTGTGCGCCCCTCCGTGCGCCCTGCCGTTGAGTCGTAGGACCCGACGGCGGGCGTGCGACCCAGGGGTGAGGACATGGTCGCCCCCCGGTATGAGCCATTGGGGGAACGGGTTCGACCCCGGCATGACGACTGTCGGGGCCGGGCCCGTCATGCTCGATTCATGAGAGCAATCATCGGATTCATTGCCTTCATCGTCATGATCCAGGGGGCTATGGGCTTCATCGGCCAGGTGTTCTTCGACGGCGCCTGGGGTCTGCTGCCCCACTGGTTCGACCTGCCGTCGGTCGCCTATCTCGGCATCTTCGCGGCGGGCGCGGCGCTCGGCGTCTGGACCGACGTGGACAAGAAGCGCAAGCAGCGGGAGATAGCCGCGCGGGGGGCGGCGTAAGGGCCGACGCCAGGATCACCGGCGGGCATGATTTCCACCGTGCAGGAGAACAGGGACCGTCGCGGACACGGGCGGTACACGCTCACGGAGACCGAGCAAGGCCAGCTCTTGGGCGTATGCGTCGCGGCGGACGGGCTCTTCGGGGAGCCCCGGCGCGGGACGTACGAACTGTTCGGCTGGGTCCCGGAAGGCGGCGTCGACGTGCGGGGCTGGGTCGGCGACCGGGTGTGGCTGGTGCCGGACGACGAGGCACTGGAGCCCTGGCTGCTGGAGGACGCGCAGAGCCCGGGGCGGTTCCCCGGGACGGACGGTCTCGTGCTCACCGGCCTGGACGACTACCACGGTCCACCCGAGGGACACCGGGGTCCGGTCCGGGTGCACGACGGGCGCCGGTGGCTGGGCTCCTGCGGGGAATTCGGCCGCGTCCTGCCGCCCGAGCAGGTGGCACCCCCGCTCGTCCTGCGGGGGCTCGCCCCGGGTGCCCGGCTGCGGGCGGCACTGACGAAGGGCACGCGACGGGCGCTGGACCTGGAGGAGGCCGCCCTGGAGATACGGGACGACCAGGGCGAGCCGCTCACCGAACGACGGCTGTGGACCAAGGTCAGCGCCTGGCGCCCGTCTTCCTGCGGGACGGATCCGACCGACTCCTCCTATGGGAGGGATCTGACGGACTCCTCCTACGGGACGGATCCGATCGACGCTGCCTACGGGACGGATCCGACCGACGCTGCCTACGGGACGGATCTGATCGACCTGGAGCTCGACGGAGAGCTTTACGTGCCCGTTCCCGAATACGCCCGGCCCATCTGGGAGCGGTGGCTCGCCGGGCCGCCGGACACCCTGGGTGCCTGGGCCGGCCTCGACACCCGGCGCCGTGGGGCGTGGCTCGATCTCGTCCGCGAGCGGGCCTGCCGGCGTGCCCGCCGTGACCGGCCGGCTGGTCACGCGTACGAACTCGACGGCCGGCACATCACCGACGAACCGGGCCTCTACCTGGCGCTCGGCGAGGCGGTGAACGGGCCGGGCGGCTACTTCGGCGGCTGTCTGGACGCCCTCGACGACTGCCTGCGCGGCACCTTCGGCTACACCGCCCCCGCAACCCTGCTCTGGCGGGACGCGGCGACCGCACGCGAGCACCTGTCCCGGACCCTGACAGCGGACGGCCGGCCCTACGACCTGTTCACCGCGGCCCTCGACGTCCTGGCCGAGGGCGGCATGCACGTCACGCCGGCGTGATCCACCGTCCGCCTGCCACGGCACTCGGCGTGCGCGTCATGCGATGTGGTCGTCCATCAGCTCCGCGTTGAGGCGGTTGCTGAACTGGTCCATGTAGCGGTTCAGGTCCCGCGGTGGCAGGCGGGTCCCGTACTGCGCCTCCAGGTTCGCCGCGAACGCGCCCGGTGTCGGCATGCCTTCGCCCTCTATGGAGCGCCGGAACACCTGGTAGAAGTCCTCCTCGGTCGGGGCCGCGGCCGGGGCCTGAGTGGGCTGCGGGTCGGCCTCCGGGGTGCCCTTGCCGAGCGGGCGCGTCCCACCCGCACCGGTCGGCACCGGGAACTCCGGTTCGGGCTCCGGCGCGCGCGGCGCCGGGAACGGGACCTGCTCGTGGGTCGTCGGCACCTGCTGGTGCTGGTCGTACCCGGGCTGATGCTCCTGCTCCGGGACGAAGTTCGGGTCGTAGTTCGGGTTGTAGTTCGGGTTGTAGTCCCCCTGGTACGTCACCTGCTGGGGCGCCGCGAACCACTGGCTCGGCAGCTCCTCGGCCGGCTCCTGGGCCTTCGGCTCCAGAGCGGGCGCCACGGACTGCTGCGTCGCCGGCAGCAGCTGCGGTTCGATGCCCGCCGCCGCGAGCCCCGCGGGAGCGGTCTCTGCCAGCGGCACCCCGTACCGGGCGAGCCGCAGGGGCATCAGGGACTCCACGGGAGCCTTGCGACGCCAGCCCCGGCCGAATCGCGAACGCAGGCGTGCCTGGTACACGAGCCGTTCCTGCTCCAGCTTGATCACCGCGTCGTACGACCGCAGCTCCCAGAGCTTCATCCGTCGCCACAACAGGAAGGTCGGGACCGGCGACAGCAGCCAGCGCGTGATGCGCACGCCCTCCATGTGCTTGTCCGCCGTGATGTCGGCGATCCGCCCGACGGCGTGCCGGGCGGCCTCGACGGTGACGACGAACAGCACCGGGATGACCGCGTGCATGCCCATGCCCAGGGGATCGGACGCCACCGCGGCATTGAACGCGATCGTGGCGGCCGTCAGCAGCCACGCGGCCTGGCGCAGCAGCGGGAAGGGCATCCGGATCCAGGTCAGCAGCAGATCCAGAGACAGCAGGACGCAGATGCCCGCGTCGATGCCGATGGGGAAGAAATAGGCGAAGTCGCCGAAGCCCTTCTTGATGGCCAGTTCGCGCACGGCCGCGTAGGAGCCGGCGAAGCCGATGCCGGCGATGACCACCGCGCCGGTGATCACCACTCCGATGAGTATCCGGTGTGTGCGTGTCAGCTTCAGTGGCGCGGCCACCCGAGACCCCTTCTGGTCGGTCTGTTGCGAGCGACAGCCTGGCACATGCGTACGGGCGAGCGTGTGCCGGTATGGAGGGAGCCGGGTCACGATTGGGCTCTGACAAGAGGGCCCACACCGTACGTCGGTGGGGCCCTCCGGGGCGCTTGTAGCGCCTGGTGCTCAGCGATCAGCGCTCGGTGAGCAGTGAGCATGAGCAGTCAGCGGCGAGGTTGTTCGCCGATCGCCGATCGCCAATCAGCCGTTCGCCTTGGTGGCGGCGGCAGCGGCCTCCTTGGCGGCGGCCTGGGCGTCCTTGAGCAGGCTGTCCGCCTTCGGGTCGTCCGCTCCGGCCAGCCCCGCGCCGTTGTAGTTGATCGTCACGACGATGTTGGCGGTACGGACCACCAGCGTCGTGTTCTTGAAGTCGTTGCCGTCCTTCTTCACGTCGTACGTGATCGCGGTCGCCTCGTCGCCTATGCCGGAGGTCTTGACCGTCTTCAGCTTCTTCGCGCCCTTTGCGCCCTTCGCGGCGGTGACCTGCTTGCCGTAGAACTCCGTCGCGCGCTCCTCGCCGGAGCCGATGCCCGGCTCGGAGTCGTAGCGCTGGTAGCCGACGTCCAGCCAGCGGAACTGGGAGCCGTCGACGCCCTTGTCGTCCAGGCTGGACCAGGAGCAGCTGCCGTGGGCGGCGTTGTCGCTGGACGTGCCCTGATTCCCGGACGCGTCCTTCACCTTGGGCGTCAGCTTCTTGATGGTGTCCTTGGCGAACACGTCACACGGGGCCGGCAGCTTCTTGTACTTCGCCGGTGCCACGGTCGGAGACGCGCTGCCCGTCTTGCTGGGCGCGTCGGAGGAGTCACCGGAGCTGTCGGAGTCCGAGCCGGAGCAGCCGGCGACGAGCATCACCGGTACGGCGGCGCAGGCGAGAAGGCTGGCGAGTCGCTTGGCTGAACGGTGCATGGTTCCTTCGCTGTTCGTCGACGGGGTGACCGTGCCCCGTTTTACGGGGACGTACGGGGCAGGGCTAGAGGCACGGTACGTGGCGGAGCGAGGCCGGTGGTCGATTCGTGCCGTTTGAGAGACGGGCGAATCGGGCGGATGGCGATGAAGGCTGCAATCGCCGCAATCCGCGCCATCCGGATTATTCGTTGAGGCTCTCCGCCAGCTCTCCGGCCAGCGAACGGGCCTTGTCCTGCAGTTCCTGGCTGTCCGGCAACATCGTCTTGTCCGCCGACCACTGGTCGTAGGTGATCGTGACGATCACATTCGACGTGCGGAAGACCACAGTGATGTCGCGGTGCACACCGGAGTCCGCGGTCGCGAGTTTGTCGTTCAGGAAGGCCGCGTCACCGAGGCCGTCCAGGACGCGCGGCGCGGTGGAGCCGCCGGGGTCCAGGCTCGCGCCTTCGGATGCACCATCGGGTGTGCCGTCGGGTGCCCCGGAGGGGTTCGCCGACCCGCTGCCGTCGCCGTCCGGTGTCTGCTCGCCGTCCTTGCCCGTGCCCTTGTCGCCACCCTTGCCGCTCTCCTTGTCCTTGGGTGCGTCCTTGGGCGCGGACGGCGACGACGAGGCGGGCGAGGAGGGGCCGCCGGACGGTATTTCCGCGGCCAGCTCCTTGTTCCCGTAGATCTCCTGCGCCTTGTCGTCGTCGCTGACGGCGGAGTCGTAGGAGACCACCCGCTGGATGTCGAGCGAGAGATGGCGGGTGCCGGCCGTGGTCTCGCGCTTCCAGCGGCAGCCGACGCGCCGGTCCGTGTCGTAGGTGACATCGGCCTGGCCGCCGTAGATCTTCTCGGCCTCGGAGGCCGACGGCCGCTCGCCGTCGCCGGGCAGCATGCCGCGCACGGTGGAGGGCGCGGGCAGCCCGCAGGCTTCCGGGAGCGTCTGGTACCGGCCCGGCTGGGCGGCCGAGCTCGACGAGGTGGCGTCGCCGCCCTTGGCATCGGCGGCGCCACCGTCGGTGGCGGAGCCGCCGGTGCAGCCGGTGAGGCCGGCGGCCAGCGCCGCGGCGGCCACCAGTGCGGCACCGGGTACGAACGACTTGCGCGGCATCGTTCGCGGCTCCTTCCCCAGGAAATGTGGTTGCCGCCGGTCAGCGGCCGATGGACACAATGTGTACCGCACGTCTTGCCGCAAACGCCGGTTCACCGTCCAAGATCTAATGTGTTGTCCAGCTTTTGCGTTTTATGTCTTTTCGGGGGAATGAGGAAGATATGTCGTACACCGAAGTGCCCGGTGCACAGGTACCGATCCGGATGTGGACGGATCCGACCACGGTCGAGGACGTCGCGATGCGGCAGCTGCGCAATGTCGCCACGCTGCCGTGGATCAAGGGTCTGGCCGTGATGCCGGATGTGCACTACGGCAAGGGGGCCACGGTCGGCTCGGTGATCGCGATGCATGGCGCGGTCTGCCCGGCGGCGGTCGGTGTCGACATCGGCTGCGGGATGAGCGCGGTGAAGACCTCGCTGACCGCCAATGATCTTCCCGGCGATCTGTCCCGGCTCCGCTCCAAGATCGAGCAGGCGATCCCGGTGGGCCGGGGGATGCATGACTCGCCGGTGGACCCGGGCCGGATGCACGGCTTCCCGACGGGGGGCTGGGACGACTTCTGGGCGCGGTTCGACGGGGTGGCCGACGCGGTCAAATTCCGTCATGAGCGGGCCACGAAGCAGATGGGAACGCTGGGCTCGGGCAACCACTTCGTCGAGTTCTGCCTGGACGAGACGGGTGCCGTGTGGCTGATGCTGCACTCCGGCTCCCGGAACATCGGCAAGGAACTGGCCGAGTTCCACATGAGCCAGGCGCAGAAGCTGCCGCACAATCAGGGGCTGGTCGACCGCGACCTCGCCGTCTTCATCGCGGACACCCCGCCCATGGCCGCGTACCGCAACGATCTTTTCTGGGCGCAGGAGTACGCGAAGCACAACCGCGCGATCATGATGGCGCTCTTCCAGGACGTCGTCCGCAAGGAGTTCAAGAAGGCCAGGCCGACGTTCGAGCCGGTGATCTCGTGCCACCACAACTATGTGGCGGAGGAGCGGTACGAGGGGATGGACCTGCTGGTGACCCGTAAGGGCGCGATCCGGGCGGGTGCCGGCGAGTACGGCATCATTCCGGGCTCGATGGGCACCGGCTCGTACATCGTCCGTGGCCTGGGGAATGCCGCGAGCTTCAACTCCGCGTCGCATGGCGCGGGCCGGAAGATGAGCCGCAACGCCGCGAAGAAGCGTTTCTCCACGCGGGACCTGGAGGAGCAGACGCGGGGCGTTGAGTGCCGTAAGGACTCCGGCGTCGTGGACGAGATCCCGGGCGCGTACAAGCCGATCGAGCAGGTCATCGATCAGCAGCGGGACCTCGTGGCGGTGGTCGCCAAGCTCAAGCAGGTGGTGTGCGTGAAGGGCTGAGGCCCTGGCGCTGCGTGCGGTGGGTGGTGCGTGTGGCGGGTGGTGCGGGTGGTTGGCGCCGCGCGTGGCGGGTCGCGCGCGTGGCCTGGCCTTGTGTGCGGTGGGCGGTGCGTATGGCGCGTGCTGTGTGTGGCTGGCGCTGCGCATGGCGGGTGATGCGTGTGGTCGGGCGCTGCTTGCGGCGGGTGGTGCTCGTGGCCGGATTGTCGTGTGCCTGGCGCTGCGTTTGATCGACAGGGTCGGAGAGTTCGGTAGGTCGGAAATGTTGGAAAGGTTGGAAAGGTCGGAGCTGGAGTCGGCTCGGTGGGGGACGGCGGCGGGGGCGACGCCCCCCCGGGCCCGGGCGGCACCCCCGGACTCGGTGCGCCGTTGGGGCGCACCGGTCCGTCCGTGGGCACGTGGACCGCGTGAACCGCACCTAATCGCTGACGCGCGAACCTACTCGATGACGCGCGGAGCCACGTTGCGCCGCGGCGTCCACGTCTCCTCGTCCTCCAGGAGGTAGTCGGGGCGACGGCTGTCGGCGCCGCGTTGCCCCTGGTTTCCCTTGCCGCCGCGAGTTCCGGGCGCTCCGGGCGCGCCCATCGTCCCCGCGCTCCGGGCGCCGCCGGCCTTGCCCGCCTGGGTGCCGCCGCGGCTGCGGTGCAGTCCGGATCCGCCCTGTGCGACACCGCCGGTCCCGGCGCCTCCGGGAGCGCCGACAGTCCCGCCACGCTGACGGGTAAGGCCCGTGCCCCGCGCGCCTCCGGCGCCACGCGCTGCGCCTGCGGCTCCTCCGGCAGCACCGCCCACGCCGGGCATACCCGAACGTGGCGTACCTGGGCGCGGGCTGCCTGCTCCCGTACGACCTGCGCTTGTTCCGCCACGGCTGCCGGGCGCGCCGACTCCGCCGGCGCCGGGGCCGCCTCGGGTGGCAAGACCGCCGCCCATACCGTTCGGCATACCGGGCACTCCCGGCGCTCCTCCGGAACCGCCTCCGTGGCCACCGGCGCCGGAGGGTACGGAACCACCGCCGAGGCCGCCGCCACCGCCTCCGAGTCCACCGGTGCCTGGTCCTCCGGTCCCTCCGGTGTAGCCCTCGAGGCCGGTTCCGATCTGGGAATCCGGCTTGGGGACGCCGGCGCCGCCGGCGATGCCGGCCGAGTGGGGCGTGGTGGGCAAGTCGGGAGAGGAATAGCCCGGGCCATGTGTGCCGGACGGCATTTTGACCCCGCCCGCGGGCCGCGGGGAGAGGCCGCTCGGTCCGGGTGTTCCGGGAGCCAAACCTTTCGGGACTCCGCCCAGCGGGCCGGGCGGCTGCCTTTCCGGGATCTCGTCGTCCTTCGTCGGCGCGGGTTTCTGGAGCCTGGCCGTGCTCTGCTTGTACGAGGTCCCCAGTTTCTCCATGGCGATCGCGGCTTCGAGTTCCTGCCTCTTGAATTTGGGCAGACCCCAGTCCCCGTGGACGCCATCCCATTTCTGGAGCACGGCCTCAGTGCTGTGACCACTGGCCAGATCCGCCTGTACCTCCAGGAAGGCGTCGACTGCGGTCGGGTTGCCCATCATTTCGTTCACGAGTGGATGACCCTTTACGTTGCCGTCGCCTCCCTTCGCCAGATCATCCTGGATCGCCTTCTCGATAACCTGGTTGTTATCTTCCTTCCAATCGATCTCGTATATCGCATCCTTCACCTTCTGTAGGGCGTCCGCGGCGCCCCCCATGGCTCCCGCAATGTCCTCCGCGTACGGCGCGCCCTTCCTGAAGTTGTTGCTGATCTTCTGTGCTTCGAAATGGAACCTGTCGGCGGACTTACCGTGCCATGACTTCATCACCTTGGCGACGGCTTCATCGAACCGCTTCTTGATCCCGCCATCTTCGTCCTTGCCCACCAGCTCGTCGTGGACGTCCTGCCAGTTCTGGGCAATCTCCCTGACCAGGTCGGGCTTCGAATTCTCCACCATTTCTCTGAGCTCGGGCGCCCGGAAGGTGTTGAACTTTGTTTGCAGGGTGAGGTCTGTGTACCCCCGGCCGCTCCCACCCTTACCTCTCGGCGTCGTCATCTACTGGCCCCCATACGTCCACACGTCCACACGCTTGCTGTCCATCGGTCGAACACTCACCGAACCGCACTACTTCATGTTGTTTTTGAGTTCGGCCTCTTCGTAGGCTTCCTTCACTTGACGAGACTTCTTGCGGAAATCATCGACAAGTTCTGTGATCAGGGCGAGGATGTCCGTCGAAATGAATGCCTTCATTTCGTCATGGGCTGCGTAGAGTTCGTCCGCCTCGAAGAAATTCCACCCCAGGGCTCCCTGCGGGAGGTAGGTGTTGTTGTCGGCCTTTCCGTTCGGCCCGCCCATATCCCTGAGGACTTCGGTGAGCTCTCGCGCGACCTCCTCAAGCGCATCGAGGTCAACCTCGGACTGCTCCTTGGCCATATCGACGGCCTCCCCGTTGTGTCATGCGTCGTCTCGTATGAGGTTTTGTCTTGTGTGAGGTCGATGCGTATCCGCATCAGTACCTTGCCGCGGTACGTGGGGCAGCCGGATCCTTCGGAAGCAGGAAGTGCCTCCGCCATGCGGGGGAGGTACGTCCGGATTGTCGGAGGGCCGCTGCACGCCACCCATCAACCTCCTCGGCCCCATCGGCTCCACGCGGGACCTCACGCCTGAACTCCACGCTGCGGGAGCACTTTCGGTGCTCGCATTTCAGCGTGGAGCCTGACGTAAGGGGAGGGTCAAGTGGCTACGGGGAGGCCGGCAGCGGTCGGCGCGCGCCGCCATCGAGACGAGCTCCAGAGCGTCGCCTGGTTGCTCGGCCCCAGGGCGATGAATAGAGGCGGGGATGCTGGTTCGCTGCGGGGGGGGGCGGGGGCGGCTGGTGTGCAGGTCGGGCGGTACGTGGACGCTGAGCGCCCGGGCCGTGACGAGGAGGATCACCGCGGCGGACGGGATCAGCTACCGGGCGGCGCGTGGCGGCGTCCGGGGCGGCGGAAGCGTCCTTGCCGGCTTCGGGGTTGGCGGGCCTGGCGGCGTGGCGTGCCGGGTCTTGGCGGGACTGGCGGTGCTGGTGGGCGGGCTGGTCCGGCGGGCTGGCATTTGTCATGGGCCGCGGGTGGTTCCGGGTGCGTCTTGGATGCCAGGGGTCCGCTGCCGCGAGTACCGCGGCCGGGGACACGGGGCCCGCACACCGGGTGAAGGGTGTGCCTGGACTCCGTATCGGAGGGGTGGCGGCCGGAGGGGCGGGGCCCCTCACCGGCCTCAAGTGGTGCGGTGGACCTTGCTGTTGGAGGCCTGGGCACGGGGGCGGACCACCAGGAGGTCGATATTGACGTGCGAGGGGCGGGTGACGGCCCAGGCGATGGTGTCGGCGACGTCGTCCGCACTGAGCGGCTCGGCGACGCCCTCGTAGACCTTGGCGGCCTTCGCCGTGTCGCCGCGGAAGCGGGTGGTGGCGAACTCGTCGGTCTTCACCATGCCCGGGGCGACCTCGATGATCCGCACGGGTTGGCCGCACAGCTCCAGGCGGAGCGTCTCGGCGATGACATGGGCGCCGTGCTTGGCGGCGACATAGCCGCCACCGCCCTCGTAGGTGCTGTGGCCGGCGGTGGAGGAGAGCACGACAACGGTGCCGTCACCGGAGGCGGTCAGTGCGGGCAGCAGCGCCTGGGTCGCGTGCAGCACACCGAGCACATTGACCTCGTACATCGCGCGCCAGTCCGCGGGATCGCCGGTGGCCACCGTTTCCGCTCCGAAGGCGCCGCCGGCGTTGTTGATGAGGACATCGCAGCGGTCGAGGCCGGCCGCGAAGGCGTCGACGGCGGCCCGGTCGGTGACATCGAGTGCGTACGCCTCGGCGTGCGGCAGCTCGGCGGCGAGCGCCTCGATGCGGTCCTTGCGGCGGGCGGTGAGGATGACGCGGAATCCGGCGGCGGCCAGTTGCCGCGCGGTGGCGGCGCCGATGCCGCTGCTCGCTCCGGTGACGACGGCGGTGGGGACGTCGGCGATGGGGGCATCGGCGGTCATGGGGACTCTCCTCGTGCCTGTGGCGTGCGGCGAATATGGCGTGTGCGGCGGGGCCTGTGTGCGTGGTGCGGGTGCGGCTGCGTGTCGCGTGTATGGCGTCCGTGGAGCGTGCTGCGTCGTGCGTGACGTGCAGGCTCCGTCCAGCGTGCGGCGTACTGCGTCCTGCGTGCCGCGTGGCCAGGATATGCAGCGGAGCGGTCAGCGGGCTCTCGGGACGTACATGATCACCGCCACACCGGCCAGGCAGATCAGCGCCCCGATGACATCCCACCGGTCGGGCCGGTAGCCGTCCGCGACCATGCCCCAGGCCAACGAGCCGGCGACGAAGACCCCGCCGTACGCGGCGAGGATGCGGCCGAAGTCGGCGTCCGGCTGGAGGGTGGCGACGAAGCCGTAGACACCCAGGGCGATCACTCCGGCGCCGATCCAGACCCAGCCCCTGTGCTCGCGGACTCCCTGCCAGACGAGCCAGGCACCGCCGATCTCGAACAGGGCGGCGAGCACGAAGAGAGCGACGGAGCGGGCGATCAGCATGCGGACCAGCGTAGGAGGCCGTCCAGGTGGGGCTCCGCCCGTCAGGGGAAGGGCGGGTGTCGGTGGCATGTGAGAGCTTCGAGGGCATGCTCATCGAACGCGCATACGTAGACCTTCCGGAGGGAGAGGGGACGGCCGAGGACGGCTGGCCCTGGACCGTGCCGTGCGTGCGCCAGCTGGCCGAGGAGGGGCTCACCTTCCGCGCGCCGGTCACCTTCCTGGTGGGGGAGAACGGCTCGGGGAAGTCGACGCTGGCCGAGGCCCTGGCGGAGGGTTTCGGGCTGGATTCGTACGGCGGCTCGGCGGGCTACAAATACGCCAGCTCGCGGGAGTCCTCGCTGCTCGGCGGCTTGATGCGGTTCGACCCCACGCGCGAGGGGCGGGCGATGGTGCGCGGGCCGCGGACCCGCCGGCGGGGCTTCTTCCTGCGGGCCGAGACGGCGTTGGAGGCGCTGGGCGGAGAGTGGGGGGCCAGGAAGCTCTCGCAGCATCCCGATGCCATGAGCCATGGGGAAGGCTTTCTGTTGGCCTTCCGCGAGCGGTTCTCCCAGCGAGGGCTTTATGTGCTGGACGAGCCGGAGGCGGCACTGTCCTTCTCCTCCTGCCTGGAACTGGTCGGGTTGATGGACGAGTTGGGGAGCTGTGGAGCGCAGATCATCTGTGCCACGCACTCCCCGCTGCTGACGGCCCTGCCCGGCGCCGAGATCGTCGAGGTCGGCGAACACGGCATGCGGTCCGCGAAGTGGGCGGAGCTGGGCCTCGTCGACCACTGGCGTCGGTATCTCAGCGACCCGCGGGCGTATCTGCGGCATGTCCTCACGGAATGACGGAGGCGGGCGAGGCCGTGCGTATGGAGCCCTCGGGCTCTGCCACAGCGCCGGTCCAGCGCGTGAGGGCGGTGCGTATTCCAGCGGCGCGCTCCGCCGGGGCGGTGGCGTCGGTAGCCCAGGCGATATAGCCGTCGGGCCGTACGAGCAGTGCGGTACGCCGCCCGCCTGTCCAGGAGGCGCACACGACACGGTCGGCCGAGGGCTGAGGATCGCCGGTGTCGCCGACGGGAGTGATAAGGACGAACTTGCCCTGGCGCAGGAGTTCGTAGAGGCGGCTGCCGTCGGCCAGGCGGACGTCGGGCGCTCGGCGGCCGGCGAGCGGGTGGGCGCCGCGCTCGGCGGGATAGCTGATGGCGAGGCCGGAGACAGTGCGGATCGCACGGCCGGACAGCGGCCGCAGCCGGTTGATGAGCCCGGCGGCCAGCGCACGGGCGGCGCGCCCCGGAGCACGGTGCAGCAGGCCCACCCGGAGGATGGTGCCGCTGAGGCGCAGCACAAGCTTGCCGACGGGGTGGCGCTCGGCCTGGTAGCTGTCCAGCAGGCCGGCGGGGGCATGGCCCTGGAGCACCGCGGCGAGCTTCCAGCTGAGGTTGGCGGCGTCCTGCAGCCCCGTGTTCATGCCCATGCCGCCGGCCGGGGAGTGGACATGGGCGGCGTCGCCGGCGAGGAAGACACGGCCCACGCGGTAGTCGGGCACCTGCCGTTCGTCGCTGTGGAAGCGGGAGATCCAGCGGGCGTCGTGCATGCCGTAGTCGCTGCCGAGGGCGAGGCGGGCCAGCTCGCGGACCTCGTCCAGGTCGGCGGGCACGTCGTCGGCGGCCTGGCGGCGGCGGTTCCAGCCGATGACGCGGTACCAGCCGTCACCGAACGGGGCGATCACGGCGAACGCGTCCGTGGTGGCGTTGACGGTGAAGGGGCTGTCGGGTTCCTGGGCCAGCCGGACGTCGGCGAGGACCAGCGAGCGGAGCGCGGACTTGCCAGGGAAGGGGAGACCCAGGGTCTCGCGGATGGTGCTGCGGACCCCGTCGGTGCCGACGAGGTAGGCGGCGCGGGCGCGGTGGACGCCGTCGGCCTCGCGGACGCGCACCGTCACGCCGTCCCCGTCCTGCTGCAGGCCGAGCACCTCTGACTCGTACCGGAAGGTGACCCCGGCCTGCCGGGCCCGGCGCTCCAGCAGCCGCTCGACCTCGAACTGCGGGGTGACCAGCACGAACGGGAAGCGGGACGGAAGCCTGCTCGGGTCGAGGGTGGCGCTCCCGAAGAGGCGGAGACGGGTGAGCGGATATCCGCCGGCGACGAGTTCATCGGCGAGGCCACGGGCGTCCAGCTGCTCCAAGGTTCGGGCGTGCACGACCAGGGCGCGGGTGAGGTTGCTGGTCGTGTGGGGGCGGCGCTCCAGGAGCGTGACGTCGAGGCCGGCCTCGGCGAGGTCGCCGGCGAGCAGCAGTCCGGTCGGTCCTGCGCCGACGACGATGACATCGCTGCGGCTGATCTCGGAGCCGGTCGCCGGATCGGTCGTCGGATCGCTCGCCGGGCCGGCCGCAGGACCAGTCGCGCGATCGGTTGACGGGCCGGTCGTCGGGTCGGTGGTCGGGACGGTGGTGCTGGGCTTGCGGTTCGCGGCCTTCATGGCTGCCTCCAATGCCAACACGCGTTGGTCAACGCTTGTTGGCAAAAGCCTAAGCCTGCCGGGACTGGCATGTCAACACGCGTTGGCCTACAGTTGTTGACATGGCCGAACGTGTCCCCTCCACCCCCTCCGTCACCCCCGATGTGGACCTCGGTGAGTCCCCCGTGGCCGCCGTCGCCCCCACCGCCGGGGACCACGGCCGCCCCCGCCGCTCCGAGGCCACCCGTGCCGCGATCCTGGCCGCCGCCAAGGACCGTTTCGCCGCCGACGGTTACGAGCGCGCGACCATCCGCGCCATCGCCAGGGACGCGGGCATCGATCCGTCGATGGTGATGCGCTACTACGGCAACAAGGAGGGCCTCTTCGCGGCCGCCTCCGAGATCGATCTGCACGCCCCCGACCTCACCGGGGTGCCGCACGACGAGCTCGGCGCCCGGCTCGTACGGCACTTCCTCGAGCGCTGGGAGTGCGACGAGACGCTGACCGCCATGATGCGCGTCGGCGTCACCAACGAGGCGGGCGCGGAGCGGATGCGCGGGGTGTTCGCCGGCCAGATAGGGCCGGTCCTCGCCGCCGTCTGCCCGGTCCCCGACCAGGCGGCCACGCGCGCCGCCCTGATCGCCTCGCAGGTCCTCGGCATGGCGCTGTGCCGCTATGTCCTGCACATCCCGCCGGCCGTCGGCCTCGACCACGATGAGGTCGTGGCCTGGCTGGCGCCCACCATCCAGCGCTATCTGACGGCCGAACACCCCTGAGGAAGCCGGGCGGGCGGGCTCGCCAGGAGTCGGCCCGGCGCGTCAACACCCGCCCGGCGACCAGTTCCACATGCCCGGCGAACACCCGCCGCGCGTCCGGCGTCAGCGTCGTCAGGGCCACCACCGCCGTGATGATGACGTCGCACAGCTTGCTGTGTACGTCGTCCCAGGTGTGGCAGTGACGGGGCATCGGACATGGCTCGATTCTGCCGGTGTCGCGCGCCGCGCCCTCCTAGGGTGTGGACCGAGACGGGAGGCGCGTATGCACCAGCGGCAGCCGCTGCCCGCGCCGGGAGGGGCCGACCGGCTCCCCGAGGCGCTGATCGACTTGTACGGGCTGGCGCCGCTGCCCCGTGAGGGCGGGCGGTTCCGGCGTACGTGGGCCGGGCCGGAGCGCGCCGACGGGCGGCCGGAGGGGTCGGCGATCGTCATGCTGCTGACCGCCGAGCCGGGCGACTACTGCGCCTTGCACCGGCTGCCCGCCGACGAGATCTGGCACTTCTACCTCGGCGATCCGCTCACCCTGCTCCTGCTCCCCGAGGGCGGCGCCGCCCGTACGGTCGTCCTCGGGCCCGACGTCCTCAGCGGGCAGCACGTGCAGTTCACCGTGCCGGCCGGGACATGGATGGGCGCCGCGGTCGCCGAGGGCGGGGCCTGGACGCTGTTCGGCTGCACCATGGCGCCCGGCTTCACCTTCGACGACTACGAGCACGGGGACGCCGCCGAACTGGCCGCGCGCTTTCCCGGGGCGGCGGCGCGGATCGTGGCGCTGAGCAGGCCATGACAGGGGTGTCGCCCCCTTGCGAGCCCAACGTCCGTGGTGGGTCGGGTATGTCCGGCGAGCGGCCTGCGCCCGGGAGACCGCCACGATCCGGCCACGCCGATGACACCGGGAGCGCAGGCACTCCGGACACACCGCCCGGACCGCCCGGACCGCCCGGACCGCCCGGACCGCCCGGAACAACCGGAACGGCCGGAACGGCCGGAACGCCGGGCCCAACTGGACCGACCGGACCGACCGATGGGACTGACGGGACCGACAGGACTGACTGGAACTGCCGGACCGACCGGAACACCGGAACAACTGCAGAGGCAAAAGAGCCATGAGCGACCTCCCCGACACCCCCGATGCCCCCGACGCTCCCGACCTCCCCGACGCTCTCGACCTCACCCCCGCCCCCGATCGCACCCGCCTCCCCGACCTCACCCACCACGTAGCCCTGATCACCGGCGCGGCCGGGACCATCGGGCGCGGGATCGCGCTGCGTTTTGCCGCCGCGGGCGCCGCCGTGGTGGTGCATTTCCGTACGCATGCCGAGGCGGCGCGGGGGATCGTCGGGGAGATCGAGAGGCGCGGTGGCAGTGCGCTGGCGCTCCGCGCCGATCTGGCCGACGAGGCGGAATGCCACCGGCTGGTGGCGGCGGCCGCCGGCTGGCGCGGCCGGCTGACGGTGCTGGTGAACAACGCGGGGGTGCAGCCCACCCAGGAGCTGGCGGCGATGTCGCTCGCCGACTGGCGGGCGGTGGCGGACACCAATGTGCACAGCGTCTTCGCCTGCACCCAGGCCGCGGCGGCCGTGATGCGGGAGGGCGGCGGGGGATCGGTGACGCATATCGCGTCCATCGAGGCGGACCGTCCGGCGCCGCTGCACGCCCACTACAGCGCGTCCAAGGCGGCGGTGGTGATGCACGCCCGCTCGGCCGCCCTGGAGTACGGGCCGTACGGGATCCGCGTCAACAGCGTCTCGCCGGGCCTGATCGGGCGTCCCGGCATCGAGGAGGACTGGCCGGAGGGGGTCCGCCGCTGGCAAGAGGCGGCGCCCGCCGGGCGGTTGGGGCGGCCCGAGGACGTGGGCGATGCCTGTGTCTTTCTGGCCTCGCCGATGGCGTCCTGGATCACCGGCCACGATCTCGTCGTCGACGGCGGTGTCTCGGCCCGTCCCACCTGGTGAACCCGGGCGTTCTGGCCCGCCTGCCCGCCTGCCCGCCTGCCCGCCTGCCCGCCTGCCCGCCTGCCCGCCTGCCCGCCGGGCCCCGCCCCGACGGGCGACACCTACTCCTGCCCCTGGCCTGTCCCGTGCGCCGCCCCGCCCGGCCGCAACGATTCAGCAGCGACCGGTCGGTGCCTCACGGCCACACCAGGCAGTACGCCTGGTGCCCCGCTTCGTGCAGCCGGTGGCTGAAGTCCTGCCATTCGTGCAGCAGCTGGTAGACGCTGAAGGCGTCGCGCGGGCCGCCCCGGTCGGGGACGGTGGACCAGATGAACGCGGCCGCGCCGACCGACTCCTCGCCGACACCGCGCAGCGGGTCGGTCACGGTCATGGGGAGTTTGACCACGGCGTAATCGGGGTGCAGCACGACCAGCTCCAGCGGCGGAACCTTATGGAGCGGTATGCCCTCTATGCCGGTGAGGACCATCGCGGCCATCGTCTCCGGCTTGATCTTGGTGAACATGCCACCCATACCGAGCTCATCACCGCCGAGCTCCTCGGGACGCATCGAGATCGGGACACGGGCCGCCGTCGCGCCATTGGGCGCGCCGAAGTATTTGTATGTCACCCCCATGCGGCCGCCTCTGTTGTCCCCACCAGTGATGCCCTCGGTGCCTTCGCGCCGGTGACGGCCGCGCTGGGCGCGCTCGGGACCCCGGTCATCGGTCCCCTCGCCCAGTTCGCCACCGCGATGCATATCTCCACCCGACCACTCGCAGCCTTAGCCGCGCAACCCGATCATCGTCTCAGAGATCTCCCCCGTCACCGGCGTGCGAAACTCCCGGCCGCGCGCCCTCGTGCGCCTCTGAGACCATTGCTTGCGTGACTTACTCGTACGTCGCCCCAGTTTCGCAGACGCGAGGGGCCTGACGCCCGGTCGAGAGCGAGAGGAATAAAAAAGGGACCGAGATGGAACCGAGCGGCGCCTCAGGGGTGTCCGCGAGGGGATTCCCGCACCGTTGTCAGCAGGGCCGTGTCCACGTGCCGCCGCCCACCCTCCGTTTATGCAGGTCAGGATCGCTGTGTCTTTTCCCTATGAAGCCCCTGTTTCGCAGTCGCTGTTCGATCGCGCGTCCCTTGTGACGCCCGGTGGCGTCAACTCTCCGGTGCGGGCGTTCCGCGCCGTGGGTGGTACGCCCCGGTTCATGGTGTCCGGTACGGGTCCGTACCTCACCGACGCCGACGGCCGTGAGTATGTCGACCTCGTGTGCTCGTGGGGGCCGATGATCCTCGGGCACTCGCACCCCGCGGTGATCGCCGCGGTCCAGGAGGCGGTCGCCCGCGGTACGTCCTTCGGCACGCCCGGCGCGGGCGAGGTCGAGCTGGCCGAGGAGATCGTGGCGCGGATCGCGCCGGTCGAGCAGGTGCGCCTGGTGTCCTCCGGCACCGAGGCGACGATGTCGGCGATCCGGCTGGCGCGCGGTTTCACCGGCCGCGCGAAGGTGATCAAGTTCGCCGGCTGCTACCACGGCCATGTCGACGCGCTCCTGGCCGCGGCCGGTTCGGGCGTGGCGACGTTCGGGCTGCCGGACACGCCGGGCGTGACCGGTGCGCAGGCCGGCGACACGATCGTGCTGCCGTACAACGACATCGAGGCGGTACGGGCCGCGTTCGCCGCGCACCCGGGCGAGATCGCCTGTGTGATCACCGAGGCGTCGCCCGGCAACATGGGCGTGGTGCCGCCGCTGCCCGGCTTCAACCAGGGGCTGAAGGACGTGTGCGCGGCGAACGGCGCGCTGTACATCTCCGACGAGGTCATGACCGGCTTCCGGGTCAGCAGGGCCGGCTGGTACGGCATCGACGGTGTCACTCCGGACCTGATGACCTTCGGCAAGGTGATGGGCGGCGGCTTCCCCGCCGCGGCCTTCGGCGGCCGCGCCGACGTCATGGCCCACCTCGCCCCGGCCGGCCCGGTCTACCAGGCGGGCACCCTGTCCGGGAACCCGATCGCCACCGCCGCCGGTGTCGCGCAGCTGCGGCTGCTGGACGACGCGGCGTACGAGAAGGTCGACGCGGTCTCGGCGCAGCTGCGCGACCTGGTCACCGCGTCGCTGACCAAGGAGGGCGTCGCGCACCGGCTGCAGGTCGCGGGCAACATGTTCTCGGTCTTCTTCACGGACGCCGAGGTGACGGACTACGACGGTGCGAAGGCCCAGGAGTCGTTCCGCTTCACCGCCTTCTTCCACTCGATGCTGTCGCAGGGCGTCTATCTGCCCCCGTCCGCCTTCGAGTCCTGGTTCGTCTCGACCGCGCACGACGCCGCGGCCGTCGAGCGGATCGCCGCCGCGCTGCCGGCCGCCGCGCGGGCCGCGGCCGAGGCGACGGCCTGAGAGACGCGGATCCGGCGACGGACCGCCGACCGCTTGCAGACGACTGAATGAATGGGTGACATGAGCAGCGAAGACATCACCGTCGTGCATCTGATGCGGCACGGCGAGGTGCACAACCCCGAGGGCGTGCTCTACGGGCGCCGGCCCGGCTATCACCTCTCCGATCTGGGGCGGAAGATGGCCGACCGGGTCGCGGAGCACCTCGCGGACCGGGACGTCACGCATGTCGTGGCGTCGCCGCTGGAGCGCGCCCAGGAGACGGCGACGCCGATCGCCGACGCGCATGGTCTGGATCTGGCCACCGATGAGCGGCTGATCGAGGCGGCCAACGTCTTCGAGGGGAAGACCTTCGGGGTCGGCGACGGCGCGCTGAAGAAGCCCGGCAACTGGAAATACCTGACGAATCCGTTCCGCCCGTCCTGGGGCGAGCCGTATATCGAGCAGGTCGTACGGATGATGGCGGCGCTGGGCGCGGCACGGGACGCGGCGCGCGGGCACGAGGCGGTGGCGGTCAGCCATCAGCTGCCGATCTGGATCGTGCGCAGTTTCGCGGAGCGGCGGCGGCTGTGGCACGACCCGCGGCGGCGGCAGTGCACGCTGGCCTCGCTGACGTCTTTCACCTTCCACGGCGACAAGATCATTTCTGTGGGTTACAGCGAGCCGGCGCGCGACCTGGTTCCCTCCCACCTGCTGGCCGGCGCCAAACCCGTCAAGGGGAAGAGCAAGGCTTTCGGCGCTTGACGTTCCATCAATTGGCGGTAAGTCAGCAGCGCGCAAAATCAGAGGTTTGAGCGAATAAGCAGAATCTCCTCGTCCGAAATGCCCTCGCCTCGGATGTCCGTTTATATGGATATTGAGTTCGGCAATACGGATGGGGACCACGGTATGCGCGCGATCAGTCGGCGGAACCTGTTGGGTATGGGGGTTGGGGCGGCGGCTGCGCTCGGTGTCGGCGGCTGCTCCATGTCCGGCTCGGACGGCGAGGCGAACAAGCAGCGGGTGCGGAACTCCGTACGGGCCCGCTCGAAGCCCATCGGTGACGGATCGACCGCCAATTCCGGAGCGCAGCCCAACCAGCCCGACGGGCCGGAACGGCTGGAGCCCGGCCAGACCCCGCCGCAGTTCGTGATTTTCTCCTGGGACGGTGCGGGAGAGGTCGGCAACGGCCTCTTCCCCCGATTCCTCAAGCTCGCCAAGGACCACGGCGCGGCCATGACCTTCTTCCTCTCCGGGCTGTATCTCCTGCCCGAATCGAAGAAGCAGCTCTACAGCCCGCCGAACAACCGGTCCGGCGCCTCCGACATCGGCTACCTCACCGATCCCCACATCAAGGAGACACTGCGGAACCTCCGCACGGCCTGGCTGGACGGCCATGAGATAGGCACCCACTTCAACGGCCACTTCTGCTCCGGCTCCGGCACGGTCAGGAACTGGACGCCGCAGCAGTGGCAGTCCGAGATAGACCAGGCGATGGAATTCGTCACCAAGTGGCGTACGCACACCGGCTTCAACGAGATGGATCCGCTGCCCTTCGATTACCGCAGGGAACTGGTGGGCGGCCGCACCCCGTGCCTTCTGGGCCAGGAGAATCTGCTCCCGGCGGCAAAGGAGCTCGGCTGGCGCTATGACGCCAGCGCACCGGGCGGCCAACAGGTATGGCCGACGAAGAAGATGGGCATCTGGGACTTCCCGCTTCAGCAGATTCCCTTCCCGGGTCACTCCTACGAGGTCCTCTCAATGGACTACAACATCCTCGCCAACCAGTCGAAGAACTCGACAAAGGCCCCGCCGGCCAACTACCCGGGCTGGCGCAGGCAGGCCACCGGCGCGTACATAGCCGGGTTCCAGCGCGCGTACGAGACGAATCGCGCCCCGTTCTTCATCGGAAACCACTTCGAGCAGTGGAACGGCGGTATCTATATGGACGCCGTCGAAGAGGCGCTCAAGCGCATAGCCGACGAGCGGAACAAGGATGTGCGGCTGGTGTCCTTCCGACAGTTCACCGACTGGCTCGACGCCCAGGACCCGCAGGTGCTGACCAAGCTCCAGGGGATGGACAAGGCGCAGCGGCCCGCCGGTGGCTGGAAGTCGTTCCTCTCCGCCGCCTGAGCCCACACGGCCGGGCCCGCCCCTCCAGGGCCGTCCGCCCGACCCGCCCGACCCCGCTCCAGGGCCGGTCGCCGACTCGCCCGACCCTCCCCCCAGAGGCCGCGGCGACCGCTCTGACATGCCTTTTTGCGTGGGATGCGACGGTCCGAGGGGGGCGCGGAAGATCTGGAACCGGCTCATGCGAAACTTTTCACATGAGTGTCTGCCGCGCCCCACGCCGCCTTGCGAACCGCAGCCGCATCGCCCTGCTCGCCGCAGGGGCCGCGGCCGCGTCGCTGATGCTGAGCGCCTGCGGGGACGGCGCCGCCGGCGGCTCGTCGCAGACCGGATACGTCCAGGGGAAGAACGGCTTCGCCACCGTGAAGAAGGCCGAGCGGCAGCCCGCGCCCGACCTCTCCGGCGAGACCACCACCGGCAAGCACCTGGACGTCGCCGACTACAAGGGCAAGGTCGTCGTCCTCAACGTCTGGGGATCGTGGTGCGGCGGCTGCATCGCCGAGGCGGCGAACTTCACCAAGGTCGCGAACGAGACCAAGGGCAAGGGCGTCCAGTTCATCGGCATCAACACCCGTGACTCCGCGAAGTCGCAGGCCAACAGCTACGAAGAACAGCACAAGGTGCCCTACCCGAGCCTGTTCGACCCGCCGGGCAAGCTGCTGCTGCGCTTCCCCAAGGGCAGCCTCAACCCGCAGCTCATCCCCACCACGATCGCCTTCGACCGGCACGGCAGGATCGCCGCGCGCGCGGTCGGCCCGCTCTCGGAGGACGGCCTGCGCAAGATGGTCGACCCCCTGATCGCCGAGAAGTGATCACGTGATCCAGCTCGCCGCCGAGGCCGCGCAGAACCAGACCATCCTGACCGGCGCCCTGATCGCCGCCGTGCCCGCCGCACTGATCGGCGGACTGGTCTCCTTCTTCTCCCCGTGCGTCCTGCCGCTGGTCCCCGGCTATATGTCGTACGTCACCGGCGTCACCGGCACCGACCTCGGCGAGGCCAAACGCGGCCGGATGCTGGCCGGCGCCTCCCTCTTCGTCCTCGGGTTCACCCTCGTCTTCGTCTCCGGCGGCGCCCTCTTCGGCTTCTTCGGGGAAACGCTGCAGAGCTACAAGGACGTCATCTCACGGGTCCTCGGCGGCCTGATGATCCTGCTCGGGCTGGCCTTCGCCGGCGTCCTCCAGCGCTTCGGCCAGCGCGAACTGCGCTTCCACAAGAAGCCCGCCATCGGGCTGGCCGGCGCGCCGCTGCTCGGTGTGCTCTTCGGCGTCGGCTGGACACCCTGCCTGGGCCCCACCCTCACCGCCGTCCAGACGCTCTCGTTCTACCAGGCGAGCGCCGGCCGCGGCGCCCTGCTGGCCGTCGTCTACTGCCTGGGCCTCGGTCTGCCGTTCATCGCCGTCGCGCTGGCCTTCCGCCGGACGCTCGGCGCGTTCGGCTGGGTCAAGCGGCACTACGTGTGGGTGATGCGGATCGGCGGCGGCATGATGGTCGCGCTCGGCCTCCTCCTCGTCACCGGCGTCTGGGACGGCCTGATGTCCGAGCTGCAGAACTGGACGCAACGCTTCACCGTTGGGATCTGATCGATGTCCACCAAGACCGACACCCCCCGCGACCCGGGGCCGGACTCCGGCGCTCCGGACGCCCGGGAGTCCGGCACGGCCGCCGATCTCGGCGCGGCCGGATCCCAGCTCTCCACCGCCCCCGCCGAGGACATCAGCTTCCCCTCGCTCGGGCCCATCGGCTGGGCACGCTGGTTCTGGCGGCAGCTCACCTCGATGCGGGTGGCGCTGCTGCTGCTCTTCCTGCTGTCGATCGGCGCCATCCCCGGCTCGCTGATCCCGCAGACCGCCATCGACCCGGTCAAGGTCGAGGACTTCAAGGGCGACCACCCCACGCTCGGTGAGCTCTACGACAAGCTGGGGATGTTCCACGTCTACAGCTCGGTGTGGTTCTCGGCGATCTACCTGCTGCTGTTCATCTCGCTCATCGGCTGCATCGTGCCGCGCACCTGGCAGTTCGTCGGACAGCTGCGGGGCCGCCCGCCGGCCGCCCCGCGCCGGCTGACCCGGCTGCCCGCGTACACGACCTGGCGTACGGACGCGGCACCCGAGGACGTCCTCCAGGCGGCACAGGGGCTGCTGAAGAAGCGCCGGTTCCGGGCCCACCGGTCCGGCACCGCGGTCGCCGCCGAGAAGGGCTATCTGCGCGAGACCGGCAACCTGGTCTTCCACATCGCGCTGATCGTGCTGCTGGTGGCGTTCGCCGTCGGCGGCCTGTGGAAGTCCGAGGGCGGCAAGCTGGTCGCCGAGGGCGACGGCTTCTCCAACAACCTCACCCAGTACGACGACTTCAAGCAGGGCCCCTTCTTCGACACCGAGACCATGGAGCCGTTCGGCTTCACGCTCGACGGCTTCGACGCGACCTACGAGCGGTCCGGGCCGCAGAAGGGCACCCCGCGGACGTTCCGCGCCAACGTCAGCTACTTCTCCGGCGCCGACGGCAAGGAGCACAAGACCGCGATCGAGGTGAACAAGCCCCTCGACATCGCCGGCTCCAAGGTCTATCTGCTCTCGCACGGCTACGCGCCGGTGGTCACCGTCAAGGACGGCCGCGGCAAGGTCGTCTACAGCGGTGCGGTGCCGTTCCTCCCGCAGGACCCCAAGAACCTCACCTCGACCGGCGTGGTCAAGGTGCCGGGCGCGCAGACCAAGGACGGCAAGCGCAACCAGCTCGGGTTCCAGGGCTTCTTCGTGCCGACGTTCGGCGGCAAGGGCTCCGGCTCGATGTTCTCGCAGTTCCCCGCGCTGGACTATCCGGTGCTCACGCTCACCGCCTACCACGGTGATCTGGGCGTCGACTCCGGGCTGCCGCAGAACGTCTACAAGCTGGAGCAGAAGAACCTCAAGCAGTACAAGGACGGCAAGGGCACCCCGGTCGCCAAGATGATGCTGCCCGGCGAATCGATGAAGCTGCCCGGTGGCGACGGCAGCATCAAGTTTGAGGGCATCAAGGACTGGGCCAGCTTCACCATCGCCCACCAGCCGGGCAACGGCCTCGCGCTGACCGGCGCGGTCGCCGCCCTGCTGGGCCTGGCCGGCTCGCTGTTCATCCAGCGCCGCCGGGTGTGGGTCAGGGCGGAGCGGGTCGAGGAGAACGGCGCCGGTGTGACCGTCGTCGAGATGGCCGCCCTCGGCCGCAGCGAGTCGCCCCGGCTCCCCGAGGAACTCGCCGATCTCGCGGCCGCGCTGGGCACCGACGCCCCGCTCGTCCCGGACGCTCCCGCGCCCACCGAAGACCCCGCGGAGCCGGCCGACCCCGCCGACCCCGCCGATCCTGCCGACCCCGCTGACCCCTCCGAAGGAGCGCGCGCGTGAACATCGCGGCCGCAGCCAACGAGACACTGGCGCACAACAGCAACCTGCTGGTCTATTCGGCGATGGCGGTATACACGCTCGCCTTCATCGCGCACATGGCGGAGTGGGTGTTCGGCAGCCGCAGCAAGGTCGGCCGCACCGCCGCGGCACTGACCGCCCAGGCGAAGGCGCCCGCCGCGGTCGCCGTCCAGGTGGCGAAGCAGGGGGGCACCGCCGTACTGGAGCGCCCGAAGGTCATCACCAAGGCCGCCGCCGGCAGCCGCGAGGTCCCGGACGGTCCCGGCGCCGCGGGCGGCACCGAGAAGGGCGACCTCTACGGCCGGATCGCCATCTCGCTGACCGTCCTGGCCTGGGCGCTGCACGTCGGCGGTGTGGTCGCCCGCGCGCTGTCCGTGCAGCGTGCCCCCTGGGGCAACATGTACGAGTTCTCCACGACCTTCGCCGCGGTCGCGGTGGGCGTCTACCTGCTGCTGCTCGTCCTCAAGAAGAACGTCCGCTGGATCGGCCTGCCCCTGATCACCTCGGTCCTGCTCGACCTGGGCCTGGCCGTCTCGGTGCTCTACACCGCCAGTGACCAGCTCGTCCCGGCGCTGCACTCCTACTGGCTGTGGATCCACGTCAGCTGCGCGATCCTGTCCGGCGCGGTGCTCTACCTCGGCGCCGTCGCGACGCTGCTGTTCCTCTTCCGCGACCGCTACGAGGACAAGCTCGCCGACCCGGCCGGCAAGCAGCCCGGCGCCTTCGCCTCGTCCGTACTGGAGCGGCTCCCCTCGGCCGCCTCGCTGGACAAGTTCGCCTACCGGGTCAACGCCACCGTCTTCCCGCTGTGGACGTTCACCATCATCGCGGGCGCCATCTGGGCCGAGGCCGCCTGGGGCCGCTACTGGGGCTGGGACCCCAAGGAAGTCTGGTCGTTCATCACCTGGGTCGCCTACGCCTGCTACCTGCACGCGCGCGCCACGGTCGGCTGGAAGGGCCGCAAGGCCGCCTGGCTGGGCCTGATCGCGTTCCTCTGCTACCTGTTCAACTACTACGGCGTGAACATCTTCGTCACCGGCCTGCACTCGTACGCCGGGGTCTGAACGCCCGCTCCAAGGGCGGGTGCTGGGCGCCTGCCGTGCCCTGAACGCCGCCCTGAACTGCGAACACCGGTGCCGTGCGCGATCGTGTCCTCATGGAGAGCCCGATCCCGTACGGCACCGTCGTCTCCGACGCCGACATCCGCACCATCTCCTTCACGCTGCGCCTTCCCCAGCCTGTGGAGGAGGTCTGGGCCGCCGTCGCCGGCCCCGAGGGCCTGCCCGGCTGGCTCGCCGCCGCCGATCCCTTCGAACGGCACGAGGGCGGCAGGATCACCCTGCGCTGGCTGAACACGAACGCGAGCGGGCGCTCCACCGTCGCCGCCGGCCGGGTCACCGGCTGGGGCCCGACCAGGCTGGCCGAGTACACCGTCGCCGTGCACGGCCGGATCCGCTTCGAGATCGCCCCGGACCCGGACCGCCGCACCGGCACCCGGCTGCGCTTCACCAACGAACTGGAAACCCCGGACAGCGCGGTGCTGGCCAACCTCGCCGGCTGGCACCAGCACTTCGAGTACCTGACCGAGGCGCTGGCCGGCCGGCCCGTCGACTGGTCCACCTGGAACCTCGGCCGCTGGCGGGCGCTGTACGAGGAGTATGAGCGGGTGGCGGCGTAACGCGGCGGACCGTCCCGCAGGCCACTCCGCAGACCTTCCCCGAGACAGCGGGCTGACTGCCCGTCAGGAGGCGGGGCTGAGCGCCGGAGTCCCCTCGGGCGCCGGATACGGGCGCTCCGCGGGCAGCAGCGCGGCGGCCGCCGCCAGATCCCCCGAGCGCACCAGCGCATGCACCTCGTGGGCCAGCGGTGTGACGTCCGTGATGGCGACGGTCCACTCGTCGGCGTACCGCCGGGACGCCTCGCCGGCCAGGCCGAGCTGAAGTGACCGGTACGGCAGCTGCTGGAGCCGCAGATCCCGCTCCGGGTCCCACTGCACCCGCGCCGGACTGCCCTTCAACCGACGCTTCCAGGCGGCGCGGTCGGGGTGCTCCGCGGAGTCGTGGTGCGACAGACAGGCGTTGCTCAGCGCCCAGTCGAAACCGGCCCGGTCGATCTCGATCGCGAGCACCGTCTCCTGGTCGGCCTTGGTGCCCCATCCGCAGCGGTACATCATCCACAGGAACGACGGCTTGATCCACGTCATCCGCTCCCGCTTCCACGCGGCGGGGAACCGGCCGTCCCGCGCGGCGGGGACGCCGAGCGCCGGGGCGTACGCCTGGTAGACGGTGACGGTCCGCTCGGTGTGCAGCGCCCGGATGCGGCGCGGCGGTTCTGCGGGGGCGGCGGACACGCCTGCCGCCGTCGTGGCCAAGGGGGCGCTGGGACCGGTGCTCATGAGGGTTCATCCTGGCGGACGGCGGGGCCGGCCGACCACCGAATTCAGGGGTGGAGGGCCCCGGCTAGTCCTTGGCCGGCGGAGTGTCCTCGGGACCGTCCGCCGCCTCGCGCTTGCGCAGTTCCTCCTCGCGGCGCCGCAGGTCGGCTTCCCAGTCCTTCAGCAGCGCCTCGTCCTTCTTGTTCTCGTCCTTGAGGGACTTGAGGAACTCGGGGTTGTCGTCCGGCGCCACCCACTTCGCGCTGCGGTTGCGGTGCCATTCGGACGGCGTACTGCCGTCGCCCGACACCGGGTGGCGCACCTTGCCCGCCACCAGCCAGGCGATCGGCCCGATCAGCACCTCGCCGAACAGCAGGATGATGATCACCCAGATCACCTTGGGCAGGCCGCGCACCTGCGATTCGGGGGTGTTGACGCAGTCGATGAACGCATAGATCCACAGCGCCAGTACCAAGAGGAACGGCAGATACCTGATCATCGCGGAACGGGCCCCCTGCGAACGACGGCGGGCCCGCGGCGGGGCCCGGTGACCCGTACAGGGTAGTGCGTACCCGATACTGGAACGCATGGCTTATGACGATCTTCGCTCGTTCCTGCGCGCGCTCGACAGGGAGGGCGACCTCAAGCGCATCAAGGCCGAGGTCGACCCGTATCTGGAAGTCGGCGAGATCGTGGACCGGGTGCAGAAGGCCGGCGGACCGGCGCTGCTCTTCGAGAACGTCAAGGGTTCGGCGATGCCGCTCGCCATGAACGTCTACGGCACCGACCGCCGGCTGCTGAAGGCCCTCGGCCTGAAGGCGTACGACGAGATCAGCGGCAAGATCGGCGGGCTGCTGAAGCCGGAGCTGCCGCAGGGGTTCGTGGGCGTGCGCGAGGCGTTCGGGAAGCTCGCCAACATGACGCACGTCCCGCCGAAGAAGGTGAAGGGCGAGAGCGCGCCCGTACAGGAAGTCGTGCTCACGGGCGACGACGTCGACCTCGACGCGCTGCCGGCCCTGTTCACCTGGCCCGACGACGGCGGCTCGTTCTTCAACCTGGGGCTGACGCACACCAAGCACCCGGAGACGGGCGTCCGCAACCTCGGCCTCTACCGGCTGCAGCGCCACGACAAGCGCACCATCGGCATGCACTGGCAGATCCACAAGGACAGCCGCAACCACTACCAGGTCGCGGCCAAACGCGGTGAGAAGCTGCCGGTCGCCATCGCCTTCGGCTGCCCGCCGGCCGTGACCTACGCCTCCACCGCCCCGCTGCCCGGCGACATCGACGAGTACCTCTTCGCGGGCTTCCTCCAGGGCAAGCGGATCGAGATGGTCGACTGCAAGACCGTCCCGCTCCAGGTGCCGGCCAACGCCGAGGTCGTCATCGAGGGCTGGCTGGAGCCCGGGGAGATGCTGCCCGAGGGCCCGTTCGGCGACCACACCGGCTTCTACACGCCGCAGGAGCCGTTCCCCGCGCTGACCATCGACTGCGTGACGATGCGCAAGCGGCCGCTGCTCCAGTCGATCGTGGTGGGCCGGCCGCCGACGGAGGACGGGCCGCTGGGCCGTGCGACGGAGCGGTTCTTCCTCCCGCTCCTCAAGATCATCGTGCCGGACATCGTGGACTACCACCTGCCGGAGTCCGGCGGCTTCCACAACTGCGCGATCGTCTCGATCGACAAGAAGTACCCCAAGCACGCGCAGAAGGTCATGCACGCCATCTGGGGCGCGCACATGATGTCGCTGACCAAGCTGATCGTCGTCGTGGACGCGGACTGCGATGTGCACGATCTGCACGAGGTGTCCTGGCGGGCGCTCGGCAACACCGACTACGCCCGCGACCTGACCGTCGTCGAGGGCCCCGTCGACCATCTCGACCACGCCTCCTACCAGCAGTTCTGGGGCGGCAAGGCGGGCATCGACGCCACGCGGAAGTGGCCCGAGGAGGGCTACACACGGGACGGGGGCTGGCCGGAGATGGTCCTGTCGGACCCGGACACGGCCGCGAAGGTCGACCGGCGCTGGAAGGAGTACGGGCTGTGACCGCCTCCGCCTCCGCTGCCGCGGTACCCCGGCCGGGCAGGACCAAGGCGTTTCTGCGCCTGGTCATGATCGAGCACTCCGTCTTCGCGCTGCCCTTCGCCTATATCGCCTCGCTCACCGCGATGTTCCAGTGGGACAGGACCATCCACTGGGGCCGGCTGCTGCTCGTGACCGTCGCCATGGTCGGGCTGCGGACCTTCGCGATGGCCTGCAACCGCATCATCGACCGGGAGATCGACGCCAGGAACCCGCGTACGGCGGGGCGCGAACTGGTCACCGGCGCGGTCACCGTGAAGTCCGCCTGGACCGGTGCGCTGATCGCCGTGGTGATCTTCCTGGGCGCCGCGGCGCTGCTCAACCCGCTGTGCCTGGCGCTGGCGCCCATCGCGGTGGTGCCGATGGTGGTCTATCCGTACGGCAAGCGCTTCACGAACTTCCCGCACGCGATCCTGGGGCTGGCCCAGGCGATGGGGCCGGTCGGCGCCTGGATCGCGATCAGCGGCAGCTGGTCCTGGGACGCGGTGATCCTCGGCCTCGCCGTCGGCGTCTGGATCGGCGGCTTCGACCTGATCTTCGGCTGCCAGGACGTCCAGGCCGACCGGGCGCACGGCGTGAAGTCCGTACCGGCCCGCTTCGGCATCCCGGCGGCGCTGCACGGCGCCCGCGCCAGCCATGCCGTCACCACGGTCCTGCTGGTCTGGTACGCGCTGGCCACCGGCGTCGGGGTGTTCTTCTGGATCGGCCTGGTGATCGTCGCGGTGGCGTTCCTCTACGAGCACTCCATCGTCCGGCCGCATGATCTGTCCCGGCTCAACCGGGCGTTCTTCACGGTCAACGGCTTCATCGGCATCGCACTGTTCGTCTGCGCGCTGCTGGATCTGCTGGTCCGGGGCCTGACGGTCTGAAGGGGCTGACGGGCCGCCACGGACCGGCGGCCGGATGGTCCGTGGGGGAGGTGCGCCGCCGGCGGCGCACCTCTCAGCCCTTGCTCATCGGCCACGCGATCAGCCGCGGGTACGTCCACAGCTCGCCGTTCTTCGCCTTCGTGGCGCCGATGATCGCGCAGACGATGCCGGATATCGCGTACGCGGCCATGATGCCGACCACGGTCAGCAGCGGGACCGCCACACCGGACCCGGCCCGCTGGATGTCGTTGGCGGCCACCTCGAAGACGAGGGCGCTGCCGATGTACAGCACCACGCCGATGAACGCCACGATGGCCTGGGTGAGGCCGAAGTTCAGGGCCTGGGTGGCGTGGTGGCGGACGTACGGGTCCTGCTTGTGGCGGACGTTGCCGCGGACGGACAGCGGGGCGATCCAGCCGAGGAAGGCACCGAGGCCGCAGCAGATCATGGAGCCCAGGGTGACCGTCAGCAGCGCGCCGATATGGGCCCACATCGCCGAGCCCGTCGAGGGCGCGACCGGCGGCTGGGGGCCGTAGCCGGGGCCGCCGGGATGGCCGCCCGGTGCGGGATAGCCGTACCCGCCGGGCGGGGCGCCCGTGTTCCACCCCGGCTGCGCGCCGTACGGCTGCTGCGGTCCGCCCGGATAGGGCCCGTATCCGGGCTGGTGGTAGTCGGACATGCTCTGCTCCCCCGTGGTTGCCGCGCCGTGTCGCCCCGCCGGCCCGTGGCGCTCCCGCGCCTGCCCGGCGGCCGTGCTTCTGAGATTACGGGACGGGTCGGACAGTGGACCCGGCCGTGACGGCGCGGGTGCGCTCCCGGAAGGCGAACGCGGCCACCACCCCGCCGATCAGCCCGAACAGATGGCCCTGCCAGCTGATCCCGTTGTCGCTGGGCAGCGCGCCCCACACGATCGAGCCGTACGCCACGCCGACCGCCAGCCCGATCCCGATGTCGAGGGCCTTGCGCTCGATGAAGCCGCGCACGAGGAGATAGCCGAAGAGGCCGAAGACGACTCCGGAGGCGCCCGCGGTGTTGCTGCCGGGCGCCGCGGTCAGCCAGACGCCCAGCCCGCTGGCCACGATGACGAGCAGGACGACGCCGAGAAAACGGCGGACGCCGCTGCGCACCGCTGCGATGAAGCCGAGCAGCAGCAGGGGCAGGGAGTTGGCCGTGAGGTGGGCGAAGCCGAAGTGCAGGAAGGCGGCGGGCACCACATCGGCCAGTTCGCCGACGTCGCGCGGCTCGATGCCGAAGGAGTCCAGTGCGTTCCCGCTGGCGAAGTCGACGCCCTCCAGCAGCCACAGCAGCCCGACCCAGCCCACCATCAGGCAGATCGCGGCCCTCACTCGTGTCATTTCCGCCTCCCCTCCCCCAAGCTCCCAACGAGCAGGGGGTACCCCCATCCCGGCTGTTCGCGGCGTCCCGCGTCGGTTCACAGGAAAGAACGGCCATGACGGGGTCCGTGGTTCCGCCGGATAGGCTCGATGCTGTGGAGCCGCCGCACAACGACACCAGTAAGCCGGACCCCGGCCGCCGCCGTCCGTGGGTCGTGGGAATCTCCGGCGCGTCCGGGACGCCGTATGCCGCGTCCGTGCTGCGGGGGTTGCTCGCGGCCGGTGAGGCGGTGGATCTGATCGTCAGCCGGGCGTCGCGGCTGACGCTGATGGACGAGACCGGCATCGCCTTCCGGGACGCCCATTGGCGCACCGACCTGCGGGAATGGCTGGCGCTCGGGGCGGACGGCAAGCCGGAGACCTATCCGGTGACGGACGAGCGGCTGGCGGATGTGCGGTACTGGCCGGCCGGGGATCTGGCGGCCGGCCCGTCGTCCGGTTCGTATCCCGTGAAGGGGATGCTGATCGTCCCGGCGAGCACGGCATGTGTCGCCGGGGTGGCGCTCGGGCTCTCGAAGGATCTGCTCCAGCGGGTGGCGAGCGTGACGCTCAAGGAGCGCCGCCGGCTGGTGGTCACGGTGCGGGAGACTCCGCTGAACGGACCGACGCTGAAGCATCTGGTGGCGCTGGACGAGGCGGGCGCCGTGGTGCTGCCCGCCTCTCCGGCGTTCTATGCGGGGGCGACGCACATCCAGGATCTGGTGGACTTCGTCGCGGGCCGGGTGCTCGACGCGGCAGAGGTGCCGCACGGGCTGTACCGGCGTTGGGAAGGGGAGCTCAGGGGTGGCTCCAAGGGGGAGGCCCCGGAGGCGTCCTAGCTCTTCTTGGCAGCGGCGGCGGCCGCGGCGGCGCGACGGAGGCGACGCCGGGACCGCGGGGGCATGGCCTGGTGGGCACGTGAACGATTGGCCTGGTCCTGCAGCTCGCGCATGCGGGCGTAGGCCATCTCGATCGAGTACACGGTGACTACTCCTGTGAAGATCGTCGTTGATCGTCGGTGATTCGAAGATTTACAGGGTCCGAGGCCCTGTATGCCTTAGATTCTACATGCAGAACTCGAAAATGCGTAAAGATTGGAAGGCTTGAGGGCATGGACGCGGTGGATAGGCAGCTCATCCAGGCACTTCGCGAGAACGGCAGGGCTTCGTACGCGGAGCTCGGCCGGCTCGTCGGCCTCTCCGGGCCCAGCGTCACGGACCGGATCAACCGGCTCGAAGCGGCCGGCGTGATCACCGGCTACCGCGCGACGGTCGACGCCAGCTCCCTCGGACTGGGCGTCACCGCGCTGGTCGGCATCTCGCTGTCCGATGCCGCCGACCACGAGGACGTCGCACGCCGCCTGAAGGACCTCGCCGAGATCGAGGACTGCTGGTTCATCGCCGGCGACGACTCGTACATGCTCAAGGTGCGGGTGGGCGACGTGGACGGCCTGGAGCGCACCATCCGGCGGCTGTCCGGCACCAAGGGCGTCTCCCGTACGCGCACCACGATCGTGCTCTCCACCAAGTGGGAGAACCGCGTCGGCGAGCTGCCCGAAGAGGTCGAGTAGGCCACCGGAAGACAGTGGTGCGGGCCGGGCGGACGGAGCGTGTCAAGGGCGCTCCGTCCGTTCCTCTTTGGGGGGAGTAGGCTCGTCGGAGCCCGTTTCCGGCACGGAAAAGCCGGAGAAGCGGTGCGGTACGGCTGCGAAACAGCAGAGAAGACGGCTGCGATACGGCAGAGACACTGGGAGGCGACCGGATGGCTGCGTCGATGGATGTGGGCCTCAAGCGCGAGCTGGAGGAGAAGGTCCGGTCCGGTGAGCGGCTGACCCGCGAGGACGGTCTCGCGCTCTACGAGAGCGACGACCTGGCCTGGCTGGGCGGTCTCGCCAACGAGGTCCGCACCCGCAAGAACGGCGACGTCGTCCACTTCAACGTCAACCGTCACCTCAACATGACCAACGTGTGCACCGCGTCGTGCGCCTACTGCTCGTTCCAGCGCAAGCCGGGCGAGAAGGACGCGTACACGATGCGCATCGAGGAGGCCGTCCGCCTCGCCAAGGCGATGGAGGGCGAGAACCTCACCGAGCTGCACATCGTCAACGGCCTGCACCCGACCCTGCCGTGGCGCTACTACCCGCGCTCCCTCAAGGCCCTCAAGGAAGCCCTCCCGCAGGTCTCCCTCAAGGCCTTCACCGCCACCGAGATCCACCACTTCGAGACCATCTCCGGGCTGACCGCCTCCGAGATCCTCGACGAGCTGATCGACGCCGGCCTGGAGTCGCTGACCGGCGGCGGCGCCGAGATCTTCGACTGGGAGGTCCGGCAGCACATCGTCGACCACGCCACCCACTGGGAGGACTGGTCGCGTATCCACCGCCTCGCGCACGAGAAGGGTCTGAAGACCCCGTGCACGATGCTGTACGGACACATCGAAGAGCCGCGCCACCGCGTCGACCACGTCCTGCGGCTGCGTGAACTCCAGGACGAGACCGGCGGCTTCCAGGTCTTCATCCCGCTCCGCTACCAGCACGACTTCGTCGACATGCAGGACGGCAAGGTCCGCAACCGCCTTCAGGCGCGGACGACCATGGCGACCGGCGCCGAGGCCCTGAAGACCTTCGCCGTCTCGCGTCTCCTCTTCGACAACGTCCCGCACGTCAAGGTCTTCTGGGTGATGCACGGCGTGCAGACCGCCCAGCTGGCGCTGCAGCACGGCGCGGACGACATGGACGGCTCGGTCGTCGAGTACAAGATCACGCATGACGCGGACAACTACGGCACGCCGAACAAGCTGACCCGCGACGATCTGCTCGACCTGATCCGCGACGCCGGCTTCCGCCCCGTCGAGCGCAACACCCGCTACGAGGTCATCCGCGAGTACCCGGGCCCGGACCCGGAGCGCCGCGAGTCGCCCCAGCCGATGCGCGTCTGACCTGGTCAGAGCCGATTGTCAGTGGGGGAGGTTAGGGTCCGGGTCATGAGCGTGCGCTTCGACCTGGACCCGTCCGTCACCCCGGAACTGCATGACGGGATCTGCGCGTTGTGGGAGACCGTCTCCACCGCGGACGGTGCCGTCGGCTTCGTACCGCCCGTCACCCGCGAGGACATACGTCCCGAGCTGCTCAAGCATCTGACGGACATGGCCGAGGGGCGTACGCGCCTTCTGGTGGGCCGCGACGGTGGGGGTACCTCCCGGTCGAGCGGAGCCGGGAGTGGGGGAGGCCGGGTGCTGGCGACGGCGTTCCTCACCCTCAACACCCACCGCCTGATGAAGCACTGGCTGTGGGTCTACACCGTCATGGTCCACCCCGCCCTCCAGGGCCGTGGCACCGGCCGCGCCCTGATGGCCGCGGTCGCCGACGCGGCCCGCACCCTGGACGGTATACGTGGCATCCGTCTCACCTGCCGCGGCGGCACCGGTCTCCACCGCTTCTACGAAGCCTGCGGCTACAAGGAGGTCGGCCGGGTCCCCGACGCGATAAAGGTCGCCGACGACGACTACCGCGAGGACATCACCATGTGGCTCGACCTGGCCTGACGGGCGACGGGCAGCGGGGGCGGCCGGCGGACACCGGGAAGATCCTCCTCCCGATCCCCGCGCCTCGGGGGCCGGGAAGATCGCCCGCACCGCTGTGCTTCACTGGACGGTGACCGTTTCGGCTGTCGCTGAGACACGTTGAGAAACCTGAGAAAAAGGTCCCGTCCGTGAGTAGCCACAAGTTCGCCACGCTCCGCTACACCGCCCTGCGCATCGGCCTCTTCGCCGCCTCGTTCGCCGTGGTGTGGGTGCTGGCCTACTTCCGGATCATCCCGCTCGGCATCGGCAGCTCCAACACCGTCTGGCTGCTGCTGCTCGCCATCGTCATCTCCGCGCCGCTCAGCTTCGTGCTGCTGCGCAAGCAGCGGGACGTGATGTCGGAGCAGATCGTGGCCAAGGTCGACCGCCAGCGCGACCGGCTCACGGCCAACCGCAGCCAGGAGGACGAGCTGCTGTAACCGGCCGCTGTAAGACGCCTCACACGAGGCCGTCCGGAGGCCCCTGTACGACAGGCGCCCGGCCGTGGAATCCCCTTCCACGGCCGGGCGCCTGCCTTTGCATGGGCTGCCCGACCCCGCCCGTCTCCCTGGGAACCCAAAGATTTTCTTTGGGTTCCTCAAAGTTCGAGTGTTAACGTACTTTCCATGAAGACAGCAGCCGCGCCCCCGACACCCATGAGCGTTCCGCTCGTGGCGCGCCTGCACGTCGATCTTTGCCGCTGTATGTCCGCGGCCTGTTGCCGCCGCTGACCTTCTTCGCAGCGGCCGGAGATCCTTCCTGAACCCACGGATACGGACCTCCTGGCGCCCCCTTCGCCTTTCCCCACGTCTTACCTGTCCCCGGAGTGTGTCCGTTGTCCACGTCTGCCGAGACCGCCGAGTCCGCACAGGCCCCTCAGGCCCCCAAGTCCTCCCGAATACCCAAGATCCCGTTCTGGGTCCAGATCCTGGCCGGCCTCGCTCTCGGCGTGCTGCTCGGCTGGATCGCCAAGAGCGGTGACATCGGCTGGCTCACCACCACCCTGGGACAGGTCGGCGACCTCTTCGTCCAGCTGCTCAAGCTGGCCGTCGCCCCGCTGGTCTTCTTCGCCATCCTGGTGTCGATCACCAACCTGAGGCAGGTCAACAACGCCGCCCGGCTGGCCACCCGCACCCTGCTGTGGTTCATGGTCACCTCGCTGATCGCCGTCGCGATCGGCCTGGCGATCGGCCTGCTCACCAACCCCGGCGCGGGCACCGGCCTGACCCCCAAGGACGGCAAGCTCCCCGACCACGCCGGCTCCTGGATCGACTTCCTGACCGGCATCGTCCCCACCGACGTCATCACGCCGTTCACCGAACTCAACGTCCTGCAGATCGTCTTCATGGCGGCCGTCGCCGGTATCGCCGCGCTGCAGCTCGGCGAGAAGGCCGAGCCGGTCCTCAAGGTCAGCCGCGCCGCCCTCGAACTGCTCCAGAAGGCCCTGTGGTGGGTCATCCGCCTCGCCCCGCTCGGCACCGTCGGCCTCATCGGCCACGCCATCGCGACGTACGGCTGGAACCTGATCGGCAAGTACGCCACCTTCACCGTCGACATCTACGTCGGCTGCGCCCTGGTGCTCTTCGGCGTCTACCCGCTGCTGCTCTCGACGGTCGCCAAGGTCAACCCGCTGCAGTTCTTCAAGGGCGCCTGGCCCGCGATCCAGCTGGCCTTCGTGTCCCGCTCCTCGGTGGGCACCATGCCGGTCACCCAGAAGGTCACCGAACGCCTCGGCGTCCCGCGCGAATACGCCTCGTTCGCCGTGCCCTTCGGCTCCACCACCAAGATGGACGGCTGCGCCTCCATCTACCCGGCGATCGCCGCGATCTTCATCGCCCAGATCTTCGATGTGCACCTCGGCATCGGCGACTACGTCCTGATCGCCTTCGTCTCGGTCATCGGCTCGGCCGCCACCGCGGGTCTGACCGGCGCCACGGTCATGCTGACCCTGACCCTCTCCACCCTGGGCCTCCCCCTGGAGGGCGTCGGCCTGCTGATGGCCATCGACCCGATCCTGGACATGATGCGTACGGCCACGAACGTCGCCGGCCAGTCCGTCATCCCGATCCTGGTCTCCGCCCGGGAGAAGATCCTGGACCGCGACGCGTACCACGCGGCGAAGTCCTCGCCGATCGACGAGGACGTCCGCGAGGCGGAGCAGCTGGTCACGGTGGAGGCTGCGGCGTAGGGCCGCTGCGGACAGGCCACTTGAGCGCCCCGGACAGTCGATGATGTGAGCGCCCCGGATCTCGATCGGATCCGGGGCGCTCGGTCGTGTGCCGGAGGTGGTGCCGGCACGGGCGCTGTCAGGATGCCGCCCCCGTATGGGCCAGGATCGCGTCGGCCAGCGGCGCGTGGACGGCCGGCGGCAGGGCGTGGCCCATGCCGGGGATCTCGACGAGCCGTGCGTTGCCGATGACCTGCGCGATGTGCTGGGGGTGCGGGGGAGGGAAGACCGGCTCGGCGGGAGCGGCCATGACGAGGGTGGGGACCTCGTTCTCGGCCAGCTGGTCGGTGCGGAGCATGTCGGAGTCGTCGGCGCGGCCGGGGGCGTTGTTGGTGGTGTAGTGGCCGGTGTGCTCGATGATGCGGCGCTCCAGGGTGCGGAAGAAGCCGGCGTCGAAGGGGAGTTGGTCACCGGCAAGTACGCGCCAGTGTGCGACGCGGCGGTCCAGCTCGGCCTCCAGGCCGTGGTCCTCGACGGGGCGGGACCACAGCTCCAGGACCTCGGGAAAGATCCCGGGGAGTTCGTCCGCGGGGAGCTGTGTGCCGTCGGGGCGGGTGTAGGGGGTGGTGCTGAGGGCGCTGGTGCCGATGAGGCTGGCGCTGATCAGTCGGTCGGGGTGGTCGGCGAGGACCATCTGGACCAACATGCCGCCCAGGGACATACCGACCAGGTGTGCCCGTTCGATGCCGAGCGCGTCCAGGACGGTGATCACGTCATCGGCGAGATCGGCGATGCGGTACGGCTGCCGGTCGAAGGACCAGGTGGCACGGCCGGTGTCGCGCTGGTCGTAACGGATGACCCGGTGGTGGGCGGCGAGCGAGTCGACCAGCGGCTCGGGCCAGCCGAGGCCGGACGCCTGGGCTCCCATGATCAGCAGCAGTGGGGGCGCGTCGGCGTCGCCGCGCTGTTCGGTCCACAGGCGGACGCCGGGGGCGGCTTCGACGTACTGGTGCATGGGGGTCCTCCAGGGTCCGCGGACGATGAACGGCGTCGCGTCGGGTCACGGCGCGACGAGACGTATCGTCTCGCTTTCTCGTCGGTGATGTCAACGCGAGGAGGCGGCAGGGTGGGGGAGGGTGAAGATCGTAAACTTACTTTGCAGTAAAGGGGCGGGATGGAAGGGCGTTTGGCGTGGGTGCTGTGAAGAGCAAGCGAGTGCCGAGAGCGGTGCGGGAACAGCAGATGATGGACGCCGCGGTGCGGACCTTCGCGCGGCGCGGCTATCGGGCCGCCTCGATGGACGAGATCGCCGAGGTGGCCGGTGTCTCCAAGCCGCTGGTCTACCTCTATCTGAACTCCAAGGACGACCTGTTCAGCGCGGTCATCAGGCGGGAGTCGGAGGCGCTGGTGGCGGCCGTGACCGCGGCCGTCGAGCCGGGGGTGCCGGCCGACCGGCAGCTGTGGAGCGGGCTGAAGGGCTTCTTCGCGCACACCGCCGAGAACCCCGACGGCTGGGCGGTGCTGCACCAGCAGGCGCGGACGCAGGGGGAGCCGTTCGCGCGCGAAGTGGCCGCGATGCGGGCGGAGATCATGGTCTTCGTGACGACGCTGATCGACGCGGCCGCCAAGGAGGCGGGCTGCGATGGCGAGTTGGCCGAACGCGAGGTCGCCGGGCTCGCGCACGCGCTGGTCGGTGCCGCGGAATCGCTCGCGGAGTGGGCCAACGCCCGTACCGACGAAGGCACTTCGGGCGAACGGGAGCACCCGGCGGCAAAGGACACCGCCGCCACGTTGATGAACTTCGCCTGGGCGGGCCTCGGCCGGCTGATCACCGGTGAACGGTGGGCGCCGGGCACCTGAGTTCCGGGGCGGCCCGGACCTTTCCCGGGGGGCAGGGGTGGCCGGTGGGGCCGGTCGCCCCTGCCGCGGGGCCGCGGGGCCGCCGGGTCGCCTGGTCGGCGCCCTGGCGCCCGGCCCCCTCTGATGCGAAGAGCCGCCCGGTCAGTCCCGGTCGTCGGGTATCCGCGCGCCCGGTATGCCCAGCCCGGCGAAGAGGACGGCCGAGAGCTCCTCCGCAAAGAGCGCCGACCCGGTGAACGCCCGCCGGAGCAGCGCCTCATCGGCCGTCAGCCCGGCCGCCGCTGACCAGGCCAGCGCGCCCGCCACCGCGGTCTCGACCGGGAACTGCTCCAGCGGTATCTCGTAGCTCTCCGCCATCTCGCGGTTGAGCAGACCCTCCCAGGCGCCCCCGCCCGGCGCTCCGGCCTCCGCGAACCCCACGTCGCTGTCCAGGAACGACACCATGACCGCCGGCGCCCCGGTCTGCCGGACCAGCGCCGTCATGCTGCGACCCCCGGCATCCGCGAACTCCGCCATCTGCCAGCCCGCCACCGGCAACGCCGCCCCTTCGACGCCTCCGACGCGTTCGACGCCTGAGACATCTCCAGCACCGTCCACGCCATCGACATCATCGACATCATCGACACGGTCTACGTGGTCGACATGATCGATGGCATCGACACCGGTGAAGCCGGCCGCTTCCAGGATCCCGGACAGTGCGCCCGTGGACCGAATTGCCAATGACCCGCCTGAATTCCCCATATCCCGAAAGCTAGCGGACGGCACTGACAATCCGGCTGGAGATCGTCTTCGCGTCATGCGTCAGGCGCCCAGCGGCGGCCCGCCCGGCCCGAATTGGTGCGACGAAGGTGGTGACCGGGCATTGGCCAACTCCTGGTCCTGGCGTAAATTTACTTCGCAGTAAAGTTACTGTTGAGTCAGGAGTTGGTCGAGGATGAGTTCTCAGAGGCCGGCGAAGGGGCAGGCAGTGGGCCCGGCGCAGGGCGGGGGCCCGGGTACCGGCGACTCCGAACTCATCGAGATCCACGGGACGTTCGCTTCCCGGGTGCCGGCGGAGGGCGGCGGGCCGGTGCGCGGCTCGGTGTCCGACTGCGCGGCCGGGTGGCCGGGGCTTATGGCGGTGCCGGGGCGGGGGTAGGGGAGGGCCCCTGCCGGATCCCCTAGGGGAGATCCCCTAAGGGGCGTGCTGTCCCCACTTCAATCCCTACCCGTCCCGTCCTGTTCCCTCCCCTGTCCCCCTTCTCTCGTTCCCGCTCCGTTCACGCCATGCCACTCCACTCCCCTTCGAAGAAGAAGATGAGGAGCCGCTCGTGTTCAGCCAGGAAAGCGCAGGCGCCAGCTCAACCCCCTGTCCAGGCGCCGGACATACCACCGCAACCGTCCCCGCGACAGCAACCACCGCCACCACCCCCGCCCTTGTGGAGCCGCACAAGACCGTCATCGACGGCACCGTCCGCCAGGTGTCGGTGCCCGCCCTGGCGCCCCCCGTCCGGACCGGCTCGCTGGGCGACCTCCCCTTCATCAACGCCGCCGAGGCCCCCGACGAGCCCGTGCTGTCCCGCAAGCAGCCCAGCGGCAGCTGGCGGGACATCACCAGCGTCGAATTCGCCGCCGAAGTGCGGGCCGTGGCCAAGGGGTTGATCGCGCACGGCCTGAGGCCAGGGGACCGGCTCGCGATCATGGCCCGTACGACCTACGAGTGGACCCTCATCGACTTCGCGGCCTGGGCCGCCGGCCTGGTCACCGTCCCGCTCTACCCGACCTCGTCGGCCCACCAGGCGCAGTGGATCCTGCACGACTCCGGCGCCCGCGCCTGCGTCGTCGAGAACGTCGGCGAGACCCGGCTGATCAGCGGCATCCGCGGCGAACTGCCCGCCCTCGACCACCTCTGGCAGTTCAACACCGGCGCCATCGCCCAACTCGTCGCGGCCGGCCAGGAGTTGCCCGGCATGCTGGTGGAGCAACGCCGGTCCGCCGTCGTCCCCGAGGCCCCCGCCACCCTCATCTACACCTCCGGCACCACGGGCCGTCCCAAGGGCTGCGTCCTCACCCACGCCAACTTCTTCGCCGAGGTCGACAACGCCGTCGAACTCCTCCACCCCGTCTTCAAGTCGGTCAGCGAAGAGCCCGCCGCCACCCTCCTCTTCCTCCCCCTCTCCCACGTCTTCGGCCGTATGGTCGCCGTCGGCTGTCTGCGCGCCCGGGTCCGCCTCGGCCACGCCCCCAGCATCGAGACCGACGACCTGCTGGCCGACCTGGCCGGCTTCCAGCCGACGTTCCTGCTGGCCATCCCCTATGTGCTGGAGAAGGTCTACAACACCGGCCGGGCCACCGCCGAGAAGATGGGCCGCGCCGCGTCCTTCGACCGGGCGGCACGGATCGCCCGCGCCTACGGGGAGGCCGTCGAAGCCCAGGAGCACGGCACCGGCCCCGGCCCCGGGCTCCGCCTCAAAGCCGCCCGCAAGCTGTACGACCCCCTCGTCTACCGCCGCATCCGGGCCGCCCTGGGCGGCAGGGTCCGCTACGCCATCTGCGGCGGCTCCCCGCTCGGCCACCGCCTCGCCGCCTTCTACTCCGGCGCCGGCATCGAGATCTTCGAGGGCTACGGCCTGACGGAGACCACCGCCGCGGCGACCGTCACCCCACCCCTGCGCCCCCGTATAGGCACCGTCGGCTGGCCCCTTCCCGGCACCGCCGTACACATCGCCGACGACGGCGAGATCCTGCTCCACGGGGGCCATGTCTTCTCCGGCTACTGGGACGCCGCCCTCGGCGCCGCCCGCCCCGTCACCGACCAGGGCTGGCTGCCCACCGGCGATCTGGGCGCCCTCGACGCGGACGGGTACCTCACCATCACAGGGCGCAAGAAAGAGATCATCGTGACGACCGGCGGCAAGAACGTCGCCCCGGCGCCCCTGGAGGACCGCCTCCGCGCACACCCCCTGGTGGGCCAGTGCATGGTCATCGGAGAAAACCGCTCGTACATCACCGCACTGATCACCCTGGAGCCGGACGGACTCGCCCATTGGCGTCAGATGAACAAGAAGCGGGACGTGCCGCTGTCGGAGCTGGTCCACGACGACCGGCTGCTCGCCGATCTCCAGCACGCCGTCGACGACGCCAACAAGCTCGTCTCCCGCGCCGAGTCCATCCGCCGCTACCTGGTCCTGCCCGTGGAATTCACGGAGAAAACGGGGCATCTCACCCCTTCCCTGAAGCTCCGTCGGGCCGCCGTCGCCCGCGACTTCGCCAAGGAGATCGAGCGTCTCTACGAAAGGAACTGAAGGAACTGGCGGCCCCCTATGGAGTGCGGGCCCTCGGCGCGTCAGACTGGAACCCCGTGTCACCTCTGTGGGGGAGGTGGCACGGGGCCTTTCGTCTTGCCCGCGTACCGATCAGGTCCGGTCCCTAGACCTCCAGCGGACTCCTCCTGTGGAGCGTCGAGGGGCTCCGTCGTGTCAGGAGCGGGACGTTGTCCAAGGCGTCGCGGAACGACTTGTACGCACTCTCCTCCCTCAGCCAGTCGTCGAGGGTCTGCCAAGCCGCCGCGTACCCCGTGGACAGTTCGCGGATCGTTCTCGCATTCAACCGTGCCACGCCGTCCGCGCCGGCATCACGGAGAATCCGCTGCCCGTCATCGCTGGTCGTGGAGGTGCGGGTGGCGTCCAGATAGCGCTTCAAGAGCGCAAGCCTCCGATCGATCACATCGGAACTCGGTAGACCGTTCGGGTTGGCGGAGGCATCCGGCGCCAACGGGGGCGGGAATCCGGGGGAAGAAGAAGACGTGGGTTGGCAATTGGTCTGGATGTAGCGGATGAGGCTCACTCGGTCCTGCCATCTGCGTTTGTTCGCGTCATCGGAGATCTGCCGTATGGACTCCCAGATACCGCGCTCCACGCGCAGCCACTCCGTCGCGCACTGAATATCGACTTCGTATTTCTCGCTCCGCAGGTTCCAGACCTGCTGCATCACTTCAGCGATTTCTTCGAGGAGTCGGTAGTCGTACTCCCTCAGCTGCTTGTCGCACCGGTCGCTGGGAGCCGTCTTCTCGATGGGCTCCGCGCTGGGATAGGCAGTCCGGACGAAGTTATTGAAGAGCTCGTTCTCAAGCGTCTCCTCCCCGCGAAGCACGTCCAGATCGGGATCGTCCTCGACCATCCATGACCGCTCGACCATGGCGAGGCTCCCACGCGTAGCCTGCGCCGCCAGCTCAAGGTGGGCCACGGCGCTCTCGGCGAGCTCCTGGAGGGTCTCGGCCGTGTGATGGCCGTGCATCGCAACCGCATAGACACACGCAGTGTTGTAGTGGGTGTGCCAGTCGTGACGCGACCCGAGCCATGTCACGTGGCGAAGCTTCCGGCGGAGAGAGCGGACTTTCAGCTTCTCCCACGAAATCCTGGCTCCAGGGCGCCGCCAGGCGTATCCGCGCCGCCATTTCTGCGACGATTCGATGCCGTAATCGCAACTGGCCCAGGCCAGGCGCAGTGGCCCCCACACCCTCCGGTTGATCTGAAAGGCGCCACGGGTGACGGACGGTCGTGGCCCGCGCACGCTTTGATAATAGGAGGAGGGCCAGAGGACTCGGATACGACTCCACAGCCGAACCGGCCAGTAGAGCCATACCCGGGCCCAGGCATCGTCTGCGGCGAGGCGGGTCGTCTCCTGTATGGCGGCTCGCTGAAATATCAGGCGGACCTCAGCTTCGTTCGTCCTGTTCTCCAGAATGCGGCGCAGTGAATTCTGGCCTGACCCTTTGCGGTCTTTGTGTTGCCGCCACCGTTCACGCATCCGGAGGGCGCCGCCGCCATCCAGGCTGACGGCAGTCGGCCAGTACCGCTCCACCAAGAGCGGTATCAGGTGCTCATGTGTCCGGTCGCCGTTGCTTCCCTCGCGCTGACACCATTGGCGCGCCGTCGTCTCGGACGTACCGAGGATGATCGAATTGCGGTAGCGGAGACCCAGCAACTCGCGGTGCAGCCGCGGATGCCGGAAATACCGCAGCCGCCGCCAGTGCGGGCTCCAGCGGCTCTGCCACAGCCGCTTTCCGTACCTGCGGGCGTCCTGCCCGTCGAGGGTGAGAGCGCGCTGACAGGTATCGAGCGCGTCGATGTGCAGACCCATCTTCTCCTGGGTTTCGGCCAGTTCGGCCCGGAGATACGGGTTCGTGGGGTCGAGCCGGACCGCGCTGAAGTACTGCTCCAGGGCCTCGTGGTGGCGGCCCGCGCGGCTCAGCTCGTTCGCCGCCTGGTACGCCTCGTACAGCTCGGGTTTGAGTTCCCGGCCCCACCACTGGCGCCAGGGCGGCCGCCGCCCGGCGCGGGTCACCGGCAGCATCGTGCTGATGATCCAGCTGCCCGCTTTACGGACGACGTCGTCCCAGTCGCTGCCCCAGACGGCCGTCGCGCGCGAGCCGCCGAACAGGAAGGCGGTGACGGTGACCGTCATGCCGTACTGATCCGGCAGCGGGCTCTCCCGGAACTGGAGGATCCCGCTGACCCGGTAGGCCAGTTTCGGGCGCACCCGGCCGAGCAGTTTCGGCAGCACCGTGCCCAGCTTCTGGGGGTCGATCTCGACGTCGCCGAGCAGCTCCAGAAACGACTCGGCGGGCGCCTGCGCGGGCAGCGTCGCCGGTGGGTACATGCTGCTATCGGAGAGCCGGCGCCGAAGCCTGGCCGTGAGATCGGCATCGGACGGTTTGGGCGTGCCTTCCGGGGTGGCGTCCTCCAGCGGCTGTACGTCCACGGACCCCGGCTTGTACGCCAACCAGGCACGCGTCGCCCGCCACAGCACATACAGGAGCAGCAGGAGGACCAGGAAGAACGCCAGCCGGGCGCCGATCGGCGCCCCCCTGGAGTTCGGCTGGAAGATCGCTCCGAGGCCGCCGAAGATCTGCCCGACGAATCCGAAGGGGCTTCTCCAGGCCGGTGGGCGATCGGCCCCGGCCCACCACAACGCGGCGAAAAGCCCGGCGAAGCCCAGTCCGCTCCACCACCACCAGGCCATAAAGCGGGGAGCGGGCAGGGGCGCCGTCAGGCTGCGTTCGTTTTCTCGGCCGTTGAACATGGCGTACTACGGATCGACAGACCGTGCGGCAGCGACGTCATGCCGGCGAGGCTGCCTCAATCTCCACGCTACCCGGGGAGGCTGTCGTAGACAGGGCAATCAAACGGGGCGCCGCTGTCACCGAGGAGGCAGGGCCACGGCCGTCTGTATCTCGCATGAGTTGCACCAGAAGGCCCAGCCGTTCGCGTCGACGGACCGGGACCCGCATGCCAGGCACGGGTCCCCGACGAAGCTTGCCGCCACCCAGCTGCCGGCCGATGCCGCCCGCCGGCCGAGGGCCGTGCACTCCTCGGCGTAGCAGGGGATGCACACCCCTCCGTTGCGGCCGGGCAGCTTCATCGACCGTACTCCGCAGGTGGCGCACGGGAGTATGCCGACGTACTGCACGTCCAGGCCGACCGGCCTACCGTTCCTACTAAAGGCCGCCATGACTGCCTCCTCTATGCCAGGACGGTGCCGGTGTCGCCGCATCCGGAGCACGGCGTGGTGACCGTGTCGCCGCTCGCCGTCTCCCACTCGACGGCGCCTGCGCCACCGCAGTCCGGGCAGGGCTTCTGCGGGGGCATGTCCTCGCTCATCTTGCCCAAGGTAGGCCACGTCATGTTCCGATGTGACCACTTTCCGTGATCACTTCGGCGACCCCTTGTCCGCGGTGCCTTCAAGGGGCTGCCGTACACAGGAGTGCAGAAAAGGCAGGAGCCCCTCTCCCCACCGAAGTGGAGGAGCGGGGCTCCTTGGGTACTGCTAGCTAGATCGACCTGAGGTCGGTCTGGGCAACTTAGACCGGCGTAACGTTCTCCGCCTGCGGGCCCTTCGGGCCCTGGGTGACGTCGAAGTTCACCTGCTGGTTCTCCTCCAGGGAGCGGAAGCCAGAGGCGTTGATTGCCGAGTAGTGGACGAAGACATCCGGGCCGCCGCCGTCCTGGGCGATGAAGCCGAAGCCCTTTTCAGCGTTGAACCACTTGACGGTTCCGGTAGCCATAAGCCCTCCTTGGGCCAAAGGGTTGCCCTGCTCCAGAACCTGCAAAGAAGTCTGAAAACTACAAAAGCCTGCGGGTCACATGCTCCGCAGGCTCTGTACTGCAAGGGAAACCAAACTGCAACTTGCGCTGAGCGTAGCATGTGCCGCTCGTGAGGTGGAAGAGCCAAAGATCACGTCTATTCGATCGCCGTAGCGGCCATACGCGGCCCCGCCGCACCGCCCCCGAGCCGGCGGGTCTAGCCTCCGCATGTGGACAATTCAACCTTCGGAGACGCACCCGCAGGAGCCGTGGCCGACCACCGTCGCAGCCGGCCGCGGGTGGGCCACATCCAGTTCCTGAACTGCCTGCCCCTCTACTGGGGCCTCGCCCGTACGGGCACCCTGCTCGATCTGGACCTCACCAAGGACACCCCGGAAAAGCTCAGCGAGCAGCTGATCCGAGGGGAACTGGACATCGCGCCGGTCACCCTCGTCGAATTCCTCCGCGCCGCCGACGACCTCGTCGCCTTCCCCGACCTCGCCGTGGGCTGCGACGGTCCGGTGATGTCCTGCGTGATCGTCTCGCAGAAGCCGTTGGACCAGCTGGACGGCGCCCGTATAGCGCTGGGATCGACCTCGCGGACCTCGGTCCGGCTGGCGCAGCTGCTGCTGGCCGAGAAGGTCGGCGTGCGGCCCGAGTACTACACCTGCCCGCCCGACCTCGGCCTGATGATGCAGGAGGCGGACGCGGCGGTGCTGATCGGGGACGCCGCGCTGCGCGCGAATCTGCACGACGGCCCGCGGCTCGGGCTGGAGGTCCACGACCTCGGTGAGATGTGGAAGGAGTGGACCGGCCTGCCGTTCGTCTTCGCCGTCTGGGCGGCCCGGCGCGACTATCTGGAGCGCGAGCCGGTCATGGTGCGGCGGGTGCACGAGGCGTTCCTCGCCTCCCGTGACGTGTCGCTGGAGGAGGTCGCCAAGGTCGCCGAGCAGGCTGCCCGCTGGGAGAACTTCGACGAGCCGGTGCTGGAGCGGTATTTCACCACGCTGGACTTCCGGTTCGGGGCCGAGCAGTTGTGCGGTGTCGCGGAATTCGCCCGGCGGGTCGGGCCGACGACCGGATTCCCGGCCGATGTGCGGGTGGAATTGCTGGACGCGTAGGAGGCACCGGACGGTTTGCCGTCAGTCGGACGGTTTTGGGCCGCGAAGGACCTTGCCGATCTCCTCCAGGCCTGGAATCCCGCATGCCCCGGACGTAGCCCCTGGCATTGTGGCCGCCGCCCCGGATGGCCTTCAGGTGAGCCTTGGCCGGACCTTTTTCGTACTCCCGGATGAAACGTTCGAGAATGTTCCGGCCGCTTTCCTCCGTACCGATCGGAAATGGGATGTGGACGTCCGGCGCGGTACTCCTGTCGCGGGCCATAGCGGGCGCTGCCCCCGGGTAACTGGTGCATCGGCGCACTCCGGACGGTCACGCCGCCATGGCCGGCAGGGCCGCCATGCTGGGCGGATGGTCGACTTGCTCCCCGTTTGGTGCGGAAAGCGGGGTGGAGGTTTCCGGGGAACGGGAATGACATGGGTCATAAGCTGGGTGCGCCGTGATGAGGGGGAGGCAGGCCATGGAGCCGCTGGCTGGGGACGATCCACGGGTCCTGGGCGGATACCGGCTGCTGGGCCGGCTCGGCGCGGGCGGCATGGGCCGGGTCTATCTGGGCCGCAGCGCGGGCGGGCGGACCGTCGCGGTGAAGGTCATCCACGCGCATTTCGCCGACGACGACCAGTTCCGTGCCCGGTTCCGGCGCGAGATCGAGTCGGCCCGCCGGGTGGGCAGCGCCTGGACCGCGCCGGTCCTGGACGCGGACCCGGACGCCGCCGCCCCCTGGGTCGCCAGCGGCTATGTCGCGGGCCCCTCGCTCTCCCAGGCCGTCGCCGAGGTCGGGCCGCTCGCCGAGCACTCGGTACGCGCCCTGGGCGCCGGGCTGGCCGAGGCGCTGGCCGCGGTGCATGCGCTCGGTCTGGTGCACCGGGACGTCAAACCGTCCAATGTGCTGCTCACGCTCGACGGCCCGCTACTGATCGACTTCGGGATCGCCCGGGTCACCGAGGGCACCGCCTCGCTGACCTCGACCGGTGTCTCCATCGGCTCGCCCGGCTATATGGCGCCCGAGCAGATCCTCGGCAAGGGCACGGCGGGCGCGGCCGATGTCTTCTCGCTCGGCGCGGTACTGGCGTATGCGGCCACCGGCACCAGCCCGTTCTCCGGGGACAGCTCGGCGGCGCTGCTCTACAAGGTCGTCCACGAGGAGGCGCAGCTCGGCCCCGAGCTGAGCGGCGAGCTGCGCGAGCTGGTCGCCGCCTGCCTCGCCAAGGCACCCGCGGACCGCCCCGCCCCGGAGGAGCTCGCGGCCCGCCTCGCGGGGGAGCGCAGCGGCGGGGCCGCGGAGCTGGTAAGCGCCGGCTGGCTGCCGGGCGCCCTGGTGGAGCGGGTCAGCAGGCAGGCGGTGGAGCTGCTGAATCTCGACGCGGGGGAGGGCGCGGGCCGGGCGGCTACGGGTGCGCCGGCCGGCGGGACGTTCGGGCCGCCGGATCCCTCGTACGAGGCGACGGAGCCGTCTTACGGGGCGGGCGGTCTCTCGTATGGCGCGGGCGCTTCGTACGGGGCGGCTGCTTCGCATGGCGCGGGCGCCTCGCACGGCGGCGCGTCCGGGCTGGTGCCGTTCGACGCGCAGGCCCAGGCGCCCGGGGTCACGGAGGCGGGGGCGGAGACCGGGGCGGCCGGACAGGCGGCCGCGGTCCGGCCGGGGATCCCGGGCCAGCCGCCCGGCCCGCCGTCCGCAGCGCCGTCCACCCCTCCGCAGCACACGCCCTGGCCGGTCGCCGGGGCGTCCTCGGGAGGTCCCGCACCCGCTGCGACCGGTCCTGCCGCCGCGACGACCGGCCCCGCGCTCGCCGACCTGCCGACCGGCTCCCCGGACCCCGCCCCCAAGGAGCGACGGATCGCGCTGACCGGGGCGGTCGGCGGCAAGGACCGCCCGCGCCGGGTGAGCTGCACGCTGGTGCTGTCGGTGGCCGGGGCGCTGGCCGCCGCGACGACGGCCGCGTTCGTCTTCCAACTGCTGCCGGGCGGGGGCGCCCACGACAACGCCGCGAAAGAACCGCCGTCCGGGAGCAGGCCGAAGCCCGGGGCCACCGAGGAGGCCTCGCCACGCGCGGAGGCCTCCGTGGCCAAGGGCTTCCTCGGCACCTGGAAGGGCAACGTCCGGATGGACAACGGCTTCTCCAACGGCACCATGACCAGCGTCATCAAGCCCGGCGGCAAGGGCGACTACGTCATCCACACCACCTACGACGCGGTGCTGGTGGTCTGCCGGGCCAAGGCGAAGCTGGCGTCCTCGACCGACACCAGGCTGGTGCTCACCGAGCGCTCCGACGGCAAGCAGGGACCGGGCTGCACCGGCTCCAAGTCCACCGTGACGTACACCCTCCGCGGGGACGGCAAGATCGGCTTCACCTCGGACGACGACGCGGGCGGCACACCGACGGCGACACTGACGAAGAACGGCGGCTGAGGGCGGGACAGGGCCGGACCCCTGACGCCGGGCCGGGGCCCCGCACACCCGGCCGGGACCCCCGTTCGCCCGGCCGGACCGTCCACACACCGGCCGCCACCAACACTGTCGGACCCCTGGCGTACGCTGGATCGGTCGTTGAAGCGCGTGGTCATGCACCTCATACGCGTCGTTATGCCCGCCTCCGAAAGGGACGCCCCGGTGACCGAGAACGCCGACCTCCAGTCCGTACTCGACCGCGCCGCGCAGGGCGGCCGCATCACGCCGGAGGAAGCCCTCGACCTGTACCGTTCCGCGCCGCTGCACGCACTCGGCTCGGCCGCCGACGCCGTGCGCCGCCGCCGCTACGCCGGCACCGAGCACATCGCGACGTACATCATCGAGCGCAACATCAACTACACCAACGTGTGTGTCACGGCGTGCAAGTTCTGCGCGTTCTACGCCCCGCCCAAGGACACCGCCAAGGGCTGGACCCGCGACCTCGACGACATCCTGCGCCGCTGCGCGGAGACCGTCGAACTGGGCGGCACCCAGGTCATGTTCCAGGGCGGCCACCACCCGGACTACGGCGTCGAGTACTACGAAGAGCACTTCTCGGCCATCAAGAAGGCGTTCCCGCAGCTCGTCATCCACTCCCTCGGCGCCTCCGAGGTCGAGCACATGGCCCGGATCTCCAAGGTGTCGCCCGAGGAGGCCATCCGCCGGATCCACGCCGCGGGCCTCGACTCGTTCGCCGGCGCCGGCGCCGAGCTGCTGCCGGCCCGTCCGCGCAAGGCCATCGCGCCGCTGAAGGAGTCCGGCGAGCGCTGGCTGGAAATCATGGAGACGGCCCACACCCTGGGCGTGGAGTCGACCTCCACGATGCTGATGGGCACCGGCGAGACCAACGCCGAGCGCATCGAGCATCTGCGGATGATCCGCGACGTCCAGGACCGTACGGGCGGCTTCCGCGCCTTCATCCCGTACACCTACCAGCCGGAGAACAACCACCTGAAGGGCCGGACGCAGGCCACGATCTTCGAGTACCTGCGCATGATCTCCATCGCCCGGCTCTTCCTCGACAACATCGCCCACATCCAGGGCTCCTGGCTGACCGTCGGCAAGGAGGCGGGCCAGCTCTCGCTGCACTACGGGGCCGACGACCTGGGCTCGGTCATGCTGGAGGAGAACGTGGTCTCCTCGGCGGGCGCCAAGCACCGCTCCAACCGCATGGAGCTGATCGACCTGATCCGCAAGGCGGACCGGGTCCCGGCGCAGCGCGCGACCACGTACGAGCATCTGCTCGTGCACGACGACCCGGCGAACGACCCGGTCGACGAGCGGGTCGTCTCGCACCTCTCCTCGACCGCCATCGAGGGCGGCACCGCCCACCCCGAGCTCAAGCTCGTCGAGGCCAAGTAGGCCACCGGCGAGCCGAGTCGAGGGTGGCTGAGCGGTCGTGCTGACGATCCACGCGGCCGACGCGGTGCTGGCGACGAGCCCACGGTGCGATGCGGTGGCCGTCGACGGCGGTCTGATCGTGGGCGTCGGGATGCTGGACCGGATGACGGCCGAGTGGCCGCTGGCCCGGGTCCGGCGCTGGCCCGGTCTGATGACGCCCGGCCTGGTGAACCACCAGGCGGCGGCCCTGCTCGAAGCGGCCTACCACCCTGATCCGCGGGAGGCCGACGAGCTGGGCACCGAACCGATCACCGGCGATGCTCTGGCGGCGCTCGCCATGGACGACGCGCGCTGGGGCGCGAGCGCGCGGCGCGGTCTGCAACGGATGCTGCAGCACGGCACGACGGCGGTGGCCGGGCCGTTTCACCGGCCGACGGTCCGGACGGCCGTGGCGCGCTCCGGTCTGCGGGTTCGCGAGCCACGGCAGGGACGGGAGGTCGAGGCCGCGCTCGCGCTCGATGTATTCGCCGCACTGCCACTGAGCGCGGTCCTGGGCGGCGACCTGGCCGCAGGGCGGCCGGCCGATCTCGCGGTCTTCGATGTGCCGGTCGACGAGCTTCCGGCGCGCGCCCTGCGCCTCCATGGCGCCGGGACGTGTGTGGCCACCGTCCTCGGCGGCCGCCTCCTCCACCGCCGTCGCTGACCGCCGAGTCGATGGCCGGTCCGAGCCCCGTCAAGGTCCCGTCAAGGCCCTCCCGATGCACGTCAGGGCGGTGTCAACGGAAACGGAACGGGAGATTCGGACCGGCAGGATCATGGATGCGGGGACGGCCGGCGCCCGGCCGCTCACGTTGCGCTACGCACGCTGGACCGCCCGGAATGTTCTGAGGGGGGCATTCCGGCCGTCCCCGACCAACGTCATTCCTGGCGGGGATGCCGTCCCGGGAACACCGTCCCGGGAACACCTTTCCGGGGAATACCCGCCCCGCCCGCCCGCGTTGTGGACCCGCAGGGGGGCCTGCCATCCCCTAGGGGATCTGTTCGACCACACGTCAGGGATATCTCCGGGCCACACCAGGGATCTCCCCCATACCCGCCAGGGGTGTGCGCGGTGCAGGCTAGAGGTGTGCCCGGTGCGGGCCCGGCTCTCGCACGGTGGACAATGGGCGGGTGACCCGAGCATCCCTGGACAAGCAGCCGCACGAAGTCGCCGCGATGTTCGACGACGTGGCGGCGCGCTACGACCTCACCAACGACGTGCTCTCCCTGGGGCAGGCCCGGCTGTGGCGCAAGGAGGTGGACCGGGCGGTGGCCGCCCAGCCCGCCGAGCGGGTGCTCGACCTCGCCGCCGGCACCGGCACCTCCTCGCTCCCGTTCGCCAGGACCGGGGCGTATGTCGTGCCGTGCGACTTCTCCGTCGGCATGCTGGCGGAAGGCAAGAAGCGCCACCCGTGGCTGCCGTTCACCGCGGGCGACGGGACCCGGCTGCCGTTCGCGGACGATGTCTTCGACGCCGTCACCATCTCCTTCGGGCTGCGCAACATCCAGGACACGGACGCCGCGCTGGCCGAGCTCCACCGCGTCACCAAGCCCGGCGGCCGGGTCGTGATCTGCGAGTTCAGCGAGCCGACCTGGGCGCCGTTCCGGACCGTCTACACCGAGTACCTGATGCGCGCGCTGCCGCCGGTCGCCCGCGCGGTCAGCAGCAACCCGGACGCCTACGTCTACCTCGCCGAGTCCATCCGCACCTGGCCCAACCAGCCCGAACTCGCCGCCCGGATGCAGGGCGCCGGCTGGACCAAGGTCGCCTGGCGCAATCTGACGGGCGGCGTCGTGGCGCTGCACCGGGGGACCAAGCCGGCCGGCTGACCGGACGGCAGCACCTCCCCGGCGCCTCCGCAGCGGCCCCCCGACGCCTCCACAGCGACCCCGTCCGGGCGCTGGACTCGCTTGGGTAACGCCGTCCCCAACCTCCCCTCACCCGGGGTGCATTGCCGGGAACCATGCGTACGACAGCCGTGTCTGTACGTTCGCCAGCGGCAGCTGTCCGTGCTGCCCTTTGATCTTCCCGGAGCCCGTCGTGTCGTCGTTCTGCCCGGACTGTGGTTCTGCTTCGCCGCCCGAGGCGCGCTTCTGCATGGGATGTGGCCGGGACCGGCAGGCCGCCGCCGTGCCGCCCGCACCGGACGGGCCGCCGCCACCCGCCGGGCCGCCGCCGGCAGCCGCCCCCGCGGCGCCGCCCGGCTACGCCCCGTCCGCCACCCCCGCCCACCCCTCGCCCCTGGGCGCCTTCCTCGCCCGTACGGCGAAGGGCGACTGGCCGGCCGCCCTGAAGATCGCCGTCTGGCCGACGCTGCTGCTGCTCGTCCTCGCCTGCCTGCTGGGGATCTTCTCCTCCGACGACATGGACAAGGCCGGTATCGGCTGGGGCGTACGGATGCGGATCGCGCTCGCGCTGCTGCTCCAGGGTGTGGGCGGCGGTGTCACGCTCGCCGGGAATGTCACGGGTGGCCTGGGGGAGTGGGGCACCGGGCTCGCGGGCGAGGCGTCGCTGTCCATGGTGCCGCTGGTGGTCACCGTGCTGTGGGTGGCGGCGCTGATGGTCGCCGCCCGCCGGGTCACAGGGGCGCGACCGGCGACCGGCGTGCCCGGTACGGACGTCGCGGGTACGCACGTGCCGGGTAGCGACGTACCGGAGACGGTGCTGCGGGTCGCGCTGCTGTGCGGCGCCGGCACCCTCGCCCTGGGTCTGCTGGCCCAACCCTCCTACGCCGGCGTCGAGTTGTCGTCCTCGCCGTGGCTCGCGCTGCTGTGGTCGTTCCTGCTCGCGGCCGTGGCGGCCGGCACGGTGCTCGCCGGTACCCGGGCGCAGGCGTGGCTCGCCGCGCGGCCCGCAGTGCGTAGCGCCGTCGGAGCGCTGCGCACCGCGCTGCTCGCGCTGGTGATCGTCGTCCTGGTGGCCGGAGTGGTCACCTTTGTGACCCTGCTCGCCGAGATGGACGACATCGAGGGCGGCGATGTGGTCGCCCTGCTGGTGCTGCTGCCCAACCTCGGCGCGATGGCGCTCGCGATGGCCTGGGGCGCGCCGGTGAACGCCGAGTGGAACCTCCCGGACATACCGTTCCTGGAGTCGGGACGGCAGTCCGTCGGCTATTCCGAACTGGCCGATCTCGGCGGCAGCTGGGCGCTGTTCGGCGTCATCGTGGCCGGACTGGCCGGTGCCCTGCTGGTGGGCCTGCTGGCCGTACGACGCAGCGCCGACCGGCGCGAACAGCTGCTGGCCGCGGGCTTCTTCGTCGTCCTGCTGGTGCTGCTGGTACTGGCCGCGGGCGCCAGTGTGTCCGCGGTGTTCCACGAGGGCGGCGGTTACGGGAGCGGTGACGGCTACGACGGCGGTTACGGCTACGGCGGTTACGGGAGCCGTGGCGGTTACGGCGGCGAGAGCTATGGCGCGCATGCCGAACTGACGGCGGGCGGCGGCGAAACGCTGCTGTTCGCCCTGCTGTGGACCTTCGGCGCCGTACTGCTCGCGCCGTATCTGCTGATGATCGTGGGGCGTGGCGGCCCGTCCGCACTCGCGGCGCCGGCGGCTCCGTACGGCGCTCCCGCAGCGGCCACCGGCGGCTACGGATACCCGTCGGCGCACGCACACCCCGCGCCTCCGGAAGCCACCCCGCTCACCCCGCCCGCCACGCCTGCAACTCCCGCCCCCGCTGCCACTCCGACTCCGACTCCCACCGCGCCCGATCTGCCTCCCGTGCAGCTCGGCCACCCGGCCCCGCTTCCGGGCGCGACACCGCCGCCCGCCGCTCCGGAGGAGCCGCGGAAGGGCCGTGGAGTGGTGAAGTGGGTGTCCCTGGCCCTCGCCGCGTTCCTGATCGGGGGCGGTGCGACGGCGGGTGCGCTGTACTTCAAGAACCGCCAGGCCACCGACGACGACAAGGCCGACAAGCCCGCCGTGGCCAGGAGCCGGCAGCCGTCCGGCGGCAACGGCCCGTCCCCGGCCCCGTCGCCGACCGGCACACCCTCCCCCACGCCCACCGCCGACCCGACAGCCGGCCCCACCGACGGGTCCTCACCCGGCGCGGACCTCCCCGAGGGATTCGTCCGGAAAGACGACTCCATGGGGTTCTCGGTCGGCGTGAGGGACGGCTGGCAGCGTGTGCAGAAGGGCACCCAGACCGACTACAAGGCGCCGACCGGCGTCGAGTATCTGCGGATCGGCGTGATCGCCGACGCCCCGCAGTCCTCGTACGACAACTTCCTCACGCTGGAGAAGGGCGCCAAGAAGCGGACCAACTACCAGCGGAGCGAACTGACCAGGAACACCTTCCAGAACAGTGCGGGCGCCCGCTGGGAGTTCACCTACGTCAACGACAGCGGCAACACCATTCACGCCGTCGACCAGGCGTATGTCGCCGCGGACGGCACCGAGTACAGCATCTACCACGAGTGCCTGGAGAAGGACTGGGACGCGGCGACCGACCAGGTCTTCAGCACGGCGCTGAAGACCTGGTCGGTCAGCACCGACGTGGACTAGGGCCGGTCCGACGGGCCATGGCCGGGCCGCGCCGCGACCCGGCCCGGGGCTCCGCGTACGCACGCGGAGCCCCAAATGCCGGCGGATTCCAGATATGCGGGCGGATTCCACATATACCGGCGGATTCCAGGCTCCCTCACACATCAAGCCGATGGCAGTAGGCCGTCCGCTTGCCCACCGGCGTGATCACCGTCTCCGCCTGCCGCATCCCCAGCCGCCGGGTCACCGCTATGGACCGCTCGTTGCGCGCGTCCACCATCGCCACCACATGCCGGACGCCGGCCGCCCGTACCGAGTCCAGCGCGGCCTGCGCCGCCACCGTGGCATACCCCTTGCCCCAGTACGCGCGGCCCAGCCGCCAGCCGATCTCCACCTCGCCGGCCGGACCCCAGTCCCAGGGCCACGGCTGCGCTCCGGTGAAACCGATGACCGCGCCGTCCGCCGGGTCCAGCAGGGTGTAGAGGCAGAAGCCCAGCTGTGCATGGTGTTTGCGCTGGCGCGCGGTGAGTTCCTCGTACACGGACAGCTCGGCCGAGGCACCGCCGTGGAATTCCATGACCTCCGGGTCGTCGAAGACGCGGTGCCAGTGCCAGGCGTCCTCCTCTGTGGGCACGCGCAACTCCACAGCGGGCGGCGCGGTGTTCACCGGCGTCGCGGCGTTCACGGGCATCACTGGCTTCACGGGCTTCATGGCCAACCCTTCAGGTTTTGATCACCAAGGCCCCCATAGACTGCACATGCCCAGTGCCGGTCGGCACCCAGATATCCAGATATCGACTTCCGGGAGACCCCGCCGTGACCGAGTCCGCGTCCGTGACCGAGTCCGTGACCACACCCCGCTCAGAGCGCAGCGCGGATGTGATCGTCGTCGGTGCCGGACCGGCCGGCTCGACGACCGCCTACCACCTCGCCAAGTCCGGACTCGACGTCCTCCTCCTGGAGAAGACCGCGTTCCCCCGCGAGAAGGTCTGCGGCGACGGCCTCACCCCGCGCGCGACCAAGCAGCTTGTCGCGATGGGCATCGACATCTCGGAGGAAGCGGGCTGGCTGCGGAACAAGGGCCTGCGCATCATCGGCGGCGGCTCCCGCCTCCAGCTCGACTGGCCGGAACTCGCCTCCTTCCCCGACTACGGACTCGTCCGCAAGCGCGATGACTTCGACGAGCAGCTGGCCCGGCAGGCGCAGAAGGCCGGTGCCCGGCTCTACGAGCGCTGCAACGTCGGTGCGCCGATCATCAACGAGCTCACCGGCCACATCGAGGGCGTCAACGCCAAGCTCGGCGACGAGAAGACCCCGGTCACCTTCCACGCCCCGCTCGTCGTCGCCGCCGACGGCAACTCCACCCGGCTCTCGCTGGCCATGGGCCTGCACCGGCGCGAGGACCGCCCCATGGGCGTAGCCGTACGCACCTACTTCACCTCCCCGCGCCACGACGACGACTACCTGGAGTCCTGGCTGGAGCTGTGGGACCGCCGCGGCGCCCAGGACCGCCTCCTGCCCGGCTACGGCTGGATCTTCGGCATGGGCGACGGCACCTCCAACGTCGGCCTCGGCGTCCTGAACACCTCCGCCGCCTTCAAGGAGCTGGACTGGCGGGAGATCCTCAAGGCGTGGTGCGCCTCCATGCCCGCCGACTGGGGCTACACCCCGGAGAACATGACCGGCCCGATCCGCGGCGCCGCCCTCCCCATGGCCTTCAACCGCCAGCCCCACTACACCAAGGGCCTGCTGCTGGTCGGCGACGCGGGCGGCCTGGTCAACCCGTTCAACGGCGAGGGCATCGCGTACGCCATGGAGTCCGGCAGCATCGCCGCCGAGGTCATCGTCCAGGCACACGCGCGCGCGACGTACGCCCAGCGGGAGCTGGCCCTGCAGCGCTACCCGAAGATCCTCAAGGACACCTACGGCGGCTACTACTCCCTCGGCCGCGCCTTCGTGAAGCTCATCGGCAACCCCAAGGTCATGAAGATCGCCACCCAGCGCGGGCTGACGCACCCGGTGCTGATGAAGTTCACCCTCAAGATGCTCGCCAACCTCACCGACCCGACGGGCGGCGACGCGATGGACCGCATCATCAACGGGCTGAGCAAGGTCGCGCCCAAGGCGTGATCCCCGGGGGGCCTGGTCCCCGGGGGCCTGCTCCCGGGGGCACCCTGCGGTCCGCCGGCCCTGGTCGGTGCCCCTTGCCCTGGTTAGTGCCCCTTGCCCTGGCCGGTGCCCCTCGCGCCGGTCAGTCCTCCTCGCGGGAGCGGCGGCGCATCAGGAGGTAGCCGCCGCAGGCCGCGACCGCGAGCGCGGCGCCGCCCGCGGCGATCATCGCGGTGTTGCTCCGCTCGCTGGAGCCGCCGTAGCCGGTACGCATCTTGCCGTGCGGTGCCTTGCTCGGCTGCCCCATGTCGCCCTGCTGCCCGGCGCCGCTCTCCTTCCCCGTGCCGCTCTCCTGCCCTGCGCCGCTCAGCTGCTCCTTGCTCCGCTGCTCCTTGTCCTGGGTCCGTACGGTGGCGCTCCAGTGCTTGCCGCCCGGGCACTGGCCGTCGATCGCCCACCCGGCCTTTTTGCCGGCCTTGTCCGGGCCGCCGGAGAGCTTGCCGGCGACCCGGCCCGAGCCGCGGTAGGTGCTGGTCTGGCCCTGGCGCTTGAGCGGGATGCTGCCCTGGGCGAGGACCTGGCCGTTGGCGGTGATGCCGGCGGGCAGCTTTCCGGCCTGCTGGCTCTCGCACATCACGGTCACGGTGACGGTCCCGCCGGGACTGATGGCACTGGGGCTGACCGACGCGGACGGGTCGGCGGAGGCGGAGGGGGTGGCGACGCCGAAGGCCATGGCCGTGAGGGCTGCTCCGGCCAGGGTACGGCTGACTAGACGCATGCGGGTTCCTCCATGAATGCGGCTGCGGAGTGGTGGTCCGCGAGCGGTACGGCGGTTCGTTTCCTGATGCCATGTCAAAGCAGCACTCGGTGAGCCGCATGTTGAGCCGTGCGCCGGGTTGGTCCGAAAGGGCCGGCGAAGGGCCGCGAGGAGGGACGTTCACGCACGTCGGAGGGCGTGTCGCGGGTGAGGCGGGGGGTGCGGGGGTCCGCCCGTTCGGCGCATCCCGTTCGCGCCTGCGCTGCGCTTGGCTTGGGCCGGCTTGGTTGCTGCCGTTGTCGGCGGGGACGCTGCGCTTGGGCTGGGGCCGGCTTGGTTGCTCGCCGTTGTCGGCTGTCGCGGCGTGGGGGTTTGTCGCCGTTGCGCCTGCGGCGGGCCGGTCCGCTGCGCTTTGCCTGGGCCGCGTTTTTGACCGTCCCGCCGTTGCGCCTGCGGCGGGCGGGGTCGCTGCGCGGGGTTGTCGGGTGCGGTGACGGGCCGCACGACTCCGTCCCGCGGCCCGCCCCCTCCCGTTGTGGGGGGAGGGAGGCGGGTGGGGGCGTGCCGTCGTCGCCCCTGCGGCTTGGGGGCCCGGCGGCCTCGCCCCCCGACTTCGGAAACCTGTCGGGACGGCGTGCACCCCCACCGTCTTCTCACCCCCCCCCACAAACGGGAGGGGCCGGATCTCCGGACGAAGTCCTGAGATCCGGCCCCGTGGCCGAAAAGCACCGCGCAGCGGCGACAGCTACGTCAGCCACCACGGCGGGAGAGCCGAAATCGGCCCAGGCCAAGCGCAGCGAACACGCAGCGAACACGCAGCGAAGGCGCGTATTACAGAACGCGCACCGCGCCCGTCGGCTGGTCGTAGCTGAGCGGGCGCTCGACGATGCCGGTGCTGGAGTTCTGCGCGCCGATGAAGTTGCCGTCGCCGACGTAGACGCCGACGTGGTAGGCGCTGCCCGCGCTGCCCCAGTAGAGGATGTCGCCGACCTGGAGGTTGTCCAGGCCGACCTGGGTGCCGGTGGTCGACTGGTCCTGCGAGACGCGGGGCAGGTCGATGCCGATCTGGCTGAACGCGGCCTGGGTCAGGCCGGAGCAGTCGTACGCGGAGGGGCCGGTGGAGCCCATGACGTAGGCCTTGCCGAGCTGCGCCTTCAGGAACGAGACCAGGGTCGCGACGCTGCCGGAGGCGGTGGAGTGGGACGGCGCGGAGAGCGTCGTGCGCTCGGTGGAGCGCGAGGCGCGGGCCTCGGCGGCCTCCTCGGCCTTGCGTGCCTCTTCCGCCCTCTTCTTGGCCTCGGCCTTCTTCTCGGCGGCGGCCTGCTTCTTCTCCGCGACCTTGGCGGCCCTGGCGAGCGCGCTGTCCTGGAGCCCCTGCCGCTCGTAGCTGACCGCTACCAGCTGGGTGGTGTCGGCGCTCTTGGCGGCGGTGGTGGCGAGCGCCTCCGTGATGGTCGGCAGCTCCTGGGTCTCGGAGACCGGCTTTGCGGTGGCGTTGGCCGGCACCGTGGCGCCGGTTACCGCGAGCGTGAGGAAGCCACCGGTCACGCCCGCACGCAGTGCCCGCGAGGACGCGGAACGGCGGGGCTTCCGGTGGCTGGGTATGAGTGCGTTCGGGGACATGACACCACGGCTATCAGGAGCCGGAGGTTGCTGCCAACAAAGGTGCAGTGCGCCACACTTGACGCGTACGCGCTGAACAAATCGGGCATTTGACTACGCGTCGACTCCGCGGACGTGATGTCCGGATTCCGTGATCATGTTCCTACGCATGGCATTTGCTGCCCAACGCGGGCCCTGAGGGCGCTTACCACTCTTCATGCGCCACGCCAAGGCTTCCCGGCCGTCAAGGACTTATCGCCTGAAGTCGCGTGGGATAGGTCACTCATGAGTGTCCGTTATGTTCCCGTTATGCGCCCGGGGTTCGCGGCAGCCGACCGCTCGCGAAGAAGGTGTGAACGACTCGCGGACGGGAGGTGCGCGCCGCCCGCGAAAAACGGAGGCGCGGATCGCTCGGGGTCCGGAGATGTGGATCATCCGTGAGCCGAGCCGCGCGCCTCTTGCGGGTGACAGTACGCGCCGCTCGTGAAAGAAGGCACGTACCGGCGATCACGGTCCGGTCACGAGTGGCACGGCTGCACCCGTGCTGCCTATAGCAGTTGGGCTGGTCCAGCACCAATTTGCCTGAGGCGGCGACCGCTTGATATTGGCCAAGCCGCTCTGACCAGCGGTAACCCCGGCGAATGTCACCTCTCGTGATCACTCGCGCGCTTCGCGTATGAAGATCACCGCTCATCCGACTTCATGATCCTTCGCCGGGTGGTGGAGATCACAAAGGCGTTGGCCGACCCCGTGTCGCAGATCACAGACCAGCGGGCATAAGATGCAGGCGGTTCGGGCTTGTGAACTGCCTCACATATGCACGATCTCTAGGGGGGCAGTCACTGGGCCCGAGCGGACCGCCATCCAGTCATCGTCGACTGAAGGGAGCGAGGACGGTGAACGCTTACGCGCCCATCCTCGTACTGGGAGCCCTCGGGGCAGGCTTTGCGATCTTCTCTGTCGTCATGGCCACGCTCGTCGGACCCAGGCGCTACAACCGGGCCAAGCTCGAGGCGTACGAGTGCGGAATCGAGCCGACCCCGCAGCCGTCCGGCGGCGGTCGTTTCCCGATCAAGTACTACCTGACGGCGATGCTCTTCATCGTCTTCGACATCGAGATCGTCTTCCTCTATCCCTGGGCCGTCACCTTCGACGCCCTGGGGTTGTTCGGGCTCGTCGAGATGCTCCTCTTCGCGCTCACCGTCTTCGTCGCCTACGCCTATGTCTGGCGTCGTGGCGGCCTGGAATGGGACTAGGGGCCACCAATGGGACTTGAAGAGAAGCTGCCCAGCGGCTTTTTGCTGACCACTGTCGAGCAGGCCGCGGGCTGGGTGCGCAAATCATCGGTCTTCCCCGCGACCTTCGGGCTGGCCTGCTGCGCCATCGAGATGATGACGACCGGCGCCGGGCGCTACGACCTGGCCCGCTTCGGCATGGAAGTCTTCCGCGGCTCGCCCCGGCAGGCGGATCTGATGATCGTGGCCGGCCGGGTGAGCCAGAAGATGGCGCCCGTTCTGCGGCAGGTCTACGACCAGATGCCGAACCCGAAGTGGGTGATCTCCATGGGGGTTTGTGCTTCTTCAGGCGGAATGTTCAACAACTACGCCATCGTGCAGGGCGTCGACCACATCGTCCCCGTCGATATCTATCTGCCGGGCTGCCCGCCGCGTCCCGAAATGCTCATGGACGCCATCCTCAAGCTCCACCAGAAGATCCAGAGCACCAAGCTCGGGGTCAATCAGCAGCAGGCGGCCCATGAGGCGGAGGAAGCGGCGCTCAAGGCGCTCCCGTTGATCGACATGCCCCGCTCGTCCGAAAAGAAAGGGCTGCTGCGGTGAGCGAGCAGGACGACCCCAACGCACCGGGCCAGAACGTCCCGGCGCAGCAGCGCGACCACGCCGACGAGCTGATCGCGACCCGCCGCGGCATGTTCGGCGCCGACAACGGCGGTGACACCACCGGCTACGGCGGCCTCGTCCGGTCCGTCCGGCTGCCCGGCGCGACCCCGCGGCCGTACGGAGAATGGTTCGACGAGGTCGCCGACGAGCTGGAGGGCGCCCTCGACGAGCAGGGCCTGGTCCCCGAGAACGTCATCGAGAAGACCGTCGTCGACCGCGCCGAGCTGACCTTCCACATCGCGCGCGAATATCTGCCGACCGTCGCCCGCACCCTGCGCGACGACCCCGCACTGCGCTTCGAGCTCTGTACGGGCGTGAGCGGCGTGCACTTCCCCGGGGACAAGGGCCGCGAGCTGCACGCCGTCTACCACCTGCGCTCGATCACCCATAACCGGCTCATCCGGCTGGAGGTCTCCGCCCCCGACGCCGACCCGCATGTGCCCTCGCTGGTGAGCGTCTATCCGACCAACGACTGGCACGAGCGCGAGGCCTACGACTTCTTCGGCCTGATCTTCGACGGCCACCCCGCGCTCACCCGGATCATGATGCCCGACGACTGGCAGGGCTTCCCGCAGCGCAAGGACTACCCGCTCGGCGGCATTCCCGTCGAGTACAAGGGCGCCCAGATCCCGGCTCCCGACCAGCGGAGGTCGTACAGCTGATGACTGCATCGCATCCCACCCCCCGCGAGACCACCGAGGGCGCGGTCTACACCGTCACCGGCGGCGACTGGGACGAGGTCGCGGCCGCGGCACGCAAGTCCGACGACGAGCGGATCATCGTCAACATGGGGCCGCAACACCCCTCCACGCACGGCGTGCTCCGGCTCATCCTGGAGATCGACGGCGAGACCGTCACCGAGGCCCGCTGCGGTATCGGCTATCTGCACACCGGCATCGAGAAGAACCTCGAATACCGGACCTGGACGCAGGGCACCACCTTCGTGACGCGGATGGACTACCTGACGCCGTTCTTCAACGAGACGGCGTACTGCCTGGCCGTGGAGAAGCTGCTCGGTATCACCGACGACGTGCCCGACCGGGCCACCGTCATCCGCGTGATGCTGATGGAGCTCAACCGGCTCTCCTCCCACCTGGTGGCCATCGCCACCGGCGGTATGGAGCTGGGCGCCACCACGATCATGATCTACGGCTTCCGCGACCGTGAACTCATCCTCGACATCTACGAGTTGATCACCGGCCTGCGGATGAACCACGCCTACATCAGGCCCGGCGGCCTCGCCCAGGACCTGCCCCCGGGCGCCGTCGACCAGGTACGCGGCTTCGTCAAGAAGATGCGCAAGAACATGGCCGAGTACGACAAGCTCGCCACCGGCAACCCGGTCTTCAAGGCCCGCATGGAGGACATCGGCTATCTCGACCTGGCCGGCTGCATGGCCACCGGCGCCACCGGGCCCATCCTGCGCTCCGCCGGACTGCCCCATGACCTGCGCAAAACGCAGCCGTACTGTGGATACGAGAACTACGAATTCGAGGTGCCGACCGCCGACACCTGCGACGCCTACGGCCGGTTCCTGATCCGGCTGGAGGAGATGCGCCAGTCGCTGCGGATCGTCGAACAGTGCCTGGACCGGCTGGCGCCCGGCCCCGTGATGGTCGCGGACAAGAAGATCGCCTGGCCCGCCCAGCTGGCCCTCGGCCCGGACGGTCTCGGCAACTCCCTCGACCACATCAAGAAGATCATGGGCACCTCGATGGAGGCCCTGATCCACCACTTCAAGCTGGTGACGGAGGGCTTCCGGGTCCCGCCGGGACAGGCCTATGCCGCCGTGGAGTCGCCCAAGGGCGAGCTGGGCGTGCATGCGGTCAGCGACGGCGGCACCCGCCCCTACCGGGTGCACTTCCGCGATCCGTCCTTCACCAATCTGCAGGCCATGGCGGCGATGTGCGAAGGCGGCCAGGTCGCCGACGTCATCGTCGCCGTCGCATCCATCGACCCCGTGATGGGAGGCGTCGACCGGTGACAGACGTCAGTTTGGGGATGCCGCAGCTCCCCGCCCCCGACTACCCGGCCGACGTACGCGCCCGGCTCGAAGCCGACGCCAAGGAGGTCATCGCCCGCTACCCCGACTCCCGCTCGGCGCTGCTGCCGCTGCTGCATCTCGTGCAGTCCGAAGAGGGCCATGTCACCCGTACCGGTGTCCGCTTCTGCGCCGAGCGGCTCGGTCTGACCACCGCCGAGGTCACCGCCGTCTCGACCTTCTACACCATGTACCGCCGCAAGCCGAGCGGCGACTACCAGGTCGGGGTCTGCACCAACACGCTCTGCGCGGTGATGGGCGGCGACGCCATCTTCGAGGAGCTCAAGGAACACCTCGGCGTCGGCAACGGCGAGACCACCGAGGACGGCGCAGTCACCCTCGAACACATCGAGTGCAACGCGGCCTGCGACTTCGCGCCCGTGGTGATGGTCAACTGGGAGTTCTTCGACAACCAGACACCGGACTCCGCCAAGCGGCTGGTCGACGACCTGCGGGCGGGCCGGACCGTCGAGCCCACCCGGGGCGCCCCGCTGTGCACCTACAAGGAGACGGCCCGGATGCTGGCCGGCTTCCCCGACGAGCGTCCCGGCGCGGTCGAGGCGACGGGAGGCGCGGGGCCCGCCTCCCTCGTCGGACTCCGGCTCGCCAAGGGCGAGGCCGCCCCGGGCCACGGCGCCGACCACGTCATCGCGCCGCGCGCCACGGCCGACCGGCCGAGCGACGAGCCCCCGAGCGGGAGCCCGACGGAGCAGGCGCCGTCCGGGCACCCCAGCTCCCATGACGCGCCGCAAGAAACCTCGGCCTCCGACAGTCACCACCCGGCCGGGCACGCAGACGAGGAGGGGGAGTGATGACGGTGGCACCCGAGTTCGGGGGCACCTCCCGGCCCGAGGCCGGGGGAGGGGCGAGTCCTGAGAAGATCCTCATGCCCGTCCTGTCGGCCTTCTGGGACCAGCCCGAATCCTGGACCCTGGAGACGTACCTCAGGCACGAGGGCTACGCGGGCATGCGCAAGGCCCTCGCGATGGCGCCGGACGACGTCATCGCCTACGTCAAGGACGCCGGGCTGCGCGGCCGCGGCGGCGCCGGCTTCCCCACCGGCATGAAGTGGCAGTTCATCCCGCAGGGCGACGGCAAACCGCACTATCTGGTGGTCAACGCCGACGAATCGGAGCCCGGGACCTGCAAGGACATCCCCCTTCTCTTCGCGAACCCGCATTCCCTCATCGAGGGGATCGTGATCGCCTGTCATGCGATCCGGTCGAATCTCGCCTTCATCTATCTGCGCGGCGAGGTCGTGCCCGTGCTGCGGCGGCTGCACGAGGCGGTACGCGAGGCGTACGCGGCGGGATACCTCGGCAAGGACATTCTCGGCTCGGGGCTCGACCTGGATGTCGTCGTGCACGCGGGCGCGGGCGCGTACATCTGTGGTGAGGAGACCGCACTCCTGGACTCCCTGGAGGGCCGTCGCGGACAGCCCCGGCTTCGTCCTCCCTTCCCGGCGGTGGCCGGCCTCTACGCCTGCCCCACTGTCGTGAACAACGTCGAGTCCATCGCGTCTGTTCCCGCCATCATGAACAAGGGCAAGGACTGGTTCAGGTCGATGGGCAGCGAGAAGTCCCCGGGCTTCACGCTCTACTCGCTCAGCGGCCATGTCGCCAACCCAGGCCAGTACGAAGCCCCGTTGGGCGTCACCCTGCGCCAGCTGCTCGACATGAGCGGCGGCATGCGGCCAGGACACCGGCTCAAGTTCTGGACGCCCGGCGGCTCCTCGACGCCGATGTTCACCGACGAACACCTCGACGTCCCCCTCGACTACGAGGGCGTCGGCGCGGCCGGCTCGATGCTCGGCACCAAGGCGCTGCAGTGCTTCGACGAGACCACCTGTGTCGTGCGGGCCGTCACCCGCTGGACCGAGTTCTACGCGCACGAGTCCTGCGGCAAGTGCACGCCCTGCCGCGAAGGCACCTACTGGCTGGTGCAGTTGCTCCGCGACATCGAGGCCGGCAAGGGCCGGATGGACGACCTCGACAAGCTCAACGACATCGCCGACAACATCAACGGCAAGTCCTTCTGCGCCCTCGGCGACGGCGCCGCCTCGCCGATCTTCTCCTCGCTCAAGTACTTCCGCGAGGAGTACGAGCGGCACATCACCGGCAAGGGCTGCCCCTTCGACCCCGCCAAGTCGACCGTCTGGGCCGACAACGACGCTCACCTGGGGGTGAATGCATGACCGTGCTGCACTCAAAGAGCGGCTCCGCCGCGGGCAAGTCCCCCTCCGGGGGCGGCGAGGCGGCCGTCCCGCCCGAGGACCTCGTCTCCCTGACGATCGACGGCATCGAGATCTCCGTCCCCAAGGGGACGCTGGTCATCCGCGCCGCCGAACTCCTCGGCATCGAGATCCCGCGCTTCTGCGACCACCCGCTGCTGGACCCGGCCGGCGCCTGCCGGCAGTGCATCGTCGAGGTCGAGGGCCAGCGCAAACCCATGGCCTCCTGCACCATCACCTGCACCGACGGGATGGTCGTCAAATCACAGCTCACCTCCCCGGTGGCCGAGAAGGCCCAGCGCGGGGTGATGGAACTGCTGCTGATCAACCACCCGCTGGACTGCCCGGTCTGCGACAAGGGCGGCGAGTGCCCGCTGCAGAACCAGGCGATGCAGGTCGGCGACCCGGACACCCGCTTCGAGGGCAGGAAGCGGACCTACGAGAAGCCGGTGCCGATCTCCACGCAGGTGCTGCTGGACCGCGAGCGCTGTGTGCTGTGCGCGCGCTGCACCCGGTTCAGCAACCAGATCGCGGGCGACCCGATGATCGAGCTGCTGGAGCGCGGCGCCCTGGAGCAGGTCGGTACCGGCGAGGGCGACCCGTTCACGTCGTACTTCTCCGGGAACACCATCCAGATCTGCCCGGTCGGCGCCCTCACCTCCGCCGCGTACCGCTTCCGCTCCCGCCCCTTCGACCTGGTCTCGTCGCCGTCGGTGTGCGAACACTGCGCGGGCGGCTGCGCGACCCGTACGGACCACCGGCGCGGCAAGGTCCTGCGGCGGCTGGCGGCGGACGACCCCGAGGTCAACGAGGAGTGGATCTGCGACAAGGGGCGGTTCGGCTTCCGCTACGCGCAGCAGCGCGACCGGCTGGAGAGCCCCCTCGTGCGCAACGCCGAGTCCGGTGAGCTGGAGCCGGCGAGCTGGCCCGAGGCGCTGGCGGCCGCGGCCCGGGGCCTGGCCGCCGCCAAGGGGCGCACCGGCGTGCTGACCGGCGGCCGGCTGACCGTCGAAGACGCCTACGCCTACGCCAAGTTCGCCCGGATCGCGCTGCACACCAACGACATCGACTTCCGGGCCCGGGTGCACAGCGCCGAGGAGGCCGACTTCCTGGCGGCCAGGGTCGCCGGCCGCGGCCGTGACCTGGACGGCGGGGGTGTCACGTACACCGCGCTGGAGAAGGCGCCGGCCGTGCTGCTGGCCGGTATCGAGGCGGAGGAGGAAGCGCCCGGCGTCTTCCTGCGGCTCCGCAAGGCGCACCGCAGGAGCGGCCAGCGCACCTACGGGCTGGCGGCCTACGCCTCGCGCGGGCTGATCAAGGCCGGCGGCACGCTGCTGCCCGCCGCCCCCGGCACCGAGACCGAATGGCTGACCGCGCTCGCGGACGGCACCGGCCTGGAAGCCGAGGGAGCCGCCGCGGCCGAGGCGCTGCGGGCCGACGGTGCGGTGATCATCGTCGGCGAGCGGCTGGCCGCGGTGCCCGGCGCGCTGACCGCGGCGGTCCGCGCCGCGTCCGCGACCGGCGCCCACCTGGTGTGGATCCCGCGGCGGGCGGGCGAACGCGGCGCCCTGGAGGCGGGCGCGCTGCCGGGGCTGCTGCCCGGTGGCCGGCCCGCCACCGACCCCCGGGCCCGCGACGAGGTCGCCGCGGCCTGGGGCGTCGCCGAACTCCCGCACCGGCACGGCCGGGACACCGGCCAGATCATCGAGGCCGCGGCGACCGGCGAACTCAGCGCGCTCCTGGTGGCCGGCGTCGAGGTCGCGGACCTGCCGGACCCGGCCCGCGCGGTGACGGCCCTGGACGAGGTCGGCTTCCTGGTCAGCCTGGAACTGCGGCCCTCGGAAGTCACCGAACGGGCGGATGTGGTCCTCCCGGTGGCGGCCGTCGTCGAGAAGCCCGGCACCTTCCTCAACTGGGAGGGCCGGGCCCGGCTGTTCGAGGCCACGCTCAAACCGGACCAGCTGACCCGCCGGCATCTGCTACCGGACTCCCGGGTGCTGCACATGCTCGCCGATGCTCTCGCCCGCGCCGAAGGCGCTCAGAGCCAGAGTCACCTCGCGCTGCCGGACGTCCGCGCGGTGCGCCGGGAGCTGGACCGGCTCGGCGGCTGGAGCGGCCGCTACGCCGGGGACCCGCTGGAGATCGGCCGCCCGCTGCCCCGCCCCGGCACCGGCGAGGCCGTACTGGCAGGGCACCGCCTCCTCTTGGACCAGGGGCGGCTGCAGGAGGGCGACGACGCGCTGGCCGGCACCCGGCACGCCGCGGTCGCCCGGCTGTCGCCGGCCACCGCCCAGGAGACCGGCGTCAAGGACGGCGACCTCCTGGCGGTCAGCGGACCGGCCGGCTCGGTCCGGCTGCCGCTCCAGGTCACGCCGATGCCCGACCGGGTGGTGTGGCTGCCGCTGAATTCCACCGGCGGTGGCGTCGCCGCCGACACCGGGGCGCGCCCCGGTGACCTGGTGAAGGTCTCCGCCGCGCCCGGTACCCCGGAGCCGGCCAAGGAGGTGGACGCATGATCCGGCAGCTCGATCCCCTCGCCACCGTGGGCACCACGCTGGCCCAGGAAGACCTGTCGATGTTCGGCCGCGACCCGTGGTGGCTGGTCGTCGTCAAGGCGGTCTTCTGCTTCGCGTTCCTGATGCTGACCGTGCTGTTCTCGATCGTCTGGGAGCGCAAGGTCGTCGCCTGGATGCAGCTGCGGATCGGCCCCAACCGGCACGGCCCCTGGGGCATGCTCCAGTCCCTCGCCGACGGCATCAAGCTGATGCTCAAGGAGGACCTGGTCGTCAGGCGGGCCGACAAGGCCGTCTACGTCCTCGCCCCGATCGTCGCGGCCATCCCGGCCTTCATGGCGATCGCGGTGATCCCCTTCGGCCCGGCGGACAACGAGGTCTCGATCTTCGGTGTCCGTACCCCGATGCAGCTGACGGACCTGCCGATCGGCATCCTCTACATCCTGGCCACGGCCTCCGTCGGCATCTACGGCATCGTGCTGGCGGGCTGGTCCTCCGGCTCGACGTACCCGCTGCTCGGCGGGCTCCGCTCCTGCGCCCAGATGATCTCCTACGAGATCGCGATGGGCGCCGCGTTCGCGTCGGTGTTCCTCTATTCCGGATCGATGTCGACCTCGACGATCGTCGAGTCGCAGCAGGACAAGTGGTACATCCTGCTGCTGCCGGTGTCCTTCCTGATCTACATCGCGACGATGGTGGGCGAGACCAACCGGGCGCCGTTCGACATGCCGGAGTCCGAGGGCGACCTCGTCGGCGGCTTCAACACCGAGTACTCGTCCATCAAGTTCGCGATGTTCATGCTCGCCGAGTACGTCAACATGGTGACGGTGTCGGCGGTCGCGACCACCCTCTTCCTGGGCGGCTGGCGGGCCCCGTACCCCATCTCCACCTTCTGGGAAGGCGCGAACCACGGCTGGTGGCCGATGCTCTGGTTCACCATCAAGGTGCAGCTGCTGCTGTTCTTCTTCATCTGGCTGCGCGGCACGCTCCCCCGGGTGCGCTACGACCAGCTGATGAAGCTGGGCTGGAAGGTCCTCATCCCGGTCTCCCTGGTCTGGCTGATGCTGGTCGCCACGGTCCGCGCGCTCAAGAACGAGGGCTACGCCTTCCAGCAGATCGTGCTGTACGTCGCCGGGGCCGCCATCGCCCTGCTGCTGATCTCCCTCGTCGCGGACTTCTTCCGGCGAGGTGAGGAGGAAGCCGAGGAGGGAGCGGACGGCGAGGGGGCCTTCGACCCGATGGCCGGCGGATTCCCGGTACCGCCGCTGCCGGGGCAGAGCCTGCCACCGGTGCCACGTCGACGCCCGCGCCGTGACGGCGAGTTGATTGTCAGTGGTCGGGTGGACACTGTCAGTGACGGAAATGGAAACGATGGAAAGGGGGGCGACGGTGCCTGAGTTCCAGAACCCCGTGGCCGGCTTCGGCGTGACCTTCCGGGCCATGTTCAAGAAGCGGCTGACCGAGCAGTACCCGGAGGAGAAGAAGCCGACGGCGCCGCGCTTCCACGGCCGGCACCAGCTCAACCGCCATCCGGACGGCCTGGAGAAGTGCATCGGCTGCGAGTTGTGCGCCTGGGCCTGCCCGGCGGACGCGATCTATGTCGAGGGCGCCGACAACACCGAGGAGGAGCGTTACTCCCCGGGCGAGCGCTACGGCCGCGTCTACCAGATCAACTACCTCCGCTGCATTCTGTGCGGTCTATGTGTGGAGGCGTGCCCGACCCGAGCCCTGACCATGACCAACGAGTACGAACTCGCCGACAAGTCCCGCGAGTCGCTCATCTACACCAAGGAGGAGCTGCTCGTCGGCCTGGAGGACACCATGGTCGACTCGCCGCATGCGATCTACCCCGGCATGACGGAGCGGGACTACTACAAAGGCCTGGTGACGGAGGCCGCGCCCGGCACCGTCCGCCAGGTCGCCGTCTCCAAGGGCGAAGAGCCTCCGGCGGAGACCTCGGCCGCGGCTTCCGACGAGGGGGTGCAGGCATGACCGGCCTCGCCGCCTCCGCGACCTCCTCGGGGGAGGCCGTGCAGTTCTGGATCCTGGGCGTCGTCGCCGTCTGCGGCGCGCTGGGCACGATCATGATGAAGAGGGCGGTGCACAGCGCCCTTTCGCTCGCCGGGACCATGATCGTCCTGGCGGTCTTCTATCTCGCCAACGGTGCGTACTTCCTCGGTGTCGTCCAGATCGTCGTCTACACCGGCGCGATCATGATGCTGTTCCTGTTCGTCGTCATGCTGGTGGGTGTCACCGCGGCCGACTCCCTCAAGGAGACGCTCAAAGGCCAGCGTTGGCTCGCCGCGGGCCTGGGCATCGGCTTCGGCATCCTGCTCATCGCCGGCATCGGCAACGCCGCGCTCAAGGAGTTCAACGGCCTGGGCGAGGCCAACGCCGGCGGCAATGTGCAGAATCTGGCCGCGCTCATCTTCACCAAGTACGTCTTCGCCTTCGAAATCACCGGCGCCCTGCTGATCACGGCGGTCGTCGGCGCGATGGTGCTCACCCACCGGGAGCGCACGGAGCGCGCCAGGACCCAGCGGGAGCGGTCCGAGGCGCGGATCCGCGAGGGCAAGCACGTACCGCCGCTGCCCGCCCCGGGTGTCTACGCCCGGCACAACGCCGTGGACATCCCCGGACTGCTGCCCGACGGCACGCCGTCCGAGCTGACCGTCAACCCGACGCTGCGTCAGCGCGGCCAGATCCGCGATGTCTCCGGTGAGTCGCTCGCCGAGCTGAAGGCGCTGGAGCAGCGCTCCGAGGACTGGCTGGGGCGGGGCTCCGAGGACGAGTCCAAGCCCTCGTCGTCCGGTGGCCAGGCGCCGAAGGAGCACAAGGAGGGGGCCAAGAAATGAACCCGGTCTACTACCTCTATCTCGCCGCCCTGTTGTTCACCATCGGCGCGGCCGGGGTGCTGATCAGGCGGAACGCCATCGTGGTGTTCATGTGCATCGAGCTGATGCTCAACGCCTGCAATCTCGCCTTCGTGGTCTTCTCGCGGATGCACGGGAATCTGGACGGCCAGATCATCGCGTTCTTCACGATGGTCGTCGCCGCGGCCGAGGTCGTGGTCGGTCTGGCGATCATCGTGTCGATCTTCCGCACCCGTCATACGGCCTCGGTCGACGACGCCAGCCTGATGAAGCTGTAAGGGGTCGCACAAAGTGGAGAACTTGATCGCGCTGCTTGTCGCGGCACCGCTGGTCGGTGCGGCCCTGCTGTTGTGCGGCGGCAAACGACTGGACCGCACCGGCGCCTGGATCGGCTCGCTCTTCGCGGTGGCGTCGTTCGCCGTCGCGGCGGTGCTCTTCGCCGACATGCTCGGCAAGTCCGCCGAGGACCGTGCCGTCCACCAGCATCTGTTCAGCTGGATCCCGGTCGGCGGCTTCCAGGCCGATGTCGGCTTCCAACTCGACCAGCTGTCGATGACCTTCGTCCTGCTGATCACCGGTGTCGGATCCCTGATCCACATCTACTCCATCGGCTACATGGAGCACGACGAGCGGCGCCGCCGCTTCTTCGGCTACCTCAACCTGTTCCTCGCGGCGATGCTGCTGCTCGTCCTCGCCGACAACTACCTTCTGCTGTACGTCGGCTGGGAGGGCGTCGGCCTCGCCTCGTACCTGCTCATCGGGTTCTGGCAGCACAAGCCCAGCGCGGCCACCGCCGCCAAGAAGGCGTTCCTCGTCAACCGCGTCGGTGACGTCGGCCTGTCCATCGCGATCATGCTGATGTTCACCACATTCGGGACCTTCGCCTTCGGGCCGGTGCTCGCCGCCACCGGCGACACCTCCGAGGGCAAGCTGACGGCCATCGGGCTGATGCTGCTGCTGGCCGCCTGCGGCAAGTCGGCGCAGGTGCCGCTGCAGTCCTGGCTCGGCGACGCGATGGAGGGCCCGACACCCGTCTCGGCCCTGATCCACGCCGCCACGATGGTCACCGCCGGCGTGTATCTGATCACCCGCTCCGGGGCGATCTTCAACGCGGCGCCGGACGCCCAGACCGCCGTCGTCGCGGTCGGTGCGGTCACGCTCCTCTTCGGTGCGATCGTCGGTTGCGCCAAGGACGACATCAAGAAGGCGCTGGCCGGCTCGACGATGTCGCAGATCGGCTACATGATCCTCGCCGCCGGCCTCGGCCCGATCGGCTACGCCTTCGCGATCATGCACCTGGTCACCCACGGCTTCTTCAAGGCCGGCCTGTTCCTCGGCGCCGGCTCCGTGATGCACGGCATGAACGACGAGGTGGACATGCGCCACTACGGCGGCCTGCGGAAATACATGCCGGTCACCTTCGTCACCTTCGGCCTCGGCTATCTCGCGATCATCGGCTTCCCCGGCCTGTCCGGCTTCTTCTCCAAGGACAAGATCATCGAGGCGGCGTTCGCCAAGGGCGGCACCGAGGGCTGGATCCTCGGCGGCGCCGCCCTGCTGGGCGCCGCGATCACCGCGTTCTACATGACGCGGGTGATGCTGATGACGTTCTTCGGCGAGAAGCGCTGGGCTGAGACACCGGGCGCTGCCGCGCCGGGGCAGCAAGTCCAGCATCCACACGAGTCGCCGAAGGTCATGACGATCCCCATGATCGTGCTGGCCGTCGGATCGGTCTTCGCGGGCGCCCTGTTCAGCGTCAACGAAGCCTTTGTGACATGGCTGGAGCCGGTCACCTCGTTCGCGCACGGCCACTCCCCGCTCAGTGCCACCGCGATCACCGCCTCGACGATCGTGGTGCTCCTCATCGGTGTCGGCCTCGCCTGGCAGATGTACGGCCGCAAGCCCGTCCCGGCCGTCGCGCCGCGCGGCTCGCTGCTGACCCGGGCGGCCCGCCGCGATCTGCTCCAGGACGACTTCAACCACATCGTCCTGGTGCGCGGCGGCGAGCACCTCACCCGCACGCTGGTCTACCTCGACCACTCCGTGGTTGACGGCGCGGTCAACGGCACGGCGGCCTCGATGGGCGGACTCTCCGGCCGGCTGCGCCAGTTGCAGAGCGGCTTCGTCCGCTCGTACGCGGTCCAAATGCTGGGCGGAGCCGCCGTCCTCGTCGCCGCGACCCTGCTGATGAGGGGTGTCTGAACCATGGCGGACTTTTCCTTCCCCCTGCTGACGGCAACCGCCGCGGTACCGGCGATCGGGGCGGTCGCCACCGCCGCGGTGCCCGCCGCCAAGCGCACCGCTGCCAAATGGCTGGCGCTGCTGTTCTCGCTGGCCACCTTCGTACTGGCCGTGGTGATCGCGGTCCGCTTCCGGCCCGGCGCCGAGGGCCCGTACCAACTCACCGAATCGCACGCCTGGATCCAGGACTTCGGCGTCCGCTACGAACTCGGCGTCGACGGCATCGCGGTCGCCCTGATCGCGCTGACCGCCCTGCTGATCCCGTTCGTGATCCTGGCGGGCTGGCATGACGCCGACCCCCTGGAATCTGCATCCGACAGTGGCTCCGCCGCGGGCTCCAACAGCCGCTGGCGGCCCACCCAGGGCTTCTTCGCGCTGATCCTGGCCGTCGAGGCGATGGTGATCCTCTCGTTCGAGGCCACCGACGTCTTCCTCTTCTACATCTTCTTCGAAGCCATGCTGATCCCGATGTACTTCCTCATCGGCGGCTTCGGGGACCGGGCCGGGGCGCACGGCGAGGAACAGGCCGCCACCCAACGGTCGTACGCCGCGGTGAAGTTCCTGCTCTACAACCTCGCCGGCGGACTGATCATGCTGGCCGCGGTGATCGGTCTGTACGCCGTCACCGCCGACCAGCTCGGCAGCGGCACCTTCTCGCTCCAGCAGATCGTCGAGGCGCGGACGTCCGGCAAGCTCGACTTCGGCACCGGCACGGAGCGGCTGCTGTTCCTCGGCTTCTTCTTCGCCTTCGCGGTGAAGGCGCCGCTGTGGCCGCTGCACACCTGGCTGCCCAACGCCATGGGTGAGTCGACCTCGCCGGTCGCGGTGCTGATCACCGCGGTGGTCGACAAGGTCGGCACCTTCGCGATGCTCCGCTTCTGCCTCCAGCTCTTCCCGGAGGCCAGCAGCTGGGCCACCCCGGTGATCCTGGTGCTCGCCCTGATCAGCGTGATCTACGGCGCGCTGCTCGCGGTCGGCCAGCGGGACATCAAGCGGCTGATCGCCTACGCCTCGATCTCCCACTTCGGCTTCATCATCCTGGGCATCTTCGCGATGACGACCCAGGGCCAGAGCGGTGCCACGCTCTACATGGTCAACCACGGCATCTCCACGGCCGCGCTGATGCTGGTCGCCGGCTTCCTGATCACCCGCCGCGGCTCGCGGCTGATCGCGGACTACGGCGGCGTGCAGAAGGTCGCCCCGGTCCTCGCCGGCACCTTCCTCATCGGCGGTCTGGCGACCCTGTCGCTACCCGGCCTGGCCCCGTTCATCAGCGAATTCCTGGTCCTGGTCGGCACGTTCAGCCGCTATCCGGTGATCGGGATCATCGCCAGCGTCGGCATCGTCCTCGCCGCGCTCTACGTCCTCGTCCTCTACCAGCGGACGATGACCGGGCCGGTGAAGGCCAAGGTGGAGGGCATGCCCGACCTCAGGGCCCGGGAGCTGGTGGTGGTCGCGCCGCTGATCGCGCTGCTGCTCTTCCTCGGGGTGTACCCCAAGCCGCTCACCGACATCGTCAATCCGGCGGTCGATCACACCCTGTCCGTCGTGGACAAGAAGGACCCCAAGCCCGCAGTGCGGGTGGACGCCGTGCCCGGTGCAGGCCGGCCCGGCCACGCCGTGCATGATCAAGAGGTGGAGGCCGCGAAGTGAGTTCCGTGGCAAGTGTCCACAGCCTGTGGACAGTGGCGGCCGAGCTGCCGGGCAAGATCCCGGCGCCGCGCATCGAATACGGCCAGCTGTCCCCGACGCTGATCGTCCTCGGTGCCGCGGTGGTCGGCGTCCTGATCGAGGCGCTGCTGCCGCGCCGCAGCCGCTACTACGCCCAGCTGCTGGTGTCCGTGGTGGCGCTGGCCGCCGCGTTCGCCGCGGTCATCGGCCTGGCGGCCGGCGGCTTCGGCTCGTCCAAGGCCGGGATCGCCGCGATGGGCGCCATCGCCGTCGACGGTCCCGCGCTGTTCCTGCAGGGCACGATCCTGCTGGTGTCCCTGGTCGCGGTCTTCACCTTCGCCGAGCGCCGGCTCGACCCGGCGGCACACGGCAACCGGGTGGACTCCTTCGCCGCCCAGGCCGCCGCCGTCCCCGGCGGCGAAGCCGAACAGGCCGCGGTCAAGGCCGGGTTCACCACCACCGAGGTCTTCCCGATCGTCCTCTTCGCGATCGGCGGCATGCTGGTGTTCCCGGCGGCCAACGACCTGCTGACCCTCTTCATCGCCCTGGAGGTCTTCTCCCTCCCGCTGTACATCCTGTGTGCGGTGGCCCGCCGCCAGCGCCTGCTGTCGCAGGAATCGGCGATGAAGTACTTCCTGCTCGGCGCCTTCTCCTCGGCCTTCCTCCTGTTCGGCATCGCCCTCCTGTACGGCTACGCCGGCACGGTCACCTACGCCGGGATCGCCGAGGTCATCGCCGACGGCGCCAAGCAGATCGACCCGGCGCTGGCCGGCACGATGGGCAATGACGCGCTGCTGCTGATCGGCGCCGCGCTGGTGCTGATGGGCCTGCTGTTCAAGGTCGGCGCGGTCCCGTTCCACATGTGGACGCCGGACGTATACCAGGGCGCCCCGACCCCGGTCACCGGCTTCATGGCGGCCGCCACCAAGGTCGCGGCCTTCGGCGCGCTGCTGCGCCTGCTGTACGTCGTACTCCCCGGCATGCGCTGGGACTGGCGGCCGGTGATGTGGGGCGTCGCGATCGTCACGATGCTGGGCGGCGCGATCGTCGCCATCACCCAGACCGACATCAAGCGGCTGCTGGCCTACTCCTCCATCGCGCACGCCGGCTTCATCCTCGCCGGTGTCATCGCCACCAGTGAGGACGGCATCTCCTCGGTGCTCTTCTACCTCGCCGCCTACTCCTTCGTGACGCTCGGCGCCTTCGCCGTCGTCACCCTGGTGCGGGACGCCGGTGGAGAGGCGACGCATCTGTCCAAGTGGGCGGGCCTGGGCCGGCGTTCGCCCCTGGTGGCGGCGGTCTTCGCGGTCTTCCTGCTGGCCTTCGCCGGTATCCCGCTGACCTCCGGCTTCGCCGGAAAGTTCGCGGTCTTCAAGGCGGCGGCGCAGAGCGGCGCGGGCTGGCTGGTCGTGGTCGGCGTGATCTCCTCGGCGATCGCCGCGTTCTTCTACATCCGGGTGATCGTGCTGATGTTCTTCAGCGAGCCGAAGGCGGAGGGCCCGACCGTCGCGGTGCCCAGCCCGCTGACGACCATGGCCATCGCGGTCGGCGTGGTGGTCACGCTGGCGCTCGGCCTGGCGCCGCAGTACTTCCTCGACCTGGCCGGCCAGGCGGGAGTCTTTGTGCGCTGAGGACGACGCGCCGCCGTACGTATCAACGGCCGCCGCCCGGCACCCTCTTGGGGGTTGCCGGGCGGCGGTCTGTCGTACGGGTCAGCTCTTGGGCATGCTGGGCACGCCGCTCGGCAGCTCGGGCATGTCGGGGATCTTCACGCTGCCGTCGGTCGACTTGGTGTACTTCTCGGTCGGGCCGTTCTTCCAGTCGACCGTCAGGCTCTTGCCGTCGGCGCCCGGCTTGAGCGTGCCCATCGTCCGGGTGTCGTCCCCGTTGGTGCACTTGAGGGCGGCCATGGTCGTGCCCGCCATCTCCTGGACCTTGCCGAGACAGGCCGCCTTGGTGCCGTTGCTGAGCGCGACGGTGCCCTTGGTGATCGCGAGTATCAGCTTGCCGTCGGAGGAGTCCGCTTCCCAAGCGCCGTCGACCGCCGCGCCGTTCGCCGGCTTGTCGGCACCGCCCGGAGTCGACGGGCCGCTCTCCGGCGACTTGCTCGGCGGGGTCTCCTTGTCGCCGCCGCTGCTTCCGCAGCCGCTGAGCAGCATCGCGGCGATGGCGGCCGCCCCGGCGATCTGCGTTGCCTTGCGCACGTACATCTCCTCCGTTGTGGGACAGGGAGACGTGAGGCTAGCAAGCCGGTAGCCGGCCCGGGGAGGCCGTGCAGAACGAGGACGGGATTGCGGCAACGCCGGTACGGAGTTGGTGTGCGGTCGTGACGTAGCAGCCTTGCGGGGCGGTTGAATTGGGATGTATGTGAGGTTTTGGTGCATGTTGACGTCGTACGTCCAGGGGGAGGCCGGGCGGACCGGGCCGGCTCCCTGCCCGTCATGTCGCATCACGGGCAGGGGGCGGCCGCGGCGACCTACCTGCCCAGGTCGGGCGCCGGCAGGACCCGCCCGACGACCTCTCCCAGACCGATTCGGGCGCCGTCCGGCCCCGGTGCCCACGCGGTGAGAGTGACCTCGTCGCCGTCCTGGAGGTAGGGGCCCTTGCCCTGGGTGAGTTCGAGCAGACAGCCCAGCTGGTCGGGCTCGGGGCCGGAGACCGTCCCGGAGGCGAACAGATCGCCGGTGCGCAGCGAGGCGCCGTTGACCGTCATATGGGCCAGCTGCTGGGCGGCCGTCCAGTACATCGCGGAGAACGGCGGCCGGGAGACCGTCTCACCGTTGATGCTCACCTCGATGCGCAGGTCGATGCCGCCCGCTTCACCAGCCGAGTCGTCGAGGTAGGGCAGCAGCGGGAAGTCCCGGGCAGGCGGCTGCGTACGGGCTTCGTCGAGGGCGTCGAGCGGGGTGATCCACGCGGACACGGAGGTCGCGAAGGACTTGCCCAGGAAGGGGCCGAGCGGGACGTACTCCCAGGCCTGGATGTCGCGCGCGGACCAGTCGTTGACCAGGCAGACGCCGAAGACATGGTCGCGGAAGCCGTCGAGGCCGACCGGTTCGTGGAGGGTGGACGGCGTGCCGACGACGAAGCCGACCTCGGCTTCGATGTCCAGACGGGCGGACGGGCCGAAGGTCGGCGCCGCGTCGTCCGGGGCCTTGCGCTGGCCATTGGGGCGGACGACCGGTGTGCCGGTGACGACGATGGTGCCGGACCGGCCGTGGTAACCGATCGGCAGATGCTTCCAGTTGGGGGGCAGCGCCGCGCCGTTGGGGCGGAAGATCCGGCCGACGTTGGTGGCGTGGTGCTCGCTGGCGTAGAAGTCGACGTAGTCGGCGACCTCGAAGGGGAGGTGCAGGGTGACGTCGGCCAGCGGGCGCAGCAGCGGCGTCACGGCGGTGCGGTGCGCGGGGTCCGTCACCGCGGCGCGGATGGCCGCGCGGACCTCCTGCCAGACGCTACGGCCGGCGGCCAGCAACGGGTTGAGGGTCGGCGCGGCGAGCAGCTCGGCGTGCGGCGCCCGTACGACGGCGGGCAGCGCGCCCGGCAGGGCGCCGAGGTCCAGGACATGGCGGCCGAAGCGGACGCCGATCCGGCGCCGGCCGGGCGTGTCCGCCGTACTGAACACGCCGTAGGGGAGGGTGTACGGGCCGAAGGGATCGCCTTCTGCCAGGTCGAACGGGCTCTGCTCCGCGCTCTGCTCCGGGCGCTGATCGGGCATGGACAGCTCCTCGCGTTCGTCGTCGCCGGTGGGCGGCCGGGCCGGCCTGGTGTCGGGTGACCGGGCCGGTCGGTCGGCGGTCCGCCGGGCTCGGTGATCCCGGTCGGTCCGACGATCAGGGTACGGCGGGGCGGGCGAGGCGGGGGCGGGCTGTGGATAACCCCGCCGCTCCCTTGAGAGCGCGAAACCGCCTCCCCCGCCCCCTCCCCCTCTCCCCCTTCGGGGGAGGGGGCGGGGGGTGGGTTCGGGGGTGGGGGGACACGACCGCCGTCGAGCCGGCACCTCACACCTCTCTCGCCCCACCCCGCGCAATGTCCTGAAAGGCCTTGCCGCACTACACAATTCGGGCCTAGCGTCCTTAGCGGGCACGGGCGGGCGGAACTCTGCCGGTGGGGGGGGTACACGTTGGCTCTCAGTGGCGCGCGGCCTGCGCGGCAGGCGCTCGCGATCGACCGGAGCGTTCCGGCGCTGATCGTGAAGATCGGCGCATACCCGCTCCACCATGGCGGCGTGGGCGCGATCCGCAGCCTGGGGCGGCTCGGCGTGCCCATATACGCCATCACCGAAGACCGCTGCACGCCCGCCGCGGCCTCCCGCTATCTGAAGGGCCGCTTTGTGTGGCCGACCACCGGGCGCGAGGATCCGGGCCGCCTGGTGGACGGGCTGCTGCGGATCGGCCGGCGCATCGGCCGGCCGACGGTACTGGTCCCGACCGACGAGGAGGCGGCCGTACTGATCGCCGAGCATGCCGCCGCGCTCGCCGGGCCGTTCCGCTTCCCCCGGGTGGCGGCCGGCCTGCCCCGCAGGCTGGCCAGCAAACAGGGGCTGCACGAGCTCTGCGTCGAGCACGGGGTGCCGTCACCGGCGGCCGCCTTCCCCCGCTCGTACGCGGACATCGAGGCCTACGCCGGGCAGGCCCGCTTCCCGGTGGTCGCCAAGAATCGTGAGGCGTTCCTGCGGCGCCGGCGGCCCGCGGTCGCCGGGACGACCCGGATCGGCGGGCCGTCCCAACTGCTGGCCCTGGCGCGCGGCTGGGGCCCGCGGCCGGGCGTGATCCTCCAGGAGTATCTGCCGCGGGAGGACGCCGAGGACTGGATCGTGCACGCGTATGCCGACGCGTCCGGCGCGGCGCTCGCGCTGTTCACCGGGGTCAAGGTGCGCTCCTGGCCCCCGTACGCCGGCATGACGGCCTGCGCGTATGTCGTCGACAACCCCGAACTGGCCCAGATGACGGCCCGGTTCGTCGAACGGATCGGCTTCAGCGGGACCGCCGACCTCGACTGGCGCCTCGACCGCAGGGACGGCCGGTACAAGCTGCTGGACTTCAACCCCCGGATGGGCGCACAGTTCCGGCTCTTCGAGAACGCGGCCGGGGTGGATGTCGTACGCGCCCAGCATCTGGATCTCACCGGGCGCGCCGTCCCGCAGGGCGACCAGCGGGCCGGGCACCGCTTCGTCGTCGAGAACATCGATCTGCCCGCGCGGCTCGTCTACCGGGGCCGCCGTACGGCACCGCACACCCCGAGGCGGCCGGCCGGCACGGAACTGGCGTGGTTCGCGGCCGACGATCCGCTGCCGTTTTTCACCATGCTCGCCCGGTGCGTCGGGCCCGGCGCCCGGCACCTGGCGGAGCTGCGGCGCACCCGGAGAGCGGCGGCACAACACCGGCGCTGAGGACGAAAACACCGAACGCCGAGGACACCGAAGACACCGAACGCCGAGGACACAGCACCACACACCCCACAGCAGCACCACTGACGCACCCACCCAGGGGAGGCATCGAAGTGAGCACTCCGGTAGCGGTCATCGGGGCCGGCCCGTACGGCCTGTCGACGGCCGCGCATCTTCGGGCGCGCGGTGTGCCGGTGCGGGTCTTCGGGGAGCCGATGGTGAGCTGGCGGGCGCGGATGCCGGCGGGCATGCTGCTCAAGTCGACCCCCGGCGCGTCCAGCATCGATGCCCCGCAGCCCGGCCACACCCTCGGCGACTTCTGCGCGGCCACGGGGGAGGGCGGCTACGAGTCCGACTGGGACGTCATCCCGGTGGAGACCTTCGTCCGGTACGGGCAGTGGGTGCAGGAGCGGCTGCTCCCGGGGCTGGAACGGGTCCGGGTCGTCTCGGTAGACCGCGGGTCCGACGGCTTCGAGCTGACACTGGACAGCGGTGAGCGGGCCGCCGCGCGCGCCGTGATCGTCGCCACCGGACTCACCGGGATCGCGTATCTGCCGCCCGAGCTGGCCGCCGCCGTCCCGGAGGGGCCATCAGCCAAGGGCCCGGTGTCGCACAGCTCGCAGCATCACGATCTGTCGGCGCTGGCCGGCCGGGACGTGGTCGTGGTCGGCGCCGGGCAGTCGGCCCTGGAGAGCGCCGTGCTCCTGGCGGACGCGGGCGCGGCGTCCGTACGGGTGGTGGCGCGCGGGCGCGCGGCCGTGGGCTTCGGGGCGCCGCCGGACCGCCAGCCCCGCCTCCGGCCGCGGACGCCGTTCGGCAACGCCTGGTCGCTGTACGCGCTGACCTATTACGCCGGGGGGTTCCGTCATCTCCCGGCGCCCGCGCGCCGCTTCCTGGTGCGGCGGGTGCTCGGCCCGTTGGGCGCGTGGTGGCTGCGGGACCGCTTCGTGGGGCGGGTACGGGTGACCCAGGGGACGCGGATCGTACGGGCCCATATCCGGGACGGCCGTCCGGTGCTGGCACTCCGGGGCGGCGGGGCCGCCGCGCACGCCCCCCACGCCGAACTCACCGCCGACCATGTCCTGGCCGCGACCGGCTACCGGATGGACCTGGCGGCGCTGGACTTCCTGGGCCGGCGGCTGCGCACGGAGATCGCGGTGCGGGCCGGCGGGCCGCTGCTGGACGCCGGCTTCGGCTCTTCCGTGCCGGGTCTGTACTTCACCGGGCTGCCGGCGGCCGCGTCGTTCGGGCCGGTGATGCGCTTCGTGTGCGGCACGGAGTTCGCCTCGCCGCGACTGGCGCACGCGGTGGCGCGGGCGTACGGGTGAGACGCCCTCCTGGGGCACGAGCCTCCCGCTCCCCTACGGGGTCGCCAGGGGCCTTCCGCTCCCCTACGGGATGCGTCCTGCGCCCTCCCGGAGCACGCGCGTCCCCTTTTCTTGACGCGGACGCCTCCCGAGGTGCACGTCTCTGACACGATCTCTCCGCCATGCCAAACGCCCAGCAACGGGGGATCAGGAACATACCGGCCGGCAGGTCGGCGCGCTTCCCGGTGGTTCGGGGGGCGGGCGCTCACGGTGATCGAAGTGCGACCGGATACGCTGGCCAATGGTGGAGACAGCGACAGATCGACAATAGGTTTGATCGTCAGCAGACAGGAGTACCCCTCGTGACCGTCGTCGGGCCCTTCGGGCTGAGCGTGCGGGACCAGGCTCTTGAGGCCCATGTCCAGGCCGGATTGGCGGCTGTCGAGGAGGGCCTGCTGGAGGCCACCAAGAGCGACGTGCCGTTCATCACCGAAGCCGCGCAGCATCTCGTGCGCGCGGGAGGCAAGCGGTTCCGGCCGCTGCTGGTGATGCTGGCCGCGCAATTCGGTGACCCGCACAGCCCCGGCGTGGTGCCGTCGGCCGTCGTCGTCGAGCTGACGCACCTGGCCACGCTCTATCACGACGACGTGATGGACGAGGCCGATGTGCGCCGCGGCGTGCCCAGCGCCAACGCCCGCTGGGGCAACTCCGTCGCGGTCCTGACCGGCGACTTCCTCTTCGCCCGCGCCTCGCACATCCTCGCCGACCTCGGGCCCGAGGCGGTCCGGATCCAGGCCGAGGCGTTCGAGCGCCTGGTGACCGGCCAGATCCTGGAGACCGCGGGCCCGCGCGACGGGCACGACCCCATCGAGCACTATCTGGACGTCCTCGCCGGCAAGACCGGCTCGCTGGTCGCCGTTTCGGGCCGCCTCGGGGCGATGATGTCCGGTGCCGACGAGTCGGTCGTCAACATCCTCACCCAGTACGGCGAGCGGCTGGGCACCGCGTTCCAGCTGGCGGACGACGTGCTGGACATCGCCAGCGACTCCCACGAGTCCGGCAAGACGCCCGGCACGGACCTGCGGGAGGGCATCCCGACGCTGCCGGTGCTGCATCTGCGCGCGCTGGCCGAGGGCGACTCCGGTACGGCCGAGGACCGCGCGCTGTGCGATCTGCTGGCCGGCGATCTCACCGACGACGTCCGGCATGCCGAGGCGCTGGCCGGGCTGCGCGCCCACCCGGCGCTGGAGCAGGCCCGTCTGGACACCGTGCGCTACGCCGAGGAGGCCCGCGCGACGCTGGCGCCGCTGCCGTCCTGCATGGCCAAGACGGCACTTGAGGGGCTGTGCGACTCGGTGGTGCACCGCGCGGGATAGCTGCGCGGCGTGAGCGCGTGGCACCGCCGCCACAGCCCGCACCACCTGCCCGCCGCTCCCACTCCCGATATGACGCCCCGTCATGTCGCAGGTTCCCCTAGGGGCCCGGTCGGACTCAGGTTGTACGGTCCCCGCCGTCAGGTGATCTGGCGTCATACCTCAGCAGTACGACGAGTTGCTTCCGCGGGCTGACGCTTTTTGCCGGGCGGTTTGGTGGGATGGAAAGCACCACAGCACGGCGGACGGCTCACCATGAGCCCGGGGGTGGGCGAGTGCATCGCGCAGCGACCGCCGCATACGACGGAGGTACGGCACATGCCACGGAACGAACCGACGGAGGGCACCGACGAATGGGGCGGGGAGCGTTCACCGAAGCGCCGTAAGGCGGTGCGGTACGGGGTGCCGGTCGCGGTGGTGGGGGTTACGGCGGCGACGATCGGGCTGGTCCCGGCGTTCGCCGGCGTCGGTTCGCCCGATCTGCCGAAGATCTCGGCGCAGGATCTGGTCGCCAAGATCGCCACTTCCGATGTCCAGCAGCTGTCCGGCACGGTCCGGATCAGTACGGACCTGGGCCTGCCCGGCCTGCCGGGCGGTGTCGGTGCCGGCGCGTTCGGCGGCGACGGCCCGAGCGGTGGCGCGCAGGGCGAGGACGGCGCGTCCGCGTCCCCGCAGAACAAACTGATGGAGCTGGCGTCCGGTGCGCACACGCTGCGCGTCGCCGCCGACGGCCCCGACAAGCAGCGGGTGTCGATCGTCGACAAGGCCGCCGAATACAGCTTCATCCACAACGGCGCCGAGGTCTGGGCGTACGACAGTGGCAGCAACACCGCCGTACACAGCAAGGCGGCCGACGGCGCCAAGCGCGGCAGCCATCACGGGCCGCACCAGGGCCGGCCGGAGGGCCTCCCCAAGGACCTGAAGAACGCCACCCCGCAGGACCTCGCGAAGGAGGCCCTCAAGGCGGCGGGCGACACCACCTCGGTCACGGTCGACGGCACGGCCAGGGTCGCCGGGCGGGATGCCTACCAGCTCGTGATCAAGCCGAAGCAGTCCGGCTCGACCATCGGCGCGATCCGGATCTCGGTGGACGCCGAGAACGGCGTCCCGCTGAAGTTCACCCTCACTCCCAAGAGCGGTGGCGCGGCCGCGATCGACGCGGGCTTCACCAACGTCGACTTCGCCAAGCCCGATGCGGACACGTTCTCCTTCACGCCTCCCAAGGGCGCCAAGGTCGTCGACGGCGACAAGGAGGGCGCGAAGGCGCAGAAGGACTTCGAGGCCGGCAAGGGCTTCAAGGGCCACAAGGGCATGAAGGACTTCAAGCAGGGCCCGGACGGGTTCAACGTCATCGGCAAGGGCTGGACGTCCATCGCCACGATCAAGGGCTCCGGCCAGGGTCTGCCCTCCGGCAAGGAGCAGGACGCCGCCGGCGACGCTGGCAAGTTCCTCGACAGCGTCGGCGACAAGGTGACCGGCTCCTTCGGCTCCGGCCGGGTCTTCAGCACCCGCCTGGTCAACGCCCTGGTGACGGACGACGGCACCATCTACGCCGGCGCCGTCGACAAGCAGTCCCTGATAGCCGCGGCCAACGCCGCGAAGTAAGGGGACGGTGGGAGACGGTCGTTACTGACGGCAGCGACTGAACCGACCGCCGCGCCACCCCGCCCGGGGTGGCGCGGCGCAGCCCGTACCGCACACACCATCCGCCATACGCCGCTTACATCACCCGCCACCCGCCACCCGCCACCCGCTACACGTCACACGCCACACATCACGACACCGGGGGAGCCGATGCCGCAGCCAGCCGCCGCGGGGCCCGCACGCGAACACCGGCCCGCCGGGGACCGGGTGATCGAGACGCGCGGGCTGACCAAGGCGTACCGCGGCGGTCAGCTCGCCGTGGACGGCCTGGATCTGGCCGTACCGCGAGGCAGTGTCTTCGGCTTCCTCGGGCCCAACGGCTCCGGCAAGACCACCACCATCCGCATGCTGATGGGCCTGATCGAACCGACCGCGGGCAGCGCGCGGGTGCTCGGGCAGCCGATGCCCGGCGCCGGCCGCCGGGTGCTCCCCAAGGTCGGTGCACTCATCGAGGGCCCGGCGCTCTACGGCTTCCTCAGCGGCCGCGACAATCTGTGGCGCTTCGACGCCGCGGATCCGACCGCCGATCCCCGCACCCGCGCCGAGCGGGTCGGCCGCGCGGTGGAGCGGGTGGGCCTGGCCGCCGCGGCCGGCAAGAAGGCGCGCGCCTACTCCCTCGGCATGAAGCAGCGCCTCGGGCTGGCCGCGGCCCTGCTCCAGCCCCGTGAGCTGCTGGTTCTCGACGAGCCGACCAATGGCCTCGACCCGCAGGGCATGCGGGAGATCCGAGCGCTGGTCCGTGAGCTGGCGGCGGACGGCACCACCGTCTTCCTCTCCTCACACCTGCTCGACGAGATCGAGCAGGTCTGCACCCATGCCGCGGTGATGGCCCGAGGCCGACTGATCACCCAGGGCACCGTCGCCGACCTCTCCGCCACCGTGCTCGGCTCGCGCGGCCTCGGGAGGCTGACGGTGACGACTCCCGACACGGCGGACGCGGTGCGCGTCCTGAAGGAGCAGGGCGTGACCGACCTCGAAGTCACCGAAGACCGGGTGACGGGCGAGCTCCCGTCCGAGCCGTCCCCTCAGGGCCATCAGAACCCCGCCACCTCCCCCGACTCCCCTCTCTCCTCCGACTCCCCTCTCTCCCCGGACTCCCTCGAACTCGCGGATCTGAACGCCGCGCTCGTCCACGCCGGTGTCCGCGTCCGCGCCTTCGGCACCGAGCGCGCCTCGCTGGAGGACGTCTTTGTGCATCTGACCGGGGAGGGCTTCGATGTCGCAGGCTGACGGGGTGCTGCGCCGCCGACCGCTGTGGTCGCTGGGCCTGCTGCGCAGCGAGATCGGTATGACGTTCCGGCGCTGGCGCACCCTCGCGTTGCTGGCGGTGCTCGCGGGCGTACCGGTCCTGGTCGGCATCGCCGTGAAGATCGAGACCGGCGACGGCGGGTCGGCGGGCGGCGGCGGGGGTGAGGGCGGCCCGGCCTTCCTCTCGCAGATCACCAACAACGGGCTCTTCCTGGTCTTCACCTCGCTCGCGATGACGCTGCCGTTCTTCCTCCCGATGTCCATCGGGGTGATCGCGGGCGACTCCATAGCCGGCGAGGCCACTGCCGGGACGCTGCGCTATCTCCTCGTCGCCCCCGCGGGCCGCACCCGCCTGCTGCTGGTCAAGTACGCCACGACCATGACGTTCTGCCTGGTGGGCACCCTGGTTGTGGCGCTGTCAGCGCTGTTGACCGGCGCGGTGCTCTTCCCGCTGGGCGACGTCACCCTGCTCTCCGGCACCTCCGTGTCCTTCGGCGAAGGGCTGCTGCGCGCGCTGGCCATCGCATGCGTCGTCGCGCTCTCCCTCATAGGCGTGGCCGCCGTCGGCCTGTTCATATCGACGCTCACGACCAGCGGTATCGCGGCGATGGCGACGACGGTCGGCCTGCTGATCACCGTGCAAATCCTGGACACCATCCCGCAGTTGGACGCCATCCAGCCGTATCTCTTCCCGCACTACTGGCTGTCCTTCGCCGACCTGCTCCGCGACCCCGTCTACTGGGACCAGCTGCAGAAAAACCTCGGCCTGCAGGCGCTCTATGCCGTCGTCTTCGGCTCGGCGGCCTGGGCGCGGTTCACCACGCGGGACATCACGGCGTAGGACGGCCGGGGGGAGTGGTCGGGCCAGCGCGGCCCGGCCCCTCCAACGGGGCCGCGGCCCGCGCTCCCTGCGCCGCCTCGGCGACCGCTGCCTCTGCCACCACGGGCTCAACCGCCGCTGTCTCTGCCACCGCCGCCTCGCTCGCGCGAGCCCCAGCGTCGGCAAGTGCCGCCCGGCCTCGTCGGCCGGTCCGCAGCGCATCCCAGGTCAGCACCGCCAGCGCCAGCCACACCAGCGCGAACCCGGCCCAGCGCTCGGGCGGCATCTCCTCGTGGAAGACCGTAAGTCCCAGTACGAACTGGAACGTTGGCGCCAGATACTGCATCATCCCGATCGTCGACAGCGGCAACCGCACCGCCGCCGCGCCGAAGCAGATCAGCGGCACCGCGGTCGCGATCCCGCATCCCGCGAGCAGCAGTGCCAGGCCCACCCCGCCGGTGGTGAAGCCGGAGTCACCGCGCATACCGAGGAAGACCAGAAAACCGAGCGCGGGCAGCGTCTGCATGGCCGTCTCGGCGCTGAAGCCCTCGATACCGTCGAGCTTGATGCCCTTCTTGACCAGCCCATATGTCGCGAACGTGAAGGCCAGCGCGAGCGCGATCCACGGCACCTTGCCGTAGGCGACGGTCATCACGACGACGGCGAGGGCGCCGACACCCACCGCCGTCCACTGCAGCGGCCGCAGCCGCTCCCGCAGCACCAGAACGCCGAAGGCGATGCTGACCAGCGGGTTGATGAAGTAGCCGAGCGAAGCCTCCAGCACATGCCCGGCGTTGACCGCCCAGATGTAGAGGAACCAGTTCACCGAGATGACGGTTGCGCAGACCAGGATCAGCCCGAGCCGCTTGGGCTGACGCAGCAGCGGGCGTATCCAGGCCCATCGGCGCATCACGGCCAGGACGACGACCGCGACGGGCAGCGACCACACCATGCGGTGCGCCATGATCTCGGACGCCGAGGCGGCGCCCAGCAGATGCCAGTAGAGCGGCAGCAACCCCCACATTCCGTACGCGGCGAAGCCGAAGGCGAGTCCTGTGCGCTGTTCGCTTCCAGACTGCAACGGCCCTCCCGGTGGCTCTGCGTCGACCCTGTGAAAGGTAACCCCACACGCTTCCGGTGTCATGCCCGTTTCGGAATACGGTGATTACGGGGCGCGGCGCTTGGGCTTAGCAGGCTTGGTTGCTCGCCGTTGTCGCCTGTCGCGGCGTGGGGGGTTGTCGCCGTTGCGGTCCGCTGCGCTTTGCCTGGGCCGCGTCTTTGGCTGTCCCGCTGTGGGGGTGTCGCGCCGTTGCGCCTGCGGCGGGCGGGGTCGCTGCGCGGGGCTGTCGGGTGCGGTGACGGGCCGCACGACTCCGTCCCGCGGCCCGTCCCCTCCCGTTGGGGTGGGGACGGGGAGGTGGGTGGTGCGTGGGGGTGCGTTGCCGGGTGCGGGGCGTCGTGCGCGATTCCGTTGCCCCGGTCCCGCCCCTTCCCGAAACCGGGGCCAGGCCCCGGACCCCGAAACCGGGGCGAGGCCCCGGGCCCCCGAGGGGTCCGCTGAGGGACCACCGGCGGATCCCAGCACGGCACGGCTCCCGGACCACAAGCCGCAGCCGACGGCGTACGGCAAGCCCCACCATCTCCCACCACCCACCCACGGGAGGGGCCGGAACTCATGACGGAGTCCTGAGTTCCGGCACCGCAGCCGAAAAGCCCCGCGCAGCGGCAACAGCCCACACCAGCCACAACGGCGGGAAAGCCAGAGACGCGGCCCAGGCAAAGCGCAGCGAACCGGCCCCGCGCAGCGGCAACCGCCCACACCAACCACAACGGCGGGACAGCCGAAAACGGCCCAGGCAAAGCGCAGCGAACCCGCTAGCCCACGACCGTCCAAGTGTCATTGCCCGCCAGGAGCGCGGCCAGGTCGCCCTTGCCCTTTTGTTCGATGGCCGTGTCGAGCTGGTCGGACATCAGGGTGTCGTAGACGGGGCGGTCGACATTGCGCAGCACACCGATGGGGGTGTGGTGCAGCGTGTCGGGGTCGGCGAGCCGGGAGAGGGCGAAGGCGGTGGTGGGCGAGGGGTTGTGCGCGTCGTGCACCAGCACGTCCGCCGCGCCCTCCGACGCCACGTCGATGACCTTGAGGTCGCCGGTGGCCGGGTCGCGGACGACGCCCTTGGAGCCGAGCCCGTCGGCGGCCGGGGCGCCGAAGCGGATCGGCTGGCCGTGCTCCAGGCGGATCACGGCCTCCTGGGCCCGCTCCTTGTCCTTGAGGGCCTCGAACGCGCCGTCGTTGAAGATGTTGCAGTTCTGGTAGATCTCCACCAGTGCCGTACCGGGGTGGGCGGCGGCCTCGCGCAGCACCGAGGTGAGGTGCTTGCGGTCGGAGTCGACGGTGCGGGCCACGAAGGACGCCTCGGCGCCGATCGCCAGGGAGACCGGGTTGAACGGGGCGTCCAGCGACCCCATCGGCGTCGACTTGGTGATCTTGCCGACCTCGGAGGTGGGGCTGTACTGGCCCTTGGTCAGACCGTAGATCCGGTTGTTGAACAGCAGGATCTTGAGGTTGACGTTGCGGCGCAGCGCGTGGATGAGGTGGTTGCCGCCGATGGACAGCGCATCGCCGTCACCGGTGACGACCCATACGGACAGATCGCGCCGCGAGGAGGCCAGGCCGGTGGCGATGGCCGGGGCGCGGCCGTGGATGGAGTGCATCCCGTAGGTGTTCATGTAGTACGGGAAGCGGGAGGAGCAGCCGATGCCGGAGACGAAGACGATGTTTTCCTTCGCCAGGCCGAGCTCGGGCATGAAGCCCTGGACGGCGGCGAGGACGGCGTAGTCACCGCAGCCGGGGCACCAGCGCACTTCCTGATCGGACTTGAAGTCCTTCATGGACTGCTTGGCGTCGGCCTTGGGCACCAGGGACAGCGCCTCGATCTGCGAGGAGCCCTCCGAGATCGTCTCAGTCATTGATGGCCTCCTTAAAGACCTCCGCGAGCTGCTCGGCCTTGAACGGCATTCCGCTGACCTGGGTGTGCGAGCGCGCGTCCACCAGGTACTTGGCGCGCAGCAGAGTGGCGAGCTGTCCGAGGTTCATCTCCGGCACGATCACCTTGTCGTAACGCCTCAGGACGTCGCCGAGATTCCGCGGGAAGGGGTTGAGGTGGCGCAGATGGGCCTGCGCGATGCGCTCCCCTGCGCCCCGTACGCGCCGTACCGCCGCGGTGATCGGACCGTACGTCGACCCCCAGCCCAGGACGAGGGTGCCCGCGCCCTTGCCGTCCTCGCCGGCCGGATCGTCGACCTCGACGTCGGGGACGTCGATACCGTCGATCTTCGCCTGGCGGGTGCGCACCATGAAGTCGTGGTTGGCCGGGTCGTAGGAGATGTTGCCCGTGCCGTCCTGCTTCTCGATGCCGCCGATGCGGTGCTCCAGGCCCGGCGTGCCCGGCACCGCCCACGGGCGGGCCAGGGTCTGCTCGTCGCGCTTGTAGGGCCAGAACACCTCGGTGCCGTCCGCCAGCTGGTGGTTGGTCCCGGAGGCGAACTGGACGCGCAGGTCGGGCAGTTCGTCGACGTCCGGGATCCGCCACGGCTCGGAGCCGTTGGCCAGATAGCCGTCGGACAGCAGGAAGACGGGGGTGCGGTAGGTGAGCGCGATACGGGCCGCGTCCAGCGCTGCGTCGAAGCAGTCGGCGGGGGTCTGCGGCGCCACGATCGGCACCGGCGCCTCGCCGTTGCGCCCGAACATCGCCTGGAGCAGGTCGGCCTGCTCCGTCTTGGTGGGCAGACCCGTGGAGGGGCCGCCGCGCTGGATGTCCACGATCAGCAGTGGCAGCTCAAGGCTGACCGCGAGCCCGATGGTCTCCGATTTCAGAGCCACACCGGGGCCCGAGGTGGTCGTGACCGCCAGCGCGCCGCCGAACGCCGCACCCAGGGCCGCGCCGATTCCGGCGATCTCGTCCTCCGCCTGGAACGTCCGTACACCGAAGTTCTTGTGCTTGGACAGCTCGTGCAGGATGTCGGAGGCCGGGGTGATCGGGTACGAGCCCAGGTAGAGCGGCAGGTCCGCCTGCTGCGAGGCGGCGACCAGTCCGTAGGACAGCGCGAGATTCCCCGAGATGTTGCGGTAGGTGCCGGTCGGGAAGGCCTTTGTGGCCGGTGCGACCTCGTACGAGACCGCGAAGTCCTCGGTGGTCTCACCGAAGTTCCAGCCGGCCCGGAACGCCGTGACATTCGCCTCGGCGATCTCCGGCTTCTTTGCGAACTTCGAGCGCAGGAACTTCTCGGTGCCCTCCGTCGGCCGGTGGTACATCCACGACAGCAGACCCAGCGCGAACATGTTCTTGCTGCGCTCGGCCTCCTTCCGGGACAGCCCGAATTCCTTGAGCGCCTCGATCGTCAGCGTGGTGAGCGGCACCGGATGGACGTTGTACGCCGACAGCGAGCCGTCCTCCAGCGGGCTGGTCGCATAGCCGACCTTGGCCATCGGGCGCTTGGTGAACTCGTCGGTGTTGACGATGATCTCCGCGCCGCGCGGCACATCCGCGAGGTTCGCCTTCAGCGCGGCCGGGTTCATCGCCACCAGCACGTTCGGCGCGTCGCCGGGCGTGAGGATGTCGTGGTCGGCGAAGTGCAGCTGGAAGCTGGAGACGCCCGGCAGGGTCCCGGCGGGGGCCCGGATCTCGGCGGGGAAGTTCGGCAGCGTCGACAGGTCGTTACCGAACGAAGCCGTCTCTGATGTGAACCGGTCACCCGTGAGCTGCATACCGTCACCGGAGTCGCCGGCGAACCGGATGATCACCCGGTCCAGACGCCGGACTTCCTTGCCTCCGCCGCCGTCGCCGGATGCGCGCTGTTCCCCGACAAGCGCTCCGTCGGCCTGCTCGGCTGGGCTACTGACCTGGCTCGTCACTGCTTCGGACCTCCCTCGAGGGGTGCGGCGTCCCCGCCTGAGGCAGGGCTCGGGACGTGTCGTACCGACTGGTTGTCCCATATCCATCGTACGTGGGTAAGGGTGACCTTCCCTGGGTCGATCACATGCTGGACGTCCAGCTGAGACGCTGTCCTGGCGCGTTTTGTCATGAAATCACCGCCCCCGTTACCTCTTCTGTATGACGCTCCGGACTCGTCCTTTGGTTCTACGACCAAAGCCCTGGTCCGCGGTCTGCGTCGCCCCGGCCTGCATAACTGACAGGGTGTCAGATGGTCAGGAGTTGAGATAGGTGAGCACCGCGAGCACCCGCCGGTGATCCCCGTCACTCTGCGACAGCCCGAGTTTCAGGAAGATATTGCTGACGTGCTTCTCCACCGCGCCGTCGCTGACCACCAGCTGCCGGGCGACCGCGGAGTTCGTCCGGCCCTCGGCCATCAGCCCCAGCACCTCCCGCTCCCGCGGTGTCAGATGGGCCAGCACATCCTGTTTCCGGCTGCGGCCGAGCAGCTGCGCGACCACCTCCGGGTCCAGCGCGGTGCCACCCTCGGCGACCCGCACCACCGCGTCGACGAACTCCCGCACCTCGGCCACCCGGTCCTTGAGCAGATAGCCGACGCCCCGGCTCGAACCGGCCAGCAGCTCCGTCGCGTATTGCTCCTCGACGTACTGCGAGAGCACCAGCACCCCCAGGTCAGGGTGGTCCCGGCGCAACCGGATCGCGGCCCGCACCCCCTCGTCGGTGTGCGTCGGCGGCATCCGTACGTCCGCGACCACCACATCCGGCAGCGCGCCCTCGTCCGCCAACTCCCTGATGGCCTTGATCAGCGCCTCGGCGTCGCCCACACCCGCCACGACATCGTGCCCCCGGTCGGTCAGCAACCGCGTCAGGCCCTCCCGAAGCAGCACCGAATCCTCGGCGATGACCACCCGCACCCTGTCCTCCACGGTCCCGACTCCCCCATGCCTCGTCACTCCCCACCCTGCCAGCCACAGCATCCCAGCATTCGGACGGTGACGCGGCGAGTGACGGGCGATTGGAGCGGGGGACGGGCGAGGAGGTCGGGAGGACGGGCGCGGGGACGGGCGGGGAGGTGGGCGAGGAACCGACGGCCGGGGCCGGACCCCCGTCCCGGCCCCGGCCGCCGGTTGCCGGCGGCCGACAGCAGCCGGCCGCTAGCCGCCCGGACCGGCCGTCACCCGCGCCACGGCAGTTCGGCGGTTATGGACGTCGGGCCGCCGTTCGGCGAGTCCAGGACCAGCAGCCCGTCGACGGCGTGGAGTCGCTCGGCGAGCCCGGCCAGACCGCTGCCGACCTCGGTGTTCGCACCGCCCCGGCCGTCGTCCCGGACCAGCAGCATGATCCGGTCCGCGGTGTGCCAGACATCCACCGTCGCGCTCGTCGCCCGTGCGTGCCTCGACACGTTCTGCAGCAGCTCGGAGACGGTGAAGTAGGCGATTCCCTCGATCGCCGCGGCCGGGCGGCGGTCCAGTTCGACGCTCACCGTCACCGGCACCGTGCAGCGCGCGGCCAGCGCGGAGAGCGCCGGGCCGAGCCCCCGGTCGGTCAGGATCGCCGGGTGGATTCCGCGGGCCAGATCCCGCAGCTCCTGGAGCGCGATCTTCACCTCGCCGTGTGCCTCGTCCACCATCTTCGCGGCGGCCTCGGGATCCTCCGCCAGCTTCTCCTTGGCCAGGCCCAGATCCATGGCGAGAGCGACCAGCCTGGCCTGCGCGCCGTCGTGCAGATCGCGCTCGATGCGCCGGAGATCGGCCGCCGCGGTGTCGACCACGACCCCGCGGTCCGACTCCAGCTCCGAGACCCGGCTGGCGAGGGAGGACGGGCCCAGCAGCCCATGGACCATGACCCGGTCCACCTGCGTCAGCCCATGGATCACCCACGGCCCCGCCATCACGATCAGCAGCCCGACGGCGCTGGTGAGCCCTGTCTCCAGCGGAGTGTCGAGGTAGAGACCATGGCCGTATCCGTCGCCCATGATCTGGATGCCGGGCTGGCCCAGGTAGTCCGGGAACGTCCACCGCCACAGCGGATAGGCCAGCAGTCCCCAGCCCACGGCCCAGAAGGTCGTCGCGAAGATGAAGGCGAACAGCGCCCACGGGAAGTGCAGGAACGAGTAGAGAAGGTGCCGCCAGGAGGCCCCGCTCTTCAGCACCGCCCCGACCCATGCCAGCAGGCCCGGCTTGGCGGCGCGGACCGGCTCGGGCTCGGCCACCTCCTGCCCCAGCAGCGCGCGGGCTCGCGCCCGCTCCAGACCGCCCAGCGCACGGGTTCCGGCCAGCCCGCCCGCCAGCACCGGAATGCCCAGGAACGTCACCAGCAGGCCGGCGCCGAGCGAGATCACCGTTATCGCGTACGCGAACATCAGGACGGCCAGCGGGACGCTCAGGAAGAGGTAGAGGTACCCCCGCCAGGCGTGCCCGGAGAACGGGGCCCGCAGCCCCATGGGCACCCGGGAGCCGCGAGGCTGCGGTGCGTATGCGGTATCCATCGTCTCGTCGTCCGTTCTGCCGTGTCCGGTCTCCGTACGCGATTCCTGCCACGTCCGCCGAGCCGGCTCTCTTCGCCTACGTCCAGGGTCCGGTTCCGGCGCCGCCCGCACCATGAGGGTTTTCTCAGTCTTCTGCGGGGGTTTTCCCCACCCCCGGCCTGTGGCTGGGCGCAAAAACGCAGGTCAGGGCGGTCAGTCGCCGGCCGCGCCCGCCGCGCCCGCTGCACCCTCCGCCCGCGGCCGCCACGGCAGCTCCGCCGTCACCCGCGTGGGCCCGCCGGCCGGCGAATCCAGCATGAACAGGCCGTCCACGGCCCCCAGCCGATCGGCGAGCCCGGCCATCCCGCTGCCGCCGTCCAGCCGCGCACCGCCCCGCCCGTCGTCCTGCACCTGGATCAGCAGCCGGTCCGCCGACCGCCACACCTCCACCTCCGCCCGCCGCGCCGCACTGTGCTTCGAGACGTTCTGGAGCAGCTCGGAGACGGTGAAGTAGGCGATGCCCTCGATGGCGGGCGCGGGCCGCTCCTCCAGGTCGACGGAGGTGGTGACCGGCACCGTGCAGCGGCCGGCCAGCGAGGTCAGTGCGGGGCCCAGCCCGCGGTCCGTGAGGATCGCCGGATGGATGCCCCGGGCCAGATCCCGCAGTTCCTGAAGCGCCAGCTTCACCTCGCCGTGTGCCTCGTCCACCATCGCCGCCACGCTTTCGTCGGCCTGGCCCTCCAGGAGCTTCTCCTTGGCCAGCCCGAGGCCCATGGCGAGCGCGACCAGCCGGGCCTGTGCGCCGTCGTGCAGATCGCGTTCGATGCGGCGGAGGTCGGCCGCGGCCGTGTCGGTGACCGTCATCCGGTCCGACTCCAGCTCGGCGATCCGCCGCTCCAGCTCGTCGGACGGCGAGAGCAGCCCGCGCACCATGGCCCGGTCCACGTTCGTCAGCCACCGGGCCAGCCACGGCAACACCGGCCACGCCACGAACAGCGAGACGAAGGTGAGCGTGAAGGTGAGGAGGGCCCAGGGCAGCCGGATGAACGCGAACAGCGCGTGCCGCCAGGCGACCGGGTCCTTCAGACACGTCCACAGCCACGGGAAGAACCCCCGCTCGCCCGGTCGCAGTCCGCTCGGCTCCGGCACCCGCACCCCGAGCAGTACCCGTGCCCGCGCCCGCTCCAGCCTCCCGTACTGCCGGCATGCCATCAGCCCCGCCGCCAACAACGGCAGCCCGATCACCGTGACGGACAGCCCGAGCCCCAGCGCGAGCCAGACCACGACCAGGGCGAACGCGGCCACACCCAACGGGAAATTGGACAGAAGGTATGCGATTTCCCGCCAGGTCCAGGCGTTGAGAGGTGCTCTGGGAGCAGGTGGTGAGGTGCCGTCAAGGGCGCCATGAGCAGCACTGGGCCGGGAATTGTCCGTCATGCGCCCAAGCCTGCACCGGCCGCGGCCTCGCGTGCCATGGGGTACGTAGGGTGCCGGGGGGTGGGGTTTGCCCTACCCCCAGCACCCCACCCCCCACCTCGCCCGGGTAACCGTTTGCGATCGATTGCCGTGCGACACGGGAACCCGTTTGTGCCGGACGTGGAAGCCGTATTGGATCAAGCCCATGAGTGGATTTCCGCCGCCACAGGGCGAGTTCGGCCCCCCGCCGGCGCCCGCGTACGCGTACCCGCCGCAGGTCAGTGGCCCGAGCGAGCAGATGCTGGCCAATCAGGGGGCCCGGCTCGGCGCGCGGCTCCTGGACATTTTGTTCGTCTTCGTCCTGATGGCCGTGGTGGCCGGTGGTTCCGCCCTGGTCCACGCGATGGCTCCGGGGAGCGAGGCGCTGGGTGTGATCACCGGAGTGATCGCCATCATCTCCCTGGTCGTGCTGGTGTTTCACGAGCCCTTCATGAACTGGAAGTTCGGCGGCACCCTCGGGAAGCAGATCTGCGGACTGCGGGTCGCGCGGCTCGAGGACGGGCGGAACATCTCGCTCGGCCGTGCCTTCGGCCGGTTCCTCGTGGTCTTCCCGATGGGCTTTGTGCCGTTCCTGTCGCTGCTGAACCTGCTGTGGTGCTGCTGGGACAAGCCGTACCGGCAGTGCCTGCACGACAAGGCGGCGACCACGGTGGTGGTCAAGCGCGCCCCGTGAGCGCCCCATGAGTGGCTCTTGAGCGTCTCGTAAGCCGGCCTCCCCGTAGCCCATGCCGCCGCGTTGGCGCAGGTTAGTGCCTATCTCGTTATCCACAGGGTGGACACCGCGCGGCGGCGGGACCGTATTGTGATGCGGATAGGAACGGGAGAGGCGAGGAACGATGGGGACGGGCGTGTCCGCGGGGGCGGGGCAGCGGAGCGGCCTCAGCCGGGTGACGCTGGTCGGTGAGCGACGGCGCGTCGAGCTCGTCGTACCCGCGCAGGAGTCCATAGGGGCGCTGCTGCCCGACATCCTTCGGCTGCTCGGCGAACGGGCGGGCAGCGGTCCCTCGGCGCGCCGGCTGGTCACGTCCCATGGCGCGGTGCTCGCGCCGCACGACTCGTTGGCCTCCGCCAAGGTGCCCGAGGGCGCCGTGCTGCGGCTCATACGGGAGATGGACGGGGCGTCCGCGTCCCCCGAGCCGGGCCTCGCGGACGAGGCGGCCGACCCCCTCGACGTCCGTGGTTGGGGCTGGGGCGAGCGGACCAGCGTCTGGACGGCGGTGACGGCGAGCGTGCTGCTCGCGGCGGTCGCCGGTGTGTGCGCGGCCGTCTGGTACGGGGACGGCGGCACCGCTCTCTGGCTCGGTATAGCCGCCGTGTTCGTCGTGGCCGCCGGTGCGGCGATCGGCGCCCTGGCCGGCCGCACCGGGCAACACGCCCCGGCCGCCGCCCTGTTGCTGGCCGGTGGCGCCCTCGGCCTGATCGCCGCCTGGCAGGCGGCATCGGGCGGCAGCGCCCGGCTGGCCTCCGTCGGACTGACGGCCGCCGCCGTGCTCGCGCTCCTCGGCCTCTGCACGCCCCTGGGGCGCGGCGGCCTGATCGGCGCGGCCTCGGTCGCGCTCGCGGTAGGCGGCTGGGAACTGGGGCTGGCGCTGACCACCCCAGCCCGTACGGGAGTTGCGCTCGGCTTCGTCTCCGTCCTCGTCCTCGGATATCTGCCGCGGCTCGCCCTGATGGCGGCCGGTCTGACCCGGCTGGACGACCAGCGCTCCGGTGGCACCCCGGTCAGCCGGCACCAAGTGGCAGCCGCACTGGGCGCAACGCATCGCGGGCTCGCCCCGGCCACCGTCGCCATGGCGCTCTCGGCCGGCGCGGCGGGCGTGCTGGCGGCGGGTGCGTCCGGCGTCTGGACCGTGCTCGTCGCCGTCCTCCTGTGCGTCGTGTTGTTCTCGCGGGCGCGCGCCTACCCGCTGGCGGTGGAGGTCGTCGCGCTGCTGGCGGCGGGCATGGCCGTGTGCGTACGGCTTGTTCTGCTGTGGGCGACGGACGGCGGGGCGGCGGCGGGCGCCCTGGTGGCGCTGTGCGCGCTGGCGGCGCTTCCCGTCGCCGGCCTCGCGGTGCGCGTGCCGGAGCCCGTACGGGCACGGTTGCGGCGGTGGCTGGACATGGTCGAGTCGATCGGTGTGATGGCGCTGATCCCGGTGGCGCTGGGGGCCTTCGGGGTCTACAGCTTGCTGCTGGGCGGGTCCTGACCGAGAAGGGCGGGGGAGAGGCCATGTCGGCGGAGCCGGGGTCGCTGTCGGGGACCGGGTCGGGAGCGGGCGCGGACGCGGGAGTGGGGACGGGCGCGGGGACGGGCGCGGGATCGTCACCGTCACCGCAGTCGCCACCGCCATCGGATGCGTATGCGTATGCGCATAACGAAGCTGAGCGGGTGGGGCAGGGGTTGTCCGCAACCGGGTGGCAAGAGGGACGGCAGGGCGATGAGTTGCGTGAGCGGGAAGGGGGTGCGGGTTCGGTGAGTGCGATGGATGAGGCTGGCGTGGCGAGTGCGACGGGTGTGACAGGAGCGATGGGCGAGGCAGGGATGACGGGCACGACGGCCGGGACGGGCCCGATGCGTGGGGCGCCGCCCGGAGCCGGCGCCACGCCGGGCCCCCTGAACACGCCGGGATCGCTGCCCGCGGCGCAGCCGATGCCCGCGGCGGCGCCCGTGGCGGCACCGGCTTCCGGGCCGCGACCGGCCGCGCCCGAGGCGTACGCGGCGTCGGCAACGGGACCGTCCGTACCGGGACCGTCCGCGCCGGGAGCGTCCATACCGGGGCCGTCCGTGCCGCCACCGTCCACGCCCGCCGCGCCTTCGCAGGCGCCCGCTCCCACGCAGCCCGCCCCATCGGGACCGGCATCGGCACCGGCCGCGCAGGCCCCCACCCCGCAGGCCCCCACCCCGCAGGCCCCCACCCCGCAGGCCCCCACCCCGCAGGCCCCCACCCCGCAGGCTCCCGCCTCCGGGCGCTACGGCCGATCCGCGCGGCTGCCGTCCAGTACGCCCGTCTCCGTCCCGCTGCTGCCGCCGGAACTGGCCGCCGGGCAGCCCAAGCCGCGGCGCGGTGACCCGCTGAGCCGGCGCGCCGGGCGGGCGCTGCGCCGGGTGTTCGCCTCGTCCCCGGCTGCCGAGACGGCAGCCGTCACACAGGCCGCGTACGCCATCCAGCAGCCCGTGACCACGGGCCGGCAGATCGCCGTGTCCAGCATCCGCGGCGGCGCGGGCAAGTCCACCGTCGCAGCCCTGCTGGCGCTCACCTACGCGCACTACCGGCCCGATCCGGTGCTCGCCGTCGAGGCCGATCCGGCGCTCGGCACGCTGCCGCACCGGCTCGGCGCTCGGGAGGTGCGCTGGTCGGGCAGCGATCTGGCGCAGATCGTCGACCCCTCGATGCTGATCACGGACCTGACCGGCTACCTCCTGCCGTTCGCGGGCGGCGGCTGGCTGCTGCCCGGCAGCCAGGGCGCCATCGGCACGCGGCTGGACATCGACACGTACCGGGTCGTGATGACGTCGTTGCGCCGGCACTTCGCGGCCACCGTGGTGGACTGCGAAACGCTGCCCGCCGAGGTGGCACGCACCGCGCTGGTGACGACGCAGGCGCGGGTGCTGGTCACCCCGGCCACCCCGGAGGGCGTGGCGGCCACCCGGTCCGTACTGGACTGGGTCGGCGGCCTGCACCCCGGCCTGCTGCCGACCACCGTGGTCGTGCTCACCCATTCCTCGCCCGACAGCGGCGTCGACGTCCGCAAGGCGGCCGAGCATCTGGGGGCCGGGGGCGCGGCGGTGCTGCCACTCCCGTACGACCGTCATCTGGCGGCCGGCGGCGCCATCCGCACGGAACTGCTGGGGGAGCGGACGCGGGAGGCGGCGGCACGGATCGCGGCCGAGGTGATGGACCGGGCGGTCTCGCGCGAGCGGGGGAAGGGGGCGCAGGCGCAGGCTCAACACCAGCCCCAGCCCCAGCCCCAGCCCCAGCCCCAGTCGCACCAGCCCCAGCCGTCGCAGCACCAGCACCAGCACCAGCAGCCGCATCACCGCACGCCTCAGCAGCATCAGCCCAGGCCTGCCCCTCAGCAGACCCAGCCGATGCCTCCGATTCAGCCGACGCCTCAGGCCCAGCCCGCTCCCCAGACGCAGCCGCAGCCAATGGCTCAGGGCCACATCCAGCCCCAGTACCCCGCGCCGTCGCCGCACCACCAGGCGCCATCCGACCCCCGGCACCACCAGCCGCACCTGCGACCGCAACCGCAACCGCAGTCTCAGCCCCCGGTGGCCCAGCCGATGCCGGGCGCGCCCACCCCGCCGACGATGCCCGCCCCGCCGCCCGCCGCAGCGGAATCAGCCACGTCGGCCACTCCGGCCACTCCAGCCCCGGCAGTCAGCCTCTCCAAACCCACTGATCGGCCAGATTCCACCCAGCCCACCCAGCCCACCCAGCCCACCCAGCCCGCCAGGCCCACCGGACCCGCCGCCGCTCCCTCCACCCGCGCTGCCCCCGCCGCCCCCGATCTCCGCAGCCCGTTCGACGGCGGACCCGTCCGCTGACCCGGTCCGTCCCGCCTGCCGTCGCCGTCCTCCAGGCTCCGTCTTCCCGTCTCCGTCCGACTCGTGAGACAGTCCCTGAGACAACCGGCCGTGACGTCTACGCTGCCGCCCGCCCAGGATGGGCGAAGTAGGGACAACCTCACCGTCGGCGACGACGCGGCTGCTCGGGGCGGCCCGGCAGGGCCTAGACTCCCGTCCGTACAGATCGTCGAAGTCGTTGAACAAGCGCAAGTCAGGGAGCGAGGACGGACGTGGTGGACGCGACCGCACGCACCACCGTCGCCGCGGACTACTTCCAGGGCTATTCGGTCGTCGGGCTGATCGCCGTGGTCGGCGTGCTCTTCGTGGCCGTGGCCTTCGGGGCCGGGCGGCTGCTGCGCCCGGTTGTGCCGACGCCCGAGAAGCTGCTGACGTATGAATGCGGTGTGGACCCGGTCGGTGAGGGCTGGGCGCACACCCAGGTCCGCTACTACGTCTACGCCTTCCTCTACGTCATCTTCGCCGTCGACTCGATCTTCCTGTTCCCCTGGGCGACGGTCTTCGCCGCCCCCGGTTTCGGCGGCGTGACGCTCGTGGAGATGTTCGTCTTCCTCGGCTTCCTGACCGTCGGACTGCTCTACGCATGGAAGAAGGGCGTCCTGCAATGGACGTGACCCCCGCCTCGAACGGTTCCGCAGCCGCTTCCGAGGGCGCTGCCCCCGAGTTCCTGCCGGAGCCCCGGCGCCTGGGCACCTTGGCCCGGCTCGCGCCGGAACCCATGAAGGTGGTCCTCAACTGGGGCCGCCGCTACAGCCTGTGGGTCTTCAACTTCGGGCTCGCCTGCTGCGCCATCGAGTTCATCGCCGCATCCATGGCCCGGCACGACTTCATCCGGCTCGGTGTGATCCCGTTCGCGCCCGGTCCGCGCCAGGCCGACCTGATGGTCGTCTCCGGCACCGTCACCGACAAGATGGCGCCCGCGGTCAAGCGGCTCTACGAGCAGATGCCCGAGCCGAAGTACGTCATCTCCTTCGGGGCCTGCTCCAACTGCGGCGGCCCCTACTGGGACTCGTACTCCGTCACCAAGGGCGTCGACCAGATCATCCCGGTGGACGTGTACGTACCGGGCTGCCCGCCGCGGCCGGAGGCGCTGCTGCAGGGCATCCTCAAGCTCCAGGAGAAGATCGCGCGCGAGTCGCTGGGGGAGCGGTACGGGCACGGGCGCGGCGGTCGTGGTGCCGGACGGGCGTCGGCGGCCGCGCTGCGCAGCGGGCTGGTGGAGCCGCCCGCCCCCAAGACGGCGGAGCGGCCGGCGGGGGAGGAGCCCCGATGAGTGAGCAGCAGCCCGAGCAGCCCGAGCAGCCCGAGCAGCGGCGCGAGCCCGAGGAGCCGGCCGAGGCGGCCGCGGAGCCGACTGCCGAGCCCATCGCCGAGCCCGCTGCCGAGCCGGTCGTCGGCTGGCTGCCGCGGCCCGCGAGCGAGATCTTCGGGACGGGGGCCACGGCGGAGCTGGCGTACGAGTTGCTGACGGTCGACGTCCCGGCCGACGGCTGGCTCGCGGCCCTGACGGCCGCCCGTGACACTCTCGGCTGCACCTATTTCGACTGGCTGAGCGCCGTCGACGAGCCCGGCACCGGGTTCCGTATCTGCGCGCACCTCGCGAACGTGGCGCAGCCGGGGGCCGTCCACCGGCTGGTCGTGCGGACGACCGTGCCGCACGACGCGGCCGCGCTGCCCACGGCGGTGGGTGTGTACGCGGGCGCGGCCTGGCATGAGCGCGAGACCCACGAGATGTTCGGCGTGGACTTCAGCGGCCATCCGCACCTCGTACCGCTGCTGCTTCCGGAGACCTTCGAGGGCCATCCGCTGCGCAAGGACTTCGTGCTGGCGGCTCGGGTCGCCAAGGCGTGGCCCGGGGCCAAGGAGCCGGGGGAGTCCGAGCACGGCGGGCCGAAGCGCCGTCAGATGCTGCCGCCGGGCGTCCCGGACCCGAACGAGTGGGGCCCGCTCAAGGGCCAGCTGCCGCCCGCGCCCGCGCGGCCTGCGCGTGGTGCTCGTGCGGCCGGTGGCGCGCGTGCGGCGGGCGCCGCCGCGGGCGAGCGTCCGGCGCGGCGTACGCGGACCGCGGGCGCGGGCTCGGCGAGCCAGCAGGCGGCGGAGACGCCGGCGGCCCCGGGGGCGAGCCCGGCCGAGCGGCCCGCGCCTGCCGAACGTCCGGAGCCCGCCGCGCGTCCTGACCGGCCCGCTCGCCGTACGCGTTCCGTGAGCGAGGGCTCGGCCAGCCAGCAGGCGGCACCGGCCGACGAGGCGCCGGCGGCGACGGGTGCCCCGGCGGCCCCGCCCTCCTCCGACGCGCCCTGGCACCACGCGCGCCCGGCCTTCGCCGACGACGAGCAGAAACCGCAGGCCGAGCAGAAGCCGGAGGCCAAGCAGGAGCCGGAGGCCGAGCAGAAACCGCAGGCCAAGAAGGAGCCAGTGGCCGAACAGCCCCCGGCCCCGAAGCCCGAGTCCGAGCCGAAGCCCGAGGCCAAGCCCGAGCCCCAGGCCAAGCCCGAGGCCCCCGCCCAGCCCCCCACCCCCCAAGACCCGGCAGGAGGCGACACCCCATGAGCGAGCGCAGCGAGCGAATCAACAAGAGGTGCGCCCCTCGTGAATGCGAGGCCGAGGGCAGCGAGGTTTCGGCATGAGCGACGCTCTCGATATCGCGCTTCGCCTCGGCGCCGTCTTCGTCGTGTTCCTGGTCCTCCCCCTCGTCATCGGCCAGACCGAGCACAAGGTCATGGCCCACATGCAGGGGCGGCTCGGCCCCATGTACGCGGGTGGCTTCCACGGCTGGGCCCAGCTCGTCGCGGACGGTGTGAAGTTCGCGCAGAAGGAAGACGTCGTCCCGGCGGGCGCCGACCGGCGGATCTTCCAGCTCGCCCCCGCCGTCGCCCTGCTCCCGTACCTCCTCGTCCTGGTCGCCATCCCGATAGGCCCGCACAACGCCGTCGGACAGGACCTGGACGCGGGCATCTTCTTCGTGCTCGCCGTCATGGGCGTCGGCGTGCTCGGCGCGCTCATGGCGGGCTGGGCGTCGGCCAACAAGTTCTCGCTGCTCGGCGGGTTGCGTACGGCCGCGCAGCTGCTGGCGTACGAGCTGCCGATGCTGCTCGCCGCCGCGTCCGTCGCGATGGCGGCCGGCACGCTCTCACTGCCCGGCATCCTGGACGCGTTCCAGTGGTGGTGGGTGCCGTGGCAGATCGTCGGTGGTCTGGTCTTCTTCACCGCGGGTCTCGCCGAGCTGCAGCGCCCGCCGTTCGACATGCCGGTCGCCGACTCCGAGATCATCTTCGGTGCGTACACCGAATACACCGGGCTGCGCTTCGCCCTCTTCCTGCTCGCCGAGTACGCGGGCATCGTCGTCCTCTGCGCGCTCACCTCCGTCCTCTTCCTCGGCGGCTGGCACGGCCCGTTCGGCCTGGACGGCCTGGGCTGGCTGTGGACGCTCCTGAAGACCGCGATCCTCGCCTTCGGCGTCATCTGGCTGCGGGTCACCTACCCCCGCCTCCGCGAGGACCAGCTCCAGAAGCTCGCCTGGACGGTCCTCATCCCGCTCGCTCTCGCCCAGATCGCCCTCACCGGCGTCGTCAAGGTGGTGATCTCCTGATGGGTATCCCCGGCAGCGGCCTCGCCAAGGGCCTGGCCGTCACCCTGCGGACGATGACGAAGCGGTCGGTCACCGCCCAGTACCCGGACGCCCAGCCCGACCTCGCGCCGCGCACCCGCGGCGTCATCGGGCTGTTCGAGGAGAACTGCACGGTCTGCATGCTGTGCGCCCGAGAGTGCCCCGACTGGTGCATCTACATCGACTCCCACAAGGAGACGGTGCCGCCGGCCGCTCCCGGAGGCCGCGAGCGCAGCCGGAATGTTCTCGACCGCTTCGCGATCGACTTCGCGCTGTGCATGTACTGCGGTATCTGCATCGAGGTCTGCCCCTTTGACGCGCTGTTCTGGTCCCCGGAGTTCGAGTACGCCGAGACGGACATCCACGAGCTGACCCACGAGCGCGACAAGCTGCGCGAGTGGATGTGGACGGTGCCCGAGCCGCCGGCGCTCGACCCGGCCGCCGAGGAGCCCAAGGAGGTCGGCGCCGCCCGTAAGGCCGCGGACAAACTCGCCGCCCAGGAAGCCGAAGCCGCCCAGCAGCAGGCCGAGGCGGCCCAGCAGCAAGCCCCGGACCAGCCCCAGGACCGACCGGACACCCCGAAGGAGGGATCGTGACGCTCGCCGCCGCAAGCCACGGCTTCCTCTCGCCCACCGGTGTCGAGATCGCGTTCCTCCTCGTCGGCATCGTCACGCTCGGGGCGGCCGTGGTCACCGTGACCACCAAGCAGCTGGTTCACTCCGCCCTGTGGCTGGTCGTCGCCCTCGGCGGGATCGCCGTCGAATACCTCCTCCTCACCGCCGAATTCATCGCCTGGGTTCAGGTGCTGATCTACGTCGGTTCCGTGGTCGTCCTCCTGCTCTTCGGGCTGATGCTCACCAAGGCGCCCATCGGCCGCTCCCCGGACGCGGATTCGGGCAACCGCTGGGCCGCGCTCGTGGTGGCCGCCGGCTCGGCCGCCGCGCTGGTCTGGGTCGTCGTGGACGCGTTCCGTGCCACCTGGATAGACCTCGACGGTCCCGTCCAGGGCTCCACCCAGGAGTCCGGGCGCAGCCTCTTCCAGTACTGGGTGCTGCCCTTCGAGGCGCTCTCCGTGCTGCTGCTGGCCGCGCTCGTCGGGGCGATCGTGCTGTCCCGCAAGCACGGCGCAGCGGCCGCCGAGCGCGGCGCCGTAGCCCCGTCCACCCCCACCGGACCGGCAGCCCACGCCCCAGGAGAGGACCGCTGATGCATCTCGCCTATCCGGCCGTCCTTTCCGTCCTCCTCTTCTGCACCGGTCTGTACGGCGTGCTCGCCCGCCGCAACGCGATCCTGGTGCTGATGTCCGTCGAGCTGATGCTCAACGCCGTCAACCTCAACCTCGTCGCCTTCGACGTCTGGCTGCGCGACACCCTGCACGCCGGCCAGGCGCTCACCCTTTTCACCATCACCGTCGCCGCCGCCGAGATCGGCATCGGCCTGGCGATCGTGCTGCTCGTCTACCGCAACCGCGGCAGCTCCGACATCGACCGGCTCCGTGACCTCGCCGAGCAGGCGGGCGAGGCGGACCCGGCGGACCGGGACGCGCAGCAGCCGGACACCAAGGCGGAGGCCACCGCGTGACGCTCACGACCACCGCCGTCCTCGTTCCCCTCCTGCCCTTCCTCGGGGCCGCCGCGGGCCTGCTCCTGGGACGCAGCGCGCCCGGCTTCGTACGGCCGCTGGCCGTCCTGCCGACGCTCGCCGCGGCCGCGCTCGCCATCGTCGTCGCCGTCGAACAGGGCGGCGGCCCGGCCACCGACGTCGCCACCCGGCTCACCCCGACCGGCTCGATCCCCATCGACCTCGCCCTGCACATCGACGGCTTCGCCGCGCTCATCGCCGTCGTCGTCGGCGTCGTCGCGACCTGCGTGCAGATCTACTCCACCGGCTATCTGCGCGACGATCCGCGCTACCCCTCCTATGCCGCGCTGGTCTCGCTCTTCACCTCCGCGATGCTGCTGGTCGTCTACACCGGCGACCTGATGGTGCTGCTCGTCGGCTGGGAAATCATGGGCATCTGCTCGTACTTCCTCGTCGGCCACTACTGGGAGACCGAGGCCGCCCGCGCCGCCTCCCTCAAGGCCTTCCTCGTCACCAAGCTCGGCGACGTCCCCTTCCTCTTCGGCATCTTCGCGCTGGCCGCCGACACCGGGACCTTCCGCATCACCGGCATCCTCGGCTCCGTCGCCCGCGACGGCCTGGACCACCCCACGCTGATCGCGCTGCTGCTGCTGGCCGGCGTCGCGGGCAAGTCGGCGCAGTTCCCGCTGCACACCTGGCTCCCGGACGCGATGGCCGGCCCGACGCCCGTCTCGGCGCTCATCCACGCCGCGACGATGGTGGCGGCCGGTGTCTATGTCGTGGCCCGTCTCCTCCCCGTCTTCGCCGCCTCCGCGGCCGCCATGGTCGTACTCGCCGTCATGGCCGCGATCACCATGGTCGGCTCCGGCCTGGCGGCCCTGGCCCAGGACGACATCAAGCGCGTCCTGGCCTATTCGACGGTCGGCCAGCTCGGCTACATGACCGGCGCGCTGGCCGTCGGCGACCGCGGTGCCGCCGTCTTCCACCTCCTCTCGCACGGTGCGTTCAAGGCGCTGCTGTTCCTCGGCGCGGGCGTGATCATCCACGCCGCGGGCACCAACTCGCTGGCCGCCATGTCCCGGATGAGCGGCCTGGCCCGGCGCGTCCCGGACGCCTTCTGGACGATGACCGTCGCGCTGCTCGCGCTCGCCGCGATCCCGCCGTTCGCCGGCTTCTTCTCCAAGGAAGCCGTCCTGGGCGCCGCCGAGCACGCCACCACCGGTGCCGAGCACGGCATCCCCGGCGCCGCCGGCTGGACCGTACTGATCTCCGGACTGCTCACCGCCCTCCTCACCGCGGGCTATGCCACCCGCCTGTGGCTGCTGGTCTTCCAGGGCAAGGGCACCGAGGCCCCCGACCACGGCCCGCAGCCGTTCGTCATGAACGCCATGCTGTGGGTGCTGTTCATCCCCAGTGCCACGCTCGGCCTGGCCGCCCCCTTCCTGCCCGACTGGTTCGACGGGCGTTCGCTCAATCCGACGCTCACCACCTCCGTCCTGGGCACGGGCATCGCCCTCGTCGGAGGCCTGGTCACCTACGCGACCTGGCGCCACACCACGGCCCTCGCCGCCCGCACCCCCATCGGCGCGGTCGTCGTCGCCCCGGACGCCGCCCCCGGGCTCTCCGAGGAAACGGCCATCGCCACCCACGCCCCCGTCTACGGGAACATCGCCGGCGCCGCCGACCCCGCCGACCCGGGCCGCCTCCTCCTCGGCCCGCTGCACCGCCACGCGGCCGTCGGGTTCCACCTCGACGCGGTCTACACCGTCCTGTTCGTCCGGCCCACCCGCGCCGCCGCCAGGCTCGTCGCCTTCCTCGACCGCGAGGTCGTCGACACCTACGTACGTGGCGCGGGCACCGCCCCCCGCTGGCTGGGCGCCGCGGTCCGCCGCGCCCAGACCGGCAATGTGCAGACCTACCTCGGCGCGCTGCTCGCGGGCTCGCTCGTCCTGGCCGTCGCCGCCGTCCTCGTCGCCACGGGCACGGGAGCCTGACCGTGCCGCCATCGCCCGGGGGCCGACCCCCGCACCACCAGCCGACAGCCACCGTGGCCTGCCTCGCCGGAGCCGAAACCCTGAGGAGGGCCTGACCCGTGAATCACACCGCCATGCAACTCCTCCTCGCGGCGCTCGTCGTGCTCCCCCTCCTGGGCGCGCTCGGCGCCCTGCTGCCGGCCCCGCCCGGTCTCAAGGGCCGCAACCCCGACCAGGCCGTACTGCGCCATGGCGTGACCGTCACCGGAGTCGTCCTCGCCGCGTCCGTCGCACTGGCCGCCGGCTTCGACCACGACCACCCGGCCCGTATGCAGGCCACCACCGACATCAGCTGGATCCCGGCGCTCCACATCCGTATCCACCTCGGCGTGGACGGCATCTCGCTCCCCCTTCTCGTCCTCACCGCGCTGCTGACCTTCCTCTGCGCGCTCTACAGCTACTTCAAGATGCCAACGGGCCCGTCTCCCAAGGCATTTGTCTCCCTGATGCTCGTCCTGGAGGCCGGCACCCTCGCCACCTTCGCCGTCCTCGACCTGATGCTCTTCTTCCTCGCCTTCGAGATGGTCCTCATCCCGATGTACTTCCTCATCGCCCGCTGGGGCGGTGCCGGAAAGCAGGCGGCCGCTTGGAAGTTCATCCTCTTCACCCTGCTCGGCTCCGTCGTGATGCTGCTCGGCCTCCTCCTCATCGGTGTGAAGTCCGGCACATTCGACATGGTCGCACTCGCCACTGACAACGGCCCGAACTCCCAGCTCAGCCACACGGTTCAGCTCATCGCGGTGCTCGCCGTCGGCATCGGACTGGCCGTCAAGGCCCCGATGTGGGCCCTGCACAGCTGGCTGCCGGACGCCCACACCGCCGCCCCCACCGTCGGCTCGGTGCTGCTGGCCGGCGTGCTGCTGAAAATGGGCACCTACGGGTTCGTCCGCATCGCGCTGCCCATCACACCCGAGGGCATGCACACCTTCGCGCCGTACCTCGCCGCGTTCGCCGCCGTCGGCATCATCTACGGATCGCTCGCCTGCCTCGCACTGGTACGCAAGGGCGCCGGCGGCGACCTCAAGCGCCTGATCGCCTACAGCTCCGTCGGCCACATGGGCTTCGTCCTGCTCGGCATCGCCAGCCTCAACCCCACCGGCGTGAACGGCGCGCTGTTCGCCAACATCGCGCACGGCCTGATCACCGGCCTGCTCTTCTTCATGGTCGGCGCCCTCAAGGACCGCACCGGCAGCACCGATCTCGACGCACTGGCCGGCACCACCGGCGCCGCCCTGTACGGCAGGGCCCCGCGCTTCGGCGGCCTGCTCGCCTTCGCCGCCGTCGCCTCTCTGGGCCTGCCCGGACTGGCCGGCTTCTGGGGCGAGATGCTCGCGATGTTCGGCGCGTTCGAGCCGGCCGCCGGCCTCAGCCGCCCCGCCTTCCTCACGTTCATGGCGCTGGCCGGCCTCGGCACCCTGCTGACCGCCGCCTACCTGCTGCTCGTCGTCCGCCGCGTCTGCATGGGCGGCACGCCGCACCTCGCACCGATCGCCCCGCTCGGCGACGGAAGCCGGCCGGACGACCGCGCCCCGGGCGAGCCCGCCGCGGCCGAGGCCCCCGCCCTCCCCGACCTCGCGCGCTACGAATACGCGGCCTGGAGCCCCCTGGCCGCGCTCACCGTCCTCGCCGGACTGTGGCCCGCGGCCCTCCTCGGCCTCACCGACCCGGCCGTCCAGCAGCTCCTCGGAGGCGGTAAGTGATGAGCCCGATGATCCCCATGGCTGCGAGCCCGGTGGCCTCCCTGATCCAGTCCGTCGACTGGCTCGCCGTCGCGCCGCCCACCATCGCCGCGGCCGTCGCCCTGGTGGTGCTCGTCGCCGACCTCTTCATCCCGGACGCCAAGAAGCCGCTGCTCGGCTGGATCGCGACCGGTGGCCTCGCCCTCGCCGCGCTCTCCCTGCTGCCCCTTCTGGACGGCGACCGCCGCACCTTCTGCCTCATGGGCCATCCGTCCGTCTGCAGCTACGTGGCCGACCCGTTCACCCTCGTCATCCAGTTCCTGGTGCTGGCCGGGGCGTTGCTGACCGCCCTGCTCTCCATCGACACCATCAGGGACCACGATCTGCCCACCGGCGAGTACTGGTTCCTGCTGCTCTCCTCGGCCGCCGGCGCCGCCCTGCTGCCCGCCTCCCGCGACCTCGCCACCCTCGTCATCGCCCTCGAAGTGGCCTCACTGCCCGCCTTCGCACTGGTCGGACTGCGGCGCGGCGACCGGCTCTCCTCCGAGGCGGCACTGAAATTCTTCCTCTCCTCGGTGGCCGCCACCGCCGTGATGCTGCTCGGCGTGAGCTTCCTGTACGCCGCCACCGGCAGCCTCCACCTCTCCCGGGTGGCGGACACCCTCACCGACCTCCCCGACCCCCGGCTGGCCACCCTGGCGAGCGCCGGCGTCGCGCTCACCCTCGTCGGCTTCGCCTTCAAGACCGCCGCCGCCCCGTTCCACTTCTGGGTGCCGGACACCTACGTGGGCGCGCCGCTCCCCATCGCCGCCTACCTGTCCGTGATCGGCAAGGCCGTCGGCTTCTCCGGCCTGATCCTCGTCACGGTCCAGGGCTTCCCCTCGTACGCGGAGGTCTGGGGCCCCGCGCTGGCCGTCATCGCGGCGCTCACGATGACCGTGGGCAACGTCGCGGCGCTGCGCCAGGCGCCGGACCGCGCGCACAGCGCCGTCCGCCTGCTCGCCTGGTCCTCCGTGGGCCAGGCCGGCTACCTCCTGGTCCCGATCGCGGCGGCCGGCTACCTCGACGAGCCGGCGCGCGCCATCGGCGCCACCGTCGCCTACGCCCTGATGTACGCCGCGGTGAACCTCGGTGCCTTCGGGGTCGCCGCCCTGGTGGCCCGTACGAGCCCCGGAAACCGCATCACCGACTACCGCGGCCTGTACGCCCGGCGCCCCCTGGCGGCCCTCGCGCTCGGCTTCTTCCTCCTCAACCTGGCCGGTCTGCCGCCGGGCATCATCGGCCTCTTCGCCAAGGTCACGGTGTTCTCCGCGGCCGTCGACGCGGGCCTGGGCTGGCTCGCCGTCGTCATGGCCATCAACGTCGTGATCGCGCTCTACTACTACCTCCAGTGGACGGCGGTCCTCTTCCGGGGCGCCGAGGCACCGGAGGGACGCCCGGCCCCGGCCCGCGCCGGGATCCCGGCCGCCCTCACCACCGCCATCGCCCTCGCGGCGGTCCTGGGCGTCATCCTGTCCGGCGCACCCCAAGCGGTCCTGCGCTTCGCCTCGGGAGCGCTCCTCTAGCGGCACCTGCCCGGACAGCGGTACGGCCCGGACAGCGGTACGCGCCCGGACCGCATCCCGTGCACAAGGGAACTAGCCCTGCTCATCTCGCGTTGACCAGTGAGTAAGGGTCCACTGGAGAGTGGAAAACGAGGCAAAGGGTTCCCCTGCCGCACCGCTTGGAGGGCGTACCGTGCACCGCCGGCACAACGGGCTCAGAACCGCCGTACTCCTCGGGGGACTGTCCGCACTCATCATCGTCATCGGCGGCTTTTTCGGCCGTACGGGCCTGATCATCGCCGTCCTCGTGGCGCTGGGCACCAACGCCTACGCGTACTGGAACAGCGACAAGCTCGCCCTCAGGGCCATGCGGGCCCGCCCCGTAAGCGAATTCGAGGCCCCCGGGCTCTACCGCATGGTCCGCGAGCTCTCCACCGCCGCCCGCCAGCCCATGCCCCGCCTCTACATCTCCCCGACGCAGGCCCCCAACGCCTTCGCCACCGGGCGCAACCCCCGCAACGCCGCCGTCTGCTGCACCGACGGCATCCTCCAGCTCCTCGACGAACGCGAACTGCGCGGCGTCATCGGCCATGAGCTCAGCCACGTCTACAACCGGGACATCCTCATCTCGTCCGTGGCCGGAGCCCTCGCCTCGGTCGTGATGTTTCTCGTCAACTTCGCCTGGCTGATTCCGATAGGCCGGTCCGATGACGACGAGGGCCCCGGCATCCTGGGCATGATCCTGATCATGATCCTCGGCCCGGTCGCCGCCTCGCTGATCCAACTCGCCGTCAGCCGCTCCCGCGAGTACCAGGCGGACGCCTCCGGCGCCCGGCTCACCGGAGACCCCCTGGCCCTCGCCTCCGCCCTGCGCAAGCTCGAAGCGGGCACCCAGCGGCTTCCGCTGCCCCCGGAGCCGCGCATCGAGACGGCCAGCCACATGATGATCGCCAACCCGTTCCGGGCCGGCGAGGGCATGTCCAGGCTCTTCTCCACCCACCCCCCGATGCGCGAGCGCATCACCCGCCTGGAACAGATGGCGGGCCACCGCCCCTGACCCCCGGGGAACGGCGGTATCGGCGTATGACCCCCATGCGCGCCCCGAAACCCACCAACGGGCTATGCGGACCCGTAGGACGGCGACCGGCCGGCCACTCCGCCACAGGACAGCCGATTGCGCCGCGATCACCGCAACGGTCCAGGGCGGTAGGCGCGTCTACCAAGCCGGAACGTTTCTCCGATCTGCCCATGGAAGGCTACCGATCATGAAGTTCATCCTTAACCTTCTCTGGCTGATCCTCAGCGGCCTCTGGATGGCGATCGGCTACGCCATCGCGGGCATCATCTGCTGCATCCTGATCATCACCATCCCCTTCGGCATCGCCAGCTTCCGCATCGCCGGCTACGCCCTGTGGCCCTTCGGCCGGACCACCGTCGAGCGCCATGACGCCGGTACCGGTTCGGCGATCGGCAATGTCATCTGGATCATCTTTGCGGGCTGGTGGCTGGCTCTGGGGCACATCGTCACCGGCCTCGCCCTGTGCGTGACGATCATCGGCATCCCCTTCGGGATCGCCAACTTCAAGATGATCCTGCTCTCCCTGATGCCCCTCGGCCGCGAGATCGTGCCCACCGACGAGCCGTTCGCGACCCGCTGACCCCGACCGCGCCGGGACCGGCCGGCCCCTCATCTCCGTACGAGTCCCGAGGGGCCGCACAGCGGCGGAAGCCGAGCGGTTCGACGCCCAGAGGGCGATCCCGTCGGCACCGCACGGCCGGCCAACACCCGGCAACCTGAACCGGAGTTGAGGTCAGGAGGTCCGCGTCGCGCGCCCCGTACCGCCCACAAGGCGGGAGGGGCGGCGCGCCCACGGCGCACCGCCCCTCAGCCGACCACCGCAGGCGGGGGTCCTACCGACAGCCTTACCGACAGCCCTGCCGGCAGTCCTACCGGTAGTTCACGAACTGGATCGCGAAATCCAGGTCCTTGCCCTTGAGCAGCTGCTGCACCGCCTGCAGGTCGTCCCGGCTCTTCGAGCTGACCCGCAGCTCGTCGCCCTGCACCTGCGCCTTGACGCCCTTCGGGCCCTCATCGCGGATGATCTTGGCGACCTTCTTCGCGTTCTCCTGCGAGATCCCCTCCTCGATGGAGGCGGAGATCTTGTACTCCTTGCCCGAGGCCTGCGGCTCGCCGGCGTCCAGCGCCTTCAGCGAGATCCCGCGCTTGACCAGCTTGGACTGGAAGATGTCGAGTACCGCCTTCACCCGCTCCTCGGCGTTGGCCCGCATCTCGATCTTCTCGCCCGACCATGCGATCGAAGCGTCCACGCCCTTGAAGTCGTAGCGCTGGGAGATCTCCTTGGCGGCCTGGTTGAGGGCGTTGTCGACCTCCTGCCGCTCGACCTTCGAGACGATGTCGAAACTGGAGTCGGCCATGTTGAGTTGGCTCCTCATACGTAGATCCGTCACGGGTGCGGCCCACCGGGACCGCCCCGCAAGCCTAGCCACCCGGCCATGATCCAGCGCTCCGGAATCGAGTGGCGAACCACCCCCTGCGATCGGGTATGGTTTACGTCGTTGCCACAGAGCACCGCCCCACAGCGGGTCTCCCGGCAGCAAACCCTGGCGGTGTGCCCGAGCGGCCAAAGGGAGCAGACTGTAAATCTGCCGGCTTCGCCTTCCCAGGTTCGAATCCTGGCGCCGCCACAGGAATACGAAGGGCCCGTGACCTGCTGTTTCAGCAGGTCACGGGCCCTTCGTCATGGGATCCGGTGATGTGTGGACTGTCTCACACTGTCTCGCGTTCGATCACTCAATCTCGCTCTGTGTGGACGGGCCGTGGACGGGATTTCCGTCCGGCGGCAGACATTGAGGCGTCCCGCTGGAGCGCGGCGATGGCTGCCAACAGCGCGGGGTGGTCGGTGAGTGAGATCTGCCGCGGGTGTGGGCCAAATCCGGGCGCACTGGTGTCAGCTGCGCTGTGATGGGGGGCCACTCGCGGACTGAGTGATATCCACTCTTTGAACGAAGCGTACCCGGCCGCTGAATAAGGGCGTGAAAGGCGAGTAAATTAGGTGATTTAGAATCCGGATCGCTGGATTCCGTGCGATTCACTCGATTGGCCGCGCTCGGGGTGAAATTGGCCACATGGGTGTGCATGGTGATTCGCATGGACACCACACAGATGGATCGCCCGAAGGAAATCGTTTCGCGAATATTCGCGGTCAGCGCCGCCCTGGGGATCGCTCTTGCGGCAGGGGCGGCGACGGCCGCATCGGCTGTGGCCGTGACGACCGCCCCTCACATCGCCACACAGGCCAAGGTGACCCAGTCGGCCCCGGCCGACGGCCATGGCCACGGCTACGTTTCCGGCTGCTTCGGGTCCATCCTCATCTGCCTTTCTTGACGGTTATCCGGCACAAGCTCGGGCCAAGCGGAGGAGGGCGAGGTGCCCGCGCTATTCCTTCTCCGCTTCGCCCAGCGCCGGAACACCGAGCCCCTGCTAAGCGCCTTTTCATCCGTTCGCGGTGGCGCATGCGCGAGCACGCAAACTCCTGGATATCGCTATCCGGCGGGGCGCAATATGATTCCCGTGCTCGATCGCTGCCAACCGGCGTTTGGCCGTGCGGGCTGAATGCTAAGGCGTTCATGATGTGGGTACGGCCGTGAGGGTGGCTACATTCTTACTGTCGATGAAATGGCGCTGCTTGATTGTGTGGTCACCTTGATGCTGAACGGAGAGGTTTGACCGGGCTTAACGAGTTCCAGAGAAGGGACCCGCCTATGACAGCCCCCTGGGGACACGCGGCGGGTGCGTCCGAGTAGATCTTGAATGCGAGTCTGGCCACGGCTTCGCCTTCGTTGTGGGCAATCACAAGGGGGCGGAGTACGTGGGGGTCATGCCTCGGGCGGACCGGAAGGCCAGTGAGGGGGTTTTCTCCACAGGTAGTGGAACGGCCCCTGATCTCCGGAAACGTGGATCAGGGGCCGTTTCGTTTTGCCGCGGACCGGTTGCCCCGCCCCGCCCGCCGGTCAGTGTGCCGCCACCGCCTTGACCGCGTCCGTGACCGGTACGTCCCCGCCGATCAGCTCCAGCGTCCGGCCCGCCGTGCGCGGTTCGTCGAGCAGGGCCACCAGGGTGGCCGCCACGTCGTCGCGGGTCACGTCGGCCCGGCCCGTCGCGTCGGCCAGTGCCACCAGGCCCGAGCCGGGGTCGTCCGTCAGCCGGCCGGGGCGCAGGATCGTCCAGTCGAGTCCGGCACGGGCCCGTACGTCCGCGTCCGCCGCGCCCTTCGCGCGCAGGTACGCCGCGAAGACGGGGTCGGTGCCCTCCGGCGGTTCACGGTCCGCGCCCATGGACGAGACGACGATGAAGCGCCGTACGCCCGCCGCCTCGGCCGCGTCCGCGAACAGCGCCGCGGCGCCGCGGTCCACGGTGTCCTTGCGGCCGATGCCGCTGCCCGGGCCCGCGCCCGCCGCGAAGACGGCCGCGTCCGCGCCCTCCAGGTGCCGCGCGAGATCCTCCACCGTCGCCGACTCCAGGTCGCAGACCACCGGCTCGGCTCCCGCGGCCAGCAAGTCGCCGGCCTGTTCCGGCCGCCGGACGATGCCCGCGACCTCGTCCCCGCGCCCGGCGAGCAACCGCTCCAGCCGAAGCGCGATCTGACCATGTCCACCTGCGATGACAATGCGCATGATGCCGACCGTACGCCGAACCGCCGCGCCCCACCGCAGGACCGGCCGGCTCAGCGCTGCGACTGCCGGGGCAGCTCCAGCGCCACATCCACCGCCGAGTCGCAGTACTCGCGCACCGCGCTGGTACGCGCCACCACCCGCCCCCTGTGCACCACGATCCGGCTGTAGGCGAGCGAGAGCACACCGGCGATCCGTTCACCGCGTACCGCCAGCAGCTCCGCCGGGAAGCCCGCCTCGACCCGGACGTCCGGCAGGCCCAGCGTCGCCCGCGCCGCCGCGCTCACCGTCTCGTAGGCCGCCTCGGGCGTGGCCTCGCCCAGGGACGCCAGCAGATACGCGGCCTCCAGGGGATCGCCGCGCCCCACCGGGTTCGCTACATCCCGCAGCGCCCCGCTGCCCGCCGCCACCCGCACCCCGGCGGCGCGCAGCAACCGTACGGGGGCGGGCCGGGACACCCGCGAGCCGTAGCGCTCCAGTCCCGTGCAGTCGCCCTGCGGCAGGCAGATGACGGCGACATCGGCGGCCGCCAGTTGCTCGGCGACCCGGGCCGCCACGCTGCGCGGCATCCGGGCCATCCCGGCGCACGGCCCGATGGCCACCCCGGGCCGCAGCCCGCCGGACATCGCCGCGAACCGCGCCAGCCGCGCCGGATCGTCACCGTCGGTGTGCAGATCCACCGGGCAGCCGTGCTCGCCCGCCACCTCCAGCACCGCCTCGACATGCCCGGCCGGATCGGGGTCGAGGTCCGGGCAGCCGCCGATCACCGAGGCGCCCATCTTCACCGCGTCCCGCAGCATCGCCAGCCCGTCAGCGCCGGCCACCCCGGTCAGCACCCGGGGCACCGCGACCGCCGCCAGATCGGCCAGCCCGCGCAGCGACCTACGGGCCTGCAGCACCGCTTCCAGCGAGCGCAGGCCCTGGACGCCGCCGATCCTGACGTGGCTGCGCGAGGCGGTGGCGCCGTGCCCCAACTGGAGCAGCGCGGCCTCCGTCGTACGCCGTTGGACGTCCTCGGGGGAGTCGGAGGCGGGGCCGTCGGAGTCCGCCGTCAGGGCGGTGTCGCAGTGCGCGTGCGGCTCGGCCGGGGCGGGGAGCAGGAGATAGCCCGCGAGGTCGACACGGGCGCCCTGCGGGGCGAGGCTGCCGGCCGTACCGACGGCTTCGATGCGCCCACCGCCCAGCCGTACGTCCACCGTCCGGCCGTCGGCGAGCCGGGCGCCGCACAGGACCAGCGCGCCCGCGTCGGACCCGGCGCGCCGGCCGGTGCCGCGGGGCTTGCCCGAGTTACCCGGCCGGCCCGGCTGTGGCTGCGGCGAACTGCTGTCGGACATCGCGCTCCTCGAAGGCACGGGCGTGCAAGATCACGCAGCGGTGTGCCGAGCCTAGGGGGCAGCCGGGAGAGCATCGCGCAGGCGCGAAATAGTCGTACCGGTGTGGTGCGCGGGGCCGCTGGGGCGGGGCCCGGATACGGATTTCACCTTTGGCTGCGGGCCGTGTAATGTCTTCATCGCTCGCCCCAATAGCTCAGTCGGCAGAGCGTCTCCATGGTAAGGAGAAGGTCTACGGTTCGATTCCGTATTGGGGCTCTGATGTGTGAGGTACCTCGCCTTCGGGCGGGGGACTCTCGCATCACAGCGGTGTAGCTCAGTCGGTAGAGCAAGCGGCTCATAATCGCTGTGTCACCGGTTCAAGTCCGGTCACCGCTACTGACAGTAGCCGATTGTGGGGTCGGTCCTCCGATCGGCTACTCTTCTTTGCGTTCAATCCGACCATCCGTCCGTCAAGGAGCACTCACGTGGCTGCCACAGACGTCCGCCCGAAGATCACGCTGGCCTGCGTGGAGTGCAAGGAGCGGAACTACATCACCAAGAAGAACCGGCGCAACGACCCGGACCGTCTTGAGATGAAGAAGCACTGCCCCCGTTGCAACTCGCACACCGCGCACCGCGAGACGCGATAACACAGGCTCGTCCCTGAGGCCGTCCCCAATTCGTTGGGGGCGGCCTCACGGCGTTATCACCACTTCAGATCAGGGAGGTCGCGAACCCATGGCGCTCGACCCGTCTTATGTCGGACGCACGTACCCGCCCACCGACCCGTACGAGGTCGGCAGGGAAAAGATCCGCGAATTCGCCGAGGCGATCGGCGAAAGCAACCCCGCCTACACGGACACCGAAGCGGCCAAGGCCCTCGGCCACCCCGATGTGATCGCGCCGCCCACTTTTGTGTTCGCCATCACGTTCAAGGCCGCCGGCCAGGTCATAGCGGACCCGCAACTGGGCCTGGACTTCAGCCGCGTGGTGCACGGCGACCAGAAGTTCTCCTACACCCGTCCGGTGCGCAGCGGCGACCGACTGACCGTCACCTCGACCATCGAGGCGATCAAGTCCATGGCGGGCAACGACATCATCGACATTCGCGGTGAGGTGCACGACGAGGCGGGCGAGCACGTCGTGACCGCTCTCACCAAGCTGGTCGCCCGCGCCGCCGAGGAGGGCTGAGATGACCGCGAAGATCTCTTACGACGCCGTCGAGGTCGGCACCGAACTCCCGGCGCAGTCCTTCCCCGTGAGCCGCGCCACGCTCGTCCAGTACGCGGGCGCCTCCGGCGACTTCAACCCGATCCACTGGAACGAGAAGTTCGCCAAGGAGGTCGGGCTGCCGGACGTCATCGCGCACGGCATGTTCACCATGGCCGAGGCGGTCCGCGTGGTCACCGACTGGGTCGGCGACCCGGGTGCCGTCGCCGAGTACGGCGTCCGCTTCACCAAGCCCGTCGTCGTCCCCAACGACGAGACCGGCGCCCTGATCGAGGTCAGCGGCAAGGTCGCCGCCAAGCTGGACGACGACGACCGCACGGTCCGCGTCGACCTGACCGCCATGAGCGCCGGCCAGAAGGTGCTGGGCATGGCCCGCGCCGTGGTCCGCCTCGCCTAGGCCGCTGCCGACGGGGGCGGCCGGCCGAGCATTGTCGGACCGCCCCCGTACCCTTGGGCGCGTGCAGGAACGACACGTGGCAACCGCAGAAGACAATGCCCCCCTCGCCCCGCTGACCACCTTCCGGCTCGGCGGCCCGGCGACCCGTCTCGTCACGGCCACCACCGACGACGAGGTGATCGCCGCCGTCCGCGCGGCCGACGACGCCGGCACCCCGCTGCTGATCATCGGGGGCGGCAGCAATCTCGTCATCGGCGACAAGGGCTTCGACGGCACGGCGCTGCGCATCGCCACCCGCGGCTTCGCGCTCGACGGCACCGCCCTGGAGCTCGCCGCGGGCGAGAACTGGTCGGACGCGGTGGCCCGTACGGTCGAGGCCGGGCTGGCCGGCATCGAGTGCCTGGCCGGCATCCCCGGCTCGGCCGGCGCCACCCCGATCCAGAACGTCGGCGCCTACGGCCAGGAGGTCTCCGCCACCCTCACCGAGGTCGTCGCCTACGACCGCCGGGCGCGCGAGACCGTCACGATCCCCAACGCGGAGTGCGGCTTCTCCTACCGCCACAGCCGTTTCAAGCAGGACCCCGACGCGTTCGTGGTGCTGCGGGTGCGGTTCGCGCTGGAGGACGCCGGTGGCCTCTCCGCGCCCCTGAAGTACCCCGAGACCGCCCGCGCCCTCGGCGTCGAGGCCGGAGACCGGGTCCCGGCCGCCATCGCCAGAGAGACCGTTCTGGCGCTCCGTGCCGGCAAGGGCATGGTCCTGGACCCGGGCGACCACGACACCTGGTCGGCCGGCTCCTTCTTCACCAACCCCGTCCTCACCGAGGCCGAGCACGCCGCCTTCCTGCGACGCGTCCAGGACCGTCTCGGCCCGGACATCGCACCGCCCGCGTTCCCGGCCGGCGACGGCATGATCAAGACCTCCGCCGCCTGGCTCATCGACCGGGCCGGCTTCACCAAGGGCTACGGCAGCGGCCCGGCCCGTATCTCCACCAAGCACACCCTCGCGCTCACCAACCGCGGCAGCGCCACCACCGAGGACCTGCTCGCCCTCGCCCGCGAGGTCCGCGACGGCGTCCACACCGCCTTCGGCATCACCCTCGTCAACGAACCCGTGACGGTCGGCGTCAGCCTCTGAGCGGGTGCTCCGCGGTTACGCCGCCAGCCAGGCGTCGATGCCCGTCAGAAGGCGCTGCCGCTCCTCCTCGGGGGCCCGCGAGCCACGCACCGACTGACGGGCCAGCTCGGCCAGTTCGGCGTCCGTGAAGCCGTGCACGCCGCGGGCGATCTCGTACTGCGCGGCCAGCCGCGCGCCGAACAGCAGCGGGTCGTCCGCGCCCAGCGCCATCGGCACGCCGGCTTCGAAGAACGTGCGCAGCGGCACGTCCTCCGGCTTCTCGTACACACCGAGCGCCACATTCGACGTCGGGCACACCTCGCAGGTCACCCCGCGCGAGGCCAGCCGGCGCAGCAGCACGGGATCCTCCGCGGCCCGTACGCCGTGCCCGACCCGGCCGGCGTGCAGATCGTCCAGGCAGTCCCGCACGCTCGCCGGACCCGAGAGCTCACCGCCGTGCGGCGCGGCCAGCAGACCGCCCTCCCGGGCGATGGCGAAGGCCCGGTCGAAGTCCCGGGCGAAGCCCCGGCGTTCGTCGTTGGACAGACCGAAGCCGATCACGCCCTGGTCGGCGTAGCGCACCGCGAGCCGGGCCAGCGTCCGGGCGTCCAGCGGGTGCTTCATACGGTTCGCGGCGACCAGGACGCGGATGCCCAGGCCGGTGTCGCGGGAGGCGCGGTGGACCGCGTCCAGGATGATCTCCAGCGCCGGAATCAGCCCGCCCAGCCGCGGGGCGTACGAGGTCGGATCGACCTGGATCTCCAGCCACCCCGACCCGTCCCGGACGTCCTCCTCGGCGGCCTCGCGCACCAGCCGCTGGATGTCCTCGGGGGAGCGCAGACACGACCGCGCGATGTCGTACAGCCGCTGGAAGCGGAACCAGCCGCGCTCATCCGTGGCGCGCAGCTGGGGCGGCTCGCCGCCGCGCAGCGCCTCGGGCAGATGCACGCCGTACTTGTCGGCCAGATCCAGCAGGGTGGTGGCCCGCATCGAGCCGGTGAAGTGCAGGTGCAGGTGGGCCTTCGGCAACCGGCGCAGGTCTCGGATGGCGGCTCCGCCGCGGGCACGAGTGCTCTCCATCCCGAGATCTTGCCGCATGCACCCGGTCGGCCGGTAGGGGCTTTCCCGAACGGAGGGGTCGCTGAAAGCGCGTGCGGGCGCCGGAACGAGTTCCGGCGCCCGCATCACATACGAATTCCCGTATGTGGTGTTGCTTACTTCGCCTCGGCGAGCAGCTTCTGGAGCCGCGAGACACCCTCCACCAGGTCCTCATCGCCCAGCGCGTACGAAAGCCGCAGGTAGCCGGGGGTGCCGAAGGCCTCACCGGGGACGACCGCGACCTCGGCCTCCTCCAGGATGATCTCCGCCAGCTCGACGCTGGACTGCGGCGTCTTCCCGCGGATCTCCTTGCCCAGCAGCCCCTTCACGGACGGGTACGCGTAGAACGCGCCCTCCGGCTCCGGGCAGACGACGCCGTCGATCTCGTTGAGCATCTGCACCATCTTCTTGCGGCGGCGGTCGAAGGCGACCTTCATCTCGTCGACGGCCGTCAGGTCGCCGGAGACGGCGGCGATGGCCGCGGCCTGTGCCACGTTGGAGACGTTGGACGTGGCGTGCGACTGGAGGTTCGTCGCGGCCTTGATGACGTCCTTGGGGGCGATGACCCAGCCCACCCGCCAGCCGGTCATGGCGTACGTCTTCGCCACGCCGTTGACGATGATGCACTTGTCGCGCAGCTCGGGCACTTCCACCGGCAGCGAGCTGAACTCCGCGTCGCCGTAGACCAGGTGCTCGTAGATCTCGTCGGTCAGCACCCACAGGCCGTGCTCGGCGGCCCAGCGGCCGACCGCCTCGACCTGCTCGCGGCTGTAGACCGCGCCGGTCGGGTTCGACGGAGAGACGAACAGCACCACCTTGGTGCGGTCCGTACGGGCGGCCTCCAGCTGCTCGACGGTCACCCGGTAGCCGGTCGTCTCGTCCGCGACCACGTCCACCGGCACACCGCCCGCGAGACGGATCGACTCGGGGTAGGTGGTCCAGTACGGAGCCGGGACGATGACCTCGTCGCCCGGGTCGAGGATCGCCGCGAACGCCTCGTAGATGGCCTGCTTGCCGCCGTTGGTCACCAGGACGTTGGCGGCCTCGATCTCGTAGCCGGAGTCGCGCCGCGTCTTCTCGACGATCGCGGCCTTCAGCTCGGGGAGGCCGCCGGCCGGGGTGTAGCGGTGGTACTTCGGGGTGCGGCAGGCCTCGACGGCGGCCTCGACGATGTAGCCGGGCGTGGGGAAGTCGGGCTCACCGGCGCCGAAGCCGATCACCGGGCGCCCGGCGGCCTTGAGGGCCTTCGCCTTGGCGTCGACGGCGAGGGTGGCGGACTCGGAGATCGAACCGACGCGGGCCGATACCCGGCGGTCGGCGGGGGACGATGCGGAAGGGGTAGCAGCGCTCATAAGGGCATCGTCGCAGACCGCCGACGGGCCGGACACACGGGTTTGCGGGCACCACCCGGGACGTTTCTGTTCGACGCCCGGCTCCGAAGCACGTACACTCGCTGACCGTTGGCCTCCAACAGGCCGCGGCCACGCACTTAGTGCAGTCGGCCGCATGCGGTAGGTTGGGGAAACCACAAAGGGTCGTAGCTCAATTGGTAGAGCACTGGTCTCCAAAACCAGCGGTTGGGGGTTCAAGTCCCTCCGGCCCTGCTACACGCACTCACCGAAGTGCGTGCACGCGTACGTATGAAATGCACCGCCGTGCGGCTCAACCGGGCGCGGCACGGCCACGACCCGGATTCAGGTGAGGACGAGTGACGGACGCCCTGGGCTCCATCGACATGCCTGAGCGCGGTCGTTCCGAGGACGAAACCGCGGAATCCCAGAAGAAGCCCCGTCGCGGCGGCAAGCGCGGCAAGAAGGGCCCCTTCGCGCGTCTCGCGCTCTTTTACCGCCAGGTCGTGGCGGAGCTCCGCAAGGTCGTCTGGCCCACGCGCAACCAGCTGTCGACGTACACCAGTGTGGTGATCGTCTTCGTTGTCATCATCATCGGTCTCGTAACCGTGATTGACTTGGGAATTAACCGAGTCGTCGGGTACGTCTTCGGCTGATATCCCGCGGGGGGTGCCTCAGCGGGCGCCCTTTGCATGTTCAACCCCTTGAAGCCAGGAAGAAGCAGCCACCGTGTCTGACCCGAACCTGAACGACGCCGCCGAACCCGTCGCATCGGCCGAGGCCGACGTTGACGCGGCTGTCTCGGCCGAGGTCGAGGGCGATGACACCTCGCTTGAGATCGTCGAGAACGCCGAGGGCGTCGATGAGATCGATGCCGAGGATGCTGCCGCCGGTGAGCCGGCGGAAGAGGCTGCGGTGGTCGCCGAGGCCGACGCCGCCGCCGAGGCCGCCGAGGAGGAGCAGGAGCCGGTCGACCCGGTGGCCGCTCTCCGCGACGAGCTGCGTGGCCTCCCCGGTGAGTGGTACGTCATCCACACCTACGCGGGTTACGAGAACCGCGTGAAGACCAACCTTGAGCAGCGTGCCGTCTCGCTGAACGTCGAGGACTTCATCTTCCAGGCCGAGGTGCCGCAGGAGGAGGTCGTCCAGATCAAGAACGGTGACCGCCGTACGGTCCGCCAGAACAAGCTCCCGGGCTATGTGCTGGTGCGTATGGACCTCACCAACGAGTCCTGGGGCGTCGTCCGCAACACGCCGGGTGTCACCGGCTTCGTCGGCAACGCCTACGACCCGTACCCGCTGACGCTGGACGAGATCGTCAAGATGCTCGCCCCGGAGGCCGAGGAGAAGGCCGCCAAGGAGGCCGCCGCGGCCGAGGGCAAGCCGGCGCCGTCCCGCAAGGTCGAGGTCCAGGTGCTGGACTTCGAGGTGGGCGACTCCGTCACCGTCACCGACGGCCCGTTCGCGACGCTGCAGGCGACGATCAACGAGATCAACGCCGACTCGAAGAAGGTCAAGGGCCTGGTCGAGATCTTCGGCCGCGAGACCCCCGTCGAGCTCAGCTTCGACCAGATCCAGAAGAACTAGTTCTTCCGGAACACCAGCCACCGATCAGGTCAGACGGGCTTCGGTGCCCGTCTGACCTCTCGGTTTTTGGCCGCACGACCATACCCGTTATCGTTGTGCGGTATGCCTCCATCCGGATGACCGGATTGCGGGGCGAACCAACTCTCACTAGGACCCGGAGAGAGCATGCCTCCCAAGAAGAAGAAGGTCACGGGGCTTATCAAGCTCCAGATCCAGGCCGGTGCCGCGAACCCGGCTCCGCCGGTCGGCCCCGCGCTGGGTCAGCACGGCGTCAACATCATGGAGTTCTGCAAGGCCTACAACGCCGCGACCGAGTCGCAGCGTGGCATGGTCGTGCCGGTGGAGATCACGGTCTACGAAGACCGTTCCTTCACCTTCGTCACCAAGACTCCGCCGGCCGCCAAGCTCATCCTGAAGGCCGCGGGCGTGGAGAAGGGCTCCGGCGAGCCGCACAAGACCAAGGTCGCCAAGATCACCGAGGCGCAGGTCCGCGAGATCGCCACCACCAAGATGCCCGACCTGAACGCCAACGACCTGGACGCCGCGTCGAAGATCATCGCCGGCACCGCCCGTTCCATGGGCATCACGGTCGAGGGCTGATCCCAGCCCCCTCAGGCACCCCCGTGGCAGGGCCAGGCGCTGGCCCGCACCACGACTCCACCCACTGCACCAGGAGCAGAAGTGAAGCGCAGCAAGACTCTTCGCAACGCGGACGCGAAGATCGACCGGGAGCGTCTGTACGCCCCGCTCGAGGCCGTCCGTCTCGCCAAGGACACCACGTCCGTCAAGTTCGACGCGACCGTCGAGGTCGCCATGCGTCTGGGTGTCGACCCGCGCAAGGCCGACCAGATGGTCCGTGGCACCGTGAACCTCCCGCACGGCACCGGTAAGACCGCCCGGGTCCTGGTCTTCGCGACCGGTGACCGTGCTGCGGCCGCGGAAGCCGCCGGCGCCGACATCGTCGGCTCCGACGAACTGATCGACGAGGTCTCCAAGGGCCGTCTGGACTTCGACGCCGTCGTCGCCACTCCGGACCTCATGGGCAAGGTCGGCCGCCTCGGCCGCGTGCTCGGTCCGCGTGGTCTGATGCCGAACCCGAAGACCGGCACCGTCACCCCGGATGTCGCCAAGGCTGTCACCGACATCAAGGGCGGCAAGATCGAGTTCCGCGTGGACAAGCACGCGAACCTCCACTTCATCATCGGCAAGGTCTCCTTCGACGAGACCAAGCTGGTGGAGAACTACGCCGCGGCGCTCGAGGAGATCACCCGCCTCAAGCCGTCCGCCGCCAAGGGCCGCTACATCAAGAAGGCCACCATCACCACCACGATGGGCCCTGGCATCCCGCTGGACGCCAACCGCACCCGCAACCTCCTCGTCGAGGACGAGGCCGTCTGATCTCTCTGATCGACGCCTCGTAGCGCGCGCTACACGACGTCGGGCCCCGTATTCCTCAGGGAATACGGGGCCTGACGCGTTCGGTGTCAGCCGTCTGGACTACAGTCACCCCCGAGGTCCATACAGGAGATCAAAAGGGGGAGCCTCAAGTGCGTAGCACGCGTATCACCGCCGCTGTGGCGGGAGTTGTCATGCTGGTGGGCGGTCTGAGCGCCTGTAACGGCGGCAAGGACGACAACGCCGGGGGCAGCGGCAGCGGCGGGAAGAACGGTGCCGCAGGCCAGCAGTCGGAGTCCAAGAGCCCTCTGGACCTGCTGAAGCAGGTCTCGCAGGAGACGAACGGCAAGAACTCCGCGAAGATCGACGGCACGGTCAAGAACGGTCCGGCGGAGCAGTCCATGAAGGGCGCGATGGACTGGTCGAACGGCATGAACATGACCGTCGACATCACCAGCAAGGGCGGCATGGGGTCCGGCAAGCCCATGAAGGCGCTCTACACGCCCGACGCGATGTACATGAACATGGGCATGCCGATCCAGGGCAAGTCCTGGATCAAGTACGACTACGACGTCATGGCCAAGAAGATGGGCGCCGCCGGTGCGCTCATGAAGGACATGATGCAGAACAACAACCCCAGCAAGTCGGTGGACATGCTGATCGCCTCTGGCAAGGTCAAGGAGGTCGGCAAGGAGGACGTCCGCGGCGTCCAGGCGACCCACTTCACCGGCACCCTCGGCGTGACCGAGCTGGCCCGCATGCAGTCCAAGAACGTCAGCGAAGAGCAGCTGAAGGCACTGGAGAAGCAGCTGCAGCAGTCCGGCGCCAAGAACGAGACCATCGACCTGTGGATCGACTCGGACAACCTGCTCGTCAAGAAGCGTGAGCAGATGGACGGCAAGACCGCGTACGACTCCACCGTCTTCTACTCGGACTACGGCACCAAGGTCTCCGTGACCCCGCCGCCGGCCAGTGAGACGACGGAATACAAGTAAGCAGCAGTAGGGGAGCGGGGGCGTCGTCGATGCCCCCGCTCAGCCGATTTGCCTGACCGCAGACCGTTCCCGTACCGTGTGCAGGAAGCCAAAGACCGCTGGTTGTCTCTGCGCGTCCGAACTCGGACGTGTGGTGGCCGAAGGATCCGCTAGCTGCGGACGGCCTGCGCAGGTATGTATGAGACGAACTCCCGGATTCCGTTCGGTCGAGTCACGCCCCGTGCCCCTGCGCCGGGGCGTTTGTTTTGCCCAGCCCCTTCTGCGCGGTCCTCATCACCCGGAAGGAGGCCGAGGCTCATGGCGACGTCTGACAAGAACGCAGCCGTTGCGGAGATCACGGAGAAGCTCCGCGACTCCAACGCAGCTGTTGTGACTTCTTACATCGGACTGACTGTGGCACAGCTCAAGGAGCTGCGTCGTTCTCTCGGCGAGAACGCTCAGTACCGTGTGGTGAAGAACACGCTGACCAAGATCGCGGCCAAGGAAGCCGGGATCGAGCTGGACGAGCACCTCAAGGGCTCGACCGCTGTTGCCTTCGTGACCGGTGACCCGGTCACGGCGGCGAAGGGTCTTCGTGACTTCGCCAAGGAGAACCCCGCTCTCGTCATCAAGGGCGGTGTCCTTGACGGCAAGGCACTGACCGCCGACGAGATCAAGAAGCTTGCGGACCTCGAGTCCCGCGAGGTTCTGCTCGCCAAGCTGGCGGGTGGCATGAAGGCGTCCATGGCCAAGGCCGCGGCGACCTTCCAGGCCCCCCTCACGAAGTTCGCCCGCACCGCGGACGCGCTTCGCAGCAAGGTCGAGCAGGGCGGTGCCGGTACGCCGGCTCCCGCCGAGGCCGCCGAGTAATCACTCGCCGGCCCAGCGGGCCCGTACGCCCGCCATTCATGTACATCCGGCACCAGCCGAATTAGTGGAAGGACCGCCACCATGGCGAAGCTCAGCCAGGAAGACCTGCTCGCGCAGTTCGAAGAGATGACCCTCATCGAGCTCTCCGAGTTCGTGAAGGCGTTCGAGGACAAGTTCGACGTCGAGGCCGCTGCCCCGGTCGCCGTTGCCGCCGCCGGTGCCCCGGGCGCCCCGGCCGCCGAGGCCGAGGAGCAGGACGAGTTCGACGTCATCCTCACCGGCGCCGGCGACAAGAAGATCCAGGTCATCAAGGTCGTGCGTGAGCTGACCTCCCTGGGCCTGAAGGAGGCCAAGGACCTCGTCGACGGCACCCCGAAGCCCGTCCTCGAGAAGGTCGACAAGGCCGCCGCGGAGAAGGCCGCCGAGTCCCTCAAGGGCGCCGGCGCCTCCGTCGAGGTCAAGTGACCTCACTGAGTCTCCGACTCACGTCCTGAGCGCCTCTGGCGCCACGTGGACACAGCGAAGGGCGATCACCCATGCGGGTGGTCGCCCTTCGGCGTGCTCGGCCACGGCTGCATTGCCCCGCTCCGGCGTGCGAGTATGGTGATCTTCGTTGCCCGGAGGTGCTCCGCATGTGACGAGCTCCCAGAGGTGGGGGGCCTTGACGAACCGCACGCGGCGCGCAATTCTCGGGACGCGACGCAGAAGCGATCCAGGGTCCGAGGCATGGATCGCCGACGAAGAGGGAAGCATCGGTGTGCGCCACTGGCGCAGGGCTTTCGGCAGGCGCAGGGCATTGGGCGTAGAGAAGAACAACGAGGGGTTCTCCGCAGCGGAGGGCATGACCTCCCGGAGGGAGAAGATCGGTATCACGGTGCTGAACCGGTCTCCGGAAACTCGCTCTGGACATCAGTGTGCCAAGTGGCTACACTGACCCTTTGCGCTGCCTGTTAGCTGCTCCCTGCCCGTCACCAGGGGCATACCCGAGCCCGAGCAAAGCTGAATGATCCGCCCTGACCTGGGCTTTCCCTCAGTCTGCTCGATTCGGGACCGGTACGCGCGTAGTGAGTCCGAGCCCTCGGAAGGACCCCCTCTTGGCCGCCTCGCGCAACGCCTCGACTGCCAATACGAACAACGGCGACAGCACCGCCCCGCTGCGCATCTCTTTTGCGAAGATCAAGGAGCCCCTCGGGGTTCCGAACCTCCTTGCGCTGCAGACCGAAAGCTTCGACTGGCTGCTCGGCAATGCCGCATGGAAGGGTCGCGTCGAGGCTGCGCTGGAGAGTGGGCAGGAAGTTCCCACCAAGTCCGGTCTCGAAGAGATCTTTGAAGAGATCTCCCCGATCGAAGACTTCTCCGGGTCGATGTCGCTGACGTTCCGCGACCACCGCTTCGAGCCCCCGAAGAACTCCATCGACGAGTGCAAGGAGCGCGACTTCACGTACGCGGCTCCGCTGTTCGTCACCGCCGAGTTCACCAACAACGAGACCGGCGAGATCAAGTCCCAGACGGTCTTCATGGGCGACTTCCCGCTCATGACGAACAAGGGCACCTTCTGCATCAACGGCACCGAGCGTGTCGTCGTCTCGCAGCTGGTCCGCTCGCCGGGCGTCTACTTCGACAGCTCCATCGACAAGACGTCCGACAAGGACATCTTCTCCGCCAAGATCATCCCGTCCCGGGGTGCCTGGCTGGAGATGGAGATCGACAAGCGCGACATGGTCGGTGTGCGCATCGACCGCAAGCGCAAGCAGTCCGTGACCGTTCTGCTCAAGGCTCTCGGTTGGACGACCGAGCAGATCCTGGAGGAGTTCGGCGAGTACGAGTCCATGCGCGCCACCCTGGAGAAGGACCACACCCAGGGCCAGGACGACGCGCTGCTCGACATCTACCGCAAGCTGCGTCCGGGCGAGCCGCCGACCCGTGAGGCCGCGCAGACGCTGCTCGAGAACCTCTACTTCAACCCCAAGCGCTACGACCTCGCGAAGGTCGGCCGCTACAAGGTCAACAAGAAGCTCGGCGGCGACGAGCCGCTGGACGCCGGTGTGCTCACCACCGACGACATCATCGCCACGATCAAGTACCTGGTGAAGCTGCACGCCGGTGAGACCGAGACGATGGGCGAGAGCGGCCGGGAGATCGTCGTCGAGACCGACGACATCGACCACTTCGGCAACCGTCGTCTGCGCAACGTCGGCGAGCTCATCCAGAACCAGGTCCGTACGGGTCTCGCCCGTATGGAGCGCGTCGTGCGCGAGCGCATGACCACTCAGGACGTCGAGGCGATCACGCCGCAGACCCTGATCAACATCCGGCCGGTCGTCGCCTCCATCAAGGAGTTCTTCGGCACCAGCCAGCTGTCCCAGTTCATGGACCAGACCAACCCGCTGTCGGGTCTGACCCACAAGCGCCGTCTGTCGGCGCTGGGCCCGGGTGGTCTCTCCCGTGAGCGGGCCGGCCTGGACGTCCGTGACGTGCACCCGTCGCACTACGGCCGCATGTGCCCGATCGAGACCCCCGAAGGTCCCAACATCGGTCTGATCGGTTCGCTCGCGTCCTACGGCCGGGTCAACGTCTTCGGCTTCATCGAGACCCCGTACCGCAAGGTCGTCGACGGTCAGGTCACCGAGGAGGTGGACTACCTCACCGCCGATGAGGAGGACCGCTTCCTGATCGCGCAGGCCAACGCGCCGCTGACCGAGGACATGCGGTTCGCCGAGCAGCGTGTGCTGGTCCGCCGCCGCGGCGGCGAGGTCGACCTCGTCACCGTCGAAGAGGTCGACTTCATGGACGTCTCGCCGCGCCAGATGGTGTCGGCCGCGACCGCCATGATCCCGTTCCTCGAGCACGACGACGCCAACCGCGCGCTCATGGGATCGAACATGATGCGCCAGGCCGTTCCGCTGATCAAGGCGGAGTCCCCGCTGGTCGGCACCGGTATGGAGTACCGCTGCGCGGTCGACGCCGGTGACGTCATCAAGGCGGAGAAGGACGGTGTGGTCCAGGAGGTCTCCGCGGACTACATCACCGTTGCCAACGACGACGGCACGTACACCACGTACCGCGTCGCCAAGTTCACCCGCTCCAACCAGGGCACCTCCTTCAACCAGAAGGTCGTCGTGGACGAGGGCGCGCGGGTCATCGAGGGCCAGGTCCTCGCCGACGGTCCGTCCACGGACGAAGGCGAGATGGCGCTCGGCAAGAACCTGCTCGTCGCGTTCATGCCGTGGGAGGGCCACAACTACGAGGACGCGATCATCCTGTCGCAGCGCCTCGTGCAGGACGACGTCCTCTCCTCGATCCACATCGAGGAGCACGAGGTCGACGCCCGTGACACCAAGCTCGGCCCCGAGGAGATCACCCGGGACATCCCGAACGTCTCCGAGGAGGTCCTCTCCGACCTCGACGAGCGCGGCATCATCCGCATCGGTGCCGAGGTCGTCGCCGGCGACATCCTCGTCGGCAAGGTCACGCCCAAGGGTGAGACCGAGCTGACCCCCGAGGAGCGCCTGCTCCGCGCGATCTTCGGTGAGAAGGCGCGCGAGGTGCGCGACACCTCGCTGAAGGTGCCGCACGGTGAGATCGGCAAGGTCATCGGCGTCCGCGTCTTCGACCGCGAAGAGGGCGACGAGCTGCCCCCGGGCGTGAACCAGCTGGTCCGCGTCTACGTCGCGCAGAAGCGCAAGATCACCGACGGTGACAAGCTCGCCGGCCGGCACGGCAACAAGGGTGTCATCTCGAAGATCCTGCCGGTCGAGGACATGCCGTTCCTCGAGGACGGCACCCCGGTCGACATCATCCTCAACCCGCTGGGTGTCCCGTCCCGAATGAACCCGGGACAGGTCCTGGAGATCCACCTGGGCTGGCTCGCCAGCCAGGGCTGGAAGGTCGAGGGCGTCGACGAGGAGTGGAAGAAGCGTCTGCACGCGATTTCCGCCGACGAGGTCGCCCCCGGCTCCAACGTCGCCACCCCGGTGTTCGACGGTGCGCGCGAGGACGAGATCTCCGGTCTCTTCGAGTCGACGATCCCGAACCGCGACGGCGAGCGCATGGTGAAGGGCTCCGGCAAGGCGCGGCTGTTCGACGGCCGCTCCGGCGAGCCGTTCCCGGACCCGATCTCCGTCGGCTACATGTACATCCTCAAGCTCCACCACCTGGTCGACGACAAGCTGCACGCGCGCTCGACCGGTCCGTACTCGATGATCACCCAGCAGCCGCTGGGTGGTAAGGCTCAGTTCGGTGGCCAGCGCTTCGGTGAGATGGAGGTGTGGGCGCTGGAGGCTTACGGCGCCGCGTACGCCCTCCAGGAGCTGCTGACGATCAAGTCCGATGACGTGACCGGCCGCGTGAAGGTCTACGAGGCCATCGTCAAGGGCGAGAACATCCCCGAGCCCGGCATCCCCGAGTCCTTCAAGGTGCTCATCAAGGAGATGCAGTCCCTGTGCCTCAACGTGGAGGTGCTGTCCTCGGACGGCATGTCCATCGAGATGCGCGACACCGACGAGGACGTCTTCCGCGCCGCGGAGGAGCTCGGTATCGACCTGTCCCGGCGCGAGCCGAGCAGCGTCGAAGAGGTCTGACGGGTCTGGCCGGGGCCTTGTGATCCAAGGCCCCGGCTAACCCCGGACCCCCAGTCAGACCAAGATTGAGACTCGACCCTGGCAGCGAAATTGTCGGGGGAACCCCCGAAGGTGGGATTGACGACAGTGCTCGACGTCAACTTCTTCGACGAGCTGCGGATCGGCCTCGCCACCGCTGACGACATCCGTCAGTGGTCGCACGGCGAGGTCAAGAAGCCGGAGACGATCAACTACCGCACCCTCAAGCCCGAAAAGGACGGACTCTTCTGCGAGAAGATCTTCGGTCCGACCCGGGACTGGGAGTGCTACTGCGGTAAGTACAAGCGCGTCCGCTTCAAGGGCATCATCTGCGAGCGCTGTGGCGTCGAGGTCACTCGCGCCAAGGTGCGTCGTGAGCGGATGGGTCACATCGAGCTTGCCGCTCCCGTTACCCACATCTGGTACTTCAAGGGCGTGCCGAGCCGGCTGGGCTACCTGCTGGACCTCGCCCCCAAGGACCTCGAGAAGGTCATCTACTTCGCCGCCTACATGATCACGTGGGTGGACGAGGAGCGCCGCACCCGCGATCTGCCCTCGCTGGAGGCTCACGTCTCCGTCGAGCGCCAGCAGATCGAGCAGCGCCGCGACTCCGACCTGGAGGCCCGCGCCAAGAAGCTCGAGACCGACCTGGCCGAGCTGGAGGCCGAGGGCGCCAAGGCCGATGTGCGCCGCAAGGTGCGCGAGGGTGCCGAGCGCGAGATGAAGCAGCTGCGCGACCGTGCGCAGCGCGAGATCGACCGTCTCGACGAGGTCTGGAACCGCTTCAAGAACCTCAAGGTCCAGGACCTGGAGGGCGACGAGCTGCTCTACCGCGAGCTGCGTGACCGCTTCGGCACGTACTTCGACGGCTCCATGGGCGCCGCTGCTCTGCAGAAGCGCCTGGAGACCTTCGACCTCGAAGAGGAGGCCGAGCGCCTCCGCGAGATCATCCGTACCGGCAAGGGCCAGAAGAAGACCCGTGCGCTCAAGCGCCTCAAGGTCGTCTCCGCCTTCCTGCAGACCCGCAACAGCCCCAAGGGCATGGTGCTGGACTGCATCCCGGTGATCCCGCCGGACCTGCGTCCGATGGTGCAGCTGGACGGTGGCCGCTTCGCGACCTCCGACCTGAACGACCTGTACCGCCGTGTGATCAACCGCAACAACCGCCTGAAGCGGCTTCTCGACCTCGGTGCGCCCGAGATCATCGTGAACAACGAGAAGCGCATGCTCCAGGAGGCCGTGGACGCCCTCTTCGACAACGGTCGTCGTGGCCGTCCGGTCACCGGCCCGGGCAACCGTCCGCTGAAGTCGCTGTCCGACATGCTCAAGGGCAAGCAGGGCCGCTTCCGTCAGAACCTGCTCGGTAAGCGAGTCGACTACTCGGCGCGTTCCGTCATCGTCGTCGGCCCGCAGCTCAAGCTGCACCAGTGCGGTCTGCCCAAGGCCATGGCGCTGGAGCTCTTCAAGCCGTTCGTGATGAAGCGCCTGGTCGACCTGAACCACGCGCAGAACATCAAGTCGGCGAAGCGCATGGTCGAGCGTGGCCGCACCGTCGTGTACGACGTCCTCGAAGAGGTCATCGCCGAGCACCCGGTGCTGCTGAACCGTGCGCCCACCCTGCACCGTCTGGGCATCCAGGCCTTCGAGCCGCAGCTGGTCGAGGGCAAGGCCATTCAGATTCACCCGCTCGTCTGCACCGCGTTCAACGCGGACTTCGACGGTGACCAGATGGCCGTCCACCTCCCGCTGTCCGCGGAGGCCCAGGCCGAGGCCCGCATCCTGATGCTGTCCTCGAACAACATCCTCAAGCCGGCCGACGGCCGTCCGGTCACCATGCCGACCCAGGACATGGTGCTCGGTCTCTTCTTCCTCACCACGGATGAGGAGGAGCGCGAGGTCAAGGGCGAAGGCCGGTCCTTCGGATCCGTCGCCGAGGCCATCATGGCCTTCGACGCGCGTGAGCTGTCGCTCCAGGCGAAGGTCGACATCCGCTTCCCGATCGGCACCGTCCCGCCCCGTGGCTGGACCCCGCCGGCCGCGGACGAGTCCGAGGGCTTCGCCGCGAGCGAGTGGCAGCAGGGTGACAGCTTCCGGCTGCGGACGACCCTGGGCCGTGCGCTCTTCAACGAGCTGCTGCCCGAGGACTACCCGTTCGTCGACTACTCGGTGGGCAAGAAGCAGCTCTCCGCGATCGTCAACGACCTGGCCGAGCGCTACCCCAAGGTCATCGTGGCGGCGACGCTCGACAACCTGAAGGCGGCCGGTTTCCACTGGGCGACCCGTTCCGGCGTCACCGTCGCCGTTTCGGACATCGTCGTCCCGGAGGCCAAGAAGGCCATCGTCCAGGGCTACGAGGCCCAGGACGAGAAGGTCCAGAAGCAGTACGAGCGCGGTCTGATCACCAAGGACGAGCGCACGCAGGAGCTCATCAACATCTGGACCAAGGCGACCAACGAGGTTGCCGAGGCGATGAATGAGAACTTCCCGAAGACCAACCCCATCTTCATGATGGTGGACTCCGGTGCTCGCGGAAACATGATGCAGATGCGTCAGATCGCGGGTATGCGTGGTCTGGTGTCCAACGCCAAGAACGAGACCATCCCGCGGCCCATCAAGGCGTCGTTCCGTGAGGGTCTGTCCGTGCTGGAGTACTTCATCTCCACGCACGGTGCCCGTAAGGGTCTGGCGGACACCGCCCTGCGTACCGCCGACTCGGGTTACCTGACCCGTCGTCTGGTGGACGTCTCGCAGGACGTCATCATCCGCGAGGAGGACTGCGGCACCGAGCGCGGCCTCAAGCTGCGGATCGCCTCGAAGGGCGCCGACGGTGTCCTGCGCAAGGCGGACGACGTCGAGTCCTCCGTGTACGCGCGGATGCTCGCCGAGGACGTTGTCGTCGACGGCAAGGTCATCGCCTCGGCCAACGTCGACCTCGGTGACGTGCTCATCGACCAGCTGGTCGTGCACGGCGTCGAGGAGGTCAAGACCCGCTCGGTCCTGACCTGTGAGTCCGCGGTCGGCACCTGTGCCTTCTGCTACGGCCGTTCGCTGGCCACCGGCAAGCTGGTCGACATCGGTGAGGCGGTCGGCATCATCGCCGCCCAGTCCATCGGTGAGCCCGGCACCCAGCTGACGATGCGTACCTTCCACACCGGTGGTGTGGCCGGTGACGACATCACCCTGGGTCTGCCGCGTGTCGTCGAGCTCTTCGAGGCCCGTACGCCCAAGGGTGTCGCCCCGATCTCGGAGGCGGCCGGCCGGGTTCGCATCGAGGAGACCGAGAAGACCAAGAAGGTCGTCGTCACGCCGGACGACGGCAGCGACGAGACGGCTTACGGCGTCTCCAAGCGTGCCCGTCTCCTGGTGGGCGAGGGCGATCACGTCCAGGTCGGCCAGCCGCTGACCGTGGGTGCGATCAACCCGCACGACGTGCTGCGGATCCTCGGCCAGCGTGCCGTCCAGGTCCACCTGGTCGGCGAGGTCCAGAAGGTCTACAACAGCCAGGGCGTGGCGATCCACGACAAGCACATCGAGATCATCATCCGGCAGATGCTGCGCCGTGTGACGATCATCGAGTCCGGCGACGCCGAGCTGCTGCCGGGCGAGCTCGTGGAGCGCACGAAGTTCGAGGGCGAGAACCGTCGGGTCGTGGCGGAAGGCGGCCACCCGGCCTCCGGCCGTCCGCAGCTGATGGGTATCACCAAGGCTTCGCTGGCCACCGAGTCCTGGCTGTCGGCGGCGTCCTTCCAGGAGACGACCCGGGTGCTCACCGACGCGGCGATCAACGCCAAGTCGGACTCCCTGATCGGCCTCAAGGAGAACGTCATCATCGGTAAGCTCATCCCGGCCGGTACGGGCCTGTCCCGCTACCGCAACATCCGGGTCGAGCCCACCGAGGAGGCCAAGGCCGCGATGTACTCGGCCGTCGGTTACGACGACATCGACTACTCGCCCTTCGGCACCGGCTCCGGCCAGGCGGTCCCGCTGGAGGACTACGACTACGGTCCGTACAACCAGTAGGCGACAGCAACGCGACAGGGCGGTCATCCCACTCGGGGTGGCCGCCCTGCGGCGTTCCCGGACCGTGTCGTACCACCCTGCAACCGGGGGAACTTGTCCCCCCATTGCTGCGTCTGTGATGAGAAGATAGAGGGAACTGTCGAGCGGGGGAGGTTCGCGAAGTGGCATTCCAGCCGTGGCAGGGTGGCCAGCCCGCTCAGCCGCATCAGGTGCCGGCGATGCGCGCTTCGCACGCCGATCGTGAACGTGCGGTCGATGTGCTGAAGGCGGGCTTTGCCGAAGGACGGCTCGGCCAGACGGAGTACGAGCAGCGGATCACCCGCGCCTACCAGGCGCAGACCCACTCCGAGTTGCAGATGCTGGTCGCGGACCTGCCCCAGGGGCCGGTGCCGCAGGCGCAGTTCCAGCCGAGGGTGCCGGCGACGTTCATGCCGATGCCCATGCAGATGCCGATGCCGGTGCATACGAACAGCTCGGCCACGGGCGCCCTGGTCTGCGGGATCATGGCGCCGATGACATGGGGGCTGACGGCGATTCCGGCCGTGATCCTGGGCCACAAGGCGCGCGCCGAGATCCGTCGGACGGGCGAGCGTGGCGACGGCCAGGCCATCGCCGGTCTGGTGCTGGGCTGGCTGGGCATCGGCGCGTGGGCGCTGTTCTTCCTGGTGTTCGTGCTGCTGGCCGCGGTGAACTGAGCGGACGCCGGGCCGCCGGGGCGGGGGCGCCTCCCGTGCCCCGAGGCAGGGGGAAGGATCATGGCGGTGTGCGGCCCCCGCCGTCCGGTGGCCGGGGCCGGTGCCGGCGGCGTGTTGCCTTCTTCCGTACGGCGATGGATCCCACTACGGTGGCCGCAACGCCGTGAGGAGTCCGGCGTGTCCTTCGCGTGTGCATTTGTTTTGACCGCAGCCCATGCGGTAGGTACGCTCTGACCTTGTGCCTGGGGTGTCCCTGGGCTGCCGTGCGCGCAATCTCCCCCAGCCTAGGCCGGGAGTCGCCATCAGCGCGGAAGCCAGGTTTTGACACCGCAATCTGCCGCCTCCCTCGTTCCAGCGAGGTCGGTCTGCAGTATTCGACACACCCGACCGCGTGGGTCGGTGAATGTTCCAGGTTAGCTTTACCGAGACTGGCACACAGAAACCGGAGAAACGGTGCCTACGATCCAGCAGCTGGTCCGCAAGGGCCGGCAGGACAAGGTCGAGAAGAACAAGACGCCCGCGCTTGAGGGTTCCCCCCAGCGCCGTGGCGTCTGCACGCGTGTTTTCACGACCACCCCGAAGAAGCCGAACTCGGCCCTGCGTAAGGTCGCGCGTGTGCGTCTGACCAGCGGGATCGAGGTCACCGCTTACATTCCGGGTGAGGGCCACAACCTGCAGGAGCACTCGATCGTGCTCGTGCGTGGCGGCCGTGTGAAGGACCTGCCGGGTGTTCGGTACAAGATCATCCGCGGCTCCCTCGACACGCAGGGCGTCAAGAACCGCAAGCAGGCTCGCAGCCGCTACGGCGCCAAGAAGGAGAAGTAAGAATGCCTCGTAAGGGCCCCGCCCCGAAGCGCCCGGTCATCATCGACCCGGTCTACGGCTCTCCTCTGGTGACCTCCCTCATCAACAAGGTTCTGCTGAACGGCAAGCGCTCCACCGCTGAGCGCATCGTTTACGGCGCCATGGAGGGTCTGCGCGAGAAGACCGGCAACGACCCGGTCATCACGCTCAAGCGCGCGCTCGAGAACATCAAGCCGACCCTTGAGGTCAAGTCCCGCCGCGTCGGTGGCGCGACCTACCAGGTCCCGGTCGAGGTCAAGCCCGGCCGTGCCGCGACTCTCTCGCTCCGCTGGCTCGTGGGCTACTCCCGCGCCCGCCGCGAGAAGACCATGACCGAGCGCCTCATGAACGAACTGCTCGACGCCTCCAACGGCCTCGGCGCTTCGGTCAAGAAGCGCGAGGACACGCACAAGATGGCCGAGTCCAACAAGGCCTTCGCGCACTACCGCTGGTAGTCGCAACCCACATCGAGACCGAGAGAAGATTGAGCCACTATGGCCACCACTTCGCTTGACCTGGCCAAGGTCCGCAACATCGGGATCATGGCCCACATCGACGCGGGCAAGACGACCACCACCGAGCGGATCCTGTTCTACACCGGTGTCTCTTACAAGATCGGTGAAGTCCACGACGGCGCTGCCACGATGGACTGGATGGAGCAGGAGCAGGAGCGCGGCATCACGATCACGTCTGCCGCGACGACCTGCCACTGGCCGCTGGAAAACGTCGACAACACCATCAACATCATCGACACGCCGGGCCACGTCGACTTCACCGTCGAGGTGGAGCGTTCGCTGCGCGTGCTCGACGGTGCGGTGACGGTGTTCGACGGCGTCGCCGGTGTCGAGCCCCAGTCCGAGACTGTCTGGCGTCAGGCGGACCGCTACGGCGTGCCGCGTATCTGCTTCGTCAACAAGCTCGACCGTACGGGTGCCGAGTTCCACCGCTGCGTCGACATGATCGAGGACCGCCTTGGCGCGGTTCCGATCGTGATGCAGCTGCCGATCGGCACCGAGATGGACTTCAAGGGCGTCGTCGACCTCGTGAAGATGAAGGCCCTGGTCTGGTCGGCCGAGGCTGCCAAGGGCGAGATGTACGACACCGTCGACATCCCGGCCACGCACGCCGAGGCCGCCGACGAGTGGCGCGGCAAGCTGCTCGAGACCGTCGCCGAGAACGACGAAGAGATCATGGAGCTGTACCTCGAGGGCCAGGAGCCCACCGAGGAGCAGCTGTACGCGGCGATCCGCCGTATCACGATCGCTTCCGGCAAGGCCGAGAACACCACCGTCACCCCGGTGTTCTGCGGTACCGCGTTCAAGAACAAGGGCGTTCAGCCCCTGCTCGACGCGGTCGTGCGCTACCTCCCCTCCCCGTTGGACGTCGAGGCCATTGAGGGCCACGCGGTCAACAACCCGGAGGAGGTCGTCTCCCGCAAGCCGTCCGAGGACGAGCCGCTGGCCGCCCTCGCGTTCAAGATTGCGAGCGACCCCCACCTGGGCAAGCTCACCTTCATCCGGGTGTACTCGGGCCGCCTTGAGGCCGGCTCGCAGGTGCAGAACTCGGTGAAGGGCAAGAAGGAGCGCATCGGCAAGATCTACCGGATGCACGCGAACAAGCGTGAGGAGATCGAGTCGGTGGGTGCCGGTGACATCGTCGCCGTCATGGGTCTGAAGCAGACCACCACCGGTGAGACCCTCTGCGACGCCGGTCACCCGGTCATCCTGGAGTCGATGGAGTTCCCGGCCCCGGTCATCCAGGTCGCCATCGAGCCCAAGTCCAAGGGCGACCAGGAGAAGCTGGGTGTCGCCATCCAGCGACTCGCCGAAGAGGACCCCTCGTTCCAGGTGCACACCGACGAGGAGACCGGCCAGACCATCATCGCGGGTATGGGCGAGCTGCACCTCGACGTGCTGGTCGACCGTATGAAGCGTGAGTTCCGGGTCGAGGCCAACGTCGGTAAGCCGCAGGTGGCCTACCGCGAGACCCTGCGCAAGGCCGTCGAGCGTCTCGACTACACGCACAAGAAGCAGACTGGTGGTTCCGGCCAGTTCGCGAAGGTGCAGATCGCGATCGCGCCCCTCGAGGGCGACGGTTACGAGTTCGAGAACAAGGTCACCGGTGGCCGCATCCCGCGGGAGTACATCCCGTCCGTGGACGCGGGCTGCCAGGAGGCCATGGAGTTCGGCGTGCTCGCCGGCTACCCGCTGACGGGCGTCAAGGTCACCCTTCTCGACGGTGCGTTCCACGAGGTCGACTCGTCGGAAATGGCCTTCAAGATCGCCGGTTCGATGGCCTTCAAGGAGGCCGCCCGCAAGGCCAGCCCGGCCCTGCTCGAGCCGATGATGAAGGTCGAGGTCACCACGCCCGAGGACTACATGGGCGATGTGATCGGCGACATCAACTCGCGTCGTGGTCAGATCCAGTCCATGGAGGACCGCAGCGGCGCCAAGCTCGTCACGGGCCTGGTCCCGCTCTCGGAGATGTTCGGCTACGTCGGAGACCTCCGCAGCAAGACGTCGGGTCGCGCAAGCTACTCGATGCAGTTCGACTCCTACGCCGAGGTTCCGCGGAACGTCGCCGAGGAGATCATCGCGAAGGCCAAGGGCGAGTAGCTCCGTCTCCCGAGAGTCGGAACACGCTTTAGGCTTGACACCGTCTGATGGGGCAATCCCCGCAAACCGTGAGGATTGCCCCGTCAGCCGGCACCCCAGCAAAGATCACCTGGCGCCGATGAGTAAGGCGTACAGAACCACTCCACAGGAGGACCCCAGTGGCGAAGGCGAAGTTCGAGCGGACTAAGCCGCACGTCAACATCGGCACCATCGGTCACATTGACCACGGTAAGACGACCCTCACGGCCGCCATTACCAAGGTGCTGCACGACGCGTACCCGGACCTGAACGAGGCCTCGGCCTTCGACCAGATCGACAAGGCTCCCGAGGAGCGCCAGCGCGGTATCACCATCTCCATCGCGCACGTCGAGTACCAGACCGAGTCGCGTCACTACGCCCACGTCGACTGCCCGGGTCACGCGGACTACATCAAGAACATGATCACCGGTGCCGCCCAGATGGACGGCGCGATCCTCGTGGTCGCCGCGACCGATGGTCCGATGCCGCAGACCAAGGAGCACGTGCTCCTGGCCCGCCAGGTCGGCGTTCCGTACATCGTCGTCGCCCTGAACAAGGCCGACATGGTGGACGACGAGGAGATCCTGGAGCTCGTCGAGCTCGAGGTCCGTGAGCTCCTCTCCGAGTACGAGTTCCCCGGCGACGACGTTCCGGTCGTCAAGGTCTCGGCGCTCAAGGCGCTCGAGGGCGACAAGGAGTGGGGCAACTCCGTCCTCGACCTGATGAAGGCCGTCGACGAGTCGATCCCGCAGCCCGAGCGCGACGTCGACAAGCCGTTCCTGATGCCGATCGAGGACGTCTTCACGATCACCGGCCGTGGCACCGTTGTCACCGGTCGTATCGAGCGTGGTGTCCTCAAGGTCAACGAGACCGTCGACATCATCGGCATCAAGACCGAGAAGACCACCACCACGGTCACCGGTATCGAGATGTTCCGGAAGCTCCTCGACGAGGGCCAGGCCGGTGAGAACGTCGGTCTGCTGCTTCGCGGTATCAAGCGCGAGGACGTCGAGCGCGGCCAGGTCATCATCAAGCCGGGCTCGGTCACCCCGCACACCGAGTTCGAGGCGCAGGCCTACATCCTCTCCAAGGACGAGGGTGGCCGCCACACGCCGTTCTTCAACAACTACCGTCCGCAGTTCTACTTCCGTACGACTGACGTGACCGGTGTTGTGACCCTCCCCGAGGGCACCGAGATGGTCATGCCGGGCGACAACACCGAGATGTCGGTCCAGCTGATCCAGCCGGTCGCCATGGAGGAGGGCCTGAAGTTCGCCATCCGTGAGGGTGGCCGGACCGTCGGCGCCGGCCAGGTCACCAAGATCAACAAGTAAGTTGATCCGGTTGACCCGGTAGCTCCAAGGAGCCGCGAGGAGCCCCGTCCACCATCAGGTGGGCGGGGCTCCTTGACAGTTGGGCCCCGATTGGCCTTAGGCATCCCGCGTGTGGCACACTGTCCAGGTTGCTCGGTTGAGTGCCGATGCTGCGCGCCTCCCGCCGGGAGGACCGGAAGCGAGTCCCAGGTATTCGTCGTCCCAGGTTGTGTATCGCGAGATGCAGGGGCGGAAGTACGGGAATCTTCCGGGAAGCGTCAGCGGGGTACCGGCCAGGCGCCCGGTGGGTGTTCTTCCCCCACAATCTCCTTCTCGAAGGATCTCCCCTGTGGAGATTTACGAGAAGGGGTGCGACACGCCCGACCGCGTGGGTCGGAGGTAGGACGGTGTTCCGCACGGAGCACAGCGCACCGGGTCCCAGAGCGTTACGAGACAAAGGACTACACAGTAGCCATGGCGGGACAGAAGATCCGCATCCGGCTCAAGGCCTACGACCACGAGGTCATCGACTCCTCGGCGAAGAAGATCGTCGAGACGGTGACCCGCACTGGTGCGTCGGTCGCGGGCCCGGTGCCGCTGCCCACTGAGAAGAACGTGTACTGCGTCATCAAGTCGCCGCACAAGTACAAGGACTCGCGCGAGCACTTCGAGATGCGCACGCACAAGCGCCTGATCGACATTCTCGACCCGACGCCCAAGACCGTTGACTCGCTGATGCGCCTGGACCTTCCGGCCGGCGTTGACATCGAGATCAAGCTCTGAGAGGCGCGGAAGAGATGGCAAAGCAGATCAAGGGCATCCTGGGCGAGAAGCTCGGCATGACCCAGGTCTGGGACGAGAACAACCGTGTCGTCCCGGTGACCGTGGTGAAGGCCGGCCCCTGCGTCGTTACCCAGGTGCGCACCAATGACCAGGACGGTTACGACTCCGTCCAGATCGCCTTCGGCGAGATCGACCCGCGCAAGGTGAACAAGCCCCTCAAGGGCCACTTCGCCAAGGCCGACGTCACCCCCCGCCGCCACCTCGTCGAGGTCCGTACCGCTGACGCCAGCGAGTACACCCTCGGCCAGGAGCTGACCGCCGAGACCTTCGAGTCCGGCGTCAAGGTGGACGTGACCGGCAAGAGCAAGGGCAAGGGCTTCGCCGGCGTCATGAAGCGTCACGGCTTCCATGGCGGCAAGGCCTCCCACGGTGCCCACCGCGTGCACCGTAAGCCTGGTTCCATCGGTGGCTGTGCCACCCCGGGCCGCGTGTTCAAGGGCATGCGGATGGCCGGCCGTATGGGCAATGAGCGGGTCACCACCCAGAACCTGACCGTCCACGCCGTTGACGCGGAGAAGGGCCTGCTGCTCATCAAGGGCGCAGTTCCTGGTCCGAACGGCGGCCTCGTCCTGGTCCGTACCGCGGCCAAGGGGGCCTGAGGTAACCGATGAGCACCATTGACATCCTTTCGCCGGCAGGCGACAAGGCCGGGACCGTCGAGCTCCCCGCGGAGATCTTCGACGCCAAGGTCAGCATCCCGCTGATCCACCAGGTCGTTGTCGCCCAGCTGGCCGCTGCCCGTCAGGGCACGCACAAGACCAAGACTCGCGGCGAGGTCCGCGGCGGTGGCAAGAAGCCGTACCGCCAGAAGGGCACCGGCCGCGCGCGCCAGGGTTCGACCCGTGCGCCGCAGTTCGCCGGCGGTGGCATCGTCCACGGCCCGCAGCCGCGTGACTACTCGCAGCGGACGCCCAAGAAGATGAAGGCCGCCGCCCTGCGCGGTGCCCTCACCGACCGGGCCCGCAACAGCCGCATCCACGTCGTCTCCGACGTGGTCGACGGCGCGATCTCCACGAAGGCCGCCAAGGCTCTCCTCGGCAAGGTCAGCGAGCGCAAGAACGTGCTCCTGGTCGCCGAGCGCAGCGACGAGGCCGCGTGGTTCTCCGCCCGCAACCTGCCCCAGGTTCACATCCTGGAGCCGGGCCAGCTGAACACGTACGACGTGCTCGTCTCCGACGACGTGGTCTTCACCAAGGCCGCCTTCGAGTCCTTCGTGTCTGGCCCCAAGGCCACTGAGACCGAAGGGAGCGAGGCCTGATGGCTGCGCGTCACCCCAGCATTGCCTCCAAGGCCGCCAAGGCCGCCAAGGCAGCGCGTATCGCCAAGGCTGCGAAGGCCCCCGTGGCCGTCGAGCCCACGCCGCTGAGCAAGTCGCTCTCGGACCCGCGTGACGTTCTCGTCAAGCCGGTCGTCTCCGAGAAGAGCTACGCGCTGCTGGACGAGAACAAGTACACGTTCATCGTCGACCCGCGCGCCAACAAGACCCAGATCAAGCAGGCCGTCCAGGCGGTCTTCTCGGTCAAGGTCACCGGGGTCAACACGATCAACCGGCAGGGCAAGCGCAAGCGCACCCGCACCGGTTTCGGCAAGCGCGCCAACACCAAGCGCGCCATCGTGACCCTCGCCGAGGGCGACCGTATCGACATCTTCGGCGGCCCGGTCTCCTAACGGAGTCCGAGTCGTCCGGAATCGGACGAGGACTGAGAAATGGGTATCCGCAAGTACAAGCCGACGACCCCGGGCCGTCGTGGCTCCAGCGTCGCCGACTTTGTCGAGATCACGCGGTCCACGCCGGAGAAGTCGCTGGTCCGCCCGCTGCACAGCAAGGGCGGCCGTAACAACGCCGGTCGTGTGACCACTCGCCACCAGGGTGGTGGCCACAAGCGCGCCTACCGCGTGATCGACTTCCGTCGGCACGACAAGGACGGCGTGCCGGCCAAGGTCGCGCACATCGAGTACGACCCCAACCGCACCGCGCGCATCGCGCTGCTGCACTACGCAGACGGCGAGAAGCGCTACATCATCGCGCCCCGTGGCCTGGTCCAGGGTGCCCGGATTGAGAACGGCCCTGGCGCCGACATCAAGCCGGGTAACAACCTGCCGCTGCGTCACATCCCCGTGGGTACGACGATCCACGCGATCGAGCTGCGTCCGGGCGGCGGTGCGAAGTTCGCCCGCTCGGCCGGTGCCTCCGTGCAGCTGCTGGCGAAGGAGGGCGCGATGGCCCACCTTCGTATGCCGTCCGGTGAGATCCGCCTGGTCGACGTGCGCTGCCGCGCCACCGTCGGCGAGGTCGGCAACGCCGAGCAGTCGAACATCAACTGGGGCAAGGCCGGCCGTATGCGCTGGAAGGGCGTCCGCCCGACCGTGCGTGGTGTCGTGATGAACCCGGTCGACCACCCGCACGGTGGTGGTGAGGGCAAGACCTCCGGTGGTCGCCACCCGGTCTCGCCCTGGGGCCAGAAGGAGGGTCGTACTCGCTCGCCGAAGAAGGCCAGCAACAAGTACATCGTCCGCCGCCGCAAGACGAACAAGAAGCGCTAGGAGCGGGTTTAGATGCCGCGCAGTCTCAAGAAGGGGCCCTTCGTCGACGACCACCTGAGCAAGAAGGTGGATGTCCAGAACGAAGCCGGCACCAAGAACGTCATCAAGACCTGGTCCCGCCGCTCCATGATCGTCCCGGCCATGCTCGGCCACACGATCGCGGTGCATGACGGCCGCAAGCACGTCCCGGTGTTCGTCACCGAGTCGATGGTCGGCCACAAGCTCGGCGAGTTTGCGCCGACCCGCACCTTCCGCGGCCACGAGAAGGACGACCGCAAGTCGCGGCGTCGTTGATCGGCGGAGTGCGAAGACTATGACTGACACCGAAGGGACAACCATGGAAGCCAGGGCCCAGGCGCGGTACATCCGCGTCACGCCCATGAAGGCCCGCCGCGTGGTGGACCTTATCCGTGGCATGGATGCCACGGAGGCTCAGGCGGTCCTGCGTTTCGCCCCGCAGGCCGCGAGCGTGCCGGTGGGCAAGGTGCTGGACAGCGCCATTGCCAACGCCGCGCACAACTACGACCACACCGACGCCGGCAGCCTCTTCATTTCCGAGGCGTACGTCGACGAGGGCCCGACCCTGAAGCGGTTCCGTCCGCGTGCCCAGGGCCGTGCCTACCGGATCCGCAAGCGGACCAGCCACATCACCGTGGTCGTCAGCAGCAAGGAAGGAACCCGGTAATGGGCCAGAAGGTAAACCCGCACGGGTTCCGGCTCGGCATCACCACCGACTTCAAGTCGCGCTGGTACGCCGACAAGCTGTACAAGGACTACGTCAAGGAAGACGTCGCCATTCGTCGCATGATGACGAAGGGCATGGAGCGCGCCGGTATCTCCAAGGTGGAGATCGAGCGCACCCGTGAGCGCGTCCGCGTTGACATCCACACCGCTCGTCCGGGCATCGTCATCGGCCGCCGCGGCGCCGAGGCGGACCGCATCCGCGGCGAGCTGGAGAAGCTGACCGGCAAGCAGGTCCAGCTGAACATCCTCGAGGTCAAGAACCCCGAGACCGATGCTCAGCTGGTGGCCCAGGCCGTCGCCGAGCAGCTGTCGTCCCGCGTCTCCTTCCGTCGCGCCATGCGTAAGAGCATGCAGTCGACGATGAAGGCCGGCGCCAAGGGCATCAAGATCCAGTGTGGTGGCCGTCTCGGCGGCGCCGAGATGTCCCGCTCGGAGTTCTACCGCGAGGGCCGCGTGCCCCTGCACACGCTCCGCGCGAACGTCGACTACGGCTTCTTCGAGGCCAAGACCACCTTCGGCCGTATCGGCGTGAAGGTCTGGATCTACAAGGGCGACGTCAAGAACATCGCCGAGGTGCGCGCCGAGAACGCCGCCGCCCGTGCGGGTAACCGCCCGGCTCGCGGTGGCGGCAACGACCGCCCGCGTCGCGGTGGCGAGCGTGGCGGCCGCGGCCGCAAGCCGCAGCAGAGCGCCGCTGCCGAGGCCCCCAAGGCCGAGGCCGCTGCCGCTGCTCCGGCGGAGACCCCCGGAACGGAGGCCTGACCGACATGCTGATCCCTCGCAGGGTCAAGCACCGCAAGCAGCACCACCCGAAGCGCAGTGGTATGGCCAAGGGTGGCACCGAGCTGGCCTTCGGTGAGTACGGCATCCAGGCCGTGACGCCCGCCTACGTGACGAACCGGCAGATCGAGTCCGCTCGTATCGCCATGACCCGTCACATCAAGCGTGGCGGCAAGGTGTGGATCAACATCTACCCGGACCGTCCGCTGACGAAGAAGCCGGCCGAAACCCGCATGGGTTCCGGTAAGGGTTCTCCGGAGTGGTGGGTCGCGAACGTCAAGCCCGGTCGGGTGATGTTCGAGCTTTCCTTCCCGAACGAGAAGGTTGCTAAGGAGGCGCTGACCCGCGCCGCCCACAAGCTTCCGATGAAGTGCCGCATCGTTCGGCGCGAGGCAGGTGAATCGTGATGTCGGCCGTTACCAAGGCGTCCGAGCTGCGCGAGCTGAACGACGAGGACCTCGTCGCCAAGCTCCGTGAGGCCAAGGAAGAACTGTTCAACCTCCGCTTCCAGGCGGCGACCGGACAGCTCGAGAACCACGGCCGGCTGAAGGCCGTCCGCAAGGACATCGCCCGGATCTACACCCTGATGCGTGAGCGCGAGCTGGGCATCGAGACGGTGGAGAGCGCCTGATGAGCGAGAAGAATGTGACTGAGACGAACGAGCGCGGATTCCGCAAGACCCGTGAGGGTCTCGTCGTCAGCGACAAGATGGACAAGACCGTCGTCGTCGCTGTCGAGGACCGCGTCAAGCACGCGCTGTACGGCAAGGTCATCCGCCGTACCAACAAGCTCAAGGCGCACGACGAGCAGAACGCTGCCGGCGTCGGCGACCGCGTCCTCCTGATGGAGACCCGGCCGCTGTCCGCCACCAAGCGCTGGCGCATCGTCGAGATCCTCGAGAAGGCCAAGTAATTTCCGTCAGGAAATTCCAAAAGGCAAGCATCCCTCCTAGGGGGACCCCCTAGGAACAGTTCCGCCAGGCTCGGCAGGGGCTTCTTGCGAAGCCCCTGCCGGGAACCGGCAGACGATCAGGAGTAAGACGTGATCCAGCAGGAGTCGCGACTGCGCGTCGCCGACAACACTGGTGCGAAGGAAATCCTTTGCATCCGTGTTCTCGGTGGCTCCGGTCGCCGCTACGCGGGCATCGGTGACGTCATTGTCGCCACCGTCAAGGACGCGATCCCCGGTGGCAACGTGAAGAAGGGTGACGTCGTCAAGGCCGTCATCGTTCGCACCGTCAAGGAGCGCCGCCGTCCGGACGGCTCGTACATCCGCTTCGACGAGAACGCGGCCGTCATCCTCAAGAACGATGGCGACCCCCGCGGCACCCGCATCTTCGGCCCCGTGGGCCGGGAGCTGCGCGAGAAGAAGTTCATGAAGATCATCTCGCTCGCGCCGGAGGTGCTGTAACCGATGAAGATCAAGAAGGGCGACCTGGTCCAGGTCATCACCGGTAAGGACAAGGGCAAGCAGGGCAAGGTCATTCAGGCCTTCCCCCGCGAGGACCGGGTCCTGGTCGAGGGTGTCAACCGGGTCAAGAAGCACACCAAGGCCGGTCAGACCGCTCGCGGTTCGAAGACCGGCGGCATTGTGACGACCGAGGCCCCCGTCCACGTGAGCAACGTTCAGCTCGTCGTGGAGAAGGACGGCAACAAGGTCGTGACGCGCGTCGGATACCGCTTCGACGACGAGGGCAACAAGATCCGCGTTGCCAAGCGGACCGGTGAGGACATCTGATGACTGCCACCACCAACGCGCCGCGTCTCAAGCTGCGCTACCGCGAAGAGATCGCCGGGAAGCTGAAGGACGAGTTCTCGTACGAGAACGTCATGCAGATCCCCGGTCTGACCAAGATCGTGGTCAACATGGGTGTGGGCGACGCCGCCCGCGACTCCAAGCTGATCGACGGTGCCATCAAGGACCTCACCACGATCACCGGTCAGAAGCCGGCCGTCACCAAGGCCCGTAAGTCCATCGCGCAGTTCAAGCTGCGCGAGGGCCAGCCGATCGGTGCCCACGTCACCCTCCGCGGTGACCGCATGTGGGAGTTCCTGGACCGCCTGCTGTCGCTCGCGCTGCCGCGCATCCGCGACTTCCGTGGTCTGTCGCCGAAGCAGTTCGACGGCCGGGGCAACTACACCTTCGGTCTCACGGAGCAGGTCATGTTCCACGAGATCGACCAGGACAAGATCGACCGCGTCCGGGGTATGGACATCACCGTGGTCACCACGGCGACCAACGACGACGAGGGCCGTGCCCTTCTGCGTCACCTCGGCTTCCCGTTCAAGGAGGCGTAAGCGAGATGGCGAAGAAGGCTCTGATTGCCAAGGCTGCTCGTAAGCCCAAGTTCGGTGTGCGTGCGTACACCCGCTGCCAGCGCTGCGGCCGTCCGCACTCCGTCTACCGCAAGTTCGGCCTGTGCCGCGTGTGCCTTCGTGAGATGGCTCACCGTGGCGAGCTGCCGGGCGTGACCAAGAGCTCCTGGTAATCCCCTAGTTGGGATTACCCGAAGCTCTCGGTAAGCATCTGGTCCGGCGGGAGCCCCGACCGTTCTTCCCGTAGGGTGGAAGGGTTGGGCGCCCGCCGCGCCCAGGACTGACCGCGGGCCCAGCCCGCATAGTCGCTTACTACGCCGTAGGTCCCCGCGCCGCACCCGTCCCGACGTCGATCGGGGAGAGGGATGGCGCACATAGGAAACCCCGGCGAGAGAGGCCGAAGGCCAATTCATGACCATGACTGATCCCATCGCAGACATGCTGACCCGTCTGCGTAACGCGAACTCGGCGTACCACGACACCGTCGTGATGCCGCACAGCAAGATCAAGTCGCACATCGCGGAGATCCTCCAGCAGGAGGGTTACATCACCGGCTGGAACGTCGAGGACGCCGAGGTCGGCAAGAACCTCACCCTCGAGCTGAAGTTCGGCCCGAACCGCGAGCGCTCGATCGCCGGCATCAAGCGGATTTCGAAGCCGGGCCTGCGGGTCTACGCAAAGTCCACCAACCTGCCGAAGGTCCTCGGCGGCCTGGGCGTGGCGATCATCTCCACGTCCCACGGTCTCCTGACCGGCCAGCAGGCCAGCAAGAAGGGCGTGGGTGGGGAAGTCCTCGCCTACGTCTGGTAACCAGGGAACGGAGGAATAGCTAATGTCGCGTATTGGCAAGCTGCCCATCCAGGTTCCCGCTGGTGTGGACGTCACCATCGAGGGCCGCACGGTTTCGGTGAAGGGTCCCAAGGGCTCCCTTTCGCACACCGTCGCCGCGCCCATCGAGGTCGCCAAGGGTGAGGACGGCGTCATCGCCGTCACCCGCCCGAACGACGAGCGTCAGAACAAGGCCCTGCACGGCCTGTCCCGCACGCTGGTGGCGAACATGATCACCGGCGTGACCCAGGGCTACAGCAAGGCGCTCGAGATCAGCGGTGTCGGCTACCGGGTCCAGGCGAAGGGCTCCAACCTGGAGTTCGCGCTGGGCTACAGCCACCCCATCGTCGTCGAGGCTCCCGAGGGCATCTCCTTCAAGGTCGAGTCCCCGACCAAGCTCAGCGTCGAGGGCATCGACAAGCAGAAGGTCGGCGAGGTTGCGGCGAACATCCGCAAGCTGCGCAAGCCTGACCCGTACAAGGCCAAGGGCGTCAAGTACGCCGGCGAGGTCATCCGCCGCAAGGTCGGAAAGGCTGGTAAGTAAGCCATGGCATACGGTGTGAAGATCGCGAAGGGTAACGCCCGCAAGGGTGCCGCCCTCAAGCGGCGCCACATCCGGATCCGTAAGCGGATCTCGGGCACCCCGGAGCGCCCGCGTCTGGTCGTGACGCGTTCCAACCGCGGTATCACCGCTCAGGTCATCGACGACATCGCGGGCCACACGCTCGCGTCGGCGTCGCACCTGGACGCGTCGATCCGTGGTGGCGAGGGCAGCAAGGGCGACCAGGCCAAGCAGGTCGGTGCCCTGGTCGCTGAGCGCGCCAAGGCCGCCGGCGTCGAGGCCGTCGTGTTCGACCGCGGTGGCAACCAGTACGCCGGGCGCATTGCCGCTCTGGCGGACGCCGCCCGCGAAGCCGGGCTGAAGTTCTAAGCCCCGGTTCCGGAGCTAGCGGACGTAACAGAGAGAGGTAAATCCAATGGCTGGACCCCAGCGCCGCGGAAGCGGTGCCGGTGGCGGCGAGCGGCGGGACCGGAAGGGTCGCGACGGTGGCGCTGCCGCCGAGAAGACCGCGTACGTTGAGCGCGTTGTCGCGATCAACCGCGTCGCCAAGGTTGTCAAGGGTGGTCGCCGTTTCAGCTTCACCGCGCTGGTCGTGGTGGGCGACGGTGACGGCACCGTAGGTGTCGGTTACGGCAAGGCCAAGGAAGTTCCGGCTGCCATCGCCAAGGGCGTGGAAGAGGCCAAGAAGAACTTCTTCAAGGTCCCCCGTATCCAGGGCACCATCCCGCACCCCATCCAGGGCGAGAAGGCTGCGGGCGTCGTCCTGCTCAAGCCGGCTTCCCCCGGTACCGGTGTGATCGCCGGTGGTCCCGTGCGCGCCGTCCTGGAGTGCGCGGGCATCCACGACGTGCTGAGCAAGTCGCTCGGTTCGTCGAACCCGATCAACATCGTGCACGCCACGGTGACCGCGCTTCAGGGCCTGCAGCGCCCCGAGGAGATCGCGGCCCGTCGTGGCCTGCCGCTGGAGGACGTTGCTCCCGCCGCTCTGCTGCGGGCGCGTGCCGGGGTGACCGCGTAATGGCGCACCTCAAGATCACGCAGACGAAGTCCTACATCGGTAGCAAGCAGAACCACCGCGACACCCTTCGTTCGCTGGGCCTCAAGCGGCTCAACGACGTGGTTGTCAAGGAGGACCGTCCCGAGTTCCGCGGCATGGTGCACACCGTCCGCCACCTCGTGACGGTTGAGGAGGTCGACTGACATGGCGGAGCAGAACCCGCTGAAGGTCCACAACCTCCGTCCTGCCCCGGGCGCCAAGACCGCCAAGACCCGTGTCGGTCGTGGTGAGGCGTCCAAGGGTAAGACCGCTGGTCGTGGTACCAAGGGCACGAAGGCCCGTTACCAGGTTCCGGAGCGCTTCGAGGGTGGGCAGATGCCCCTCCACATGCGTCTCCCGAAGCTGAAGGGCTTCAAGAACCCTGCCCACAAGCAGTTCCAGGTCGTGAACCTGGACAAGCTGGCCGCGCTCTACCCGCAGGGTGGCGAGGTCACGGTGGCCGACCTGGTCGCCAAGGGTGCGGTGCGCAAGAACGAGCTCGTCAAGGTCCTGGGCCAGGGCGAGATTTCCGTGGCGCTGACGGTGACGGTTGACTCCGTCTCCGGCTCCGCCAAGGAGAAGATTGCCGCTGCCGGTGGCAGCGTCACCGAGCTCATCTGAGTTCGTTGGTTCAACTGACCGGGGATGCCCATTGATTGGGGCATCCCCGGTTGGTCGTTCCACGGGGGTATGGTCGCCGGTAAGGTGGCCTGCACTGTTGTTTTTTTCCGGGCTTGCCCCGGAGTCGCGCCGCGCGGGCCGTGTCCGTGCGGTGTTTGGCCGCTAAGTATTCGTCGATCCTCAAGACCGTCACCTCTCGCACCTGAGGCGGGAGGCGCAGGAGGCACCGTGCTCACCGCGTTCGCCCGAGCGTTCAAGACGCCCGACCTGCGCAAGAAGCTGCTGTTCACATTGGGCATCATCGTGCTCTACCGGATCGGAGCGCACGTCCCGGTCCCAGGGGTGAACTACGCGAACGTCGAGACCTGCATGAAGCAGGCCGGCGGCAACAGCGGGTTGTTCGCCCTGGTGAACATGTTCAGCGGTGGTGCGCTGCTGCAGATCACGATCTTCGCGCTGGGGATCATGCCGTACATCACGGCGAGCATCATCCTCCAGCTGCTGACGGTCGTCATTCCGCGGCTGGAGGCCCTCAAGAAAGAGGGGCAGTCCGGTCAGGCGAAGATCACCCAGTACACCCGCTATCTGACCGTGGCGCTCGCCATCCTGCAGGGCACCGGCCTGGTGGCCACCGCCCGCAGCGGTGCGCTCTTCCAGAACTGCCCGGTCGCCAGCGAGATCGTGCCCAGCGACTCCATCTTCACCACCATCACGATGGTCATCACGATGACCGCCGGTACGGCCCTGATCATGTGGCTCGGCGAGATGGTGACCGACCGCGGTATCGGCAACGGCATGTCGATCCTGATGTTCATCTCGATCGCCGCCGGATTCCCGGGCGCGCTGTGGCAGATCAAGCTCACCGGCAAGCTGGCCGACGGCTGGATCGAGTTCTTCGCGGTCATCGCGGTGGGTCTGGCGATGGTCGCCCTGGTGGTCTTCGTCGAGCAGGCCCAGCGGCGCATTCCGGTGCAGTACGCCAAGCGGATGATCGGCCGCCGGTCGTACGGCGGTACGTCCACTTACATCCCGCTCAAGGTGAATCAGGCGGGTGTGATTCCCGTCATCTTCGCGTCATCGCTGCTCTACATTCCAGCCCTCATTGCACAGTTCAGCGGGTCGAAGGCGGCATGGGCGACCTGGATCGCCACCAACTTCACCAAGGGAAATCACCCGGTTTACATCGTTACGTACTTCCTGCTGATCGTCTTCTTCGCCTTTTTCTACGTCGCCATCTCCTTCAACCCCGAAGAAGTTGCCGACAACATGAAGAAGTATGGTGGCTTCATCCCGGGCATCCGGGCTGGTCGCCCGACGGCCGAGTACCTCAGCTACGTGCTCAACCGGATCACGTGGCCGGGCTCGCTGTATCTGGGGCTGATCGCGCTCGTACCAACAGTGGCGTTGGTGCTTTTCAACGCGAACCAGAACTTCCCGTTCGGCGGGACGAGCATCCTGATCATCGTGGGTGTGGGTCTGGAGACCGTGAAGCAGATCGAGAGCCAGCTCCAGCAGCGCAACTACGAAGGGTTCCTCCGCTGATGCGAATCGTCCTCGTCGGACCTCCGGGGGCGGGCAAGGGTACGCAGGCTGCTTACCTTGCCCAGAACCTCGAGATCCCGCACATCTCCACGGGCGACCTCTTCCGCGCCAACATCAGCCAGGGCACGCCCCTGGGTGTCGAGGCGAAGTCCTACATGGACGCCGGGAACCTCGTACCGGACTCGGTGACCATCGGGATGGCCGAGGACCGCATGGCGCAGGACGACGCCGCCGGGGGCTTCCTGCTGGACGGCTTCCCGCGCAACCTCGGCCAGGCCAAGGCGCTGGACGAGTACCTCAAGGGCAAGGGCCTCAAGCTGGACGCCGTCCTGGACCTGGAGGTCCCCGAGGACGAGGTCGTCAAGCGGATCGCCGGCCGGCGGATCTGCCGCAACGACTCCAGCCATGTCTTCCACGTCGAGTACAACAAGCCGAAGGCCGAGGGCGTCTGCGACGTCTGCGGCGGCGAGCTGTACCAGCGTGACGACGACCGCGAGGCGACCGTCCGCAAGCGGCTGGAGGTCTACCACACGGAGACCGAGCCGATCATCGACTACTACAAGGCGCAGGGCCTGGTCGTCACGATCCCGGCGCTCGGCAAGGTCGCCGAGGTCACGCAGCGGGCGATGGCGGCGCTGGAGCGCGGCGAGTAGTACGTAGCGTGTGGAACGGCCGCGGAGCCCCCAAGGGCACCGCGGCCGTTTCGCGTACCGGTACCGTTGTTACCGCATCCATTAATTGAGTAACCACAGCGGCGACCGGCCACCTCCGCGAGAGCGGCGGCGGTTCAGCCGCAAAGGAAGGCACCGGCATGGTGGAGATCAAGACCCCCGAGCAGATCGCGAAGATGCGTGAGGCGGGGCTGGTGGTCGCCGCCATCCACGCGGCGACGCGGGAGGTCGCGGTGGCGGGTGCCTCGACCAAGGACCTGGACGACGCGGCGCGCAAGGTGCTCGCCGAGCACGGCGCGAAGTCGAACTTCCTCGGCTACGGCGGTTTCCCCGCGACGATCTGCACGTCGGTGAACGACGTCGTCGTGCACGGCATCCCGTCCGCCGACACCGTTCTGAAGGACGGCGACCTGATCTCCGTCGACTGCGGCGCGATCATCGACGGCTGGCACGGCGACGCGGCGTACACCGCCTTCGTCGGGTCCGGTCACTCCGCGGAGCTGGTCGAGCTCAATCGCGTCACCGAGGAGTCGCTCTGGGCGGGCATCGCGGCCGTCAGCAAGGGCAACCGGCTGGTGGACGTCTCCAAGGCGATCGAGGGCTTCATCCGGCGGCAGCCGCGGCCGTCCAGCGGCAAGTACGGCATCGTCGAGGAGTACGGCGGCCACGGCATCGGCTCGCAGATGCACATGGAGCCGCATGTCCTGAACTACGTGGAGCGCCGGCGCGGCCGCGGGCCCAAGCTGGTGCCCGGCTTCTGCATCGCCATCGAGCCGATGATCAACCTCGGCACGGAGAAGACCCACGTCCTGGACGACGACTGGACCGTCAAGACGAACGACGGCAGCTGGTCCTCGCACTGGGAGCACTCGGTGGCCCTGACCGAGGACGGCCCGCTGGTCCTGACCGCCCCGGACGGCGGCAAGGCGAGGCTGGCGGAGATGGGCATCACGGCGGCGCCGGACCCGCTGGGCTGAGCCCGGTCCGTCGGACGGCCCGCCGCGGAGCGGCTGATGTCACTGTGGCGCGGCGGCGCGAGGCCTGTGAGGCGCCCCGGCGCCGAGCCCCACGGCAGGTGCCGGAACCGCTGATCCGAGCCCCGCGCGGGTCGTCGGCGTAAGGATCACGCCCGATGGGCAATAATCCTGGATTCGTCTTTTCCTGGGCGCTGGCGTAGACTGACGCGTCGGCTCTCGTGCATCCGTATGCCTGTAAACCGGGCGGCATTCTTCGAATGTCACGGCGCACTAGAGTTGATCAAGGTAGCCGATTCGAAGGGCGAAGCGTGGCCAAGAAGCAAGGTGCCATCGAGATCGAGGGCACCGTGATCGAGTCCCTCCCGAACGCCATGTTCAAGGTGGAACTCCAGAACGGTCACAAGGTCCTCGCGCACATCAGCGGCAAGATGCGGATGCACTACATCCGCATCCTCCCGGATGACCGGGTCGTCGTGGAGCTTTCTCCCTACGACCTGACGCGTGGGCGGATCGTCTACCGCTACAAGTAGATCTTGTCGGCGCCCCGCTCCCGTGGGGTGACGGCACTGACCCGGAGAACCTCACATCCCATGAAGGTCAAGCCGAGCGTCAAGAAGATCTGCGACAAGTGCAAGGTGATCCGCCGTCACGGCCGGGTCATGGTCATCTGCGACAACCTGCGCCACAAGCAGCGCCAGGGCTGACGCACGCCGACCAACCTGCATTTCGCAGTTTTCGCGCGACGCAAGCACAACACGTACATACGCAGTCACCCGACCCCCGCATCGCTCGCGTGGGGACGACACCCCCGGCTCGGAGGCCGGGGACCCGGCTCGTAATTCTCCAGAGTCTTACGGGAACGGTGCTGCGGAAGACCTCCGAATAGCCATCAGGAGCCACATCAATGGCACGCCTCGCAGGCGTTGATCTCCCGCGCGAAAAGCGTGTGGAGGTCGCCCTCACCTACGTCTTCGGTATCGGGCGGACGCTCTCGCAGCAGACTCTCGCCGCCACCGGCGTGAACCCGAACACCCGGGTCCGCGACCTGGCCGAGGAAGACCTCGTCAAGATCCGCGAGTACGTCGACAACAACCTCAAGACCGAGGGTGACCTCCGTCGCGAGATCCAGGCCGACATCCGCCGCAAGGTGGAGATCGGCTGCTACCAGGGTCTGCGTCACCGCCGCGGTCTGCCGGTGCACGGTCAGCGCACCAGCACGAACGCCCGTACCCGCAAGGGTCCGCGTCGCGCGATCGCCGGCAAGAAGAAGCCGGGCAAGAAGTAGTCCTCAGCAGGACGCTCATCAGCGGTCTTCGCTGTAGGACCGACCACCTCCACGGGAGAAATTCATGCCTCCGAAGGGCCGTACGGCCGGCGCCAAGAAGGTGCGCCGCAAGGAGAAGAAGAACGTCGCCCACGGGCACGCTCACATCAAGAGCACGTTCAACAACACGATCGTCTCGATCACGGACCCCACGGGCAACGTGATCTCTTGGGCCTCTGCCGGCCACGTCGGCTTCAAGGGCTCGCGCAAGTCCACCCCCTTCGCCGCGCAGATGGCCGCCGAGTCGGCCGCCCGCCGCGCGCAGGAGCACGGCATGCGCAAGGTCGACGTCTTCGTCAAGGGTCCCGGCTCCGGCCGTGAGACCGCGATCCGCTCCCTCCAGGCCACCGGCCTCGAGGTCGGCTCGATCCAGGACGTCACCCCCACCCCGCACAACGGATGCCGCCCGCCCAAGCGTCGCCGCGTCTGACCAGCTGAAGTAGGAGACAAGACAATATGGCGCGTTACACCGGGGCCGACTGCAAGCGTTGCCGTCGGGAGAAGCAGAAGCTGTTCCTCAAGGGCAGCAAGTGTGAGAGCGCAAAGTGCCCGATCGAGATTCGTCCTTACCCCCCGGGTGAGCACGGACGCGGGCGCACCAAGGACAGCGAGTACCTGCTCCAGCTTCGTGAGAAGCAGAAGTGCAGCCGTATCTACGGTGTCCTTGAGAAGCAGTTCGTGAACTACTACAAGGAAGCGAACCAGAAGACCGGCAAGACCGGTGAGAACCTTCTGCGCATCCTTGAGACTCGTCTCGACAACGTGGTCTACCGGGCCGGCTTCGCCAAGTCCCGTGACCACGCCCGTCAGCTGGTCCGTCACGGACACATCAACGTGAACGGCCGCAAGACCGACATCCCGTCGGCGCGCGTGTCCGTGAACGACATCATCGAGGTCCGCGAGGGCTCTCGGAACCTGACCCCCTTCGAGGTGGCCAAGGCCGAGGCCGGCGAGAAGACCGTTCCGGCCTGGCTGGAAGCGATCCCCTCGAACCTGCGGATCCTCGTGCACAGCCTGCCCGAGCGCCAGGTGATCGACACCCAGGTGCAGGAGCAGCTGATCGTCGAGCTTTACTCCAAGTAAGGCTCGCGCTTTAAAGCTGGCAGGTGTGGGCGGTACGGGGCCATTGGCTCCGTACCGCCCGTACCCTTGTCAGTACAGCGGGCGTCAAATAGCGGGCGCCCACGACTGAAGGATCAAAACACCATGCTGATCGCTCAGCGTCCCTCTCTGACCGAAGAGGTCGTCGACGAATACCGCTCCCGGTTCGTGATCGAGCCGCTGGAGCCGGGCTTCGGCTACACCCTCGGCAACTCTCTGCGTCGTACGCTCCTCTCCTCGATCCCGGGTGCGGCGGTCACGTCCATCCGCATCGACGGTGTCCTGCACGAGTTCACCACCGTGCCGGGCGTCAAGGAGGACGTCACCGACCTCATCCTCAACATCAAGCAGCTGGTCGTGAGCAGCGAGCACGACGAGCCCGTGGTGATGTACCTGCGCAAGCAGGGCCCGGGTCTGGTCACCGCCGCCGACATCGCGCCGCCGGCCGGTGTCGAGGTGCACAACCCGGACCTGGTCCTCGCCACGCTCAACGGCAAGGGCAAGCTGGAGATGGAGCTGACCGTCGAGCGCGGTCGCGGCTACGTCTCCGCCGTCCAGAACAAGCAGGTGGGCCAGGAGATCGGCCGTATCCCGGTCGACTCCATCTACAGCCCCGTGCTCAAGGTCACCTACAAGGTCGAGGCGACCCGTGTCGAGCAGCGCACCGACTTCGACAAGCTGATCGTCGACGTCGAGACCAAGCAGGCCATGCGTCCGCGTGACGCCATGGCGTCGGCCGGTAAGACCCTGGTCGAGCTGTTCGGTCTGGCGCGCGAGCTCAACATCGACGCCGAGGGCATCGACATGGGCCCGTCCCCGACGGACGCCGCCCTGGCCGCCGACCTGGCGCTGCCGATCGAGGAGCTGGAGCTCACCGTTCGGTCGTACAACTGCCTCAAGCGTGAGGGCATCCACTCGGTGGGCGAGCTGGTGGCCCGCTCCGAGGCGGACCTGCTCGACATCCGCAACTTCGGTGCGAAGTCGATCGACGAGGTCAAGGCCAAGCTCGCCGGGATGGGTCTCGCGCTGAAGGACTCGCCCCCCGGGTTCGACCCGACCGCCGCCGCGGACGCGTTCGGCGCGGACGACGACGCGGACGCGGGCTTCGTCGAGACCGAGCAGTACTGAGAGCTCGGGACCGACGGTCCGATTCTTGCTGCGGGTCCGCTTCGGCTGGTCGCGCAGTTCCCCGCGCCCCTTTGGGGCGCGGGCTCTCCGACAGGCAAACCCGTCTGCTCGGATACTGACCCCGGTACCTGATACGGCCGGGGCAGCACACAAGGAGAAACACCATGCCGAAGCCCGCCAAGGGTGCCCGTATGGGCGGCAGCGCCGCGCACGAGCGTCTGATGCTGCGCAACCTGGCCACCTCGCTCTTCGAGCACGGTCGCATCACCACGACCGAGGCCAAGGCCCGTCGTCTGCGTCCGTACGCGGAGCGTCTGGTGACCAAGGCGAAGAAGGGCGACCTTCACAACCGCCGTCAGGTCATGGAACTGATCTCGGACAAGAGCGTCGTCCACACGCTGTTCACCGAGATCGCTCCGCGGTTCGAGAACCGCCCGGGTGGCTACACCCGTATCACCAAGATCGGTAACCGTCGTGGCGACAACGCTCCCATGGCCGTCATCGAGCTGGTGGAGGCCCTGACCGTGGCCCAGCAGGCCACCGGTGAGGCCGAGGCGGCGACGAAGCGCGCGGCCAAGGACGCCGAGGCCGCCGCGGCCAAGGCCGAGGACGCCGCTCCGGCTGCCGCCGAGGGCGACGAGGCCAAGGACGCCTGAGTTCTGCCTTGCGTCTAGCGGGTCCGCCCTACGGGGCGGGCCCGCTTTCGCGTACCGGGCGGGGCGCCCGTGGCGGCTTGAGAGGATTGCTGGTGTGAGTGATGAAGTGGAGCCCGGCCACGTCCGGGTGCGGCTGGACCTTTCCTACGACGGGAAGGACTTCTCGGGCTGGGCGAAGCAGCGTGAACGGCGCACCGTCCAGGCCGAGTTGGAGGACGCGCTGCGTACGGTGACGCGGTCGGACGAGACATACGAGCTCACGGTCGCGGGGCGGACGGACGCCGGGGTGCACGCCCGTGGCCAGGTGGCGCATGTGGACCTGCCCGAGGCGCTGTGGGCCGACCACGCGGACAAGCTGCTGCGGCGGCTGGCCGGGCGGCTGCCGAAGGACGTACGGGTGTGGCGGGTCGCGGAGGCGCCGTACGGCTTCAACGCGCGGTTCTCGGCGATCTGGCGGCGGTACGCGTACCGGGTGACCGATCACCCCGGCGGGGTGGACCCGCTGCTGCGCGGCCATGTGCTGTGGCACGACTGGGAGCTGGACGTCGAGGCGATGAACGCCGCCTCGCGGGCGCTGCTCGGGGAGCATGACTTCGCGGCGTACTGCAAGCGGCGCGAGGGGGCGACGACGATCCGTACGCTCCAGGAGCTGAGCTGGGAGCGCGGCGCCGACGGGATCATCACGGCGACCGTGAAGGCGGACGCGTTCTGCCACAACATGGTGCGGTCGCTGGTGGGCGCGATGCTGTTCATCGGGGACGGGCACCGGCCGGTGGAGTGGGCCGGAAAGGTGCTGGCGGCGGGTGTGCGGGACTCGGCGGTGCATGTGGTGCGGCCGCACGGGCTGACGCTGGAGGAGGTCGGCTATCCCGCCGACGAACTGCTGATGGCCCGCAACCGGGAGGCGCGCAACAAGCGGTCGCTGCCCGCCGGCGGTTGCTGCTGACCAGGGTGTTTCCGCGCCTGAGCGATCGGCCGGGCCCTGGGATCCGGGCGCATGGCCGCGGTGGCGCCGCCGGGAGGGGCGGCGCCCGTACGGTTCAGCGGCCGGCGCTCAGGACTGCGGCTGCTGGGTCTGGGCCGCGGCGGCCTTCGCTGCCTGGTCCTTGCCGCGCTGCTGGATGCGGTTGAAGGCGTAGAGCCCGCCGTCCCTGCCGATCTGGCCCGCCTTGGACTTGGTGTCCGTGACGCGCTTGCCGTCGTCGTTGCCGGCGATGGTGAAGTAGGCGTAGCGGCCGGCGGCGTTGGCGGTGGTCACACACCCCGTGCCGACGCAGAAGCTCGACGGGACACCGCCGCCGGCGAGCGGCGCCAGGTTGGGCTTGTACTGGTCCCGGACCTTGGCCGCCTTGGCGGGGGAGTCGAAGACGGCGATGCCGATGGTGACCGAGACGCCGCCCTTGGAGTACGTGGCGCGCAGCAGCTGCGAGCAGCCGTTGTGGGCCAGCAGGGAGCCGAGGGCGCCCTGGGCGGCGGCCGTGCAGTCCTTGGTGGTGGAGGTGTTGGTGCGCGGGTAGCTGTGCGCGCCGATGACCATGCTCTTCTCGGGGAAGAGCGTGGCGGGGGTGAGCGTGGCCCGGTCCTTCTTGGGGTCCGAGATGTAGTCCTGCGGGTTCGGCGGGGGCGGCACCGAGACATCGTCGAACGACGGGGTGTCGTTCGGCTCCTGGGCCTGGCCGGGGGTGGGCGAGGCGGTCGGGCTGCCGCCGCCCGAGTCGCCGCTGGTGACCACGGCGGCGGTGACGATGCCGGCCACCGCGACGGCGGCGAGCGCGCCGCCGCCTATCAGCATCCAGCGTTTGCGTCGGGAAGCCGCCTCGCTCTCTTCCGCGAGTGCGTCCCAGTCCGGAGTCCCAGATCCCCCGGGGCCGTCGAACGGCCCACCTTGCCCAAAGCTCATGCCGCGCATCCTAACGACCCCCGGAGGAGGGGGAAGAGGCTGTCCGGTGGCCGGTTCGTAAACCGATTGGTGGAATACGCGGCGGGCCGTGACAATCCAGCCCATGGGACATCTTGAGGCCGGACATCTGGAGTACTACCTGCCGGACGGGAGGGTCCTGCTGGGGGATGTGTCCTTCCGCGTGGGGGAGGGGGCCTCGGTCGCCCTGGTCGGGGCCAACGGCGCGGGGAAGACGACCCTGCTGCGGCTGATCGCGGGGGAGCTGCAACCGCACGGCGGGACGGTGACGGTCAGCGGGGGCCTGGGCGTGATGCCGCAGTTCGTCGGTTCCGTGCGGGACGAGCGGACGGTGCGTGACCTGCTGGTCTCCGTGGCGCAGCCGCGGATACGGGAGGCGGCGAAGGCGGTCGACGCGGCCGAGCTCGCCATCATGACGGCGGCCGACGACGATGAGGCCGCGCAGATGGCATACGCGCAGGCGCTCAGCGACTGGGCGGAGGCGCGCGGCTACGAGGCGGAGACGGTCTGGGACATCTGCACCATGGCCGCGCTGGGCATGCCGTACGAGAAGGCGCAGTGGCGGCTGGCCCGCACGCTCTCCGGCGGCGAGCAGAAACGCCTGGTCCTGGAGTCGCTGCTGCGCGGCACGGACGAGGTGCTGCTGCTGGACGAGCCGGACAACTATCTCGACGTGCCGGGGAAGCGGTGGCTGGAGGAGCAGCTGCGGGAGACCCGTAAGACGGTGTTGTTCGTCTCCCACGACCGGGAGCTGCTGGCCCGCGCCGCGGAGAAGATCGTCAGCGTCGAGCCGGGGCCGGCCGGCTCCGACGTCTGGGTGCACGGCGGCGGCTTCGGCACCTACCACCAGGCACGCAAGGAGCGCTTCGCCCGCTTCGAGGAGCTGCGGCGGCGCTGGGACGAGAAGCACGCCCAGCTGAAGAAGCTGGTGCTGTCGCTGCGGCAGGCCGCCTCGGTCAGCCATGAGATGGCCTCGCGCTATGCCGCGGCGCAGACCCGGCTGCGGAAGTTCGAGGAGGCCGGCCCGCCGCCGGAGCCGCCGCGCGAGCAGGACATCACGATGCGGCTGCACGGCGGGCGTACCGGGGTCCGGGCCATCACCTGCGAGGACCTGGAGCTCACCGGCCTGATGAAGCCGTTCTCGCTGGAGATCTTCTACGGCGAGCGGGTCGCGGTCCTGGGCTCCAACGGCTCCGGCAAGTCCCACTTCCTGCGGCTGCTGGCCGGCGACGCCGAGAACCCCGTGCTGCACGAGGGCGGCTGGAAGCTGGGTGCCCGCGTCGTCCCCGGCCACTTCGCCCAGACTCATGCGCACCCCGAGCTGATGGGCCGCACCCTGCTCGACATCCTCTGGACCGAGCACGCCAAGAACAAGGGCCAGGCGATGTCCGCGCTGCGCCGCTACGAACTGGAGAAACAGGCCGAGCAGCGCTTCGAGCGCCTCTCCGGCGGCCAGCAGGCGCGCTTCCAGATCCTGCTGCTGGAGCTGTCCGGTTCCACGGCCCTGCTGCTGGATGAGCCGACCGACAACCTGGACCTGGAGTCGGCGGAGGCTCTGCAGGAGGGGTTGGAGGCGTATGAGGGGACGGTGGTGGCGGTGACGCATGACCGGTGGTTCGCCCGGTCGTTTGATCGTTTCCTGGTGTTCGGTGCGGATGGCCGGGTGCGGGAGTCGGGGGAGCCGGTGTGGGACGAGCGGCGGGTGGAGCGGGAGCGGTAGCCGGGCGGGAAAGCCGAAAAGGCGGGCGCCAAGCACAGTGGACCCGTTTTGACCCCGCCGGGCGAGTCCCGGTATCCTGCTGGTTCGTTATGCGTATTGGCTTGCTCTATCTCACGTGAGGGGCCCTTACGCCGGTTCATCGGGACGATGACCAGCGGCGGACGATCGGGTTGCGTCACCCGTAGTGCCGCCTCGCTGTGTGATCAGCCATGGTGACCAGTACAGGACCCAATTCACTAAGAAGCGAAGGCTAAGACGTGCGTACGTTCAGCCCCAAGCCCGGCGATGTCCAGCGCCAGTGGCACATCATTGACGCGCAGGACGTTGTCCTGGGCCGCCTGGCCAGCCAGGCCGCGTCCCTCCTGCGGGGTAAGCACAAGCCGGTGTACGCGCCGCACGTTGACACCGGTGACTTCGTCATCATCGTCAACGCCGACAAGGTGCACCTGTCGGGCAACAAGCGTCAGCAGAAGCTGGCCTACCGCCACTCCGGTTTCCCGGGTGGTCTGCGCTCCGTCCGTTACGACGAGCTGCTCGACAAGAACCCCGAGAAGGCCGTCGAGAAGGCCATCAAGGGCATGCTCCCCAAGAACACCCTGGGCCGTCAGATGCTCTCGAAGCTGAAGGTCTACGCGGGCGCCGAGCACCCGCACGCTGCTCAGCAGCCGGTCCCGTTCGAGATCACCCAGGTCGCGCAGTAAGTCCGGCCACACCCCCTAAGACGATAGAGAAATCTGAGGAGCATCGTGGCTGAGACCACCCCCGAGACCCCGCTGGACGAGGTCGAGGAGTACACCACCGAGACCGAGGTTCCGCTGGAGGGCGAGTACACCTCCGAGTCCCTCGCCTCCCGCTTCGGCGAGCCGCAGCCGGCCGCCGGCCTGGGCCGCCGCAAGAACGCCATCGCCCGCGTCCGGATCGTTCCGGGCACCGGCCAGTGGAAGATCAACGGCCGCACCCTGGAGAGCTACTTCCCCAACAAGGTGCACCAGCAGGAAGTCAACGAGCCCTTCAAGGTGCTCGAGCTCGACAACCGCTACGACGTCGTCGCCCGCATCTCCGGCGGCGGCATCTCCGGCCAGGCCGGTGCGCTGCGTCTGGGTGTCGCCCGTGCGCTGAACGAGGCGGACGTGGACAACAACCGCGGGGCGCTCAAGAAGGCCGGGTTCCTCAAGCGTGACGACCGTGCGGTCGAGCGCAAGAAGGCCGGTCTCAAGAAGGCCCGCAAGGCGCCCCAGTACAGCAAGCGCTAATCCCGCTCGCTGCGCCATGCAGCTCTTGGCGAACGCCCCGGTGGCACTTTCCGTGCTGCCGGGGCGTTCGGCTATCCGGGACCAGGGGCGTATACCTGGACTTAAATCTCTGGTCCAAGCTCATCTACTCGGAGGACACCAGTGGGACGACTCTTCGGCACGGACGGTGTGCGCGGTGTCGCCAATGCGGATCTGACGGCGGAGCTCGCGCTCGGTCTGTCGGTCGCGGCGGCGCATGTGCTCGCCGAGGCTGGCACTTTTGAGGGGCACCGGCCGGTCGCCGTGGTCGGACGAGATCCTCGGGCATCCGGGGAATTCCTGGAGTCCGCGGTCGTGGCCGGACTGGCCAGCGCGGGCGTGGACGTCCTGCGGGTGGGCGTACTGCCGACCCCCGCGGTCGCGTATCTGACCGGCGCGCTCGGCGCCGACCTCGGCGTGATGCTCTCCGCCAGCCACAACCCGATGCCCGACAACGGCATCAAGTTCTTCGCCCGCGGCGGCCACAAGCTCGCCGACGAGCTGGAGGACCGTATCGAGCAGACCTACCGCTCGCACAGCTCGGGCGAGCCGTGGGAGCGGCCGACGGGTGACGGCGTGGGGCGGGTCACCGTCTACGACGAGGGCTTCGACAACTACGTCGCCCATCTGGTGGGTGTGCTGCCCAACCGCCTCGACGGGCTGAAGATCGTCATCGACGGTGCGCACGGCGCGGCGGCGCGGGTCTCGCCCGAGGCGTTCGCGCGGGCCGGCGCCGACATCATCACCATCGGCACCGACCCCGACGGCCTCAACATCAACGACGGCTGCGGCTCCACGCATCTGCGGCTGCTCCGCGAGGCCGTCGTCGAGCACGGCGCCGACCTGGGCGTCGCGCACGACGGCGACGCGGACCGCTGCCTGGCCGTGGACGGCGAGGGCAACGAGATCGACGGCGACCAGATCCTGGCCGTCCTCGCCCTCGGCATGCGCGAGGCCGCCGGGCTGCGCAAGAACACCGTCGTCGCCACCGTCATGTCCAACCTGGGCTTCAAGCTGGCCATGGAGCGCGAGGGCATCGAGTTCGTCCAGACCGCGGTCGGCGACCGTTACGTCCTGGAGGAGATGAAGGCGCACGGCTACGCGCTGGGCGGCGAGCAGTCCGGGCACGTCATCGTGCTGGACCACGCCACGACCGGCGACGGCACGCTGACCGGGCTGATGCTGGCCGCCCGGGTCGCCGCGACCGGCCGGTCGCTGAAGGACCTGGCGGGTGTCATGGAGCGGCTGCCGCAGATCCTCATCAACGTTCCGGACGTCGACAAGTCGCGGGTCGCCAGCGCGCCCACGCTGACCGCGGCGGTCGCCGAGGCGGAGCAGGAGCTGGGCGCCACCGGACGGGTGCTGCTGCGTCCCTCCGGTACGGAGCCGTTGGTCCGGGTGATGGTGGAGGCCGCGGACATCGACCAGGCGCGGGCCATCGCCGAGCGGCTCGCGGACGCCGTCAAGTCGGCGCTGGGCTGAGCGGACAGACGAACGGGCGGGTGCGCGGCCTTGGTCACGCACCCGCCCGTTCCGCGTTCGGTGGCTACGCGGCGGCCCGCGCCCGCTGCCGGGCCCACAGGTGCTTCTGGACGACCAGGGTCAGGGCGCCGGCGACGATGATGCCGGCGAGGTTCAGCAACAGCTGCTCCATGGAACTCCAGGCCTGGCCGTACTCCGTGTAGCCGAGGGCGACCGCGGCGTTGGCGGCGGCCGGGACGGTGGTCACGGAGATCGCCACGCCGACCAGCGCGCCGGACTTCGCGGACGTCAGCGAGAGCACCCCCGTACGGTCCTCGGGGACGATCAGGCGCAGATGCAGCACGGGACGGCTCCGGGGGTTTCGGACAGGTCGTTCAGAGCTTGCGCAGCGACAGCCGCTGGACCTTGTGGTCCGGGCCCTTGCGCAGGACCAGATTGGCGCGGCCGCGCGTCGGGGCCACATTCTGTTGCAGATTGGGCTTGTTGACGGTGCGCCAGATCATCCGGGCGTAGTCCAGCGCCTCGGCCTCCGAGACCTGGGTGTACTTGCGGAAGTACGAGAACGGGTTCTGGAAGGCGGTCTCGCGCAGCTTGCGGAACCGCCCCAGGTACCACTTCTCGATGTCCTCGATGCGCGCGTCGACATAGACGGAGAAGTCGAAGAAGTCCGCGAGGCCCAGCCGGGTGCGGCCGTCCTTGCCGGGCAGGGCCGGCTGGAGGACGTTGAGGCCCTCGACGATCAGGATGTCGGGGCGGTGCACGGTCAGCCGCTCGCCGGGCACGATGTCGTAGATCAGATGGGAGTAGACGGGCGCGGTGACCTCGGCCTTTCCCGACTTCACATCGGCCACGAAGCGGGTCAGGGCCCGGCGGTCGTACGACTCGGGGAAGCCCTTGCGGGACATCAGGCCGCGCCGGTGCAGCTCGGCGTTGGGGAAGAGGAACCCGTCGGTGGTGACCAGCTCCACGCGCGGATGCTCGGGCCAGCGCGCCAGCAGCGCCTGGAGGAGACGGGCGGTGGTGGACTTGCCGACCGCGACGCTGCCCGCGACTCCTATGACGAACGGGGTGCCGGGCTGGGAGCCGTGGCCGCCTCCCGCGTCGCCCAGGAACGTGTTCAGGGCGCCGCGCAGATTGCTGCTCGCCCCGACGTAGAGGTTCAGCAGCCGGGACAGCGGCAGATAGACGTCCCGTACCTCGTCGAGGTCGATCACATCGCCCAGGCCGCGCAGCCGTTCGACCTCTTCCGCGGTCAGCGGCAGCGGGGTCTTCTCGCGCAGGGCACTCCACTGCTCGCGCGTCAGGTCGACGTACGGGGAGCTGTCGGCGCGGCGTCGTTGCTGCGGCTCTGTCGTCAGGGGCACGCGCCCATTGTGCGCAGCCGGGCCGGGCGGTTCATCTCGGGGGCCGTGTGGGGTCGGGCACATGCCGGTACCGAGGGTGCCCGTGCCGGTGCCGGTTGTTGGCCCGAATTGCCTGTACCCGGTCGATTGCGGCCGGTACGGTCTGCGGCGGGGGCGGCGCGCCGAGTGCGGGCCGCAGAACACAACAGGGGGGTGGCGTGCGAGCACGCCTGTTAGGAATGCTGCGTCGGCAGGCCCGCGACAAGGGCCGGGGGACCGGCGCCACGCCGGACGTCTTCGAGGCGCGGGTGTATGCCGAGCTGGCCGAGGAACTGCCCGACGAAGACCTCGGAGAAGACCTCGCAGACTTCCTGGAGCACTACGAGCCGGGCAGCCGGCCCGGTGCCGACGAGGAAGAGGACGAGGAGTTCGTGGAGACGGTGCGGGCGGCGCTGGAGCGGATAGAGCGACGGTAACGGCGGCGCGGGCGGGCGACCGTCGTAGGCTGCCTCCATGTGCGGAATCGTGGGATATGTGGGCGGGCAGCCCGCCCTTGACGTCGTTCTGGCCGGGCTGAAGCGGCTGGAGTACCGCGGCTATGACTCGGCCGGGGTCGCCGTGCTGGCCGATGGTGGGCTGGCCGCGGCCAAGAAGGCCGGCAAACTCGCCAATCTGGAGAAGGAGCTGGCGGACCGTCCGCTGCCGACCGGCTCGACCGGCATCGGGCACACCCGGTGGGCCACGCACGGCGGGCCGACCGACGCCAACGCCCATCCGCATCTGGACAACGCCGGCCGGGTCTCCGTCGTCCACAACGGGATCATCGAGAACTTCGCCGCACTGCGCGCCGAACTCGCCGACCGCGGGCACACGTTGGCGTCCGAGACGGACACCGAGGTGGTCGCGCATCTGCTGGCCGAGTCGTATTCGTCCTGCGGCGATCTGGCCGAGGCGATGCGCCAGGTGTGCCGCCGGCTGGAGGGCGCGTTCACGCTGGTCGCGGTGCACGCCGACGCGCCGGAGCTGGTCGTCGGGGCGCGCCGCAACTCGCCGCTGGTGGTCGGCGTCGGCGAGGACGAGGCGTTTTTGGCCTCGGATGTGGCGGCGTTCATCGCGCACACGAGGGAAGCGATCGAGCTGGGCCAGGACCAGGTCGTGGAGCTGCGCAGGGACGGTGTGACGGTCACCGACTTCGACGGCGCGCCGGCGCAGGTGCGGGAGTACCACGTCGACTGGGACGCGTCGGCCGCCGAGAAGGGCGGCTACGACTACTTCATGCTCAAGGAGATCGCCGAGCAGCCGAAGGCCGTCGCGGACACCCTGCTCGGGCGGATCGACGCCAACGGGGTGCTCGCGCTGGACGAGGTGCGGATCCCCTCGGAGGTGCTGCGCGAGGTCCACAAGATCGTCATCGTGGCGTGCGGCACGGCGTACCACGCGGGCATGATCGCCAAGTACGCGATCGAGCACTGGACGCGGATCCCCTGCGAGACGGAGCTGGCCAGCGAGTTCCGCTACCGCGATCCGATCATGGACCGGCGGACGCTGGTGATCGCCATCAGCCAGTCCGGCGAGACCATGGACACCCTGATGGCGCTGCGGCACGCCCGTGAGCAGGGCGCGAAGGTCCTCGCCATCTGCAACACGAACGGTTCGACCATCCCGCGCGAGTCGGACGCGGTGCTCTACACGCACGCCGGGCCCGAGGTCGCGGTCGCGTCGACGAAGGCTTTCCTCACCCAGCTGGTCGCCTGCTACCTGGTCGCGCTCTACCTCGGGCAGGTGCGCGGCACCAAGTGGGGCGACGAGATCCACGCCGTGGTGAAGGAGCTGGCGGCCATCGGCACCCAGGTCGAGCAGGTGCTGGCCACGATGGAACCGGTACGGGAGCTGGCGCGCGGGCTCGCAGACAAGAACACCGTGCTGTTCCTGGGGCGGCACGTCGGCTACCCGGTGGCCCTGGAGGGCGCGCTGAAGCTGAAGGAACTCGCGTATATGCACGCGGAGGGCTTCGCGGCCGGTGAGCTCAAGCACGGGCCGATCGCGCTGATCGAGGAGGACCTGCCGGTGGTGGTGATCGTGCCGTCGCCGCGCGGGCGGTCCGTGCTGCACGACAAGATCGTGTCCAACATCCAGGAGATCCGGGCCCGGGGCGCGCGCACGATCGTGATCGCGGAGGAGGGCGACGAGGCGGTGGTGCCGTACGCGGACCACCTCGTACGGATCCCGCGGACGCCGACCCTGCTCCAGCCGCTGGTGTCGGCCGTCCCGTTGCAGGTCTTCGCCTGCGAGCTGGCCACCGCCCGCGGCAACGAGGTCGACCAGCCGCGCAACCTCGCCAAGTCCGTGACGGTGGAGTGAGCACGTGATCATCGGGGTGGGTATCGACGTCGCCGAGATCGACCGGTTCGACGCGGCGCTGGAGCGGACGCCGGAGCTGGCGCAGCGGCTGTTCATCGAGCGGGAACTGCTGCTGCCCAGCGGCGAACGCCGCGGCATCGCCTCCCTGGCGGCCCGGTTCGCCGCCAAGGAGGCCATCGCCAAGGCGCTCGGCGCGCCGGGCGGGCTGCACTGGACCGACGCCGAGGTGTACGTCGAGGACAGCGGCCAGCCACGGCTGCGGGTCCGCGGCACCGTCGCCGCGCGGGCGGCGGAGCTGGGCGTGCGGTCCTGGCATGTGTCGCTCAGCCATGACGCGGGGGTCGCTTCGGCGGTGGTGATCGCCGAGGGGTAGACGGGCGCCGTGGGTGGGGTGCACGGGAGTACCGCCCGGCGCCGCAGCGTTGGCAGCCCCGGCGTTCCTTTCAGGAGCGCCGGGGCCCCTTCTTCGGCTACCTCCCGTTCTTTGTCCTCACGTGGGTCATGGTGGCGTTGAAGTGCTGGGATGCCCGCATCTCAAAGCGCGTGTCCCGTGTGAGTCCTGCGTGCTTGAGGCACCACGTCTGGGCCTTGTCGGCAGAGGCTGTATCGCCGCTGTGTTCCCCGCAGTCCAGGCACACGCCGACGTAACGCAACGAGGCATCCGCGTCGGTCGACAGCGTCCACTCGGCGAACCGGTACCGCGTCCGCGTCCTCATGGCGTGCCCTCCGGATGGTCCGGGGCATCGCTGCCCGCTGCCCGTACGGCGTCGACGCACTCGGTGAGACCACGCAGCAGCTCCGCGATCTCCTCTGCGGCCAGCTCATCCATCCACGCGGTACGGGCCTTGAGGTCCGCCCTCACGTGATCAAGCTGCCGGTACAACTCCCGCTGAGTGACGTGCCGACACCACGCCTCTTCGGCCCGGTCCCGCAGCCGCGACCACGCGCTCGCGCTCATGACCGCGCCGCCTTGGGGTGGGGGTGGCTGCGGATTTCGACGTTGTAATCGGCCACCTTCGACTTGTCCCCGTTGGCGTGTGCCGTGTCGCGCTGCTGGGCCAGGGCGGCACACACCTTGCACCCGGCGACCGGCACGGGCTCCGACATCGGTTCCCTCAGGTGAACGGGGCGGCAGATGCGGGTCATCAACCCATCACCTCCACACCGTGAATCCAGCGCGGCCCGACGTCGTACCCGTGCACGGCCAGCCACAACGCCCGCCGACGGCCACGCTGTGCGCGTCGTTCCCGCCATTCCTCGGAGGTGAGGAGGTACGGGCGGATCAGGGCCGAGTCCTCGCCACGCAGCAGTTCAGGCTGCCGGACGGGCCGACGGCGAGGCACAAGCGTCGGCGCGGCCTCGCACCGCGCAGCGGACAGGGCGTCGGCCGACCGGTGACGCCCCCGCGCGGGCAGTAACACCCGCAACAGCAGTTCGAAGATCCACGCGCTATGTTTGCGCATGTCGTCAACCTCCCAGGGGTTGGTGGCCATGCCCCCGGACGCCACGAACGTCGCGGGGGTCCTTCTCTCAGCTATCGTTGAGTTTCCGGTGCTCACGCGGGAGTTGACCGCACTTGACAACGCCGAGAGCATCAGTCAACGCCTAGGGGTTCACTGTGAGTGAATTCGCGGATCTCGCTCGACGCGCCCTGCGGGACGGCGGCTACTCCATGCGGGCTGCGGCCCGCGCGGTCAACTACGACCTCGCGTACCTCTCCCGCGTCCTGAACGGGAAACAACGGCCCTCGGCCAAGTTGGCGAACGCGCTCGACGAACTCGTCGGGGCAGGCGGCGCGCTTTCCGGGGTCGTGATGAACCCCGACGACGCTTCTCGGGTCGCCCGTAGCGCCGCCGAACCGTCCCGCCTGGATGCGGGCACAGTGGACGCACTGGCGGATGTGCTTTCCGCATACCGGCGCCTAGACGACGTGGTCAAACCTGAGTCGGTTCTTCCAGCAACCCTCGCCCAGATGAACGAGATCACCCGCATGCTCAAGGAGGCCAGGGGGCCGCATCGCGATCAACTGGCCGAGGTGGCCTCGGAGTTCGTCCAATTCGGCGGCTGGATGCTGGCCCAGGTACGTGACGATGCCCAGGCTGTGCGGCTCCTGGGCGATGCGCTGGAGCTGGCCGACGAGATCGGAAACGGGACGCTCGCGGCACAGGCACTGAATTTCAAGGGGTACATCGCCCGCCAGCAGAGCCGTCCCCAGGGCATCGCCCGGTGGTTCACGGCGGCAGCGGACACTCCGGGCGCTCACCCCGCGCAACGGCTGGGCGACATCCTTCAGGCATCGGCCGGGTGGGCGGAAGTGGGCGAGACCGACCGCGCACTGCGCATGGTCGAGCAGGCAGAGCGACTGACGGACGAGGCTGCCCGCGTTCCCCCACCGGACACCGCCTACTGGCTGACACCGGAGTTCAACCGCCTGAACCTGGGCCTGGCCACCCTGGCGCTGAGGCGCTACGACCAGGCAGCCGACCACCTGTCAGCCGGGCTGGCGGGGCTGCCGGAGGATCTTCAGGGCGCTCCGTGGACCTGGGAGCATCGGGAAGCGCTGGAGAAGGCCAGAGAGGCGCGCTGATCGAGGGCTCCCGTCGTTCGCCTCGGCTTTTCGATGCCGCCCTGGCTGCCCTGCCGTGAGGCCTCGACGGCCCCTCGCGTGTGCCCGATCCCTCGCCCCCGTACGGGTGTGACACTGACCCCATGAGGACTGCCTACACCGTGGAGACCGTGCGGGCCGCCGAGCGGGAGCTCATGGCCCGGTTGCCCGAGGGGACGCTGATGCGGCGGGCGGCGGCCGGACTGGCCGTCGCCTGCGGGGAGTTGCTGGGCCGGGTGTCCGGCGGCCGGGTGGCGCTGCTGGTGGGCAGCGGCGACAACGGCGGGGACGCCCTGTACGCGGGCGCCCGGCTGGCCCGCCGGGGGGCCGGGGTCGTCGCCGTACTGCTGTCGCCCGAGCGGGCGCACCAGGGCGGGCTGGCCGCGCTGCGGGCGGCCGGCGGGCGGGTGTCGGACGATCCGCCGCGGGATGTCGCCTGGGCCGATCTGGTCGTGGACGGCATCGTGGGGATCGGCGGCCGCGGCGGGCTGCGCCCCGAGGCCGCTCGGCTCCTCCATGCGGCACGGGAGTCGGCGCTGGTGGTGGCCGTCGATCTGCCGAGCGGCGTGGACGCGGACACCGGGGAGGTCGGCGGGGAGGCGGTACGGGCCGATGCGACGGTGACGTTCGGGGCGTACAAGCCGGGGCTGCTGATCGATCCGGCGCGGGAGCGGGCGGGCGCGCTGCGGCTGGTGGACATCGGCCTCGCGCTGCCCGAGGAGGCCGAGGTGGAAGCGCTGCACCACGCGGACGTGGCGGAACTGCTGCCGCGCCCGGCGGCCGAGAGCGACAAGTACCGGCGCGGGGTGGTGGGCGTGGTGGCCGGTTCCGCGCGCTATCCGGGTGCGGCGGTGCTGGCGGTGGCGGGCGCGCTGCGCGGCGGCGCGGGGGCCGTACGGTATGTCGGTCCGGCCGCGGACGCGGTGCTCGCGCACTTCCCGGAGACGCTGGTGCACGCCGGGCCCCCGCACAAGGCGGGCCGGGTGCAGTCCTGGGTGATCGGGCCCGGCATCGGGGACGAGTCGGACGCGCTGGGCGAGGTGCTGGCCGCGGAGGTGCCGGTGCTCGTGGACGCCGACGGGCTGCGCTTCCTGACGCCGCAACAGGTACGGTCGCGGACCGCCGCCACCCTGCTGACGCCGCACGCGGGCGAGGCCGCCGCGCTGCTCAGTCACGGTCGGGAGGAGATCGAGGCGGCCCGGCTGCGGTCCGTACGGGAGCTGGCCGCGCGCTACGGGGCCACGGTCCTGCTGAAGGGCTCGACGACGCTGGTGGCGGACGCCACCGGGCCGGTACGGGTCAACCCCACCGGGACCGGCTGGCTGGCGACGGCCGGCAGCGGCGATGTGCTCTCGGGGGTGACGGGCTCGCTGCTCGCCGCCGGGCTGCCGGCCCGTGACGCCGCGTCCGTCGGCGCGTATCTGCACGGCCTGGCGGCTCGGCGCGCGGCCGGGTCACCGGGGGCGCCGATCCTGGCGTCGGAGGTGGCGGAGCACCTGGGGGCGGCGTGGCGGGACGTGGTGGCGTGACGGGGGCGGGGCGAGGGGTCCGGGCGGGGGAGGGCCGGGGGAGGTTACGGGGGCATGTCAGGGGGGCGCGCCCCTTGCGGTCCTCAACGGCCTAACGGGCCCTGGGCTTCCCGGCGTTGCGCACCGTTGTTGCCGAGCCCGGGGGGCGCGCCCGTCGTCACGTCGCTCGCCATGTTGCCGGTTGCGTCGCACGCCACCTCGCTCGCCGCACCGCTCGCCATGCCGGCCGTCATGCCGACCGCCAGGCCGACCGTCACGTTCATCGTCGCGGGCCGCCATCGGCAGCCGTCAACGGCACCCGTCCCCCACGCCGTTACGCCCAGTGGGGGAACGGCGCGCGGCACCAGGGCGAAAAACGCGTCCGCACGGCGGGGTGAGTGGGCGGTCACGGCATGGGTGACGGTATGAACCGCACCTTCCCGGCGCTGCTGATCGGCGTCGTCTCGCTGCTCACGCTCGCCGGCGTGCCCGCGGCGGCCACCGCGCGGCCGGCCGGCCAGGACGCGGTCGCCGGGCCCGGGGCGCGGCGCGGGCACCAGCCGCCGACGTGCAGCCAGGCCGCCGGCCCCTACCAGCGGCAGGCCGAGCTCTATCTGCGGCGGCCGGTGGACGGCCGGCAGTCGCTCGGGGACTGCCAGGCCATCCGCACGTTCCAGCAGGCCCAGCACATCGCGCCGGCGACCGGCTTCGCGGGACCGGTCACCGGTGCCGTGCTGCGGCTGATGGCGGCCCAGCAGGACCCGAACAAGGACGGCCACTGCCCCAACGGTCCCGAGCGGGTCGCCTGTGTCGATCTGTCGCGGCAGCTCATGTGGGTGCAGCAGGGCGGGAAGGTGATCTTCCGCCCGGTGGCGATCCGTTCCGGCCAGCGGACGATGGAGACCCGCACCGGCACATACCGCATCTACCACCGGCACCGGGACCACACCTCGTCGCTCTACCGGACGCCGATGCCGTTCGCCCAGTTCTTCGACCGTGGCCAGGCGCTGCACGGCGTCTACGGGAGCCTGTACGCACCGCCCGGCTCGCACGGTTGCGTCAATGTGAAACGGACGGACGCGCAGAAGCTGTGGAATGTGCTGAGGAAGGGCGACATCGTCCATATCTGGGGACGCAAGACCGGCGTGTGAGGCCCCCGGTCCGTGAGCGGCAGGTGCGCCACCGCCCGTCCCCCCGGGGTGTCGCGACGCCGCCTGAGACACTGAGGGGGATGAACGAGACAGCGAAGCGCGCCCATGCCGCCATTGACCTCGCCGCCGTGCGGGCCAATGTGCGTGCGCTGCGGGCCCGCGCACCCCGGGCAGAGCTGATGGCCGTGGTCAAGTCCGACGGCTACGGACACGGTGCGGTGCGCTGCGGGCGCGCCGCCCGCGAGGCCGGCGCGAGCTGGCTGGGCACGGCGCTTCCCGAGGAGGCGTTCGCGCTGCGCGAGGCCGGCGACACCGGCCGGTTGATGTGCTGGCTGTGGACGCCCGGCGGGCCCTGGCACCGGGCGATCGAGCTGGACATCGACGTGTCGGTGAGCGGGCTGTGGTCGCTGCACGAAGTGACCGCGGCGGCGCGCGGATTCGGCCGCGCCGCCCGCGTCCAGCTCAAGGTCGACACCGGTCTCGGACGCAACGGCTGCCAGCCCGCCCACTGGCCGGAACTGATCGCCGCCGCCGCGGCCGCCGAGGCCGAGGGCACGATCAGGGTCACCGGCGTCTGGTCGCACTTCGCTTGCGCCGACGAGCCGGGCCACCCCTCCATCGCCGCCCAGCTGGCCGCCTTCGAGGACGCGCTGGCCCTCTCCGAGGCGGCCGGGCTCCGCCCCGAGGTGCGGCATATCGCCAACACGCCGGCGCTGCTCACCCTCCCCGAAGCCCATTACGACCTGGTGCGCGCGGGCATCGGCATCTACGGCATCTCACCGGCCCCCGAGGTCGGCACCTCCCAGGAGCTCGGGCTGCGGCCCGCGATGACGCTGGAAGCCTCGCTGGCGTCCGTCAAACGCGTCCCGGGCGGCCACGGCGTGTCCTACGGGCACACCTACAGCACGCCCGGCGACACCTCCCTCGCGCTGGTCCCGCTCGGCTACGCCGATGGCATCCCCCGGCACGCCTCCGGCAACGGCCCGGTGCTGGTCGCCGGCAAGTGGCGGACGATCGCCGGCCGGGTCGCGATGGACCAGTTCGTGGTCGATCTCGGCGGGGACACCGCCCATGCGGGTGATCCGGCGGTGCTTTTCGGCCCCGGCGACCGCGGCGAGCCGACCGCCGAGGACTGGGCCAGGGCGGCTGGAACCATCGGGTACGAAATCGTCACACGGATCGGAACGCGGGTGCCCCGCGTCTATGTGGACAGTGAAATGGAGAATCACCAGGCCGACGGGGCCGACGGGGACGGGGACACGGCGCTCACGGGGGTACCGCATGACTGAGGGGCAGGAGGCCGCCGCGAAGGCGGTGGAGGCGGCGGCCGACGCGGCCGGCAACTGGGCCAGGGCCGGCCGGCACGCCGGCATCGCGGGCGCCGCGATCGGCGTGGTCGCGGCCGGCGCGGCCGCCGGTGTGGCGATCGAGCGGCTGACGGTCGGCCGCGGCATGCGCCGCAAGGCGCGCCTGGCGCTGGACGCGGCGGGCCCGTACGGCACGCTGCGCGGCACTCCGGGCTCGGCGATCGCGGAGGACGGCACCGAGCTCTACTACGAGGTGGACGAGCCCGGCGAGCTGCCGGGCAAGGCGGAGAAGGGCGAGCGGGCCAAGGGAAGCAAGGCCGACCGGGCCGCCCGCGCCGTCCAGGAGGCCCAGGGCGGCTTCCGCAAGCGGCTGCTGGCGGTGCTCGGGCGGCGGGCCACCGCCCCCACGGTCGTCTTCAGCCACGGCTACTGCCTCAGTCAGGACTCCTGGCACTTCCAGCGCGCGGCGCTGCGCGGCGCGGTGCGCACCGTCCACTGGGACCAGCGCAGCCACGGCCGGTCGGCGCGCGGCCACGGCCAGATCGACGGCACCGAACCGGTCACCATCGATCTGCTGGGCCGGGATCTGAAGGCGGTGCTGGACGCCGCCGTCCCCGAGGGCCCGATCGTGCTGGTCGGGCACTCCATGGGCGGGATGACGGTGATGGCGCTGGCCGACCAGTTCCCCGAATTCGTCGCGGATCGGGTGGTCGGCGTGGCGCTGATCGGTACCTCGGCGGGCCGGCTGAGCGAGGTCGCGTTCGGGCTGCCGTCGCTGGGCGTGAAGGCGTTCCACCGCCTGGCGCCGGGCGTGCTGAAGGCGCTCGGCGCGCAGAGCGAGATCGTCGAACGCGGCCGCCGGGCCACCGCCGACCTGTTCGCGGGGATCATCAAGCGGTACTCGTTCGGGACGCCCAAGGACGTGGACCCGGGCATCGCGCGGTTCGCCGAGCGGCTGATCGAGGCGACCCCGATCGATGTGGTCGCCGAGTTCTATCCGGCGTTCGCGGTGCATGACAAAACCGACGCGCTGGTGGCGTACGACAATGTGCCGGCGCTGGTCCTGGCGGGCGAGAAGGACCTGATCACCCCCGCCGACCACAGCCAGACGATCGCCGAGCTGCTGCCCAACGCGGAGCTCGTCTGCGCCCCCGGCGCCGGCCATCTGGTGATGCTGGAGCGGCGCGAACTGGTCAATGAGCAGCTGGTGTCGCTGGTGGAACGGGCGAGCGCGACGGCGCGCAGTTCCCGGCCGGCCCGCGCCTGAGACGCAGGGCCGGGCCGGGCCGTACCATTTGCGGCATGAGCACCACCGCCGCGACCGCCCAGGTGACCATCAAGACTCCCGACCAGATGCAGGAGTTGGGCCGCAGACTGGCCTCCCTGCTGCGCCCCGGCGATCTGGTGCTGCTCACCGGTGAGCTGGGCGCGGGCAAGACGACGCTGGCCCGGGGCCTGGGCGAGGGCCTGGGCGTGCGCGGCGCCGTCACCTCACCGACCTTCGTCATCGCCCGGGTGCACCCCTCCCTGACGGGCGGCCCCGCGCTGGTGCACGTCGACGCGTACCGCCTCGGCGGCGGCCTCGACGAGATGGAGGACCTGGACCTCGACGTCTCGCTGCCGGAGTCGGTGGTCGTCGTGGAGTGGGGCGACGGCAAGGTCGAGGAGCTGTCCGAGGACCGGCTGCATGTCGTCATCGGCCGCGCCGTGGGCGCCGATGCGCCGGCCGGCGCGGACGGCGTCCTGGCGGGCGGCCCGGAGGGCGGGCTGGAGCGCGGCCCGGACGACGTACGCGAGGTCATGGTGCTCGGCCGCGGCCCGCGCTGGGCGGACGCCGGACTGCCGGCGCTCGCCGCCCGCTGACCACCCGGCTCTCGCGATCGACCGACCACACGGACGGGCCCCGGTGCCCGCCGGTGGCTTCCGCACGTCCGGATCCGGCCGCCCGTCGCCCGTCCTCGTCCCGGCGGCCCCCTCGTCGGCCCCTCGCCCCGTAGTTTCCGACAAGGCGTCGGTATGATGTTGCGTGCGCGGCACCGGGCGTGGTCACATGGGTGCAGAGACCCCGGTTAGGTCAGCCTAACTTCTGTCGCGTGCCCCAGGAGCCCGGGAGGCGTCCATGTCGGCCCACCAGCCTGTTGCCCATGCGGCTCGGCGCGCCGAGCGGGACGCGCGCGAACAGCCGACCATGAACGAACTGCTCGCCGCGTGCGCCGCGGCCAGCGCCGTCTCCACGCCCCCCGACGCCCCCGAGGAAGCCCGCGCCGCCAGGCCTGGCGCGCCCGCGGACGGGACCGGAGCGGGCGCCGCCCCGTCCACCGAGGGGCGCGACGCCGCGTAGCCCGTAGGGGCGAATGTGTTCTGCGGCCGGGGCCCGGTCAGGAAACGACGACGACCTTCGAGCCGCGCAGCGCGAACTCCCACATCGCCTTGCCGTCGTCCCGAGACTCACGGATACCGCCGGTCCGCTTCGACGGGTCCGGCTTCGGCATCGAGCCGTCGACCGCCGCGCTGAAGCCGATCACCGCGCCGTCGACGCTCGCGAACCGCACCACATGCTCGATCGCGATGCCGTCGGAGCCGGTGATGCTCACCGAACGCGAGGTGACCGCGTACGACCCCGCCGGCGGGCTGACGGTGCTCGGCGCGACCTGGAACGTACGGATCGCGTTGCCGTCGGCGCCGACCAGCCAGACCCGCTTCGCACCCAGGGCGTAGACCACCCGCCGGCCCTCGCCGGACCCCGTGGGGACCGCGACGGGGCGGGGCCGGTCCTTCTCGCGCCCGGGGTTCTTGGGCGCTGTGCTGCCGTGACTGCCGTCCTTGCGGGCCGGGGCGAGGGTGTCCGGCGCGGACGCCGAGGCCTGGTAGCCGAGCACGCCGACCGCGACCAGGGCGGCCGCGGTGAGAGCGGTGACGATCGTGCTGCTCTTAGCGGGCACCGCTGTGCCACCTTTCCGTACGCTCCCCGGCCGCCGGCGGGAGGACCGTGTCCCGGCCGCCCGGCCGCCTGACTGCTTGGTATAGGGGGACGGTAGCACCGGAACGGGGACCACCCGCGGCGCCGTAGGCTTAAGGGCGTGCTGCTGCTAGCTCTTGACACCGCCACCCCCGCCGTCACCGTCGCGCTCCATGACGGATCCCGCGTCCTCGCCGAGTCCCGCGAGGTGGATGCGCGCCGGCACGGCGAGCTGCTGCTGCCCGCCGTCGACCGGGTGCTGGCCGAGGCCGGCCGGAAGCTCGACGCGGTCACCGGCATCGTCGTAGGCGTCGGCCCCGGCCCGTACACCGGACTGCGGGTCGGGCTGGTCACCGCCGCGACCTTCGGCGCCGTGCTGGACGTGCCCGTCCACGGCCTGTGTTCACTGGACGGCATCGCGTACGCCGCCGGCCTGGACGAGCCCTTCGTGGTGGCGACGGACGCGCGCCGCAAGGAGGTCTACTGGGCCCGCTACGCGAACGCCCGCACCCGCCTGACCGAGCCCGCCGTCGACCGGGCCGCGGACATCGCCGACGAGGTGGCCGGGACCCCGGCCGTGGGCGCCGGCGCGCTGCTCTACGACTCCGTCTTCACCGGCGTACGGCGCGCGGGGCCCGAGCACCAGTCCGCGGCCGCCCTCGCCTCGCTGGCCGCCGAGAAGCTCGCGGCCGGCGAGGAGTTCCTGCCCGACCGGCCGCTGTACCTGCGCCGCCCGGACGCACAGGTCCCGGCCAACTACAAGGTGGTCACCCCCAAGTGACCGCCGGTGCCGCCGGGCTGCGCGAGATGCGCTGGTGGGACATAGCGCCGGTGCTGGAGCTGGAGCACGATCTCTTCCCCGAGGACGCCTGGTCGCCCGGCATGTTCTGGTCGGAGCTGGCGCATGCGCGCGGCCCGTTCGCCACCCGCCGCTATCTCGTCGCCGAGCAGGACGGGCGGATCGTGGGCTACGGCGGGCTCGCCGCCATCGACGGCACCGGCGACATCCAGACCATCGCCATCGCGCGTGACCAGTGGGGCACCGGCCTCGGCGGCCGGCTGCTGGCCGAACTCCTCGGCGCCGCGACCGACTTCGAGTGCCGCGAGGTGCTGCTGGAGGTACGGGTCGACAACGCCCGCGCGCAACGCCTCTACGAGCGCTTCGGCTTCGAACCCATCGGCTTCCGCCGCGGCTACTACCAGCCCGGCAACGTCGACGCCCTCGTGATGCGCCTCACCACCCAGACCTCCTCCGAAGCACCCTCCGTACAAGGAACTTGAGAATCATGGCTGACTCCCGCGGCGGACCGCTCGTCCTCGGCATCGAGACCTCCTGCGACGAGACCGGTGTCGGCATCGTCCAAGGCCACACCCTGCTCGCCGACGCGGTCGCGTCCAGCGTCGACGAGCACGCGCGCTTCGGCGGAGTGGTCCCGGAGGTGGCCTCGCGGGCACACCTGGAGGCGATGGTCCCCACCATCCGGCGCGCGCTCAAGGAGGCCGGGGTCGCGGCGAGCGACCTGGACGGCATCGCGGTCACCGCGGGGCCGGGACTGGCCGGTGCGCTGCTGGTCGGCGTCTCGGCCGCCAAGGCGTACGCCTACGCCCTCGGCAAGCCGCTCTACGGCGTCAACCACCTCGCCTCGCACATCTGCGTCGACCAGCTGGAACACGGCGCGCTGCCCGAGCCGACGATGGCCCTTCTGGTGTCCGGCGGCCACTCCTCCCTCCTCCTGGCCCCGGACATCACCTCCGACGTACGGCCCCTGGGCTCGACGATCGACGACGCGGCCGGCGAGGCGTTCGACAAGATCGCCCGGGTCCTGCAGCTCGGCTTCCCCGGCGGGCCTGTCATCGACCGCTACGCGCGCGAGGGCAATCCGGACGCGATCCGCTTCCCGCGCGGTCTGACCGGCCCCCGCGACCCCGTCTACGACTTCTCCTTCTCCGGCCTCAAGACCGCGGTCGCGCGCTGGATCGAGGCCAAGCGGGCGGCCGGCGAGGACATCCCGGTGGCGGATGTCTCGGCGTCCTTCCAGGAGGCCGTGGTGGATGTGCTGACCCGTAAGGCCGTCCGGGCCTGCAAGGACAACGGCGTGGACCACCTGATGATCGGCGGCGGGGTCGCTGCCAACTCCCGGCTGCGGGCGATGGCCGAGCGCCGCTGCGAGGACGCCGGCATCACCCTGCGGGTGCCGCGGCCCAAGCTGTGCACCGACAACGGGGCGATGGTCGCGGCCCTGGGCGCGGAGATGGTGGCCCGCAACCGGCCGGCCTCCGACTGGGACCTGTCGGCCGACTCGTCCCTGCCGGTCACCGAAACCCATGTCCCCGGAGAGGGCGGGCAGGGCGGCTCCGGGCACCACCACGGCCACGACCACGTCCACGAGGTGAGCAAGGAGAACCTCTACTCCTGAGGACGTCTACTTCCTGAGGACCGCTGCTCCTGAGAACTCCACTCGCGTGCAGCTCTGCTCACGTCGGGCGCAAATCCCGGGCACCGCCCTGCCGGGGCGTCTGCTGCGGTCATACTCTGGGCGGGAGCAGCGGTGCGTGTGCGGGGAGGGCGGCAGGCCGTGGACTGGTTCTGGTGGGTCTTCATCTTGTTCATGTCGGGTGGCTTCGCGAAGGTCGCCGACATGGCCCGCGACGCTCTGCGCACCCGGCACAAGCGCAAGATGGAGCGCCTGGAGACCGCCCGCCAGGAGCGGCTGGAACTCGCCGACGCGCACAAGCCGCCGCAGCCGGTGTGCGGTTGCACCCACCATCTCGCCAAGCACGACAAGCAGGGCAAGTGCCATGAGCGGGTCGAGGTCGCGGTCGCCTGGGACGCGGACCACAAGCCGACGCACTACGAGGCCGGCCAGTGCACCTGCCAGCAGTACGTAGGCCCGCAGCCGCTCGCCCAGATCTATGCCGAGGACCTCACCGACCTGGCGTGAGGCCCCCGTTCAGGCTTCGGCGGCCGGGTGCCCCAGCAGCATCGCGGGGGCACCGGCGACCCGGGTCAGGAAGATCGTGCAGGAGTGCGGGCCGCCGCCCAGCTTCAGCTTCTTCCGCAGCTCCTCCGGCTCGACCGGCGAGCCGCGCTTCTTGATCACCGCGATGCCGACCTCGCGCTCGCGCAGCAGCGCCTTCAGCTTCTTGACGTTGAACGGCAGCACATCCGTGATCGCGTAGGCGGTGGCGTACGCGGTCTCCGCCGGCTGGTCCGCGGTGATGTACGCGATCGTCGGGTCGATCAGCCGGCCACCGACCTGCCGGGCGACATCCGCGACGAGATGGGCCCGGATGACGGCGCCGTCCGGCTCGTACAACCAGGCGCCGACAGGGCCCGGCTCGGGATCGGGCAGCCCCGCGCCGAGCAGCGAGTCGCCGGCCGGGAGCAGGGTGGCGCGGCGCCCGCCGTGGACCGGCAGCGGCATCTCCCCGGAGCCCCGGGCGAACCACAACACCGCTTCCTTCACCTCGCCGTGGTCGGAGATCCACTCCGTCTCGGCGTCGTCGGGCAGCGCGTCGTGCGGCACACCGGGCGCGATCTTCAGTGCCGCGTAGGGAGCGGTACGGGCTGCCTCGACGGCCCACGACAGCGGTGGCGAGTACGCCTCCGGGTCGAAGATCCGGCCACCCCTCGTCCTGCTCCGCCGCGCCGGGTCGACGAACACCGCGTCATATCCGGTGGTGTCCACCTCCATGACGTCCGCGCACCGCACCTCGATCAGCTCCGCCAGCCCCAGCGCCTCGGCGTTCGCCCGCGCGGCGGCACAGGCCAGCGGATCGCGGTCGACGGCGAGCACCGAGATCCCGGCACGGGCCAGCGCGATCGCGTCACCGCCGATCCCGGAGCAGAGGTCGGCCAGCGTACGGACACCCAGCGCGGCGAGCCGGGCCGCGCGGTGCGCGGCGACGGACGCGCGGGTGGACTGCTCGACGCCGTTCGGCGTGAAGTACATCCGCCCCGCGTCGGCCCCGAACTTCGCCGCGGCGCGTTGGCGCAGCCGGGCCTGGGTGAGGGCCGCGGACACGAGGGGCGCGTCGTGGTCGCGGCGCAGCCGGGTCGCCGCGCTCAGCTCGTCGGCGGGGTCGAAGTCCCGCAGCGTGTCCAGGAGCGTCTGCCCCTCCGGGGTGAGCAGGGCGGCGAAGGCGTCGAGGTCGTTCACGGTGCCATTGTCTCCCCCGCCTTCGGCTCTCCCGCCGCCCTCGCCGGCTCCTGCCGGCGTCGCGCGCGATCGCTCACGCGCAGCAGCAACGCCACCATCACCCAGTTCGCCACCAGCGACGACCCGCCCTTCGCCAGGAACGGCAGCGCCTTGCCGGTGAGGGGGATCAGGCCCGTGACGCCGCCGGTGACGACGAAGACCTGGAGCAGCAGCGCCCCGGAGAGGCCGACGGCGAGGAGCTTGCCGAACGGGTCGCGGGCCGTGAGCGCCACGCGGAACCCGCGCTGCGCGAGCAGTACGTACAGCAGCAGGACGGCCATCATTCCGGCCAGGCCGAGCTCTTCGCCGACGGTGGTGAGGATGAAGTCGCTGTTGCCCGCGAAGCCGATCAGCTCGGGGTGGCCCTGGCCCAGGCCGCTGCCGCCGATGCCGCCGCTGCCGAAGCTGAACAGCGCCTGCCCGAGCTGGTCGGACAGGCCCGCCGCCCGGCCCTCGGGGGTGAACGCCGTCATCGGGTTCTGCCACGCCTCGATCCGGCCCTTGACGTGCGGTTCGATGGAGCCGACGGTGATCGCGCCGACGGTGGCCAGGGCCAGCCCGCAGAGCACCCAGCTGGTGCGCTCGGTGGCCATGTAGAGCATGATCACGAACACCCCGAAGAAGATCAGCGAGGTGCCCAGGTCGCGTTCGAAGACCAGCACCAGAAGGCTGATCGCCCAGATCGTGAAGATCGGTGCGAGCTGGCGGCCCGGGGGCAGTTGGACGCCCAGGAAGCGGCGGCCGGTCAGTGCGAGCGCGTCGCGGTTGACCGTCAGATAGCCGGCGAAGAACACCGCGATGGCGATCTTGACGAACTCGCCGGGCTGCAGCGACAGCGGGCCGATGAAGATCCAGCGCTTGGCGCCGAACGTGTCGCCGGGGAAGAACGCCGGCGCCATCAGCATCACCAGCGCGACCGCCATCGTCAGATAGATGTAACGCTGTAACAGGCGGTGGTCCTTGAGCAGGATCAGCACGGCGACACAGACCGCCACGCCGATGCCGGTCCACACCAGTTGGCCGGTGGCGGCCGGCGCCATCTTCAGCCGCGGTGTCGCCGCGTAGGTGATGTCCAGGCGGTGCAGCAGCACCAGGCCGATGCCGGTCAGCAGGGCGGCCACCGGCAGGATCAGCGGATCGGCGCGCGGCGCGAAGCGGCGGACGACCAGATGCGGGACCAGCGCCACGAGCACCATGCCGACCGCGAAGCGGACCAGGCCGTCGGGCAGCCGGCCGGTCATCGACAGGCCGGTGTAGACATAGCCGAAGACGGCGATCAGTGCGACGAGGGCGAGCAGCCATGCCTCGGTGCGGCGGCGGTCCGGCGCCTGGGCGAGCGCGGCGAACGTCATGGTGCGCTCGGCGTCGCTCTCCGGCTCCCCGGTTCTCCGGGCAGCGCTCGTCAGTCCACGCACGGGATTCCTCCGCCATCGATCGTCGGAGCCGCGGGCCCGCGTGGGGGACGGTCCGTACATCGGCTCGGCAGTCGGGGGAGTAGACGAGGTGGCAGGTGGGACGGTTGCCACGGAACCGGAAGGTGTGTCCGATTTGGCACCGGTCGGCGCGCGAGGACGTGGCGCGCACCTCGCCACGTTGGCACTCCGCTTGACCGAGTGCTAACCGCGTCATAGTCTCGGCGTTGGCACTCTCCGCTGGGGAGTGCCAAACACACAGCGACGGGCAGGTCCGGCACCCGCGACGACGGATCCACCTGGTCGCCACCTCAGACAGTTAACCCCGTGAGATCTCCGAAGGGGGAGGTCGGATCGTGACGACCGCCAGCTCCAAGGTTGCCATCAAGCCGCTTGAGGACCGCATTGTGGTCCAGCCGCTCGACGCCGAGCAGACCACGGCCTCGGGCCTGGTCATTCCGGACACTGCCAAGGAGAAGCCCCAGGAGGGCGTCGTCCTGGCCGTGGGCCCGGGCCGCTTCGAGGACGGCAACCGTCTTCCGCTCGACGTCAGCGTCGGCGACGTCGTGCTCTACAGCAAGTACGGCGGCACCGAGGTGAAGTACAGCGGCGAGGAGTACCTCGTCCTCTCGGCTCGCGATGTCCTCGCGATCGTCGAGAAGTAAGTCACCCGGAATTGCCTGATCTGCGCCCCTGGTTCCCGCGTCTAAACAACCCGGGGCAGGGGCGCAGTTCGTTTTGAGCGATAGCGGTCGCCGGTGCGTGGCCGAGGATCGCAACGAGAGGACTTGAAGCAACCCATGGCGAAGATCCTGAAGTTCGACGAGGACGCCCGTCGCGCCCTCGAGCGCGGCGTCAACAAGCTTGCCGACGCGGTCAAGGTGACCATCGGTCCCAAGGGCCGCAACGTCGTCATCGACAAGAAGTTCGGTGCCCCGACCATCACCAACGACGGTGTCACCATCGCCCGTGAGGTCGAGGTCGACGACCCGTACGAGAACCTGGGCGCCCAGCTCGTGAAGGAGGTGGCGACCAAGACCAACGACATCGCGGGTGACGGCACCACCACCGCCACCGTGCTGGCCCAGGCGCTGGTCCGCGAGGGCCTGCGCAACGTCGCCGCGGGTGCTTCCCCGGCCGCCCTGAAGAAGGGCATCGACGCCGCCGTGCAGGCCGTGTCCGAGGAGCTCCTCGCGACCGCCCGCCCGATCGACGACAAGTCCGACATCGCCGCCGTCGCCGCCCTGTCCGCGCAGGACAAGCAGGTCGGCGAGCTCATCGCCGAGGCGATGGACAAGGTCGGCAAGGACGGTGTCATCACCGTCGAGGAGTCCAACACCTTCGGTCTGGAGCTGGACTTCACCGAGGGCATGGCCTTCGACAAGGGCTACCTGTCGCCCTACATGGTCACCGACCAGGAGCGTATGGAGGCCGTCCTCGACGACCCGTACATCCTGATCCACCAGGGCAAGATCGCCTCGATCCAGGACCTGCTGCCGCTGCTGGAGAAGGTCATCCAGGCCGGCGCCTCCAAGCCGCTGCTGATCATCGCCGAGGATGTCGAGGGCGAGGCCCTGTCGACCCTCGTCGTCAACAAGATCCGTGGCACCTTCAACGCCGTGGCCGTCAAGGCCCCCGGCTTCGGTGACCGCCGCAAGGCGATGCTCGGCGACATGGCCACCCTCACCGGTGCCACCGTCATCGCCGAGGAGGTCGGCCTCAAGCTCGACCAGGCTGGTCTGGACGTGCTGGGCACCGCCCGCCGCGTGACCGTCACCAAGGACGACACCACCATCGTGGACGGCGGCGGCAACGCCGACGACGTCCAGGGCCGGGTCGCCCAGATCAAGGCCGAGATCGAGGCCACCGACTCCGACTGGGACCGCGAGAAGCTCCAGGAGCGCCTCGCCAAGCTCGCCGGCGGCGTCTGCGTGATCCGTGTGGGTGCGGCCACCGAGGTCGAGCTCAAGGAGAAGAAGCACCGTCTGGAGGACGCCATCTCCGCGACCCGCGCCGCGGTCGAGGAGGGCATCGTCTCCGGTGGTGGCTCCGCCCTGGTGCACGCCGCCAAGGTGCTGGACGGCAGCCTCGGCAAGGAGGGCGACGAGGCCACCGGTGTCGCCGTCGTCCGCCGCGCGGTCGTCGAGCCGCTGCGCTGGATCGCGGAGAACGCCGGCCTCGAGGGCTACGTCATCACCGCGAAGGTCGCCGAGCAGGACAAGGGCCAGGGCTTCAACGCCGCCACCGGCGAGTACGGCGACCTGGTCAAGGCCGGCGTCATCGACCCGGTCAAGGTCACCCGCTCCGCCCTGGAGAACGCCGCCTCCATCGCCTCCCTGCTGCTCACGACCGAGACCCTGGTCGTCGAGAAGAAGGAAGAGGAAGAGGCCGGCGACGCCGGTCACGGCCACGGCCACGCGCACTGACGCGAGCCGTCGGGTAACCGTCCGCCGCGTTCTCGCGCAGGCGGCCGCGTAATCGGCGGAAAGGCCCCTGTTCCCGGTCCTGAGCGACGGGAACAGGGGCCTTCCCGTTTGCTGTCCGGTTGTTGACGGGCGACGTCAGCGCCCCGGTGACCGCCTCGGTGACGTTGTGGCGGTGCCCATGTCGCGGCGACCTGCTCAGAGCGTGCCGAGTTGCCGCATCAGGCTCATGACGTCGTAGTGCCACCAGCCTTCCTGGATCCGTCCTCCGCGGAACCGGAACGTCGTGGTCCCGGTCATGGTGCACACCTTGCCGGTCGGCTGGACGCCCATGAATTCGCCCTGGTGGGTGCCGGTCCAGGTCCACCGCGTCACGACGTCGTCGCCCTGGGCGATCTGGGAGTCGAGGTTGAACGTGAAATCGAAGGCGGCGCGCCATGAGGTGACGTCATCACGCATGACGTTGCGCCCGATCACGGTCTCCTCTTCCTTGATGATGTCGTGGTCCCGGTAGTCGCCCGCGAAAATCTCATCGATGGTGTCGAGGTTGCCGCCGACGGCGATCTCGTGGAAGAACCGGCGGGCGGTTGCGGTGTTCAACTGTTCGTCCCGGACGACGTCGAGGTCGGTGAAGGACGGCATCCCGTCGCAGAGGTCCACCATCTCCCGGAAGATCCGGTCGGTCTCCGGGAGCTTCGAGTTCTTCACGGCGTCTTCGTGCGAAGGGAATTCGACGATCTCGACGTAGTGGGACGCGTCGGAACGGTCCTTGCCGATGAGGCTGTGGGTGGCGGTCCGCTTGCCCTTGGTCTGCTCGACCCACTTGTCCAGCAGCTCGTTCATGCCCTCGGGCCGCTCGGTCTTGTAGTCGATTATCTGTACGAATTTCATGCCGCCTCCCTCGGTGCGGATGGGATGCCTCCATTTTAGTGAGAAATGGGCGTTATGCCGTGGTCAGGCCGAGCGGTCCTGGCCCGCCGGGTGCACCGGGTCCGCGAACGGCAGGCCGGCCGCGAACCGCGCCACCTCGTCCAGCGCCCGGTCGGCCAGACGGTGCAGCTCGCCGCCCAGGGAGCCGGCGAGATGCGGGGTGAGCAGGACGTTCGGCAGGTCGTACAACGGGGAGTCGGGGGGCGGGAGTTCGGGGTCGGTGACGTCGAGGACCGCATGGAGACGGCCGGTCAGCAGCTCGGCGAGCAGGGCCGTTTCCTCGACGAGGGAGCCGCGGGCGGTGTTGATGAGGGTCGCCCCGTCCGGCATCAGGGCCAGTTCGCGGGCGCCGAGGAGATGGTGGGTGGACGGCAGCTGGGGGGCGTGCGCGGTGACGATGTCGCTCTCGGCGCAGAGGGTGTCGAGGGGGACCGGCGTCACGCCCAGGTGGGCGGCCCCGGCGGTGTCGACGTAGGGATCGTGCAGCAGAACGCGCAGGTCAAAGGGGCGGAGAAGCTCGATGAGGCGGCGGCCGATGCGGGAGGCGCCGATGATGCCGACGGTGCGGCCGTAGTTGCCGGCGCCGGCCAGTTCACGCTGCCAGTCGTGCGGGGCGCGCAGGGTGCGGTAGCGGTGGGCGGTGTGCAGAACGCGCTTGTTGGCGAAGAGGATCGCGGCGAGGGTGTATTCGGCGACGGGCAGCGCGTTGACGGAGGCCGCCGAGGTGACGGTGATCCCGCGTTGCCAACAGGCCTCGGTGATGTGGTGTTTGACCGATCCGGCGGCGTGGACGACGGCGCGCAGCCGGGGCGCCGCCGCCAGCACCCGCTCGGTGAGCCGCGGGGCGCCCCAGCAGGTGAGGAGCACCTCGGCGTCGGCGAGCGCGGCGGCCACCTCGGGTGCGGGGTCGGCCAACTCGTGGGCGACGAGGCGGGAGTCGGTGCGGGTGAGGGCCGCGAGGCGGGTGTGGTGGCGGGCGTCGAGGAGCCGGTCGGCGACGCCGGGGCCCATGGACAGCAGCAGGGCTGGCCGGGAGTGCGGGATATCCCCAGGTCCTGGGGGATTGTCAGTGGTCGGGTACATGGTGGTTACCGGTGCTCCTAGGACGGCGTGGCATGGGCGTTGCTGTTCCATGCGTACAGGCCGTGGCCCGGCGGCGACAGGCGCAGGACGGAGAGCGGGACCAGGGGGAGGAGGAAGTTGTTCCAGATGGGCGTGCACGGAAAGCGGAAGACGGCCGGTATGCCCGGCACCGCCATATGAAGAGGCGACAGGCCGTTCCCGGTCGATCGAGCGTCACCCCAACCGATCGCTCGATCCCGTCACTTGACGTTTGATCACCCGTCTCTTGACGTTCGATCACTCGCGGCTGAAGGATTCCCGCGTCACCCGGCCACCCACCCTCCCCAGGGGAAGCCCATGACCACACCCCCCACTTCCGCCCCTCGCCCCCAATCCCACCCCTTCCGCCTCCCGCCCGAGGACCGCCGCCTCAGCCCGTACACCGGCTGGACCCGCGCCCATTGGGAGGCGGCGGCCGACGGCCTGCTGCGCGCCACCGCCCCGTACGCCTCCCCGCGGCACGGCCTGATCGCCCTCCCCGGCGCCCGCCCCAGCTCCTCCGGCACCCGGTCCGACGGCCTCGAAGGCTTCGCCCGTACGTTCCTGCTCGCCGCCCTCCGCATCGCCGGCAGCAACGGCCACGACCCGCACGCCCACCTCGACCGCTATGCGGAGGGTCTCGCCTCCGGCACCGAACACCCCACCCCACGCTGTGAGTTGGGCTACTCGCGGCCCGACTCCTGGCCCCGGATCGACACCGTCCGCCAGGCGTACGTCGAAGCCGCCTCCCTGGCCCTCGGCCTCCGCCTGACCCGCCCCTGGCTGTGGGACGTCCTCGACGAGCCGGTCCGCGCCCGCGTCGTCGACTGGCTGCTGCCCGCCCTCGCCCCGTCCCCCGTCGACAACAACTGGTGGCTCTTCGGGCTGACCGTCGGCGGCTTCCTGCTCGACGCGGGCATCGAGACCGAACGCGCCCGGACCGCCATCGACCGCGCGCTCGCCCGTACGGACGAGTGGTACCGCGGCGACGGCTGGTACACCGACGGCGACAACCGCGCCTTCGACCACTACAACGCCTGGGCTCTGCACTTCTATCCCGTTCTGCACGCCCACCTGGGCGCCGACACCGCCCTCCTGGCCACCCACGGCAGACGCTTACGAGCCCACCTCGACCACTACACCCGCCTCTTCGACACCAACGGCGCCCCCCTGCCCTTCGGCCGCTCCCTCACCTACCGCTTCGCCGCCACCGCCGCCCCCTGGCTCGGCGCCCTCACCGGCAACACCCCGCTCACCCCGGGCGCCACCCGCCGCCTCGCCTCCGGGGCACTGCGCCACTTCTTCGACCGCGGCGCCGTCACCGAGGACGGCCTGCTGCCGCTGGGCTGGTACGGCCCGTACGAGCCCCTGCTCCAGAGCTACTCGGGACCGGCCTCCCCCTACTGGGCCGCCAAGGGATTCCTCGGTCTGCTGCTCCCCGCCGACCACCCGGCCTGGACCGCCCCCGAGGCTCCCCTCCCGGCCGAAACCGCGGACGCCGCGATGCCTCTGGGCCGCACCGGCCTACTCCTGCAGTCCACCGCCGCCGACGGTCTGGTCCGTCTGCACAACCACGGCAGCAACTCCCCCCTCGCCACCGCGGACCCGTTCTACGCCCGCTTCGCGTACTCCACCCGCACCGGACCCACCGCCCCCGCCGACCACACAGCTCTCCCCGACAACCACTTCGCGCTGCTGATCGACGGCCGGCCCACCACCCGCGGCCCCGTGACCCCCCATGGCCAAGGCCCCGACTGGGCCGCCTCCACCCACACCCCGCACCACCCCGTTGGGGGTCCCCCCGGCGATGGGGGCGTAGCCGCCGGGGGAGGCGCCGAACTCCCCGGCGTCCAGGTCCTGTCCGCCACCCTCGTCCACGGACGCACCGAACTCCGCGCCCACCTGGTCACCGGCGCCGCCCCCGGCACCCCCGTACGCCAGACCGGCTGGGCCACCACCCCCGACGGCCCCACCGCCCAACTCCACCCCGTACACGGCTACGACCTCACCACCGGCCACACACCCACCGGCAGCACACCCTTCGGCCCGCGCGCCCACACCGCCGTCCTGACGGGCACGACCACCGCACACCCGCAGGGCAGCCTCTTCGCCGCCCTGGCCTCGCTGACCGGAGAGCCGCAGCCCGCCCCCGTGGAAGCCCTGGCCACCACCCACATCTCGGGCACGGACCTCCATGTCACCTGGGACGACGGCACCAGCACCCACCTGACCCTGGCCCCCCGATCACGGGAGGCCCCAGGGCCGGGGCCGCACCCGACGACGGCCCCGGCAGAGCGCAGCGACTAGCGGGGGCCGTATTTGCGGCCGGTCCGCGACGTCAGCCCGCCCAACACGCCGCGCGGCGCCAGCTTCACGGCGCCCATCAGCGCCTTGTACCGCGGATCGGGAACGGACAGTGACTTCCCGCGCGCCAGATCCCTCATCGCCGCGTCCACCAGCTTGTCCGCGTCCAGCCACATCCAGCTCGGGATGTTGTCCGTCCCCATCCCGGCCCGCTGGTGGAACTCGGTCCGTACGAATCCGGGGCACAGCGCCATCAGCCGCACCCCGCTCCCCGCCAGATCCCGCGCCGCCCCCTGCGTGAACTGCACGACCCACGCCTTGCTCGCGCCATACGTGCCGCGCGGCACGAACGCCGCCACCGACGCGACATTGACGACACCGCCGCGCCGCCGGTCCCGCATGCCCCGCACCCCGGCGGTGGTCAGCCGCAGTACCGCCTCGCAGTGCACCTTCAGCATCGTCAGCTCATCGGCCATCGACACTTCGAGGTACTCGCCCTTGTTGCCGAACCCCGCGTTGTTCACCAGCAGGTCCACCGGGCGCCTGGCGTCCGAGAGCCGCGCCTCGACGGCGGCGATACCGTCCTCGGTCGCCAGGTCGGCGCTCAGCACCTCGGCCTCGATGCCGTGCCGGTCGTGCAGTTCGGTGGCCTGTTCGCGCAGTCGCCGCTCATCGCGTGCCACCAGCACCACGCTGTGTCCGTCGCTCGCGAGCCGCCGGGCGAACGCCGCCCCGATGCCCGCCGTCGCTCCCGTGATCAATGCAGTCGTCATACCGGACAACGCTATCGGCCGCACCGCTCCGCGTACTTGGCAGCCTTGGCCCGATCTTCCGGATGCAGCGCCTCCCCGGCCGCCAGCAACCGCGGAAGCAGCTCCCGTTCCACGGTCAGCGCCCGGAAGGCCAGCGCGACGCTCACGTCGTGCGCCGGCCGGTGGACCGGCTCGACGGCGTCCCCGGCGCGGATCTCGCCCGGTTCGAGCACCCGCAGGTACGCCCCGGGCACCGCGGCCGCCGTGAACCGCTTCATCCAGTCGTCCTCGCCGAGCCACTGCTGGAACAACCGGCACGGGATACGCGGCGAGGTCACCTCCAGCAGCAGTCGCGGCCCGACCCGCCAGCGCTCGCCGATCCGGGCGCCGCTGATGTCGACGCCCGAGGTGGTGAGGTTCTCGCCGAAGACCCCGTTGGCCAGCTCGCGGCCCAGTTCCCGCTGCCAGAAGTCCAGGTCCTCGCGGGCGTAGGCGTACACGGCCTGGTCGTTCCCGCCGTGATTGCGGACGTCGAGCACCGCGTCACCCGCCAGCCCGCTCCCCCCGACGCCCTTGGGGCCGGGCGCGGCGACCGCCACCGGGCCGTCGACGGGCCGCTTGTCGATACCCGTGCCGCCCTCGACATGGCTCCACTCGGACGGCATGGGCCGCCCCAGATTCACGCTCAGCAGCTTCCTATGGCATTCCATGGACACTCCACGTACCCAAGTGATAGCAAAGAGTAACCAAAGCTTCGAGCTTGACCTTTCCCGATTTCTCCAAGACTCGCTTATACTCAAACCATGATCGAGGCCCGCCACCTCCGCGTTCTGCGCGCCGTCGCCCGGACCGGCTCCTTCTCCGCCGCCGCCCGCGAGCTGGGCTGCACCCAGCCTGCCATCAGCCAGCAGATGAAGGCCCTGGAGCAGTCCGCCGGCACCCCGCTGCTGATCCGTACGGGCCGCGAGATGCGGCTGACGCAGGCGGGCGAGGCGCTGGTACGGCACGCCGTGGGCATCCTGGCCGGGCTCATCGCCGCCGAGGAGGAGGTCGCCGCGATCGCCGGCCTGCGGGCGGGCCGGGTGCGGTTGGTGTCGTTCCCCTCCGGCAGCTCGACTCTGGTGCCGACCACCCTGGCCAGGATGCGCGCCAAGCACCCCGGCACCCGGGTCTCGCTGGTCGAGGCGGAGCCGCCGCGCTCGGTCGAGATGCTGCGCAACGGCGACTGCGAGATCGCGCTGGCCTTCCGCTACCCCGAGGTGCGCGGCGCGGACCCGGCGGCCGCCGCCGAATGGGACGACCTGGTGGTCCGGCCGATCCTGGCGGACCGGCTGATCGGGCTGGTTCCGGACGGCCACCGGCTCGCCGAGGCCGGTACGGCGGGCTTCGCCGAGCTGGCCGACGAGCCGTGGATCGCGGGCTGTCCGCGCTGCCGCACCCATCTCGTCGAAGTCTGCGAGTCCGCCGGCTTCACCCCGCGCATCGACTTCGCCACCGACGACTATCCGGCGGTGATCGGACTGGTCGGCGCGGGTCTGGGCGTCGCCGTACTGCCCGAGCTCGCGCTGGAGTCGGTCCGCCCCAAGGGGGCCACGACGGTACGGATGGAGCCGGCGGTGCACCGGGAGATCGTCGCGCTCACGCTGCCGGATCTGGCGCGGGTGCCCGCCGTCGAGGCGATGCTCGATCAGCTGGCGGAGGCGGCGAAGGGCTCGCACGCGGGCACGCGCACGCGCTGAGAGGGAGTGCCCGCCGGCTCGGCGGCGGTAAGGGCCGCGGTCCGGGCGCGGGCAGCGCAGAGCCGCCGGACCCGGCGTGTTCCGGCCGGTTGCCGGATCGACGCGGGAGGTTTCCCGGAGGTGCCGCTCCGGACGGTCAGCCGCGGGTCGCGCCGGCGTGGCTGGTGAGGGAGGTTGCGGGGATCAGCCGGTGGCGGGCCCGGCCCATCAGTTCCTCGCGTTCATCCTCGGTCAGTCCGCCCCAGACCCCGTAGGGCTCGCGGACCGCCAGAGCATGCGCCGCGCATTCGGCTCGTACGGGGCAGCGCATGCACACCTCCTTCGCCGATGTCTCACGCGCGCTGCGGGCCGCGCCGCGCTCGCCTTCAGGATGAAAGAAGAGCGAGCTGTCCACGCCGCGGCAGGCGGCGAGCAGCTGCCAGTCCCAGAGGTCTGCGTTCGGGCCCGGGAGGCGGGAGAAATCTGCCATTGCTTGTCCCCTCGAAGCGATGCTGTTTCGGGCTCGGTGCTCAAGACCGTACATCTACTATCGAAGTAGATGTAAATATGACTCATTGCGAATCTAGTCGCAGACGCCGCGAAAATGGAAGAAAGAGGGCCAAATAGGGCATAGGGTGCACGCGCGGAGGCTGGTCACACCCGTGCGATGCCTGCGTATCCGGCTCCTCACGGAGCGTGCTGAAGACGGTCACCGAAGCCGTAACTCTTTCGAGTGACCGTCGTTGAGTGTGCGGAGGCGGTTGGCAGAGGTAGCCCTCGGGCAGATGTCCGAGGCACGTCAATCGCACAGGTGACGATACGTACCAGCCTGGAGGCTCAAGGTGACGCGCATCAGCTGCGGAGGGCGGTCATGACATCCGTCCTCGTCTGCGACGACTCCCCGCTTGCCCGAGAGGCGCTCCGACGGGCGGTTGCGACCGTGCCCGGCGTCGAGCGTGTGACGACCGCGGCCAACGGCGAGGAAGTCCTCCGCCGCTGGGGCGCCGATCGCTCGGACCTGATTCTGATGGACGTGCGGATGCCCGGACTCGGCGGTGTCGAGACCGTCCGCCGACTGCTGTCGGCCGACCCCGGCGCCCGGATCATCATGCTCACGGTGGCCGAGGACCTCGACGGTGTCGCGCTCGCGGTCGCCGCCGGTGCCCGCGGCTATCTGCACAAGGACGCCTCGCGCGCCGAGCTGCGTGCCACGGTGACCCAGGCGCTCGCCGACCCGACGTGGCGGCTCGCCCCGCGTCGGCTGCGATCCGCCGAGATGGGTGCCGCGCCGACGCTCACCGCCCGCGAGATCCAGGTGCTGGAGGGCATGAGCCACGGTCGCTCCAACGCGGAGATCGGCCGCGAGCTGTTCCTCTCCGAGGACACCGTCAAGACGCACGCCCGGCGCCTCTTCAAGAAGCTCGGCGCATCCGACCGCGCGCACGCGGTGGCGCTGGGATTCCGCTGGGGACTGGTCCGCTGACCTGCTGTGCAACCGGGGTTACGGCGCCGGCCCACTGACCGGGTGGCGAACGTCGTAACCCCGCCGCGTCGACGCTCGGCGCCGAAACCTCACGCGATACCGCATCCTTGAGGTGTGACTCCTCCCCGGCGGAGGCCGGGGCTCTCACTCGGCCAGAAGAGACCTCATGACGGACAAGCCCTGCCCGGTGCCGTACGGCACGGATACAAGCTACCGGCGAGGGCTCGGGGTCGGTATGGGTACAACCCGAACGGGGGAGGCGTGGGACGTGAGTGCTAGCACGACGGCGCGTAACGGTTCAGTGCACAACAACGGGGGTGGTGCCGCGGGCGGCTCCGCGCCAAGGCACCATGGACCGATGCGCGATGACGGGAACCAGGAGATCGGCGATCTCGTCACACGCGCCGTCGAGGGGGACCGGCGGGCCACGCACGATCTGCTGGCCCATGTGCACCCCCTCGCCCTGCGCTACTGCCGCACCCGGCTCTCCCGGCTGCCGGGTGACGCCAGACACTTCGTCGAGGACCTGGCGCAGGAGGTGTGCGTCGCGGTGCTCTGCGCGCTGCCGCGCTACCGCGACACCGGAAAGCCCTTCGAGGCGTTCGTCTTCGCCATCGCCGGCCACAAGGTCGCCGATCTGCAGCGGGCCGCGATGCGCGGTCCCGGCAGCACCGCCGTGCCGTCCGACGAGATGCCCGAGCAGCCCGACGACTCCCTCGGCCCCGAGGAGCGGGCGCTGCTGAGCAGCGACGCGGAGTGGGCCAAGAAGCTGCTGGCGAACCTTCCGGAGAACCAGCGCGAGCTCGTCCTGCTGCGGGTCGCCGTCGGGCTGACAGCCGAGGAGACCGGGCAGATGCTGGGAATGTCACCGGGCGCGGTGCGGGTGGCGCAGCACCGCGCGCTGAGCCGGCTGCGGGCACTCGCGGAGCAGTAGCAGTGCAGTGACAGTGCGGTGACCGGCGGTCGGCACCACCCGTGCATGGCGGGATGTCACCGTAGAAATGCACGAGTGATGAGGCCCTCATCTCTCGTGGATTGGGACACTCCTCCAGGCCGTTAGCATGGGAGTCCGCGCTGAGGCAAGAGCATTGGGGAAGGTGTCATGAGTGACAACGTCGACGGTATGCCCGCCAAATTCGCCATGCTCGGGCTGACATACGACGACGTGCTGCTGCTGCCCGGTGCGTCGGAGGTGCTGCCCAACGCCGTCAGCACCGCCTCCCGGGTCTCGCGGAACGTCACGGTCAACATCCCGCTGCTGTCCGCCGCGATGGACAAGGTCACCGAGGCGCGGATGGCCATCGCCATGGCGCGTCAGGGCGGCGCCGGTGTGCTGCACCGCAATCTCTCGATCGAGGACCAGGCCAACCAGGTTGATCTGGTCAAGCGCTCCGAGTCCGGCATGGTCACCGACCCGATCACGGTCCGCCCCGACGCCACGCTCGCCGAGGCCGACGCGCTCTGCGCCAAGTTCCGGATCAGCGGTGTGCCGGTCACCGACGCCGCCGGGAAGCTGCTGGGCATCGTCACCAACCGCGACATGGCCTTCGAGCTGGACCGCCGCCGGCAGGTCCGCGAGGTCATGACGCCGATGCCGCTGGTCACCGGCAAGGTCGGCATCTCCGGCGAGGACGCCATCGAGCTGCTGCGCCGCCACAAGATCGAGAAGCTGCCGCTGGTCGACGACGCGGGCGTGCTCAAGGGCCTGATCACGGTCAAGGACTTCGTCAAGGCGGAGAAGTACCCGAACGCCGCCAAGGACGCCGAGGGCCGGCTGGTGGTCGGTGCCGCGGTGGGCGTCGGCGACGCGGCGTACGACCGGGCGCAGGCGCTGGTCGAGGCCGGTGCCGACTTCCTGGTCGTGGACAGCGCGCACGGCCACAGCCGCGGCATCCTCGACATGATCGCCAAGGTCAAGTCCAACATCACCGTGGATGTCGTGGGTGGCAATGTCGCGACCCGGGACGGCGCGCAGGCGCTGATCGACGCGGGCGCCGACGGCATCAAGGTCGGCGTCGGCCCCGGCTCCATCTGCACCACCCGCGTCGTCGCCGGCGTCGGCGTGCCGCAGGTCACCGCGATCTACGAGGCCGCGCAGGCCGCGCACGCGGCGGGCGTACCGCTGATCGGCGACGGCGGTCTGCAGTTCTCCGGCGACATCGCCAAGGCCATCGCGGCCGGCGCGGACACCGTCATGCTGGGCTCGCTGCTGGCCGGCTGCGAGGAGTCGCCGGGCGAGATGGTCTTCATCAACGGCAAGCAGTTCAAGTCGTACCGCGGCATGGGCTCGCTGGGCGCCATGCAGTCCCGTGGCCAGGGCAAGTCCTTCTCGAAGGACCGTTACTTCCAGGACAACGTCCTCTCCGAGGACAAGCTGGTGCCCGAGGGCATCGAGGGCCAGGTGCCCTACCGCGGCCCGCTCGCCTCGGTCGCCCACCAGCTCATCGGCGGGCTGCGCGCCTCCATGGGCTATGTCGGCTCGGCGAACATCCAGGAGCTCAAGGACAAGGGCCGGTTCGTCCGGATCACCGCGGCGGGCCTCAAGGAGAGCCACCCGCACGACGTCCAGATGATCACCGAGGCGCCGAACTACGCTCGGCGCTAGGCGTCAGTCCCTGGACACGCCCTAGCACGGACCTACCGTGGAGCCCGCGGCCGCACCCCGGCCGCGGGCTCCGGTGCGTCGGGGATACTGGAACGCAGACGTAGAGGGAAAGGCCACACACGTGACTGAGATCGAGATCGGGCGCGGCAAGCGCGGCCGCCGGGCATACGCATTCGACGACATCGCCGTCGTACCCAGTCGCCGCACCCGCGACCCGAAGGAGGTCTCGATCGCCTGGCAGATCGACGCCTACCGTTTCGAGCTGCCGTTCCTGGCCGCTCCCATGGACTCGGTGGTCTCCCCGCAGACCGCGATCCGCATCGGTGAGCTGGGCGGCCTGGGCGTCCTCAACCTCGAGGGCCTGTGGACCCGGTACGAGGACCCGGAGCCGCTGCTCGCGGAGATCGCGGAGCTGGACGGCGCCAGGGCCACCAAGCGGCTGCAGGAGATCTACGCCGCGCCGATCAAGGAAGAGCTGATCGGGCAGCGGATCAAGGAGGTGCGCGACTCCGGTGTGGTGACGGCGGCGGCGCTCTCGCCGCAGCGCACCGCGCAGTTCTCCAAGGCGGTCGTGGACGCCGGCGTCGACATCTTCGTGATCCGCGGTACGACGGTCTCCGCCGAGCATGTGTCGTCCGCCGCCGAGCCGCTGAACCTCAAGCAGTTCATCTACGAGCTGGACGTCCCGGTCATCGTCGGCGGCTGCGCCACGTACACCGCGGCGCTGCACCTGATGCGGACCGGCGCGGCCGGCGTGCTGGTCGGTTTCGGCGGTGGCGCCGCGCACACGACCCGTAACGTCCTGGGCATCCAGGTGCCGATGGCGACCGCGGTCGCCGACGTCGCCGCCGCCCGCCGGGACTACATGGACGAGTCCGGCGGCCGGTATGTGCATGTCATCGCCGACGGCGGGGTCGGCTGGTCCGGCGACCTGCCGAAGGCGATCGCCTGCGGCGCGGACGCGGTGATGATGGGGTCGCCGCTGGCGCGGGCGACGGACGCGCCCGGCCGCGGCCACCACTGGGGCATGGAAGCGGTGCACGAGGACGTGCCGCGCGGCAAGCGGATGGACCTCGGGGCGGTCGGCACCACCGAGGAGATCCTCTGCGGCCCCTCGACCACCCCGGACGGTTCGATGAACTTCTTCGGCGCGCTGCGCCGGGCGATGGCGACGACCGGGTACTCGGAGCTCAAGGAGTTCCAGCGGGTGGAGGTGACCGTCGCGCCGCGACGGTAGGCAGCCGGATTTCGCGTCGGGGCCGGGCCGCGGGGGATGACTCCCAGCGGCCCGGCCCCCGTGCTGTGCGGCTACAACCGGTGCGCGGCCCCGGTCGGCGTGGCACCCCGTGTGTCCAGCAGCAGCTGCGCCTTCACCGCCAGCCCCTGCATGTCGTACGTGCGGTGCGACTGGAGCAGCACCGTCAGGTCCGCGCCCGCCGCCGCCTCGTAGAGGGAGTCGGCGCGGGGGACCGGGCGGTCCAGGACGTGCCACTGGGGGACGAAGGGGTCGTGGTACGTGAGGTGGGCGCCCAGTTCCATGAGGCGGGAGGCGATTTCGCGGGCGGGGGAGCCCTCCTGGTCGCCGATGTCCGGTTTGTAGGTGACGCCGAGGAGGAGGACGCGGGCGCCTCGGGCGGACTTGCCGTGTTCGTTGAGCAGGGTGGCGCAGCGCTGGATGACATAGCGCGGCATCCGGCCGTTCACTTCTTGGGCGAGCTCGACCATGCGGAGCGGATAGCTCAGTGAACGGCCTTTGTAGGAAAGATAGTTGGGGTCGATGGGGGCCGCGTGGCCGCCCATGCCGGGGCCGGGGCGGAACGCCTGGAAGCCGAAGGGTTTGGTCTCGGCGCAGCGGATGACGTCCCAGAGGTCGACGCCGATGTCGTGGCAGAAGACCGCCATCTCGTTCATGAGGGCGATGTTGATGTGGCGGTAGTTGGTCTCCAGGAGTTTGGTGGTCTCCGCCTCGCGCGGCCCCCTGGCGCGTACGACCTTGTCGGTGAGGCGGCTGTAGAACGCGGCGGCCGCCTCCGTGCAGGCGGGGGTGAGGCCGCCGATGACCTTGGGGGTGTTGCCGTAGCGATGGGTGCGGTTGCCGGGGTCGTGGCGGCTGGGGGAGCAGGCGAGGTGGAAGTCGCGTCCGGCGGTGAGCCCCGACCCTTCTTCGAGGAGCGGGCGCACGAATTCCTCGGTGGTGCCCGGGTAGGCGGTCGATTCGAGGATGACCGTGGTGTGCGGGCGCAGTTGCGCGGCCAGCGCGCGTGCCGCGTCGGCGATGGCGGACAGGTCCAGCGCGCGGTCCTCGCCGAGTGGTGTGTCCGCGCTGATGACGGCCGTACGGACCTTGCCGATGGCGGCGGGGTCGGTGGTGGTGCGGAAGCCGGCGGCGAGCAGGCGGCGGATCTCGGTTGCGGACAGCGGCCCGTCGGCGCCTGACGCGGTGGCGGCGCGGGGGTCGGGGTCGTAGCCGATGGTGCTGATGCCGGCGGCGGTGGCGGCCTGGGCGAGCGGGAGGCCGAGGTGTCCGAGTCCGATGACGGCGAGGTCTGCGGGCATGGCTGCTGCCGTCCTTCCCGAGCGATTCCGGATGGCGCATAAGTAGACTAAGCGGACATTTGACCCAGAATGGGGATTGGTGGATCAAGGTGGCGGGGTGTTGCCGTCCCGGGCGGAGGGTGGATACCGGCACGTAGCGCGGACAGAATCGACAGACGGCAGGTGTGGCCCCGATCACAGCGGGAGGCAGTCGTGAGGACAGCGACACTGGGACCGGCGCAGCGCAGCGAGGCGCTCACCCGAATGGCGGAGCCGGAGTTGGACGTTCTCGTGGTCGGCGGCGGGGTCGTCGGCGCCGGCACGGCACTGGACGCGGCGACCCGTGGGCTGGCCACCGGGCTCGTCGAGGCGCGCGACTGGGCCTCGGGCACGTCGAGCCGGTCGAGCAAGCTCATCCACGGCGGCCTGCGATATCTGGAAATGCTGGACTTCGCGCTGGTCCGGGAGGCGTTGAAGGAGCGGGGGCTGCTGCTGGAGCGGCTCGCCCCGCATCTGGTGAAGCCGGTGCCGTTCCTCTATCCGCTGCAACACAAGGGCTGGGAGCGCTGGTACGCCGGCTCGGGCGTCGCGCTCTACGACGGGATGTCCATCTCGTCCGGGCACGGCCGCGGACTGCCCGTGCACCGGCATCTGTCCCACAAGCGCGCGCTCCAGGTGGCGCCCTGCCTCAAGAGAGACGCGCTGGTCGGCGCGTTGCAGTACTACGACGCGCAGATGGACGACGCGCGCTATGTGGCGACGATGGTGCGCACCGCCGCCGCGTACGGCGCGCATGTCGCCAACCGGGCGCGGGTGGTGGGTTTTCTGCGCGAGGGCGAACGGGTGGTCGGCGCGCGCGTACAGGACGTCGAGACCGGCGACGAGTACGAGATCCGGGCCCAGCAGATCGTCAACGCCACCGGCGTGTGGACCGATGACACCCAGGCGCTGATCGGCGAGCGCGGGCAGTTCCACGTCCGCGCCTCGAAGGGCATCCATCTGGTCGTCCCCAAGGACCGGATCCATTCGACGACCGGGCTGATCCTGCGGACCGAGAAGAGCGTGCTGTTCGTCATCCCCTGGGGGCGGCACTGGATCGTCGGGACGACGGACACGGACTGGGATCTGGACAAGGCCCATCCGGCGGCCTCCAGCGCGGATATCGACTATCTGCTGGAGCATGTGAACGCGGTGCTTGCGACACCGCTGACCAGGGACGACGTGGAAGGGGTCTATGCCGGGCTGCGGCCTTTGCTGGCGGGGGAGTCGGACGCCACCAGCAAGCTGTCGCGCGAGCACACCGTCGCGCATCCGGTGCCGGGCCTCGTCGTCGTCGCCGGCGGCAAGTACACCACCTACCGGGTGATGGCCAAGGACGCCGTGGACGAGGCGGTGCACGCGCTGGACCATCGGGTCGCGGAGTGCGTGACCGAGGACGTACCGCTGGTCGGGGCCGAGGGCTACAAAGCGCTGTGGAACGCGCGGGCCCGGATCGCGGCGCGCACCGGGCTGCATGTGGCCCGGATCGAGCATCTCCTCAACCGCTACGGCTCGCTGACCGAGGAGCTGCTGGAGCTGGTGGTGGCCGATCCTTCACTGGGCGAACCGCTCGCGGCCGCCGATGACTATCTACGCGCCGAGGCGGTCTACGCCTGCACCCACGAGGGCGCCCGGCACCTCGACGACGTCCTCACCCGCCGGACCCGCATCTCGATCGAGACCTTCGACCGGGGCACCCGCAGCGCCCGCGAGGTGGCCGAGCTGATGGCGCCCGCGCTCGGCTGGGACACCGACCACGTCGAGAAGGAGGTCGCGCACTACCGGAAGCGGGTCGAGGCGGAGCGTGAATCGCAGCGGCAGCCGGACGATCTGACGGCGGATGCGGCGCGGCTGGGCGCGCCGGACATCGTGCCGCTGTAGCGGAGACGGGACCGTCGCTAAGTACGGCGCCGCGACGCGCAGAACTCCGCCGTCAGTACGGCCGTTCCGTGGTCCGGGTCGGGGAGGTCGTCGGTGTTCACCCGGTAGCTGACCAGGTGCTGCCCGTCGGCGGTGCCCGCGGTCTGCGCGTACGAGCCGTTGATGTCGCCGTTGTGGCCCCAGACCGTGACACCGCACGGCAGCTTGGTCGCGAACAGACCGAGGCCGTACGCCCCGCCGGTGTCCTTCTCGCTGCGCAGCTGGGCCATCTGGCGCGGCGGCAGCAGGTTGCCGCCGAGCAGCGCGGCGAAGAAAAGGTTGAGATCGGGCAGGGTCGTGATCATCTCGCCCGCCGCGCCGGCCCGGCTGGGGTCGAGGGAGGTGGCGTCCACCCGGCGGTCGCCGATCTGCGTGTAGGCGCGGCCGTGCGGCTTCGGCAGCGCCGGGTCGGTGCCGGGGAAGGAGGTGTCGTCGAGCCCGACGGGGACGAGGACGCGGCGGCGCACCTCCGCCGCGTACGGGTGCCCGGTGACCGCCTCGATGACCAGACCGAGGATGAGGTAGTTGGTGTTGGAGTAGACGTAGCGGGCGCCCGGCGCGGCGGCCTGCGGGTGGCTGAGAGCGATCCGCAGCAGCTCGGCGGGGGTGTGGCTGTCGTAGCGGTGGGCGCCGAAGCCCGTGCCGTACAGCTCATGGGAGAGCCGGGCATCGTCCGTGTAGTTGAACAAACCACTCGTATGGTCCAGGAGCTGGCGGATGGTCACTTTTCGCAGATCGCTGCGGTCGCCTTTTCCGGTGGCCGGCACGCCGCGCGGCAGATGCGCGGCCGCGCTGTCGCTCAGGGACAGCTCCCCCTCCGCGACCAGTTGCAGGACGACGGTCGCCACCAGGGTCTTGGTGAGACTGCCGGCCCGGAAGTGGTCTATGGCGCCCATCCGGCGGCCGCTGCGCACATCCGCCACACCGGCCGTGGAGAACCGCGAGCCGGTGAAGCGGCCTTCGCGGGTGATCAGGGAGGCCGCGCCCGGCGCTCCGTCGTCGACCAGTCGGTGCAGCGCGCGCACCGTCGTGGCGGGCGGCCGTTCGGCCGTCCCCGCCGACGGCACCCGGACGGCGCCGCCCTGAGCGGCGCAGGCCGTCAGGGCCGGCGCGGCGAGCGCAGCCACGAGGATCGCGGCGCGGCGGCGGCCGGCCGCCGCCCGGGACAAGCGCATCGTCATCGGGACTCCCGTTCGTCGCGGCCATCATGACGGGTGCGCGCAACGCCGTACCGCGCGCCCCGGGCCTTCCCCATGGCCGCGGATGAGGGAGAATGAAGGCTCTGCCAGGGTGGGTTGTCCGAGTTGGGCTAGTTTGGTGATCGATGGGAAATCGAAGCTGCCAACTCGGCTGGATAGCAGAGGGGATGCAGTGGGCGACGAGGTCGAGATGGACGGCAAGGAGGGCAGGCTGCTCGCCGGCCGGTACCGGCTCGCCGATGTTCTCGGCCGGGGCGGCATGGGCACGGTCTGGCGGGCCCGCGACGAGGTCCTGGGCCGTACGGTCGCGGTCAAGGAACTGCGCTTCCCCGGTGGGGTCGAGGAGGACGAGAAGCGTCGTCTGATCACCCGCACACTGCGCGAGGCAAAGGCGATCGCCCGGATCCGCAACAACGGCGCCGTGACGGTCTACGACGTGGTCGACGAGGACGACCGGCCGTGGATCGTGATGGAACTCGTCGAGGGCCGCTCGCTCGCCGAGGTCGTCCGCGACGACGGCCCGCTCACCCCGCGTCGCGCCGCCGAGGTCGGCCTCGCCGTCCTGGACGTGCTGCGCGCCGCCCACACCGCCGGCATCCTGCACCGCGACGTGAAGCCGTCCAACGTCCTGATGTCCGACGACGGCCGGGTCGTACTGACCGACTTCGGCATCGCCCAGGTCGAGGGCGACCCCTCGGTGACCTCCACCGGCATGCTCGTCGGCGCCCCCTCGTACATCTCCCCTGAGCGGGCCCGCGGCCACAAGCCAGGACCGCCGGCCGACATGTGGTCGCTGGGCGGCCTGCTCTACGCCTGTGTCGAGGGTGTCCCGCCGTACGACAAGGGCTCGGCGATCGCCACGCTGACGGCGGTGATGACCGAGCCGGTCGAGCCGCCGAAGAGCGCCGGCGTCCTGGAAGAGGTCATCTACGGCCTGCTGGTGAAGGACCCGGCGGGCCGGCTCGACGACGCGGGCGCGCGGGCGCTGCTGCTGGACGTCGTCCACGCACCGGAGGACACCGGTCCGAAGGCGCCCGAGCCCGCCATGGACGAGACCCGCGCCATAGAGCTGCCGACGCTGCCGGAGAAGCGGTCGCCGGCCAAGCCGGAGAAGCGGTCCCTGACCAAGCCGGCGAAGCGCAAGACGAAGGCGAAGCCGGCGGCCGGCGCCACCGCTCAGGCCGCGGCGCCCGCGGCACCGAGCGCGCCGGCGCGGGCCGAACGCCCGGAGACCTCGGCCGGTGCCGCCCGTAAGGACGCGGCAGGCACGGCCGCGTCCGACAAGGACACCGATCGGGCCGAGAGCCGGGAGCGGGCGGATCGCTCGGACCGTGCGGACCGTCCGCCAGTTGTGGCGACCCGCACCGGAGCCGCCTCCGACGCCGCCAAGGAGCGGATGCGCGGCGCCCTGGCGTCCGTACGCAACGCCGCCACCGCCGCGGCCGCCGCGGCCCGCAGCGACTCCAGACCCGGAGACGGGAACCGGCCGGCCCCGAGGGCCTCGGTGACCGATGTCGTACCGCGCCGCACGCTCATCATCGGGGCCGTGGTCGTGGCACTGGCCATCCTGGGCACGATCCTGGCCCTCGCCCTGAGCGGGGACGAGGAAAAGGGCGGCAAGCGGTCCGGCTCGGACAACAAGGCGTCGGCGAGCCACGGCAATCCCTCCAAGGACTCGGCCGAGGCGAAAGAATCCGCCACCACCGGCGAGGAGTCGGAGGAGGGGGACGGCAAGAACCCGACGGAGCCGGGTGCCTCCGGTCCGTCGACGCCGAACGCCACCCCGGCCGACGACAAGAAGCCGCCGAAGGGCTTCGCCGAGGTCTCCAACGGCCGGTTCCACTTCACCATGGCGATGCCCGACGGCTTCAAGCAGACCGCCACGGCGGGCGAGGGCTCCGGTGCCATATACAGCGCCTCGGGCGGCTTCCCGCGGGTTCAGATCGACTACAACGCCAAGCCCGGTACCGATGCCGCGGCCTCGTGGCGCAGCCTGGAGCCGAGCGTGCGCAACTCCAGTGAGGACTACCACCTGATCGGCATCAAGTCCGTGCAGTGGCGGGGTTACCCGACCGTCGCGGACTGGTCGTTCACCCGTACCCAGAGCGGTGAGCGGGTGCGCGTACTCAACCGCGGCTTCAAGGCCGACGACCAGCACGGCTACGCCATCATGATCACGTGCCTGGCCGACAAGTGGTCGGAGAAGGAGTGCCGGGAGCTGCGCGACACGGCGTTCCGGACGTTCGCGGTGAAGGACTGAAACGTTCGTGCCGAGCCGGGGCCGCGCGGGCGCAACGGCCCCTCGGGGCACGTATCGTGAGACATCGAAGACCGTAGGTATCCGCAATCGGCGGGAATGCGACCGGAAGTGACCGGAGACGTCGGCGCGCGGGCGGCCGGTTCCGGGGAACGGCAGCCAACAGGCGCTGCGGGGAGGCGTCGTGGACGAGTACGCGGGGAGGGTGCTCGCCGAGCGCTACCGCCTGCCGTTGTGGCCTTCCGATGCCGACTCCGGGGACGGCGCGGGGGACGACGACTTCGCCGAGTGCCCCGCGTTCGACACCTACAGCGGTCAGGAGGTCCTGGTCCGCCAGGTGCCGCTGCCGGAAGTCGTGGAGGCCGAGTTCGTCGACGGGGGGCGCTTCGGGGAGGGTGAAGGGTCCGGCGCGGGGTACGGCGGCGCCGGTGCCCGTCGGACGACCGGCGTGGCGGATCGCAGCCCGCGGGACCCCGCCGTACGGCGCGCGTGGGAGGCCGCGACGGCGGCCGCTGGACTGCCCGATCACCCCCTGCTGGAGCAGGTCTTCGACGTCTTCGCGCAGGACGGCAGCCTGTGGATAGTGGGCGAACGCGTCGCGGCCCGCCCGCTGGCCGCGCTGCTCGCGGCGCAGCCCCTCTCCCCGCATCGTGCCGCGGAAATCGCCGCGGATGTGCTCACGGCGCTGCGCGCGCTGCAGGCGCACGGCTGGATCCACCGCAACATCACCGACCGTACGGTGCTGATCTGCGACGACGGCCGGGCGATCCTCACCGGCCTGGCGCTGGGCGCGGCGCAGGAGGCGCTGTGCGGGTACGAGCCGGTGCCCCAGGAGGCGGAGGCCGAGGCGGCTGAGGCTCTCGAAGTCGCGGCTCCCCGAGCCGTGGTGCTCACCAAGGACAGCGCCCGTACGTCCTCCTCCGCCGCCACCGCCTACGGCCGCCCCACCGCCGGCCTCGCCGCCGAGCGGGCGCGGCAGGCCCGGCTGAACGTCGTCGGACCGGTCACCGAGCGCTGGGCACCGGAGCAGGCCGGACCGCTGGACGAGGAAGGGCGCCCGGCGGCGCCGGTGGGACCGGCCACCGACCTCTGGGCGATCGGCGCACTGCTGTTCCGGAGCGTGCTCGGCCGTCCTCCCTACCCCGAGGAGAGCGCCGTCGAACTGGCGCGACTGGTGTGCGCGCAGCCGCCCGGCTCCGCCGAGGAGTGCGGGGCGCTGCGGCCCGTCGTCGAGTCGCTGCTGAGCCAGGACCCCGCGGAACGCCCGGACTTCGAGGAACTGCGCGGCCGGCTGCGGACGCTGATCCGTACGGCGCCGGAGCCGGACGTCGGCAGCCGGCTGGTGACGATGCCCGCGCTGGGCCGCGGCACGGATCCGCGGCGGCTGCCGATCCTGCGGCGGCGCGGCGAGCTCGTCCGCAGGGGGCGGCTCAAGAAGGGCCGGACTCAGCGCGTAGGCCCACCGCAGGCGCGGCCCGTGGACCGGCCGCAGGCCCCCTCGGCGCCCCGGCCGCCGAAACCGCTCCGCGAGCCGGTGCCCCGCCCGTCGCGGCCCGCCCGTGCGCCGCGGCAGGCGCGCGGGCCGCGGCATCTCGGCCGGCTGCTGCTCGGGCTGATCCTGCTTCTCCTGGTGGGTGCGGTCGCCTTCGCCATGCTGTTCATGCCGAAGTCCGGCGAGGGATCGGAGTCGGGGCGCGACGGCGCCGCGCCCACCGGCACGTCGGGCGCCACGGGTGCGGACCCCGGTGCCAGCCCCGCGCCCTCCACCGGTCAGGACGGCGACAACGGCGGTGGCCAGGACGGGAGTTCCGCCGGCACCGGCCAGCCGCAGTCCACCACGCCCGCCGACCTCGCCGAGGGCTTCCAGGTGCGCAACGACCCCGCAGGCTTCCAGGTCGCGGTCCGCGAGGGCTGGCAGCGGCGGGCGGCGAACGAACGGGGCCAGGTCCGCTATCTCGGCGGGGACTACGAGCTGGTGATCGTGCCCGGCCGCGACACGACCGGCCGCTTCGGCACGGACCCGATGGCCTACCAGCAGAACAAGGAGGCCGAGCTGGCGCCGTACCGCTCCTCCAACTGGTCGTCGTCCTCCGGTCTGCGCCGGATAGACGTCGGGCAGACGGCGATGGCGGAGGGCACTTTCACCTGGCGCGACCGCAGCGGGCGCGAGGTGTACGTACGCAACCTCGCGATGATCCACAACGGCCGCTACCACCTCGTCCTCGTCATCGGCCCGGACGACGGGCGGCATGAGGTGGACCGGCTCTACGAGCAGGCGACGAACGCCTACCGGCCCGGCTAGTCGGCTCAACCCAGGCCCGGCGCACCCGTTGTGGGCCCAGGGGTCCACCGCTAGCCTGAATCTGACGGGGCATCAGATGCTGCGGGCAGGGGGCAACGGCGGGCATGGACCTCACCTACACGGAAGAAGAGGAAGACTTCCGGGCCCGGCTCCGGCGGTGGCTCGACGAGGTGCTGCCCAAGCTGCCCGCGAAGCCCGCCGCGACCGACTGGCCCGGCCGCCGCGCGTACGACGCGGCCTGGCAGCGGATGCTGTACGACGCCGGGTACGCGGGCCTGCACTGGCCGCGGGACGCCGGGGGGCAGGGCGCCACCCCGACCCAGCACCTGATTTTCCTGGAGGAGACCGAGCGGGCCGGCGCGCCCTACGTCGGCGCGAGCTTCGTCGGGCTGCTGCACGCGGGGCCCACCATCGTCGCCGAGGGCACCCCCGGGCAGCGCGCCCGCTGGCTGCCGCCGATCCTGCGCGGCGACGAGATCTGGTGCCAGGGCTTCAGTGAGCCGGACGCGGGGTCCGACCTCGCGGCGCTGCGGACGAGGGCGGTACGGGACGGGGACGCGTACGTCGTCAGCGGCAGCAAGATCTGGACCTCGCACGCGGAGGTCGCCGACTGGTGCGAGCTGCTGGTGCGCACGGATCCCGGCGCGCCCCGGCACCGCGGCATCACCTGGCTCGCGATGCCGATGGACGCGCCGGGCGTGACGGTGCGGCCGCTGCGCACCCTCGCCGGGTCGACGGAGTTCGCCGAGGTGTTCCTCGACGAGGTACGGGTGCCGGTCGGCAACCGGGTCGGGGCGGAGAACGACGGCTGGCGGGTGACGATGGTGACCCTCTCCTTCGAACGCGGCACCGCCTTCGTCGGCGAGGTCGTCGCCTGCCGCCGGGTGCTGGGCGAACTCGCCCGTACCGCCCGCGCCAACGGCCGCTGGGACGACGCCGAACTGCGCCGCAGGCTCGGCCGGCTGAGCGCCGAGTTCACCGCCCTGTGGCGGCTCACGCAGTGGAATGTGAGCGAGGCCCAGAGGTCCGGCGGGCTGCCCGGGATCGGCGGCTCGGTCTTCAAGCTGCGCTACTCGCACGCCCGGCAGGAGCTGTACGACACGGCGGCCGAGGTGCTGGGCGCCGGTGCGCTGGACGCGGACCACACCTGGGTCGCGGACCGGCTCGCCGCCCTCTCGTACACCATCGCGGCCGGCACCTCGCAGATCCAGCAGAACATCGTCGCCGAGCGGATCCTCGGCCTGCCGAAGGGGCGGTGACCTGCGATGGACTTCCAACTCACCGACGACCAGAAGGCATTGCGGGACGGCACGCGGGAGCTGCTGGCGGGGCGGTTCGGCCGGGAGCGGCTGCGCGCGGCCGTCGACGACCCCACGCTGGACCGTGCGCTGTGGCGGGAGCTGGGTGCGGCCGGATTCTTCGCGCTGCGGCTGCCGGAGGCGGACGGCGGGGTGGGGCTGGGCCTGCCGGAGGCGGTGCTGGTCTTCGAGGAGGCCGGCCGGGCGCTGCTGCCCGGACCGCTGGTCGCCTGCCAGCTGCTGGCCGGGGTGGTGGACGGCGTCGCGGCCGGCGAGAAGATCGTCGGGCTGTGCGAGGCGGGGGCCGACCCGGTGCTCTGGGAACATCCCGCCGACTGCCAGGAATTGATCTTGCTGGAAGGGGCGGAAGGGGCGGAAGGCGGGGCCGTGCGGCCACCGGAGGGGGCGGAAAAGGGGCGCGCGGATCAGGCGTATGGAAGCACTGCAGCCCTGATCTCATGCGCCCCTTTTGCTTCCGTCGACCCCCTCACCCCGCTCGCCCGCGTCCTGGACGCCCCGCGTACCGCCCCGCTGTCCCTGGACGTGCCCCGGCTGCGCCGCGAGGCCGCGCTGCTCACCGCCGCCCAGCAGCTGGGCGGCGCGGCCCGCACGCTCGAAATGGCGGTGGCGTACGCCCGCGAGCGGGAGCAGTTCGGCGCGCCCATCGGCTCCTTCCAGGCGATCAAGCACCTGTGCGCGCAGATGCTCGTACGGACGGAGATCGCCAGAAGCGCTGTGTATGCGGCAGCGGTTACCGACTGTGTGCACGAGGTGACCGGAGCGAAAATGCTCGCGGACCATGCCGCGGTGCGAAACGCCCGGGACTGCCTCCAGGTGCACGGCGGGATGGGCTTCACCTGGGAAGCCGATGTCCATCTGCATCTGAAGCGCGCCTGGTTGCGGGCCGAGCGGTGGGGCACGGCGCGCGAGGCGGCGGAACTGCTGGCCGCGGGCCTGGTGGCGTGAGGTGGCGGGCTGTAGTCGCGCGCCGCCGCCCGATAACCGGCGATGTCAGACTCTGGCAACTTGTGTGCGAAATGCCAGACGGTGCACACATAACCGGTCACGGTCTGTCGATATCGGGTTGTGTCCTAGGCGTGACTCGTCACAGGGGGGAGTCGGGGTTCCGCTCGGGTACGCTCCGTTGGGTGCGAGTGGTTCTGTGGCGCAACGGTCGCGGTGCCGTCGAAATGGCGGCTCCGGGGTACGGACTGCGCGCCGCTCGCCTCGGGCTGGGGCCCGGAATTCCCCGTTGTTCGACTCCCCGAAAAGCGCGTCGCACAGTATGCAGCATGCATACTCCCTTGCGCTGGAATATGCCCGAAGCGCTTGTTGGGGTGACCGAACGTCAACCATGCTGTGCTTCGCCGGAGTCACGCACCGTGACTCCGTGGAGGCGCGAGGCGATGTTTCCGCCGGTTCGGATGGTGTGAGCGGTGCAGGTGCTTCAAGTGCAGTTGGAGGTGCGGCCCGACCCCGCGGAGGTGGGGCGGGCCCGACGGTGGGCCCGGTCGCGGCTCGCGGGGTCCGGTATAGGGGTCGATGAACCACTGGCGGAGACACTGATCCTGCTGATCTCGGAGCTCGTCACCAACGCCGTGGTGCACACCGGCTCGGCCGCCGAGCTGCGGATGCGCTTCTCCGGTGCGGGCCCCGTGGTGGGCACCGTACGCGTCGAGGTGGTGGACGCCAGCACTCGTCCGCCGCGCCAGCGGCACGCCGACGGCGAGGACACCAACGGCCGCGGCCTGGAACTGGTCGACGGACTGGCCGACCGCTGGGGCTGGCAGCGCGAAGGCGCCGGCAAGCGGATCTGGTGCGAAGTGGACCGCGGCCAGCCGCTGCTGATGGCGGCGGGTGCCGAACTCGGGGCGTATGAACCCCAATGCACCATGGCAAATCGGGCGTAATGGGAAATAGTCCAGACCTGGTGTTGACGTAGCGTCGGCCGTTGATCACCCTTGTGTGGAGCGATTCGCCGTGAGGGGACGCCGAGGTTCCAAGGAGCCGGGAAACCGGCCCGGGGTCTTGGCGAGCGCGGGTCGCGGCCTGGAGCCGGGTGGCGGTCCCGCGGTGCCGTGCTCGGGGCGCGCATGAGCGTGCACCGCCACCTGGCCGCCCGCCTCGGCGGGGAGCGTCGGCGACGCCGGCTCCCGTGCCCCTCTAAAGGACCGCTACCGGTGCCACCGGTGTGCCGGATCCCCCGACGAACGGCTCGGCCATCGCCGAGAGGAAGAACGTCCAGCGGCCCTCCGTCGCGCAGGCCGTCGACAGCTCCTCCAGGTTCCAGTTCTGACCCTGCATCATCCCCATCTCGACCAGATCGAGGGCGTGCACGGGCAGCCACAGGTTCTCGATCTCCGGCGGGAAGATCTCGAAGGTCAGGGTGTCGTTGGCGACCGCGGCCACGTCCCGGGCGTGGAACCACTCGGGGGTGTGCAGTGACAGACCCGGCGACGGGAAGGCGTACGCCTGCCGGTCGCCCGCCAGATAGTGCTGCATCTGCCCGGTCCGGACGAGGACGATATCGCCGGCCCGGACCGTCGTACCGGCCAACTCCTCGGCGGCGTCGAGGTCTTCGGGGGTGACCGCCCGCCCACCGGGCAACCGGTCGGTGCCGTGCGCGCGGGCGATGTCCAGGAGGACGCCGCGGGAGGCGATCGGGGCGGCCTTCTCGATGCCGAGGCTGGTGGCGCCGCCGTGTGCGGTGATGGACTCGGCGGGACGGTTGTTGTAGAGCCGCCCGGAGTGCGAGACATGGGTGAGGCCGTCCCAGTGGGTGGCGGCCTGGAGGCCCATGGTGACCGCGTCGTCCGAGGTGGCGACCGTGCCGGGGCCGAAGATCTCCTGATTGATGGCGGTCATGGTGTGCAGCGGGTTGATCCGCCCGTGAATCATGCCGGTCTGTACGCCGTCCTGTTGGAGCGGGAGCGCGAGCGGGACGCGGCGGCCGCTGCGGATGCATCCGGCGGCCTCCCGTACCACCTGATCGGTGATCAGGTTGAGCGTCCCGATTTCGTCGTCCGTCCCCCAACGCCCCCAGTTGTTCACGCGTTTGGCGATGTCGTGGAACTCCTGCGGCAAAGGCATGGGGGCCTCCCGGGGCTTGTGTTTGACGCGCGCCTGCTCAAAAATCTAACGGTCCGTCAGAAAGCTCGGGAAGGGGTGCGGCATGGGGAACTTCTTGGCCGGCAAGGTGGTCGCCGTCACGGGCGCGGGACGCGGCATCGGGCGCGCCGTCGCACTCGCCTGCGCCGAGCAGGGCGCCCGCGTCGTCGTCAACGACTACGGCGTCTCCATCGACGGCGCCGAACCGAGCAGCGAGATCGCCGAGGCGGTGGTCAAGGAGATCGAGGCGGCGGGCGGGACGGCCACCGCCGTCGCCGATGACGTCTCGACGATGGCGGGCGGCCAGCGGATCGTGGACACCGCGCTGGCGCAGTACGGGCGCATCGACGGCGTGGTGTGCGTCGCCGGGATCCTGCGCGAGCGGATGCTCTTCAACATGTCCGAGGAGGAGTGGGACCCGGTGGTCGCCACTCACCTGAAGGGGACGTTCACGGTCTTCCGCGCGGCGGCCGCGGTGATGCGGCGGCAGGGCTCCGGCACGCTGATCGGCTTCACCAGCGGAAACCACCAGGGGTCGGTTTCCCAGGCCAACTACTCGGCCGCCAAGGGCGGGATCATCTCGCTGGTACGGAGCGCCGCGCTCGGTCTGCACAAATACGGAGTGACCGCCAACGCGGTGGCGCCGGTCGCACGGACGCGGATGTCGGCGAATGTGCCGATGGAGCTGAAGGAGATCGGGGAGCCGGAGGATGTGGCGGCGTTCGTCGTGTATCTGCTCAGCGAGCGGGCGCGCGAGGCCCGGATCACCGGACAGGTCTACACGGTCGCCGGGCCGAAGATCGCGGTCTGGTCCCAGCCGCGCGAACTGCGTTCCGCCTATGCCGATGGGGGGTGGACGCCGGAGAAGGTCGCCGACGTGGTGTCGGGGGCGGTCGGCACCGACCCCATGCCGATGCTGGCGCAGCTGTCCGCGATGGCCGAAGCGGCGCGGGGCGGGGCGCGGCCCAACGCATGACGCTGCGCTCGGCCGGGGTCGTTCTTCGGCTTTCCCATGGGGCCGAGTCGGCTCAGACGACCCGCAGGGGAGACGACATGAACTTTGAGTTCGGGAGCGAAGACGAGGAATTCCGGGCCGAGGCCAGGGCCTGGCTGGCGGACCATCTCGACGGGCCGTACGCGGAGTCGGCGGGCCGCGGCGGGCCCGGGAGCGAGCACGAACGCGCCGACGCCCGCCGCGCGTGGGAGCGGGAGCTCGGGGCCGGCGGGTGGATCGGGCTCGGCTGGGACCGTACGCACGGAGCGTACGGGAACCGTGCGGCGAGCCTGACGCAACAGGTCGTCTGGGCCGAGGAGTACGCACGGGCCCGGGCCCCGGGGCGGATGGGACACATCGGCGAGAACCTGCTGGCGCCGACCCTGCTCGCCTACGGCGACGCCGCGCAGCGCGCCCGGTTCCTGCCGGCGATCGCGCGCGGCGAGGAACTGTGGTGCCAGGGCTACAGCGAGCCGGAGGCCGGGTCGGATCTGGCCGGTGTGCGGACCGTCGCGGTCCGGGACGGTGACACGTACCGGATCAGCGGCCAGAAGATCTGGACCTCGCTCGCCGCGGAGGCCGACTGGTGCTTTGTGCTGGCGCGGACCGACCCGGGGGAGCGGCGCCACCGGGGCCTCTCGTTCCTGCTGGTGCCGATGGACCAGCCGGGCCGGATCGAGGTGCGTCCGATCCGGCAGATGACGGGCACGGCGGAGTTCAACGAGGTGTTCTTCGACGGTGCGGTGGCCCGGGACGTGGTGGGCGGGGAGGGCGCCGGCTGGCGGGTGGCGATGGGGCTGCTCGCGCGGGAGCGGGGCGTGTCGACGCTCGTCCAGCAGATCGGGTTCGCGGCGGAGCTGGCGGAGGTCGTCGATGCCGCGGTGCGCTGCGGTGCGCTGCGGGACCCGGTGTTGCACGGTCAACTCGTAGCGCAGTGGGCCGAGTTGAAGGTCATGCGGTGGAATGCGCTACGGACCCTGGGTGCGGCCGGTGACGCGGGCGCGCCCAGTGTGGCGAAGCTGCTGTGGGGCGGCTGGCATCAGCGTCTCGGGGAGCTGGCGATGCGGGTGCGCGGGGCCGCAGCCGCGCTGGGCCCCGCGGACTGGACCGCCGACGCGCCGTACGAACTGACCGCGGCGCAGCGGTTGTTCCTGTTCACCCGGGCCGACACCGTCTACGGGGGCTCGGACGAGATCCAGCGCAACATCATCGCCGAGCGTGTGCTCGGCCTGCCCAGAGTGGAGCGGCGATGAAGGGCGTCATTTTCGACGGCGAGCGGCCCCGGGTCGTGGACGATCTGGAGGTGCGGGATCCGGGGCCGGGGGAGGTGCTGGTCGGGATCCGGGCCGCCGGGCTCTGCCACAGCGACTTGTCAGTGGTCGATGGGACGATTCCCTTCCCGGTGCCGGTGGTGCTGGGGCATGAGGGAGCGGGGGTGGTGGAGGCCGTGGGGGCGGGCGTCGGCCATGTGGCGCCCGGTGACCATGTGGCGTTGTCGACGCTGGCGAACTGCGGGGCGTGCGCGGAGTGCGACCGGGGGCGGCCGACGATGTGCCGGAAGGCGATCGGGATGCCGGGGAGGCCGTTCCGGCGGGGCGGCGCCGAGCTGTTCAACTTCGCGTCCAATTCGGCGTTCGCGGAGCGTACGGTCGTCAAGGCGGTCCAGGCGGTGAAGATCGCCGAGGATATTCCGCCGACGTCGGCCGCGCTGCTCGGGTGCGGGGTGCTGACCGGGGTCGGCGCCGTGCTCAACCGGGCGCGGGTCGACCGCGGGGACTCGGTCGTGGTGATCGGTACCGGCGGTATCGGGCTCAATGTGCTCCAGGGTGCGCGGATCGCGGGCGCTTCGGCGATCGTCGCGGTGGACGCCAATCCCGCCAAGGAGGCGGTGGCGCGGCAGTTCGGGGCGACGCATTTCATCGACGCTTCGGCGGCGGACACGGACAGCGTCAAGGCGGTGAAGGAGATCCTGCCGACCGGGGCCGACCACGCCTTCGAGTGCGTGGGCAGCACCCGGCTGATCCGGCAGGCGATCGATCTGCTGGACCGGCACGGTCAGGCGGTGCTGCTGGGTGTGCCACCGGCCGGCGCGGAGGCGTCGTTCGTGGTGTCCTCGATGTATCTGGACAAGTCGATCCTGGGCTGTCGCTACGGGTCGTCCCGGCCGCAGCGGGACATCGCGCTGTACGCCCGGCTGTACCGCGAAGGTCGGCTGCTGCTGGACGAGTTGGTGACCACGGTCTATCCGGTCGAGGACTTCGCGAAGGCGGCGGACGACGCACACCATGGGCGGGTGGCGCGGGCCGTGCTGACGTTCGCCTGACTCGGTGGCCGGGGCTCGGGGCCTTCCGGCCCCGACCCGTCGGGCAGGCCCAAGCGTCCCGGCCCGGCCCGTGGGCGCCCGGCCGAAGGCGCCCACGGCGGTCGTTCAGTCGACGTACTCCACCTTGATCGGCGCGGTGTTGTTCTCCTCGTCCGGGTCCTTGGGGTCGGACTCCGCCACGGAGATCGTTCCCTGGGCGCCCTCGACCCGCTTGTCGATACGAACCCGCAGCTCCGGCATGGTGATCCCGGCTGAGGGGCACTCCACCAGCCCGTTCTCGCCCTCGACGTATTCGCAGAAGAGGGTTTCGCTCTGCTCCCCCTCACGACGCCCCTCCAGGCTGATGCCCTCGGGCAGGGTCAGCCGCATGGCGCCCTGGTAGTCGGCCTTGCCCAGCACATCGATGGCCACGACCTCGCCCACCTTGCCCTTGATGGTGACCTCGGGGGCCTGCGGATCGTGGACGTCGGTGGTGGAGAACTCCAGCACGTCGTGGGCTGTTTCGGCCTCCCCGTGCTGCAACGCGGTGAAGTCGCCGCCGCTGCCGTCCACGGGTCGGAGCCCGAGCGGCGCGCCGGTTCCCCGCGGGGCGGAGTCGGGCGGCAGTTCGGCGGTGGGCAGCACGTCGTGGGCCCGGTACCGGCCGTAGGAGATCTGTCCGTGTCGCGCGTTCTTGCGGGTCAAGGCCGTGATCGGCCCGTCGGTCTCGTACGCTTCCCCGGCCGGCAGCGGACCGGAGATCTTGCACACCGCTTTGGTGGCCGAGGTGGCCTTGTCGTAACGGCAGTTGCCGTACCGCCCGCGCAGCGTTGCCTTCTCCGCTTTCACCACGATGATGAGGTCGTCGTCGATATCGGTGTCCCCCCGGTTGCCGAAGGCGGGCGTCAGCGGCAGCTCGGAGCCGGGCTTCGCCTCGGTCAGGAATGCGTCCTGGCGCACGGTCAGAATCGGTGCGCCGACAACCAGTTGGGTGGTGTGTCGGACGGTGGGAACGTTGTCGCTGGTCACAGCGATCTTCAGGCGCCCGCCCGGGCCCTTCGCCGCCCCCGGTCGCGCCTTCACGCGCCGGAGTCCGGCGCCGTGGATCGGAGAAGGTAGTACGTGTTCAACGCGTACCGGATCTTCAGTTCCGGCTTCGAGTGCTTCACAGCAGGCGCGGACTGCTTCTCCGCCCCCGGGGCTTGCTTCTTGGCGCAGGAAGCCACTGCCCCGCTGAGTGCGACCAGCAGGGCGGCTGCCCCGGATGCGACCGCGCGTCGCCGCCGCAGAACCCCTCGTAAATCCTTCATGAACGACTAGACCGGACGGCATGCCGAGCGGTTGGCCAGGCAACGGTTGCGATCCGGCAAGGGCTCGGGTGCCCCCGTTCGCCGATATTCGCTTGAGCCCGCGTCCGCGTCTCCGCTTGGCTTCCCGTATGGGATATCGATCGCTGGCCACAAAACCCATCCTGACCTGGGGACTTGTCGCGATGTGCGCCCGTCTTCCGGTGGCGATGGCGCCCCTCGCGCTGGTCTTTCTGGTCCGCGAGCGCCCCGGCGGCTACGCCTGGGGCGCCGCGCTGGCCGCGGCCTATGTGGTCGGCGAGGTGGCGGGGGCGGCGGTGCTCGGCACGCTGCTGCGGCCGGAGCGGGCGCGGCTCCAGCTCGCGGTCGGACTGGTGGCCGGCGCGGCGGCGTTCGCGGCGCTGGGGGCGTTTCCCGACGCGCCGCGGGTGGTGCAGGGGGCCTTCGCCGTGTGCGCGGGTGCCGCACCGGCCGCCGCGCCCGGGGGGCTGCGTGCCCTGCTGCTGCAACTCGCCGAGGACACCGGCGAGGGCCTGACCGCGAAGGCGCTGAGCGCCGAGTCCGTCATGGGCTACCTGCTGTGGGCCGTATCGCCGGCGCTGGTGACCGGGCTGGCGCTGGGCGTGTCTGCGAGCCTGCCGATGCTGCTGGCCGCCGTGCTGATGGCGCTGCCGGCCGGCGGGATGTGGCTGCTGCCGCGCGGCCGTGCGGCGGACACCGCGGACGAGCCGGGCGTCTCCAAGGCCCGTACGCTCGCCGGCGCGTGGCCGATCTATGTGTCCGGTGCCGCCTCGATGGCCCTGCTCGCGCTCGCCGAACTGCTCCTGCCGGCCCTGCTGGAGCAGCGGGGCATCGCGGTGGGCTGGTCGGGACCGCTGCTGGCCGGGTACTCGCTGGCCACCGCCGTCGGCGCGTTCGTCTACGGGCTGCGCAACTGGCCCGGCCGGCTGCGTACGCAGTGCCTGGTACTGCTGCCGTCGATCGCCGTCTGCGTGGCGGCGGTTGCCGTGCTGCCCGTGATCGGCGGGCTGACGGTGGCGCTGCTGACGGCCGGGGTGCTGGCCGCCGGTGTGCAGGTGGCACGCGGCCTGTCGTTGCGCGAGGCGCTGCCGACCAGTGCGCTGGCGGCCGGGTATTCGGTGTCGTACGCGGTGGTCGGCGCGGGTTATGCGGCGACGGCTCTGCTGTCCGGCGCCGTACTGGATGTGGCGGCGCCGTCGACGGCGATCCTGTGCGGGGTGGCGCTGATGCTCGTACTGACCGGGGTGAGCGCACTGGGCGAACTGCGGAGGGTGCCGGGGCGGGTGGTGGTGACGGGGTGATCGCTGATGGGCGATGGTGATCGACGTCGGGGCGACGGTGATCGCCGTCGGGTGGGTGTGGGCTGATGGTGGCCGGTGCGGACGGCCCGGCTGACGTACCTGCCGGGCCGGGTCTCCCGCCCCTCTGGCCCGATCCTTGCGAACCCTGTCCCTCCGGCCACTCGTTCCGCTTCCACGGATCCCGGAAGCTGCTCGGGTGACCCAGACACCCGAACTGCCCGTACGCGCCGATGACCAGGCCGGACCGGAGGCGTCCGGCGATGGTGCCGCCGCGCCCGCCGCCGCGCCGCGCCGCCGGCGTCCGCACCGCGCCTGGGCGGTGGCCGCCGTCACCTTCCTCACGATCATCGGCGCGGCCGGCTTCGCCTCCCTGCCCGGCCTGCTCATCGAGCCGCTGCACGCCGAGTTCCACTGGTCGCGCGGCACCATCGGCTTCGCGGTGTCGGTGAACCTCGCCCTCTACGGGCTGACGGCACCGTTCGCGGCCGCGCTGATGGACCGCTTCGGCATCCGGCGGGTGGTCGCCGTCGCCCTCATGGTGATCGCGGTCGGCACCGGACTGACCGTCTTCATGACGGCCTCCTGGCAACTCGTCCTCCTGTGGGGCGTGTTGGTCGGCCTGGGCAGCGGCTCGATGGCACTCGCGTTCGCCGCGACGGTCACCGGCCGCTGGTTCACCGAGCGGCGCGGGCTGGTCACCGGCATCCTCACCGCGGCCGGCGCCTCCGGGCAGCTCGTCTTCCTGCCGCTCCTCTCCTGGATCGTCGACCGCCACGACCACCACGACTGGCGGCCGGCCGCCGTGACCGTCGCGCTCGCGGCCGTCGCCGTCGTCCCCCTGGTGTGGCTGCTGCTGCGCGACCACCCGGCGGACGTCGGCCTCGCGCCGTACGGGGCAAGGGAGTTCGTACCCAAGCCGCCGCCGCAGCGGGGCGCGGCCCGACGCGCGATACGGGCGCTGGTCTCGGCGGCCCGAACCGGACCGTTCTGGCTGCTGGCCGGCACCTTCGCGATCTGCGGCGCCACGACGAACGGCCTGGTCAAGACCCACTTCGTGCCCGCGGCCCACGACCACGGCATGCCGATGACGGCGGCCGCCTCGCTGCTCGCGGTCATCGGCGTCTTCGACATCGCCGGCACCATCGCCTCGGGCTGGTTCACCGACCGCTTCGACACCCGCCGCCTGCTCGCCGTCTACTACGGCCTGCGGGGTGTGTCGCTGATGTTCCTGCCGCTGCTGCTCGCGGACTCGGTCCACCCGCCGATGGTCTTCTTCATCGTCTTCTACGGGCTGGACTGGGTGGCCACCGTCCCGCCGACGATCGCCCTGTGCCGCGAGTACTACGGCGAGGACAGTGCGATCGTCTTCGGCTGGGTCCTGGCCGCCCACCAGGTCGGCGCCGGCCTGATCGCCTTCGCGGGCGGCCTGGCCCGCGACACCTTCGGCACCTACGACCCGGTCTGGTACACCTCCGGCGCGTTGTGCGCGCTCGCCGCGCTGATGGCCCTGGTGATACGGAGGCGAGGCGCCGCCGGGTCACCTGCCGCCCCGGCCCCGGAGGCGGCAGCGGCATAGGGCGTGTCCGAGCCGCCAACGCCCTTGCCACTGCTGACGGCTTCCGGCCTGCTCACGGGATGCCCATGCGAAGATCCCCCGCGAGTGCACTGTTCCTTCGCGAGTGCACTGTTTCCGGTTCCGTACCGGCTCCGACCCTGGAAGGTCACGATGTACGCGATATCCCTGGGCGACGACGGTGCGGAGCTGCGCCCCCTCGAACCGTGGCAGGCCGGGGAGTTCCTGGCCCACATGGACCGGGGTCGGGAGTTCATCGGGCAGCACAACGCGCTGCCCGACGTCGTCACAGACCTGGCGTCGAGCCGCGCGTTCCTCCAGGCGTACGCGGAGAAGGCCGCGGCCGACACCGGGCGGATCCACGGCATCTGGGCGGACGGCAGGCTGGTCGGCGCGGTCATCCTCCGGACCATGGACGTCAAGCAGGGCACCGCAGAGGCGGGCTGCTGGCTGGAGCCGTCGGCGGTGGGCAGGGGCCTGGTGACCCGGGCCGTGCGGGTGCTCATCGACTGGGCCGTCGAGGCGCGCGGCATCCACCGCGTGGAGTGGTGGGTCTCGGCGACGAACGAGCCCAGCATCGCCGTGGCCCGGCGCCTCGGCATGACGAAGGACGGCGTGCTGCGGGAGAGCCATCCGCACCGGGGAAAGCGACACGACGAGGAGATCTGGTCGGTGCTTGCACCGGAGTGGCGGGCCGGCGAACGGGCTGTCTGAGCGCGTCACACGAGGCGGGGCGTGAACGGGGCGGCAGGCCGGGGGACGCCTTCGGCACTGCGCCCGCACCGGCTGAACGCCCTGACACCCAGGGCCCGTCCCATCGGACCATCGGGCAGGCCCTAGACCCGAGGGCCGCCGTCCAGAACGGCGAACACACCTCGAACCCGGGTGCCGTCCGGCAGCTGCCAGGCGCCTGCGACGTGGCCTGCCGCGCCCTGGGGAACGAACGGCGAGCCTTCCGGGACGGGCCGCAGGACCCGGTGCAGACGCAGGGTCGTGTCATGCGGTGCGGGCAGCTCGGTGCCGTCTTCGCTGTCGGTGGCCGTGGTGGTGAAGTCCGCCGGGGTGTCGCCGGCACCGGTGTACGAGCGGGTGACCTCCCGGTCGGGGGTGTCGCTGGTGCTCTGGGCCTGGGCCTCGGCCCGGCCCTCGATCAGGGCCAGCAACTGGGCGACCAGCACCGGGTCGTGGCAGCCGTCGTAGGCCCAGCGCCGCCCCAGCACCCCGTGCTCCATGGTGCCGACGAGGGCGTGCTCCGCTCCGTCCAGTGGGGCGCCGCGATAGGTGAGCGGCACCAGGTAGGACGTCGGGTGAGGTCCGGCGGTGTCGGTGGCGACCATGAACTCGATCCCGACCGCGCCGCTCGGGTCGTCCAGCCGGAAGCCGCCGGCCTTGGTCAACGTCGGTTCGCCCGTGCCCCCGCGGTACCACGGGCGGGAGGGCAGCCAGTCGGTGAGCAGTTCCAGCTTGGTCGGCTTGAGGACGGTGTGGTGTATGACGGCCATGCCGCACGTTCCCTTCCGTTGCGTGGAGGCGAGGTTTCACACCCTGTCATCCGTGCGGCGCCGACAAGGTGGTTCTCCGCCCGGCGTGATCCACAAGACATGCTGCGGGTCGCCCCGGTGGCGACCCGCCGCCGGTCGCCGTGGATGATCCCCGGAGGGGGTGCGGGATGGCGAGGAGCGAGGGTGCGGCGGCCGGGCAGGACGGTGCCGTCTGGAGTGGGCGGACCGTTCTGGTGTCGATGGCGGCGCTGCTCGGTGAGGTGATGACCGCCGGTGCCGGGCTGGTGTTGTTCGGGTTCACACAGGAGGGGGAGCCGCCCAACGCGTTTCTGTTGGGGTTCGGGGTGCCGGTCCTCTGCGTGCTCGGGGCCGTTCCCGGCTTCGCGCTGACGATCACTTTGGTGCTGCCCACGCTGATGCTGGCGCGGTGGGCGGCCCGGCGGGGCGGCCTGCCAGGGCGGCCGGCATGGTGGTTGACGGCCGCCGCCGCACCGTTCGCGGCGGCTGCCGCGACGCTTGCCTACGGGACGTTCTTCGCGCTCCTCACCGCCTCCGCCGAGCCGCCCCTGGTCTACGTGGTGTGCTGGGCGCTGCTCACCATGGCCGCCCTACCGGCCGCGCTGCTCGCCGCGGTCGTCGGCCGGGGCGCCGGGGGCGGGCGTCCCCTGAGGCCGTCCCCCGGCGTCGTCGGGACGGGACTCGCTTCCGTCGCCGGGTTCGCCGTACTGACCGTGGTGGCCCTCGCGACCGATCTGTTGCCGCTGTACGAGCCACCGCACCTGGACCGTGCCTCGGCCGCCGGCGTCTGGGAGGACGACGACGGCGGGACCCTGCGCCTGCGGTCCGACGGGCGGGCGTCGGCCCACCGGGTGGGCGAGCCGGGCGACCGCTGCTCAGGCGGCGGCAGGTGGGAGCTGACCGTGCCGTTGGCGGACCCCGACGCTCAGGAACTGAGGGTGACCGGCGGCTGCCCGGGATCCTGGGACGTCGGCGGTACGGCGGACCGGCCCACGCTGTACTACTTCACTGACGACCCTGACACGGGCAGGAGATATGAGCTGACCCGGAGGGACGACTGACGACTGACGACTGACCTCGAAGTCGGCCTTACGCATCGAAGCGCCCGAATCCTCCCCGGTGGAAGAGCAGCGGGCCGCGCTCCGCCGCGACCGGGTCCGTGCCCAAGGCGTCCACCCGGCCGATCACGATGAGGTGGTCGCCGCCCGTATGCACCGCGTGGATCGTGCAGTCGATCCAGGCGGGTACGTCCGTCAGCCGCGGTGAACCGGTCGCCGGTGCCGCGACGTAGGAGACACCGGCGAACTTGTCGCCCCCGCTGACCGCGAAGCCGCGGCACAGCGCGCCCTGGTCGGCGCCGAGGATGTTGACGCAGAAGACGCCGGCATCGGCGATCCGCGGCCAGGTGGTCGAAGTGCGCGCCACCATGAACGTGACCAGCGGCGGGTCCAGGGACAGCGAGGCGAAGGACTGGCAGGCGAAACCGGCCGGGCCCGCCTCTCCCGGTGCGGTGATGACGGTGACGCCGCTCGCGAAGTGCCCCAGGACGGTGCGGAATTCGGCCGGGTCCAGCGGGGCGCGCTCGTCCTCGCGTACGGCGCGCAGGGCGGGGCGGGGGAGCGGGGCGGCGGGTGCGGCGGCCGCCGTCGGTGCGCCTACCGAGCGCAGGTATCGCACGGCCGTAGCCGCCATTCCAGCGTGTCCCATCATGGGTTTCATTGAAACTGATGGAGCGTCAGATAGGAAGGGGGTGAGGGGAAGGGGCAGGAAGGGGTGAGGGGAGGGGGCGGTGTGCGATCCCACCCTTGGGGGTGGTTTGCCGGTGATCAGGGGGGCGGGTTCGGGGGATTCGCGGGAGATTGCAGGGTCGATTCCTGATTGGCCTCCGGGCGCCCGGGTACCTTCCACCTCGGCCGCGCCGTAGCCAAGCACGGGGGAGAGTTCCGGTACATGGCCGATGCGACACCGTCCACATCCTCAACACCCTCAACACCCTTACCCACCACGTCACCCAGCTTCGACGAGGTCTTCTGCGGGCTGTTGCCCCGGCTCTACCGGCGCGCGGTGATGCTGGCCGGTTCGAGACAGTCGGCGGAGGACGTGGTGCACGAGGCGTATCTCAAGCTCGCCGCCCGTCCGCAGCGCTTCCTCGCGCACCCGGAGCCGTACGCCTACGCCTTCACCACGGTGCTGAACGTCGCCCGCGACGCGCACCGGAAGGACCGGCGACAGGTGCTGGTCGATGCCATGGAGGGCGTTGAGGAGGCCGGTGCCGGTGGGGCCGGCGGTGGCGCCGGGGTCGGTCTCGGGGCGGGGTCCGGCGACTGGGACGGCGGCGTGGAGCGGCGGCATGCCGAGCTCGAAGCGGTGCGCCTGCTGGGGCGGTTGTCGCACCGGCAGGCCGGGATCGTCATCCTCGTGGACCTCGACGGGTACACCATCGACCAGGCCGCGAAGATCATGAAGGTGCACCGTGGTACCGCGGCCCGGCATCGCGCGCGGGCGCTGGACAGGCTGCGCGCCTACCTCGTTGAATCGGATCACGGGCGGGCAGGGAGGTGAGCGGCGCGGTGGGAGCGGGGCCACGGGACGGCGGCGGCGCGGGCGGCGCGGGCGCGGGCTACGGAGGTGGCCGCGCCGGTGGGCCTGGTGACGATGCCGGAGGCGAGGTCGAGGCGCTGCTGCGCGAACGGCTCCGGCTCGCGGACGAGCAGATCGAGATGCCGGCGGGGATGTGGGCCCGCATCAAGGAGGCCGACGCCGGGCCGGCGCCCACCGTGGTCGCGCTGCCGCGCCGGCGCCCGTATGTCGTCGTACTCGCGGTCGCCGCGGCGGTGGCCGCGGTGATGCTGGGGGTGTGGTGGCTGGTGCGGCCGGGGCCGGCCGAGGTGAAGCCGGCCGGGCCGCCCTCGACGGTGCCGGTCAAGGTCTACAACAGCGAGTCGGCCTGCCGAAAGGGCCGCACCCTGGAGTGCGCGCTGCGGCTGGCCAGGGACCCGCATGCGGAGTACGCCGCGCGCGGCAATTCCGCCGGCCGCGTCTGGCACGGTGAGGTGCTGGCCGCCCGCTGCGTGGTCACCGACGGGCAACTCGTCCGCGACGAACAGGGCGTCACGTCCACCCGCTGGTATCTGGTCAGCCGCACGGACGGTGTGGAGGGCTGGCTGCCGGGAGTGCGGACCCGCAATACGCGGGAGGTGCCGGTCTGTTCCGCTGATGTCCGGTCTGCTCCATTGGGATAAAGTGATGTGGATCACAGGCCCTGGTGTCATGTGGGGCGGGCGCGTTGTCCGTGTCCGGAGTGCGGATCCGCTCGAAGCCGAGTGAATCCGCAGGCAGTTGGCGAATCCAGTCGAAGGTGCGCCAAGACGCGGATACGTGTCACCCGTGCGTGAGGCGCGTCCCTACGGCGCAGATATGCAACGCATCCATATGACGCATCCGCTGAAGCGGCCGTACGAGACGGGGAGTCGGCGATGAAGGTACCTGCCAGGGTCCGAGGCGCGGTCTGGGCCGGCGCTCTTGCGGCCGGGCTGCTGGGGGCGGCGGGCGCGGTCACGGGCGGCCCCGACGGGGCGAGGCCGGTGGGCACGGGCGGTGGTGGAACGCCGCCGGTGGGGAGGAACCCGGTGGCGACGCCCCCGGTGGGGACCAGCGCGGTCGGCACCGGCGTCTTCCGGACCGGGACGTTCCGGGGCGGCTTCGGGGCCGGCGTATTCGGGACGGGCGGGGGCAGCGGCACCGGCTGCCCCGATCGGCCCGTACCTGGCGGCAGTTACCGCCCCCGGTAGGCCGGGCGGCGCCGCTCCACGAAGGAGGCCACCCCCTCCTGTGCGTCCGCGGTCGTCATATTGATCTCCTGGGCGGCGGCCTCGGCGGCGAAGGCGGCCGCCCGATCGGTGTCGAGCGAGGCGTTGACCAGCTGTTTCGTGAGGGTCAGGGCCCGGGTCGGGCCGGTCGCCAGCCGCTCCGCCCATTCCCGTGCCGTCTTCGTCAACTCGCCGTCCGGCACGACCCGGTTGACCAGCCCCAGCCGCTCGGCCTCCGCGGCCGGCACGGCGTCACCGAAGAACATCAGCTCCTTGGCGCGCTGCGGGCCGATCAACCGCGGTAGCAGGTAGGCGCCGCCGCCGTCCGGGACCAGGCCGCGGCGTACGAACACCTCGATGAACCGGGCCGATTCGGCGGCCAGCACCAGATCGCAGGCGAGCGCGAGATGGGCGCCGAGGCCGGCCGCGGTGCCGTTGACGGCGGCGATCACCGGCTTCTCGCAGTCCAGCACCGCGCCGATGAGGCGCTGGGCGCCGCGCTGGATCATCCGGGCAACATCGCCCGCGACCCGGTCGCCCGCCGAGGCCGATCCGCGCAGATCTGCGCCGGCGCAGAAGCCCCTGCCCTGCGCGGTGATCACCACGGCCCGTACGCCCGGGTCGGCGGAGGCGTCCGCAAGCCGCTCGATGATGCGTTCGCGCTGGTCAGGGGTGATGGCGTTCATGACCTCCGGCCGGTTGAGGGTGATCCACGAGACGCCGTTGTCAGTGGCGTGGAGTATCAATGAATCGACGGGATCGAGGGGATCGGCGGCCTTCGCGGCTTCGGCGGAAGGCGTCGCGGTTCCGGGGGTGTTGGACGGTACGGGGGAGGACGTCATGGGGGAGTGGCTCCAAAGGGTGTGGTCGGGCCGGTGGCGATCGGGGCTCGCGGGGGCGGGGCGCGGGCGGAGGGGCGCGCGGCGATGGTGGCTCGGGCCGCGCTCGTTCCGTCGACCGCACGCGCCACCCGCTCCGTCAGTGGCAGACGGCCAGTGCGTCAAGGGCCACGGCGCCCTGCCCGCGCGGCAGGACCACCAGCGGGTTGATGTCCAACTCGGCCAGGTCTCCGCCCAGTTCGAGCGCCATCCGCTGCACCCGCAGCACGACCTCGGTGAGCGCGTCCGTGTCCGCGGGCGGCGCTCCGCGTACGCCGTCCAGGAGGGCGTGGCCGCGCAGTTCGCCGAGCATCGCGCGCGCCTGTTCCTCCCCGAAGGGCGGCACGCCCACCGCGACGTCCCGCAGGACCTCCACAAGCACCCCGCCGAGCCCGACCGTCACCGTCGGCCCGAAGAGGCTGTCATGGGTGACTCCCACGACCATCTCCACCCCCCGCTCGATCATCTGGCAGACCAGTACGCCGTCCAGCGGGACGTCCTCGTAGCGCGCGATGTCGGTGAGTTCGCGGTAGGCGTCCCTCACCTGGCTGGCGGAGGTCAGACCGACCTTGACCAGGCCGAGTTCGGTCTTGTGGGCCAGCTGCGGCCCGGAGGCCTTCATGACCACGGGGTAGCCGACCAGGCTCGCCGCCCGGACGGCCGCCGCCGCGCTGGTCACCAGCTGTTCGCGCGGTACGCGGATGCCGTAGGCGCGCAGCAGCTGCTTCGCCGCATGCTCGCTGAGCTGCTGCCCCGGGCGCATCAGCCCCTGCGCCTTGCGCGCGGAGGGGGACATCACGCGCGGGGCGTCGTCGAAGGGCGAGCGGTAGTCGGCGGCGAAGCGATGGTGGTCGAAGTAGGCGCGGACCGCGGTGATGCAGTTGGCGAAGGTGCGGAAGGTCGCCACACGAGAGGAGCCGAGCAGGGTGTTGCGGTAGGCGTCCTCGGTGCCGACCGGCGACCCCCACACCACACAGATCAGCTTGTCCGTCTCCTCCGCCGCGTCCACCAGGTCCTGCGCGAGCTTGTCGCTCATGGGCGGGAAGGGCCCGGTGATCGGGCAGATCAGCACCCCTATGGACGGGTCGGCCAGGATCGCATCGATGATCTTGCGGCCGCGCCAGTCGCCGACCGGATGCCCGCCGTTGTCGATCGGGTTGGCGACGTTGAGGTAGCCCGGGATCCACTGGTGCAGTTCGGTCTGCTTGGCGGCCGCGAGGGTGGGCAGCCGCAGCCCCGCCGCGGTCGCCAGATCGGAGAAGTGGGCGCCGGTGCCACCCGAGATCGAGTAGACGGCGACACCCTCGGCGCTGGGCTTGTGCGCGCGGGCCAGCAGCGCCGCGGTGTCCTGGAGTTCGTCCAGCCCGTCCACCCGGATCACCCCGAACTGCCGCATCGCGGCGTCCACGACACCGTCAGCGCCGGTGAGCTTGCCGGTGTGCGAGGCGGCCGTACGGGCACCGGTCTCGGTGCGGCCGACCTTGACGGCGACGACCGGGACCTTGTTGCGGGCGGCGCGGTCGGCGGCGAGCAGAAAACTGCGGCCGTCCTTGAGCCCTTCCACATACGCGGCGATGGCGCCGACCTCGGGCCGGGAGGCGAAGTAGGAGAGGAAGTCGGCGGTCTCCAGATCGGCCTCGTTGCCGGTGGGGGCCCAGTGGGAGAGGCGGATACCGAGTTCCTGGAGGGTGAAGACGGGACGGCCCTGGTGGCCGGACTGGGTGATCAGGGCGATGGCCGGGCCGTCCAGGTCTTCGCGGAACTTCTCGAAGGCGTTGAGGTTGGTGTTGGGTCCGAGCAGCCGCAGGCCGGAGCGTTCGACGGCGTCGGCGAGCCGGGCCTGGGCAGCCGCACCCCGCTCGCCGGTCTCGGCGAAGCCGGACGCGAAGGCGACCGCGAACTTCACCTTGGCCTCGGCGAGTTGCCCGATGACCGGGACGGGGTCGCCGACCAGCAGTACGGCGAGGTCGACCGGCTCGGGCAGGTCGGCGACGGTGGCGTGGCAGGGCAGGCCGAAGACCCGCTCGCGTCCGGGATTGACGGGATGGAGCCGGGCGCCGACGCGCTCCGCCCAGCCGATCAGCTGACGCGTGACACCGGTGTTGGGGCGCCCTTCGCTGTCCGAGGCGCCGATCACGGCCACCGACTCGGGCCGGAAGAAGCGATCCAGGTCGGGCACCGGAGCGTGCAGCGGACGCCCGCTGACGTCCAGGTCCACGCCGCCGGGCGGCTCGCTCACGCCGTGGACGGCGGGTGGTGGTTGCTCCCCACAGGCCACGACGCGGGCCGGCCGGGAGTGAGTGGTAAGGGTGCCATGAGTCGATCCAAGCATCGCAGACGCCCGCTCCTGTGTGACGGCTCTCGTTACCTGACGCATGGTCAGATTACTTAACTGACGCGATGTCAGGAATGGGCCTGCACGGTAAAGCTTCCGAGGGGGTGGTGCTGTGCGGCGAGGATGGCCGCGTCCGGCCTCTTGCGCGTCCGCGCCCCGTGCGCTGAACTGACGTGCCGTCAGGTATCGGCGGGAGCCGGTGGCAGATGCCTTCGGCGAGCGAGCAGCGAGAGGGCGTACGTGATGCGGACGGCGTACGGAGTGGAGGCGGCGAACGGAATGGAGGCGGCGTGCGGGATGGGGATGGCGTACGAGAGCGCCGGCGGTACGGCGCTGAGGGTGGGGGTGTTCCGGTGACGGCGAAAGGTGCGGGAGCCGCGGGCGCTGCGCTCGCCGGAAGGGCGGCGCGGTTCGATCTGCCGGAGGTGGACGCGTTCACCAGGCCCTACTGGGACGCGGCGGCCGAGGGGCGGTTGCTGCTGCGCCGCTGCCGGGCCGAGGGGTGCGGTGCGGCTCACCACTACCCGCGCGAGTTCTGCCCGTACTGCTGGAGCGAGGACGTCGAGTGGGAGCCGGCCGACGGCCGCGCCACCCTCTACACGTGGTCGGTCGTGCACCGAAACGACCTCCCGCCCTTCGGCGGCCGGGTGCCGTATGTCGCCGCCGTGGTGGACCTCGCCGAGGGCCCCCGGATGATGACCGAGGTCACCGACTGCCCGGAGGCCGACCTGCGGATCGGCATGCCGCTCAGGGTGCATTTCCGTTGGGAGGGCGGGGTGGACGACGGACGAGCCGGGGCTTCTGGGGCAGCTGGGACAGCTGGGATGACTGGGGCGTTCGCGATACCCGTATTCCGACCCGAGTCGCCCGCACCTACGCTCGCGGCCACTGCCTCGTAGGTCCGTGAGTCCTGCCCGCACCTTTGCGGATCCTGCCCCTAGGACCCGCACGGCGGCGGATCCTGCCTGCGCGCCTGAGGTGCCGTCCGGCGTGGCGCGCAAATCGGGTTGCAGGCGTCATTCGCTCCCGTCATGCTGTGGCGGTGCTGATCCGAGAAGCGACCGCGGCCGACTGGCCCGCCATCTGGCCGTTCCTGCGGGCCATCGTCGAGGCCGGCGAGACCTACACCTACCCGCGTGACCTCGAAGAGTCCGTCGCGCGCGACATGTGGATGCTCCCGGCGCCCAGCCGTACCGTCGTCGCTGTCGACGAGGCCGGGACGGTGCTGGGTTCGGCCAAGATGAACCCCAACCACATGGGCGGCTCCTCGCATATCGCCAGCGCGAGTTTCATGGTCGATCCGCAGTACGGCGGTCGCGGTGTGGGCCGGGCGCTGGGCGAGCACGTGCTGGCCTGGGCCCGCGCCGAGGGCTACCGCGCGATGCAGTTCAACGCGGTCGTGGAGACCAACACCGTTGCCGTCGCGCTCTGGAAGTCCCTCGGCTTCCAGATCATGACCACCCTCCCCGAGGGATTCCAGCACCCCATCAAGGGCTATGTGGGGCTGCACATCATGTATCGGCAGCTGTGAGAGGCGCTCACGGCCATAGCAGCTCCTGCTCCCAACAGCCTTGTACATAGCGGTAGTTGAGGCGTACGTGGCGCCGACGCGCATCGCCCTGGAAGAACTCGACCTCCTCGGCGCGCAGCACGTACAGCGTCCAGCTGGGAACGGGCGCCTCCGGCTCGCGCTCGGCCCGTTCCCATGCGGCCTCCGACGCCCGCGCCAGTTCCTCGACGGAACCGAGCACCTCGCTCTGCCGTCCGACGAGAGCCGCCGCCAGCGCACCCGTGGAGCGGCGGTGCAGGTCGGCCGCGCTCTCCTCGGGCCCGGCCGCGGTCACCGTCCCGCGGATACGGACCTGGCGGCCGACCGCCGGCCAGTAGAAGCCCAGCGCCGCCCGCGGCCGGCCGGCCAGCTCGCGGCCCTTGCGGCTGCCCCGATGCGTGGCGAAGTGCCAGCCGTGCTCATCGGCGTCGTGCAGCATCAGGGTCCGCACGGACGGGTCGCCGGCCGCGTCCGCCGTGGCCAGCGTCATCGTGTGCGGCTCGGGGACACCGGCCTCGGCGGCCTCCCGGAGCCACTGCCGGAACAGCGGCAGCGGCTCGGCCGGGGCCTTCGCCGGATCGAACGACGGCAGCTCGGTCTCCCAGACCCGCAGCCCCCGCAGCAACTCACGGAACGCACGGGCGGCGTCGGCATCGGCGTCTGCAGACGACCCGTCGGTGGTCTGGTCGGACGGCTGGGTCGACCAGTGGCGGGCGGCAGGGACGGTGGTCTCGTCCGGGCTGCCGCCGGGGGTGTGCTGGTGCGCGGGAAGATCGGCCATGTCAGGCAGCGTACGGCGGGCCGGCCGGAACCGGCGCACCGTATGCCGTCACGGCCATGTCTGCCGTGACAGCCGGGTCCGTCGCGCCGCCCCGGTCCGTTGCGCCGCCCCGGTCCGTTGCGCCGACCGAGCCTGCCGACGGTGCGCCTTTCGCCCCCATCGTGCCAGCCGCCACCGGATAGTCCTTGAGCGTGATCGCGTTGGCGCCGCGCTGCACATCCTCGGTGATCTTCTTCGCGACCAGGTCCTTCCAGGGCATGTGGGGAAGGAGTCGCATCATCAGGTGCCGGAACCGGATGGCCCCCCGGCTCCCCGCGGTCATCTCCTTGGCGAACTTCTCCGCCGCCCGCTGATTGACCTCGACATAGCCGCGCATCTCCGCCTCGTAGCGGTCGAAGGCGGCCGCGGTGTCACCGTTGGCCGCCGCCAGCTCCCCGGCCAGGACGTACGCGCCGACCAGCGCCATCCCCGTGCCCTGCCCCGAGGCGGGCGAGGCGCAGTGCGCGGCGTCGCCGAGCAGCACCACTGGCCCGCGTGACCAGCGGTCCATTTCGACGAGCTGCATTCCGTCGAAGTAGAAATCGGTCGCCTCGCGGGCCCCCGCCAGCATCCGCGGGATCATCCCCCAGCCTCTGGTCTGCGCCGTTCCCGTGCCGTCGCCCGCGAACGCGGCTCCCAACAGCGCCAGTTGCTGCCCGCTGTCCCGGTGGTCGTACCTGAGGCGAGGCGAGCGGAAGATCATGAACGCCTTGGCCGCCGGATCCCCGGCAGAGCTGTACGTGCAGACCAGTTTGCCCGGCATGGCGTGGTACAACTCCTCGCGGTCCAGGCCGAGTTCGTTCGGCAGGGAGAACGCCGAGATATACGCGCCCAGGTGCCGTACGAACCGTTCCTCCGGGCCGAAGGCCAGTCGCCGCACGGTCGAATGTATGCCGTCGGCGCCTACGACGATGTCGAAGCGGCGCGGCGCACCCTGCTCAAAGGTGACCTCGACGCCGAGGTCGTCGGCCTCTTCGCCTGCCCGCCCGGTAATCGAGTCGACCGAGGTGATCGAGGTGATCGAGTCGCCGAAGACGTACTCGACGTCGGCGCGGGTGCGTTCATAGAGGATGCGGGCCAGTTCGCCCCGCATGATCTCGTCGTCGCGGCCGGTCCGTGCGCCGAAGATATCGGCGGGGAGGGTGGCGATCCGCTCGCCGTCGTCGTTCACGTAGGCGCCGGTCCGCATGTCCGTACTGGCGCGCCGGATGTCCTCCAGAATCCCCATCCGCTCGGCGACCTCGATCGCCACGCCGCGAAGGTCGACCTTGTAGCCGCCGGTCCGCAGCTCGGGCGCGCGCTCGACGACGGTCACCGCGAAGCCGTGGCGGTGCAGCCAGTAGGCGAGCGCGGGCCCGGCGATGCTGGCGCCGGAGATCAGCACGGTCGTCCGGCGAGTGCGGTTTGTGCTGGGTGACTGGTCGGTGCGGGGGGATCGCGGACTGCGGGGATTCGAGTCGGTGCCGGGCATGGGGTGTTCCCTTCGCGTCGTGGTGCCTGCTTCCGGATGAGCGCGCGAAGGTGACTATACAAACGTCTTACACGTGTGTCTATGACGTTTGTATAGGACGCTTGTGTGGGTCGCTTGTGTGGGTCGCTTGTGTGGGTCGCTTGTGTGTGACGCGTGAGTGGGGGCGCAGGGCGTGACGGCCCCCTACCCCCTCCCCAGCACCACCGTCCCCGACGAGCAGAACCAGCCGCCCGTCCCTGACGCGACCGCGAGTTGTGGGAGCCGGCCGTCGGGTTTGCGGACCTGGCGGTCGGGGCCGGCCTCGCCGCGGAGTTGGCGTACGGCCTCGACCAGCAGAAAGAGGCCGCGCATACCGGGGTGGCAGGCGGCCAGGCCGCCGCCGTCGGTGTTCACCGGCAGCTCGCCGTCCCGCAGCAGCCGCCCCTTCTCGACGAACGCCCCGCCCTCGCCCTTCGCGCAGAAGCCCAGGTCCTCCAGCGTCACCAGGGTCATATAGGTGAAGGCGTCGTAGAGCTCGGCGAGATCGATCTCCGACGGGCGGACCCCGGCGCGTTCGAAGGCGAGACGGCCGGAGGCCGCCGCGGGCGAGACCGTGAAGTCGTCCCACTCCGACATGGTGGTGTGCGAGACCGCGGTACCCGAACCGAGCACCCAGACAGGGGGTTTGGCGAGGTCGGGCACGTGGTCCTCGGCGACGAGCAGGACCGCGCAACCGCCGTCGGAACGGATGCAGCAGTGCAGCTTGGTGAACGGGTCGGCGATCATCGGGCCGGAGAGGACGTCGTCGACGGTGATGGGGTCGCGGTACATGGCGTCCGGGTTGGCCGCCGCGTTCGCGCGCGCTTGGACGGCCACCTGGGCCAACTGCTCCAGCGTTGTGCCGTATTGGTGCATATGGCGCCGTGCCGCCATGGCGTATTTGGCGATCAGGGTGTGTCCATAGGGGACCTCGAACTGGAGCGGGCCGCGGGCGCCGAAGGAGAGGTTCGAGGTGCGGCGCCCGGCCTTGATGTCGGCGCGGGCGGTGGATCCGTAGACGAGGAGGACGGCGTTGGCGTGGCCCGCCGCTATCGCGTCGGCGGCGTGTGCGGCCATCACCTCCCAGGTGGAGCCGCCGACCGAGGTCGAGTCGACCCAGGTGGGGCGCAGGCCCAGATATTCGGCGACCTCGACGGGGGCGAGGGTGCCCAGTCCGGCCGAGGCGAAGCCGTCGATCGCCGAACGGTCCAGGCCGCTGTCGGCGAGCGCCCGGCGGGCGGCCTGGGCGTGCAGGGCGTACGGCGTGGTCTCGTCCACCCGGCCGCAGTCGGACAGGGCGACTCCGGCGACGGCGACCTTGCGATTCCCGGAGCGGGGGCCGAGCGTTGCTGAAGGCACAAATCTGACGGTACATCAGATGTGGTGGGGCGGGCAGGGGTCGTCGTCGCGCCGGGCCGGGGGAAGCGGCTGCCCGGCGGGGCAGGGCCTGTCCGATGGGCCACGGCCCGCCCGACGGGCCAGGCTCTAGGAAAGTGCACCGCCCGTCTCTACTATGACGGCCCGTCAGATCGGAAGCCGGGGCCCGTCGCACCTGACGGGCGTTGTCGCACGGCCGGGAGGAGCCCGCCGATGGATGCCGCGTTCACCGAGGAGCAGGACGAGATCCGCCGCACCCTGCGCGAACTGCTGCACAAACGCTGCGGCCCGGACGAGGTCAAGGCGGCGGTGCGCACCCCGCAGGGCCATGACGAGGCGCTGTGGCGGCAGCTCGCCCAGCAGCTAGGGCTGCCCGGCCTGGCGCTGCCCGCCGCCTACGGAGGGGTGGGCTGCGGGCCCACCGAGCTCGCCCTGGCCTGCGAGGAGACCGGCCGCGCGCTGCTGCCCTCGCCCCTGATCGCCACCGCCGTCCTCGCCGCGCCGCTGATCCTGGCGCTCGGCACCGAACGCCAGCGCGCCGAGCTGCTGCCGGCCATCGCCGCGGGGGAACTCACCGGGACGCTCGCCGTACCGGGCGGGCAGCTGGCCACCGCGCTGGCGCTGACCGGGCCGAACGACGGCGACTGGGCGGGCGGGGGCCGCTCCGGCGGGATCCAGGCCCGCCCCTGCGAAGGGGGCTGGCGGCTCTACGGGGAGGCCGCACAGGTCCTGGACGGGCACTCCGCCGGAGTGCTGCTGGTGGCCGCGCACACCGGCGGGTTCGCCCGTAGCCGCACGCCGCTCTTCCTTGTACGGGCGGAGGCGAGGGACGGCGCAACGGGCGGCCCAGCGGCCACCGGGACGACGACCGGCATGGCCGCTTCCGCTGCGCCAGGCCCCGATGCGGCAACCCCCGGCGCGCGAGCCGCCACCCGCCGGCTCCTCCGCATCCGGCAGACCCCCATGGACGAGACCCGGCCGCAGGCGCGCATCGAACTGCGCGACGTACCGGCCGAGTTGCTCGGCGAGGTGGACGGCGGCGAGACGGGCAGCGGTGAGGCGGCGGTGGCGGCCGCACTCGCCGCCACCGGGGCGTCGGCGGCCGCGGCACTGGCCGCCGAGGCGGTCGGCGCGGCCGATGCGGCGCTCGCCCGTACCGTCGAATACGTCCAGGCCCGCGAACAGTTCGGCCGGCCCATCGGCTCCTTCCAGGCGGTCCAGCACCGGCTCGCCGACCTGTACGTGTCGGTGCAGGCGGCCCGCTCGGCGGCGTACTACGCGGCCTGGTCGGCGGGCGGCGGACGGTCCGGGCCGCACCACCGCGCCGAGCCGGGCGTCGGCGGGCTGGCGCTCGCGCAGGCGCTGGAGACGCTGCGTACGGTGGCGGCCGAGGCGGTCCAGCTGCACGGTGGCATCGGCTTCACCTGGGAGCACGACGCGCATCTGTACTTCAAGCGCGCCGCCTGCGACGAACTGCTGCTGGGGCCGGTGCACCGGCTGCGGGCGCGGGCCGCTGAGGAGGCCGGGCTGTTCTCCGGCACGACGCGAGAGGCGGTCGGTGTCTGATGCCACCCGGTGAGCGGCTGATCCAGAAGGTCTCCTCGACCCGTACCTTCGCGCGGATCGCGCCGCACTTCATCCCGGCCCTGGACCGCGCCGTACATCGGCTGACCCGGGGGAAAGTGCTGCTCAGCGCGCGGATGCTGCCCGGTGTGGTGCTGACCGCGACCGGCGCGAAGAGCGGGCAGCCACGGCGTACGCCGCTGGCGTGCATGCCGGAGGACGACGGCGGCTGGCTGCTCATCGGCAGCAATTTCGGCCGGCCCGGACACCCGGCGTGGACCGGCAATCTCCTCAAGAACCCGGACGCGGAGGTGAGTTGGCGGGGCCGGGACATTCCCGTACGGGCCCGGCTGCTCACCGGTGAGGAACGGGCGCTGGCATGGCGGGCGGCGCTGGAGTTCTGGCCGCCGTATGCCGCGTACCAGGCGCGGGTGGAACGGGAGATCCGGCTGTTCCGGCTGGAACGGCGGACGCCCTAGCGGGACACCGGGGGCGTGCCGGGACGCACGGACAACGGGCGCGGGGATACCGGGCGCGGCGATACCGGGCCGGGACACGGGAACACCTGGCCGGTGCGCGGGCACGCCCCCGCGCCCGCGCACCCGCACACACGCAGCGGGTGCCGTGCGGGCCTCTGGAGGCCGGACGGCACCCGCTGTCTGCGCGGCTGTGCGGTTATGGCAGGACGGACACAGGACGGATCGCGAACTGTCCCGGAACCACCGGGACTTCGAGGCGCGCCGCGCGAACGCGCCGCGGCTTCGTCGGCTCGGCTGCTACTTCGTCGGCTTCTTGCCGGTGACGCCGAAGTGCACCAGCAGCGCCAGATTCGGCTTGAGCTCGGTCTGCTTGACGCCCCAGCTCTGGAAGCCCTTCTGGTGCCCGGCGACCGCCGCCAGCATGGCGACGATCGAACCGGCCATGGCGGCCGCGCTCACGTCCTTGTCGACCTTGTTCTTGCTCTGGAGCTCCTGGATGGAGTCCGTAAGGGAGTTGGTGACAGCGTTGAGGATCTTCATGCGGATCTTGTAGAACCGCTTGTCGCCCTCGGCGGCGCCCAGATCGACGACGCGCAGAATCGCGTCGTTCTTGCGCCAGAAGGAGAGGAAGCCGTCGACGAGCTCCTCCGCCGCCTGCCAGCCGGACTTGCCCACCCACGAGCGTCCGGCCACGAGATCGGTCAGATTCGCGCCTTCTTTGGCCATCTCCTCGGCGATTTCGAGGACGGCGCCCTCCACGTCCGGGAAGTACTGATAGAACGTGGCGGGTGAAGTACCCGCTTTTCGGGCCACATCGATGACTTTGACGTCCCGGTAGGGGGACGAACTGAGCATTTCGCTGAGGCAGTCGAGCAGCTTCTGCCGCGTCGCCTGTCCACGGCGGCCGGCAACTCTGCCGTCGACGGTTCGCACTTGTCCTGTCATGCCGTCAGCTTACCGAGGGGTGATCGGAGCGCGATTTGGCTGCCTGCAAATGGGGACGCGGGAGTTAGGGGCGCTCGGTCCCCGTTGTCGCACTGGTAGCGGCCTCGCGCGGGGCTCCGGATTCATGGGGCGCCGCTTGGTCCGATCCGGTGAATGGTCTTATCAACAGGCTGTGGACAACTTTGGTGGATAAGCGCGAGGGGACGGTGCGCCCCGATATCCAGGACGTCCCTCTCCGGCGTCGACGACATCGTTCGCCCCGCCGTCCGTGTCATCGTCGGACGGAAACGGAACCCCGGCGGTCCGTTCGCGGTCTTCACCGGCGATGAGACGGACAATGACGGCGCCACGTCTGGTGTCGGTACGCCGAAATCACCCCCGGCACCGCAGAATTGGGCGAGCGTACGGCGCGGACGCCGATATGCACGGCGGCAGGGCGAGGGTCGAGGGACGGCCGATGGCGGGGATGGCATGACCGGTAGGGGCAGGGGACGAGCGCGCGACGGCCTGGCCGCGGCGTCGGGGCGCGGCGCGAGGTTAGCGCCGCCGGCGGACCGTGCGGTGCGGACGAACCGTGCGGTGTGCGGGGCACATCCGATACGGAGGGCCGGCGAACAGCCGCCAACTGGTCGGTAACCCCGCCGCGACGGCCCGTCGACGGACGCATCGGCGCACGTCAGACAGGGGGGCATTACGCCAGGTAACGGCATCTGTGCGTACTGCCCGGCGTGATCCGTGACACGGCGGGCAGGCCCCGGGTTCGCAACCGTCGGCCGGGCCAGGAAGAATCAGTACGCGTACGGCCGTTTCGACACTCCTCGCCGCAGGCGGGGAGACGCTGCACGGGGCAGTGGCTCGCGGTGGCTCGTGGCTATGGAGAGTCTCTTTTTTCGCCCCACGGGGAGGTGGCAGGCAAGTGGTGGAGCAGCTGACGCAGCTGACGCAGCACGATCCCCGGCGGATCGGCCCGTTCGAGGTGCTCGGCCGTCTCGGGGCCGGCGGCATGGGACTGGTCTATCTCGCGCGCTCGGCGTCCGGTCGGCGCGTGGCGATCAAGACGGTGCGTACGGAGCTCGCCGAGGACCAGCTGTTCCGGGTCCGCTTCACACGCGAGGTCGAGGCGGCCCGCGCGGTCAGCGGTTTCTACACCGCGGCCGTGGTGGACGCCGATCCGCGGGCGGCGGTGCCATGGCTGGCGACCGCCTACGTCCCCGCGCCCTCCCTCGAGGAAATAGTCAATGAATGCGGGCCGCTGCCCGCGCAGGCGGTCCGGTGGCTGGCGGCCGGGATCGCCGAGGCGCTGCAGTCCATCCACGGCGCCGGCCTGGTGCACCGCGACCTCAAGCCGTCGAACGTCCTGGTCGTCGAGGACGGCCCCCGGGTGATCGACTTCGGTATCGCCTCCGGGGTGTCCAACACCCGGCTGACCATGACCAACGTGGCGGTGGGCACACCGGCCTACATGTCGCCCGAGCAGGCCCGCGACTCACGCAGCGTGACCGGCGCCAGCGATGTGTTCTCCCTCGGCTCGACGCTGGTCTTCGCCGCCACCGGGCACGCGCCCTTCCACGGCGCCAACCCCGTCGAGACGGTCTTCATGCTGCTGCGCGAGGGCCCGGACCTGACGGGGCTGCCGGACGAACTGCGGCCGCTGATGGAGTCCTGCATGCAGATGGAGGCGGCCCACCGGCCGTCCCCCGCCGACCTGCAGTCCCAGCTCGCCCCGCATCTCTTCGGCTCCGGCAGCGACGACAGCGGTACGGCCTCGGCCTGGCTGCCGCCCGGCGCGGTGGCGCTCATCGAGAGCCGGCGCGGCGGCCGGGCCGCCGTCCCGAAGAGCACCGAGCGGGCCGGCTCCGGGCGCCCCGCCGACCGTCCGGCGCCCCCCGCGCCGCAGGCCCCGCCCCCGATGCCCGCGCCGCAGCCCGTACAGGCACCTCCGCAGCCCGAGAGCGCGCCGCCGGCCGCCGACCCCGCGCAGTCCGGCTGGCCCGGCCATGTCGGCGCCGGACCCGGTGCGCACCGCGGCGACCCCCGGGGCGCGCACCCGGGGCCGATGCCGCAGGCCGTCTCGCTCGGCCCGGACGCCGCGACGGCCCGGGTCACCCCGGTCTCCGCTGCCCCGCCCGTCACCTCCCCGTCCCCGGCGGCCGCACTGGCCTCCGCGCCACCGGCCGCCCCCGTGGAAGGCCCCGGCGGCCCCGTACGGCTCGCCGGCTCGCCCGCGCCCATAGGGCCGGGGCCGCGCGCCGGCGACGCCCGGGACCCGCAGCCGCGCGGGCAGGCCGGCGCCGCGACGAACTGGGTACGGCCGCCCGGAGGCGGCGCCCCGCCCGGTGTGCCGCAGCAGGGCGGCCCGGCCGGCGGCCCTCCGGCGGGCGACGGCCATGGCGCGGCACGGCATGACGCGCCGCCCGAGGCACCCCCCGCCGAGCCGGGCCGCTGGCGCCCCTGGCGGTTCCGGATGTCGAACGACGTCTGGGGCACCCCCGTGGTCGCCGGCGATCTGCTCTACGTCACGTCCTTCGAGGTGCACGCCCTGGATGTGGCCAGCGGCCGTCGCAAGTTCAAGACCCGCGACGTGGCCTGGGCCATGGATGTCGCGGACGGCCGGATCCACGCCTCGGACGGCCCGAGCCTGTACGCCCTGGACGCGGCGGACGGCTCCGAGTGCTGGCGGCTGAACGTCGAGGGCTGGGTCTACGCGCTGAGCGTCGACCGCGGCACCGTCGTCACCAGCACGCGGGGCGGCGGCGTCCAGGCGTGGGAGGCCGCCAACGGTGAGCTGCTGTGGGAGATCGGCGGCGTTCAGACCGAATTCGAGACGGCCGAGGCCGCGCCCGTGGTGCACGACGGCACGGTCTTCGTGTGGGCCGACGCGCGGCTGAAGGCGCTGGAGGCGCGTACCGGGGCCGAGCGCTGGTCGTATCCGGTGGGCGACGCGGCGTCCTGTGGCGGGGTGCCGATGCGGCTGCTGGCCGCGCCGGACGGTGTGGTCTACGTCGTGGCCGGCACCCGGGTGCTGGCGCTCGACATCGCACGCGGCGATGTGCGCTGGCACTTCGAGGCGCCCGCGGTGTTCCTCAGCCCGCCCGCCTTCGCCCCGGGACCGGCCGTCACCGGCGGCGGGGTCTATCTGGCGGACCACCTCGGCACGGTCTACGCGCTGGACGCGGCGGACGGCCGCGACCGCTGGCGGATCGCCACCGAGGCGCGCCAGTCCACCGAACCGGTGCTGGTCGCGCACGGCGCCGTCCACCTGGGCAGCGGCAAGGCGCTCTACACGCTGGACGCGGTGACCGGCACGCCCCGCTGGCGGTTCCAGGCCGGCGCCGAGGTGATGGGCGCACCCGTCGTCGCCGAGGGCCGGGTGCACTTCGGTTCGGCCGACCACTGCCTGTACACGCTGGACGCGATGGGCGGGCAGCTGCGCTGGAAGCTGGCGACCGGCGGCGAGATCACCGGGTCACCGGTGGCGGTCGGCGGCGTGGTCTACGCGTGCAGCAAGGACCGCTGTGTGTACGCGCTGGACGCGGCAAAGGGGACGGGGCAGGCGCGCCGATCGTGACGTCGGGCGCCGGGGACTACTCCCGGTCGTCCCGGGGCCGTTGGGGATCGGCGGGGCGCTCCTTGCCCCACTCCACCGGGGGTTGGCGGCGCATCGACTGGGTCGGCTGGTGCTGCCGGTCCTGCGGGCGGGGCTGCTGCGGGTAAGGCTCCTGCGGGTAGGGCTCCGACTGCCATTCCCGGGGCACCGGGTTGCTCGGGTCGAACGGTTCGGGCGGGGCCGGCCGGGCGGGCTCGCCCTGGTCATAGCCGTCGTAGTGCCCGTACCCGTCGTCGTACACCCGCTCGTCCCGGCGCACGCGCGCGGGGCGGCCCGACATCACCAGGGCGCCCAGCAGAATCAGCGCGCCGGCTCCCAGCGCGCCGGCGGCGCCCACGCCCAGACCGTGGGCGCCGGCGCTGAGCTCACCCGCCCGCTGCCCCTGGCGGACCATCCACAAGATGGTGAAGCCGAGCACCACGATGCCCGCGAGGGAGACCAGCAGCCGGGAGCGCAGCGCGACGCCGGTCAGGGTCACCAGGGCGGCGACGGCCATGGGGAGGAGGAGCGAGCCGAAGAGCATGGCCTTGTTGTCGGTCATGTTGCCGAAGAGGTCCTCGATCCGGACATCACGCCCGTGACGGCCGTCGTACCAGGGACGGAAGGGGCTCCAGACGGCGGCCGCCGCTCCAATGAGGGCGATCAGGGATCCGACTACGTTGCGCACCACGGGCGTCGCCTCGCTTCGCGTCGTCTGACGTCCTCCGTGACCGACGCTACGCCTGACCGTCCACCCCCGCGAGGCAAGACGCCCCTAGGGATATCCGTGCGCCCCCCAGGGGGCATCCGGGTTGTCACCTGCGCTTGCTAGGGTGCCGTGCACGCGTCAATGACGCAGAGACATTTCCACGGGGGATGGGCAGGCGAATGAAGCAGCGCACGCGTACGGACATCGGCGCCCGCGTGAGTACCCGTACGGGTACCCGGGCGCTCGTCGCAGCCGGACTGGCCATGGCAGCGGTCACCACGGTCGGTGGCTGTGCGTTCCCCGGCGCCCCCAGGGTCACCCCGCCGCCGCCGAGCCCCACGGACACGTACAGCCTGGGCGACCCGACCGGTTACCCGTCGGACACCTACTCGCCGTCGCCGTCGCCGACCGAGGAGACCTTCGACCCGGACGGCCGCTCGGACGTCGACGGCAGAAACTGCGACTTCTCCAACTCGCTGCGCCAGTTCACGTACACGGTCTCGGTCACCAACCCGTCCTCGGTCGACAGCTACTCCTACGACATCGCCGTCAACTGGATGAAGGCCAAGCCGGCCGACGGCAAGGCGTACGGGCTGCACGAGCGCTCCATCGTGGTCGGCCCCGGCGACACCGAGACCTACACCGCCAAGTACACCGTCAACCAGTCCTCCATCGGGCAGTTCTGGTACACCTGCCAGATCACCCGGGCGCACAAGACGCGTTACTGAGCGTCCCGACCGCTCCGCGCCGCGTCCGTCCCGGTTGCGTCGCGCTTCCGGGCGGCGAACAGTTCGGCCTGCCGGTCCGGCGGCAGACTGCCCAGCGCGATCAGCTGCGGGGCGTGGGCCAGCGCCTGGTTTCTCGCCGCCTCCTTGGCGGCCCAGAGCGCCCGTACGGTGCCCTGGACCGCCTCCGTGGGCTGTGCGGCGAGCACCGCCGCGCGGCGCACCGCCGCCTCGGCCGCGGCACCGGGCGCGGTCAGCTCGGACACCAGGCCGATCTCGTACGCGCGCGCTGCCCCGAGCCGCTCCGCCGTCCCCATCAGGGACATCCGGGCGACCTCCCCCAGGGGCATCCGCTGCGCCATGTAGATGGCCTCGTAGGCGCTGACCATCCCGTAGGTGGTGTGCGGGTCGAAGAAGGTGGAGTTCTCCGAGGCGACGATGAACTCGGACTCGCCCAGGAGGTAGAAGGCGCCGCCGCAGGCCATGCCGTCCACGGCGGCGACGACCGGTTTCCACAGGTCGTTGGCCTTCGGGCCGATGCGGATCATCGGGTCGTCGAGCGAGTAGGGGGACGCGGGCTGGGGGACGTGCACGGAGCGGTCGATGCCGGTGCAGAAGGCCCGGCCGCCGGCGCCGGTGACCACCGCGGCCCGTACGGTGTCGTCGAAGCGGAACGCCTGCCAGGCGGCGGCGAGTTCGGCGGCGGTGTCCAGGTCGACGGCGTTGTGCCGCTCGGGCCGGTCGAGCGTCACCAGCGCGACGCCGTCCGCGATCTCGGTACGGACCGTCATGGCCGCTCCAGGAGCCAGCGGGGCACCGTCACGCCCCCGGGGGTGGTGTGAAACGCGACCTTCACCGGGGCGCCGATCCGCAGCCGCGCCGGGTCGACGGAGTCGAGGCGGGCGCCCGCTGAGGCGACGAGGTTGCCGACGAGACGGATCCGCGGGGCCTCGGCCAGCTCCACGATGATCGCGTTGTACGGCGCCTGGGCGGCGTACGCGGGCAGCAGCGGTGGGTGCGCCACGACGTAGGACCAGATGCGGCCCCGGCCGCTCATCCGCTGCCAGTGGCTGTCGAAGGACTGGCAGTGCGGGCAGCAGGGGCGCGGCGGGAAGCGCGGTTCCGCGCAGTCGGAGCAGGTCTGGACGCGGAGTTCACCGCGGGCCGCGAAGTCCCAGAACGGTGCCCCGTCGTCGTCGGGGACGGGAAGCAGCAGGTCGTCGGCGGTCTCGGACCGATTGTCAGTGGCGGGTGCCACGCTTGGCGACATGGACTCACGAGCGCTCTCACCCATCGCGTGTCAACTCCTCAGCAGCAGGGCCGAGGTGGGGACGCCCTCGCCCGCGGTGACCAGGCAGGTGGTGGCGTCCGGGACCTGCGCGGTGCTGGTGCCGCGCAGCTGTTTGACGCCTTCGGTGATGAGGTTGAAACCGTGGACGTACGCCTCCGAGAGGCCGCCGCCGGCCGTGTTGAGGGGCAGCCGGCCGCCGATCTCCAGGGCTCCGCCCTCGGTGAAGGCCGCGCCCTCGCCGCGCCCGCAGAAGCCGTATCCCTCCAGGGAGAGGGGGATCAGGGGGGTGAACGCGTCATAGATCTGTGCCACGTCGACGTCCTGCGGTCCGAGGTCGGCGCCCTTCCACAGGTGCCGGGCGGCGGTCCAGGCGGGGCCGGTGAGCGGATCGTCGTTCCAGTAGTTGACCATGCCGTGGTGCTGGGCGGGCAGGCCCTGGGCGGCGGAGTGGACATAGACCGGCCGGTGGCGGCAGTCCCGGGCGCGCTCGGCGGAGACCACGACGCACGCCAACGCCCCGTCCGTCTCCAGGCAGTTGTCGAACAGGCAGAGCGGCTCGCTGATCCAGCGGGCGGTCATATACATCTCGCGGGTCAGCGGACGTTCGTACATCATCGCGGCCGGGTTCTGGTTGGCCCGGTTGCGGCAGGCGAGCGCGACGTTGAAGAGATGGTCGCGGGTGGCGCCGTATTCGTGCATATAGCGGCGGGCCAGCATGCCGATCTCGTCGGCGGGGCGCAGCAGTCCGAAGGGCCGGGTCCACTGGCCCGGGGTGGGCAGCTGGACCCGGGTGTTCTTCCAGGGCCGGGGGCCCGAGCCGCGTTTGCGGGACCGCCAGGCGACGCCGACGTTCGCCTGACCGGTGGCGATGGCGGCGGCCAGATGGGCCACCGTCGCGCAGGAACCGCCGCCGCCGTAGCCGACCTTGGAGAAGTGGGTGACATCGCCGGCGCCGACGGCCTTGGCGATCTCGACCTCGTCCGTCTCCTCCATGGTGTAGGAGGCGAAGGCGTCCACCTCCGACGGCGCGATACCGGCGTCGTCCAGCGCCGCGAGGATCGCCCGGCAGGCCAACGTCTTTTCCGATTCCGGAAGTTGTCTGGCAAAAGGAGTCTGTCCGATGCCGGCTATCGCCGTAGCGTCCTTGAGGGTCGCCCCCATGGCCACCTCCGTGGTCGGCCGTCAGTGCTGACAGCCGTGGAGGCTACCGCTAATCTGACGAACAGTCAGTTCTTTCGCGGGAGGTAGTGCGATGCACGGTGACCTGGAACTGCGGGCGGACCTGGAGTACGGCTCCATCCCCGGGCTGGTGCGTACGGCCGCGGAGCGGTACGGCCCCAGGGAAGCCGTGGTCGAGGGCCGCACCCGGCTGTCGTACGCCGAGCTCGGCGAACGGGTCGAAAGAGCGGCCGCGGCCTGTGTCGCCTCCGGTGTCGCGCCCGGCGACCGGGTCGCCGTCTGGGCCCCCAACACCCTCGACTGGATCGTCTCCGCCCTCGGTGCCGTAACCGCCGGCGCGGTCCTCGTCCCCGTCAACACCCGCTTCAAGGGCGCCGAGGCCGCCTACCTCCTGCGCCGCACCCGAGCCAAGATCCTCTTCATCACCGGCACCTTCCTCGGCACGTCCTACCTCGCCTCACTGCGCCGCGCCGCCCAGGAGGGCACCGGCCGGGGCCCGTTGCCCGGACTGCCGCACCTCGAACAGGTCGTGGTGCTCTCCGACGACGCCCCCGCCGACTTCGTCACCTGGAAGGACTTCCTCGCCACCGGAGAGGCGGTGCCCGCCGGGACGGTCCGCACCAGGGCCGACGCCCTGCGCTCCGACGCCCCCTCGGACATCATCTTCACCTCCGGCACCACCGGCCACCCCAAGGGCGCGGTGATCACCCACGCCCAGACCCTGCGCGCGTACGACGTCTGGAGCGAACTGGCCGGCCTCCAGGAGGGCGACCGCTACCTCATCGTCAACCCGTTCTTCCACACCTTCGGCTACAAGGCCGGCATCATCGCCTGCCTGCTCCGCGGCGCCACGATGATCCCGCAGCCGGTCTTCAGCGTGGAGACCGCGCTCGCCAACATCGCCGCCGAGCGGATCTCCGTGCTCCCCGGTCCGCCCACCCTCCACCAGCAGATCCTCGACCACCCCGCCCGCGCCCTGCACGACCTCTCCGCGCTGCGCCTGGTGGTCACCGGCGCCGCCGTCGTCCCCCTGGAGCTGGTCGAGCGACTGCGCAGCGAGCTCAAGATCTCCACCGTCTTGACCGCATACGGCCTTTCGGAGAGCTCCGGCATCGTCACGATGTGCCGCCGCGGCGACCCGCCCGAGACCATCGCGTCGACCTCGGGCCGCGCCATCCCCGGTACCGAGGTCCGGATCGTGGACACGGCGGGCCGCACGCTGCCGCCCGGCGACCCCGGCGAGGTACTGGTCCGCGGCTACACCGTGATGTCCGGCTACTTCGAGGACCCGGCCGGCACCGCCCGCGCGCTCACCCCCGACGGCTGGCTGCGCACCGGCGACGTCGGCGTCCTCGACGAGGCGGGCAACCTCCGCATCACCGACCGCATCAAGGACATGTTCATCGTCGGCGGCTTCAACGCCTACCCCGCCGAAATAGAGCAACTCCTGGGCCGCCACCCGGACATCGCCGACGTCGCCGTCATCGGCATACCGGACCCCCGCCTCGGTGAGGTCGGCAAGGCGTACGCGGTCCGCCGGGCGGGCTCCTCCCTCACCGCCGACGACCTCATAGCCTGGTCCCGCCGGGAGATGGCCAACTACAAGGTCCCCCGCGAGGTCGCCTTCGTCCCCCGCCTCCCGCGCAACGCCAGCGGCAAGGTCCTCAAGACGCGGCTACGGGCGGGTGGTTCGGGCCCGGCGTGACCGGGGCGGCCCGCATCGACTCAGGCCCCCTCGGCTCAGGCCCCCTCGGCTCAGGCCCCCTCGGCTCAGGCTCCTCGGCTCGGGCCCCGTCCGCTCAGGTCGCCGTCCAGTCCGGCCGCCGCCCGCTCAGCCCCACCACCCGGTCCAGCAGCGGAGCGTCGTCAGGCACCGGCACCACCGGCCCGAACAGCGACCCCCGCCCCTCTTCGTCCGCCCAGGACGCCAGCAGCGCGTAGGAGGCACCGAGACTGTCCTGGTCGGGCGCGTACTCCTGGCCCGTGGCGCGCGCCAGATCCCAGCCGTGCAGTACGAGCTCGTTGAGCGCGATCAGGCCCGCGGCGGCCCCGGGAAGCGTCACGCCACCCGCCTGCGTCTCGCCCTCCCAGGCCGCCGGATCGCGCCAGGCGTCCGCCATCTCCTCAAGGTTCTGGTCGAATACGGCGCGCCAGCCGGGCGCCACGTCCGGCACCGTCGCGCCGGGATTGGTGCTGGTCGTCGGCCCGAGATCCTTGCGCGCCGTGTCCCGGAACGCACCGGCCAGCCCGACGAGATGCCCCAGGAGGTTGCGTACGGCGTATGTCTCGCAGGGGGTGGGCGCATCGAACTGGGTCTCATCGGTGTTCTCCGCGAGCCGCGCCACCAGCTGGGCCTGCGCCGCGAAGTCGATCATCTCGGTCATCGTCCGGGTCCTTCCGTCGTCCAGGGGCTGGGCCCTCCCCCTCCCAGTGAAGACTCCTCCGCGGCCCGGGACTCATCGCCACACCGCCGGAAACCCCCGCCACGCCGTATCCGCCGCTACTCGGCGTACGGCTCACCCGGCGTACCGCTCCCGCAGAACCCCCTTCAGGACCTTGTTCAGCGGTCCGCCGCGCGGCAGCTCCGCCACGATCTCCAGCTGCTCCGGCAGCTTCTGGGTCATCAGCCCGGCCGCCCGCAGATGGCCGGTCAGAGCGGCCAGGGTGAGCGGCGGGGCCGCCGGATCGGCGAGCGTGACCACCGCGCAGACCCGCTCGCCGCGCTCGCGGTCCGGCAGCCCGATCACCGCGGCCTCCGCCACCGCCGGATGCGCGTGCACCAGGTCCTCGATCTCCTGCGCAGAGATGTTCTCGCCCTTGCGGATGATGATGTCCTTGAGCCGCCCGGTGAGCACGAGATGCCCGTCCTGGCGGAGATGCCCCAGGTCACCGGTGTGGAAGTAACCGTCGGCGTCGAACGCCTCGGCGGTCAGCGCCGGGTCGGTGTACCGCCGGAAGAGCATGGCGCCCTTGAGCGTCACCTCACCGGACTCCCCGGTCCCGGCCTCGGTCCCGTCCGCCCGTACGATCCGGACCCGCGCCCCCACCACCGGTTTCCCGACCGTTCGCGCCAGCTGCTCATCGCTGTCGTACGGGGTCCCCATCGCGATCATCGGGCACTCCGTCATCCCGTACCCGTGCACGATGGCGCAATCCAGCTCCCGCCCGGCCGCCGCGTACAGCTCCGGCGGCAGCGGTGCCCCGCCGCCAGACAGCAGCCGCAGCGAGGGAATCAGCTTGCCGCCGCCCGCCCGTCGCCGGGACTCGTCGAGAAACGCCTGGTAGAAGGCCGTACTGCCGCCGGCCATGGTCACCCCGCGGCGCCGGTAGACCTCCGCCGCCGCGCCCGGCTGGAAGGTGTCGAGTACGACCGCGGGAAAGCCGCTGACCAGCATCGCGATGACATAGTCCGGGCCGGCTATGTGCGCGTACGGGAAGGCGATGGAGCCGATGTCGGCCGCGGACATCCCGAGCGCGGTGGCCAGCCCGACGCCGCCGGCGACAAGGCTCGCGTCGGTGTGCTCGACACCCTTGGGGGCGGAGGTGGTGCCCGAGGTGTAGTAGATCCAGGTGGTGCGACCACTGCCGCTGCCACCGCCACCGTCGCTGTGGTCGTCGCCGCCACCGCCACCGCTGCCACGGTCCTCCCCGCCGGGCACGGCGTCCGGCACTCCGGCCGGATCCCCCTCCGGCAGCCCGCCCTCGACCGAGATCACCCGCACCCCGTCAGCGGCCACCTTCCGCACCATCGCGGTGTAGTCGAACCCCCGCCAGGTCCCCGGTACGAGCACATACTCGGCCGCCGACTCGGCCAGGATGAAGCGGACTTCGCGCTCCCGGTGCAGATGGACGACCGGGGTCTGCACGGCCCCGAGCCGGGCCAGCGCCAGCGAGGCGATCACCGTCTCGATCCGCGTGGGCAGCTGCCATGCGACCCGCGTCCCGGGGCCGATCCCCAGCTCCCGGAATCCTGCCGCGGCCCGCAGCGCCTGGTCCCGTACCTCGTCGAAGGTCACGGTCCGCCCGTCGCCGTCGAAGAACATCGGCGCCCCGCGCGAGGCTTCCGCCCGGTACTCGACCAGTTCCCAGAGCGTCCGTACGCGGGCGGACTCGAACATGGCGCGCCTCCAGGCTGCGAGCGGGCTACGGGCGGAGCGGAGGCGGCAAGCGTAGAACTGACGAGTCGTCAGGTCCAGGGAGTGTGCGCGGGGGCCTGGCTGTCGGCCAGACCCCCAATGCGTGCGCGACGTCCCTTACCGCGTGGCTGCGCTCTGCGGGGCGTACGGCCTGTGACTGTCCTGGGTGGTGAAGCCCTCGGGTATCGGCCTGTGGCTGTCCTGGGTGGTGAAGCCTTCGGATATCGGCCTGTGGCTGTCCAGGGCGGTGAAGCCGCCGGCTACCGGCGTGTGACTGTCGGCCATGGCGGGAGTCGCCGCGCCGCCGGCGGCGGCGGTCGCGATGGCGACCGTGACGAGAGTGCGCTTGATTCGGGTCATCTCAACTCCTGGGTGTAGGCGTCTCTTACCGGAAGAAGCTAGTCGCGCGACGGTCAAATGTTCGACTGATGTCTAGAAATAGTCGAAGAATGAGGAGATTCAACATTTTCTCGGGTGCGGCGGCTACAGCATGGTCTGCTGGGAACGGAAGCGCATTGGCCACGTCGAAATCAGCACCGGGCCATTTGTTTTGGCAGCCGTCTTCACATGCCGAAGGGACCGGGTTCGATGGCTCCCCCCTTGCTGCCATCGACACCGGTCCCTTCGATCCCCCGGGTCCCCCTAGATCCCCCGATTCCCCCGGGTCTTTCCCCCCGATTACCCCCGATTTCCCCGACGCCGAATATCCCCCTTGGAACCTCCCGGTCCCTCCGTAATTCCGTGGATCCCCCCGGATCCCGTCATTCAGCGGGAAGTTCTGTATCCGGCGCTTACGGCCCCCGGTCTATGGGTTACGGCCTGCCGGCTACTGCTTGGGCTCGGCGATCGGCTGAGTGGTGTCCTTCACCTTGACGGCGCCCTGTCCCGGACCGGGACGGGTGCTGTCTTCCGGTGTGAGCGCGCTGTCGATGATCGGGCGCGTGCTGTCCATCGGCTGGATCGGGCGCGTGCTGTCCATGGGCTGGATGGGGCGCGTGCTGTCCATGGGCTGGATTGGACGTGTGCTGTCCATCGGCTGGATCGGACGAGTGCTGTCGAGCGGCTTGACGACGTCCTTGTCGCCACTCTTCTGTGCCTGGTTTTCGTTGCTCACCGTGGTTCAACTCCTGTGTGTGGGCGCTAAACGGCCCACCCGGCCAGCAACTCCCCCGTGGGTTGCCGGACGGGCGGACCAGGGCCGAACACCTTAGCGGTGGGGCCAGGTCACCGAGCCGCTTGCCCCCCGAGGCGGCGGACCGGTTGATAAGAGACTGACGGCTTGCGATGAACGATCGATAAACGTCTACGGGACCGTCGCTGAGTTGCTGTCAGGCGACAGCGGCGGGGGACGGAATCCGGTGCTCGCCGCTGTCCTTCGGCAATCCCAGCTTCTGGTGAATGGCGAAGACTTCCTGCCGGCACACCTGGGCGCGTCCGCTCTGCCCCATCTCGCTCAACGCATGCCCGAGCGTCGCAAGGGCATTGGCGCGCCATCGGTCTCCACCGATGCTCCGGAGCGCGATGAGCGCCTGCTCGGCGTAATTGGCAGCCTTCGGGGGCCGGTGGGCGGCCAGCTCGACCTCAGCCAGCCGGAGATACGTCATGCCTTCCCAGAACCGCTGCCGGCTGTCCTGGAAGCTGACAAGTGCCGCGCTCAGCTGCTCCGTTGCCTCGTTCATCCGATTGGCGAGCGTGAGGGCCATACCCAGGTTGTAACGGCCGTTGGCCAGCCGTCGTGAGGCACCAGACTCCTGGTACTGGGCTACGGCCTCCTCGGCCAGCGCCACCGCACTGTCCACCCGCCCGGTGTCCAGGTGGACACGGGAGAGATTGCACAGCGCGCTCGCCTCGGACTGTTTGTTGCTGTTGTCCCGGAAGGCGACGAGGGCCTGGTTCAGATACGCCTCCGCCTCCTCGTGGTGGTGCTGGATGCTGGCGATGATGCCGCGGTCGTTCAGCCCGTTGGAGGCGGAGAACGAATCACCGGAAGCGAGCCCGAGCAACGTGGCCAGCTTGGCGTGTTCATCGGCCTCGCTGAGCTGCCCGGACTGGGTGTAGATGGGGGAGAGCGACCAGTGCGCGCGCCCCGCGGCGTGCTTGTCGTCGGCCTCCAGCGCGGCGGCGAGCAGGGTGAGGTTTGCCTGCTCGTACTGCCGGTTGTTGGCTCCGGACTCGGCCATGTCCCGGGTCAGCAGCAGCAGATCCACGGCCCGCCGCAGGCCGGCCGGCCCAGTGTTCTGCAACGCGCAGGCGATCAGGCATCGGGTCTCGCTGAACAGCCAGCTCAGGGCCTCCGAGCGGTCGGAGAAGGACAGGCCCGGATAGTTCGGCGTCTCCATCTGGTCGACCAGGCTGTCGCCCGGACGCTCCAGGGCGTACATGTGCGCCGCGGTCGCCAGATAGAAGTCCAGCAGACGCGACAGGGCCGCCTCACGCTCCTCCGGCGGCTGCTCGTCGCGTTCCGCGCAGGAGCGGGCGTAGAGGCGTACGAGGTCGTGGAAGCGGTAGCGGCCGGGGGCCGCGGATTCCAGCAGAGAGGTGTCGACCAGGGATTCGAGGAGGCTCTCGGTGGTGTCGGTGTCCATGTCGAATAGCGCGGCCGCCGCCGCCAGCGAGATGTCCGGGCCGTCGGCCAGCCCGAGCAGCCGGAAGGCCCGCGCCTGCTGGGCTTCGAGCTGGCCGTAGCCCAGCTCGAAGGTGGCCTTGACGGCGAGGTCGCCGGCCCGGAGTTCGTCCAGGCGGCGGCGTTCGTCGGCGAGTTTGCGGGCCAGCACCGACACCGTCCAGGTGCGGCGGGACGCCAGGCGGGAGGCGGCGATGCGGATCGCGAGCGGAAGGAACCCGCAGGCGCCGACCACGTCCATGGACGCCTCGCGTTCGGCGTTCACCCGCTCTTCGCCGACGATCAGGGTGAAGAGGGTGAACGCCTCGTCCGGGCTCATCACATCGAGGTCGACGAGGTGTGCCCCGGCCAGGTCGATCATGCGGGCGCGGCTGGTGATCAGCGCGGCGCAGCCCTCCGTACCGGGCAGCAGTGGCCGGATCTGGGCGGCGTCCCGGGCGTTGTCGAGGAGGGCGAGTATGCGGCGGCCGGCGAGGGACGAGCGGTAGAGCGCGGCGCGTTCCTCGACGCCGTTGGGGATGGAGGCGTCGGGCGTTCCCAGGGCGCGCAGAAACGCCCCGAGGACGGCCTCCGGCTCGGACGGGGAGTTGCCCGCCCCCTGGAGGTCGACGTACAGCTGCCCGTCGGGGAAGTGCTTGTGCGCGGCGTGTGCGACATGGACGGCGAGCGTGGTCTTGCCCACGCCGCCGATGCCCGTCAGGGCTGACACCGCCATGACGCGGCCCTCGGCGGTGGCGAGTTGTTCGCTCAGTTCGGCCACGAAGGAAATGCGGCCTGTGAAGTCCGCGACTGCGGCCGGCAGTTGCTGCGGCCGTACGAAGACCGGCTCGGCGGAACCGTGCCCGTCCCGGGCCGTGGCCGGCGCGTCCAGTTCGGGGTCCGCCTGGAGGATGCGCTGATGGAGTTCGGACAGCGACGCACGAGGGTCGACGCCCAGCTCCTCGTCGAGCAGCCGTCGGGTGTCGGCGTAGACGGCGAGCGCCTCGGCCTGCCGGCCGCTGCGGTACAGGGCCAGCATCAGGAGTTCGCGCAGCCGCTCGCGCAGCGGGTGCGCGGCGGTGAGCGCGGTCAGCTCCGACACGGCCTCGGCATGGCAGCCCACCTCCAGGTCCAGCTCCAGCCGGGTCTCCATCAGGGACAGCCGCCACTCCTCGAGGCGGGTGCGCTGGGTGTCGGCGTACGGACCGGCGAGGCCGGCCAGCGGTTCGCCGTCCCACAACGCCAGGGCGGCGTCGAGGAGTTCGCGGGCGCGGCAGCGGTCGCCTGCGGCCTTGGCCTTCTCGGCCTCTGCCGCGTACTGCTCGGCGTGGTCGTGGTCGAGGTCGAGAGGCAGACCGTCCGTCGACCGGATCGCATAGCCGCCGGACTCGCTGACCAGGGCCGCGGCGTGGTCGCCCAGCGCCTTGCGGAGTCGGGACGCGTACGTCCGCAGGGCTGCGAGCGCGGCGTGCGGCGGTTCCTCGCCCCAGAGGGCGTCGACGAGTTCGGCCGCGGTGGCGGTACGTCCGCCGCGCAGCAGCAGTGCGGCGAGCAGTGCCCGCTGCTGCGGCGAACCCGCAGCCAGCGGCACGTCACCGCGCCAGGCCCGTACGGGACCGAGCACGGAGAAGCGGAGCCGCTCCCGCGCCTGCCCCGGCCCGTCGTCCATGTGTCCCCCTGCCCTGTGCCGTCCGTTCGTACTGTTCGCATCGGTTCACCGTGTGCAACGGTCAGTCTGCCTTGTCATGCCCCCTCACGTCAGTAGGGGTCCGGAGCGTGCACAAACCCTCCTCGGCTGATCAGGCCCCGGATGAGCCGGCGCACAAGGGGGCGCGGAGGGTCCGCTTCCGTGCGCCCCCTTGGCCGGTAACTGCCTCTGTGCGCCCCTGATGCCGCTGCGGGTGAGACCGGACCGAACACCGAACTTCCCCCCTTCCTCCTTACTGACGGATCGTCAGATTCTCGCTACCGTACCGTCCATGGAGAGCTTCCCGAAGATCATCTCGGTGGACGACCACACGGTGGAACCCCCCAACGTCTGGCGGGACCGGCTCCCGTCGAAGTACCACGACATCGGCCCGCGCATCGTCCGGGCGCCCATCAAGGAAATGACCTTCGTGGGCGGGAAGTTCGCCCCCAGGATGGGTGACGTGGGCGGCGAAGGGCCGATAGCCGACTGGTGGGTCTACGAGGACCTCAGCCGCCCGCTGACCCGCCTGGACACCGCCGTCGGCTACTCCCGCGACGACATCAAGCTCGAAGGCATCACCTACGACCAGATGCGCCCCGGCTCGTACAGCGTCCCCGACCGCCTGGCCGACATGGACATCAACCATGTCCAGTCCGCGCTCTGCTTCCCCACCTTCCCGCGCTTCTGCGGCCAGACCTTCACCGAGGCCAAGGACCGCGAACTGGGGCTGCTGGGCGTACGCGCGTACAACGACTGGATGGTGGAGGAATGGTGCGGGGAACAGGCGCAGGGCCGCCTGATCCCGCTCGCCCTCATCCCGCTCTGGGACGCGGAACTGGCCGCGGCGGAGGTGCGGCGCAACGCGGACCGCGGCGTACGGGCGGTCTGCTTCAGCGAGATCCCGCCACACCTGGGCCTGCCGAGCATCCACACCGACTACTGGGACCCGTTCCTCCGCGCCTGCGACGAAACCGGCACGGTCGTGGCCATGCACATCGGCTCCTCCTCGAAGATGCCCTCGACCTCCGCCGACGCGCCGCCCGCCGTCGGCTCCACCATCACCTTCGCCAACTGCTGCTTCTCGATGGTCGACTGGCTGATGAGCGGCAAGTTCGACCGCTTCCCCCGCCTGAAGATCATGTACGCGGAGGGCCAGATCGGCTGGATCCCCTACATCCTGGAGCGCGCGAACGTCGTCTGGGAGGAGAACCGGGCCTGGGGCGGCGTGGCCGACAAGGTCCTCCGCCCGCCCGCCGAACTCTTCGCCGAGCATGTCTACGGCTGCTTCTTCGACGACGCCTTCGGGCTGCGCAACCTGGACGCGATCGGCGTCGGCAACGTCCTCTACGAGACGGACTACCCGCACTCGGACTCGACCTGGCCGAAGTCGAGGGAGGTCGGGGAGTCACAGATGGGACACCTGGCACCGGACGTGGTCGAGCGGATCGTCCGCGGGAACGCGATCGAGTTGCTGGGGCTCACGGCGGAGGGGCTCTGGGAGGCGGGGACCGCCACGCGGCCCGGGAGCTGAGCCACGGGAGGCGATCCGCCCCCGCCCGTGACACCTGGCGTCCGCGCGCGTTGATCGATTACGGACGACAGACGACGGTCCCGGGCTGGGGAGGCCGGTGGGGCCGTTTCGATCTTTGAGGGGGAACCCCATGGCCAGGACGATCACGGGCGTGGGCCGGGTGACGGTCTTTCCTCTGCTGCATCTGTGGCCGGAGTCGTACGGGGTGATCGCGTACACCACGACCGGGCATTTCGGTGTCGATGCGGTGGTGGGGTACATCCCGCTTCCGGAGGTGCCGGATGTGCGCCTCATGGAGCTCGCGGCGCGGCTTGCCACGCAGCCGACGGAGTGGGTCCTGTGCACCGGATGGAGCAGCCGCGTCGTGCCGAAGCCGGGGACGTTGGCCCTCCGAGAGGTGGAATGGTCGCTGGAGGTAGACGGGAGCAGCACACCGAGCAAGGTGGTCTACGGGCATCAGCAGTTGCACGTAGGCCGGATGACGCTCAAGGACCCGGAACTGATGCCGCGGGTGCGGGAAGTGCTGCACAGCCGGGTGGGGGCGCCGGCCGGGGTATGACCGGGGGCGCCCACTCGCCCGGAAGGCCCACGGCGCATCGCGTGGTGGCCGCACCCGGACCAGACTGATGGGCAGGGCGCCCAGGCCGGGCGCGCGGTCATCCGCCGGAAGGACGTTGCCCATGCCCACGGACTCCCACCCCGGCCCGCTCCGGGTGCTCGTCTTCGGTGCCGCGATGCGGGCCGAATCGTCCAACGGGCGGCTCGCCGCCCTCGTGGCGCGTCTGATCGGCGACACCGGTGCCACCGTCGACCTCGCCACCATGCACGACTTCGACATGCCCCTGTACGACGGCGACCTGGAGGCGGAGGCCGGACTTCCGGTCGGCGCGCTCGCGCTGCGCGACCGGCTCGAACGGTGCGACGCCTTTGTGATCTCTTCCCCCGAGTACAACGCCTCCGTGCCCGGGGTGCTGAAGAACGCGATCGACTGGGTCTCCCGGGTGCAGCCGCAGCCGTTCAAGACCAAGCACGCGCTGCTGGTGTCCGCATCCCCGTCCCTGGTCGGCGGCAACCGCGGGCTGTGGGCGCTGAGGGTGCCGCTGGAGCACCTCGGGACGCGCGTCTACCCGGACATGTTCAGCCTCGCCAGCGCACACCAGGGCTTCAGTGCGGACGGGCAGCTGACCGACCCGGGGCTGCAGCAGCGTCTCACCGAAACCGTCTCGGCCTTCCTCAGCCTCGTCGAGGCCGATGTGCGGTACGTCTGCCTGGAGCGCCGGTGGTACGAGTTCCTCGGCGACCGTACGGAGGCGCCGGTCACGCAGCGGGCGGAGGACTAGGCCTCCTGCTGTGCCTGGGCGCGCCGCCCCGCCCCGACGGCCGGGGCGGGGCGCCGGTGCCGGCTAGTGGGCCGGCCGCTTCTCGTACCCGACGAGCCGTACGCACGTGGTGAGCCCGAGCATCGCCTGCTCCAGATCGGCCAGGCCCGGGTAGCTGGGCGCGATCCGGATGGTGGCGTCGCGCGGGTCGTCGCCGTACGGGTGGGTCGCGCCGGCCGGGGTCAGCACGATGCCGGCCTCGGCCGCCCGGCGTACGACCTCCTTGGCGCAGCCGTCCGGTACCTCCAGGGTGACGAAGTAGCCGCCCTTGGGCCGCGTCCACGCGGCCAGACCCGTGCCGCCCAGCTCGGTCTCCAGTACGCGCTGCACGGCCTCGAACTTGGGCTGTAGCACGGCGCGTTGGCGGTCCATGTGGGCCCGTACGCCGTCCGCGTCGCGCAGGAAGAGGGCGTGGCGCAGCTGGTTGACCTTGTCGGGGCCGATGGAGCGCTTGGCGTTGTGGGCGAGCAGCCACCGCACGTTGGCGGGCGACGAGCCGAAGAAGGCGACGCCGGCGCCGGCCATGGTGATCTTCGAGCTGGAGCCGAAGACGAAGGCCCGGTCCGGGTTGCCGTTCGCCGCGCAGGCCGCGAGCAGGTCGGCGATCTCGGCGGGCTCGTCGGTGAGGTGGTGGACGGCGTAGGCGTTGTCCCAGAAGATCCGGAAATCGGGGGCGGCGGTCGCCATGGCGGCGAGGCGGGCCACGGTCCCGTCGCTGTAGCAGGCGCCGTCCGGGTTGCTGTACTTCGGTACGCACCAGATGCCCTTGACCGCCGCATTCTCGGCGACCAGCCGCTCCACGACGTCCATGTCCGGGCCGTCGGGGGTCATCGGCACCGGGATCATCTCGATGCCGAAGCGCTCGCACAGCGCGAAGTGGCGGTCGTAGCCGGGGACGGGACACAGGAACGCGATGCGCTCCTGGTCGACCCAGCGCGACTCGGCGCCCGGCACCATGCCGAGCAGCGCGTGCACCAGGCAGTCGTGCATCAGCTCAAGGCTGGAGTTGCCGAGCGCGAGCAACTGCTCGACCGGCACCTGGAGCGCCTCGGCGAAGATCTCCCGGAGCTCGGGCAGGCCCTGGAGTCCGCCGTAGTTGCGTACGTCCGTGCCGTCGGCGGCGGTGTGGCGGCCGGCGGGCAGGTCGAGCAGGTCCGCGGAGAGGTCGAGCTGCTCCGGCGCCGGCTTGCCCCGGGTGAGGTCGAGCGAGAGCCCGCGTGCCGCGAGGTCCCGGTAGTCCTGGCGGGCCCGGTCGAGGAGCCCGGTCGGGGCGTCGGGGTCGGGGCTCGGCTCGGTGGTCATGGTGCTTCCTCTCGGCAGTGCTGCGTCGGTGCCGGTTCACGGAGACGGCATCGACGGGGGGCGACTGCCGAGGATACAAACCGGTGTGGGGGCCGGCTCCGGGGCCGACTCGGAGGCCGGGAAGGCCGCCCCCCTCGCCCCGGGGCCGTCCGTCGCACCCCTTGCCTGATGGTGCGTCAGGCATCACGATGAGGCGCTCGACATAAGTGACGGTCCGTCAGGTGATGTTGCGGTTGAAGGGAGCCCGGCATGGTGCGGATCTCGCCGCAGGGGCGGCTGGTCTACGGGATGCAGTTGCCCGTTCAGTCGCAGAGCGGCCTCTTCGCGGAGGCATGGGAGGCGGACGCGGGGCCGGACGACCTGGCCGAGGTCGCCCGGGTCGCGGACCGCGCCGGGTTCGGCTACCTCGCGAGCTGCGACCACGTGGCGATACCGCGGCGGCTCGCGGAGGCGATGAGCACGGTCTGGTACGACCCCGTCGCCACGCTCTCGTTCCTGGCGGGGGTCACGAAGCGGGTGAAGCTGCTCAGCCATGTCGCCATCGTCGGGCTGCGGCACCCGCTCGTCTCCGCCAAGCAGTACGCCACCCTCGACCACCTCTCCGGGGGCCGGCTGATCCTCGGGGTCGGTGCGGGGCATGTGCGGGAGGAGTTCGAGGCGCTCGGGGTCGATTTCGAGGGGCGGGGTGCCGTGCTCGACGAGACGGTGGACGCGCTGAAGGCCGCACTCGGGGCCGACGAGTACCCCGAGCATCACGGTGCGCGCTACCGGTTCAGCGGGCTCGGGCAGCGGCCGCGGCCCGCTCAGGAACGTATCCCCGTCTGGGTGGGCGGCTCCTCGCCCGCCGCCGTCCGCAGGGCCGCGACCAGGGGAGACGGCTGGCTGCCGCAGGGCGATCCGCGTGACCGGCTGCCCGCGCAGATCGCGCGGCTCAAGCGGCTCAGGGAGGCGGCCGGCATCGCGGAGCCGATCACCGTCGGGGCGATCGCCGAGCCGCTGTACGTGGGCGAGCCCGGCTGGTCCGTCGGGCGGCGGACGCTGGCCGGCAAACCGGATGTCATCGCCGAGTCGCTGCGCGCGTACCGGGCGATGGGCGTGGACCAGATCCAGGTGCGGTTCCGGAGCCGGAGCCGGCGGGAACTCGTCGATCAGATGGCGGCGTTCGGCGCCGAAGTCGCTCCGCACCTCAAGAGCTAGTGCGCATCTCGAGCACCGAACAAGGCCGCACCTCAAGCGCCAGAAAAGCCGCACCGCACCTCGACGAGCAGGAGGCAGGCATGGGCAAGCTGGACGGACGCGTCGTCCTCATCACCGGCGCGGCGCGTGGGCAGGGTGAGCAGGAGGCGCGGCTCTTCGCCGCGGAGGGCGCGAAGGTCGTCATCGCCGACGTACTGGACGACCAGGGGGAGGAGCTGGCCAAGGAGGTGGGCGCGTTGTACGTCCATCTCGACGTCGGCGAGGAGTCCGACTGGCAGTCCGCGGTCGCCGCGGTGAAGCACGCGTACGGGCGGATCGACGGGCTGGTCAACAACGCCGGGATCCTGCGCTTCAACGAACTGGTGAGCACGCCCCTTGCCGAGTTCCAGCAGGTTTTGCAGGTCAACCAGGTCGGCGTGTTCCTCGGCATCAAGACCGTCGCGCCGGAGATCGAGGCGGCCGGTGGCGGCACGATCGTGAACACCGCCTCGTACGCCGGGCTGACGGGCATGGCCTGGGTGGGTGCGTACACCGCGACCAAGCACGCCATCGTCGGGCTCACCAGGGTCGCCGCCCTGGAGCTCGCCGCCAAGAAGATCCGGGTCAATGCCGTGTGTCCGGGCGCGATCGACACCGCCATGAGCAATCCCGCGCAGCTCGACCCGGCGGCGAACGCCGAGGAGGCCGCGCAGGCCCTCGACGAGCTGTACCGCAAGCTCGTGCCGCTCGGGCGGATCGGCAGGCCGGAGGAGGTGGCGCGGCTCGCGCTGTTCCTCTCCAGTGAGGACTCCTCGTACATCACGGGCCAGCCTTTTGTGATCGACGGCGGGTGGCTGGCGGGGGTCAGCGTCGTCTGAGGCCGGCGCCCGGCCGATGACAGGACCGCGCTTGGTCTGACGCGGCGTCAGGTATTGACGGTTGGGTGGCTCGGTGGAACAGTCGCCCAGTCAGCTTGATCTGACGATGTGTCAGAAATGGAAGTCGGGCGACCTCGGAAAGCGTCTCCGGCCAGCCGGCCGTCGGAATCTCCCCCTCAGGGGATCGGCAAGGGATGGTGAACCTCCTTGGAATTCGGGATCTTCGTGCAGGGATATGTGGGCAAGCGGGCCGAGACCGACCCGCTCGCCGAGCACCACGTGCTGATGGAGGAGACGGAGTACGTCATCCAGGCGGACAGGTCCGGCTTCAAGTACGCCTGGGCCTCCGAGCACCACTTCCTGGAGGAGTACTCGCACCTGTCGGCCAACGACGTCTTCCTCGGCTACCTCGCGCACGCCACCGAGCGCATCCACCTCGGCTCCGGCATCTTCAACCCGCTCGCCCCCGTCAACCACCCGGTGAAGGTCGCCGAGAAGGTGGCCATGCTCGACCATCTCTCCGGCGGACGCTTCGAGTTCGGCTCCGGGCGGGGCGCGGGCAGCCACGAGATCCTCGGGTTCATGCCGGGTGTGACGGACATGAACCACACCAAGGAACTCTGGGAGGAGACCATCGCGGAGTTCCCCAAGATGTGGCTCCAGGACGAGTACGCCGGGTTCAAGGGCAAGCACTGGGAGCTGCCGCCGCGCAAGGTCCTGCCCAAGCCGTACGGGGCGTCGCACCCGGCGATGTGGTACGCCGCCGGGTCGCCGTCCTCGTACGCGATGGCCGGCAGGAAGGGGCTCGGCGTGCTGGGCTTCAGCGTGCAGAAGGTCTCCGACATGGAGTGGGTCGTCGACTCGTACAAGACGGCCGTGAAGGAGGCGGAGGCGGTCGGGGACTTCGTCAACGACAACGTCATGGTGACGTCGACGGCGATCTGCGCGGAGACCCACCAGGAGGCGGTGCAGATCGCGGTCGGCGGCGGCCTCAACTACCTGCAGTCGCTGCTGTTCCGCTACCACGACACCTTCCCCCGGCCCGACGGCATACCGGAGTGGCCCGAGCTGCTGCCCGAGTACACCGAGGAGATCATCGAGCTGCTGATCGCCGAGGAGCTGATGATCTGCGGCGACCCGGACGAGGTGCTCCGGCAGTGCAAACGCTGGGAACAGGCCGGCGCCGACCAGCTCTCCTTCGGCCTGCCGATCGGCGTCCCGTACGAGGACACCATGAACACGATCAAGCTGATCGGCGAGCACGTCATCCCCAAGATCGACACGGATCCGGTGCACCGGACCACGCGCTTCCGGCGGTCGGCGGGCGAGTGACGGCGACGCCGCCCCCGTGTGAGGCGCGGACCGGCCCGCGCGGCGGCCGCCCGTATCCGTGAACAGCCCCAGGGAAGAAGGGACCCACGCACCATGCTCGACCACCTGATCAGGAGCGCGACCGTCGTGGACGGCACGGGCACGCCTTCCTACGTCGCCGACGTCGGCATACGGGGCGGCCGGGTCGCGGTGATCGCCGAGCCGGGGGCGGTCACCGAGGAGGCCCGTACCAGCGAGGACGCCCAGGGGCTGGTCCTCGCGCCCGGCTTCGTCGACCCGCACACGCACTACGACGCCCAGCTGTTCTGGGACCCGTACGCCACCCCGTCGCTCAACCACGGCGTCACCACCGTCGCCGGCGGCAACTGCGGCTTCACCCTGGCCCCGCTGCACCCCGACCGGCCCGAGGACGCCGACTACACCCGGCGGATGATGAGCAAGGTCGAGGGGATGTCGCTGGTCGCGCTGGAAGAGGGCGCGCCCTGGAACTGGCACGGCTTCGGCGAGTACCTGGACGCCCTGGAGGGGCGGATCGCCGTCAACGCCGGCTTCATGGTGGGGCACTGCGCGCTGCGGCGGTATGTGATGGGCGCGGAGGCGATCGGCGGACAGCCCTCGCCCGACCAACTGACGGAGATGCTGCGGCTGTTCCATGACGCGATGGACGCCGGAGCCTGGGGGCTGTCCACGACCCAGTCCTCGACCCATTCGGACGGCGACGGCCGGCCCGTCGCCTCGCGGCACGCACGTCCCGACGAGCTGCTCGCGCTCTCCCGCGCGGTCGCCGAACACGAGGGCACCCAGCTGGAGGCCATCGTCGCGGGCTGCCTCGACCAGTTCGACGACGATGAGATCGACCTGTTCGTGGAGATGTCGTCGGCCGCCGGCCGGCCGCTGAACTGGAATGTGCTGACCATTGACGCGGCCGTGCCGGAACGGGTGCCGCGCCAGCTGGTCGCCAGCGAGCGGGCGCGGAAGGCCGGCGGCCGGATCGTGGCGCTGACCATGCCGATCCTCACCCCCATGAACATGTCGCTGGGCACCTTCTGCGCACTGAACCTCATCCCCGGCTGGGGCGAGATCCTCGGCCTGCCGGTGTCCGAGCGGATCGCCGCACTGAGGGACGCCGACGTACGGGCCGAGATGCTGCGACGCGCGAACAGCAAGGAGGCCGGGGTCTTCCGGCGGCTGACGAACTTCGCGCGGTATGTGATCGGGGATACCTACTCCGCGGCGAACGCGGGGCTTTCGGGCCGGGTGGTCCGGGACATCGCCGCCGAGCGCGGGCAGGACGCCTTCCACTGCCTGGTCGAGATCTGCGCCAACGACGAGCTGCGTACGGTGCTGTGGCCGATGCCCACCGACAACGACCCGGACAGCTGGGCACTGCGCCAGGAGACCTGGCAGCACGAGGACGTCCTGTTGGGCGGCTCGGACGCCGGCGCGCATCTGGACCGGATGTGCGGCGCGCCGTACACCACCCGCTTCATCGGGGACTGTCTGCGCGGGCGCCGGCTCGTCGGCCTGGAGCGGGCCGTACAGATGCTGACGGACGACCCGGCCCGGCTGTTCGGGCTGCGCGGGCGCGGCCGGATCGCCGAGGGCTACCACGCCGACCTGGTGCTCTTCGATCCGGAGCGGATCGACGCCGGGCCCGCGAAGCTGGTGCACGACCTGCCGGGGGACAGCCCACGGCTGGATTCGAAGGCGATCGGGATCGTGAGCGTACGGGTCAACGGGGTGGAGACGATCCGGGAGGACGCGGTGACCGGCGCGGTGCCGGGGACGGTGCTGCGGTCGGGGCGGGATACGGAGACGGTGAGCACGAGGTGAGGGCGAGTACGAGGTGAGGGGAAGTACGGGGTGAGAGGGCGTACAAGGTGAGAGGGAGCCGGGGGTGGGCGGTGTGAAGGTGGCCGGTGGCCAGGCGGGCGGTGGTCAAGTGGTGGGTGACGAGCGGCTGTTCATCGGTGGCGAGTGGGTGGAGCCGGACGGCGGACACTACGACGTCATCAACCCGGCGACCGAGGAGGTCGTCGGGCGGGCCCCGGAGGCGAGCCGGGCACAGGTGGAGTCGGCGGTGGACGCGGCACGCGAGGCGTTCGAGAGCTGGTCGCGCACTGCACCCGAGGAACGGGCCGGCATCCTGGACCGCGCGGCCGGGGTGATGCGCAGGGAGTTCGTCCGGTACGCGGAGCTGGCGCAGGCGGAGAGTGGCGCGACGACCGGTACCGCGCGCGGTATGCAGGTCGGGGTGTCCGTCGCCCGCTTCAAGCGGTACGCGCGCGGCGCGCTGGAGCCGGTGGAGACCGGGCTGCCGCCGCAGATCAACGAGGCGGGGCCGATAGGGAAGGCGGGCGTCCTCGGGGCGCTCGCGGTTCGCCGCCCGGTGGGCGTCGTCACCTGCATCACCTCGTACAACAACCCCTGGGCGAACCCGGCGGGCAAGATCGCGCCGGCGTTGGCGATGGGCAATACGGTCGTCGTCAAGCCGGCGCCGCAGGACCCGCTGTCGGTGTACCGGATGGCCGAGGCGCTGGCCGAGGCCGGGGTGCCGCCGGGCGTGGTCAATGTGGTCAGCGGCGCGCGGCCCGACGTCGGTGCGGCCGCGGTGGCGGCGGACGGCGTGGACATGGTCAGCTTCACCGGTTCCACGGCGGTCGGGCAGAAGATCGCCGAGGAGTGCGGCCGCGGGATGAAGCGGCAGCTGATGGAGCTGGGCGGCAAGGGCGCTGCGCTGGTCTTCGACGACGCGGATCCGGCGGCGGCGGTGGCCGGTATCGGCACCACCTTCTCCTTCTACAGCGGACAGATCTGCACCGCGCCGACCCGCGTACTGGCGCAGCGTGGCATCTACGAGCGGCTGGTGGAGGGCCTCGCCCGGTACGCGGCGCGGCTGACGGTCGGTGACCCGAGGGAGCCGGGCACGGTCGTCGGCCCGGTGATCTCCGCGGCGCACCGGGACCGTATCGAGTCGTATGTCGAGCTGGCGGCTAAGGAGGGCGCGCGGCTGGTCGCCGGGGGCGAGCGGCCGGAGACGGCGCGCGGCTTCTATGTGGCGCCGACGCTGTTCGCGGACTGCACGAACGAGATGCGGGCGGTGCGCGAGGAGATCTTCGGACCGGTGGTCGTGGTCGTTCCCTTCGACGACGAGGAGGAGGGCATCGCGCTGGCCAACGACAGCGACTACGGGCTGCTGGACTACGTCTGGTCCGGCGATGTGGCCCGCGCGTTCCGGGTCGCGGGACGGCTGCGGGCCGGCGGGGTCGGCGTCAACACGGTCGGCCGGAACATGGAGGCCCCGTTCGGCGGCTTCAAGCGCAGCGGGGTCGGGCGCGATGTGGGCTCGTACGCGCTGCATGCCTACAGCGAGTTGCAGGCGATCGTCTGGCCGGGGTGACGGGGTGACGGGGTGACGGGGCGGGGGAGTGCGGGGGCGAGGGGGCTCTGCGAAGCCCCTCGGCTCCCGTAGCCCGCCGCTCAGTCCCTCCCGTCCAGGAACACCGGATTCGTCAGCGCCGCCATCGGCCCCGGCAGTCCCGGCGTGGTCGCGGGGTGGCGGACCTCGGCGCGTATGTAGGCGGCGTGGTCGGGCGTCGTCTGCCAGCTGACGGTGCCCGTGCCGGACGGCGGCAGCGGCGTCGCATACACGGTGCCCTGGTCGGTGACGAAGGAGACCGCGCAGCCCGGGGCGCCGGAGACCGTCAGCCGGGCGGTGACCTGCGACGTACGCGCGACCGCGAGGCGCTCGCCGATGCCGGCGTGTTCGCCGCGTTCGCCGGTGACGGAGAAGGCGAGGTCGATCTTCGACGACTCGGCGATCCAGACCCGTCCTGCCCGGATGCCGTCCTGGATGGCGCGCCGGGAGAGGTCATCGGCCCATACGACGGTCTGCGGGTGGCCGACGACGTCCGGGTCGCGGTGGGCGTCGCTGTGGCCGACGGCCGGCAGCCAGGAGGCGCCGCCGCGGGCGTGCGCGACCAGGGTGTTGTCCCACTCGGCGAGGGTGACCTCGTCATCCGGGGTGTACGGCCCGTTCCAGACCTCCACCGCGTCGGCGTCGTTCAGCCCGAACTTCCAGTTGCAGCCGATGCAGGTGGCGTGCGGATGCGCCGGGATGACCAGGCCGCCGGCCCGCCGGATGGCACGCGCGTACTTGCCGAAGGCGTTGTCGCGGGCTCGGTAGCGCCAGTCGATGAAGACCCCCGGGTCGGTGCCCATCGCCACCACATGGCCGTTGCGCGTGGTGACCTCCTCGCCGGTGAGGACGAGCAGGTCATCGCCCCACAGGCCGTCCCAGGCGCGATGCGCGGACGTCGTGTTGTGCTCGGAGGTGGTGATGAAGTCCAGCCCGGCGGCACGGGCCAGCGCCGCGATCTCGGCGGGTGTCCGCTTGCCGTCGGAGTAGACGGAGTGCAGATGGTTGTCGCCGCGGTACCAGGCGCGGCCGCGGCCCCGGGCGCGCTCGGGCGGGTAGACGGGCGCCGGGGTGTGCCCCGGAGGGCCGTGGCGGAGGGTGATGGTGACCTCGTAGGTCAGGCCCTGCGGCGCGACGGTGTACGGGCCGAGGGCGATATGCCAGGTGCCGGCGTTGACGGGGCCGGGGAGGTAGCCGGGGGTGGCGTCGTCGGCGCGCAGGAAGAACTCCGTGCGGGCCCCGCCCGACCAGCCGCGGAAGCCCGCGCCGCCGAGCTCGGTGCCGCGCTCGTCGAAGATGCCGATGTCGCAGGCGTTGCCGGGGGTGCCCTGGGGGACGGCCGGCTTGTCGTAGCTGTAGGCGACGGCGATCTCCCGTACGCCGTGCGGAACTTCGACCGGCAGATAGACGAAGTCCGGTGCGCCCGTCGTGAGATGGCCGGTGACCTTGCGGGTCTGCTCGCCCCCGCCGGAGCCGCTCGGCGGACCTCCGGCCGGCTCCGGGCCGGAGCCCCCGGCTGCCGGTGCCGCGTCGGCGAAGCTCACAGCTCCGAGCGTAAGCGCGCCCGACGCGCCCGCGACCGCCGAAAGTCTCAGAACGTCGCGCCGGTCCATTTCTGCCCCCCAAGCATCGGATGGATGGCCTCCCGCAGTGCCGCCCGCACCGCGGTCCGCACTGCCGTCGGCCTGCCGTCAGCGGCGGATGGTCGGGTCGCCGCGTCATCAGCCCATGTCGCCATGTCGCCGGCGTATGTCGCCGTGGCATCGGCTCATGTCGCCGTGTGAAAACTGTTGTACGCGGGTGTGACGCGGAGGGAAAGGCCTGTGGATAACCGTCGGACGGTAGGGCAACATGCGGTCACCCACACGCCTGACGCGGAGGTGCCCAGCATGCGGATCGCGACCACGATCTTCCTGACCGACGAGACGATCCGGCCGGTCCGGCTCGCCCGTGAGCTGGAACAACGCGGGTTCGACGGGCTCTATCTCCCCGAGCACACACATATCCCGGCCAGCCGCGACACCCCGGCCCCCATGGGCGAGCCGCTGCCCCGCGAATACGGCCGCACCCTCGATCCGTTCGTCGCACTCGGCCAGGCCGCCGCCGTCACCGAACGGCTCGGCCTCGGCACCGGCATCACCCTCGTCGCCCAGCACGACCCGATCGGCCTCGCCAAGCAGATCGCGACGCTCGACCACCTCTCCGGCGGCCGCCTCACCTTCGGTGTCGGCTTCGGCTGGAACGTCGAGGAAGCCGCCGACCACGGGGTGGAATGGTCGACACGACGCGAGCTGACGCGTGACCGGGTGGCGCTGATGCGGGCCCTGTGGGCCGCGGAACCCACCGCCTACAAAGGCGAGTTCGCATCCGTACGTGCCTCCTACGCGTTCCCGAAGCCGGTGCACGGCGCGCCGCGCACCCTGATCGGCGGTGCCGCCGGGCCCAGGCTCTTCGGGCAGATCGCCGAGTACGCGGACGGCTGGCTGCCGATCGGCGGGCGAGGGCTGGCCGAGACCCTTCCGGTGCTGCGCCGGGCGTGGGCGGACGCCGGGCGTGCGGGCGAGCCGCTGGTGGTGCCGTACGCGGTGCGCCCGTCGCCCGGGAAACTGGCGCACTACCGGGAGCTGGGCCTCCCGGAGGTGGTGCTGCAACTGCCGGCGGCCGGGGAAGCGGAGGTGCTGCGGACGTTGGACGACTTCGCGCAGTACCTGTGACGCGGCGCGGCGTAGGACGAACGCCTAGGACCACCGACGTACGGCCATCCGGAGGGTTCGGTACCGCAGACCGATACGGGCCTCTCCGACCGGACGTAGCGTCGTAAGGGAAGGCTCCGTGGTTCCGTGGCCCCGTGGCTCGGCGGTTGCGTAGTTCCGCAGGTCCGCGGGCCATGCGAGCACCATCCGCAGATCAACGGTCCAAGGAGAACCCCCATGCCCCGACTCGACCACACGATCGTGCACAGCACCGACCGTTTCGCCTCCGCACGCTTCCTGGCCGGCCTTCTGGACGCGCCCGAGCCCAAGGCGTACGGCCCGTTCGCCGCGCTCAAGTTGGACAACGGCGTCACGCTCGACTTCGCGGACTTTGTCGGGGACCGGCGGGAATTCGCCCCCACGCACTACGCGTTCCTGGTGACGGAGGAGGAGTTCGACGCGATCCTGGCCCGTATCCAGGCGCGTGAGCTGCCGTACTGGGCGGACCCCCGGCACACCCGGCCGCAGGTGATCAACACCCAGGACGGCGGCCGCGGCCTGTATGTCGACGACCCCGACGGCCACAACATGGAGTTTCTGACCCGGACGTACTCCGACGAGCTGCTGGCCAGTCTGTAGCGCCGTCTCCGTGCCGCCGTCTCCGTACTGCCGTCTCCCTAGGGCCGTCCCGATCGCCGGGAACAGCACTCGCCGCCTGCGGAGGGAACCTCCGTCTCGCGTGATCAGGCGCACACCGGTCGTCGGTTCTCCGGCGGCGGCGCTGTCGGCGGGCGCTCGTATGCTCGGGGGATGACTTCCAGCGCGCAGGCACCTGACCAGGGAACCGACCGAGGCGCCGCCCGGGGGACCGGTGCCGCCGCCGGCCGCCCGGCGGGGCCGACGGCGAACGCGATGCGCCGGGCGCTGCGCCGCGCCCGCGACGGCGTGGCACTGGACGTCACCGAGGCCGCGGTGCTGCTCCAGGCCCGCGGCGAGGACCTCGTCGACCTGTGCGCGTCCGCGGCCCGGGTGCGGGACGCGGGCCTGGAAGCCGCCGGCCGCCCCGGGGTCATCACCTACTCCAAGAGCGTCTTCATTCCGCTCACCCGCCTGTGCCGCGACAAGTGCCACTACTGCACCTTCGCCACCGTCCCGGGCAAGCTGCGCCGCGCCGGCCACGGCATGTTCATGTCCCCGGACGAGGTCCTGGCCATCGCCCGCCGCGGCGCCGAAATGGGCTGCAAGGAAGCGCTGATCACCCTGGGGGACCGCCCCGAGGACCGCTGGCCCGAGGCACGCGAGTGGCTGGAGGCCGAGGGGTACGACGACACCATCGCGTACGTACGGGCGATGGCGATCCGCATCCTGGAGGAGACCGGGCTGCTGCCGCACCTCAACCCCGGCGCCATGACCTGGACGGACTTCCAGCGACTCAAGCCGGTCGCGCCGTCCATGGGCATGATGCTGGAGACCACGGCGGAGCGGCTGTGGAGCGAGCCCGGCGGCCCGCACTACGGCTCACCGGACAAGGAGCCCGCCGTGCGACTGCGCGTCCTGGAGGACGCCGGCCGCAGCTCGGTCCCGTTCACCAGCGGCCTGCTGATCGGCATCGGGGAGACATACGAGGAGCGCGCGGAGTCCTTGTTCGCGCTCCGCCGCATCTCCCGCGCCTACCACGGCATCCAGGAACTGATCATGCAGAACTTCCGCGCCAAACCGGACACCGCGATGCGCGGGATGCCGGACGCGGAACTGGACGAACTGGTCGCCACGGTCGCCGTCGCCCGGCACATCATGGGCCCCGCCGGCTGCCTCCAGGCGCCACCCAACCTGGTGGACGACGAGTACGCGCGGCTCATCGGGGCCGGCATCGACGACTGGGGCGGCGTCTCACCACTCACCCCCGACCACGTCAACCCCGAGCGCCCCTGGCCGCACATCGAGGAACTCGCCGAGCGCTCCGCCGCCGCCGGCTTCCGGCTCGAGGAACGCCTCGCCGTCTACCCGGAGTTCGTCCAGCGCGGCGAGCCCTGGCTGGACCCGCGCCTGCTGCCGCACGTCCGGGCCCTGGCCGACCCGGAGACCGGCCTCGCCCGTGCCGACGCGGTGGTGGCGGGCCACCCCTGGCAGGAGCCCGACGAGGGCTTCTCCCTGGAGTCCTCCGGCTCCGGCCGCACCGACCTCCACCGCACCATCGACACCGAGGGGCGCACGAGCGACCGCCGCGACGACTTCGACGAGGTCTACGGCGACTGGGAGGCGCTGCGCGAGGCCGCCGCCCCCGGGATGGTGCCGTCCCGCCTCGACGCCGACGTACGCCAGGCGCTGTCGCAGGCCGCCGACGACCCCACGAAACTCACCGACGACGAGGCGCTGGCCCTGCTGCACGCCGACGGCCCGGCCCTGGACGCGCTCTGCCGGATCGCCGACGACCTGCGCCGCGCCACCGTGGGCGACGACATCACCTACATCGTCACCAGGAACATCAACTTCACCAACGTCTGCTACACGGGCTGCCGTTTCTGCGCCTTCGCACAGCGCCGCACCGACGCCGACGCCTACACCCTCTCCCTCTCCCAGGTCGCCGACCGCGCCCAACAGGCGTGGGACGTGGGCGCGGTGGAGGTCTGCATGCAGGGCGGCATCCACCCCGACCTGCCCGGCACGGCCTATTTCGACATCGCACGCGCCGTCAAGGAACGCGTCCCGGGGATGCATGTGCACGCCTTCTCCCCCATGGAGGTCGTCAACGGCGCGACGCGTACGGGGCTGTCCATCCGCGAGTGGCTCACCGAGGCCAAGGCCGCCGGCCTGGACTCCATCCCCGGCACGGCCGCCGAGATCCTCGATGACGAGGTCCGCTGGGTCCTCACCAAGGGCAAGCTGCCCGCCGCCACCTGGGTCGAGGTCATCAAGACCGCCCATGAGCTGGGCATTCGCTCGTCCTCGACGATGATGTACGGCCATGTCGATCAGCCGCGGCACTGGCTCGGCCATCTTCGCCTGCTGGCGGAGATCCAGCGGTCCGCGCTGTCCAAGAACGTTGGCGGCTTCACCGAGTTCGTCACCCTCCCCTTCATCCACACCAACGCCCCCGTCTACCTCGCCGGCATCGCCCGCCCCGGCCCCACCACCCGCGACAACCGCGCGGTGACGGCCATGGCCCGGCTGCTGCTCCACCCGCACATCACCAACATCCAGACCAGTTGGGTCAAGCTCGGCGCCGACGGCGCGGCCGAGATGCTGCGCTCGGGCGCCAACGACCTGGGCGGCACCCTGATGGAGGAGACCATCTCCCGTATGGCGGGCTCCAGTTACGGCTCCTACCGCTCCGTCAAGGACCTGACCGCCATCGCGGAGGCCGCCGGACGCAGGGCCCGCCCCCGCACGACGACATACGGGCAGGTCACGGAGGAACGACTGTCGGCGGCGCTGGCCTCGGACGGCCATCTGCCGGAGCTGCTGCCGGTGGTGGAGTAGCGGGCGGCGCGTTGATGACCGGCGCCTTCGGGGCGGCGGGGGCGAGGCCCTGAAGGCGTGCCTGCTCCGACGTGCCTCGCTGACATGTCTCCTCCGACGTGCCTGCTCTGACGTATGTCCTCTGACGTGCGCTGAAAGTGTGCCTCCTCCGACCTGCGGCTCCGCTTAACATGTCCCGGTCAACGGCGGGGGGAACGGGGGAGAGCAGATGGCTTTCTTCACCCTCGCGGCCGAGGTGCGCCGCAACAGGTCGGTGCGCCCGGCTCGGAGCCACATCTGCAAAGGGACGTCATGCGCTTCCATCGAACACTTGCCATCGTCGGAACCGTTTTCGCCTTGGCGTCGGTTTCCGCATGCGGCGGTCTGCCCTCCGCGGGTTCGCCCGAGGACGCCGGGCGATTCCTCGTGTCGGCGCTCGGTTGCGGGAATGTCGACATCGCCACGCCCCAAGAGGTCCAGCAGGTGCAGTCCATGGGCATGAAGGGCGTCAACGGGGGCGGCGAATGCGAGCACCCGGAGGGCGACGACGGTGACCCCGACTTCCTCACCATCGAGGACATGGAGGCGTTCCAGACCGCCGTCAAGGCCGACGAGGACGAACAGGACGACCTCATGGTCGGCGACGACTTCGCCATCGACCCGAGCAGCGACGACCAGCGGCGGGCGCTCCTCAAGGCCGGGCTGATGTTCCTCAACTGCACCCCGAACTTCAAGGCACCGGAGGGCAGCACGACCGAGGACGGCGAGGTCGAGGGTTGCTTCACGACCGACTATTCGGAGGACCTCGACTGACGCCCGTCGACGGATCCGCGCGCACGCCATCTGCGTGAACGCCACCCGCGTGGATCCGTCTGCTCGCCCAGCGCCGGGGCAGGTTATCCACAGGCCCAAGCCGCCAACTCCGCCGAAGGCTAATCTGCTTGAGCAGGCGGAACGCCCCGGCAGGGAGCCGTGAGGGCCGCCGAGAGGGGGTGGAAACGGTGGATCGCGGCAGGCTTTCCCGGCAGGAGCTGATCCGGCTCCGCCGACGTGCGGGATTCGTGGGGCGGCGGGCCGAGATCGCCGCGTTCCGCGACAACCTCTCGCGGGTCGTGGAGGACCCGGCACACCAGTTCCTGTTCCATGTGCACGGACAAGCGGGCGTCGGCAAAACCTCCCTGGTCCGGCAGTTCGCCGAGGCGGCGCGCGAGCACGGCGCGCCGACCGCGTACGTCGACGAAGCGGTGCACGGTGTGCCGGAGGCCATGGCTGTCATCAGCGGCCAACTGGCCGCCCAGGGCCGCCCCTTGAAGGCCTTCGACAAGCTGCTCGCCACCTACCGGGAGCGCCGGCACGAGGTCGAGGCGGCGGCCGCGGCGGATGGTCCGGGCGACCCCGCCGACCCCCGGGGCCCGGCCCCCTCGCCCGGCAGCATGATCGCCGCCCAGGCCGGGCTCGCGGGCCTCGGAGTGCTGCTCCCCGGCGCCGGCGCCGTCACCGGAGCGCTGGACCCCGCCCATGTGGCGCGCGGCGCCGACCGGCTGCGCGGGCTCCTCAGCGCCCGGCTGCGCAACCACGACGACGTTCAGCTGGTGATGTCCCCGCTCCAGGCCCTGACCCCGGTGTTCGTCCGTGAGGTGAATGCCGCCGCGGACGAAGTGCCCTGGCTGGCGCTCTTCTTCGACACCTACGAGCGGACCGGGCCGTTGCTGGACATCTGGCTGCGCGATGTCCTCGTCAGCGACCGTTACGGGCCGCTGGCACCCAATGTGGTGGTGACCCTGGCCGGCCAGACCGCGCTGGACCGCCGCTGCTGGGCCGACTACCTGGACTGTGTGGCGGATCTGCCGCTGGACGCCTTCACCGAGACCGAGGCGCGGCAGTTGCTGGCCACCAGGGGAATCACCGATGAGCGCGTCGTCGAGGTGATCATGCGGCTGTCCGGCGGCCTGCCGGTGCTGGTCTCCACCCTCGCCGAGAACCGCCCGCAGGCCGTCGAAGAGGTGGACGACCCCAGCGACACCGCCGTCGAACGGTTCCTGAAATGGGAGACCGATCCGGTACGCCGAGAGGCGGCGCTGGCGGCCGCCCTGCCGCGCCATCTGGACGAGGACGTCTTCCGCGCCGCGGTCGACGCGTCCGCCGCCGAACACTACGGCTGGCTGTGCGGACTGCCGTTCGTCGCCGACCGCGCGGGACGCCGGCAGTACCACGAGGTGGTGCGCACGGCGATGCTGCGGCTCCAGCGGCGCAGATCACCACACACCTGGTCGGCCCGGCACCGTGACCTCGCCGAGGCGGCCCGGCAACGGCTCGGGGAGGCGGCTGCCGCGGGCCCCGACGGCGCTCGTTCCGCCGACCTGTGGACCGACGAACGACGGCTGGAACACCGGCTCCAGGAGATCTACCACTCCCTCTGCGCGGACCCCCGCCCGTCACTGGCCGAGGCGTTGTCCGACGTCCTGGACGCGGCCGACCGCGCCAGGCCCGCCGTCCGCAGAGTGGCCGAGACCATCCGGCAGGCCGGTGCGGACGCCGACGCGCCGGAGGTCGGCGACTGGGGCGACCGGCTCTCGGCCGCGCTCACCGAGGACGGCGGCGGCCTGACCGAGGTCCTCACCGCACTGCTCGCCCAACCCGGCCTCGACACGGCCCGACAGGCGCGCATCCACCGCGTACGTGGCCGCGAACACCGCCAGGCCGAAGCCTGGCCCCAGGCCTTCGCCGACTTCGACCGCTGCCTGGAACTGGAGCCGCGCAACGCCCGCGCGCTGATCGGCCGCGGCCTGACCCACCGCTACCTGCGGTCTTTCGAGCGGGCGGCGGAGGATTACACCCGCGCCCTGGAGATCGCCCCGGACTCGGTGGATGCCGCCTCCCAACTCGGCGAGGCCCACCGCCTCATGGGCAACTACGAACAGGCGCTGCCCGAATTCGACCGGGCCCTGGACCTCGATCCCGGCCACGCCTTCAGCATCGCCAGCCGCGCCGTCTGCCTGCGCCGCCTCGGCCGCCACGGGGAAGCGCTCGCGGGCCTGGAGCGCGCCATCGAGATCAACCCGGAGTACGCCTGGGCGATGGCCGAACGAGGCGCCGCCTACCGCGATATGGGGCGGCACGAACTCGCCCTGGCGGAGTTCGACCGGGCCCTGGCGGTCAACCCCGCTTATGTCTGGGCGCACGCCCGCCGAGGCATCACCCTGCGCGTCCTGGGCCGGTACGAGGAAGCCCTCGCCGCCCTTGGCCGCGCGGCCGAACTCCAGCCGGACAGCCCCTGGGTGTGGATGGAGCGGTGCCGCACCGCCATGGAGATGCGGCGCTACGACCAGGCCCTGGCGGAGGCCGACCGGGCCATTGCCGCCGATCCCGAGTACGCCTTCGCCCATACCGCCCGTGGCGAGATCCTGATCTCCCTGGGGCGGCAGGAGGAGGCGCTGGCCGCACTGGACCGTTCGCTCGTCCTCGCTCCCGCGGACGGCCTGGCGCGCGAGCAGCGCGGCCGGCTCCTGACGATCAGGGGACGCACCACGGACGCCCGTACGGAACTTTCCGCCGCGATCCGTCTCCTCCCGGACTCCCACAGCGCCGTGGCCACACGGGGGGAGATCAACCTCCGCACGGGCCGGCTGACGGAAGCCCTCGCGGACTTCGACCGGGCCCTCGATCTCGGAGCGGACCCCGGCCGCATGCTGACCCGGCGCGGCAAGGCGCATCTCCTACGAGGTGACGGGGACCGCGCCCTGGCCGACTTCGACCGTGCCCTCGGGGACGATCCGGCGGATGCCTGCCTGTTGGCTCTCAAGGCGGGCTGCCTGCGACGTGCGAGCGACCTCGACGCGGCACGTGACGCGCTCGATCGCGCAGGTCGGCAGGGCTCCGGCGACGGGGCCGCGGTCGGGCGGATCGTTCGGTACGAGGCGGCGATGCTGGTCAGCGCCCGCGCGGGCGTGCACGCGGCAGCGAGCGATTGGCGGGCGCTCCGGGCGGAGGCGGCCCGTGACGGGGAGGCTGCGGCCCGCCCCGTAAACGACCCCGACGAGCCGCTCGGGCCGCTCGAGCCGATAGGCGCGGCCGCTGTCGCCGTCGTCAGCCGGTGCGCGCTGGGCGACTGGTCGGGCGCAGCGGCGATGGCGGCGGAGCTGCTGGACGACGGTCCGTGGGAGGCCGTCGCCGACTCCGAGCTGGGGGTACGCGACCTCGTCCGGCTGCCGGGCGCGGACACCGAACGGCTGGCCGCGATACGGGACGGGCTGATACGCAGGATGGCGGCCTCGGCCGCAGACGGCACCGGCTGACAACCGCCCATACGCGCCTGCCGACCGCCCGACCGCCCTACCGCCCGACCGCGGCTCACTCCCCGCCGTGCTCCGTCTCGTGCTGCAGGATGCACTGCTGCCACTGGGACAGGGCCTCCTCGCGGTCGCCTCCGGTGTCCTGGGCGGCGACGATCAGCGCGTCGGCGGCCATGGCGGCCAGCCGTACGGCGATATGGCAGACGTCGCGCTGGGGGAGCGGCCGGAGGAGTTCCACCGCGCCGTCGCTGTCGCCGGAGAGCGCGGAGGCGACAACGGCCATGGTGGTGCGATCCCACTCGTACTCGGACATGGGGAGAGCATGCCCAGCGGACGGCCTCGCCAGTATCGAACGGGTGAGTGCGCCGGTGAGCCAGGGGAGGCGCGACGCCGGTGCCCGACCAGGGCGAGGCCGGGGACGGGGAACGGGCGCGGGGAACGGGGGCGAGGCCAAGGACTCGGGCACGGGCAAGGTCAGGGACAGGGGTGGGGGCGGAGGGGGAGGGGGAGGGGGGAGGGGGCCCACCGAAAAAGGAGTGGCGCCCCCTCAGCCGAGTCGCCGCACCGGGCTGCCCGCCAGGTACGCGGTGATGTTCTCGACGGCCTGCTGGAAGTAGCCCTCGTAGTTGCGGCGGGTGACATAGCCGAGGTGGGGGACTGCGAGGACGTTGGGGAGGGTGCGCAGCGGGTCGTCGGCGGGGAGCGGCTCGTGGTCGAAGACGTCCAGGCCGGCGCCGGCGATCCAGTTCTCGCGCAGCGCCTGGAGCAGCGCGGACCGATCGACGATGGCGGCGCGGGAGGTGTTGACGAGGTAGCCGGTGGGTCGCATCCGGCGGAGTTCCCCGGCGCCGATCAGACCGCGGGTGCGGTCGCCCAGGACGAGGTGCACGGAGACGAAGTCGCTGCTCTCCAGCAGTTCCTCCTTGGTGGCTGTCGCGCGCACGCCGACCTCGGCGGCGCGTTCGGCGGTCAGGTTCCGGCTCCAGGCGACGACGTCCATGCCGAAGGCCAGGCCGACCCGGGCGACCCGGGAACCGATCTTGCCCAGGCCCAGCAGCCCGAGCCGCCGGCCGTGCAGATCGGCGCCGAGGGTGCTCTGCCAGGGCCCGTTGGTACGCATCGCGGTGCTCTCGGGGGCGATGTTGCGGGCCAGGCCGAGAATCAGCGCCCAGGTCAGCTCGACCGGCGGTTCGGTGTTGCTGGCCGTACCGCAGACGGTGACGCCCTGCCGTGCGGCGGCTTCGAGGTCGATGGACGCATTGCGCATTCCGGAGGTGATCAGGAGTCGGAGGCGGGGCAGCCGGGCGAGCAGCGAGGCGGGAAACGGGGTGCGCTCGCGCATCGCGACGACGATCTCGCAGTCTCCGATCGCTTCGACGACCTCGTCCTCGGAGCGGAACGGCCGGTGCAGCGTACGGACGTCCACGGCTCCGGCGAGGGCCGACCAGTCGGCCATGGAGAGGGCGACGTCCTGGTAGTCGTCGAGTACGGCACAGCGCGGGGTCATCGTTGGTTCTCCCGAAGAGGTGACGAAGAGGTGAGGCGAGACAGGGCGGTGGGCCGGGGCGACCCCTCCCACCCGAACGGGACCGTCCGGACCGTACCGTTCAAAAGCCGCCTCATGGATGACTGTTCACAATACGATCCTGGCCTCAAGTCGATCATTCCCGGTCGATTACAGTGCCGCCAGGGGAGGCCGCAAGGCCCCGCGACGTTGTGAGTTTCGGGAGGTCGCGCAGTGAGCGAGCGCAGCGAGCGAGCCATGGAAGGGTGCGCGCCGCGCGAATGCGGGGCCGAGCGCAGCGAGGTTTCGGCATGAACGCGGCGGCAGGCGGCGCTGCTATCTGGGGCCGCGCCGAACAGCAGGACTTCCGCAGCCGGGTGCGTGGTTGCCTGCTCGGCGGCGCCATCGGCGACGCGCTCGGCGCGGGCATCGAGTTCGACTCGCTCGACGCGATCCGCGAGGAGCACGGCCAGGAAGGCGTGACGGACTTCGTGCCGGCCTTCGGGCGGCGCGGCGCGGTCACCGACGACACCCAGATGACGCTGTTCACGGTCGACGGGCTGATACGCGCCCAGGTGCGCCGCGACACCGGCGCCTGGCATCCGCCCACCGACGTCCACCGCGCCTATCTGCGCTGGGCCGCCACCCAGCGCGACTGGGGCCCGGACGAGCGCAAGAAGGACGACGGCTGGCTCGCCCGCGAGGAGTGGCTCTACGCCAGGCGGGCACCCGCCCGTGCCTGCCTGACCGGCCTCGGCGACGAGGTGATGGGCACCCTCGAAAAGCCCAAGAACCCCGACTCGAAGGGCTGCGGCGCCGTGATGCGCTCCGCGCCGTTCGGCCTGCTCGTCGGCTGGGAGCCGCAGCTGGTCTTCCAGCTGGCCGTCGAGTGCGCGGCACAGACGCACGGCCATCCCACCGGCTATCTGGCCGCCGGCGCCTTCGCGATCATCAGCCATTCGCTGGCCCGCGGCGAGGACCTCGACGGGGGCGTCCAGAAGGCCCTGGCGCATCTGGCCACCCGCCCCGACCACGAGGAGACCACGGACGCCCTCAAGCGCGCGCTCGGCGCCGTACGGCAGGGCATGCCGACGCCCGCCCGGGTGGAGTCGCTGGGGGAGGGCTGGACGGCCGAGGAGGCGCTGTCGATCGGCGTGTACTGCGCGCTGGTCGCCGAGGACATCCGGCACGGGCTGCTGCTCGCCGTCAACCACGGCGGCGACAGCGACTCGACCGGCGCCATCTGCGGCAACCTGCTGGGCACGCAGCACGGCGAGACGGCGCTGCCGCCGGACTGGCTGGTCGAACTGGAGGGCCGGGACACGATCTTGCAGCTGGCCGACGACTTCGCCCTCGAAATGACGCAGGGGCCCGCGCTGCACGGCCCCGGGGGATCGGCGCCGGGCTGGCTCGCGCGCTATCCGAGGGCGTAAGGCCTTGTCGGAGGGCGTAGGGCCTGTCCGAGGGCGTAGGGCCGTTCCGAGGCGGCAGTGGAGCGGGCTGCGGCACGGTCACGCACCCGGCGTGCCGGCAGGCGTCTCGTCCACGATCACGCACCCGGCGGCCAGCACCCGGCTCGGCCGCAGCCCGAACGTGGCGTGAAACGCGCTGCTGAGATGGGACGGGCTGGAGAAGCCCGCCGCCGCGGCCGCGTCGGTCAGCGTGCCGTAGTCCAGGAACGCCCGCCCGGCGCGCAGCATCCGCGCCCACATCCGGAAGCGACGGAAGCTGGTACCGGTCTGCTCCCGGAAGAGATGCAGGAAACGGGACCTGGACAAACCCGCCACGGCAGCGAACTCGGCCGCCCCGTACGGGAGTTGAGGTTCCCGTAGAAGCTTCCGTACGGCGGCCCGGATGCGCGGATCGAGGTCCGGGCCCTCGGCTCTCTCCGGTGCCGTGCAGAGCCGTACGAGGTCCTTCTCCTCGGCGGCGGAGATCGTGACCGGCTCCTCGCCCGCCCCCAGGGCCTGCCCGCAGGCGCGTTCCGCGGCCGAGCCGGGCTCGAAGTAGCAGAAGGTCATCCAGCCGCCGTGCGCCTCGATCCGGTGCGGCACCCGGGCGCGTATCAGCGCACTGCGCGCCCTACGACGCGCACCGTCCGCCGTCTCCAGGGTGAACTCCTTGTCGTTGCCGACGGCGAGAACGGCGACCGAGCCGGAGTGCAGGTCGAGTTCGAGGGAGGGGCCGCTGTAGACGGCACGCCCCGGCCACAGACTGAGCCGGGCCGGCGGCCCCGGGTCACACACGGGTGAGTCCGGGCAGCACGTTGGTGAAAGCGCGTCGTCGGTCATGCCCGGCATCCTCCCCGACATGACAACCACGACGAGCGCGCTGAACTCAACAAGCGCGACGAACTCGACAAGCGCGCTGAACATGACGAGCGCGCTGAATCTGCCCAGCACCCTCACCACGGCCACCACAGCCACCACCGCCGCCCTGGCCCTCTTCTTCCTCGGCATGGGCCTGTACGGGCTGGCGGCGCCCACCGCCCTTGTCCGGCCGTTCGGCATCGGGCTGGGCGGCGCGGCGGCCCGTACCGAAGTGCGGGCCGTGTACGGCGGGTTCGGCGTCGCGATGGCCGCGCTGCTCGGCTGGGCCGCGGCCGGTCCGACGGACGCGCTGCGCCGTGGCGCGGTGCTCGCCGTCGCGGTCGCACTGCTCGGGATGGCCGGCGGCCGGCTCGCGGCGCGTCTCGTCGAGCCGCCGGGCTCCTGGTATCCCTCCTGGTTCTACTTCTGGGCGGAGCTGACCGGCGGCGGCCTGCTGCTGGCCACCACGGTGTGAACGCACCCCCCGCGTCCCTACCCCTACCCCTCCTTCGCCGCCCCCTCCTCCCCAGGAACCGCCACCGGGACCGCCACCGCCCCCGCCCCATCGCCGCCGGAGTTGATCCGCGCCAGCAGCGCATCCCGTTCCTCCGTGGCCTCCGGCTTGATCAGTCCGACCAGCACGAACAGCACCAGCGAGGTCGCGACCGGCGCCACGATCTGGACCTGCAACTGCAACCCGCCCCGCCCGGCGTCCGGCAGCCCGTAGTTGGTCAGCCAGAACGCGAACAGCCCGGCCGCCCAGGACGTCAGGGCCGCCGTCGGGCCGGACCTGCGGAACACCGGCAGCATCCCGAGCAGGAAGGGAATGGAGATCGGCCCGACGAGCCCGGCCACCCATTTGATGACGACGGTGATGATGTCCTTGAACGTGGGCGAGTCGACCTGCGTCGCGATCGCCATCGACAGCGCGAGGAACGCCACCGTCGACAGCCGAGCCGCCAACAGCCCCGCCCGATGGGACCAGTTGCGCGCCTTCTCGCCCAGCTTGGGCAGCGCGGGCGCGATGTCGCGGGTGAAGACCGCGGAGATGGCGTTGGCGTCCGACGAGCACATGGCCATCGTGTGCGAGAAGAAGCCGACGACGACCAACCCCAGCAGACCGTGCGGCAGCAGGCGTTCGGTCAGCAGCGCATACGCGTCGGAGGCATCCGGCTTCTCCGCTTCGACCAGCAGCGGAGCCACCCACATCGGGAAGAAGAGGACCAGCGGCCAGACGAACCACAGCGCCGCCGAGAGCCGTGCGGAGCGCCTGGCCTGCCGGGCGTCGCGGGTGGCCATGTACCGCTGGGCCTGGTTCCACATGCCGCCGCTGTACTCGAAGGTCTTGATGAAGAGATAGGCGAGCAGGAACGTGAGGGTGTACGGGCCGACGGTCGGCCGGGTGTGAGTGTCCGGCAGCTTGTCCCATACGGTCCACAGCGCGCTGACGCCGCCCAGTTCGCCCATGACGGTGACCAGCATCGCGACGCCGGCCAGCAGTTGGATGACGAACTGCCCCAGCTCGGTGAGCGCGTCCGCCCACAGGCCGCCGACCGTGCAGTAGATGCCGGTGATCACACCGGTGATGAGGATGCCCTGGTTGAGGGACATCCCGGTGAACACGGACAACAGGGTCGCGATCGCGGCCCATTTGGCACCCACGTCCACGATCTTGAGCAGTACGCCGGACCAGGCGAGCGCCTGCTGCGTCGGCAGGTTGTAGCGGCTCTTGAGGTACTCCAGCGGCGAGGCGACGCCGAGCCGCGACCGCAGTCGGTTGAGCCGGCCCGCGAACAGCCGGGCGCCGATGGCGATACCGATGGCGATGGGGAAGGACCAGGTGACGTAGGAGGTGATGCCGTACTGATAGGCGATGCCGGCGTAGCCGGTGAACATCACCGCGCTGTAGCCGGACATGTGGTGGGAGATGCCGGACAGCCACCACGGCATCTTGCCGCCCGCGGTGAAGAAGTCGCCGACGTCGTCCACGCGCTTGTGCGACCACACGCCGATCGCGACCATCACACCGAAGTAGCCGATGAGCACTGCCCAGTCGAGACTGTTCATGCCCCCTCCAGGGGTCCGCCTTGTGAACGTGGAGCACTTCGCCGTGACGTCCTGTGGGGCGGTGTCCCCATGCGGGAGTAAGGGGACTTCAGGGATTGAACCGTCCAACGAACAGGCCGGTCAAGGCCGTCGACGGTCAGGTATATGAACAGCAATCAGGAAAGCGAACATTTTTGCCGTCTCTTGACTCCGGTAAGCGTTGTCTCCGCCATGTCGCCGAACCCACGATGAGCGGACACTTCGCCGGGCGCCGGATGCCCGGACGTATACGTGCCAAGGCACCTGGAAAACGCGCCTGAACGCACGGCCGCACCGGAGCGGGGTCCGGTGCGGCCGGTCAAAGGAGGTGGAGAGCGAGGGCAGCGGCAGACGGGCGGACGGGCGTACGCGCCGACGACCACCCAATTCGCCGCCCAATTCGCCACCGGTCTCAGTGCGAGCCGAGCGCCGTCCCCAGCCGGGCCAGCCCCTCGCGGATCTCCGCGGGGGAGTGCGTCACGAACGACAGGCGGACGGCCGTGGCATCCGGCGGCCCGGCGAAGAACGGCGCCCCGGGAACGTACGCGACGTCATGCCGCACCACCTCGGGCAGCAGCGCCGTCGCGTCGTACCCCTCGGGCAGCGTCGCCCACACGAACATGCCGCCCGACGGACGGTTCCACCGCGAGCCCTCGGGGAGCGCCGTGGCCAGCCCGTCCACCAGCGCGTTCCGTCGCTCCCGGTACGCGCCGCGCACTCGATCGAGATGCGCGTTCAGATCCGCGACCGCCAAGTACCGTGCCGCCGCTGCCTGGTCGACGGTCGAGGTGTGCAGATCGGCGGCCTGCTTGGCGATGACACAGGCGCGCCGCAGCGCGGCCGGCGCGCGCAGCGAGCCCAGCCGCAGACCGGGCGCCATCACCTTGGAGAACGAACCGAGCAGTGCCGTACGGTCCTCGGCCCCGGGGAAGGAGGCGATCCACGGCACCGGCTCTCCCTCGAAGCGCAGTTCGCCGTACGGGTCGTCCTCGGCGATCCACAGCCCGCGCCGGGCGGCGATCTTGGCGACCGCGGCCCGGCGCTCCGCGGACAGCGTCCGCCCGGTGGGGTTCTGGAACGTCGGCACGACGTACAGCAGCTTGGGCCGCTCGCGTGCCGCGATCTCGTCCAACGCGGCCGGGTCCAGGCCCTCGTCGTCGGTCGGCACCGGCACCACCCGGGCACCGGCGAGCGAGAATATCTGGAGCGCCGCGAGGTAGCAGGGGTCCTCGACCAGCACCACATCACCGGGCTCCAGCAGCGCGGTGGCCAGCAGCGACAGGCCCTGCTGGGAGCCGGTGGTCACCAGCAGATCGTCGGCGGCGGTGGGCAGTCCACGCGCCGTGCTGCGTGCCGCGACGGCCGCGCGCAGCGCCGGATCGCCCTCACTGGTCGAGTACTGCAGTGCCCGCCGCGGCGCCTCCGTCAGCACATGCTGGAAGGCGGCGGCCATTCCCGCCGCGTCGAACAGCTCGGGCGCGGGGAGCCCGCCGGCGAACGAGATGACCTGCGGGCGGGCGGTGAGCGCCAGGATGTCGCGTACGGGCGAACTGCCGGTACGCGCCGCGCGGGCGGCGAGCGGGGGCACCGGGGCGGTGGTGTCGGCAAAGGTCGCGTGCGGCATGGCGGCTCCAATCGCTCAGAGTCTGCGTTAACTGTCGTTAGTTGCAGAGGGCATGGAGCGTAGGACGCCTGCGGTCATGTCCGCAGAGTTGCCCACATCGTGGCGCGCGTCGAGCGTCCGGTCCCCGGCGCAGCGCAAGGCCGAGCCCCCTCGGCCGGGACGGCGATCCAGTCGAGAGGGCTCGTATCTGCGGTGCGGTCACCCGGACCGCGGTGGGTTGCGGTTCTGGTCAGGCCAGGTCGTACGCACCCTCGGAGACATCCGACACGAAGCTGCTCCAGGAGGAGTTGTCGAACGTCAGGCGCGGACCGTCGGGGTCTTTGGAGTCGCGCACCGCGATGGCTGCGGTGGTGGGCACCGCGATCTCCACACAGGCGCCGTTGCCACCGGAGTACGAGGACTTGGTCCACGAGAATGCGGAATTGGGCTGAATGGCCATGTTCACTCCGACTCACTCTGAGTTGCTGCGGATTCGGTAATGCTGACGCTAGTCGCCAACATCACTGGCCACAGTGGTCGTTCACCCTTCCGAATGGCGTATTTCTTGATCCCTTTTCAAGGAGCCGGGGCCTGGTGTATCGTGCGGTCCCTTTCTCCGGAATCCCTGATTCCGCCCTCCGAAGCGCATTCTCCGGCCCATTACCGCGCCCATTTGGAAACTCCGGACTTCTCAGCCCATTGCGTCCGCGTGCCGCTTCGACGCGGCGGCGATGAACTCCCGGCTCTGGTCCGCATTCAGCGCCTGGGCGCGCAAATGCTCGTACATGATCGTGTACTTGTGCACATCGTTGGTTTTCTCCAGATACAGATCACTGGTGACGCCCTCGATGTAGACCACACTCGAATCGGAGGCGTCGTCGAATTCCAGGATGGAAAACGTCCCCGACATCCCCGCATGCGCCCCGGTGTCATACGGCAGCACCTGCACCGTCACATGCGGCAGATGACTCATCTCGACGAGATGGTCCAGCTGCTCGCGCATGATCAGATGGCTGCCGACCACCCGCCGCAGCGCGGCCTCGTCCATCACGACCCACAGCCGCAGCGGACGCTTGCTGTCGTTGACACGCTCCTGGCGGCGCATCCGCACCTGGATGCGCTTCTCCAGCGGCTCGGGCGCCAGCTCCGGAACGGTGCCGGGGATGACCGCCTCGGCATAGCTGGGCGTCTGCAGCAGACCGGGCACCAGCAGGGACTCGTACACCCGGAGCGAGGCCGCCTCGGTCTCCAGCCCGATGTAGACGCTGTACGGGATGTCGCCGAAGGCGTGCCACCAGCCTTGCTGGCGCGAATCCTTGGCCATCTGCATCAGTGAATCGACTATGCGGTGATCGTCGACCTCGTAGACGCCGCACAGATCGCGGACATCGCGCTGGCTGATGCTGCGGCGGCCGTTCTCCAGCCGGCTGATCTTCGACTGCGAGACGAGCAGTCGCTCGGCCACCTCTTCCGCCGTCATGCCTTTGAGCTCGCGGAGCCTGCGCAGCTCCTGGCCCAACCGGCGTCGCCTGACGGTGGGATTGACATTGGACGCCACGGGACGTGCACCTCCGGCTCCGTACTGCTGTCTTTTCCTGTCCAGCAGGGTGCCACCCCAGGTCGACGCCGCGCAGTCAAACGCACACAGAAGGCGAGCGAGCATACGCGCGGGGTGGCGGGCCGGCCGTCGTCCAGAACGGCCGGCCGACCACCCCGCGCTTTCCTGCTGCGGCTCCCGAACGGGAATGTGGGGTCGGTGGTGCGATCAAGCGGTATGCCCGAGCGGTCCGATTCAGGCAGCGTCCTGCCGCGGTCCGGTCGAATTCGTCCCGGTCCGCTCAGAGTCTGTCCAGGGCCCGCCCAAGGCCTGCCCTAAACGTGCGGTCAATGCGCACTCGCACACGCGCACGCACCGGTGTGCGTGTGCGAGTGCGACTGCTGACCCGCGGTGCGGCGCCATACGTCAGCGGGCTCCGACGCGGGCCATGCTGCCGTGGCCGTGCCGCGACTGGACCGGCACGCCGGCCGTGTCCGCCGTGGCCCGCGCCGCCGACTGCCGGACGCCCGGGCCGCTGCCCGGTCCACCCGCGGCCTGCGCCCGTCGGGGCTGCGCCGCGACACCGTTCTGCACATCCATGACGGCGTGCGCGACCAGCCCGCCCATCGGGTCGTGCCGGATCAGATCCCGGAGACGGGAGCGCGATGACCGCCCCTCGTTCCCTGGGTAGAGGTGCTTGCCGAGACCGACCGCATGGGCCAGCGCGGCGAGCGCCGCGGTCCGCGGGTCCGGCGGTACGCCGGTGCGGATCGCGTTGTCGAGCCGGGCCCTGATTTCCCGGCTGATGGCCGTCTCCGTCGCCTGGTAGCGCGTCGTCGGCAGCACCCCGCACATCTGACCCTCGACGGCATGGACCATGCCGCACCGTTCCAGATGCGTGAGATACGTCTGGCGCAGCCCCAGCCGGGGCCCGCCGATCCAGTGGACCGCGCGCACCGGACTGCCGCGTCGGCGCAGCAGTTCGAGCGCGGAGTCCAGAGTCGGATCTCCTGTCGGCCGTGCCATCACCACGGCGATACGATCCCCGTCTGGGGCTATCCGTCCTGCCAGAGCCAGCTCTACTAGCTGTGCCCCGGCCAGGCCGAGGTCGAGCGACTGCGGCTGCGCTGTGGTGCCCGTGGTCGGGTCCAAAGCGAGCAGCAGAAGCTCCTCCGGAATTGTTCTGCGGCTCCTGCCCATCCATGCCTCCCCGCGTGGATGAATGACAGGGTGACCCCTCTCACATTCATCTGTCGAGGGTGCGTGGGGGTTTCGATATGGAACCGGTAGGTATGTCGTTCTCGTCTTGGACGTCGGCGACACCTTCCGTGGGGCGTGGAGCGTCGGGGTTCGCGTGGCGGCGAGATGGCGTTACGCGTACACAGGACACTTGGGAACACTGGGCCAGGCAGCAGTGCGACGTATGAAGGAGACATCGGTGGCGGGCGAGTCCCCCGACAAGTCGGACAAGAAGCAGTCGTCGGGGGAGACGGCGGGGAGCGAACGTGATCCGCGCCTGACCGTCTTCCGTGAAAAGCCGGATCCGGCGGAGCCGGAGGGGGCGGAGAAGTCGGGGGAGCCCGGCGGGTCGGGGAAGCCCGAGAAGTCGGCGAAGTCGTCGAAGTCGGAGGGGGCGGCCGAGGAGGCCGTCTCGGACGGCGGGGGCGACGCCGAGGCCGAGGCCGCGGTCGACGCCGGGGCTGATGGCGCGGCCGAGAAGGAGCCTGAGGCGCCGCAGGAGGCCGCGGCGGACGGCGAGGGCGCCGGGAGTGACTCCGGGGGCGGTGACGACCGTCTGCGGGCCGCTGTGGCCGCGTGGGTGGAGCGTACGGACGAGGCGGAGGGTGCCGAGGGCGCGGATGCCGCTGCGGAGGCGGATGCGGAAGCTGAAGCGGAAGCTGAGCCGGACGTCGAGTCGGATGCGAAGGCGGCCGTGAAGGCGGCTGAGAAGCCGGGCGTGGAGGCCGAGGCCGAGGCCGAGGTCGTCGAGCCCGCGGACAAGATCGACGACGACAAGATCGACGACGCGGGCGACGAGGACGGCCAGGGCGACGGTGCGGCGGGCGCCGGCGATGAGCCGGAGGCCGAGCCCGAGCGTGAGCCTGCATCCGAGTCGGAGTCCGAGTCGGAGCGTGAGTCCAAGCCTGCGTCCGAGGCGAAGGCCGAGTCGAAGCCGGCGCTCGCGTCCCGGCCCGTCGATCAGCCGACCGCCGTGTTCAAGACGGCGGGTCCGAAGGGCGACGGCAAGGGCGACGGCAAGGGCGGCGACGACGCCAAGGCCGACGAGCCGCCGGTCGACAACGCGACCCGCGCCTTTGCCATCGCGAACCTGAAGGGGAAGCTCCCGGCTGAGCCGCCCGTCGACCAGCCCACCACCGCCTTCAAGATCACCCCGCCCGGCGAGGGCAAGGGCAAGGGCAAGGCGAAGGACAAGGACGACGCCGGCGAAAAGGCCGACGCGGGCAAGAGCGGCGACAAGGCCGCCAAGAGCGACCCCAAGAACAACGACGTCAAGAACAGCGACCCCCAGAACGACGCCGGCAAGGGTGCCGACGCCGGCAAGGGTGGCAAGGCCGCGCCCGAGCGGGACGCCGAGCGGACCAGTCAGTTCGTGGCGCTGAAGTCGGCCGACGACGGCGCGGCGGCGAAGTCGCTCGGCAAGACGGCGAGCAAGACGCCGCTGCCCGCCCCGACCCCCGTCCCCAGGCCCGACAAGGCACCCCGGACGCCGCTCCCGGCGGAGTCCGGCAAGCCCGCCGCACCCGCAAAGCCCGACACCCCGTCGGCCCGCACCGGGGCCACCGCGGCCGCCGGAACCACCGCACCGGACCGGCCCCAGGCACAGCCCCGGCCCGAGCCCGACGCGCTGCCCGAGTCCGAGCGGACCCGACAGGAGCCGCTGCCGCCGCTCGACCTGTTGGCGAAGCTCACCAACACCCCGCCGCCGCCCGAGACCCCGCTGCGGACCGTCGTACGCCGGTTCAAGATCTGGACGCCGCTGGCGGTGCTGCTGGCGATCATCTTCGTGATCGTCCAGGCGGTGCGCCCGCTGCCCGCCCCGGAGCTCGCCGTCGGCTCCTCGACCGCGTTCACCTTCGAGGGCGGCAAGCTCTCCGTGCCGTGGCCCGACCAGGGGCAGTCCGCGGCGGAGGTGGTCGGCGTCGGCAGCCTGGGCACGTCCGGCAAGGCGAAGCCGGTACCGACCGCGAGCGTCGCCAAGGTGATGACCGCGTATGTGATCCTGCGCGACCACCCGCTCAAGAAGGGCGAGAAGGGCGACACGATCACGATCGATGCGCAGGCGGAGGCGGACTCGAAGAAGAAGGACGAGTCGCGGGTCCCGCTCACCAAGGGGCAGAAGTTCACCCAGTACCAGATGCTCCAGATGCTGATGATCCCGTCCGGCAACAACGCCGCGCGTCAGCTGGCCCGTTGGGATACCGGTGGATCGGAGCCGGCGTTCGTGAAGAAGATGAACGCCGCGGCCAAGAAGCTGGGGATGACCAACACGAAGTACACGGGCGCCAGCGGCTTCGAGCCGACGACGGTGAGCACCGCCGTCGATCAGCTCAAGCTCGCCGAAGAGGTGATGAAGAACGACGCCTTCCGCGAGATCGTCACCACCGAGAACGTCCAGATCCAGGGCCTGCCGCAGAAGATCTACAACAACAACAGCCTGCTCACGAACATGCCGGGCGTGGTGCGCGGCATCAAGACCGGTTCGAGCACGCCGGCCGGCGGCGCGTTCATGTGGGCCGCCTACCGCACGGTCGGTGGCAAGGACCAGCTGCTGCTCGGCGTGACGATGGATCAGCACACCAGCAGCACGGACCCCAACGCCCATCTCGCGCTGGCCCTGGAGAACACCTCGAAGGTGATCACGGCGGCCAAGGACGCGCTGGCCTCCGCCACCGTGGTGAAGAAGGGCCAGGTCGTCGGCTACGTCGATGACGGGCTCGGCGGTCAGACGCCGGTCGTCGCGACCAAGAACCTGTCGGCGGTCGGCTGGCCCGGTATGAAGGCGGCCTTCTCCATCAGCGACGGCGGCAAGGCCGTGCCGCACGAGGCGAAGGCCGGTACCAAGGTCGGCGTGCTGACGGTCGGCGAGGGCGAGAGCGCACAGAAGGTGCCGGTCGCGCTTCAGAAGGACCTGGCGGAGCCGACGTTCGGCGCCAAGCTGACCCGCATCGGGTGAGCGACGGGCTCCGGGCCGGCCCGCTCACCGGCCCGGAGCCCCGTCCGTCCGTCCCGCCCAGCCAAACCCGCTGCTCCTACTCGTTCCGCCCCGCTAGCCCCGCTCCCGTTCGTCCCCCCCGTTGGTGTGTCCCTACGTGACCGCGACCGGAGTCCGTCATCGACGTAGCGCAAGCGCAGAAGACGACGACCGCACCCCCCGTAACCACCCGTGAGAGGTGGGTGGTGCGGAGCGCGGTGGTGCTGGTGCCCTCGACACTGATGCTGTTACTGGGGGCGTGGGGCATTCGCCGGCAGGGCGCCGTCTGGCGGGACGAGGCCGTCACGCTCGACATGGCGCACCGTGCCCTGGCGGACCTGTGGCCGACGCTGATGCATGTCGATGTCGTCCACGGCCTGTATTACGCGCTGATGCACTGCTGGTTCGTCGTCTACGACGCCTCGCCCTGCGGCGTACTCGGCGATGTGATCGGCCTGCGGCTGCCGTCGGTGGCCGCCATGACGGCCGCCGCGGCGGGGATCGCCCTCCTGGGGCAGCGGCTGGCAGGCCGGCGGGCGGGGCTGTTCGCGGGCGTCACCTTCGCGCTGATCCCTGTGGTGCAGCAGTACGCGCAGGAGGGGCGCTCCTACGCGATGGTCTGCGCGCTGGTCGTCTGGTCGACGTATCTGCTGGTGGTGGCCGCCGCCCGGCCGCGCAGGAAGCTGTGGGCCGGGTACACGGCGCTGATGCTGTCCGCCTGCCTGCTGCACGAGTTCGCCGCGCTGGCGCTGCCCGCACACGGCGCCGCGGTGATCCTGGCGCGACTGCCGCGCCCCGTCCGCCGCTCCTGGGCCCTGGCCTCCGTCGGTGTCCTCGCCGGGCTCGCCCCGCTTGCGGTGTTCAGCACCCGGCAGTCGGCGCAGATCGGCTGGCTCATGTGGCCGGACCCCATCCAACTGCTCACGTTCGCGGTGCTGGCGGTGCTGGGTGTCGTCTGCGCCCGCGTCCCGGTGCTCCCGCACGCCCTGAGCGCGGGCGAGGCTCCGCCGTCCGGCCCGATCGGCCTGCGCGCCCTCGGCGTCCCCCTGCTGCTTCTGCCCACCCTCCTCCTCTTCCTCCTCTCGTACGCCGAGCCCGCCTACGTCGACCGCTATGTGCTGTATTACGTCGCCGGATTCGCGCTGCTCGCGGGCGCGGCGCTGGGCCGCCTGCTGCGGCCGGTCGGCGAACGCGGCCAGACCCGTGGCCGGCGGCTGCGGCGGACGGCGGCGCTGGTGCTGGTCGTCGCGGCGCTGCTGCCCGTCAATGTGCATCTGCGCAGCCCGGACAGCCGTGTCGACGACGCCACCGCGGTCGCCCAGGCCGTGGGTGAGGTGGCCGAAGCCGGTGACGGACTGCTGTTCATGCCGTCCCGGCGCCGCATCTGGATGGCGGCGCATCCGCAGGAGTTCCGCGGCCTGGCCGATCTCGCGCTGGCCAGGAGTCCGCTGGAGTCGCACTCCCTGTACGGCACCGAGCGGTCCGGCGATGCGATCCGGGACCGGATGCTCACCGCCCGCCGGATCATCGTCGCCGGCGACCCGGAGGACCAGCCGACCGACGCCAACGACCAGGAAATCGCCAAACACGCCACCCTGTGGGACTCGTTCCAGCTCTGCACAGAACGAGAGGCCCGCGGCGCCCGGATCACGGTGTACGCACGGCCGGGGGAGTGCGGGGGCCCGATTCTGCCGTGAGTCACGGGGGTGTTCGATCCTGCTGTGGGGCGCGGGAGTGCTCGACCAGGCTCTGGGCCGCGGCAGCGCTCGACCCGGCTGTGGGGCGCGGCAGTGCTCGACCCGGCTGTGGGGCGGGGGAATGAGCGATCCCGCAGCGGGTCGCGGGAATATCGCACAGCGCACCCGCGTTGTGGACCCGCAGGGGGCCCTCGCGTCCCCTAGGGGAAGTGTTCGAACGACCCTTAAGGGTCCGGCCTATGGGAGGGCCGGACGGACGTACGAGTCGCGCCGGCCCTCGGCCTCGGGGCGCAGGAACCGGCGGTCGGCCTCCGGGACGCCGTCGTACGGGCCCGCCGCGCGCAGCACCACGTCCAGGACCGCGTCCGGGTCCGCCGCGTAACTATGCGCGAACCACGGCATGTTGGCCTCCACCACGGCCCAGCGGCCGTCGTCCAGCCGCCCCACATCGACCGCCGCCGCACGGGGCAGCGGCGCGAGCGCGAGCAGGCGGGCGGCGAAGGCGTGGACGTCCGGCGCGTGCGGGTCGTCGGCGAGCGGCATGGGGTCCAGACGTCCGTGGACGGCGTACCGGGTGGCGGTGGCGAGCGCGCCGTCGAGGAGGAACAGCCGGTACTCGGCGGCGAAGGAGACGACGTCCGAGACGAGTACGGGCGAGCCGTGGCTGTCGCGCGGCAGGTGCGCACCGCTCTCGTACACCCCCGGCGGGAAGGACTTGTCGCTCGGCGGCTTGGCGAAGAACGGCCCGGGACGCCGTATCGCCTCCGCGTGCGTCAGCAACTCGACGCTGCGGAGGGTGAGTTGGACGGGAAGCCGGGCAAGCCAGTCGTCCGGCGGCTCCAGCAGGCCCAGGCGCAGCGGCCCGGCGATCCGGTCGGCGGTGCGCGGCCCGCCGTACCAGTGGACCGCCCGTCCGGACAGCGCCCGTACGGTGTCAGGGCCGGTCAGCACCGCCGTCTCCAGGCCGCGCCGGGCGGCGGCCCCGGTCAGCAGCGTGGCGGTGCTGGTGCGCTGCGCCGAGATCAGCAGGACGGGGGCGGGGTGGCCGCCGTCCGGGTTCTGTGACGGCGTTACAGGGCCAGGTGGTGCCGTCACGGCTGCGGCGGATGGAAGCTGTGGACGAGCTCGATACGGCCGACGATATGCCGGTTGAACTCCTCCAACTCCTCGGCGGGCACCCAGAGTTCGAGGATCGTCCGGCCGCCTGCCTGGCGCACCGGGTAGCGGTCGAGGAAGTCCGCTTCGACCTCGAAGCGGGTGACATGGCCGATGCCGGAGGCCGGCACATTCCAGTCGCGGGCGATCCGTATCGCGTAGTCCTCGTTGAGTACCGGATAGAAGATCGGCTGGTCGGGCAGGCGCGGCGGCCAGGCGCGCCAGCCGGACGCCGCGACGAGCGCGAGCTCCTCGGGGCCGGTGGGGCGCCAGAGGGTACGGGATGAGGGGCTGCCCTGCTCCAGCGGAGTCGAGAGCTTGGGGGAGGGGGTGCTCTCGTCGCGCGGCGTCTCGATCATGACCGTACGGTACGGGGGCGCGCGGGGCGGGGGCACGGGGATATCTGGGGCGGGAACCAGGGGCTGCGCGGCCGGGGCCGGACGCACCGTGACCACACCTCGCCGGATGGGCGGACGATGCTGGCGCTTCGATCGGACACCCGGCGAGGGCCATGTCGACGCCTGCCGCTTTCAGCGAGGGGATATGAGACCGCAGGCATTTCGCTCAACCGGCCGGGGGCCTCGCTCGTCACGGATCCGTGTCACGGACCGAGTCACGAGCCCGATCGCTGACCACTCCGAAGACGCTCAGTGGGCCTTGTAGCGGGTGGCGAGTGCGTGGAACGCCTGCTTCGGTTCCCACGGCATGTCGGGGTAGGCGCGCTTGCCGGCGGGATAGCCGCTGTGCTCGTCCAGGACTTTGACGATGCCGTAGGAGGCGAGGTCCTCGTCCGGTCCGGATGTCCGGTGGGGTGTGCTGAAGCCGGCGAAGCTGAACCAGAAGACGGAATCTATGCCCTCCCCCTCGAAGACGGTCATGAGATCGTCGAGGTAGCAGACCTGCTCGCCCTCGTCGCGCACCAGGCCGGGTTTGAGGGTGACGCCGTCGGCCTCCCTCGCCATGTACCAGCCGGCGCCGCCGTGCTCTCCCGCTCCCCGGTAGGTGCAGCAGCCGGCCTCCATGATGGCGACGGGCTTGCCGTGGCCGCATTCCTTGCGCAGGTCGGTGCGGTAGGTGGCCGCATTGCGCAGGCTACGGAAGGCGTCCAGGCCGACGATGTCGAACGGGGCCCAGTCGACGCCGTCCAGAGGGCAGGAGGCGTAGCTCACGCGGCCGCCGAAGAGGGGCCGCACGGCGTCGACGGCCTCCCCCAGGAAGGTGTTGACCTTGTCTGGGATGCCCTGGAGCGCGGCTTCGCGGCCGGGGCCCGCCAGGACCGGAATGCGCTCGTTCAGTGTGTCCCCGGGCAGGTATCCGCGGGCGAACACGCTGAGTTCGCAGCCGGTGACGAGGACGACCTCGGCGCCGTCGCGCCGCAGTCGCTCCGCCCGCTCGGCGCAGTCGGTGAGCAGCGGCAGCATCTCGGCGTTCGACAGCTCGCAGGGAAACGGCGAGAACCAGATCTCCAGGCCTGCCTCCGCCGCGTACCGCGCCGTGGTCTCGATGCGGTCCGGATCGCCCCCGGTGATACGGACGGCGGTGCAGTGCAGGTCCTCCGCGACGACGCGCATGTCCCGTTCGACGTCCCGAACGTCGAAGACGGGGCGCGATGTGTCGCCGTTGGGAAGGGTGCCGGTGTCGTAATGGATGCCCTTGCCGCGCAACATGACGAATGCCTCCGGTGGGATGACTGTGTCTGCCGTACGGCGTCATCGTCCAAGTTGTCGTTGCGTCAACGTCAAGGCTGCACTGTGGCTGGCCTGTCGCCGAGCCGAGGAGCCGACTGAGGCGGTCGGGGCGGCTGAGCGCCTGTCGCTCCTAGTGGCCCTGGTGTCCCTGGCGCCGGCGGTGGACGGCCACGGCCGCACCCGCGGCGCCCAGCGCTCCGGCGCCGCCGATGAGCCCGGCCTTGGGCAGATGACCGGCCTTCTCGGCCAGGCCGGCCAGTCCGTTCTCCGGCAGCATGATCGACGTCCGACCACCCGTGGGGCCGGTCGAGTCGGCGGCGAAGGCGGCGCCCGCGGGAAGCAGCAGGACGGCCAGCACGCCGGTCGCGACGGTGGCGGTACGGATCACGGAGCGACGCTGGGCGCGCATGGGTTCTCCTCTGGCGGACTGTGCGGCGTACTGCCTGACGGTCTGTCGGCCGAACTCTTCGGTCGAACTTTTCGGGTCAACGTGTTGGGCGAACGTGTCGGACGAGCGGGTCGGGCGAACCGCCTGACGGGCCATCTGACGAAGAGAACGCTACGGAGCGTCCTTAACGGCGATCCATCCGTTGTGTAACAGTCGGCAAGATCTCTGCGGTCAGTCGTGTGACGAAACGGGGGCGCGCGGCACGCACTCCCACACCGGCCTTGAGTAACTTGATCCCGTTGTGTCCGAATATGTGCGCAACGTGTCGGCGCAGCGTGTGCACTACGTGTCGACGACTGTGTGCCCAGCGTGTCGGTGCAACCTGTCGGTGCAACGTCCGGGCGCAACGGGTTCCGGTGGCGACGGGAGGCGAGTATGCGGCGGTGGCGGGCCCGGGCGGCGCTGGCCTCCCTCGGTACGTCGGCCGCGCTCGTGCTCATGGCCGGGTGCGCCGGCCTGGAGGGGCTGGACAACGAGGGGCGGGCGCGGGATGTGAAGGCGCCGCTCCCGCTGTGGCCGGACTATTCGCCCGCCCCGCTCGGCCGCGACGAGAACCCGGCCGTCCTCGCACCCGTCCCGGGCGTCCCGCGTATCCCCAGCGGCGATATGGCGGATGCGGACGCGTCCGCCGTCCTCGATGCGAGCGTGGAGGCGGAGGGCCGCACCCCACCCGACCCGAAGGCCGTACGCCGCCCCGTCCTGCATGACCTCACCGACGACGGCAAGCCCGACCTGATCACCGTCGTCGACCTCGATCCCCGCAACAGCGAGCTGCGGGTGTTCAGCGTCCGGGACCAGGTGGTGACCCGGATTCTGGCGCTGCGCGGGGTGCTGGCCGGCGTCGAGCTGGCGGCCGGGCATCTCGCCATCCGCGAGCCCACCAAGGACCAGCGCTATGTGAGCGTCACCGACTACGTGTGGGACGGCGACTCGATGGGCCTGTGGGACCTCACCCTCGACGAGGCCCGCAAGCCGCCGTACCCGTCGGGCGCGGCGTCGCCGTCGGCTGCGACCGCCACGCCACTCGGCGGCTCCCCGCCACCCGGACTCTCTCCCGGACGCCAGCCGTCTCCCGGACTCTCTCAGCCTCCCGAACACCAGCCCTCTCTTGGACACCAGCCGTCTCCCGGTCTCTCACCGCCTCGCGGAGGCGGCTCGTGAGGCGCCCCGCGGTCTCGCTCCGCTGGAAGTTCGCGCTGACCGTGACGGCGGTGTGCTGTGCCGTCGCCGCCGTCCTCGGCGTGCTCGTCCACAACGCGGTGGCGCGGCAGACCGTCGGCCACGTTCGCGAGCATGTCCGCACGGACCTCGACACCGCGCTGGACCTCTTCGAGTACGGCACCTCGCGTGCGGACATCAACTCCATCCTCGATCCGCCCGAACTCCCCAAGCCCCTAAGTGAATTGGTGCGTTCCGGTGAACGCGGCACGATGGTCGGGACGTACCGGGGGCAGGTCGTCATGTGGGCGGCGGCACCTGCGGACAGCCGGGTGCTGGCCGTCTGGACTTCGTACGGCGGCACCCGGCGCTCCCTGGAGATGCTCGATACGGCCATCCTCGGGTCGGCCGTGCTCGCCGCCACCGCCGTCGCCTTCGCCGGTCTCTTCCTCGCCCAGCGCATCAGCCGCCGGCTGGGCACCACCGCGGCCGTCGCCCGCCGGATCACCGCCGGCGATCTGGACGCCAGGGTCGGCGACGAGCCCGGCCGGAAGCCCCGCGGTCCGGTGGGCCAGGACGAGGTGGCGGCGGTCGCCGCGGCCCTGGACTCGGTGGCCGGTTCCCTGCAGAGCCGCCTCCAGGCCGAACAGCGCTTCACCGCCGATGTCGCCCATGAACTGCGTACCCCGCTCACCGGCATCCTCGCCTCGGCCGATCTCCTCCCGGAGGGCCGCCCGAAGGAGATGATCAACGACCGGCTGCGGGCGTTGCACCGGCTGACCGAGGACCTGCTGGAGATCTCCCGGCTGGATTCCGGCGCCGAGCATGCCGACCTGGACTCGTACGAACTCGGCGGGCTGGTCGAACGTTCCGTACGCGCCACCGGGCTCGACACCGAGGTACGCATCGCCACCGACCCGGCCACCGGCAGGGCCGCCGACACGATCGTCGAGACGGACCGGCGCCGCCTCGACCGCATCATCGCCAACCTCGTCATCAACGCGCACCGGCATGGAGCGCCGCCGGTCGTGGTCACCGTGCACGCGCCACGGCGCGGCGCCCCGACGGTCGAGGTACGCGACCACGGTCCGGGCTATCCGGACGAGCTGCTGCACCACGGCCCGCAGCGCTTTCGCACCGACGCCCCCGGCCGCGGCAAGGGCCACGGCCTGGGCCTGACCATCGCGGTCGGCCAGGCCGCCGTCCTCGGCATCGACCTGCGCTTCGACAACGCCCCCGACGGCGGCGCCCGGACAATCCTTCAGCTGCCGGACCAGCCGCCGAGGCACAGATCCACCGCTCATCGCTGACCGCCCCCCCGTCACGTCTGACGCTTATTCCTGACTACCAGTCACCTAGAGCCACCGGTCACACAGGTTCACCAGCCGCCCAGGTCCACCAGTCACCTCGGAGCGCCGGTCACCCTGACTGCCTCTCGCCCTGATTGCCCGTCACCCATCCCCTTCACCAATCGATGTCATCCGGGGGCTCCGGTGCGTAGCCCTCGTCTGCGTAGCCCGCGTCGTCCGGCGGCTCCACCGCCCTCGGCGCACCGAGGCCCACCGGGGCCCCCGCGCCGACGTCCGCACGAGCCCCCGCACCGCCATCCCCGCCGACTGTCGTTCCCGTGCTCCCGTTTCCCCCGATCCCCGCGTCTCCCCCGTCTCCCGCGTCCCCTTCGCGGCCTGCCAGTACGTCCAGAATCTGCTGCCCGTACTTGGCGAGCTTGTTCTCGCCGACCCCGTTGACCGAACCCAGCGCCGCCGTGGACGCCGGCCGGGCGGTGGCGATCTCCCGCAGCGTCGCGTCATGGAAGATCACATACGCGGGGACGCCCTGCTCCTTGGCCGTACGGCCGCGCCAGGCCCGCAGCGCCTCGAATACCGGAAGCGCTTCCTCGGGCAGGTCCACCGGCGCGCGCTTGCCCTTCGCCGTCCGCGTCGCCTTCGCTGCCTTTGCCTTCTCCGGCTCCCGCCGCATCGGCACCTCGCGCCGGCCGCGCAACACCTCGCCGCTCGCCTCGGTGAGCACCAACGTGCCGTAGTCACCCTCGACGGCCAGCAGCCCCTGCGCGAGCAACTGCCGTACAACGCCCCGCCATTCGGCCTCCCGCAGATCCTCCCCGATCCCGAAGACGCTCAGCCCGTCATGATCGAACTGGATGACCTTGGCGGTCTTGCGTCCCATCAGAATGTCGATGATCTGCCCCGCCCCGAACTTCTGCCTGCGCTCGCGCTGCAGCCGCACGATCGTCGACAGCAGCTTCTGCGCGGGCACCGTGCCGTCCCAGGTCTGCGGCGGGGTGAGGCAGGTGTCGCAGTTGCCGCACGCCTTGCCTTCCTGACCGAAGTACGCCAGCAGCCGCACCCGACGGCACTGCACCGTCTCGCACAGCGCCAGCATCGCGTCGAGATGCGCGGCCAGCCGCCGCCGGTGCGCGTCGTCGCCCTCGGACCCGTCGATCATCTTCCGCTGCTGCACCACATCCTGCAGCCCGTACGCCAGCCAGGCCGTCGACGGCTGTCCGTCCCGCCCGGCGCGCCCCGTCTCCTGGTAGTACCCCTCCACCGACTTCGGCAGATCCAGATGCGCCACGAACCGCACATCCGGCTTGTCGATCCCCATCCCGAACGCGATCGTGGCGACCATGACCATGCCGTCCTCGCGCAGGAACCGGGCCTGGTGCTGGGCACGCGTACGGGCATCGAGCCCGGCGTGATACGGCAGCGCGTCGATCCCGTTCTGCACCAGGAACTGGGCGGTCTTCTCCACCGAGGCCCGCGAGAGGCAGTACACGATCCCCGCGTCACCGGCGTGCTCCCCGCGCAGCAGCTCCAGCAACTGCTTCTTCGGCTCGTTCTTCGCCGCGATCCGGTACTGGATGTTGGGCCGGTCGAAACTCGCCACGAAGTGCCGGGCGTCCGCCATCCGCAGCCGGGAGGTGATCTCACCGTGCGTGGCCTCCGTCGCGGTGGCGGTCAGCGCGATCCGCGGCACCTCGGGCCAGCGCTCGTGCAGCATCGACAGCGCCAGGTAGTCCGGGCGGAAATCGTGTCCCCACTGCGCGACACAGTGCGCCTCGTCGATCGCGAAGAGCGAGATCTTGCCCCGGTCCAGCAGGTTCAGCGTCTGCTCCACACGGAGCCGCTCCGGCGCCAGATACAGCAGATCCAGCTCCCCGGAGAGGAACTCGGCCTCCACCAGCCGCCGCTCCTCGAAGTCCTGCGTGGAGTTGAGGAATCCGGCCCGCACGCCCAGCGCCCGCAACGCGTCGACCTGGTCCTGCATCAGCGCGATGAGCGGCGAGATCACGATCCCCACGCCGCTCCGCACCAGTGCGGGAATCTGATAGCAGAGGGACTTGCCGCCACCGGTCGGCATCAGGACGACCGCGTCCCCGCCCCCTATGACGTGCTCGATGATCTCCTGCTGACTGCCGCGGAACGCGTCGTAGCCGAACACCCGGCGCAGCACATGCACCGCCTCGCTGGTGCCCGCCCCACCCCCTTCGACACCCGACCCCGATCCCGCGCCCGTGGGGGCATCCGAGCCGGTCAGGCCATCCATGCCGACCGGGGCATCCATGCCGGTCGGGGCCTCCGCACCCGTCCCCACTCCCGGATCCCTACGCGTTCCCGGATCCATCTGCGTCTCCACGCCCACTTCCACGTCCGCCGCCTCAGCCATCCCTGAAGCGTACGAGCTACCGCACGCTCGCCGCGCGGCCTGTGGATAACTCCCCGCACACAGGGACGACGACCGGATCCCGACCGACAGGCTCAAACCCGCCGGCGCCGCAGTAAGGCCGCCCGGACCTTCCACACGTTCGGCACCAGCCACACAAACGGCCCCGGACAAAAAGCCCGAGGCCGACTGGTCCGCCACCCGGGGATACTGCGGGCCGGCGGGTTACTGCATGGTGCCCCCGGCAGGATTCGAACCTGCGACACCCGCTTTAGGAGAAAGCGGGGAAAGATTCCGAGCCTTCGGGAGACTTTCCGAGTCTCGGCGAGTGTCATTCGTTAGGGGCCTGACGTGCACTTTCCTGTTTTACAGAGTCTCGGCGAGAATCACCGAGGGGGTTTTGTGGACTCTATGTGGACTCTCGGGGGCAGAAGGCCTTGAGCATTCGAACAGGCTCCTGCGGCGGCACCATCACCTTCAGCACCTGGGCCGCAACGTCCTCCGGCGAGTGCTGATAGATCCACGTCACCTTGGACCCGCGATCATGACCCATGACCGTCTGGGGTCCTCCTCGTCGATGCCGAGTTCCTTGAGCCACGTCGCGAAGACGTGCCGTAGAGCGTGCACCCGCGGCCACCACTCGTCCCGGCCTGTCGCCGGATTGGTCACCTTCCGGGCGGGCCCGGCGTCCTGGATCGCCGGAACCCACGTGCGCCGGAAGTTATGCCGCGTCAGCACCCCGCCCTGGGGCCCCGGAAGACGAGTTCTTCGGGGTGCAGGTCGCGGCCGTCGCTGATGGGGGACCCGGTGTCCTTCGGTCTCCATCGGGCCAGCATCGTCTTCACGGCCTCGATGGCCTCTGGGAGGAGCAGCACCGTGCGGAAGCCCGCGACGGACTTCGGTGCAGCTTGCGGAAGAGCGTCCCCGGTCCTCGCTGAGCACAGCACATCCTTCACCTTGAGGTGCTTAGTCTCTTGGCCGATGTCAGCCCACCGCAGGCCAGTTGCCTCGCCCACCGGAGTCCGGTGTGTTCCAGGAACACGAGGATCGGCCGGTAGTACATAGGCGTGTGCTCACGGGCGAGCGCGCACAGCTCCCGCGTCGGCGTGCTTCGCCGACGAGTCGGGCAAGGCGCTCCAGTCGCGGAAAGCCCGGGCCTGGTGCCGGCCCGGTCACACGCCTCGCGTCATCTCGCTCGCCGGTCTGGTCCGACGCAAGCGTGGTCACGGCCCCCCTCGCCGGGGGGCGCGGGCCGCCATCCAGAACAGGTTCAGCTGCGTGGGGAATAGCACTGCAGGGCAGGCTGCGCTAGGAGCAGTTATCCCCGGGCAGGGAACATCACCTGGGGGCAGGAGGAGGGGGATGCTGGGCCGTCGGCTGAGGGGAGTCTGCGAGGTCTCTGTCCGTCGCCTGGATGACGGCGTTGAACAGCCAGAGCAGGCGGTAGGCCCGGGCGGCACCGAGGATCAGGACACCTTCCACCGCCCAGTGGACGCCCCCAGGGTCGGTCTCGGTAGTGTCGAGGGCGGTTGCGAGCAGGCAGACGCCGGAGATGAGCAGGGTGGCCGATAGGACGCTCACCCAGTTCCGCCGGAACTGTGAGGCCAGGTGGGGTGCGGTGCGCAGGACCCGCATCCGGCGGCCGGTGGCGGAAGCGTACTGAGCAATAGCGGCAGTGACGAAGCTGCCAACTAGTGCGACGACGGTGGCACCGGTGGTGTAGATCGTCAAGCGTTGTTCGCGGCCAGGTGCACCGAGGATGTCGCCGCGTTCGGTTAGTACGACCAACAGACCGTGCCCGGCGAGGACGACAGCAGTCAGCAGCCAGTCCGCCGCCGGTCGTGACCGCCAGCCGTTCAGAAGTCTGCGTAGCGTTTCCAATAGCCTCGGCATTCCCGTCCCTCCCCCGCGCGCCCACCAGGGCTTTCGCCCCAGCTGCCCTCCAGGCTAGAGGTCGGCACTGACAGCGGCCCGCAGCACCCTTTCGTTCTCGTGGGAGACGCGCTCCAGCTTGTTCAGGGCCACCTGGAGGTCGATGGCGTGGCCGTCGCTGGAGGAGAACGGCACGACGCACTTAGCGGTGATGCGTTCGCTGACGAAGTCGATCTTCTCGTCGTCGGCCTCGCTGTGCCACGCCTCCATACGGGCCCGCGCGGCGGCGGTGTCGACGGCGTCGGAGTTGTCCAGCCAGTCCTCGATGTCGCCCGCGAGCACCCGCGTCGAGCCGAGGAGTTGGTTGTGGCCGCGGGCGCGGCGGCGCGGCGAGAGGGCGCCGGGTTTCTTTGGCACCTCCAGGGTCAGGGTGATCACCATGTCCGGGTTGTCCTCGTGCAGGCGGCTCAGAGCGGTGCCGAGGTCGGAGCTGGCGCGCAGAGCAGTAGGGCTGTCGGGCGGCTCGGGGGCGATCCGTACGGTCAGCTTCTCGATGGCCGCTGCGTGCGCAAGCTTCTCCCGGGAACGCGCGTTGACCACTGGCCGCAACTCGATGTTGCGCGTCTCGGGGGCAGCGACGTGCATGTCGTTCAGCCAGCGCTTCAGGGCCTGGGCGCGTGGGGCCGAGATGCCGCCGGCCATGGTGGCGACGACGTTGCCGAAGGGCGGGAAGTACACCGTGGTGACGTCCACCAGCTCCTTGTCGGCGGCCAGTTGGAGGTGGCTGAGAGTGCCGTCGACGTGGTCGATGAGCTGCGGTACATCTTGGCGGACTTTGGCGAGGAGCAGGTGCGGGGTGGTCTGGTGGGGGTCGACGGCGCCGATCAGGATCTCGTCGCCCGTGCGTACGGTGCGCTGTGCGGGTGGCTGGGTGCACAGGCGGCGGATGTGTGCTCCCCAGTCGCGCAGCGGGAGGCGGGATGTGGCAGGGGCTTCGGCATCGGCGATCTCGTAGAAGTGGACGACTCTGTCCTTGTTGCGTGCGGCCATGCCTATGCTCCCCGTGGTGATCTTGGACGCCGTCGGTCGGCCAGCGTATCGAGAGTGCTGGCGCACGCCGAAACGATCAGGCCAGGCCGGGTGAGTACGGCCCCGGCCTGGCCTGGCCTGTGACCCTACTCTTCCTCGAACTTGGGCTGCAGTTTCAGGGTGTTGGCGTTTTCGGTGAGGGTGCGCACCTTGTCGGCGGGGAAGCCGCCAGGTACGGTCGCCTGGATCTCGACCGTGATCTCGACATCGGCCCCGATGGCTTCGAGGTGCTGGAGTATCTCGAAGGCGTATTTGGTGGCGTGCTTGCTGTACTGCTCGGTGTCGAGCCGGGCGTGGGCATAGAAGCGGGTCGGGACGCGGGGCAGCGGGGTCGGGGCCGGAGCGCCGGGGCCGGGACGCGGCGACTCCGTCGGGCCGCCAGAGCCCTGCCGTGTTTCGTCGTCCTGGTCCTGGGTGGCTGGTTCGTGGTGGCGGGCCGCCGCAGCCAGGTCGGCCTCTTCCTGCGCTACGGCGATATCGGCCCGCACTAGCAGGGTGCTGTCGGTGATCTGGCCGAAGGAGACTCCCCGGCAGGGCAAGACGAGGCCCTGATAGCGGCCGGTGGCTGGGTCATGGCCGGTGGCGAGGGCGAAACCGTCGCTCTCCCAGGTGATGTGGTTCAGGACGTCCTCGATGCCCTGGTCGAGGACGCTGCGGTCGCGTAGCCGGTTCATGTAGGGGTACTTGGTGTGCAGCTCCCACAGGCGGCCGACGGAGATGTGGCCGTCGCGGTCCCACTCCTGGGCCAGCGCGTCCTTGATCCGCTGGTGGAGGACGGCGGGGGCCTGCTGGAGGTAGAGCATGCCCTGGCGCTTGAGACGTTCGCCGACCTGGAGGGCGGCGTCGTCGATGGTGGACAGGTCCACCTTGAAGTCGACCCACTCGATCTTGGCGCCGGGGATCTGCTCGGGGACGAGGACCCACCGGTAGGCCTTGCCGAGACGGAGGCTGACCGTTTCGTCGGCCTTCTCCATGCGGGATCTGGCCTGGGTCCGCTGACTGTCAGTCAGGTCGAGCTGGAGGTGCTGCTGGAGCACTTGCTTCCAGCCCAGGTACTCGCGGACAGCCTCGGCGACCTCCTCGATCTCCTTGCGGTCGGGGGCGAGGAAGATGAGGGCGTTGCGGTGCTGCCGGGTGCTGGAACGGTGCTGGTTGAGTGCCTCCTGGGCGAAGTGCAAGGCCTCGGTGTCGGGCACGCCCTTAGCGTTGCGGTGGGCGAAGCGGGGGTGCACCAGAACCAGGCGAGCGCCGTCGTTGTCCGCGATGTCACTCGCAGGCAGGGGCGCAGCGTGGACAGCGGTGAAGAACTGGCCACGCACGCTCTGCACCGGGCTGAGCCGGCGCACCACGTCCGCCCACACCTTGTCGGGGTCGTCGAGGAGCTTATCCGCCGCCTCCTTGGCGGTGCGGGTGATGTTGGCGTGGATGTCGTACCAGTGACGTTCGCCGTCGCCGTAGAGATAGGTGGAACGGTCGGCGAGGGCGTTGAGCGCGGTGCGGAAGTTGCCGAGGGGTTCGCCGGGGATCGCCATGCCGAGCCGGATGTGCGCCTCGGACAGGCCCTTGCGGGCAGCGTGCACGCGTGGTGCGGAGCCCATGAAGACGGTGCGGGCGACGCGTCGGCTCATGCCGCGCTGCCCGAGGACGGGCTTCTCGGCGTCCACGGCGGCCGGGGTGGAGTCGGGTCCGTCGACGTCAGCGTCGATGATCGGCTTCCAGCTGTCCTCCAGGTAGTACGTCAGCTCCTGGTTGACACGGGTGTCGTGTATCGGCACGTCGCCGGGCATGATCATGGGGCTCTGGTTCTGGTCCCGCCACAGAGCATGGATGACGGTGCTCATCAGCCGCAGCACGCCCCGGGTGCGCTGGAACTTGGGGAGCGTGGACCAGTCCTCGTAGAACCGGGCGAACAGCTCCGGGTGGATGGGGTACGTCGACTTGATCCGCCGCTCGTAATCCATGGTGTCGCAGCCAGCTGGGAACTCGCGCTTCTCGGTGCCGTAGAACTGCGTGTAGAGCCGCGCCACCTTGTTTATCTCCGCCTGGACATTGGCGGTGGGGGTCTGAAAGAGACGGCGGCGCACGATCTCGAAGGATTCGTCGGAGCTCGCGGGCCGCCATGTGTCGGCCTTGCGGTGGACGACGTTCTGCAGCCGCTCCAGAGCGGTGCGGTTGTTCTCCCCGCCGATGTCGTATTGGTCGGCGGCGCTGATCTCTCCGGTCACGGAGGCCGGGATGGAGACCAGCAACTGGGCCCCGTCAACGGAAGCGACCGCCTCGGTGAGGGACTGCGCGAAGGAGAAGTGCGACTCGAAGGATCCGGCCGGCAGATTGTCGGTGCCAAGCAGCGGACCCGCATACTGCACCCATTCGTCGATGAGAATGACGCAGGGAGCGTAGGCGGCGATCAGGTCCTGCAGCAGGGCGGTGCCGGGGCTGGTGCTGGTGCGGTCGGCCTCGGCGATGATGTCGTACGCCTGCTTGCCGCCAAGCCCCCAGGCAAGCTGGCCCCACATGGTGTTGACTGTGGTGCCATCGGGCTTGACGTCGGCCTGTCCGATGCCCAGTTCGTTGCCGACCAGCACGGCCCGGTGCACCAGCCCGCCGGGCAGCCCGCCGCCGGGCGCGGTGGCGATGAGCTCTTGGAGATCCTGCGGCAGCCGGTTCACCTGCAGGCCCGGCGCATACAGGTGGTACAGCGCCATCATCGAGTGGGTCTTGCCGCCACCGAAGTTCGTCTGGAGGTTAATGATGGGGGCGGCGTTCGTGTCGCCGCTGATACGGCGCAGTGACTTGGAGAGCAGTTCTTGGAGACCCTCGGTGAGATACGTCCGCTGGAAGAACTCTTCCGGTTCCGTGTACTCGGCGGCACCCTCCCCGCGCGCCACCCGCCACAGGTCGGCGGCGAATTCGGAGGCGTTGAAGTCGCCGCGTGCCACGTCCGGGTGCGGGGTGAGCACATCGCGCCAAGGCCGTAGCCCCTCGGCGGCCACGCTCGGCACCGCGCGCGCCCGGCGGGCCGCCTTCTTCGTCTCTTCCTCCGTCACCTGCCGGTGCAGCGCCTGCCGGGACTCGCGGACCTGGTCGACGAGAGTGGCGTCCGCGTGCACGGCCCGCAGTAGCCGCTCCCCCGTGTCCAAGGCACGCAGGGCGTCGTCCGCGGAGAACGACCCGTTATGCGCCCACCGATTGCGTACGTCGTTCAGCTCGCTGGCGAACCCACGGGCACTGCCCGGCAGCAGATGCCGGAAGTAGCTGCTCCAGTACCGCTGGAGGAGATTCAGCAAGAACTGCGGGTCCTGCCTGCCGATCTGCCTCCCCTGCCCCCTGGCCTCGCTCTCCGCGTCCTCGAACCAGCTGTCGCCCTGCCGCCTGACCATCTCCCGTTCCAAGAAGGGCAACAGCCCCTCCGCGAGGGTGTTGATCATGTGGTTGACGCGGTCTCGGTTGTTCACCGCCATGGTGCGGGTGTCCTGCCTTTCCGGGCCTGTACGGGATGAGGATGTCAGTATCTGCGGGAGGGCTCGGCGTTCAGAAGAGCGGCTGGTGCTGGGGCTTGCGCGGGCCGCGCCTTTCGGCCGCGCGGGCCTCGGTCTGGAGGTCGGACCAGGCACTGGCCAAGTTGTTGAACCGCTGCCCGCTCTCCGACCAACGGCGCCGGTCACAGATGCTGTAGAGGAGGTGAGCGAGATCGCGGATGGCATCCTCGTCGAACTCCCCACGCTGACGGATCCCGGCGAGCAGCTCACCGGCTGGTCCTACACCGGACTGCGCACCCTTGCCCTCAAGGACACGGGACAGGTGCATGGCCGCCTCCCACACGGAGATACGGGCATCGGTTTCCGGGGCGTAGGACTCCGGCAGGTCGGCCGGGGCGACGAGCCACACCTTGCTGTCACCGGACTGTGTGATGTGGGCGTCCTGGAGTCCCTTCACGGATACGTTGTACGCCTTCGCGAGCGTCTCCGCGTCCCCGAAGGCGCCCTTGTCCCACTGGAACTGCTCGAACCAGCGGATCGCCCACCGGGTGTCCTGGTCGAACTCGCCCTCCTGCTCGTTCAGTACGTCGGCGAGTACGTCGTTGATTAGCCCGAGCGCGGTACGTACGCGCATAGGGGAGCCGTCGGGTTCGGTGACCTTGGAGTACCGGGAGAACACCGCGATGCCGGGGCCGATCGCGGACTGGGGGAGGTCGACGGGGGCGAGGTTGCCCTCCTGCAACTTCCGAAGCTTGTCAGGGAGTTCATTGCGCAGGGCACGGAGGAAGCCTCGGCGGTCGGTGGAGCCGGCGGTGGCATGGCGGGGGCGGCAGGCCAAGACTACAGAGGAGGCGAGGGCATTGGAGCCGATGTCGCGGGAACGGCCGGCTCTCTCGGTACGGACCGGCCACGTGCCGGTGACTGACCAGCCGGCCTCGATGAGCCCGCTGAGTAGGGTCTCCCAACCGGTCGAGGCCGTGCCGTCCTCGGCGTCTGTCTCCGCCTGCTTGAACGCGTAGTACACGGTCAGCGGGTAGTCCGGGTGGTGTCCCTCACGCATGTGCGTGAAGGTCTCGACGAAGCCTCGTTCGAAGTGTCGCTCGGCGGCCTCCGAGCTTCCGTTGTGGCGGTAGGGAGAGGCGACGAGCTCGGACTCCTTCGGAGTCAAGATCGTTCCCATGATCTCGGAGTAGACATCGCCGAGAGAACGACGGAGCCAGACGTAGAAGAAGTCGGATAGGTCGGCGTAGGGGACGTTGTCGTAGTAGGGGGGGTCGGTGTTGATGACGTAGTTGTCGTAAGGGCGGGTGGTGGCGTCGGCCTGCGCTACACAGCCAGCGTTGATTGTCGGCAACGCGTCGATCACTCGCCCGGCAGTAGCCACAGAAACTTGCAGGTCACCAGCAGCATCAGCAAAGGGGCTGACCTCCACGAAGTCCCATGCCATGGGGATGGCCTGACGTGAAAAGAGATTCCGAGCTTGGTCGCGGCCGTTGGACCAGGTGACGATGGAGTTGTTCAGGTCCGCTGTCCTGCTGGACGCCAACGCGAGGTACAGCGCGACCGCCTTCCCATACTCGGCTGCCTCAGCCTGTTTCATGCCCGCGTCCCTTGCATCGTGCTCGACCTTTTCGCGGGCCTCGCTGACCAGGTTGCTGAAGGTGGTCAGAGCAAGCAACTGCCGGTCAGTGAAGAGGGAAGCGTAAGTCTCAAGCCCGTAAAGAGGTGGCGAGAACGACCGAGGATTAACCGGCAACCTCTCCTGCAGTACGTTCGCCACTCCGCCAACGGCCGCTGCCCCCTCGTGCTCCTCCGTTGCCTGCAGATAGATCCGCTGCTTCTTCCCCTCCGCCACCGTAGCCAGCAATCGCGCCCCCATCCGGCCAGCCACGCCTTCGGCCTTGATATACGCCTCGGTGGTCAGGTTCCCGCAGACCAGGCACGTGAACTTGGCCCCCCGCCCCTGCTTCGGCGGGTCGGGGGGCCCTTCAGGCCCATCGTGGATCTCGAACCGGATATCCCGGCCCTCAACCACGGGCTTGATCCATCGCGGCCTGTTTTTCTTCTTGGACAGCCACCAGGTGGTCACCAACGGCATCTCCACCCCACAAGCCGGGTCAGAACAAGTCACGGTCCGCGCCCAAAGCCAAGCAATGACCGGCGCCTCACTCCCGTCTTCCCGCTTGGCCTTTGGATAGTGAGAGCCGATCTTCGCGTACGCCTGCTCCCGCACCCACTTCCCGTACTGCCGCACATCCTCCGCGAGCCCGCTCGCCCCCCGCCAGCTCCCCTCGTGACGCAGCTCAGCAGTCGGAGACACCGGCTTGCGCCCCGCCCACTTCGGCGGGATCTCGATCAGTGCCTTGTTGATGACGACCGGGACGGGGTTCAAGTCACTCGCATGAGCCTGGAGCCCCAGCCGATTGGCCTCCAGCGGAATCGTGCCGCCCCCCGCGAACGGGTCGAGCACAGGCGGAAGAGGACCATCGCCATGCGACTCGGCGATCTTTTCCCGGACCTTGCGCATGATCCGCTCATCGCGCGCGGCCTCCCAGGGAACCATCTCCTCGATGAGGTCGAACAGCTCCTGCCGCGCGGCCTTCTGCTCCTCCTCCCGCGGATACAGGTCGGGCCGCGCGGACGGATCGTCGACGAGCTGGGCAAAGAGCATCGCGCGGGCAGCTGTCAACGGCCGGCGGGCCCACCACATGTGCAGGGTCGACGGATGCCCGTGCCGGATGGATTTCTCCCGCGCGGACTCCCGGTTGATCACCTCCAACGGGAGGGACACCTCGATGAGCTTGGTGCGGCGCTCCGGAGCCGAGGCCGTGTCTTCGGTTGCACCGCTCACTGCGGGGTTCCTCCCTTGTTCCAGGCGTCCTGCCAGGACAGCAGGAGCCCTTCGGTCTTCAGATCGCCGAAGTCGGTGTCGGCGAAGGCGTCGGTGAGGTATCGGATCTCGTCGTGTTCCGGGCCACGCGGGCTGACGGAGACCAGGGCAAGACGGTGGTGTTCGCCCCGGTTCTTGGCGACGAGGACCTCGTTGCGGCTGACATAGAAGTGTTCCGCTCCCTCCCGGCGGCCCTTGACCTCGATGTGCACGAGGTGACCGTCAAGACTAAGCGATCGGACGTCGTAGCCGGGATTGTTGTGGGCCATCTCCTCGGGGACGCGGCCCAGGCGGCGCTCGGCGCCGAGGACGGCGGCGACGGCACGGTGGTCGGTCTCGTAGCCGTCGGCTGCGAGCAGGGCGTCCAGTACGGCCCTCTCCGCCGGGGTCTCGGCGGGGCCGAGGTGCCGGACCAGCCAGCCGACCGGGACGACGAGCGCGCACCCGGCGACGACGGGCGGCCGGGCCTGGAGAGCCTGGTCCCTGTCGAGCGCTGTGAGGCGCTGCTCACGGCGCTGTTCGAGATCTTCGGCCCAGGAGCGGGCGATCTCGGGGCGGTGGCGGACCTTCTTGCCTTCGGCCTGATCAAGTTCGAGTTTCCCGGCCTGGGCGTACCAGAAGCTGATCTCCTGGCGCAGGCGCTGCTCGACCTGGGCGCGGGTGCGCTCAATGACGGGCAGGAGGCGGTCCCTGGTGCGGGTGAGGTGCTGGGGTACCGCCTCCCGCACAGCCCATTCCATGGCGCGGGCGGGGCCGCCGTCGCGCAGCCAGTCCTCCTTGAGCAGGATCGTAGCCGCCTCGGCCTCCCGCGGGGTGGGCGGGCGATAGTCGAGATAGGGCGCGGGGCCGGCGTCGTGGGCCGCGCCGTCTGGGTGGAGTTCCACGAACGCAAAGGAACGGTCGACCGAGCGGCCGTGCCCGTCAACGACATCCTGGACCAGCGCCGTCAGCAGTCGGGGGCGGGGGCCCGTATCGGAGGCGTCAATGAGGACCGTGCCCCGGGTGAGCAGGTCGCCGTGGCGGTGGACCGTCTCCTCCAGTACGGCGTCGAAGAGCGGGTGCCCGGGGGCGATCAGGTCGGCGCGGGCGGCGCCGGGGAGAGTCACGCGGTCGCGGTCGAAGCACACCCGCTCATAGCGGCGCTGCACGACTCCGCCGAGGCCGTGCCCGAAGCGGCCTGTGTCGCGTAGCACGGCGGGGATGTGGGTGATCTCGTACCGGCCGTTCTCCCTGGCCTTGAGATGGCCGCCGAGGCGGTCGAAGGCGTCGCGGAAGAAGGCCCGTACGTAGTGCGGGTGCAGCCGCTTGGCCTGGGCCTCCTCCATCCGCAGCCGGACCTCTTGGACGTCTTCCAGGCCCATCATGTGGGCGTCGAGCGCCAATCCCTTGATCAGCTCGACGGCACGTTCGCCGACCCGGGCGTCAATGACCTGGTCGAGGCGGCTCTTGACCTTGGGCTGATCGCCGTAGCGGATGGCCTGGAGGAGCAGGCCGCGCAGGGGTTCGCCCTCGAAGAGTTCGCCCAGGACGTTGTAGACCTTGCCCTCGTACGCCTTCGACTGCTGGTCGATCTTGTCGAGGAGCCGTTGGAAGACCTGGCCCTCGCGGGTGTCGGCAGCGACCAGGTTCCACAGGTGGCAGACCTCGGTCTGGCCGATGCGGTGGATGCGGCCGAAGCGCTGCTCGATGCGGTTGGGGTTCCACGGCAGGTCGTAGTTGACCATGAGGTGCGCACGCTGGAGGTTCAGGCCCTCGCCGGCGGCGTCGGTGGCAACGAGGACTCGGACCTCGGGGTCCTGGTTGAAGGCGTCCCGGATGTCCCTGCGGTGCGGGCGCGGGGTGCCACCGTGGATGGCCACGACCGCCTCCGGGCGGCCGATCAGGTTCCGGATACGGCGGCACAGGTAGTCGAGGGTGTCGCGGTGCTCGGTGAAGACGATCAGCTTGCGCGGGAGCCCTTTCTCGTCCCGGAGCAGCGGATCGTCCTGAAGGAGACCCGACAGCTCCCGCCATTTGCGGTCGTCACCGGAGGCCAGTACCCGCCCGGCGAGCCGCTCCAGCTCGCACAGCGCGGCGATCTCCAGCTCCAGCTCCTTCACTGTGCGGGCGGCGGTCGCGGCGTCGACGACCTGTTCCTCCAGCTCCTCCAGCTCACCGCCGGTCAGGTCGTCCAACTCGTCTTCGACGGGGACTGACGGGACGGGCGCGGGGGCTCCGGCGGGGGGCAAGGGGGGCTCGGAGAGCATCTCCTGGCGACGGGCCTGGAGCCTCAGCCGCCTGCGCTCCAGGGAACGGTGGATCGCCGCCGGACTGGAGGCAAGGCGGCGCTGGAGGACGGTGAGCGCGAAACCGACCTGGTTGCCGCGCCTGCCGTCCAGCCGCTCTGCCCGGTTCATCTCCTGGCGGACGTACTCGGTGACCTGCTCGTATAGCTCCTGCTCGGTGGGCGAGAGGGCGTAGGGAACTGTGTAGGCGCGGCGCTCGGGGAAGAGCCTCTTGCCGTCGAAGGTGAGCAGGTCCTCCTTGATCATGCGGCGCATCAGCCCGGAGACGTCATGCCGATGGATGCCCGCCCGGTACCGGCCGCTGAACCGGTCACTGTCCAGCAGTGTCATGAACAGCTGGAAGTCCTCCTCCTTGCCCGCGTGCGGGGTGGCGGTCATCAGCAGCATGTGCCGGGTGAGCCGGCCGAGGAGGCGGCCCAGCTCGTAGCGCTTGGTGGTCTTCAGCTCCGTACCGAAGTAACTGGCGCTCATCCGGTGTGCCTCGTCGACGACGACTAGATCCCAGCCGCTCTCTCCGAGTAGCCGCTGCAGGTCCTCGGAACGGGCCAGGGCATCCATGCGCGCGATGAGCCTCGGATGCCGGTCGAAGACGTTCCCGTCGATCGTGGCGTCGGTCAGCTGCCGGGTGAGCAGGGTGAAGTCCAGTCCGAACTTCTCCAGCAGCTCGTCCTGCCACTGCTCGACCAGCCCGCCGGGCGTGACGATCAGGCAGCGCTCCAGGTCGCCGCGGAGCGCCAGCTCCTTGATGTAGAGCCCGGCCATGATCGTCTTACCGGCGCCGGGGTCGTCGGCGAGGAGGAAACGCAGTGGGGTGCGCGGCAGCAGCTCGTTGTAGACGGCCTGGATCTGGTGGGGCAGCGGGTCGAGGAGGCTGGTGGACACGGCGAGCATGGCATCACCGCGCGCCGCCATCCGGATCCGCAGCGCCTCGGCCGCCAGCCGGAACAGCCCGGGGTCCGCGTCGAAGCCGCCGCCTGCCGCTATGGGTGCCGCCTCGGCCAGCCGGTCGACGTCGTCCTCGTAGAGGATCCGCTCCTCCACGATGCCGTCGGGACGGCGGTACGTTACCTGCGCAGCCGTCGGACCGAACATCCGCACAGCGACGACCGTGACGACACTTTCGGTGACGATGCCTGACACGGCATGCCCTGCCGCCAGATCGCCGAGGCGGAGCCGGCTCCGCTTAGGCATCTTTTGCTTTCCCCTCGGTTCCGCTGGCGAAGGTGGCCCTTCCTTGGCGTCAATGATGCCGTACCGAAAACGAGGGGCTCACGGGGTGACGGGTGACCCGGTGGCCACACAGCTTGGCCATGTCGTCGACATCCGAGGTCGCATGGCGCTGCTGCCATGGGGCAGCCTGAGCCAACGGCTGCGTCGATGGCGTACTTGTGACCGTGCAGTTCACCATCTCCATGCCAAGCGGACGCACCTCCGCGAGCAGAGCCACCACCGTCTCATCATCGCCGAGCCGCTTGGACAGCCCCTCGCCGTCGTGGGCGAGCGTTCCCTCGTGAATCGGCTTGCGGCGGGCCACCGTTCCCCAGCGAGCACATCGTCGATAACCTGCCGCGCCTGCTGCCCGCCCGCTGGGGAAGACCGTGCCCACCGTGAGCACCGGCGCGCGCCGCCATCACTGGCCTCCGCAGGAGTTTGTCAGCACCATCGTGCTGACACCGCAGAACGGAAAACCGGCATAAAAAGACCCCTCCAGCCATGTTCCCGTAGGTCGGAGTGAAGTGCGCGTAGATGCGACCCCGGAGCCGCGTACGTCCAGGCGTGCGTGCGAGCGACAAGCGTGTCGCCGCCGTCGGCCGGACCTAGCGATTTCGGGCGGTGGGGCAGTGCCGCGGAGCCCCGGCCAGACCTGGAAACCGAGAGCGAGTCTCAGCCGGGCGAGGGTGCCGAGGTCGGGCAGCACCCTGCCGCTGATAGCGCGACTGGTGGTGGAGTGCGTGATCCCCGTTGCCTCGGCCAGGGCCGTAGGTGCTGCCTGTCGAAGTTTAGGGCCCGCTCAAGATTGCGGGACAATCCCCGACCGTAGTGTCCACTGGCTGTATGTACTCAGCTGGCTGTCTGTACTCAGCCCCAAGCGGCGAGAAGCTCTTCGGGAGTGAGGTTGGTGACCCCTGTTGCTGTGCAGCCGTTGCGGGCGACTGCGAGGAGAGGGGTGCCGTCGTCGGCGCCGGGAAGTTGTGAGCGGTGGGTGATGAGGCGGGAGCGGCCGCGGTGGTCGAAGGGCTTGTTCTCCAGCCACTTGATGGATCCCACGAAGGTGATCTTCTTAGCGACGGGGGCGCGGTCGGCCCCGATGAGGTCGATCTCCGGATCGTTGGTGCGGGTCCAGTAGCCGCCGATCACTTGGGTGTTCTCGGGGAGTCGGTCGTCGCTCAGGCGTCATAGGGCTTCCCGGATGACGGGCTCGATGGCGCGCCCGCGCCAGGAGGTCCAGCTCATGCGGATGGTGTCGAGAACGCGATCGCCGCGGCCGCGTTCGACGGCGGGGATGCCGGGGCCGATGAAGGAGAGCCAGAAGCGTAGGTAGGGGTCGTCGATGCGGTATCGGGTCTCGCGGCTTGGTTTGGTAGACAGGGGAAGCTCCGCAGCGACCATGCGGCGCGTGGTGAGTAGTTCCAGGGAGCGCTTCACCGAGCCCGGGTGGAGGCCGCCGGCGGCCCGACCGATGAGAGTGAAAGTGCGTTCGCCGTGGCCGATGGCCCCGAGGACGGTGCGGGCTTGTGCTTCGGTGGGGAACTCGGTGGCCAGGGTGTGTTCGCCGCTGACGAGCAGCGCGGATGTGGGGCGGGCGAGGGCTTGTTCGAGGTAGTCCCATGGTCCGGCGCCGTGGGGCCATTCCTCCAGGACCAGGGGGAGACCGCCGGTGATGAGGGTGGGCGTCGAAGGCGTCAGCCGCGGTGAGGTCGAGCATGGTCGCGACGTCGCGAGGGTTGAGCGGAGGAACCACCATCTCGGTGCCGCGCTGTTAGAAGGGGCGTCCGTAGGTATTGGGCTGTTCCATCATGGCGACGTCCGAGCCGATGAGAATCAGCAGGACCGGCAGCTTGGTCAGGGTCCGGTCGAAGGCCTTTTGCAGGGCTCCCTCAAAGCTGGGGTCCTCACGTACGAGGTAGGGCATCTCGTCCAGTACCACGGCGCTGGGGGTATCGGTGGGGGCTGTGGCGAGCAGGTGCAGCGCCGCGTCCCAGCTCTGCGAGAAAAGCGGTCGGCGTCGGGCAGGGCGGAGGTGGCCAGTTCGGCGGCGAAGCCCGCCAGGTCCTCGTCGCGGGAGCCGCCGATGGCGGTGAAGAAGACGTGCGGGATCTCTGCCTGTTCCAGGAACTCTTCCACTAGGCGGGATTTGCCGACCCGTCGGCGCCCGCGGATCAGGATGGCGTCCTGTCGCCAAGTCCGTGGCTTGTTCGATTTTGGAGCTGGTGGTCCGGCTTCATGATCGTGTGGGGATGTGGACTCGGTGCAGGGTTCGATGGCGAAAATGGCCCCCCGTTCGAACAAACGAGGGGCCATATTCATGCTCTGACCTGCGGTGCAGTCAGTGCCCCCGGCAGGATTCGAACCTGCGACACCCGCTTTAGGAGAGCGGTGCTCTATCCCCTGAGCTACGGAGGCGGGGATCTGTCGGGAGTGTCTGAAATTATCTGGGCGGTGCCAGATGGCATCAGGGCTGATTCCCGTGCATCCAGGATGCGGGACCGCGGTCTCGCACCCGGGACAGTGTAGCGGGTGGCCTCCCTCGGAGGGTGGTGATCCCTCCAGGCGCGGCTGGGCCGGGTGGAGTGGCGGGGCGGCTGGTCGTCGTGGGCCGGGGGGCGGCCCTGGTGGTGGTGGGGGGGCGGGACGGGAGGGATTTCGCCTCGGCGGCCTGGCGGAATTCTTTTGTTCGTGTGCCGGATGCTGTTTGCGGGCGGGGTTTTTTCTGATGTGCGGTGGTGGTGGGGTGGCGTTTTTCGGCCTTGGTGTGGATGGCGTGGCAGGGGTCCGTGCTGGACGGGTCGGGGGCGGCCGGGTGTCGCGGGTCGCGCGCTTCGCCGTGAGTATGTGTGTATGTGTGTGGGGGGGCGGGACGGAATTCCCGGGAAATGGAACCGTAATCGGAATTCCGCTTGAGGCGGGGTCGAAGTGGGCTGGACCAGGGTGGGAGTTCCCGTTTTCTTGTGGCTGAATGATTCCTGGAAAGTCGCCGAATGGGGGGAAGGGCTCGGATGGACCGGGACATACGCAAGGTGGACGACGTACTCAGGCTCCTGGACGGCCTGTTCGCGCCGGAGGCCGATGGCTCGACGGCCGACGCCGCCGCCTGGTGGGACGATGTGTACGCGGACCGCTCCAGGGCGGTGCCGTTCTTCGTGCCGAAGCCGGACGAGAACCTGGTTTCGTACGTCGAGCGCGGACTGATCACCACGGGGCGCGCCCTCGATCTGGGGTGCGGACTGGGGCGCAATGCCGTGTACCTCGCCTCGCAGGGATTCGAGGTGGACGCGGTCGACATCTCTGCGGCGGCCATCGCCTGGGCCGAGGACCGCGCCCGCGAGGCGGGGGCCAAGGTCCGCTTCCACTGCGGGGACGCCTTGGCGCCGGCCGGGAGCGAACTCGATGGCCCCTACGACCTGATCTACGACTCCAGCTGCTTCCACCACATGCCGCCGCACCGCCGCATCAGCTACCTCGGCTTCCTCGACCGCGTCCTCGCCCCCGGCGGCCATCTCGCACTGACCTGTTTCGCGGCCGGGGGGATGGGGTCCGAGCTCAGCGATACCGACTTCTACCGCCGGACCGGCCTCCGAGGCGGCCTCTTCCACGGCGGCCTCGCCTACGCGCCGGAGTCCCTGCGCTGGATCTTCTCCGACCTCACCGAGATCGAGCTGCGCCGCATGCGCCACGAACTGCCGGAGTCACCCCGCTTTGGTGAGCCCTTCCTCTGGACGGCTCTGTTCCGACGGGACCAGCCGTAGGGATAGAGATACGGATAGGGATACGGGGGGCGATAGGGAGGCGGGTCGGGCGGTTGGGTGGGTCGTCGCCGGGACGATGCGTCCGGAACGGGCCTGCGCCCGCCGAGTTGGAGGCTCGACGGGCGGGGCGAGTTCGACGTTCAGAGGTTGGGCGTTCAGAGGTAGGACGTTCAGAGTGCGGTCATGTGCGTGATGGCCGTGAAGGCCACGCCGTTGTCCTGGTGGGCGTTGACTCGGATCGGCTGGTGGGGGGCGGAGGACGGGGCGCTGTCGGTGATTGCCTCGGCCTCTATCCAGCACGGGGAGTCGAACTCGACATAGCGGTTGAAGGAGATGTCCATCGACGTGGGGATGAGGGGACCCCACGTCGGCTGGAGGGCGAGGCCCGCCTGTCGTACGGATTCCAGGAGCACCATGCCCGGGACGTGGTCCACGGGATGGTCGAAGAGCACGGGGTGTGCGGTGTCGGCGCGCAGTTGCCAGCGGTGGGGTTCCTGAGTGGGTGTCAGAACGACGTCCTGATCCCGGTGGCGGCCGACGGCTCTTCGTGCGACGGGATCCGGTGGCTGCGGCGCGCTGGTGAACGCCTCCTCGATGTCGGCCCGGCCCGCGCGCAGGCGCCGGTAGACGGCGGGTGAGTGGCATCCGAAGCGGGTGCTGACCGTGGCGAGCGGCAAGCCGTCGCGTACCGCCTCGATGTGCATGGTCATCAGGGTGGGCAGGGACCGGTAGAACCGGATGTCCGAGCACGTCACATGCAGTTCGATCTCGGCCGGGGTGCGCTCTGTGCGCAGTACCTCGGGGTCGACCGTGTAGTGGAAGTGGGACCAGCTGAGCTGGTGGCCGAAGGGAACGTCGTACGCGACGTGGGTGAGCAGCGGGAACGTCTGGCGAACTGTCTCGCACAGCATCAGCGGATCGTGAACTCCGTGCTCGGAGCCGTAGAAGCTGTGGCTGCGCGGCCATTGGGCGGTGACGGTGAAGGAGTGGGATCCCGTTTTGCTCCAGTCGGTCAGAAACACTTCCGACAGAGCCGCCCGATGCACATATTCCTTGGCGACCGTCCTGGTCAGGGTCGGTCGTACAACTTCAGGGCGTTCGGTGGTGACGAGCATGCCTTATCCCCCTGAGGCGTGCGTATGTGGAGCCCCCGGCCTACCGGTCGAAGGCGTCGATCGGTAAAATACAAGGTGTTCGTTTTTTTTGTCGAGAGGGATCGAGGCGGCCTGGTGGGAGAGCCGAAGCAGGAACGGGCGGTGAAGACGCGGGAAGTGATCCTGCACGCGGCCGCGGAGATCTTCGACGAATGCGGCTACAGCGGGGCCAGCATCAGCAAGATCATGGCGCGCGCCAATGTGACGCAGGGCGGCATGTACTTCCACTTCAAGTCGAAGAAGGGCCTGGCCCAGGCGGTTCTGGCGCACCAGCAGGAGTTCGTGCACTTTCCCGGCGGGACCGCCGGTCTCCAGCGGCTGATCGATCTCAACTTCTTCCTCGCCCACGAGCTGAAGAACAACGTGCTGTTCCGCGCGAGCGTCCGACTCGCCGTCGAGCAGGGCGAGTTCGGGATGCGGGACGACACGGCCTACCAGGAGTGGGTGGAGCAGTTCCACGCGCACCTGTGCGTGGCGCGCGAACAGGGCGAGCTGCTGCCCGAGGTCAGTGAGCGCGAGTTCGCCAATGTGCTGGTGGGTGCCTACAGCGGCACGCAGATCTTCTCCAATGTGTCGAGCGGGCGGGAGGACCTGCCGGATCGGCTCGCCGCTCTGTGGCGCTATCTGCTCCCGGGCATCGCCACCCCGCAGGCCAGGGCGCGGCTGCGGATGCCCGCGAACGCGCGCGGGCTGGCCGCGTGAGGCCCATACGTGTGGTGCTGACCGGCGCCACCGGGTTCATCGGATCGGCGGTGTTCGATGAACTCGCCCGGTATCGGGACGGGTTGGGGGAAAGGCCGGGCGGTGGACGTCCGCGTGTCCAGGTCCGTGTGGTGGGGCGGCGCGCGCCGGAGGACGTCGCGGCTCGGGCGGACGAGTGGGTGTCCGCGGACCTGGCTCGGCCGGACACCGTACGCGGGGTCTGTGCGGACGCGGATGTGCTGCTGCACATGGCCGCGCTGGTCGGTTCCGACGAGGCGCAGTGCGAGGCGGTCAACGTCCGGGGGACCGCGGCCCTGATGGACGAGGCCGTCCGCTCGGGCGTCGGCCGGATCGTGCATCTGTCGACGGCGGCGGTCTACGGTCCTGGCCCGCACTGGGGGATCGCGGTGAACGAGGTCGTGCCGGCTCCGGTCTCCGCCGCGAGCCGCACCCGGCTCGCCGGCGAGGAGCACGCCCTGGCGGCCGGGGCGGCCGTCCTGCGCCCGGGGCTGGTGCTGGGGCGGGGGGACCGCTGGGTCGTACCGCTGCTGGCCGAACTCCTTGACGTGGTACCGGCGTTGTGGGACGGCGGGCGGGGGCGGCTGTCCGTCGTCGCGGTGGACGACCTCGCCCGGCTCGTCGTGCGTCTCGGGCTCGTCGCCGCACCCTACGGCGGGCCGGGGGTCTGGCACGCGAGCCACCCCGACCCGGTGAGCACCGGTGAGCTGCTGCGCACGCTCGCCCGTCACCGGGTCCTGCCGCCGCCGCCGAGTGCGCTGCCCTGGGACGAGTGCGTCAGACTGCTGCGCGCGGCGCACACGACGGCGAGCGAACGTCAATTCGCGCTTCTCGCACGTGATCACTGGTACGAGAGTCACGAGGTCTGGTGCGTCGCGGACTGTTCGCCGGGGCCGGGACCGCTGGTGCGGCTGGCCGACGCCGCCCCGTGGTACCGCTCCGCGCTCGCCGCCCGGACGGCGGGCTGACAGAAACCGACGCTCCGTCAGCTCCCTTCGGGTTCAAGGGGGCAGGGTGCCTTGCGTCTGCCGGCCGGACCGTCGGCGGACACTCCCGCGAGCGCCAGCCGCCAGACCCGGTTGAGCTGGGCGACCGCGCTCTCGAACGCCACCTCAGAGCCGATCCGGCTGCGCAGGTAGGCCTCGGAGCCGCTGGTCAGATACTCGACGAGGGTGATGACGTCGGAGAGCGGGGCGTCCTCGCGAAGTTGGCCGTTTTCCTGCGCACGGTCGAGGAGTTTGCGCACGGTCGGCAGCCATACGTCCGACCAGGAACCCATACCGGGGTGGTCGCGGCCCAGGCGGATGGTGGAGCGGACCGACGGCTCCTGCTCCATCAGCCGGGCCAGTTCGAGGGTGAGGTCGACGACCCTGCCCAGCGCGGGCAGGGGGTCTGTGGCCAGGTTCTCCAGCGCGGCCAGTGTGACCGATCTGCCCTGCTCCCGTACCGCGTCGGCCAGTTCGCGCTTGGAGGGGAAGTGGAAGGTGACAGCCCCGATGGACATGCCGGCCGCCGCGCTGATGCGGGCCAGTGACGTGCCGTCGTAGCCGGCCCGGTCGAATTCCAGGGCCGCCGCTTTGACCAGGGCTTCGCGCGTGCGCAAGGCCCTTTCCTGTTTCACCACGCTGTCTCCTGAATGGGGCTCTCGGCCGCCGGGCGCACGAGGGGCCCGGCGGCCGATCGTGGGCGCACGGCCCGACCGTCCCGCAGTGGGTTGATGATCACGTAAGGAGCCCTGATTGTGGGCCTCTTCCCGCCCTCGGCGAGCCGGAGTTGCTCAAGGTGTCCGGGAGTCTCCGCACGGGCGGTGAGGCGCCCGCTGCCTCCGCCCGTGGTGCCGCGCCGGTCACCTTGCGTCAGTGCCCGATCGCGCCGGGGCGGTGCTGAGTCCCGGTGGCGGCGGGCGGCGAAAACCGACTTGGCGAAGTGCATGCGACAACTCCCGTCAGTCACAAAAAAACAGGGCGTTCGTTATTGTATTGGGCAGCTGCAACAAGCCGACCAGGGGGGAACGCGCCATGGGTAGACAGGCTTTGACACACTCGAGCACCTCGGTGCCGGTCTTCGCGGAGAGGATCTTCGAGTGTCTGCCGCGAGCCGATCAGCGACGCTGGGCCCAGGCGTATGTGCAGGGCCTGCTCACCACCCCGGGCAAGAAGTCGGTCCGCCGGCTCGCCGAGGCGGTCTCGGACTCGCCCGCCGCATCCCAGTCACTGCACCAGTTGGTCAACGCCAGCCCCTGGGACTGGAATCCGGTCCGCGCGGAGCTGAGCAGATGGGGCGCACAGCAGGAGACCCCGCTGGCATGGGTGATCGACCAGGCGGTGCTGCGCAAGCGGGGAGAGCACTCGTGCGGAGTGCACCGCCGATTCCTTCCCTCCACGGGGCGGTCGGTCACCTGCCAGCTGGGGGTCGGTGTCTTCCTCGCCTCGCGCAGGGCGGCCGTGCCGGTCGACTGGCGCCTGCTGCTGCCCGGTTCGTGGAGCAAGGACCCGGAGCGCCGGCAGCGCGCCCGCATCCCCACCGAGCTGCGCACCCGCACTGTGCAGCAGCACGCCCTCGACCTGGTCGACTTCCTCGCCGACACCACCCGGACGGCACCGCCGCCGGTCGTCTGTGACCTCGACCCGGTCACCGAGACCGGCGCCGGCACCCTGGTGTACGGACTCGTCCGGCGCGAGCGCGACTTCGTGATATCCGTCCCCGACGACCTCCAGGTCATGGCCGGCCGGGACCTGCTGGTGCAGCTGCCCCGGTGCGGCGACGCCAACGGTCCGGTCCGCACCGCCCGCAGCCACTTCGAGAGCGACGAGGACGCGCTGATCCACCGGGAGACGGTGGCCCCTCAGGACGGCCGCTGCCGTCCCACGACGGTGATGTCCAGCGTCGTGCGCCTGCCCGAGCAGGGCCCCGCCGACGCCCGGACGCACCGCACCTACCGGCTCTTCGCGGCCCTGCCCGACGGCGGGGGCCGCCCGGCCCGGATCTGGCTGACCAGCCTCACGCACACGCGGATGGAGTCGGTGCTCGCACTGGTCCGGTTGCTGCCACGCGCGGGGGACGCGGTGCGCGAGATGACGGACGGCTTCGGACTGCTCGACTTCGAGGGCCGCTCCTACCCGGGCTGGCACCACTACATGACGCTGGTGTCCGCGGCCTACGCGTACAGCCGGTTCGGTTCGCGTGCCGCGGCGGCCGGAGAACGTCTCCTCGCCGCTGCCTGACCAGGCATGCCCGCCGGCGACCAGTCTTTCCATCGTTCTGATCAACAACCCCGCCCCGGTGGCGAGGTTCGACGTGCTGACGTAACGACAGGGGGAAAAGGCGTGGACATCGAAGTACTGGGCACCCTGGCCGTGAAGGAGAACGGAGTCTCCATCACGCCCACCGCACCGAAGTCACGACAGGTACTCGCCCTGCTGGCGCTGCACGCCGACCAGGTCGTGCCCGTCTCCGCACTGATGGAGGAACTCTGGGCCGACCGGCCGCCGCGCAGCGCCCGCACCACCCTCCAGACGTACGTCCTCCAGCTCCGCGAGCTCATCACGGCCGCGCTGCCCGAACCGGCACCGGGCGAGGAGCCCGTATCCGCCAAGGACATCCTGATGACCTGCCCGGGCGGCTACCGCCTGAACACCAGGGGCGGCACCAGTGACGTGCGGGAGTTCGAGCGGCTCGCCGGCCTCGGCTACCGGGCCATGGACGCGGGCGACCACCCGGGCGCGGCGCGGCTGCTGCGCGAGGCCCTCGCCCTGTGGAGCAGGGCGCCGTTCGCCGACGTGCAGGCCGGCGCCCAACTGGAGATGGAGGCCAAGCGGCTGGAGGAGAGCCGGCTGTGCGCCCTCGACCAGCGCATAGAGGCAGACCTACGGCTGGGACGGCACCGGGAGCTGCTCGCGGAACTCACCGTCCTGGTCAACCGGTACCGCACCCACGAGAGCCTGTGCGGACAGTTCATGCTCGCCCTGCAGCGGTCCGGGCGGCGGAGCGAGGCCCTGGACGCCTTCCGCAAGCTGCGCGACACGCTCGTTCGCGAGTTGGGGCTCGAACCCTCCGCGGCGCTGCGCCAGTTGCAGCGCGCGATCCTGCTGGCCGGCTCGGAGAAGGCGTCCGGAGCCGCCGAGCCCGCGCCCGTCTGACCGGCGGGGCCAGAGCATTTCCGAGGGGTCGCGGCCGGCCGCGGCGTCTGCAAATCCCTTGTGACCATTGCGTCTTACGCAACCGATATGCCCGCGGACGACGACGGGCGGAGCCGGGGTGGAGACGTGCTCGACAAGGGCTCAAGGAACCCGGGGTGGCCGTTTCCCGGCAGCTACGGTGGCCGAAGTCGTACATATCTTCGGGCAAGGATTCGAGAAGACTTCGACGAGTCAAAGGGGGAAACAGCCATGAGAATTCAGGCTCTGGGTCAATTGAATGCCGAGATCAATGGTGTCTCCATTGTTCCGACGGCGGGAAAGCCGCGGCAGATCCTGTCACTGCTCGCGCTTTACCCGGGTCGTGTGATGCCCGTTCCGACACTGATGGAAGAGATCTGGGACGCCGATCCCCCGAACAGCGCGCTCACCACGCTGCAGACCTACATATTGCAGCTGCGGCGCAGGCTCGGCACCGCCATGGGGCCCGATTCCCCGTGCACCGCCAAGGACGTACTCGCCACCCGGCACGGCGGATATGTGCTGCAGATACCGCCGGAGAGCACCGATGTGCACCAGTACGAGCGGCTGGTGGCGGCGGGCCAGGCGGCCTTCGAGGCCGGCGAGGACGGACGTGCCGCCGACACCCTGCGCCAGGCCCTGGACCTCTGGCAGGGCACCGCGCTGGTCGACGTACGCGTGGGCCCCGTTCTGGCCATCGAGGTGCTGCGTCTGGAGGAGAGCAGGCTGGTCACCGTGGAGCGGCGCATCGACGCCGATCTGCGCCTGGGGCGGCATGCCGAACTGATCGTGGAACTCATGGACCTGATCGCACGGCACCCGCAGCACGAAGGTCTGCATTCCCAGGCCATGGTGGCGCTCTACCGGTCGGGCCGGCAGGCCGCGGCCCTCGACGTCTACCGCAAGCTGCGCATGCGGCTGATCGAGGAGCTGGGGGTCGAACCGTCGCCACAGTTGCAGCGACTGCATCAGGCGCTGCTCACCGTGGATCCCGCGCTCGACGTGGCCGCGAGCCCCCGGCGCAGCTCGACCTTCGACCTCTACGCCGCCTGATCCGTCCCGCTGTCGTGATCGCTTCGAGCCCGCCTCTAGGGCCGTCGGCGAGCCTGATGAGGCCCGCGCAACGACAGGGGGCCGAGGAGGGCGGAGATGGCGGACACAGCACCACCCGTACGGCTGTACTGCTTCGCGCACGCGGGGGCGGGAGTCTCCGCGTTCCGCCGCTGGGCGCACAGCACAGGGCCGGGTGTCGAGCCGGTGCCGGTGCTTCTGCCGGGCCGTGAGGGCCGGCGCCGCGAACCGCGTCTGACGGACCGCGAAGCGCTGGTCGCGGATCTGCTGGAGCGCGTCCGTGCCGAGGACGGGCGGCCGTTCGTCATGTACGGGCACAGCCTCGGCGCCCTGGTGGTCCACACCCTCGTGCGGGCCATGCAGGAAACGGGACGGCCGCTGCCCGCGCTCGTCGCCGTCGGTGCCTGCCCGCCACCCGACGAGGCCAGTGAGCTCTCCGATGCCTGCGAGAGCTTCGACGAGGAGCTGATGGACCTGCTCCGCACCCTGGGGGCCTCGCCCGAGGGGACGGTGCCCGACGGGTACTGGCGCCGGGCCGTGCTGCCCGTGCTCCGCGACGACCTGCGGCTGGCACACGCACTGCGCGCCGCCGCCCGCGGAGCCGCGGCCGCGCACGGGCCGCTGCCGGTACCGCTGCTCGCGGTCTCCGGGGACCGCGACCCGCTGGCGCCGCGCGCGACGGTCGCCGGCTGGCGCCGGTGGAGCGCCGGACCGGTGGTGACCCGCACCGTGCCCGGCGACCACTTCTTCGTACGGGGCACCGCACTGCCCCGCCTGCTGGGCCGCGCCTGCCGTGTCGTACAGCGGTCGGGGAGCGGCCAGGAAACCCGCGAACCGGCCCTGATCCCAGGAGCACGGCGGTGAGCCGCGTCGACACGGGCGACGCGACCTCACCGGACCGATCCACCGCCCGAACATGCCGAGCACGAAAAGAGAGGCATCACATGCAACAGATCGACATCACCACCCTGGTCACCCTGCTGCGCAGCAGCGCGGGCGACAGCGACACCCATGACCTGGACGGTGACGTGCTGGACGTCCCGTTCGCCGAACTCGGCTACGACTCCCTGGCGCTGCTCCAGGTCACCGGGACCGTCGAGCGTGATTCCGGCGTCCCGCTCGACGAGGAGGCGCTGGACGAGGCGGAGACCCCGCGCCAGTACCTCGAGGTCGTCAACCGGGTGCTCTCCGCCCGCACGGCAGCCTGATCTCCGGCATCCGCAGGGATGCCCGCGTCATCGGGGGCGGGTCCGTCGGGCCCGCCCCCGCGTGTCGTTCCACCGGACCACGTGCGGGGCCTTTCCGGGTCGTCGCACGTGTCAGAGAAGAGGGGTGAACCGCCGATGCCCGTAACGGCCCTGCACCGCACATCGCATCAGATCGACGTGGCCGCGCCCGCCGGAGTCGTCTACGGACTCATCGCGGACGCGGTGCGCTGGCCGCTTTTCCTCGCCCCGAACGTGCATGTGGAGCCGCTGGATCTGGAGGGCTCCGAGCAGCGCCTGCGGGTGTGGACGCTCGCCAACGGCCGGGTCACGTCGTGGGTCACCCGGCGCAGACTCGACCCCTGCGCCCGTCGGATCGACTTCCGCCAGGAGATGTCCGCGCCGCCCGTGGAGAGCATGTCCGGCACCTGGAGCGTCGAGCAACTCCCGGACGGCTCCGCGCGGTTGACCCTGCTGCACGCGTTCTCGGTGGCCGGCGACCGGGCCGAGGACGTCGCCTGGGTGGAGCGCGCCCGGGACGCCAACACCCGCGCCCAGCTGGCGAACCTCAAGGAGTTGGCCGAACGCTGGACCGTCCTCGACGACCTCGTTCTCACCTTCGAGGACGCGGTGCGCGTGAACGGACCCGCCGAACTCGTCTACGACTTCCTGTACCGGGCAGGGGACTGGCCCGAAGTCCTGCCGCACCTGAAGCGCGTCGACCTCGTGGAGGACGTGTCCGGCATCCAGATGCTGAGCGCCGACACGGTCATGGCCGACGGCCGCGAGCACACCATCAGGTCCGTGCGGGTGTGCTTCCCGCACGGGGGCCGGATCGTGCACAAGCTGACCGAGCCCCCCGCGCTGATCGCCGCGCACGCCGGGGAATGGTCGGTCGAGCCCGACGAGACGGGTGTGACGGTCATCGCGCAGCACCATGTCGTGCTCCGCGAGCAGGACATCGCACCGGTGCTGGGCGAGGGCGCCGGTCTCGCCGCCGCCCGCCGGTATGTGCGCCACACGCTCGGCCGTGCGAGCACCACCATCCTGGGCCTGGCCAAGCGGCATGCGGAGAGCGCCGTCCGCCTGCCGCTGCGGGGCTGACCGGAGCCGCCATGACCCTCACCGCGGACACCGGCGCGGACGAGTGCACCACCGCACGACGCCGCGCCACGCGCCTCGACGCGCTGCTCGGTGACCCGTACGACCCGGTCAACCCGCACGGTTTCGCGGCGTTCGCCGCCGCCGACCGGGACCGCCGCCCGCCACGGGACACCGAGCTGCTGCTCGCCGAGGCGGGGCTGGCGGCCGAGTTCGTCCCCGCCCGGTACGGTGGCGCGCTGACCCGCGCCGACCTGCTGATGCGGGTGCTGCGGCCGGTCTTCCGGCGCGATGTGGCCCTCGGCTTCGGGTGCGGCGTCACCTCGCTGTTCGCCGCCTCCGCGGTGTGGACCGCCGGCAGCGACGCACAGCGGCGCGCCACCGCCGGGCTGCTGCTGCGCGGCGGCCGCGCCACCGTCGTACACCCCGGGCTCACCACGGGCGGCGGAGTCCTGCGCGACGGGTTCACCGTGCGGCGGCCGGCCGGTGGGGGCCTGTCGCTCAGCGGCCGCAAGGACGTGATCATCGATGCGGGGCGGGCGGACGCCTATGTCGTCCACGCGCGCACCGCCGCCCCCGGCCCCCGCGACCACTCCGTGCTGCTCCTCGACCCCGCCCGGCTCCCGGACGAACGGGCGCACCGGCTGCCCCGGGTCGCGACCACGGGGATGCGCGGCGCGGTCTTCTCCGGGCTGCGGTTCGCCGACTGCCCGGTGCCGGACGACGCGCTCGTGGGCCGCCCCGGCGAGGGCGCCACGCTGGCCCTGCGCACCAACCAGGTCAACCGGTGCCTCGTCGCCGGTGCGGTGCTCGCGGCCGTCGACCCGGTGCTGCGGGCCGCCGTGCGCGCCGCCACCGAAGGACGCACCGGGCCACCGGCCCGTCGCTGGCACCGGCCGCTCGCCGGGGTCTTCACCGACCTGCTCGCCTGCGACGCCATGGCGACGGTGTGCCTGCGGGCGACGAGCCTGCTGCCCGACCGCGCCCATGTCCCGGCCGTGGCCGCCACGTACGTGGTACCGACCCTGCTGGCGGACGCACTGGAGGAGCTCTCCACCCTCCTCGGCGCACCCGGCGGTCGGGCCGGCGACCTCTCCCACGGCACGCTCGCCAAGCTGGTGCGCGACCTGCCGGCCGCGGGTCTCGGGCCCGCCGGCGCCGCCGCCTGCCAGGCGGTGATCGTCCCGCAGCTGCGCGCCCTGGCGACCCGCTCCTGGTTCGCCGAGGCCGAACCGCCGCCCGGACTGTTCCGCGCCCTGGCCGAACTGCCCCCGCTGGACCACAGCTTGCTGACGTTCGCGGAGGGCGGCGACTTCCTGGCCGCGTCCCTGGCCGGCTCCGCCGAGCGGCTCGCCCGCGCCCGGTCCGCCGGCGGCCCGATCGCCCTGCTCGGGCGGCTCGCCGACGCCTTCCTCGGCGAACTGCGCCTGCTGCGCGAGCAGTGCGCCGCGCTGCCCGGACGCTTCGGCGCCGCCCTGTCGGGACCGGCGGCCAGTGCGCTGAGCGACCGCTACGGGCTGGTGGTCACGGCGGCCGCCGTCCTCGGCGTCTGGGAAGGGCAAGAACAAGAAGGGGATGCCCCGTTCCTCGCCGACCCCGGCTGGGCCGTGCTGGCCCTGTCCCGGCTCGGCCGACGGCTGGGAATCGCGGTGCCGGACGTGCCGGCGGACTGCGTCGCAGGCGTCGTCGACGAACTGCTGCGGCGGCACCGCACAGGACGTGGCCTCGACCTCGACGGCATCGAACTCGCCCGGTGACGCGGCAGGAGGGGGCCCGGATGACGCAGGCGCGGCGGATCACACCGCCCGTGCACGTCGGCGGTCCCGCCGGCCCCTGGCACGGCGTCCGCGACGGCATGGCACGGTGCGGCAACGCGGTCGTGTTCACCACCTGGGGGGAGTGGCTGACCGCTGTCGTCACCGAGCCCCGGCTGCGGCTGCTGCTCGGCCGCGACTGGCAGCGCTACCGGCGTACCGCCCATCCCCTGGTGCGCCACCGGTTCGCCGCCGCCCGGCTCGTCCTCAAGTACACGGCGGCGGCCGCGCTGGGCACCGAGGCCGCGGAACTGGACCTCGCGTACAAGATCGGCGGGCGGCCGCATCTGCGCGGTCTGCGGCAGGTCGAGGTGAGTCTCACCCATACCGGTGACCTCATCGTGGTGGGCGTCAGCCGCACCGGAAGGATCGGCGTCGACACCGAACCGCTGTCCCGCGGCCTCTCCTTCGACGTGCTGCGCGACCGCATGTGCACGCCCGCGGAACAGGCCGCGCTGGACGGCCTCGACGGCCCGGAACAGACGGCCGCCCTGCTGCGCCTGTGGACCCTGAAGGAGGCCTACACCAAGGCGCTGGGGCAGGGACTGCGGCTGGCCTTCACCGAGTTCGGCTTCGCTCCCGGCGCCGAGGGGGAGATGCCGCCGGGCCGGGACCACGGCCTGCTCGCACCGGACGGCACCCCGGCCGCCCACGGCGCCTGGGCCTTCGGCACCTACCGGGCACTGGGCCGGTATCTGGTCAGCGTGGCCTGCCACGGCACAGGTCCCGGGCCGGGACCCGGGGCCGCCGCCGGCGACCTGTGCGACGAGCGGTCCATGAGTCTGGTGTCACAACTGTTACCGCGGGAAACATTCCTGCCGTAGAGCCGCATCAGCGCCGCTCAGAGGCGGCTCCAGGATGTCTGGAGGCCGCGGGCGCCGGCTCGGGCACGCGACTAACGTGCCCGATGCACACATCTGCGATCGGGAGCGCGAGGAGGTACGCCGGGCTTCCGCGCACAAGACAACAGGAGGGAGCGCCCATGACGAGCAGCCACTCCACAGACGGGTCGATGACCGTGGTCGCCGCAGGCCCGGTCCTCCAACTCCACGGCACCCTCGACCCCGCCGCGCTGGAGACCGCACTGGCCCGCTTCGTCGCGCGCCAACGGGACCTGCACACCTGGCGGATCGGCACCGACAGCGCCGAACACGCCGAACACCCCGAGGCGGAGGGCGTGCTGCGCGCCCGCCTCGAACGTCACGGCCCCGCGCACCACACCCTGCGCCTCACCGTCCAGCCCGCCGGAGAGCCCGCACGACCGGGCCAGGACCTGCCCGCCGGGCTCCTCGCCGACCTGCTGGCCGGGCCGGCAGGACCGGTACCGCTGAGCCCCTGCCAGCGCGACATCCTGCGTGCCGCGCCCGGCGACACGGCCCGTGCGCACCACGGCGTGCTGCTCCGGCTGCCAGGACCGGTCGACGGGGACACGCTACGGCGCGCCCTGCGCTCCGTCGTCGCCGCCCACCCGATGCTGTCCGCCCGCATCGTCCCGGCGCCCGGGGAGCGGATGCTGCTCACCGCCGAAATGGCCCGCGAGGCCGGACGGTACGACCCGCTGCGCACCGCGGAGTTCACCGACCGCGCCGCATTCGACCAGGCCGTCGCCGAGACCCGGCGCGGCCTCGACCCGCACGCCGGGGTGCTGCTGCGCGCGCTGCACGCCCGGGGCGGCGGTGCCGGATTCCCGGCCGGCGACCTGCTGTTCCTCGCCGTGCACGACCTCGCCGCCGACACCGCCTCCTGGCCCGTCCTCCTGGAGGACCTGGAACGGGCACTGGACGCGCTCACCGCCGGCACGCCGCCCCGCCTGACGAGCGACGCGGGCCGGTTCGAGGAGTGGACCGAGCGGCTGCGCGCGATGACCGCGGACGCCGACGAAGCCGCCCACCGGCGCGGTGCCGCCGGCGACCGGTCCGCCGCCGGGCCGCGGCCGCCCGCGTCCGGGCCCGACGGGCCGCAGGTGCGCCACACCCGCTTCGCCCTGCCGGTGACCGAGACCAGCATGCTCACCGGAGTCCTCCCGGCCCGCTACGGGCTCTCCGTCGCCGAACTGCTCGCAGGGGCGGTCGGCCAGGCGCTGGCCCGCTGGCGCGGGACCCACGACCTCGCCTTCGACCTGCGCACCGACGGGCGCGACGGCCTCCCCGGATACGCGCGCGCCGTCGGCCCGTACACCCGCGTCCGCCGTATCCGGCTCGACAGCAATCGGCATCTGACGCCCGACCGCTATCTCGCCGCCGTCGCGCCCGCGCTCACCGGTGACGCCGACCCCGCGCCGCCCGGCGGGCCGCGCGCGGCGGCCTGCTTCACCCACCATCCGTCGGCCGAACTCCTGCCGGGTTCCAGCCGTTTCACCCTCGCCGGACCCGCCCCCAGCAGACTGCCCCAGCCGGCCGGCGGCGCCTCCCCGTACGGGGTGCAGGTCCGCAGCCATATCGAGCACGGCAGGCTGCACGTACAGGCCGAGTGGTGCCCCGGTGCCGCCGACGGCGTCGACGAGACCTCCGTGGACGCGCTGTGCGGCCGGCTGCGCTCCGTACTGGAGTCGTTGGCGGACTCGGGCGCGGACGACACGCCCGTACCGTCCGCCGGGCCGACCGTCGCCGCCACGCCCCGCCAGCGTGAACTGCTCGCCCAGTCGCCGGCCCACCCCGGCGCCGGACACCACGTCGAACAGCTCCACTGGACCTGGCACGGGCCGCTGGACAGCGAGCGGTTCACCGCCGCGTGGCAGGCGGTCTTCGAGCGGGAAACGCTGCTGCGCGCCGCCTTCGACCGCCACGACCACTCCCGGATCGTGCTGCACGACCGGGCCACCGCGCAGGTCGTCCGCCTGGCGCACACCGACATGAGCTGGGCCCGGCTGCGGGAACGCGACCGCCGCCGCGGCATCGACCTGTACCGGCCGGGAGCGCTGCGGGTCACCCTGCTCGACGGCCCCCCGGGCGACGGCGAAGCGGCGGACACCACGCGGGTCCTGCTCACCTACCACCACGCCCTCGTCGACACCTGGAGCGTCCGGGTGCTGCTGCGCGAGTTCTACCGCGCCTATCTCCACGACGGCTCCCTCGGGGGCGGCGAGCGCCGCCCCGACCTGCGCGACTACACGAGCTGGCTGGGCGACCAGGACCCGTCCCCGGCACGGGACTTCTGGAGCCGCGCGGCCGCCCGTCCCGGCACGGCACTCCAGCCGGCCCGTCCCGGCGCGCCCACCCGGCTCACCGGTTTCGGACGCACTTCGAGACGGCTGCCACAGCCCGAAGCGGCCCGGCTCGTCCACTGGGCGGCGTCCTGGGGCGTCACCGAGAGCACGGCGGTGCAGGCCGCCTGGGCCCTGCTGCTGCACCGTGCCACCGGCGCCACCGGTCCGACCACGGTGACCTTCGGCGTCTCCGTCGACGGCCGGGGCATCCCCCTGGAAGGCGTCGAGCGGCTGCCAGGCCCGCTGTCCGGCGTCCTGCCGATGACCGTCGACGTCGATCCGGCGGCCACCGTGCCCCGGCTGCTGGCGGCACTACGGGACAGGACCCTCGACATGGCCGCGCACGACTGGATCGGCGCGGAGCACATACGCGCCTGGAGCGGCCGCCCCGCTGACGAGGCGCTCTTCGGCACCGCCGTCGACTTCGAGCCCCGCAAGCCCCCGCCGGACGATCTGGTGGCACAACTCGCCGCCCGGGGCGTCCGGGTCGATCCGCCGCAGAGCACCGGCGCCACCAGCACGCTGCCCGTCAGACTGGTCGTCCGCTACGACCACCTCGGCGGCCTGCTGCTGACCGCGGTCCACGACCGCGGGCGCCTCGCCGACGCCGAGGCGGCGAAGATCCTCGCGCAGAGCAGACAGCTGCTGCGCGCGTTCGTGGACGGTGCCGACGCCACCAGGCCCGTCGCCGAGGTGCTGAACGCACTGCCCGGCGCCGACGTGCCGAGGATGGCGGCGGAACCGGGGCCCGACCGGGGTGTGCTGACCGAGTTGCGCCGGGCCGAGCGGCCCGACGCCGGGGCCGTGTGTCTCGTCCCGCCGCCGGGTGCCACGCCCGCCGGCTACCGCGCCCTCGTGGCGAGCCACACCGGGCCGGAACAGCTGCTCGCCGTGCGCTCCGCCACCGAGGCGCCCGACCGGGCGGCACGCGAACTGCGCACCGCATGTGCCCTGGGCCACCGCCTCGTACTGGCCGGCTGGTCGGGCAGCGGACGTCTCGCGCACGAGATCGCCCGGCGCGTCGGCAGCGACGACGGGACCTGCCCGCTCGTGGTGACGCAGGGCGCGGGACCCGCCGACGCCGACGGCCTGGCCCACACACTCAGCCACCTGGGCAGCGGGCCGGACGAGGAGGTCCGACCGGACGACCGCGGCCCCGGTCCGTCCTCGGTCGAGCATCTCTCCAAAGACTCTTGAGGCCGCCGTGTGACCGTGTGCCGATCCGCATCACGTATCGGGAAGTGAGGAGGACGGTCCATGCCCGTACAGACGACCAGGTCCTCGGTAACAGGGGGGCACGTGGATTCCTGGCCCAGAACCACCGCATTTCTGCGGTGGGTCGGCCGGTCGCTGATCGCGGTCGGCGCCATATGGGTTTACGTTCCCCCGCTCGACGATCCGGCCGAGGAGTGGGGGCTGGACCGGCCCCCGCCCGGCCACCCGGAGCAGCTTCGCCCCGACATCCCGCTCAGCGCGGTCGAACAGGACCTGGCACGCCGGCTGTCGAACCCGGAGGGGATCGCATGACCACCGACACCGCGGCTCCCGCGGGAGACCGACTGGCCGAACTGGCCCGGCTCAAGGAACTGGCCGCCCAGGGCCCCGACGAGCAGGCCACCGCCCGGCAGCACGCCAAGGGAAAACTGACCGCCCGCGAGCGCATCGACCTGCTGCTGGACGAGGGGTCGTTCCACGAGATCGAGGCCCTGCGCAGGCACCGCGCGACCGGTTTCGGACTGGAGCACAAGCGCCCGCACACCGACGGTGTGATCACGGGGTGGGGCACCGTCCACGGCCGCACCGTCTTCGTCTACGCCCACGACTTCCGGATCTTCGGCGGCGCCCTCGGCGAGGCGCACGCCCAGAAGATCCACAAGGTGATGGATCTGGCGCTGGCCGCCGGAGCGCCCCTGGTCTCCCTCAACGACGGCGCGGGAGCCCGCATCCAGGAGGGCGTCACCGCGCTCGCCGGATACGGCGGCATCTTCCAGCGCAACACCCGCGCCTCGGGCGTGATCCCGCAGATCTCCGTGATGCTCGGCCCGTGCGCGGGCGGCGCCGCCTACTCGCCCGCGCTCACCGACTTCGTGTTCATGGTGCGCGAGACCTCGCAGATGTTCATCACCGGACCGGACGTCGTCAAGGCCGTCACCGGTGAGGAGATCACCCAGAACGGGCTCGGCGGCGCCGATGTCCACGCCGGCGTCTCCGGCGTCGCGGCCCTCGCCTACGACGACGAGGCCGCCTGCCTGGAGGACGTACGTTTTCTGCTCTCCCTGCTGCCGTCCAACAACCGCGAGACGGCGCCCCACCAGCCCTCGGCCGACCCGGCCGACCGGCTCACCGAGGCGCTCCAGGAGATCGTCCCGGCCAACGCCAACCAGGCGTACGACATCCGCTCGGTGATCGAGGAGATCGTCGACGACGGCGAGTACTTCGAGACCCAGCCGGGCTGGGCGACCAACATCGTGTGCGCACTGGTCCGCCTCGACGGCCATGTCACGGGCATCGTCGCCAACCAGCCCGCCGCCTTCGCCGGGGTGCTCGACATCCACGCCAGCGAAAAGGCCGCGCGCTTCGTGCAGTTCTGCGACGCCTTCGCCATCCCCCTGGTGACCCTCGTCGACGTCCCCGGCTTCCTGCCGGGCGTGGACCAGGAGCACGGCGGCATCATCCGGCACGGCGCCAAGCTGCTCTACGCCTACTGCAACGCGACCGTCCCGCGGGTGCAGCTGATCCTGCGCAAGGCGTACGGCGGCGCGTACATCGTCATGGACTCTCGCTCCATCGGCGCGGACCTGTCGCTGGCGTGGCCGACCAATGAGATCGCGGTCATGGGCGCCGAGGGAGCCGCCAACGTGATCTTCCGCCGGGAGATCGCCGCGGCCGACGACCCGGACGCGGTGCGGGCCCAGAAGATCAAGGAATACCAGGCCGAGCTGATGAACCCCTACTACGCCGCCGAGCGCGGTCTGGTGGACGACGTCATCGATCCCGCCGAGACCCGCTCGGCGCTCATCGGCGCGCTCACGATGCTGCGGAGCAAGTACGCGGACCTCCCCTCCCGCAAGCACGGCAACCCGCCGGTATGACGGGCGAGGAGCAAGAGGCGGAGGCAGCGGCAGGGGTAGAGGCGGCCGAAGCTGCCGTGACCGCCTGGCAGATCACCGGTGGCGCCCCGTCGGCGGAGGAGGCCGCCGCCCTCACCGTGGTCCTGACGGCCCTGCTGGCCCAGCGGGCCGCCGCGGCGCGGGCCGCGGCCGCGGCGGCGGACGGGAAGCCCACCGGCTCCGGCTGGTACCGGGCGCACCGCAATCCGCACACGCCCGCCGGGGCGTGGCGCGGCAGGTGACCGCCGGCCACCGAGGCCCGCTTCAGGGGCGGTTCAAGTACCGCTCCAGCACGGGACGGAACCGTGATGGCGCACAGCACGCACATCCCGCACACCGCGCAGACACGCGCACACGCACACCGTGCACACCGAAACCCACGTCAGGAGAGGCACCATGACGGACGCGAGGCTGGTCGGAACCTGGACCACGGAGCTGGAGGACGACGGAAAGTCCGTGTTCGGGCTGGCATCGTTCACCGGTGACGGCGGCGTCACCTGCTACCAGGTCAACGCCAAGAACATCGGCCTGGGCAACTGGGAGTCCACCGGAAAGGACTCCTTCCAGTACAACTTCCACATCCTCGCGGTCAGCCCGGAGGGCGAACACGTCGGCGAGGCTCATGTCTTCGTGAACGGCGACTTCGTCTCCGACGACCGCTGGGAGGGCACCGGCGGCGCCAACTTCTACTCGCCCAAGGGCGAGTTGCTGCGCGGCCACGAGGGCTCCAAGGTCATCGCCCGCAAGTTCGGCATCGACAAGTAGGCACGAGCCGCGCCGGGTGCCCGCCCGACGGCGCACCCGCCCCGTACCCCCGGACCGGGAACTCACGGAGGAAAGAACCTCATGCTGCGCGATCAACTCAAGGGTGAGCTCGTTCTCCCGTCCGATCCGGGGTACCGGCTCGCCAGGCAACTGCAGAACACCGAGTACGACACGGTCGCCCCGTCGGGCGTCGCCTACTGCGAGTCCCCCGAGGACGTCGTCGCCTGCGTGCGGCACGCACGGGAGACCGGCATCCCGGCGCACATCCGCGGCGCCGGCCACAGCTTCAACGGCTGGTCCACCGGAACCGGCCTGGTCATCGACCTGTCGCGGATGAACCACGCCGTCGCCGACGGCCCCACCGTGCGCATCGGAGCCGGCATCCAGTCCCTCGACGCGCTGGACGCCCTCAAGTCGCAGGGCCGCCAGATCGTCACCGGCACCTTCCCCACCGTCAGCCAGGGCGGTTTCCTGACGGGCGGCGGACTGGGCTGGCAGACCCGCAAGTTCGGCGTCGGCAGCGACCGGATCGTCTCCGCCCGGGTCGTCCTCGCCGACGGCCGGACCGTCCGCGCGTCCGCCGACGAGCACCCTGACCTGTACTGGGCGCTGCGCGGCGGTGGCGGCGGGACCTTCGGCATCGTCACCGAGTTCGCGCTGCGGCCCGTCGACGCCCCGCGGCTGACCGGCTTCGAGACCCTGTGGCCCTACGACGACGCCGCCGACGTGCTGGCCGCCTGGCAGTCCTGGGCCGTCGACGCCGCCGAGGACCTCGGCACCTCCCTGGTCGTACTGCCCGGCATCTTCGGGCCCGACGGCAAGCCGATCGTCAAGATCTGGGGTGTGCACCACGGGGAGCCCGAGGAGCTGGCACGCGCCCTGGACGAGCTCACCGAGCGCACCGGCACCAAGCCCGTGCACCGCGAGGCCGGGGCGCCGGGAGCCTACGCCGACGTGATGCACGAGGTGCTGTGCGGTTCCAAGACCGTCCAGCAGTGCCACCGCACCGGCACCCACCCCGACGCGATCGGCCACCGCCACCCCTACACCCGGCAGGCCTACCGGCTCACCGGCAGGGCCGTGACCCGCGCCGAGGCCGACTCCCTGCTGCGGGCGTGGAACCCGGACCTGGACGACGAGCGCTATCTGCTGTGCATCGCGCTCGGTGGTGCCGCCAACCGCGTCGGCCGCACCGAGACCGCGTATGTGCACCGGGACGCCCAGTTCCTGACGGGCTATCAGATAGCCACCCGTGACGAGGAGTCGGTGGCCCGGGGCCCGGTCGAGCTCGACGAGTGGGCCGACCGTTGCGGCGCGGCCCTCGCCCCGCTGGCCACCGGCTCGTACATCAACTTCCCCAGCTCGCGGGTACCGGCGGACTGGGAGCGCGACCACTACGGGGAGAACACCCCCCGGCTGCGCGAGATCAAGCGGGCCTACGACCCCGACGGCTTCTTCCGGCACGGGCAGAGCATCGACGGGGCGGCGCCGGCCGACCGGTGACGGGGAACGCCGCCCGGCAAGGTCGGCTCGGGCCCGGGGAAGGTGCGGTCCCCGGGCTCGAGTCATGCTCGACGGCCGTACGACCTCCGGCGGAAACCCTGCTCCTATGGACATTCGCAGCCTAGACGGCGACGACCCGGCCACCATCGCCCTCCTCCTCCCGGGCTTCCAGGAGACGATGAGCCGGGAACTGCCCGGCGACCCACCGGTTTCGGAGGCCCTGCTGGCCCGGCTGCTGCAGCGCCGGCACGGCGCCGACCGGATCGTGCTGGCCGCCTTCGACGGCGACCGGCCCGCCGGGTGCACCAAGCTCGGCCTCGACCTCGGCGACCCGGCAGGACCCGGGCACGGCTCGCTGTGGGTCTTCCCCTCCTTCCGCCGCCGCGGCGCCGGCGCCGCCCTGGTGGACGCCGCCCGCGCCGAACTCCGTGCCCGCGGCCGCGGCCACCTCATGGTCGACGCCCCCCGCACCCCCGCCGCCGAGGCCTTCGCCGCCGTCTGCGGCGCGGAACTCCGCGGCACCAACCTGCGCAACCGCCTCTTCCTGCGCGGCCCGGTCCGCGCCGGACTCGACGAGCCGGCCGCCCGTGCGGTCGAGGGGCACCGCCTGGTGCAGTGGACCGACCGCTGCCCGGACGAGCTCGTCGACTCCTACGCACGGGCCTGGGGCACCCTCGACGCGCCGGTCAACGGCCAGGCCGAGGTGCGTACTCCCACCGCCGAGGACGTCCGGCTGCGCGAGGCCGAGGCCGGGCGGGCCGGACACCGGCAGTACGTGAGCGCCGCCGTCGACACGGACACCGGCGAGGTCGCCGGGTACGCCACCCTCTTCGTCCGGGACAGCCCGATGGCCGACGCGGGGGAGACCCTGGTGCTCGCCGGCCGGCGCCGCCGCGGTCTGGGGACCTGGCTCAAGGCCGGCCTGCTGGTCCGGGCCGCCGACGAGAACCCGCGGCTGGCCCTGGTGCAGGCCTGGAACGACGTACACAACGAGGCCGTCGTGGCCCTCAACCGCCGCCTCGGGTTCCAGGCGGACAGCTCCTGGTCGACGTATTCCGTCAAGGCATGACCGCCCGAGCCGGGTTCGAGTCCAGGTCCACCGGCCGTTGCCACGATCCGCGCAGACGGTCACCTTGAGAGGGGTTCCTTGTGAGTAACAGCGGCACACGCGTACTGATCGCCGGCGGCAGCCTCGTCGGCCTGTCCACGGCGGTGTTCCTCGCCCATCACAACGTGCCCTGCACCCTGGTCGAGCGGCACCCCGGCACCTCCATCCACCCCCGCGCCGTCGGCTACTACCCGCGCACCGCCGAACTCCTGCGCACGGTGGGCGTCGAGGAGGCGGCCAAGGCGGCCGCGGCCGGCTTCGAGCAGCACAAGACCCGCGCCGGTGTCGTTTCACTGGCCGGCGAGGTCCTCTTCAGCAAGGAGGAGCTGGCGGGCGGCGACGAGCTCACGGACCTGACCCCCGCCAAGCTTCTGCTGCTGCCGCAGGACCGGCTGGAGCCGATCCTCCGGGCCCGCGCCGAGAAGCTCGGCGCCGATCTGCGGTTCAGCACCGAGCTGGTCTCCTTCGCCCAGGACGCGAACGGCGTCACCGCCGTCGTCAAGGACGCGGACGGCACCGAGAGCACCCTGCAAGCCGACTACCTGGTGGCCGCCGACGGGCCGCGCAGCGCAGTCCGGGAGTCCCTCGGCATCCGGCGCGAAGGCCGCGGGGTGCTCTCCCGGCATGTCAGCATCGCCTTCGGCGCCGACTTCGGCGCGGTCCTCGGGGACCGCCGCTACAGCGTCGTCCACGTCAAGAACGACACGGTCACCGGCATCCTTGTGCACGACGACACCCTCACCGAGGGCACCCTGATCGTCGGCTACGACCCCGAGAAGGGCGAGAGCCTCGACGACTTCACCGACGCCCGCTGCGCCGAGCTGGTCTCCGCAGCGATCGGCTCGGACGCGGTCGAGGTCACCATCCGCTCCCGCTTCCCGTGGGACATGGCCGAGCTCGTCAGCGAGACCTTCGTCCAGGACCGGGTGCTGATCGCCGGCGACGCCGCCCACCAGATCCCGCCCACCGGCGGCTACGGCGCCAACACCGGTATCGCCGACGCCTTCAACCTGGCCTGGAAGCTGGCCCTGGTGCTGGCCGGCACCGCGGGCAGCGCCCTGCTCGACAGCTACCAGGAAGAGCGCGGCCCGGTCGGCACGTACACCGCGCAGCAGGGCTCCCTCCAGCTCGCCCTGCGCTCGGGCACGGCCACCGAGGAGCAGCGTGCCGCCACGGACGACGCGATGACCGTGACCATGGGCCAGGCCTACCGCTCCGGGGCCTTCATCCCCGAGGCCGGCGCGCAGCGGCTGCCGCTGACCTCCGACCCGCGCACCCTGCGCGGCGAGCCCGGCACCCGCGCCCCGCACGTGGTGGTGGAGCGCGACGGCACCCCGGTGACCACGCTGGACCTGTTCGGCAGCGGCTTCGTGCTGCTCGCCGGGGCGGACGGCGGCTCCTGGGCAGCGGCGGCCGCGGCCGCCGGCTCCGCGCTCGGGACGGACCTCGCCTTCCACCGCATCGCGCCGACCGCCGAGCGCGGGGCGCTGGCCGATCCGGACGGCCGCTGGGCCGATGCCTACGGGGTGGGCCCCGCGGGTGCCGTCCTGGTCCGCCCGGACGGGATCGTCGCCTGGCGTGTCACGGGCGCCGTCCCCTCCGGTGAGCAGGGCGCGGTGCTGGAGGCGGCGCTGCGCCGGATCCTGGCCCGCTGAGCGACGCGGGACGGCCGGCCGGCCGGCGGACGTATCCGGCGCCCGTCACGTCGTTCCGCACACCGGGCCCACCACTCCTTGCCAGACTGCACGCACAGATCCCCTCGAACGAGCCGAACGACCCACTTCTCGGAAGGACTTGCACATGCGGGACACCCAGGACTTCGACTTCGACGTCCTCATCGTCGGCGGAGGCCCGGTGGGCATGCTGCTCGCCTCCGAGCTCCGCATCGCCCGTGTCGACACGGTGGTGCTGGAGCGCCTCCCCGAGCGCACTCCGCACTCCAAGGCCTTCGGCCTGCACGCCCGTTCGCTGGAGTCGCTCGACCGCCGCGGCCTGGCCGAGCGTTTCCGCGACGGCGCCCGCTCGTGGAGCAACGGCCACTTCGCCGGCCTCGACGTCTGGGTCGACTTCTCCCTGCTCGACAGCGCCCACAACTACGCGCTGCTCTCCGAGCAGACCCGCACCGAGCGCCTGCTGGAGGAGCGCGCCCAGGAGTTCGGCTGCGAGATACGCCGCGGCCACGAGGTGACCGCCGTCCGCCAGGACGACAACGGCGCCGAGGTCGACGTCACCGGCCCCGACGGCGCGTACACCCTGCGGGGCCGCTATGTGGTGGGCACCGACGGCGGCCGCAGCCTGGTCCGCAAGTCCGCGGGCATCGGCTTCCCCGGCACCGGCGGCCGCGTCACCGCTCGCCTGGCCGACGTCGTCCTCGCCGACCGGGAGAACGCCCCGATGGGCATGGAGCGCACCCAGCGCGGACTGCTCTTCTGCGTCCCGCTCGACGAGACGTACCACCGTGTCGCCACCTTCGACTTCGAGCACGGCAAGGAGGCGGGTTCCGAGCTGACGCTGGAGGAGTTCACCGACAGCCTGCGCACGATCTGGGGCGACGACCTCGGCGCGAGCCGGCCGCGCTGGCTGTCCTGGTTCACCGACTCCGCCTGCCAGGCCGAGCGCTACCGCGAGGGCCGCGTCTTCCTCGCCGGCGACGCCGCGCACACCCACTTCCCGGTCGGCGGCCAGGGCGTCAACCTCGGCCTCCAGGACGCCTTCAACCTCGGCTGGAAGCTCGCCGCCGACATCCACGGCTGGGCGGCCGAGGGCCTGCTCGACACGTACGACCAGGAGCGGCAGGAGCCCGCCCGCAAGGTGCTGGCCAACACCCGCGCCCAGATCGCGCTGATGAACCCCGACCCGTACGTCACCCAGCTGCGCGAGCTGTTCCAGGACCTGATGGCCAAGGACCAGGTCAACCGGCATATCGCCGAGATGCTCAGCGGTGTCCGGGTCCGCTACGACCTCGCGGGACCCGAGCACCGGCTGCTCGGCGACTTCGCCCGTGATCTGCGGCTGAAGACCGACGAGGGCGACGAGACCCTTCCTGAGTTCCTGCACCGGGGCACCTTCGTCCTGCTCGACCTGGCCGGCATCCCGGAGGTGTCCGCGGTCCACGACGAGTGGGCCGCCGGTCAGGAGTGGGCCGGCCGCGTCCGGCACGTCGTGGCCGCCTGCGAGGACGAGCCGGGGCTGGCCGGTGTGCTGGTCCGCCCCGACGGCTACATCGCCTGGGCGGCGGACACGTCCGCGCCCGCCGCCGAGATCGCCGACGGCCTGCGTACGGCCCTGGCCACCTGGGCCGGCACCAGCGGGCGATAGGGCCTGAAAAAGCTCCCCCGAAGCGGCCCGGTCACGCCTTCCCCCGAGCGTGCCTCCCCGGCCGAAAGGGCCGCCTCACCCCCGCGAACCGCGGTGGGGAGGCGGCCCTTTGCCGTGCCGTCTGACCGCCCCTGAGGCCCGCTGCAGGCCGCTTCGAGTGGGACTCCACGCGAGGCGGCCATCGTCGGGACAGGACCTGTGCGGTCCTTCAGGTGAAGCTTGCTAGGAGGCTTGCGTGACAACGACGGATGACCGTACGACGGCCGCGGCGGTCGACCCCGGTCCGCTGATCAAGCTGACCATCGCGGACTGCGCGGCCAAGGTGCTGCACAGCGCCGTGACCCTCGGCGTGTTCGGCGCCCTCGCCGAGGGGCCCGCGGGCGCGGACCACATCGTCGCCGCGACCGGCTTGCACCGGCGCATGGCCGACGACTTCCTGGACGCACTGGCCGGCCTCGGCCTGCTCGAACGGTCCGGGGACCGGTACAGCAACGCCCCGCTGGCCCAGGCGTATCTCGTGCCCGGCACCGCCACCTACCTCGGCGGCTTCGTCGAGCTCACCAACGAGACCCTGTACGGCACTTGGGGCCGGCTCACCGAGGCGCTGACCACCGGCACCCCGCAGCACCTCGACCCCGACAAGGGCGGCTTCGTCGGGGACAAGCACAAGGACCCGGAGAAGATGAAGCGCTTCTTCGCCGGCCTCGACGCGTACAGCGACCGGATGGGCATCGAGCTCGCCGGCCGCATCGACTGGAGCCGCTACTCCTCCTTCGTCGACCTCGGCGGCGCGCGCGGCAACCTCGCGTCCGTCCTGGTCAAGGAGCACCCGCACCTGACGGCCGGGGTGTTCGACCTGGAGCGCACCCGCCCGCTGTTCACCGAGCACACCGGCCGCCTCGGCCTCGGCGACCGCATCGCGTTCACCGGCGGCGACTTCTTCACCGACGACATCCCCAAGGCCGATGTCATCGTGCTCGGCCACATCCTGCACGGCTTCGACACCGACCGCCGCCGCGAACTGCTGCGCCGCGTCCACGAGTCCGTCAACCCGGGCGGGCGGATCCTCGTCTACGACCGGATGATCGACGACGAGCGCCGCAACGCCGAGCGGCTGCTGTCCAGCCTCCACATGCGCCTGGTCAGCCCCGACGGCTCGGAGTACCGGACCGAGGACGTCCGCACCTGGCTGAGCGAGGCCGGCTTCACCGACAGCACCGCGGAGCCGCTGCTCGGCACGCACACGCTGGTCACCGCGGCCCGATGACCGCCCTGCCGAAGCCGCCCGCCCCGACCACCGTCCGACCACCGAAGGAATCAGCATGAGCCAGGAGAAGGTGCCCGTTCTCATCGTCGGCGGCGGCCTCGCGGGCCTGTCCGCCGCGGTGTTCCTCGCCCACCACGGGGTGCGGGCCACGCTGGTGGAGCGCCACCCCGGCACCTCCACCCACCCCAAGGCCCGCGCCATCAACCCGCGCACGATGGAGCTCTACCGCGCGGTGGGCATGGCAGAGCGGGTGACCGCCGGACGTTCACCGATCTCCGGCAACACCGACCTGGTGCACGTCGAGACCCTCGCCGGCAACGAGCGGGTCCGGATGCCCAACGCGTCCATCGAGGACATCAGCCGGATCAGCCCCGCCCAGTGGACCCTGATCGACCAGAACCAGCTCGAACCCATCCTGCGCAAACGGGCCGAGGAGGTCGGCGTCGACCTGCGCTTCCACACCCGGCTCGACGCCGCCGCCCAGGACCCGGACGGCGTGACCGCCACCCTGACCCACCTCGGCTCCGGCGAGACCTCCGAGCTGCGCGCCGAGTACGTCGTCGCCGCCGACGGCAGCCGCAGTCCGGTCCGCGAACTTCTGGGCATCGGCGCCCATGGCCGCGGCACCCTCACCAACCTGGTCAGCTTCTTCTTCGACGCCGACCTGACGGGTCCGCTGCGTGGCCGCAAGATCATCGCCGCCTACGTCAACAACCCCGAGGTGCGCGGCACGATCATCCCGCTCGACAACGACCGCAAGTGGGTCATCAACGTCTCCTTCTTCCCCGACAAGGGGCAGCGCGCCGAGGACTTCACCCAGGAGCGCTGTGTCGAACTGGTCCGGGCCGCCGTCGGCGTCCCCGACCTGCCGCTGACGATCGAGTCGGTCAACATGCCGGCCTGGGACATCTCGGCGCGCGTCGCCGACACCTTCACAGCGGGCCGCTTCCTCATCGCCGGCGACGCCGCGCACGTCATGCCGCCCACCGGCGCCTTCGGCGCCAGCACCGGCATCCAGGACGCCTACAACCTGGCCTGGAAGCTGGCCCTGGTGCTGGGCGGCAAGGCAGGCCCCGGGCTGCTCGCCTCGTACGACGCCGAGCGCCGCCCGGTCGCCGAGGAGACCGTGCGGCAGGCCATGCTGCGCTTCGCCGTCCGCGAGGGCAAGCAGTTCCAGGACGTCGCCGAGGACCTGGTCGACGAGACCACCATGACCTTCGGCTACGCCTACCCGGCGGGCGCGTTCGTCGGCGAGGACCCGGAACTGTGGACCGTCACCGAGGACCCGGACAAGCCCAGCGGCCGGCCCGGCTCGCGCGCCCCGCATGTGGTGGTCGAAGGTGAGCACGGCCCGTACTCCACCGTCGACCTCTTCCCGGTCGGCTTCACGCTGCTGACCGCCGGTCCCACCGCCCCGTGGGCCGCGGCCGCCGCGGCCGGCCGTGACCTCGGCCTGGTGCTGACCGTCCGCGGCATCGGCCGGGGTGGCGACTACGCCGACACGGAGGACGCCTTCAAGCAGCGGTACGGCATCGCCGACGGCGGCGCGGTCCTGGTCCGCCCCGACGGCTTCGTCGCCTGGCGCTCCCACGGCCGCCCCGCAGGGGACGTCGCGCAGACCCTGACCGGCGTGCTGCGACAGATCCTGTCCCTGGACTGACCGGCACCGCCGCCCGGCGGACACGACTCGGCGCGCCTCCCGGAGTCGGGAGGCGCGCCGAGTCGTGGTGCGCGGGATCCGGCCGGCTCAGACCGTGCGCGACAGCAGCCGGTGGACGACCGCCGACAGCTCGACGGCCGGGTCGGCGGGCTGCTCGGCGGTGCGCCAGGCCAGGAACCCGTCCGGGCGGACCAGCGCGGCACCGGAGGCGGTGATCCCGTACTTCTTCAGGAACTCCTCGACCACCTCGGCCGGTTCCTCGCCGCCCACCCGGTGGCAGACGAGATCGAGGCCGGTGAGCCGGGAGACACCGCCCGCGGCGCGCTCCCACAGGGCGCCGTCGGGGCCGGCCAGCAGTCGCCAGCCGCCGGTCAGCAGATCGTGCAGCGGGGTGTCGGTACCCCCGCTGCGCAGCTCGACGTGCGGGGCGCGGGTGCCCGGACGGCCCGAGGGCTGGGTGGGGTCCTCCACCGGGGCGCCGTCGTCCGCGCCCGGCTCGGACAGCACCGCGCCCGAACGGTAGACATGGCCGAACAGCACGGTGGTCTCCGGGCGGTGCCGGGCCGCGACCTCCTCGTCCAGGCCACTGCGCTGGAGGTAGCGGATCACCCCCTGCTCGACGGTGAACTCGGCGACCGGGACGCGCTCCTCCTCGTAGGTGTCCAGCAGCTCGGGCCCGGCCTGCCCGCGGAGCACCAGCGCCAGCTTCCACGCCAGGTTGTGCGCGTCCTGCACGCCCATGTTGCCGCCGAACCCGCCGGTGGGCGGCATGACATGGGCCGCGTCACCGGCCAGCAGCACCCGGCCCGAACGGAACCGGTCGGCGACCCGCGCGGCGATCTCCCAGCTGCTGCTCGTCTCGACGGCCACGTCCAGGTCCGGCACGCCGACCGCGGCCCGCACCATCTCGACGCAGTCCTCCTCGGAGTACTCGGTGTGGGTCTCCTCCGGCGGCAGGCTCGGCGCCAGCACCCAGCGGTCCGCGTCGTCGAGCCGGCCGAGCACGCCCTTGACCTTGTCGTTGCTGACGAAGCAGAGGAAGAACTCGCGGCCCGCGACGTACTCGTCGAGCGCGGCGTGGAAGATGACGTTCATCTGCCGGCCGAAGACACCCTGGCCGTGCGTGCCGATGCCCAGCCCCTCACGGATCGGGCTGCGGAACCCGTCCGCCGCGACCAGGTACGCGGCGCGGACCGTGGTCTCGGTGTCGTGCCGCAGGTCCCGCAGCACCGCGGTGACCCCGTCGGCGTCCTGCTCGTAGCTCACCAGCTCGGTGCCGAAGCGGATGTCGGCGCCCAGCTCCTCGGCCTTGGCGCGCAGCACCGGCTCGAAGCGGTCCTGGCCGATCAGGGTCCAGCCGGTCGTGCTGACCTCGTTCGGGTCATGGCGGAAGGGCCCGTCGAACCGGCCGAGTTCGGCCCCCGTCAGCGACTCCACCTGCAGGATGTCGCCGTACTGCGCATGCGGGTTCTCCTGCGCGCGTACCTTCCGCTCCAGGCCCAGGGCCCGGATCAGCTCCATCGTGCGAGGGCTGGCGGCCTGCGCCCGCGGATGCGCCGAGATGTGCGCGTGCCGCTCGACGAGGACCGGCCGTATGCCCTGCTGGGCGAGGAACAGGGACTGGGCCAGGCCCACCATGCTGCCGCCCACGATCAGTACGTCAGTTTGCTCCGTCACCGGATGCGCTCCTTGTCTCGATGCCGATCTGTCCCGATGGGGTTCTGTCCCGCTGCCGGTTCCGTCCCGATGCGGTTCCGGACACTCCCGGCCAGCCAACAGCGGTCGGCTAGAGAACCGCTCGCACTCCGAACGCGCCCTGTATCGCGGCGACTTGGGCGTCCGCTTCGTCCAGACCGCTTCGAGTGGCGCACGAGGCCCGGCTGAAATCTTCGAACCGCTGTTGACGTACCGCTGTTGACGATCCGCGCTGGACGGGAGGTCTCGGGCCGTGGTGGAAACCCTGAGTGTGCTGGTGCTGTTGGGCACCGGGCTGGTGGCGGGGGTGCTGTTCGCCGTGGCGATCAGCGTGATGCCCGCCCTGATCGCGATGACGCCCGATCGCTACGTCGACACCCACAAGCTGCTCGGCAAGCGCTACGACCGGATCATGCCGTTCATCGTGAGCGGCTCCGTCGTCATCGACGCGGCCTTCGCCGTGCGCGCCGAAGAGACAGGGCCCCGGGCGCTGTTCATCGCCGCCGCACTGGCCATGACCGGCGTCGCCGTGGTCTCCCAGACCCGGAACGTGCCCATCAACAACCGGGTGAAGAAGACCCGGCCCGAGGACCTCGGCCCCGGCTGGGAGGACCCGCGCGTGCAGTGGCGGGACTGGCATCTGCTGCGCACCTGCTTCGCCGTCGCCGGCTGCGCCCTGACCGCCGCCGCCGTGGTGCTGTCATGACCGCCGAGTCCGCGCAGTCCGCCCGGTCAGCGCAGTCCGCCGCGGCGGGACCGCGCATCACCCGCGCCCTGCCCGGCGCCGAGGACCGCGCCGCCGCCAATGCCCGCATGATCGCGATCCTCTCGAAGCCGGACCCGGGACCGGTCGCCGAACATCTGGCCCTGCTGCACTTCACCGGACGCCGCTCCGGCCGGCTGCTGGTGGTACCCGCCGGAGTGCACCGCCTCGACGGCCGGCTGGTCGTGGCGACCGGCAGCGCCTGGCGGCACAACTTCGCCGGCGGCGCCGACGGCGGGCTCACCTGGCGCGGCCGGCGCAGCCCGGCCCGCTTCGAGCTGATCACGGACCCCGAGCTGACCGCCCGCGGCTACCTGGAGCTGTACGAGCGCTACGGCCCCGAGGCCGGCCGGCGCCGCCTCGGCATCGCCGTCACCGCGCAGCCCACCCTGGACGACTTCCGCGCCGCCGTCGCCGACGCCCCGCTCGCCCTCGTCGCCGTATCGGCCGACCTCGGCGACACCACCGAACTCGCCATGAATGAGAGGACCTCCCGATGAGCGCAATCGCCGGCTGGGTCGACTTCGAGCGGGACCTGTCCCCGCAGGCCGACGTCGTCGAGGCCATGACGGCCGCCCTGGCCCACCGCGGCCCCGACGGCCAGGGCATCTGGGCCGAGGGCCATGCCGCGCTCGCCCACCGGCGGCTGGCCCTCCGCGACACCACGGAGACCGGCCGGCAGCCGGCCGTCCACACCACCGAGGGCGGCACCACCGTCGCGGTCCTCTCGCTCGACGGTGCTGTCACCAACCACGCCGAGCTGCGCGCCGAACTGGCCACCAGGGGCCACCGGTTCACCGGCGGCGGCGACGGCGAGACCGCCCTGCACGCCTACCTGGAGTGGGGCACCGACTTCCTCCCGCACCTCGAAGGACTCTTCGCGATCGCCCTGTGGGACGCCCGCCGCCAGGAGCTCCTGCTGGCCCGCGACCGCCTCGGCGTGAAGCCGCTCAGCTACTACCCGACCCCCACCGGCGTGCTGTTCGGCTCCGAGCCCAAGGCGATCCTCGCCCACCCCGACGTGGCGCCGGTCGTGGACGCCGACGGCCTGCGCGAACTGTTCGCGCACAGCCGCAAGCCCGGCACCTCCGTCTACCGCGGCATGCGCGAGGTCGTCCCCGGCCATGTGCTCGTCGTCCGCCGCCCCGGCAGCCGGGAGCAGCGCTACTGGTCGCTGCCCGCCCGGCAGCACACCGACAGCCTCCAGGACACCGTCGACACCGTCCGCGCTCTGCTCGCCGACGCGGTCGGCTCCCATCTGCGCGCCGACGTGCCGGTGGCCGCCATGCTCTCCGGCGGTATCGACTCCAGCGCCCTGACCGCCCTCGCCCACCGGACGCTGACCGCCGACGGCGCCGGCCCGCTGCGCAGCTTCTCGGTGAACTTCACCGGCTACACCGAGAACTTCGAGCCGCACCCCACGATGCGCGCCACACCCGACGCGCCCTTCGCGGCGCTCGCCTCGCAGCACATCGGCTCCCGGCACAGCGAGATCCTGCTGGACACGGCCGCCCTCACCGACCCCGAGGTGCACGCGGCAGCGCTGCGCGTCCAGGACGCCCCGTCCCCGCTCGGCGACATGGACGTCTCCCTCATCCAGTTCTTCGCCCGGCTCCGGGAGGCGGGCTTCGCCGCCGTGCTCTCCGGCGAGACCGCCGACGAGGTCTTCAACGGCTACTTCTGGGCGTACGACCCGAAGCACAGCAACTCGCAGACGTTCCCGTGGGTCTCCTTCGAGCGTGGCCACGACGCCGCCGCGGGCGGCCTGGGCACCTCCATGGTCGACCGGCAGCTGCGCAAGGAGCTCGACTTCCTCGGCTACGCCGACCAGCACTACCGCGACGCCCTCACCGAGGTCCCGCACCTCGACGGCGACTCCGCCGCCGAGCGCCGGGCCCGTGAGGTCACCTATCTCGCCCTCACCCGCTGGGCACCCACCCACCTCGACCGCGCCGACCGCATGAGCATGGCGCACGGCGTGCAGCTGCGGCCCCCGTTCTGCGACCGGGCGCTCGTCGAGTACGTCTACAACGTGCCGTCCACCATGAAGCGGGTGGCCGGCGTCGAGAAGAGCCTGCTGCGCTCCGCGGTCGCCGACCTGCTGCCCGAGGCCGTACTCCAGCGCAAGAAGAGCGCCTACCCCACCACCCAGGAAGCGGCCTACGGGGACTTCGTGCGCCGTCGGTTCGTCGAGCTGGCCACGGACCGCGACGCCGCCGTCGCCGGGCTGCTCGACACCTCGGCGTCGGCCGCTGCGCTGACCGCCGACGGCTCGCCGCAGGGCGCCTTCGCCTGGGTCGAGCGGGCCAGCATGGAAATGGTGCTGCAGCTGGAGACCTGGCTGACCGAGTACCGGATCGACCTGCGGATCTGACCCCGCGGGCCGCCGGTCCAGACCGTTTCAAGACACGTTCGAGAACCGCCCGCGAGGGTGGGACAACGACCGAAGAAGCCAGGAGGGCAACGTGCACCGCACACTGATCGTGGCGCGGATGGACCTCGCCGACGCCGAAGGCGTCGCCAAGGTCTTCGCGGATTCGGACAGCACCGACCTGCCGCACATGGTGGGCGTCTCCAGGCGGACCCTGTTCGCCTTCCACGACCTGTACTTCCACCTCGTAGAGGCGGAGCAGGACATCGGCCCCAACCTCTACAAGGCCCGCAGCCACCCGCTCTACAACGACATCAACACCCGGCTGCAGGAGTTCATCTCCCCCTACGACCCGAACTGGCGCGAGCCGCGTGACGCGATGGCCGTCCCGTTCTACTCATGGACCCCGCAGAGCGGGCCGGTCGTCACCCCGCCGTCCGCCCCGAACCTGGGCGGTGCCCGATGACCACCGCCGCGACCCCCAGCAAGGTCAACCTGGAAGAGGTGGCCGCCAACCGCAAGCGCGGCGGCGACATCCGGATCACCCTCAGCCCGCGCACCGTCGGCTGCACCTCAGGGTTCGGCGGCACGCTGCGCCTGGCCGAGGGCGAGTACGTCACCGAGCATCTGCACCCGTACTCCGAGGAGTTCCTGCACGTCATCTCCGGCGACCTGGAGATCACCCTCGACGACGAGCCCATACGCATCGGTCCCGGCGACTCGCTGCTCGTCCCGATCGGTGTCCGCCACCGCCTGGTCAACGCCGGGCAGCAGCCGGCGCAGGTGGTCTTCCATCTGTCCCCGCTGGCGCCCCGCCCGGAGCTCGGCCATGTCGACACCGAGGCCCCGCTCGTCGAGGGCGGCGCCAACCCGGACGTCGGAGGGGCCCGATGAGCCGTCGTGCCGTCATCACCGGGGTCGGCGCCGTCGCCCCCGGCGGCATCGGCCGGGACGCCTACTGGGACCTGCTCTCCAACGGCCGTACGGCCACCCGGGAGATCAGCCTGTTCGACGCGGCGAAGTTCCGCTCCCGGGTCGCCGCCGAGTGCGACTTCGACCCGGTGGCCGCGGGCCTGAGCCCCCAGGAAGTCCGCCGGATGGACCGGGCCGCCCAGTTCGCGGTGGTCGCGGCCCGAGAGGCCGTCGAGGACAGCGGCATCGACCTCGGAGCCGTCGACCCGGGCCTGATCGGTGTCAGCATCGGCAGTGCCGTCGGCTGCACCACCGGCCTGGAGGACGAGTACGCGGTCCTGTCGGACGGCGGCCGGAACTGGCTGGTCGACCACACCTACGGCGTCCCGCACCTGTACGGCTACATGGTCCCCAGCACGCTGGCGGCCGAAGTCGCCCGGCAGGGCGGGGCGGAGGGCCCGGTCGCACTGATCTCCACCGGCTGCACCTCCGGTCTCGACGCGGTCGCCCACGGCGTCCAGCTCATCGAGGAGGGCACCGCCGACATCGTCATCGCGGGGGCCACCGACGCCCCGCTGTCGCCGATCACCTCCGCCTGCTTCGACGCGATCAAGGCCACCACGCCCAACACCGACGACGACCCCGCCCACGCCTCCCGGCCCTTCGACGGGCGCCGCGACGGCTTCGTCCTCGGCGAGGGATCCGCGGTCATGGTGATCGAGGAGGCCGGGGCCGCCCGGCGCCGCGGCGCCACCGTCTACGCCGAGGTGGTCGGCTTCGCCAGCCGCTCCAACGCCTTCCACATGACCGGGCTCAAGCCCGACGGCCGCGAGATGGCCGAGGCCATCCGCGTCGCCCTGGACCGGGCCCGGCTCGACCCGGAGGACATCGACTACATCAACGCGCACGGCTCGGGCACCAAGCAGAACGACCGGCACGAGACGGCCGCGTTCAAGCGGAGCCTGGGGCAGCGCGCCTACGAGGTGCCGGTCAGTTCGATCAAGTCGATGATCGGGCACTCGCTGGGTGCGATCGGCTCCCTGGAGGTCGCCGCCTGCGCGCTGGCACTGCGCCACCAGGTCGTGCCGCCGACGGCGAACCTGTCGGTCCCCGACCCGCAGTGCGACCTCGACTATGTGCCGATGACCGCCCGCGAGCACCGCATGGACCACGTGCTGAGCGTCGGCAGCGGCTTCGGCGGCTTCCAGAGCGCCATGGTCCTCGGCCGCCCCGGGAGATCGGGGGAGGCGGCATGAGCGAGCGCAGCGAGCGAATCAACAAGAGGTGCGTGCCTCGCGAATGCGGGGCCGAGCGGAGCGAGGTTTCGGCATGAGTGCGCTCGGCATACCTGAGGGGCCGCGCCGGCCCGCTGTCGTCACCGGCATCGGGGTGGTCGCCCCGACCGGTATCGGGGTCCGCCGGCACTGGGAGTCGGTGCTGGCCGGCAAGAGCGGCCTGAGCCGCATCACCCGCTTCGACCCGTCCTCGTACCCGGTGAAGGTGGCCGGGGAGGTGCCCGGTTTCGAGGCCGGCGACCAGGTTCCCGGCCGGCTCGCCGTGCAGACCGACCGCTATACGCACTTCGCCCTGGCTGCCGCCCAGGCCGCCCTCGCCGACGCGGACGCCGACCCGGCGCAACTGCCCGAGTACGAGATGGCCGTGGTCACCGCGAGCTCCTCCGGCGGCACCGAGTTCGGCCAGCACGAGATGGAGCAGCTCTACCAGCGCGGCCCGGCGTGGGTCGGCGCCTACCAGTCGATCGCCTGGTTCTACGCGGCGACCACAGGACAGGTCTCCATCCGCCACGGCATGCGCGGCCCCTGCGGCGTGATCTGCGCCGAACAGGCCGGCGGACTGGACGCGTTGGGCCAGTCCCGGCGGCTGCTGGACACCGGCTCCCGGCTGGTGCTGGCCGGCGGTACGGACGCCTCGCTGTGCCCGTACGGCCTGACCGCCCAGCTGCCCACCGGCGCGCTGTCCACCGAGGACGATCCGACACGTGCCTACCTGCCGTTCGACGAGTCCGCCGGCGGCTACGCCCCGGGCGAGGGCGGGGCCATGCTGGTCGTCGAGACGGAGCAGGGCGCCCGCGAGCGGGGCGCCGGGCACTACGGCCGGATCCTCGGCTACGCCGCCGGGTTCGACCCGCCGGCCGGCTCCACGCGTCCGCCCGTGCTCGCCTCGGTGATCCGCCGGGCCCTCGCGGACGCCGGGGTCACCGCGGACGCCGTGGACGTGGTGTTCGCCGACGCCGTCGGCGTACCGGACCTCGACCGGGCCGAAGCCGGTGCGATCAACGAGGTGTTCGGAGCCGGCCGGGTGCCGGTGACCGCACCCAAGACCCTCACCGGCCGGTTGTACGCGGGCGGTGCGGCGCTGGACGTGGCGACCGCCCTGCTCAGCCTGAGCGCCGGCGTCATCCCGCACACCGCTGGCCCCGGCCGCCCCGCCCCCGGGCTGGACATCGACCTGGTCGTCGACCGCCCACGGCACACCGCACCCCGGATCGCCGTGGTCCTGGCCCGAGGGCACGGCGGCTTCACGTCCGCGCTGGTCGTGGACGCCGGGGACCGCACCGACCACATCAAGTGAGCCCTCATACGAGAAAGGCAGGAAGGCATGAGCGCATTCACCGTGGAGGCCCGATTCTGATGGCGGGCCACACCAGCAACTCCGTTGTCATCGACGCCCCGATGGACCTCGTCTGGGAGCGCACCAACGATGTGGCGTCCTGGACCGAGCTGTTCAGCGAGTACTCCGTCGCCGAGATCCTGGAGCAGGACGGCCCGACCGTCACCTTCCGGCTGGCCCTGCACCCCGACGAGAACGGCAAGGTGTGGAGCTGGGTCTCCCGGCGCACCACCGACGTCGCGACCCGTACCGTCCGCGCCCACCGCGTGGAGACCGGCCCGTTCGAGCACATGAACATCCACTGGGAGTACACCCAGACCGACGACGGCGTCCGGATGCAGTGGACCCAGGACTTCCACATGAAGGACGGGGCGCCGCTCGACGACGCGGGCATGACGGACCGCATCAACCGCAACACCGTGGTCCAGATGAACCTGATCAAGGAAAAGCTGGAGGCCGCCGCGCGCGCCGCCCTCACCGCCCGAACCCGCTGACGCAACAGGAGGCAAACACCGTGGAACTCGGACTGCGCGGCAAGAAGCTGCTCGTCACCGGAGGCACCCGGGGCATCGGCCGGGGCATCGTCCTGGCCGCCGCCCGCGCCGGCGCCGATGTGCTCACCTGCTACCGCCAGGAGAGCGAGTACGTCGAGAGCCTGCGCCGTGAACTCAAGGAGGCCGGCGGCGACCACCACGTCATCCGCGCCGACATCGGCGAGATCGCCGAGGTGGACCGGCTCGTCGAGGAGGCCGGAAACCGCTACGGGCGGCTCGACGGCGTCGTGAACAACGCCGGCACCATCACCCACATACCATTCGCCGAGCTGCCGGCCGACGAGTGGGCGCGGGTCATCGACACCAACCTCACCGCTTCGTACCGGGTCATCCAGCAGGCACTGCCGCTGCTCGGCCCCGGTGGCTCGGTCGTCAACATCGGCTCCCGCGGCGCCGCCGCCGGCATCCCGCTGCGCGCCCACTACACGGCCGCGAAGGCCGCGGTGATCGGCCTGACCCGCTCGCTGTCCAAGGAGCTGGGCGGCAAGGGCATCCGCGTCAACGTCGTCGCGCCCGGCGTCATCGAGACCGAGGCGTTCGCCGACATGCCGGCGGAGCGCGCCGAGGGCCTGCGTGCCACCTACTCGCAGAAGACCGCGCTCGCCCGCCTGGGCACCGTCGAGGAGCTGGCCGCACCGGTCCTCTTCCTGCTCAGCGATCTCTCCGCGTACGTCACCGGCGAGACGATCAATGTCGACGGAGGAATCTGACGTGTCCCAACCGGTATTCAGAGTCATGCTGCGCATGCAGATAAAACCCGGCATGGGCGCTGAATTCGAGCGGGTGTGGAAGGAAGTCGGCGAGTCCGTCACCAGCCACCCGGCCAATATCGGCCAATGGCTCTCCCGCGGCGCCGAACAGGGCGAGGAGGACGTCTACTACATCGTGAGCGACTGGGTCGACGAGCCGCAGTTCCGCGCGTTCGAGACCAGCGACCGCCACCTCGCGCACCGCACCAGGCTCCACCCGTACCGCAGCGGCGGCTCCATGACGACCATGCACGTCGTCGCCGGCCTCGCCGGAGCGGCCGCGTGACCGCCCCCGCCACCCCGTCCGTCGAGGTGGTGCTCTACCACCTCACCGACCGGGAGGCGGCCGTCGTGGCCGCGTACCACGAGGCCAGCCGCCGGATGGCCGGCACTCCCGGCCTCCTGGGCAACCAGCTGATGAACCAGGTGGGACGATCCGACAGCTATGTCGTGATCAGCCACTGGGACAGCTGGGAGTCCTTCGAGAAGTGGGAGCGCGGCGCGGGGCACAAGGACCAGACCGCCCCGCTGCGCGAGTTCCGGGACACCGGGCGCGAGCATCCCTTCGAGATCTACAAGGTCCTCGCGAGCTACTGACCCGCGCACGGACGCCGCCTGCCGGGCCGAGCCCGCGACGGCCCGGCGGGCGGCCGCCCGCCGCTCCCGTACGGAATCCGGAAAGCCGAATTCCATGGCAGGAAGCCGAGATCGGAATTCCGCTCGAAGCGGGGTCGAAGAACGCTGGACCCGGGTGGTAACTCCCCTTTCCCTGTGACTGAATGAGTTCCGAGAGAAATCTGATTTCGCGAACTGAACGATTGAATCCGCCCCGTCTTATGAGGGAGCCCCACGTGGCCAGTGCCGCGCCGACGAGCAAGATACTCGAGCTGTTCGACTCCGATTTCATAAGCGACCCGCACCCCACGCTCGCGAAGCTGCGCGAGGAGTCGCCCGCCCACCTCGTGGCCACTCCCAACGGCCTCAAGACATGGCTGGTGACCCGCTACGAGGACGCCAAGGCGCTGCTGACCGACCCTCGGGTGAGCAAGGACATGCGCGTCGGCTACGGCCTGGTCCCGCAGAACTTCGCGGACCCCGAGAAGCAGGCGCACTTCCAGGCACAGCGCGGAACCCGCAAGCAGTTCGCCACCGAACTGAGCACCACCATGCTGGACAGCGACCCGCCGGACCACACCCGCCTGCGCAAGCTCGTCGCCAAGGCGTTCACCATGCGTCAGGTCGAGGCACTCCGGCCGCGGATCACCGAGCTGGTGACCGAACTCCTGGACGCCATCGAGGACCGGGACGAGGTGGACCTGATGGACGCCCTCAGCTTCCCGGTCCCCTTCACCGTGATCTGCTGGCTGCTCGGCGTGCCGCCGGAGGACCGCGACAAGTTCCGCCGCTGGTCCAACCTGCTCACCTCGGGCCAGGGCAGCGAGGAAGCCCTCGACGCCAGCCAGGACATGGTCGGCTACCTGCGGGCGCTCATCGCGGACAAGCGGGAGAACCCGGCCGACGACATGCTGACCGCGCTCATCGAGGCGACCGACGAGGGCGAGAAGCTCGACGAGATCGAACTGATCTCGATGGCCTTCCTGCTCCTCGTCGCCGGCCACGAGACCACCGTCAACCTGCTCAACACCGGCACCCTGGCGCTGCTGACCAACCCGGACCAGCGCGCGCTGCTGGCGGCCGACGCCGGCCTCTGGGACAGCGCCATCGACGAGTTCCTGCGCATCGACGCGCCCCTGGCCAACGCCACCTGGCGGTTCACCCTGGAGCCGATCCGGCTGGGCGACGTACTGATCCCCAAGGGCGAGTTCATCACCATCTCGCTGAGCGCCGCGGGCCGCGACCCGAAGCGCTACACCGACCCGGACCGTGTCGACATCACCCGCAAGAACTCCGGACACCTGGCGTTCGGGCACGGCATCCACCACTGCATCGGCGCGCCCCTGGCCCGGCTCGAAGGCCGCATCGTGCTCGGCGAGTTGTTCCGCCGGTTCCCCCGGCTGAGCCTCGCCACGCCCAAGGACGAGCTGTCCTGGCGGCCGAGCTTCAACCTGCGCGGGCTCGCCTCCCTGCCGGTCCGGCTGCGCTGACCCGCGCGGCCACCCGCCCCTCCGCACAACCAGCCGTCCGCAACACCAGCCGACCGCAACACCCGTCGCAGTAAGGAGACTTCCGTGAACCGTCCGTCCTGGGCACCGCCCGAGGTCGACATAGAAAAGCCGAGCATCGCCCGGGTCTACGACTACTGGGTCGGCGGCACGCACAACTTCCCCGCCGACGTCGCGGTCGCCAAGTCCATCGCGGACAAGAACCCGCTGCTGCCCCGCACCCTGCGCTCCAACCGGGCCTTTCTGCGCCGCGCCGTGAGCGAGCTGACCACGCTGGGCATCGACCAGTTCCTCGACGTCGGCTCAGGCATACCGACCGAGGGCAACGTGCACGAGATCGCCTTCGAGAACAACCCCGACAGCCGGGTGCTGTACGTGGACATCGACCCGGTCGCGGTGGCCCACGGCAAGGCCATCCTCGCCGGCAACACCCAGGCCGCGTCCCTCCTCGGCGACCTGCGCAAGCCCGGCGACATCTTCGCCGCGCAGGAGACCAGGGACCTGATCGACTTCTCGCGTCCGGTCGCACTGATCCTCGCCGCCGTCCTGCACTTCGTCAGCGACGCGGACGACCCGAAGGCCATGCTGCGGGAGTTCACCGACAAGCTCGCCCCGGGCAGCTATGTCGTCATCTCGCACGCCGGCATGGAGAAGAAGCCGGCGCCCGAGGAGGTTCCGGCCTCCGCCTCGCAGACCTACCAGGAGAACGTCAGCGAGGTCTACTGGCGCGACATCAACGAGGTCACCGCACTGTTCGAGGGCCTTGAGCTCATCGAGCCCGGCGTGGTCCCGGTTCCGCTGTGGCGCATCGGCCCGGAGGGCGACCCCGAGGGCTTCGGCGCCGAGGCACACGCGCTGGCCGGTGTGGCGAAAAAGGTCTGAGCCGCCGGGCGTCCGCACCACCGAACCGACGATCTGGCGGGAATGGAGCAACTGATGAAGACCGATCTGCACAACAAAGTAGTGCTGGTGACGGGGGCTTCCTCGGGCATCGGACGGGCCACGGCCCTCGCCTACGGCGCGGACGGCGCGCGCGTGGCGATCACCTACCACAACAACAAGGAAGGCGCGGAGGAGACCGCCCGGCTCGCCCGGGAGGCCGGCGCCGCCGACACCCTGACGGTCCGTTACGACCTCAACGACGAGACCGTCATCCGGGACTCGGTCAAGACCGTCGCCGACACCTGGGGCGGAATCGACGTCCTGGTCAGCAACGCCGTGGTGTGGTCCGAGGGCATCCCGCGCCCCGGCCGGGTGATGCCCGCCTTCGAGGACGCCGACCCGAAGCTGTGGCAGGAGGTGCTGCGCAGCACCGTCGACGCGACCTTCCACACGATCGCCGCCGCGCTGCCGGCCATGCGCGGCCGCGAGTGGGGCCGCATCGTCATGGTGTCCTCCGGCCTCGCGGACTACGGCATGGTCGGAGGCGCTGCCTACGGTGCCTCCAAGGCCGGCCTGCTGGGCATCGCGCGAAGCCTCACCTGGGAGCTCGCCTCGGAGAACATCCTGGTCAACGTGGTCGCCCCGGGCCAGACCATGACCGAGAACGTGCGCCGGATCGCCCCGGCGGCGGCGCTGGAGGCCAAGGCGAAGACCCTCCCGTCGGGCCGGCTCTCGGTGCCCGAGGACGTGGCCAACACGATCGTGTTCCTCGGCTCCCGCGCCAACGGCAACATCAACGGCCAGACCATCCGGGTCACCGGCGGAGCCTGACACCCGCCGCGGCCCACCGCCGCCGCGTCCGGGGACGGGCGCGGCGGCCCGGCTGCGCCCCCGGTTTCCCGGCCGGTGACCTCGACCATCAGAAACGAAGAGACTCCGATGACCGAAGAAACACCGAAGTTCACCTTTCCCTTCCACCGGGACTACCCGACGCGCTGCCCGGTCGACTTCGCCGCGCTGCGCGAGGAGCGCGTGGCCGAGCTGACGATGCCCAGCGGCTCGCCCGGCTACATGGTCGGCCGTTACGAGGACGTCCGCCGGGTTCTGCTCGACCCCCGTTGCAGCGCCGATCTGCACCGCCCCGGCGTACCGCTGATGACCAACTGGCCGCCGCTGGAGAGCCTCAACTTCACCGACCCACCGCAGCACACCCGACTGCGGCGGCTGGTCGCGAAGGCGTTCACCCCCGAGCTGGTGGAGAGCTTCCGCCCGCGCATCCACCAGCTCACCAACGAACTCCTCGACGAGATGGAGCAGGGCGGCGACTCGGCCGACATCGTCGAGGCGTACGCGCATCCGCTGCCGATCAACATGATCTGCGACCTGCTGGGCGTACCGCGCGGCGACCGGTCCCAGTTCCGCAAGTGGTCCGAGGCGTTTCTCGTCCTGGAGAACAATCCGGTCGACGAGATCCAGGCCGCCGCCGGGGAACTCCGCGAGTACCTCGGTTCCCTCGTCGCCGACAAGCGGCGGGCCCCCGGCGACGACGTCCTCAGCGCGCTGGTCGCGGCGCGGGACGTCGACGACCAGCTCAGCGAGGGCGAGCTGGTGTCCACCGCCACCCAGCTGCTCATGGCCGGCCACGAGACGACGTTCCTGCAGATCGGGCTGTGTGTCGCCACGCTGCTGCTGCACCCGGAGCAGCTCGCCGACCTGCGCGAGCACCCGGAGCTGATGCCCAACGCGGTCGAGGAGCTCATGCGCTACCAGGGTCCGGGCGACGGCGCCGCCTACCGGATCCTGCTGGAGGACATGACCTTCGGGGACACCACCATCCCCGCGGGCAGCGGAGTCCTCGCCGCGATCAGCGCCGCCAACCGGGACGAGGAGCGCTTCCCGGACGCCGGACGGCTCGACATCCGCCGCGAGGACCCCCGCCACCTCACCCTCGGCCACGGCATCCACCACTGCCTGGGCGCCCCGCTGGTCCGCATGGAGATGCAGATCGCCCTGACCAACCTGTTCGACCGGTTCCCCACGCTGAAGCTCGCGTGCACCGAGGACGAACTCGAATGGATGCCCGGACGGCTGCTCAGCGGCTTCCGCACCGTCCCCGTCACCTGGTGACCGCCAACCCCGATTCCCGTGGAGGAACCATGCGCGTCGTCCGCTACTACGAGCACGGCGACCCGAACGTGCTGCGCCTCGAGGAGGCGCCCAAGCCGGAGCCCAAGCCCGGCGAGGTGCTGATCCGCGCCGAGGCGATCGGCGTCAACTTCGCCGACGTCCAGAAGCGCCAGGGCCTGCCGATCGGCGGCCCCGCCACCCTGCCCGCCGCGCCCGCCGGTGACGTGGCCGGCGTCGTCGAGGCGGTCGGCGCGGGCGTGACCCACGTGTCCGAGGGTGACCGCGTCGTCGCCCCGGTGCGCTACGGCGCCTACGCGGAGTACGCGACCGCCTACGCGGCCACGGTGTTCCCGATCCCCGGGGCCATCGACGCCGCGCAGGCCACCGCGCTGCCGAGCCCCGGTGAGACCGCCTACCACGTGCTCACGACGGTGGGACGGCTCAAGGCCGGCGAGACCGTCCTGATCAACGCGGCCTCCGGCGGCATCGGCCACCTGCTGGTGCAGCTCGCCCGTGCCCGCGGCGCGGGCCGCATCATCGGCACGGTCGGTTCGCCCGCCAAGCTCGATTTCATCCGCTCCATCGGCGCCGACGTCGCGGTGTGCTACGGGCACGAGGACTGGGTGGACGAGGTCCGCGCGGCGACCGGCGACAAGGGTGCCGACCTCGTGCTGGAGACCGTCGGGAACGAGGTCCTGGCCCAGAGCATCCGGCTGGCCGCCCGCTTCGGCCGCATCGTCTGCTACGGCGGCGCGTCCGGCGAGCGTCCGCCGGCCATCTCGCCCTGGGACTTCATCGACATGAAGTCGCTGCACGGCTTCAACCTCTACGCGCTCTTCCAGGACCGTCCCGAGGTGATCGCCGAGGGCCGCAGGGAACTGCTCGGGTATGTGGAGTCGGGCCAGGTCACGCCCGTAGTGCACAGCCGCCTTCCGCTCGAAGAGGCGGTCAAGGCACACGAGTTGATGGAGGCTCGGCTGCACACCGGGAAGGTCGTGCTGGTTCCCTGACCGCCCGGCGGTCGGGCCCGGATCGACCCGAACATGCTTGCACCGTTCCTGGATCTTCCGCTAAGGTGCTGGGTATCTGTAATCGACACAGAGGAGTGGCGAGAGCAAAACGAACACCGAAGAACCGTGATCAGCATCGAGCTGACGACTGATCAACGGTTGAGAGGGCCGAAAGGCCGGAGTCGGACAGGATCCGACCACCCCATCTCCGCTGCTGGTGACAGGCAGCGTTCTTCATCGATTTCGTTCTGCGTACTCCCACTGTGGGCGATGCCCCGTATCACGGCACCGCTCCTCGATTACAAGGATTCCTCATGGCTTCCCGCTCATCCGAGCCTGCCGTCGACGCTCCTTCCGCACCGGCTCCGTCGACCAAGACCAACGCGGTGGTCCTCACCCTCATGGTGGCGGTCTTCCTCTCCCTGCTCGACTCCCAGATCGTCGCCACCGCACTGCCCCGCGTCGTGAGTGACCTGGGCGGACTCGACCAGTTCGCCTGGGTCACCACCGGCTATCTCATCGGCGGCAGCGCCGCCGTCCCCGTGTACGGCAAACTCGGAGACCTCTTCGGACGCAAGCGCGTCTTCATGGCCTCCATCATCGTGTTCCTCGCCGGATCGGCGCTCTGCGGCATCGCCCAGACGATGCCTCAGCTCATCGCCTTCCGCGTCATCCAAGGCATCGGCAGCGGCGGCGTGTTCATCTGCGTCCTCGCCCTCATCGGCGAGATGTTCTCGCCACGTGAAGGCGCCCGCTACTACGGCTGGTTCTCCGTCACCTTCGGCGCCGCCTCGCTCGCCGGCCCCACCCTCGGCGGCATCCTCACCGAACTCGCCAGCTGGCGCTGGGTGTTCTTCGTCAACCTGCCGGTCGGCGCCGTGGTCCTGGTCGTCGTCTCCTCGCTGCTGCGCCTGCCCGTCCAGTCCAAGAAGGCCCACATCGACTACGCCGGCGTCGTCCTGCTCGTCGTCGCGATCGTCGGCCTGAACCTGCTCACCGGCTGGGCCGGCGTCAAGTACGCCTGGAGCTCGCCGGTCATCCTCGGCCTCGCCGCCGGATCCGTCCTCGCGGTAGTGCTGTTCATCCTCTCGCAGCGCCGCGCGGTGGACCCCGTCGTGCCGCTCCGGCTCTTCGCCAACCAGACCTTCAGCATCGTCGTCGTCCTCGGCTTCATCGCCGGATTCGTCGGCCTGGGCCTGATCAACTACCTGGTCCTGTGGCTCCAGACGGTCCTCGGTCTCGACGTCCAGAAGTCCGGCTACATCCTCACCGCGATGATGCTCGGCGTCGTACTGACCTCCTGGATCAGCGCCAAGGTCATCGGGCACACCGGCTCCTACCGCTGGTTCCCGGTGCTCAGCATGGCCGTGTTCGCCGTCGCCGCCGTGCTGTTCTCCACCGCGGGACCCGAGACCGGTGTCGCCCTCGCGATCGGCTACGTCCTGCTCTTCGGGATCGCCGGCGGCCTCAACTCCCAGGCCCTGAGCCTGGCCGCCCGCAACACCGCGAGCATGCAGGACATCGGCGCCGTGCAGGGCACCGCCACCCTCATGCGGCAGCTCGGCACCGGCCTCGGTGTCTCGTTCTTCGCCGCCCTGATGACCGCGCGCCTGGGCACCCGGCTCCAGGAACGCCTCAGCGGCGAATCCGGCGTCCACATCGACAAGGACGGCTCGCTGTCGCCCGAGGTGCTCGGCCGCCTCTCCGACTCCGTCCGCCTCGAACTCGCCGACATCTACGCGGACTCGCTCCGCCCCATCTTCTACGCGGTGATCCCGATCGTCCTCGTCGGACTGGTCGCCGCGCTCTTCCTCAAGGACATCAAGCTCGCCGGCGGCCACGGCCACGGCGGCGCCGGATCCGAACAGGCCGGCGACGACGCCACGGCCGACTCCTCCGCCGCCCGCGGCGAATCCTGACTCTCCCACTCACTTCACGAGTGGCTTCCCCGCACGGCGTCCGCCGTGTCGCACATCCCAAGGAGATACACGCATGATTCTGGTAACCGGCGCCACCGGCAATGTCGGCAGCGAACTCGTCGCCCAGCTCGCCGCCGAAGGCGTGCCCGTGCGGGCCATGACCCGTTCGCCCGAGAAGGCCAAGTTCCCCGCGGGCGTCGAGGTCGTCGCCGGCGACTTCGACAAGCCCGAGACCCTCCCCGCCGCCCTCGACGGCGTCGACCGGGTCTTCGTCGTCCCGCCGGGCTACGGCCCCGAGGGCCCCGTCCAGGAGCGCACCCTCGTCGCCGCCGCCCGCGAGGCCGGCGTCAAGCACATGGTCAAGCTCTCCACCAGCGGCGTCGGCTTCGACGCCACCGACCCGCTGACCTCCGGGCACCGCCAGGGCGAGCAGGTCATCCGGGAATCCGGCCTGGCGTGGACCATCCTGCGCCCCGGCACCTTCATGGTCTACCTCTACGGATACGCCGACACCATCGGCAAGGAGCGGACCATGTACGTCACCGAGGGCGACCCGGTCTCCGCGATGATCCACCCGCGGGACATCGCCTCCGTGGCGGCCAAGGTCCTCACCACCACCGGCCACGAGGGCCAGTCCTACACACTCACCGGCGGCGAGGCCCTCAGCCCGCAGCGCCAGGGCGAGATCGTCGGCGAGGCCCTCGGCCAGGAGGTCAAGGTCGTCGAGCGCACCAAGGCCGAGACCCAGGCCGAGTTCGACCGCCTGGGCTGGGGCGGCCCCCGCCTGGAGGCCCTGCTGGAGCTCAAGCGCCAGTCGGCCGCCTGGGACTGGAAGATCTCCGACTCCGTCGAGAAGATCACCGGAAAGGCACCGCTGACCCTGCGCAACTGGGTCGACGAGAACATCCACATCTTCGGCTGAGCCGACCCGCACCACGTGGGGCCGGTGTGCCCGGGACTTCCCGGGCGCACCGGCCCCACGCCGTTTCGGCACTCCGGCGGGGTCCAGCCGAACACCAGGCCCGTTCGAGACGGCCTCTCCATGCTGAGACCCACAGCGCAAGGGCCCTCGACGCAGTGGGGAGTACGACAGATGACGCGCAGCCCGCTTCACACCCGGCTGGGCCGGACGGGGCTGGAGATCAGCAGACTCGCCTTCGGCACCGTCAACTTCGGCGGCCGACTGGACGAGCCAGGTGCACACCGGCTGCTCGACCACGCCGTCGCACAGGGCATCACCTTCCTCGACACCGCCAACACCTATGGCTGGCGCGTCCACAAAGGCCACGCCGAGGAGGTCATCGGCACCTGGCTGGCGGCCCGCACGGGCCGGCGCGACGAGGTCGTCCTCGCGACCAAGGTGGGCGACCCCATGGGCGAGGGCCCCAACCGGCAGGGGCTGTCGGTCCGGAACATCGTGTCCGCCTGCGAGGCGTCCCTGCGGCGGCTCGGCACCGACTGGATCGACCTGTACCAGATCCACCACGTGGACCGCAGCGTCCACTGGGACGAGGTATGGCAGGCCATGGAGATCCTCGTCGCCCAGGGCAAGGTCCGCTACGTCGGATCCTCGAACTTCGCCGGCTGGGACATCGCCTCCGCCCAGGAGGCCGCCCGGCAGCGCCACTTCCTGGGCCTCGCCTCCGAGCAGTGCGTGTACAACCTCGTGACCCGCCATGCCGAACTCGAGGTGATTCCCGCGGCGCAGGCCTACGGACTCGGCGTCCTCGCCTGGTCGCCCCTGCACGGCGGCCTGCTCAGCGGCGTACTGCGCAAGCTGCGGGAGAACACCGCGGTCAAATCGGGGCAGGGCCGTGCGATGGAGGCGCTGGAACACCACCGCGACATCATCGACGCCTACGAGAAGCTCTGCGCCGGCCTCGGGCGTGACCCCGCGGAGGTCGGCATGGCCTGGGCCCTGTCCCGCCCTGGTGTGACCGGGCTGGTCATCGGGCCCCGCACCGAAGCACATGTCGACGGCGCCCTCGCCGCCCTGCACGCACCGCTGCCCCAGGACGTACTGGACCGGCTCGACGGTCTCTTCCCCCCGGTCGGCCGCGGCGGACCGGCGCCCGACGCCTGGCTTTCTTGACCCACCGACGAAAGGAACGGCCCTCTCATGGCCAAGGACGGATTCACCGACCCGCGGATTGTTCCCCACGAGTCGGACCAGGAACGCGACGCCCGTGAGCGGCTGACGAAGCTCCTCGTGGAAAGCCCCATCCCGCCCAAGTACCTGATCGACAACCTGCCCGTCTACATGCGCCGCCACCAGCTCGCCGACCTGCTCTCCATGGACGCGCTGTACCGCATGCTGCCCGAAGTCCCGGGCACCATCATGGAGTTCGGCGTGCTGCACGGCCGTCACCTGGCCACGCTCACCGCCCTGCGGAGCATCTACGAGCCGTACAACTCGCTGCGCCGCATCGTCGGCTTCGACACCTTCACCGGCTTCCCCGAGGACATCGAGGACGTCGACAAGGTCAGCACCAGCGCCGTCCCGGGGCGTTTCGCCGTACCGGACGGCGAGGTCGACCATCTGCGTGAGGTCCTCGCGGCCCACGAGGCCACCGAGCCGTTCGGGCACACACAGCGCTCGTTCGTCATCCAGGGCGACGTCCGCGAGACCGTTCCGCAGTACCTGGAGGAGAACCCCGAGACGGTCATCGCCCTGGCCTACTTCGACCTGGACCTCTACCAGCCGACCAAGGAACTGCTGGAGGCGATCCGGCCGCACCTGACCAAGGGCAGCATCCTCGCCTTCGACGAGCTGGCCCACCCCAAGTGGCCGGGCGAGACCACCGCACTGCGCGAGGTGTTCGGCCTCGACCACGCCCCGCTCCGCCAGCTGCCGGGCCGGGAGCCGCCGGTCATCTACATGAAGTGGGGCGAGTGACCGGACGACTGACGAGGACGAGCCGATGCCGACCACATCAACGCTCAGCGCGCGTGAGGACGTCGGGCTGCCGGCCCGGCTGGCCCGCTCCGCCGCGAGCCACGCCGGATCCCGGATATCCGTCGACGACTTCACCAGCTGGCTCGCGTACCGGTCCATGGTGAACCGGTTCCGGGTGGAGCGGATCCCGTTCGCCGACATGAACGCCTGGTCGTTCCACCCGGACACCGGGAACCTGGTCCATGACACGGGCCGGTTCTTCAGCGTCGAAGGCCTGCACGTCACCGTGGGGGAGGGCCCCTTCCCCGAGTGGCAGCAGCCGATCATCAACCAGCCCGAGGTCGGCATCCTCGGCATCCTCGCCAAGGAGTTCGACGGCGTCCTGCACTTCCTGATGCAGGCCAAGATGGAGCCGGGCAACACCAACCTGATCCAGCTGTCGCCGACGGTGCAGGCCACCCGCAGCAACTACACCAAGGTGCACAAGGGCGCCGACGTGAAGTACCTGGAGTACTTCACGGGGGTGGCCGAGGCGACGGTGCTGGTCGATGTGCTGCAGTCCGAGCACGGTGCCTGGTTCTACCGGAAGTTCAACCGCAACGTGGTCGTCGAGACCACCGAGGACGTCGCCCTCGACGACGACTTCTGCTGGCTGACGCTGGGTCAGATCGGCGAGCTGCTGCGCCGTGACGACGTGGTCAACATGGACTCGCGGACCGTCCTCGCCTGCCTCCCGGTCCCCTTCGACGAGGCCGGCGCCCTGCACACCGACGCCGAACTGCTGTCGTGGTACGCGGCGGAGCGCTCCCGCCACTCCGTCGACGTCCGCAGGATCTCGCTGGCCGGAGTGTCCGGCTGGCGGCGCGGCGCGGACTCCATCGACCACGAACTCGACTGGTACTTCCGGGTGGTCGCGGTGCGGGTGCAGGCGTCCAACCGCGAGGTCGGCGCCTGGACACAGCCGCTGTTCGAACCCCGGGGCTCCGGCGTCATCGCGTTCGTCACCCGAAGGATCGGCGGCGTCCCGCACCTGCTGGCGCACGCCAGGGTGGAGGCCGGCTTCATCGACTCCATCGAGCTCGCGCCGACCGTCCAGTACACACCGCGGCACTACGCACACCTCACCGGGGACGCCCGGCCCCCCTTCCTCGACCTGGTGCTCGCGGCCGGTCGGGACCGGATCCGGTACGAGGCCGTCCACTCGGAGGAGGGCGGCCGCTTCCGCAACGCGCAGGCGCGCTACCTGATCGTCGAGGCCGACGAGAGCGAGGCGCCCGACGAGCCGCCGCCGGGCTACCGCTGGCTCACCGCCGGGCAGCTGAACACGCTGCTGCGGTACGGCCGCTATGTGAACGTGCAGGCCCGCACGCTCATGGCCCTTCTCAACTCACACTCCGTCAAGCTGTGACGACCCAGGGAACCCGGTGATGACGACCCAACCACCCGAACAGACCGGTACAACTGACGTGCCCGCCAGGGAACTTGCCGTCAAGGGCGCCTACGTGTTCACCCCGAGGGTGTTCCCCGACGACCGCGGCCTGTTCGTGGCCACCTATCAGCGACCGCTGTTCGCCGCCGCGACCGGGCACCCCTTCCCCGTCTTCCAGGCCAGCCAGAGCCACTCCCGCCGCGGCGTGGTGCGCGGTGTGCACTTCACCTCGACCCCGCCGGGCACGGCCAAGCACGTCTACTGCGCACGGGGCCGGGCGCTCGACTTCGTCGTCGACCTCCGGGTGGGCTCGCCGACCTTCGGCCGGTGGGACTCGGTCCTGCTCGACCAGGAGCACTTCCGCTCGACGTATCTGCCCGTCGGGGTGGGGCACGCGTTCGTCGCCCTCGACGACGACACCGCGATGGTGTACCTGATGTCCGGGCCGTTCGTCACCGAGAACGAGCACGCCATCTCCCCGCTGGACCCGGCGCTCGGCCTGCCGGTCACGCTCGACGGGATCGAGCCGGTCCTGTCCGAACGCGACATCGTGGCCCCCACCCTGGAGCAGGCGCTGGACCTGGGCCTGCTGCCGGACTACGAGACCAGCCTCGCCCTGGAGGCGGCGCTGTGACCGCCCCCGCCGCCCGGCCGCTGGTCGTCGTCCTCGGCGCTTCCGGCTACCTGGGCACCGCCGTCACCCGCGAACTCGCCGCGCGGGACATCCGGCTCCGCCTGGTCTCCCGCCGCCCGGCGGGTGTGCCCGAGGGCGCCCGCGCCGTGATCGAGGAGTTCGGCGCCGACCTGACCGACCGGGCGCGGCTCGCCGCGGCCGTCGAGGGAGCGGACGTCGTCGTCCACCTGGTGGCCCGGATCGCCGGTGCGACCTCGTGGCGCGGCGCCGCCGCCGACCCCGCCATCGAGCGGGTCAACGTCGGCCTCGTCCACGACCTCGTGGACGTGCTCAGGGAGAACGCCGTGCCGGGCCGTCGCCCCGCGGTGCTCTTCGCCGGGACGGTGGCATCGGTCGGCGTCCCCGGCAAGGTCCGTATCGACGGTTCGGAGCCGGACGACCCCAGGAGCGCCTACCCCCGGCAGAAGCTGGCGGCCGAGCGGGCGCTCAAGGCCGCCGGCGAGGAAGGCCTGCTCCGGGCCGTCTCGCTGCGCATGCCGACCATCTTCGGCCCGGGGCCGAAGGACACCGCCGCCGAGCGGGGCGTGGTGGTCACCATGATCCGGCGCGCCCTCCAGGGCAGCCGCCTGGAGCTGTGGGACCGCACCGTGCGCCGGGAGATGATCCATGTGACGGATGTGGCCCGTGCCTTCGCCGCCGCACTCGACCACGTCGACGCGCTCGCCGGACGCCACTGGCTGATCGGGACCGGGCGCAGCGAGCCGCTCGGCGACATGTTCACGGCGATCGCCGCGGCCGTGGCGGACCACACCGGCGCGGAACCCGTCCCGGTGGTCGAGGTCCCGCCACCCGCCGAGGCCGAGGCCACCGACCTCCAGGGCATGGAGGTGGACGCGTCCGCCTTCACCCGGATCACCGGCTGGCACCCGGTGGCGGAACGGTCCGTCGCGCTGCCCGCCCTGGTCGCCGAGGTCGCCGCCCGCGCCGTCCCGAGCCGGGTCCGAACGGGGAATCCGATGACCGCAAACGCCGGCCGACCGGGCCGTTGAATCGAGAGGTTGATCATGCGAGTACTCCTGGCCTGTGCCGGCATCAAGACGCACTTCTACAAGGTGGTCACCACCGCCTGGGCGCTGCAGAACGCCGGGCACGAGGTGCTGGTCGCCAGCCACCCCGTCCTGGTCGACGACATCGTCCAGGCGGGCCTGTCCGCCGTCGCGGTGGGCACCGACCACACCATGTTCGCCCCGGCACCCGCCGGCACCACCTCCTACAGCCGCGAATGGGACTTCACGTTCTCCACCCCCGAGACCCTGACCTGGGAATATCTGCACGAACTGCATGAGTCGCTGGTCGGCAGGTTCCACACCACGCTCAACAACGACACCTTCGTCGACGGGATGGTGGACTTCGCCCGCCGGTGGCAGCCCGACCTGGTGCTGTGGGAGCTCGGCACCTACGCGGGCGCCCTCGCCGCGCGCGCGGTCGGCGCGGCGCACGCCCGTATCGTCTGGGGCCAGGACGTGACCATGCGGGCCCGCGAGGAGTTCCTCGCACTCAACCGCGCGCGCCCGGCGGACCAGCAGAGCGATCCGCTCGCCGACTGGCTGGGCGAGGTCGCCGCCCGCTTCGGCGACACCTTCGACGAGGAACTCGTCACCGGCCAGTGGACGGTGGATCTGCTGCCCGAGAGCGCCCGGCTGAAAACCAGCCTCAAGATCGTCCCCAGCCGCTATGTGCCGTACAACGGCCCCTCGGTCGTCCCCACCTGGGTGTACGAGCCCCCCGAGCGCCCCCGCGTCTGCCTCACCCTCGGAGTCGCCGGACGCGAGCGCGGCCTGGACTACATCTCGCAGGCCGACCTGCTCGACGCCGTCGCCGACCTCGACATCGACATCGTCGCCACGATGGACAGCCTCCAGCGCGAGAACCTGCGGCAGGTGCCGGACAACACCCGCCTGGTCGACTTCATCCCGCTCCAGGCCCTCCTGCCGAGCTGCTCCGCCATCGTCCACCACGGCGGATCGGGCACCTGGGGCACGGCCATGCTCTACGGCGTCCCGCAGGTCGTGATCGCCGCCACCTGGGACACCCCGGTCAAGGGCCGGCACCTGGAGCGCGTCGGCGCCGGGCTCTACATCCCGGCGGGCGAACTCAAGCCGGACCGCCTGCGCGAGAACCTCGTCCGGGTCCTGGAGGAGCCCTCCTTCCGTGCAGCGGCGGAACGCCTCCGCCAGGAAGCCCTCGCCGAACCCAGCCCCAACGAGACGGTCCCGGCCCTCGAACGCCTGACGGCCCAGCACCGCGCCCGGTGACACCCGGCCGGGCCTCTCCCACCCACCTTGCCGGCGAAGCGCCGCAAACCCACGGAGCGAACACGTGAAGGCACTCGTCCTGTCCGGAGGTTCGGGGACCCGGCTGCGGCCGATCACCCACACCTCGGCGAAGCAGATGGTCCCCGTAGCGAACAAACCCGTCCTCTTCTACGGCCTCGAAGCCATCGCGGACGCCGGGATCGAGGACGTCGGCATCATCGTCGGCGAGACCGCCCAGGAGATCCGGGATGCGGTGGGAGACGGCTCGAAGCTGGGGCTGCGCGTCACCTACATCCCGCAGGAGGAGCCGCTGGGCCTCGCCCACGCGGTGCTGATCGCCCGGGACTTCCTCGGCGACGACGATTTCGTGATGTATCTCGGCGACAACTTCATCCTGGGCGGCATCACCGGGCTCGTCGACGAGTTCCGCAGGGAACGCCCCGACGCGCAGATCCTGCTGACCCAGGTCCCCGATCCCCGGGCCTTCGGTGTCGCCGAACTCGACGACCGCGGCCGGGTGATCGGCCTGGAGGAGAAGCCGACCCACCCCAAGAGCGATCTCGCTCTGGTCGGCGTCTACCTCTTCACCCCCGCCGTGCACGCGGCGGTCCGGGCCATCAAGCCGTCGTGGCGCGACGAACTCGAAATCACCCATGCCATCGAGTGGCTGATCCACCACGGCAGGAACGTCCGCTCCACGACGATCACCGGCTACTGGAAGGACACCGGCGGAGTCGAGGACATGCTGGAGGCCAACCGCACCGTTCTGGAGACGCTGGCCACCCGGATCGAGGGCGAGGTGGACGACACCAGCGAGATCACCGGACGGGTGGAGATCTGCGAAGGCGCCGTCGTCCGCGGCTCGCGCATCGTCGGCCCCGCCATCATCGGCGCCGGCACCGCGGTCACCGACTCCTACGTCGGCCCGTTCACCTCGATCTCCGAGAACTGCCGTGTGGAGGACAGCGAGATCGAGTTCTCCATCGTCCTCGGCGATTCCTCCATCACCGGCGTCCGCCGGCTGGAGTCCTCCCTCGTGGGACGCAATGTGCAGGTCACCCCCGCGCCCCGGACCCGTGCGGCGCACCGTCTCATCCTCGGCGACAACAGCAAGGTACAGATCTCGTCATGACGAACAGGATCCTGGTAACCGGAGGAGCCGGCTTCATCGGCTCGCACTACGTCCGCACGCTGCTCGGCGCCACCGGCCCGGGCGATGTCCGCGTCACCGTCCTCGACAAACTCACCTACGCGGGGAACCCGGCCAATCTCGACGCGGTACGCGGCAGCGCCGCATTCGCCTTCCAGCGGGGCGACATCTGCGACGCCGCGCTCGTGGACCGGCTGGTCGCGGACCACGACCAGATCGTCCACTTCGCGGCCGAGACCCACGTCGACCGCTCGATCACCGGCGCGGACCCGTTCATACGCACCAACGTCGTGGGGACGCAGATCCTTCTCGACGCGGCCCTGCGGCACGGCACCGAAACCTTCGTCCACATCTCCACGGACGAGGTCTACGGCTCCGTGGACCACGGCTGCCTGGAGACCGAACCGCTGAACCCGAGCTCCCCGTACTCGGCCTCCAAGGCCGCCAGCGACCTGCTCGTCCGCTCCTACCACCAGACCCACGGCCTGGACACCCGAGTGCTGCGCTGCACCAACAACTTCGGGCACCACCAGTTCCCGGAGAAAGTCATCCCGCTGTTCATCACCAACCTCCTCCAGGGCCGCAGCGTGCCGCTGTACGGCGACGGCGGCAACATCCGGGAGTGGCTGCACATCGACGACCATGTGCGCGGCATCGAGCTGGTACGCGCCCAGGGCAGGCCCGGTGAGATCTACAACATCGGCGGCGGCACCGAGCTGTCGAACCGGGAGCTGACCGAGCGGCTGCTCGCCGCCTGCGGTGTCGGCTGGGAGAGGGTCGACTTCGTCGCGGACCGCAAGGGCCACGACCGGCGCTACTCCGTCGACTTCAGCAAGATCCGTACGGAGCTCGGATACCGGCCGGAGCGGGACTTCGACGCGGCCCTGGCCCGGACCGTCGCCTGGTACCGCGAGAACCGGGCCTGGTGGGAGCCGCTGCGCGCACACGAGCCGGCAGCCGCCTGACCGCCAACCGACCGGGGACCGTACGAAGGAGAGAGCCGTGGGAAGCCCGAGCAGGTCGCACGACCGCGGTGCCGCGCCGCCGCGCGAGGACACCCGGAACCGGAAGGACCGTGCCGGGCGGAGGTATGTGCCCCCCATGCCGGACGGCGGCGCCCCCGGCCCCGGAGCCCGGCGCGGTTTCGTCACGCTGCTCGGCGTCGACCTCTGGGAGCGGTTCAGCTTCTACGGGATGGCCGCGATCCTGGTGCTCTACCTCACCGCGGCCCCCGCCGACGGCGGCCTGGGCATGGCCCCGCAGACCGCCACCGCGCTGTTCGCCGCGTATATGTCCCTGAACTTCATGGCCGGACTGCCCGGCGGCTGGCTGGCCGACCGGGTGCTCGGCGCCCGCCGCGCGGTACTCCTGGGCGGCGCTCTCATCGCCACCGGGCACGCCGTCCTCTCCCTCACCTCCGCTCCCGCGCTCTACGCCGGGCTCGCGCTCATCGTCGCGGGCACCGGCCTGACCAAGCCCGCGCTGGCCGCGATGGTCGCCGCCGTCAGCGGTGCCGGAAAGCGGGAGGAGGCGTTCTCCCGCTTCTACATGTGCATCCAGTTCTCCGCGCTGCTCGCCCCCGTCGTCACCGGGCTGCTCGCCGAGAAGGTCGCCTGGCATCTCGGCTTCGCCGCGGCGGCCTTCGGCATGGTGGTGGGCCTGGGCCAGTTCGGTTTCGGCCTGCGCGCCTTCGCGGAGGTCGGCCGCCGGCCGCCGCGCCCGGTCTCGCGCGCGGAGGCGCGTACGGCGGTCCGGCGAGCGTCCGTGGTCCTCGCGGTCGCCGCCGCCGCGGTCACCGCGGTCGCCCTCGGCGTGCTGCCGCTGACCGCGGTGCTGGCGCTGCTGGGCCTGCCCACCCTGACCCTGCCGTTCGTCTATCTGCGCACGCTGAGCCGCCGTACACCCGTCGACGGCAACCGGCTCTCGGCGTTCACCGCCGTGATGGGGGCCTCCGCCGCGTTCTGGATGATCTTCGCGCAGAGCGGCTCCGTGCTCTCCCTGTTCGCGGAGCGCCACACCGACCGCGCCGCCCTCGGCTTCGACATACCCGCGAGCTGGTTCCAGTCGGTGCACCCGCTGTTCGTGCTGCTGCTGGCCCCGTTCGTGACGCGGCTGCGCGGGGCGGTGACCACGAAGTTCGCGGGCGCGCTGGTCGCGGCGGGACTGAGCTTCGTCATCATGGCCGCGGCCACCGTCGCGGCCCAGGACGGCCCGGTCTCCATGGGCTGGCTGATGGGGGTCTATCTGCTGTATTCCTTCGGCGAGATCGTGCTCGCCCCGGCCGGGCTGGCGCTCGCCGCCGCCGTCGCACCGGCCGGTTTCACCAGCCGCTTCCTCGCCCTCAACGGCATGTTCGCCGCGGTCGGTGTGGTGCTGGGCGGCCAGCTCTACCGGCTGACCGCGGTTCTCCCGCTGTCCGTCTACTTCCTGCTCATGGGCACCGCCGTGCTCGCCGTCGGTGCCGCCGTGGCCGCCACCGCGCGACGCCTGCGCCCGCACCTGCCGTGACCGGATCGCTGTCCGTGGCCGGTGGGGACTGGAACACTTCGGCCAGGTGCTGATCTGACGGACGGACAGGGGGCGTGGCGTCGCGTGAACGCGGTGAACGGCGGCAGCGGTGGCAGGGACGGCATCGGCGGAAGCGTCGACAACAGCATTTCCGGTGGCACCTTCGGGCCCGTTGTCCAGGCCGGGCAGGCCACCGTGCACTTCCACGGGATCACGCCGCCGAGGGTGCCCCGTATGCGGCCGCCCTCGCCGGAGGGGTTCGTGGACCGGGAAGGTGTTCGCGCGAGGCTGGACGCGTTGTGCGGCGCGCGTGACGGGCGGACTTCGGCGCAGATCGCGGTGATCAGCGGGCCGCCGGGGATGGGCAAGACGGGCTTGTTGGTGCACTGGGCGGCCGGGCGGGAGGCGGAGTTTCCCGGCGGAGTCTTCTACGCGGATCTGAGTCCTCGGGGGAGTCTGTCGCCGTGCGATCCCGCCGGCGTGCTGGAGGCCTTCATCGGGGCGCTGGGGACGCCGCGGGCCGAAATGCCGGCCGGAACCGCGAACTTGGCGGCGTACTTCACCTCGCTCACGGCCGGGGCGCCCTGTCTGGTGCTGCTGGACGGTGTGGTCAACCCGGCTCAGGTGGTGCCGCTGCTGCCGGGGCACCCGGCGAGCATGGTGGTGCTCACCAGCCGGCAACGGCTCAGTGGGCTAAGGGCCCTTGCCCCGTCCCGGCCCAGGTACTTCCCGCTCGCGGGCCTTGATGACGCCGCCTGCACCCAGCTCTTCAGACGGGCCTCCGAGATGGACGAGCCGGAGGAGATGGGCGGGACGGAGGAGCTGGACGAGACGGGTGCGGTACGGGCCGAGAGCGAGCCCGACGCGTTGCGTGTGGTGATTCCCGCGCTGGGCGGGCTGCCGCTCGCGGCGCGTATAGCGGGGGCGCGTGCGGCGGATCCGTTCGGTGGCGGGGTTCGCGAGCTGGCCCGGCAACTGACCATGCAGCGACCGCTTTTGGAGGCGCTCACCGTGCCCGACGACTACCCGGCCGCCCTTCGCGTCGCCTTCGGCGGTCTGTATCATAGCCTCGACGCGGAAACGGCGTATGTGTTCCGTGCGCTGGGCTCGCATCCCACGCCGGAGTTCGCCGACGGGTTGGTGGAGGCGCTGGCCGGTGGGGGCATGGCGGGTGCACGCGCCAGACGGGCTCTGCTGGAGGCGAATCTGCTGGATCCGGCGGGGGAGGGGCGCTGCCGGATGAATCGCCTGGTGCATGAATACGCCCGTGAGTTGGCGGGTGCGGAGGGAGCGGAGCCGGACGGCGCGGGGAGTGTCGTCGACTGGTATGTGCGGCGGGCCGCGGCCACCGAGGCGCTGGTGTCGCAGCGGTGGCGGTTCGGCCCGATGTTCGCCCATCCCGCGCTGCTCGCCGCCGTCTTCGACAGCAGGGAGCAGGCCCTCGACGCGATGGAGGCGGACCGTGAGAACCTCGCGGCCGTCGTCGAACTCGCCTATGGGAAGCGGCGATACGACATCGTCTGCCAGCTGGTCGAGGCGCTGCACGGCTTCTTCTTCCGGCGCAAGCACCACGTTCTCTGGATCGAGGTGTGCGGCCGGGGCGTGCGGGCCGCCGAGCGTCTGGGGAACGACGGCGTGCTCGTGGCGGCTCGTATGCACTACGAGATGGGCTTCGCGTTGATCGACCGGGGGTCCGACGAGGACCTCGCGGCGGCTCGGGAGCACTACGGGCGGGCGTTGGCGCTGGCCCGGGAGGCGGCCCACCCCCGCACCGAGTCCTCCGCCCTGGAGGGGCTCGGGCAGATCGCCTCGCGCCAGGGACGCCCCCTGGAGGCCCTCGATCTGTTCGGGCAGGCGCTGCGGGCGCTGGGCAGCCTCGACCATCCGCGCGGACGCGCCCTGCTGGAGCTGCACCGGGGTGTTGCCGCCGGTGCTGCCGGGGAGCACGAGGAAGCCGCGGGACTGCTGCTGTCGGCGCGTCGCCAGTTCGCCGGGCTCCCGGAACCGGATCGGTTCAACGAGGCGAAGAGCCTCACCCGTTACGCCCAGGCCCGCCTTGCGGCGGATCGTCCCGATGAGGCGCTGGCGCGGATCGAGGAGGCACTGCGACTGTTCGCGGAGAGGGCGGTCGACGCGCCCAAGGAGCGGGCGGACGCCCTTCTCGTGCGGGGCGACGCGCTCGGCGCGCAGGGGGAGCGCGAGCGGGCCAGAGCTGACTGGGAGTCAGCTCTGGCCGTCTACCGGCGGCTGGGGAGTCTCCAGGCGGAGCAAGCGCTGCGCCGGCTGGCCGGGACGACTCCCGGGCAGGGGCGGGACCAGGGGCAGCGATAGGGACAGCGACAGGGGCAGAGGCGCGGGCGACTCGCCGGCATCGGCATCGGAGCCGGCGGGCTCGGGGCCGATGGCGACATCGATCGTGACCTCGGCGGCGTCGTCCTCCTCGTCGCGGGTCAGCCAGGCGTGGAGCGCGGAGGCGGCCACGGCGGGCTCCGTCCACCAGGCGCTGCCGCCCCAGCGGGCCGTGAACTCGCGTCCGTCGCGCAGGTGGAGCGTGCAGTCGCCGGCGGAGCCGGCAGGGGCGGGGACGGCCACGACGATGCAGCCGGGATGGCGGGTGAACAGCCGCTCGGGCGCCGGCGTCGGCCCCCGCGGCGTCGACCTGCGGATCACCACGATGTCGGCCACGCCCGCCCAGCGCTCTTCGGGTTCACCTTCCTCGACAACGACATGAGGGTCCGTCAGGTGAGTTCCGCGCTCCCCCTGAAGGGCCGCCGGATAGCGCCGGACGGTCACCTGGGGGCGTCCGGGTCCCTCCTCGCCCGCTTCGGCATCGGTGAACCGCGTCGCCACGAACAACGGCTGGGCGAGCGGAGTGCGACGGGGCGCGGTCCGCTCAACCGGCAGCGCGACGGGGCGCGGCACGACAGGATCCACCGGTTCGGCGAGTCCCAGATGGGCGTAACAGAGCTCGCGCAGCCGGGAAAGCGCCTCGCCGGGGCGGGAGGTGACCTGGGCGGCGGCCCGCGCGATCCGGGCGTCGCCGGGCTGCCGGCGGGCGGCGTGCGCGAGCTGCTGCCGGAGCGGCAGGGACGGCGATACGCGCGGCAGCAACTCGCCGAGCCGTGCCATGGGCGAGCCGGCGGCCACGCAGTCGTCGTCGAAGGAGGCGAGCAGACCGGGGAGCCCGTGCGCGGCCGCGTAGAGGGTCAGCGAACCGTGATCGCCTATGAACGCGTCGGCCGCGCAGATCGCGGCTTTCCAGCTATCGCTTTCCGGGGTGGGTACGAGGAGTCCCGCGCGGATATACGGTTCCAGCCAGGAGCGGATCTGCCAGCCGCCGTGCCAGTGCCAGGCGTTGGGGTGGATGGCGGCGAGGGCGCGGTATTCGTCGACGGGGAGTTCGGCGAGGGCGCGCCGGATGATTCCGGGATCGCTCGGGGCGCCGGGGGCGGGGCTGCGGCCCAGGAAAGAGCGCTCGCCCCATGTCGAGGTGAGCAGTACCAGCTTTTGGCCGGGGCGAATTCCGAGGGCCGTACGATATTCCTCGCGGAACGGGGCGGAAATCCGGATCTGGTCGGCACAGGGATCGCCGATCACATGGGATCGGGGGACGGCCTCGGGGCAGCCGCGGCGCAGCCGTTCGCGCTGCTCGTCATGGGACAGCACGATCGCGGCGGGAATCAACTCGCCCTCGTGCTTCAGCCACTCCGCCGCCAGCCCATAAGCCTCCGGCTCCCGGCTCCCGGCTCCCGGCTCCCGGCTCCCGGCTCCCGGCGGAGCGTTTTATTGTAGCCAGCGCCATGTGGCGTGCCAATGATCGGTGCCGATATTTGCTGGAGATCTCCACCCCGGCTGGTGCTTATCGCAAGGTCGAAGGTGGATTTCCGGACTTCGTCCCACGAGACATAGGGCAATTCATGGGCGGTGATGAATTCCGCGATACCGCCACCGAAAGGCGACGATCCGGTGCAGGTGAATTGCACCGCCACGCGCGGATCACCGTCGAAAACGGTGAGGAGATCGAGCAGCCGGGTCGCCGAGGTGACGTTGTGGATGACGCCCAGCACCGTACGTTCGGCGGCGACGGTGCCCCATCGGGACGGCGGGCCCGGGACGGCAGCCGGGAATGCGTTCAGCCGCCGTTCGTCCCACATATCGCCCGCCCCCATGATCCGTACTCCCGCGCGCTCACCCTACGCAGCGCCAGGAGCTCCGGGAAGCGAGCGACGCCCGCCCGGCAGGGGTGTGGGGGTGTGGGGGGTTGGTCGGACCGGGCCGGGTCAGCCGCCGAAGCCCCAGCTGACCGTGCCGTCCACCGCGGTGAGGATGGCGAGGATGATCAGGTCGGCGGTGCCGAGGGCGATGCCCAGGAGGGCGCGACCGCGTCGGTTGGTGCGGCGGACCAGGGCCAGGGCGCCGAGGATCAGGGCGCAGGGGCCCAGGACGAGGTTGAGCACCAGGGTGCCGAGCAGGCCGAGGACGAACGAGGCCACGGCCATGCCGTCGGCGTGCGGGCGGGCCCGGTCGAGGGGTTCGCTGAGCGTGGTCATCGGGAGGCTCCCTCGGCGTTGTGGTGGCGTTCGCGAACGGCGAAGACGAGCAGCCAGCCGGCGATGACGGCCGCGGCGACCAGGGTGAGAGGGAGGGGGAGGTGTGCCGCGGTGCCCAGCATGATCCCCATCAGGAGGAGGGCTGCGACGAGGAAGAGCATGATCTGCCTTTCCAGTTCGAAGGGACGGACGGGAGGATGGACAGGAGGTCGGTGAACGGTTCCGGACGGTTCGGCGAACGGTCCAGGACGCTGCTCCGAACACTTCAGAGGACAGTTGTTCACTGACACTCCTCAGTCTACGACTGCCCACGAGTGGAAGTGTTCGGAGAACGGTTGTTTACTGGATGACATGAGTCACACCCTTGGAGTCCGACAGGCCCAGAAGCAGAAAACCCGCCAGGCGTTGCTCGACGCGGCGCTCGGCCTCTTGGAGGAGCAGAGCCTGAGCAGCCTGGGACTGCGGGAGGTGACGCGGGTGGTGGGGGTCGCCCCGACCGCGTTCTACCGGCACTTCAGGGATATGGGCGAGCTGGGCGTCGCCCTCGTCGAGGAGGCGCTGGGCAGTCTGCATGCGATGGTGCGCGCGATCCTCGCCGAGCAGGCCGGCGCCGAGGAACGGATAGACCGGACCGTCGAGGTCGTCGAGCGGCATGTGCGCGAACACCCCGCGCACATACGGTTCGTGGCGCGCGAACGGCACGGCGGCGTACGCGCCGTACGGCAGGCCATCGCCGGCGAGCTGGACCGGTTCGCCGAGGAGGTCGCGGCGGCGCTCAAGACCCAGCCGGTGTCGGACGGTTGGCGCGACGACGACGTGTGGATGCTGGCCGAGCTGTATGTGGACCGGCTGGTGACGACGGCCGCCGCGCTGCTCGACGCGGAGGACGGGGAGCCGGGGGAGGCCGAGCGGGTGGTGCGGGTGGCCCGGCGGCAGCTGCGCCTGATCAGCATCGGGCGGCGGCACTGGATGGCGGCCGGCGGCGAATAGGCGCCCCGCGCGAGCGACGCCGGATCACGCACGCGGATCACGCACGCGGATCACGCACGCGGATCACGCGCCGCCGGGGATATTCGTACCCGGTACGTGCCGTCCGCCCGCTCCTCCAGGACGGTGACCGAGGCGCCGCTCGCGCGGTCCGTGTAGATGGCGCCCGGCCGGAATGTGGCATCGGTCAGCTCGGCGTCGACGTACTTGTTCGTGGTGAAGCAGCCCCTGCTGCGCGGGTTGGCGTCCACGACGCGCAGCGGGCCGTGCCCCGAGGGGACGTCGGTGGCGACGCGATAGATCAGCACGCCGGGGCGGCAGACTGCCGGGTCGCGCGGGCCGCGGCTGCGGGCCTCGACGACGAGGGCGGTGCGGGCGGCGGTCGGGATGACGACGATCTTGGTGCCGCCGACCGCGGCGGCCGGGCTGAGGGTGTGTTCGGCGGCCGGGCCGCCCCGCGGTGCGCAGCGCACCTGGTCCGCGGCGAGCCAGCCGAGTTTCCACTTGTGCCAGCCGAGGAAGTCGTTGCTCGGCCCCCAGTCCTCGTCCATCGGGTCCCAGTGACCGACCAGGGCCGGGGTGTCGCGGCCGTTGGCGTAGTAGAGGTCGGGGAGGCCGAAGGAGTGCGCGTTCTCATGGTTGAGGACGCGGAAGGCGCTGTCCCCGACCTGCCGGCTCCAGATGAAGGACGCGTTCCGGAACGGCACCCCGTCGGCGGTCCGCAGCCCCATGTCACCGCCGCTGAAGGTGACCGACAGGACCGTACGGGTCGCGGCCGGGCCCGCGTTGGGCGTGGCCAGGACGTTGATGATGTCGTATCCGCGGAAGTCGACCGAGGCGTCGACGGCGCGCACGAGGTCCCGTGAGAGGGCGTAATAGCCGGTGTCCGAATCCGGGTCGAAGGCGCCGCCGCGGGTGATGCCGTACGCGGAGACCGGCTGCGGCATGTGGATCCACCTCAGGAGGGGCTTGGGGTGGTAGCTGAGCCGGCCGTACGAGCTGGTGCGGAAGAAGTCCGTGGCGGCGGGGAAGAACTCGGCGAAGCGGGCGCGGGGGCTGAGGGTGGCGCGGGCGTCCGGGAAGTCGACGAAGAGGATGAGGGCCTTCACGGTCCCGTACGAGCGGGCGTAGCCGGCGGGGGTGGTCGCGGATTCGGAGACGTCGTCCCGGATGCCGGGGAGGGCGCACGGTCCGCTCGGGGGTGCGCCGACCGCCGGGGGTATGTCCGTGGTGGGAGGCGGCGAGCCCATCGCCATGGTGGCGGCCGCGGCGGCGGCGGTCGCCGCGCTGGCGGCCAGGGCCGCGGATATCTTCTGCCTCTGCCTCATATCGATCACCCTGTGTCGCCGGTTGATCGCCCGCGCGCCGGATTACGTCATCTGGAGGCACGCCCTGTCGCTCAATGTGATCCAGTTCACGCTCACCGGTGAAATATCCGGGGAGTGTCTCCCCGTTTAACCAGACGAACCCGATGGCCGGCCCAACGACGAGAGGAGCGTGCCGCGTGACCGCGACCGACAGCCGTACGTCCCCGCAGCCCCGTCTGCGGGCCGACGCCCTGCGCAATCGGGAACGGATCATCGCGGCCGCCCGCGAGACGATGGTCGAGTTCGGGGCCGAGGTCCCGCTCGATGAAATCGCTCGACGCGCGGGCGTCGGAAATGCGACGCTCTATCGTCACTTCGCGGATCGCCTGGAGTTGATCCACCACGTCACGCTCTCCGTCATGTCCCGCACCGCGGACTGCGCGGAGCGCGCCCTCGCCGAGGAGTCCGATGCTTTCCAAGCGCTGAGGCGCTTCGTCCACGACGCGGTGGAGGAGCGGATCGGTGCGCTGTGCCCGCTGCTCTCGGACGGTGTCGACCCGGCGCATCCCGAACTGCTCGCGGCGCGCGAACGTCTGGAGGCGGCCATCGAGGCCGTCATGGGCGCCGCGCGCGACAGCGGCCAGCTGCGTACCGACATCGCCGTCGGTGACCTGATGGTCGCGATCACCCAGCTCACGCGCCCGCTCCCGAGCAGTGGCTGTGCGGACTTCGACAGGTTCGTGCACCGGCATCTGCAGCTGTTCCTGGACGGTCTGCTGACGCCCGCCCGCTCCGAACTGCCCGGCTCCGCCGCCACGTTGGACGACCTGAGGCGCCGTCCGTGACACCGGCACAGCACGTATCACCGGCAACACCGGTAACACCAGCAACACCCGAACCATCCGCCTCGTAGCACCCGGCCCGTCCCGCTACACACCCCATTCCACGTCCCGCTACACACCCCATTCCACGTCCCGTTGCACACCCCATTCCACGTCCCGTTATCCGCTCACCGCACCACTAGGTGGACCCCTCCATGCCTGAAACAGCCACATCCGTCGATCCCCGGCGCTGGAAAGCGCTGATATTCATCGCCCTCGCGCAGCTGATGGTCGTGCTCGACGCGACGATCGTGAACATCGCGCTGCCGTCCGCCCAGGCGGACCTCGGTATCTCCGACGCCAACAGGCAGTGGGTCATCACCGCCTACGCCCTGGCCTTCGGCGGTCTGCTGCTCTTCGGCGGACGCGTCGCCGACCTGTTCGGCCGTAAGCGGACCTTCATCATCGGGCTCGTCGGTTTCGCGGCGGCCTCCGCGCTCGGCGGGGCCGCCGCGAACCAGGGGATGCTGCTGGGCGCGCGGGCGTTGCAGGGTGTCTTCGGCGCGCTGCTGGCACCGGCCGCGCTGTCGCTGCTCGCGGTGACGTTCACCGAGGCCAAGGAGCGCGCCAAGGCGTTCGGCATCTTCGGTGCGATCGCCGGTGGTGGCGGCGCCGTGGGTCTGATCCTCGGCGGTGTGCTCACCGAGTACATGGACTGGCGCTGGACGTTCTTCGTCAACATCCCGTTCGCCGTGGTCGCCGCGACCGGCGCCGTCCTGGTCATCCGCGAGCCCGCGGACAGCCGTAACCCCTCCCGCCTGGACGTCCCCGGCGTCATCCTGGCCACGCTCGGCCTGGTCTCACTGGTGTACGGGTTCACGCGTGCCGAGTCCGACGGCTGGCTGGCCGGCCCGACCCTCGGACTGTTCGCCGCGGCGGCCGTGCTGCTGCTGGCGTTCGTCCTGGTCGAGTCCAAGGTGAAGGCCCCGCTGCTGCCGCTGCGGGTGGTCTCCGAGCGGAACCGCGCCGGCGTCTACGCGTCGCTCGGTCTGGCGATCATCGGCATGTTCGGCCTCTTCCTGTTCCTGACCTACTACCTGCAGATCGTGAAGGGCTACACCCCGGTCGCGACCGGTCTGGCCTTCCTCCCGATGATCGCGGGCATGATCACCGGCTCGACGCAGATCGGTGCCCGGCTCATGACCCGGGTCCGGCCGCGGCTGCTGATGGCGCCGGGCTTCGTGGTCGCCGCGCTCGGCATGCTGGTGCTGACCCAGATCGACCTGGACACGTCCTACCCGGCGCTGATCCTGCCCGCGTTCCTGCTGCTGGGCCTCGGCATGGGTACGGCGTTCATGCCGGCCATGTCACTGTCCACGCACGGCGTCCAGCCGCGCGACGCGGGTGTCGCCTCCGCGATGGTCAACACCTCGCAGCAGGTCGGCGGCGCGATCGGTACGGCCCTGCTGAACACCATCGCGGCCAGCGCCACCAGCGCGTACGCCGCCTCGCACGCGGCCGGCGCGCCTTCGCGTGATCTGCTCAAGCTCCAGTCGATGGTGCACGGCTACAGCACCGCCATCTGGTGGGCGGTCGGCATCCTGCTCCTGGCGGCCGCGATCGCCTTCACCCTCGTCAACACCGGGCACCAGGGCGGCGGTTCGCCCGTCGCCTCCTCCGGCGACGGCGAGACCGCGGACGCGGCCGCGGGGGACGAGGTTCCGGTTCCGGTCATGGCGCACTGAGCCGCGACGCCGGGAGGGGAGTGGCGGTGCCCGTGCGTGTCGGAGCCTCCGCCCCCTCCCGCAAGATCATCCGAAAGCTCGAAGGCTCGAAGCTCGAAGCTCGAAGGCTCGAAGCCCGAACGCCCGAAGCCCGAAGGCTCGAAGCCCGAACGCCCGAAGCCCGAAGGCTCGAAGCCCGAAGGCTCGAAAGCCCGAAGGCTCGAAGCCAGACAAGCCAGAAAAGGCGTCGCCCTCGTCCGGTTCTCGTCAGCGGAGCCAGGGGAGGTCGGCGCCGTTCGGCTGCAGCCCGTCGGCCATCACCCGGCAGATCTCGGCCAGTTGGCCGACCTGCTCGGGGGAGAGCCGGTCGAAGATCGCGGCGCGGACGGCGGCGACGTGCCCCGGGGCCGCCTTCTCCAGCACGCGCATTCCCTCGTCCGTGAGGAAGGCGTTCTGCCCCCGCTTGTCGGACGGACAGTCCTCGCGGCGCACCCAGCCGTTCTTCTCCAGGCGAGCGACGGCATGCGAGAGCCGGGACCGGGTGATCTTGGCGTTCTGTGCCAGCTCGGTCATCCGCATCCGGCGCCGCGGCGCACGCGACAGCTGGACGAGCAGGCCGTAATAGATGTGCGGCATCCCGGCGTCGCGCTGTAGCTGGCGGTCGAGATGGTCCTCCAGCAGCGTGGTCGCGTGGAGGTAGGACTGCCAGGCGTATTGCTCCTCGTCGCTGAGCCAGCGCGGCTCGGCTGCGGGTTCGTTGCTCATGCCATCCACTCTCTCACCGGTTCGCTGCGCTTGGGCTTAGCCGGTTTGGTGCCCGCCGTTTTCGGCTGTCCCGCCGTTGTGGTTGGTGTGGGCTGTTGCCGCTGCGCGGGGCTTTTCGGCTGCGGTGCCGGAACTCAGGACTCCGTCATGAGTTCCGGCCCCTCCCGTGGGTGGGTGGTGGGAGATGGTGCGCCTTGCCGTACGTCGTCGACTGCGGCTTGTGGGCCGAGAGCCGTGGCCGGTGGTCGGATCCGCCGGTGGTCCCTCAGCGGACCCCTCGGGGGCCCGGGGCCTCGCCCCGGTTTCGGGGTCCGGGGCCTGGCCCCGGTTTCGGGAAGGGGCGGGACCGGGGCAACGGACTCGTGCACGCGCACCCGGCAACGCAGCGACCAGTCCACCGGCCCCGCCCGCCGCAGGCGCCTCGCAGGCGACCCGCACCCGGCAACACACCGCCGCACACCAGCCACCTCATCCGTCCCCACCCCAACGGGAGGGGACGGGCCGCGGGACGGAGTCGTGCGGCCCGTCACCGCACCCGACAGCCCCGCGCAGCGACCCCGCCCGCCGCAGGCGCAACGGCGCGACACCCCCACGCCGGGACAGCCAAAGACGCGGCCCAGGCAAAGCGCAGCGGACCGCAACGGCGACAACCCCCCACGCCGCGACAGGCGACAACGGCGAGCAACCAAGCCGGCTAAGCCCAAGCGCAGCGACCCCGCGACAACGGCCGGAACCAAGACCGCTAAGGCCGAGCGCAGCGGGAACCCTTGAGCAGGACCACCAGAGCCGTGCTGACGCCCGTACCGGCGGCGACCGCGAGCAGGTAGAGCAGCGGCTGGCCGATCAGCGGGACCACGAAGATGCCGCCGTGCGGAGCGCGGAGCGTGCAGCCGAAGGCCATCGACAGCGCGCCGGTGACCGCGCCGCCGGCCATCGCGGACGGGATGACGCGCAGTGGGTCCGCGGCGGCGAACGGGATGGCGCCCTCGGTGATGAAGGAGGCGCCGAGCACCCACGCCGCCTTGCCGTTCTCCCGCTCCGCCTTGGTGAAGAGCCGCCCGCGGACGGTCGTGGCCAGAGCCATGGCCAGCGGCGGGACCATGCCGGCCGCCATCACCGCGGCCATGACCTTCAGACTGCCCTCGTTGGGGTTGGCGAGGCCGCCGACCGCGAAGGCGTACGCGACCTTGTTCAGCGGGCCGCCCAGGTCGAAGCACATCATCAGGCCGAGGATCACGCCGAGGATGATCGCGTTGGCGCCGGAGAGGCCGGACAGCCAGTCGGTCAGGGCCTTTTGGAGCGCGGCGATCGGCTTGCCGATCACCAGGAACATCAGGAAGCCGACGATCGCCGAGGAGATCAGCGGGATCACGACAACGGGCATGATGCCGCGCAGGACCGGCGGGATGCCGACCCGTTGGATCGCCATCACCACCGCGCCCGCCAGGAGGCCGGCGATCAGGCCGCCGAGGAAGCCCGCATTGACGGTGAGCGCGATGGCGCCGCCCACGAAGCCCGGGACGAGGCCGGGCCGGTCGGCCATGCCGTACGCGATGAAGCCGGCCAGGACGGGGACGAGGAAACCGAACGCCACGCCGCCGACCTGGAAGAACAGCGCCGCCCAGCTCGCCGACTCGGTCCAGATGAAGTGCTCGGCGACGGACGGCGCCTTGTCGATCGTGTAGCCGCCGATGGCGAAGGCGAGGGCGATGAGGAGGCCGCCGGCGGCGACGAACGGCACCATGTAACTGACGCCGGTCATCAGCCACTTGCGCAGGCGGGTGGCGAAGCCGTCCGCCGTGTCGGCGTTCTTGTCCATGGGCGCGGCGGCCCGCGCCGGCGCGCCGACCTCGCCGCGTTCGGCCTTCTCCCGTACCTCGGCGATGAGTTCGGCCGGGCGGTTGATGCCCGCCTTCACGCCGACGTCCACGGTGGGCTTCCCGGCGAACCGGTCCTTGTCCCGTACCTCGACGTCATGCGCGAAGATCACGCCGTCCGCGTCCGCGACCAGCCGCGGGTCCAGGCGCTCGAAGCCGGCCGAGCCCTGTGTCTCGACGGTCAGCTCGACGCCGGCTTCCCGGCCGGCCTTCTCCAGCGACTCGGCGGCCATGTAGGTGTGCGCGATGCCGGTGGGACAGGAGGTGACGGCGACTATGCGGAAGGGGGGTGCGGTGGGGGCGGGCTCCGACGTCTCCGCCGCCGGCTCGTCGCCTCGTATGAGAGCCGCGGCCTCCGCCGGATCGGTCGCGGAGCGCAGTGCGCCGGTGAAGGCCTCGTCCATCAGGTGGCGGGCGAGGGTCGAGAGGATCGACAGATGGTCCGCGTCGCCGCCCGTGGGGGCCGCGATCAGGAAGATCAGGTCCGCCGGGCCGTCCGGCGCGCCGAAGTCGACACCGGCGGCGCTGCGTCCGAAGGCCAGCGTCGGTTCCGTGACGTGCTCGCTGCGACAGTGCGGAATGCCGATGCCGCCGTCCAGGCCGGTCGGCATCTGGGCCTCGCGTGCGGCCACATCCGCGAGGTAGCCCTCCAGGTCGGTGACGCGGCCGGACGCGACCATCCGCTCGGCCAGCGACCGGGCGGCGGCGTCCTTCGTTTCGGCGGACAGGTCGAGGTCGACCAGTTCCGCGGTGATCAGCTCACTCATCGCGGGCTCCCTTGCTCGCGTTACCGCCGGACGGGCGGTGGGGACGGGACGGGGGGTGGCTGGGGCGCCTCCCCGCGTCAGCCGGGGGAGGAGTCGGAGAGGGCGGGAAGGGGCTGGTCGGGTAAGCGGAGGGGGGTCGTCCGGCGCCCGCCGCTCAAGGCACCGGCTCCGTCAGCGGGCGGTCGAGCGGCACCTCGCCGGTGATCGCGACCGCCGCCGGCTCCAGATCCGCCGGTGTCGGCATCAGGCTTCCGGGGAGCTGGACGGCGGCCGCGCCATGGGCCACCGCCGCGGCCAGGGCCCGTACGCCGGTGCCGCCCGCCGTGAGGAAGCCGGCGAGCGAGGCATCGCCCGCGCCGACGTTGCTGCGTACGGCGGCGACCCGGGCGCTGCCGAAGTGCGCGCCGTCCGCGTCGACCAGCAGCTGGCCGTCGGCCCCCAGGGAGGCCAGTACGGCGCGGGCGCCCCGGGCGCGCAGTTCCTCGGCGGCCCTGACCGCGTCGCCGATGGTCGAGAGCGGGCGGCCGACGGCCTGCCCGAGTTCCTCGGCGTTCGGCTTGACGACGTCAGGGCGTTCGCGCAGGGCCGCGGTCAGCGAAGGGCCCGACGTGTCCAGGGCGATACGGGCGCCGGCGCGGTGCGCCCGCGCGACGAGTTCGGCGTACCACTCGGGGGCCAGACCGCGCGGCAGGCTGCCGCAGCAGGCGATCCAGTCGGCGCCCGCCGAACGCTCGCCGACCGTCGTCAGCAGCGCCTCCGACTCCTCGGGGGTCAGCTCGGGCCCGGTCGCGTTGATCTTTGTGAGGGTGCCGTCCGGCTCCGCGACGGAGATGTTGGAGCGGGTCTGGCCGGCCACCGGCACGCCCGCCACCTCGATGCCCTCGGCGCCCAGCAGCCCGGCCAGCGCGGCGCCCGCGGGGCCGCCCACCGGCAGCACCGCGAGGGTGCGGTGCCCGGCGGCGGCGACCGCCCGCGAGACATTGACGCCCTTGCCGCCCGGGTCGACCCGGTCTGCAGTGGCCCGGAGCACCGCGCCACGGTCCAGCGCCGGTATCTCGTACGTACGGTCCAGGCTGGGATTGGGCGTGACGGTGAGGATCATGCGCGCACTACTTCCGTGCCCGCGCGCTCGATGGCGAGGGCGTCGTCGGGGCTCAGCCCGGTGTCGGTGATGAGCAGGTCCACGTCCGACAGCTCGCCGAAGCGGGCGAAGTGCTGCTGCCCGAACTTGGCGGAGTCGGCGAGCAGGACGACCCGGCGGGCGGCACGGATCAGGGCCCGTTTGACGGCGGCCTCCGCCAGGTCGGGGGTGGTCAGTCCGCCGTCGAGGGAGAAGCCGTTGGTCGCGAGGAACAGCACATCGGCGTTGATCTCGCGGTAGGCGCGCAGCGCCCAGTCGTCGACCGCGGCCCGCGTACGGTGCCGGATGCGGCCGCCTACGAGGTGGAGGGTGAGCCCGGGGTGGTCGGCAAGCCGGGCGGCCACCGGCAGGCCGTGGGTGACGACGGTCAGCTCGGCCTCCAGCGGGAGCTCGGCGGCGAGCCGGGCGACGGTCGTACCGGCGTCCAGGATCACGCTGCCGGAGCCGGTGGAGACAGAGCCGGCGGCGCCGTCCTGGCCGCCGGGGAGTTCGGCGAGCGCGGCCCGCGCGATGCGCTGCTTCTCGTCGGCGGCGACGACGTCCCGCTCGGCGAGGTCGGGCTCGAAGTCCAGCCGGCCGGCCGGGATCGCGCCGCCGTGCACCCTGCGCACCAGACCGGCGCGGTCCAGGGCCTTCAGGTCACGCCGTACGGTCTCGGCGGTGACCTGGAACTCCTCCGCCAGGGAGAGCACATCCACCCGCCCGCCCTCACGGGCGAGGCGCAGGATCTCCTGCTGGCGCTCCGGTGCATACATCAGCGTCTGTGTCCGTTCCCATGCCCGAACCTGTGGTTTCGGCGCGATGCTACGCCGGGATTTCTGTGAAGTAAACAGATTCGGGCGGCAGGCAGACTCAAACGGACACGGGTGGAGCGCGCACACATGGACACAGCGAAGCCCCGACGCCAGCGGATGACGTCGGGGCTCGGTCAGCTCTAGGAGTTCGGCCGGTCCGGGAGGCAGCTCGGCCTGTTGGGCATGCTCGGTCTATTGGGCATGTGGGCATGTAGGAGCCGCGTCAGCTTTACGCACCAGGCGATCCCCCGCCACGCGCGCTACGCGGCCGATTCGAACCCCGTGTCATGCGCCATCCGCTTCAGTTCGAGCAGCGCGTGCTTCTCGATCTGGCGGATCCGCTCGCGGGTCAGACCGTGCTGCTTGCCGACCTCGGTCAGCGTGCGCTCGCGGCCGTCCTCGATGCCGTACCGCGCCTTGATGATCGAGGCGGTGCGGTGGTCGAGGCGGTCGATCAGATCCTCCAGCTCCTCGCTGCGCAGCAGCGAGAGCACGGACTGCTCGGGCGAGGCAGCCGAGGTGTCCTCCAGCAGATCGCCGAACTGGGTGTCGCCGTCGTCGTCCACCGACATGTTCAGACTGACCGGGTCGCGCGCCCAGTCCAGGACGTCGGTGACCCGCGCGGGCGTCGAGCCCAGCTCGCCGGCGACTTCCGCCGGCTCCGGGTCGCGGCCGTTCTCGCGGTTGAACTCGCGCTGCACCCGGCGGATACGGCCCAGCTCCTCCACGAGGTGCACGGGCAGCCGGATCGTGCGCGACTGGTCGGCGATGGAGCGGGTGATGGCCTGCCGGATCCACCACGTCGCATACGTGGAGAACTTGAAGCCCTTGGCGTAGTCGAACTTCTCCACGGCACGCACCAGACCGGCGTTGCCCTCCTGGATCAGATCCAGCAGGGGCAGCCCGGCGCGCGGGTAGCGGCGGGCGACCGCGACGACCAGCCGCAGGTTGGAACGGATGAAGATGTCCTTCGCCTTGGCGCTCTGGGCGGCCAGCGCCTCGAGCTCCTCGCGGCTGGCACCTGCGGCATTGCCGTCGGTGACCTCGCCGTCCAGGATCTGCTGGGCATACACGCCCGCTTCGATGGTCTGGGACAGCTCGACCTCCCTGGCAGCGTCGAGCAGGGGTGTGCGCGCGATCTCGTCGAGGTACATGCCGACCAGGTCGCGGTCGGCGATCTCCCCGCCTACGGCGCGAACACTGCTGGCCCCGTCAGAACCGCTGCTGCTGGCCTGACGACGGGCGACGGCACGGGTTGCCATGCGTGTGCTCCCTTTGCGATGAGTCGGTCGCGGGACGGTGGAGCGGGCTGATGCGGTCTACCGGGATCCCGATGATTGACCGAGCGGCCCGTCCGATGGAAACAACGGCTGGAATCCGGACAGAATTCCCATGCCGCGTCCCTATTTTTGTGATCATGCAGTACCCTGCTCCCTCACGGAGGGGTGCCGCATGCCGCCTGAGCGGGGAGAAGTGCTGGTCAGAGCGGGCGTCGAAGCGGATCTCCCGGCCCTCGCGGAGCTCTACAATCACTACGTCCGTGAGACGTCCATCACGTTCGACACGGAGCCCTTCACCCCCGAGCAGCGCCGCCCGTGGTTGCTCTCCCACCCAGAAGACGGCCCACACCGCCTTCTGGTTGCGCGGGACGCCCCGGCGAGGGCGGACGCGGCCGATGACGCACTCTTGCTCGGCTACGCGACCAGCAGCCCGTTCCGCCCGAAGGGCGCCTACGCCACCTCCGTCGAGGTCACCGTCTACTGCGCCCCGCACGCCGGCGGCCGCGGCATCGGCACGCTGCTCTACGAGGCCCTCTTCGCGGCGCTGGCCAAGGAAGAAGTCCATCGCGCATACGCGGGGATCGCCCAGCCGAACGAGGCCTCGGCCCGTCTGCACGCCCGGTTCGGCTTCCGGCACATCGGGACGTTCACCGAGGTGGGCCGCAAGTTCGGCCGCTACTGGGACGTCGCCTGGTACCAGAAGGACCTGGACCGCAAGGACCTGGACCGCGACTGATCGCCGCCGCGGCGCGGCACCCCGGGGCTTCCCCCCTCCTCCCCTGCCGTTCCCCGACTCCGTTGCCCACTGATCCAGTTGACGAGGGCAGCGGCCGGGTGTCGCCTGTACAGAAGGGGAAAGCGAGAGGAGCCCGTCATGGCCGACCACGCTCAGGAACCCGACACGGGAGCCGCCCGTTCACACGGCGCCATCGAGCCGGAACACGGTGCGACGAGTGGCGAACTACCGGTGCGATCCCGGCCCGAGGCCGGACGTCGCATCCCGGCCAAGGTGGCGGCGCCGGTCATCGCGGCGCTCGGCTTCGGCTGCTACACGATCTGGCTCGACCACACCAGCGGAGCCAAGGGCGCGCAGGCCGCACTGCTCGGGCTGATCGCGGCGGTGCTCTCCGGGGCGCTGGGGCTGCTGCTGGTGCACTATCAGTCCACCATGATCACGGAGGTGAGGGCGCTGTCGTACGGCGCGCTCTTCGGCACCTCGATGGGCTGGCTCTACAGCCTCAGTGGACCGTCCGTCCTCAAGTCGGCGACCTGGGGCTTCGTCATGGCCGGCGTGATGTTCGCGGTCTCCCTGTACATCTTCCGCGCCAGGCGGGTCGAGGAACCGCACGGCCTGCACCGGCCCCGCACGGCCCACCGTCTGCGCGGAGCGCACCACCCGCACGGGGCGCACTGACCTGGCCGCCCCGCACGGGTTTGCCGAGCCGACCACACGGGCTTGACCTCAAGTGCAATTGAGGTCCTAGCGTGATCGATATGGCTTCCGCATCCACCTCCACCACATCCGCCTCCGCTTCGGCGTCGAAGGTCTTCACGCCGACGGAACGCGCCTATCTCGCCGGCCAGCCGCTGGCCCGGCTGGCGACCACCGGGCCGGACGGCGGGCCGCAGGTGCGCCCGGTCGGCTTCGTACTGAACGACGACGACACGATCGACATCGGCGGGCCCGCGCTGAGCCGCAGTCAGAAGTACCGCAACGCCCAGGCCCGCCCCCAAGTCGCCCTGGTCATCGACGACATGGCGCCGGCCGACGATCCGATCGCGGCCGGCTGGGGCCGTGGCGTGGAGATCCGCGGCCACGCCGAAGTCCTCACCCTCGACGCGCCTCCCATGGCGCCCGAGTTCTTCAGCAACGACGTGATCCGCGTCCACCCGCGCCGCGTCATCAGCTGGCACCTCGAACCGGACGCCGGCCGCGCCCAGGCCCGTGACGTCGACTGAGCGCCGCCCCACCGCTCACCCGACCTCCGGCGGTGAGTCGTCGCCCTTCCGCCGGACGGTGCGCAGCGGTCTGCCCGGCCGCCAGCTCTCCAGCACGATGTACGGATCCTCCAGGGACGTCCGCACCAGCTCCGTCAGCTCCGTCCGGAAGAGGTGGAACGGCTCCGGCGGCTTCACCTCCGCCGCATAGCGCGCGACCACCTCGGGGTCGGTCACTTCGAAGGCCAGCCCGGACACCCGGACGTCGCCGTCCGCCATGTCGGCGCCGGGCCCTGGGTTGGCGTGCAGCGCGAAGCGCGGGTCGCGCCGCAGGTCCAGCGCCTTGTACGAGCCCGGCATCATGCCCAGCCACAGCTCGCCGTAACGGAAGTCCGCCTCCAGGCCGGACAGCCGTGGCGCACCGTCCTTGCGGAGGGTGGCCAGGACATGGTGTTGGTACGCCCCGAAACGCTCCCGCACCCGCCCGGCGAACTCCGGCACCGCCGCCTCGACCGCGGACCAGCACATCCCCGCACTCACATCGCCGTTCCCCCTACCTTCGCCATTTGCCTTCCCCCTGCCATCGCTCGTTCCGCTGTCCTCGTGCCTTCCGCTGTCCTGGTGCTTTCCGCTGTCCTGTCCGCCCGCGCTTCCGCCGGTGTTCTCACGCGTCATACGCTCACCCTCCCCTCAATACCCGACACCCACTGTCCGGTTTTCTGCCGGGTTTCCGCCGGCCGGCCACCCGCCACCGGTCACAGGCCACGGGCCACGGGCTTCAGCGGGACGGCCCGAGATCCGCCGCGTTCCACCGCTCGGGGCGCATCCGTACGGCGATCAGTTCCTCGCCGCGCGCGAGCGCGTCGTCGGCGTACTGAGCCACCTTCGCCGCGGGCAGATAGCGGCTCGCCACCTCCCTGACCAGCTCAGGAGTCACCTCGACGAACGCGGCCGGGCCCTCGACGGCGGCATAGCGGTAGGTCGGCGACGTGCTCTGCACCGTCAGGGTGAAGCGGCCCGTCCGCTCGATCAACCGGGCCTTGCGCGACGTACGGCCCGTGAAGAGCACCACGTCACCACCCGGCCGGTAGGCGTACCAGACCGGCGCGGTCACCGGCCCCCGCTCGCTGCCCGCCGCGACGGACAGCACCGCGACCAGCGGCTCCGCGAGAAACCGCTCACGCTCTTCCACGGACAGCACCATCGATCGAACACTCCTCGTGCGGCAGTGAGGTCATTCCCCACGCTCACACAAGGCGCCCCGTACCGCCCGCGAGGATCCGCACGAAAACCCTCCCGGGCCCGCCGGCCCCCTCCCGAAAGATCGGTATTCGGGTCCCCCAACCGGCCGCGGCCCCAGCCACCTCCGGCACCCCCTCCAGCACCCCCTCCCTCACCTTTCCGGCCGACTCCGAACCCCCGGCCCGGACCCACCACCCCGGCCACCCGGCCGGCGCTCCCCACCGCCCCACGTTCATCGCCCCCGTCCGCCAACTCCCCCGTAACGACCCACCACTTCAGCGTGCCACCCACCACTGACAATGCCGCCCGCACCGCTCCCACCTGCGGCCTTACGACCACCGGCGTAGGGCCGCAGCCCGTTACGCCGCGCCGCCCGCCGTCCTAGCCTTCGGCCATGGATACGACGAGCGGCACACTCGACGAGGCCCTGGAGCGCCTGCACACCACCGGCCCCGAGTTCCACGGTTACCTGAGCAATCACGGCCCGATGGCCGTCGAGGCGCTGGTCCGGCACGGCCAGGACCGCACCGTCCACAACTGGGTCGACCGGTACGTCGGCAAGCTGGAGGGCGTACCGAGCGCGCAGTCCCCCGTCACCGACGCCAACTGGCAGCAGGCGCTGGGCGATCCCCGCCGCGTCACCGACTGGACCACGTATATGACGCGCCAGGTCGCGGAACGCCCCTGGCGCGAGGTGCTCGCCGAGTGGTGGCCGCGGCTGCTGCCCGGCATCGCGGGCGCCGCGACCCACCCCGTCATCCGCGTCGGCCACGCCGTACGCACACTCCTGGAGCAGGGCGAAGAGGAGCCGCGCAGCGCCGAGTTGGCGCACGCGCTCGGCTACTGGGCGGCCCGCCACACCACCCTGCCGGTGACCGTCCGGCCCACCGGAACCGCCTCTCCCGCCGATGCGCTGGCCGCCCTGCCGCGCGTCGCCGACCAGCGCGTGGCCCCTTTGGACGGACTGGCCCAGCTCCCCAAAACGGAGGGCTGGCTGGCGGCCGCCGAGGCCGTGAACGCCCCGCAGACCCCGGACGCCGCCCGCGATGAGCTGGCCGCGCTCGTACGGGCCGCCACCCACCGCTATCTCGACTATGGCCACGGCTCCGAGGTGCTGCTCGTACACGCCGCCACCGCCCCGAACGCGGTACTGCGCACCCTGCCGGCCCTCCCGGCCGAGCTCTGGGCGCCCTCGCTCGACGCGGCGTGGGCGGCGAGCGCCGCGCTCACCTCCGTCTACTCGGCGGACGAGCCGCTGCCGCCGTTGCAGACCGGGAGGGTGACCCCGGAAGAGGTCTTCGAGCGGGCCACCGCACACGGTGACGAGCATGCGATCAAGTTCACCGACACGGCACTGGACGTGGCCTCCTGGGCCCCGGCCGGCGACGAGCGCGCCTTGGCGGCGGCGCTTCGCTCCCAGGAGCTGATCCGCTGCGCTCGGCTTTAGCCGGCTTGGTTGCTCGCCGTTGTCGCCTGTCGCGGCGTGGGGGTGTCGCGCCGTTGCGCGGTCCGCTGCGCTTTGCCTGGGTCGCGTCTTTGGCTGTCCCGCTGTGGGGGTTTGTCGCCGTTGCGCCTGCGGCGGGCGGGGTCGCTGCGCGGGGCTGTTGGGTGCGGTGACGGGCCGCACGACTCCGTCCCGCGGCCCGTCCCCTCCCGTTGGGGTGGGGACGGATGAGGTGGCTGGTGCGTGGGGGTGCGTTGCCGGGTGCGGGTCGCCTGCGAGGCGCCTGCGGCGGGCGGGGCCGGTGGACTGGTCGCTGCGTTGCCGGGTGCGCGTGCACGAGTCCGTTGCCCCGGTCCCGCCCCTTCCCGAAACCGGGGCCAGGCCCCGGACCCCGAAACCGGGGCGAGGCCCCGGGCCCCCGAGGGGTCCGCTGAGGGACCACCGGCGGATCCGACCACCGGCCACGGCTCTCGGCCCACAGGCCGCAGCCGACGGCGTACGGCAAGGCGCACCATCTCCCACCACCCACCCACGGGAGGGGCCGGAACTCATGACGGAGTCCTGAGTTCCGGCACCGCAGCCGAAAAGCCCCGCGCAGCGGCAACAGCACACACCAACCACAACGGCGGGACAGCCGAAAACGGCGGGAACCAAGACGGCCCAGGCCAAGCGCAGCGAACCCGCAACGGCGGCAAACCCCCACGGCGGGACAGCCGAAAACGGCGGGCACCAAACCGGCTCAGGCCAAGTGCAACGAAGGAGTGAACTCCGGCTGCCCGCGCATGGGGAACCCTGCCGCGCGCCAGGCTCTTTGCGCGGCGCACCGCGCCACGCGTATCCGAGGATTCGATATGCGTCACCGAGGGAGGGATTGGATTCATGCTCTCGCGTCAACGCACCACGGCAGCGGCGGGCACCGCGCTCGCCGGGCTGCTGCTCGCAGCCGCGCCCGCCGTCGCCCACTCCGCGGCACCAACGGCCGCTCCGTCCAGTGCCGTCGTCCAGTCGATGAGGGGCTACTGCGGCTACTACGACTTCAGCAAGACGACCCGGCGCGGTGATGTCGGCAACCGGGTCAAGGAGGTTCAGTGCATCATCAACGGGTGGGCCGGAGGCGAGGTGCTTGATGTCGACGGGGAATTCGGCCCGCGCACCGCGTCATGGGTGGTGGACTTCCAGGAGATGAACGGCCTCCGAGGGGACGGCGTCGTCGGTCCGGAGACCTGGGCCGCCCTGCGCTCCCTCTGATCCCGGTCGCGCGCACCCCATCGCTGAACGACACCGCTGAACGACGTCGCCCTCCCCGGCTCCGAAAGGGCCGAGGAGGGCGATGTCATGTCGGTAGCGGGGACCTGCCCCGCCGTGTTCGTCGGCGGCCGGGCGTCAGGCCGCGCTGCCGTTCTGCCACTCCGCCCAGGACAGGTTCCAGCCGTTGAGGCCGTTGTCCGGCTTGATGGTCTCGTCCTTCGAGTTCTTCACGACGACGACATCGCCGATCAGCGAGTTCTGGAAGAACCACTTGCCGGGGGTGTCGCCACCGCCGCCCTTGGCGTCCTTCAGGCCGACGCAGCCGTGGCTGGTGCCGGCGCGGCCGAAGATCGACGGGTCGCCCCAGTAGTTGCCGTGGATGAAGGTGCCGGAGGAGGAGAGGCGCATGGCGTGCGGGACGTCCTTGATGTCGTACTCGCCCTTGCCGTCTTCCTTGGTGAAGCCGACGGTCGAGCCGTCCATCCGGGTCTGCTCGAACTTCTCCGAGATCACCATCTGGCCGTTGTAGGTGGGGTTCTCGGGGCTGCCGCCGGAGATCGGGATGGTCTTGAAGGTCTTGCCGTCCCTCTTGACCGTCATGGTCTGGGTGTCCATGTCGACCGTGGAGACCTGCGAGCGGCCGATCGTGAAGGACACCGTCTTGGACTGCACACCGGTGATGCCCTCGCCGCCCTTCACCCCCTCCAGGTCGATGTTCATGGTGACCTTGGAGCCGGCCTTCCAGTAGTCCTCCGGCCGGAAGTCCAGACGCTGGGTGCCGAACCAGTGGCCGACCACCTGCTGACCACTGCTGGACGTCACCTTGATGTGGGACTGGACGTCCTTCTTGTTGGTGATCGCCTTGTCGAAGGTGAAGGACACCGGCATGCCGACGCCGACGGTCTTGCCGTTGTCGGGGGTGTAGCTGCCGATGAAGCTGTTGGCCGACGAGACGGTGGTGAAGGTCGCGTTCTCGGTGGCCGAACGGCCCTTGGCGTCCTTGGCATTCGCGACGATCTTGTACTTGGTGCCGCGCTCCAGCTGGACGCCCGGCTTCCAGGAGGAGCCGTCCGCCGATATGGCGCCCGCCACGACCGCGCCGGTGTCGGCCACGGTGAGCTTCACGTCGGTCAACTTGCCGCCGGTGACCTTCACCCCGGTGTCGTTGATGCTGGCGTTGGTGGCGCCGTCCTTCGCCGAGACCTTGATCTTCGCCTTGGACGCGTCCTTGGCGGCCGCGGCATCCGCTCCGGCCTGGCCGTTCTTGTCGTCGCCGCCATGGCCGCCGGCCTCGGCGTCGCCGCCGCAGGCGGACAGGGCCAGCGCACCCGCGGCGAGCAGCGCGGTCGCGGCCAGTGTGCGGCGCATCCGGCGGGCGCGGCGCGGGCTGCCCGGCTCCTGCTGCCCGGGAAGCTGGAGCAGCTGGTGAGGGGTGCGGGACGGGGTGGGCGCGGGCTTGTCCGGCGATGTCACGAGCTGCTCCATACAGGGGTGTTGTGATTCCGTGCTGGTAAACAGCACCTACAGGCAAATTTGGTTGCGGACCCGACTCGGTTGTGACGAAGGTCACAATCGCGGCGGGAGAGGTCGATCGGGTGGCCCTGACAGCCAGGTTCGCAGTGGCGTGCCGTGTTCGTCCAGGCGGGGTGGCGCCCAAGGTTGGGTGACCGGCGTTCCTGAGAGGCGGAGCGGGCTGGCGACTTGGGGGATTCGCCCGTTACCGACCGGAGTGACGGGTTCGAGTCCGAGCCGTGCCGCCAACTCCAGGGCCTCGGAGACGGTGTTGACCGGCCCGCACGGCACGGACGCCGCGGCCAGCCGCTCGGTCCAGCCCCGCGGGGTGTCGGCGGCCAGCAGGGCCTCCAGTTCCTTGACCAGTTCCGTCCGGTGCCGCACACGGTCCTGATTGCGGACGAACCGGACGTCCGTCGCGAGTTCGGGGGCGCCCAGCGCCCGTGCCAGCGCTCGGAACTGGCGGTCATTGCCGACCGCCACCGCCAGCAGCCCGCCCCGGCAGGTCAGCGTCTCGTACGGGGCGATGCTCGGGTGCCGGTTGCCCATCGGGCCCGGATCGCGCCCTGTGGCCAGATATCCGGACGTCTGGTTGACCAGTGAGCCGAGCAGGGAGGAGAGCAGATTGACCTCTACCAGCTGCCCCTCGCCGGTGCGGTCGCGGTGCCGCAGTGCGGCCAGGATGCCGGTGGTGGCGTCCTTGGCGGTCAGTACGTCCACCAGCGCGACGCCCGCCTTCAGGGGCGTACCGCCGGGCTCGCCGGTGATGCTCATCAGGCCGCCGACCGCCTGCGCGACGAAGTCGTAGCCGGGCAGGTGCGCGCCCTCGCCGGAGCCGAAACCGGTGATCGTGCAGTGCACCAGGCCGGGGTTGGCGGCGCGGGTGGCGGCCTGGTCCAGGCCGTATTTGGCGAGCGCGCCGGGGCGGAAGTTCTCGATCAGTACGTCGGCCCTGCGGGCCAGTTCGCGGGCCGCCGCCGCGTCGTCCGGGTCGGCGAGATCCAGGGCGAGGCCGCGCTTGGAGCGGTTGGCGGCGTCGAAGTACGCGGCGGTGCCGTCCGGGGCGAACGGCGGGCCCCAGGCGCGGGTGTCGTCGCCGGTGCCGGGTCGCTCCACCTTGATCACCTCGGCGCCGAGGTCGGCGAGCGTCGCGGCGGCCAGCGGCCCGGCCAGCACCCGGCTGAAATCGGCGACCAGGACGCCGTCCAGGGCGCGGGCGGGGCCGGAGTTGCCGGGCCGGGCATCGGCGTGCGCTTCGGCGTCGGAAAGCGGCTGGAGGGGCTGGGGCGGCTGGAGCGGGTCGGGAGGCTGCGGCATGTGCGTACTCCTCGCGTCGTGGGCGAACTGCCGCCATCGTCCTGGCCGATCTTCGGCGCGGGGAAGGCTCCGGGGTGTCCAATGGGGCGGGTGGGACCCTGCCGTGCCGTAGGGGTGGGAGAGGCGCGCCGGAGCCCGGACGGAGACGGGAAAGGGGTGAAATGTCATAGGAGATGCGTCACTTCGGGACTTAAGTCCCAAGATTCCCTGTCGGAAGTCCCGCGGCGTGGTGTCTACTGGGTTCAATTAGCGCCCCACCCGTCCGGGAGGACCGCATGCTCCCCGCCGTTTCGATCCTGCAGCTGATCGGGTTCGCCGTACTTCTCGTAGCGATCGCCACCTGGGTCGCCGGACTGGTCAGACTGTCGCGACGGGAACGGGCCGAGGCTTCGGGCCGGCGCCGGCGGCAGCAGCTGCTCAGCTCGGTGCCGCGGCAGACCGGGCCCGGCGGGCCGCCGTCGGAGAGTGTGGAGCTGAGTGCCGCCGAGCGCGAGGCGTTCGCGGGCCTGGTACGGCAGTTGACCAGCCGTAGCTGACCAGCCGTAGCCGAGCAGTGGTAGCCGATCAGCCGTAGTTGACCAGCCAGTCGTAGGTGACCAGTTGTGGTTGACGACCAGTCGCCGGCGTTGACGACCAGTAATGACCAGTAATGACCAGTGATGACGACCAGTCGCCGGTGACGACCGGTCGCCCCGGGCTCAGCGCACCGGCCCCACCTTCATCAGCGCCAGCGCCGTCAGCATCTGCACCGACACCGCGGCAACCGCCTTGCGCGTGGGCAAATGGTGCTGGCCCCGTATCAGCAGTACCGCGAGGACATAACCGAAGCCCCAGGTCGTCCAGGTGGCGGCCTGGACGATGGTGGCGCCGGTCGGCAGCCAGGCCGTGATCGCCAGCCGGGGCAGTCCGGCCACCCAGAACAGCACGATGAACAGGCTCGCCGTCGGCGCGAAGCGGCCGGTGCCGCCGAGGGTGCGGGCTATGGCATGGGTGACCGCCCCCAGGACGAAGCTGGCGGCCAGCACACCCGCCTCGGCGATCCCGGCGAGTTGCAGTGCCATCGCGCGGTCGGCCGACCACTGCTCCCGGAACGCGTGCACCGACAACACCCCGACACCGCCGCTGACCAGACACAGCATCAGCGCCGCACTCCACGCGCCGCGGTCCCGCGCCTCGTCCATGACGTCCACCGGCCGGTACCAGAGCCCGAGGATCAGCCGGTGCCACCACAGACGGCGGCGCGGCGCGGGCTCACGGGGCGCCGGCTGGACGAGCGTCGGCGGGGGAGCGGACGGCGGCGGTGTGGGGGGTGGCTCTGCGGACATATGGCCGTTCTATCACCGGCGATTTCGGGACGATGCGGGGGCGTCGGACGGGGGAACGGGCCACTGCGGATGAGACGCTCGGCTGGTGAGCGTTCAGACACCGGAGCACGGCGAGGCGCATGGCGGCGGGCTCGGCAGCCGCCTCAACTGGCTGCGGGCCGCGGTCCTCGGCGCCAACGACGGCATCGTCTCCACCGCCGGACTCGTCGTCGGCGTCGCGGGAGCCACCGAGGACCGCGGCGTCCTGCTGACGGCCGGCCTCGCCGGACTGCTGGCCGGATCGATGTCGATGGCCGCCGGCGAGTATGTCTCCGTCTCCACCCAGCGCGACTCCGAAAAGGCCGCGCTGGCCCTGGAGAAACGCGAGCTGGCGGCCGAACCCCAGGCCGAACTCGTCGAGCTGACCGAGCTGTTGGAGGGCAAGGGGCTGAGTGCCGAGCTGGCCCGCGAGGTCGCCGAGCAGCTGACCGAGCACGATGCGCTGCGCGCGCACGCCGAGGTCGAACTGGGCATCAACCCCGACGAGCTCACCAACCCCTGGCATGCGGCCGGGGCCAGCTTCCTCGCGTTCACCGCCGGCGCGCTGCTGCCGCTGCTGGCGATCGTGCTGCCGTCCACCGCGCTCCGGCTGCCGATCACCGTGGTCGCGGTGCTCGCCGCGCTCGCCCTCTGCGGCTGGTCCAGCGCCCGGCTGGGCGCCGCCCCGGTCGGCCGCGCGGTGACGCGCAACGCGGCGGGCGGCGCGCTGGCGATGGCCGTGACGTACGTGGCGGGCACGCTGCTGGAGGCGACCGGCGTCTAGGGCCGGTCCGATGGGTCAGGCGCGGAAAGGCCCTGGGGCCCGAGGGTGCCCCCCGACGCTTCACCCGTACGGGCGCGCCCCCGCCAGCCCCCTCATCCCCCGTACAGATCCCGGTACGACGGGAACAGCCCGCCCGGACCGTCCACCGTCTCCGCCGCGAGGACGGCCTTCACCACCGCGCGGGCCAGCACATCGGCGCCCGCGGCCAGGATGTCGTTCAGCGCGCCGGCCGCCGCGTGCGCGCCGAACACCGGGTCGGCCAGTGCCTCTTCCGGGGCGAGCGGACGGGCGCCGGTGGACAGCGCGAAGACCGTGTCGCCGTCGGAGAGCAGATGGACCGGGCGGACGGCGCGGGCCAGGCCGTCGTGCGCGGTGCCCGCCAGCTTGTGGGCCTGGGCGCGGGTGAGGACGGCGTCGGTGGCGACCACCGCGATGACGGTGTTGAGCGGCGGCAGCACCGAGCCGGCCAGCCGGGCCAGCGAGGTCTCCTTGGCCTCGGCCAGCCGTCGCCCGGCGGCCGCGTGCGTCTCGGCGGACGGGAACACGCCCGGCCCCTCGTGCAGCCGGCCGTACAGGGCGCCGGTGCGCGGATCGACGACCGACCCCGACGCGTTGACCGCGGCCAGCGCCGCGACCGTGGCACCCGACGGCAGCACCGCACTCGCCGTGCCGGTCCCGCCCTTGAGGCCGCCGGCCACCGCGCCCGTACCGGCACCGGTATTGCCCTGCGCGACCGCGGCCCCCGGCTCCTGCCCTGCCGCGGACTCGACCGCCGCCCGGCCCAGTGCGGCGTCCGGACGGGCCCGCCAGTCGCCGCCGCGTCCCAGGTCGAACAGGGCAGCGGCCGGCACGACAGGTACGACCTGCGCGGGATCGGGGCCGACGCGAAAGCCCCGGCCCCGCTCCTCCAGCCACCCGGCCACACCGGACGCGGCATCCAGTCCGAAGGCGCTGCCGCCGGTCAGTACGACGGCCTCGACGCGCTGGACCAGATTGCGCGGGTCCAGCGCGTCGGTCTCCCGGGTGCCGGGCCCGCCGCCCCGTACGTCGGCGGCCGCGACCGCGCCGCCCTCGGGGGCGAGGACGACGGTGGTGCCGGTGAGATATCCGTCGCCGATCCGCTGGGCATGGCCGACCCGCAGGCCGCGGACGTCGGTCAGCGCGTCGCGCGGGCCGGGGCCCCGCGGCGGGTCGGCCGCACCGCCCCGCCCATGCCCCGGTGGGCCGTCCCGTCCGTCCCGCCCGTCCCGTGCGTCAGCCATGCGTCATGGGTACCACGCGACCGTCGCCCGCAGCCGGGCGCCGTCAGTGACCGGCCGGGCCCATCACGATGACCGGGTGCTGTGCGGGGTCCAGGGTGCGCAGCAGCTCCCTCATCACCTCGGGCTTGAGGCTCACACAGCCCTGGGTGGGCCCGTCGTGGTCGACATGCAGCCACACTCCGCCGCCCCGGCCGTCGCCCAGCGGACGCTGGAGGTCCAGCGGGGACGTGCCCGGCACCCGGTTGTAGTTGATGGCGATGACGTAGTCGAAGGCGCCGGCCAGCGGCTCGCCCTCCACGCCGGTGCCGTTGGCGACGAAGCTCTCGCTGCGGGTGTAGGGGAGCTTGGTGCCCTTGGGCGCGGACAGCCGGCCGCCCGCGTCGGTGAGCGTGAAGACGCCCTCCGGCGAGCGCAGGTCACCGTAGTGGTGCCGCTTCGTCCAGCCGTGGGCCGCGTTGTGCGCAGGCCAGGTGGGGCCGGCCTGCCAGCTGCCGGAGTTCTTGGCGCGGGTGTAGAGAACGACACGGGAGTCGTAGGAGTCGGCGTCCTCGCCCGTGACGACCAGTACCTGGCGCGAGTCGGCCGGTATCTGCTTCCGGGCGGCGTCGCTGAGGCCCGGAATCGGCCTGCCGGTCAGGGTGGTGTCCGGCGCGGTCCGGTCGGCGAGGTTGGCGGGCCGGGCGGGTCGGGCCGTGCTGGTGACCGTCCTGGGCGCGCCGCTCTTGGCGTCCGTCCGTGCGCCGTGCGAGTCGCCGGAGGCCGGCCAGGCCCACAGGGCGGTGCCGACCAGTGTGGTGACGGCGAGACCACTCACGGCCTTGCTGCGCGCGGACAGTCTCCTGCGCGTGCGGGACTGAGCGTGGCGGGCGGCCATGTCTGGCGTCTCCTCAGGTGCGGACGGTGGACGGCCCTTGGGGTATGCCCGTACGGAGTACCCGCCGGTATAAAAAGGGCAATATGCACCCTACCGCGTTCATGCGGAAGCGGGGCCGCCACCTCCGGTGAAGGGTGAGGAACAAGAGAGCGAAGCTTCGGGAAGTCGACCCCCCGAGCGGCTGATGGACGCCGAATTGGCGGTGAATTGCTCGGGATTGGGGGAGGGGTCGTACCGGTGAACACGGCGCGGCAACAAGAGTCGAAGATGGCCGAATGTGACGCCAACCGGGGGTGACCCGCGGCCACGTACGACAGTTCGACACACGTGCGGGCTAACGGCCCGGCGCTACCGCCCACCTCCGCCGTCCGGCGCTACTCCTGAAGAGCCGTTCCCTGCCGGGCCGTCAGAGTGACGCCGACCGCGACCGTCACGGACGCCACCAGGCCCGCCGCCAGGACCGCCCCCTCCCCGGCGAAGGTGCAGGCCAGGATCAGGACCGAGGACACCGGCAGGACCAGCTGCTGGGCCGGCCCGCGCTTCTGGTGCCGGGAGTGGATCAGCCACACCGTGAACATGAACAGGGCCGCGGGCACCGTGACACACGCGGACGCCGCGAACGTCGACAGATGCGCCTTGCCGAACGCCTGCTCCACCGCGACCTCGATGCCCGCGCCGATCGCCGCCGCCGACCCGTACACCAGGTAGTGGCCGTAGCCCCACGCGAACGCCTGGCGGCTGGAGCGCAGATGCAGATGGATGGGGACCGCGAAGTAGATCCAGTACGCGGCGAAGGCCAGCAGCAGGCCGCCGCCCGCGATCGGCAGCAGCGTGCCCAGCTCGTCGTTCTCGTCCAGCGCGGACTGCACGGCCACGGTGGCCGCCGCGAGCGTCTCACCCAGCACGATGATCGTGAACAGGCCGTACCGCTCGGCGATGTGATGCGGATGCCAGGTCGCCTGCCGCGCCTGTGCCGTGACGGCGGCTACGGAGAGCTCCAGCGGGGCCATCACCACGAACACCCACGGCAGGGCTCCTACGGGCACGAACAGCAGGGCCAGCCAGCCGACCTGGCAGACGCTCACGCCCGCTGCATAGAGCAGCGAGCTGCGCCGTTCGGCCCCCTCGCTCCCGTGGGCGGCCCGCAGGCACTGGCTGATCAGGGCCAGCCGCATCACCAGATACCCGAACCAGACGACGGCGAAGTCACCGTTGTCGAACGCACGCGGCACGCCGGCGGCCAGGATCAGCACGCCCGAGATCTGGATCAGGGTCACCACGCGGTACAGCGTGTCGTCCGTGTCGTACGCCGAGGCGAACCAGGTGAAATTCACCCAGGCCCACCAGATGGCGAAGAAGAGCATGAGATAGCCGATGATGCCGTGCCCCGGATGGCCCTCGGCCAGCGCGTGCACCAGCTGGCGGCCGGCCTGGGCGACCGCCACGACGAAGCACAGATCGAAGAAGAGCTCCAGCGGGGTGGAGGCGCGGTGCGCCTCGTCGCGGCTGCGTGCCCGCATCCGAACCACTGCGCCAGCTCCTCTCGTCGGCCCCGGACGGGCGGCGGGAGGGCGGGGCCGTGATCAGTACAGCGCGGGGCGGGGGCCGCCGCCAGTGGGAGGAGAGGGGCCCGGCGTGTCGTGCCGTATGCGGTATCGGAAGGGCCCTACTCGGCGACCGCCTCCACGATCGACGGAAAGGCGGCCGTCGGCAGCACTCGGGTCAGCCGGAAGCCGCCGGCCGACAGCAGCGTCGCGAACTCCTCCGCGCTGCGCTCCCGCCCGTCGAGGATCGCCATCATCGCGACATCCATCGTCTTGCCGAAGTGCGGCGTGTTGCCCGGCGGCAGTACGCAGTCGATGACCAGCAGCCGGCTGCCCTTCGCCATCGCCCGGTGGCAGTTGCGCAGGATGCGCCGACACGCGTCGTCCGGCCAGTCGTGCAGCACATGCTTGAGGACGTAGACGTCGCCGCCCTCCGGCACCGACGTGAAGAAGTCGCCCTCCTGGGTGCGCCAGCGCCCCTTCAGCTCGTCGCCGTCCAGCAGGTGGCGGGCCAGCGGCGGCGCCTGTTCGAAGAGCACCCCGGTCAGCGCGGGGTGGCGGCGGAGCGCGGCGCGCAGCAGCCCGCCGCGGCCGCCCCCGACATCCACGACCGTGCCGTGCTCGGGGAACGGGTACGCGGCGACCACGGCCTCGTCCGCCGGCCCGGACAGCGACGCCATCCCGCTGTCGAAGAGTTCGCGCTTGGCCGGATCCGACATCAGATGCTCGAAGAACGGCGCCCCGAAGAGCCGCTCGAAGGACGCGCCGTCCTCCCGTACGGTCTCCGCCATGCCCGCCGACGTGCGCAGGAACAGCTCGTCGGTGATCAGCATGACGGCCGGGTGCAGCGAGTCGGGGACGTCGGTACGCAGCGCCCTGGCGGCCGGCGTCAGGGTGAAGGCACCCGCCGCGTCCTCGTGGAAGATGCCGCGCGCGGCGAGATAGCGCAGCACCCGGCGCAGCTGCGGTGCGTGGGTGTCGGTCGCAGCGGCCAGCTGCTCGGGTGTGCGCGGGCCCTCGGAGAGCAGGTCGGCTATGCGGTGTTGGGCCGCGGTGCGCAGCGCGGCCGAGAACAGATGGGCCATGGCCTGGTCCATCAGATGGGTGGCGATGTCGCGGGGCTCGCCGTTCGGTTGGATGGGTGAAGTCGCCAACGTCGGCCTCCGGTCATCGAGTTGGGGCGCCGTCCGGAACGGGTTGATCCACGGTCGCAGCCGTGCGCGCCGGTGTCACGGGGATTCGGGCGACCAACCGCGAAGTCCGGCCAGCGGCCGCGGACGGTGCGCTTTCCGGCCGCCGTTCCCGGCCGCCGCTTCCTGGCCGCTCCGGCGGCGCCGGGGCGGCCGTCCATGGTCGAATGCGCGCATGAGCGACAGTGACAAGACAGGCACGACCGCCAACGCCGGCACCACCGCCCCGCACACCGGCGCCACCCCCTTCGCCCCCGTCCTGGCCCCGCTCGACGCCCGCCTCGCGGACCTCGTGGCGCTCTACGAAGACCTGCACCGGCACCCCGAACTCGGCTTCGAGGAGACCCGTACCGCCGCCGAGGCCGCCCGCCGGCTGACCGGCTGCGGCTATGACGTCACCACCGGCATCGCCCGCACCGGCGTCGCCGGCGTACTGCACAACGGCCCGGGTCCGGTGGTCCTGCTGCGCGCCGACATGGACGCGCTGCCCGTCACCGAGCGTTCCGGCCTGCCGTACGCCTCCACCGTCCCCGGCCGGATGCACGCCTGCGGCCACGACGTCCATGTCACCTGTCTGCTGGGCGCCGCGCACCTCCTGGCGGCCGGCCGTGCGCACTGGTCCGGCACGCTGGTCGTCCTCTTCCAGCCCGCCGAGGAGACCGGCAGCGGCGCCCAGGCCATGCTGGACGACGGCCTCTACAGCAAGGACCTGGTGCCCACCCCCGACGTGGTGCTGGCCCAGCATGTCGCCCCGTTCGGCGCCGGGCTGATCGCGTACTGCCCCGGCGCCTGCATGGCCGCCGCCGACAGCCTGGAGATCACCTTCCACGGCACCGGCGGCCATGGCTCCCGGCCCGAGACCACCGTCGACCCGATCCTGATGGCGGCGTCGTTCGTGCAGCGGGTGCAGTCCGTGGTGGCCCGCGAGGTCGCCCCCAATGAGCAGGCCGTGGTCACCGTCGGCTCGTTCCACGCCGGGGACACCGCCAATGTCATCCCCGACCGGGCGGTGGTCCGCCTCAGCGTCCGCAGCTTCGACGAGGCGGTACGGGCCAGGGTGCTGGCCGCCATCGACCGCATCGCGCGCGCCGAGGCCTCCGCGTCCGGCGCGGACCGCGCGCCCGAGACGGAGATCCTGGACACCTTCCCGGTCACCGTCAACGACTCCGTGACGCTGCGGGCGGTCAACGAGCGGTTCACCCAACTCTTCGGCGAGAAGCGGCTGTTCGCGTATTCACCGGCCTCCGGCAGCGAGGACGCCGGGCTCCTGGCGACCGCCGCCGACGCGCCGCTCTACTACTGGTGGCTGGGCGGCTGGGACCCCGAGGAGTTCCGCACCGCGCTGGCGGCCGGCCGGCTGGCGCAGGACATCCCCTCCAACCACTCGCCGCGCTTCGTCCCGGTCGTCCAGCCCACGCTCACCACGGGCGTCCAGGCGCTGACGGTGGCGGCGCTGAGCCGGCTGGACCCGGCGGCGGACTGACCCTCCCCTGACCTCGACCTCGACCTCGACCTCAACCTCAACCTTGTCCTTGACCTTGTCCTTGGGGGAAGCCACAGCATCGGACGGGCCGGGCGCCGCGCCCGGTACGAGGAAGGACGAACAGGGGGCTCTCGGATGGTGGGGGAAAGGGACACGCTGCTGACCATCGGCGCGTTCGCCCGTGCGTCCCGGCTGTCGCCGAAGGCGCTGCGGCTGTACGACGAGCTCGGCCTGCTGACGCCCGCCCGCGTCGACCCGGTCAACGGCTACCGCCGCTACGCCCCGGCCCAGCTGGAGCGGGCCCGGCTGGTCGCCTGGCTGCGCCGGCTCGGTATGCCGCTGGCCCGCATCCGCGAGGTGTGCGAGCTGGCGCCGCGCCCGGCCGCCGAGGCGGTCGCCGCGTACTGGGCGCAGGTCGAGGCCGACACCGCCGCCCGCCGGGACCTGGCCGCCTTCCTCGTGGACCAACTGTCCAGGAAGGACACCGTCATGACCGAACCGAACCACCAGCCCACTCCGTTGACGATGCGCTATGCCGCGCTGAGCAACCGGGGGCTGGTCCGCCCGTCCAACCAGGACGCGGCGTACGCCGGACCTCGGCTGCTCGCGGTGGCCGACGGCTGTGGTCCGGGCGGCGGCCCGGCCGCGGCCGCCGCGATCGCCGAACTCACGTCCCTGGAGGACACCGATCTGACGTCGGCGGATCTGCTGGACGTCCTGGAGGAGGCGGCCCGACGCGCCAACCGCGCGGTGCTGTCCGGCGCGAACGAGGGGAACGAGGCGCACGAGGCGAACGAGGGGAAAGGCGAGGACGAGTCGAACGACGGGAACGGGGCGAACGCGACCGGCAGCACCCTGACCGCGCTGCTCCGCTCCGGCTCCCGGCTGGCCCTGCTGCATGTGGGGGATTCGCGCGCGTACGTACTGCGCGACTCCGGGCTCTTCCGGATCACCCATGACCACAGCCTCGTCCAGTCACTGATAGACGAGGGCCGGCTCACCCCGGAGGAGGCGCCGTCGCACCCTCAGCGCGCGCTGCTGCTGCGGGCGCTCGGCGGGAGCGACGAGTTCGCGCCCGATCTCCAGCTGCTGGAGGCGCGCCCGGGTGAGCGCTATCTGCTGTGCACCGACGGGCTGTACGGCACCGTGCCGAACGAGACGATCCGGACCACCCTCGCCGCGGCCGACAGCCCCGAACAGGCTGTATGGGATCTGGTGACGCTCGCCCATGAGGCGGGGGCGCCGGACAACGTGGCCTGTGTGGTGGCGGAGACGGTGGCTGCGTAGAGGTTGCCCCCGAGGAGGTGCCCCAGGAGGGTGCCCCCAGGGCGTCGCCCCTGGGGGCACCCCACCGGCTACGCCAGCCCCTTCAGCATTCCCTTGAAGTACAGCTGCGGCAGGCCGTAGCGCTTGAGAAGCCACATGTCGGTGCGTTCCCGGGTGGTGTCGATGAAGGGGATCGACGGGGTGGGCCGCAGGTCGTAGTCGAACTCGGCGAGCAGCATCTTGTGCCGGGCGGTGACCAGGGGACAGGAGGTGTAGCCGTCGTAGCGGGTGGTGGCGGGGCGGTCCCGCAGCCCGGAGAGGAGGTTGGCGACGACGACCGGGGCCTGCTTGCGGATCGCCGCACCGGTCTTGGAGGTGGGGAGGTTGGCGACGTCACCGAGCGCGAACACCTCGGGGAAGTCGGGGTGTTGGAGGGTGGCGCGGTCGGCCTTGACGTATCCGTAGGGGGAGGCGGGGTCGGCGAGCGGGCCGTCGGCGAGCCACTCGGGGGCGCGCTGCGGCGGTACGGCGTGCAGCAGGTCGTAGCGGACGGTCTCGGTCGTGCCGGCGGCGTGGTCGGTGATCACCGCCTCGCGGGCCGTGCCGTCGAGAGCGGTCATCTCCGAGCGCAGCCGCACCTCGATGCCGTACCGCCGGGCCGTCTCCTCCAGGGCCCGGGAGAAGACCGGCACCTTGAAGAGGGCGGGTTCCGGGATCACCAGGATGATGCGGATGGCGTCCAGGACACCGCGCCGGCGCCAGTGGTCGGCCGCCAGATACGCGATCTTCTGCGGGGCGCCGCCGCATTTGACCGGGCCCGACGGCATGGTGAAGACCGCCGTACCGCGGCGCATCCGGCGGATCAGGTCCCAGGTGAGCGGGGCGAGATCGGGCCGGTAGTTGCTGGACACACCGCCGTGGCCGACGGCCCGCGCCAGGCCGGGCACGGCGTCCCAGTCGAGGCGCAGTCCGGGCGCGAGGACCAGCCGCCCGTAGGAGAGGACCCGGCCGGACGCGGTGGTGACCGTGCGGGTGGCCGGGTCGACGGCGGTGGCGCGTTCCCGCAGCCAGCGCACACCGGGCGGGATGACCTCCGCCTCGGTGCGCAGCGAGGCGCGCAGCGGGGCCTGGCCGCCGCCGACCAGCGTCCACAGCGGCTGGTACCAGTGCGTTTCGGAGGGCTCCAGCAGTGCGATGTCCCGGACGCCGGCGCGGCGTAAGCGGGCGGCGACGGTGATTCCGGCGGTGCCGCCGCCGACGATCAGGACCTGGTGGTGCGAGGGTGCGGCGGCTGCGGCGGGGGTCGGAAGTGCTCGGGATTGAGTGGTCATAAGTGTCCTTGAGCTCGTATGAGTGAGTTCGGCTGCCCCGTCGGGCTGTGTTGATATCTGCTTGAATGCCCTGACCCAGGGGTTTTTCGGTAGAATGCTTCAAGTCCCTTACGGAAAGGGGGTGTTGGTGTTGGCTGCGTCGAAGAAGAAGCAGCTTCGTCCGATCGGTGATCCGTTCGTGGCGATAGGCCCGTCGGGTGTTGCTGTGCGTGACCGGCTCAAGCGCCTCACCCCCGAGGACGAGAAGGTTCTTCGGCTGGTCGGCAAGCATCTGGGGCACCTGGCGTCGCTGGATCTCAAGGCCCGCTGTGCTGATGGGCTGGAGCACAACAGCGATACGTGGGCGGCCCGTAAGCACGGCTTGACCGCTGAGTCGTCGTCGCGCTGGGCCGGGGCGGTCACGAAGGCCACTCACGATCAGTGGGCGCTGTCGCGGCGCTGTCAGCTTGCGCACATCCAGGGTCTGGAGGCCGGCGTGCGTACGCTGATGCACCGCCTGTCCCTCCCGGTCGGGGAGAAGGGCACAAAGCGGGCTCCGGGCGGATACCGTTCGAAGGGCGAGTGGTTCCACAAGTCCCGGCGCCTGCACGTCCTGGAGCACCGTCTCGATGCGGCCCGTGCCGAGCGTGAGGCTGGTGTTGTGCACGTCGTGCGCGGCGGCCGGCGGCTGCTGAAGAACCGGCACAACCTCGCTGCCGCGAAGCTCACCGAGACCGAGTGGCGGCAGCGGTGGGAGGTGGAGCGCTGGTTCCTCCAGGCGGACGGCGAGTCCGGCA
>NZ_SUMB01000007.1 GCF_005048155.1 Streptomyces piniterrae
GTGGCCGGGGCGGGCTCGGGCTGGGCGGCCGGGGCCGGGGCCTCGGCGGCGGCAGCGGCCGGAGCCGGGGCGGCGGCCGGCACACCGGTGCCGTCGTCGATGAGGGCCAGCTCGGCGCCGACCTCCACGGTCTCGTCCTCGGCCACCTTGATGGAGGCCAGGATGCCGGCGGCCGGCGCCGGGATCTCGGTGTCGACCTTGTCGGTGGAGACCTCGAGCAGCGGCTCGTCGGCCTCTACGCGCTCACCCTCGGCCTTCAGCCAGCGGGTGACGGTGCCCTCGGTGACGCTCTCGCCGAGCGCCGGCAGGGTTACGGAAACCGCCATGGTTTCGGTTGCTCCTTACGAATTGCGGGATGTGGTCGCGCCCGGGACTGGGGTCAGTCGTGGGAGTGGAGGGGCTTGCCGGCCAGGGCCAGGTGGGCCTCGCCGAGAGCCTCGTTCTGCGTCGGGTGCGCGTGAACCAGCTGCGCAACCTCGGCCGGCAGAGCCTCCCAGTTGTAGACCAGCTGGGCCTCGCCGACCTGCTCGCCCATACGGTCACCGACCATGTGGACGCCGACCACGGCACCGTCCTTGACCTGGACGAGCTTGATCTCGCCCGTGGTCTTGAGGATCTTGCTCTTGCCGTTGCCCGCGAGGTTGTACTTGAGAGCGACGACCTTGTCGGCGCCGTACAGCTCCTTCGCCTTCGCCTCGGTGATACCCACCGAAGCGACCTCGGGGTGGCAGTACGTCACGCGCGGCACGCCGTCGTAGTCGATCGGCACGGTCTTGAGACCGGCCAGCCGCTCCGCCACCAGCATGCCCTCGGCGAAGCCGACGTGCGCGAGCTGGAGCGTGGGCACCAGGTCACCGACGGCCGAGATGGTCGGCACGTTGGTCTGCATGTACTCATCGACCAGGACGTAGCCGCGGTCCGTCGCGACGCCCTGCTCCTCGTAGCCCAGGCCCGCCGAGACCGGCCCGCGGCCGATCGCGACCAGCAGCACCTCGGCCTCGAAGGTCTTGCCGTCCGCCAGCGTGACCCGCACGCCGTCCTGCGTGTACTCGGCCTTGTCGAAGAAGGTGCCGAGGTTGAACTTGATGCCGCGCTTACGGAACGCGCGCTCCAGCAGCTTGGAGCTGTTCTCGTCCTCCACCGGCACGAGGTGCTTGAGGCCCTCGACGATGGTGACGTCGGTGCCGAAGGACTTCCACGCGGAGGCGAACTCGACGCCGATGACGCCGCCGCCCAGCACGATCGCGGACTTCGGGACCCGGTCCAGCTTCAGCGCGTGGTCCGAGGAGATGATGCGGTTGCCGTCGATCTCCAGGCCCGGCAGCGACTTCGGCACGGAGCCGGTCGCCAGCAGGACGTGGCGGCCCTGCACACGCTGGCCGTTGACGTCGACGGAAGTCGGGGAGGAGAGCCGGCCCTCGCCCTCGATGTACGTCACCTTGCGGGAGGCGACCAGGCCCTGCAGGCCCTTGTAGAGGCCGGAGATCACGTCGTCCTTGTACTTGTGGACGGCGTTGATGTCGATGCCCTCGAAGGTGGCCTTGACACCGAACTGCTCGGCTTCACGGGCCTGGTCGGCGATCTCGCCGGCGTGCAGCAGAGCCTTGGTGGGGATGCAGCCGTTGTGCAGGCAGGTGCCGCCGAGCTTGCTCTTCTCGATCAGGGCGACGTCCAGGCCCAGCTGCGCCCCGCGCAGGGCCGCGGCGTAACCACCGCTACCGCCGCCGAGGATCACTAGGTCGAAAACGGTGCTGGCGTCGTTCGCCACGTCACGTCCTCCATGCATGGGTACGCCGGAGCCGGTCTCCGATGACCGGGCGGCGGCTGTTGTTCGGCCGCTTTATCTTCGGCCCTTGGTAAGGGGGGCCCTGTCCTGCCGAGAACCCATCTTCGCACTTGTTGAAAGGCGACGGGACGGCGGGCCGGGCTATGGGACGGCCGATCAGGCGCCCCAAGGGGGTTACCGGCGCGTACGCACGTGCGGATTGAAGCACGGAGCGATGTACGGATTTCGTTGTGGGCGAACGCACCGCGGACATCACGCCGACGGCCCCGGGCCGTGAGCTCGGGGCCGTACGGACGCATGGGGCGAAACGGAAAGTGTCAGCCGAGATCGCCGGCGGCGGTGCGCTCGGCGAGCCGCACCAGGGTGCGTACCGCGGATCCGGTGCCGCCCTTGGGGGTGTAGCCCCAGGGCGCGCCCTCGTGGAAGGCCGGGCCCGCGATGTCCAGGTGCGCCCAGGCGATGCCCTCGCCGACGAACTCCTTGAGGAACAGTCCGGCGACCAGGCCGCCGCCCATCCGCTCACCCATGTTGGCGATGTCGGCAACCGGCGAGTCCATGCCCTTGCGGAGGTGACCGGGCATCGGCATCGGCCAGGACTGCTCGCCGACCTCCTCCGCGATCTCGTGGATCGAGGTGCGGAAGGCGTCGTCGTTCGCCATGATCCCGAAGTGGCGGTGGCCCAGCGCCAGCACCATCGCGCCGGTCAGCGTCGCCACGTCCACGATCGCGTCCGGCTTCTCCTCCGAGGCGCGGGTCAGCGCGTCGGCCAGCACCAGCCGGCCCTCGGCGTCGGTGTTGAGCACCTCGACCGTCTTGCCGCTGTACATGGTCAGGACGTCACCGGGACGGGTGGCGCTGCCCGACGGCATGTTCTCGGCGAGCGCCAGCCAGCCCGTGACATTCACCTCAAGGCCGAGCCGGGCGGCGGCCACGACCGCGGCGAACACCGCGGCGGCACCGCTCATGTCGCACTTCATCGTCTCGTTGTGGCCGGCCGGCTTGAGCGAGATGCCGCCCGAGTCGTAGGTGATGCCCTTGCCGACCAGGGCCAGGGTCTTCTTCGCCTTGGCGTGGGTGTGCGCGATCCGCACCAGCCGCGGCGGGGCCTCCGAGCCCTGGCCGACGCCCAGCAGACCGCCGTAGCCGCCCTTCTTGAGCGCCTTCTCGTCCAGCACCTCGACCTTGAGGCCGAACTCCTTGGCGGCGGCCTGCGCCTGCGCCGCGAAGGACTTCGGGTCGAGGTCGTTGGAGGGCATGTTGATCAGGTCACGGGCACGGTTGATCTCCGCGGTGACCGTCTGCGCGCGCTCGGCGGCGGCCTTGAACTCCTTGTCGCGCGGCTTGGCGCCGAGGATCGCGGCCTCCGCCAGCGGCGCCTTGGCGTCGTTGTTCTTCTTCCCGCCCTTGCCGTTCGCGCCGTTGCCGTTGCTGCGGTACGCGGTGAAGGAGTACGCGCCGAGCAGCGCGCCCTCCGCGACCGCGGCGGCCGCCTCGGCGTCCTCCAGGGGCAGCGCGAAGCCGGCCTTCTTGCTGCCGTGCAGGGCGCGGGCCGCGCTGCCCGCGGCGCGCCGCAGCGCCTCGTTGTCGTAGGCGTCGCCCTTGGCCGGGGCGTCGCCGAGGCCGACCGCCAGCACGACCGGCGCCTTCAGGCCGTCGGCGGCGGGCAGCTTGGTCACCTCGCCCTCGGCACCACTCGCGCCGAGGGTCTCCAGCACCGCGGCGAGCTTGCCGCCGAAGGCCTTGTCCACGGCCTCCGCGCCGGGGGCCACGAGGACGCCCTTGGCGCCCTTGGCCACGCCGACGACGACGGCGTCCGCACGCAGCGTTGCGGCGGAGGAAGTACTGAGGGTCAGTGCAGTCACGGTGATAAGGGTCCTGTTCCGTCCGGGAATCCGTTTTGCGCCTTGGGCGCTGCTGCGGCCGAGCCTACGCTCGGCGGCGCCGCAAGGCCCGGCCCGAGAGCCTACGGACCGGCGGTGTGCCGCCGCCGGATGGCCGGTTCCACCGGTGAAGGGTGGTCAATCAGCCAATCTGGTACGGGAGTTGGACGCAGGACACGCGGGTTCAGCCCAGCGCGAGCACGACCAGCGCGGTCAGCCCGGCGCTCTCTTCGAGCGCCCCGAACACATCGCCGGTCACCCCGCCGAACCGCCGCCGGCAGTGCCGCAGCACCAGCTCGGCGAGCCCGAGGCCGGCCAGCGCCGCCAGCCCGGCGTGCAGCGCGCCGTACCCGATGGCCGGGCCGAACACCCCGCCCGCGGCGGCGCACAGGGCCGCCACCAGCGCCGCGCAGAGCAGCGCCGCACCCACCGGGACGGTGCCCGCGACCGCCGCGCCCAGCCCCTCCGGACGGGCGGCCGGCACCCCCGTACGGGAGGCGAGGGTCAGCGCGCAGCGCGCCGCGACCGCCGCGACCACGGCGGCCAGTGCGCCGCGTGCCCAGCCTGCCGCGTACAGCTCGTGGAGTGCGGCCACTTGGGCCAGCAGGGTGAACAGCAGCGTGATGACGCCGAACGGGCCGATGTCGGACTGCTTCATGATGCGCAGCGCGTCCTCGGCGGGCTTGCCGCTGCCCAGACCGTCGGCGGTGTCGGCGAGCCCGTCCAGATGCAGTCCGCGGGTGAGCGCGGCGGGCACCGCGGCGCTGCCGACCGCGGCGAGCAGCGGGCCGCCGCCGAGCAGGAGCAGCGCCCCGCCGAGCGTCGCCGCGCACAGCCCGACGACCAGCCCGGCCAGCGGCGCGCAGAGCATCCCGCCGCGAGCCGTCGCACGGTCCCAGCGGCCGACCCGTACGGGCAGCACGGTCAGCGTCCCGAAGGCGAAGCGCAGGGCGTCGGCGGGGGACGGCGGGTGGCCGGCGGCAAGGGGCTCGTCGGGGGTTCGGTTCACCGCGGCAGGCTAACGCGGGCCCGCCGGCTACCGGTTCCCGGCCCTGATCACCCGGATACTGCCTAATTGTCCTCGGCCGACACCTCGGGAGGGTGCGCAATGGGCCACTGGCTGTACCGCAACATCATCGAGCCGGGGAAGCTGCCGCTGCTGCTCGCCCTGGCCTCGTTCGTGCTGACCTTCCTGGTCACCCGTGCGATCACCCGGCTCATCCGGGCGGGCAAGGGGCCGTTCCGCGACATCACCCCGGGCGGGGTGCATGTCCACCATGTGGTGCCGGGCGTGGTCCTGATGGTCGTCGGCGGGTTCATCGCGCTGGCCGGCGGCCGCCGCGGATTCGGCTCCGGCCTCGCGGCCGTGCTCTTCGGCATGGGCGTCGGCCTGGTGCTGGACGAGTTCGCGCTGATCGTCCATCTCGACGACGTGTACTGGACCGAGGAGGGCGCCAAGAGCGTCGAGATCGTCATTCTCACCGCCGCGCTGGGCGCCCTCGTCCTCGGCGGGTTTCTGCCGTTCGGGGTGAACGCGCTGAGCCCGGACGAGTCCCGTGACCGCTTGACGGTCGTCGAGACCGTCGGCGCCAACTTCCTGCTGGCGGTGATCGCGCTCATCAAGGGGAAGGGCCGGATCGCCGTCGTCGGGGTGCTGGTGCCGTTCGTGGCGCTCTTCGGCGCCGTCCGGCTGGCCCGGCCCAACTCGCCCTGGGCCAGGCGCTTCTACCGCAAGCGGCCCAGGGCGCGGGCGCGCGCGACGGTCCGCGCGTACCGCCATGACCGCCGCTGGTCGGCGTTCCGTCGCACGGTCGAGCAGTTCATCGGGGGTGCTCCCAGCCGCTGACGCGCTGTGCGTCCCGCGGTTTGCGCTCGACGAACTGCCACACCGCGCACAGCGCCAGCACCACCAGCACCGCCGCGACATGCTCCTTGCCGGCCAGGTTGTTCTTGATGAACACCACCTCGAAGACCATCGCGGCCACCACCGCCGCACAGGTCACCCAGGCGCGGAAGCGCCAGCACACGAAGACCGCGAGCCCCACCACGGCCGCCGACGGGCCGGTGTCGATGACATACGCGTCCGAGTCGGGCAGTCCTACGGGGCTGTCCGGGCCGATCCAGATGCCGATCCGCGCGTACATCGTCCCGGCGAGCGTGGCGACATAGGCGACCACCATCATCCGGCGCCAGCCCACACAGATCTCGGCGATTCCGAAAACCACCAGAATCTGCGCCAGCGCGCCCCAGACCGGCAGATCCAGCGCGGGCACGAACAACGAAAGGGGGGTGCGGAGCAGCGCCAGCCAAAGGTGCTCGTCGGCCTGTACGGAGCCGATGTTCTGGACCGGCTGATAGCCCCAGGACTGGTTCTGTACGACCTGGAAAACCGTCGTCAGGCATACCGCGGCGAGCGTCACCGGGATCGCCCGCCAATTCCGCGCGGCCAGTGCGGACCACACCGTCCGCAGGAGCGGGCCCCACTCCGCGCGCGCGGCGCGACGCAGGGCGGATGTCTCCCGCCGCCCCGGCGGTGCCGCTTCCCGCCGCCCCGGCGCCGCCTTCTCCCGCCGCCCCGGCGCCGCCTTCTCCCGCCGCCCCGCCCGGCGTTCGGTCATCTCATGTTCTCCAGGTGCTTGCGGTTCAGCCATTTCGGCAGACCGGGTGCTTCGAGGAATCCCTCGGCTCGGGCGGCGGCTATTCCTATGCGCAACAAATCCGTGCTCTTCTCGAAGAGCATGTACCGGGGTTCCCAAATAGGCCGATATTTCGCATTGGCGCGATAGAGCGATTCGATCTGCCACCACCGGGAGAAGAAGCTGAGCAGTGAGCGCCACAGGCGCAGCACCGGGCCCGCGCCAAGTCGCGATCCACGTTCGAAGACGGAGCGGAACATCGCGAAGTTCAGTGAGATCTGAGTGATCTCCACCTCTTTCGCGCGCTGGATCATCTCCAGCACCATGAACTCCATCAGGCCGTTCTCGGAATCCCGGTCGCGCCGCATCAGATCGAGCGAAAGCCCCTTCGCGCCCCACGGCACGAAGCTGAGCAGCGCGCGGGGCACACCCTTCTCGTCGGCGCATTCGAGCATCACGCAGCGCCCGTCGCCGGGGTCGCCGAGCCGGCCGAGCGCCATGGAGAAGCCGCGCTCGGTCTCCCCGTCGCGCCAGTCGTCGGCCAGCCGCAGCAGCCGGTCCAGCTCCGGAGCCGGAATGTCCTCGTGGCGACGGATGCGGACGGTGTAGCCGGCCCGCTGCACCCGGTTGTACGCCTGCCGGACGGTGCGCATCGCGCGGCCGCCCAGCGTGAACTCCTCGGCGTCCACGATCGCCTCGTCGCCGAGCTCCAGCGCGTCCAGCCCGTGCCGGGCGTAGATCGTGCCGCCCTCCTCGCTCGCGCCCATCACGGCCGGCGCCCAGCCGTGCGCGCGGGCCTCGGCCAGCCATACCTCGATCGCGCCGGGCCAGGCCTCGGGGTCGCCCAGCGGATCGCCGGAGGCCAGCGACACCCCGCCGACGACGCGGTAGGTGACCGCCGCCTTCCCGCTGGGGGAGAAGAGGACGCTCTTGTCGCGGCGCAGCGCGAAATAGCCCAGCGAGTCGCGGTCGCCGTGCCGGGCGAGGAGGGCCCGCAGCCGCTCCTCGTCGTCCTCGGTGATCGGGTCGGTGCTGCGGACGGACCGGAACGCCGCCCACAGCACGGCCACCAGCAGCGCCGTGCTCAGGACGTTGATGGCGACGTTCACCCAGTTCGGGGTGTCGATCCCGGGGAACGCGTGATCATCGGCGGTCAGCGACACCAGCCGCATCACCCCGTAGCGCCAGCGCTCGCAGACCGTCGAGGACGCCACGGAACCGGCGGACGCGTCCTGCGCGGTGTTGGTGACCGTGACCAGCAGCGCCGCCAGCAGCGAGGCGGCCAGCAGCCCGCCGGCGGCGGTGACCGCGGCCAGCTTCGGATTGGCGCGGTCGCCCTTCGCGTAGAACTCCCGCCGGCCGACGACCAGCGCCACGAAGAACACCAGGGTCAGCGCCAGCGACACCCAGTTCTGCGCATGCCCCCGGAACTCGGGCGCGGCCGCCAGGGCGAAGCCGAACAGCAGCAGAAGCAGTCCGGACAGCGCCAGGTTCAGGATCCAGGCCGCGCGCTTGCGCCGCCGCAGGGTGACCGACAGGAACAGCGAGAAGGCGCCGGAGGCGAAGCCCGCGGTGAGCAGATACGGGGTGAAGAACTCCTCGATGTTGTGCCGTCGGATGTCGTTGCCGAACGACACCCATACCGCACTCAGGAGATTCACAAAGGTGACGATGCGCAGATACCAGACACCGAACGCGGCGGCGCGCTCCGACCAAGGGCCGCGGGGGCGGTCTTCATCCGGACTCAAGCGACTTCTCCCATAAAGCGTGATCTTATGGGGCGTCGCGAACGGTCCGGAATGGGCGATACGCCGCGGTGCGACCCGCGAAACGGGTGTTACCCACGAGACGTGACGGTGTTGTCCACCAGCGCTCTTCCGATCGCGCCGACCGGCCGCCGGCCGCTACCGGCCGGCGCCGCTCAGTCGCGTACGGGCAGTTCTGCCGCCAGGGCCGCGGCCGCCTGCACCAATGGCAGAGCCAGCAGCGCCCCTGTCCCCTCGCCAGCAGTGACGCCGTGGTCGAGCAGAGGGTTGAGCGCGATCCGGTCCAGCGCCTTCGCCTGCGCCGGCTCACCGCTCGCCTGCCCGGCCACCCACCAGTCCGGCGCCCGGAACGCCACCCGCTGCGCCACCAGCGCACAGGCCGCCGAGACCACCCCGTCCAGGATCACCGGCGTGCGCCGTAGCGCGCTCTGCAGCAGGAAACCGGTCATCGCCGTCAGATCCGCGCCGCCGGCCGTGGCCAGCAGCTCCAGCTGGTCGCCGAGCACCGGCCGGGCCCGCCGCAGCGCGTCCCGGATCGCCGCGCACTTGCGCATCCACGCCAGATCGTCGATCCCCGCCCCGCCCCGCCCGGTGACCACCGAGGCGTCCGTCCCGCACAGCGCGGCGATCAGGGTGCTCGCCGCCGTCGTGCCGCCGACGCTCAGATCGCCCAGCACCACCAGATCCGTGCCGGCGTCCGCCTCCTCGTCCGCGATGGCCATCCCGGCCCGGAACGCCGCCTCCGCCTCCTCGGCGGTCAGCGCGTCCTCGATGTCGATCCGCCCCGAACCGCGCCGCACCCGATGCCGGGTGACCTCCTCCGGCAGCTCCTCGGGATCGCAGTCCACCGCCATGTCCACGACCCGCACCTGGGCCCCGGCGCCGCGCGCCAGCACCGCGGCCGGGCTCACCCCGTCCAGCACGGCCCGCACGAGTTCCCTGGTGCTCCCGGCCGGGCGGGCCGAGACACCCAGCTCCGCCACCCCGTGATCACCGGCGAACAGCAGCAGCCGCGGCCGCTCGACGGGCCGCACCGGCACCTGCTGCTGCGCCGCGGCCAGCCACTCGCCCAGCTCGTCGAGACGGCCGAGCGCACCCGGCGGCACCGCCAGCCGGGCCCGCCGCTCCTCGGCGTCACGGCGCACACCGCCGTCGGGGCGCTCGATCAAGTGGGCGAAGTCATCGAGGTTCAGGTCGCTCATTGGCCGCAGATTACCGTCAACTCGGCGCTGACAACGCGTCATGGGCCCGACGGCCGGATGACGCGGGTCCGGCGGGTCCGGCCCGCGCCCGTCGGACAGCCCTCAGGGCCCCGCGAACCGCACCTCGCACACCAGCGGCAGCACCTCGCGCAGCACCGGGAGACGGCCGTACACAGCACGGCGCACGCCGAGTTCGCGCACCTCGGCGATGTGCGGGTGCACGCTCGCCAGCCGCGGCAGCTCGGCGCGGTCCAGGCCCCAGCGCGCGGGCGCGGGCCACCGGCCGCCGGACAGTCGATGAGCAGCCGCGCCGCGCCGGGCCAGCGCGGCCGCCGAGCGCGGCAGCGCGTCGAAGACCAGCACACCGTCGGGGAACCGCTCCGCGCAGGCCGCCAGCAGTGCCCGCACCGCGAGCGGCGCCAGCCGCATCAGCGCGCCCTGCGCCATCACGATCACCCCGCGCCGAGGCTCCCGTACCGCGTTCAGCCAGCCGTGATCGGACACGGCGCGGGCCACCGTACGCCGCCGCGCCCCGTCCGGCAGCAGCATCCGGCGTACCGCGGCGGCCTCCGGCGGCTGCACCGTCAGCCAGGTCAGCCGCCCGTTGTCCAGCCGCCAGAACCCGGTACCGAGCCCCTCGCCGAGCGCGACCACCGTCGCCTCCGGACGCCGCTCCAGATAGCCGCGTACGGCGGCCTCGAAACACCGGGTGCGCGGGCCGGGCGCCCCCGCACCGCGGTACGGGCCGGTCTCCCCGCGCACTTCCGGGCGCCGCCGGCCGGCGCGGGCGGGGGCGGCCGGCGCCGCCGCGTCATCGCGCCCCGCCCGCCCGCCGTTCGCTCCGGCCACCAACTCGGCTTCGCTCAGCTCGGATTCGGTCACCCCTCAAGAGCACCCGCCGCCGCGCCCCCGGGCAAGCGGACACGGGCTCCGCGAGCCCTCCGTCATCCACGCAGCGCAAGCGTCTGGCCCGCGACGACCAGCAGCACCTGCTCGCACTCCGCGCCGAACGCCGCGTTCAGCCGCCCCAGTTCGTCACGGAACCGGCGCCCTGCGGCGGTCGCCGGCACCACCCCGGACCCCACCTCGTTGCTCACCGCCACCACCGGCCGGTGCGCCGCCCGCACCGCCGCCACCAGCGCGTCCGTCCGCTCCCGCAGCGCCCGCCGGCCGCCCGCCTCCCAGGCCTCGTCGTCCCACGCCCCGACCTCGTCCATGGCATGCGTCAGCCACAGCGCCAGACAGTCGATGAGCAGCGGCGCCGCGTCGGCGGGCCGGCCGGTGCCCGGGTCGGCGCCGGGCCCCGCTGCGGCCAGCAACGGCACCAGATCGCAGGTCTCGACGGTGCGCCAGCCGCTGGGCCGCCGCTCGCGGTGCAGCGCCACCCGCTCCGCCCACTCCGCGTCGCCCTCCCGGGTCCCGCCGGTCGCCACGTACAGCACATCGGGGAACGTTGCCAGCCGCCGCTCCGCCTCCGCCGACTTCCCGCTGCGCGCCCCGCCCAGTACGAGCGTCCGGCGCGGCACATCCGGCACCGCCTGATACTCGCCCACCACCACCGTGCCGCCGTCCGGCACCGTGCGCGCGCCCGCCGCCGCGAGCCTGCGGTGCAGCTCGGGCCCCGGCGGCACCGTGTGGTCGATATGCACGCCGACCACGTCCGTCGCCGCGTCCACCGCCCCGCTCGCCCGCAGCCGGGCCAGCGCGTCGGGGCGCCCCAGCACGTCCAGCAGCACCAGGTCGTACGGGCCGCTGCCGCCCATCCCCTCGTACCCGCCGCCGTTCCCGTTCCCGAGCCCGGCCGGGGCGGCGCCCGGCGGCAGATACAGCAGCCGCTGCCCGTCCACCCCGCCGACCTCGTAGCCGGTGCCGGGGATGTCCACCGCGATGGCCCGCACCCGGTGCCCGCCGAGCAGCGCCAACTCCCGCCCGTCCGCGACCCGGCCCGGCGTCGGCAGCCCGGCCGGCACCTCCATGGCCGGCCCGTCGTGCGGATGCGAGAGCAGCACCTGCCGCACCCCGGCCAGCGACTGGCCGGCTCGGGCCGCGGCGAACGCGGGCCCCGGCGTGAGGTCGATGAGCAGCGCGCCGTCGATCAGTACCGCGGTCGCCGCCCGCGCCTCGCCGCCGACGGCGGTGGCACAGGCGGCACACGGGCAGCCGGGGCGCGGCAGCCCCTGCGGGGCTCCGGTGCCGAGGAGAGTCAGTTCCACCCGCCGATTTTCTCCCCTCCCGGTCCGAACAGCGCGCGGGGGGATGTCTCGACACGGCCGTTAGATGCGGTAGGGCGATCTAAGCTGCTGATCAGCACGGCAGCACATCAGCACGGCAGCACGACACCGTGGCGGCGAGCGGACCAGCAGCCGCCCGGTGGCACAGCGACGTACTCGGTGGGATTCCAGGAGGCGGACATGGCGTGGACGTGGCGGTTCGAGAAGGCGGACGGTACGGAGGTGGCGCCCGCCGTGGAACCGGAGGAGTTCACCACGCAGGGGGACGCGGAGTCGTGGATCGGCGAGGTGTGGAAGGACCTGGCGGACGGCGGCGCCGACCAGGTCACGCTCTTCGAGGACACCTCGGAGATCTACGGGCCGATGAGCCTGCACGCGGGCGCGGAAGAGGGCTGATGAGCCTGCACGCGGACGCGGAAGAGGGCTGAGGCGCTCCCCCGCCCCCTCCCCCTCTCCCCCTTCGGGGGAGGGGGAGGGGGTGGGTTCGGGGGTGGGGGGCGCAGGGCGGCGAAAGCCGCACCCGAGCCACCGTCAGCCCCGCACCCCGCACACATGCAGCAGCGCGGCCACCCCGCGGTACGGATCCGTCCGGCCCGCCCGTTCCTCGGCGTTCAGCAACTGCGTCAGCTCCGCTTCGGATTCCGGTGCGTCCGCGTCCCCCGAGAGATCCGTGAAGACGCGTACGCCGTACCAGGTGTGCAGTGGCGCGCCGATCCCGGCGAGCGTGCTGGTCAGCGCTTCCAGCCGGTCGGCGCGGGCCCGCAGTCCGAGGCGGTTGGTGTAGGTGGGGGAGTCGAACGCCGCGAGCGCGGTGGCCCAGTCGCCGGCCAGCCCGGGACGCATGGCGAGCGCGTCGGCGTTGCGTACCACCAGCGACAGCAGACCGCCCGGCGCCAGCACCCGCGCCAGCCCGGCCAGCATCGGGTCGGGCTCCGGCACGTACATCAGGACGCCGTGGCAGAGCACGACGTCGAACGAGCCGGGCGTGAAGTGCACCCCGGTCTCCCGGCCGTCACCGGCCAGCAGCCGGAACCGCTCCTGTATCCCGGCCGGCTCCGTGGCCAGCGCGGACCGGGCCGCCGCCAGCATCTCCGGATCGGACTCCAGCCCGGTGACCTGGTGGCCGGCCCTGGCCAGCCGCAGCGCCTGGGTGCCCTGCCCCAGGCCGACGTCCAGCACCCGCAGCCGCTGCCCGAACGGGAAGCGCGCCGCGATCTGCTCGTCGAGCTGCCGTGCCACCAGCTCCTGTCGGACGGTGTTCCGCAGACCACCCAGCCCGCCGAGCCACTTGCCGGCCCCACCCTGGAAACCGGATCCGGACGGACTACCGCTCAGGGCCGCTCTCCGCGCTTGACCTGCGGCTTGGGCAGCCGCAGCCGGCGCATCTGGAGTGTGCGCATGACCGCGTAGGCCTTGACGCCCCTGGTGTTCTCGTCGGGGAAGCGTTCCCGCACCTGCTTGCCCATGCGGATCCAGATGAAGATCGAGTCGAGCACGATCAGCACGATGATCACGAGCCAGAGCAGCAGCGCGATGTTCTGGATCTTCGGCACCCGGACCATGGTGAGCACCAGGATCACCACGGCCATCGGCAGGAAGAACTCCGCCACGCACCAGCGCGAGTCGACGTAGTCACGGGCGAACCGGCGCACCGGGCCCTTGTCGCGCACCGGCAGATAGCGCTCGTCGCCGCTGGCCAGGGCCTCGCGCTGGCGGGCCATATCGGCACGGCGGGCCTCTCGGGAGGCCTTCGCCGCGTCCTTGCGGTTGGTGGGCGTACTCGCACGGGCCCGGCGCTGCGACTGGGCGTCGCTGCGCTTGGGCGTCGGACGGCCCTTGGGGGCCTGCGGGTCGCGGGGCTGCTGGGGCTGGTCCGCGGTCGCCTTGGCGGGCGCGGCCTGCTCATCCTTCGAACGGCTTCGGAACACAAACCCAATGTACGTGGTCGTCCGGGTTGGGCCACCGTCCGATGGGGAACGATCCGGCAACGGCACCGGCTCACGAGCTCTCCCGGCCGGTGTCGCACACGGGAAGGTCCGGTGTCGCGCACAGGAAGATCCGGCGCCGTACCGGGGCGGCCCCGGTGCCGTAACAGGACAGAGCGGACGCCCCACCCGCCCCCCTGGCCCGCCCTACTCCCTGCAGGGGAGAAGCGGCGGCTCCTGATCGTCCTGGAGGAGGAGCGCATCCGGGTCTGAACAGTGCGGTAATGGAACCAAGGCCCGTACTGTGGGGTCTGTAGATATGTGCTGGAGCCTAAGCCCGATGTAACTCGGTCAGAAGGGGGCGCGCGAGGCCCATGAGCGATGGTGTCATGAAGCGGATGGGGATGATCTTCCGCGCGAAGGCCAACAAGGCCCTGGACCGGGCCGAAGACCCGCGCGAGACCCTCGACTACTCGTACCAGAAGCAGCTGGAACTGCTGCAGAAGGTGCGCCGCGGCGTCGCCGACGTGGCGACCTCCCGCAAGCGCCTGGAGCTGCAGCTGAACCAGCTTCAGGGCCAGTCCTCCAAGCTGGAGGACCAGGGCCGCAAGGCGCTCGCGCTCGGCCGCGAGGACCTCGCCCGCGAGGCGCTCTCCCGCCGTGCCGCGCTGCAGCAGCAGGTCACCGACCTGGAGACGCAGCACCAGACGCTGCAGGGCGAGGAGGAGAAGCTCACCCTCGCCGCCCAGCGCCTCCAGGCCAAGGTCGACGCCTTCCGTACGAAGAAGGAGACCATCAAGGCCACCTACACCGCGGCCCAGGCCCAGACCCGTATCGGCGAGGCCTTCTCCGGCATCTCCGAGGAGATGGGAGACGTCGGCCTGGCCATCCAGCGGGCCGAGGACCGGACCGCGCAGCTGCAGGCCAGGGCGGGTGCCATCGACGAGCTGATGGCGTCCGGCGCGCTGGACGACCCGTCCGGCATGGCCAAGGACGACATCGCGGCGGAGCTGGACCGGCTGTCCGGCGGCACCGACGTCGAACTGGAGCTGCAGCGGATGAAGGCCGAGCTCGCGGGCGGCTCGTCCGCAGGCCAGCAGGCCATCGAAGGCGGCCAGGCCGGCCAGGCCCAGCCGTCCCAGCCGCAGGACCAGCCGCGTTTCGACAAGCAGTGAGGGCCCACGGCGGTTAGCCTCGCAGTGATCGTCGGACCGGACCAAGGGAGATCGTCATGATCGTACGGATCATGGGCGAGGGCCAGGTGAAGCTGGACGACAGCCACTTCATAGAGCTCAACAAGCTGGACGATGAGCTGCTCGAAGAGATGGAGAGCGGCGACCAGGAAGGCTTCCGGCGCACCCTCGGAGCCCTGCTGGACGCGGTGCGCCGGCTGGGCACGCCGCTTCCGGACGACGCCCTGGAACCGTCCGAGCTGATCCTGCCGGCCGACGACGCGAGCCTCGAAGAAGTCCGGGAAATGCTGGCCGACGACGGCCTCATCCCGGGCTGAACCACCGGCACAGCCTGCTCCTCTCCAGCGCACAACGGTCAGCGCCCCGGTCCGATGTCGGACCGGGGCGCTACCGTTTGCTCTTGTGACCTCCCTCGACCCCGGACAGGAAGCGCCAGGGCAGGCCGTGCCCCCACAGGCCGCCGTGCCTGCACAGGAGGGGCCGCGCGCCGGCCGCTTCGCGTGGCCCCGGACGCATCCGCTCGCCTTCGACGTCGCCCTCGCGGTGGCCGTCTTCGCGGCGATCCTGTGCGGCTCGGTGGCCGAACCGCACGGCCCGCACGGCCCCCGCTTCGGCGAACGCCCGCTGCTCGCCTCGACCGTGGTGCTGGCCGCCCTCGCCTGCGCCGCCCTGGTCCTGCGCAGACGGCTGCCTCGTACGGTCCTCGCCGCCACGGGCTCGCTGACCATCGTCGAGCTGGTCGTCGAGTCCAACGACCCGCGCGCGCCGGTCGCCGCGGCCTCGGTGATCGCGCTGTTCACCGTGGCCTCCCGCACCGACCGGCCCACCACCTGGCGGGTCGGCGCGCTGACCGTCGTCGTGCTGACCGCCTCCGCGATGCTCTTCGGCGAGCACCCCTGGTACGCCCAGGAGAACCTCGCCATCTTCGCCTGGACGGGCATGGCCGCGGCCTGCGGTGACGCGGTCCGCAGCCGCCGGGCCTATGTGGACGCCATCCGGGAGCGCGCCGAGCGGGCCGAGCGCACCCGTGAGGAGGAGGCCAGGCGCCGGGTCGCCGAGGAGCGGATGCGTATCGCCCGCGAGCTGCATGACGTCGTCGCCCACCACATCGCGCTGGTCAACGTCCAGGCCGGGGTGGCCTCGCATGTCATGGACAACCGCCCCGACCAGGCCAAGCAGGCGCTGGCGCACGTCCGCGAGGCGTCCCGCTCCGCGCTGGAGGAACTCCGCGCCACCGTCGGCCTGTTGCGGCAGTCCGACGACCCCAAGGCGCCCACCGAACCCGCGCCGGGCCTCGGCGTGCTGGACCAGCTCGTCGAGGGGTTCGTGCGCGCCGGCCTCCCCGTCGACCTGGAGATACCCCGCCCGCCCGGCGCGCTGCCCGGCTCCGTGGACCTCACCGCGTACCGGGTCGTCCAGGAGGCCCTGACCAACGTCCACAAGCACGCCGGGGCCGGCGCCCGTGCGACGGTCCGGATCGTCCGCTCCGAGGCCGTGCTGACGGTGACCGTGCTGGACGACGGCGCGGGCCGGGCCGGGGTGCCCCGGCAGCGCGGCGGCGACCGGCCGTCCGCGGAGCCCGGGGAGGCGGCCGAGCCGGCGGAGAGCGGCGGCGGCCACGGCCTGATCGGGATGCGCGAGCGGGTCTTCGCGCTGCGCGGCACGGTCGTGACCGGCCCGCGCGCGGCCGGCGGCTTCCAGGTCCGGGTCACCCTGCCACTTCAGGCCGTCCATACGGGGGAGCCCGCATGATGACGGCGACAACATGACGGGGGACAACATGACGGGGGAGACCGTATGACCACGATCAAGGTGCTGCTCGCCGACGACCAGACCCTGCTGCGCAGCGCGTTCCGGATACTCGTCGACTCCGAGCCCGACATGCAGGTGGTCGGCGAGGCGTCGGACGGCGCCCAGGCGTACGAGCTGACCCGGTCGACGGGCGCCGATGTCGTCCTGATGGACATCCGGATGCCCGGGGTGGACGGTCTCGCCGCCACCCGCATGATCAGCGAGGACCCGGAGCTCACCGGCGTCCGGGTGGTCATCCTGACCACCTTCGAGGTCGACGACTATGTGGTGCAGTCGCTGCGGGCCGGCGCCAGCGGCTTCCTCGGCAAGGGCGCCGAGCCCGACGAACTCCTCAACGCGATCCGCATCGCGGCCGCCGGCGAGGCGCTGCTCTCACCGGTCGCGACAAAGGGCCTGATCGCCAAGTTCCTCGCGCAGGGCGACAGTTCGGGCGACGGCGGGCCCGGCGGCCCGGGTGCCGAGCGGCTTTCCACGCTCACCGGGCGCGAGCGCGAGGTGCTCGTCCTGGTCGCCGGCGGCCTCTCCAACGACGAGATCGCCGAGCAGCTGGTCGTCAGCCCGCTCACCGTCAAGACGCATGTCAACCGTGCGATGGCCAAGCTCGGCGCCCGCGACCGCGCCCAGCTGGTGGTCATCGCCTACGAGTCGGGACTCGTACGCCCACGGGTGCAGTGAGGGTGGAGGCCCCGTACTCCGAACGCGGTACGAGGCCAGGCCCGAAACCGACCTGCGAGCGAGGAAAACCGGCCGGGACATGGCCGAGGGTTTAGGTGGGCCCCAAGAGGCCCCGCCGCCGTTTTCGGAACAGAAGAAGAGAGACCCCACCCATGTCCTGGCTGTCCCGGCTCAGCCTCGTACAACGGGGCCTGATAGCGCTGATATCGATCGTCGCGGTCGCCTTCGGCGCCATCGCGATCCCTCAGCTCAAGCAGCAGCTCCTGCCGTCCATCGAACTCCCCATGGTGTCCGTGCTGGCGCCGTATCAGGGCGCCTCGCCCGATGTCGTCGAGAAGCAGGTGATCGAGCCGCTGGAGGACGGAGTCCAGGCGGTCGACGGCATCAAGAGCGTCACCTCGACGTCGAGCGAGGGCTCGGGCGTCATCATGGCGCAGTTCGACTACGGCAACGACTCCAAGCGCCTGGTCGCCGATGTCCAGCAGGCCGTGAACCGCGCCCGCGCGAAGCTGCCCAAGGACGTCGATCCGCAGGTCGTGGCCGGCTCGACGGACGACATCCCCACCGTCGTCCTCGCCGTCTCCAACGCCGACAAGGACCAGCAGACCCTCGCCGACCAGTTGGACCGCAGCGTCGTCCCGGACCTGAAGAACATCGACGGCGTGGGCCAGGTCACCGTGGACGGCGTCCAGGACCGGATCGTCGCGGTCACCCCCGACGACAAGAAGCTCGCCGCCGCCGGGCTGACCTCGCAGGCGCTCGGACAGGCACTGGAGGCCGGCGGTACGTCGGTCCCCGCGGGTTCCTTCGCGGAGCGGGGCAAGAGCCGGACCGTCCAGGTCGGGGCGGGGTTCAGCTCCGTACAGCAGATCAAGGACCTGAGGATCGCGCCGACCCCGGGAGCGGGTTCCGGAGCGGGCGGCTCCGCGGCCGGTGCGGGTGCGGCGGGCGGCCCGTCCGCCGAGCCGGTCCGCCTCGCCGACGTCGCCACCGTCAAGGAGGAGCCGGCCACCCCGACCTCCATCACCCGCACCAACGGCAAGCCCAGCCTCGCCGTCATGGTGACGATGGACCAGGACGGCAGCGCCGTCTCCATCTCCGACGCGGTCAAGGACAAGCTCACCAAGATCCGCCAGGACCTGGGCAAGGGCACCGAGGTCACGGTCGTCTCCGACCAGGGCCCGGCCGTCTCCAAGTCGATCGACTCGCTGACCACCGAGGGCCTGCTCGGTCTGGTGATGGCGGTCATCGTCATCCTGGTCTTCCTGCTCAGCCTCCGCTCGACCCTCGTGACCGCCGTCTCCATCCCCCTCTCGGTGGTCATCACGCTGATCGTCCTGTGGACCCAGGACCTCTCCCTCAACATGCTCACCCTCGGCGCGCTGACCATCGCGATCGGCCGCGTCGTCGACGACTCGATCGTCGTCCTGGAGAACATCAAACGGCACCTGGGCTACGGCGAGGAGCGCCGCGAGGCCATCCTCTCCGCGGTCAAGGAGGTCTCCGGAGCGATCACCTCCTCCACCCTCACCACGGTCGCGGTGTTCCTCCCGATCGGCGTGGTCGGCGGCATGGTGGGCGCCCTCTTCGGCTCCTTCTCGATCACGGTCACGGTCGCCCTGCTGGCCTCCCTGATCGTCTCCCTGACCGTCGTCCCGGTCCTCTCCTACTGGTTCCTGCGCGCCCCGAAGATCCCCGAGGGCACGACCGCGGACGAGCTCCGCCGCAAGGCCGAGGAAAAGGAGACGAAGAGCCCCCTCCAGCGCCTCTATGTCCCGGTCCTCCGCTTCGCCACCCGCCGCAGGTTCACCAGCCTGGTCATCGCCGTCGTCATCCTCGTCGGCACCTTCGCCATGGGCCCGCTGCTGAAGACCAACTTCTTCGACCAGGGCGACCAGGACACCCTCACCGTCAAGCAGGAACTCAAGGCCGGCACCAGCCTGGGCGCCGCCGACGAGCAGGCCAAGAGGGTCGAGAAGCTGCTCGCCGGCAACGACGACATCGCGGACTACCAGGTCACCGTCGGCTCCTCCGGCTTCATGGCGGCCTTCGGCGGCGGCACGGGCGCCAACCAGGCCACCTACCAGCTCAAGCTCAAGGACTCCGCCGACTCCGCCAAGGTCACCGACGACCTGCGGGACGACCTCGACAAGCTCGGCCGGAGCATCGGCGACACCACCGTCACCGCGGGCGGCGGCGGCTTCGGCAACCAGGACCTCAGCGTGGTCGTCAAGGCCGGCGACGCCGACGTCCTCAAGAAGGCCAGCGAGCAGGTCCGTAAGACGGTGGCCGGACTCGACGACGTCACCGACGTCCAGAGCGACCTCGCGCAGAGCGTGCCCCGGATCTCCGTCACGCCCAACGCCAAGGCGGCCGCGGCCGGCTACAACCAGGCCACCCTCGGCGGCGCCGTCGCCCAGGCCGTCCGCGGCACCACCAGCGGCACGGCCATCCTGGACGACACCGAGCGCGACATCGTCATCAAGTCGGCCCACCCGGCCACCACCGAGGCCCAGTTGAAGGCACTGGCCATCCCGACCCCGGCAGGACCGGTCGAACTGGGCGAGATCGCCACGGTCAAGACCGTTCCCGGACCGGTCCAGATGACCCGTATCGACGGCGCCCGCTCGGCGACGATCACCGCCAAGCCGACCGCCGACAACACCGGCGCGGTCAGCACCAAGCTGCAGAGCGAGATCAAGGCCCTGAAGCTGCCGGAGGGCGCCACCGCGGAGATCGGCGGCGTCTCCCAGGACCAGACCGAGGCCTTCTCCTCGCTCGGCCTGGCCATGCTCGCCGCGATCGCCATCGTCTTCATGCTCCTGGTGGCGACGTTCAAGTCCCTGATCCAGCCGCTGATCCTGCTCGTCTCGATCCCCTTCGCGGCGACCGGAGCGGTCGGTCTGCTGCTCGCCACCGGCACCCCGCTGGGCGTCCCGGCGATGATCGGCATGCTGATGCTGATCGGCATCGTGGTCACCAACGCCATCGTCCTGATCGACCTCATCAACCAGTACCGGTCGCAGGGTTACGGCGTCGTCGAAGCGGTCATCGAGGGCGGCCGGCACCGCCTCCGCCCCATCCTGATGACGGCCCTGGCCACGATCATGGCGCTGCTCCCGATGGCCCTGTCCATCACCGGAGACAGCGGCTTCATCTCCCAGCCGCTCGCGGTGGTCGTGATCGGCGGTCTGATCACCTCCACCCTCCTCACCCTTCTCCTCGTCCCGACGCTCTACGCGATGATCGAACTCCGCAAGGAACGCCGTACGAAGAAGAAGGCCGCGAAGCGGGCGAAGAAGGCGGGTGTTTCCGCACCCGTCGAGGACGCCGACCGCACGCCGGAGCCGGCGGGGGTGTGACCCAACACCCGTCCGGAGTACGGAATCAGCCCGTCCCAGCCACTCGCTGGGACGGGCTGACCTGCAGCGATGCCTCCGTGAAGAAGTACGGTCCCGGCCGCCGGGGCTTCTTCCGCGCCGAGGGCTCCTCGGGACGTACCGGCCCCCTGCCGAGCCGCAACTCGCCGATGCGGGCGGTGCCGTGGTGCGATGCGGGGACGCGCGGGAGCCCCTGCTCCCGCAGCGCCTGTAGAACGTCGTCGGCCGACCACCCGAAGACATCGACGCCCAGGAAGCCGACCGGCCAGGCGTCATCGGTGGCGGACTGCCACCTGCTCACCCACACACAGTCGAGAAGCGCGCCTTCATGGGCCGACAACCCGACCGAGCCACCCGGAATCGGGAACCCGAGCGCCCATTGCGTCCGGCAGACCCAACTGCTCGTCACCCCGCCGTGCGGCTCCATCAGCCGACGGATCTCCTGCTCGGACAGCCCGAACGGGAGGTCCGGCCAGGGCCGTTGCAGCCGGGCCCCGAAGCCGGGTACGAGGTCGATGGTCAGCGTTCCGCCTTGAGGGCGGTGACGAAGTCCGTCCAGGCGGCGGCGGGTATGAGGAGCGCCGGGCCGTGGGGGTTCTTGCTGTCGCGTACGGGGACGACGCCGGGGAAGTCGTCGGAGACCTCGACGCAGTCGGCCCCGTCGCTGTTGCTGTAACTGCTCTTGCGCCAAGTGGCGTTGCTCAGTTCGGCCCTGATGCGCATTGCTCGTACCCCTTAATCGCTTTCCGGATCATGTCCGCAGAGTCCCTCGGCGACAGAGCGTACGCTCGCAACTCGTCGTACCCCCTCCAGCGCTGGTTCACATCTGCCGGATCTTCCATGAGGTGGCCGCTGACGCGGAATTCGTCATACGCCACGACCTTTCCGCCCGGAAGCCTCATGAGCAGCGTCGGGCCATCCATCAGGTGGTGTGCACCATGGTCGAACGGGAGCACCTGAACTTTGGTGGACGGCGTATCGGCCAGCGACAACAGCGCTTTCAGCTGCTCGCACATGACCTGGGGACCGCCGACATGCCGCCGGAGGACCGCCTCGTCCAGGATTGCCCAGTGGCGCGGAGGCGCGGCGGAACGCAGTCGCGCTTGGCGGCCGAGCCGAGCCTGTACACGTTCCTCGACCAGTTCCGGTGTTACCCCGTGAGGCACGCTCAGTACGGCGCGTGCGTATGCCTCGGTCTGTAGCAGCCCAGGCACGATGTGCGTCGCCCAGGCTTCGATCACGTCCGCCTGCGCCTCGAAGTCCATAAGCCGACGGAAGTAGTCCGGAACGGTCTCCTTCTTGGCCAGTTGGTACAGCCCGTAAAAGTGCTTGTCCGTGCCGAAGGCCGCATCGAGCGCGGCCGGGAGGTCCGGCGGCGGCATCAGCTCCGCCTTCTCAATGCGCCCGAGAGTGCTCTTGCTGGAGTTCAGGATGTCCGCCAGCGCCGCGAGCGACAGCTTCGCGCGCTCCCGATGGCGACGTTGCTCCGAGCCGAAGTAGTGGCGGGCGGAGATGTACGGGTTCAGGTCCTGCGGGGTGAACTTCATGCGACTCGGCTCTCTGTCGTCCCATGCCCAACTCTGGGACGAGAAGCCCCTGTTGAGGCCACATCCCACAGGGCAACGATGGCGATACACACAGTAATCGCCGCCACTGACAACGTGCGAGACCCCCGCGACCAATGCCGGGTCCGGGGGCGCGGCCAACCTGACGGAGAAGGTCGACATGCTCCAACTTACCGCGAAACTCGTCGAGTTACTGCTGCGCCTCGTCATGCCCGCCTCCGGGCGCCACCGCGCCCACCTCGCCCCGCCCGCGCCCCGCCACCGGCAGGTACCGCCGCTGCCCCGATACCGCCGACGTCCCGAAGTCCCGCTCCCCGGCGAGGCGTCCGAGCTGATCCGGCCGTACGCCCTCACGCCGGAGGAATTCCGCGAGCGGCGGACGCAGTACGCGCAGTACGTGAAGGCGGGCGCCCGATGATGCGGGACGACGAGGACGGCACGCCGCTGCGGCTGCTGCCCTGGACCACGCAGGACGGCGCGCCGTGCTACCTCAGTACGGACGACGTCGACAGCCGGCTCTCGCTGCTGGCCGACGACCTGGAGGACGAACTCCTGGCCGGAGCCGAACGCCTGCTGGCCCATGTCAGCCCACAACTCGCCGCCCCGGACGCGGACTCGGAGGAACTGCGCCGTAGCGCCGTGTGGCTCATCATCGGGCTGCGCGACGCGCTGCGGATCGCCAACAGCCGAGGCGCCCGGCTGCCGGTACCCGCCGCTGTCTCGTCAGACAGCGCGCCGGATCCGGGAGAAGGAGGGGACCGAGGCGAGGAACAGCCAGGTGGTGACGATGAAGGGCCAGGTGAGGGTGCGTCCGCCGAAGGGTGTGAAGTAGGCGTTCAGGGCGGCGGTCAGCACGGTGCTGGTGGCCACGCCCGCCAGGGTGTAGAGCGTGCTCGACACCGTTCCGGTCAGGAAGATGGTGCCCAGTGCGATGGCCACCAGGACCCCGTTGTAGCCGTAGACGCCCGCGGCGACCGCACCCGGCGGGGCACCGAGTGCCCAGGCCACGAGCACCGCGACGGCGCTGCCCAGGGTGGCGGCGAGCCCCGGACGGAGCCCGGCGACGAACAGCGCCATCAGCATGATCACGCCGACATGCCAGTGGGCCGAGAGTCCGACCTGGGAGATGTTGGTGAAGAACCCCTGCCACAGGTCGGTCCACGAGTAATGGACGTCGGCGGTGGCCCTGACGGGCAGCGCGGCGGGGCTCCCGCCGTGCCAGACCCGCGTGAAGGCGGGGGCGGCGATCACCACCACTCCGCAGACGATGCAGAACGGCGCGGTCAGCACCGGAATACTCCACGGCGCCAGCAGTGCGGACAGTGCCGCGAAGAGCAGCACGCAGAGGACGGCACCGCCGACGGCCAGCAGGTAGGTGGAGGGGTGGTGGCCCAGGAAGATGAGTAAGGCGATGCCGATCAGGCAGCCGCTGAACCCTTGCAGCCCGATGTCGATGCTGCTCTTGTCGACGCCCAGGGCGTACGCCGTCGTGGTGGAGACCACGGTGCCGAGCAGCGCGAAGACACCCGTCTGCCAGCTGTCCACGAAGAGCGCGAGCAGGATGAGGCCGCCCGCCCATACGTTCGCCTGGAGGCTGAGCTGGGCGAAGCCGCGGGCCAACTGCGCCATGAGGCGGACCGGGCCGGGCGGGGCGGCGGCCTCCGGGGCGTCCGGTGCCCCCATGTCCGAGGTCTCCGAAGTGGTCATGGGGTCTCCGAAGTGGTCATGGCCCGCCGTGGGAGGGGGCCTGCGCGGCCGGGTCGAACTGCCACGGCCCGTCTTCCTCGCGCAGGGCGAGGACACGGCCGCTCGCCAGGTGCACCCCCGCGCCTGCGAACCAGCGGGCTTCACTGGGGTCCCACCAGCGATTCCCGACCCGGAGCACCTCGTGGTGCACCACCGTCCGGCCGATCCACGCGTCGCTGGCCTGCGCCTCGTTCCAGCTGGCCCGCCAGTGCGCGGGAGCCAGCGGCGCCGTCAGCACCGCGGCGCGGCCGCGTGAGTGGGCGATGGCTTCCCGCGTGAGCAACGAAGCCGCCACGTCGGCATGGACCCCGCAGTCGCCTCTCAACTCGTCCTGGTGTGCCAGCTCGCACCAGTGCGCCGGCCACCGCATGGGCCCCCACCGGATGAGCGCGGGAACGGCGGCGAGGGCGGCGCCCATGTCCGTGTACTGCGTGAGCCGGGCGAACACGCCGTGCCTGACCGCGTGGCAGCACGCCTTCCCGTGACTGGCCATACGGGACAGCCCGATCCCGTCGAACTGCTTCAGCTCCGCGACCAGGCCCGTCATGACTCCCCCAGTTCCCGCGGCGCGGTCCCGCGCCCGAACTCGTAGGCCATCGAGGTGTCGTACGCGCCGCACATGCCGAACGCGAGGTGGTCGCCCTCCCGGACGTCGTCCAGGTCGAGGCGCCATGCGAGGACATCGTGCTCCATGCAGGATCTGCCCAGAATCCTGCTCCGGCCGGGACGCAGCGGTACCCAGGCCGATCCGTCGAACCGGGCCACCGGGTGCAGCCGGTACGGCCCCTCGGGCATGTCGCCCTCGCCCGCGTCGACGACGATCTCGCAGTTCGAGCCGGTTTCCCGGCGCACCAGGACCTGTGTCACGACGGCGGCCGTCGGCTGGGTGAGGAGCTTGCCCGGCTCCAGCACCAGCAGCGGATCGGCCTCGCGTGCCGCGGCGGGGCCGTGCGCGAGCACATACTCCAGCGACGGACGCAGCCCCGTCATGTCGTCGACGTGCCACCCGCCGCCGACGTCCAGCACGGCCGGGGGCTGACCGAGCTGATCCGCCAGCGGATCGGCGGCTCTCAGCGCTGCCGCGCATTCGCGCTGCCAGCGCGGCGCGCCCAGGTTGCTCTGGGCGAAGTGGAAGTGCAGCCCCCACCGGGCGCCGAGCCGCCGGGCCAGCGTGCCGAGCAGCCGAGCCGCCTCGGCCATGACCTCGCGCTCGTGCAGCGGGATGCCGAATCGGCTGCTGAGGGCGACGGGGGCGACGCGGATCCCGATGACCTCGGCCGTCAGCCGGAAGCCGTCGTCCAGCAGTGTGTGGAGTCTGCGCAGTTCCGCCACGGAGTCGGCGAAGAAGGCCCAGCAGCGCACGCGGTCGGTGGCCGGCCACCACTTCGCGGGCCCGTTGAGGATCGCGCGGTCGGCCGACAGACCGAGGCCGTCGGCCACATCGAGCTCGGCCAGGCTGATCGCCTCGGCGACCATGCCCAGCCGTGCGGCCTCACGCAGCACCGCGGGCTGGGGGCACGTCTTGATGCTGTGCGCGAGCAGCACCCTGCCGAGCCCTTCGACCTGCCGCTGCAGGGCGTGGACCTGCTCGGTGAACAGGGGGAGGAGGAGATGCCGACGGGGCGTGGCCCCGCGTCCGGGAGGTTCGAGCAGATCCTCGAACCCTCCTGCCTGCGCCGCTGTCGCCGGACGGCCGTCGACCGACTCCTCGGCCACCACATTGCGTTCGTCCGGAAGCAGCCCTCGCCGGCCCAGCGAGGCCATCCCCGAGGGATGTTTGTCCGCCACACGGGACAACCCGCCGGCAGACCAGGTGAACGGGGTGATGCCCAGAGACGGGTGGACCGGGATCTCCTCGACCACACGGGTGAAGCCGGGGGCCAGGGGCCTGCCCCGGTCGGCGGCACGCCCCGCGACCAGGGCCGCGGGCAGGTTGGCGCCGCACACCGAAGCACCGTGGATCCAGGCGGGCAGGCGCGGGTTGACCTCCATGAGCGTGAGTTCGCCGTTCCAGCCGCGGATCAGTTCCAGCTCGCCGCCGCCGCTCCACAGGCTGTCGGCGACGAGAGCCGTCAGCCGGTCATGCAGCTCTCCGTCCAGTTCCGCGACTTCGGCGGCCCATGTCTTGCCCTCGCCCGTGACCATCGCCTTGGTGATGAACACCGCGTCGAGGAGCCGGCCGTCCAGGGCGCAGAACGCGATGCTGCACTCCTGGCCGGCGACATGTGCCTCCAGATGCCATCCGCCGCCCCACGTCTGCTCCAGCCGGGTTCCCAGGGCCAGCGCGTCCTGGGCGCTGAAAGCCTGAAAGGCGTCGTGGTGCTCGCCCTTCACCCATACGCCGTGCGGAGACCGGCGGATGAATCGTTCGACGGCCTGCCAGCTGGTGTCGGTCTCGTACTCCGCGGAGCGGACGCCGAGCCGTGCGGCGGCATCGACGGGAGGCTTGCACACCAGGTCAAGCGCGGTCTTCGAAGGGGCCAGAACCCGGTCGTGGGCACCCATCTCCGTCGCGAGCAGCCGGACTTCCAGGTCCAGGCAGGGAATCAGCACCGCGTCGTCGGGCTCCAGAAGGCGCTCGATCTGCTCGGTCCAGGTGGCGAGGTGCATACGGCTCCACGGCGGCAGGCACACCAGGTCGTCGAGGACGTCCGAGTGCAGCCCCGAACTGTCCGGCGAGTAGTCCACGCCGACGAGCCGGAGATCGGGCCAGGCGAGCCGCAGGGAGCGTGCCACGCTCAGGCCGGACGACGGGTTCGGGCCGCTGTGCATACCGCTGATGAAGACCGTGCCGATGGTGGCCGCAGGCCCCTTCGACGCCTCAGGTCTCGTGCCATCCCGGCTTACGTCCACCAACTCGCGGAGAGTACGTGCTCGGAGCCCCATGCCGACATCATCAGCAGATGTCTCCCCCGGGGGCACCCGGTGGCATCCGGCAGGGTGAGAGGACGCCCCGGCTCACCGCCGCGGCGCCCGCCCATGAACGACGGCGGGGCGCCCCGGTGAAAGGGCGCCCCGCCGTCATATCGGCCTGTCTACGGCAACACCGGCCCGCCTACGGCAGCGCCAGCATCCGCTCCAGCGCCAGCTTCGCGAAGCTCTCGGTCTCCTTGTCGACCTCGATGCGGTTGACGACCTTGCCGGCCGCCAGCGACTCCAGCGTCCACACCAGGTGGGGGAGGTCGATGCGGTTCATCGTCGAGCAGAAGCAGACCGTCTTGTCGAGGAAGACGATCTCCTTGTCCTCAGCGGCGAAACGGTTGGCCAGGCGGCGGACCAGGTTCAGCTCGGTGCCGATCGCCCACTTCGAGCCGGCCGGCGCGGCCTCCAGGGCCTTGATGATGTACTCCGTCGAGCCGACGTAGTCCGCCGCCGCCACGACCTCGTGCTTGCACTCGGGGTGGACGAGGACGTTCACGCCGGGGATGCGGGCGCGGACGTCGTTGACCGAGTCGAGCGAGAAGCGGCCGTGGACGGAGCAGTGGCCGCGCCACAGGATCATCTTCGCCGCGCGCAGCTCCTCGGCGGTCAGACCGCCGTTCGGCTTGTGCGGGTTGTAGACGACACAGTCGTCCAGGGACATGCCCATGTCCCGTACGGCGGTGTTGCGGCCCAGGTGCTGGTCGGGCAGGAAGAGCACCTTTGTTGAATTGGGCTCGCCCTGCTCGAAGGCCCAGTCCAGCGCCCGCTTCGCGTTGGAGGAGGTGCAGATCGTGCCGCCGTGCTTGCCCGTGAACGCCTTGATGTCGGCCGAGGAGTTCATGTACGAGACGGGCACGACCTGCTCGGCTATGCCCGCCTCCGTCAGCACGTCCCAGCACTCGGCGACCTGCTCGGCGGTCGCCATGTCGGCCATCGAGCAGCCGGCGGCCAGGTCGGGGAGGATGACCCGCTGGTCGTCGCCGGTGAGGATGTCCGCCGACTCGGCCATGAAGTGCACACCGCAGAAGACGATGTACTCGGCGTCCGGCCGGGCGGCCGCGTCGCGCGCGAGCTTGAACGAGTCGCCGGTCACATCGGCGAACTCGATCACCTCGTCGCGCTGGTAGTGGTGCCCCAGGACGAAGACCTTGTCCCCGAGCTTCGCCTTGGCCGCGCGGGCACGCTCGACGAGGTCGGGGTCCGACGGGGCCGGCAGATCGCCGGGGCACTCCACGCCGCGCTCGCTCTTGGGGTCGGCCTCGCGGCCGAGGAGGAGCAGGGCCAGCGGGGTCGGCTGGACGTCCAGGGGCTGGGCGGTGGTCACGACACGCACCCTCTCTTTTCTGCAGACAGCCTTCTCGTCTATTTGACGCTATCTATCATAACCTGCTTCACGTCAGTTTGACGATGGCCATACTGTCGATGTGACGCATCCGAACCCGCCGCATAAGCAGTCGACTACGGTCGACTAACGGGCATCGTGCGCGGGTGTGCGAGCATGAAGAGAGAAGTTGCGCCCAAGCCGGAATTAATCCGGGGCCCCGTGGGTTGCCACCGAGGGCAAGCGGTCCGTACAACCCGGGAGAGATGTAGATGAGCGTTCAGGACGAGACCACCGTCAGCGACGGCATCATCCTGTCCGACGCGGCCGCGTCGAAGGTCAAGAGCCTGCTGGAGCAGGAGGGCCGGGACGACCTCGCGCTGCGGGTGGCCGTTCAGCCCGGTGGCTGCTCCGGTCTGCGCTACCAGCTCTTCTTCGACGAGCGGTCGCTCGACGGCGATGTCGTGAAGGACTTCGACGGTGTCAAGGTCGTCACCGACCGGATGAGCGCCCCCTACCTCGGCGGTGCCTCCATCGACTTCGTCGACACCATCGAGAAGCAGGGCTTCACGATCGACAACCCGAACGCCACCGGCTCCTGCGCCTGCGGCGACTCCTTCAGCTAAGCGGCGAAGCGGGTACGAACAGCCGAAGGCGGCGCTCCCCACCGACCGGGGAACGCCGCCTTCGTCGTACCGCCGCCCTCGCTACTGCTTGGGCACGGCACGGCCCGTCGACGCGTCGATCACCTTGCGGCCGTCCAGCGGCTTCTCCAGCGTCACCGTCTTCGTGAACTCCTTGGCGATCTTGACGCAGATCTGGCCGGGCTTCTTGTCCTTGCCGACCACCTTCGTCCGCACCGAGCCGCCCGACTCCTCGGCGCTCACCGAGTACGTGCTGCACACGCCGCCCCAGAAGTGCAGCGTCAGCGTCTTGCCGTCCCCGCCGACGGAGTACTCCTCCAGCGCCATCGCCCCGGGCTTCCCGGACGGCTTCTGCGGCCGCGCCGGGCTCTGCGACGTACCGCCGTCGTCCCGGTGCGCCAGATACTTCGGGTTCACCGCCGGGTGCGCCACCGTCGACGTCGCGTCGGGGCCGTCGCCGGCGCCCGGCTGCCGCACCGTGTAGAGCCAGGACGGCACCAGCGCCGGCCCGCCGTTCACGTACTGCACCGCGAGCCCGAAGACCGCACCGGTCACCTCGGCCGGCTTCTGCGCCCTGGTCGGCGACGGCTCGCACGGGGCGATCCCGCCATCGCCGCTCTTCGCGGTGTGCGGTGCCTCACAACCCGGCCGGTTCGCGCCGCCGCCGCGCGAGTTCAGCCGGTCCAGCGTCTTGTCCGCGCCCAGCACCGGATACGTGGCGCCCTTGACCGGATCCGCCAACTGGCCGCTGCCGCCGACCACCTGACCGTCCGAGCCGACCTGCAGATCGCTCTGCCAGCCGTACGTCGGCAGCCCGCCGAGCACCGGATCCGCGGTGACGATCCGCACCGCGCCGGACAGCCCGCTCGCGTCGAGCTTCGCGTCCTGCTGGCCGAGCGCCTTCAGCACCGGCCGCACCGCCTGCTTGGCCTTCTCCGGCGACACCGCGCCCTTGCCGCTGCCGTCGTCCTCGGTCGAGGCGTCCCCGCCGCCCCGGTACGACGGACAGCCGGGCCGGCTCGACGACACGGGTACGTCATCACCCGCGCCGGCCTTGGGGGAGCTGGGCAGTGCGCAGTTCGTCCCGCCCGGGGTGCCGTACTGCGAGTACGTCCACGATCCGGAGCCGGTCTTGCTCACCTGGAGCACCGGATGGCGGGCATCCTGCGTCACCCCGCCGACCTTCCAGGTATTGCCCTCCGAACGCACCTTTCCGGCCACATCCAGGGCCTTCGCGAGCCGTTCCACCGACGCCTGGCTGATCTGCCCCTTCGGCCGGTACACCGGCGCGGACTTTGGGCCGCCGGGCAGCTTCTTCACCGCGCGGTACTTCGCACCCTGCGGATTGGGCTCACCGGCCGCGATCCCGCCACCGGCGTACCCGTCGAGGGCGAGCGGCGGCGGATCGCCCTGGGCCGCGGCATGGGTGCCGGAATCCCCGCCGCCGGACGCGGACGAGGCCCAGTACGCCGCGCCGCCCCCGGCGAGCAGCACCGCCGCGGCCATCGAGGCGACGATCACAGGGGTGCGCCGCCTCCGCTCCGCGGGGTGCGCACCGGCGGGGGTGTCGGGGGTGTCCGGTGTGTCCTCGGTGTTCACCGCATCGCTCCTTCGGCTCCGCTGGACAGCTGACGTGCCATCCTCCGTGGGGGTGGACGTCGGTGTGACGGAGCGGGGGCGCGCGCGGTTCCCGGTGGGCGCCGGCAAGTCGCCCGCGGCGCCGTACGGGTGGCGTACGGACGCCATGCGGATGACGTGCGGCGCCGCGGACGCGACACCGGCCATCGGCCGACGGGGTTGTCGATCAGCAGCCCCGTCGGCCGATGGCCGGCTGTGGGTCGGTCGCCTCAGTCGCCGTAGTCGGACATCCCGTCGACGAGTTCCGCGGACTTGTCGGGGACCTTGATGCCATGCAGATCGGACGCCCGGCCCGGTGGCGGTGCGTCGTGCCGCCGGCCCTTCCAGCGTGGTGCCATCCGCGCGCAGTCCCCGCGCAGCTGGTCGAGCGACTCCGGGTCGGTGGCGGCGTCGTCGGGAGTGACGCCTTTCACATGCTTGGTCATACGACGAACCGTACGCATCTCACGGCCTGAGGAGAAAGACCTACTATTGGGTAAATTCGCCAGGTAGGAGGGGCCGGGCCGACCGGGTAGCGTAAGTCCACGTCCGACAGCCCTTACGCCTCCCGCAGGAGCAGACCCGTCGTGCGTATCGCAGTCACCGGCTCCATCGCCACCGACCACCTGATGACCTTCCCCGGCCGCTTCGCCGACCAGCTGGTCGCCGACCAGCTGCACACGGTCTCGCTCTCCTTCCTGGTCGACGGCCTCGACATCCGGCGGGGCGGCGTCGCCCCCAACATCTGCTACGGCATGGGCCTGCTCGGCCTGCGCCCGATCCTGGTCGGCGCCGCCGGCACCGACTTCGCCGAATACCGCGCCTGGCTCGACCGGCACGGCGTCGACACCGCCTCCGTCCGGATCTCCGAGGTCCTGCACACCGCGCGCTTCGTGTGCACCACGGACAGCGACCACAACCAGATCGCGTCCTTCTACACCGGCGCCATGAGCGAGGCCCGCCAGATCGAGCTGCAGCCGGTCGCCGACCGGGTCAGCGGCCTGGACCTGGTGCTGATCGGCGCGGACGACCCCGAGGCGATGATCCGGCACACCGAGGAGTGCCGCTCGCGCGGCATCCCGTTCGCCGCCGACCCCTCGCAGCAGCTCGCGCGCATGGAGGGCGACGACATCCGCGTCCTGATCGAGGGCGCCGAGTACCTCTTCACCAATGAGTACGAAAAGGCCCTGATCGAGTCCAAGACCGGCTGGACCGGCGACGAGATCCTGGCCAAGGTCGGCACCCGCGTCACCACCCTCGGCGCCCAGGGCGTCCGCATCGAGCGGCTCGGCGAGTCCGCCGTCGAGGTCGGCGTCCCGGAGGAGGAGGCCAAGGTCGACCCCACCGGCGTCGGCGACGCCTTCCGCGCCGGCTTCCTGGCCGGCCGCGCCTGGGAGCTGGGCCTGGAGCGCTCCGCCCAGCTCGGCTGCATGCTCGCCACCCTCGTCATCGAGACCCTGGGCACCCAGGAGTACGAGCTGCGCCGCGGCCACTTCATGGACCGCTTCACCAAGGCGTACGGCGACGTGGCCGCCGACGAGGTCCGCGCGCACCTGGCGTGACATGAATCGGGCGGGACGGGCGGGGGCGCGTGGAGCGTTCCCGCCCGTGTGCGTTGTCCGCCGCCTACGCCCGCCGCCGCACCACATACGCCGTGCCGCCCGTGGTCGGGTGCTCGCCCACGTACTCCTGGTCGCGCATCGTGCACCACGCCGGGATGTCCTGGCGCGCCGCCTCGTCGTCGGACAGCACCGTCACCGTGTCGCCGAGCGGCACCTCGCCGATCACCTTCGCCAGTTCGATGACCGGGATCGGGCAGCGCTTGCCGAGCGTGTCGAGGACCAGTCCGGACCCGTCCTCCGGGGTCCGCGCCCCGGCCGGTGCCTCGGGCGCCGCCGTCGGCACGCCCAACCGGTCCCGTACCGACCGCACCGCCTCCGGCAGCACCTCCAGGAACCGGTCCACGTCCGCCTCGGGCGTCCCGTACGGGAGCGAGACCCGGACGTTTCCCTCGGACAGCACACCCATCGCGCGCAGCACATGGCTCGGCGTCAGCGTGCTGGACGTACAGGACGATCCGGACGACACCGAGAAGCCCAGCCGGTCGAGTTCGTGCAGCAGTGCCTCTCCGTCGACGTAGAGGCAGGAGAAGGTGACGAGGTGCGGGAGGCGGTGGACGGGCGCGCCGACCACCTCCACGTCCGGGACCAGTTCCGGAACCCGGCCCCGGATCCGGTCCACCAGGCCCCGCAGCCGGGCCGCTTCGTCCGGGCCGGTCTCCGCCGTCGCGCGCAGCGCCCGCAGGGACGCGGCGGCGGCCACGATGGCCGGGAGGTTCTGGAAGCCGGGGCTGCGGCCCGACTCCCGCTCGTCCTTGGGTCCCTGGGGCGAGAACCGGGTGCCCTTACGGACCGCCAGCAGCCCCACTCCGGGCGGGCCGCCCCACTTATGGGCGCTCGCCGCCGTCACCGACCAGGCGCCGGGCACCGGGCCCCAGGGCAGCGTCTGGGCCGCGTCCACCAGCAGGGGCACACCCGCCTCCTGGCACAGTTCGGCCACCTCCTCGACCGGCTGCTCGGTCCCCACCTCGTGATTGGCGGACTGCAGGCAGACCAGCGCGGTGTCCGGACGCAGCGCGGTGGCGACGTCCCCGGCCGCCACCCGGCCCGTACGGTCCACCGGGATCTCGGTCAGCGTGCCGCCGGCCGCCTCATGGACCTCGGCGGCGTGCAGCACCGAGGAGTGCTCGACGGCGGAGTGCACCAGCTGCCGGCCGACACGCCGACGGGCCGCGAGCACGGCGAAGAGCCCGGAATGTACGGCCTGCGTCCCCGAAGGGGTGAAAACCAGCTCGTCCGGGCGGCAGCCCACGGCCTCCGCCGCGGCTTCCCTGGCGGCGTCCAGCAGCAGCCGGGCCCGCCGCCCCTCGCGGTACAGCCGGGCCGGGTCGGCCCAGCCCTCGTCGAGGGAGGCGAGCAGCGCCTCCCGGGCCACGGGGTGCAGCGGAGCGGAGGATGCGGCGTCGAAGTAGGGCACGTACGAGACGTTAGTCCGCCGGCCGGCGTCAGGGCCCCTCCGACCCGGGACCGCCGCAGCGCCCCGGGTCCTGGCGGCCGCCGGGCATGCCGTCAGATGCCTGGTGGGAGCGGGGAATCGGGGGTCCGGGCGGCCTCCCGCACAAGCCCCGGCCACCCCATCGGAGGGCGACGCGGCGCGTTGGGCACCCTCCCCGCGCGACCCCAAATAGCGTCCAGTAGGGTTTGGTCCGCATAAACATCCAAACCCCTGCCCGACGCAGGGCGGCGACCGACCAGCGAGTAAGGCCGCAGCCGACCGCGCGGGCGAGACTCTCGGGAAGGCGCTACGTGAGTCCCAACGGCTCCGACCGCTCGTCGCGGCGCCCGATGCGGCGGAAGCTGCCGCAGGTGCTTGCTGCGGGCCTGGTCCTGGCGACCGCGACTGGTTGCACATATAAGGACTTCCCCCGCCTCGGCATGCCAACGCCCGTCACCGACGAGGCGCCGCGGATCCTCTCTCTTTGGCAGGGCTCCTGGGCCGCCGCCCTCGCAACGGGCGTACTGGTCTGGGGCCTGATCATCTGGAGCGTGATCTTCCACCGCCGCAGCAGGACCAAGGTGGAGGTCCCCGCACAGACGCGGTACAACATGCCGATCGAGGCGTTGTACACGATTGTGCCTTTCATCATCATCGCGGTGCTCTTCTACTTCACCGCGCGCGATGAGAACGCCCTCCTGAAAACCTCCAAGAAGCCCGACCACGTCATCAACGTCGTGGGCTTCCAGTGGAGCTGGGCGTTCAACTACCTGGAGAACGTGGACGGCGACAAGTCGACCTCGAACATCGACTCCAGCGCTCTCTCCGCTGTCCCGGACAAGTGGAAGAAGGGCGCCCCGGCCGGTGCCGACGGCGTCTACGACGAGGGCACTCCGGGCGAGCGCAACCCGCAGACCGGCAACCCGGGCCCGACCCTGTGGCTGCCCAAGGGTGAGAAGGTCCAGTTCGTGCTGACGTCGCGTGACGTCATCCACTCCTTCTGGGTGGTGCCGTTCCTGATGAAGCAGGACGTCATCCCGGGCCACACCAACGTCTTCGAGGTGACCCCCAACAAGGAGGGCACCTTCATGGGCAAGTGCGCCGAGCTCTGCGGCGTCGACCACTCCCGGATGCTCTTCAACGTCAAGGTCGTCTCCCCTGAGCGGTACAAGGCGCACCTGAAGGAACTGGCGAAGAAGGGCCAGACCGGTTACCTGCCGTCCGGCATCGAGCAGACGGACCACGCCAGGAACGCGGAGATCAAGAACCGATGAGCATCCTCAACGAACCCCAGGGTGCCGCAGCAGAGGACTCTTACGAGAACGAGCTGCCGCTGCGCTCGAAGAAGCCGGGTAACTCGGTGGTCAAGTGGCTGACGACCACCGACCACAAGACCATCGGCACGATGTACCTGGTCACCTCGTTCGCCTTCTTCTGCGTCGGCGGCCTCATGGCGCTCCTCATGCGCGCCGAGCTGGCCCGCCCGGGTACGCAGATCATGTCGAACGAGCAGTTCAACCAGGCGTTCACGATGCACGGCACGATCATGCTGCTGATGTTCGCGACGCCGCTGTTCGCCGGATTCGCGAACTGGATCATGCCGCTGCAGATCGGCGCGCCCGACGTGGCGTTCCCGCGGCTGAACATGTTCGCCTACTGGCTCTACCTCTTCGGCTCGCTGATCGCCGTGGCCGGCTTCCTCACCCCGCAGGGTGCGGCGGACTTCGGCTGGTTCGCGTACTCGCCGCTCTCGGACGCGGTGCGTTCGCCGGGCGTCGGCGCCGACATGTGGATCATGGGTCTGGCCTTCTCCGGCTTCGGCACCATCCTCGGCTCGGTCAACTTCATCACCACCATCATCTGCATGCGCGCTCCCGGCATGACGATGTTCCGGATGCCGATCTTCACCTGGAACGTGCTGCTGACCGGTGTGCTGGTCCTGCTCGCCTTCCCCGTGCTGGCGGCGGCGCTGTTCGCGCTGGAGGCGGACCGTAAATTCGGTGCGCATGTCTTCGACGCGGCAAATGGCGGCGCATTGCTCTGGCAGCACCTCTTCTGGTTCTTCGGCCATCCAGAGGTGTACATCATCGCGCTGCCGTTCTTCGGCATCGTTTCCGAGATCGTGCCGGTGTTCTCCCGTAAGCCGATGTTCGGTTACATCGGTCTTATCGCGGCGACCGTTTCGATTGCCGGTCTTTCGGTCACGGTCTGGGCCCACCACATGTATGTGACGGGCGGCGTGCTGTTGCCGTTCTTCTCCTTCATGACCTTCCTTATCGCGGTCCCGACCGGTGTGAAGTTCTTCAACTGGATCGGCACGATGTGGAAGGGCTCGCTGTCCTTCGAAACGCCGATGCTCTGGGTGATCGGCTTCCTGGTCACCTTCACCTTCGGTGGTCTGACCGGCGTCATCCTGGCCTCGCCGCCGATGGACTTCCACGTCTCGGACTCGTACTTCGTCGTGGCGCACTTCCACTACGTCGTCTTCGGCACCGTCGTCTTCGCGATGTTCGCCGGCTTCCACTTCTGGTGGCCGAAGTTCACCGGCAAGATGCTGGACGAGCGACTCGGCAAGATCACGTTCTGGACGCTGTTCATGGGCTTCCACGGCACCTTCCTCGTCCAGCACTGGCTGGGCGCCGAGGGCATGCCGCGGCGCTACGCGGACTACCTCGCGGCCGACGGCTTCACCGCGCTGAACACCATCTCCACGATCAGCTCGTTCGTGCTGGGCCTGTCGATGCTGCCGTTCATGTACAACGTCTGGAAGACGGCGAAGTACGGCAAGAAGATCGAGGTCGACGACCCGTGGGGCTACGGCCGCTCGCTGGAGTGGGCGACGTCCTGCCCGCCGCCGCGGCACAACTTCCTCACCCTGCCGCGTATTCGCTCCGAATCCCCGGCGTTCGACCTGCACCACCCGGAGATCGCGGCCCTCGACGCGCTGCACAACGGTCACGGCGCCGCGGACGACAAGTCCCTCGCCGGCGGCAAGGAGGCGGGCAAGTGAAGATCCAGGGCAAGATGTTCATCTGGCTCTCCGTCTTCGTCCTGGCCATGGCGATCGTCTATGGCGTCTGGTCGAAGGAGCCGGCGGGCACCACCGCACTGTTCCTCGCCTTCGGCCTGTGCATCATGATCGGCTACTACCTGGCCTTCACGGCCCGGCGGGTCGACGCGGGTGCCCAGGACAACGAGAACGCCGAGGTCTCGGACGACGCGGGCGAGCTGGGCTTCTTCAGCCCGCACAGCTGGCAGCCGCTGTCCCTGGCCGTCGGTGGCGCGCTCGCCTTCATGGGCGTCGTCTTCGGCTGGTGGCTGCTGTACTTCTCCGCTCCGGTGATCCTGGTCGGCCTGTTCGGCTGGGTGTTCGAGTACTACCGCGGCGAGAACCGCACGCAGTGACCACGCGGTAAAGCAGTACGGGCGGGCCCGGGCACCTCAACAGGTGTCCGGGCCCGGCCCGTTTCGGCGCGGGGGAGACCCGTTTGCAGTCTTCCAGCGCGCTGAAACAGGTGATTCTTCATAGTTTTGGGTCATGAGCCAGAGACCTCGTACCCGGAAAGCGCTGAGCTGCGGCCTCCTGATAGTGCCCCTGGCGGTGAGCGCCACCGCTTGCGGGAGCTCCTCGGAGTCGCTCTCCGCCAAGCCCTACGACGCGGCCGACCAGATATCGGCCAACATCCCGGACGGCAAGCACAAAGCGGATCCGAACAAGCCGCTGGAGGTCTCCGTCACGGGTGACGAGGCGCGGATCACCGACGTGACCGCCACCGACGCCTCAGGCCGCTACATCCGCGGCGAACTGACCGCCGACGGCAAGCGCTGGCACACCACCGTGCCACTGGCCGCCGGCACCCGCTACACGGTGCGGGTCAGCACCGAGGACGAGGACGGCGCACCGGGCCGCAAGGCGTTCGTGGTCGACACCACCGACGCGGACGAGCGACTCCGCGTCACCTTCGGCCCGGACAGCGGCTCGTACGGCGTCGGCCAGCCCGTCACCGCGGAGCTCAGCAAACCGATCAACGACCCCAAGGCCCGCGCCGTCGTCGAGAGCGCCCTGAAGGTCGACTCCACGCCCCGCGTCGAAGGCTCCTGGCACTGGGTGGACGGCAAGTCGCTGCACTTCCGCCCCAAGGAGTACTGGCCCGCCCACGCCACCATCGCCGTGCACAGCAACCTGGACGGCCTGAAGGTCTCCGGCGGCCTCTACGGGGGCCCCGCCAAGCCCGTACGGCTCACCACGGGCGACCGGGTGGAGGCCGTCACCGACGCCTCCTCGCACCAGATGACGGTGATGCGCAACGGCAAGGCCGTGCACACCATCCCCGTCACCACCGGCAAGCCCGGCTATTCGACCCGCAACGGCGTCAAGGTCATCCTCGGCAAGGAGAGCTTCGTACGGATGACCAGCGCCAGCATCGGCGCCTCGGACTTCTACGACCTGCCGGTCTACTGGGCCACCCGGGTCACCTGGAGCGGCGAATATGTGCACGCCGCACCCTGGTCCGTCGGTTCACAGGGCGCGGCCAACGTCAGCCACGGCTGCACCGGAATGTCCACCGCCAACGCCCAGTGGTTCTTCAACAACGTCGAGATCGGCGATGTCGTGAAGGTCGTCAACAGCGAGGGCGACTCGATGGCGCCGTTCGGGAACGGCTTCGGCGACTGGAACATGCCCTGGAAGGAATGGCGCGACGGCAGCGCGCTGCGGAACAAGGGCGTCACCAAGACCGGAGCGGCCGAGCGGGAGTCGCGGGCCGACGACGCCGCCCGGCTGCGCCCGGAGGTCTGAGGGCCCCTCAGAGAGCCGCTCAGCCGGGCGCCGGAGCCCGAGCCCGGTTCAGACCTGGGTGAGGAGCCTGCGGCGCAGCAGAGAGGCCAGCGCGTCCGCGAACGCCACCGGGTCCAGGGGATGCGTCACCGCGGCGTCCGCCCGGCTCCAGGTGGCCAGCCAGGCGTCCTGCGGGCGGCCGATCAGCAGCAGCACCGGCGGGCACTGGAAGATCTCGTCCTTGATCTGCCGGCAGACGCCCATCCCACCGGCCGGCGCGGTCTCGCCGTCCAGCACACAGACATCGATACCGCCCTGCTCCAGGGCCTCCAGCACGGCGGGCTGGGTGGCGCACTCCAGGATCTCGATCTGCGGCACGTCGGGCGCGGGCCGCCGGCCGGCCGCCAGCCTGACCTGCTCGCGGGTGTTGGCGTTGTCGCTGTAGACCAGCACCGTGGCAGTCGCCTGCATCGTTCCTCCACGCTTGAGTAGCGGCACAGCATCGGGTCGCACTAGCGCGGATGCTACTCCCGCACCGGGCGTCCGCAGCAGGGTTCGGACGTATCCAAGATCTGCCCGACGGGCCGTCAGGACCGGCCGCGGCGGGACCCTGCGGGCGCGCGCGGGGGCCCGGCTTCCCTCCTTCGAGCGACCGGCGGAATGGTCCGCACGAGCAGGCCATACGTCCTTGACACACCGAACGGGACCCCCCGGAGTGAGGGCGGGATAAGCGACCGACATAATGTCGGTCGTGGCGACAGCAACGACAGTAGAAACCGGGCACGCGCACCCGTCGGTCAATCGGCCGAACCTCACCAGCGTCGGAACCATCATCTGGCTGAGTTCCGAGCTGATGTTCTTCGCGGCCCTCTTCGCGATGTACTTCACCCTTCGATCGGTGACCGGAACGGAGTATTGGAAGGAACAGGCCGAAGCCCTGAATCTTCCGTTCTCCGCGACGAACACCACGATCCTGGTGCTGAGCTCCCTGACCTGCCAGCTCGGTGTTTTTGCGGCCGAGCGCGGCGACGTCAAGAAGCTCCGGGCCTGGTTCGTGGTCACCTTCATCATGGGTGCGATCTTCATCGGCGGTCAGGTCTTCGAGTACACGGAGCTGGTCAAGCACGAGGGCATGTCGCTCTCGTCCGGCCCGTACGGCTCGGTGTTCTACCTGACCACCGGTTTCCACGGACTGCACGTGACGGGCGGTCTGATCGCCTTCCTGCTGGTCCTGGGCAGGACGTACGCGGCCAAGAGGTTCACCCACACGCAGGCCACCGCGGCCATCGTCGTGTCCTACTACTGGCACTTCGTCGATGTCGTCTGGATCGGCCTCTTCGCCACGATCTATCTGATCCGGTAACCGGTACCGGGCCTGATCACGGGCCCGCGCTTCCGACAGACATAGCCAAAGCATCGACGCAGAAGATCCTGACACCGGGGTAATCCGTGAAAAAGCTCTCCGCACGACGGCGCCATCCGCTGGCGGCGCTCGTCGTCCTACTCTTCGCGCTGGCGGTCACTGGGGGGCTGTACGCCGCGTTCGCGCCGGCGGACAAGGCTCAGGCCGATGACTCCGCCCAGTCCCTCGCCATCGAGGAGGGCAAAAAGCTCTACGCCGTGGGCTGTGCAAGCTGCCACGGCACCGGCGGTCAGGGCACCTCCGACGGACCGAGCCTGGTCGGCGTCGGCGCCGCAGCCGTCGACTTCCAGGTCGGCACCGGCCGCATGCCGGCCCAGCAGCCCGGCGCTCAGGTGCCGCGGAAGAAGAACATCTACAGCAACGCCCAGATCGACCAGCTCGCGGCGTATGTCGCGTCCCTGGGCGCCGGCCCCACCGTGCCGGACAAGGAGCAGTACAGCCCGGACGGCGCCGACATCGGCAAGGGCGGCGAACTGTTCCGTACGAACTGCGCGCAGTGCCACAACTTCACCGGTAAGGGCGGCGCCCTCACCGACGGCAAGTACGCACCGACGCTCGAGGGCGTGGACCCGAAGCACATCTACGAGGCCATGGAGACCGGCCCGCAGAACATGCCTTCGTTCGGTGACGGCTCGCTGTCGAAGGAGAACAAGAAGGACATCATCGCGTACCTCGGCGCCGTCAACGGCGATGAATCCGAGAGCCCCGGCGGCCTGGACCTCGGTGGTCTCGGTCCCGTCAGTGAGGGTCTCTTCGGTTACATCTTCGGCCTCGGCACGCTGATCGTTGTCGCCATCTGGGTCGCTGCCCGGACTACGAAGGCCAAGAAGTCATGAGTGAGACTGGACGACACGCAGACGTGCCAGAAGAAACCCTTCCCAGTGAGCGGGAAACGGCTCACGTCTCGGTGGAGAAGGCGGAGAACCCCTTCGCCGACCCGGGGCTGCCGCCCCACGAGCACCGCATCCAGGACATCGACGAGCGGGCGGCCAAGCGCTCCGAGCGCGTCGTCGCCCTCCAGTTCCTGGTGTCCATGCTCGCCACGGTCGCCTTCATCGCCTCGTACGTGGCCGTCCCGGTCGACAAGATCGTCTACATCTGGCCGATCGGTCACATCAGCGCGCTGAACTTCGCGCTCGGTCTGTCCCTCGGTGTGGCGCTCTTCTGCATCGGCGCCGGTGCGGTCCACTGGGCCCGCACGCTGATGTCGGACGTGGAGGTCGCCGACGAGCGGCACCCGATCGAGGCCGAGCCCGAGGTCAAGGCCAAGGTCATGGAGGACTTCGCGCAGGGCGCGAAGGAGTCCGGCTTCGGCCGGCGCAAGCTGGTCCGCAACACGCTGTTCGGCGCGCTGGCCATGGTGCCGCTCTCCGGCGTCGTCCTGCTGCGCGACCTCGGGCCGCTGCCCGGGACCAAGCTGCGCACCACCGGCTGGAAGCGGGGCGTCCGGCTGGTCAACCAGTCCACCAACCTCCCGCTGCGTCCCGAGGACATCGCGGTCGGTTCGCTGACGTTCGCCAAGCCGGAGGGCCTGGAGGACGACGCCGAGGACTTCAACGTCCAGATCGCCAAGGACGCCCTGATGATCGTCCGGATCAAGCCGGAGGACATCAAGGACAAGCAGGAACTGTCCTGGTCGTACGACGGCATCGTGGCGTACTCGAAGATCTGCACCCACGTCGGTTGCCCGATCAGCCTGTACGAGCAGCAGACGCACCACGTGCTGTGCCCGTGCCACCAGTCGACGTTCGACCTCTCCGATGGTGGTCGTGTCATCTTCGGCCCGGCCGGGCACGCCCTGCCGCAGCTGCACATCATGGTGAAGGACGGCTTCCTGGAAGCCGCAAGCGGCTTCGAGGAGCCCGTCGGCCCGAGCTTCTGGGAGCGCGGATGAGTAACGAGACGAGCGCGACCACCACGCGCCGCGGCAAGGCGCCGCGGGGCGAGCGGGTCGCCGACTGGGCGGACGGCCGGCTGGGCATCTACAGCCTCGCCAAGGCCAATATGCGCAAGATCTTCCCGGACCACTGGTCCTTCATGCTGGGTGAGGTCGCGCTCTACAGCTTCATCATCATCATCCTGACCGGTGTCTATCTGACGCTGTTCTTCCACCCGAGCATGGCCGAGGTCGTCTACCACGGCTCCTACGTGCCGATGCACGGGATCCGGATGACGCAGGCCTTCGAGTCGACGCTGGCCATCAGCTTCGACGTCCGCGGTGGTCTGCTCATCCGCCAGATCCACCACTGGGCCGCGCTGGTCTTCCTGGCCGCGATGATGGTCCACATGATGCGGGTGTTCTTCACCGGCGCGTTCCGCAAGCCGCGTGAGGTCAACTGGCTGTTCGGCTTCCTGCTGTTCGTGCTGGGCATGTTCACCGGCTTCACCGGCTACTCGCTCCCCGACGACCTGCTCTCCGGTACCGGTGTGCGGTTCATCGAGGGCGTCATCCTGGCGATGCCGCTGGTCGGTTCGTACCTGCAGATGTTCATCTTCGGCGGGGAATTCCCGGGCCACGACATCATTCCGCGGTTCTTCACGGTGCACGTGCTGCTGCTGCCCGGCATCATGCTGGGCCTGCTGGTGGCGCACCTGATCCTGGTCTTCTACCACAAGCACACGCAGTTCCCGGGTGCCGGCAAGACCAACAACAATGTCGTCGGCATGCCGCTGCTGCCGGTCTACATGGCCAAGGCCGGAGGCTTCTTCTTCCTGGTCTTCGGTGTGATCTCGGTGATCGCCGCGGTCGCCAGCATCAACCCGGTGTGGGCGATCGGCCCCTACCGTCCTGACCAGGTGTCCACCGGCGCCCAGCCCGACTGGTACATGGGCTTCGCCGAGGGTCTGGTGCGAGTGATGCCGGGCTGGGAGTGGAACTTCTGGGGCCACACGGTCAACTTCGGCGTGCTGATCCCGATCCTGGTCTTCCCGCTGGTCCTGGTCGCCATCGCGGTCTACCCGTTCGTCGAGTCGTGGATAAGGGGTGACAAGCGCGAGCACCACATTCTGGACCGCCCGCGCAACGTCCCGACCCGGACCGGCTTCGGTGTGGCCTGGCTGGTCGCGTACTTCGTGATGCTGATCGGCGGCGGCAACGACCTGTGGGCGACGCACTTCCACCTGTCGATCAACTCGATCACCTGGTTCGTCCGGATCGCGTTCTTCGTCGGGCCGGTGCTGGCCTTCATCGCCACCAAGCGGATCTGCATGGGCCTCCAGCGCCGCGACCGGGACAAGGTGCTGCACGGACGCGAGTCCGGCATCATCAAGCGCCTGCCGCACGGTGAGTTCATCGAGGTCCACGAGCCGCTCGACCAGGAGCAGCTGCACGTGCTCACCCAGCACGAGCAGCCCACGCCGATCGAGCTCGGCCCGGAGGTCGACGAGAACGGTGTCGAGCGCAAGGTGTCGCGTACGCAGAAGCTCCGCGCCAAGCTCTCCAAGAGCTACTACGGCGAGGACAGCGTCATTCCGAAGCCCACGGTGGAGGAGTACAAGGAGATCACCAGCGGCCACGGCCACCACTGATCACCACGGCGCCGTGTAGCGCACCGTAGGTAACGCCACCCAGAGGGCCCCGTCCGGACATCGGACGGGGCCCTCCGGCGTTCCGGGGGGTCGATAGGGTGACCGGTAGGAGCAGAGGACAAACCAGGAGTGTGGACCATGAACGTTGTGACCCCGGTTGGCGGCGACAGCGTGGCGGCCCACACCTGGCCGGGCCTGCTGAACGCCCTCCTCGACGGTCGTGACCTCACCGCGGACGACACCGCCTGGGCGATGGACAGGATCATGCGGGGCGAGGCCAGCGACGCCCAGATCGCCGGCTTCGCGGTGGCCCTGCGGGCCAAGGGCGAGACCGTCGCCGAGATCTCCGGGCTCGTGCGGACGATGTACCAGCACGCCCGGCTGATCGAGGTGCCGGGACCCAGCGTCGACATCGTCGGCACCGGCGGCGACGGCGCCAAGACCGTCAACATCTCCACGATGTCCTCGATCGTGGTCGCCGGCACCGGCGCGAAGGTCGTCAAGCACGGCAACCGCGCGGCGTCCTCGGCCAGCGGTGCCTCCGACGTCCTGGAAAAGCTCGGCGTCAATCTCGACCTGACCCCGCAGCGGGTCACCGAGGTCGCCCAGGAAGCCGGCATCACGTTCTGCTTCGCGGTGAAGTTCCATCCGTCGCTGCGGCATGTCGCGCCCGCCCGCCGGGAGCTGGGCATCCGCACCACGTTCAACGTGCTGGGCCCGCTGACCAACCCCGCGCGGGTCCGCGCCCAGGCGACCGGCGTCGCCGACGCCAGGATGGCGCCGATCCTGGCCGGGGTGCTCGCCGAGCGCGGCTCCTCGGCGCTGGTCTTCCGCGGTGACGACGGCCTGGACGAGCTCACCACGACCGCCACCTCCCGGGTGTGGATCGTCCGGGACGGCACGGTCCGCGAGGAGTCCTTCGACCCCCGGGACGTCGGCATCGACCTCGTCCCGGTGGAGGCGCTGCGCGGCGCGGACGCGTCGTACAACGCGGATGTGGCGCGCCGCCTGCTGGACGGCGAGACCGGCCCGGTACGCGAGGCGGTGCTGCTGAACTCCGCGGCGGCGCTGGTGGCCCTGGAGCCCGCCGACGCCCCGCTGGCGGAGCAGATCCGGGCGGGCATCGACAAGGCCGCCGAGGCCATCGACTCCGGGGCGGCGAAGCGGGTGTTGGAGCGCTGGGTGGCCGCCAGCAACAGATGAGCGCCCGGTGACGCAGGGTGTGACGCAGGGCTCAGTCCGTCATATGGACTGGGCCCTTGCGGCTGCATGCTCTTGTGGCATGATTCTGCGCAGGTCACGAGTGACAGCGATGTAGGCCCCGGCCCGCTGTCCGGCAACCCTCCGTCCGTGGCGGGGTGCCCCGGGTGATGACCAGGCCGCAGGCAGCGAGGTCTGCGGCAAGCGCGGATCCCTCGCCAGGGATCCTGGTCCTCGAGGGAGCTCCTTCCGTGATTCAGCGAATGCGATAGGGCCCGACGGCCCCTTTCCCGCAACCCTTTCCGAGCCCTTCGCTCTTTTCCGCGCTGCGGTGCCGCGCCGTGCATCCTGCTCTGCACGCACACCCTTCGACGCACCCGCCCGCAGCGAATTCGCTTATCTCTCACGGGAGTTCGCCATGTCTGTTTCCGCCGTTGCCGCCGACCGTTCCGTTTGTGCCCCGCTGCCGGTTCTGGGACGGGATGTCCGCGTCCCGCTGGTGACCGGCGGCGAAGTCGACTACGCCGCGCTGGACTACGCCGCCAGCGCGCCGGCACTGCAGCGGGTCTGGGACGACGTGGCCGCCTACGCCCCGTACTACGGCAGCGTGCACCGCGGCGCCGGGTACCTCTCGCAGCTCTCCACCGACCTGTTCGAGAACAGCCGCCGGACGATCGCGGAGTTCCTCGGCTGCCGCACCGACGACCAGGTCGTCTTCACCCGCTCCACTACCGACTCCCTCAACCTCCTGGCCGCCGTACTCCCGCAGGACACCCGGGTGTTCGTCTTCGAGACCGAGCACCACGCCTCGCTGCTGCCCTGGGAGCAGCGCGGGGACGCCAAGGGGGGTGCCGTGACGTACCTCAACGCGCCGCGCACCCCGGGCGAGGCGGTCGACACCCTGGAGAAGGCGCTGGCCGCGCGCGAGCCCTACGGACCGGCCCTGGTGTGCGTGACCGGCGCGTCCAACGTCACCGGTGAGCTGTGGCCGGTGCGCGAACTGGCCGCCGCGGCGCACGCCCACGGCGCACGGATCGTGCTGGACGCGGCGCAGCTCGCCCCCCATCACCCCGTCGACATCGCCGAACTGGACGTCGACTGGGTCGCCTTCTCCGGACACAAGCTGTACGCGCCGTTCGGCGCGGGTGTGCTGGCGGGCCGGGCGGACTGGCTCCAGGACGCGGAGCCGTACCTCGCCGGCGGCGGCGCCAGCCGCAAGGTGTCCCGCCGTACGGACGGCGGCGTGGACGTCGAATGGCACACCACCGCGGCCCGGCACGAGGCCGGTTCGCCCAACGTCATCGGCGCCTACTCCATCGCCGCCGCCTGCCGGGCGCTGACCGAGGCCGGTTTCGACGACCTCGTGGCCCGCGAGCAGGCGCTGATCGCCCGGGTCCGGGCGGGCCTGGCCGAGGTCCCCGAGGTCAACGTGCTCTCCCTCTTCGGCGACGACGCCCCGCGGGTGGGCGTCATCTCCTTCGTCGTCGAGGGCTGGAACAGCTCGCACTTCGCGGCCGCGCTCTCCGCGGAGTACGGCATCGGCGTCCGCGACGGCCTGTTCTGCGCGCACCCGCTGGTGCGGACGCTGCTGGGCAGTGACCCGCAGACCCAGGGCGAGTGCGGGGCCCCGGAGGCCGCTCCGGGCGAGAAGTCCCTCAACGCGATCCGGGTGAGCTTCGGGGCCGGGACGCCGGACGAGCACGTCGAGCGGTTCGTGAACGCCGTGAAGGAACTCGTGGCGGACGGCGCGCGGTGGAACTACCGCACGGAGGACGGCCGTTGCGTTCCGCTGCGGTGACGCGGCGCTTGGGCTGAGCCGGCTTGGATCCCGCCGTTGACTCGGCACCCGACGCTCGCCCCCACTCGGCTTCTCCACCCACCCACGGGAGGTGACAGCTCTCAGGACGGAGTCCGGAGGGCTGTCACCGCACCCGTAAAACCCACGCCCGCCGCATGGGGGCACCTCCCACGCCCTTTAGGCAGTGGGGGAGCAACGGCGAACAACCCCCACGGCGGGAAAGCCGACAACGGCGGGATCCGAGCCGGCCCGCGCCAAGCGCAGCGCTACGCGTCCAGGCCGATGGCGAACGCCGCCTCCAGGTCATGCTGGGAATACGTGCGGAACGCGATGTGCGTCTCCGTGGACGCGACGCCCGGGACCTTGCTGATCCGGCCGGGGATGACGTCCGCGAGGTCGTCGTGCGCGGCGACCCGGACCATGGCGATCAGGTCGTGTGCCCCGGTGACGGAGTAGACCTCGCTGACGCCCTCCAGCGCGGCGATCTTCTCGGCGATCTCCGGGATCTGGTCCACGCTGGTCTTGATGAGCACGATCGACGTGATCACGGCTGGCTCTCTCCCTCGGTCGCCCGGTCGTTCCCCCCGGTGGCCACCACACTATCCCTCCCGTAGCGCACCCACGCGTACAGGAAACCCAGCGCGAAGCCGACCACATGGGCGAGGTAGGCGACGCCGGGCCCGTTGGGGTCGTCCTGCGCGGCCTGCCACTGGAGGAAGAACCAGAAGAGCAGCACGATCCAGGCCGGGAAGCGCAGCGGCAGGAAGAACAGGAACGGGAAGACGCTGGTGACCCGGGCCTTCGGGAAGAGGTAGAGGAAGGCGCCCAGGATCCCGGAGATCGACCCGGAGGCGCCGACCAGCGTCTGTCCTGACGTGGCGTGCGCGGCCGCGTAGCCGAGGAGTGCCAGGTAGCCGATGCCGAGGTAGAAGGCGGCGAACGGCAGCCGGCCCATCCGCTCCTCGGTCATGCCGCCGAAGACGTACAGAAACAGCATGTTGCCGAGCAGATGCAGCCAGCTGCCGTGGACGAACAGCGCGGTCAGCGGGGTGAGCAGGGCCCGCACCGAGCCGCTCCACAGGTCCAGCGGAATCACGCCCCAGTGCTCGAAATAGGCGGTCTGGGCGTGCGCGAGGGCGTCGCCGGTGCCGTATGCCCGGTTGAGGCCCGAGGCGGGTCCGATGACGAAGATCGCGCAGCACAGCGCGGTCAGTACGTTCGTCATCCGGGAGAACACGGCCCGCAGGGACCGGGGGGTGGGGCGCGAGGGGCGGAGGAAGGCCAGGGAACGCGGAGAACGGGAGGGCGGGGGAGGGGGAGACGGCGCCGTCATGAAGTGATCATGGCGTAATGCCGGGCATTCGGGACAGAGCGCCTCGCCGCGTCCCGCCTCCTGGGCAGCGCCCGCACCGGCCCCCTGTCAGGCCGTAGGGTTACAGGCAGTACTTTGCGCACTTCCGCAGTCCGACGGCGCACCGCGTGAACCGCACCCCGCACGAGCACGACGAGCACGAAAGAGGACTACACGATGGCTGTTCCCCTGCCGACGGCCGAAACCCGGTGGCGCTGCACGCTGTGCGGCAACCTCACGCGTTTCGATGTGACCCGCCGGTCCAAAGTGGTGGAGTACGTCCACCTGGACCTGGCCGGGGAGCCGAAGGTGGAGGAGCGCGAGGTCCTCAGTGAGAGCATCGAGTCCGTGCGCTGCCGTTGGTGCAACGCGGTCGACCAGATCGAGCTGGTGGACCGGCCGGGCGCGAACGCCTGAGATCGGAGCGATGCAGCCGTGGTGGAGCGTCCAGAAGGGGAGCGGGGGGCGGAGCACATCGACGCATCCGAGGGTGCGGCCGACGAAGTGCTGGACCGTCCGCTGCCCGAGGGCGTACGGCGCCGGGTCGTGGCGCTCACCGCGGAGTCTTTCGGCGGCCTGACCGTCGCCGAACTGCCGCCCCCCTTGCGGCAGTACGCCCGTTTCACCCCGACTCGCCGGGCCAAGTTCGCCGGTAACGCGATGGCCGCCGCGCTGGAGAGCGACCCGGTCTTCCGGCAGCGGATCGCCGGCAAGCTCCGTGAGGCCCAGCCGGAGCTCGCCGAGGCCCTGGACCACGGCACACCGCCCGCGGCCGCCGATCCGCTGGACGTCGCGGCGGCGGCGTACGTGCTGCGCCCCGAAGGCTGGGTCAAGCTGGTCGCGGCGGCCGGCGAGGAGGCCCAGCGGGCGCGTGCCGAGCGGGCCGGCGAGGAGGCCGAGCGGGAGCTGGACCGGCTGCGCGAGGAGTTGGCGCAGGCGCGTGCGGAGGCCCGTACGGACGCCGACCGGATCCGGTCGGACCTGGACGCCGTCCGCAAGGAGAACGAGTCGCTCCAGCGCAAGCTGCGCAGCGCGCAGAGCGACGTCAAGCGCGGCGAGGCGGCGGTGCGCAAGGCCGAGACCGCGCTGGAGGCCGTACGGTCCCAGGCGGCGACGGAGAAGACCGCCACGGACAGCGAGGTGCGGCGGCTCAAGGCCCGGATCGCCGAGGTCGAGACGGCGCTGGAGACCAGCCGGCGGGCCGCCCGCGAGGGCCGCAGCGTCGAGGACATGCGGCTGCGGCTGCTGCTGGACACGGTGCTGGACGCGGCCCAGGGGCTGCGCCGGGAGCTGGCGCTGCCGCCCGCCAGCGTCCACCCGGCGGACACCGTGGACGCGGTGGCGCCGGGCAAGATGACGCCGAAGGACATCGCGACGCGGGCGCTGTCGGAGACGGATCCGGCGCTGCTGGACCAGCTTCTGGCCCTGCCGCAGGCGCATTTGGTGGTGGACGGCTACAACGTCACCAAAACCGGCTATCCGACCATGCCGTTGGAGAAGCAGCGGCTGCGGCTGCTGGGCGGGCTCGCGGTCCTGGCGGCGCAGACCGGCGCGGAGATGACCTGCGTCTTCGACGGTGCGGAGCTGGCGGCGCCGGTGCTGCTCGCGCCGCCGCGCGGGGTGCGGGTGCTGTTCAGCAAACCGGGCGTCACGGCCGACGAGTTGATCCGTCAGCTGGTGCGGGCCGAGCCGCCCGGCCGTCCGGTCGTCGTGGTCTCCACGGACCGGGAAGTGGCCGACGGCGTCGCGAAGGCCGGTGCACGGCCCGTCGCATCGGCCTTGCTGCTCAAGCGACTTGCCCGGACCTGACGCGATGCGTCACGTGGGCGCCTGACCTGGGCGATATGCCCCTTGTGATCCGTCTCTGAGCGTCAAGTGCCGCTCACTGCCTGTGTGATGTTGGTAAAGGATGGGTCCGCTGGGGCATTTTTTGCCCGTGAGGATTTGAAGCGATCACAGCTCGGTTACTAAGGTCGGCTCGATCCTTCATGCAGATGATTATCCAACCGGGATGGTCAGTGGAGGAACCGCCGAGTCCGCGGCGTTCGCGCGGAGCCGGGGTATCAACCCCCCACTTCCCGGTAGGCGGCTGGAGGAAGAAGGAGCTCGCCCCCGTGGCGTCCCACCGTCGACCCAAGCAGCCGAGCCGCACCCGCGTCACCGTGCTCACCGCGACCGCAGCCGCGGCCGTCGCCCTCTCGTCGCAGGCCGCCCAGGCCGACCCGTCGCAGAAGAAGCAGGACGTCAAGGCCGAGGTCGACAAGCTCTACGAGCAGGCGGAGCAGGCCACCGAGAAGTACAACGGCGTCAAGGAGGACCAGGAGCGCCTCCAGAAGGAGGTCGAGGACCTCCAGGACAAGGTCGCCCGCGGCCAGGGGGAGCTGAACCAGCTCCGCAAGGGCCTCGGCGCCGTCGCCTCCGGCCAGTACCGCAGCGGCAGCATCGACCCGTCCGTCCAGCTGTTCCTCTCCGGCGACCCGGACACCTACCTGGAGAAGGCCGCCACCCTCGACCAGTTGAGCGGCAAGCAGGCCGAGCAGCTGAAGACCATCGCGGACAAGCAGCGCCGGCTCGCCCAGGAGCGCGCGGAGGCCGCCAGCAAGATCCAGGACCTCACCGACACCCGCAAGGCGCTCGGTGACAAGAAGGACGAGATCAAGGACAAGCTCGGCAAGGCGCAGGAGCTGCTCAACACCCTCACGGCCAAGGAGCGCGCGGCCATGGAGGCCAAGGAGCAGCGCGCCAACCGTGACAACAGCCGGGTCAACCTGGGCGATGACGTGCCGGCCTCGCAGCGCGGTGCGGCCGCACTGTCCGCCGCGCAGTCCAAGATAGGCTCGCCGTACGTCTGGGGGGCCACCGGACCGTCCTCGTTCGACTGCTCCGGTCTGACCTCCTGGGCCTACCAGCAGGCGGGCCAGTCGCTGCCGCGCACCTCGCAGGAGCAGGCCAACGCCGGCACCCGGATCTCGCAGGACGCGCTCAAGCCCGGCGACCTGGTGCTCTTCTACGACGACCTGCACCACATCGGCCTGTACGCGGGCAACAACACGGTGCTGCACGCGCCGAAGCCCGGCGCCTCGGTGCGCTACGAGTCGATCAACAACATGCCGTTCGCGTTCGGCGTGCGGGTCTGAGCCCCGAGGGCCGCGACCGACCTGGAGATCTCTGGCTGAAAAGCCTCATAACCGCCTCAACCTGCCGCCCGAACGGGCGATTTGCGGCCCCCGCCGCTGACTTCCCGCCCCGCCGGTGACCTGCACAGTCACCGGCGGGGCGGCGTTTTGCGCCGGGGCGGAGGTCTTTGGCCGGTGCGGTTGCGTGCGGTTACTGTCTGGCCTCGCACCAGCTGCCGGTCACCATCCGCCTTCCCTGGGCGGCAGGGACCGCACATGGAAAAGGAGTGCGGCTCTCGTGGCGTCCCATCGCCGTACCTCGCAGCCCGGCCAGATCATGTCCACCGGGTTCGCCGGTGTCACCGTCCTGTCCGCCGCCCTGGCGACCGCGGCCGCGGCGCTCTCGGCACCGCGGGCGTCCGCCGACCCCGCGGAGCAGCCCGCGGCCCGCGACGCGGCCATCGCACAGGTCGACCTGCTCCTCGAACAGGCGGAGCGGGCCACCGAGAGGTTCAACGGCGCCGGCGAGCGGGCCCGGAAACTGCGCCACGAGGTGGCACACCTCCAGGACCGCACCGCCCGCGTCCAGGAGTGGGTCAACCGGATGCGCGGCCGGCTCGGCGCGCTGGCCGCCGCCCAGTACCGGGAGGGCGGCATCGATCCCACCGTCCGGCTGGTGCTCTCCGAACGGCCGGAGAGCTACCTGGAGAAGGCCGCCGCCCTCGACCGGTTCAACCGCACCCGCGCCGGCGAGCTGCACGAACTCCGGGTGGCGCAGCGGGAGCTGGACCAGCAGCGCCTGGAGACCGCGGGGAAGCTGGCGGATCTGGCGGCCATCCGCAAGGACGTGACCCGCCACAAGAAGGATGTACAGCGCAAACTGGCCACCGCGCACCGGCTGCTGACCGCGCTCCCCGCTGACGCCAGGGCGGCCTACGAGCGGATCTCCAGGGGCGACGGGCGGGACGAGGCGCTCCCGGACCTCTCCGGCGTCGTACCGGCCTCAGGGCGGGCAGCAGCGGCCGTCGCCGCGGTCCGAGCCGCCGTCGGCGCCCCCTACGCCTGGGGCAGCACCGGACCCGCGTCCTTCGACTGCTCCGGACTCACCCAATGGGCCTACCGGCAGGCCGGTGTCTCCCTGCCGCGCACCTCACAGGGCCAGCGCGGCGCGGGCCAAACGGTGCCGCTCGACCAGGCGCAACCCGGTGACCTGGTCATCTACCACCCGGACGGCAGTCACGTCGGGATGTACGTCGGCAACGGGCAGGTCGTGCACGCGCCGTATCCGGGGGCGCGGGTGCGCTACGACCCGGTCACCATGATGCCGGTCCACGGGGTCACCCGGCCGTAGCGCCGGGAGCGGGCAGGCAAGGTCGCGCCTGGCCGATCCCACCGTTTTTGCCCGGCCCGCACCGCACATACGATCGGCCGCATGTCAGGTCAGCGGAGGAGACGGCGGCGGCCGTCGCGCGCCGGGGCGGTCGCCGCCGTCCCGCTTCTCGCACTGCTCGCGCCGCTCGCCGGCTGCGCCTCCGAACCTCCGCCCGCCGCCCGGTTCCCGGACGTCCAGCGGATGCTCGACGCCCGCGCGCGGGCCGTGCAGGGCCGGGACGCCGCCGGGTTCCTCGACTCCGTCGACCCGCGCGCCACCGGCTACCGCGACCGGCAGCGGCGGGTCTTCGGCAGTCTCACCGCCCTGCCGCTCACCGACTGGCACTACGACCTGGTCTCCACCGGCGCCTTTCCGCTCCCGGCCGGCGGCAGCGGTGAGCGGCTGGCCGCCGAGGTGCGGCTGCGCTACCGCCTCAAGGGCTACGACACCGCGCCGGTCACCACCATCCAGTACCTGACGCTGACCGAGCGGGACGGCCGCTGGCGGATCTCCTCGGACAGCGACGGGGCGAAGGCGGGCCGGACCGGCACCCGCCAGTTGTGGGACCAGGGCCCGGTGCGGCTGGTCCGCGGCCGGCACAGCCTGGTGCTCGGCGGCGCGTCGGACCCGGCGCGGCTGCGCGATCTCGCGCGCCGGGTGGACGCGGCGGTGCCCGCGGTCTCCGCCGCCTGGAAGGGGGCGTGGTCGGGCAAGGTGATCGTCGAGGCGCCGGACTCCGTGGCGCGGATGGCGCAGCTGCTGGGCGGCGACGATCCGTCCGGCTACGCGGGGATCGCGGCGGTCACCACCGGCGAGGCGGGAGCCTCGACGACGGCCCCCGCGGACCGGGTGATCATCAACCCGGAAGCGTACGAGGAACCCAGCGACCTCGGCCGCAAGATCGTGCTCACCCACGAGACCACCCATGTCGCGACCCGCGCGGCCACCACGGCCGCCACCCCGCTGTGGCTCTCCGAGGGCTTCGCGGACTGGGTCGCCTACCGCGGGACCCACCGCAAACCGGCCGTCGCCGCCCCCGAACTCTCCCGTGCGGTCGCGACCGGCCGGCCGCCCGCCCGGCTGCCCGGCGATGCCGATTTCGGCTTCGACGCCGGCGCCGCCCGGCTGGCGAGAGCGTACGAGGGCGGCTGGCTGGCCTGCCGGATGATCGCCGACAAGTGGGGCGAGGCCAAGCTGATCGCGTTCTACCGGGCGGTGGGCAAGGCCGGCGGCGCGACATCGGCGGGGATGGCGGTGGCGCCCCTGGAGGCGGTGCAGCCGGACGCCACGGCGGCCGTGGGGGAGGAGGCGCCCACGGCGGGGGCGTCTCCCGGAACCGGCGACGACCACCGGCGGCCGGCCCGCGCCGGCCGCCTCGACCGGGCGATGCGGGCCCAACTGGGCGTCGGAACGGCCGAGTTCACCCGTCAGTGGCGCGCTTATGTGAAGCGGCAGTTGAGGTGAGGGCGGGGGCGGAAGGCGCTGGTGCCGCCGAGGGCTCCGGGCCCTCCGGCGCGCCGGCGGCCCGGCCGCGCGGCGCGATGACGGCACCTGGCACGGCGCTCTCGCCCCGCTCCGCGCCGCCGCCCCGCCGGCCGGAATCCGCCCGCCGCCCCGCGCCCGTCGCCACCCAGAGCCGACGGGCGGCGACCAGCGACGCCGCGACGAGCAGGCCGTTGCGGAGCGCGAGCAGCGCGATGCCCCGGGCGTCGCCGGCCACGACGTGCGGGAACGAGACCGGGAACTCCAGCAGCGTGACGCCCGTCGCCACCAGCACGAGGGCCGCGGGCAGCCCCTGCCGGCTGGCGCGTACGGTCATGCAGACCGCCGCGAGACCCACCAGCCAGAGCATGTACTGCGGGCTGATGACCCGGCTGGTGGTGGTGAACAGGAGCGTCGCGGTGAACGCGGCATCGCAGAGCGTCGCGCCGCCGAGCGTACGGGCGCGCAGCCGCCACAGCAGCAGCCAGCCCATGGCCGTGACGGTCAGCACCAGCGCGAGGGTGCTGACGAACGGGACACCGGGGCCGAGGAACTCCACCGAGCCGTAGTTCAGCCGCGCCTCACCGCTCCACCCGTAGTGCCGCGCGACATGGAAGACCAGCCCGCCGAGCGACTCGATCTCCGTACCGCGGTCGCGCTGGAAGGTGACGAAGGCGAGGGCGCCGGGCGCCAGGGACACGAAGAACAGGGTGAGTCCGGTCGCGGTGCCCGCCGCGCTCAGCCACAGGGCGCGCGCCCGACGGCGGCCCGGCCAGGGCCACGCCGCCCCGCACAGCAGCAGTACGGGCCAGACCTTCAGCAGCGCGCCGAACGCGACCAGGGCGCCCGCCGCCCCGGGCCTGCGGGCGGCCGCGAAGAGGGCCGCGGCGGCGACGACGGTGACCATCAGGTCGTAGCGGGCGTACGCGGTCGGGCCGAGCAGCGCGACGCCCGCGATCCACACCCAGGCCCCCAGCGGACGGTGCCCGTGCCTCCCCCAAGCTCTGAAGGAGCAGGGGGGACCCCCATCCGCGCGCAGGAACAGCGCCAGGCCCGCCGCGTCCACGACCAGGACCAGGGCGAAGAACGCCGGCGCGTAGCCGAGGAACGGCAGCAGGCCGGGGGCGAGGACGGGCAGGGCGGCGGCCGGTGGGTACTGCCAGGTCACATCGTCCAGCGGGAAGGTGCCGGTCCTCAGGACCTCGGACCAGCCCTGGTAGATCACCGAGACATCGCTGGTGACGTCGGGTCCCGGCAGCACCAGCACCTTGAGCACGCACAGCAGGAGCACGGCACGGGTCGCCGCCCAGGCCGCGACCGGCAGCCACACCCGCCGGGGGCCGCCGCTGCCGCCGCTGACCGTCTGATGGCTCACTGATCCCGCCTGACTCCGTCGGTGGTGCCTGCACACGACCGTAGAGGAGCCACGGGCACGGACCGCGCCCGCCGCCCCCGTCCCGACGGCCCGGTTCCGCCAACCCGGTACCCTCGGCCGAGACCCAGACCCGCCCCATCGGACAAGGCCCCAGGCGCAGACAGCCCGCCGCCCGACCGTCGAGAGACCCGCGTGCACAAGACCCTGATCGTCACCAACGACTTTCCGCCACGGCCCGGCGGCATCCAGGCTTTCCTGCACAGCATGGCGCTGCGCCTGGACCCCACCCAGGTCGTCGTCTACGCCTCGACCTGGAAGCGGAGCGCGGAGGGCGTCGAGGCCACCGCCGCCTTCGACGCCGAGCAGCCGTTCCCGGTGATCCGGGACCGTACGACGATGCTGCTGCCCACGCCCCGGGTGACCCGGCGTGCCACCTCGCTGCTGCGCGAACACGGCTGCTCCGCCGTCTGGTTCGGCGCCGCCGCCCCCCTCGGCCTGATGGCGCCCGCGCTCCGCTCGGCCGGCGCGCGCCGCATCGTGGCGACCACCCACGGCCACGAGGCGGGCTGGGCGCAGCTGCCGGCCGCCCGTCAACTGCTGCGCCGGATCGGCGAGGGCACCGACACCCTCACCTACCTCGGCGAGTACACCCGCTCGCGGATCGCCGGGGCGCTCACCCCCGAGGCCGCCGCGCGGATGGTCCAACTCCCGCCCGGCGTCGACGAGAAGACCTTCCACCCCGGCTCCGGCGGCGACGCGGTACGGGCCCGGCTCGGCCTCGCCGGCCGCCCGGTCGTGGTGTGCGTCTCGCGTCTCGTCCCGCGCAAGGGCCAGGACACCCTCATCGAGGCGATGCCCGCCATCGTGGCCGCGGTGCCCGACGCGGTCCTGCTGATCGTCGGCGGCGGCCCGTACGAGAACGAGCTGCGCGCGCTGGCCGTGGCGAAGGGTGTCGGGGACTCGGTGCGCTTCACCGGCGCCGTCCCCTGGGACGAGCTGCCGGCCCACTTCGGCGCGGGCGATGTCTTCGCGATGCCGTGCCGCACCCGCCGCGGCGGGCTGGACGTCGAGGGCCTGGGCATCGTCTACCTGGAGGCGTCCGCCACGGGGCTCCCGGTGGTCGCGGGGGACTCCGGAGGCGCGCCGGACGCGGTCCTGGACGGGGAGACCGGCTGGGTGGTCCCTGGCGGCTCCCCGACGGCCGCCGCCGAGCGGATCGTCACGCTGCTCCAGGACCCGGCCCTGCGCCGTCGGATGGGCGACCGCGGCCGGATGTGGGTGGAGGAGAAATGGCGCTGGGACCTGCTGGCCGAGCGCCTCAGGGAACTGCTGTAGCGGTTTCCCCAGGTGTGGCGGTCCCCCTGGGACTCCCAGGGGGACGCACCGGCTAGCCGCGGTAGATCGCCTCGATCTCCTCGGCGAAGTCCTTGGCCACCACGTTCCGCTTCAGCTTCAGCGACGGCGTGACATGGCCCGACTCCTCGGTGAACTGGGTCGGCAGGATACGGAACTTGCGTACCGACTCGGCCTTCGAGACCGCCGCGTTGCCGTCGTCGACCGCGCGCTGCACGGCGGCCAGCAGCTCCGGGTCGTCGGCGAGCTCGGCCGGGGTCACACCGGCCGGGTGCCCGTGCTCCTCGGCCCAGCGCGGCAGGAACTCCTCGTCCAGGGTGATCAGCGCGCCGATGAACGGACGGGCGTCGCCGACGACCATGCACTCGGCGATCAGGGCGTGCGCCCTGATCCGGTCCTCGATCACCGCCGGGGCGACGTTCTTGCCGCCCGCCGTGACCAGTATTTCCTTCTTGCGCCCGGTGATGGCGAGGTAGCCGTCCTCGTCGAGGGTGCCGATGTCGCCGGTGTGGAACCAGCCGTCGGACAGGGCTTCCTTGGTGGCCGGCTCGTTGTTCCAGTACTCGGTGAAGAGGTGCTCGCCGTGCAGCAGCACCTCGCCGTCGTCGGCGATACGGACGACGGAGCCGGGCAGCGGCTGGCCGACGGTGCCGATCTTCTGGCGGTCCCAGGGGTTGAACGCGGTGGCCGCACAGGACTCCGTCAGGCCGTAGCCCTCCAGGGCGGTGAAGCCGATGCCGCGGTAGAAGTGGCCCAGGCGCTCACCGAGCGGGGCGCCGCCGGAGATGGCGTGGGTGGCGCGGCCGCCGAGGACGTTCCGCAGCTTGCCGTAGACCAGCCGGTCGAAGACCTTGTACTTGAACTTCAGGCCCAGGGACGGCCCGTCGGGCGTGTCCAGCGCGCGGCTGTAGGCGATCGCGGTGTCCGCCGCCTTGTCGAAGATCTTGCCCTTGCCCTCGGCCTGCGCCTTGGCGCGCGCCGAGTTGTAGACCTTCTCGAAGACCCGGGGCACGCCCAGGATCATCGTCGGCCGGAAGGAGGCCAGGTCGTCGGTGAGGTGCTTGATGTCCGGCGCGTGGCCCAGCTTGATCGGCGCCATGACCGAGGCGACCTGCACCAGGCGGCCGAAGACATGGGCAACGGGGAGGAAGAGCAGCACGGAGGACTCGCCGGTACGGAACAGCGGGCGCAAACGCTCGACGACGTTGCCGCACTCGGCGAAGAAGCTGCGGTGGCTGAGCACACAGCCTTTGGGACGCCCTGTGGTGCCGGAGGTGTAGACGATCGTGGCGGGCGAGTCCGCGTCGGCGATCGCGCTGCGCTCGTCCACCTCCTCGTCGGTGATCCCGTCGCCCGCGGCCCGCAGCCGGGCGATGGCGTCCCGCTCGATCTGCCAGACGTTCGCCAGCTCGGGCAGCCGGTCGCGGACCGACTCGACGGCTGCCTCGTGCGAGGGGGTCTCCACCAGGCAGGCCACCGCGCCCGAGTCGCCGAGGATCCACTGGATCTGCTCGGCGGAGCTGGTCTCGTACACGGGGACGGTGATCGCGCCGGCGCTCCAGATGGCGAAGTCCAGCAGCGTCCACTCGTAGCGGGTACGCGACATCAGGCCGACTCTGTCGCCGGGCCGGACACCGGAGGCCATCAGGCCCTTGGCGGCGGCGCGGACCTCGGCCAGGAAGGTGGCGGCGGTGACGTCCTGCCAGGCACCGTTCACCTTGCGGCCCACGACCGCGACATCAGGATGCTGCGCGGCATTTCGGCGGATCAGATCCGTCAGGTTGCCGTCCGCGGGGACCTCGTACAGGGCCGGAAGGCTGAACTCGCGCAAGACTGCTGCTCCTCATTGGCGCCGGCGCCACGACGCTGTGTGTACACCGGCTGCGGTCCATGATTCAGGCAGGGGGGATCGGACTGCCCGGACGTTACCCACCGGTATTGCTTCAGGGATAGGGGGGTACGGCCAGATGTTTGATGCGTCACATACATAGGGACACGCCATGGGGACTGCTTCGCGCAGACTAAACCAGGCCATTGGTGACCCGAAAGTAACCGCAGGTCCAGGAGGCCCTCCCGGGCGCGCCCCGCGGGATCTAGGGTGGCGCCATGCGTGTGCATGTGGTCAGTGACGTCCATGGCAACAGCCGGGACCTGGCGCGGGCCGGAATCGGCGCCGACGCCGTGGTCTGCCTCGGTGACCTGGTGCTCTTCCTTGATTACCACGACCATTCGCGCGGCATCTTCCCCGATCTCTTCGGCGTCGCGCACGCCGACACCCTGGTCGAACTGCGCACCGCCCGCCGCTTCGAGGAGGCCCGTGAGCTGGGCCGCAGGCTGTGGGGCGAGCTGGACGGCACGGGCCGGAGCCGGGAGTCGGTCATCGAGTCCGCGGTCCGCAAGCAATACGCGGAACTGTTCGCCGCGTTCCCCACACCCACGTACGCCACCTACGGCAATGTCGACATGCCGCGGCTGTGGCCGGAATACGCCGGACCTGGCACCACCGTCCTCGACGGGGAGCGGGTGGAGATCGGCGGCCGGGTCTTCGGCTTCATCGGCGGCGGACTGACCAGCCCGATGCGGACTCCCTACGAGATCAGCGACGAGGAGTACGCCGCCAAGATCGAGGCGGTCGGCGAGGTGGACGTGCTGTGCACGCATATCCCGCCGGACGTCCCCGAGCTCTGCTACGACACCGTCGCCCGCCGCTTCGAACGCGGCAGCGCCGCGCTGCTGCACGCCATCCGCCGTACCCGGCCCCGCTATTCGCTCTTCGGCCATGTCCATCAGCCGCTCGCCCGGCGGGCCCGGATCGGCGGTACGGAATGCGTCAACGTCGGGCACTTCAACGCGACCGGGACGCCGTACGTCCTGGAGTGGTGAGCCCGGCCGCACGGGGGCGGACGGCGTTCGGCGCCGGGGGCGGGCCGGTGGCCGATAGCGCACGGGCCCGTCGTACAGGGACCGCTGGTGTCCGCCCGCCGTTCGCCGCGCGGTAGCCTTCAGCAGCAGAGACACGGAATGTGACGCGAGTCGGCGGACCGGCATGAATCGGCATGGAGGAGCACGGCGATGGCCGAACACACCAGCTCGAGCATCACGATCGAGGCGGCACCCGCCGACGTGATGGGAGTGATCGCCGACTTTGACCGCTACCCGGAGTGGACCGGCGAGGTCAAAGAGGCGCAGGTGCTCGCCAAGGACGACCGGGGGCGCGCGGAGCAGGTCCGCCTGCTGCTGGACGCCGGCGCGATCAAGGACGACCACACCCTCGCCTACACCTGGACCGGTGACAACGAGGTCAGCTGGTCGCTGGTCAAGTCGCAGATGCTGCGCGCCCTCGACGGCTCCTACCGGCTCGCCGCGCTCGGCGACGGCAAGCGGACCGAGGTGACCTACCGCCTCACCGTCGACGTCAAGATCCCCATGCTGGGAATGATCAAGCGCAAGGCGGAGAAGGTCATCATCGAGCGGGCGCTGGAGGGTCTGAAGCGGCGCGTGGAGAGCGGTCCCGAGGGTGCCGCTGACGCCACCGGGAAGCCCACCGACGAGGCCAAGAAGCTCTGAGCGTGCGCACCCTTCTCGTCACCGGCCCCGGCGGCGCGGGCCGCACCACGCTCGCCGCCGCGACCGCCCTGGCCGGCGCCCGACGGGGAGCCCGCGTACTGCTGCTCACCACCGAGAGCGACACCGCGGAAACCGTGCTGGGCTCCGGGCGCCTCGCCGCCGACGCGCCCACCCCGATAGTCCCCGGACTGCACGCCCGCCGGATCGACCCCGGCGACCGCTTCCGCCGGGAGTTCCTCGCCTTCCAGGAACGCGCCGGGGTCGCCCTCGACCTGCTCGGCGCCGCCCCCCTCGAAGAGGACGAACTCACCGAACTCCCCGGCTCCGAAGCCTTCGCGCTGCTGCACGCCCTGCGCGCCGAACACGCCTCGGGCGCCTGGGACTTGGTCGTCGTCGACACCCCGCCGGCCGCCGAAACGATCCGGTTGCTGGCGCTGCCCGCCCAGGTCCGCCGCTATCTGCGCCGGCTGCTGCCGCCCGAACGCCAGGCCGCCCGCGCACTGCGCCCGGTCCTCGCCCAGCTCGCCGGCGTCCCGATGCCGGCCCAGAAGCTGTACGAGGCCGCCGAGCGCTGGGAGAGCGAACTCGCCGCCGTCCAGCGGGTGATCGACGACCCCGGCACCTCCGTACGCCTGGTCACCGAAGCCGGCCCGGTCGCCGCCGCCAACCTGCGCGGCCTGCGCGCCGGACTCGCACTGCACGGCCGTCGCACCGACGCCGTCCTCGTCAACCGGCTGCTGCCCACCGGTTCCGCCGACCCCTTCCTCGGCGCGCTCTCCGGCAGCCAGCAGTCCGCCCTCAAGGCGCTGCGCGAGGAATTCCCCGACGTGCCCGTCCACGAGGTGCCGCACCTGGGCCGCGACCCCCAGGGCGTCGAGGAGCTGGACGAGCTGATCGACGGGCCGACCGGCGAAATCGGCGACGGCGACCCCGCGGACCGGGCGCACCCCGACCCGTGGGCCGTCGAGGACCGCCTCGCCACCGACGGCATCCTCGTCTGGCGGGTGCCGCTGCCCGGCGCCGAGCGGGACGCCCTCGGCCTGGTGCGCCGCGGCGACGAGATCGTCGTCACCGTCGGCCGCTACCGCCGGATCCGTACGCTCCCCTCCGCACTGCGCCGCTGCACCGTCTCCGGCGCCGGGCTGCGGGACGGCGTCCTGGACATCCGCTTCACCCCCGATCCCGCGCTGTGGCCCGAGAGCCGCTGAACGGCCCGTGAGCCGTGAACGCCATACCACCATTCGGGTAACGTCGTGAGTGAGCGGCGCTCAGGGGCGCTCGTCGTGAGTACCCTTCCCGACCCGCCCCGCACACGCCGCTCGGCCGTACCACCCGCCGTACCCGCCGCGCCGCAGGAGTCCACGGAGTTCATCATGAGTGATGCCACCGAGCGTCCCGCCGACCGCCAGGCCGATGTCGATGCCGATGCCTGGGCGACGGCCTGCGCCGAGGACCTCGCCGCGCTCAAGGCCCGCCGCCGCGCGGAGAACGGCCAGCAGCCCGGCAGCGCCGCCGACGAGCTGCGCAAGCTCGCCGAGGCGGTGACCGAGAAGCTCAGCGGCATCCAGCTGCCCGGCGCGCTGGGCGGGATCGCCGCGCAGGGCGCCGTCAACCAGCTCTTCCGGCAGGCCAAGGCCGCCGTCGAGCCGGTCATCGAGCGCAACCCGGAGATCTTCGACCACCTCGCCGCGGCCGGCTCCGAGCTGCTCGCCGCCTACCGCTCGGCCGTCGAGAGCAGCGAGCGCCGCTGGACCCGCGAGGACCTCGGCGACCGGCCCGGCGGCACCACCGGAACGAACCGCGGCGACGATCCCCGCGACGACGACGGTCCCACCGGCACCGAGCGCATCGATCTCGACTGACCTCGTCTCCGGTACGGTTGGTCCCGGCGGGGTTCGAGCGAATACTGAGGGACACATGGGACTCACCATCGGCGTCGACATCGGCGGCACGAAGATCGCGGCCGGCGTGGTCGACGAAGAGGGCTCGATCCTTGAGACGTGCACGGTGCCGACCCCGCAGGCCACCGACGCGCTGACCGAGGCCATCGCGGACGCCGTCCGGAAGGTAGGGGCCGACCACCAGATCGAGGCGGTCGGTATCGGCGCCGCCGGCTATGTCGACGAGAAGCGGGCCACGGTCCTCTTCGCGCCCAACATCGACTGGCGTCACGAACCGCTCAAGGACAAGGTCGAGCAGCGCGTCGGCCTCCCCGTCGTCGTCGAGAACGACGCCAACGCAGCGGCCTGGGGCGAGTACAAGTTCGGCGCCGGCCAGGGCCACAGCGACGTCATCTGCATCACCCTGGGCACCGGCCTGGGTGGCGGCATCATCATCGGCAACAAGCTGCGCCGCGGCCGGTTCGGCGTCGCCGCCGAGTTCGGCCACATCCGGGTCGTCCCCGACGGCCTGCTCTGCGGCTGCGGCAGCCAGGGCTGCTGGGAGCAGTACGCGTCCGGGCGCGCCCTGCTGCGCTACGCCCGCCAGCGTGCCTTCGCCACCCCCGAGAGCGCGCAGATCCTGCTGGGCCTGGGCGACGGCACCTCCGAGGGCATCCAGGGCAAGCACGTCAGCGAGGCCGCCCGCAAGGGCGACCCGGTCGCCATCGACTCCTTCCGCGAGCTGGCCCGCTGGGCCGGCGCCGGCCTCGCCGACCTGGCCTCGCTCTTCGACCCGTCCGCCTTCATCGTCGGCGGCGGCGTCTCGGACGAGGGCGAACTGGTCCTCGACCCGATCCGCAAGTCCTTCCGCCGCTGGCTGGTCGGCAACCAGTGGCGCCCGCACGCCCAGGTACTCGCCGCCCAGCTGGGCGGCAAGGCGGGACTGGTGGGCGCCGCCGACCTGGCCCGCCAGGGCTAGCACGCCGGCAGCGGCCGCTCATCCGTAGGGCAACGGCCCGTCGCGTCCCGGGGACGCGACGGGCCGTTGCCCTATCTTGGCGCGGGTGACCTTACCGTTGAACCCGCTCCCCGACTCCCACACCGATCCCGACGGTTCGGCCGTCATCCGGGTGCTCAGCTACAACATCCGCTCGATGCGCGACGACCGGGCCGCGCTGGCCCGGGTCATCAGGGCCTGCGCCCCCGACCTCGTGCTGATCCAGGAGGCGCCGCGGTTCTTCCGCTGGCGCAAGGCCGCCGAGCGGCTGGCCCGCGCGTCCGGCCTGGTCCATGTCACCGGCGGCGGGACGACCGCGGGCCCGATGATCCTCTCCACCCTGCGCGCCCATGTGGAGCGCACGGAGGACATCCTGCTGCCCCGTACCCCCGGCCTCCACCAGCGCGGTTTCGCGACCGCCGTGGTACGGATCGGCCGGGCCCGGCTCGGTGCGCTCAGCTGCCATCTCAGCCTCGCCGCCGAGGAGCGTTACGAGCAGGCCGGGCTGCTCCTGGAACGGCTGGCGCGGCTGGACGTCCCGCACGCGGTCGCCGGGGGCGACCTCAACGACCGGCCGGACGGCCGGAGTTTCCGGCGGCTGGCGGGCGCGCTCACCGACGGCTGGACGGCGAAGCCGTGGGGCGGCGAGTTCACCTCCACGCCCCATGACCCGCATCAGCGGATCGACGCGGTGTTCACGACGGCGGGGGTGGAGGTGCTCGGCTGCGGGGTGCCGCACGGCCTGCCGGGCGTACACGAGGCGGATCTCAGGGCCGCCACGGACCATCTGCCGGTGCTGGCGGCGCTGCGGGTGCCGGCCGGCTGAGGTCAGACCACCGCGCCGCTGCCCGGCGTCCCGTCGTCGTCCTCGTCGTCGTTCTTCATCCGGGCCACCAGGGTGGCGAAGCCGCCGAGGAAGCCGCCGATGCCCAGGACCGTGATCCACCATGTCACCGGCTGCTGGAGCAGCATCATCAGCACCAGCAGCAGCGGACCGCCGAGCACCGCGATCCAAGCGAACTTGGTGGTGACGTCGGCGTGCGGCAGCGGCGGCGGTTCGGGCGGGGTGAAGTGCCCCTCGTCCGTCTCGTCGAAGTCGTCGTCGGACGGTTCGGCGGTGCTCCAGTCGCGCGGTCCGACACCGGGGGCGTAGACGATGAAGCTGCCAGGACGGGAGGCGTCGCCGCCGGACTTCGCGTCGCCGGATTTCGCATCGTCGGAGCCGGGGCCGGAGCCGGGGCTGGAGCCGGAGCCGGAGCCGGGACCGGACGCGGACCCGGGACCGGGTGCGGCCCCGGCGTCGTCGCCCGCCGCCGCGCTGCCCGCGGCCTTCCCGTCGCCGTCCCCGTTCCTGCCGCCGTCCTTCTCCCCGTCCGTGCCGTCATCCGTCGTGGGGAACTCCGGCTGCTCGCCGTAGCCCGCGACGATCTCGGCCCACGCGGCCTCTTCGTCCAGCGGGTCCCGGGGATCGCGGGGGCTACGCTCCGCCACTGGCCGCCGCCTCCTCCTCGACGGTGCCCGCGTGTGCTTCCGGCGCGAGCCGGGTGATGAAGGCGAGGGTCTCCCGGAAGATCTGCTCCGCGTCGTGGTCGAGCGTCGCGACGTGGTAGCTGCGCTCCAGGAGGGTCTGCCGTACGTCCGTGGAGGACACCCGGCTCAGGATGCGCTCGGAGTCCACGGGCGGTACGACATGGTCCTGCGGGCTGGTCATCACCAGCAACGGCTGGGTGACGCGGGGGAGTTCGGAGTCGACCTGCTGGAAGAACCGGCGCAGCGAGTGCGCCGCGTGCAGCGGCACCCGGTCGTAGCCGACCTCCTCCGCGCCCGGCTTGGCGATGTCGCTCGCGATCCCCTTGGTCGTCCGTACGAGGTGGCGCAGCGCCGGCAGCAGCGGCGCCGCCGCGTCGTGCACCTTGTTGCCGGGGTTGACCAGGGCCAGCCCGCTGATCGCGGCGCCGTGTTTGGCGGCCAGCCGCAGCGCCAGGGCACCGCCCATGGACAGCCCGCAGACGAAGACCTTGGCGCACCGCTCGGTCAGCGCCCGCAGTTCGCGGTCGACCTCGGCGTACCAGTCCTGCCAGGTGGTGAGCTGGAGGTCCTGCCAGCGGGTGCCGTGTCCCGGCAGCAGCGGGAGCGAGACGGTCAGCCCGTGGTCGGCGAGATGTTCGGCCCAGGGGCGTACGGACTGGGGGGAGCCGGTGAAGCCGTGGCATACGAGAACGCCGACCTCTCCGCCGTCACGGCGGAACGGCTCGGCTCCGGGAAGCAGCGGCACCAGGGGACTCCGATCGATGAAGGGGGCCGGCGAGTTACCCCAGGGTACGCGGAGGGGCCCCGGCCGGATAGGTCCGACGGGGGCCGCCGGACGGGTAAGTCGGCACTCCCGTCCCGGGCGCCCGTCGGGACCCGTGCCCGGCGCCCGGCGGGCCGTCGCGGCCCGGTCGCGCCCGCTCGCCGCCCCGTCGCGACCGGCGGGGCGCCGGGGCAGGTTAATCTCTTTGCGTCACACACAGGAGGCAGTCGGTTGATCTACGGCGCAATGAAGTTTTCCATCGGCGGGTCGCTGAAGCTTGCCTTCAGGCCCTGGGTGGAAGGCATCGAGAACATTCCCGCCGAGGGTCCGGCGATCCTCGCGAGCAACCATCTGTCCTTCTCGGACTCCTTCTTCCTGCCCGCGGTGCTCGACCGGAAGGTCACCTTCATCGCGAAGGCCGAGTACTTCACCTCCCCGGGCGTCAAGGGGAAGCTGACGGCGGCGTTCTTCAAGGGCGTGGGCCAGCTCCCGGTGGACCGCTCGGGCGGCCGGGGCGCGGGCGAGGCGGCGATCAAGAGCGGCATCGAGGTGCTGGAGCGCGGTGAGCTGTTCGGCATCTACCCGGAGGGCACCCGCTCCCCGGACGGCCGGCTCTACCGCGGCAAGCCCGGCGGTCTGGCGCGGGTCGCGCTGGCCACCGGGGCGCCGGTGATCCCCGTCGCGATGATCGACACCGAGAAGGTGCAGCCTCCGGGCAAGATCGTGCCGAAGATGATCCGGCCGGGCATCCGCATCGGCAAGCCGCTGGACTTCACCCGCTATCAGGGCATGGAGGGCGACCGCTTCATCCTGCGGTCGGTCACCGACGAGGTCATGTACGAGATCATGAAGCTGTCCGGCCAGGAGTACGTCGACATCTACGCGACGGCGGCGAAGCGCCAGATCGCCGAGGCGAAGGCGGAGGCGGCGAAGAAGAAGGCGGAGGCCGAGAAGGCCGAGAAGGCCGCGCAGTCCGGGCACGCCGCAGGGAACAAGTCGGGCAAGGGCAAGAGCAAGGGCTAGGCCGAGGCCGGGGCGTGGAGATGCCCGGCAGGGGGTGGGGGCCGGTATGACGGATGCCGCGATACGGACCGTGGACAGGCGGAAGGGCAAGCGCCCGAAAGTGCTGCGGATGTCCGTCGAGCTTCCACTGTGGCGCGCGCTCACCGGCTACCGGATCCTCACCCTCGGCTACACCCTCGTCCTGGTCACGCTCTCCTACGACCAGTACGCCCATCCGCTGGGCGCCGCCGCCTACATGGGCGCGCTCACCCTCTGGATGGTGCTGACCTGGCGGCATACGACCGCCAGGGAGCGCTGCACCAGGCAGTTCCTGATCGCCGACCTGTCCTTCGCGGTCGGCGGCATCCTCATCACCCCGCTGATCGACACCCACGCCCGCATCATGGACGGGGGGCCCACGCTGCCGTCCATCTGGACGGCGGGCGCGGTCCTGGGCTTCGCGATCAAGGGCGGCTGGCGGTGGGCCGCGGCTGCTTCCGCCGCGGTCGCCGTGGCCAATCTCGTCGAACGCCAGGAGTTCGCCCGCGACACCATCCACAACGTGGTCCTGGTGTGGGTGGCCAGCGTCGCCATCGGCTATGTCGTCGAGGTGGCCCGCACCAGTGAGCGCACCCTCGCCCGCGCGCTGCAGATCGAGGCCGCCACCCGGGAACGGGAGCGGCTGGCCCGCGACATCCACGACAGTGTGCTCCAGGTGCTGGCGATGGTGCAGCGGCGCGGTGCCGCGATCGGCGGGGAGGCCGCCGAGCTCGGCCGGATGGCGGGCGAACAGGAGGTCGCGCTGCGGACGTTGGTCTCCAGCGGGCTGGTGCCGCCGCAGCGCGGGGCGGAAATGCCGGGCACCGCCGGGGTGTTGGGCACGAAGGCGCCCAGGACCGGTACGCCGCCGGAGGACCGGCCCGGTGCGCCGTGCGACATCCGGGCGCTGCTCGCGCCGTACGCGGGTGCCGGGATCACCTTCTCCGAGCCGGGTGCCCCGGTCGAGCTGCCGGCCGTCGCGGCGGCGGAGCTGACGGCCGCTGTCGGTGCCGCGTTGGACAATGTGCGGGTGCACGCGGGGGCCGGCGCCCACGCGTGGATCCTGGTGGAGGACGAACCGGACGCGGTGATCGTGACGGTGCGCGACGACGGCCCCGGCATCCCCGAGGGCCGGCTCGCCGACGCCGAGCGCGAGGGCCGTCTCGGGGTGGCCCTCTCGATCCGCGGGCGGCTGCGGGATCTGGGCGGCAGCGCCGACTGGATCTCGGTTCACGGACAGGGCACGGAAGTGGAGTTGAAGGTCCCCAAGGGCGGTGCGCCCGGGGGCGGCAGAGGGGGGAAGACGTGAGTGAGCAGGCGGGCCTGAAGGTGATGGTGGTCGACGACCACCCGATGTGGCGCGACGCGGTCGCGCGGGATCTGGCGGAGGCCGGGTTCGACGTGGTGGCGACGGCCGGGGACGGCCTCCAGGCGGTGCGCAGGGCGCAGGCCGCGGCGCCCGATGTGCTGGTGCTGGACCTCAATCTGCCGGAGCTGCCCGGCGTCCGGGTGTGCAAGGAGCTGGTCGGCGCCAATCCGGCGCTGCGGGTGCTGGTGCTCTCCGCGAGTGGCGAGCACGCCGACGTCCTGGAGGCGGTCAAGTCCGGGGCGACCGGCTATCTGCTGAAGTCGGCGAGCACCGAGGAACTGCTCGACGCGGTGCGCCGCACCGCGGTCGGCGACCCGGTGTTCACCCCGGGTCTGGCCGGTCTGGTGCTCGGCGAGTACCGCAGGCTGGCGACGGAGCCGGCCCCGGCGGCGCCCGACGAGCCCGGCGCTCCGCAGCTGACGGACCGGGAGACCGAGGTGCTGCGCCTGGTCGCCAAGGGCCTCTCGTACAAGCAGATCGCCGAGCGGCTGGTCATCTCGCACCGCACGGTGCAGAACCACGTCCAGAACACCCTCGGCAAGCTGCAGTTGCACAACCGCGTGGAGCTGGTGCGGTACGCGATCGAGCGCGGCCTCGACGACGCGTAGCGGGCGGCGTAGACCCATCCGGTCCCGCTCGTACGGGTGAACGCATCTTCTCAACTCCCCGATATTTCCGCGAAATCGGACATCACCCCATCCCGGAGTGACCCAGATCACCATTAGCGTGAGCCGGGTCGGCTCATTCACGGCCGTGTGCGCGGCCCTGACGGGATGTAGGTGAGGCAACGATGCGGGTCGGAGTACTGACCGGCGGCGGCGACTGCCCCGGTCTCAACGCGGTGATCCGGGGCGCCGTCCGCAAGGGCACCCAGGAGCACGGATACGAGTTCATCGGTTTCCGGGACGGCTGGCGCGGCCCGCTGGACGGCGACACGGTCCCGCTGGACATCGCGGCGGTCCGCGGCATCCTGCCCCGTGGCGGCACGATCCTGGGCTCTTCGCGGACCAACCCGTTCAAGGTGGACGACGGCATCCGCCGGATCAACGACACCCTCGCGAAGGAGGAGGTCGAGGCGCTGATCGCGATCGGCGGGGAGGACACCCTCGGCGTCGCCGCCCGGCTCCACGAGGAACACGGCGTGCCCTGCGTCGGCGTCCCCAAGACCATCGACAACGACCTCTCGGCCACCGACTACACCTTCGGCTTCGACACCGCCGTCGGCGTCGCCACCGAGGCCATCGACCGGCTGCACACCACCGCCGAATCCCATATGCGGGTGCTGGTGGTGGAGGTGATGGGCCGGCACGCCGGCTGGATCGCGCTGCACTCGGGCCTGGCGGGCGGGGCGAACGTCATCCTCATCCCCGAGCAGCGCTTCGACGTCGAGCAGGTCTGCCGCTGGATCGAGTCCCGCTTCAAGGTCCGCTACGCCCCGATCGTGGTCGTCGCCGAGGGGGCGATGCCCAAGGACGGCCAGATGGTGCTCAAGGACGAGTCGAAGGACTCCTTCGGACACGTCCGGCTGTCGGGTGTGGGGGAGTGGCTGGCCAAGGAGATCGAGCAGCGCACCGGCAAGGAGGCCCGCACGACGGTGCTCGGGCACACCCAGCGCGGCGGTACGCCCAGCGCCTTCGACCGCTGGCTGGCCACCCGCTTCGGGCTGCACGCCATCGACGCGGTGCGGGACGGCGACTTCGGCAAGATGGTCGCGCTGCGCGGCACGGAGATCGTCCGGGTGCCGATCGCGGAGGCGACCGCGAAGCTGAAGACCGTCGATCCGTCGCTGTACTCGGAGGTCGGCGTGTTCTTCGGCTAGCCGGGCCGGGCCGGGCCGGGTCGGGCCGCTCCCTCCCCGCTCCGGACGGCGTCGTCGAGCGATGGGCCGTATATTCGGCCTATCGCTCGAAAACGGGAAGAAACCCCGAAAGCGGGGAGAACACGGGGAAACCCACCTATCCGGATCGGCGGGAGCAGTCGTGGAGATCGTTGCCTTCGGCGTGCAGGCGGACGAGCAGCCGCTGCTGGAGAGGGCCTTCGAAGGCCGTCACCAGATCCGCAGCCTGGATGTCTTCCTCAACCGCGACACCGCCCCCATCGCGCGCGGCTACGAGATCGTCAGCACCAGCGTCAACGCCGATCTGAGCGCGGACGTCCTGCAGACCCTCTCGGCCGGCGGCACCAAGATGATCGCCCAGCGCTCCACGGGCTTCAACAACATCGATCTGGAGGCCGCGGCCGACCTCCTCATGACCATCGGCCGGGTCTCCTCCTACTCGCCCTACGCGGTCGCCGAATTCGCCTGGGGCCTGACGCTGGCCGTGAACCGGCGGATCGTACGGGCCGCCAACCGCACCCGTAACTTCGACTTCCGGCTGGACGGCCTCATGGGCCGCGATCTGCGCGGCCGTACGGTCGGGGTGATGGGCACCGGCAAGATCGGCGAGGCGTTCACCCGGATCGCCCATGGCATCGGGATGAACCTGCTCGGCTGGGACATCGTCGAGAACCCGCGCTGTATCGAGCTGGGCCTGAAGTACGTCGGCAAGGAGCAGCTGTTCGCCGAGGCGGATCTGATCACCCTGCATGTGCCGCTGGTGGAGGCCACCCGCCATCTCATCGACGCCGACGCGCTGGCCGCGATGAAGGACGACGCGATCCTGGTCAACTCCAGCCGTGGCGGGCTGATCGACACCGCCGCCCTCGTCGAGACCCTCAAGGCCGGCCGGCTCACCGGCGTCGGCCTGGACGTCTACGAGGAGGAGGCCGGGCTGTTCTTCTTCGACCGGTCCCTGGACGTGATCAACGACGACACCCTGGCCCGCCTGATGACGTTCGGAAACGTGCTGGTCACCTCACATCAGGCGTACTTCACGGAGGAAGCGGTCGGCCAGATCATCGAGGCCACCGTGACCAATGTCCAGGACTACCTGGCCGGCCGCACCAACGAGAACATGCTGGTCACACAAGGACAGCTGCCAGCAGCTGCGCGGTGACCGAGGCGCCGTCCAGGGTCAGCACCGACTCGGGGTGGAACTGCACGCCGGCGAAGCCGGGCCCGCGCAGCGCGTGCACCTCGCCGGTCGCCGCGTCCCGGCTCAACTCGACGCGGTGCATGGCCAGTTCGGCCGCCGTCGTGTCATCGCAGCGGGCCGTGAAGGTGTTGTAGAAGCCGACCGTCTCCGGGCGCCCGAAGAAGTCGATCCGCTCCTGCGCGCCCTGGAACGGGACGTCCTTGCGGACGATCTCCAGCCCCAGCTCCGCGGCGAGCAGCTCGTGCCCGAGGCAGACGCCGAGGAGACCGTGGCGGTGGCCGGCGACGAGCTCCGCCGTCAGCGCGCGCAGAAACCGCATCTTGGGGTCGGCCGCGTCGGACGGATCGCCCGGACCCGGGCCCAGCACCACCGGCCCCTCATGCGCGACGGCGGCCTCGCGCAGCCCCGGCTCGTCGTAGCGGCGGACGGTGACGGACAGGCCCGAGGTGCGCAGCAGATGCGCCAGCATCGCGGTGAAGGTGTCCTCGGCGTCGACGACCAGCGCATGGCCGCTCAGCGCGGCGGTCGGCGCAGTGGTCCGCATCCGCAGCCAGAAGGGCGCGAGGTCGGCGCGGCGGGCGTCCAGCGCGGCCCGCACCCGCGGGTCGTCGGCCAGCCGCGGCGGCTCCCCGCCGGCCGCCGGGAGCGCGGGGGCCTCCCGTACGCCCAGCGCGGTGAGCACCCCCGCGGCCTTGGCGTGCGTCTCGGCGACCTCGCTGTGCGGGTCGGAGGCGCGGACCAGGGTGGCGCCCACCGGGACGCGCAGTCTGCCCCCGGCCGCGATGTCGGCGGTACGGATCAGGATCGGCGAGTCCAGCGTCTGGGCGCCTCCGGCGTCCCTGCCGATCAGCGCCAGCGCGCCCGCGTAGTAGCCGCGCCCGCGCCCGTCGGGACCGACCGGCTCATGGCGCTCGATGACCCGGCAGGCGTTCTGCACCGGCGACCCGGTGACCGTCGCCGCGAACATGGTCTCCCTGAGCACCTCCCGCACATCGAGGGTGGACCGGCCGCGCAGCTCGTATTCGGTATGCGCGAGATGGGCCATTTCCTTGAGCCGGGGTCCGATCACCACCCCGCCCTTGTCGCCGACGGTGCACATCATCTTCAGCTCTTCGTCGACCACCATGGACAGCTCCTCGACCTCCTTGCGGTCGCCGAGGAACGCCAGCAGGCTCTCGGGGGTGGGGCCGCCGACCGGGTAGCGGTAGGTGCCGCTGATCGGGTTCATCACCACCGTTCCGCCGGTCATCCGGACATGCACCTCGGGGCTGGCGCCGACCAGGGTGCGCACCCCGGGCCGGTGGACGACATAAGTCCAGTAGGCGCCGCGCTCACCGGCCAGCAGCCGGCGGAACAGGGCCAGCGCGTCGGCCGCCGAGAAGTCGGGAATCTGCCCCTCGAAGGTCCTGCGGATGACGAAGTTCGCACCCTCGCCGGTGCCGATCTCGTCCCTGACCACCCGCCCGACGATCTCCGCGTACGCCTCGTCGGCCACGTCGAACGCCCCTTCCGTGACCCGTACGTCATGCGCGGGAAGGGCCGCCAGCACCTCGTCCAGGGGCAGTTCGGCGGTCTCCCGGGGCCGGAGTACGGCCAGCGGGGTGCCGTCGTCGTGGGCGCGGAAGCCGCGCTCGCGGATCTGCCGGAACGGGATCAGCGCCAGCGCGTCGGTCACCGGCGCGGCCGGAACGCCGTCACCCAGCGGGATGTCGGCCAGCCGCTCGACCTCCGCCACCTCGCCGATCAGCACCTCGATGGCGGCGGGGCCGGGCTCCCGCCCGTGGGAGCGGCGGCGCAGCAGGGCGAACGGCGGGCAGTCGGGGTCGAGCAGCCGCTGGACGAGCGCGGCGGCGGTCGGTGCGAGGGGCTCGGGGTGCATGGCGGTTCCTTCCGGGTGGGGAGGAACGGCCGGCGCAAACGCCGAAGGCCGCCCCTCGGGCGGCCTTCGCGGAGTGTGTGTGGTGCGCGCGAATCAGTGGGCCGCCGGATGGGCGGTCCACCACCAGTTCATGTTCATGGCCGGTTGCGCGTACATGGTGGGCACCCTACCCGACGCCCTACGGGAGGGTGGCCAGGAATTTCGCGAGCGCTTCGTTGAACTGGCCGGGCTGCTCCAGGTTCGGCATGTGGGCGGCGTCGTCGATGACGGTGAGCGTCGCGTCCGGGATGTGCCAGTGCAGGAACTCCGCGTCGGAGACCGGGGTGTACTCGTCGTCCTCGCCGACGACGACCAGCGTGGGCACCGTGATCCGCCCCAACAGCTCGGTGTAGTCCAGCCGTTCGGCGCGGCCGCGGAGCGCCGCCGCGGCTCCCGCGGGCGGCGCTCCGAGCATCATCCGGCGGACGTGCGCGGCGACCTCCGGCTGCCGCTCGATGTTGTACCGGGCGACCATCTTGTCCAGCACCTCGTCCGTGTAGCCGGCCATGCCCTCGCCCAGCAGCCGGTCGGCGATGGCGTTACGGATCGCCCTGCCCTCGGGGGTCTCGCCCCGCGCGAAGGTGTCGGCCAGCACCAGACCGCGCAGCCGCTGCGGGAACAGCCTGGCGAACTCCATGACGATCTGGCCGCCCATCGACAGTCCGCCGAGCACGATCCGCTCCGCCGCCAGGCCCAGCGCGTCCAGCAGCGCGGCGAGGTCGTGGGCGAAGGTCTCCAGGTAGGTGATCCCGGGGACGACCGTCGTGGTGCCGTATCCGCGCAGATCCGGGGCGATCACCCGCCAGCCGGCGTCCGGTCCGGCGGCGGCCCCGAAGGTCTCGATCTGCGGCGTCCACATCGTGCGGTCGAAGGGATGGCCGTGGACGAGTACGAGGGGGGCTCCGGCGCCCCGGTCCTCGTATCCGATGGTGATCCCGTTGACGTCCTTCGCGTACGACGTGCTCGGCACAACCCGCCCCTTTCGCCTGCCAGTTGGCTCCCTGCCCCTTGACGGCTCGATGCTATGAGGCAGACAATCTCGGTGCAATAAAAACATTGCGCTCGGTGCAATATGGCTGGGAAGTGCCGAGCTTTCGTGAGGGGCGAGCGAGAGGCGGACGGGGCCATGGCCACAGAGGACTACCAGCGCATCGCCGACCGGGTCGCGGCCGATATCGCCGCCGGGCGGCTGCGCCCCGGCGACCGGCTCCCCGCCCAGCGTGCCTTCGCCCGCCGGTACCGGATCGCCAACTCCACCGCCACCCGCGTCTACCGCGAACTGGCCCGCCGCGGCCTGACCGTCGGCGAGGTCGGCCGGGGCACCTACGTCCGCGCCGCACAGCACGCGCCGGGGCCCGCGCTCGCCGAACCCGCCGCCCCGGCCGCCGGCACCCGCGTCAACCTCGAACTCAACTACCCCGTCGTGCCCGAACAGGCCGCCCTGCTCGCCGCGGGCATCACGCCACTGCTGCGGCCCGACGCCCTCGGCGCGGCGATGGGACCCGTCGGCCCGGCCGGCACCCCGGCGGCCCGCACCGCAGCGGCCGCCCTCCTCGCCCGCACGGGCCTGGCCGCCGACCCCGACCGGATCCTGTTCGCCGGCAACGGGCGGCAGGCGGTGGCCGGCTCCGTTGCCGCACTGGTACCCCCGGGCGGCCGGCTGGGCGTCGAAGCGTTCACCTATCCGCTGGTCAAGGGCATCGCGGCGCGGATCGGCGTGACGCTCGTGCCGCTCGCGACGGACGAGTACGGGCTGCGCCCCGACGCGGTACGCGCCGCCCACCGCTCCGCCCCGCTGCGCGCGCTCTACCTCCAGCCCACCCTCCACAATCCGCTCGGCGTGACCATGCCGCCCCACCGCCGCACCGAACTGGCCGAGACCCTGGACGAGCTGGACCTGTGGGCGGTCGAGGACACGATCTGGGCCTTCCTCCAGGAGGACGCGGCGGCGGGCGGCGAGCGGGCCGAAGGGGAGGCCGGTGAGCGGGAGGAGGCCCCGTGGGAGGAGCTCCGCGCCGGGTACCGGGCGGAGCCGGCCGGGGGCCCGGCCGTACCCGGAGTGCCGCTCGGTCCCGGGCTGCCGCTCCGGCCCGGCGTGCCCTTCCCGCCCGCCCTGCCGCTGCCGCCGCTCGCCGCGTACGCGCCCGAGCGCACCGTCCTCGTCGACAGCCTCTCCAAGCGGCTGGCCCCCGGCCTGACCGTCGGCCTGGTCCTCGCGCCGGGCCCGCTGACCGACAAGGTGGCCGCCGCACTGCGCTCCGGCGGCTGGACCGCGCCCGGCTTCCCCCTGGAGGCGGTCACCCGCTGGCTGGCCGACGGCACCGTGGACCGCATCGCCCGCGCCAAGCGCCGGGACGCCGCCGCCCGGCAGGCGCAGGTCCGCGAGCACCTCGCGGGGTTCGACGTACGCAGCGACCCGCGGTCCTACTTCGCCTGGTGGCAGCTGCCGGACGGCTGGCGGGCGGAGAGCTTCCTGGCCGCCGCCGCCCGGCGCGGTATCGCCGTCACCCCGGCCACCGCCTTCGCGGTCGCCCCCGAGGGCGCCCAGGGCACCGCGCCCGCGCCGAACGCCGTACGCCTCGGCCTGGCCGGCGCTCCCATGGACGTGCTGCCCTACGCGCTGAAGACGCTCGCGGCCGTCGCCCGCGGCGCTCCGGACGACGCGCTCCCGGAATGACGGGCCGGGGCCGGGCCGTCCGCGTCTTCGGATGTGGACCCTGTCTCATAGTGCGGTCGTCGTGCTGGACGCCCGCCGGGACCCCGTAATGTTGGGCATGTGACCGTGAACGCTGAAACCCACGCCGGTGGCAACACCTGGCGAGACCTGCCCGCGGCGCAGCAGCCTGACTGGCCGGACCAAGAGGCTCTGCGCGATGTGATCGCGGAGCTCGAGTCCTATCCGCCGCTCGTCTTCGCGGGCGAGTGCGACCAGCTGCGCGAGCGCCTGGGAGCCGTCGCCCGTGGTGAGGCGTTCCTGCTCCAGGGCGGCGACTGCGCGGAGGCCTTCGACGCCGTATCCGCCGAGCACATCCGGAACAAGCTCAAGACGCTCCTCCAGATGGGCGCCGTACTGACCTACGCCGGCTCCGTCCCGGTGGTCAAGGTCGGCCGGATCGCCGGCCAGTACAGCAAGCCCCGCTCCAAGCCGACCGAGACCCGCGACGGGGTGACGCTGCCGACCTACCGCGGCGACTCCGTCAACGGCTTCGAGTTCACCGAGGCGGCCCGTATCCCGGACCCGCAGCGGCTCAAGCGGATGTACCACGCCTCCGCTGCGACGCTGAACCTGGTGCGCGCCTTCACCACCGGCGGCTACGCCGACCTGCGCCAGGTGCACGCCTGGAACCAGGACTTCGTGAAGTCCTCGCCCTCCGGGCAGCGCTACGAGGCGCTGGCCCGCGAGATCGACCGGGCGATGAACTTCATGAACGCCTGCGGGGTGGATCCGGAGGAGTTCCGGACCGTCGAGTTCTACGCCTCGCACGAGGCGCTGATCCTGGACTACGAGTCGTCGCTGACCCGCACCGACTCGCGCACCGGCCACCTCTACGACGTGTCGGGCCACATGGTCTGGATCGGTGAGCGCACCCGCCAGCTGGACGGGGCGCACCTGGAGTTCGCGTCGAAGATCCGCAATCCGATCGGCGTGAAGCTCGGCCCGACCACCACCCCGGAGGACGCGCTCACCCTCATCGAGCGCCTCGACCCGGACCGTGAGCCCGGCCGGCTGACCTTCATCACCCGGATGGGCGCGGACAAGGTCCGTGACAAGCTCCCCGAGCTGGTCGACAAGGTCACCGCCTCCGGCGCCCAGGTCGCGTGGATCTGCGACCCGATGCACGGCAACACCTTCGAGGCGGCCTCGGGTCACAAGACCCGCCGCTTCGACGATGTGCTGGACGAGGTCAAGGGCTTCTTCGAGGTCCACAAGGGCCTCGGCACCCACCCGGGCGGCATCCACGTCGAGCTGACCGGTGACGACGTCACGGAGTGCGTGGGCGGCGGCGACGAGATCTTCGTCGACGATCTGCACCAGCGCTACGAGACGGCCTGCGACCCGCGGCTCAACCGCAGCCAGTCGCTGGACCTGGCGTTCCTGGTGGCGGAGATGTACCGCGACCAGTAGCTCGTACGAAGACACAACAGTGGGGCGCGGATCCTGTGATCCGCGCCCCACCGCGTTGTGGAGCACCCGCCGTGACAGGTAAGGTAAGGGTTACCTCACTCAAGATCAGCCGGATCGACGAGCCAATCCTCCTCGGGGGTGAACCGCGTGTACGTCTGCTCATGCTTCGGGATCACCGAGCAGCAGGTCCGCGACCACGCGGATTCGGGTGCCTGCACGCCCCGCCAGATCGCCTCCGCCTGCAAGGCCGGCACCGACTGCGGCAACTGCGTGCGCCGCATCCAGGCACTGCTCGGCCGCGGCGCCTGCCCCCGGCGTGAGCTCATCGACAACGGCGCGTCCGAGCCGCTGGTCGCGGAGGAGGCCGAAGCGGTGCTCGCGGGGCTCCCGGGGGCCGCGTAGCCCGTCGGCCCGTCAGCTCGGCTGCTCGATCAGCTGGGCGATGTAGAGCCCCTCCCCGAGCTTCTCGACCAACTCCAGCTGGGTGTCGAGATAGTCGATGTGGTGCTCCTCGTCCGCGAGGATGCTCTCGAAGATATTCGCCGACGTGATGTCGCCCTTGTTGCGCATCACCTCGATACCGCGCTTGAGCCGGTCGATCGCCTCGACCTCCACCTGCCGGTCCGCCTGGAACATCTCGGTGACGGTCTGGCCGACGCGCACATGGAACAGCCGCTGGTAATTCGGCAGCCCTTCGAGGAAGAGAATGCGGTCGGTCAGCACCTCGGCATGCTTCATCTCGTCGAACGACTCGCTGCGGGTGTACTTCGCGAGCTTCGTCCAGCCGAAGTTCTCCTGCATCTTGGCGTGCAGGAAGTACTGGTTGATCGCGGTCAGCTCGGCAGTCAGCTGCTCGTTGAGGAATTCGATGACCTCGGGGTCGCCCTGCATGGCAGCGGGCTCCTTCCGCGCGTGAACTGGGCAGATGCCGCGCATCCTCGCACCGCCCGGAGCGAGCCGTCCAGTAAGTTCACGCTTAGTGCGAGTTGCCCGAATCCGTCCGTCCCTGGTCATCGGCACCCCTCCCGGTCTGACAACATGGAGGGCATGGGTCAGCCGGAACGCCGCGAACAGGAGCATCCTCAGCTCCCTCCGGGGCAGCGACTTCAGCGGGGCTGGCCGGTGACGCATTACGGGCCGGTTCCGAAGTTCCGCCCCGAGCGCTGGGAGTTCCGGGCCTTCGGCGCCACCGCGGACGGCGGCAAGCACTGCTGGTCGCATGAGGAATTCACGGCACTGCCGTATTCGACGGTCGTCTCCGATATGCACTGCGTGACCAAATTCAGCATGCTGGGCGCCGAATGGGGCGGGGTCCGCACACAGACGATCCTGGAGCTCGCGCCGCCCGCGCCGGATGTCACCCATGTGATGGTGTGGGCCGAGTACGGATTCAGCTCGAATTTGCGGCTGGCGGATTTCGCCGCGGAGAACTGCATCTTCGCCACGCACCGCTCCGGAGAACTGCTCACCGCCGAACACGGCTTTCCGGTACGGCTGATCGTCCCGCACCTGTACGCCTGGAAGGGCCCCAAATGGGTCCGCGGCATCGAGTACATGACGGCGGACCGCCGCGGCTTCTGGGAGGAGCGCGGCTACCACAACCTCGGCGACCCGTGGCGTGAACAGCGCTACTCCTACCAGGAGGAGCCGGGCGAGGGCCCCGAGCTCTGAGCCGGGGCCCGCACCGTGACGCGTGGCTCCGCTACGAAGAGGCCGACGCGCGCAGCTCCTTCAGGCGGGCCACATCCGCCGCATGCCCCTCCTTGCCGCCGGGTGTCTCGATCACCAGAGGGACGCCGGCGGTCGCCGGGTGCCGGAACAGTTCCCCGAACGGCTCCGCGCCGAGGTGCCCGGCGCCGATGTTGGCGTGCCGGTCCTTGCGCGCGCCGGCCACGTCCTTGGAGTCATTGGCGTGGATCAGCTTCAGCCGCCCCTCGCCGGTGACCTCCACCAGCTCGTCCAGCAGCGCCTTCATCCCGCCCGGCGCCGCCATGTCGTGACCGGCCGCGAAGGCATGGCAGGTGTCGAGGCAGACCCCGAGCCTGGGGTGCCGGTCGAGCGCCTCGAAGTACGGCCCGAGATCCTCCGCCAGCGAGCACAGCGACGCCCCCTGGCCCGCCGTCGGCTCCAGCAGCAACCACGGGTCGTCGTCCCGCGTCAGCTCGTCCAGCAGCGGCCGCAGCCGCTCCCTGACCTGCGCCAGCGCCTGCGCGCGAGGGCGCCCGCCGGTCGCCGAGCCGGTGTGCACGACGACCCCGAGCGCGCCGATCTCCCGGCCGCGGCGCAGCGAGTGCCGCAGCGACGCCACGGACTTCTCGACGGTCGCCTCGGTGTGCGAGCCGAAGTTGATCAGATACGGCGCATGCACATACGCCGGGATGCCGTCCCGCGCACAGGCGGCCCGGAACGCCTCGTCCTGCCCGGGGTTGCCGGGCGGCGTCGCCCAGCCGCGCGGATTGGCCACGAAGACCTGCACGGTCTCGGCGCCCATCTCGGCGGCGTACGGAAGGCCGACCTTGGCCAGGCCGCCGGCCACCGGCACATGGCCGCCGACCGGATTACGGGCACGGGCACGCCGCTCGGCGCGCTCTGGGAACGGGGGAGTACTCACGCTCCCAGGGTGCCAGGGACCCGAAGGGTCCCCGACACCGCTCCCCGACCGCGCGGGAACCTCGCCCCCGTTACAGCGCTCCCTTGAGCTTGATGGTGATCGTGCTGCCCTTCGGCGCCTGCTCCTCGCCCTCGACCGACTGGCTCTCGACCTCGTCCTGGGGGAAGAGGAACGGCTTCTTCACCTCGACCCGGAAGCCGCGATCCGTCAGCGTCTTCCTGGCGTCCGCCTCGCTCTGACCGGTGACGTCCGGGACGGTGACCATCTCAGGGCCCTTGGAGAGCGTGAGGGTGACGGTGTCGCCCTTGCCCAGTTCGGTGTTCTCATCGGGCGACTGCTGGGCGATGGTGCCCCGGTCCTCCTGGGAGAACACCGGCCGGGCCGCGAACTTCACCTTGAAGCCCTCGTCACGCAGCGTCTCCACGGCGTCCGCCCGGTCGTCGCCGATCACATCGGGCACCTGCACGGCGGGGCCACGGCTGATGGTGAGCGCCACCGCCGTATCGGGGTGCCGCTTGGTGCCCGGGGCCGGGTCCGTACGGATCACCGAGCCCTTGGCGACGTCCGCGTCGAACTCCCGGCGCTCGGTGCCCGGGGCCAGCCCGAGGTCGCGCAGTTTGCGCTTGGCGTCAGCGACCGGGGTGCCGGACAGCTCGGGGATCGTGACGATCTCCGGGCCGCGGGAGATGGTGAGGGTGACCGTGCCCGTACCGCGGATCTGCCGGCCGGTCGCCGGGTCCGTGGCCATGACATGGCCGCGCGCCACGGTCGCGCTGAAGTCCCGCTTCACCTTCACGCCCAGGCCCTCGTCCCGCAGCGTCTTCTCCGCCTTGGCCTGCGGCATGTCCAGCACCGCCGGGACGGTCGTGAACTGGCCGATATTGATGTACCAGACGCCGGTGCCCACCCCGAGGACGAGCAGGACGGCCGCGACGATGGTGAGCAGCCGGTGCCGCTGGAGCAGCCCGCCACGGGGCGCCGCGGCGGCCACCGGGCGCAGCCGCGTCGTCTGGTCCGTCGGCGCCGCGGCCGGCGGCGGCACCTCCAGCCGGCTGGTGCGGTTGAGCCCGTCCCCGGTCTCCTCGACGGGCAGCGGCATCTGGACGCCGCCGATCCGCGGGAGCACGTCCGTGCGCTCGGCGTCGCCGCCCTCCCCCACTCTCGACTTCGCTCGAGCGGGGGGACCCCCATCGGAGCCCTGGGCGGGCGTCTCCTTGGCCTGCGGCGGCACGACGTCCAGCTGCGCGTCGGTCAGCTCGGCGCGGGCCGCGCGGGAGCGGGACAGCAGGGCCACCGCGTCCTGCGGGCGCTGCTGCGGATCGCGGGCGGTGGCCAGCGCCACCAGGTCGTCCAGCTGCGGCGCCAGACCGGGCACGAGCTCGGACGGCGGCAGCACGTCCTCGTGCAGATGCTGGTAGAGGATCTGCGCCGCGGAGCCGCCGGTGTGCGGCTTGCCGCCGGTCAGCATCTCGTAGAGCACCACACCGCAGGCGTAGACATCCACCCGGGTGTCCGCGGTGCCGTGCTCCATCTGCTCGGGGGCCAGATAGGAGACCGTCCCCAGGACCGAGCCCGTCGAGGCGGTGGTGTTGGTGTCCACGGCGCGCACCAGACCGAAGTCGGCGACCTTGACCCGGCCGTCGTCGCCGATCAGGACGTTCTCCGGCTTCATGTCGCGGTGCACCAGGCCGGCGCGGTGCGCGGCGCCCAGGGCGGCGAGGACCGGCTCCAGGATGTCCAGCGCGGCCCGCGGCTGCAGCGCGCCCCGCTCGCGGAGCACGTCGCGCAGTGTGCACCCCGCGACGTACTCCATCGCCAGATAGACGTATGTGCCGTCCGTGCCCTGGTCGAAGACGCCGACCACGTTCGGGTGCGACAGGCGCGCGACCGACTTCGCCTCACGGATGAACCGGTCGACGAACGCGTCGTCCATGGCGAGGGTCGGGTGCATCACCTTCAGCGCGAGCACACGGTCGAGCCGGGTGTCCATGGCCCGGTAGACCGTGGCCATCCCGCCGGCGGCGATGCGCGCCTGGACGCGGTAGCGGCCGTCGAGCAGCTGGCCCACGAGTGGGTCCTGGAGGGTCGTATCCACGGCAGACGAGTCTACGAGCAAGCACCGACAGGTCTCACGCCCCGGCCGCTCCCCGGCCGTACTGCAGCCGAACGGTGACAGGAACATGGCTTCCTGGCGGGAACACGGCCTCGTCCGCCCCGCCTCCGCCGCGCCGCTCAGAACGCCGGCCGCTCCGGATCCAGCTCCGCCACGCCCTCCGTCGGCGACGACGCCTGCGCGAAGTGGCGGCGCGGGATCCGGCCCGCGCGGTACGCCAGCCGGCCCGCCTCGACCGCGTGCCGCATCGCCGCGGCCATCAGCTCCGGCTCCTGCGCCCGGGTCACCGCGGACGCCAGCATCACCGCGGCGCAGCCCAGCTCCATCGCCAGTGCGGCGTCCGAGGCGGTGCCCGCGCCCGCGTCCAGCACGACGGGGACGGTGGCGCGCTCGGTGATCAGCTGGAAGTTGTGCGGATTGCGGATGCCGAGACCGGAGCCGATCGGCGAGCCCAGCGGCATGATCGCGGCGCAGCCGACGTCCTCCAGCTTCCGGGCCAGCACCGGATCGTCGTTCGTATAGGGCAGCACCGTGAAACCGTCGTCCACCAGGGTCTCGGCGGCGTCCAGCAGCTCGATCGGGTCGGGCAGCAGGGTCCGCTCGTCGGCGACGACCTCCAGCTTGACCCAGTCGGTGCCGAGCGCTTCCCGGGCGAGCCGGGCGGTGAGCACCGCCTCGCCCGCGGTGAAGCAGCCCGCGGTGTTCGGCAGCACCCGGATCCCGTGCCGTTGCAGTACGGACAGCACCGAGCCCTGCACGGTCGGGTCCAGCCGCCGCATGGCGACCGTCGTCAGTTCCGTGCCGGAGGCGAGCAGCGCGCGTTCCAGGACGTCGAGGCTGGGCGCGCCGCCGGTGCCCATGATCAGGCGGGACCGGAAGGTGGTGCCGGCGATGGTGAGGGCGTCGGGGGCCGCCGCATCGGCTGTGCCGGTTGCCTCGGTCATGTCTGCGGTTTCGGTCATGTCTGCGGATCAGCCTCCCTGGACCGCGGTGAGCACTTCGACGCGGTCGCCGTCGCCGAGGGCGGTGGCGGGCCACTGGGTGCGCGGCACCACGGTCTCGTTGACCGCGGCGGCCACCCCGCCAGGCGCCGTGGAGAGGGTCGCGACGAGCCGGTCGAGGGTGAGGCCGCCGGGGATCTCGCGGGCCTCCCCGTTGACGGACACGGAAACGGTGTGGCCACCGGGGGCGCTCATACGGGCTGCTCCTCTGGGACGCGGGCGCCTGCCGGCCCGTGGACGGCCGCGGCGGGGAACCGCGCGGGGGAGAACGGGCGGGCCTCCTCCGGGAGGTTCCCGGTGGCCAGCGCCTCGGCCATCGCCTCACCGGTGACCGGCGTCAGCAGCACCCCGTTGCGGAAGTGCCCGGTGGCCAGGTGGAGGCCGGGCAGCGCGGACGGGCCGAGCAGCGGGGCGTTGTCGGGGGAGGTGGGGCGCAGCCCGGCGCAGGTCTCGACCAGCGGCAGCTCGGTGATGCCGGGGACCAGCTCGTGCGCGTCCCGCAGCAGCTCGTAGACGCCGCCCGCGGTGACGGTGGTGTCCCAGCCCAGCTCCTCGCTGGTGGCGCCGACGACCAGTTCGCCGTTCTCCCGGGGCACCAGATAGAGCGGCCCGCCCCGTACGACGGCCCGTACGGTGCGCGACAGGAAGGCGGGCCCGCCGGCCGGTGCGTCCGGCATGCGCAGTCGCAGTACCTGTCCCTTGACCGGCCGCACCGGAGGCAGCACGTCCTCGGGTACGCCGGCCAGCCGCCCGCTGTGGCTGCCTCCGGCCAGCACCGTCTGACCGGCCGACAGCCGTGTGCCGTCGTCGAGTTCGACGCCCGAGGCGCGCCCCCCGGAGACCGTCAGCCGCTTCGCCCAGCCACGGTGGAAGGCCACCCCGGCCCGCTCGCAGGCGATCAGCAGGGCGCTGGCCAGTCGGCGCGGATCGACCTGGTGGTCGCCGTCCACCCGGAGACCGCCGCGCACCCCGGGGGCCAGCATCGGCTCCAGCCGGCGGCACTCGCGCCCCGAGAGCCACTGCGAGTCCAGTCCGGAGCGGGTCTGCAGGGCGTGCAGTTCGCGCAGATGGGCGCGGTCGTCGGCGTCCAGGGCGACGGCGAGGGTGCCGCACCGCCGGTAGCCGATCCGCTGCCCGCTGGCCTCCTCCAGCTCCGCCGTGAACCGTGGATAGCGGCCCGCGGAGGCGAGGTTGAGGCCGAGCAGGGTCTGCTCGCCGAAGTGCAGCTCGGTGACCGCGGCCAGCATGCCGGCCGCGACCCGGGCGGCGCCGCCGCCGGGCGCGGGGTCGGCCACGGCCACGGTGAGCCCACGGGCGGCCGCCTTCCAGGCCGTGACCAGCCCGATGATCCCGCCCCCGATGACGAGCACGTCGGGGTGCCCGGACGGGGTCGCCGATGAGATGGACGACGAGATGGATGCGGTGGATGACGTCGGTGTTGTGGCAGGTGGATGCATGGGCGTCCAGCCCCTCCCTTCGCCGGCATGACCCGGATCAGGTTCGTACGGTCGGAGGCCGGCCAGCCTCCCTCTCAGCCCGGTGCGTCCGGGCTCCCGCGAGTGCGTGCATCGGTCACCCTAATACGGGCCCGCGACGCGCCGTAAGGGAGCGCCCCGGGGTCCCGCGGGGGCGGCGCCCCGAGGCGGCCGATCGTGACGGTGTGTCAGAGATCTCCTTGCGCGCTGCTGCGAGCGGCGCGACACACCGTCCTACAGTGATCGGGTGAGCGAGCACAGCACGTCCTCCCAGGCCCCTGACCGCACGCCGCGCGTCGTGATCGTCGGCGCGGGAATAGCGGGTGTGCAGACCGCGGTCGCCCTCCGTGAGCAGGGCTGGCGCGGTGCGATCACACTGCTCGGCGACGAGCCCCACCAGCCCTACGACCGCCCACCGCTGTCCAAGGCCCTGCTGCTCGGCAAGGCCGACGGCGCCGCCTTCGACATCGACTTCGGCGCGCTCGGCATCGAGCTGCACCTGGCCCGCCGGGTCACCGCCCTGCGCCCCGACGCGCATGTCGTCGAGACCGCCGAGGGGCCCATCCCGTACGACTACGCGGTGCTCGCGACCGGCGCCGATCCGGTCGTGCTGCCCGGCAGCGAAGGGGTGCCCGGCGTCCATCTGCTGCGCACCCTGGACGACGCCGAGCGGCTGCGCCCGGTGCTCGCCGGCCAGCACAAGATCGTGGTCGTCGGGGCCGGCTGGATCGGCGCGGAGTTCGCGACCGCGGCCCGCGAGGCGGGCTGCGCGGTCACCGTCGTCGAGGCCGCCGACCGCCCGCTGGCCGGCGCGCTGCCCGCCGAGGTCGCCGCCCATATGACCGACTGGTACGCGGACGCCGGGGCCGATCTGCGCACCGGAGTCTCGGTCGCGTCCGTGGCGCCGGGCGCGGTCACCCTCGCGGACGGTACGACGCTCTCCGCCGACGCCGTGGTCGTCGGGATCGGCGCCCGGCCGGCCACCGGCTGGCTGGCAGGATCCGGCGTCGCCCTGTCGCCCGAGGACGGATCCGTGCTGGCCGACGAGCACCTGTGCACCTCCGTCCCCGACGTCTACGCGGTCGGCGACTGCGCCTCCTTCCCGTCCGCCCGCTACGGCCGCCGCCTCTTGATCCACCACTGGGACAACGCCCTCCAGGGCCCCCGTACGGTCGCCGAGAACATCGCCCGCGAGCCCGCGGAGGGCCTGGCCTACGACCCGGTCCCGTACTTCTGGTCCGAGCAGTTCGGCCGGTTCGTGCAGTACGCGGGCCACCACTCGGCCGCCGACGAGCTGGTCTGGCGCGGCGACCCGACCGGCGCCGCCTGGTCGGTGGTCTGGCTGCGGGACGGCCGGCTGGTCGCGCTGCTCGCCGTGGGCCGGCCGAGGGACCTCGCACAGGGGCGCAAGCTCATCGAGCGGGGCGCCGCCCTGGACCGGCAGCGCGCCGCGGACGCGTCCGTCTCGCTGAAGTCGGCGGTGAGCTAGGCCTGTCCGATGCTGCCCGACGGGTCATGGCCGGGCCCGCCGCGGGCGGGGCGCCACCCCCTGATGGCGATGCCCGGCTACCGGCTGTCAGTGCGAGGTGGCAGGCTTGTCCTGTGACCGAGATTGACGCAAACATCGATGGACTCGTCCCCGCCTGGCTCACCCTCCCCGACATCGCCGAAGAGATCGGCGTCGAGGTGACGCGCGTCCGGCAGCTGGTCAAGGAGGGCCAGCTGATCGCGGTGCGCCGCGGCGAGAACAGGGCGCTTCAGGTGCCGGCCGATTTCATCAAGGACGGCAAGGTCGTCAAGGGCCTCGTCGGGACCCTGACGCTCCTGCGCGACGACGGCTTCGCCGACGACGAGATGCTGGAGTGGCTCTTCACCCCTGATGACTCCCTGCCCGGCACCCCGGCGCAGGCACTGCGCGAGAATCGCGGCACGGAGGTGAAGCGCCGGGCCCAGGCGCTCGCCGTCTGAACCGCCCGGCGCGGCCGCGCGCCCAGCCGGGCGTTCCTCAGCAACCGCACCATCATCCGTAACCGCACCCGAGGGGCGTACGGACCGGAAAGCCCGGCCCGTACGCCCCTGACCTGGGGGGAAACCACCCGATGAGCACCGCACGACAGGCCCTGTCCGACGCCCGGCTGTATCTGTGCACGGACGCCCGCACGCGCCAGGGCGACCTCCCGCAGTTCCTGGACGCGGTGCTGTCCTCGGGTGTGGACATCGTCCAGCTGCGCGACAAGGGCATGGAGGCCGGCGAGGAGCTCAGGCATCTGGAGGTCTTCGCAGACGCCTGCCGGCGGCACGGCAAGCTGCTGGCGGTCAACGACCGTGCGGACGTCGCGCACGCCATAGCCGCCGATGTGCTGCATCTGGGGCAGGGCGATCTGCCGGTCCCGGCCGCCCGCGCCATCCTCGGCACGGACGTCCTCGTGGGCCGCTCCACCCACGCCGAGGCCGAGGTGGACGCCGCGGTCGCCGAGGCGGGGGTGGACTACTTCTGCACCGGCCCGTGCTGGCCCACGCCCACCAAGCCGGGCCGCCACGCCCCCGGCCTCGACCTGGTCCGTTACACCGCCTCGCGTGCCCCCGAGCGCCCCTGGTTCGCCATCGGCGGGATCGACGCCGGCAATCTGGACGAGGTGCTGGAGGCGGGCGCCCGCCGCGTCGTGGTGGTCCGCGCGATCACCGAGGCGGACGACCCGGGGGCCGCGGCCGCGGACCTGGCGAAGCGCGTACGGGCCCTGGGCGCCTGACGTCGGAGACCGGAAATGGAACCCGGGGTGCGTCGGCTGCCGGTCCGGCGGCGCTTTCTGTACGGCCGATGGCCGGGAAATGTCCAACCAGTGGACATGAAACCGGCTAATCAGGCATAACGCCGCTGGCGGTTGGTGTGTGCCTGCCCGGTGGCTAACCTGCCGGTATGGCCCTAGGTACAGCTTCCACCAGGACTGATCGCGCCCGTACCGTGCGTGAGCTGCTGGCTTCCGGCAAGCAGTCATATTCGTTCGAGTTCGCCGCCCCGAAGACCGAGAAGGGCGAGCGGACCCTGTGGAACGCCATTCGCCGGATCGAGGCCGTCTCCCCGACCTTTGTCTCCGTGACGTATGGAGCCGGCGGCACCTCCCGTGAGGGCACGGTGCGCGCCACCGAACGCATCGCCACCGACACCACCCTGACGCCGGTCGCCCACCTCACCGCCGTCAACCACTCCCTGGCCGACCTGCGCAACGTCATCGGGCAGTACGCCGACGCCGGCATCCGCAACATGCTCGCACTGCGCGGCGACCCGCCCGGCGACCCGATGGGCGAATGGGTGCGGCACCCCGAAGGCGTCTCGTACGCCGCCGACCTGGTCCGGCTGATCAAGGAGTCCGGCGACTTCTGCGTCGGCGTCGCCGCCTTCCCCGAGATGCACCCCCGCTCGACGGACTGGGACACGGACGTGGCCCACTTCGTCGACAAGTGCCGGGCGGGCGCGGACTTCGCGATCACCCAGATGTTCTTCTACGCCGAGGACTATCTCCGGCTCCGCGACCGGGTCAGCGACGCCGGCTGCGCGACGCCGATCATCCCGGAGATCATGCCGGTCACGAACGTGCGCCAGATCGAGCGTTTCGCGCAGCTCAGCAACGCCGCCTTCCCACCCGAGCTCGCCGACCGCATCCTCGCCGTCAAGGACGACCCGGCGGCTGTACGCTCCATTGGGATCGAGTACGCGACGGAACTGTGTGCGCGCTTGATGGCCGAGGGCGTTCCCGGGCTGCACTTCATTACCCTGAACCACTCCACGGCAACGCTGGAAATCTACGAGAATCTGGGTCTGCACCAGCAGTCCTGATCACGGTGGCCGGAAACCGGCGGAAGAGGGGCGTACATGGGCTGGACGGTCCTCTACATCGCGTTCGGCCTCGTTGCTCTGTGGCTCCTCGGTGAGGTCCTGCTCCAGTACAAGGCCCGGCTGCGCTGGCGGCTGCTCGCCTTCTCCGGCTTCATCGGTGTGGTGGTCGGCGTCATCATCCCCTCGGTGATCGTGATCGGGGTCGGTGCCATCGCCTTCGCGATCGGGCAGACCAATGTGACGCTCTCCTTCAAGCGCGGCTTCTCGACCGGCTGGGCGCTGGGCGGGAAGCCGGGGGAGAGCCGGCGCCGCCGGGGCCGCTCCAGCGGCGCGCCCGCCCAGCCGACCCTTCAGGTCTCCGACCTGGAAGCCGTGCCGCTGGACGGCGGCACCGGCCAGGGCGGCGACCAGGGGGCGTACGACGGGCAGGACGCCTACCAGGGCGTCCAGGACGGCTATGCCGGGCAGGGCGCGGCCTACACCGCGACCGACGGCTACGCCGGCCAGGACCCGTACCAGACCCAGCAGCAGACCTACCCGGGCCTCGACGACGGCTACGCCCAGCAGCAGCCCTACGGCGCCCAGGACGGCTACGCCCGCGCGGAGGCCACCGCCGTCTACGCCCCGCAGCCGCTGCCCGACGAGACCGGGCAGTACGGCGTCTACAGCCCCGACGCCCGCACCCAGCAGCCCGACTACTCCGCCCACGACACGTACGGCACCGCCGCCGGCAACGGAAACAGCGACGGCAACGGCTATGCGTACGGCGCCGGTTACGGCCAGAACGGCACCGGCCAGGACGCCTACGCCGACCCCTACGCGGCGTACGGCGACGGCCAGGGCCAGGGCCAGCAGGCGCCCTACTCCGACCCGTACCTCGGCACCCAGCAGTACGCGGCGCAGTACGACCCGTACGAGCAGCTGGACCCCTATGGGCAGCCGGCCTACGCCCCGCAGCAGCCGTACGACCCCCTGCAGTCCGACGGCCAGGGCCAGCCGCTGGGGCAGAACCCGGGCCAGGGATACGGCGAGACACCGCCCGGCGGGGTGTGGGTCCCGCAGCAGCGCGGCGGCGAACTCCCGCCCGAGCAGCCGCCCTACCCGCCCTACCAGCAGGGCTACGACGAGCAGCAGTACCGCTACTGAGCCGCCGGAGCGGCGGCGGTCAGCGGGGCTGTCGGCACGCTCCGGCAACGCCGCGCGGTGCCGCACCGGACGCCGCGGCCGCCCCGCTGGGCCTCATGCCGACCCGCGCCAGTCCTCGCCGTTCACGATGAGACCCGCGACGATCGCGCCGGACATCCCGGCATGGGCCGGCCCGCCGCCCGGATGCGACCGGCCGCCGACCGCGTAGAGCCCCGGTATCCGGGTGCGGTTGGCGGGCCGCAGAAAGCGGCCTTCCCGCCCCGCCAGCGCCGGTCCGGCCACCGGCTCGTCGTCGGCGGGCGGCAGCACCTCCCGCCACAGCAGCCGCTCCCGCAGCCCCGGCACCGCGGCCTCGGCGCGCTCGACCAGCCGGTCGGCAGCCGCCTCCGCGGCCTCGCGGTCCCATGGGCCGCCCGCGGCCACCGTCGCGCTCAGCGTCACGGCCTCGTGGTCGTCGTCGGGCCGGGACGCGGGGTCGTCCGGCCGCAGCACCGTCACCGTAGGCCCGTGGCACACCGCCCGCGGGCCCGCACCCTCCCCGAACACGGCCGCCAGCTCGGCCGCGCGGTCCTCGCCGTGCACCACCGTCCGGTGCGCGGCGTCCCCCGGCCGCGCGCCACGCAGCGCCAGCGCCACCGTGAACCGCCCAGGAGCCCTCTCCGGACGGACCTCAGGACCGACGTCCTCCGCGCCCCACAACGGCCCGCCCGGCACCATCGCCGCCAGCCGGACCGGATCGCCGCCCGCGACCACGAACTCCGCGCCGGCCACCTGCCCGTCGGCCAGCTCGACGCCCGCCGCCCGGCCGTCCTTCTCGACTATCCCGGTCACCTCCGCACCGAAGGTGAACTCCACCCTGCGGGCCAGACAGCGCTCGTACAGCGCATCCGCCAGCGCCCGCATGCCGCCGCGCGCGTACCAACTCCCGAAGGTCTGCTCCATATACGGCAGCACCGCGGCGCTCGCCGGGGCGCTGCGCGGGTCGAAGCCGTACGCCAGCGCATGGCTCTCCAGCAGCGCGACCAGCCGGGGGTCGGCCAGTTCGCGGCGGGCGACCTCGGCGAGGGTGGCCGTCGTCGGGCCCTTGCCGCGGCCGAACAGCCCGCGCCTGCGCACCGCCGGATACGGATCGCGCCCCAGCACCTGCCAGTCGGGCCGCAGCGGCTCCTCCAGAAGCGGCCGGCGGGTGGCGTCCCAGGCGTCGCGGGCCCGGTTGACGAAGGCGCTCCAGCGCTCGCCGGCGCCCGCGCCCAGCGCGCCGTCCAGCGCCTCGACGACCCCGGCCCGCGAGGCGTTCGGCAGCGAGACCGCGGTGCCGTCGGCGAAGACATGGCGGCTCGCCGGGTCGACCTGCGACAGCTCGACGCAGCTCTCCAGCGGCTCACGGCCGGTCTTGACGAACAGATCCCGGTAGACCGCCGGCAGATGCAGCAGACCGGGCCCCGTATCGAACGCGAAGCCGTCCCGCTCGAACCGCCGCAGCGCGCCGCCATACGTCGCGCCACGCTCGAACACCGCCACCCGGTGGCCGGCGACGGCCAGCCGGGCAGCGGCCGCCATCGCGCCCATCCCGGCGCCGATCACCGCAATCCCTGCCATGCCAGCGACTTTAACCGGGCCCACCGACAACGCCCGCACGGCGGTGGTTCGGCAGCCGGGCCGCCGCCCCCGCCGAGCCGTCCCGGCTACTGGCGCGCCGCCGCACCCGCCACCGCGGCCGCCCGCTTCTCCGCGCGCCGCAACCGCCTGCGCCGCAGGAACCGGCGGATCCGCGACCACAGGAAGATCACCAGCGTGATGCCCGCGAGCAGCAGCGTGCCCGCGATGACCGCCGCCGCCACCGGGTGGAACACGGCGAACGCGATCAGCCCGGCGACCCCCAGATCCTCGACGATGCTCAGCACGATGTTGCTCGCGGGCTCCGGCGAGGTGTTGACCGCGATCCGCGTACCCGCCTTCACCAGATGGCTCAGCAGCGCCGTGGAGCCGCCCACGGCGCCCGCCGCCAGCTGGGGCAGCGAACCGTCGTGCCCGGCCAGCAGCGCCGCCACCACGGCGCCCGCGACGGGCCGCACCACCGTGTGCACGGCGTCCCACACCGAGTCCACGTACGGGACCTTGTCGGCGACGGCCTCCACGAGGAACAGCACCCCCGCGACGATCAGCACATCGGGGCGCTGCAGCGCGGCCGGCACCTCGTCGGTGACGCCGGTCGCGCCGAGCAGGCCGAAGAGCAGGACGACGGCATAGGCGTTGATCCCACTCGCCCAGCCACTGGTGAAAACCAACGGGAGAACAGACACGGGGGAGAGCGTAGGCGAGCGCTGGGCCTCGGTGCTCAGGTTTGAGTATCCGTACTCAGACGCCCAGATGAGTAGGTACGCGGATGGGCCGGAACCCCTCCGGACGGAAGAGTGGGGACCACGGAAGGGACGCGGCGCCGCACCGCCGACACGGGGCGGCGGAACGGCGCGGCTCCCGACCGTGACGGGGGAAGTACGGGGGCTCCACGGGGGGACACGGGGGAGCACGGGGGAAGCGCTGTCCTGGTCGGATCGGAGGGGGAACGATCTGCGCCAGGGCAGCGCACTCTTTTGTGTCGGGGCCACGGGCCGTGCTGTGTGCGCGCCGTACCGACCATACGGCGCGCATGCACGCCCCCCGCGGCTAGCACTGGCGGCCGGTCACCCGCCCCTGGAGGAGCCGCGACAGCGCCGCGTGCACATCGTCGATCGACCGGTCCGGCTGGTACGACTGCCAGTCCAGGGCGGCCACCAGCACCATCCCGAACAGCGCCGACGCGGTCAGCGGAATATCGATCTCCTCGCTCAGCTCCTCATTGGCCACCGCCTCCCGCAGCACGTCCTCCACCACGGTGATGGCCCGCTGGCGGACCACCATCAGGGTCGACTGCCAGGCGCGGTTGGTGCGCCACAGCTCGGCCACATAGAGCTGGGTGAGCGCCGGGTAGCGGGAGATGAAGTCCAGACCGGCCCGGATCATCGCGTCCAGGGCGTCGATCCGGCTGCCGCCCCGGTCGGCCACCTCGTCCGCGGCCGCCTGCAGCGAGGTCGCCAGCAGCTCGATGCCGTGCCGCAGCAGCTCCTCGAAGAGAACGTTCTTGCTCGCGAAGTTGTAGTAGACGGTGCCCTTCGCGACGCCCGCCCGCTCGGCGATCTCGTCCACCGTCGTGGAGGAGAAGCCCTGTTCGGCGATGAGCGTGACCGCGGCCTCGAAAAGTTTGCGCCGGGTGGCGTCGCGGCGTGTATTGGAGCTGTCCATGGGGGCGATTGTGCCGGTCCCGGCGGTCTGCTCGCTCACAGGCTCAGCTCCGGATGGAGGTCCTTCATCCGCACCACCTGGCGGCCACGGGCCGACAGAGAGGTCAGCGCGAGCGCCCCCACGGTGAACGCGAGCAGCACCGCACTGCCCTGCCATACGGGTTCGAGGCCACCGCCCGTGATGAGCCGGCGCAGCCCCTCCACGATGTAACTCATGGGCAGGAAGGGGTGGATGGCGCCGAAGAAGCCGGGACTGGTCTGCACCGGGTACGTACCGCCCGCCGACGTCAGCTGGAGCATCAGCAGCGCCAGGACCAGGATCCGGCCGGCCGGTCCGAACTGCGCGTTCAGCCACTGCACGATCGCCGAGAAACAGGCCGTGACCAGCACAAGGAAGCCGATCGTGCCGGCCTCGCCGGCCATCCGGAGCCCCAGCCCGAAGTGCAGAACGGACATCAGGGCCACGGTCTGCAGCACCCCGATCGCGACCACCGGCAGCCACCCGGACAGCGCCACCCGCCAGGACGACGCGCCCATCGTCAGCGCCCTCCGGTTGAGGGGCTTGATCAGCATGTACGCCACCATGGCGCCGACCCACAGGGACAGCGGAATGAAGTACGGGGCGAACCCGGTGCCGTAGTTGGGCGCCTTGTGGGCCGAGTCCGAAGCGAGCTGCACCGGGTCGGACATGACCAGGGTGCGCGCGTCGCGGTCCTGCTTGCCGTAGTCGGGAATCCGCTTCGCCCCGTCGTGCAGCCCGCCGGCCAGCTTCGCGGAGCCGTCCGAGAGCTTGAACATGCCGCCGTTCAGCGTCTGCGCGCCGTCCTTGAGCCTGCCCACGCCCGAGTCGAGGTCGCCCATACCGGTGGAGGCGCGACCGGTCCCGCTGTGCAGCTGGTCCGCGCCGTCCGCCAGCCTGCCCGCGCCGTCGGCGAGTTGATCCGTACCGGCGGCCAACTTGCGCGCGCCCGCCGACACTTTGTGGGCACCGTCGTTCAGGTCGTTGATCTTCTTGACCGCGGCGTCCATGTCGGCGCCCAGGGTCGGCCCGTGCTCGGCCAGCTCACCGGCCAGATAGTGCAGCGTGTCCAGGTCCTTGCCGAGCTGGTCGAGGTTCTTCTGGTCGTGGACGTACCCGCTGACCTCCTCGGCCTTGTCCGCCGCGGCGTCCGCCTGCTCCGTGATGCGCTTCAGCTCGGCACAGGAGGTGTCGAGGGTCAGCCCGCTCTCGCAGCGCGCCCGGTAGAAGCTCCCGAGGTGGTCGGAGATGCCCCGGGAGAGCTCCGCCCCGGTGGCGGCCGCGGCAGGCAGCTTGTCCAGGTGGTCACGGACCGCCTGCGAGCCGTCGGCGACCAGCCGCGCGGCCTCGCCGATCTCCTTGCCGTGCGCGTGGATGAAGGGCCCCACCTTCTCGGCCATCCCGTTGACCTTGTCGGCGAGCTGCTGGGTGCCCTGTGCCACCCGCCCGGAACCGTCGGCCACCTGGTGCGAGCCGCCGGCCGCGGCGTCCGCCCCGCGGGCGAGGTCGGCGCTGCCTCGGGTGAGCCGCCCGGCGCCCTCGTCGAGGTCCCCGAGGCCCTCGACCAGCCGGCCGCTGCCGTGCTTCGCGGTGCCCAGTCCGTCGGCCAGTCTGCCGGTGCCGTCCTTGGCCTTCCCGATGCCGTCCTTCAGTTTGTCGGCGCCGTCCGCGGCCTCCTCCGTCTTGCCGTGCAGCGTCGAGAAGGAGACGAAGATCTTGTCGAGGAACGTCCGCGCGGCCTTCTTGGAGGCGGCGGAGCGCACCTCGGAGAACACCGTCCGGGAGATCTGCCCGACGATGTAGTTGTTCGCGTCGTTCGTCCGCACCTTGAGGGCGCTGGTCTCCGGGTGGTCCCCGGCGCTGGAGGCGATCCGCCGGCTGAAGTCCTCCGGGATGGACAGCGAGAGGAAGTACGAGCCGTCCTCGACGCCCTTGCCGGCGTCGCCGGCGTCCACGGTGTGCCAGTCGAAGACATGGCTGTCGCGCAGCCCCTCGACGATGCTGTCGCCCGCCGATATGCGTTTGCCGTCGACGTCGGCGCCCTTGTCCTCGTTGACCAGGGCGACCGGGATCCGGTCCAGCCGCCCGTACGGGTCCCAGAAGGACCACAGGTAGAGCGCGCCGTACAGGAGCGGCAGGAGCAGCAGCGCGGCCAGCGCCGCGCGCGGCATCTTCCCCCTGCCGAACCGCTTCAGCTCAAGCGCGGCCAGCTTCGGCGAGCGCATCGGCCGCCCCCTCCTCGTCGTCGCGAACGTCCTCCTGGGCGGCGGTGGTCTCCCCGGCCGCGGTCTCCCCGGCGGCAGCCGTGGCCTCCCCGGCTGCGGCCGTGGTCTCCTGGGCGGCGTCCCGCTCCGCGGGGCCGGTGCGCACCCGTACCAGGCGGGTGCCCTCCTCACCGCCCTCCGGCGGCTCGCTGCACACCGCGAGGACCGTCGTGCCGGCCGCCGCCAGGCCGCGCAGCATCGCCCAGGCAGCGGCCCGTTCGCCGTCGGACAGCTTCAGATCGGTGTCGTCCACGGCCAGCAACCGGGGGCCGCCGATCATCGCCAGCGCCACGGACAGCCGCAGCGCCTCCAGCCGCTCCAGATCGCGCACCGACGTACGGATCCCCTTGGGCAGCGACTCCACCTCCAGGCCGGCCGCCGTGAGCGCGGCGTCCACCAGGGCGCGGGCCTCGGCCCTGCGCTCCTGGCGCGGCCGCAGCAGCCCGCGCAGCGAACCGCCGAACCGCCCCTGGAGCAGGGCGCGTTCCCGCAGATGCTCGCCCACGGTCAGCGCGGGATCGAGCTCGGCGATGCCGGGCACATGGGCGAGCGCGCTGACCGCCCGGACCGCGGCCATCTTCTTGGGCAGCGGCAGCCCGCCGACCTCGGCGGTGCCGGCGGCGGTCTTCATCCGCCCGGTGAGCGCGAGCAGCAGACATGTACGGCCGGAACCCGAAGGGCCCTGTACGGCGATCAGCGAGCCGGGCTCCGCCGCGATGTCGATGCCCTGGAACGCCCATCCGCGGGGGCCCTTGACCCCGAAACCCGCGGCCGTGACCGCCGCCCCGTGCGGGGTGCTGTCCACGATGCCTCCTTGTACTGACTGGTCAGTACAAAAGCTAGGCGCTCATGTCGGTCTCCGCAAGGGGGCGCGGGAAATCCGCGCGCGATCCGCCGGAGAACCGCGGGACGCCCGTCCGCGCCGGCCCCTGCCGCGACCGGCCCGGAACCACCCCGAGCCTCTCCCCATCCCGGCGAAACAGCAGGTCAGGGCCGATTGTCAGTGGCGTACCCCACGATGGGGTCATACGGTCCCGAATCGGCATTCGGTCCCGAACCGGCATGCGACGACAGGAGGTTCGTCATGGCAGCTCGTCCCGCATCGGGCAGCTCCGCTGCGTACGGTCCCCCGAGCGATGTCCACCCCGTCCTGCGGCGGACGGCAGCGCCACCCGCCGCCCTCGATCTCCTCGCCAAGGCCCAGCACGGCCTGGCCGAGGCGCAGACCCTGGAAACCCCCAACGAGCGGTTCGCCACGGCCCATCTCGCCGCGCTGCGCACCGCGGCCGCCGTGCTCGCCGTCCGAGGCAGGCCGGAGAGCACGATGCGCCGAAGGCAGCGTATCCGCAGCGCCTGGGAGGTTCTCCCGGAGGTCGCTCCCGAACTCGCCGAGTGGAGTGCCCTGTTCGCCGCGGGAGCCCCCCGACGGGCCAAGGCCGAAGCGGGCATAGCCGGCGCCGCGAGCCACCGTGACGCCGACGATCTGCTCCGGGACGCGGACATGTTCCTGCGCCTCGTGGAGCGCATGCTCCTGCTCCAGCCGTCCCTGCCACCACAGCGAGCGGTCTGAGGGCCTGAGGGTCTGGGGGGAGGGGAGGGGAGCGGCGAGGAGAGGGGGCGGGCGGGGAGGCGGCTGGGGAGGGGCGGGGCAGGGCCGTCGCGGCGCCCGGCGGAGGTGGGGTGCGGGGGTGGGGTGGGGGGGCGGGGCCCCCGGGGGGAGGGAGGGGAAGGAGACGTACGGCCCCCGCCGCAGCCCGCGGGCATCCGGGAACGTGATCGGGGCCCGGAACGCAATAGGGTGGTGAGCGCTAGATGTTCATGCCCCCGCCGAGGAGCCACCCGCCGTGTCTGACCCGCTGCGCCCGCGCGCATCCCTTCGTACCGCCGTGGTCTGGGAGGTCCTCAAGGACGCCCTGGAGCGCCGGGTCAAGGCCGCCGGCCGGGAGGCCCTGGACGTCCTCGACACCGGAGGGGGCACCGGGAACTTCGCCGTGCCGGTGGCCCGCCTCGGCCACCGGGTCACGGTTGTCGACCCCAGCCCCAACGCCCTCTTCGCCCTGGAACGCCGGGCCGCGGAGGCCGGCGTCGCCGACCAGGTGCGCGCGGTCCAGGGCGACGCCCACGGCCTCTTCGACGTCGTCGAGCGCGGCGGCTACGACGCCGTCCTGTGCCACGGTGTGCTGGAGTACGTCGACGACCCGGCCGAGGGCGTCCGCAACGCCGTCGACGCGCTGCGCCCGGCCGGCACCCTCAGCCTGCTCGCCGCCGGCCTCGGCGGCGCGGTGCTCGCCCGCGCCCTCGCCGGCCACTTCGCCGAGGCCCAGCACGCCCTCACCGACCCGGCCGGACGCTGGGGCGAGGGCGACCCGGTGCCGCGCCGCTTCACCGCCGAACAGCTCACCGCGCTGGTCTCCCTGACCGGCCTGACCGTCGGCGCGGTGCACGGCGTACGGGTCTTCGCCGACCTGGTGCCCGGCGTGCTCGTCGACACCGAGCCGGGTGCCATGGAGGCGCTGCTCAAGCTGGAAGCCGCCGCCGCCGAGCAGCCTGCCTTCCACTCCGTCGCGACCCAGCTGCACGTCCTCGCCGAGCGCGACTGACCGCACCGCGGCCCCCACCAGCCGCACGGCCACCGCGTGCAGTCGGCCACAGGCCACCCGATCAGCCCCTTCTCCCCGTATGATCGGGGTACGAGGTTCCGGCATGACGGACAGGCGGGTGGGGAATGCAGCCAGCATCACCACCGGCAGCCGCAGCGGCCCGGACAGTGAACTGGCGCAGAGGGGCGGGTTTCACGGGGGCGATTCCCTGCCTATCCTGAAAGGGTCGCACCCGGTCGCCCCCCGCGACCGACGAGTAGGAGGTCTCCGTGCCGCTCTCGGAGCACGAGCAGCGCATGCTCGAGCAAATGGAGCGAGCGCTGTACGCCGAAGATCCCAAGTTCGCGACAGCGCTTGAGGGAAGCGGGCTGCGTACGTACACCCGGCGACGGGTCTACCAAGCGGTCGCGGGCTTCCTGGTGGGTATCGCGCTGCTCATGGCCGGAATGGTCTGGCAGCAGATCTGGATCAGCGTGGTGGGCTTCCTCGTCATGCTCGGCTGTGCGGTGCTGGCAGTCACCGGATGGCGTAAGGCCCCCAAAGCGGGTGAGCAGGCCGGCGCGGGCGCCGGCGGTGCCGCGGGTGGGCCCGCGCGTCGCCAGGCCAAGCCGCGGCGCTCGATGATGAACCGTATCGAGGACCGCTGGCAGCGTCGCCGCGACGAACAAGGCCACTGATCCCACAGGGCCGCCGCCGACAAACAAAGCCTCTGGCGAGTAACGCCGCCAGCGCATAAAACCCCTGACGGACGAAGCCATTGACGACTGGGTCAATGGCTTCGCCGGGCTTCAGGGCCCCATCGTCTCGTCGGGGCTCGTCAGGGCGTCGGAGAATTATCGCTCTCGGGCCCTGATCCGCGAATTTCCGCACTGCGGCCGGACAGGACCGAATCGCTGCCCTGATGTCCTCACCGAGGACAATCAATACCGATTTCTTCGCATTCTCCGGGTTCTTCGGCTCCTCCGGAAACTCCGGAACTTCGGGCCTGCCTGCCATGTATTCCGGGTTTCGGATTCCCGCGGGTCTTCGGATTCCCGCGGCGTTGGATTCTCCGTTATCCGATCTCCGTCCTTGGTTCTCCGCGGTTCGTGTTTCTCATGTTGGCCGGGAAAAGCGCCTCGGCCGCCCCGATTCCGGCCGGCGCGGCCGCGGCGGCTAGGCCCGCTGCCGTCCTGGCCGGAGGGCGGCCGCCGCGCGCCGGGCCGTGGTGACCGGGCGGCTGGTGGCGCAGCGGACGAGGAAGGCCGTCCAGCGGGCGGAGACGGCCCACAGGACGCGGACCGCGGAGCGGGGGGCGAGCAGGGCGCGCAGTCGCAGGCCGCGGGTCGCCTTGGTGTGGAGTCCGGTCCGTACCCGTGTCACGTCCGCGGCGAGGCCATCGGCTGGGCGTGGCTGCGGGGCGTACAGCGCCTGCTCGACGGCGGCCGCCACCCGGTGGGCGGCCTCCGCGTCCTCCGGCGACAGCTCCCCGATGCGGGCGATCCGGGCGGCCGCCTTGCGCGGGGTCAGCGAGTCGTCCGGCAGGATGCCGTAGTCCCAGCCGGTGTCCAGGAGCTCCCGCCAGGCGGCGAGGGTGCCCGCCGTCCGGTCACCGTCCGGCCCGCCGTCCGCCAGCCTCCGGGATCGCGTACGGACACGCCACAGCAGCGGCAGCGCGGGCAACAGCAGGACGAGCAGCGCGGCGAGAGAGATCCCGGCCACGGCCCAGGGGGACGGGCCGCCGTCGGAGGGGCGGGCGCCCGATTCGGCGGGCAACTGGACACACGCCGATCCCGTTCCGGAGCGCTCACCCGGGCCGCAGGTCGGGTCGGCGGAAGGCTCGTCCGAGGGGGCCGCCGGCTGGCTGGGTTCCGGTGCGGGGCGGCCGGGGTCGCCGGTGTTCGCGGTGTCGGGGTAGCTGTAGTCGGGGGTGTTGCCGCGGCTCGGCGTCGGCTCGAAACGGGTCCAGCCGATGCCCTGGAAATACAGCTCGGGCCAGGCGTGCGCGTCCTTGAGGCCGACCGATGTCGTGCCGTCCGGCTGCTTGGAGCCCGGTGTGAAGCCGACCGCGACCCGGGCCGGTATGCCCAGCGTCCGCGCCATCGCCGCCATCGAGAAGGAGAAGTGGACGCAGAAGCCCTGCTTCTGCTCCAGGAAACGGGCTATCGCCTCGCTGCCGCTGCCGGCCCGGACATCGGTGTCGTAGGTGAAGCCCCCGTAGAGCGCGAACCACTCCTGCAGCTTGACGGCCTTCTCGTACGCGTTCCGCGCGCCGTGGGTGACCTTCCGCGCGGTCGTCCGCACCACGGGCGGCAGGGAGCGCGGCACCTTGGTGTACTCGCGCCGCAGCCGCTCGGGCGGTGCCGGGGCGTCGGCCAGCTGGCGGGGCGTGGGCCGGACTTGGAGACTCTCGACCTGGTACTGGACGCCGCGGGTGTTCTGGCCGCGGTCGCCGACGAGGGTGCGGCCCTGGGGCTCGAACCGCCAGCGCCCGGGAATGTCCACCCTGGACGCCGGATAGGGGAGCGGCAGCCAGTTCTGGGCGTACCACTCGGCGGTCGAGATGGAGGTGTTGATCCGCTCCAGGTCCACCGTGGGGCCGAGGCCCGGCGGTTGCGGCAGCTGGTCGGGGACGTCGGTGACCGTGCGCTCGGACGGTTTCCAGGCCGTGCCGTCGAACTGGTCGAGGGCGACGATCCGCAGATACAGGTCGCGGGTGTCGGCGGCGGTCGTGCGGTAGTTGAGGACTTCCTTGTCCGCCGGCTGGTTGAGGCTGTTCTGCAGCGACACCAGCGGGTTCACGGCGGAGATGGTGCCGCCACCGCCTCCGGGGCCCTGACCGTCGCTGGGCGGGCCGAGCAGCCCGCCGCCCAGCGACGGCAGTGCCGCGGGCACCACCAGCGCGATCCCGAGCACCAGGGCGCCGATCCTGCGGCCCGTACGGACCGGGGCGGGCGCCGGTATGCCGGGCCCGGCGGCGAAGCCCTGACCGCCGCCCGGCCGTGCCGTACCGGAGCCCGCGGCGCCGAACACCCGGCCCCACTGGGAGAGCCGGTCGCGGCCCTCGGCGAGCAGGAGCAGCAGATAGCCGGCCGCCGCTATCAGGAACCACAGCCAGCCCGCGCCGCCCTGGGACAGCCCCGCGGCCACCGAATACAGCGCGAGCAGCGGCAGCCCGGCGGGGGCGGCGCTGCGGTACGTCACCGCCAGGGCGTCCACGACCAGGCCGATGACCAGGACGCCGCCGACGAGCAGCAGCCGGATGCCGGGCGTGAGCGGGGCGGGTATGGCGTATCGCCCGACGTCCTGGATGCCGTTCCGCACCAGCTGGCCGAAGGCGGCCAGGGCGTCCGGGCCCGGCAGCAGCCCGCCGATCGCCTGGCCGCGGGTGAAGAGCAGGGTCAGCAGCAGCAGGCCGGTCAGCGCCTGTGCGCCGATGGTCAGCGGTCTGGCCAGCGGGATGCGGCGGGTCAGCGCCCCTACGCCGGTCACGATGCCGAGCAGGATGACCGCCTCGAACACCCAGGTGACCGGATCCACCAGGGGCAGCAGCGCGCAGGCCGCGCACAGGCTCGCCACCGTCGCGCACAGCGTCAGCCGCGCCCGCCCACTCATGCCGAAACCTCGCTTCGCTCGGGACCGCCGGCGGGGTGTCCGCGCCGGGAGTCGGTCCGACGGTGGGGGAGGGGCGCGGGGGCGGGCGGCGGCAGGAGGCGTCCGCCGACCACCCGCAGGCCGATGCCGCCCCGGTATGCCGAGTCCGCACCCGTCACGCCCCGGAAGGGCACGCCTCCGTACGCCCGGCCCCCATACGCCACGGCCTCACATGCCGAGCGCCCATAAGCCCAGCCCCCGTGTGCCCAGCCCCCGTAAAGCATGTGCCTCGCGCCCCCGCTCATGCGCCGCCCCCCGTAGGCGACGACCCGGTCCCCGCCGTCCGTTCCAGGCGTATCCCGGCCGTGTCCGCCGTCCGCCAGAGGTCGGCGAGCGAGGCGCCGGGTGCCACCGGCAGCGCCGTCCAGCCCGCCTCGCGCAGCATCCGCAGCCGGTCGGCCGTCGGCACCTGGCCGCCGTCGAGCCTGATCCCGCCAGGGCCGCGGGTCCAGGCGTCGCCGTCCAGGACGAAGGCGACGGCGGCGCCGCTGCGCTGCCGCATCCGCGCGGCTACCGCCGCCTGCTCCTCGTCCAGATCGCCGAAGAACGCGATCAGCAGTCCTTCGTTGCCGCCGCGCAGGACGTCGTACGCGGCCGAGAGCCCCTCCTCGTCGGAGTGCTCGACGACGGCGAGGGTGTCCAGCAGCAGGCCGGCGGTGTCCGCGGACTCGTTGCCGCCGCCGTCCGGGCCGGGCACCGAGGTGCCGGTGTCGGTCAGCAGCCGCACCGAGAACCCGCGCTCCAGCAGATGCAGCGCGACCGAGGCGGCGGCCGACACCGCCCACTCGAAGGCCGAGTCGGGACCGGCGCCGCGGTGGGCCGTGTAGCGGGTGTCGAGGAGCACCGAGCAGCGTGCCTTCTGCGGCTGTTCCTCCCGGCGGACCATCAGTTCGCCGTGGCGCGCGGTGGACCGCCAGTGGACCCGGCGCAGGTCGTCGCCGTGCCGGTAGCCGCGCGGTATGACGTCGTCCTCGCCGGCCAGCGCCAGCGCGCGCTGGCGTCCGTCGCCGTGTCCGGACGTCAGGCCGGCGAGCTGGACCGCCGGCAGCGGTTCGACCCGGGGCACCACCGTCAGGGTGTCGTGGGCGCTGAAGGAGCGGGTCAGCTCGCACATCCCGAACGGGTCCGACAGCCGCAGCTGAAGCGGCCCCAGCGGGTAGCGTCCGCGCAGGTCGGAGCGGACGCGGTAGGCCACCTCGCGGCGGCCGCCGGCCTCCACCCGGTCCAGCACGAAGCGCGGCCGCGGCCCGAGGACGTAGGGCACCCGGTCCTGGAGCATCAGCACACCGGTCGGCAGCCGGGAGATGTTCTCGATCAGCAGCCGGACCCGGGATTCGGCGCCCGAGGGCACCCGGGCGGGGGAGAGCGTACGGCTGCCCGCCACCCGGTAGCGGGTGCGGTGCAGGACGAGGACGCACACCAGCGGCAGCGCCGCCAGCAGCAGCCCGACCCGCAGCAGATCCGCCTGCCCCAGGAGGTACGAGCACACCGCGGCGGCCACCCCGGCCGCCAGGAACGACCGGCCGCGCGTCGTCAGCCCGCCGAGGGCGGCCCGCAGCCCGCCCCGCTCCGGCGTCCCCTCGTCCCCCCTGCTCCCCCCCTCGGGCATCACAACCCCCGTGCCCCGGGCGGCTGCTGGTCGTGGCCGTGCCGCCATTGCCGCGCGGACGGGTCGGGGACGGGGGTGCGGCGCAGGATCTCCAGGACGACCTGCTCGGCGGTGCGGCGGTTCAACTGGGCCTGGGCGGTGGGCAGCAGCCGGTGCGCGAGCACCGCCACCGCCAGCGACTGCACATCGTCCGGCAGCGCGTAATCCCGCCCGGCGAGCGCGGCCGCGGCCTTCGCGGCGCGCAGCAGATGCAGCGTCGCCCGCGGTGAGGCGCCCAGCCGCAGATCGGGGTGGCTGCGGGTGGCCGACACCAGATCCACCGCGTATCTGCGCACCGCTTCGGCGACATGGACGGTGCGCACCGCTTCGATCAGCTTCGCGATCTCATGGGCGTGCGCGACCGGCTGGAGGTCGTCCAGGGGGGAGGCGCCGCCGTGCACATCGAGCATCTGCAGCTCGGCGGCCGGGCTCGGATAGCCGATGGACACCCGCGCCATGAAGCGGTCCCGCTGCGCCTCCGGGAGGGGGTAGGTGCCCTCCATCTCCACCGGGTTCTGCGTCGCGACGACCATGAAGGGGCTGGGCAGCTCGTAGGTCTGCCCGTCCATCGTGACCTGGCGCTCCTCCATGGACTCCAGGAGCGCCGACTGGGTCTTGGGCGAGGCGCGGTTGATCTCGTCGCCGATCACGATCTGGGCGAAGATCGCGCCGGGCTTGAACTCGAATTCCTGCCGCTGCTGGTCGTAGACGCTGACGCCGGTGATGTCGGAGGGCAGCAGATCCGGCGTGAACTGGATGCGCCGCACCGAGCAGTCGATGGAACGGGCCAGCGCCTTGGCGAGCATGGTCTTGCCCACGCCCGGCACATCCTCGATGAGCAGATGCCCCTCGGCGAGCAGCACGGTCAGCGAGAGCCGTACGACCTCCGGCTTGCCCTCGATCACACCCTCGACGGACCGGTGAACCCGCTCGCCCGTAGTGGTCAGATCGCTGAGGCTCGCTCGTTCGTCATACGTCGTCACTCGGCCCTCCTCGGCCCCCTCCCCACGCTCCCAAGGAGCGGGGGATACCCCATTGCGGGCCGGCGTCCTCGGTACGGAACCGGCTCCTCCCCGCATACGCGCGGCGCGCCCCGGCGGTTCCCGCCGGGGCCACGTCACGTACGCATTCTTGCCGTCCGTGAGCCTTCGCGTCATGGCCTGTGGATAACTCGGGGCGTTTTGTCCGGACGGTCCCTTGTAGTCCCCCTACCAGCGCTTCGGTCCGGGACCGGGGCGGTGCGGACCGCCCCGGCCGGGGCGTCAGGACTGCGGGTCGATCTCCCGCAGCAGGCCCGTCGTCACGTCGAAGACGAAGCCGCGGACGTCGTCCGTGTGCGGCAGGAAGGGCGAGGTGCGCACCCGCTGCATGGACTGCCGGACGTCCTCGTCGAGGTCCTTGAAGGCCTCGACCGCCCAGGTGGGCCGCTGGCCGACCTCGGCCGCCAGCTCGTGCCGGAAGTCCTCGGTGAGGTTCAGCAGACCGCAGCCGGTGTGGTGGATGAGTACGACCGAGCGGGTGCCGAGCGCACGCTGGCTGATCGTCAGGGAGCGGATGATGTCGTCGGTGACCACACCGCCGGCGTTGCGGATGGTGTGGCAGTCGCCGAGCTCCAGGCCGAGCGCGGCGTGCAGGTCGAGCCGGGCGTCCATGCAGGCCACCACGGCGACCTTGAGGACCGGTCGGGCATCCATTCCGGGGTCGGTGAAGGCGGCGGCATAGCGACGGTTCGCCTCGACGAGGCGGTCGGTGACGGTGCCATCGGTACGGACGGCGGCGCTGTCGGCGGAGGAGGACATCGGCTGCGACGCAGGTATGGACATGCCCTCACCGTAATCGTCAGGGCGATTTCCGGCCGCTTGTGAGGACGGGCATAGGGGTCAATGTCGCTTCTTGTGAGGTAACCCACATGAGTCTCTCCGTCGCCGCCTTCCGGGTGAGAGGGCAACGCGAGGGATGGACGCAAGCCGTCGCGGGACGCGCGGAACCGGTTGATTGACCGGGGCACCCGGTGGACTAAAGTGGCGCGAAGTGGGAGGCGTGACGCTCTCCTTGGATCCCGAGTCCCTGACGTACGCGCTTCGTACGTACGGCTCGGCCTCCTCCCGCTCCACCGGTCCTCCGACGGCACTTCCCCGTCGCCGGAGAACCACTTCCCCTTCAGAGCGGGCGGGGACCAAGCGGTACGTGCGGCACCACCCCAGCCAACCGCCGGGGGCCCACCTGCCGCCACCATCGGAAGGCGCATGAGTAGCAACACTCGCCACGTACCCGTCATGCTCCAGCGCTGTCTGGACATGCTCGCCCCCGCGCTCACCGAGCCAGGTGCGGTCGTCGTCGACTGCACGCTCGGCCTCGGAGGGCACAGCGAGGCGCTGCTCGCCACCTTCCCCGGCGTCCGGCTCGTGGCCCTCGACCGCGACCCGGCCGCCCTGAAGCTGGCGGGGGAGCGGCTGGCCCCGTACGGCGAGCGCGCCACCCTGGTGCACGCCGTCTACGACGAGCTCCCGGAGGTCCTCGACCGGCTCGGGCTGCCGCGCGTCCAGGGCGTCCTGTTCGACCTCGGGGTCTCCTCCATGCAGCTCGACGAGGCCGAGCGCGGCTTCGCGTACGCGCAGGACGCCCCGCTGGACATGCGGATGGACCAGACGACCGGCATCAGCGCCGCCGACGTCCTCAACACCTACGCGCCCGGGGAACTGGTCCGGATCCTGCGGGCCTACGGCGAGGAGAAGCAGGCCAAGCGGATCGTGGGGGCGATCGTCCGCGAGCGCGCCAAGGAGCCGTTCACGAACAGCGCGCGGCTGGTCGAGCTGATCCGGGACGCGTTGCCGCAGGCCGCCAAGCGCACCGGCGGCAACCCCGCCAAGCGCACCTTCCAGGCGCTGCGCATCGAGGTCAACGGGGAGCTGGCGAGCGTCGAGCGGGCCATTCCGGCGGCCGTGGACGCGCTGGCGGTCGGCGGCCGGATCGCCGTGCTCGCGTACCACTCGCTGGAGGACCGCCTGGTCAAGCAGGTCTTTGCGGCGGGCGCGGCCAACACCGCGCCGCCCGGACTGCCGGTCGTGCCCGAGCAGTACCAGCCCCGCCTGAAGCTGCTGACCCGGGGCGCGGAACTCCCCACGGAGGAGGAGATCGCCGAGAACCGGCGCGCGGCCCCCGCCCGGCTGCGCGGCGCCGAGCGCATCCGCGAGCCCGTCGAGAAGACCAAGAACGCCAAGGACACGATGTGAGCGGCCAGGGGCGGCCGCACGGCGGGCAGGGACGCCTCTCCGCGCTCTTCCCCGCCGGCGGCGGCACGGCCGCCCGCACCCCCTTCGTGCTGCTGGTCGTCGTACTGCTGGGCTCCGGGCTGATCGTGCTGCTGCTGCTCAACTCCGCGCTCAACCAGGGGTCGTTCGAGCTCAGCAAGCTGGAGAAGCAGACCGAGGACCTGACGGACGAACAGCAGGCGCTGCAGCAGGAGGTGGACGCGTACTCCGCGCCGGCCGCCTTGGAGAAGCGCGCCCGCAGGCTGGGGATGGTGCCGGGCGGCAATCCGGCGTTCCTGCTCCCGGACGGCACGGTCCGCGGCAAGCCCCATGTGGTCACCTCCGACGCGTCGGTGATGCGGGCGGGCGCCGCGCTGCCGGCCCTCGGGCCGCTCAGGGCGCCGGGGACGGCGGTCGTCCCGGTGGCGCCGGTCGCCCCGGTGATCCCGGGCGCGCCGGGCGGGAGCGCGGCCCCCGCCCCGGCCGCCCCACCGGTACGAAGCGCCTCCCCGACGGCCTCCGGCAGGTGATCCCGTGACCCGCCAGGCCGCCGCCCCGTACGGCGCATCCGCCGCCCCGGCCACCCAAGGCCCCGCAGCCCTGGAGCGCGCGGTATGAGCGAGCCCAGGGACCCCCGCCGCCGCGTACCGCGCCCCGCCGGGCGCGGCCAGAGCGGCCGAGGCGGCCAGAGCGGCCGAGGTGGCCGGTCGGGCGGCGGTGGCCGGGCAGGTCGCGCCGCCCCGCAGCGCCCGGCCGCCAAACGCACCACCCCCAAGCCCGGCGCCGCCAAGCCCTCGGCAGGCCTCCGGCAGGGGCCCGCGGCCCGCCGCCCCGCCCGCCCCACAGCGCTCCGCCTCGCCCGCCCCCGCCCCCGCCTGCGGCTGGTCTCCCTCGGGCTGACGCTGGTGATGCTGGTCTTCGTCGTACGGCTCTTCCAGGTGCAGGCCGTGGACGCCGGGGCGTTCGCCGCCAAGGCCAACGAGAACCGCTACGTCCCGGTCAAGCTGGCCGCCGAGCGCGGCGCGATCACCGACCGGGGCGGCGTCGCCCTGGCCACCACCGTGGACGCCTACGACATCACCGCCGACCCGAGCCTGCTGGCACCCGACAAGACCAGGATCGACGACGCTCCGCAGCGGGCCGCGACGCTGCTCGCGCCGATCCTCCACGAGGACAAGGCCACCCTCGCCACCAAGCTCGCCAAGTCCACGTCCCGCTACGTCCTGCTGTCCCGGCAGCAGACCCCGCAGGTCTGGAAGAAGATCAAGGACCTGCGGAAGTCCCTCGACGCCCGGGCCGCCGCCGCACCCAAGCGCGTGCCCCGCCCGAACGTCCTGGTCGGGATCTTCGCCGACAAGCACAGCAAGCGGGTCTACCCCAACCACGACCTCGCCTCCGGCGTCCTCGGCTTCGTCAACAGCGAGGGCACAGGACGCGGCGGCCTGGAGGCCCGGCTCGACAAGCAGCTCGCCGGCAAGGACGGCAAGCTCGTCTACGCCCAGTCCGGCGGCCGCCGGGTCCCCACCGCCGACGCCCAGGTGCACCCCGCGGTCCCGGGCACCGACGTCGAGCTCACCCTCGACCGCGACATCCAGTGGGCGGCGCAGCAGGCCATCACCAAACAGGTCGCGAAGTCCCGGGCCGACCGCGGCTATGTCGTCGTCCAGGACACCAGGACCGGTGAGATCCTCGCGCTGGCCAACTCGCCCGGCTTCGACCCCAACGACGTGTCGAAGGCCGACCCGGGGGCGCTGGGCAACGCCGCGCTCTCCGACGCGTACGAGCCGGGCTCCACCAGCAAGCTGATGTCGATGGCCGCCGTCCTGGAGGAGGGCGCCGCCACCCCCGCCACCAGGGTCACCGTGCCCAACCGGCTGCACCGGGGCGACCGGCTGTTCGCGGACGACATCGACCACCCCACCTGGCATCTCACGCTCAACGGGGTGCTCGCCAAGTCCAGCAACATCGGCACCATCCTGGCGGCCGGCCAGCTCGGCAAGACCCAGCGCCAGGCCAACCAGGTGCTCTACTCCTACCTGCGGAAATTCGGGATCGGACAGCCGACCGGGCTCGGTTTCCCGGGCGAGACGGCCGGCATCCTGGCCAAGCCGCAGGACTGGAACACCTCGCAGCAGTTCACCATCCCGTTCGGCCAGGGACTGTCCCTCAACGCCGTCCAGGCCGCGTCCGTCTACTCCACCATCGCCAACGGCGGCGAGCGCATCGCCCCCTCGCTCGTCCGCGGCACCATCGGACCCGACGGGCGCTACACCCCGGCACCCAAGCCCGCGAAGACCCGGGTGGTCGGCAAGAAGACCGCCGCCACCCTCGCCACCATGCTGGAGTCGGTGGTGGACGACGAGGAGGGCACCGGCGCCAAGGCGCGGATCGACGGCTACCGGGTGGGCGGCAAGACCGGCACCTCCAACCGGGTGGACCCCCGTACCGGCCGCTACCGGGGCTACACCGCCTCCTTCGCCGGCTTCGCGCCCGCCGACAAGCCCCGCATCACCGTCTACTGCGCCGTCCAGAACCCCACCCAGGGCAGCTACTTCGGCGGCCAGGTGTGCGGCCCGATCTACCAGCAGGTCATGGCGTTCGCGCTGAAAACCCTCCAGGTCCCGCCGACCGGCGCAGCGCCCCCGCGGCTGCCGGTCACGTTCCAGCCAGGCCAATGAAATCGAGGCAATAGCGCCGTGACGACCATCACTCCCGACGGCACCTCCGAACCCGGTAACCGTTCCTCGGCGCGGCCCTCACTTCGCCCCGGGCCCGCTGTGAACGGTACGCTCACCGCCGTGTCACGCTCTGATCAGTCCCCCAAAGCCCAGCCCGGCGAGAAGGGCGAACCCGGCAAATATCCGGGAGCGCCCCGCCCCGAGCAGGTCCGCCCCACACCCCTGGCGGACCTCGCCGAGCAGCTGGGCATCCAGGCTCCGCCCGCCGGCGCGGCAGATGCTCCGGTTGCTCCGGTCACCGGCATCACGCACGACTCCCGCGCGGTCCGCCCCGGTGACCTCTACGCCGCCCTGCCCGGCGCCCGTCTGCACGGCGCGGACTTCGTCGCGCAGGCCGCCGACCTCGGCGCCGCGGCGATCCTGACCGACCCGTCGGGCGAGGAACGCGCCGCCGAGACCGGCCTGCCGGTCCTCGTCGTCGAGAACCCGCGCTCCCGGATGGGCGCCCTGGCCGTCTCGATCTACGGGGCGCCCGGCGAGGACCTGCTCCAGATCGGCATCACCGGCACCTCCGGCAAGACCACCACCGCGTATCTGATCGAGGGCGGGCTGCGGGCGGCCGCCGCGAAGACGGAAGAAGAGGGGGGCCTGCGCGAAGCGCAGTCCACAACGGGCGGTGGTGGGCGACGGGCGGGCGGCTCGCTGACCGGCCTGATCGGCACCGTCGAGACCCGCATCGGCGACGAGCGCATCAAGTCCGAGCGCACCACTCCCGAGGCCACCGACCTCCAGGCGATGTTCGCCGTCATGCGCGAGCGCGGTGTCCGCGCGGTCGCCATGGAGGTCTCCAGCCATGCGCTGGTCCTCGGCCGCGTCGACGGCTGTGTCTTCGACGTCGCGATCTTCAACAACCTCAGCCCGGAGCACATGGAGTTCCACTCCGGCATGGAGGACTACTTCCAGGCCAAGGCCCGGCTCTTCACCAAGGCGCGCAGCCGCGCCGGCGTCGTCAACCTCGACGACGAGTACGGCAAGCGGCTGGCCGCGGGCGAGTCCGAGGTCCCGGTCACCACCTTCTCCGCCGAGGGCCACCCGGACGCGGACTGGCGCGCCTCGGACGTCGAGGTCGGCGCGCTCGGCTCGACCTTCACCGTGCACGGCCCCGGCGGCCAGAAGCTGCGCGCCGCCTCCCCGATCGCCGGCCCGTTCAACGTCGCCAACGCGCTCGCCGCCATCACGTCCCTGGTCGTCGCCGGTATCGACCCGCAGACCGCCGCCGACGGCGTCGCCGCGGTCCCCGGCGTCCCCGGCCGCCTGGAGCGCGTCGACGCGGGCCAGCCCTATCTGGCCGTCGTCGACTACGCGCACAAGACCGACGCCGTCGAATCGGTTCTGCGTGCGCTGCGCAAGGTCACCGACGGCAAGCTGCACGCCGTACTGGGCTGCGGCGGCGACCGCGACCCGCACAAGCGCCTCCCGATGGGCTCCGCGGTGGCCCGGCTCGCCGACACCGCCATCCTGACCTCCGACAACCCCCGTACCGAGGACCCGCTCGCGATCCTCGCCACCATGCTCGCGGGCGCCGCCGAGGTGCCCGTCCACGAACGCGGCACGGTGCTGGTCGAAGAAGAGCGGGCCGCCGCCATCGCCGCCGCCGTCGCCCGTGCCGAGCCCGGTGACACCGTGATCGTCGCGGGCAAGGGCCACGAGCAGGGCCAGGACATCGCCGGAGTGGTCCGCCCCTTCGACGACCGCCAGGTCCTGCGCGAGGCCATCGAGGAATCGCTGAAGACGCAGCAGCCGCAGCACTCGCCGCAGCCGAACCACCAGGGATGACACACCGCCATGCGCGTACAACCCTTCCCCCGTCACCTCCCGCCCCGCGCCGGGGGTGACCTGTGATCTCCCTGTCCCTCGCCGAGATCACCCGCATCGTCGGCGGGCAGCAGCACGACATACCGGACGACGGCCTCCAGGTCACCGGACCGGTCGTCACGGACTCCCGCCAGGTACGCCCCGGTGGCCTGTTCGTGGCCATCGCCGGTGACCGCGTCGACGGCCATGAATTCGCCGCGGGCGCCGTGGCGACGGGCGCGGCGGCCGTGCTGGCCACCCGCCCCGTAGGCGTTCCCGCCATCGTTGTCGACGACGTTGTCGCCGCGCTCGGTGCGCTCGCCCGCGCCGTCGTCGGGCGCCTCGGCGCCACCGTCGTCGGCCTCACCGGCTCGGCCGGCAAGACCAGCACCAAGGACCTGATCGCCCAGCTGTTGCAGCGTCAGGGCCCCACCGTCTGGCCGGAAGGCAACCTCAACAACGAGATCGGGCTGCCGCTGACCGCGCTGCGCGCGGAGTCCAGCACCCGCCATCTCGTCCTGGAGATGGGCGCCCGCGGTGTCGGCCACATCCGCTATCTCGCCGAGCTGACCCCGCCGACGATCGGTGTGGTGCTGAACGTCGGCACCGCGCACATCGGCGAGTTCGGCGGCCGCGAGCGGATCGCGGAGGCAAAGGGCGAACTCGTCGAGGCGCTGCCCGCGGCGTCCGACGGCGGCATCGCGGTGCTCAATGCCGACGATCCGTACGTCCGCGCCATGGCGTCCCGTACGAAGGCCCGTACGGTGCTCTTCGGCGAGGACCCGGAGGCCGCGATTCGTGCCGAGAATGTCCGTCTCACCGAGACGGGCCGCCCCGCTTTCACGCTTCACACACCCTCCGGGTGCAGCGATGTGACCATGCGGCTGTACGGTGAGCACCACGTGTCGAACGCGCTCGCCGCGGCCGCCGTCGCCCATGAGTTGGGCATGCCCGCAGACGAGATCGCCACCGCGCTCTCCGAAGCCGGCACGCTCTCCCGCTGGCGGATGGAGGTCACCGAGCGCGCGGATGGCGTGACGGTCGTCAACGACGCCTACAACGCGAACCCCGAGTCCATGCGAGCGGCGCTGCGAGCGCTGGTCGCGATGGGCGCCGCCGCCAAGGCGAAGGGCGGTCGTACGTGGGCGGTGCTCGGTGAGATGGCCGAGCTCGGCGAGGACTCACTCGCCGAACACGACGCGGTCGGGCGGCTGGTCGTCCGACTCAACGTCAGCAAGCTCGTGGCAGTCGGCGGCAGGGAAGCGGCCTGGCTCGACATGGGCGCCAAGAACGAGGGTTCGTGGGGTGAGGAGTCGGTGCACGTGTCCGACGCGCGGGCGGCGGTCGACCTGTTGCGCAGCGAGCTGCGACCGGGAGACGTCGTGCTGGTGAAGGCGTCCAGGTCGGTGGGACTGGAGCGGGTCGCCGCAGCATTGCTGGACGGCGACGGCGTTGCGGTCACTGAGGGCGGAGCCGCGTCCCGATGAACTCGATGAAGCAGATCCTCTTCTCCGGAATGATCGGGCTCTTCCTGACCTTGATCGGCACTCCGCTGCTGATCAAGCTGCTGGCCAAAAAGGGCTACGGGCAGTACATCCGCGACGACGGCCCGCGTGACCATCACAGCAAGCGCGGTACCCCCACCATGGGTGGTATCGCCTTCATCCTGGCCACGATCATCGCGTACGCCCTGACCAAGGTGATCACGAGCAGCGACCCCACCTTCTCGGGTGTGCTGGTGCTGTTCCTGATGGCGGGCATGGGCCTGGTCGGCTTCCTGGACGACTACATCAAGATCGTCAAGCAGCGTTCGCTGGGTCTGCGGGCCAAGGCGAAGATGGCCGGCCAGCTGATCGTCGGTATCGCCTTCGCGGTGCTTTCGCTGCAGTTCGCCGATTTGCGGGGCCAGACCCCGGCGTCGGACCGGCTGTCCTTCACCCAGGACTTCGGCTGGCAGGTCGGCCCGGTGATCTTCGTCATCTGGGCGCTGTTCATGATCCTGGCGATGTCCAACGGCGTGAACCTCACCGACGGCCTCGACGGTCTGGCGACCGGCGCCTCGGTGATGGTCTTCGGCGCGTACACGTTCATCGGCATCTGGCAGCACCAGGAGTCCTGCGCCAACGTGCCCACCGCGGGGCCCGGCTGCTACGAGGTCCGCGACCCGCTGGACCTCGCGGTCGTCGCCTCCGCCCTGATGGGTGCCTGCTTCGGCTTCCTGTGGTGGAACACCTCGCCCGCCAAGATCTTCATGGGGGACACCGGCTCGCTGGCCCTGGGCGGCGCGCTCGCCGGACTCGCGATCTGCTCCCGCACGGAGCTGCTGCTGGCGCTCCTCGGCGGTCTCTTCGTGCTGATCACCCTGTCCGTGGTGATCCAGGTCGGTTCCTTCCGCCTGACCGGCAAGCGGGTCTTCCGTATGGCGCCACTCCAACACCACTTCGAACTCAAGGGGTGGTCGGAAGTCCTTGTGGTGGTCAGATTCTGGATCATCCAGGGCATGTGCGTGATCGTCGGCCTGGGCATCTTCTACGGCGGCTGGCAGGCGGCGAAGTGACCGCGCAGCAGCCGCGGGACTTCCAGGACCTCGCCGGCCGGCACGTCACGGTCGCCGGCCTCGGCGTGAGCGGCGTGCCCGCCGCCCGCGCCCTGGCCGGCCTCGGCGCCCATGTCACCGTCGTCAACAGCACCGACGGTGAGCGCGAACGCGCGCAGGCCGCCGAGCTGGAGCCGCTGGGTGTCAGCGTCCGCCTCGGCGACGGTGACACCCTTCCCGAGGGCACCGAGCTGATCGTCACCAGTCCTGGTTGGAAGCCGACCAGCCCGCTCTTCGCCGCCGCCGAGAAGGCCGGCGTCGAGGTGTGGGGCGACGTCGAGCTGGCCTGGCGGCTGCGCGGCCCCGGCTCCGCGCCCTGGCTGGCGGTCACCGGCACCAACGGCAAGACCACCACCGTCCAGATGCTGGCCTCGATCCTGAAGGCGGCCGGTCTGCGCACCGCCGCCGTCGGCAACATCGGCGTCCCGCTCGTCGACGTGGTGCTCGGCGAAGGGCGCGCGGAGGGCGAGTCGTACGACGTCCTCGCGGTGGAGCTGTCCAGCTACCAGCTGCACTGGGCGCCCTCGGTACGCGCGCACTCCGCGGCCGTCCTCAACCTGGCGCCCGACCACCTGGACTGGCACGGCTCCATGGCGGAGTACGCCGCCGCCAAGGGCCGGATCTACGAGGGCAACACCGTCGCCTGTGTCTACAACGTCGCCGATCCGCTGACCGAGGACCTGGTCAGGGCGGCCGACGTCGACGAGGGCTGCCGCGCCATCGGCTTCACCCTCGGCACCCCGGGGCCCTCCCAGCTCGGTGTCGTCGAGGGCATCCTCGTCGACCGCGCCTTCGTCGAGAACCGGCAGCAGCAGGCCCAGGAACTCGCCGAGGTCTCGGACGTCGCGCCCCAGTCGGGAAAAGCAGCGCCGCACAACATCGCCAACGCCCTCGCGGCGGCCGCGCTGGCCCGCGCCTTCGGCGTCCCGGCCGCCGCGGTACGCGACGGTCTGCGGGCCTTCCACCCGGACGCGCACCGCATCCAGCACATCGCGGACGTCGGCGGCATCAGCTACATCGACGACTCCAAGGCCACCAACACACACGCCGCTGAGGCGTCGTTGGCGGCGTACGAGCACATCGTGTGGATCGCCGGCGGGCTGGCCAAGGGCGCGACCTTCGACGACCTGGTGCGGACGTCGGCCGCGCGGCTGCGCGGGGTGGTGCTGATCGGTGCCGACCGGGCGCTGATTCGCGAAGCCCTGGCGCGACACGCCCCCGATGTCCCGGTCGTCGACCTCGACCGGACCGACACTGGGGCGATGTCCGAGGCGGTCCGCCAGGCGACCCGTCTGGCCGAGCCCGGTGACACGGTCCTGCTGGCCCCGGCCTGTGCCTCCATGGACATGTTCGTCAACTACAACAAGCGGGGCGACGCCTTCGCCGACGCGGTCGGTGAGCTGACCGCAGAGGATCACTAGCCAGTCCCCGCAGCCGTCGGGCACCCGCGGCCAGCGCACCTGTGGAGGGGACGAGGATGACCGTCCGACCAGCGAAGTCAGGGTGGGTGGGCGGGAGCCGGTCGGTCGGTGGTCGGTCCGCACCGGCGCGCCCGGGACGCCGGATCCCCTCGGTGCGTACGCCGCGCGGCCGGCGCCCCCCGGGCGCCCCGCGCGGCCCCCGGCGCCTCTACACCCGGGCGAAACGCGCCTGGGACCGGCCGCTGACCGCCTACTACCTCATCCTCGGCGGCAGTCTGCTGATCACCGTCCTGGGGCTGGTGATGGTCTACTCGGCCTCCCAGATCAAGGCTCTCCAGTCCGGCCTCGCCCCGACGTACTTCTTCCGCAAGCAACTGCTCGCGGCCGTCCTCGGCGGCGTACTGCTGCTGGTCGCCTCCCGGACGTCCGTCAGGCTGCACCGCGCACTGGCCTATCCGCTGCTCGCCGGGTCGGTGTTCCTGATGTGCCTGGTGCAGATCCCGGGCATAGGGGTCGCGGTCAACGGCAACCAGAACTGGATCAATCTCGGCGGCCCTTTCCAGATGCAACCGAGCGAGTTCGGCAAACTCGCACTGGTCCTGTGGGGCGCCGACCTCCTGGCCCGCAAACAGGACAAGAAACTGCTGGTGCAGTGGAAGCATCTGCTGGTGCCGCTGGTCCCGGCCGCCTTCCTGCTGCTCGCGTTGATCATGCTCGGCGGCGACATGGGCACCGCGATCATCCTGACCGCGATCGTCTTCGGACTGCTGTGGCTGGCCGGCGCCCCCACCAGGCTTTTCGTGGGCGTCCTCGGCGGCGCCGCGGCGCTCGGGGCGCTGCTGATCACCACCAGTGCCAACCGGATGTCCCGGCTCGCCTGCATCGGCGCCACCGACCCGGGCCCCGGCGATCAGTGCTGGCAGGCCGTGCACGGCATCTACGCCCTCGCGTCCGGCGGATTCTTCGGTTCCGGGCTCGGCGCGAGTATGGAAAAATGGGGAGAACTCCCCGAACCGCACACCGACTTCATCTTCGCCATCACCGGGGAGGAACTGGGTCTGGCGGGGACGCTGTCGGTGCTCGCACTCTTCGCGGCTCTAGGCTATGCGGGTATCCGCGTGGCCGGGCGCACGGAGGACCCCTTCGTACGGTACGCCGCGGGAGGCGTGACCACCTGGATCACGGCCCAGGCCGTGATCAACATCGGTGCGGTGCTCGGCCTGTTGCCGATCGCCGGTGTCCCGCTCCCGCTGTTCTCCTACGGAGGCTCCGCCCTGCTGCCGACGATGTTCGCCATCGGGCTGCTGATCGCCTTCGCGCGTGACGAACCCGCTGCACGGGCGGCGTTGGCCGCGCTGGCTACGCGGAGGCCGGTTTTCGGCAGAAAGCCGGCCGGGGTGAGATGGAAGACGATGAGACGGCGCGTCAAGAAGCGACCGTCCGGAGAGCGGTGAATTTCGGTGCATGTCGTACTCGCCGGTGGGGGGACCGCCGGCCACATCGAGCCCGCGCTCGCCCTCGCGGACGCCCTGCGGAGGCAGGACCCGACCGTGGGGATCACGGCACTCGGCACGGAGCGCGGCCTGGAGACCCGGCTCGTCCCGGAGCGGGGCTATGAGCTCGGCCTGATCCCGGCCGTACCGCTGCCGCGCAAGCCGACCCCCGAACTGATCACCGTCCCCGGACGGCTGCGCGGCACGATCAAGGCCGCCGAGCAGATCCTGGAGCGCACCAAGGCGGACTGCGTCGTCGGCTTCGGCGGCTATGTGGCGCTGCCCGGCTATCTGGCCGCCAAGCGCCTCGGTGTGCCGATCATCGTCCACGAGGCCAACGCCCGCCCCGGCCTGGCCAACAAGATCGGCTCCCGGTACGCCAAGTTCGTCGCCGTGAGCACCCCGGACAGCAAGCTCCGCGGTGCCCGCTACGTCGGCATCCCGCTGCGCCGCACCATCGCCACCCTGGACCGCGCGGCGGTCCGCCCCGAGGCGCGCGCCGCCTTCGGTCTCGACCCCAACCTGCCGACGCTGCTGGTGTCCGGCGGTTCGCAGGGCGCCCGCCGGCTGAACGAGGTCATCCAGGCCACCGTGCCGGCGCTGCAGCGCTCCGGTATCCAGGTGCTGCACGCGGTCGGCCCGAAGAACGAACTGCCGCACGTGGACAACATGCCCGGGATGCCGCCGTATGTCCCGGTACCGTACGTGGACCGGATGGATCTCGCGTACGCCGCGGCCGACATGATGCTCTGCCGCGCGGGCGCGATGACCGTCGCCGAACTGTCCGCCGTCGGGCTCCCGGCCGCCTTCGTCCCGCTGCCCATCGGCAACGGCGAACAGCGGCTCAACGCCCAGCCGCTGGTCAACGCCGGCGGCGGCCTGCTGGTCGATGACGCCCAGCTGACCTCGGAGTGGGTGCAGAGCACGGTGCTCCCGGTCCTGGCCGATCCGCACCGGCTGTACGAGATGTCCCGCGCGGCCTCCGAGTTCGGCCGCCGGGACGCCGACGAGCTGCTGGTCGGCATGGTGTACGAGGCGATCGCCCAGAACCGGTAGCGGACGAGAGAGAGCAGGGGAGCGTGGCCGGACCGACGACCGCGGGGGAAAAGAGGAAGTCGCCGGCCGGCCCGCCCGCTTCGCCGGCGTCCCGTGCGCGGCGGTTCCCCCGGCTCCGCTTTTCCTTCCGTACGCCGCGCCGTCGCGGCATGATCATCACATTGGTCATCGCGCTGCTGGCCGGGGCGTTGGGAGTCTGGGCCCTGTACGGCTCGGACTGGCTGCGGGTGACACACGTCAGGGCCGAGGGCACCAGGGTCCTGACACCGGCCGAGGTCATCGCCGCGGCCGACGCTCCGGTCAACACACCGCTGGTCTCGGTGGATACCGACGCGATGGCCCGCCGGCTCAGGGCGCGCCTGCCGCGCATCAAATCCGTTGATGTGGTGCGTTCCTGGCCGCACACCATCGATCTGAAAGTGACCGAAAGGACACCGGAACTCCTGATGCGATCGGGCGGAAAGTTCATCGAAGTGGACGTCGAAGGCGTCCGTTTCGCCACCGTCGCCACCGCCCCCAAAGGCATTCCGCTTCTGGAAATGACCGCATCGGACTCCCCGAGCCTGCACCGGTTCGGGACCGACCGGTTGCGGCGTGCCGCGGCCGGCGTCACCGCGCAGCTGCCCCAGGCCGTACACCAGGCCGTACGCAAGATCCGCGTTCGTTCGTACGACTCGCTCACCCTCGAACTGACGGGGGGCCGTACGGTCCTGTGGGGCAGCGGGGAGCGGGGTGCGGAGAAGGCGAAGGTGCTTGTCGCGCTGCTGAAAGCGGCAGGTGACGCGCGCCACTTCGATGTCTCCGTGCCCAGCGCCCCTGCGGCGTCGGGGAGTTGACGTCCGTAGCCGCAGGCCAGCACCCTGGATGGCTACGACTATGGGTGATCACATAGGGTGAAAAGAAAAACGGGAGGTTCGGCGTGTTCGTTGAACGCGCGCGCCTTGTCGACTTAGTGTCTCGTTCCAAAGGGACTATGGAACCAAGGAACACAGGCACAGGTAACCCTAAAGTTGAACGTTAGGGTTCGGGTCGGCGATACGGAACCGTCCCAATCGGCATCAGTCGGCGCCCACACGGAATGTGAGGCGACGACACGTAACTCGAGGCGAGAGGCCTTCGACGTGGCAGCACCGCAGAACTACCTCGCAGTCATCAAGGTCGTCGGCATCGGCGGCGGTGGCGTGAACGCCATCAACCGGATGATCGAGGTCGGGCTCAAGGGCGTCGAGTTCATCGCGATCAATACCGATGCGCAGGCGCTGCTGATGAGCGACGCCGACGTCAAGCTCGACGTCGGCCGCGAAATGACGCGCGGACTCGGCGCGGGCGCAAACCCGGACGTGGGCCGCAAGGCGGCCGAGGACCACCGCGAGGAGATCGAGGAGGTCCTCAAGGGGGCCGACATGGTCTTCGTGACCGCGGGCGAGGGCGGCGGCACCGGCACCGGCGGCGCACCCGTCGTCGCCAACATCGCCCGCTCGCTGGGCGCCCTGACGATCGGTGTGGTCACCCGGCCGTTCACCTTCGAGGGCCGCCGCCGCGCCAACCAGGCCGAGGACGGCATCGCCCAGCTGCGCGAAGAGGTCGACACCCTCATCGTGATCCCCAATGACCGGCTGCTGTCCATCTCGGACCGCCAGGTGAGCGTGCTCGACGCGTTCAAATCCGCGGACCAGGTGCTGCTGTCGGGTGTCCAGGGCATCACCGACCTGATCACCACCCCGGGCCTGATCAACCTCGACTTCGCCGACGTCAAGTCCGTGATGTCGGAGGCCGGCTCCGCCCTGATGGGCATCGGCTCGGCGCGCGGCGACGACCGCGCGGTGGCCGCGGCGGAGATGGCGATCTCCTCGCCGCTCCTGGAGGCGTCCATCGACGGCGCCCGTGGCGTGCTGCTCTCCATCTCCGGCGGCTCCGACCTCGGTCTCTTCGAGATCAACGAGGCCGCCCAGCTGGTCAGCGAGGCCGCGCACCCGGAAGCCAACATCATCTTCGGCGCGGTCATCGACGACGCGCTGGGTGACGAGGTCCGGGTGACCGTGATCGCCGCGGGTTTTGACGGAGGGCAGCCGCCGGCCCGCAGGGAATCGGCGGCGAGCGGGCTGACCTCCGCGAAGCGCGAGGAGCCGGCAGCGGCCCCGAGCCGTCCGGCCGCCCCGGCCGAGCCGCGGTCGTCGTCCTTCGGCGGTCTCGGCGCGGTCCCGGTACGCGACGAGGAGCCGGCCCCGGCCGACACCCCGTCGCTGGGTGAGGTGCCGGCGCCGCCGGCGAGCGCCCCGCAGGTTCCCCCGGCCCGTCCGTCGTACGCGGACAGCGCGGCCGAGGAGCTGGACGTCCCCGACTTCCTGAAGTGACCGAAGCACCCACGTGATAGGGCACCAGCACCACGAGAGCGGCGCGCACTTCGCCTTCACCGACAGGTGGGGCGGGGTGAGCGCCGCTCCGTATGACCAGCTCAATCTGGGCGGCGCGGTCGGCGACGACCCGCAATCGGTCCGTACCAACCGCGAACTCGCGGCCAAGGCACTCGGCCTCGATCCGGCCGCGGTGGTCTGGATGAACCAGGTCCACGGCCGGGATGTGGCGGTGGTCGAAGGACCGTGGCAGGCCGCGGCCGGGGAGATTCCCTGTGTGGACGCGGTGGTGACCGCCCGCCGGGGCCTCGCGCTCGCCGTCCTGACCGCGGACTGCACTCCGGTTCTGCTCGCGGACCCGGTCGCCGGGGTCGCGGGGGCCGCGCACGCCGGCCGTCCCGGCCTGGTCGCCGGGGTCGTCCCGGCGGCCGTCGAGGCGATGGCCGCACTCGGCGCCGAACCGTCCCGGATCATCGCGTACACCGGCCCCGCGGTCTGCGGACGCTGCTACGAAGTGCCCGAGGCGATGCGTTCCGAGGTCGCCGCGGTGGTCCCGGAGGCCAGGTCGACGACCACCTGGGGCACGCCGGCGGTGGATGTCACCGCGGGCGTACGGGCCCAACTCGCCGCAGCCGGCGTGCCGTTGAGTGAGGATTCCCACATCTGCACGCTGGAGTCGGCGGACCACTTCTCCTACCGGCGCGACCGCACGACGGGGCGGCTCGCGAGCTACGTATGGCTGGACGGCTGGCTGTGACGGACGACCGCAGGACGCAACTCGCCGACAACCTGGCGCGGGTGGAGGAACGTATCTCCGACGCCTGCGCCAAGGCCGGCCGGGCGCGTGACGAGGTGACCCTGATCGTGGTCACCAAGACCTACCCCGCGAGCGATGTCCGGCTGCTCGCGGAACTGGGAGTGCGCCATGTCGCGGAGAACCGCGATCAGGATGCGGCACCCAAGGCCGCCGAATGTGCTGATCTGCCCCTTACTTGGCACTTCGTCGGCCAGTTGCAGACCAACAAGGTGCGGTCTGTGGCCGGTTACGCCGGAATTGTTCAGTCGGTCGACCGGGCCAAACTGGTCACCGCGCTCTCCCGTGAGGCGGTTCGCACGGGACGCGAGCTGGGCTGCCTGATCCAGGTGGCACTCGACGCCGAAGCGGAGGCCGGGGGGAACGCCGGGAACACCGCGCGGGTCGCCGCGCGGGCCGACCGCGGAGGGGTGGCACCGGACGGTGTCCCGGCGCTCGGCGAGGCGATCGCGGCCGCCCAAGGTCTGCGGCTGGACGGTGTGATGACCGTCGCGCCGCTGTCCGGTCCCTATGCCGGACGCCAACTCGCCGCTTTCGAGCGGCTCATGGAAATCTCATCCGACCTGCGCGCGAACCATCCTGCTGCCAACATGGTGTCAGCAGGTATGAGCGCGGATCTCGAGGACGCCGTTGCGGCCGGGGCGACACATGTACGCGTCGGCACTGCGGTACTCGGAGTCCGACCACGGCTCGGGTAACGTCGCGAAGCAAGTCGGACCACAGCACAAAATATGGTCATTCCCGCAAAAAGCGGGCAGACCGCGTGGATCCAAGGCGCCCGGTGACGGAGCCGATCCACCACAGAGCGGAGGACGCAGAGAATGGCCGGCGCGATGCGCAAGATGGCGGTCTACCTCGGCCTCGTGGAGGACGATGGGTACGACGGCCGGGGGTTCGACCCCGACGACGAGTTCGAGCCCGAGCTTGACCCGGAGCCCGATCGTGGACGGCGACAGCAGCACCAAGTACCGGCCGAAACACGCCCGGAACGGGAGGAACCCGTCCGAGTGGTGACGCCCCCGGCGCAGCGCGAAGCCGCTCCTCTCGCCGCGGAAAGCGGACGACCCGCGCGAATCGCCCCAGTGGCATCCATCACACCTGACCGCCCGAATTTGGAGAAGAACGCACCGGTGATCATGCCCAAAGTTGTGTCCGAGCGGGAGCCCTACCGCATCACCACACTGCACCCCCGGACCTACAACGAAGCCCGTACCATCGGGGAACACTTCCGTGAGGGCACTCCGGTGATCATGAATCTCACAGAGATGGATGACACAGATGCGAAGCGACTTGTCGACTTTGCGGCCGGTTTGGTGTTTGGTCTTCACGGCAGCATCGAGCGGGTGACGCAGAAGGTGTTCCTGTTGTCGCCTGCTAACGTCGATGTCACGGCGGAGGACAAAGCCCGTATCGCAGAGGGTGGGTTCTTCAACCAGAGCTGAGACGCAACACCGGGCACACCAAGGCCGAGAGGCCGGCAGGGATCAAGGGGAGAGGGACGCGCGAGATGAGTGTCTTTGGTCAGGTGATCTACATCGCGCTGTACTGCTTCCTGATCGTGCTGATCTTCCGGCTGGTGATGGACTATGTGTTCCAGTTCGCCCGCTCATGGCAACCCGGCAAGGCGATGGTGGTCGTTCTGGAGGCCACCTACACTGTGACCGATCCGCCACTCAAGCTTCTGCGGCGGGTCATTCCGCCGCTGCGTCTCGGGGGCGTGGCGCTCGACCTGTCCTTCTTCGTATTGATGATCATCGTGTACATCCTGATCACCGTCGTGAGGTCGGTGTTGTTGGTGTGAACGATACGGTCTTGCCGATTGCCGACGACTACGTTGAGGTGAAGTAGAGATGCCGTTGACCCCCGAGGACGTGCGGAACAAGCAGTTCACGACCGTCCGCCTCCGAGAAGGCTATGACGAGGACGAGGTCGATGCCTTCCTCGACGAGGTCGAAGCCGAACTGACCCGCCTGCTGCGCGAGAACGAGGACCTCCGCGCCAAGCTGGCCGCTGCCACCCGCGCCGCCGCGCAGAACCAGCAGCAGCAGGGCCTGCGCAAGGGACCCGACCAGCAGCAGGACCAGCAGCAGCGAGGCGGGGCCCCCGTGCCCGCCGCCATATCCGGTCCGCAGCCGGTCCCGCCGCAGCAGCAGGGGTTGGGTGGCCCGCCCCAACTGCCCGGTGGCGCACCGCAGCTGCCCCCAGGTCCCGGTGGTCATGGCCCGCAGGGTCACGGTCCCGGCCCGATGGGCCCCGGCGGCCCGATGGGCGGCCCCATGGGCGGCCCCGGTGGTCCGCAGCAGCTCCCGCAGGGGCAGCAGCAGGGCGGCCCCGGTGGTGACAGCGCCGCTCGGGTGCTGTCGCTGGCGCAGCAGACCGCCGACCAGGCGATCGCGGAGGCCCGTTCCGAGGCCAACAAGATCGTCGGCGAGGCGCGCAGCCGTGCCGAGGGCCTGGAGCGGGACGCCCGCGCCAAGGCCGACGCGCTGGAGCGGGACGCGCAGGAGAAGCACCGCGTGGCGATGGGCTCGCTGGAGTCGGCCCGCGCGACGCTGGAGCGCAAGGTCGAGGACCTGCGCGGCTTCGAGCGCGAGTACCGCACCCGCCTGAAGTCCTACCTGGAGAGCCAGCTGCGTCAGCTGGAGAACCAGGCCGACGACTCGCTGGCCCCGCCGCGGACCCCGGCTGCCGCTTCGCTGCCGCCGTCCCCGTCGATGGCGTCGGCCGGTGCGGGCACCATGGGCGGCAACCACACCATGGGTGGCGGCCAGTCCATGGGCGGCAACCACTCGATGGCCGGCCCGTCCGGCGGTGGTCCGTCCTACGGTGGTCAGCAGCAGATGTCGCCGGCGATGACCCAGCCGATGGCTCCGGTGCGGCCGCAGAGCCCGCAGCCGATGGGCCAGGCGCCGTCACCGATGCGTGGCTTCCTCATCGACGAGGACGACAACTGACGCCCGCCTAGGGCACGTAGTCGGCAATCAGGGCCGGGCCCCCGGGGAGTTCTCTCCCCGGGGGCCCGGCTCTTTTCGCTGGCATGCCACGGGCCTCCGACGGCCCGTGCTCCGTGGCGGCGGATACGGAGAAGCCCCCGGCGGTGAGCGCCGGGGGCTTCGTTGGGTGACGGGTCCGTTACGCCTTGCGCAGCCGGAACGTCAGGCCCAGGGCCTCGTCCTCGAAGACCTCGCCGTAGCCGTCCTCGGTGGCCTCGCCGGCGGCGCTGTCCTCGTTCGAGAAGGCCGTGGCCAGTACCTCGTCGGAGATCAGGCCCGCGTGGTCGGCCAGCGCGGTGCGCAGCTCGTCGTCGGCGGCCCGCCAGCGCAGCGCGATCCGGTCGGCGACGTCCAGGCCGCTGTTCTTGCGGGCCTCCTGGATGAGGCGGATCGCGTCGCGGGCCAGGCCGGCCCGGCGCAGCTCCGGGGTGATCTCCAGGTCGAGGGCGACCGTGGCGCCGGAGTCGGAGGCCACCGACCAGCCCTCCCGCGGGGTCTCGGTGATGATCACCTCGTCGGGGGTGAGGGCGACGAGCTCGCCGTCGACCTCGACGCTCGCCGTGCCCTCGCGCAGCGCCAGCGAGAGCGCGGCGGCGTCCGCCGCGGCGACGGCCTTGGCGACCGCCTGGACGCCCTTGCCGAACCGCTTGCCCAGGGCACGGAAATTCGCCTTCGCGGTGGTGTCCACGAGGGAACCGCCGACCTCCGAGAGGGATGCCAGCGAGGTGACGTTGAGTTCCTCGGCGATCTGCGCGCGCAGGTCCTCGGAGAGGTCCACGAAGCCGGCGGCCGCGACCAGCGCGCGGGAGAGCGGCTGGCGGGTCTTGACGCCGGACTCGGCGCGGGTGGCCCGGCCCAGCTCGACCAGTCGGCGGACCAGCAGCATCTGGGCGGACAGCGTCGGGTCGACGGCCGAGGTGTCGGCGACCGGCCAGGTCGAGAGGTGGACGGAGTCGGCCGCGTCCGGGCTGACCGGCACGACCAGGTCCTGCCAGACCCGCTCGGTGATGAACGGGGTGAGCGGGGCCATCAGTCGGGTGACCGTCTCGATGACGTCGTGGAGGGTGCGCAGCGCGGCCGCGTCGCCCTGCCAGAAGCGGCGGCGGGAGCGGCGGACGTACCAGTTGGAGAGGTCGTCGACGAAGGTGGACAGCAGCTTGCCGGCGCGCTGGGTGTCGTAGGACTCCAGGGCCTCGGTGACGTCCCCGACCAGCGCGTTCAGCTCGCTGAGCAGCCAGCGGTCCAGCAGCGGGCGGTCGGCCGGCGCCGGGTCGGCGGCGGACGGCGCCCACTGGGACGTACGGGCGTACAGCGCCTGGAAGGCGACGGTGTTCCAGTAGGTCAGCAGCGTCTTGCGGACGACCTCCTGGATGGTGGTGTGGCCCACCCGGCGCGCGGACCAGGGCGAGCCGCCGGCGGCCATGAACCAGCGGACCGCGTCGGCGCCGTGCTGGTCCATGAGCGGGATCGGCTGGAGGATGTTGCCCAGGTGCTTGGACATCTTCCGGCCGTCCTCGGCGAGGATGTGGCCGAGGCAGACGACGTTCTCGTACGACGACTTGTCGAAGACCAGGGTGCCGACGGCCATCAGCGTGTAGAACCAGCCACGGGTCTGGTCGATGGCCTCCGAGATGAACTGCGCCGGGTAGCGCTTCTCGAAGAGCTCCTTGTTGCGGTACGGGTAGCCCCACTGCGCGAACGGCATGGAGCCCGAGTCGTACCAGGCGTCGATGACCTCCGGGACGCGGGTCGCGGTGCCCTGGCAGGTCGGGCAGGCGAAGGTGATCCCGTCGATGAACGGGCGGTGCGGGTCCAGGCCGGACTGGTCGGTGCCGGTCAGCTCGGTCAGCTCGGTCAGCGAGCCGACGCAGGTGAGGTGGTCCTCCTCGCAGCGCCAGATGGGCAGCGGGGTGCCCCAGTAGCGGTTGCGGGACAGCGCCCAGTCGATGTTGTTGTTGAGCCAGTCGCCGAACCGGCCGTGCTTGACCGACTCCGGGAACCAGTTGGTGTTGCCGTTCTCCCGGAGGAGGGCGTCCTTGACCGCGGTGGTACGGATGTACCACGACGGCTGGGCGTAGTAGAGCAGCGCGGTGTGGCAGCGCCAGCAGTGCGGATAGCTGTGCTCGTAGGCGATGTGCTTGAAGAGCAGGCCGCGGGCATCGAGATCGGCGACCAGCGCCTCGTCGGCCTTCTTGAAGAACTGGCCGCCGACCAGCGCCAGGCCCTCCTCGAAGGTGCCGTCCGGGCGGACCGGGTTGATCACCGGCAGGTCGTACGCCTTGCAGGTCCTGAGGTCGTCCTCACCGAAGGCCGGGGCCTGGTGGACCAGGCCGGTGCCGTCGTCGGTGGTGACGTACTCGGCGTTGACGACGAAGTTGGCGCCCTCCAGCTCGACGAGGGAGAACGGGCGCTCATAGGCCCAGCGCTCCATCTCGCGGCCGGTGAAGGACTGCCCGGTGGCCGTCCAGCCCTCGCCGAGGGCCTTCTCCAGCAGCGGCTCGGCGACGACCAGCCGCTCGGCGCCGTCGGTGGCGACGACGTAGGTGACCTCGGGGTGCGCGGCGACCGCGGTGTTGGAGACCAGGGTCCAGGGGGTGGTCGTCCAGACCAGCAGCGCGGCCTCGCCGGCCAGCGGGCCCGAGGTCAGCGGGAGGCGGACGAAGACGGACGGGTCGACGACGGTTTCGTAGCCCTGCGCCAGCTCGTGGTCAGAGAGGCCGGTGCCGCAGCGCGGGCACCAGGGGGCGACGCGGTGGTCCTGGACCAGCAGGCCCTTGTTGAAGATCTCCTTCAGCGACCACCACACGGACTCGATGTACTGCGGGTCCATGGTGCGGTACGGGTCGTCGAGGTCGGTCCAGTAGCCCATGCGGGTGGTGAGCTCGGCGAAGGCGTCGGTGTGGCGGGTCACCGACTCGCGGCACTTGGCGTTGAACTCGGCGATGCCGTACGCCTCGATGTCCTTCTTGCCGTTGAAGCCCAGCTCCTTCTCCACGGCCAGCTCGACCGGGAGGCCGTGGCAGTCCCAGCCGGCCTTGCGGGCGACGTGGTAGCCCTGCATCGTGCGGAACCGGGGGAAGACGTCCTTGAAGACACGCGCCTCGATGTGGTGGGCGCCGGGCATGCCGTTGGCCGTCGGGGGGCCTTCGTAGAAGACCCACTCGGGCCGTCCCTCGGACTGCTGGAGGGTACGGGCGAAGACCTTCTGCTCCTGCCAGAACTCGAGCACGGCGTGCTCCAGGGCGGGAAGGTCTACCTGGGCGGGCACCTGGCGGTACTGGGGTTGCGGACTCATCGGGGGCTTCCTCCGGCGGACACCTGCTGCGTTTTCCGTCCGGAGGGACGAGAGCCTGCGCTCCCGCGGTACCACCCTCCTTGGCGGTGCCACTGCACCGCCCCCTCATTGGGGTCGCGCTGCCGGTTCTACTCGCCCTGGGTGGCCCGCGGCCCGTGGGCTCCGCCCACTGTCCAGACCCGTGGGCGGAGCCCACTATCCAAAGCTTTCTTCCGGCGACTCCGGGGTGATCTTCACGTCGCGCACGCCCCCGGGCTCGCACCGTCCCCGGGTCGCTGCTGGCTGCGTACGACGCTACTCGTCCCATCGATGCCTTTCGCTGGGTGCAAGTGTACGGGGCCGCACCGACAGCGGCCGACCGGTTTTCCGGATGCGGATGGTGGGTGGAGGGGCGGGCCCGGGAGCGCGGCGCGGCCGGGGCGCCCCGCGGGATGACCCGAATGGCGAACGGCCGGCCGCCGGAGCGCGCGTTCCCCCTGGCCGGCGGCGGACCCGGCGGTTACGGGGCGGGGAGCGGGGCACAACCGATGCAGACCTGGCCTTCGGGTGGGGTGGCCGGAACCGTCGGGCGGTGCGTCCCGTTGCCGCATGGCGTGCGGCGATTTATCGTTCCCGTCACGATTCGCGAACAAGATCACATATGTGAAGGGGTCGCGGCCATGGTGGCGAAAAAGACCGCCGCGGAGCAGAGCACGACGCCTGCCGACGAGGCCGTCGCGAAGCAGCCCGCACAGAAGGCGACGCACAAGACCGCCGCGCAGAAGAAGCCGGCCACGGAGAACACGGCACCGAAGAGTGCGGCGACGACGGCCGCCAAGAAGACCGCGAAGAAAGCGGCGAAGAAAGTGCCGAAGAACACCGCGGCCAAGAAGGCGGCGGTGCCCGCGAAGAAGACGGGAGCCAAAACGGTGGTGGCGAAGAAGACCGCGGCGGCGGCCGGGACGCACGGCAAGGCGCCCCGGCGGGAAACCGCCGTGCCCAAGGCGCGGGTGGCCGCGACGCCGGAGGAGCTCGCCGTACGGCCCGGCGAGGACCCCTGGACACCGGGCGAGGTCGCCGCGGCACGGGCCGAGCTGATGGACGAGGTGGGTCGGCTGCGCAGCGAGATCACCGCGTCCGAGGACGCCATCGCCGGACTGATGCGGGACGGCGACGGCGCCGGCGACGACGAGGCCGACACCGGCACCAAGAACATCACCCGCGAACACGAGCTGGCGCTGGCCTCCAACGCCCGCGAGATGCTCCAGCAGACCGAGCGGGCCCTGGGCCGGCTGGACGCCGGCACCTACGGGCTGTGCGAGAACTGCGGCAATCCGATCGGCAAGGCGCGCATGCAGGCGTTCCCGCGCGCGACACTGTGTGTGGAGTGCAAACAGAAGCAGGAGCGGCGCTGACACGGCCGAATCGTCGCGGCCGGGCCCCCGTTCCGGCCGCGGCCGTACGGGTGTGCCGTACTCTCGTCCTCAGCCAGGCACGGTCTGGCCGCGGACTCAACGGGCTGAGGGACTCACACGTGGCAGAGGCGGAACGCATCACCGGTACGCCGGAATCCGAGCCGGGATCCGGAGCGGATTCCGAGCCGGGATCCGAAGGGGGACGGCCGGCGGAGCCGGAGCAGAAGGCGGCCCGCGGCAAGCGGCGGATCGTCGCGCTGCTGCTCGTCGCCGCCTTCGTCTACCTGCTTGACCTGGGCAGCAAGCTCATCGTGGTCGAGAAGCTGGAGCACCACGCGCCGGTCCAGATCATCGGGACGCTGCTCCAGTTCGAGGTGATCCGCAACCGCGGCGCCGCGTTCAGCATCGGCGAGGCGCTGACGATCTTCCTCACGATCATCGCGGCGACGGTGATCGTGGTGATCGCCCGGATCGCGCGCAAGCTCTACAGCCTGCCCTGGGCCTTCGCGCTCGGGCTGCTGCTCGGCGGCGCCTTCGGCAACCTCACCGACCGCATCTTCCGCTCGCCGGGCGTCTTCGAGGGCGCGGTGGTCGACTTCATCGCCCCGGCGCACTTCGCGGTCTTCAACCTCGCCGACTCCGCGATCGTCTGCGGCGGTTTCCTGATCGTGATCCTGTCCTTCCGCGGCCTGGACCCGGACGGCACCATCCACAAGGACTGAGCCGGCCCCGCCCGCCCACAGGCCTCCGGGGTCCGGCCCCGGGGCCCAGGGCCCGCCGCCGGGCCGGAACACCGTGCCGCGGCTGCCATACTCGTGGGGTGAGCACCCTTCCCGAGATCCGCACCCTGCCCGTACCGGACGGCCTGGAGGGCGAGCGCGTCGACGCCGCGCTGGCCCGCATGTTCGGCTTCTCCCGTACGAAGGCCGCCGATCTCGCGGCCGCCGGCAAGGTCCGGGTCGACGGTGCCGAGGTGATGAAGTCCGAGCGGGTGCGCGGCGGTGCCTGGCTGGAAGTCGAGATGCCGCAGGCCGCGCCGCCCGTGGAGATCGTCGCCGAGCCCGTCGAGGGCATGGAGATCGTGCATGACGACGACGACATCGTGGTGATCGTCAAGCCGGTCGGCGTCGCCGCGCATCCCAGCCCCGGCTGGAGCGGCACCACGGTCATCGGCGGCCTCGCCGCGGCCGGCTACCGCATCTCCACCTCCGGTGCCGCCGAGCGGCAGGGCATCGTGCACCGTCTCGACGTCGGGACCTCGGGCCTGATGGTGGTCGCCAAGTCCGAGCGCGCCTACACCCTGCTCAAGCAGCAGTTCCGGGACCGTACGGTCGACAAGCGCTACCACGCCCTCGTCCAGGGCCACCCGGACCCGATGAGCGGCACCATCGACGCCCCCATCGGCCGGCACCCCCAGCACGACTACAAGTGGGCGGTCACCGCCGAGGGCAAGCCCTCGGTCACGCACTACGACCTGATCGAGGCGTTCCGGGCGGCCAGCCTGCTCGACATCAAGCTGGAGACCGGGCGCACCCACCAGATCCGGGTGCACATGGCCGCGCACCGCCACCCCTGCGTCGGCGACCTGACGTACGGCGCCGACCCCACCCTCGCCAAGCGGCTGGGCGTCGGCCGGCAGTGGCTGCACGCGGTCCGGCTGGGCTTCGAGCACCCCTCCGACGGGAGCTGGGTCGAGTTCGAGAGCGCCTACCCCGATGATCTGCGGCACGCCCTGGAGACCGTGCGGGACGAGAGCAGCTGACGGCGGGGCGGTTGCCGCCCGGACCGGGCGCGGTCGGCGACCACAGGCATCCGGCGTGCTGCCGGTCCCACCGCGGTCGGCAACCACAGGCATCTGGCAATCTTGAGCCGGAAAGTGATCGATTCCGACCACCCCGGAGCGTAGCCTCGTGGACCAGCTGGCTCTGCTGTTCGTCCTGCTGCTCGGAGCCGTGGTCATGGTCCCGGTCGGCGACCGGCTGGGGCTGCCCTCGCCGGTGCTGATGACGCTCGCCGGTGCGGTCCTCGCGCTGCTGCCGTTCGTGCCCAACATCGAGGTACCGCCCGAGTTCATCCTGCCGATCGTGCTGCCGCCGCTGCTCTACGCGGCCGTGCAGCGCACCTCCTGGCGGCAGTTCACCGCCAACCTCCGGCCGATCTTCCTGCTCGCCGTCGCGCTGGTCTTCGCCACCACGGCCGCCGTCGCCGCGGTCGCCCAGGCCGTGGTGCCCGGGATGCCGCTGGCCGCCGCGGTGGTGCTCGGCGCGCTGGTCGCACCGCCCGACCCGGTCGCCGCGACGGCCGTCGCCGGCAAGCTCGGACTGCCCCGCCGGATGGTCTCGATCCTGGAGGGCGAGGGGCTGTTCAACGACGTCACCGCGATCGTGCTCTACCACGTGGCGCTCGCGGCGGCGGTCAGCGGCACCTTCTCGGTGCCCGGGGCGCTCGGCTCGCTGGTGCTGTCCGCGGTGGTCGCCATAGCGGTGGGGCTGGTGCTGGGCTGGCTCACCAACAAGCTGATGGGACTGCTCGGCGACCCGACGCTCCAGATCGGGCTGACGCTGCTGGTGCCGTTCATGGCCTACGTCCTGGCCGAGGAGTTCCGCGGCTCCGGTGTCCTCGCGGTGCTGACCTGCGCGCTCTTCCTGGCCGAGTACGCGGTCGACGCCGACGACGTGATGGGCCGGCTCGCCGGATACACCTTCTGGGAGGTCGTCGACACCCTGGTCACCGGTGTCGCGTTCGGACTGATCGGGCTGGAGCTGCACAACATCTTCGGCGCCGCGGACGGCCGTTGGGACCAGCTGCTCGGCGCGGGCGCCGCCGTCGTCGGGGTCGTCGTCGCGGTCCGTCTGCTGTGGCTGCTGCCCGCGTCCTGGCTGGCCAAGCGGCTCCACCGGCGCCGCGACTACGACGAGGACATCCCGATGAGCTGGCGCGAGACGCTCATCATGTGGTGGTCGGGGATGCGCGGGGTGGCCTCGGTGGCGCTGGCGCTGGCCATTCCGTACTCCGTCGACGGCGGCGACGGTTTCCCCGTCCGCGACGACATCCTCTTCATCGCCTTCGCGGTGGTGCTCAGCACCCTCGTCGTCCAGGGCCTCACGCTGCCCTGGCTGGTGCGCAGGCTGAACGTGCGGGCCGACACCGATGCCGAGGACGCGCTGGAGCGGGAGCTGGCGCTGCGGGTCATCAAGGCGTCCAAGCGGCGGCTGAGGGAGATCCTGGCGGTCGAGGAGCTGCCCGAGGAGGTCGGCGACCAGCTGGCGCGGCGGGCGTACGACATCGGGGCGCGGATCGCGCCGGAGATCGTCGACGACGAGCGGCGCGAGCTCTTCGAGAAGCGCTTCACGCGGATGAAGAAGGTGCAGCGCATCCAGGCCGAAATGTTCTCCGCGGCCCGGCACGAGGTGCTCGCCGCGCGCAGCGAGCCGGGCGCGGACCCGGAGATCGTGGACCGGGTACTGCGGCATCTGGACGTGCGGAGCCTGCGGGGGAGCCCCTAGGGGACGTTCGAACAGATCCCCTAGGGGACGCGAGGGCCCCCTGCGGGTCCACAACGTGGGGGCGGCGGGGGGTTATTCCGGGGGGTGTCGGCGGTCCGGCCGCGCCGCTTCCTGGTCGGCCGGTGCCGTCGTCGTGCTGATGCGTGGCAGTGCGTACGCGTGCTCCGTGCGCAGCCACTCGATCATCCGCTCGCGGACGTGGCAGCGCACCGTCCAGATGGTGTCCGCGTCCCGGGCGGTGACCAGTGCGCGCACCACGATCGTGGACGGTGTGGTGTCGGTGACGACCAGGCTCCAGGAGCGGCCGTCCCAGTCCGGGGACTCCTCCAGGATCTTCTGCATCCGCTGCCGCATCTCCTCCACCGGCGCGGAGTGGTCGAGGTGGAAGAGGACCGTGCCGGTCATCTGCGGGCCGCCGCGCGACCAGTTCTCGAACGGCTTGCTGGTGAAGTACGACACCGGCATGGTGATCCGGCGCTCGTCCCAGGTCCGTACCGTCAGGAAGGTCAGCGTGATCTCCTCGACGGTTCCCCACTCGCCGTCCACGACCACCGTGTCACCGAGCCGCACCATGTCGCCGAACGCGATCTGGAGGCCGGCGAAGAGATTCCCGAGGGTGGACTGGGCGGCGATGCCGGCGACGATGCCCAGCACCCCGGCCGACGCCAGCATGGACGTGCCGACCGCCCGCATCTCGGGGAAGGTCAGCAGCATCGCGGCCGCCGCGACGACCCCCACCACGGCGGTCACCACCCGCTGGATCAGCGTCACCTGGGTCCGCACCCGGCGCACCCGCGCCGCGTCCCGGCCGGCCGCCGCATAGCGCGAGTACCACGACTCCACGACCGCCGCCGAGGCCCGTACGAGCAGCCAGGCGGTGGCCGCGATCAGGATCAGCGACAGCGCCCTGCCGACGCCGGCGGAGTGCTGCTCGACGCTCTCCAGCCCGGTCTCGTCGTACGCGCCGCGCAACAGGGCCGTGCACAGCACGACTTGCAGCGGGATCCGGCAGCGGCGCAGCAGGTCCCACAGCGGGGTCTCGGGATGTCTGACGTCGATCCGGTGCAGCGTACGGTCGGCCAGCCATCCCAGGATGAGCGTGACCACCACCGCGCCGCCGATCACGGCTATCGGGCGCAGCACATCCTCCATGGACACGGGTGCCTCCTCGATGCGGTGTACGGCACCGCTCGGGCAGCGATGCCGTGTGCTCGTGCCGTTCCCACCGACCGTAGCTGGCACGATGGGGGAAGTGCGATCCAACCCCAGGGAGTGATGTCAGTGCCGGCCTCCGCCGAGTCCCCGACCAGCGGGTCCTTGACGATTGTCCTGTTTCATTCGGTGTGTGGGCTGAGACCCGCCGTGCGGGCCGCGGCGGATCGGCTGCGCGCCGCCGGACACGAGGTGATCGTTCCCGACCTGTTCGACGGGCGGACCGCCGACTCGGTGCAGGACGGCATGCTCATCAAGGAGGAGATCGGCAAGGACGAACTCCTCAAGCGGGCCGTCACGGCCGTCGCGCCGTACTCGGAGCGCGGTCTGGTCTATGCCGGCTTCTCCTTCGGCGGCTCGGTCGCGCAGAACCTCGCGCTGGCCGACGAGAAGACCCGCGGGCTGCTCCTGCTGCACGGCACCTCCGACATCGCGGACGGCGCCGAGGCCGATGACCTGCCGGTACAGCTGCATGTGGCCGACCCCGACCCGTACGAGCCGCATGACTGGCTGAACGCCTGGTATCTCCAGATGCGCCGGGCCGGCGCCGATGTCGAGGTGTTCCGCTACGCCGGCGCCGGCCATCTCTACACCGACCCGGACCTGCCGGACTACGACGCGGAGGCGGCGGAGAGCACCTGGAACGTGGCGCTGGGGTTCCTGGCCGGCCTCTGAGCGGAAGACGGGCCGGGTCCGGGGCCCGGTGGGACGGCGCGGGCCCCGGCGCCCCGGCCTCAGCTCACCGGCTGGTCGGCCCGCTCCATCTGCTGGGTCCCCGTCCGGGTGCGGTAGGAGCGCAGCAGCTCGCTGGTGGCGTTCGGGTCGGTCTTGTCGGAGATGCCGAAGTAGTCCATCTGTGTGCGCTCGGCGGTGACGTCGAGGACGCCGTAGCCGTGCGAGTCCATGTCCAGCCACTTCACATGCCGGTTGGCGGCCCGGATGGCGGCGACGCCGGCGAGCGAGATGGTGTGCGGGGCGACGTGCAGGATGTCGTCCAGGTTGTCGGAGGTGACGGAGGTGACCACGAACTCGGTCGCCACCGGGCGGGTGGCCGGGTAGGTCGCCGCCTTGAGCGGTACGTCGTTGGCCCAGGCCATGTGGATGTCGCCGGTGAGGAAGACGGTGTTGTCGATGCCGCGGTCGCTGAGGTGGCCGAGCAGCTCCTGCCGGTCGTCGGTGTAGCCGTCCCACTGGTCGGTGTTGGCTGCCAGGCCCTCCTTGGGTATGCCGAGGATCTCGGCGAGCGGGCCGAGCAGATGGGCCGGTATGGAGCCGAAGGCGACCTGCGAGACCATGACCGAGGTGCCGACCAGCCGCCAGGCGGTGTCCGAGCGCTCCAGCCCGGCCTTGAGCCAGTCCAGTTGGGCCCGCCCGGTGATCGTCCGGCTCGGGTCGTCGACCGCGCCGCTGCCCGGCTTGGCCTGCTCGTCGCGGAACGACCGCAGGTCCAGCAGATGCAGATCGGCGAGGGTGCCGAAGCGCAGCCGGCGGTAGGTGGTGCCGGCTATGGAGGGGCGGACCGGCATCCACTCGAAGTAGGCCTGCTTCGCGGCGGCCACCCGTGCGGACCAGGCGCCCTCGGCGTCCGGTGTGTGGTTCACCGCGCCGCCCGACCAGGCGTTGTCGGCGAACTCGTGGTCGTCCCAGATGGCGATGACCGGGTGCGCGGCGTGCATGGCCAGCGCGTCCGGGTCGGTCTTGTGGATGCCGTGCCGGGTGCGGTAGTCGGCGAGCGTGAGCAGCTCGTGGGCGGGGGAGTGCGGGCGTACGACGTACTTGAAGGCGGGGTACTCGCCGGACTTGTACTCGTAGAGGTAGTCGCCGAGGTGCAGCACCGCGTCCAGGTCGCCGCGGTTCGCGAGATGGCGGTACGGGGAGAAGTAGCCGGACTCCCAGTTGGCGCAGGAGACCACGCCGAAGCGGACGTTGCCGGCCGCGGAGTCGTGGGCGGGCGTGGTGCGGGTGCGGCCGACGGGGGAGTGCTGCCCGTCGACGGTGAAGCGGTAGTAGTAGCGGGTGGCCGGGCGCAGGCCGCGGACGTCCGCCTTGACGGTGTGGTCGGTGGCGGCCGAGGCGGTCACGCTGCCGTGCGCGACGACGGAGGCGAAGTGCTGGTCCGTCGCCACCTGCCAGCTCACCTTGGTGGCCGGGCCGCGGCCTGAGCCGGGGGCGGCCGCGGCGGTCGGCGTGACGCGGGTCCACAGCAGGACGCCGTCGGGCAGCGGGTCACCGGAGGCGACGCCGTGCTGGAAGAACCGGCTCTGGTTCCCGGTCTCTTGGGCGTACGCGGCGGCGGCGCCCGCGAAGGGCAGCAGTGCGGCGGTGGCGGCTACGGCCGTGACGGCAGTGCGGCGGGAGATCTGGTCATGATCGGTCACGGCCGATCACCTTACTGGCCGGTAGGGAAGAACGGGAGAGCGATTTCCGGGAATCCCGAGAATTCGCCCTCCCGCCCCCATTCCTTAAGGGATTCGGGAGGTTCTTCCCTCCGTCGGGGCCCTCAGTTGCCGGCCGTGGGGTCCTTCTCCCCCTCCCGGATGCCCTTTCCGTCGCCCTTGTTCTTGCCGTCGTCCTTGCCCGCGCCCGTCCCCTTCGCCGGGCCGAACTCCTTGTCGATCATCTTCTTGAAGTTGGCGTCGGCGAGGGCGTTGTACTGCGCCTGCGTCATCTGCTGCTGCGGGATCGGGGCCAACGTCAGCTTCTTGTCGCCATGCATGAAGCTCGGCGTGCCCCGCACCCCCTTGCGGCCGAAGAGGGCCTCCATCTTCATCGCCCAGGGGTCGTAGGTGCCCTTCCTGACCGCCCCCACGAACGCCTTGTTGTTCTTCAGCTCCGGCACCTCGGCGGCGATCTTGAGCAGCGCGGCGTCCTTGCCGTAGACGTCCTCCCGCTCCTCGGGGTGGTTCTTGACGGAGTACAGCGCCGTCTTGAACTTCAGGAAGGCGTCCGGGCTGACGTTCAGCGCCGCGCCGAGCGCGCTCAGCGCGTTCTTGGAGCCCTCGCCGCCCGCCAGGCCGTCGATGAACGCGTACATGGTGAAGCGGACCTTGTAGCGGCCGTCCTCGATGTCCTTGAGCAGGGTCTTGCCGGTGCTCTGCTCGAAGGCCGCGCAGGACGGACAGCGGATGTCCTCGAAGACCTCCAGGGTCTCCTTGGCGTTCTTGTCGCCTATGAGGATCTCTGTGCCGTCCTTGCCCTGGGTGTGCTGCGGCTTGATCAGCTTCGCCTCCTTGGCGGCCTCCCAGCCGGTGGGCTCGTTCGCCTTCATCACGGCGACGCCGATCCCGGTGGCCAGGGCCAGGACGCCGACCACCGACCCCCCCACGACGAGCTGGCGGCGCAGCCGCTCCTTCTTCTTCTGCCGCTCCCGCTCGGCGCGGATCCGCTCGCGGGCGGCCGTCTTGCTGCTCTGGCTGTTGCGGTTGCTCATGGTGTTTTGTCCCGGTCCCTCGGTGCTGTGAATGCTGATGGCTCGTACGGACTGCTGGTCAGACGGCCGTACGGGGCGGGCCGCGGCGCAGTACGCAGTGTGCGAGGAGGGGCAGCGGGCGGGCCGGCGGCGCCGGGTGCGACGCCCTGATGCCGCGGCGGAGCAGGGCCGGCACGTACCCGGCCACCGTGACCGCGATCAGCAGCGGCCGGAACGCGTACGCGGCCGCCGCCCGCAGCAGCCCGTCCAGTGCGGCGTCCCCGCGGTGCAGCCAGGCGGCGGCGAGCAGGCCGACGGCCACATGGGCGGCGAGCAGCAGCCAGGGCGCGGCGGTGGGCACCACCGGCGGAATCGCGCCGCCGGGATGTGCCGCCATCCGGGCCAGCGGGGTGCCGAACTCGCCGCCCCGGCACAGCAGATCGACGCCGACCGAGCGCAGCGGCCCGGTCACCGGGCCGCCGGCCGGCCCGTAACAGGTGTGCTGCCCGGCGGTGAAGACGGTGTCGGCGGCCAGCTCCAACGGCACCAGGAGCGCCGCGAACCGGCCGTATCCGCGCCTGCGTCCGGTCAGCGCGTACGCCGCGGCGAAGACGGCGGCGCAGATCGCGGCGACCGTGACGGGCGGCAACGGGGCGCCGGAGAGCAGCACATGGGAGGCGGTGGACAGGGTCACGCACAGCGCGGTGAACAACGCGGCCCGCACCGCCCTGAGTTGAGCCCCCGGCGAGACCCCTGGCCGGGTCCCGGGGTGAACTCCTGTCCCCTGCATGCCGGGAGTCTGCCACGGGCACGGCACCCGCCCGGGTCAAGATTTGGCATCGGGACAAGAATGCGGCCGGCACGCGGGACGCGCGCCGGCCGCAGTCACGACCTGACCGGGGTCAGAACGTGGCTCAGCCCTTCATGGCCTTGTCGACCATGGACGTGAAGGTCGCCGGGTCGGCCGGGGCCGCCTTGCCCTGCGGGGTGTCCGTGCCCAGCACCGTGTCGTCGAGCTTGACCGTCGGGGTGCTGGTGACGTCCTTGAACTTGTTGAACGCGTCGGACATCGCCAGCGCCCACTTGTCGTACGTGCCGGACTTGAGCGCCTTCTGGAAGGAGGCGTTGCCCTTGAGCCCCGGGACCGTGTCCGCGACTTCGACCAGGTAGTTGTCGTCGGCGAACTTGTCCGGGCCGGTCTCCTCCGGGTGGAACTCCTTCGAGAACAGCGCTTCCTTGTACTGGAGGAAGGCGTCCGGGCTCTCGTTGAGGGCGGCGCCCAGCGCGCTCAGCGCGTTCTTGGAGCCGGTGCCCTGGAGGTTGGCGTCCAGGAACGTGCCCAGATGGAAGGACGCCTTGTACTTGCCGGCCTTGATGTCCTTCTGGACCGTCTCGCCGACCTTCTGCTCGAAGTTCGCGCAGCCGGGGCAGCGCGGGTCCTCGAAGAGCGACAGGGTGTGCTTGGCGTCCTTCTTGCCGATGACGATGGTGGTGCCGTCGGTGCCGCTGGTGTTCGCCGGCTTGATGAGCCTGGCCTTCGCGGCCTTCGCCCAGACGTCGCCGCTCGCGCCGCTGCCGCTGCTGTCGCCGCCGCCCGCGTTGGCGACCGCCAGACTGATACCGCCGGCCGCCGCCAGCACGCCGACGACGGCACCGCCGACGATCAGCTGCCGGCGGGTCCGCTCCCGCTTCGCCTGCCGCTCACGCTCGGCGCGCAGCCGCTCGCGGGCTGCCTGCTTGTTGGCCTGGGTGTTGCGATTGCTCATGACTGATCCTGCTCCGTGGAATCCGTGGCTGTCCGTGGGACGGGGTTGCGTGCTGTCGGAGGCGTACGCCGGTGACGGCGTACGCGTGCTGCGGGCCCGGGGGCCTCAGGCAGCGAGCGCGCAGGGCGGGCCACGGCGCACGACGCAGTGCACCAGCAGCGGGAAGGCGCGGGCGGCCGGTCCGGGCCGTACGGGGGCGGCCACCGCGCGGCGCGGTGCGGCCGACGCGGCGGTGACCGCGACGGCTATCAGCAGCGGGCGGAAGGCGAAGCCGGCCACCGCGCCCAGCAGCCGCGCCAGCGCGGCCTCGCCGCGGCGCAGCCAGGCTGCGGCCAGCAGCCCCACCAGCAGATGCGCCGCGAGCAGCAGCATCCAGACGGTGGAGGGCGCGGCGGTAGCGGCGGCGGCGTCCTCGGGGAGCCGCGCCAGCGGGGTGCCGACGGAGCCGCCGCCGCAGACCAGATCCACGCCCAGGGAACGCAGCGGGCCGGTGACCGGGCCGCCGGCCGGTCCGTAGCAGGTGTGCTGGCCGAGGCTGAAGACCGTGTCGGCGGCCAGCTCCAGAGGGAGCAGCAGCGCGGCGATCCGCCAGTAGCCGCGCTCGCGGCCTGCCAGCGCGTAGGCGAGGGCGAACACGGCGACCGAGAGCGCGGCGACGGTGGTCAGCGGCAGCGGCATACGGGACAGCAGCACATGCGACGCCGAGGACAGCGTGACGCACAGCGCTGTGAAGAGCGCCGCGCGCAGTGCCCGCAGGTGTGCCGCCGAGAGATCCATTGCTGCCGAGTGTGCCATGAGCCGGGGTAAGCGACGGCTAAGAGGGATCGAATTCACATATACCGGACAGGTCGGCCTACAGGCCGGGGATCCGGCCGTTGCGGAAGAGGTCCACGAAGACCTGGTGGTCGGCGCGGGCACGGGCGCCGTACGCGTGCGCGAAGTCCACCAGGAGCTCGGCGAAGCCGTCCTCGTCGGCGGCGATCGCGGCGTCGATGGCGCGCTCGGTCGAGAACGGCACCAGGGAGTGGCCGCTCTCGTCGTCCGCGGCGGCGTGCATCGTGGCGGTGGCCCGGCCCAGGTCGGCCACCACCGCGGCGATCTCCTCCGGGTCGTCGATGTCCGACCAGTCCAGATCGACCGCGTACGGCGAGATCTCGGCGACCAGCTGGCCCGCCCCGTCCAGCTCGGTCCAGCCCAGCCACGGGTCGGCGTGGTCCTGAAGGGCGCGCTGCGAGATCACCGTGCGATGGCCCTCGTGCTGGAAGTACTCGCGGACCTTGGCGTCGGTGATGTGCCGGGAGACGGCCGGGGTCTGCGCCTGCTTCATGTAGATCACCACATCGTTCTCCAGGGCGTCGCTGTTGCCCTCCAGAAGGATGTTGTACGAGGGCAGACCGGCCGACCCGATGCCGATGCCGCGCCGGCCCACCACGTCCTTGACCCGGTAGGAGTCCGGGCGGTCCAGGCTGGACTCCGGCAGCGTCTCCAGATAGCCGTCGAAGGCGGCCAGCACTTTGTAGCGGGTCGCCGCGTCCAGCTCGACGCTGCCGCCGCCGGCCGAGAACCGCCGCTCGAAGTCGCGGATCTCGGTCATCGAGTCCAGCAGCGAGAACCGGGTCAGCGAGCGGGCGTCGCGCAGCGCGTCCAGCAGCGGGCCCTCGGCGGTGTCGAGCGAGAACGGCGGCACCTCGTGATCCTTCGCACCCGAGGCCAGCGCCTGGATCCGCGCGCGGTAGGCGGCGGCGTAGGTGCGCACCAGGGCGGTGATCTGCTCGTCGCTGAGCGCCTTGGCGTAGCCGATCAGCGCGACCGAGGCGGCGAACCGCTTGAGGTCCCAGGTGAAGGGCCCGACGTACGCCTCGTCGAAGTCGTTGACGTTGAAGATCAGCCGGCCGGTGGCGTCCATGTACGTGCCGAAGTTCTCGGCGTGCAGATCGCCGTGGATCCACACCCGGCCGGTCCGCTCGTCCAGATACGGCCCGCCGTCCTTTTCGCCGGCGGCCTCCAGATCGCGGTAGAACAGGCAGGCCGTGCCCCGGTAGAAGGCGAAGGCCGAGGCCGCCATCTTCCGGAACTTCACACGGAAGGCCGCGGGGTCGGCGGCGAGCAGCTCCCCGAAGGCGGTGTCGAAGACGGCGAGGATCTCCTCGCCGCGCTGCGCGGCGTCCTGCGCCGGGGCGTGCTGGGACGACATCGCTGGGTGCCTCCTGAGGTGCGGAAACGATAGGGAGGACAGGTGCCGGTCGGGCACCTGTTCTGCCTGTGACAACGGGCGAGGCTACCCGCGAGTGCCCGGCGTTTGTCAGTGGGGAGTCGTAGACTTCGGGACCGTCTCACCAGTCCGTCGCCCACTGTTTTCCGGAGGTCCTCCGCCGTGGCAAAGCCGCCCTTCACGCACCTGCACGTCCACACCCAGTACTCGCTGCTGGACGGTGCGGCGCGGCTGAAGGACATGTTCAACGCGTGCAACGAGATGGGCATGACGCATATCGCCATGTCCGATCACGGCAACCTCCATGGCGCGTACGACTTCTTCCACTCCGCGCAGAAGGCCGGGGTGACGCCGATCATCGGCATCGAGGCGTATGTCGCCCCCGAGTCGCGGCGCAACAAGCGCAAGATCCAGTGGGGCCAGCCGCATCAGAAGCGCGACGACGTGTCCGGTTCGGGTGGTTACACGCACAAGACGATCTGGGCGGCGAACAAAACCGGTCTGCACAACCTCTTCCGGCTGTCCTCGGACGCGTATGCCGAGGGCTGGCTGCAGAAGTGGCCGCGCATGGACAAGGAGACCATCGCCCAGTGGTCCGAGGGCCTGATCGCGTCCACCGGCTGCCCCTCCGGGGAGCTCCAGACCCGGCTGCGCCTCGGCCAGTTCGACGAGGCACTGAAGTCGGCCTCCGAGTACCAGGACATCTTCGGCAAGGACCGGTACTTCCTGGAGCTGATGGACCACGGCATCGAGATCGAGCGCCGGGTGCGGGACGGCCTGCTGGAGATCGGCAAGAAGCTCGACATCCCGCCGCTGGTCACCAACGACTCGCACTACACCTACGCCCATGAGGCGACCGCGCACGACGCGCTGCTGTGCATCCAGACCGGCAAGAACCTCTCCGACCCGGACCGCTTCCGCTTCGACGGCACCGGCTACTACCTGAAGTCGACCGACGAGATGTACGCCATCGACTCCTCGGACGCCTGGCAGCAGGGCTGCGCCAACACCCTCCTGGTGGCCGAGCAGATCGACACCACCGGCATGTTCGAGAAGCGCGACCTGATGCCGAAGTTCGACATCCCGGAGGGCTTCACCGAGGTCACCTGGTTCCAGGAGGAGGTCCGCCGCGGCATGGAGCGCCGCTTCCCCGGCGGCGTCCCCGAGGACCGCCAGAAGCAGGCCGAGTACGAGATGGACGTCATCATCCAGATGGGGTTCCCCGGCTACTTCCTCGTGGTCGCCGACTTCATCATGTGGGCGAAGAACAACGGCATCGCGGTGGGTCCGGGGCGTGGTTCCGCGGCCGGCTCGATCGTCGCCTACGCCATGGGCATCACCGACCTCGACCCGATCGAGCACGGGCTGATCTTCGAGCGGTTCCTCAACCCCGAGCGCGTGTCCATGCCCGATGTCGACATCGACTTCGACGAGCGCAGGCGCGTCGAGGTCATCAGGTATGTGACGGAGAAGTACGGCGCCGACAAGGTCGCCATGATCGGCACCTACGGCAAGATCAAGGCCAAGAACGCCATCAAGGACTCCGCGCGCGTCCTGGGCTACCCGTACGCGATGGGCGACCGCCTCACCAAGGCCATGCCCGCCGACGTCCTCGGCAAGGGCATCGACCTCGACGGCATCACCAACCCCGAGCACCCCCGCTACTCCGAGGCGGGCGAGATCCGGGGGATGTACGAGAACGAGCCGGACGTCAAGAAGGTCATCGACACCGCCAAGGGCGTCGAGGGCCTGGTCCGGCAGATGGGCGTGCACGCCGCCGGCGTCATCATGTCCAGCGAGCCGATCGTCGACCACGCCCCGGTCTGGGTGCGGCACACCGACGGCGTGACCATCACGCAGTGGGACTACCCGCAGTGCGAGTCGCTCGGCCTGCTGAAGATGGACTTCCTGGGCCTGCGGAACCTCACCATCATGGACGACGCCGTGAAGATGGTGGAGGCCAACAAGGGCATCAAGCTGGAGCTGCTGTCGGTCCCGCTCGACGACCCGAAGACCTTCGAGTTGCTGTGCCGCGGTGACACGCTCGGTGTGTTCCAGTTCGACGGCGGCCCGATGCGTTCGCTGCTGCGCCAGATGCAGCCCGACAACTTCGAGGACATTTCCGCCGTGTCGGCCCTGTACCGGCCGGGCCCGATGGGCATGAACTCGCACACGAACTACGCCGAGCGCAAGAACGGCCGGCAGGAGATCACGCCGATCCACCCGGAGCTCGAAGAGCCCCTGAAGGAGACGCTGGGCCTCACCTACGGCCTGATCGTCTACCAGGAGCAGGTGCAGAAGGCCGCCCAGATCATCGCCGGTTACTCCCTCGGCGAGGCCGACATCCTGCGCCGCGTCATGGGCAAGAAGAAGCCCGAGGAGCTGGCGAAGAACTTCGTTCTCTTCCAGGAGGGCGCGAAGAAGAAGGGCTTCTCCGACCAGGCGATCCAGGCCCTGTGGGACGTCCTGGTCCCGTTCGCCGGCTACGCCTTCAACAAGGCGCACTCCTCGGCGTACGGCCTGGTGACCTACTGGACCGCCTACCTCAAGGCCAACTACCCGGCCGAGTACATGTCCGCGCTGCTGACCTCGGTGCGCGACGACAAGGACAAGTCGGCGGTCTATCTCAACGAATGCCGCCGGATGGGCATCAAGGTGCTGCCGCCGAACGTCAACGAGTCGGAGGCGAACTTCGCCGCCCAGGGTGACGACGTGATCCTCTTCGGCCTCACCGCGGTCCGCAACGTCGGTCAGAACGTCGTCGATTCGATCATCCGCTGCCGCAAGGCGAAGGGGAAGTACGCCTCGTTCCCCGACTACCTGGACAAGGTCGACGCGGTCGTCTGCAACAAGCGCACCACCGAATCACTGATCAAGGCCGGCGCCTTCGACGAGATGGGCCACACCCGCAAGGGGCTGACGGCGCACTACGAGCCGATGATCGACAACGTCGTGCAGGTCAAGCGCAAGGAGGCCGAGGGGCAGTTCGACCTCTTCGGCGGCATGGGCGACGCCGCCGACGGCGCCTCCGAGGGCCCCGGCTTCGGTCTCGACGTCGAGTTCTCCGACATCGAGTGGGACAAGACGTATCTCCTCGCCCAGGAGCGCGAGATGCTCGGGCTGTACGTCTCCGACCACCCGCTGTTCGGCCTGGAACACGTCCTGAGCGACAAGGCGGACGCCGCCATCGCCCAGCTGACCGGCGGCGACTACTCGGACGGCTCGATCGTCACCATCGGCGGCATCATCTCCGGCCTCCAGCGCAAGATGACCAAGCAGGGCAACGCCTGGGCCATCGCCACCGTCGAGGACCTGGCCGGCTCCATCGACTGCATGTTCTTCCCGGCGACCTACCAGCTGGTGTCCACCCAACTCGTCGAGGACACCGTCGTCTTCGTCAAGGGCCGACTCGACAAGCGCGAGGACATCCCCCGTCTGGTCGCCATGGAGATGATGGTCCCCGACCTCTCGGAGGCGGGCACCAACGCCCCCGTGACGATCACCATTCCGACGGTCAAGGTCACCCCGCCGATGGTCGAGAAGCTCGGCGAGGTGCTGAGCAGCCACCGCGGCTCCACGGAGGTGCGGATCAAGCTCCAGGGCGCGCGGAAGACGACGGTGCTCCGGCTGGACCGGCACCGTGTCACGCCCGACCCGTCGCTGTTCGGCGACCTGAAGGTGCTGCTCGGCCCGTCCTGCCTGGCGGGCTGACGCAAGGCCGACCAGGTCCTGCCGCTGGAACGCCGGCCCTGGTCGGCCTTGAGGGGTGCGCCCGCATCGGGTGCGCCCCTCAACGCGGCTGCGGCATACGTCAGTTGTGGCCGAACCTGCGCTCGCGGCCCTTGCGGGCCAGGTCCCCGGGGGTGGCCGAGACGGCGGACTGCGTGTGCGCCTCCATGGCCGACTTCTCGGCGTCCTGGCGGCCGCGCTCGGCTGCCGGGGCGCTCTTCTGCTGCTGACTGCGGTCACGGTTCTTGTTCTTGGCCATGATCGTGCCTCCTGAGGGGGATCCTGGGATCGGGGCCGGGATCAGACTTACACGCCGGACGAAGTCGTGCATTTCGGGCAATTACCCTGAGTGGTGTGGCCGGTTACGCGCCGTACCCGAGATCCCCGCCGAATCCGCCACGCCGATGATCCAGTTGGGGCAGATAACCCTCGTACGGTCGGGCAGACTCGAAGGAAGCCGAAGAGAACTCGCGCCACAGGCCGAGCCGGGGGGCGACCGGACTTCAGCACCTCAGGGAAGAGGGTGGAACGTGGATCGCTGCGTCGTCCTGGTGGACGCCGGATACTTGCTCGGCGCCGCTGCGAGTCTGCTCGCCGGAGAGCCTGCCCGGTCCCGGATCACCGTCGATCACGCCGCCCTCATCCAGGGCCTGCGGCAGCGCGCCGAAGCCGACACCGAACGGCCACTGCTGCGGATCTACTGGTTCGACGGCGCCCCCGACCGCGTCCCCCAGCCCGAGCACCGCCGGCTGCGCGTGATGCCCCGGGTCACCGTCCGGCTGGGCGCCCTGACCCGCAGCGACGGCCGCTGGGCGCAGAAGGGCGTGGACGCCGCCATGCACGCCGAGCTGACCGAGCTGGCCCGCAACCGCGCCTGTTCCGACATCGTGCTGGTCACCGGCGACGGCGATCTGCTGCCCGGCCTGATGTCGGCCAAGGAACACGGCGTCGCCGTCCACCTCTGGGCCGTACAGGCCGCCGACGGCGACTACAACCAGTCCGAGGACCTGGTCGCCGAGGCCGACGAGCGGCGGGTGCTGGACCGGACCTGGATCACCCGCGCGGTACGCGCCAAGGAACTCGGCGGGCCCTGCGCCTCGCCGCCCGCCCCGCGCCCCGAGATCGCCGCGATCCTCTCCGCGCCGCTGCCCGAGTCCGCGGTCGCGGCGGCAGCGGCGGCCGCCGCCTCGGCGTCCGGACCGGACACCGCCGAGCGCAACGGCGCGAACGGCACGAACGGTGCGGCCAGGACCGCCCCCCAGGACGACGAGACGGCCGCCGGCGAGGCGGGCAACGGCGGCGGCAGGGGCGTCCCCACCCCCAAGGACCTGGCCGGACTCGGTCGCGCCCACGCGGCGGGCCAGGGCGCGGGCCCCGCCGCGGGACCGTCCCTGCCCGCGCCCAGCGCCACCCTGCGCTGGTCCTCCGACAAGGGCTGGGTCGAACGCGGCGGCCCGGTGGGCGAACCGTCCGAGACGGCCTCCCTGCCCACCCTCGCCCAGCTGACCAGCGCCGAGCAGCGCTGGGCCGACCGCGAGGAGGACATCACCGCCGTCAGCGGCGACCCCTTCGAGGTGGGCCAGGTCTTCGCCCGCCGCTGGACCGAGCGGCTCTCCGACACCGCGCACCTCCAGCAGCTCTCCACGGAATACCCGCGCATCCCGCACCGCATCGACGGCGAACTGCTGCGCTACGCCGCCCGCTTCGGGCTGCTCGCCCACAAGGACGACCAGATCGACGAGCACGACCGCTATGCCATCCGGGCCGGATTCTGGCGCGAGGTCGATCTGCGCACCGCCGCCGAACACGCACCCGCCGGCGACTGAACGGCAGCCCCGGCGGCCGGCATCGTCGTGCCCCGCGGCCGGGCGGGCCTTTGGGGACGCGTACCCTCGTAGCTCGTGAGGACGGGCGCAAAGCAGGTGGAGCGCGGCGGGCCGGTGTGCGCCGTGCGGGACCTGGTCAAGACGTATCCCGCGACGCGCGGGCGCCGCGGGTCGGAGGGCCGGGCGCCCGCCGTACGCGCCAGCGACGGCATCAGCCTGGACGTGCACCGCGGCGAGATCTTCGGACTGCTCGGCCCCAACGGCGCCGGCAAGTCCACCCTGGTCCGCCAGCTGACCGGACTGCTGCGCCCGGACTCCGGCAGCATCTCCGTACTCGGCCACGACCTGGTGCGCCACCCGGAGCGGGCCGCCCGGCTGCTGGGCTACCTGGGGCAGGAGTCCACCGCCCTGGACGAGATGACCGTCGCGCTGGCCGTGGAGACCACCGGCCGGCTGCGCGGCCTCGGTGCCCGTGAGGCGCGGGCCGAGCGGGACGCGGTGGTCGATGAGCTGGGCCTCGCCGACATCGCCGGCCGCGCCCTGAAGAAGCTCTCCGGCGGACAGCGCCGGCTGGCGTGCTTCGCGACCGTCCTCATCGGCGAACGGTCGCTCCTGGTGCTGGACGAGCCGACCACCGGTATGGACCCCGTCGCACGGCGCGCCGTGTGGGACGCGGTGGACCGGCGCAGGGCCGAGCGGGGCGCCACCGTGGTGCTGGTGACGCACAACGTGCTGGAGGCCGAGAGCGTGCTGGACCGGGTCGCGGTGATCGACCGGGGCCGGGTCATCGCCTGCGATACGCCGGGCGGGCTGAAGGACATGGTGGGCGAGGAGGTCCGGCTGGATCTGGTGTGGCGGGACCGCCCGCCCCTGGACGTCCCCGAGGTCGCCGAGCTCGCCTCCGCCGCCCGGGTTTCCGGCCGCCGCTGGACTCTCCGCCTCCCCGCCGACCGGGCCCGCGCCGCGGTCGCCGCCGTCACCGCGGGCCCGGCGTTCGCGGCCCTCGACGACTTCACGCTGGCCACACCGAGCCTGGAGGACGTGTACCTGGCCTTGGGCGGGCGTGCAGAGGGGCTGGTCAAGGGGTGAGGCGGGGTTTGGCGTACCCGGAGTACCGGTCGGCCGCACCGGGGCGCGGCACTAAGGTACTGGCGGATGCGGCAAGAAAGGCTTGGTGAAGGCGTGAGTGTGGTTCCCGCGCAGGCGGTGCCCGTGCCCGGGGCACGGGATGCCCTGGAGGCCGCCGCCCGGCCCGAGGACGGCCGGGCCGCCCCGCTGGCACCGGCCGCCCGGCTGCTGCCCGCGCTCTGCGCCGTCTACCGCGCCCAGCTCTCGCGGGCCCGGGTCGCCCGGATCCCGCTGCTGTTCGTCGCCACCTTCCAGTCCGTCGGGATCATGGTCCTGATGCGCGGCGTGGTCGACGGCGGCGACGAGGCACGGGCCGTCGTCTCCGGCGCCGGCGTGCTGGTCGTGGCCTTCGTGGCGCTCAACCTGCTGGCGCAGTACTTCGGCCAGCTGCGGGCCAGCGGCGGACTCGACCACTACGCGACGCTGCCGGTGCCGCCGGCCGCCGTGGTGCTCGGGGCGGCCGCCGCCTACGCCTCGTTCACCGTGCCGGGAACGGTCGTCACCACGGTCACCGGATGCCTGCTCTTCCAGCTGCCGATGACCCACCTCTGGGTGCTGGCCGCCGTGATCCCGCTGTCCGGTGCGGCCCTCGCCGGCCTCGGCGCGGCCCTCGGCCTGCTCGCTCCGCGCCCCGAACTCGCCACGCTTTGCGGCCAGTTGGGCATGTCCGCCGCACTGCTGCTGGGCGTACTGCCGGCCGAGCGGCTGCCCGCGGCGATCGACTACGCCCGCGATCTGCTGCCCTCGACCTACGGCGTGGAGGCGCTGGCCGCCACCTTCGACGCGCGACCGGACTGGCTCGCGGTCGCCGCCGACCTGGGCGTCTGTGCGGCCGTCGGCGCGCTCTCGCTGGCCATCGCGACCTGGGCGTACCGCCGCGCCGCGACCCGATGACCGGCGCCGCACGCCCGAACGGGCGTCCTGCCTCCGGCCGCACCACGTCCACCTGGCACGATGACGGGGTGACCGCACCGCTGACGCCCCGCGACAACCAGCCGCCCGAAGAACCGCAGAACCCCTTCGCCGCCCCCTCCGCCGGGGGCTCCCCGGCCGATCCCGGCGCGTATCCGGCGGACAAGGGCGACCCGGAGCACGCCCCGGACCACGCCCGCGAGCTGCGCGAGGCCGCCGTGATCGCGCTCGCGGTGGCGGTGAGCGGTGCGCTGCTCGGCGTGCTGTGGGCGTGGCTGGCGCCGCATGTGCCGCTGGTCTCGGACGCCAAGAGCGTCTACCTCAAGAACACCGAGGGCGAGGAGGCGATCGGCGCGGACAGCGTGTTCGCGCTGCTGGCCGTCGGCTTCGGCCTGCTCACCACCGGCGGGGTGTTCCTCTTCCGCCGGAACGGCGGGATCCCGCTGGTCGTGGCGCTGGTCGTGGGCGGAGTACTCGGCGCGGTACTGGCCTGGCGGCTGGGCGTCTGGCTGGGCCCCGCGCAGGACGTGGTCGCGCACGCCCGGCAGGTCGGCCCCGGGGTGACCTTCGACAGCCCGCTGCGGCTGGAGGCCAAGGGCGTGCTGCTGGCCTGGCCCATCACCTCGATGCTGGCGCAGCTGCTGCTGACCGCGCTGTTCGCGCCGTTCGACACCGGGACGCCGCGGTTGGTGCCGGACTGGTCCGACTACCACCGGGAGAATCCGCCGGCGGCCGACGGCCGACCGACCGCGGACGAGCCGAAGCCGGACGACGGCCCCGAGCGGTAGGCCCTGCCCGATGGGCCGGGGCGGGAACGGCTCGGGTCCGCCCCCGCCCCCTGGCCCGCCCGCCCTCAGGCCGGGCGCCGTCCGTGGTTGGCCCGGTGCTTCCTGATGCGCCACTTCCGCTTGCGGGTCCGCTTCGACACGGTGTGCCTCCTCGGCTGTGACGTGGGCCGTGGCCCTTATCCCCACGGGTCGTAGCCGAGGACCGATCCGCCGTAAAGCCCTCGCGGCAGCGGCGCCGTATGCCCGGCGGCCGTTCTCGGCCACTCCGGAGGGCGCCGGCTCAGACGCGGGCGATCGGTGCGAACCGGGCGCCGGTGAGCGCGGCCAGATCGGCGGGCGACAGCTCGACCTCCAGGCCGCGCCGGCCCGCCGAGACGCAGACCGTCGGCCGGCCCTCCGCCGACGCGTCCAGCACCGTCCGCAGCCGCCTGCGCTGCCCCAGCGGCGAGATCCCGCCCAGCACATAGCCGGTGCTGCGCTCGGCCGCCGCCGGATCGGCCATCGCGGCCCGCTTGCCGCCCACCGCGGCCGCCAGCGCCTTGAGGTCGAGGGAGCCGGACACCGGGACCACCGCGACGGTCAGGGTGCCGTCGACGTCCGCGAGCAGGGTCTTGAACACCTGGTCGGGCGCGACACCGAGCGCCTCGGCGGCCTCCTCGCCGTACGAGGCGGCGGCCGGGTCGTGCTCGTAGGAGTGCGTCGTGAAGGGGACGCCGGCCTCGGTGAGGGCGACCGTCGCGGGAGTACCGACGGACTTCTTGGACTTCTTGGCCACGGCTCTCCTCGCTACGGCTTCGCGCCTCGACGCTCGCCTCGATGCCTTGTGCCCCGCGTCAGTTGGGGCTGGTCGGCTGCCGGGTGAGATCCACCGCCGGCAGCGACGGGAGCTTACCGAGCAGCGCCGACTCGTGGCGCAGGAGTTTCAGCTCCTGGCCGAGCCGGGCCGCGGTGTCCGGCGCCTGCAGCAGCCGCTGCTTGGCCGGCACGTCCAGGACCGCCGCGGCCGCGACGAGATACGACAGCACCGACGGGTCGGCCGGCAGGTCCTGGCCGCTGGACAGGGTCCGCTCGTTCGCCCAGGCCAGCCGCTTCTGGTAGGTGCGGAAGGCGCGTACGACGCCCGAGGCGAGCGCGCCGGCGCCCTCGCCCTGGCTCTCCTCCAGCTCCTCCATCTCGCCGGTCAGATACGGCCCCGAGGTGTCCACCGACAGCAGCCGGAAGCGGGTGGTGCCGGTGGCCAGCACCTCGAAGCCGGTGTCGTCGGCGGACGACTTCTCCCGGATGGTCGCCGCGTCCGCGATGCAGCCCACCGAGTGGAACGCCTGCATCGGGTCGTCGCCGAAGCCCGCCGCGGGTCCTTCGGCCGTCGGCAGCGTGGCGTCCGGCATGCCCTGCGCGGTCGGGGCGACCTCGCGGCCGTCCCGGATCGCGATCACCGCGAAGCGGCGCTCGTCCTCGGGCCGGGTGAGCAGATCGCGCATCATCGCCCGGTACCGCGCCTCGAAGACGTTCAACGGGAGCACGAGCCCCGGGAACAGCACCGAGTTCAACGGGAAGAGCGGCAGGCGCACGGAAGTCACAGCCGGTAAGCCTATTGCCTGCGGGCGCGGGGTCCGTCACCCAGGCTCCCCGCGGCCCCCGCTACTGCCTCCGCAGCAGCCGTGAGGCGCCCGCCGCGACGGTCGTGGCCAGCACCCAGCCCGCGAGAATCAGCACCGCCGCCGCCCACTGCGCGCCGCCGGACGGTTTCCAGGCGGCGCCCTGGTTGAGGTCGATCACCGGCAGCAGCAGGTCCAGGGCGTAGAGATACGGGTTCCAGGGCGGTGCTTCGCCCGGCTTGAGCGGGGGCGGCTGGTTCTGGGAGAAGTAGACCGTCCCGATGGCCCACAGGATCGCCATCCACACCGCGGCCCGACCCGGCCGGTAGCCGTACGCCACCGTCCAGTCCTGCAGGACGCCCCATGCCTTGGCCGCCAGCGGCAGCGTCTCCCGGCGGCGCCGCTGCTTGGCCAGCAGCACCTCACGGGCGTCCGCGTCCTCGCCGCTCCGGCGCAGCGCGGTGGCCAGCATCTCGTAGGGCTCGGGCGCGTACTCGGGGGTCGCCGCGGCCACCCACTGGAGCCGCAGCGCGAGCGGGAAGTGACCGCGCGGGATCAGCGTCTCGTAGGCGAAGCCCGCCATCCACAGCCCGCCGAGCCCCGGCCAGCTTGCCGACTTGTCGACAAGGTTGACGACCCGGGCGCCGGAGAGGATCACCCGGCCGCGCTGCGGACGCTCGCCGAGGAACCGCAGCTCGGGCGTCTGGATGCGGCGCAGCGACAGCTCCTGGTCGGACTCCATGATGAACCGGGCATGCTCGAAGTCGACCGCGTCGCCGAACCGCCCGTCGTCCAGCCGCATCCCGCCCTCGCACTCGAAGCGCTGCATGCGGGTGCCGCGGGAGGGGGTGTGTGCGATGCCGTACGGGGGAGTGGCGCTGCTGGAGAACGGGGAGTTCGCCAGGCCCGCGGCGGTCAGATACAGGGTCCGCTCGACGGTCAGCTGCGGGGCGTTCAGCGCCCGCCGCCCGAAGGGGTTGCTGAGCCGGCTGCCGCGCAGGCTCAGCGACACGCCGACGGTGGCGCCGCGCAGCGACAGCTCGCCGTACGACTCCATCATCTCGGCCTGGAGGTCCTGGGCGACGGTCATCCCGTCCGCCATGATCGACCGGCCCTGCCGGTCCTTGTGCACCACGGTCTGGCTGAGCAGCAGGTCCGTGCCGATGTGCGCGTCGGTGAGCCGGATGCCGGACTGCACCACACAGCGCGGCAGATGCAGATCGCCCTCGGTGTGCAGCCGGGCCGCCTCCACCCGGGGTATCGCACAGTTCATCAGCCGCAGCGTGGTGAACCGGGCCTCCGGCAGCCGCACCTCGGCCTCGAAGCGGCAGTCCCGCAGCTCTACGAATGGCTGGATAGTGCCGCCCGCGACGTCCAGAGTGTCCGTGATGTACGCGCCGGTGAGCTTGAGCGCGGAGACCCGGCCCGGCTGGGCGGGCGGTCCGTCGAGCAGCAGCAGCGACACCACCCGGCCGCGCACCCGGCGTTCAGGACCCCACAGATGCTGCCCGTGCGGATCGTCCCTGGCCGGATCGCCGATGTGCAGATCGCAGGTGCTGCCGTTCCGGAATGCCTGCCACATGCTCCATTCCGCCGATGTCAGCTGCAGGTCGGCGGGCGCGTCGCCGTCCCCGGGCTCGGTCACTGTGGGATCCCCCTCCCCGTGTGGGGCTGTCGCTGCGTGGTCGGTGCCGGTCTGCCGTGCGTCCGCCGGGCCGGTGCACACCCGTCCCGTGCGTGTCCCCGTACGCCTCGTGGACCCCCTGCCCGCCGGGTGACTGCTTGAACACGGGAGGTCAGGGCCAACTCCGGTCAACTTCGGCTGACCGGTCCCGCACGCCCCTCCTGCGTCCGGCCCGCCATGCGTCCAGGTGGTGTATCGCTGTGTATCACTGAGTGATACGCGCGGACGGCGGCGAGATCGGGTCTGAGACACTGGGGGCGTGATCTCCCGAATCGACCTGCGCGGTGACGCCCTCCCCGAGGGCGGCGCCCTGCGCGATCTGCTGCCCCGTGCCGAGTTCGACGTGGAAGCCGCCCTGGAGAAGGTGCGGCCCATCTGCGAGGACGTACGCCATCGCGGCACCGCGGCGCTGATCGACTACGCGCGGCGGTTCGACGGCGTCGAGATCGAGCGGGTCCGGGTCCCCGTCGAGGCCCTGCACAGCGCCCTCGACGAGCTGGATCCGGCCGTCCGGGCCGCCCTGGAGGAGTCCATCCGGCGCGCCCGGATCGTGCACCGCGAGCAGCGCCGCACGGACACCACGACCAAGGTCGTCCCCGGCGGCACCGTCACCGAGCGCTGGGTGCCGGTCGAGCGGGTGGGTCTCTACGTACCGGGCGGCCGCTCGGTCTACCCCTCGTCCGTCGTCATGAACGTCGTCCCCGCGCAGGAGGCCGGCGTCGAGTCCCTCGCCGTCACCTCGCCGCCCCAGGCGGACTTCGGTGGCCTGCCGCACCCCACCATCCTCGCGACCTGCGCCCTCCTCGGCGTCGACGAGGTCTACGCCGCCGGTGGCGCCCAGGCCATCGCGATGTTCGCGTACGGCACCGACGAGTGCCGGCCCGCCAACCTCGTCACCGGCCCCGGCAACATCTACGTCGCCGCCGCCAAGCGACTGCTCAAGGGCCGGATCGGCATCGACTCCGAGGCCGGTCCCACCGAGATCGCGATCCTCGCGGACGACACCGCCGACCCGGTCCATGTCGCCGCCGACCTGATCAGCCAGGCCGAGCACGACCCGATGGCCGCCGCCGTCCTGGTCACCGACTCGGTGGAGCTGGCCGAGAAGACCGAGAAGGAGCTGGAGCCGCAGATCGCGGCCACCAAGCACGTCGAGGACCGGATCGTCCCGGCGCTGTCCGGCCGGCAGTCCGCGATCGTCCTCGTCGACGGCCTCGACGAGGGCCTCAAGGTGGTGGACGCCTACGGCGCCGAGCACCTGGAGATCCAGACCGCGGACGCCACCGCCGTCGCCGCCCGGGTCCGCAACGCCGGCGCGGTCTTCGTCGGCCCGTACGCCCCGGTCTCGCTCGGCGACTACTGCGCCGGCTCCAACCACGTCCTGCCCACCGGCGGTTGCGCCTGCCACTCCTCGGGGCTGTCCGTGCAGTCCTTCCTGCGCGGTATCCACGTCGTGGACTACTCGCGCGACGCCCTGGCCGAGGTCGCCCACCATGTCGTGACCCTCGCCGAGGCCGAGGACCTTCCGGCCCATGGCGCCGCGCTGAAGGCAAGGTTCGACTGGAAGGTCCCGCAGAGCAAGTGAGCAGGCACGTGACCCGCATCGACGATCTCCCCATCCGGGACGAGCTGCGCGGCAAGTCCCCGTACGGCGCGCCGCAGCTGGACGTCCCGGTACGTCTGAACACCAACGAGAACCCCTACCCGCTGCCCGAGCCGCTGGTCCGGCGGATCGCCGAGCGGGTGACCGAGGCCGCCCGCCGGCTCAACCGCTACCCCGACCGGGACGCCGTCGAGCTGCGCACCGAGCTGGCCCGGTACCTCTCCCGCACCGGCGGCCACGAGGTCACCAAGGACCAGGTCTGGGCCGCCAACGGCTCCAACGAGATCATCCAGCAGCTGCTGCAGACCTTCGGCGGGCCCGGCCGCACCGCGATCGGCTTCGAGCCGTCGTACTCCATGCACGCGCTGATCTCCCGCGGCACCGGCACCGGCTGGCTCTCCGGACCGCGCACCGAGGACTTCACCATCGACGTCGGGGCGGCGGTCGCGGCCATCGCGGAGCACCGGCCCGACGTGGTCTTCATCTGCTCGCCGAACAACCCCACCGGAACCGCCGTCGACGCGGACACCGTCCTCGCCCTCTACGAGGCGGCGCAGACGGCGAAGGCGGACTCCGCGGGGGCGCTGGTGGTCGTCGACGAGGCGTACGGCGAGTTCAGCCACCGCCCCTCGCTGCTCCCGCTGATCGAGGGCCGGCCGAACCTGGTGGTCTCCCGGACCATGTCCAAGGCGTTCGGCGCCGCCGGGCTCCGCCTCGGCTATCTGGCCGCCGACCCCGCCGTGGTCGACGCCGTCCAGCTGGTCCGGCTGCCGTACCACCTCTCGTCCGTCACCCAGGCCACCGCGCTCGCCGCCCTGGAGCACACCGACACGCTCCTGAAGTACGTCGAGCAGCTCAAGGCCGAGCGGGACCGCCTGGTCACCGAGCTGCGCGCGATCGGCTACGAGGTGACCGAGTCGGACGCCAACTTCGTGCAGTTCGGGCGGTTCCGGAGCGCGCCCGAGGTCTGGCAGAAGATCCTCGACCGGGGAGTCCTGGTCCGTGACAACGGCGTACCGGGGTGGCTTCGGGTCACCGCCGGCACGCCCGCAGAGAACGACGCGTTCCTCGATGCGGTTCGCGAACTGAAGAAGGAGCAGAGCTCATGAGCCGGGTAGGACGGGTCGAGCGCACCACCAAGGAGACGGCGGTCCTCGTCGAGATCGACCTCGACGGGACGGGACAGGTCGACGTTTCGACCGGTGTCGGCTTCTACGACCACATGCTCGACCAGCTCGGCCGGCACGGCCTCTTCGACCTCAAGGTCAAGACCGACGGCGATCTGCACATCGACACCCACCACACCATCGAGGACACCGCCCTCGCGCTGGGCGCCGCGTTCAAGCAGGCCCTCGGCGACAAGGTCGGCATCTACCGCTTCGGCAACTGCACCGTCCCGCTGGACGAGTCGCTCGCCCAGGTCACCGTCGACCTCTCCGGCCGCCCGTACCTGGTGCACACCGAGCCGGAGAACATCGCGCCGATGATCGGCAGCTATGACACGACGATGACCCGGCACATCCTGGAGTCCTTCGTCGCCCAGGCGCAGATCGCGCTGCACGTACACGTCCCGTACGGCCGCAACGCCCACCACATCGTGGAGTGCCAGTTCAAGGCCCTGGCCCGCGCGCTGCGCTACGCCAGCGAACGCGACCCGCGCGCGGCCGGAATTCTCCCCTCCACGAAGGGCGCACTGTGAACGGCCTGTCCACCGTCTTCATCCTCGTAGGGCTCTTCCTGCTCGGCGGCGTCTACTCCTTCTGGAAGCAGCAGCTGCCCAAGAGCGTCATCACGCTGCTCGCCATAGGCTCCGCGATGTGCCTGGTCGCCGGTGTGCTGCGGCTGGAGGTGTGGAATTGACCGCCGTATCCCGTAGGAAAGTCGTCGTCTTCGACTACGGCTTCGGCAACATCCGCTCCGCCGAGCGCGCCCTGGCGCATGTCGGCGCCGACGTGGAGGTCACCCGGGACTACGACCGGGCGATGAACGCCGACGGCCTGCTGGTTCCCGGCGTCGGCGCCTTCGCCGCCTGCATGCGGGGCCTGAAGGAGGCCCGCGGCGACTGGATCGTGGGCCGCCGGCTCTCCGGGGGCCGCCCCGTCATGGGCATCTGCGTCGGCATGCAGATCCTCTTCGCCCGCGGCATCGAGCACGGTGTGGAGACCGAGGGCCTGGACGAGTGGCCCGGCACGGTCGGCCCGCTCAAGGCCGACGTCGTCCCGCACATGGGCTGGAACACGGTCCAGGCGCCCGAGGACTCCCGCCTCTTCGCCGGCACGGCCCCCGACGCCCGCTACTACTTCGTGCACTCCTACGCGGTGCACGACTGGGAGCTGGAGGTCGGCAACCCGCACATCGCCGCGCCCAAGGTCACCTGGGCCCGGCACGGCGAGCCGTTCGTCGCCGCCGTGGAGAACGGTCCGCTGTGGGCCACCCAGTTCCACCCCGAGAAGTCCGGCGACGCCGGCGCCCAGCTCCTGACCAACTGGATCAAGACCCTGTGAGTCCCGAAGTGAGCCCCGAAATGCCGAAGCTTGAACTCCTCCCCGCCGTGGACGTCCGCGACGGCCAGGCCGTCCGCCTCGTGCACGGCGAGTCCGGCTCCGAGACCTCCTACGGCGACCCGCTGCAGGCCGCCCTCGCCTGGCAGCAGGCCGGTGCGGAATGGCTGCACCTGGTCGACCTCGACGCGGCCTTCGGCACCGGCGACAACCGGGCGCAGATCGCCGAGGTCGCCCGCTCCATGGACATCAAGGTCGAGCTGTCCGGCGGCATCCGCGACGACGCGTCGCTGGCCGCCGCGCTGGCCACCGGCTGCAAGCGGGTCAACCTCGGCACCGCCGCACTGGAGACCCCGGAGTGGGTCGCCAAGATCATCGCCGAGCACGGCGACAAGATCGCGGTCGGCCTCGACGTCCGCGGCACGACCCTGCGCGGGCGCGGCTGGACCCGCGACGGCGGCGACCTCTACGAGACCCTGGCCCGCCTGGACGCCGAGGGCTGCGCCCGCTACGTCGTCACCGACATCAACAAGGACGGCACGCTCCAGGGCCCCAACCTGGAGCTGCTCAAGAACGTCTGCGCGGCCACCGACCGCCCCGTGGTCGCCTCCGGCGGCGTTTCCTCCCTCGACGACCTCCGGGCGATCGCCACCCTGGTACCCGAAGGTGTGGAGGGCGCGATCGTCGGCAAGGCGCTCTACGCGAAGGCGTTCACCCTGGAAGAGGCACTGGCAGCAGTGTCGTAACGGTGTACCGGAAGGCGGCGTGATGACCATCGAGCGGGTACGGACCGACAGTCACTGGGAAGCGGCCATCGGCTGCGCCCGCGCCGTCGCGGCCGGCGACCGGGTTCTGGTCGCCGGCACGATGCCGCTGGTCGACGGCGTCCTCCAGGGTGAGGGCGACCCGTACGAGCAGGCCAGGGCCGCCTTCGGCAACGCGCTCGCGGCACTCAAGCCGTTCGGCCTCGGCGCCGACGCGGTGGTGCGTACGCGGGTGTATCTCACCCACCTGCGCGACGTGGACGCGGCCGCCCGCGCGCACAAGGAACTGTTCGACGCCCATCCGCCCGCCTCGACCCTGGTCGTGGTCTCCGGCTTCGTCGACTCCCGCGTCCTGGTCGAAGTGGAACTAGAAGCATGCAGAGAGGTCCGAACGACATGACCCTGGCGGTCCGAGTCATCCCTTGCCTGGACGTCGACAACGGCCGGGTCGTCAAGGGCGTCAACTTCCAGAACCTGCGCGACGCGGGCGACCCCGTCGAGATGGCCAAGATCTACGGCGAGGAGGGCGCCGACGAGCTGACCTTCCTCGACATCACCGCCTCCTCCGGCAACCGCGAGACGACGTACGACGTGGTCCGCCGGACCGCCGAGCAGGTCTTCATCCCCCTCACGGTCGGCGGCGGCGTCCGCACCACCGAGGACGTCGACAAGCTGCTGCGCGCCGGAGCCGACAAGGTGGGCGTCAACACGGCGGCCATCGCCCGCCCCGACCTGATCCGCGAGATCGCCGAACGCTTCGGCAGCCAGGTCCTGGTCCTGTCGGTGGACGCCCGCCGCACCGCTGCCGGAGCCTTCGAGGTCACCACCCACGGCGGCCGCCGCTCCGCCGGCATCGACGCCGTCGAATGGGCGCACCGCGCCGCCGAGCTGGGCGCCGGCGAGATCCTGCTCAACTCCATGGACGCCGACGGCACCAAGGACGGCTACGACGTGGAGATGATCGAGGCCGTCCGCAAACACGTCACCATCCCGGTCATCGCCTCCGGCGGCGCCGGCAAACTCGACCACTTCGCCCCGGCCGTGGCCGCCGGCGCCGACGCGGTCCTGGCCGCCTCCGTCTTCCACTTCGGCGACCTGCGCATCAGCGAGGTCAAGGGCGCACTGCGCGAGGCGGGGCACCCGGTGCGCTGACCCGTGGCGCCCCGCCGGGATCGGGGCGGTCAGCGCCCCTTCCGCGCCGCCCGTACGAACTCGCGGTTCATCGTGGTGATGCTGAAGAGCGGGATGCCCTTGGGGCAGGCGGTGGCGCACTCGCCCGTGTTGGTGCAGCCGCCGAAGCCCTCCGCGTCCATCCGGCCCACCATGTCCAGGACCCGGCTCTCGCGCTCCGGGGCGCCCTGGGGCAGCGAGTTGAGGTGGACGACCTTGGCCGAGGTGAAGAGCATCGCCGACCCGTTGGGGCAGGCCGCCACGCAGGCACCGCAGCCGATGCACTCGGCGTGCTCGAAGGCGGTGTCGGCGGCCGGCTTGGGGACGGCCGTGGCGTGCGCCTCGGGCGCGGCGCCGGTCGGTGCGGTGATGTAGCCGCCGGACTGGATGATGCGGTCGAACGCGGACCGGTCGACGACCAGGTCCTTGACGACGGGGAAGGCGGCGGCACGCCAGGGCTCGACGTCGATGGTGTCGCCGTCCTTGAAGGACCGCATGTGCAGCTGGCAGGTGGTGGTCCGCTCCGGGCCGTGGGCGTCGCCGTTGATGACCAGGCTGCAGGCGCCGCAGATGCCCTCGCGGCAGTCGTGGTCGAAGGCGACCGGGTCGTCACCGGCGAGGATCAGCTTCTCGTTGAGGGTGTCGAGCATCTCCAGGAACGACATGTCGGAGGAGATGCCGTCGACGTCGTAGGTGGCCATCGCGCCGGGGGCGTCGGGGTTCTGCTGGCGCCAGACGCGCAGGGTGAGCCTCATGCGTAGCTCCGCTGAGTGGGGTGGACGTACTCGAAGACCAGGTCTTCCTTGTGCAGGGTGGGAGCCGCGCCGGTTCCGGCGCTGTGTTCTCCCGGGGGACGACCCCCGGAGCCCCCGTGTTCCCAGGCGGCCACGTAGGAGAACTCCTCGTCGTGGCGGGCGGCCTCGCCGTCCGGGGTCTGCGACTCCTCGCGGAAGTGGCCGCCGCAGGACTCCGCGCGGTGCAGCGCGTCGAGGCACATCAGCTCGGCGAGTTCCAGATAGTCGACGATGCGGTTGGCCTTCTCCAGCGACTGGTTGAATTCCTCGCCGGTGCCCGGCACCTTGATGCGCCGCCAGAATTCCTCGCGGATCTGCGGAATACGGTCGAGGGCCTTGCGCAGCCCTTCCTCGGTGCGGGCCATTCCGCAGTACTCCCACATGAGTTCACCGAGCTCCCGGTGAAAGGAGTCGGGGGTGCGGTCGCCGTCCACGGCCAGCAGCGCGGCAAGCCGTTCGTCGGTCTCCCGCACCGCCGCGACCGCCGCCGGATGCCCGGCGTCGACCTCGTCGTGGTGCGGATTGCGGGCGAGGTAGTCGTTGATGGTCGACGGGAGGACGAAATAGCCGTCGGCCAGGCCCTGCATCAGCGCCGAGGCCCCGAGGCGGTTGGCGCCGTGGTCGGAGAAATTGGCCTCACCGATCGCGAACAGGCCCGGGACGGTGGTCTGCAGGTCGTAGTCGACCCACAATCCGCCCATGGTGTAGTGCACGGCGGGATAGATCCGCATCGGGACCTCGTACGGATTCTCCGCGGTGATCCGTGCGTACATGTCGAAGAGGTTGCCGTATTTCTCCTCGACCTTCGCCTTTCCCATGCGTGCGATGGCGTCCGCGAAATCCAGGTAGACACCCTGGCCGCCGGGGCCGACGCCGCGCCCCTCGTCACACACGTTCTTCGCCGCCCGGGAGGCGATGTCGCGCGGCACGAGATTGCCGAAAGCGGGATAGATCCGCTCCAGGTAATAGTCCCGCTCGTCCTCGGGGATGTCCTTCGGCGATCGCGCGTCGCCCTTCGCCTTCGGCACCCAGATACGCCCGTCGTTGCGCAGCGACTCACTCATCAGCGTCAGCTTCGACTGGTGGTCGCCGGTGCGCGGAATGCAGGTCGGGTGGATCTGTGTGAAACAGGGATTGGCGAAGTACGCGCCGCGCCGGTGCGCCCGCCAGACCGCGGTCGCATTCGAGTTCATGGCGTTGGTGGAGAGATAGAAGACATTTCCGTAGCCACCGCTGGCGAGGACGACGGCGTCCGCGAAGTAGGTGTCGATACGGCCGGTGACCAGGTCGCGGGCGACGATGCCGCGGGCCCGCCCGTCGACGACGATCACATCCAGCATTTCGGTGCGGGCATGCAGATTCACGTTCCCCGCGGCTGTCTGCCGGGAGAGCGCCTGATAGGCGCCGAGCAGCAGCTGCTGCCCCGTCTGGCCGCGGGCGTAGAAAGTACGGGAGACCTGGACGCCGCCGAAGGAACGGGTGTCGAGCAGCCCGCCGTATTCGCGGGCGAACGGCACACCCTGTGCCACGCACTGGTCGATGATCTCGACGGATATCTGCGCGAGACGGTGGACATTCGACTCCCGGGCGCGGAAGTCGCCGCCCTTGACGGTGTCGTAGAAGAGCCGATGGATGGAGTCGCCGTCGTTCCGGTAGTTCTTCGCGGCGTTGATACCGCCCTGCGCGGCGATGGAATGCGCCCGGCGCGGCGAGTCCTGATAGCAGAACTGCTCGACGTGGTAGCCCTGTTCGGCGAGCGTGGCCCCCGCGGCGCCGCCCGCGAGCCCGGTGCCGACGACGATGACGGTGTGCTTGCGGCGGTTGGCCGGGTTCACCAGCTTGGCCTCGAAGCGGCGGGTGTCCCAGCGCTCGGCTATCGGCCCCTCGGGCGCTTTGGTGTCGACGACCGGCGCGCCGGTCGGGTAGTCGGTGTATGCGGTCACGTCAGCTCACCAATCCGGTCATGACGGCGACGGGTACGGAGACGAAGCCCACGGTCAACAGCAGCGCGAGCAGATTGGCGGTGGTTTTGAGAACGCGGTCGCGGCCGGGCCGGTTGGCGCCCAGCGTCTGCGCGGCACTCCAGAACCCATGCCGGATATGCAGCCCGAGGGCGAGCATCGCGACGATGTAGACGACGTTGCCGTACCAGGTGGAGAAGGTGGCGACGACATTCGCGTACGGGTGGCCGCTCGCGGCGCGCGGATTCACCGTCAGCGTCGTCAGATCCAGAATGTGCCAGACGAGGAAAAGGCCGAGGATGACACCGCCCCAGCGCATTGTCCGGGTGGCGTAGGAGGCGCGGTGGCGCTTATGGGAATACTTCATCGGCCGGGCGGCGATATCGCGCCGGCTGAGCTGATAGGCCGCCACCGCATGGGTCAGCACGGCGGCGAGCAGCACCACCCGCGCGATCCACAGGAACCACTCGTGGTGCAGAAAGGGCTCGCCGATCGTCCGCAGCCACGCCGCATAGGCGTCGAAATCCGCGGCCCCGAAGAAGATCTTGAGATTGCCCAGCATATGGACGACCAGATACAGCAGCATCACGATGCCGCTGACGGCCATCGCCGTCTTCTTGCCGACGGTCGAGTGCCACAGAAGGCCCGTGAAGGACGGCCGTCGATCCGTCCGAGTGTCCAGTGCCATGAGTCCTGACGTTAGGGACCGGCGGTCCGATCAGTCCAAGACATGGTCCGGCTCATATCCATAGGCGGAACCTATCGTCGCCTAATATCGCGGCCATGCAGTTGCAGCAGCTCCGCTATTTCACCGCGGTGGCCGACACCCGCCACTTCACCCGCGCCGCCGAGCGCGAGCATGTCGCCCAGCCCTCCCTCTCACAGCAGATCCGGTCCCTGGAAAGGGAGTTGGGCGCCGACCTCTTCCATCGCGCCCGCGGCCACATCACCCTCACCGACGCCGGCGAGACGCTGCTGCCGCTGGCCCGCCGGATCCTCGCCGACGCCGAGACCGCCCGCCGCGAGGTCCAGGAGGTCGCCCAGCTGCGCCGCGGCCGGCTCCGCCTCGGCGCCCCGCCCAGCCTCTGCGCCAGCCTCGTCCCCGACGTCCTCAGCGCCTTCCACGCCACCTACCCGGGCGTCGAGCTGATCGTCAACGAGGACGGCTCACAGGACCTGGTCCGCGCCCTCGCCGACGGCGAACTCGACCTGGCCCTGATCATCACCCCGCTCCCCGGCCAGGCCCCCGCCCTCGCCACCTCCGACCTGCTCCGCGAGGAACTCGTCGTGGTCTCGGCCCCCGACCGTCCGGCGCCGGCCGGACGCCGCACCCGCATCCGTATCGAGGATCTGCGCGACCGCCCGCTGGCGATGTTCCGGCGCGGCTACGACCTGCGGGAATTCACCACCGCGGCATGCCGCGCAGCCGGCTTCGAGCCGGTGTTCACCGTGGAGGGCGGCGAGATGGACGCCGTCCTCGGCTTCGTACGCGCCGGGCTCGGCATCGCCGTCGTCCCCAGCATGGTCGCCGAACGCTCCGGTCTGCGCGTCACCCGCTTCGCGACCCCCGGCATGCACCGCGTCATCTCGGTGGCCCACCGCGGCGACGTCTCCCCGCCCCGGGCGGCACGGGAGCTGGAACGCATCCTGATGGAGCATGTGGATCTGGGGACGTCCTGACGGGGCGGGACACGGGGCGGGACATGTCAGGCGCGGCGCCGTGGCACCGCCCCCACCCCGGTCGTAGGCTGACCGCATGTCGACCCATGCGAAGCGTGAACGGCTGCTCCTCGCCGACCTGTTGGAGAGCGCCGGCCCCGACGCGCCGACGCTGTGCGAGAACTGGACGACGCGGCAGCTGGCCGCGCACGTCGTGGTGCGCGAACGGCGGGCGGACGCGGCCGGCGGGCTCGTCATCAAGCCGCTGGCGGCCCGGCTGGAGCGGGTGCAGGCCGAGTTCGCCGCCAAGCCGTACGAGGAACTGCTCCAGCTGATCAGAACCGGTCCGCCCGGGATGTCGCCGTTCGCCTTCAAGCAGATCGACGAGGCGTCCAACACCGTGGAGTTCTACGTCCACGCCGAGGACGTACGGCGGGCGCAGCCGGACTGGACGCCGCGTGAGCTGGACCCCGTGTTCGCGGACGCGCTGTGGAAGAGGCTGGAGAAGGCGGCCCGCCTCCTGGGCCGCAAGTCGCCGGTGGGGCTGGTGCTGCGGCGGCCGGACGGCCAGACGGCGGTGGCGCACCGCGGCACTCCGGTGGTCACGGCGACCGGCGAGCCGGGGGAGCTGACGATGTTCGCGTTCGGCCGGCAGGAGGCGGCCGACGTGGAGCTGGACGGGGACAAGGAGGCCGTCGCCCGGCTGCTGGAGGCGAAGCTGGGGGTGTGAGAGCGCCACCCGGGGCGAACACCTCGCCGCCGCGTTGTCAGCCCCGCAATAACAGCACCATGCCCACCACCACCGCCGCCAGGAACACCGCACCCAGCACCACCACGGCGACCTTCCCGGCCCGGTCCGGATCCGGCGGCGGTGGCGGCGGCACGGGCGGCGGCTGCTGATCCATGCCAGCAGCATGCCGCACGGCACAATGGACACCATGAGCAGCCGCGCCACCACCCCTGACACCGAGCTGGACCCGAGCATCGCCGCCCGCCTCAAGCGCGGCCCCGACGGACTGGTCCCCGCCATCGCCCAGCAGTACGACACCGGCGAGGTGCTGATGCTCGGCTGGATGGACGACGAGGCGCTGCACCGCACGCTCACCACCGGCCGCTGCACCTACTGGTCCCGCAGCCGTCAGGAGTACTGGGTCAAGGGCGACACCTCGGGCCACTTCCAGTACGTCAAGTCCGTCGCCCTCGACTGCGACGCCGACACCGTCCTCGTCAAGGTCGACCAGGTCGGCGCCGCCTGCCACACCGGCGCCCGCACCTGCTTCGACGCGGACGTCCTCGCCACCGACCCGGCCGCCGCCCCCTCCGCCCCCTCTTCCTCCGGCACCACCGCCCCCGGCGCCTCCGCTCCCGCCACCCCCGGCACCTCCACTCCCGCCACCCCCGCCCAGTAGGCTCCGCTGCCATGACCACGGGAACCACCGGCACCGCCACTCCGGACCTCGACACCTTCCGTACGCTCGCCAAGGACCGGCGGGTCATCCCCGTCACCCGCCGCCTGCTCGCGGACGGCGACACCCCGGTGGGGCTGTACCGAAAACTCGCCGCCGAACGCCCCGGCACCTTCCTCCTGGAATCCGCCGAGAACGGCCGTACGTGGTCGCGTTACTCCTTCATCGGCGTGCGCAGCGCCGCCACCCTCACCGCCCGCGACGGCCAGGCGCACTGGCTCGGCACCCCGCCCGTCGGCGTGCCCACCGACGGCGACCCGCTCGCCGCCCTGCGCGCCACCGTCGAGGCGCTGCACACCCCCCGCGACCTCATCGAGGGCACCGGCCTGCCGCCCTTCACCGGCGGCATGGTCGGCTACCTCGGCTACGACATCGTGCGCCGGCTGGAGAAGATCGGCGAGCAGACCACCGACGATCTCCGGCTGCCCGAGCTGACCATGCTGCTCACCTCCGACCTGGCGGTCCTCGACCACTGGAACGGCACCGTCCTGCTGATCGCCAACGCCATCAACCACAACGACCTCGACACCGGCATCGACGAGGCCTACGCCGACGCGGTCGCCCGGCTGGACACCATGGCCGACGACCTGGCCCGCCCCGCGCCCGCCAGCGCCGCCGCGCTGCCCCCGTCCGCCGTTCCCCCGTACACCGCGGAGTGGGGCGGCCAGGACTTCCAGGACGTCGTCGAGGACATCAAGGAGCGCATCCGGGCCGGCGAGGCGTTCCAGGTGGTGCCCTCCCAGCGCTTCGAAACCCCCTGTACGGCAAGCGCGTTGGACGTCTACCGGGTGCTGCGGGCCACCAACCCGAGCCCGTACATGTACCTCTTCCGCTTCGAGGGCGGCGACGGCGACGGTGCGAGCGGCGGCTTCGACGTCGTCGGCTCCAGCCCCGAGGCGCTGGTCAAGGTCGAGGGCGGCCGGGCGATGGTGCACCCCATCGCCGGCACCCGCCCGCGCGGCGCCACCGTCCAGGAGGACCAGGCGCTGGCCGACGAGCTGATGGCCGACCCCAAGGAGCGCGCCGAGCACCTGATGCTGGTCGACCTGGGCCGCAACGACCTGGGCCGGGTCTGCGAGCCCGGCAGCGTCGAGGTCGTCGACTTCATGTCGGTGGAGCGCTACAGCCACGTCATGCACATCGTGTCCACGGTCACCGGACAGGTCGCCGACGGCCGTACCGCCTTCGACGTACTGACCGCCTGCTTCCCGGCGGGCACCCTGTCGGGCGCGCCCAAGCCGCGCGCCATGCAGATCATCGAGGAACTGGAGCCGACCCGGCGCGGCCTGTACGGCGGCTGCGTCGGCTATCTCGACTTCGCCGGCGACTCCGACACCGCCATCGCGATCCGTACCGCGCTGCTGCGGGACGGCACCGCCTACGTCCAGGCCGGCGCCGGCATCGTCGCCGACTCCGACCCGGTCGCCGAGGACACGGAGTGCCGCAACAAGGCCGCGGCGGTGCTGCGCGCCGTGCACACGGCCAACCACCTCGGGAAGTAGCCGGAGCCGGTCCGGACCCGCCCCGCGCGGCATGCGTCCACGGGCGGGACCACCAACGGCTCCTGCCCCGGCCCGCCCCGCCGCGGGGCACCCCGCGCGGCATCCGTCCGCGGCCGGTAGGCGATAGTGGTACGCGTGAGTGCCGTACCCCAGCCCCGTACAGACGCCGAGCCGCTCGACCAGGCCGCCGAGCGGCCCGCCGCGTCCGGCGGCGCCCGGCGCAGCCTCGCCTTCGCGCTGCCGGCCGGCGCGGTCGGCGCCGGCCTCGCGCTGCTCGCCGCCAGCCGCACCTGGGCCCAGGGCACCGCTGTCCTGGCCCAGGGGGAGCTGCCGCGCAGCGTGACCGGCGGCGATGTGACCGGCGTGCCCGGCGCGCTGGCCGTCGTCGGCCTGGCCGCGCTGGTCGCCGTCTTCGCCGTCCGCCGGGCCGGCCGGATCACGGTCGCCGCGCTGCTCGCGCTCAGCGGCCTGGGCATCGTCGTCGCCGCCGTGCTCGGCAACGCCGACACCTCGGCGCTGCGCGAGAAGGCGTCCACCGCGGTCGGCCTGTCGGGTACCGATGTGCATCACGTCACGCACACCGGCTGGCCGTGGGTGGCCGCGGCCGGCGGCCTGCTGCTGCTGACCGCCGGAGTGCTCGCGCTGCTCCACGGCCGTCACTGGCCTGCCATGTCGGGGAAATACGAGCGCGCGCCGGGCGGTGCCCGCGGCCCTCGGCGTGCCGCGGCCCCGCCGGACCTGGACCGTCCGGAGGAGATCTGGAAGTCCCTGGACCGTGGTGAGGACCCGACCCGGTAGCGGTGCCGTCCCCGGCATCGGTGACAATGGTCGGCGAGGATCAAGCGCCCGTACCCCGGCGCGAGAGAGCAACGAGGAGCACTCATGTCGAGCAGTGGCCACGGACACACCCCCGCCGCCTGGACCGGCGTCATCATCTCCTTCATCGGCTTCTGCGTCGCCGGTGTCTTCATCGTGATGGCGAACGTGCCCGGCTTCTGGGCCGGCATCGTGCTGATCGGCGCCGGTGCCGTCGTCGGTGGCCTGATGCGCGCGGCCGGCATGGGCCAGGCCCCGAAGCGCGCGGCGCAGCCCGCCGTCAAGGCGCAGGCCCAGCCGCAGGAGGGCTGACCGCCCTGCTCCCGTGGCGCCGCTCCCGGCGCCACGGCCTCGCAGCACCTCGCGAAGGCGCAGCCTCCAGGCCCGCACGTCGGCTGAGAAGCTGCGCCGATGCGCGTCCGGGGCCCATACGGCGGCCGGTCCAGGCGCCGATGCGCGTCTCCGGCCCGTACCTGCGGCGGTCCTCGCCCGTACGGCGGCCCAGCACAGGCGCCCCGGCCCGGATCGCTGGACAATCGGCAGCGTGAGCGACCCCGCGGCCCAGCTACGGCCCCACGTCCGGCCGGCGGCCCCACCGGATCCGTCGGAGCCCCTGCCGGCGGCCCCGCTGCGCCGCCTCGCGGCGCCCCTCGGGACGTTCGCCGCGGTCACCGCGGCCGTGGTCTGCGTCGGCCTCGTCGACCCCAACGAGCCCGGCCACTACCCCGTCTGCCCGCTGCTGCACCTCACCGGCGTCTACTGCCCGGCCTGCGGCGGTCTGCGCAGCGCGCACGCTCTCGCGCACGGCGACCTGGCTGCGGCGCTGGGCGCCAACGCCCTCGCGGTGGCCGCCTTCGCCGCCTTCGCCGTCCTCTGGCCGGTCTGGCTCGGCCGGGCGGCCCGCGGACTCCGCACGGCCGGCCCGCGGCCGCGAGCCGTCCACTGGTGGGCGCTGGGCGGGCTGCTGCTCGCCTTCACGGTCGTCCGCAACCTGCCCTTCGGCACCGGGCTGAGCCCATGACGGGGCGACGGCACCGACCGGCTGCGCGGGCCGCCCCGTACGGCACCGAGCGCGCCCGAGCCGTGGTGCGGGCCGCCGCACAAACCACCACGAAACCCGGAGATGTCCAGGTGGTGGGATCACGGTCAACCGGATGCGAGACCTGTGCCCCATGGCGGATACCATCGGAGTGCCTGCTGGGACTGCTTTTCGCCCCATGGGTCCCTGTCCACCTCCACCGTTCTAGAAGGAGGCCGCTCGCGTGAGTGTGCTCGACGAGATCATCGACGGGGTCCGCGCCGACCTCGCCGAGCGGCAGGCGCGTGTCAGCCTCGACGAGCTCAAGGAGCGGGCCCAGAAGGCACGCCCGGCCAAGGACGGCGTGGCGGCCCTCAAGGGCGAGAACGTGACGGTGATCTGCGAGGTGAAGCGCTCCAGCCCGTCCAAGGGCGCGCTGGCCGCGATCGCCGACCCCGCCGGGCTCGCCGCCGACTACGAGGCGGGCGGCGCGGCGGCCATCTCCGTGCTCACCGAGGAGCGCCGGTTCGGCGGCTCGCTGGCCGACCTGGAGGCGGTACGCGCCCGGGTCGACATCCCCGTCCTGCGCAAGGACTTCATCGTCACCGCCTACCAGCTGTGGGAGGCCCGTGCCTACGGCGCCGACCTGGCGCTGCTGATCGTCGCCGCGCTGGAGCAGGAGGCGCTGGTCTCGCTCATCGAGCGGGCCGAGTCGATCGGGCTGACGCCGCTGGTCGAGGTGCACGACGAGGAAGAGGTCCAGCGCGCGGTGGACGCCGGCGCCCGGATCATCGGCGTCAACGCCCGCAACCTGAAGACCCTCGAGGTCGACCGCGGCAACTTCGCCCGGGTCGCCCCCGAGATCCCGGACCACATCGTCAAGATCGCCGAATCCGGGGTGCGCGGGCCGCACGACCTGATCGCCTACGCCAACGACGGCGCGGACGCGGTCCTCGTCGGCGAATCCCTGGTCACCGGCAAGGACCCCAAGACCGCGGTCGCGGACCTGGTCGCCGCGGGCTCCCACCCGGCGATCCGGCACGGCCGGTCCTGAGCGGCCGGGCAGGGCGTACACAGACATGACCGCCACCGTCGCGAGGCTCCGCCGCCCGGCCCGGGGAGTGCACCCGGGCCCGGTCGGCGTGCGTGCCGCGGCGGGGGCCGCCCGCGTTCCCTATCCGGCGCTGGGCCGCGGCTGCCGGCCGCGCGGCTGCCGGGCGCCCGCGCGACGGGTCCACGGACGCCGGGTGAGGTATCACATCGGATCCGAGCCGGGACAGATCAACGGCATGCGATGGCGCCCGGGGTTCGCGCGCTGACGCGCAGCCCTTTCCGCGGAACCGGTATCTCCGATTCCGGGATACGGCCCTGTGCGTTCCACCGGGCGGGACCATCCACGGCTCCTGCCCCGGCCCACCCCGTCGCGGGGTGCCTGCGCGCCCGCATACCGTGATGCCCACATCCCGACATAACCGGACTTCCGGGGCGGTTGCCCCGGTAGAGGAGTGCGTCAGATGTCCTCCGAATTCTTCATTCCCGACCCCGAGGGGCGCGTGCCCAGCCCCGAGGGCTACTTCGGTGCCTTCGGCGGCAAGTTCATCCCCGAGGCGCTGGTCGCCGCGGTCGACGAGGTCGCCGCCGAGTACGAGAAGGCCAAGGCGGACCCCGCGTTCGCGGCCGAGCTCGACGACCTGCTCGTCAACTACACCGGGCGCCCCAGCGCGCTCACCGAGGTGCCCAGGTTCGCCGAACAGGCGGGCGGGGCCCGGGTGTTCCTCAAGCGCGAGGACCTCAACCACACCGGCTCGCACAAGATCAACAACGTGCTGGGCCAGGCGCTGCTCACCAAGCGGATGGGCAAGACCCGGGTCATCGCCGAGACCGGCGCCGGCCAGCACGGCGTCGCCACCGCGACCGCCTGCGCCCTCTTCGGCCTCGAATGCACCATCTACATGGGCGAGATCGACACCCAGCGCCAGGCGCTCAACGTCGCCCGGATGCGGATGCTCGGCGCCGAGGTCATCGCCGTGAAATCCGGCAGCCGCACCCTCAAGGACGCCATCAACGAGGCGTTCCGGGACTGGGTCGCCAACGTCGACCGCACCCACTACCTCTTCGGCACGGTCGCCGGACCGCACCCCTTCCCGGCCCTGGTCCGCGACTTCCACCGGGTCATCGGCGTCGAGGCCAGGCGGCAGATCCTGCAGCGCGCGGGCCGGCTGCCGGACGCCGCCCTCGCCTGCGTCGGCGGCGGCTCCAATGCCATCGGCCTCTTCCACGCCTTCCTCGGCGACGACACCGTCCGCCTGATCGGCTGCGAGCCGGGCGGGCACGGCGTCGACACCGGCGAGCACGCGGCCACCCTCACCGAGGGCACCCCCGGCATCCTGCACGGCTCCCGCTCCTACGTCCTCCAGGACGAGGACGGCCAGATCACCGAGCCGTACTCGATCTCGGCCGGTCTGGACTACCCCGGCATCGGCCCGGAGCACGCCTACCTCAAGGACGTCGGCCGCGCCGAATACCGCGCCGTCACCGACGACGAGGCGATGCAGGCGCTGCGGCTGCTGTCGCGCACCGAAGGCATCATCCCGGCGATCGAGAGCGCGCACGCGCTGGCCGGCGCCCTGGAGCTGGGCCGCGAGCTGGGCCCGGAGGGCCTGCTGCTGGTCAACCTCTCCGGCCGGGGCGACAAGGACATGGACACCGCCGCCCGCTACTTCGGACTGTACGACGGCGACAACAGCGAGGGGGAGAAGTGATGGCGGGCAATCTGGAACTGCTCAACTCCGTGCTGGCCCAGGCCCGTTCGGAGAACCGCGCCGCGCTCGTCGGCTATCTCCCGGCCGGTTTCCCGACCGTGGACGGCGGTGTGCAGGCCATGATCGCGATGCTGGACGGCGGCTGCGACATCGTCGAGGTCGGGCTGCCGCACAGTGACCCGGTCCTGGACGGCCCGGTGATCCAGACCGCCGACGACATCGCGCTGCGCGGCGGTGTGAAGATCGTCGACGTGATCCGTACGGTCCGCGAGGTGCACACCGCCACCGGGGCGCCGGTGCTCTGCATGACCTACTGGAACCCCGTCGACCGCTACGGTGTCGAGCGGTTCGCGGCCGATCTGGCCGAGGCGGGCGGCGCCGGCTGCATTTTGCCCGACCTGCCGGTCGAGGAGTCCGAGGTGTGGCGCAAGGCCGCCGAGCAGCACGGTCTGGCCACCGTCTTCGTGGTCGCGCCGAGCAGCCGGGACGAGCGGCTGGCCAAGATCACCGAGGCCGGCAGCGGCTTCGTCTACGCCGCGTCGCTGATGGGCGTCACCGGCACCCGCGAGTCCGTCGGCCGCGAGGCGCAGGACCTGGTGGCCCGCACCCGCGCCACCCCGGCGGCCCAACGTGGCCTCCCGGTGTGCGTCGGGCTCGGCGTCTCCAACCCCGAACAGGCCGCCGAGGTGGCCCGGTTCGCGGACGGCGTGATCGTCGGCTCGGCGTTCGTCAAGCGGCTGCTGGAGGCGGACGGCGACCCGGCGGCCGGTGTCGCCGGGGTCCGCGCCCTGGCAGGACAGCTGGCCGAGGGCGTACGCAAGCGCGACTAGCCGCAGCCCGCCAAGGGGCGGCGTCCCTCGATAGGGCGAACATCGGTGCGGAGGGGTGCGAGGGCACCCCTCCGCTTCGTTGTCCAAGAGCGTGAGCCAGAAGAATCCTGAGGGACAGAGCAGCGCCCGTGAGCGACTGCAGGCACAGCGTGCGAAGGAGAAGGCACGCGCCCGGCGCGGCCGCCAGCTGAAGGTCGCCGTAGCGGTGATCGCGGTGCTGGCGGTCGGTGGCGGCATCGCGGTCTGGGCGGTGTCGGCCGGCAACGAGACAAGCAGAACCGACAACGAGATGGTCCTCCCGAAGGCGGCGAGCGACGGCGACAAGCCCGCCGTCCCGGTGGGCCGGGCCGACGCCCCCTCCACCCTCACCGTGTGGGAGGACTTCCGCTGCCCCGCCTGCCGGCAGTTCGAGACCGGCTTCCGCCCGGTCATCCACGAGCTGGTGGATTCCGGCCAGCTGAAGACCGAGTACCACCTCGCGACGATCATCGACGGCAATGTCGGCGGCAAGGGCTCCCACAACGCGGCCAACGCCGCGCTCTGTGCCCAGGACGTCGGCCGGTTCCGCGAGTACCACGACGTGCTCTATTCCAGCCAACCGCCCGAGACACAGGACAAGTTCGCCGACAAGCAGTACCTCCTCCAGCTCGCCGGCAAGGTCAAGGGACTGGTGACCCCCGCCTTCACCAAGTGCGTCAACGACGGCAGGTACGACGGCTTCGTGGAGCAGTCCAACACCGCCTTCACCAAGTCGGGACTCCACGGCACGCCCACCGTCCTGCTCAACGGCACGGACCTGTCGAAGGTCAAGGGCGGGCAGGTCACCCCGGCGGTGCTCAAGAAGATGGTGCGGGACGCCAACAAGGGGAAGCAGCCGGCGAAGCCGGCGAGTCCGCAGGCGCCGGAGAGCCCGGCGAAGCCGGGGCATTCGGCCATGACGGGCAAGCCGTCAGCGCCGTAGGCACCACCGCCGGACACGCAGTGTCACGGGGCGATACGGCAGGGTCGTTACGGAGCCGTGGCCGGGGTGGGTTGCCGCCGACCCCGCCCGGCGCGGTAGCGTCGGTCCTGCCATGGACCTCGCATTCATTCCCAGCCCGTCGACCGGTGTCGTACATCTCGGCCCGATCCCGCTGCGCGGCTACGCATTCTGCATCATCATCGGCGTCTTCGTCGGCGTCTGGCTCGGCAACAAGCGCTGGATCCAGCGCGGTGGCCGCTCCGGAACCGTCGCGGACATCGCCGTATGGGCCGTGCCCTTCGGGCTCGTCGGCGGACGCCTCTACCACGTCATCACGACGTACGAGCCGTACTTCGGCAAGGACGGCCATCCCCTCGACGCGTTCAAGGTGTGGGAGGGCGGCCTCGGCATCTGGGGCGCGGTCGCGCTCGGCGCGGTGGGCGCCTGGATCGGCTGCCGCCGGCGCGGCATCCCGCTCCCCGCGTACGCCGACGCGCTGGCGCCCGGCCTCGCCTTCGGGCAGGCGATCGGCCGCTGGGGCAACTGGTTCAACCAGGAGCTCTACGGCCGGGCCACCGATGTGCCGTGGGCGCTGGAGATCAGCTCCGACCCGGCCATCGGACGGGTCGGCGGCACCTACCACCCGACCTTCCTCTACGAGTGCCTGTGGTGCATCGGTGTCGCACTGCTGGTGATGTGGGCCGACAAGCGCTTCAACATGGGCCACGGCCGGGTCTTCGCGCTCTACGTCGCCGCGTACTGCGCGGGCCGCGCCTGGATCGAGTACATGCGCGTCGACGAGGCGCACCACATCCTGGGCATGCGGCTGAACGTCTGGACCGCGCTGATCGTCGGCCTGCTGGCCATCGCCTACCTGGTGGTCTCCGCGAAGAAGCGGCCGGGCCGGGAAGCGGTCGTCGAGCCGGGGGCGCAGCTCGCGGCGGACGAGGGCCCGGATGAGTACGCAAAGGCCGAGGCGGAGGAACTCGGCCTCACGGGCGGCAAGGCCGCCGAGGACGCCGCAGGCGGCAAGGTCTCGGTCGAGAAGGCGGCGGAGGCCGAGCCGGAGGCGAAGCAGGACGGCAAGCCGGACGGCAAGCCGGACGGCAAGGACGGCAAGGACGGCAAGGCCGCCGAGCAGGACGCCGGGTCGGAGGCGACGCCCGACGCGGACGCCGGGGCCGGGGAGTCCGACGGCGACGGCGGTTCCGACGGCGACGCAGCCAAGGCCGCCGGGAGCGGCGGCACCAAGAAGTCCTGACGCCACGCGTCAGCAGCCGGTAAGCGCCGGGTGGACCCGATACGTCGGGTCCGCCCGGCGCTTCGTCGTTCCCGCCCGCACGGGCCCGGGCTCAGCGGCGGCGATGTGCCAGGGCCAGCACCCGCTGGGCGCCGGCGGCCACCGCCGCGTCCACGAACCGGCCGTCCGGCAGTGCCTGCGCCCCGGCGTCCGCCGCGGCCGCCTTGACGATCTCCTCCGCCGCCTCGATCTCCTCGGCGGTGGGCAGATAGGCCGCCTCGATGACCGGCAGCTGGCGGGGATGGATCGCCGCCCGGCCGAGAAAGCCCAGGTCCCGGCCCTGTGCGCAGGACCGGGCAAGCCCTGCCAGGTCGCGTACGTCGGGGTGGACACACTGCGGCGGCGGGGCCAGTCCGGCGGCGCGGGCGGCGATCACCGCCCGGCTGCGCGGCCAGGCCAGCCCCGTCTCGTTGCGCAGCCCCAGTTCCGCCCGGAGGTCGGCCTCGCCGAGCGCGATCCCGCGCAGCGCCGGATGCGCGGTGGCGATGGCGAAGGCGTGCTCCACGCCGAGAGCGGATTCGAGCAGGGCGTAGAGGGCGGGGAGGCGGCCCTCTTCGGGGCCCCCTTCGGTGGCCCAGGCCGCGGCCCGGTGGATGTCCTGCGGGCCGCGCACCTTGGGCAGCCGCAGTCCGGCGAGGCCGGGCAGCGGGGCGAGGGTGCGGATCTCGGTCGCGGCGAGCGGGCCGTCCAGCGCGTTGACGCGGACGTGTACCGGGGCCGGTCCTGGCGCCGGGTCGCTCAGCAGCTCGGCGGTGGCGCGCAGCGCGCGTTCCTTGCGGTCGGGGGCGACCGCGTCCTCCAGGTCGACGACGATCACATCGGCCCCGCTGCGGAGCGCCTTGGCGACCACGTCCGGACGGTCGCCGGGCGCGTAGAGCCAGGTCAGCGGGGTCGTATCGGGTTCGCACCGGAGGGTCACAGGGCACCTGCCGCGCGCAGCCCGGCGATCTCGGGGCCGGTCATGCCGAGGCCGGTCAGCACCTCGTCGGTGTCCGCGCCGTGCGCGCGGCCCGCCCAGTGGATGGCGCCCGGCGTCTCGGACAGCCGGAAGAGGACGTTCTGCATCCGCACCGTCCCGAGCTCGTCGTCCGGGACGTCGGTGAGCGACCCGAGCGCCTGGTACTGCTCGTCCGCCATCACATCGCGGATGTCGTAGACCGGTGCGATGGCCGCCTCCGCCTTCTCGAAGCCGGCGAGCACCTCGGCGCGGTCGTGACGGGCGATCCAGTCGCCGACCGCGGTATCGAGCTCCTCGGCGTGCCGGGCGCGGCCCGCGCCGGTCGCGAACCAGGGCTCGTCGATCAGTTCGGGCCGGCCGACCAGCCGCAGCACCCGTTCGGCGATGGACTGCGCCGAGGTGGAGACGGCGACCCAGGAGCCGTCGGCGGTGCGGTAGGTGTTGCGCGGCGCGTTGTTGGCGGAGCGGTTGCCGGTCCGCTCCTGGACGTATCCGAGCTGGTCGTACCAGAGGGGCTGCGGGCCGAGGACGGTCAGCATCGGCTCGATGATCGCCATGTCGACGACCTGGCCGCGTCCTGTGGTTTCGCGCCCGCGCAGTGCGGCCATCACGGCGTACGACGTGGCGAGCGCGGCGATGGAGTCGGCGAGGCCGAACGGCGGGAGGGTCGGCGGCCCGTCCGGCTGGCCTGTGATCGCGGCGAAGCCGCTCATCGCCTCGGCGAGGGTGCCGAAGCCGGGGCGGTGGGCGTACGGGCCGAACTGCCCGAAGCCGGTGACCCTGGCGAGCACCAGCCGGGGATTGACGGCGGCGAGCTCCGTCCAGGCCAGGTCCCATTTCTCCAGGGTGCCGGGCCGGAAGTTCTCGATGATCACATCCGTTTCGGCGGCGAGCCGGAGCAGCACCTCGCGGCCGCCGGGCGTGGACAGATCGAGGGTGATGGTCTTCTTGTTGCGGCCCAGCAGCTTCCACCACAGGCCGATGCCGTCCTTGGCGGGGCCGTGGCCGCGCGCCGGGTCGGGCCGGCGCGGATGCTCGACCTTGATCACCTCGGCGCCGAAGTCCCCGAGCATGGTGGCGGCGAGGGGACCGGCGAACAGGGTGGCGAGGTCGAGCACCCGGAGTCCGGCGAGCGGGCCGGGGGAGCCGGGAGAACCGGGGGAGCCGGGGGCCGGCGCGTCGGGACGGGGGCGGGCGGCGGCGGGGTCGGCGGGGTGCGGTCCGGTCATGGTGCGGGAGCCTCCGGTGGGTGGTGCCTGGCCAGTGCGGCGGTGCGTGCCGCGAGGGTGTCGAAGCCGACGCCGTCCAGCCCGCCGACCGTGGTGGCGAGCCGGTTGTGCAGGGGCTCGGTCCAGCGGGCGGGGAGCGCGGCGGGGGTGCCGGCGAGCAGTCCGGTGATCGAGCCGGCCGTGGCGCCGTTGGAGTCGGTGTCCCAACCGCCGGACACCGCACGGCAGATGGAGCCGCTGAAGTCGCCGTCGGCATGGGTGAGGGCGGCGGCCAGCAGCGCGGCGTTCGGCACCGCGTGCACCCAGTGGTAATGCCCGTAGGCGGCGTGCAGGCGGTCGACGACGGTGGCGAACCCGGCCGCCGTCCCGGTCGGCTCCTCGCGGGCGGCCGCGATACCGAAGCGGACGGCCCGCGCGAGCCGGGACCGCCCGGGGATCACCGCGAGCCCGGCCCGCAGCGCGTCGTGCACCTCCGAGTTGCCGCCCGCGCCCGCGGCGACGGCGGCCGCCGTGAACATCGCGGCGTACACCCCGTTCGCGGTGTGGCTGAGCGTGGCGTCCCGCCAGGCGGCGGCCGCCGCGGCCCCCGGGTCGCCGGGGTGCGTCCAGCCGAAGACGTCCGCGCGGATCTGCGCGCCGATCCACTCGCGGAACGGGTTGCGGTGGCGGGCGGTGCGGGGCGGCTCGATGCCGTCGAGGAGATTGCGGTACGCGAGGCGCTCGGCGGTGAAGGTCCGGCCGGCGGGCAGTTCGTCCAGCCACAGCCGGGCCACGTCGGTGGTGCGGAAGTCATGGCCGTGGCGTTCGAGGAGCAGCAGCCCGAGCACGGGGTAGTTGAGGTCGTCGTCCTCGGGCATCCCGTCGATGTTCTCGGCGAGCGAGGTGGCTCTGCTGCGGCGGTTCCAGGGGTGCCGGGCGGCCACCGCACGGTCCAGGCCGAGTTCGGTGAACCACGAGGTCAGCGGCCAGTTCCCGGTGGAGCGGGCGAGCGCCCTGATGCCGCTGAGGGGCAGCTTCTCGACGGGCTTGCCGAGCAGGCAGCCGGCCGCCCGCCCGAGCCAGCCGGCCTCCAGCCGGGAGGTCAGGTCACGGTCGTCGCCCCGGGCGCCGCGGGCCGGCGGCGGCTGCCCGCACGCCTCCTGAATGGCCGTCAGCTCGGTGGGTTCATCGGCGGCCGTCGGGCAGGGCAGCAGGGAGAGTTCGTCGAGCAGCTGCCCGGCGAGGGCACGGAGCGCCGGGTCCGCCGGGCTCGGCGAGGCGCCCGCCCGGTCGGGTGCCGACGCCCCGCCCGCCGACCGCCACCGGCGCTCGATCCCGGCGGCCGCCCGGCCGTCCTCGGCCGCCTGCCGCAGCTCATGCCCGATCAGATCCTCGGGCTGCACCCAGGTCAGGCGCAGCGGGCGGGGCCGCGCCGGGCCCGCAGGGAGCACTGCGGTGGCGGTCATCTCAGGCACCCGCGAGGGCCGCGAAGGCCCGCTCGTGGGCGCTGCGGCGGGCCCGGTCACGGCTGAAGATCTCCCGGGTGACCTTGGCCAGCGCCGCGGCGGGCGCGTACAGGTCGAGGCGGCTGGCCCGCGCGACCTCGGCGCTCCATTCGTCGGGCACCGCCGAGGCGCCGCGCAGCGCCCCGACCAGCGCACCGCTCATCGTGGCGATCGAGTCGCAGTCGCGCCCGTAGTTGACCGAGCCGAGGACGGTGGTGCGGAAGTCGCCGTCGCCGACGAGCAGCATGCCCAGCGCGACGGGCAGTTCCTCGATGGCGTGCAGCCGGGACGGGCGGCGGGCGCCCAGCGACGGGTTGCGGTAGTCGGGGCCCACCGTGTCGAAGGGGGCGACGGCCTCGCGCAGCGGGGTCAGCGCGGACTCGAAGTCGCGGTGCGGCAGTGCCGCTTCGCAGACCGCCTCGATCGCGGCGCGGGTGCCGTCCTTGGCGAGCCGGAGCGCGCCGTCGACGACGGTGGCCGGGGTGGCGTTCGGTGCGCAGGCGGCGGCGACGGCCGCGGCGAACACGCCCGCCGCCTCCCGGCCGTACGAGGACTGGTGGGCGCCCGCGATGTCCAGCGCCTCGGCGTAGGCCCGGTCCGGATTCCCGGCGTTGACCAGCCCGACCGGCGCCATGTACATCGCCGCCCCGCAGTTGACGATGTTTCCGACGCCCGCCTCGCGCGGATCGGCGTGCCCGTAGTGCAGCCGTGCCACGATCCACTTCTCGGCCAGGAAGATCCGTTGCAGCGGCAGCGCCTCGGCCTCCAGCTCGGGGATCCAGCGCGGGGTGCCGATCAGATCCGGTACGAGGTGGTCGGCGACGTCGTAGGCGTCGAGGTGGTCGCGGACCTTCTCGTAGACCCGTACCAGCGCATGCGTCATGAGGGTGTCGTCGGTGATGTGGCCGTCGCCCTTGTGGTACGGCGCGATGGGGCGGGCGGTGCGCCAGTCCTCGTGGAACGGGCCGACGATGCCGGTGACCCGGCCGCCGTGCCGCGCCATGATCTGCTCGGGTGTCCAGCCCTCGACGGGCCCGCCGAGCGCGTCGCCGACGGCGGCGCCGACCAGGCACCCGGCGGCCCGGTCCTCCAGGGTCGGTGACGGGGTGTCGGCCGGTGGGCGGGTGGTGGTGTTCGCGGTGGTCGCCGTCATGCGCGGGCGAGTCCTTCCAGGGTCGGGCCGGGGGGCGGGGGAGCGGGGTCGGGGGCGGGGCCGATGTCCTCGGTCCCGGGGAGCGGCAGGGCTTCCGGTGTGGTCAGTTCGGTGCCGGCGAGCAGGCCCGCCAGTTCGACGAGATCGGTGCCGGCCAGCCGTGGCAGCGCGCAGCCGGAGAGCACCCGGCAGGCGTCGCGCCAGGTCGGGGGCAGTTCGCGGGCGCCGCCGAGGGCGCCGGTCAGCGCCCCCGCGAGGGCCGGCGCCGAGTCGGCGACCCGGGAGAGGCAGGCGGCGGCCGGCACCGCCTCGGCGACCAGCCCGTCCGAGGCGACGGCGAGGGCCAGCGCGACCGGGACGGTTTCGGCCGCCGCGATGCCGTAGCTGTAGACGTGGTCGACGATCTCGTGTTCCAGCACCGGGACCAGCGCGAACGCGTTGCCCGGACGGCCGGGCAGATCGGCGGCGACCTCCCGCGCGAGCCGTACCGCGTGCAGCGCGTTGCGGCGGATCTCGGTGCCCTCGGGGAGCTGGTCGAGCGCGGTGTCCACACAGTCGCCGGCCGTCGCGCCGCCGAGCGCGGCCGCCACCGCGGCGGCCATCGCGCGGGCGCCGTGCACCCCGTCGCCGTCCTGGGTGTAGCGCGCGTCGTACTCGGCCAGCTCGGCCGCCGAGGCGGGGTCGCCGGGGTGGACGACGGCGAGGACGGCGGCCCGTACGCAGGCCGCGTCGTCGAAGAAGTGCGGGTTGTCGTGGCCGGTGGCGGGCGGCCGCAGCCCGGTCGCGAGGTTGCCGAGCCCGGCCCGTACGGAGATCCGGGCGCGCAGCGGCAGCACCGCGGACTCCACTTCCGGCGCCCGGTCGGCGGCCGCGGCGACCTCGCTGGCCAGCGCGTTCCAGGCGAGGTCGATGGCGGCCCGCATCCGGCGGACCCGGCCGAGGTCGCTGAGCAGCGCCCCGGCCGCGGTGAGCACGGATTCGGCGGTGAAGGCCGCCCACTCGGCGTCGTCGGAGGGGCCCAGCCGCAGCGGCTCGGGCGGCTGGTTGAGGGCGATCGGCACGGGCAGCGTGGTGGTGGCGTTCTGCTCGGCGAAGGTGTCCAGCTCGCGGGTCAGCCGCCGGGTCCACTCGGGCATCCGGGCCGCCCGGTGCCGCGCCGCCGGCCAGCCCGCGGCGTCGCCGGCGGCCAGCCCGAGCAGCAGGCCCTCGATACGGCCGCGGGCGCGGGCGATGTCGGCCGAGCCGGCCGGGTCCGTCGCCGGGCCGTTCATCCGGCCACCCCGGCCGGCTCGGCGGCACCGGTCCCCGACGGGACGAGCAGGTCCGCGATGTCCAGCACGTGGTAGCCCGCCATCGACGGCAGACAGCTGCCGAGGGCCGGGCCGATGGCGGCGGTCCACGACTCGGGGATCGCGGCGGCCCCGTTCAGCGCCCCGGCGAGTGCCCCGGCGACCGCCGCCGTGGTGTCGGCGTCCCGGCCCATGTTGACCGCGGTCAGCACCGAGGCGGTGAAGTCGCCGCGGGCTGCGGTGAACGCCCCGAAGGCGAGGCCGACGGCTTCGGGGGCCAGGTCCGTCCAGGGGTAGCCGCCGATGACGACGGCGGAGCGCACCGCCCGCTCGGTGCCGAGTCGGGTGATGCCCGGATCGTGCCGGCAGCGCTGCGCGGCGCCCACCGCGCGGCGCAGCGAGCGCGCGGTCCAGGAGTCCTCGGGGACGACGGAGAGCGCGGCGGCGATCACCGCGTCCAGGTTGGGGGTCCCCCCTGGACCGGAGGTCGACGGCCCCGGGGGGAGGGCGACCATGGCGGTGGCGACCCCGGCGGCGACCGCACGGCCGCCGTAGATCCCCTCGCCGTCGTGGCTGACGGTGCCGTCGATGGCGACCAGCCGGGCGGCCTCGGCGGGCCGTCCGGCGGCGAACACCCCGAACGGCGCGGCGCGCATCGCCAGGCCGTCGCTCCAGGCGTGCCGGTGCTGCGCCGAAATCGGCGCCGCCAGGCCGCGGCGGAGGTTCTCCAGCGTGCCGCGCTCGCTGAACCCGGCGCCGCGGAACGGGCCCTCGTCGCGGTCCGCGATCCACTGGTGCCAGGCGGCCTCGACGTCGGCGACGGTCAGCGCCGAGCCGTGCGCGGCGAGCAGCAGCCCGGAGAAGATCGCGTACTCGGTGTCGTCGGTGCCGGCCGGAACGTCCTCGACGAACCCCTCGATCCGGCCCCAGCGGCGCCGGATCTGGGAGGGCTTCATGTTCTCCGCGGGTGCCCCGAGCGCGTCGCCGACCGCCAGCCCGAGCATCGCGCCCCGCGCCCGGTCCTGCAGCTCGCCGGCGGCGCTGGGCTCCGCGGCCGGGAGGTCCGGTGCGCTCATGGCGGGCGCCCTTCTGTCCGTCGGGTGGGTCGAACCACTGCGCTGTATCCGTGCCACGCCCGAGCCCCGCTCTCCTCCCGGAGACGGCAGGGTCACCCGGTCGACTCCCTGCGAAGGCACCCCCCGGCATCCCGGATCGCCACCCGAAATGCCGTGTGACTCAGATCACACTCTCTGCGTCGCGACAAAACCGCAGGTCAGCGCGGTAAGTACGGCCTTCCTTGCTAGCGGGGAGGGTGAATTCGCGCATAGCTTCGAGGTGTTCCAGGGGGAAGCGCCGCCATCGGCCCACACCTCGCTGAAGGGAGTAGGTCCCGATATGTCCGTCATGGAGATCATGGACACCGCGGCTCCGACACATGTCGCCCACCGCGACAACCACACCCACCGCGATGTGAACGGCGGCTGGCTGCGTCCCGCGGTCTTCGGCGCGATGGACGGGCTGGTCTCCAACCTCGCCCTGATGACCGGCGTCGCCGGCGGCTCCCTGTTGCCGCAGACGATCGTCCTCACCGGGCTGGCGGGCCTGGCCGCCGGCGCCTTCTCCATGGCCGCCGGCGAATACACCTCGGTCGCCTCCCAGCGCGAGCTCGTCCTGGCCGAGCTGGCCGTCGAGCGCGACGAGCTGCGCAAGCACCCCAAGGACGAGCTGGAGGAGCTCGCGGCCCTCTACGCGTCCCGGGGCGTCGAGCCGAAGCTCGCCCGGCAGGTCGCCGAACAGCTCTCCAGGGACCCCGAGCAGGCGCTGGAGATCCACGCCCGCGAGGAATTGGGAATAGACCCGTCCGACCTTCCTTCGCCCGCTGTCGCCGCCGTTTCCTCCTTCGGATCGTTTGCGCTGGGCGCGCTTCTCCCTGTTCTTCCTTATCTGTTGGGGGCGACGGCGATCTGGCCGGCGGTGCTGCTCGCCCTGCTCGGACTTTTCGCCTGCGGGGCGGTTGTGGCGCGGGTGACGGCGCGTTCCTGGTGGTTCAGCGGACTGCGCCAACTGGCCCTGGGTGGCGCCGCCGCGGGTGTGACATATGTCCTGGGAGCTCTCTTCGGAACCGTCGTAGGGTGACGAGTCATGCAGACGACCGCATAATTAACGCGTTACTCGACGGTTTCGAATTCTTGACAGCGGGGCATAAGGCCGAAGCGTCGCGGGCAGAGTCGCTGGCGATCGCCGCCTTGTGGGATGGCTATGTCCGTCCGCGTCCTTGATCCACCGCTGTGCGCGGTGTCCGCATGTTGGAAGGCCCTATCCACTTCTTGGGAATGGCGCCATCCTGTAACCTGCACGAAAATTTCGCGGAGGGCCAACGTCGTCCCTCGGCAATGCCTATGCCACGACGACGTTGGGAGAGCCGATGCGTTCCGCGTCCACGCACTCCGCGACCACCGGCAGCGCCAGCGCCGCCGCTTGGTCGCCCATGGACGGGCGCCCCGCCCAGCAGGGGATGTACGACCCTCGCAATGAGCACGACGCCTGTGGCGTCGGCTTTGTGGCCACCCTCACCGGCGAGGCCAGCCACGCGTTGGTCGAGCAGGCGCTCACCGTCCTGACGAACCTGGAGCACCGCGGTGCCACCGGCTCGGAGCCCGACTCCGGTGACGGCGCCGGCATCCTGCTCCAGGTCCCGGATGCGTTCCTGCGCGAGGACGTCACCTTCGAGCTTCCCGAGGCCGGCGCGTACGCCGTCGGCATCGCCTTCCTGCCGTCCGACGCCCAGGATGCGGCCGCAGCCGTCGCGCGCATCGAGGCCATGGCCGTCGAAGAGGGCCTGAACGTCCTCGGCTGGCGCGTCGTCCCGGTCGCCCCCCAGCTGCTCGGCAACGGCGCCCGCGCCACCATGCCGGCCTTCTCGCAGCTTTTCGTCGGCGACGGCGAGAACACCGGCCTGGCCCTGGACCGCAAGGCGTTCGCGCTGCGCAAGCGCGCCGAGCGCGAGGCCGGTGTCTACTTCCCGTCCCTCTCCTCGCGGACGATCGTCTACAAGGGCATGCTGACCACCGGCCAGCTGGAGCCCTTCTTCCCGGACCTGTCCGACCGCCGCTTCGCCACCGCCATCGCGCTGGTCCACTCGCGGTTCTCCACCAACACCTTCCCGAGCTGGCCGCTCGCCCACCCGTACCGCTTCGTTGCGCACAACGGCGAGATCAACACGGTCAAGGGCAACCGCAACTGGATGCGCGCCCGCGAGTCCCAGCTCGCCTCCAAGCTCTTCGGAAACGAGGACCTGGAGCGGATCTTCCCGGTCTGTACGCCGGACGCCTCCGACTCCGCCTCCTTCGACGAGGTCCTGGAGCTGCTGCACCTCGGCGGCCGCTCGCTGCCGCACTCGGTGCTGATGATGGTCCCCGAGGCGTGGGAGAACTCCACCGCCATGGACCCGGCCCGGCGCGCCTTCTACCAGTACCACTCCACGATGATGGAGCCCTGGGACGGCCCGGCCTGCGTCACCTTCACCGACGGCACCCAGGTCGGCGCGGTCCTCGACCGCAACGGTCTGCGCCCCGGCCGTTACTGGGTCACCGACGACGGCCTCGTCGTGCTCTCCTCCGAGGTCGGCGTCCTGGACATCGACCCGGCCAAGGTCGTCCGCAAGGGCCGCCTGCAGCCCGGCCGGATGTTCCTCGTCGACACCGCCGAGCACCGCATCATCGAGGACGACGAGATCAAGGCGCAGCTCGCCGCCGAGCACCCGTACCAGGAGTGGCTGGACTCCGGCCTGATCGACCTGGCGGACCTGCCCGAGCGCGAGCACATCGTGCACACCCACGCCTCGGTCACCCGCCGCCAGCAGACCTTCGGCTACACCGAGGAGGAGCTGCGGGTCATCCTCGCGCCGATGGCCAAGGCCGGCGCCGAGCCGATCGGCTCGATGGGCACCGACTCGCCGATCGCCGCGCTCTCCGAGCGCCCCCGGCTGCTCTTCGACTACTTCACCCAGCTGTTCGCGCAGGTCACCAACCCGCCGCTGGACGCCATCCGCGAGGAACTGGTCACCTCGCTGATCTCCTCCCTCGGCCCCCAGGGCAACCTCCTGGAGCCGACCGCGTCGTCCTGTCGCAGCGTGACCCTGCCGTTCCCGGTCATCGACAACGACGAGCTGGCGAAGCTGGTCCACATCAACGCCGACGGCGACATGCCCGGCATGAAGGCCGTGACCCTCTCCGGCCTCTACCGGGTCTCCGGCGGCGGCGAGGCACTGGCCGCCCGGATCGAGCAGATCTGCGCCGAGGCCGACGCCGCCATCGACGACGGCGCCCGGCTGATCGTGCTCTCCGACCGCCACTCGGACGCCGAGCACGCGCCGATCCCGTCGCTGCTGCTCACCGCCGCGGTCCACCACCACCTCATCGCCACCAAGGAGCGCACCCAGGTCGGTCTGCTCGTCGAGGCCGGCGATGTGCGCGAGGTGCACCACGTCGCGCTGCTCATCGGCTACGGCGCCGCGGCCGTCAACCCGTACCTGGCGATGGAGTCCGTCGAGGACCTCGTCCGCGCCGGCACGTTCCTGCCCGGCGTCGAGGCCGAGACCGCCATCAAGAACCTCATCAAGGCGCTCGGCAAGGGCGTCCTGAAGGTCATGTCCAAGATGGGCATCTCGACCGTCGCCTCCTACCGCGGCGCGCAGGTCTTCGAGGCCGTCGGCCTGGACGAGGAATTCGTCGCGAAGTACTTCCAGGGCACCGCCACCAAGATCGGCGGCGCCGGTCTGGACGTCATCGCCAAGGAGGTCGCGGCCCGGCACGTCAAGGCGTACCCGGTCTCCGGCATCGCCGCCAGCCACCGCGCGCTGGAGATCGGCGGCGAGTACCAGTGGCGCCGCGAGGGCGAGCCGCACCTGTTCGACCCGGACACCGTCTTCCGGCTCCAGCACTCCACCCGCTCGCGCCGCTACGACATCTTCAAGCAGTACACCGAGCGGGTGAACGAGCAGTCCGAGCGGCTGATGACGCTGCGCGGCCTGTTCTCCTTCAACTCCGACCGGCCCGCCATCCCGCTGGACGAGGTCGAGCCGGCGTCCGAGATCGTCAAGCGCTTCTCCACCGGCGCGATGTCCTACGGCTCCATTTCGCGCGAGGCCCACGAGACCCTCGCCATCGCCATGAACCAGCTGGGCGCCAAGTCCAACACCGGTGAGGGCGGCGAGGACCCGGAGCGGTTGTACGACCCGGCGCGCCGTTCGTCCATCAAGCAGGTCGCCTCCGGCCGCTTCGGTGTGACGTCCGAGTACCTGGTCAACTCCGACGACATCCAGATCAAGATGGCCCAGGGCGCCAAGCCCGGCGAGGGCGGCCAGCTGCCGGGTCACAAGGTCTACCCGTGGGTCGCCAAGACCCGGCACTCCACGCCGGGCGTCGGGCTGATCTCCCCGCCGCCGCACCACGACATCTACTCCATCGAGGACCTGGCTCAGCTGATCCACGACCTCAAGAACGCCAACCCGGCCGCCCGCATCCACGTGAAGCTGGTCTCCGAGGTCGGCGTCGGCACCGTCGCCGCGGGTGTCTCCAAGGCGCACGCGGACGTGGTCCTGATCTCCGGCCACGACGGCGGTACGGGCGCCTCCCCGCTCACCTCGCTGAAGCACGCGGGCGGACCCTGGGAGCTCGGCCTCGCCGAGACCCAGCAGACGCTGCTGCTCAACGGCCTGCGCGACCGCATCGTGGTGCAGACCGACGGCCAGCTCAAGACCGGCCGTGACGTCGTCATCGCCGCCCTGCTGGGCGCCGAGGAGTTCGGCTTCGCCACCGCCCCGCTGGTCGTCTCCGGCTGCGTCATGATGCGCGTCTGCCACCTGGACACCTGCCCGGTCGGCATCGCCACCCAGAACCCGACGCTGCGCGAGCGGTTCAGCGGCAAGGCCGAATACGTCGTCAACTTCTTCCAGTTCATCGCCGAAGAGGTCCGTGAGCTCCTCGCCGAGCTGGGCTTCCGCACCCTCGACGAGGCCGTCGGCCACGCCGAGCTGCTCAACACCGCCAAGGCCGTGGACCACTGGAAGGCGCAGGGCCTGGACCTGGCCCCGCTGCTGCACGTCCCCGAGCTGCCCGAAGGCGCGGTCCGCCACCAGGTCACCGTCCAGGACCACGGCCTGGAGAAGGCGCTCGACAACGAGCTGATCGAGCTCGCCGCCGACGCGCTGGCCGCGGACACCGCCGAGGCCGCCCAGCCGGTCCGGGCCCAGGTCGCGATCCGGAACATCAACCGGACCGTCGGCACCATGCTCGGCCACGAGGTGACGAAGAAGTTCGGCGGTGCCGGTCTGCCCGACGACACCATCGACATCACCTTCACCGGCTCGGCCGGCCAGTCCTTCGGCGCGTTCCTGCCGCGCGGCGTCACGCTGCGCCTGGAGGGCGACGCCAACGACTACGTCGGCAAGGGCCTCTCCGGCGGCCGCGTGATCGTCCGCCCGGACCGGGGCGCCGACCACCTCGCCGAGTACTCGACCATCGCGGGCAACACCCTCGCCTACGGCGCCACCGGCGGCGAACTGTTCCTGCGCGGCCGGGTCGGCGAGCGGTTCTGCGTCCGCAACTCCGGTGCCACGGTGGTCTCCGAGGGCGTCGGCGACCACGGCTGCGAGTACATGACCGGCGGCAACGCGGTCGTGCTCGGTGAGACGGGCCGCAACTTCGCGGCCGGTATGTCCGGCGGTTTCGCGTACGTCATCGACCTGGACAGGAACAACGTCAACAAGGAGCTCGTCGACGCGGTCCACACGCTGGACGACGCCGACAAGCAGTGGCTGCACGAGGTCGTGCGCCGCCACCAGGAGGAGACCGGCTCCACCGTCGCCGCCAAGCTCCTCGCCGACTGGGATGCCGCCGCTGCCCGCTTCAGCAAGGTCATCCCGCCCACATACAAGGCAGTGCTCGCCGCCAAGGACGCCGCTGAGCAGGCCGGACTCTCCGAGTCCGAGACCCACGAGAAGATGATGGAGGCGGCGACCAATGGCTGACCCCAAGGGCTTCCTGAACCACGACCGCGAGGTCGCCAAGACCCGCCCCGTCGAGGAGCGCGTCAAGGACTGGAACGAGGTCTACCAGCCCGGCTCCCTGCTGCCGATCATCAGCAAGCAGGCGTCGCGCTGCATGGACTGCGGCATCCCGTTCTGCCACAACGGCTGTCCGCTGGGGAACCTCATCCCCGAGTGGAACGACTACGCCTACCGGGAGGACTGGAGCGCGGCCAGCGAGCGGCTGCACGCCACCAACAACTTCCCGGAGTTCACCGGCCGGCTCTGCCCGGCACCGTGCGAGTCGGCGTGTGTCCTCGGCATCAACCAGCCGGCCGTCACCATCAAGAACGTCGAGGTCAGCATCATCGACCAGGCGTGGGACAACGGTGACGTCACCCCGCAGCCGCCCGAGCGGCTGTCCGGCAAGACCGTCGCCGTCATCGGCTCGGGCCCGGCCGGTCTCGCCGCCGCCCAGCAGCTGACCCGGGCCGGACACACCGTCGCCGTCTACGAGCGCGCGGACCGTATCGGCGGACTCCTCCGCTACGGCATCCCCGAGTTCAAGATGGAGAAGCGCCACATCAACCGCCGCATCGAGCAGATGCGCGCGGAGGGCACCAAGTTCCGTACGGAGGTGGAGATCGGCCGCGACATCGACGCCGCGAAGCTGCGCAAGCGCTACGACGCCGTCGTCATCGCCGCCGGTGCCACCACCTCCCGCGATCTGCCGGTGCCGGGGCGCGACCTCAAGGGCATCCACTTCGCGATGGAGTACCTGCCGCTCGCCAACAAGGTGCAGGAGGGCGACCTGACCGTCGCCCCGATCACCGCCGAGGGCAAGCACGTCGTCGTCATCGGCGGTGGCGACACCGGCGCGGACTGCGTCGGCACCGCCCACCGCCAGGGCGCGGCCTCCGTCACCCAGCTGGAGATCATGCCCAAGCCGGGCGAGGAGCGGAACCCGGGCCAGCCCTGGCCGACGTTCCCGATGCTCTACAAGGTCACCTCCGCGCACGAGGAGGGCGGCGAGCGGGTCTACTCCGTCTCCACCACCCACTTCGAGGGCGACGAGGACGGCAACGTCAAGGCGCTGCACCTGATCGAGGTGGAGTTCAAGGACGGCAAGCTGGAGCAGAAGCCCGGCACCGAGCGGGTCATCCCCGCCGAGCTGGTCACCCTCGCGATGGGCTTCACCGGCACCGACCAGGAGAACGGCCTGGTCTCCCAGTTCGGCCTGGAGCTGGACGCCCGCGGCAACGTCGCCCGCGACGCGGACTTCGCCACCAACGTCCCCGGCGTGTACGTCGCCGGTGACGCGGGCCGCGGCCAGTCGTTGATCGTGTGGGCCATCGCCGAGGGCCGCTCCGCCGCCCGTGGCGTGGACCGCTTCCTCACCGGAGCCAGCGCCCTGCCGGCCCCCATCAAGCCGACGGATCGCGCGCTGACCGTCTGACAGCGCGCCGTCCCGACGGCCCCAGATGTCCCGTACAACGTCGTACGGAACAACCCGGCGCCTGCCTTCTCCCCGACCGGAGGGCAGGCGCCGGACCCTTTCCGGGACGCTGTGTCCGCTGAACGCTCTACGGGGCGGGGGTGTTCGACGCGGCACTGCGCTGCCCCGGGAAGCGCCGTCCCAGCCGCTCCGCCAGCTCCCGCGCGGGCACCGGCGCCGGCGGGTGCGACGGCACGCCCGAGGGCCGGAAGTCATGCACCGGCGGGCACCACGCCGACAGTTCGATCCCCCGGTCGCCCATCGGCAGCACCCACCGCGGATCCGCGTGCACCCGCAGCACCTGCGCCTCGAAACGCGTCCATGCGCCGTCGGTGACCGTCAGCTCGGGAACACAGCGCGCCTCCAACTGCAGCGGGCAGTCCGCCAGCCGGGGCGTCCGCACCATCTCGGACGGCTCCGTCGGCAGAGCATCGGCCAACTCCGCTTCCGTCAACGGGAGTTGTGCCAACGGTGCCTCCGCCAACGGGAGTTCCGCCAACGGCGGTTCGGTCAAGGCGATGTCCGATGTTGACACCCCACCGTCCGGCCCCTCCTCGGGCCCCCTACCGGGCGGCGACAGGTTGAAGACCACTTCCGGGCGCACCACCAGGTTGCGCGCGGCGCGGCTGCGCGCCGGCAGCCAGGCGCTCACGACCGGGCCGAATTCCCAGGCGATGTCCAGGGCGACCAGCGCGAACGTCCCGTCGTCGTTCTCCGTCGACAGCAACGCCCGAGTGACCGAACTGCTCTTCTCCAGCACGCATTTCATGATTCTTAGGATAGAAGCCGAATCATTCGGCGCTCACCGAAGTGTGATGAACGCTTACTCTCCGCATACTCTCTGCACATGAACCGACCGGAAGTCGATCACGAAAGCGCCGCCGAAACCCCGGACCTGGCCGCCCTCGCGTCGCTGCTCGCGGACCGCACCCGCGCCGCCATCTGCATCGCCCTGCTGGACGGCGGCGCCTGGAGCGCGGGCGAACTGGCCGAATACGCCGCGGTGGCCCCCTCGACCACCACCGAACACCTCAACCTGCTGGTCGCCGGCGGCCTGCTGGCCGAGGAACGGCAGGGCCGGCGGCGCTACGTACGCCTGGCCGGTCCCGACACCGCGGAAGCCCTGGAGAACCTCGCCGGACTGGCCCCCTACCGCCAGGTCCCGGTCCGCTCCCTCGCCGAGGCCAACCACCGCAGGGCCCTGCACCACGCCAGGACCTGCTACGACCACATCGCGGGCGCGCTCGGCGTCGCCATCGCCGAGACGATGACCGAACGCGGCCTGCTGGTCAGGGACTACGGGCCGGCGCTGACCCGGGCGGGCGCGTCCTGGCTCGGCGACCTGGGCATCCCCGACGCGGGTCCGTCCGCCGCCCACCGGGCCCACGTCCGCACCTGCCTCGACTGGACCGTGCGACGGCAGCACCTCTCCGGCGCGGTCGGCGCCGCCCTCTGCCGGCACGCCCTCGACCAGAAGTGGATCACCAAGGCCCCCACCACCCGCATCATCACCGTCACCGAGATCGGCCGGGCGGCCTTCCGCCGCCACCTGGGGCTGGCCGAGGACGTCCTCACACCCTCCCTGACGCTGCTGCCGCCGCGCGCCTGACGCGTCCCACCCACCGGGGCGGTCGGCTGCCGCCCCTCCGCGAGCCGGGCCGGGAAACCACCCGTGGCGACCGGCCCCCAACGCACCGATATCACCCGGATCAGTGACCCGCCCCGCTTGTGGCGGGCGGCCGTCACTTCCCGGCGAGTTGTTTCCCGGTCGCCGCGTCCACGATCTTCCGGTCGTCCAGCGGGCTCGTCAGCCGCACCTTCACCTTGTCGGTGGCGAGCTGCTCGGTGCACATGCCCTTCGCATTCTTCTTCTTGCTCCAGCCGGCGACCACCACGAAGCCCTTCGACTCGTGGGTGTGCACACCGTATTTCGCATCGCACGCACCGTGTCCGACGGTCACCGTGATCTCCCGTGTCGCGGTGTCCTTCGGCCGGTCCGCGCCCACCAGCGGCAGCATCGCGTCCTTCCGCCCGGAGACCGGGGAGACCTTCGGCCAGTCCCGCTCGATCTGGTCCGCCCGCCGCTCGAAGGGATCCTGCTTCTTCGGTGGTTCCGTGCCCACCTTCTGTGTCTGGCCGCCGCAGCCGGACAGCGCGACGGTGCCGGTGGCCGCCATCGCCAGCACGGCGGCCACCGCACGGGAACGGGCACGAGAACGGGAACCGGGATGGATGCCGTTACGGGTGTCGGTATGGGTACGGGGACGTGGCATGTCCTACCTCCTCTGATCGCCGATGGGACGTGCCAGCCGGGATCCCGGTTCCGGTCCCGTTGCTCCCCCACGCCTTAAGGGCGCGGGAGGTACCCCCACCCAGCTCAATCCGCCCACGGCGCAACCCCGGGAGCGCCGGGGCCCGAGCCCGTTAGCGTCCGGGGCATGGACACCGTCACCCTCACCGAGATCACCCCGGACGTCTGGCAACTCCCGTTCCCCGTCGGGCATGTGTATCTCGTCGCCCTGCCCGAGGACGGCTACGCCGCCGTCGACACCGGCATCCCCGGCTCCGCGCCCGCCATCCTCGACGCGCTCGCCCGGCTCGGCGCGAAGCCGGCCGCGCTGCGCCAGATCGTGATCACCCACTCCCACATCGACCACATGGGATCGGCGGCCGACCTGGCCGACGCCACCGGCGCCCGCGTCCTGGCCGGCGCGCAGGACGCACCGGTCATCCGCGGCACCGTCCCCGAGCCCCCGCCCGTGTACACCCCGGCCGAACGTGTCCTGCACGAAGGGGTCATGGCGGGCTTCGCCGACGCCGGGCTGCCGCCGCTGCGCCCTGTCGAGGTGGATGTCGAACTGTACGAGGGGGACACCCTGGACGACTGGGCGGAGCCCGTCCGGGTGCTGCACGTCCCCGGCCACACACCGGGCGGAATCGCGCTGTACCTCCCCGAGAGCGGCCTGCTGTTCCCGGGCGACATCATCGGCTCCGGCGAGGGCCGGGCGGTCCTCGGCCCGTTCAACGTCGACCGCGAGGTGGCCATCGCCTCCTTCCGCCGGCTCGCCACCCTCGACGGCCTGGAGATCGTGTGCGTACCGCACGGCGAGCCGATCCGCACCGGCGCGCGCGACGTCCTGGCGGCCGCCACCCCGGAAAAGGACTGGCTGTGAGCCAGCGTCCCGGCGCGCCCGCCGGGCCGACCGCGTCGTCCGTCACGCTGCCGCTGACCGTCCGCGATCTGCTGCCCGCCGACCTGCCGTCCTGCGGCTGGGCCGGGACCCCGCTCCATCTGGCCAACGTGGCACGGCAGTTGGACCGGGCCCGCCGCGGCGAGGTCGACTACCTCGCGGTCTGCACACCGTCCGGAGCGCCGGTCGCGAAGTGCGGCATCGACTACCGGGTACGGGAGGGCGCCGGCACGCTCTGGCAACTCGCGGTGCTGCCCGCGCTCCAGTCCTGCGGCATCGGCGGCCTGCTCGTCTCCGCCGCCGAACGACGGATAGTCGGCCGTGGCCTGAGCCGCGCCGAACTCTCCGTCGAGGAGGACAACCCGCGTGCGCGTGCCCTCTACGAGCGGCTGGGCTATACCGCGTACGGGCAGGAGACCGAGTCCTGGGACCAGCAGGGGCCGGACGGGGTGGTGCGGCGCCATGAGGCGGTGTGCACGCTGATGCGGAAGGAGCTCGAACGGCCCCTGTGACCCAGGTGAGTTGGCGAGGCGGGTGTGGTTCCACAATGGGTACACGGATTCGTCTCGTCGGGCCGCCGGCGTACGGGGGAGAGGGGCACGGTATGCAGCTGCACACCCACGAGTGGGGGGCCGGTGACCGGATCGCGGTGCTGGTCCACGGGATCATGTCGGACCACCGCACCTGGCGCCGGGTCGGCCCGGCGCTGGCCGACCGCGGCTACCGCGTCATCGGTGTCGATCTGCGCGGCCACGGCCGCAGCCCGCGCGGCCCGTACGGTGCCGAGCTGTTCGCCGGCGACCTCGTGGACACCCTGCCGGCCGGCCCGGAGATCGCGATCGGGCATTCCCTGGGCGGCCTGGCGTTATCCCTCGCGGTGGAGCGGCTGCGACCGGCCCGCGCCGTCTACAGCGATCCGGCGTGGGCCCTCGGCGCCGTCGGCCGGGGGCTGGACCCGGCCGTCTTCGCGCAGCTCAAGGGCGCCTCCCGGGGGGTGGTCAGCGCCTTCAACCCACGCTGGGAGGAAGCCGACGTCGACATCGAACTGGCCACGCTGGCGGCCTGGGACAGCGATACCGCACTCGCACTGTCGGGCCCGCACCTGACGGACCACACACCGGAGCGCCCGGTGGTCCCGTCCATGGTGCAGATAGCCGAGAAGGGATTCCTGTTCACCGAGGACGCACCGGCCGGTCTGACGGCCCGCGGCTTCGAGGTCCGTACGGTGCGGGGCGCCGGCCACACCATCCACCGCGATGACTTCGACGGCTTCATGGCGGGGCTGGACGGCTGGATATAGATCCCGCCGCACGTCCCCCGCGACCCGCGCGCTATGTGTCGCAGTCCAGCAGCGTCCTGCACAGCCCGCAGCGCGCCTGAAGCCGGCCGCGGACCGGGACGCGGATCCGCTGGTGGCAGGTGGGGCAGGGGAACGACACCCGGAGCGGCGCGGGACCCTCGAAGGCGTAGCCGTCGCCGGGGCCGCGCACCGTTCCGCCGCGCCTCGGATCCTGCGCCGTACGCCGGTCCTTGGCGTAGCGGAGCCGGGCGGCCCAGCCCGCGGCGGCCAGCGGCGGCCGCCGGGTGTCGTCACGGGCCCGCGCCCGCCCCGCCGTGTACGCCTCGTACGCCTGCGGGCTGGTGAACCACGGCGCGGGGTCCTCGTCGAAGAACCGCGCGCGTTTCGCCAGCACATAGCCGAATTCCTCCGGCGTCAGATAGCCGAGCTTCTGCGAGAACGGGCCGTGCTCGCGGTACGCGTCCAACAGCAGCCAGCCGGCGCCGAGATAGGTGGTGGCGGTGTCGGTGAGGATCTCGTTGTCGCGGGTGCCGGGGAACGACAGGTCCAGCCGGTGCAGATAGACATGCATCACCTCATGGGCGAGCGCGGCACCGATGTCCTTGCGATGTGTCTTGAAACGTTCGTTGAGCTCGATGAAGTACTCGGGCCCCGCGGTGAGTTCGACGTTCGCGGCATGCTCGATCTCGCGGAAGGACACGACGACGCGGGCATCCGGCAGCCGGAGATGGCGGACCAGCGCACGGGCCACCCGCTGTGCGCCCAGATACAGGTCCTCGCTGTCGTCGAAGGCCACGTCGACGGGCGGCACGGCGGCGGCGAAGGTGCTCACGGTGTCGTACGACAGCCGTTTGAAGAGCGCCGTGATGGCCGAACGCACCATGCCGAGATGGGGAAATCCGTGCTCGATGTCACCGGTACCGGTTGCCACCCGGCCACTGTACGGGTGACCGGGATCTCCCGGTATGAGCCGTACGGGGCGTGGGTAGTACGGAAGTTGGCCGGATGCGCACCCTTGTCACTCTGATCGGCCCCTCACATAATCACAGGGCGCTTTACGGACTCATCCCCCACTGGGTCCGGACGCCTCATGGCGTGCTGCCCGATTCCACGCGCTCGTTCTCGGCAGTCACGTCCGGCTCCCGGTGGTTGGCATGGGCCCGTCATTGACGTGCAACCCCCCACGAAAGGAAGCCCGTTGCGCAGCTACCTGAAGCACCTCAAGAGAAGTGCCGCCGTCGGCGCGGTCGCCCTGGCCGCCTTCAGCCTCCAGCCCGGCTCCGCCACCGCCGCCCCCGAGCCGACCCCCAGCGGCGGCAGCCACACCAAGGTCGTCGGCGGCACCAAGGCCGAACAGGGCGAATACCCCTTCATGGTCCGGCTGTCGATGGGCTGTGGCGGCGCCCTGTACGCCAAGGACATCGTGCTCACCGCGGCGCACTGCGTCGACGGCAGCGGCCCGAACACCGACATCACCGCCACCGCCGGTGTCGTCGACCTGGAGGACTCCAAGGCGATCACCGCCAAGTCCACCGAAGTCCTCCAGGCCCCCGGCTACAACGGCAAGGGCAAGGACTGGGCGCTGATCAAGCTCGACAAGGAGATAGACCTCCCCACCCTGAAGATCGCCGAGGACGACAAGCTCAACAACGGCGACTTCGAGATCGCCGGCTGGGGCGCCGACAAGGAAGGCGGCGACCAGCAGCGTTACCTCCTCAAGGCGACCGTCCCGTTCGTCGACGACGACGCCTGCAAGAAGGCGTACGGCGACCAGCTGACCCCGGGCGACGAGATCTGCGCCGGCAAGCTGGACACCGGCGGCGTCGACACCTGCCAGGGCGACTCCGGTGGCCCGATGTTCCGCAAGGACGACTCCGGCGCCTGGCTCCAGGTCGGCATCGTCTCCTGGGGCGAGGGCTGCGCACGGCCCGGCAAGCCCGGTGTCTACAGCGAGGTGAGCACCTTCGCCAAGGACATCCAGAAGGCCGCCGGGGACCTGGGCGGCAGCTGACCGAGTGACACGTGGGGCCCGGGGACACCGTCCCCGGGCCCTTCGCGTTGTGGTCCGCCACGCGCCCCTTTAGTCCAACATCTGTTCCTCTTTTGTCCATAGGCGCCCACCCCGCACCGGCAGCACGCTGTCCGGCAACAAGCCGTGCCGGTGCGAAGGAGGACAGCGCGCGTGAACCACCAGACAGGCGCCCGCCGCGGGCCCAGCCGCAGAGAGATCGTCGCGGCCACCGCGCTCGCCGGGGCCGCCGCCACCCTCCCGCTCGGCACGCGGACCGCGGCGGCCGCGCCGCACACCGGGGAGGCGGTGCTGCGCTCCGACGCGCTGGAGGTCCGCGTCGACACCGCGTTCCCGCGCATCGTCTCCTACACCGACCGCGGCACCGGCGCCGTCCTGCACGGTCAGGAGACCCCGGTCGCCCAGGTCCTCATCGACGGCACCGCACGCACCCCCACCGTCAGCCACCGGGCCGCCGACGACCGCGCGACCTACACCCTCGCCTTCGACGGCGGCACCACCGTCGACGTGGCCATCACCGTCCAGGGCCGGCAGGTCACCTGGCAGGTCACCGGCATCACCGACACCGCCGCACTGCGCGTCGGCACCCTGGAGATACCGGATCTGGCCCTGCTCAGCGTCCGCAGCGACCAGCCGGGCGCCGCGCTGCTCGCCGCCCGCATCGACCTGGACAAGGCCAGAAGCGGCGACACCCTGGTGAAGGTCACGCCCGGCACGCCCGCCGAGGCGTCGCCCACCGGCTGCGCGTACGCCGTGGTCGCCACCGACCGGCTCGCCGCCGCCATCGAGACCAACACCGTCCACGACCGGCCCACCGGCGGCACCACCTGGGAGAACGGCCGGCTGTCGCGGCAGACCGTCAAGGGCGACGGCTTCGTCAAGGCGCAGCTGGCATGCGGCCAGTGGACCCACCGGGCGGCCGGACAGCCCCTGGACGCCACCGACCCGCTGCCGTACGCCACCGTGATCGTCACCGGCGACCGCAACGGCGACGGCAGGATCGACTGGCAGGACGCCGCGATCGCCCTGCGCGACATCATGGTGACGCCGCTGGGCGCCGACGAGCAGCATCTGCGGGTCGTCCCGCACATCCCGTTCAACTTCGCCAGCCAGGCCACCAACCCGTTCCTCGCCACCCTCGACAACATCAAGCGGATCTCCCTGGCCACCGACGGGCTGCGGCAGTTCACCCTGCTCAAGGGCTACCAGTCGGAGGGGCACGACTCCGCGCACCCGGACTACGGCGGCAACTACAACGAGCGGGCCGGCGGCCTCGCCGACCTCAACGCCCTCCTACGCGACGGGAAGAACTGGCACAGCGACTTCGCGGTGCACGTCAACGCCACCGAGTCCTACCCCGTCGCGCAGGCCTTCTCCGAGACCCTCGTCGACAAGGACGACAAGCAGTGGGACTGGCTCGACCAGTCCTACCGCATCGACCCCCGCCGCGACCTGGTCTCCGGCGACATCGCCCGGCGCTTCGCACAGCTCCGCAAGGAGACCGACCCCGCCCTGAACACCGTCTACATCGACGTCTTCCGCGAATCGGGCTGGAACTCCGACCGGTTGCAGCGGCAGCTGCGCGACCAGGGCTGGCAGGTGACCACCGAATGGGGCCACGGCCTGGAGCGGTCCGCCCTGTGGTCGCACTGGGCGACCGAGACCGACTACGGCCCCGACACCTCGCGCGGTATCAACTCCCGGCTGATCCGCTTCGTCCGCAACCACCAGAAGGACGTCTTCGCCGACAAGTGGCCGACGCTGCTGGGCGCCGCGCGGATGGGCAACTTCGAGGGCTGGGTCGGCAAGACCGACTGGCACGCGTTCTACAAGATCATCTGGGCCGACGCGCTGCCCGCCAAGTACCTCCAGGCGTACCCGATCAAGACCTGGGGCGCGCACGAGATCACCTTCGAGGGGCCCACCAAGACCTCGGTCGGCGACGCGGACGGCACCCGGAAGATCACCACGGACGGGCGGCTGGTCTACGACGGCGGCACCTATCTGCTGCCCTGGGAACCGCGCCGGGCCACCGACCCGGACAAGCTTTACCACTACAACCCCCGTGGTGGTAAGACCAGTTGGGAGCTGCCGCGCGGCTGGTCCGGCACTGGTCAGGTGTATGCCTACCGGCTCACCGACCAGGGCCGTACCGAGGAGACCAGGGTCCCGGTCAGCGGCGGGAAGATCACCCTCACCGCGGAGCCCGGCGCGGCCTATGTCGTCCACCGCGGCAAGGCCCCCACCCAGGCCGACCCCGCCTGGGGCGAGGGCACCCCGCTGACCGACCCCGGCTTCCACTCCGGGACCCTCGACGGCTGGCGGACCACCGGCCCGGCATCCGTCCGACGGACCGCGCTGGGCGACTACGAGCTGGTCATCGGCGCGGGCGGCGCCGCCACCGTCGGCCAGCGGCTCGCCCGGCTGGCGCCCGGCGGCTACGCCGCATCGGTACAGATCGAGGTCGGCGCCAAGGCGGGGGAGCGGCGCCGGGCCGGCCTGGAGGTCCGTACCGCCGACGGCGTCACCGCCGCCAACTGGACCGAGACCTCGACGGCCGGCAACTACGTCGCCGCCGACCGCAAGTCCGGCACCCGCTTCCAGCGGCTGTTCACCCACTTCACCGTCCCGGAGGGCGGCGGCCCGGTCACCCTCACCCTGACCGCGGCGGCCGGCCGGGCCCGGGTCGCCTTCGACAACGTACGGATCGTGCCCGCGGTCCGCAGCACCAGGAAGGGCACGCTGGCCTACGAGGACTTCGAGCACGTACCGCAGGGCTGGGGCGTCTTCGTCAAGGGCGACGCCGGGAAGATCACCGACCCGCGCACCCACATCGCCCAGCGGCACGCCCCGTTCACCCAGCGAGGCTGGAACGGCAAGGCCGTCGACGACGTCATCGACGGCGGACAATCGCTGAAATCACGCGGCGAGAACAGCGGACTGGTCTACCGGACGGTGCCGCACACCGTCCGCTTCACCGCTGGCCGCCGCTACCGGGTCGCCTTCCGCTACGAGAACGAGAAGGCCGGACAGTACGCCTGGGTCACCGCCGTCGACGAACCCGAGGCCCGCGAACTGACCCGCGAGCCGCTGCCGGTCGCCACCCAACCCGCCACCTTCGCCTACGAGTTCACCGCCCCGGCCCGCGGCGAGGCCTGGGTCGGGCTGCGCAAGGTGGGGGACGACGGGACGGCGGAATTCGTCCTGGATGCCTTCGAGGTGCGGGAGCTGTAGGGGCGGTGCCCACCCCACCACCCCCACCGCCGCCTCGGCGCGGCGCGCAGGGACGCAGACCGGGCGCCCCCGCCCCTGCCCCCACAAGGGGCGGGGCGCCCTCCAGCTCCAAGCCGCGGGTCCGCCCGGGCAGCACGAGATCGGCGTCGCCGGGACGGCAGCGCAGGGTCAGCGTGCCCCGGTAGAGCCCCCCTCGCCCCCGGCGCCCTCGCCGAGCCCCCGTTTTCCCCGCCGAGCGCCTCGCGCCCCGCCCCCGCCAACGGCCGGAACGGCACCCTGTCCAGCGCCCCGTCCCCCTCCAGCGCGTCCAGCCGCGGCCCGCGCGCCCGTACGCCGTGCAGAAACTGCCGCTCGTGCAGCAGCCCGCCGGTGATCCCCTTGGACTCCGCCAGCCGCGGCGCGTAGTTGACCCGCCCCAGCGACCCCACTGGATTTCCAGCGAGGGCACCTTCGCCTTTGAGTGTGGCGGCTACAGCTCTCTCGCTTGCCCTGGCCTGGGCTTTCCCAAGGATCTGCGCTGTTGTCAGTGGCCTTGGTTAGGGTGGGGGGTGAAGGGGGGTGACTTCGTGGTACGCCAAGCAGACGTGATCGCGCACGAGAAGCCGCGCATCGCGAACATGACCCGCCGACCCAAGCCCCGTAGGAGCGATGCCGGCACCTACGAGCCGAACGCAGCCTTGGCCAAGGCGGGGCCGAACAAGAGGACCCCGGACGCGGGTTGGGGGGTGTTCCTCGGAACCCTTGCGAACAAGGCTGAAAGCGCCGGTCGTCGGTCGATACCTGTGGGCCCCGCCAACAACACCGGCCGGGCCGGCCCTCTGCGCGGCGGCATAGCCACCTGCGCAGGAAGCCCGCAGTTTCGGCTGTAGGCGGAGTCACGGACAAAGATCGGCGTTGTCGGGACGGAGACCCACGAAACGACGGGAGCCCGGGTTTGTACCACACCTGGACGCGGTACTTCACTCCGAGCCCGGTCCACCACCGGCTCGGCCTGGTGTGCCTGGGCGTCGGACTCCAGCACGGCACACTGCCGACGGTCGGCCCGCGCACCCTCGACCACCACGTCGCCATCATCATCAGCGCCGGCGGCGGCTGGCTCATCGCCCCCGACGGAGCGCGCCACACCGTCACCGCCCCGGCCCTGCTGTGGATCGTGCCCGGCGTACCGCACCACTACGGGGCCGACCCGAAAACCGGCTGGGACGAAAGCTTCGTCGACTTCACCGGACCGGCCGCCGACACCTACACCGAGCTGGGCTACATCGAGCCGGACCGGCCCGTCGTACCGCTCGCCGACACCGGCCCCGCCAGGACCGCGGTGGGACGCATCGCACGCGCCGCCCGCCGCGGCAACCCCCTGCTGGAGGTGGAGACCTCCGCCGCCGTCCATGAACTCCTGGTCGCCCTGCGCCGCGCCCGCGCCGACACGGACGCCGACGGCGACCCCGTCCTCCAGGCCCTGGCCAGGGACGCGTTCCTGCCGCTGTCGGTCGGTGAACACGCCGCCCGGCACGGCATGACACCCGCCGAACTGCGCACCGCCGTACGCCGCGGCGCCGGCTGCAGCCCCAAGGACTACCTGCTCGGCATCCGCCTGGGCCGGGCCAAGGAACTGCTGGTGGGCACCGAACTCCCGGTCGCCGCGGTCGCCCGCAGGGTCGGCTACGACGACCCCGCCTACTTCAGCAGACTGTTCACCCGCCGGGTCGGCACCGCCCCTGTGCGCTTCCGCGACCGGCAGATCCGCAGCGTCCCCGGCGGCTGGTCCACCCAGATCCCCGACCCGGACAACCCGCCGCTGGTCAGCGGTTGACCACCTCGCCGGCCGGTTGGTGACCAGCCCGCTGGTCAGCGTTGACCACGTCGACGGCCGGTAGCTGACCACGTGGCTGGTCAGCCGTTGACCACGCAGCCGGCCACCGGCCGACCACGCAGCCGATCAGTACTTGACCAGCGCGACCACGACGAAGATCACCGCGGGAATAGCCAGGACGGCCAGCACACAGCCACAGCCCTTGGTCGTGCCGCTGATGACCTCGCGGGCCTCCTTCCGCCGGGCCGCATGCTCCGCCGTCTCCACCGGACGCAGCGCCCGCCAGAGGGTCCGGGTGATCCAGTACGGGCTGGTGACCACGTAGAACACGCACACCGCCGCGTAGTACAGCGCCTCCAGAATCTGCGCGAAGAAGCCGACCACGAGCAGCACCGGCAGCATCAGCAGGATCATGCCCGCCGACTTACCGGCCGACCAGGCATCCCAACTGGGCTTCTTGACCGGCGATTTGGGGAGTTTCCGCTTGCGCGCGGCGGCCTCGGTGGCGGCGTCCGGGGTGCGGGACGGAGCGGCTGCCGGGTCTGCGGGGGCTGCGGGGAACCCCGCCGCGGAGCCGCCGTACGGTGCTGGGGAAGGTTCGTTTGTCCTGCTCACGCCAGAGAAAGTAACAGGGCGCACCAGCCGCCACGACCCGGGCCCGCCCCCCGAACACCCCGGGAACCCCGCCGCCACAAACCCCGGGCACCCGCCCCGGCCCGTACGGCAGCATGGCCCCATGCCCGCACTGCAGCGCGACGAGGCGCAGACCCGAGCCCAACGCATCGACGTCCACCGCTACGACATCGCCCTCGACCTCACCCAAGGCGACGACCACTTCGGCTCCCACACCGTCATCCACTTCACGGCACACGACGCCCAGGACCCCGACGGCACGATCGACACCTTCGCCGAGATCAAGCCCGTCGAGCTGCACACCCTCACCCTCGACGGCCGCCCCCTCGACCCGGAAACCCTCGACGGCAACCGCCTCCCCCTCACCGGCCTCACCCCCGGCGACCACGAACTCCGCATCCACGCCACCATGCGCTACTCCCGCACCGGCGAAGGAATGCACCGCTTCACCGACCCCGCGGACGGCGAAACCTACGTCTACACCCAGCTGTTCCTCGAAGACGTCCAACGCGTCTTCGCCGCCTTCGACCAGCCCGACCTCAAAGCCGTCTTCGCCCTCACCGTCACCGCCCCCACCGACTGGACCGTCCTCGGCAACGGCCTCGCCGAACACACCGGCAACGGCCGCTGGACCCTCGCCACCACCCCACCGATCTCCACCTACCTCGTCGCCGTCGCCGCCGGCCCCTGGCACTCCGTACGCACCCAACACGCCGGCCTGCCCTTCGGCCTGCACTGCCGCCGCTCCCTCGCCCCCCACCTCGACGCCGACGCCGACGAACTCCTCGACATCACCCGCCGCTGCTACGACCGCTACCACCAGATCTTCGACGAGCCCTACCCCTTCGACTCCTACGACCAGGCATTCGTCCCCGAATTCAACGCCGGCGCCATGGAGAACCCCGGACTCGTCACCTTCCGCGACGAATACGTCTTCCGCTCCGCCGTCACCGACACCGAACGCCAGACCCGCGGCGTGACGATCGCCCACGAAATGGCCCACATGTGGTTCGGCGACCTCGTCACCCTCCAATGGTGGGACGACATCTGGCTCAACGAGTCCTTCGCCGAATACATGGGCTACCAGGTCCTCTCCGAAGCCACCCGCCACCAGAACTCCTGGACCGGCTTCGCCATCACCCGCAAGGGCTGGGGATACGACGCCGACCAGCGCCCCTCCACCCACCCCGTCGCCCCCGAGGCCGTCCCCGACACCGCCTCCGCCCTCCTCAACTTCGACGGCATCTCCTACGCCAAGGGCGCTTCCGCCCTGCGCCAACTCGTCGCCTGGATGGGGGAGAAGGACTTCCTCGCCGGCATCAACGACCACTTCGCCCGGCACCGCTTCGGCAACGCCACCCTCGCCGACTTCATCGACTCCCTCGCCCGCGCCACCGACCGCGACGTCCACGCCTGGGCCGATCGCTGGCTGCGCACCACCGGAGTCGACACCCTCACCCCCGACATCACCGCGGGCCGCGACTCCTGGCGCCTCGACGTCACCCACACCGGCAGCCGCCCGCACCGCATCACCGTCGGCACCTACGACCAGGACCTCGCCGGCACCGGCCGCCTCACCCTCCGCGACCGCTTCGACCTGGACATCCCCGAAGCCGGCGGCCGCACCTCACGCACCCTCCCGCAACCCGCCCCCGCCCTCGTCGTCCTCAACGACCACGACCTCACCTACACCAAGATCCGCTTCGACCCGCCGTCCTGGCAGACCCTCGCCCGCTCCCTCTCCGGCCTGCCCGACCCCCTCACCCGCGCCGTCGTCTGGAACGCCGCCCGCGACATGGTCCGTGACGGCGAACTCCCGCCCACCACCTACCTGGACGCCGCCCGCGCCCACCTCCCCCACGAAACCGACCTCGCCATCGTCCAGGGCGTCCTCACCTTCGCCCGCACCCAGATCGCCGACCGCTACCTCCCAGAAACCGACCGCCACACCGCCCTCGCCACCCTCACCGCCCTCAGCCGCGACATCCTGCGCCGCACCGAAGGCAGCGAGAACGGCGACGGCAAGGGCCTCCGCCTCACCGCCGTACGCACCTACATCGACAGCGCCACCACCCCCGAAGGCATCCAGGACTGGCTCGACGGCGACGGCGTCCCCGGCGGCCCCACCCTCGACCCCGAACTCCGCTGGCGCATCCTCCACCGCCTCGCCACCCTCGGCGCCCAACCCCTCGACGACCTCCGCACCGCCATCGACACCGAACTCACCCGCGACCCCAGCGCCACCGGCCACGAAGGCGCCGCCCGCTGCCACGCCGCCCTCCCCGACCCCGCGGCCAAACAAGCCGCCTGGGACGCCCTCTTCACCACCGCCGACGGGAAAGCCCTCTCCAACTACCTCTTCACCGCCACCGCCTCCGGCTTCTGGAACCCCGAACAACACGACCTGCTCCGCCCCTACGTCGCCCGCTACTTCACCGACGCCCCCGCCCTCGCCGCCCACCGCGGCGCCGCCCTCGCCGAAGCCGCCGGCCGCCACGCCTTCCCCACCCACATCGACGACACCACCCTCCACCTCGGCCGGACCTGCCTCACCGAAGCCGACCCCACCCCCGCCCTGCGCCGCAAACTCATCGACCAACTCGACGACCTGCAAAGGGCATTGGCCGTACGTGCCGCCAACCCCACGACATAACCGCACCCCGACGACACAGGGCCGCCGGAGCACGCACCGGCGGCCCCCGAACACCTGCCGCAGACCCGTACCACGAACGGGTGTAACCCACCCAACCAGTGGATACGCAGCGTGCCGGGAAAGTAACTTAGGGCGCCCTTAGGTCCCGAGAGGACCGCAGCTGACTTCCCGCCCTTCTCCGCAAAGAAGAACCCACCCATGCCCGTGCCCCCTGCCGGCACCGCCCTCGCAGGCGGCACCAACGGCCCCCGCGCACTGCGCCCCCTCCTCGACACCGTCCTCGACGCCCTCACCACCGGCGCCGAAGACCGCGCAGGACCCCTCCCGCCCGGCGGCCCCGACGCCGTCGCCCGCGCCGTACGCGCCGCCTGCGACCCCGTCCTCCCCGAAAACGGCACCGGACCACACGACGCGCTGCGCACCCTCACCCACACCCTCGCCGCCGGCGCCGCCGACCCCGCCGACCCGCACTGCGCCGCCCACCTGCACTGCCCACCGCTGGCCCTCGCCGCCGCCGCCGACCTCGCCGCCAGCGCCCTCAACCCCTCCATGGACTCCTGGGACCAGGCCCCCGCCGCCTCAGAACTCGAAGCCCTCACCAGCCGCGCACTCGCCGCCCTCGTCTACCCCCAGGCCACCGACCCCGACGCACTCGTCACCACCGGCGGCACCGAATCCAACCAACTCGCCGTCCTCCTGGCCCGCGAAGCCCCCCACGGCCCCCCAGGCACCCACCCCCACACCAGCACCGCCCCCCTCCAGATCGTCTGCGGCGCCAACGCCCACCACAGCATCCACCGCGCCGCCTGGCTCCTCGGCCTCCCCGAACCCCTCACCATCCCCACCCCCAACGGCATCCTCACCCCCGACGCCGCCCACACCACCCTCACCGCCCTCGCAGCACACCCAGGCCCCGGCGGCCACAACGCCCCCGGCGGCCCGGTCCTGCTCATCGCCACCGCAGGCACCACCGACTCCGGCGCCATCGACCCCCTCCCCGCCCTCGCCGACATCGCCGACCACCACGGCGCCCGCTTCCACATCGACGCCTCCTACGGCGGCCCCCTCCTCTTCAGCACCACCCACCGCACCACCCTCCAAGGCCTCGCCCAGGCCCACACCGTCACCCTCGACCTGCACAAACTCGGCTGGCAACCCGTCGCCGCCGGCCTCCTCGCCGTCCCCGACCCCACCACCCTCACCCCCCTCGCCCACCGCGCCGACTACCTCAACCCCGACGACGACATCGAAGCCGGCCTCCCCGACCTCCTCGGCCGCTCCCTCCGCACCACCCGCCGCCCCGACATCCTCAAAATCGCCGTCACCCTCAAAGCCCTCGGCCGCAACGGCCTCGGCGAACTCGTCGACCGCACCCTCACCGCCGCCCACACCCTCGCCGACCTCATCGAGGCCCACCCCCGCTACGAACTCCACTCCCGCCCCACCCTCAGCACCGTCCTCTTCCGCCCCACCGGCGCCGACACCGCCACCCTCGCCACCATCCGCCGCACCCTCCTCAACGACGGCCACGCCGTCCTCGGCCGCGCCACCACCCCCACCGGCCTCTGGCTCAAAGCCACCCTCCTCAACCCCCACACCCAACCCGGAGACCTCACCACCCTCCTCAAACTCGTGGAAGGCCACACCCCCCGATGACCACCCCCACCCCCGACACCACCCCCCACACCGGCACCACAACCCCCGACGAACCCCTCGACCTCGTCGGCATCGGCATCGGCCCCTTCAACCTCTCCCTGGCCGCCCTCGCCCACCCCCTCACCCACCTCCGCACCGCCTTCTACGACCAACGCCCCACCTTCCACTGGCACCCCGGCCTCCTCATCGACGGCACCACCCTCCAAGTCCCCTTCCTCGCCGACCTCGTCACCCTCGCCGACCCCACCAGCCCCTGGAGCTTCCTCAACTACCTCAAAACCCGCGAACGCCTCTTCCCCTTCTACTTCGCCGAACGCTTCCACCCCCACCGCGCCGAATACGACGCCTACTGCCGCTGGGTCAGCGAATCGCTGCCCACCCTCCACTTCGGCCACCACATCGACGCACTCCGCTGGAACCCCGAACGCGACCTCTTCGAAGTCGACTTCACCCAACTCGACCCCGACGGCGAAGCCCAAGCCCTCGGCCGCACCCACGCCCGCAACCTCGTCCTCGGCATCGGCACCACCCCCCACATCCCCGAACCCCTACGCCCCCTCGCCGACGCCCCCGCCGTCCCCGTCATCCACTCCGCCGACTACCTCACCCACCGCGAAACCCTGCTCGCCGCCGACCACATCACCGTCATCGGCGCCGGCCAATCAGGCGCCGAAATCTTCCTCGACCAACTCCGCGCCCGCCCCGCCGGCCGCGAAGGCCTCCACTGGCTCGCCCGCACCCCCGCCTTCGCCCCCATGGAATACAGCAAACTCGGCCTCGAACACTTCACCCCCGACTACACCCGCTACTTCCACGCCCTCCCACAAACCGTCCGCGACAACCTCCTCCCCGGCCAATGGCAGCTGTACAAGGGCATCGACCACGACACCCTCACCGCCATCCACGAAGAGCTCTACCGCCGCACCCTCCACGGCGGCTGGCCCGACACCACCCTCACCCCAGGCGTCTCCGTACGCACCGCAGGCCGCGTCGGCACCACCAAAGTCGAACTCCACCTCGACCACACCCAACAAGGCACCCGCACCCGCCTCACCACCGACGCCGTCGTCCTCGCCACCGGCTACCGCGAACGCCGCCTCGACACCCTCCTCGCCGCCCTCGACCCCTACCTCCGCCGCGACGCCGCCGAACGCCCCCGCATCGACGAACACCACCGCCTCGTCCTCGACCCCTCCATCACCGGCTCCCTCTACGTACAGAACGCCGAAACCCACACCCACGGCGTCGGCACCCCCGACCTAGGCCTCGCAGCCTGGCGCAGCGCCACCATCCTCAACTCCCTCACCGACACCACCCCCTACCCCCTCCCCACCCGCACCGCCTTCACCACCTTCGGCCTCCAACAACCCCCCACCACCCCGGGCCACACCATCCCCCACCAAAGCCCCACCCTCGTCCCACGCCACTGACCACACAACCGGCGCTCCCTATGCCACCCTGCAACCCCACCCCCCACACAAAACCCAAGGAGCGCCCCCCCATGACCGACCCCACCCAGCCCCCCACCCAAACCACCCCCCACACCCCCCTGCCCTACGGCACCCCCGACACCCCCCGCCTCGCCGTACGCGGCGAAGCCCGCCTCGAAGTCGACCCCGAAATCGCCCGCATCGCCATCACCATCAGCGCCCGCGGCACCGACCGCAAAACCGCCCTCACCGACCTCACCCGCCGCAACGAACAAGCCCTCACCCTCATCAAGAGCTACGGCGACACCCTCGAAAAACTCGAAACCGGCGCCTTCAGCCTCACCCCCCAACTCACCGACAAAGGCCGCAACGAACGCATCCGCGCCTACCACGGCCGCGTCACCCACACCGCCACCCTCAACGACTTCACCACCCTCGGCGAACTCACCACCCGCCTCGCCGACCTCGAACTCACCCGCGTCGACGGCCCCTGGTGGGCACTGCGCCCCGACTCACCCGCCCACCGCGACGCCCGCACCCAAGCCGTCCGCGAAGCCGTCCAACGCGCCCGCGAATACGCCGAAGCACTCGGCGCCCGCCTCGACGCCCTCGTCGAGCTCGCCGACCTCGGCGCCGAGAACACCGCCCCCGTCGCCGCCCCCGCCATGCGCTCCTTCGCCGGCTACGGCGGCGGCCCCGCCCCTCAGGGCGCCGCCCCCGCCCTCGACCTCGAACCCCAACGCCAGACCGTCTACGCCAACGTCAACGCACGCTTCACCATGACCCGTCCCGCACTCTGAGACCCCACCCCGAAGAGGCGAAATTCCGCTCATCGGAGCACCCCCGTGCCCATTCCAAGACTTGTCAACAGCCTTTCACCAAACGGTCGTTGAGCAGTCGCCTCTCCACAGTTCCCTACCAACGGGTAGGTCATAGGGTCGAAACATGCGCCGAGCAAAAATCGTCTGCACACTGGGACCCGCCACCGACACGTACGAGCAGATCAAGGCACTCGTCGACGCCGGAATGGACATCGCACGCTTCAACCTCAGCCACGGCACCTACGCCGACCACGAAGCCCGCTACGACCGGGTCCGCAAAGCATCCGAAGAAACCCACCGCAGCGTCGGCGTCCTCGCCGACCTTCAAGGTCCGAAGATCCGCCTGGGCCGATTCCATGAAGGCCCCGTACTTCTCGAACGCGACGACGAGTTCACCATCACCGTCGAACCCGACATCCAAGGCGACCGCCACCTCTGCGGCACCACCTACGACGGCCTCGCCGCCGACGTCACCACCGGCGAACGCATCCTCGTCGACGACGGCAAAGTGACCCTCGAAGTCACCGGAGTCACCGGCCCCCGGGTCCACACCAAGGTCATCGAAGGCGGCATGGTCTCCGACCACAAAGGCCTCAACCTCCCCGGCGTCGCCGTCTCCGTCCCCGCCCTCTCCGAAAAAGACCAGGACGACCTCCGCTGGGCCCTGCGCACCGGCGCCGACATCATCGCCCTCTCCTTCGTCCGCAGCGGCCGCGACATCGAAGACGTCCACCGCATCATGCGCGAAGAAGACCGCTTCCTCCCCGTCATCGCCAAGGTCGAAAAACCCCAGGCCGTCGACAACATCGACGACATCGTCGCCGCCTTCGACGGCATCATGGTCGCCCGCGGCGACCTCGGCGTCGAAATGCCCCTCGAAACCGTCCCGATCGTCCAAAAGCGCGCCATCAAACTCGCCAAGCGCAACGCCAAACCGGTCATCGTCGCCACACAAATGCTCGACTCGATGATCGACAACTCCCGCCCCACCCGCGCCGAAGCCTCCGACGTCGCCAACGCCGTCATCGACGGCACCGACGCCGTGATGCTCTCCGGCGAAACCAGCGTCGGCAAATACCCCACCGAAACGGTCAAGACGATGAGCCGCATCGTCGAAGCCGCCGAGGAAGACATCCTCGCCAAGGGCCTCCCGCCCCTCACGGTCACCAGCAAACCCCGCACCCAGGGCGGCGCCGTCGCCCGCGCCGCCGCCGAAATGGGCGACTTCCTCGGCGCGAAATTCCTCGTCGCCTTCACCCAGTCCGGCGACACCGCCCGCCGCCTCTCCCGCTACCGCTCGCCGATCCCCCTCCTGGCCTTCACCCCCGACCCGGCCACCCGCTCCCAGCTCAACGTCAGCTGGGGCGTCGAGACGTTCCTCGGCCCGACCGTCAACTCCACGGACGAAATGGTCGCCCAGGTCGACGAGCAACTCCTGAAGATCGGCCGCTGCGAACGCGGCGACGTCGTCATCATCACCGCCGGCTCGCCCCCCGGAGTCCCCGGCTCCACCAACCTCGTCCGCGTCCACCACATCGGTGAATCGGACGCGGCGAACTAGCCATTCAGGCAAGCGAGTTGAAGTTGCCGGGCCGAGGTCCTGACTGCCGTCCCTGTCAGTACTTCGGCCCTATGTGTTGGTCCATGAGGGCCACGGAGGCTTTGCGGGCGACGGAGATGTTGAAAGGGTCGCTGCCGCGGGCGAGGACGGTCCACTCGACGCCGACCTTCGTCATGGTGTCGGAGCAGAGTTTGCGGATGTCGTCGGACTTGTTGGTGAAGAAGTACCGCGGGTACTCGTAGCGCTTGCGCTCCCCGGCGACCATACGCGTCGTCCAGTTGGTGATCCGGCACCCGTCCGAGTGGATCAGCCCGCGGATGAACTCCCAGGGGTACTCGTCCACGATCTGCTGCTGCCACGGCTCCAGGATGATCGGTCGCTCGTGCTTCTTGCCTTCGCCGTGCTGCGGAAACATGCACCGTAAGTGCTTGGAGTAGACCTTCATGTTGTGGCAGCCGGTCCTGCGGACCCGGCACACGGAGTTGTCGGGGAAGACCGCGCGCATCGCGGCTTCGCATTCGTCCATCAAGCCCGGCCAGGTGTCGCCGCACGCGATCATGAGGCTGGGTGCGCGGTGAGCGGAGTGCTGGATGATGTGGCCGTCGCCGAGGTAGAGGGCCAGGAGGTAGGAGTAGGCCGCCGCATCGAGCTCGCGCCCATCGCAGCGCGGGCACTTCGGGTTGTGGGCGCCCGGGCACTCTCCGCGCTTGGCGCGGTCCATGTGCCGCCAGTAGCTGACGGTGCCGAGGGGGACGCCCAACGCGCGGGCGACGTCTGCGTTCTTGGCCCCTGCGCGGAGCTGGGCGACTGCCTGGTGTCGTACGTCCGTGCCATGGAAGATCATGGCATTACTGTGAGTGACGGACCGCACTCGCGCAGCGTAATGTCCACGATTCACCGGAACGTGAAATTTCGCTTGTTTCAGAGGTGCCGGGTGCGGGACTCGAACCCGCAAGCCCTTTCGGGCAGATGTGTTTGAGACATCCGTGTATGCCATTCCACCAACCCGGCCGGTGGCTCCAGACACAATACCGTGTGCACCACGGCGCCTGCCTCTAGGTAGGCTGCAATGGCACCACCTGCCTGAACGAGGAGTCCCGTGAGCGCCGCCGAGCCCGAGCAGCCCGTCGCCGATGACGATCAGTCGCACGTCCCGCCGCTGACCACGCGCGTCGTGATCGCCGAGGACGAGGCTCTCATCCGTCTCGATCTCAAAGAGATGCTGGAGGAGGAGGGCTACACCGTCGTCGGTGAGGCCGGGGACGGTCAGACGGCCATTGAGCTGGCCCGGGAGCACCGCCCGGATCTGGTGATCCTGGACGTGAAGATGCCCGTGCTGGACGGTATCTCGGCGGCGGAGAAGATCGCCGAGGAGAGCATCGCGCCGGTGCTGATGCTGACCGCGTTCTCGCAGCGCGAGCTGGTGGAGCGGGCGCGTGACGCGGGTGCGATGGCGTATCTCGTGAAGCCGTTTTCGAAGAGTGATGTGGTGCCGGCGATCGAGATGGCCGTGAGCCGGTTCACGGAGTTGAAGACGCTGGAGAAGGAGGTCGCGGACCTCACTCAGCGGCTGGAGACCCGGAAGCTGGTGGACCGGGCGAAGAGCATTCTGCAGACGCAGTACGGGTTGACGGAGCCGGCCGCTTTCCGGTGGATTCAGAAGACGTCGATGGATCGTCGGCTGTCGATGCAGCAGGTTGCCGAGGCGGTTATCGAGGACGCCGAGGAGAAGAAGCAGAAGAAGGATCAGTAGCGCGTAACGTCCACTTACGCGTGAGCGGCCCCGTACCGGTGATCGGTACGGGGCCGTTCGCGTGGTGCGGGGGTTAAGGCCATGGCCTCAGTCCTCGCCCAGGTATGCCTTGCGGACGGATTCGTCGTGGAGGAGCGTTTCGCCGCTGTCGGAGAGGACGACCTTTCCGATTTCCATGACGTGGCCCTGGTCGGCGAGGGAGAGCGCGGCTTGGGCGTTCTGTTCGACGAGGAGGATGGTCATGCCTTGGGTGCGGAGTTCCTCGATGGTTTCCATGATTTTCTGCATCATGATCGGTGAGAGGCCCATGGAGGGTTCGTCGAGCATGAGGAGTTTGGGCCGGGACATGAGTGCGCGGCCCATGGCGAGCATTTGTTGTTCGCCGCCGGAGAGGGTTCCGGAGGCTTGTTTTCTGCGTTCGCCGAGGATGGGGAAGAGGTCGTAGATGCGCTGGATGTCCTCTTCGATGCCGGCGGTGTCCTTGCGGAGGAAGGCGCCTAGCTGGAGGTTTTCGGCGATGGTGAGGCGGGGGAAGAGGCGGCGGCCTTCGGGGGAGTGGGCGAGGCCGCGTTCGACGATCTTGTGGGCGGGGACGCCGTTGAGTGGTTGGCCGTCGAAGGTGATTTTTCCGGCGAGGGGCTTGAGGAGGCCGGAGAGGGTGCGCAGGGTGGTGGTTTTTCCTGCGCCGTTGGTGCCGATCAGGGTGACGACCTGGCCGGCTTCGACGGTGAAGGATATGCCTTTGACGGCTTCGATTTTGCCGTAGGCGACGCGGAGGTCCTCGACTTCGAGCAGTGCGGTCATGGGGTGTCTCCGGTCTCTTCGTCGGCTGCCTCCGCTGTTTCAGCCGTGTTGGTTTTGCTTGCCTCTTCTGCTGTTTCGGCCGTGCTGTCGCCGTTCCCGTTCCCGTTCCCGTTTTCGACGGGGGTGCCGAGGTAGGCGGCGATGACGCGTTCGTCGGCTTGGACGATGTCCGGGGTGCCTTCGACGAGTTTTTGGCCTTGGACGAGGACGGCGACGCGGTCGCAGAGGTTGAAGATGAAGCGCATGTCGTGCTCGATGACGAGGACGGCGGTGCCTCTGTCGCGGATGGCGAAGACGAGGTCCTGGGTGGCGCGGGTTTCTTGGGGGTTCATGCCGGCGGTGGGTTCGTCCAGCAGGAGGAGTCCTGGTTCGCTGGCGAGTGCGCGGGCGATTTCGAGCTTGCGTTGTTCGCCGTAGGGGAGGTTGCGGGCGAGGTGGTCTCGTTTGTGGGCGAGGCCGGTGAATTCGAGGAGTTCCATGGCGCGCTCTTCGGAGGTGGTTTCGGCTTTTTTGAAGCCGGGGCCGCGGAGGAGGGCTGACCAGAGTCCTTCTTTGGTGCGGGTGTGCCGTCCGACGAGGACGTTTTCGAGGACGGTCATGTTGGCGAAGAGGCGGATGTTCTGGAAGGTGCGGGCGATGCCGGCTTGGGTGACGAGGTGGGGCTTGCGGGAGAGCCGGGTGCCTTTGTAGCTGACGGCGCCTTCGGTGGGGACGTAGAGCCCGGTGAGGCAGTTGAAGAAGGTGGTTTTTCCGGCGCCGTTGGGGCCGATGAGGCCGACGATTTCGCCGGAGCCGACGGTGAGGCTGACGTCGCGTACGGCGGTGAGTCCGCCGAAGCGCATGGTGACGCCGGAGGCTTCGAGGACGGTGCCGGTGGTGGTGCCGAGTGTGGTTGTGGTCATGGTGTCGTCACGCCTTTGCCTTGGTGACGCCGATGGTCGCGTCTGCGTCGGGCAGGCGCTGTTGATCGGGCACATCGAGCTGGCCGGTCTCGTGGAATTCGAGCTGCTTCCTGCGGTCGGCGATGAGGCCCTCGGGGCGGAATCGCATGAGCAGGACGAGGGCGATGCCGAAGAGCAGCAGCTGGTAGTCCTGGAGGAAGTCGAGTTTGGCCGGGATGAGGAAGAGCAGTGCGGCGCCGACGAGGGGTCCGCTGAGGGTTCCCATGCCGCCGAGGATGACGGCGGCGAGGAGGAAGGCGGAGTTGGGGGGCTGGGGGCCGGCGAACTGGAACTGCTCGGGGGTGGCGGTGGTGACGACGTGGGCGTGCACGGTGCCGGCGAGTCCGGCGAGTGCGGCGCCGAGGGCGAAGGCCATGAGGCGGAGCCGGAAGCTGTTGATGCCCATGGCGATGGCGGCGGTTTCGTCTTCGCGGATGGCGATCCAGGCGCGGCCGATGCGGGAGGCCGCGGCGCGTCGGAAGACGAGGACGACGAAGGCGGTCACGAGGATCATCAGCAGGTAGTAGTTGCCGTAGGTGGCGACGGGGATGCCGAGGATGTCGTGGGGTTCGCCGAAGTTGAAGCCGAAGATCTCCAGGTTGGGGATGTTCGGGATGCCCATGGCGCCGTTGGTGACGTCGGGTCCTGTGGTGCCGTTGAGGTTGAGCATGGCGATGCGGAAGATCTCACCGAAGCCGAGGGTGACGATGGCGAGGTAGTCGCCGCGTAGCCGCAGGGTGGGGGCGCCGATGAGGACGCCGAACACCAGGGAGGCGGCGGCTCCGGTGAGGAGGGCTGCCCAGAAGGGGAACTGGATGCCCAGGGCGGATTCGGCGGAGCCGGAGACGAGGGCTGCGGCGTAGGCGCCGACGCCGAGGAAGGCGACGTATCCGAGGTCGAGGAGGCCGGCGAGGCCGACGACGACGTTGAGGCCCAGGGCGACGGTGGCGAAGATCAGGATGTTGGCCCCGATGATCGTGTATTGGTCGGTGTCCTGGGTGAAGGGGAAGCTGGCGGCGGCGATGAAGGCGGCGCAGAGGGCCGGGCCGCGGTGTGCGTGGGTGAGTTCGGTGAGTCGCTTGATGAGTCCTGCCCGGTTGAGGGCGGGGATGGTGATCACCATGAAGACGAGGAAGCCGACGAAGGGGGCGCCGTCGTCGGTGTCGATGCCGTAGGTGAAGGCGAGGAGTCCGGCGGCGAAGGCGGCGGCGATGATGAGGATTTCGGCCCAGCCGGGGAGTTCGCGGGTGCGGCTTCGTACGGGGCTGGCGGCGAGGGACGTGGTGAAGCGTTGCCAGGCGCCGGCCGGGGGTGTGTCGGGGGTGTGGTCGGCGGGGAGGCCGAGTGCGGCGACCAGTGTGATCAGTGAGGTGGCGCCGGCGAGGAAGCCGCCTGGTTCGAGGTTGACGAGGCCGCCGAGTTGGACGGCTATGGAGATGAGGGTGAACCAGGTGGCGGCGAAGGTGGCGAGGGCGGCGAGGAGTACGGGTGCGTTGCGGCCGCCGGGGGTGAGCCATTGGAGGCCGCGGATGCCGAGTCCTGCTGCGGCGAGGAGGAGGGTGAGGATGCCGCCGACGAGGGTGAGGATTTGGAGGCCGGCGGGGGATCCGTAGTAGGTGAGTTCGCCGGGGAAGTCGTTGCTCCAGGTCCAGGCGAGGCTCGTGGTGAGGGCGGTGGCGAGGGCGGCCGCTGCGGTGGTGATGCGGGCGGTGCGTTCGGGGAGGGGAAGCACGGCCGGGGCGCCCGGTGCGGTGGTTTTGGTGATCGTTGTGGTCATCGCTATCACGCCCGATCCGCGACGCGTTCGCCCAGTAGGCCTTGTGGTCTCAGGAGGAGTACGAGGATGAGGAGGACGAAGGCCCAGACGTCCTTCCAGGCTCCGCCGCCGAATTGCTGCATGCCGGGGATTTCTTCGATGTAGGCGGTGGCCAGGGATTCGGCGACGCCGAGGACGACGCCGCCGAGCATGGCGCCGTAGATGTTGCCGATGCCGCCGAGGACGGCGGCGGTGAAGGCCTTGAGGCCCATGATGAAGCCCATGCGGAACTGGACCTCGCCGGTGCGCAGGCCGTAGGCGACGGCGGCGACGCCGGCGAACGCGGCGCCGATGGCGAAGGCGAGGACGATGATCCGGTCGGTGTTGATGCCCATGAGCTTGGCGGTGTCGCGGTCCTGGGCGGTGGCCTGCATGGCGCGGCCGCTGCGGGTCTTGGACACGAAGAAGCCGAGGGCGATCATGCACGCGGGCGCTGCGATGAGGACGAAGAGGTCGCCGCGTTGGACGGTGGCGCCCAGGATGTCGAAGGAGTGGCCCTTGAACTGGGGGAAGACGCGGGCTTTGTTGCCGCCGGGGTACCACTTCCAGATGGCTTGCTGGAGGGCGATGGAGAGGCCGATGGCGGTGATGAGTGGGGCTAGGCGGGGTGCGCCGCGGAGGGGGCGGTAGGCGAAGCGTTCGGCGGCGACGCCGACGAGGACGGATACCGCGATGCCGCCGATGAGCATGATCGGCAGGGCGAGAATGAGTGAGGTGCCGGTGGGGAGGGCGAGGTAGACGCTGAGTGCGCCGAAGCCGCCGACCATGAATATCTCGCCGTGGGCGAAGTTGATGAGCTGGACAATTCCGTAGACCATCGTGTAGCCGATCGCGATGAGTCCGTACATCGCGCCGAGGATGAGTCCGTTGGCCAGCTGTTGCGGCAGTTCGTTCACCGCAGGGCCTCCGTTGCGTGGGAGTTACGAGGTTCCGGGGGGTAGCCGGTGTGCCGGTGTGCCACGGGCCGCGCCAGGGTGGTTTGTGGCGCCCTGGCGCGGCCCGGTGTGTCGGCGTTGAGGGGTCTCGTCGGTGGGTCGGCTCTTACTTCTTGAAGGGGGCGCTGTAGCGGGAGGCCCACTCACCCTTGTCGACCTGGTAGGCGGTGATCATGGTGTTGGTGGTGTCGCCGTACTTGTCGAAGGCGACGGGGCCGGTGACGCCGTCGAAGGTGACCTTGTTCATGGCTTCGGAGACCTTCTTGCGGGCGTCTTCGGGGAGCTTGCCGTCGTTGTCGCCGACGACTGCCTTGACGGCCTGGATGAGGGCCCAGGTGGCGTCGTAGGTGGAGCCGCCGTAGGCCTCGTAGGCCTCCTTGAAGCCGGCTGCCTTGTAGTCGGCGATGAACTTCTTGGCGGAGGGGAGTTCTTCGACGGGCTTGCCGACGGAGGAGGCGTAGTCGCCCTGTGCCTTCTTGTTGAGCTTGATGTAGTCGGCGCTGTACATGCCGTCGCCGCCCATGAGGGGGACGGTGACGCCGCCGTCCTTGAGCTGCTGGCTCAGGGGGCCGGAGGCGGGGTACTCGCCGCCGTAGAAGACGAGGTCGGGCTTGGCGGACTTGACCTTGGAGACGACGGCCTTGAAGTCACGGTCGTCGGGGCTGACGTGTTCGGTGCCGACGATCTTGCCGCCGAGCTTGGTGAACTGGTCCTTGAAGGAGGAGGCCAGGCCGACGCCGTAGGTCTTCTGGTCGTCGATGATGTAGGCCTTCTTGGTCTTCAGCTTCTCGTAGGCGTACTGCCCGTCGAAGGCGCCCTGTACCTCGTCGGTGGTGGCGGTGCGGAAGTACGTGGGGAAGGGGCGGACGCGCTTGTCCTTGCGCCAGTCGGGGCCCTGGGTCAGGTCGGGCGTGGTGTTCGCCGGGGAGATCAGGGTGAGGTTGTTCTGCTTGGAGACCTGCTGCATGGACTGGGCGACGCCGGAGTTGAGCGGGCCGACGATGCCGAGGACGTCCTCGTCGCCGGCGAGCTTGGTGGTGTTCTGCTGGCCGACGTTTGGCAGGGCCTTGTCGTCGAGGGCTTCGAGTTTGAAGGTGACGCCCTTGACTTCGCCGGCCTTGTTGGCGTTGTCGATGGCGAGCTGGGCGGAGTTGCGGATGCCCAGACCGAGGGCGGAGAGCTCCCCGGTGGTCGGGGCGTCGAGCCCGATGACGACGGTTGCGTTGGAGCCGTCGCCGCTCTTGTTGTCGCCGCGGGAGCCGCACGCGGAGAGCGTGAGGGCGCCTGCGGTGACTGCGGTGGTGAGGATGAGCAAGGAACGGTGACGCACGATCAGTCCTTTCCCTGGCGCGGCCAGTGCTGTCGCATGGCCTTTTCACGTCGGGCTGTACGGGGGTGGTACAGGGTCCGTGCTGGGTGCACGCCCGGCGGCGCGGTGACTGGCGGTGACTTTAGGGCCGTGTTCTTCGCTCCGGGAGTGGCGCTGGCCAGGATGTGACGCTCTTGTTATGACATGCGATGAGCGTTTCGCCTCCATGCTCCTTACATCCGGGGTGCGGACGTTGTGCGGAGGACGAACTTGCACTTCCGCGGGGGATTGCGGCACGGAGTGACGAATGGCGTCCGGTTATCGGATACGTCGGGTGTGGTGGGGCGTCGGCCGGTGCGGGGCTTGGGGTGTGGGGGTGGTGCGACATGGCGTGCGTGTTACGCAGCGTTACAAGAATGTGTGCGGCCCCGCTCCCGGGTGTCCGGGGGCGGGGCCGTGGTGGTGGGTTGCGGTGCTGGTCAGCCGCGGTAGGCGTCGGTGTCCACGTCGCGCAGCATGCAGGTCAGGCGGGCGGTGCAGAGCCGCTTGTCGTGTTCGTCGGTGATGACGATTTCGTAGGTGGCGGTGGAGCGGCCGCGGTGGACGGGGGTGGCGACGCCGGTGACGAGGCCGGAGCGGGTGCCGCGGTGGTGGGTGCAGTTGAGGTCGACGCCGACGGCGAGTTTGGTGGGGCCGCCGTGGAGCATGGCGCCGACGGAGCCGAGGGTTTCGGCCAGTACGGCGGAGGCGCCGCCGTGCAGGAGCCCGTAGGGCTGGGTGTTGCCCTCGACGGGCATGGTGCCGACGACGCGGTCCGGTGCGGCCTCGGTGACCTGCACGCTCATCCGCTCGCCGAGGTGTCCGGCGGAGAACAGGGCGGCCAGGTCGAGGCCGAGGCCGGCCCACTGGTCGAGGATCTCCTGCGGAAACTTGGTCGTGCTCTGCTCACCCATGGCCTGCGTCTCCGTTCGCTCGCGCGTGATCGCCGTCGATCTGTGCCTGTTCCTATCAGGCCACTGAGCAAGCGCTCAGGCCGGGGTGCCGTTGCCCCCCGTCGGCCTGCGCCCGGTCAGCTCGGGAGCGTGCTCTCCAGGCGGATGACCAGGGACTTCGCGGCCGGGGTGTTGCTGGTGTCGGCGGTGTGGTCGAGCGGGATGAGGACGTTGGTCTCGGGGTAGTAGGCGGCCGCGCAGCCGCGGGCGGTGGGGTAGTGGACGACGCGGAAGCCGGGGGCGCGCCGTTCGCTGCCGTCGGTCCATTCGCTGACCAGGTCGGCGTAGGTGCCGTCGGCGAATCCGAGGGCGCGGGCGTCGTCGGGGTTGACCAGGACGACGCGGCGGCCGTTCTTGATGCCGCGGTAGCGGTCGTCGAGCCCGTAGATGGTGGTGTTGTACTGGTCGTGGGAGCGCAGTGTCTGCAGCAGCAGGCGCCCTTCGGGGAGCGCGGGGTATTCGACCGGTGCGGCGGTGAAGTTGGCCTTCCCGGTGGTGGTGGGGAATTGCCGCTTGTCCCGGGGGGCGTGCGGGAGTGTGAAGCCCCCGGGGTGGGCGACCTTGGTGTTGAAGTCCTCGAAGCCGGGGACGACGTGCGAGATGCGGTCGCGGATCGTGGCGTAGTCGTTCTCGAACTCCGCCCAGGGGGTGTGGCTGCGGTCGCCGAGGACGCGGCGGGCCAGGCGGGTCACGATGGCGGTTTCGGACAGCAGATGGGGGCCGGCGGGCTCCAGGCGGCCGCGGGAGGCGTGCACCATGCCCATGGAGTCCTCGACGGTCACGAACTGCTCGCCGCCGGCCTGGAGGTCGCGCTCGGTGCGGCCGAGGGTGGGCAGGATCAGGGCGCGGGCGCCGGTGACCACGTGCGAGCGGTTGAGTTTGGTGGAGACGTGGACGGTGAGCCGGGCGCGGCGTACCGCGGCCTCGGTGACGTCGGTGTCGGGGGTGGCGGAGACGAAGTTGCCGCCCATGGCGAGGAACACCTTGGCCCGGCCGTCGCGCAGCGCCCGGATGGCGTGGACGACGTCGTAGCCGTGTTCGCGGGGCGGGGCGAAGCCGAACTCCTTCTCCAGGGCGTCGAGGAAGGCGGGGGCGGGCCGTTCGAAGATGCCCATGGTGCGGTCGCCCTGGACGTTGCTGTGGCCGCGTACGGGGCAGACGCCGGCGCCGGGGCGGCCGATGTTGCCGCGCAGCAGGAGGAAGTTGACGACTTCCTTGATGGTGGGGACGGCGTGCTTGTGCTGGGTCAGGCCCATCGCCCAGCACACGATGGTGCGTTTCGAGGCGAGGATCATGGCCAGCGCGCGGTCGATCTCCTCGCGGGTCAGGCCGGTGGCGCGCAGCGTCTCGTCCCAGTCGTCGCCGGCGCGGGCGGTCCGCGCGAACTCCTCGTATCCGTGGGTGTGGGCGCGTACGAACTCCTCGTCGACGGCTCCGTCCGTGTCGAGGATCAGTCGGTTGAGGGCGCGGAAGAGTGCCTGGTCGCCGCCGAGCCGTACCTGGAGGAAGAGGTCGGTGAGGGCGGTGCCGCCGCCGGCGAGGCCGCGCGGGGTCTGCGGGTTCTTGAACCGTTCCAGGCCGGCTTCGGGCAGCGGATTGATCGAGATGATCTTTGTGCCGCCGGCCTTGGCCTTTTCCAGGGCGGTGAGCATCCGGGGGTGGTTGGTGCCCGGGTTCTGGCCGGCGATGATGATCAGGTCGGACTTGTAGAGGTCGTCGAGCAGGACGCTGCCCTTGCCGATGCCGATGGTGTCGGTGAGCGCGGAGCCCGACGACTCGTGGCACATGTTGGAGCAGTCGGGGAGGTTGTTGGTGCCGAATTCCCGGGCGAAGAGCTGGTAGAGGAAGGCGGCTTCGTTGCTGGTGCGTCCTGAGGTGTAGAAGACGGCTTCGTCGGGGGAGTCGAGTGCGGTGAGCTCCTCGCCGATGATGTCGAAGGCCCGCTCCCAGGGGACGGGGACGTAGTGGTCGGCGCCCTCGGCCAGGTACATGGGGTGGGTGAGGCGGCCCTGCTGGCCGAGCCAGTAGCCGCTGCGGCCGGCGAGGTCGGTGACGGAGTGGGCGGCGAAGAAGTCCGGGGTGACGCGGCGCAGGGTGGCCTCTTCGGCGACGGCCTTGGCGCCGTTCTCGCAGAATTCGGCGGCGTGCCGCTTGTCGGCCTCGGGCCAGGCGCAGCCGGGGCAGTCGAAGCCGTCCTTCTGGTTGACCCGGAGGAGGGTGAGCGCGGTGCGGCGCACGCCCATCTGCTGCTGGGAGACGCGCAGGGTGTGGGCGAGGGCCGGCAGGCCGGCGGCGGCGTGCTGGGGTGCGCTGACCTCGGGTGCGTCCTGGACGGGGTCCGACGCGGGCGGCTTGCCTGCCATGGCGCTCTCCCTTGAGCCGTGGGCTGTGTTGTCTCCGGTCATGCGGCTGCCCGCTCCGCCGGGGTGTGGTGGAGCGTTGCCGTACGGAGCGGATCGTTGCCGTACACATCCGATCCTGTCACGAGCGGGGCGGCGGCGGGGCGGGGACGGCGGTGCGGGCGTCGCGTGGACGGTCGGGGGCCGGTCGCGCGGACGGCTGCGGGGCGGGCGGGCAGGCGGCCGCGGCGGGGATTGTCAGTGGGGCGTGGCAGGATCGGGGGCGTGGCAGCAAAGGCAGCGAAGAAGAGCGAAGCGACCGGCAGCGAGGCGGCGGGTCGCCGTCCCCACCTGCTCCTGATGGACGGGCATTCCATGGCGTACCGGGCGTTCTTCGCCCTGCCCGTGGAGAATTTCACCACCGCCACGGGGCAACCGACCAATGCGATCTACGGCTTCGCGTCGATGCTCGCGAACACCCTGCGCGACGAGGCGCCCACGCATTTCGCGGTGGCGTTCGACGTCTCGCGCAAGACCTGGCGGTCCGAGGAGTTCCCCGACTACAAGGCGAACCGTTCGAAGACGCCCGACGAGTTCAAGGGGCAGGTCGAGCTGATCGGCGAGCTGCTCGACGCGATGCGGGTCAAGCGGTTCGCGGTGGACGGCTTCGAGGCCGACGATGTGATCGCGACGCTGACGGAGCAGGCCACCGCGCAGGGCTTCGAGGTCTCGATCGTCACCGGTGACCGCGACTCCTTCCAGCTGGTCTCCGAGGACGTCACGGTTCTCTACCCCACCAAGGGCGTCTCGGAGCTGACCCGTTTCACCCCCGAGAAGGTCGCGGAGAAGTACGGCCTGACCCCGTCCCAGTACCCGGACTTCGCCGCGCTGCGCGGTGACCCGTCCGACAACCTTCCCGGTATCCCGGGTGTCGGCGAGAAGACCGCGACGAAGTGGATCAACCAGTTCGGTTCGTTCGCGGAGCTGGTGGAGCGGGCCGACGAGGTCAAGGGCAAGGCGGGCCAGAACCTCCGCGAGCATCTGGAGGCCGTCAAGCTCAATCGCCGGCTGACGGAGATGGTGCGCGATGTCGCGCTGCCGTGCGGCCCGGCGGAGCTGACTCGTGAGGCATACGACCGGGAGGCCCTGAAGGTCTTCCTCAACGCGCTGGAGATCCGCAACCAGGGCCTGCGGGACCGGCTGCACGCCGTCGACCCGGGTGCCGAGGAGACCGGCGAGGAGGCCACGCCGGCCGCCGGTGTCGAGGTGGACGGCACGGTTCTCGGGGCGGGCGAGCTCGCCCCGTGGCTGGCCGAGCACGGCGAGGGCACCCTGGGTGTCGCCACCGTGGACGTCTGGACCCTGGGCAGCGGCAGCGTCGCCGAGGTGGCGCTGGCCGCCGCCGATGGGCCGGCCGCCTGGTTCGACCCGTCCCAGCTGGACGAGGCCGACGAGCGGGCCTTCGCGGCCTGGAGCGCGGACGCCGCCCGGCCCAAGGTGATGCACAACGCCAAGGGCCTGATGCGGGTCTTCGGCGAACACGGCTGGCAGATCGACGGCGTCCTGATGGACACCGCGCTGGCCGCCTATCTGGTCAAGCCGGGCCGCCGTTCGTTCGCGCTGGACGCCCTGTCCATCGAATACCTGGGCCGTGATCTTGCCCCTGCGGCGGCCGGAGACGGCCAGCTGGCGTTCGGCGCCGACGAGGAAGCCGAGGCGGACGCCCTGATGGGGCAGGCGCGCACGGTCCTCGACCTGGGCACGGCCTTCGAGGCCAAGCTCGCGGAGGTCGGCGCGGCCGAGCTGCTGCGTGATGTGGAGCTGCCGACCAGTGTGCTGCTGGCCCGGATGGAGCGGGCGGGTATCGCCGCCGACCGGGGCTGGCTGGAGCGCATGGAGCAGCAGTTCGCGGGCGCCGTGCAGCAGGCCATAAAGGAGGCGCACGCCGCGGCGGGCCATGAGTTCAACCTGGGCTCGCCCAAGCAGCTGCAGGAAGTCCTCTTCGGTGAACTGGGCCTGCCCAAGACGAAGAAGACCAAGACCGGCTACACCACCGACGCCGACGCTCTCGCCTGGCTCGCCGCGCAGACCGAGAACGAACTCCCGGTGATCATGCTCCGTCACCGTGAGCAGGCCAAGCTGCGCACCACGGTCGAGGGTCTGATCAAGACCATCGGTGCGGACGGCCGCATCCACACCACCTTCAACCAGACCGTGGCCGCCACCGGCCGGCTGTCCTCCACCGACCCGAATCTGCAGAACATCCCGGTGCGGACGGACGAGGGCCGGGCGATCCGCCGTGGCTTCGTCGTCGGCGAGGGCTTCGAGTCGCTGCTGACCGCCGACTACAGCCAGATCGAGCTGCGGGTGATGGCCCACCTCTCCGAGGACGAGGGCCTGCTGGAGGCGTTCACCTCCGGTGAGGACCTGCACACCACCGTCGCCTCCCAGGTCTTCTCGGTCGCCAAGGACCAGGTCGACCCGGAGATGCGCCGCAAGATCAAGGCGATGTCCTACGGCCTGGCGTACGGCCTGTCGGCGTTCGGCCTCTCCCAGCAGCTGGGCATTCAGCCCGACGAGGCCCGCAAGCTGATGGACAACTACTTCGAGCGGTTCGGCGGGGTGCGCGACTATCTGCGGCGCGTCGTCGAGGAGGCCCGTGCCACCGGCTATACGCAGACCATCCTCGGCCGTCGCCGCTATCTGCCCGACCTCAACAGCGACAACCGCCAGCGCCGCGAAATGGCCGAGCGGATGGCGCTGAACGCCCCGATCCAGGGCACCGCCGCCGACATCGTCAAGATCGCGATGCTGAAGGTCGACGTGGCGCTGCGGGAGGCGGGGCTGAAATCCCGGCTGCTGCTCCAGGTCCATGACGAAATCGTGGTCGAGGTGGCCCCGGGCGAGCGCGAGAAGGTCGAGGAACTGGTCCGCCGTGAGATGGCCGCGGCGGTCGAGCTGAGCGCGCCGCTGGATGTCTCGGTCGGCTCCGGCAAGGACTGGGAGTCGGCGGCCCACTGAGCGAAGGGGCGCGGGGCGGGGCGGTCAGTCGGTGCCGGCTGCGCCCGTCCCCGCGCAGGCCGGGGTCTGCGCCGCGGGCCCTGCCGGCCGCCCGGGTTCTCCGTCCTCGGCCGCCTCGGCCCGGCGTGCGCGGCGGTGCAGCAGCCGTACGGTCACCCCGTAGCAGACCAGGCCGGCGACGAGGCCGGCGCCCGCGCCGAAGAGCACGGTCGGCACGTAGCTGAACCAGGAGACCGTGCCGTCGTAGAAGGTGTATGCCCGCAGCGTGCGGTGTACGGCACCGAGGAGCACCCACAGGACGATCGGAGCGGTCAGCAGCAGCCGCATCCGGACGGTCAGTGCGGGGATGGCCCTTGTATCCACCGCACCTCGCGCGCCCGCCTCCCGCAACGCCGACCACAGGAACCAGCCGATCCCCGCCATCGCGAGGGCCGACGTCCCGTACTGCAGGTATGTGTAGACCGGCAGGCCGTGGACGATGTCGTTGAGGCCGGGGATCAGCCGGGTGCCCCAGCGGCCCGGGTGGGTGAAGGCGTCCCAGACGACATGCGTCGCGGCCCCGAGCGCTGCCGAGAGCCAGAACCAGCCTGCCAGCGCGGCGAGTTGGCGCGGCCCGCGCGGATCCCAGGGGCGGCCGCGGACGAACGCGTACGCCCGTCCCCGCCATGCGCCGGGCAGCAGCGCCAGCAGCGGTTCGCGCAGCAGCAGCCAGCCGCCGACGAGCGCCGCGGTGACCAGTACATCCACCGTCAGCACTCCGGGGAGGCCGTGTGTCACCTCGCCGAAGAGCATGGCGCCCGGCACCAGAGTGTCCGCGTAGTACGTCATGTCCGGTGCGAACGACCCCGCGACGAGCGCCGAGGCGATCAGCGGGCCGCGAGCCGCACCTGTCCGGCGGATGGCCGGAAGCACGGCAGCGGCATGGCTGAGCGTGAACGGCATGCACCTCTCCTTGATCGATTCAGATCGGTTCGGATCATTATGTCGGCCAGTGAGGGCGCTGGCTGCTCGGCCCGACTTGTCGTAGTGTCGCCTGAGTTGGAGCGCAGGGGAGCGCGCCACCGCGTCCGCGCGCGGTGGGGGCAACGCGGAGGGGACGGCACGTATGGCAGCCACATTCCGGCGACGGCTCCTGAGGGGAGCGGCCTCAACGGTCGTGGTGGCATTGGCGCTCGCCGCCCTGACCGCCTCTCAGTCACCGGGCGCCGCCGAGGCCGCAGGAGAACACGACCCGGTCACGCCGGCGACCGACACCCCCATCGACGGCGGATCGACGTACTACACCGACCTGCCACCCCTCAACAGCCCCGTGCCGCCTGGGAGTTCAGGCCGCAAGAGCGGCGACGGAGACGGGGACGGCGGCCCGATAGCCACCGGCCCCGCCGAGGCGGGCATCCCCGCCAGCGTCCTCGCCGCTTACAAGAGTGCCGCGGCCCGGATCGCCGAGACCGACCCGGGCTGCCGCCTCCCGTGGCAGCTGCTCGCCGGCATCGGCAAGGTGGAATCCGGGCAGGCGGCCGGCGGAGCGGTCGATTCCAGGGGGACCACGCTCCGGCCGATCCTCGGGCCGCAGCTCAACGGCCATGGCTTCGCGCGGATCACCGACACCGACGGCGGCCGTTACGACGGCGACCTCACCCATGACCGCGCCGTGGGCCCGATGCAGTTCATCCCGTCCACCTGGTCCAACGGCGGCCCCGACGGCGCCGGCTGGGGCACCGACGGCAACGGGGACGGCAAGAAGGACCCCAACAACGTCTTCGACGCGGCACTCGCCGCGGGCCGCTATCTCTGCAACGGCGGCCGCGACCTGACGACGCGGCACGACCTGGACCACGCGATCCTCGGCTACAACAACTCCACGGAGTATCTGCGGACGGTGCTGTCCTGGTACGCGTTCTACCGCAAGGGCACCCATGAGGTGCCGGACGGCAAGGGCGTACTCCCGGTGCACCGGACCGGCTCGCGGGCCGACGGCGGCCGCAACGGGCGGGGCGAGGGCGCGGGGGCGCACCACGGCGAGCGCGCCGATCAGCGACATGAGCCGGGCAAGGCGGCCGGCAAGCCGGCGAAGCCGAGTCGGCCGGGCAAGCCGGGCAAGCCGGGCAGGCCAGGGAAGCCGAACGAGCCCGGTGAGCCCGACGGCGGCAACCCGCCGAAGCCGACCCCCGACCCGGCGAACCCCAGCCCGACAACCCCCGCCCCGAAGCCTCCCGCTCATCCCGCCCCCCTCACCGCCCTCGAACGGACCGGCGACCAGCACCTGACGGCTGCCGCGGGCGCCGAGTTCGCCGCATCGCCACAGGTGAAAGCCAAGGACGCCACGGGTAAGCCGGTGGTCGGCGCCCCGGTGCGCTTCCTCGTCACCGGCAGCACGCACGCCCGCTTCCCCGACGGCACCACCACCGTAACCGTCACCACTGACAACGCCGGTCTGGCCACGGCGCCCAAGCTCCAAGCAGGCGACAGGGCGGGGGCGTTCACCGTCCGGGCGGAGACCGAGGGCCGCACCGTACCGGCCGTCGACTTCGCCATGACCGTCCAGGCCGCGCAGTCCGCGCCGAAGGCCGACGCGCTCGTCCGTACCTCCGACAAGAAGCTGACGGCGACCGCCGGCGGGGCCTTCGCGGCCGACGCGGTAGAAATCAAGGCGACGTATCACGGCAGGGCCGCCGCCGGCGTGGCCGTCACGGCGACCATGGTCACCGACGACCCGAAGTGCTCGGCCGAATGCGCCGAGAACGACAAGGGCCCCTACTTCAAGAACCCCGAGCCCGTCAGGGACCCCGAGCACGCCGGGAACCGCGAGCCCGCCACGGACTCCGAGAAGGTCACGAAGCCAGGGGCCACCGCCGCCGACCCGAACGAGCCGGTGCGCACCCTCACCACCCTCACGACCGACGGCAACGGCCTGCTGAAACTCCCGAAGATCTACACCGACACGCACACTGGGACGTTCCTGCTGCGGCTGACCACCGCCGACGGCGCCGTACTGACCATCAAGCTCAACGTCACCGCCCCGGCCGCCACGTAGACGCCCCGCCCCATAGGACGGCCCGCCCGTAGGCCCGTCGCGAAGGTTCCGCACCGCCGTCCCGCCCGCCCCAGGGCAGGACGGCGGTGCAACGTGTTCTCATCTGCGCCGCCCATTGCTACGGTGCCCCCGCCCTGACGACATATCAGATCGCCGATCACCGGGAGGCCCGACCATGCGCGCCCTGACAGCAGCCGCCGTCGGACTCGCCGCGGCGCTCGCCCTCGTGCTCACCGTCACCGCGGCAGGCCCGCCCAGCGGCCGCACCTCGCCGAAGCCGCTGCTGACCACCGTCCCCGAGCACCCCTGAGGGGGACGCCGTCATGCGCCGCAAAGCCAGCCTGGTCCTGCTCGCGTTCGCCGTCTTCTTCACCGCCCTGGCCCCGCTGCTGCGCTGGTACGCCTTCCCGCGGCTCGCCAAGATCCCGGCCGGCCAGTACCAGGACATGGTCCTGGAGGCGAAGCCCGCCACCCTGATCGACTACGGGACGATGAAGGCCAAGCGGGTACCCAAGGTCACCATCGTGCAGACCCTCAAGGGCAATGTCGCCGAGTCCGACCGGATAGAGCAGACCGCCGGCCGCGACGTCGTCGTCTGGGACGCGCTGTCCTATGTGGCCGGACCCGACGGCAAGATGGTCTCCGAGATCCCCGAGCGCTATATCTTCGACGCCCACTCCCAGGAGCCGGTGCACGCCACCGGCGAGATGGTCGACGGCGACCGGGTCCGCCGCGAAGGCATCGAGTACAAGTGGCCGTTCCTCACCGAGCCGCGCGACTACACCTACTTCGACGCCCAGACCCGCACCTCCGCCCCCATCCACTACAAGGGGACCCGCACCTTCCGCGGCCTGGAGGTCTACTACTTCGAGCAGACCATTCCCTGGACCAAGGTCCGGCTCCCCAAGAAGATGCCGGTCAAGGGCATCACCCCGGAGTCCGTCGAGAAGATGGGCACCACCCGCTGGTACAGCACCAAGCGGATGTTCTGGGTGGAGCCGGTCACCGGAGCACCGGTCAACGGCCAGGAGATCCACAAGGAGGAGCTGCGCGGCGGCGATCTGCTGCCCGGTGGCGGCAAGGTCACCGCCTTCGCCGGCCATGTGAAGATGCGCGACGACTACGTCGACTCGACCGTCGCCCTGGTCACCTCCCAGCGGACCCTCGTCCTGCTGCTCACCGGCTACCTGCCCTGGGGTTTCCTGGTCGTCGGCGCCGCGCTGCTCGCCCTGGGCCTCCACCTGGAAGCCCGCAGCCGCCGCCCCGGCGCCGGCGTCCCCGACGACGAGACCCCCCGACCCGACCCCCGGCCGACGCCCGCCTGACGCCACCGCCGCCGACTCCTGGCCCGTGACCGTCGCCCGGCGCCCGCCACCAGCCCCTGCCCCATCGGATACGCCCTAGCCCCGCTTGAGCCGTGCCGTCGTATGCCGCGTCGGCTCGGCCGTAGAAGGATCCTCCGGCCACGGGTGCTTGGGGTAGCGGCCGCGCAACTCCGCACGCACGGAGCGGTAACCGTCCCTCCAGAACGACGCCAGGTCGGCGGTGACGGCGGCCGGCCGCCCGGCCGGTGACAGCAGATGCACCAGTACGGGCACCCGCCCGTCCGCCACCCGCGGCGACTCCTGCCGGCCGAACAGCTCCTGCAGCTTGACGGCCAGCACCGGCTGCTCACCGCCGTAGTCCACCCGCACCCGCGAACCGCTCGGCACCTCGATACGCTCCGGCGCCAGCTCCTCGAAACGCGCCGCGTCGCCGGTCGCCCACGGCAGCAGCCGGGCCAGCGCCTGCCCCGCGTCGATCCGCGCGAGGTCGGCCCGCCGCCGGGCCCGCCCGAGCTCCACCCCCAGCCACTCCTCGACGCGCTCCAGCAGCGCCGCATCCGACACATCCGGCCACGGCGCGCCCAACTCCCGGTGCAGAAAAGCCATCCGCTGCCGCAGCGACAGCGCGCCCGCCGACCACCGCAGCAGCCCGGGACCCTCCTGCCGCAGCCCCGACAGCACCGCCTCCCGCAGCAGACCGGCATCGGGCGCCGTCAGCGGCCGGGCCGCCAGCTCGATCGCCCCCAGCCGCGTCACGCTCCTGGCCACCACGTCCCCGTCCGACCAGCGGACCTCCTCGCCCGAGGAGTACAGCGCCCGCGCCGCGGCACACGCCGTCTCCGCGTCGATCACCGCCGCCAGCCGCACCCGTGCGGACGCCGCCGCCACCGGCCGGTCCGCCACCGCGACGGCCAGCCACGCCGCATCCCGCAGCCGCGAGGAGTCGCCCGCCCGCGCCCCCGGACCGGGCCCCGCCCCGGCCAGCTCGGCCCCGGTCCCGGAGGCCATCAGATAACTCCCCACCCCGCGCGCCCGCGCCACCCGCTCGGGGAACGCCAGCGCGGCGACCAGCCCGGCGACGGCGTCATCGCTCGCCGCCCGGCCGTCCGCGCCCCCGTCCGGACCGGAAACCGCGCCATCAGCGCCATCCGCGCCCTCGGCCCGTCCCGGCACCCCGGCCGCCGACGACAGCCGTCGCGCCTCCTGCCGCCACCTGGCCGCGTACGCGTCACCGCCCCGCCGCGCCGTCCGCCATGCCGCCGCCAGATCGTCCCCGTACGCGCGCGGCGGCTCCTCGCTCAGCAGCGCCACCACCTCCGCCGCCCGACGCACACCGACCTCGCGCGCGCCGTCCAACAGCGCACGCGCCAGCCGCGGATGCAGACCGAGCCGCCCCATCCGCACACCGCGCTCCGTCGCCCGGCCGTCCGCGTCCACGGCTCCGACCGCCGCCAGTACGTCCCGCGCCGCGGCGAGCGCACCCGCCGGCGGCGCGTCCAGAAGCGCCAGCCCGGTCGCCGCCGGATCCCCCCAGCACGCCGCCTGAAGCGCGAACGCGGTCAGATCCGCGACCTTGATCTCCGGATCGGGGAACCGCGGCAGCCGCCCGTCCTCCCCCTCCGACCAGCAGCGATAGACCACACCCGGTGCCTCGCGGCCGGCCCGCCCGGCCCGCTGACGCGCCGCCGCCCGGGAGGCCCGTACGGTCGCCAGGGCACTCAGCCCCCGCACATGATCCATCCGCGGCACCCGCGCCAGCCCGCTGTCCACCACCACCCGCACGCCCGGCACCGTCAGGCTCGACTCCGCCACCGACGTCGCCAGCACCACCCGCCGTACGCCGTCCCCACCGCCCAACACGGCGTCCTGCACCTCGGCCGGCGCTCGCCCGTGCACCTGCAGCACCTCGGCATCCAGCCCGGCCAGCAGCCCGGCGACACGCCCGATCTCCCCGACACCGGGCAGGAAACACAGCACATCCCCCGACTGCTCCCGCAGCGCGCGCCGCACCACCCCCGCCACATGCGTCAGCAGCGCGGGATCGACCCGCATCCCATGCGGGGGCCGCACCGGCCGCTCCGGAGGCGCCCACACGACGGCCACCGGGTGCGACACGCCGGCCGCCGCCACCACCGGCGCGGGACCGTCCGCACCGCCCAGCAGCCGGGCCCACCCCTCGGCGTCCGTCGTCGCCGACGCCGCCACCAGCCGCAGCTCGGGGCGCAGCGTCTCCCGTACGTCCAGCAGGAACGCCGCGGAGGTATCGGCGTCCAGATGCCGCTCATGGCACTCGTCGAGCACCACCACATCGACACCGGCCAGCTCCGGATCCCGCTGCAACCGCTGCAGCAGCACCCCGGTGGTCACCACTTCCACTGCCGTACGCGGCCCGACCCGCCGCTCACCACGCACGGTGAACCCGACGGAATCGCCGACCTTCTCGCCCAGCAGCCAGGCCATCCGCCGGGCCGCGGCACGGGCCGCGATCCGCCGTGGCTCGGCGACGAGCACCCGCCGCGCCGGCCCCTGGCCCGTAAGACCCGCGAGATCCAGCGGCACCAGCGTCGTCTTGCCGGTGCCCGGCGGCGCACAGAGCACCGCGGCACCAGGACCGTCGGACCCGTGGAGGGCAGCACGCAGCGGGGGCAGCGCGGTGCGCACGGGCAGCTGGGCAAGGGCGTCGCGGGGCGTACCCGCGGCCGGGGGTCGGGCGAGATTCACCGTCCCAGTCTGCCGCCCCCGCCGCACCGGGCAGCCACGGGCCGAAGGGCAGGGACTACGACTCCGCCACACACACGAAGATCGCCGTCCCCGGGATCAGGTTCCCGCGCAGCGGAGACCAGCCGCCCCACTCCTGCGTATTCCATTCCGGCCATTCCGGTTCGACGAGATCCACCAACCGGAACCCGCCGGCCACCACATCCCGCACCCGGTCGCCCAGCGTCCGGTGATGCTCCACATACACCGCGCGGCCGGTCTCGTCCTGCTCGACGTACGGCGTCCGGTCGAAGTAGGAGGCCGCCACCGACAGGCCCTCCGGGCCCGGCTCGTCGGGGAACGCCCACCGGATGGGGTGGGTGACCGAGAAGACGAACCGGCCGCCGGGCCGCAGCACCCGGCGGACCTCGCGCAGCACCCGCACCGGATCGGCGACAAACGGAATCGCGCCGTAGGCGGAGCACGCGAGGTCGAAGCAGCCGTCGCGGAACGGCAGCGCCCCCGCGTCCGCCTCCACCAGGCCGACCTCACCCTCCGCCCCGTCGGCGATCCGCAGCGCGTGCTGCAGTTGCCGGTGCGAGAGATCGAGGGCCACCGGGTGGGCGCCCTGAGCCGCCAGCCAACGGGAACACTGCGCCGCGCCCGCCCCGATCTCCAGGACCCGCCGCCCCTTCAGCTCCGTCGCCGGACCCAGCAGCCCGGCGTCCGCCTCGTCCAGCCCCTCGGGGCCCCAGACGAAGCGGTCGTCCCCGAGGAACGCGCCGTGCTCGCTCTGGTAGTCGTCCGCGTTACGGTCCCACCAGCCACGACTGGCCCGGCTGCTCTCCGCGTCGGAGGCGTCACGTCGGGTCGCCTCCGGCTCATACTCTTGGTTCATCGCGCCCGTCGTCGTAGTCTTCGCTGTGCTTGTCGCTGCAGGGACTGTGAGGCCATTAGCCTCGCGGAACATCGCGTGTGCCGGTTATGGGGCGTTCTGCCCCGGGTGTGCGCGTTCGCGCATTGACCGTGTCCGGCTGCCCCCGTATGCTACAAGTTGCGCTGCGGGCTTGCGCGCCTCAGACGGAGCAGGCCGCGCTCGCATCTGTATGTATGTCCCCTCGGTTTTCGAGGCGTTTCGGGTTGCTCCGGGTTTTCGCGGGGCATCCGGAGGGTGCGCCTGATGCTGTCTGGCTTATGCAGAGGCGATTCCGGCTCTCGGCGTAGCAGTACCTACGACTTCAATGTCCGCACCGGAGCCCTTTCCCACATGACGAGCAGCACCGAGACCACCGCCACCACCCCGCAGGTTGCGGTCAACGACATCGGTAACGAGGAAGCCTTCCTCGCCGCGATCGACGAGACGATCAAGTACTTCAACGACGGCGACATCGTCGACGGCGTCATCGTGAAGGTCGACCGGGACGAGGTCCTGCTCGACATCGGTTACAAGACCGAAGGTGTGATCCCGAGCCGCGAGCTCTCGATCAAGCACGACGTCGACCCCAACGAGGTCGTTGCCGTCGGTGACGAGATCGAGGCCCTGGTTCTCCAGAAGGAGGACAAGGAAGGCCGCCTCATCCTGTCCAAGAAGCGCGCTCAGTACGAGCGTGCCTGGGGCACGATCGAGAAGATCAAGGAAGAGGACGGGATCGTCACCGGTACCGTCATCGAGGTCGTCAAGGGTGGTCTCATCCTCGACATCGGCCTCCGTGGCTTCCTCCCGGCCTCCCTGGTCGAGATGCGCCGCGTCCGCGACCTCCAGCCCTACGTGGGCAAGGAGCTCGAGGCCAAGATCATCGAGCTGGACAAGAACCGCAACAACGTGGTCCTGTCCCGCCGTGCCTGGCTGGAGCAGACCCAGAGCGAGGTCCGCCAGACCTTCCTCACCACCCTCCAGAAGGGCCAGGTGCGCTCCGGCGTCGTCTCCTCCATCGTCAACTTCGGTGCCTTCGTGGACCTGGGTGGCGTGGACGGCCTGGTGCACGTCTCCGAGCTGTCCTGGAAGCACATCGACCACCCCTCCGAGGTCGTCGAGGTCGGCCAGGAGGTCACGGTCGAGGTCCTGGACGTCGACATGGACCGCGAGCGCGTGTCCCTGTCGCTCAAGGCGACCCAGGAAGACCCGTGGCAGCAGTTCGCCCGGACCCACCAGATCGGTCAGGTCGTCCCGGGTAAGGTCACCAAGCTCGTTCCCTTCGGTGCGTTCGTGCGCGTCGACGAGGGCATCGAGGGCCTGGTCCACATCTCCGAGCTGGCCGAGCGCCACGTCGAGATCCCGGAGCAGGTTGTCCAGGTCAACGACGAGATCTTCGTCAAGGTCATCGACATCGACCTCGAGCGCCGCCGCATCAGCCTCTCGCTGAAGCAGGCCAACGAGTCCTTCGGTGCCGACCCGTCGGCGGTCGAGTTCGACCCGACCCTGTACGGCATGGCCGCGTCCTACGACGACCAGGGCAACTACATCTACCCCGAGGGCTTCGACCCCGAGACCAACGACTGGCTCGAGGGCTACGAGAGCCAGCGCGAGGCCTGGGAGAACCAGTACGCCGAGGCGCAGCAGCGCTTCGAGCAGCACCAGGCCCAGGTCATCAAGTCCCGCGAGGCCGACGAGCAGGCGGCGGCCGAGGGCGCTGCGGCGCCGGCGGCGCAGGGTGGCGGCCAGGCCGGCGGCGGCCAGGTCTCCGGTGGCTCGTACTCCTCGGAGTCGGCGGACAACTCCGGCGCCCTGGCGTCGGACGAGGCCCTGGCGGCGCTCCGCGAGAAGCTGGCCGGCGGCCAGAGCTGAAAAGGCTCACCCGCTAGGCACTAGCCGATAGGCGAAAGCCAGCTCGAAGGCCCGTTCCCCTCTGGGGAGCGGGCCTTCGGCATATCCTGCGACGCGTCCCGGGCCCCGGGCGCGTGCGTCCGGGCGGGCGTCGGTCAGCCCACCGGGACGCCCGGGTTGGCGATGCCACGACCCCCGGTGACGGTGTTGTCGCCGGCGATGGTGACGGGACACTCCGACGCGTCGTAGTTGGTGACGTTGAATCCGTACTGGCCGGAGCCTGTCGCGCCGCTCAGATCGGACCGGTTGCCGCGGAAGACCGCGCCGCAGCCCCAGCCCGACTGCTGGCTGTGGGTCTCGTAGCCGTTGTTGGTGGTGTGGCGGCCGGTGTTGTTCTCGACGACGACGCCATTGCCCTTCACATCGACCCAGGAATCGTCGAAGTGGGCTCCGGTCAGCCCGCCGCCGTCGAAGGTGTTCCCGCTGATCCGCGCGCCCGTCGTACCTTCCTTGATGTCGATGTTCTCGCCGCCGACACCGGGGCCGATGGTGTTGCCGAGGATCTGGACGTTGTCGCTCTTGTCGTCGGTGCCGCCCGCGCTGCCCACGTACACCCCCTCGCCCATACCGCTGCCGTCCTTGCCGGTATCGCGGATGGTGGAGTTCCTGATGACTCCGTTCCTGCTGGACTTGCGGAAGTGCACGCCCTCCATGTCCAGGTCGTGGACGGTGACGGAGTCGATGACGACACCGTTCGCGGCGTCCATCATGATGCCCTTCTGGCCGCCGGTGACGTTGATCCCTTCGACGGTCCAGTACGAGGCGCCGTTCAGATGTAGCCCATAGCCGCCGCCCGCGGTGAGAACGGCCTTCGACGAGCCGGTGAGGGTGATCCGGGATGCCGCGCTGCCGGCGACGGAGGTCTTGAAGTTCCCGTTGTACGTGCCGTCGGCGAGCTGGATGGTGTCGCCTGGCCTGGCGGCGGCGAGCGCGTCCTTGAGCTCGGCCGCGGTCGACACGTCGACCACCCGGGCGGGGGAGGGGCGGGGGGTGCCTGTCGCGGTGGGCGTGACGGTGAGGGCTGTGCCGGCTGCCAGCAATGCGGCGGCCGACACGGTCAGGAGGGGTCCGGTGCGCATTCAACTGCCTTTCTGTATATGAACGTTGGGCGGGAATGTGAATCGCGAGGGTGGTCGTGAAGGTAGGCGCGCGAAGAAGGGGCGTCAAGGTTCCGGGCTGGGTTGGGGGATTGGGCCTGAGGCCGGGGAGGGTGCCGGGTCGGCTTCGGTGAAGGGATGCTGCAACTCGCCTATGCGGTATGGCCGTTCAGTGATGTGAATTCGCTGGGGGTCGCCCGGGGCCAGGGGCCGTTCCAAACGGCGTCGCCGCCCGGCAACGTGGCGCGATCTCGACTCCGCGACAGGCGCTCGAAGGCGGCGCTGCAGGACCGTGAGGACGCCCGGGAATGCGGGAGCGGCGCTGGGCGTTCTTGCACACGGACATGAGGAGGAGCGGTCACTGTGTTGGATCCCCAGGGGTTGTACGAATGGGAGCCGAGCGGGCTCGCGGCGGTTGAGGCCATCGCGGCCAGGGACTCCGCCGGGCTGGTGTTGCTGTACCACTTCGACGGCTACATCGACGCCGGCGAGACCGGCGACCAGATCGTGGAACGGCTGCTGGGCGGCCTGACGCACCGCGTCATCGCCCGCTTCGACCACGACCGGCTGATCGACTACCGCGCCCGTCGCCCGCTGCTCACCTTCCAGAACCACCGCTGGACCAGCTACGAGACGCCCAGCATCGCGCTGCGCCTCGTGGAGGACGCCACGGGGGCGCCCTTCCTGCTGCTGTCCGGCCCCGAGCCCGATGTGGAGTGGGAGCGTTTCTCGGCCGCGGTGCGCCAGATAGTGGAGCGGCTCGGCGTTCGGCTCTCGGTCAATTTCCACGGCATCCCGATGGGCGTCCCCCACACCCGCCCCGTAGGCATCACCCCGCACGGCAACCGCATCGACCTGATGCCCGGGCACGCCAGCTTCTTCGACGAGGCGCAGGTGCCCGGCAGCGCGGAGGCGCTGATCGAGTTCCGGCTGGCCGAGGCGGGACACGACGTCCTGGGTGTGGCGGCGCATGTGCCGCACTACATCGCGCGGTCCGCCTACCCGGATGCCGCGCTCACGGTCCTGGAGGCCGTAACGGCCGCGACGGGGCTGGTGCTGCCCAGTGCGGCGCATTCGCTGCGCACGGAGGCGCTGCGGACGCAGGAGGAGATCGAACGGCAGATCTCTGAGGGCGACGAAGAGCTGGTGGCGCTGGTCAGCGGACTGGAGCATCAGTACGACGCGGTGGCCGGCGCGGAGACCAGGGGGAACCTGGTGGCCGAGCCGGTGGAACTGCCCTCTGCCGACGAGATCGGCAGGGAATTCGAACGCTTCCTGGCGGAGCGGGAGGGAGACGGGGGCGGGGTCTGACGCGGCGGGGTCAGCAGCTCCCGAAGGTCCCGAAGTCGGTGACCCCGACGTTTCCGGGACCGTATAGCGTGGGCCCATGGTGAAGGTGGGGCTGACCGGCGGAATCGGCGCGGGCAAAAGCGAGGTCTCGCGGTTGCTGGCGTCGTACGGCGCGGTGATCGTGGACGCGGACAGGATCGCCCGCGAGGTCGTCGAGCCGGGGACACCCGGACTCGCGGCGGTGGTCGAGGAGTTCGGGGACGGCGTACTCACCCCCGACGGGAGCCTGGACCGGCCGAAGCTCGGCGGGATCGTCTTCGCCGACCCGGAGAAGCTGAAGGCGCTGAACGCGATCGTGCACCCACTGGTGGGCGTGCGATCGGCCGAACTGGAGGTGTCGGCCGGGCCGGACGCGGTGGTGGTGCACGATGTGCCGCTGCTGACGGAGAACGGCTTGGCGCCGCTCTACGACCTGGTCATCGTCGTCGACGCCGCCCCGGAGACCCAGCTGGACCGGCTGGTACGGCTGCGCGGAATGGCGGAGGACGAGGCCAAGGCTCGGATGGCGGCCCAGGCGACCCGCGAACAGCGTCTCGCGGTCGCGGACCTCGTCATCGACAACGACGGCCCGCTGGAGGCACTGGAGCCCCAGGTCCGCGCGGTGTGGGAGCGCCTGCGGGGCGCGTGAGGCCGGGCGGTAGCCTCACCGCCATGACCGCTACCGATCTCAGCGCTGCCGATCCGAGTGCCACTGATCCGAGTGCTACGGATCTTGGCTCCAAGGCTCCCGAGTCCTTCGTCGTCAACATCTCCGGCCTCGCGGACACCGAGCTGGAGCCGGACCCCCTGGCCCCCGACCAGATCGTCTCCGGAGAGCCCGTGGTGACGGGCAAGGTGCTCTGGGAGTCTCCGGACGGACGGCAGATCCGCGGCATCTGGCAGATCACGCCCGGCGTGGTGACGGACACCGAGGCCAACGAGCTGTTCGTGGTCGTCAGCGGACGCGCCACGATCGAGGTCGAGGGCGGGCCGGTGCTCGAGGTGGGGCCGGGCGACGCCTGTGTCCTGCGCGAGGGCGACCGCACGCGGTGGACCGTGCACGAGACGTTGCGCAAGGCGTACCACATCAGCCTGTAGGGCGCGGTTCCCGGCCCTTGGAGCCCGCGGGAAACCCCGGCAGGTTGGGGCCGATCCGCCGGGGGAATGCGGTGGCCGATGGGATTGTTGTGCCGCACGTGACGCCGGCGGGCGGCGGAAGTCTGCCCGGCTGGCGAGGGAGAGGAGACGGTCGTGCCCGAGCGCACCCCGGAGACGCATGTCATCGACTTCCGCGCCGCGGAGCATCTGCTGGAGGCCCGCGACCCACGCGGTGCTATCCGGCTCTTGGACTCGGTCATCGCCGCGCACCCCGAGAACACGGCTGCCCGGCTGCTGCGCGCCCGCGCCTTCTTCCTCGCCGCCCAACTGCGTCCTGCGGAGCTTGAGTTCCAGATCGTGCTGGAACGCGAGCCCGACAACGCGTTCGCGCACTTCGCACTCGGCCGCACCCTGGAACGCGCCAACCGCCCCGAGGAGGCCCTGCGCCACTTCCGCCTCGCCGCGGCCCTCGAGCCACGCCCCGACTTCATCGAAGCCGCCCGCTTCACGCACGAAACAGGCAACGGCGAAAGCTGAGGGGTGATTTGGTGGCTGGTGCCGCCAGATCCAGGAGTACGTCGACCGCGCTACGCAGCGCCCGGAGGCCTCGCCCTCCCCGCTCCCCTACGGTGCGTTTCCCCCTCTCCGGTTGCCCGCGTTCCATCTGCGGAAGGCTTCGTTGCGGCCTCGGTCAGGTTCGTAGGGGGGTATGTTCCTGCCGGGCTGGTAGTGCGGTCCTTGGTGAATGTGCCGGATCACCATGGCCAGGTCGGTGACTGCCAGCATGGCCAGGGCGGCGCACGCCGCCGCCCATTCCGGTCGGCCTGCCAGTGCGAAGGCCACGGCTCCGGCGATGGCCCACAGCAGCCCCCACAGCGCCAGCCCACAGCGCATCCTCAGCGGGCTGCGTGCGTGAAGGGGCTCATTTCCCGTACGCATCGGCACCCATCTCCCACCTCCAGGATCCTCCCGATCGGTGTTGCAGTCACCTGTCCCTCCGTGTCGTTCGAGCACCCGCCGTAACCCCCGCCGGATCACCCGGCCTGCCGGCCGGCGTAACTCTCGCTGTGACGGGTGGCGCACCGCTCCGGCATTCGGTCCTGGCCCCCGCGCCACCACCTCCGTGATCGCGATCGCGAGCGTCGGCTCGTTCCGTGGGCTTCTCGTCGGCGGGGCGAGGGTCGCCCGCCGGGTGTGCGTTGATCCACGACAGCCCGCCGATGTCGAGTCGCGACCGGGCCCGTGTGACCGCTACATAGGCCAAGCGCGCCTCGTCGATATCGATCGGCCCCGGAAGGGGTGCGCCGTCCTCGCCGTGCTCGTCGAGATCGTCGGGGCCGGTGAAATCGTCCGCGATCCGTACGCTCTCCCATTCCCGTCCCTTGGCGCGATGTGCCGTGGACACCGTCACCTCGGCGGTTTCCTCGGGCGAGAGCCGGGCCAGGGCGCGGAGCAGGGCTTGTGTGCCGTGCTCGTCGACGAGTTCCACCAGTGGCAGAAGATCCCGTCCTGCCGGGTCGAACTCGGCGTATTCCCGCAGTTCCGCCCAGGTCTCGAAGAGCATCAGCTCGGGGTGGGAGGTACGGCGCCCGGCATCCAGGTCGTGAGCGGCCCGTGCCAGTGCGCTCAGCGCCTCACCGCCACCCGCGAGCGCGACCCGGCGGTCCGCCTCCAGCTGCCGTATCACCTCGACCATCGCCCCGACGTTCGATCTGCACAGGATCGCTTGTGGCTCGCGGACCGTGCTCAACTCCGTCTCCAGCAAAGGCGATCCGGTCAGCCGGATCGGCGCGCCGATGATCGTCAACCAGCGATTGGCCTCGGCCGCCAGCGCCGGGCCGAAGCGGAAGGAACGGGAGAGGCTGAGCTGCCGGCCGTCGAATCCGGTCATGACATCGCGGGCACCGCGCCAGCCGTAGATCGCCTGCGCGGAGTCGCCAACCAGCACCAGCTGGGCGTGGTCGCGCTGCGCCGCGAAGACCTGCTCGACAACGGGGTTGGTGTCCTGGGCTTCGTCGAGGAGAAGGAAGTCCCCGGGGATGATCGGCTCTCGCAGGGCCCACATCTTCAGGTAGTGGTCGTGCTCGAAGCGGACGACGCCACGGTCCGGATGTTGCAGATCCGCCCAGGCCTTGCGTGCATAGGGGAGGACGAGACCGGCGAGTTGTTCGTGCAGGGGCTCCGCTTCGGCTCCGCGTAAAGGTGGGACGTGGTGGCGTGCGATCTCTCTGTCGGCCGACTGGCAGAACCGGGTGACGGTGCGCAGGGCCGTGTAGGAGAGCGCCTTGTTGTTGACGTTGCGTGTTCCGACGCGTACGGACGTCCCGTCCTCGATGCCGAGCGCGGCGCCGGTTCTCCAGCCCGATTGCCGAGGGGCGTTCATCCGCGCCGCGTACCTCCTGCCCACCGCGGTGTAGGCGAGGGCGTGAGCGGTTCCGCAGGCCACTTCCGTGGGGAAGGTGCGGGTGGCGTCACGCGCGATGGCCCTGTTGAAGGCGATGTATCGGCCCTGCCGGCGCTGCCGCTGCGCTTCGTGCGCGAGCATGGCGAGGGTGGTCGTCTTGCCTGTCCCGGCTCCGGCCTGGATCACGAGCGGTGAGCCGGCTCGAAAGGCGTCGGCCGCGGCCGCCTGCTCAGCTGTGGGGATGTTCATGATTGCTCCGCATCGAAACTTCTTGATTACCGAGAGTGATGACGTCACTCACTGTAACGGATTTCGGGCGGATGTCGAGAGGCGATCTGCGGGCTGTGGATAACTCTGCTCCAGCCTGCCTGAGCCAGCCGAAAAAGCCGTCGTCGAGCGGCGGAGGGCGGCGCGAGGGACGCATTGTCAGTGCCGTCTGCTTCCATCGATCTCACGCAGGGTCGCCGCGGCGGAACCGCCGCCGACGGCCGGACCGAAACGGGGGAGTGGACGGCATGGGCATCGCTTCGCGGTGGGTCATCAGCCCGCATCACGGCAAGGCCATCGGTACACATCCCATGATCTGCCGGCCGTCCTCCGCGGGGAGGCGTGGTCGCCCGAACGCGACACAGGAGGGGCAGTGCGCACGACCGTAGACTCGCAGGTCGGGGCCGCGAGATTGAGCCGGGCCCGGCAGACGCGGCAGGCGCCACCACCGGCGCAGGGGCATCGGGCTCCGAGGGATCAGACGCTGAACGAACAAGGTCTAGGGGACGGCATGGCGAGGCGGTGGGAGGTGGCACCCAGGGCATCACAGCCGACGGGCGTCCCGCCCGTTGCCGGGCCGGAGGCCGAAGGGGACTCCACCTCCTTCGGCACGGCTGCGGCCCGCTGCGCCGTGGTCTTCCTGCCCGCCCAGCCGCCCCGCGCCGGGAAGCTCGCCTTCTGGCAACCCGACGGCGGCCCGCTGCCGGACGGCGGACCCGGGGGAGAGGCGGGAGCCGGCGGACCGGCCGCCGAGACTGCGCAGCTCACCGTCGCCCGCCACCACGGAAACGGCGCCCGCAGCCGCACGGTCCCCGCCGTACTGCTCCCGCTGGCCGAGGCCGTACCCCTGCTGGTCCGCGCCCGGCACGACCCCACCGCCCACCCGGCCGCGGCCTGCTGGGGTGCGGCCGCCTTGCACGCCCTGCACCTCGCCGCACGAGGAAGGCTGCTCCCGGGGCTGACCGCCGAGGACACCGACGCCTGGCGCGCCGGTCCGCTGGACCCGGACGACATCGCCCACCTCCGGGCCGTCGCGGCGGCCATGCCCGCCGAGGCGTACGCGGTGCCCCTCCCGGGCAGCCGCCCGCTCCACCTGCACGACCCCGTGACGCTGGTACGACTCTTCGTGGACGCGGTCGTCGACGCACTGCCGCGCACCCCCGCCGCCGAGCTCGTGGCCGGCGCCCCCTTCGCCGCGGATGCTCCACAACACATGCCCCGCGCCCGGGAATGGGCCGCGGAGGTCGCGGCCGGGGTCGACGCGGGGGTCCGGCTGTCGTTGCGCCTCGACCTGGCGCCGCACAAGCTCTTCGACACCCGCCAAGACGTCTCGCCAGGCGGCGATGGTGCGGAAGAGCGCAGTGCGGCGGCCGCCGTCCTGCAGGTCCACAGCCTCACCGACCCCACCCTGGTGACCGATGCAGGCCAACTGTGGGAGGGCGCGGGTCCCGACCACTTCGGCCCGCGGTCCCGCGTCGACACCCTCCTCGCGCTGCGCCGTGCCGCTCGCGTCTGGGCCCCGCTCGGCCGCCTCCTGGAGCGGCCCGTGCCCGACGTACTGCCGCTCAGCGAGGACGAGTTGTGCGAGCTGCTCGGCGAGGCCGCGCCCCGGCTGGGCGCCGCTGGAGTGGCCGTCCACTGGCCCAGGGAACTGGCCCGCGGCCTGACCGCGGCGGCGGTGCTGCGCCCCGCACCGGGGTCGGCCGCGGACGGCTTCGGGTTCTTCGACACCAAGGAACTCCTGCAATTCCGCTGGCAGGTGGCGATGGACGGGGCGCCACTGACCGAAGCGGAGATGGACGCCCTCGCCGAGTCGCACCGCCCCGTCGTCCGGCTGCGCGACCAGTGGGTACTCGTCGATCCCGCACTCGTACGCAAGGCCCGCAAACGCGAACTGGGCTACCTGGAGCCGGTCGACGCGCTCGCCGCGACGCTCCGCGGCACCACCGACGTGGACGGCGAACAGGTCGAGGTGGTGCCCCTGGGAGTGCTCGCAGCCCTGCGCGGGCGCCTGACCGCCGACGCACGCCCGCTGCCCCAGCCGCCCGGACTGCGGGCGACGCTCCGCGACTACCAACTACGGGGCATGGCCTGGCTCGACACCATGACCTCGATCGGCCTCGGCGGCTGCCTCGCCGATGACATGGGCCTCGGCAAGACCATCACCGTCATCGCGCTGTACCTCCACCGACGCCCCACCGCCCCCGTCCTCGTCGTCTGCCCCGCCTCCCTCCTCGGCAACTGGCAGCGCGAGATCGAGCGCTTCGCCCCCGGTACGCCCGTACGACGTTTCCACGGCGCCGGCCGCAGCCTCGACAACCTGGACGCCGGCTTCGTCCTCACCACCTACGGAACGATGCGCAGCAGCGCGGCCCAACTGGCCGCCCACGCCTGGGCATGGGTCGTCGCCGACGAGGCGCAGCATGTGAAGAACCCGAGATCCTCCACGGCCAAGGCGCTGCGCGGCATCAGGGCCCCGGCCCGGATCGCCCTCACCGGCACCCCGGTGGAGAACAACCTCTCCGAGCTGTGGGCCCTCCTCGACTGGACCACCCCCGGGCTCCTCGGTCCCCTCAAGACCTTCCGCGCGCTGCACGCCCGAGAGGTGGAGGGCGGCGAGGACCCGGAGGCCACGGAGCGGCTGGCCGCACTGGTGCGCCCGTTCATCCTCCGACGTAAGAAATCCGACCCCGGGATCGCGCCCGAGCTCCCGCCCAAGACCGAGACGGACCACCCGGTGGCGCTCGGCCGGGAACAGGCCGCGCTGTATCAGGCCGTCGTCCGCGAGACGCTCGCCCGGATCGAGGCGGCAGAGGGTATCGCGCGCCGCGGCCTGGTGATGAAGCTGCTCACCGCCCTCAAACAGATCTGCAACCATCCCGCCCAGTACCTCAAGGAGGCCGCGCCGGGCCTGGCCGCCCGCTCGGGGAAGCTCGAACTCCTCGACGAACTCCTGGACACCATCCTCGCCGAGGGCGGCGCCACGTTGGTCTTCACGCAGTACGTGGGGATGGCGCGACTCCTCGAACGGCACCTCGGCACCCGGGGCATCCCGACCCAACTCCTGCACGGCGGCACGCCCGTCGCCGAGCGGGAGCGGATGGTCGACCGCTTCCAGTCGGGGCAGAACCCCGTCTTCCTGCTGTCCCTCAAGGCGGCGGGCACCGGCCTCAATCTCACCCGGGCCGGCCATGTGATCCACTACGACCGCTGGTGGAATCCGGCGGTGGAGGAGCAGGCCACCGACCGTGCGTACCGCATCGGCCAGACCCAGCCCGTCCAGGTCCACCGCCTGATCGCCGAGGGCACGGTCGAGGACAACATCGCCCAACTCCTCGCCGCCAAGAAGGCCCTCGCCGACGCGGTGCTCTCCGGCGGCGAAACCGCGCTCACCGAGTTGTCGGACGCCGAACTCGCCGACCTCGTCTCCCTGAGGAGGCCCGCATGAGCCCTCGCCCGACGTCCGGTCGGCACGCCGCCACCGGGCGCGCCGCCGCAGCGGACCGGCTGGCCCGCGCGGACCGTTCGCGTACGTTCCCGCCGCTGCCGGCCCGTAGCGGCGCCCGCGGCCTGTTCGCCGAATCCTGGTGGGGAAGCGCCTGGCTGGACGCCCTGGAAACCACGGCTCTCGACAGCGCCCGGCTCGCCCGCGGCCGGACCTACGCCCGGGACGGGCATGTGGACACCATCAACATCACACCGGGCCGCATCGTCGCCACCGTACGCGGCAGCAGGCCCCGCCCCTACAGCGCGGAGGTCCGTCTCAGAACCCTCTCCGACACGCAGTGGGACCACCTCCTCGACGCCATCGCCGCGCAGCCCGACCAACTCACCGCCCTCCTGGCCAAGAAGCTGCCCAGCGCGCTGGCCGAGGAGGAGGTGCGCCTCCTCCCGGGACCGGGCGATCTCGTCCCCCGCTGCTCGTGCCCCGACCACGGGCGTCCCTGCAAACATGCCGCCGCGCTCTGCTTCCAGGTGGCCCGCCTGCTGGACGCGGACCCGTTCGTCCTGCTGCTGATGCGCGGCCGAGGCGAACGCGAGCTCCTCGACGAGCTCTCCCGCCGCAACGCCACCCACACCGCCCGCGAGACCCGTGGCCACACCCTCGTCGCGTCGCCGCCGCCCGGCACCGAAAGATCCACCCCCGGGCACACCCCTGACGCCCCCGCAGCGGCCACCGCCCCCGGAGCGCACGCATACCCCACGAACGTCACGCCCCAAGGCGTCCTCGCCCGCGCAGCTCTCGCAGACCGTCCTCGCCCGCCGCTTCCGCCCCCTCTGCCCGTGCCCCGCCACCCCGGTAGACCGCCGGCCCTCCCGGACGCCGACGGGCTCCCCTTCGACCCCGCGGCCCTCGAATTCCTGGCCGCCGACGCCGCGGCCCGCGCCCATGCCTGCGTATCCGCCGTCGGCACCCGGGCTGACGGCGCCCAACGGCCGCCCACCACCAGCCCCTTCCCGGCGCTGCCCCCATGGGAGGACGCCATCCGCCTGGCGGCCACCGCCCATCCCACCGCCGGACTGACCGCCACCACCCGAGCGCTCTTCCGCGACCTCGCGGATGCCACCGGCCGTACACCCACGGACGTGGCCCGTGCCGTCGCCGCCTGGCGCCAGGGCGGCCCCGAAGGGCTCGCGCTCCTCGAAACCCCCTGGGACCCCCCGGCCGGCGACTTCGACCGGGCCCGCGGCGCCCTCCTCGCGGCAGACCTCCCGGCCCTCCGCCCGCGCCACAACCACCTCACCGACCCCGACCGCGGCATCCAGCTCCGCTTCGGCCACGACAGCCGCTGGTACCCCTACGAATCCGAGCCCGGCGCCGAGGACTGGTGGCCCACCGGGCCCGCGGACCCCGACCCCGTAGGCGCCCTCACCACCCTGCTCGCGCGATGACTAACCTCAAGGCCGTGGAAGGCCTCGACACACTCACCCGATCCCTCGCACAGCGCACCCCCGAGCAGCTCGCCGTGCTCCTCACCCGGCATGCCGAACCGCTCGCCCGCCAGCCCGCAGCCACCCAACTCCGTGGTCTGGCCGGTGCCCTGTGGTCGTACGAAACCCTCCACCACCTGGTGCTGCACCTCGACCACCCCCGGCTCCAAGTGCTCGCCGCCGCCGCGCGCATCAGCCAGGAGCGCGCCGGGCGCGCCGCACCGGCCCCCGCCCCGGGAGCCGACTACCAGTCCCTGATGGCGCACCGTTTGTCCTTCCCGCAGCTGGCCACCGAACCCGTCCCGCCCGAGGACGTCTACGCCGCACTCGGCGCCGCCACACCGGGCCCCGCGCGCACCGCCGCCGAGACCGCCCTGCGCTCCCTCTACGAGGACGGACTCGCCGCCCCGGCCGGGGACGGCACCATCGTCGTCCCGCCGCGCATCCCCCAGCTCCTGGCCGCGCACGACCTCGGCCCCTTCGCCGCCCACGCCCCGCGGCCCACCCCCGACGACACCGGTGCCTCCGCAGTCCGCCCCGCGCTCGCCCCGACCTCGCCGTACGACGAATCCCGGGCCGCCGCGGCGACCCTCGCCGCCACCGTGGAACGCCTCCTCGCCTCCCTGGCGACGCAACCCGCTGCGCTGCGCAAGTCCGGTGGCCTGGCCATCCGCGAGATCAAACGGCTGGCCAAAGCAGCCGGCGCCACCGAACCGCACACCCGGCTCCTCCTCGACCTCACCCTCGCGGCCGACCTGATCGCGCTGACCCGCACCCCCGCCGGCATTACCGCGCTTCCCACCGGCGCCTACGACGACTGGCTCACCCGCCCGCCCGGCGAACGCCTCGCCCCCGTCCTGGCCGCCTGGTCCGCGCTCTGGGCCGTCCCCACCCACACCCCGTTCGGCGAGACCCCGACCGCACTCATCCGCGGACACGACCGGCACGCCCCCGCCCTCCGGCACGCCCTTCTGGCCGCCCTCGCCGACGTCCCCCTCGGCGCCGACGCACCCCTACCGCCGCTGCCGCAGCCGGCATCCGCCGAGGAACACCGCGGCACCGCGCCCTTGAAGGCACTGCTCAAGGCGGCCGCCTGGCACCGGCCCCTCGCGATCAGCGGGCAGCCTATGGCCGAGGACCGCGCCGCCCACACCCTGCACGAAGCCGCCTACCTCGGCCTGACCGCCCACGGCACCCTCACCCCCCTGGGCCGCGCGCTCCTCGCCGACCCGCAGTCCCTCGACGAGCCGCTCCGCGACCTGCTCCCCCCGCTCCTCGAACAGGCCCATTTCCAGGCCGACCTGACCGCCGTGGTGCCCGGCCGCCCCGCCGCCGCCCTCGCCGAACTGCTCGCCTCCTCGGCCGACCGCGAGTCCGAAGGCCATGCCGTCACCTGGCGCTTCACCCCCGCGTCCGTACGCCGCGCCCTGGACACCGGCCGGACCGCCGACACCCTGCTCGACGGCCTCACCGCGGCCTCCGTGACCGGCGCCCTGCCGCAGCCGCTCGGCTACCTCATCCAGGACACCGCCCGCAGCCACGGCCGGATGCGCGTCCTGCCCGCCGCCTGCTGCATCCGCTCCGACGACGAAGCCCTGGTCGCCGAACTCGCCGCGCACCGCGCCCTGCGTGACCTCGGGCTGCGGGCCATCGCCCCGACCGTCCTGGTCAGCGGCCGTCCACCGGCCGCCACCCTGGAAGCCCTCCGCGCGGCGGGATACGCCCCCGCCCTGGAGTCCGACACCGGCACCACGACCGTCGAACGCCTCCCCACGCACCGCACCAGGCCCGCCAACCCCGCCCGGGACCCGGGCGCCGCGCTCACCCTCGCGCGGCGCCTTCTGGGGCCCGCAGGTGAGAACCAGGAGGCCGCCCAGCGCAGCGGCGCCTGACGACCGGCCCGCGCCGCGCGCCCGACCACTCCTCGTGCCGCGCCCGACTACTCGTACTCGGTGCCGCCCTTGCGCGTCAGGTACGCGCCGCTGACCACCTTCGCGATGGCCCGCCCGCCCACCGCCGAGCTGTAGCGATCACTCAGCGGACGGACGACCACGCCCTCCCGGAGGTGCACCGCGCGCCCCGACAGCGTCTCGCGTCCCTCGGCCAGCTCCATCACCTGCCGTGCGTCATACGGGCCGCTGAACAGCGTCGGCACCACCGGCAACCGCCCGTCCAGCACCTTCGTGAGCTCCTCCGGGGCCAGCCACCGCACCAGCCCGCCGACCTCCACCGCGACATCGAAGACCGCGTACGCGGGGTCCCCGCGGCGGCTGTCCGCGCCGTACCCGAGGTCCTGTACGCCGTCGCCGAACACCTCGCCGTACACGCCGACCCGCGAAGCCCCCAGCTCCCCGGCGATCTCCGCCGCGACGCGCGCCACGCCATGCCCGCGAACCGCCCGCCAATACAGGTTCTTCGCGTCCTCCACCAGTGCCAGCCGCTGCGCACCGAGTCCCTTGGACGTCACCTGAACACGCTCGTCCTCGGCGCTGTAGGTGAGGCAGCACGCGGTGCCGTGCACCTTCTCCGTGACCGTGACCGGCTCGCCCCCGGTGAAGATCTCCGGATAGCGCTTCAGATTCTCGATATCGATCCACGGCAGCAGATCGGGCGCCGCCTCCACGTCCCCGCTCATCGAAACCGGCACCGGCGGCACCCACTTGACGATCCCGAGCTCCGCCGCGAAGTCGGTGCCGTCCGCCCGCGCCCGCGCCAGGTCCACACCGTCCAGGGCCCGCGGCCGGCAGACCACGCCCTGCGACAGCTCGCCGCGCAGCCGTATCGCCTTGACCCGATTGGCCGCGGAACCGGCCAACTTGCCGGTCAGCCCCAGCTCGGCCACCAACTCCTCGGGGAGCACCGCCTGCTCCGGCACATACAGCGCGAAGTCGCCCGTCCGGTAAGCCCCCTTGGCGACGACGGCACGGTAGAGGCCCACCTGCGCGAGCTCCAGCGCATCGGCATTCGGATGCTCATGAATCGTCAGTCGCTCGACCGTGACGCGCAGCGTCGACATGCCGGTTCCCCGTCCCTGGTCCCTCGTCGGCCGCCGCCCGGTGCGGCAGTCACGCCACCACTGTGATCGACGGCCGGGCGGCCCGGCGAGCGAATTTCGTCGCCCCTCGTCGCGGTCGCGTTGTCAGTGCCGTCACGTAGCGTTACTGACGTAGGGAGTTGGTGCCGATGCCGCTCCCCGCCGCTCGCGACCCATGCGAGCAGCAAAGCGATCAGGGTGCCCGGGAATCGCGAGCGCCGCGGGGCTCGTCCGCGTCAGCCTGCCGGTTTCCGCTTGCCGGTCCCGCCGATGCGCCTGAGCGCCGCCGGTCCGAGGCCGAGCCGGCGGGGGAGGCGCCGGGAGGCGGGCGCCGAGGCGGTGGGGACCGCTGACAGGGCAGCGGAGTCCCCGGACGTCTGCGAGGACGAAGCCGGCGATGCCGCCGGCCCCGGCGATGACACGGCATCCGGCGAGCCGTCGGGAGCCGGGCGAAGGAGCCGGGCCACCGGGACGGCGGGCGTGGCGATGTCGACGTAGGCGCGGCAGACCGGGGGACGGACGACGGCGCTGTGCAGGACGCGCTGCGCGGTATCGCGCACGAGCTTGGAGGCGGAGGGGAACCGCGCCCCGGTAGTGCCGGGGGAGGAGAGGAGAGCCTGGCTGGTGGCGAGCGTCCAGGGCGCCTGGATGATGCGGGCGATGCTCCGTTGCAGGCCGCGCGCGAGCAACGGGTCGTCCAGACCGTGCCGGCGCAGCGCGTCGCGGAGCGCGGCGGCGCCATGGGCCGCGATGGACAGGCCCTGGCCGTAGTCGGGGTTGAACGTGGCCACCGCCCCGCCGAGGGCGACGAACCCGGTGGGCCAGGACCGCAGCTGTTCGTAGCGGCGCCGGCGGTTGGCGCTGTCGCGGGACAGCCGTACCTCGCTCAGCGGCTCGGCGTCGGCGATGAGATCACCGATGACGGAGTTCGGAATGCCACGGGCGAAGGGTACGAACCGGCCCGCATGTTGGGACGGACCGTCGTTTCCGGCGCCGCTGAGCGTGACCAGCCAGCGCCCGCCCTCGATGGGCACCAGCGTCGCCGAGCGCCCAGGAGCCGTACCACCGGCATCCGAACCGACGGTGATCGGGGGGCAGTTCTCGGCGCCGGCAGGGGCACGGAAGATACGCGTGGCACAGACGACTCCGGCGTCCACCACCTCTTCGTGTGCGGCGGGCAGCCCCAGCCCGGTCAGCCGCCGGGGGGTGGTGGAGTGGCGGCCGGTGGCGTCGACGACGAGGTCCGCATCCAGCCGATACGTTTCGCCGGTGACGGTGTCCCGGACCCGCACACCGGTGACATGCTCCGCCGTGCCTGTCAGCTGCTCCGCTTCGGTCGTCTCGAGGACGCTCACCCCGTAGAGGGCCGGCACCCGTTCGCGGATGGCCCGGTCGAGCAGGTCGCGCGAGCAGGCGATCAGATGTTGCGTCCGCGGCCCGCGGCGTAACGGGCGCTGCGGGGGCATGCCGAGCAGACCCGCCGGCAGCGGGATACGGCGGGCCCCCTCGGCCAGCCAGCGTTCGACCGTGCCGGGCAGCAGGGACTCGATGATCCGGGCGCCGTCCGTGGTCAGCAGATGGGCATGCCGGGCCCGCGGAAGATCCGTGGGCAGGGCGGGAGTCCGCGGCAGCCGGTCCCGTTCGACGACGATGACGTCGGCGTGCTCGGACAGCGCCGCGGCGGCGAGCATTCCCGTGAAGCCGCCGCCGAGCACCACGGCGAGATACGGGTGCGTGAACTGGAGGCCGCTGCTGCTTGTACTGCTCGACGCGTTCATGGGCAGTCCCGTTCTCGGCGGTGGAGCGCGATTCCCCCGGGGCGGGGGCGCGGCGCGTCCAGGTAAAGAGGTACGGCATACGGGCGGGACCGTCTGCGGGCGGCGGAGACGACGGCGTCGGCGGCGGCCGTGAGAGACGCCGCCAACGCGGCGGGCAGGGAAGCGGACGCGGTCCGCAGGATGCGCACCGGTGCCGGCGGAACCGGTAGCGCCCGCTGAGGGTCCCGGCAGGCCGACGCGAACGCCGGCCTGCCGCCCCCCGTTTTACCCCTCATGATTCCCCCTCAGGCCATGCCCGCCCCGCCGCACGCACGGCGGCGCCCTTTACCCTCCGCCCTCGCCGGGCGGTACGGACGAGCGCGACCGCCTCGCGGAGGCGCCCTGTCCCGGTGAACGCAGCCATCACATCCGGCCGACGGTGGACACGGTTCCGGATCGTAGGCGGCGCAGATCACATCCGGTACTCGTATGTGATCCAGGGGCGCGAGGGAGCCACCCCACGGATACTGATGGGTATATCCAAAGCAAAACGCTGCAATGGGGAGGAAACGCCCCGCGGCTTTCTCGCGAGGAGAGAAAGTTCCCCAGGATTTCTCGTGAGACGCGGACCGACGGCGCCCAAAAGGCCAAAGGGTTGGCGCGAAATGATCGGGTTCACACGTGCGGTCGAACGCCGTGCCTAACCTGTGCGGGCACAGCACCGGAGAACCAGAGGGAGAGTCGTGCGCGCGATCGTGATGCGAGAATTCGGCGGCCCGGACGTGCTGCGGCTCGAGGACGTCCCCGAACCGGCGCCCCGCGCAGCCCATGCGCTGGTCGAGGTGACCCTGGCCGGCATCAACTACGCGGACGTACACGCACGCGGTGACTCCTACCTGGCGCCCGTCGAGCTGCCGTACATCCCCGGCAACGAGGTCGTGGGGACCGTGGACGGCGGACGACGCGTCGTCGGACTGACCCGCGGCGGCGGCTACGCCGAGCGGGCGCTGCTGCACCGCAAGGTCACCTGGGACGTCCCCGACGGAATCAGCGACGAACACGCCCTCGCGCTGGCGCTCCAGGGCAACAGCGCCTGGCACCTGCTGTTCACCTCGCTCCGCCTCACCAAGGGCGAGACCGTGGTCGTACCGGCCGCGGCGGGCGGCCTCGGCTCGCTGGCGGTCCAGCTCGCCGCGCACGCCGGGGCAAAGGTCATCGGCCTCGCCGGATCCGCCGAAAAGCGCAAGCTGGCCGAGGAGTTGGGTGCCCACGCGGTGGTGGACTCGACCGCGGAGGACCTCACCGAGCGCATCGTCGAGGCGGCCGGCGGGCCCGTCCAGGCGGCGCTGGAGATGACCGGCGGCATCACCTTCGAGCGGACCCTCGCCGCCCTCGCACCACGCGGCCGGCTGGCGGTCTACGGCTATGCCGGCGGCGAGTTGGCGAGCGTGCCCACCCGGGACCTGATGGAGCGGTCGATCACCGTCTCGGGCTTCTGGCTGCCCCAGCTCTACGCGGACCGTACGGCGTTGCCGACCTCCATGCGGGCCCTGTTCGACGCGGTGGCCGACGGCTCCCTCAGGCCGCTGACCGGCGCCACCTACGCCCTCGGCGAGGCGGCCCAAGCACACCATGACCTGGCCGCCCGCACCGCGACCGGGAAACTCGCCCTCGACGTCGCCCGGTAACGCAGGGCGCCGGACGGGCACCGCGGCTCCTGATGTGCACCCCGGGGCCGCCCGGCCGACGCAGGGGGAACCGCGGGCGACGGGCGCGTCGGCCCGCACCGGAATTGCCGTGCGCCTTCGGGCGCGGATCACTGCCAGGGGAGAGAGCACACGATGGGCAACAGCATCACAGCGTCGGGATCCTCGGCTTCGGCCGCCGCCACCACCTCCGCGTCGGACACCAACGGAACGCCGCGGCACACCCCGAGCCGCTCCAAGACCGTGCGCCAGGCGCCCAAGAGCGCCCCGACCGCGGGCCCCCGGACGTCCGGATCCGGCCATGCCGAGCGGGTCTTCCTCGTCCAGACGGCCTTCGCCGAACTCGGCGGATCCGCCCACGGACCTGGCGAGATAGCCGAATTCACCGGCCTGGACGACTCCGTCGTCTACCGCATCCTGCAGTCCGGTATCTATCAGCGCATCTTCGAGCGGGTGGACCGCGGCCTCTACCGCCTGCGGACCTCGGCCGCCCAGCTCGCCTTCACCGCGCTCGACCACGGGCTCGACGGCGCGACCTCGCAGACCGTGCTCCGTGAACTGCGCATGGCGACCGACGGCGGGCTGGCCTTCCTGTACATGGTGGCCCCGTTCTCCGGCGCGCAACGGCAGTGCGTCGACATGGCCGTCGGCGACTCCGACCTCGCCGAGCTGGGGATGACGCCCCGCGATGTGCTGTCCGTGACGCGCTCCCTGCGGACCGGCGCCTCCGGGCGGACGATCCTCGCCTACCTGCCGGAGGTGCTCCAGCAGCGGGTGCTCGCCGAACCCGTACCGGACCAGGCCGGACCGGGCGTCTTCCGGGACAACGACGCCCTGCTGGCGTCTCTCGCGGAGGTCCGCGACCTCGGTCACGCGCTCGGATACGAGGAGTGCATGGCCGGCTGGAACTCCTGCGCGGCGCCCATCATGTGGGACGGCGCCATCATGGGCGCGGCCCTGCTCCTCAAGCTCAAGTCCGTCATGCCGGTGGCCCCCGACAACGTCATCGAGGCGACGAAGGAGGCGGCGGCCGAACTCAGCCGCTACGGAGCGGCCCGCCCGGCCGCCGACCAGCCCTGAACCGCGGCGGCCGGCCTCCCGCCTGGTCATCAGCCGACCCCCTTCTCTACGGTGGCACCAACAGCCGGACGGAGAACACATGACGAACAAGGGGGTCTGATGGAACCGGAGTTGGTGGCACTCGCGGCGTCGGGAGCGACGACGCTGGTGCAGCAGATGGCGACGGACGGCTGGGCGACCGCCCGCAGGAGAATGGCGTCCTTCCTCGCCCGGCGCCGGGGCATGGCGGACGAAGAGGCCCTCGAAGGCGAACTGGAGGTCTCGCGCGCCGATCTTGCCGCGGCCCAGGAGGACGGCGACCGGGAAGGCGTGGAGGGGGTGACCAACGCGTGGCGGCTGCGGCTGCGCCGGCTGCTCCGCGAGGACCCGGCCGCGGCAGACGAACTGCGCGCCCTGCTCGGTGAATTGGCACCGGAGCGGGAGACGGTGCGCGACGTGTACAACACCATCAACGGCGGCGTGCACAACTCCCCGGTGATCCAGTCCGGCATCTCCCACGTCACGTACCACACACCGCCGGGCGGACCGCTCCCCGGCTGACGCCCCGCGCCACCGACCGCGCCGCCGGGCAGAATGGCGGGGTGCGGCTCGAAGCGATCACCTGGGAACGGCTGACCGACGCGCTCACCGAGCGCATCGACACGATGGCGGCCAAGGACGGCGGCCCGTGGCTGCGGGTGGCCGTCGACGGGGCGCCCGCCGCCACCCCCGGCGACCTGGCGGGACGGCTCGCCGAGGCGCTGCGGATCCGGGGGCGGGCGGTGCACAAGGCCGGCGCGTACGGTTTTCTGCGCCCGGCCTCCCTGCGCCTGGAATACGGCCGCCATGACCCGGACGCCTACCATGACGAGTGGTTCGACCGCCGGGCCCTGTGGCGCGAGGTGTTCCAGCCGCTCGACCCGGGCGGCTCCGGGCGGGTGCTCCCGGATCTGTGGGATCCGGTGACGGACCGGGCGACGCGCAGCCCGTACGTGGAACTTCCGCCCGGCGGCGTCCTGTTGCTGCACGGCCCCCTGCTGCTCGGTCATTGGTTCCCCTTCGATCTCGCCGTTCACCTGAAGCTGTCGCCGGCCGCGCTCGCCCGCCGTACCCCGGAGGGCGAGCGCTGGACGCTGCCCGCCTTCGCCCGCTACGAGGACGAGACACGGCCGGAGGAGGCCGCGGATGTCGTCGTACGGGCCGACGATCCCCGCCGGCCGGCATGGAGCGGGCTGGTCTGAAAGCCCGGCCCGGACCGGCCCGGCGGCCTGGCGTCCGCCGCTACGAAAACCGTACGGCCGACCACTGACAATCGACCTCCGACCGCCGCCCGCTGACCGCTGATCAGCGCTTTCGGACCGGCGGATAGCGTGGGCCCGTGACGACTTCATCCAACGCATCCGACGCGTCCACGGCGCTGCCCGGCAGCCAGGGACCCACCGCCACCGTCGAGGCCCGGCCACGCGCCGTCGGCGCCATACGCATGTCCTACGCACCCGACCACGACGGCGACCCGGACCCCGGCGAGATCGTGTGGACCTGGGTGCCCTTCGAGGAGAACGACGGCCGGGGCAAGGACCGGCCGGTGCTGGTCGTCGCCCGCGAGACGGGCGGCACGCTGCTGGCCGTACAGCTCTCCAGCAAGCGGCACAGCCACGACCGGGAATGGGTCGCCATCGGTGCCGGCCCGTGGGACCGCGCGGGCCGCGACTCCTGGGTCGACGTGGACCGGGTGCTGCGGGTGCACCCGGACGGAATGCGGCGTGAGGCCTGCGCGCTGGACCGGGGCCGCTTCAACCTGGTCGTCAACCGGCTCCGCGAACGGTACGGCTGGCGCTGACGGCATCGGGCCGCGCCCGATGCTGCCGGGCGCGGCCCGAGGATCACCAGGACGTCAGGCGTCCGCCAGCGCCAGCAGCTTGGTGACCGTGTTCCAGTTGCGGGAGGTGGCCGTCACCCCGAGCGGGGCGCGGCTGATCGCGTCGGCGAGCTTGGAACGGCCGATGCCGTTGGGGCACCACAGATACAGCTCGCGGCCGATCAGCCGGAACCGGTCAGGCGCGAACGCGGCGAGATCGAGCGCGTCCAGCCTGGCGGTGTCGGTGGGCACCGCCGACAGGAACGTCATATGCAGGCTTTTGGGCTCCGCCGCGGCCTGCGGAAACGGATTCGCGGCGATGGCGGCGGCCAGCTCGTCGCGGGTACGGACGACGACCGGTACCGACAGGCCCAGCTCGGCGGAGATCCGGTCCTCGATGGCCCGGGCGGTCTCCTCCGGCGGCATACCGGGGTCGGCGAAGACGATATTGCCGGTCTGCAGCAGGACGGAGACCTCCCCGAACCCCAGGGACTCGGCCAGCGCCACCTGCCGCGCCTTCGGGAAGGAGTTGTGTCCGCCGACGTTGATGCCGCGGAGCAGAGCGATCTGACGGGACATGACACTGCTTTCGTAGGAGCCGCACACCGGCGGGGAGCGGGAAGCGGTCAGAACAAGGGCGCCGGGAGAACCCCTTCCAGCGCCAGCAGCAGGCGCTTGGTCTCCAGACCGCCACCGAAGCCACCGATTCCGCCGTCGCTCGCCACCACACGATGGCAGGGGACGACGACCGGGAGCGGATTGGCGCCCATCGCCGCGCCCACCGCACGGGCGGCCCCCGGCTCCCCGACCCGGTCGGCGAGGTCCTGATAGCCGACGACGCTGCCGTAGGGAACGTCGGAGGCCAGGGCATGCAGGACCCGGGCGTTGAATCCGGAGGTCAGGGACCAGTCCAGGGGGACGGTGAAGGCGCGCAGCTCACCGGCGAAATAGGCGGTGAGCTCGGTGGTCGCCGTGTCCAGATGGGGTATCTCCGGCAGCGGCGCCGACCCGAAGAGCTGCTCCAGACGGACCAGTGCGCGACGGCTCGTCCGCTCGTCGGCGTGGAAGACGACCTGGGCCAGGCCCTCCCGGGTCGCGGCGAGCAGCAGAGGCCCGATCGGAGTCTCCAGCCGCGCCCAGCCCCAGTCGCGCGGAGGCGTGCGTCCGGCGTCCGGCGTCGCGTCCGGACCCGCGCCCGGTGATGTCGCCGGCCGGGAATCCCGTTCTGCGTCCCGCTCTGAATTCGTCACGTGATCAGCGTAGGACCCGCCACTGACAAAGCGACGGCGAGCGGGCCGGACGGAGGTGTCCGCACCCGCTCGGCGTCGGCCGCGGCCTCAGCGGCGGCTGCCCTCAAGGGCGTCGCGCACCACGTCGGGCTTGTTGGTGATGATGCCGTCGACGCCCAGATCGGCGACCTTGACCGCCGTCGGACCGTCGTCGATGGTCCACGTGTAGAGCTCCATCGGGCGGTGGTGGGGACCGCGCAGGCCGTGCACGGCGGCGATGTAGTCGGAGGTCACCGCCTTGTGGTGCGGGTTGATCTGATCGCAGTACTCCGCGTACTTGGGGAGGTCGGCGACCGACGGGTTGCCCAGGAAGCCCGTTTTGATGTCCGGCCGCACGGTGTGCACGGTCTTGATGGTGTCGGCGTTGAAGCTCTGGATGATCAGACGGCGCTTGACGTGGGACCGGTTCAGCCAGCCCGCGTGGTCCAGCTCGGCGAGGGCCTGCACCTCGATGCCCGGGTAGAGCTCCGGCGACTTGAGCTCCATCAGCAGTTTCTGGCCGTTGTTCTCGACCTCGTCCATGTAGTCCTCGAAGGTGGGCACGCGCTCACCCTTGAACTCCGGATCGAACCAGCTGCCCGCGTCCAGCTTCTCGATCTCATGGAGCGTGAAGTCCGCGACGTTCCACGGCGCGCGGTCGGGAAAGACCTGCTCCACATTGGTCGTCCGGGCGAGCGTGTTGTCGTGCAGGATGACCAGCTCGCCGTCCTTGGTGCGCTGTACGTCGTTCTCGACCCAGCGGATCCCGAGTTCGTGGGCCGCGTCGATCGAGGCGAGGGTGTTCTCGGGCGCGTACGCCGAGGCGCCGCGGTGGGCGACGGCCACCGTTCTGTGCGTGTCGGTCGCGGTCTGGGCGGCGGTTGCGGAGGGGACGAGCGAGGACAGACCCAGGAGCGCACCGGCGACGACGGTGGCGACGGGGCGAATACGCATACGGACTCCTCGTGACGTCGTGGACGTGAGCTGACGTGAAGTGACGTGAACCGGGTCGGACGGGCAGAGGTTCGCAGCCTCGCCGGAGCGGGAGGTAGGCGTGCGATGGCCAGATATTGAACGAGAAGTGGCCGGTGCTGCGTGTTTGAGCCCCGCGGTTGCAGGATGCCCGGAATGGCTGTGCAACAGACGTACGCCCCAACGTCGTCCAACTTGCCGGAGCCACGGCGTCCGCGCATCTCGGCCGACGGTTCGTCACCCATCGGCCTTGTGACCGGTTTTGGTCTTGCGAGCCCATAGCAGTCATCGCTACTGGCTGACGAGGAGAGGACGGCAAGTCGACACGCCGGGAACACACCCGACAGGCCTAACGGGAACGGAGTCGGCGCACCCGAACGGAAGACCTCCGGCGAGGGGAGACCGGAGCCGACCGCGGCGAACGCCGGCCATCGAACGCCGCGTGCTGCTCGCCGCCCGCCGAGCGCTGCCCGCGCGCGCCGACCGCCGGTGGGCATGACATGCGATCGGCGGAGGCCCGCCGGTCGCGTGCCACGCCCACGGCCGCCGCCGCCCCCGGCGAAACCGCTGGTCGGAGCAGCCGCCCCGCCGATTGTCAGTGGCGAGTCGTACGGTGGATCCCATGCGGCCCGTATCGAAGATCGAACGCACGGTGGCGCCTTTCGAGGTCGTCAGCCCCTACCAGCCCAGCGGCGACCAGCCGGCGGCCATCGCCGAGCTGGAACGGCGCGTCCGCGGGGGTGAGAAGGATGTCGTCCTGCTGGGCGCGACCGGCACCGGCAAGTCGGCGACCACCGCATGGATGATCGAGAAGCTGCAGCGCCCGACGCTCGTCATGGCGCCCAACAAAACCCTCGCGGCCCAACTCGCCAACGAATTCCGTGAACTACTGCCCAACAACGCCGTCGAGTACTTCGTCTCCTATTACGACTACTACCAGCCCGAGGCGTACGTCCCCCAGTCCGATACGTACATCGAGAAGGACTCCTCCATCAACGAGGAGGTCGAACGGCTGCGCCACTCCGCGACGAACTCCCTGCTCACCCGGCGGGACGTCGTCGTGGTCGCCTCCGTGTCCTGCATCTACGGCCTGGGCACGCCGCAGGAGTACGTCGACCGCATGGTGCCGCTGAAGGTCGGCGAGGAGATCGACCGCGACCAGCTGCTGCGCCGCTTCGTCGACATCCAGTACACCCGGAACGACGTGGCCTTCACCCGCGGCACCTTCCGGGTCCGCGGCGACACCATCGAGATCTTCCCGGTCTATGAAGAGCTCGCGGTGCGGATCGAGATGTTCGGCGACGAGATCGAGGCGCTGTCCACCCTCCACCCGCTCACCGGCGAGGTCATCAGCGACGACCGGGAGCTGTACGTCTTCCCGGCGAGCCACTACATCGCGGGCCCCGAGCGCATGGAGCGGGCCATCGCCGGGATCGAGGCCGAGCTGGCGGAGACCCTCGCCACGATGGAGAAGCAGGGCAAGCACCTGGAGGCCCAGCGGCTGCGGATGCGCACCACGTACGACATCGAGATGATGCGGCAGGTCGGCTCCTGCTCCGGCATCGAGAACTACTCGATGCACATGGACGGCCGCGAGCCCGGCTCCGCGCCCAACACCCTCATCGACTACTTCCCGGAGGACTTCCTCCTGGTCATCGACGAGTCGCATGTCACCGTCCCGCAGATCGGCGCCATGTACGAGGGCGACGCCTCGCGTAAGCGCACCCTGGTCGAGCACGGTTTCCGGCTGCCGTCCGCCATGGACAACCGCCCGCTGAAGTGGGAGGAGTTCCTGGGGCGCATCGGCCAGACCGTCTATCTGTCCGCGACCCCCGGGAAGTACGAGCTGGCGCGCGGCGACGGCTTCGTGGAGCAGATCATCCGTCCGACCGGCCTCGTCGACCCCGAGGTGGTCGTCAAGCCCACCGAGGGCCAGATCGACGATCTGGTGCACGAGATCCGTGCGCGTACGGACAGGAACGAGCGGGTCCTCGTCACCACCCTCACCAAGAAGATGGCCGAGGACCTCACGGATTACTTCCTGGAGCTCGGCATCCAGGTCCGCTATCTGCACAGCGACGTGGACACCCTGCGGCGGGTGGAGCTGCTGCGCGAGCTGCGGTCCGGTGAGTACGACGTCCTGGTGGGCATCAACCTGCTGCGTGAGGGCCTGGACCTTCCCGAGGTCTCCCTGGTGGCGATCCTGGACGCCGACAAGGAAGGCTTCCTCCGGTCCGGTTCCGCCCTGATCCAGACGATCGGACGTGCGGCGCGCAACGTCTCCGGCCAGGTCCATATGTACGCCGACAAGATCACCCCGGCGATGGAGAAGGCCATCGAGGAGACCAACCGCCGCCGGGAGAAGCAGCTCGCGTACAACAAGGAGAACGGCATCGACCCGCAGCCGCTCCGCAAGAAGATCGGCGACATCGTCGCGACGATCGCCCGCGAGGAGATCGACACCCAGGAGCTGCTGGGCTCGGGCTTCCGCAAGGGCGCCGAGCCCAAGGGCACCCCGGGCAAGGCACCGGTCCCGGCGCTCGGCGGGAAGGCGGCCAAGGGCAAGGCCGCCAAGGCCGGCGCGGTGCTGACGGACCGTCCCGCCGCCGAACTGGCCGAGCTCATCGAGGAGATGACGGAGCGGATGCGGGCCGCCGCGGCGGAGCTGCAGTTCGAGGTCGCCGCCCGGCTGCGCGATGAGGTGAGTGAACTCAAGAAGGAACTGCGGCAAATGAGGGAGGCCGGGGTGCGCTGACGGAGTGCGGGGGGGCGCGGATCTCCGCGCGCTCGTCCGGCGGAATCCGTAGGTTCCCCGCTGGGGCGCCTGGTCCCCCGGGGGAAGGGTTTCGCGGCACGTCGGGCGGCCCGAGTGTTGCAGAAGCGCCACAAACGGCGGGGCTGATGCGCCGTCGACCCGCAGTGGTGCGTAGGGTCGAGGGGGTCGCCCAAAAGGCGGGCGGGGACAGTTCAGAGCAGTACAGAGAGGGGACGGCGCGTGTCGGTCAATTTGTCCAAGGGACAGGGCATCAGCCTGCAGAAGTCCGACGGAGGGACGCTGACCGCGGTGCGGATGGGGCTCGGATGGCGCTCGGCGCCGCGCCGTGGCCTGTTCGGGCGGCGTACCCAGGAGATCGACCTCGACGCCTCGGCGGTGCTGTTCGCCGACAAGAAGCCCGTCGACGTCGTCTTCTTCCAGCACCTGATCAGCGATGACGGCTCGGTCCGGCACACCGGCGACAACGTGGTCGGCGGCGCGGGCCAGGGCGGCGACGACGAGGCGATCCTGGTCGACCTGGCGCGGGTGCCGGTGCACATCGACCAGATCGTGTTCACCGTCAACTCGTTCACCGGGCAGAGCTTCGCCGAGGTGCAGGACGCCTTCTGCCGGCTGGTCGACGAGACCAACGGCCAGGAACTGGCCCGCTACACCCTCACGGGTGGCGGCAACTACACCGCGCAGATCATGTCCAAGGTGCACCGCGCGGGCAACGGCTGGGCGATGACCGCCATCGGCGAGCCCTCCAACGGCCGTACGTTCCAGGACGTCGTGCCGGCGATGGTGCCCTACCTGTAGTCGGTACCCGTAGCGGCAGCGCGCACCGGGCCGCGCGGCCGCCGCACTCCGGGCCGTGCGCCCGTCGCCCGGTCCGGTACGTACGACAACTAGGGGGAACTTCGATGACGGCCGAGCTGGTCCGGGGGCAGAACCATCCACTGGACCGGACCCGTGTGGAGATCCGGGTCGCGGCGGGCGGGCCCGTCATCGCCGGGGTCACCCTCGGCGACGAGCAGGGCAGGCTGTCGGGCGCCGAGGCGGTCGCCCACCCGGGAGCGCCGCGGCGTACCGGAATCGAGGTTCCCCGTCAGGCCGCCGCCGAGCACCGGATCGCGGTCGACCTCGACGCGCTTCCCGAGGCGGTGCACCGGGTGAGCGTGCTGCTGGCGCTGCCCACCGGCATCGGCGGGCTGACCCGGTTCGGCGCCGCCGCCGCACCGTCCGTCGCGGTGACCGGCCTCGACGGCACCGGAATCGCCGGCTACACCGTCACCGGCCTGGGCGCCGAGACCGCCGTCGTCGCCGTGGAGCTGTACCGGAGGCAGGGCGCATGGAAGGTGCGCGCCGTGGGCCAGGGATACGCCGACGGCCTCGCCGCGATGCTGCACGATCAGGGACTGCCGCAGGCGGCGGAGTTGGCCGCGGAGATCGAGGAAGCGGTCAGCCAGGGGCATGCCCGTGCGGTCCCCGCGCCGGCCCCCGTGGCGGCGAGCCGGTCCGAGCAGTCCGGAGCCGGCACGCCGGGCGCGGCCGCCACGGGCCGCCCGGCCCCGGCGGACACCCCGGTCGCGGACGGCCAGGCGGCCACCTCGGCCGCACCCGCCGCGTCCTCGAACGCCGCCCCCGCGAACGGCGGCCCGATCGACTACCGGCACCCGAAGCGACGCGCCACGCCCAAGCCGGCCCCCGCGGCCCCCTCAGGCGCGAACGCGCCGTCCGCCGCAGCCGACGGCACCCCGGCCCCGGTGGCCGGTGACGCCTCCGGATGGAGCATGGAAGAGCGGCTCTACAACCAGGTCTGGGGCATGTTCGAGGATCTGGCCCGCTCGGTCGCGGCCTACCGCAGCGCCTCCGACTTCGCCGAGTCCCGGCTGGAGCAGGAGCTCGACAAGGCCCTCAGCGACCCCCGCAACCGCCTCGGCACGGCCGCCGACGTCGCGCGGGCCACCGCCCGCGACAAGCACGCCTCCCTCATCACCCAGGCCCGCGCCGCCCTCGACCGTGACCTCGCACAGCTCACCGCCGAAGCGGATGTCGTGGAGCCCGCGTTGCCGCCCGCCCTCGCCCGCTGGGACAACCCCGTCTGGCAGGGCTACCACGTCCCCCAGGAGCGCCCCATGGCGCTGCGTCTGGGCGATCTGCACCTCCCGGAGGTGCTCGATCTGCGCATCCCGATGCTGGTACGCCTCCCTCTGGAGCGCGGGTTGTGGATCGACAGCGGGCCGGGCTCCTACGTGGCGAGCGGCGACCCCGAGCGCGAGTACGGCCGTCGGGAGCTGGGCAGCGCGCTGACGGACGGTCCGCCGGACGAGGCCGAGCTCGGCCGGCTCGCCATGGAGACCGCCGTGGCGATAGCCGCCCGGCTGCTCGCCGTGCACCCCGCGGGCGACTTCGCGGTCCAGGTCATCGACCCGGGCGGCACCGCGGCCCCCGCGCTCGCCCCGCTGCTGGAGACCGGGGCGCTCCGGGAGGTCCCGCCGCCCGGCGCCCAGGGCGTGACCACGGTCCTGGAGGCGCTGACCCGTCGGGTGGACCTCGTCCAGATGGCCGTGCGCAACCGCGCGGCGGACTCCCTGCCGCCCGACGTCGACACTGCCGAGCAGCTGCTGATCGTGCATGACTTCCCGCACGGTTTCGACGACCGTGCCCTGACCCAGCTCCGCTATCTGGCCGACGAGGGCCCGTCGGTCGGGGTGCATCTGATGATGGTCGCCGACCGCGCCCAGTGCCAGGAGTACGGCCCGGTACTCGACCCGCTGTGGCGCGCCCTGCTGCGCATCACGCCGGTGCCCGACGCGCACCTCGCCGACCCGTGGGTGGGGCACGCCTGGACGTACGAGCCGCCGCTCGTCCCGAAGGGAAGCCAGGTGGTCCGCCAGGTCCTGGGGCGGCTGGCCGAGGCCCGCGGCTGACCCTTAGGGGACATTCGAACAGATCCCCTAGGGGATGCGAGGGCCCCCTGCGGGTCCACAACGCGGAGGTGGGAGGCGGCTATTCCCGTTACCGGGCGCCGGTAACGGGAATAGCCGCCTCCGCTGCGTGCTCCCCCTTGCACCCCATCCCACCAGCGATTTTACCTTTCTCTTTACTATTACTTGGCTTTCCTTTACCCTTCTTGGTGCGGAGGGGAGTACTCCTACTGCGGCGTACCCGTCATCACGGATCGACGAGCTTCACAAGATCCCGGGGCGCCGGCCCAGCAGTATGCGGGCGGAAGAGACCTCCGGCAGCGACGACGCTGTAAGTGCCGTACGACTCTGCCGGAGGAGCAGTGGACGTTTCCCTGAACCTGTGGGTACTGACCATTCTCGGTCTGTGTGCCCTCATAGCCGCCGATTTCTTCATCGGCGGTCGTAAACCGCACGAGGTCTCCCTCAAGGAGGCCGGAATCTGGACCGGTGTCTGGATCGCGCTCGCCGCGCTTTTCGGCCTCGGATTGCTGCTGTTCGGCGGCGGTGCGCCGGCCGGTGAATTCTTTGCGGGCTTCATCACCGAGAAGTCGTTGAGCGTCGACAACCTCTTCGTCTTCGTCCTGATCATGGGCAAGTTCGCGGTCCCGGCCATCTACCAGCAGCGTGTGCTGATGGTCGGCGTGCTGATCGCGCTCGTCCTGCGGGCCGGCTTCATCGGCGCGGGCGCCGCGATCATCGCCAACTTCTCCTGGGTTTTCTATATCTTCGGCGCATTCCTCATCTGGACCGCGTGGAAGCTCATCAAGGAGGCTCGGGCCGAGGAGCAGGACGAGGAATTCGAGGAGAACCGCTTCCTGAAAATGGTCGAGAAGCGCTTCCCGTCGACCGACAAATACAGCGGCACAAAGCTGTTCATCGTCGAGAACGGCAAGCGGCTGATGACGCCGATGCTGATCGTGATGCTGGCCATCGGCACCACCGACGTCCTCTTCGCGCTGGACTCCATTCCGGCGATCTTCGGCCTCACCCAGGACCCGTACATCGTCTTCACCGCCAACGCCTTCGCCCTGATGGGCCTGCGCCAGCTCTACTTCCTCATCGGGGGCCTGCTGAAGAAGCTGGTCCACCTCTCCTACGGGCTGTCGATCATTCTCGGCTTCATCGGTGTGAAGCTGGTGCTGCACGCCCTGCACGAGTCCGGAGTGGGCGTCCCGGAGATCAGCATTCCGGTCTCGCTGGGCGTCATCTGCGCCGTCCTCGTCGTCACGACGATCACCAGCCTCCGCGCCTCCGCCAAGCAGGCAGCGGTCGAGGCGGCGGACGCACAGGCCGCCAAGCCCAAGGACAGCGTCGACGCCTGACACCCCTGGCGCACCGAAGACGGCGGCCCGCACGCACAGCGGCGGGCCGCCGTCAGTGCGCGACCGTGATGCGCAGCGCGACCCCGTCGACCCGGACCGTGCCGCTGTCTCTCCGCAGGTGGGTTCCCTGAGCGCTACCAGCCGCGTTCGCGCCACTCCGCCAGGTGCGGGCGCTCGGCGCCGAGAGTGGTGTCGTTGCCGTGGCCCGGATAGACCCAGGTCTCGTCGGCCAGTTGGTCGAAGAGCTTGGTCTGCACGCCGTCGATCAGGCTGGCGAAGTGGTCCGGGTTGCCCCAGGTGTTGCCGACGCCCCCGGGGAAGAGACAGTCCCCGGTGAACAGATGCGGGGCGCCGTGCGGGTCGTCGTAGATCAGCGCGATGCTGCCGGGAGTGTGGCCGACCAGGTGGCGCGCCGTCAGTTCGACGCGGCCGACGGTGATGACGTCGCCGTCGTCGACCAGGACGTCCGTGGGGACGGGAATGCCCTCGGCGTCGTGCCGGCCCGCGTAGGTCCGCGCACCGGTCGCGTCGACGACCTCGCGGAGCGCGCCCCAGTGGTCACCGTGCCGGTGGGTGGTGACCACGGACGTCAGGCCGCTGTCGCCGACCAGCGTGAGCAGGGTGTGCGGCTCGGCGGCCGCGTCGATCAGCAACTGCTCATCGGTCGCACGACACCGCAGCACATAGGCGTTGTTGTCCATCGGTCCGACCGCGACCTTCGAGATCATCAGGTCGCTCAGCTCGTGCACGTCGGCAGGTCCGCCGACCTTCACCGCTCCGCTGTAGGCCATCATGGGACCACCTTAAAGCGGCGGGATGGCAGGCAGTGTGGAGCCGGGGGTGTCGAGTTCGCGACCGTCGCCGCGTCCGGTGAGCCAACCGACCAGTGCCGCCGCCGGACCCGTCACCACCACGGGCGCGGCGTCGCCGCCCGCCCCGGTGTCCGTACGCCCGGTGTGCCACCGTCGCCCGTCGTCCGTGCGCAGCTCCAGCGGGGGCAGTTCCGGGTGCCCGGCGAACTTCACCGTGCACAGGAACGTCAGCTCGCTGTCGAGGAACGAGGCCGGCAGCTGGTCGACGGTGTAGCCGACGCCGAGGTCGACGTGGTGCAGCTCCACCTCCGCCAGTCGCCGCAGCGGCAGCCGGTCGGCCCGCTCGACGACGCCGTTGCGCATCTCGACCTCGAACGCCCGACGCCCCTCCGGCAGCGCGTCGGCCGCCGCGTCGAACCGCGCGGCGCTCTGCCGCAGGTCCTCCAGATGGCCGGCCAGCGAGCGGTCGGCGTCCCGGGCGATATCCGCGTCGCGGGCCGCGGCACTGGCGTACATCGGTGTCGGTACATCCGTACGTGCCCAGGTGAGGAGGTTGACCAGGGCGTCCGCGTTGCGCGCGAGATGAGCCAGGACGTGGCCGCGGGTCCAGTCCGGGAGCAGGGACGGTTCGCCGATCGCCGCGTCGTCCAGCTTGGCCACCGAGACGAGGAGTCGGTCGGTGGCCTCTCGGACGGCGGCCGCGTCGTGCGGGAAGTCTGGCGGGGTGATGGTCATGGTCCGACGCTAGCGCCGCGACGGTGAGTTCGGGAGTCGGCCGGCAGGGATCCGTGGCGTACGCGGGTGGTGCGGGAGGGGCGGACGGCGCGCGACGGTGCCAGGGGGAGACGGGGGCAGGGGGCCGGGAGAAGGGGGAGGGGGGACGGGAGAACGGGGGGCTGGGGCGCGGTGCCCCGTGCCACCGCGCCCCAGCCCCCCGTTGTCCCGCGGCCCCGCGTTCGCGGCCCGCCGCCGTGTCAGGTGGCCTCCTCTCAGGCTGCCGCAGCGTCCTCCAGGGTCCCGGTGCCGGGGGCCCCGAACCACCGGCGCAGCGCGGCATCCAGCTCGTCCAGCGGAGCCGGCGCGGCGTCCCGCGCATCGGCCGGTACGTCCGCTACGTCCGCCGCCCACGCCGTGCACCCGTCCGGGCGCACCAGGAGGCCGGCGAGACCCGGCCGCCGCGGGCAGGCGGCGGTGACCAGCCGCACCCGGTCGCCGTAGCCGAGAGCGCGTTTGCGCAGCTCGGGGTCGTCGACGAGGTCGAGCAACAGCGCCTGCCCGCCGTGCAGTTGGTCGGCGAGCCGGCTGCCGTCGGACAGTTCGAGGTCGGGGGCGCTGCGGCTGGTCAGCGGATGCGTACCGGGCAGGTCGTAGCGCTGCCAGACACCGGAGATCTTCTTGGCGAAGAAGGTGGTGGCGTCGACCGACCCCGCCAGCTCGGCGATCACGCCGCGCAGCGCGCGGGCGTGCGGCTCCGGCCGCATCAGCGCCACTTGGGCCCGGGTCCACTCCAGCACCCACGCGCCTATCGGGTGCCGCTCGGCCGTGTAGGTGTCCAGCAGCCCCTCCGGCGCCCGGCCGCGCACCGTCGCGGCCAGCTTCCAGCCCAGGTTCAGCGCGTCGCCGATGCCGAGATTCAGCCCCTGACCGCCGAACGGCGAGTGCACATGCGCCGCGTCACCGGCCAGCAGCACCCGCCCCGCCCGGTAGTCGGGCACCTGGCGGGCGTTGTCCGTGAAGCGGGTGGCGGAGTGCACCTTGGTGATCGTGACGTCCGGTACACCGGAGACATGCCGCAGCGAGGTCTGCAACTCCTCGGCGGTGACGGGTGCTTCGCGGTCCGCGGGCGGACCGTCGAACTCCACGGTGAGGATCCGGCCGGGCATCGGGCCGTGGGCGTATGTCCCGGTGTCGGTCCAGTTCCAGCCCGCCCCCAGGGCGTCGGCGCCGGTCATCTCCACGATGGCCTGATGACCGGTGATCTCGGGGGCGGTACCGGGGAACGGGAACCCGGCCAGCCGGCGGACCGTACTGCGGCCGCCGTCGCAGCCCACCAGCCAACCGGCCCGCAACGAGCCGTCCGAGGTGTGCGCGGTCACGCCGTCCTCGCCGGCGTCGAGGCCGGTCAGGTGTACGCCGCGGCGCAGGTCGACGCCGAGTTCGGCGGCTCGGGCGACGAGCAGCCTTTCGAGGGCCTCCTGGGGTACGAGGCCGACATCGCCCGCCGGGCCGGCCGCGTCGAAGTCCGGGTCGGACTCGTCCAGCAGGTCGCCGCGCAGCATGATCCCGGCGAAGTGCCCGGCGAACTTCGGCGGCCGCTTCAGCGCGGTGGCGCCCGCCGCCTGCCGCTGCCGCAGGAATGAGCTGAACTTCTCGATCGCGCCACGCTGCACCTCCGCGAGGCCGGGCAGCATCCCGCGGCGGTAGAAAGCCTCCGCGCTCGGGGTGTTTATCGCCCCCGCCTTGATCGTCGTATCCACTTCGGTCAGCCGCTCCAGGACGACGACCGAGACATCTGCCAGTGCGAGTTCGCAGGCGAGCATCAGCCCCACAGGGCCGCCCCCTGCCACTACTACGTCTGCGTCATGCTTCATGGGCGATGAGTGTAGTCACTAAAAGTTTGTTGCGGCTAAAATTCTGGTCATGGTGGATGAAGTGCGGGATGAGAGCGGCAAGGGGCGGGCCGGGGGGCGGGAGCGCGGTACCGGTCGTGCGGCGGACGGACAGGCGGCCGATCGCGTGGAGACCGGGCACGTGGAGGCCGGCTACCCGGAGACCGGTTATGTGGAGGACGACGGCCGGCTGACGCTGCGCGAGCGCAAGAAGCTGCGGACCCGTCAGCGGATCTCCGGCGAGGCGACGCTGCTGTTCATCGAGCGCGGCTTCGACAACGTCACCGTCGCCGAGGTCGCCCGCGCCGCCGAGGTGTCCACGATGACCGTCTTCAACTACTTCCCCCGCAAGGAAGATCTCTTCCTCGACCGCATTCCCGAGGGCAGGGAGCTGATCACGCGGGCGATCCGGGACCGCGGGGCGGACGAGTCGCCGCTCGCCGCGCTGCGCCGCCTCGCGCTGGATCTGCTGGCGCGGCGGCACCCCCTGGCCGGGGTGGGGGACAACTTCACGCACTTCTGGCGCACCGTGCTGGAGTCCCCGGCGCTGCGCGCGCGGGGGCGCGAGGCGGTGGAGGAGATCGAGGACGTGCTGGCCGGGCTGCTCGCGGAGGTGGCGGGCGATGCCGGGGGGCGGCGCGGCGACGGCGGGGATCCGAGGCTGGCCGCGGCGCTGATCATCGCGGCGTACCGGGTCGCGTACGCGGGCGCCGCGGCCCGGCAGCTCGACGGTGACCCGGCGGACGAGGTGGCCGTTGAGCAGGCGGCGGTGCTGGAGCGGACCTTCGACGCGCTGGAGCGGGCGCTGCGGGGGTCCCGGGGTTCGGAGTGAGGGGCGGCGGCCGAGGTGGGGCGGTGTACGTGGCCTGCTCGGGACGGAGTGCGCCGGACCGGGAAGGTTATGGGCTCGCCACACGTTTGGGTGAAGAGGGCTTGAGGGCCCCGTGAATCGAATGTGCGTGCTATAGGCTCGTGTATGGCATCACTCAGACAGTGCCGCGGCGGTCCCCATACCCTGGGGCGGGGGCTCCGCTCTTCGCTCGCCGCCTCTGCTCACGTAACTCGGGCGGCGGACGCAGAGCCGCGGCTTCCGCCCCTCATCCCAGAAAGGTGCCGACCGGCGTGGCCGACCGTCTCATCGTCCGTGGCGCTCGCGAGCACAACCTCCGCAACGTCTCGCTCGACCTCCCTCGCGACTCCCTCATCGTCTTCACGGGGCTCTCCGGGTCGGGCAAGTCCTCGCTCGCCTTCGACACGATCTTCGCCGAGGGGCAGCGGCGCTATGTCGAGTCGCTCTCCTCCTACGCCCGGCAGTTCCTCGGGCAGATGGACAAGCCCGATGTGGACTTCATCGAGGGCCTGTCCCCCGCCGTGTCGATCGACCAGAAGTCGACCTCGCGCAACCCGCGCTCGACGGTCGGCACGATCACCGAGGTCTACGACTACCTCCGGCTGCTCTTCGCCCGTATCGGCAAGCCGCACTGTCCCGAGTGCGGGCGGCCGATCGCCCGGCAGTCCCCGCAGGCCATCGTCGACAAGGTCCTGGAGCTCCCCGAGGGCAGCCGCTTCCAGGTGCTGTCCCCGCTGGTCCGCGAGCGCAAGGGCGAGTTCGTCGACCTCTTCTCCGACCTCCAGACCAAGGGCTACAGCCGCGCCCGGGTCGACGGCGAGACCATCCAGCTCGCCGAGCCGCCGAAGCTGAAGAAGCAGGAGAAGCACACCATCGAGGTGGTCGTCGACCGCCTCACGGTCAAGGAGACCGCCAAGCGCCGGCTCACCGACTCCGTCGAGACCGCGCTCGGCCTCTCCGGCGGCATGGTCATCCTCGACTTCGTCGACCTTGACGCGGACGACCCGCAGCGCGAGCGGATGTATTCGGAGCATCTGTACTGCGCCTACGACGACCTGTCCTTCGAAGAGCTGGAGCCCCGCTCCTTCTCCTTCAACTCGCCCTTCGGCGCCTGCCCGGAATGCACCGGCATCGGCACCCGCATGGAGGTCGACCCCGATCTGATCGTCCCGGACGAGGACCGCGCCCTCGACGACGGCGCGATCCACCCCTGGTCGCACGGCCACACCAAGGACTACTTCGGCCGCCTGGTCAGTGCGCTGGCGGATGCCCTCGAATTCCGTACGGACATCCCCTGGGCCGGGCTGCCGCAGCGTGCGAAGAAGGCCCTGCTGTACGGCCACAAGACCCAGATCGAGGTGCGCTACCGCAACCGCTACGGCCGCCAGCGGGCATACACCACCCCGTTCGAGGGCGCCGTCCCGTTCGTCAAGCGGCGGCACAGCGAGGCGGAGAGCGACAGCAGCCGGGAGCGCTTCGAGGGCTATATGCGCGAGGTGCCCTGCCCGACCTGCGAGGGAACCCGGCTCAAGCCGATCGTGCTCGCGGTCACGCTCCAGGGGAAGTCGATCGCCGAGGTCGCGGCCATGTCGATCAGCGACTGCGCCGACTTCCTCCGTGAGATGAAGCTCAACGCCCGCGAGAAGAAGATCGCCGAGCGGGTCCTCAAGGAGGTCAACGAACGGCTGCGGTTCCTGGTCGACGTCGGCCTGGACTACCTCTCCCTGAACCGTGCCGCCGGCACCCTCTCCGGCGGCGAGGCCCAGCGCATCCGGCTCGCCACCCAGATCGGCTCCGGCCTGGTGGGCGTGCTCTACGTCCTGGACGAGCCGTCCATCGGCCTGCACCAGCGGGACAACCACCGGCTGATCGAGACGCTGGTCCGGCTGCGCGACCTCGGCAACACCCTGATCGTGGTCGAGCACGACGAGGACACGATCAAGACCTCCGACTGGGTCGTGGACATCGGCCCCGGCGCCGGCGAGCACGGCGGCAAGGTCGTCCACAGCGGCCCGCTGGCCGAGCTGCTGGCCAACCAGGAGTCGGTCACCGGTCAGTATCTGTCCGGCAAGCGCGCCATCCCGATGCCCGGCATGCGGCGGCCCGCCGACCCGACCCGGCAGCTGACGGTGCACGGCGCGAAGGAGAACAACCTCCAGGACATCGACGTCTCCTTCCCGCTCGGGGTGCTCACCGCCGTCACCGGCGTCTCCGGATCCGGCAAGTCGACGCTGGTCAACGACATCCTCTACACCCACCTGGCGCGTGAGCTGAACGGCGCCAAGTCGGTGCCCGGCAGGCACACCCGGGTGGACGGCGACGACCTGGTGGACAAGGTCGTGCATGTCGACCAGTCGCCCATCGGCCGCACGCCGCGCTCCAACCCGGCGACGTACACCGGCGTTTTCGATCACGTGCGCAAGCTGTTCGCGGAGACGATGGAGGCCAAGGTCCGCGGCTATCTGCCGGGCCGCTTCTCCTTCAACGTCAAGGGCGGCCGCTGCGAGAACTGCTCCGGCGACGGCACGATCAAGATCGAGATGAACTTCCTGCCGGACGTGTATGTGCCGTGCGAGGTCTGCCACGGCGCGCGGTACAACCGCGAGACGCTGGAGGTGCACTACAAGGGCAAGTCCATCGCCGAGGTCCTGGACATGCCCATCGAGGAGGCGCTGGAGTTCTTCGAGGCGGTGCCGACCATCTCCCGGCATCTCAAGACGCTCAACGAGGTCGGCCTGGGATACGTCCGCCTCGGGCAGTCCGCGCCGACCCTCTCGGGCGGCGAGGCCCAGCGGGTGAAGCTGGCGAGCGAGCTCCAGAAGCGGTCCACCGGCCGTACGGTCTATGTCCTGGACGAGCCGACCACCGGTCTGCACTTCGAGGACATCAGCAAGCTGATCACGGTCCTGTCCGGGCTGGTCGACAAGGGCAACTCGGTGATCGTCATCGAGCACAACCTCGATGTGATCAAGACGGCCGACTGGGTGGTCGACATGGGCCCGGAGGGCGGCAGCGGCGGCGGACTGATCGTCGCCGAAGGCACCCCCGAGCAGGTCGCCGCGGTCCCGGCCAGCCACACCGGCAAGTTCCTGCGGGAGATCCTCGGCGACCGCGTCAGCGATGCCGCGTCCTCGGGAAATCCGGGGAATCCGGGGAATCCGTCGGGTAATCCGGGGACGAAGGCCGCGTCGGCGAAGCGGCCTGCGGCCAAGAAGACGGCGGCGAAGACGGTCGCGGCTAAGTCGAGCGGGGTCAAGACGGCCACCGCCCGGACGACTGCCACCAAGACGTCGGCGGCCAAGACGTCCGCGGCGGCCAAGACCACGGCGGCAAAGAAGGCGGCGGCGAAGAAGACCGTGGCGAAGAAAGCCGTGACCAAGAAGGCTGTGGCGAAGAAGGCTGCGGCGAAGAAGACGACGACGCGGGCCCGGCGGGCGACCTGACGCCTGCCGGGCGATAGTGGGGCGCCTGCGGGGTCGGCCTGACGTGCCTGCCGGGCGGCCGGGGTGAGCTGACGAGTAGCCAGTGGTCAGTTCGCCCCGGCCGCGCGCCTACCCCGCCAGTTCCCCTGCGAACGGGGGCTCGGCGCCCGCGCGTGAGCAGGTGACGGCGGCCGCGCGGGCGGCGAAGCCGAGGATGTCGCGCCAGTCGTCAGGGCCGAGCGCGGCGACCGCGGTGTGCGAGAGCGCGTCGTGGGCGGCCAGCCGGTGCAGCAGCGCGGCATTGACCGTGTCGCCCGCGCCGATGGTGTCGACCACCTCGACCCGCTCGCCCGGGACGGTCAGCTCGCCGCCGCCCGGTGTCAGCACCGTCAGGCCGTCGCCGCCATGGGTCAGCACGATCGCCGTGGGCCCCGCGCTCAGCCACTCCTTCGCCGCCCCGGTGACCGCGTCCCGCCCCTCGGCCTCCGCCAGCCACAGCGCGTCCTCCTCCGACAGCTTCAGGAGGTCGACATGCGGCAGCCAGGAGTGGAAACGGGCCCGGTAGGCGGCCGGATCCGGGATCAGACCGGCCCGGATATTGGGGTCGAGCGCGGTGAAGACGCCGCGCCCGGCCTCCCGGCGCAGCAGCGCCTCGTACGCGCTCGCGCCCGGCTCCAGAACGAGCGAGCAGGTCCCGAGCGACAGCGCGCGGACACCGTCGGGCAGCGCCGGCGGAAGGGCGAAGAGGCGGTCGGCGGTGCCCTCGACGTAGAAGCCGTAGCCCGCCGAGCCGTCCGCGCTGATGTCCGCCATCGCGAGAGTGGTCGGCTCGCCGCCGCGCTGCACCAGAGAGGTGTCCACACCGGCGGTCCGCAGCCCCCGCAGCAGCGCTTCACCGAAGGTGTCGGTCGAGATCCGCGAGCAGAACGCGGTGGGCGAGCCGAGCCGGCCCAGCGCGACCGCGGTGTTGTACGGCCCGCCGCCGCGTCGTGGCAGCAGCGCGGGCAACTGGCCGTTGGCGGGCGGGTCCTGGGGACTGGGGACGAGGTCGATCAGCGCCTCGCCGGCGACGACGATCACGGGGTGCGGTTCCTTTCCTGGGCGGCCGGGGGAGCGGCCGGAGAGGCGGCCGGGCGTGGGGACGACGGGCCGGTATCGGGGCAGCCGCACGACGTACGGTGCACAAGGACGCAGGGCAGCCGGACGGTGCGCGGCGGCCGGTCCGGCTCCTCGAGCCGCTCCAGCAGCAGCCGGACCGCCGCCGTCCCGATGTCCTTGCTGGGCTGCGCGATCGCGGTCAGCCGGGGCTCGAACAGATCGGCCCAGGAGAAGTCGTCGAAGCAGGCCAGCGCGATGTCGCGGGGCACTTCGAGACCCAGTTCGCGCAGCGCGCGCAGGGCGCCGATCGTCATCGCGTTGTTGGCGGTGATGATCGCGGTGGGCGGTTCCGGCGTGGCGAGCAGATGGCGGGTGGCGTCCTGCGCGCCCTCCGCTTCGGAGTTGCCGCCGGCGAGCAGTTCGGGCGCGAACGGCAGGCCGGCGGCGCGCAGTCCGTCGCGGTAGCCCTGGACGCGCTCGGTGGTCGTGCTCAGCCCGGGGAGTCCGGCCACCAGGCCGATCCGGGTGTGCCCCAAGCCGGCCAGATGCTCCACCAGTTGACGCGTCGGCCCGGTGTTCTCGGCGCACACCTGATCATGGCCGTCCCCGACCAGCCGGTCCAGGAACACCGTGGGGACCTCGCGCCGCGACAGATACCCGACCATCTCGGCGGGCTCCGCGGAGGGCGCGACGATCATGCCGTCCACCCGCCGCTCGTGCAGCAGTTGCACGACCTTGCGCTCATGTTCCGGGTCGTCGTGCGGATCGGCGATCAGCAGGCTGTAGCCGGCCTCCAGCGCACCGGCCTCGACACCCTGGAGGATCTCGGTGAAGTACGGATTGCTGATCGCGGAGACCGCCAGGCCGATCGAGCGGGTGCGGGCGGTGACCAGGGAGCGGGCGAGGGTGTTGTGGGTGTAGCCGAGCTCGTCGATGGCGCCGAGCACCGCGGCGCGGGTGTCGGGGCGTACCGGCCGGGTCTCGTTGAGCACATGCGAGACCGTGGCGACCGAGACGCCCGCGCGCCGTGCCACATCCACCATCGTCGTCATCCGGCTCTTCCTCCGAGCGTGCGCCACCACGGCGGCGGCGCGTCCCGCCGCCCCGCGGGTGCACCACCTTACGAGCATCCGACCGCAAACGTAAACGTTTGCGTAAGCGTTTACGTCTCCCGTGTGGGCCGCGCCGGCACCGAACCCGTGGTGTGCGCCCCGCCGGAAGCGGAACGATCTGTGCCGGTATCGTCGGGCCCCGACCGTCCGACGGTCGCCGAGAGCGTCGGACGGTCGACGTCCGATCGTCGAGTTCGTCGAGGTCGGACGGCCGACGGAAGCCACCGCCCCCGTGCCCCTGGAGCAGCCATGAGCCAGTGCCCCGACCGCCGAACCATGCTGCGCGGCGCCGCGCTCGCGGGTGCCGCCGGCTTCGGGCTGTCGGCCTGCACCCCGGACTCGGGAAGCGCGGCGTCGGCCGTGCCCACCGCGCCGGTCGACCTGGGCGCCGCCGCGGAGGTGCCGGTCGGCGGCGCCAGGCTCTACCGCGAGGACCGGCTCGTCGTGTCACAGCCCGCCAAGGGCGACTTCAAGTGCTTCAGCGCCATGTGCACGCACAAGGGCTGCGTCCTGACCGAGGTCGACAAGAAGGAGGGCAGCTGCCCCTGTCACGGCAGCCGCTTCGACGTCACGACGGGCGAGGTCATCCAGGGGCCGGCGTCCGCCCCGCTGCCCGAGGTACCGGTGAAGGCCAAGAACGGGAAGCTGATAGCGGGCTGAGGCGGCCCCTGGGTCCGGATCGCGCCGACGGGCACGCGCCGAGGGGCACCACCGACGGGCACGGGCTCGCCGCCCCTAGTGCCACGCCGTCGCACCTCGTGCCGCGCTGCCCCCGCGTCCCACCCACCCGATGCCCCACTACCCCCAGTCCCACCCGATCCCCAGTATTCCGGGCCGTACCCCCTGCTCCACCAGGTGGACGGCCCGGTGCTGTCCGCTCAGCGTCAGCTCCTGCTGGCCGCTGCGCGGGGAGCTCGCCGTGGTCTGGGCGAAGCGCCGGCAGCGCGCCGGCAGCGCCGCCTCGTCGAAGCGCACCTGAAGGACGTACTGGCCGCCCGCGAAGCTGAAGCCGCGGACATACTCGGCGCTCGGGCCGGCGCTGCCGTCCTCGAAGACGTACCCGAAGACATGTGTGTCGCCGGCCCGCAGCCGGGCGTCGAAGAGCAGCTCGGCCACCACCACACCGGTGTCCGCGTCCCCGCGCACCCGCCCCAGGCGGCAGTTCTCCACGGCTCGCACCGCCACCCGGGACGGGTCGCAGCCGGTGTCGCCCCGGTGGATGGCGATATAGCGGTCCACGCCGTCCCGGTGCGCGCGGACGACCTGGAGTGATTCGCGTTCGCTCAGCTCGCGTCGCGGCCCGATACGGACCCGCTCGTGATGTCCGACGGTGTGCAGCCCGCCGTCCGCGGGGGTCTCCAGCTCGGCGAAGAGCTGCTGCAGCGAGTCGGCGGGCGCCACCAGCGAGCGGTACGAGCGGGCGGGCGGCCGCTCGGCCTCGGGACGCGCGCCGCCTTCGGGCACCAGCAGACGGTGCAGTGAGCGTGCCGGCAGGTCGAGGACCTCCTCCAGGGCGCGCACCGCCCGGAGTGACTCGGGGCGCTGCGGGCGCCGGGCGCCCTGCTGCCAGTAACTCAGGCTGGTCACCCCGACTTTGATGCCGCGCTGCGCGAGCTTGTGCTGGACGCGGTGCAGGGCGAGGCCGCGTGCGGTGAGGGCGCTGCGCAGCGCCAGATGGAACGGGCCGGTCCGCAGCAGCTGTGTCAGCTCGGCGGACTCGGGAGTGTTCTGTGCCATTGCCTCAATCCTCCGGCGCGCGGGGTGAATGTTCACAACCGGATCGCACGCCGCGCGCTCTCCCTGCCTGTTCACTGCAGTACGCCGGGCGCCGGCCGTTCACATCTGGGCCCGTCCGTCCACACCCCCATGTCATTTCGCATTGAACCGTGTTGACCCGTGTGCGACAACACCCGATGCTCCTCATCAGCATCCGGATGCGCTCCTCTCCCCCTCACCCCCCATTCGGGAGGAACGCCATGACCCGTGCCCCCCACGCACGCCGTTCGCGCCGCAGATGGCTTTCGGCCGCGGCGGTCGGCGCCGCGACGCTGGCCGCACTCACCACGCTCCCCGGGGCGGCAGCCTCGGCGGCCGCCCCCCACGCGGCCGTCGCGCGCCAGGCGCACACCGCTCCCGCCGCGCAGAGCGCCCTCGCGCCGCGCGCCGCCAACCGCCTCGACATATCCATGCAGGCCCAGGAGGAGTCCAACTGGTGCTGGGCCGCCTCCGGCAACACCATCGCCTCCTGGTTCGGCAAGAACTACAGCCAGAACGCGTTCTGCAACGCCGCCTTCAACTACCAGCAGGGTTCGGCCTGCCCCAATGACCAGGCCACTCTGGGCAATGTGCAGAACGCATTCGACTGGATGGGCATCAATTCCGGCTCGTATGTGAGCGGCTATCTGCGCTACAGCACCGTGCAGAGCGAGATCAACGCCAACCGGCCCGTCGAGACCCGCATCCAGTGGTCGTCCGGCGGCGGCCACATGCACGTCATCTACGGCTACGACACGGCCAACAACTGGGTTTACTGGGGTGACCCCTGGGGCTCCAACGACCGGTACAACTGGGGCGACTTCGACAACTACGTAAACGGCAGCTCCTTCTCCTGGACGCACTCCCTCTACCGGATAGGAGCGTGAGGTCATGACGAAGCGCACCACTCGCACCGGCCTGCGTGCCGCCGTCACCGGGACGCTCGCCACCGCTCTCCTCGGCCTCGCCCCGCACGCCGCCCTGGCCGCGGAGACCCCCGCGCCGCCGCCGGCCCCGTCCCGTGCGAGCGTCGCCGCCGCCCACGACGTGGCCGCCGCGCCCGCGACGCTGGACACGCTCACCCGGTTCTTCGCCGCCGAGGCCGCCCGTAACGGGGCCCGTGCCGGTGCCGCCGCTCCGGGCGCGGCGAAGACCGCCCCGCGCATCGAGGGCGGCCCGGTCCCCGTCTACGTCCTGTCGCCGGACTTCGTCCGCGGCAAGGCCAAGGCGCTAGTGGCCCGGCTAGAGTTCCTCGCCAGCAAGGCCGTCGCCGCCGATGGCCGGAAGGCGTCGGTGTGGAGCGCGCGCCAGGGCACGTCCTGGAAGGTCGTCAACATCGCCAGCGGCGACGACGAGAGCCGCTACACGGCGGCCGGGCGTGCGAAGCCCGGCGCCGGGACGGTCTTCCACGAGCCGCAGATCGACGCCTGGTACGTCCAGCGCGGCGACCGCGTCGAGCCGCTGGACGAGGACGCCGTGAAGGCGGTCGGTGCGCGGGGAACCAGCCTCGCCGCCTACCAGAAGCGGGTGGCGAAGGCGTACGGCGACAAGCTCCCCGGCTCCGCGTACGACAAGCGCGGCGAGGCCGGCGGCTACGGCCCGCAGACCGGTTCCCGGGCCGGGTCCGCCACCGCTGCGGACGTCGCAGCGGACGACGCCGCCAAGGCGGGCGCGCGCAAGCAGCCCGTCGCGGCGGACACGCTGGCCGGCGACAGCTTCCCGGTGACCGCCGCCTCGACCGTCGCGGGCGTCGCCGCCCTGGTGGCCCTGGGGCTGCTGGGCACGGCGGCGGTGCGTAGGCGGCGTACGGGCTGACGGCGTAGGGGCCGGGGGCCCGAGGGCGCGCGGCCCGACGGCTCGCGGTGGCTGACGGCTCGCTGTGCACGTCGGCGCGGCGAGCGGCCCCCCACCCCACCCACACACCCTCCCCCGCCCCCACCTGCCCTCCCCCCGAAGGGGGGAGGGCAGGTGACGGGGGGTGGGGGCGGGGGCCGGAAAAGTCGGGAAGCCGCCCCACCGCCCGGCGCACGGTCCGCCACCGCTCAATGTCAGTGGCGGTCAGTAGGGTGGTGGTCATGGCAGACCCCAGCAGCTACCGACCCAAGCCGGGACAGATCCCCGACTCGCCGGGGGTCTATAAGTTCCGCGACGACCACGGGCGGGTCATCTACGTCGGCAAGGCGAAGAGCCTGCGCCAGCGCCTGGCCAGCTACTTCCAGGACCTGGCCGGGCTCCATCCGCGTACGCGCACGATGGTCACCACCGCCGCCTCCGTGGAGTGGACCGTCGTCTCCACCGAGGTCGAGGCGCTCCAGCTCGAATACAGCTGGATCAAGGAGTTCGACCCGCGCTTCAACGTCAAGTACCGCGACGACAAGAGCTATCCGTATCTCGCGGTCACCCTCAACGAGGAGTTCCCCCGCGTCCAGGTCATGCGCGGCGCCAAGAAGAAGGGCGTGCGCTACTTCGGCCCGTACGGCCACGCCTGGGCGATCCGCGAGACCGTCGACCTCCTGCTGCGCGTCTTCCCCGTGCGCACCTGCTCCGCGGGGGTCTTCAAGCGCTCCGCGCAGATCGGCCGCCCCTGCCTGCTGGGCTACATCGGCAAGTGCTCGGCCCCCTGCGTCGAGCGGGTTTCGGCCGAGGAACACCGCGAACTGGCCGAAGAATTCTGCGACTTCATGGCCGGCCGCACCGGCGCGTACATCCGCCGCCTGGAGCGGCAGATGCAGGACGCCGCCGAGGAGATGGAGTACGAGCGCGCCGCCCGGCTGCGCGACGACATAGGGGCGCTCAAGCGGGCCATGGAGAAGAGCGCCGTGGTGCTCGCCGACGCCACCGACGCCGACCTCATCGCCGTCGCCGAGGACGAACTCGAAGCCGCCGTCCAGATCTTCCACGTCCGCGGCGGCCGGGTGCGCGGTCAGCGCGGCTGGGTCACCGACAAGGTGGAGGCCGTCAGCACCGCCGGCCTGGTGGAGCACGCCCTCCAGCAGCTCTACGGCGAGGAGCGGGGCGACGCCGTCCCCAAGGAGGTGCTGGTCCCGGCGCTCCCCGAGCCCGTCGAGCCGGTCCAGCAGTGGCTCTCCGGGCGTCGTGGCTCCCAGGTCTCGCTGCGTATCCCGCAGCGCGGCGACAAGAAGGACCTGATGGCCACGGTCGGCCGCAACGCCCAGCAGGCCCTGGCCCTGCACAAGACCAAGCGCGCCTCCGACCTGACCACCCGCTCCCGCGCCCTGGAGGAGATCGCCCAGGCCCTCGGCCTGGATGCGGTGCCGCTGCGCATCGAGTGCTTCGACATCTCCCACCTCCAGGGCGAGGACGTCGTCGCCTCGATGGTGGTCTTCGAGGACGGCCTCGCCCGTAAGAGCGAATACCGCCGTTTCCAGATCAAGACCTTTGAGGGCCAGGACGATGTCCGCTCCATGCACGAGGTCATCGGCCGCCGCTTCAAGCGCTATCTCCAGGAGAAGCAGAAGTCCGGCGAATGGACGGAGGAGCCGCCCGCTGACGCCCCTGTAGAGGACGACGGCGCTCCGGACGCACTGTCCGGCCGCCCCACCGACGAAGACGGCCGCCCCAAGCGCTTCGCCTACCCGCCCCAGCTCGTGGTCGTCGACGGCGGCGCCCCGCAGGTCGCGGCCGCCCGCCGGGCCCTGGACGAGCTCGGTATCGACGATGTCGCGGTCTGCGGCCTCGCCAAGCGCCTCGAAGAGGTCTGGCTGCCCGACGAAGAAGACCCGGCCGTGCTGCCCCGCAGCAGCGAGGGCCTCTACCTCCTCCAGCGCGTCCGCGACGAAGCACACCGCTTCGCCATCGGCTACCAGCGCACCAAGCGCACCAAGCGGCTGAAGTCCTCTCCGCTCGACGCCGTCGCCGGCCTCGGGGACAGCCGCCGTCAGGCACTGCTGAAGCACTTCGGCTCGCTGAAGAAGCTGCGGGCCGCGACGATCGACGAGATCTGCGAGGTCCCGGGGGTCGGCCGCAAGACCGCCGAGACGGTCGCGGCGGCGCTGGCCGGGGCGGCACCGGCCGCCCCCGCGGTGAACACGGCCACAGGAGAGATCATTGAGGATGACGGGGCCCCACCGGCCGCGTTGTCAGCAGAACGGGGGCAGGACCGATGAGCACTCCGCACGAAGAGCAGCAAACCGAGAGAGACGGTGCACAGGTGAGTACGGGCACGACCGATCAGGGCGAGAGCGCCGCCATTCCCGAGCTGGTGATCATCTCCGGGATGTCGGGCGCCGGCCGGAGCACGGCCGCTAAGTGCCTGGAGGACCTCGGCTGGTTCGTCGTCGACAACATCCCGCCCGAGCTGATCCCGCCGATGGTCGAGCTGGGCGCCCGCTCCCAGGGCAATGTCGCCAAGATCGCGGTCGTCGTCGACGTCCGCGGCCGCCGCTTCTTCGCCAACCTCAAGGAATCGCTCGCCACGCTCGACGCGCAGAACGTCAAGCGCCGCATCGTCTTCCTGGAGTCCTCCGACGAGGCCCTGGTGCGCCGCTTCGAGTCGGTGCGCCGCCCGCACCCCCTCCAGGGCGACGGCCGGATCGTCGACGGCATCGCCGCCGAACGCGATCTGCTGCGCGAGCTGCGCGGTGACGCCGACCTGGTCATCGACACCTCCAGCCTCAACGTCCACGAGCTGCGCGCCAAGCTGGACGCCCAGTTCGCCGGGGAGGAGGTCCCCGAGCTGCGCGCCACGGTCATGTCCTTCGGCTTCAAGTACGGCCTCCCGGTCGACGCGGACATGGTCATCGACTGCCGCTTCATCCCCAACCCGCACTGGGTCCCCGAGCTGCGCCCGTTCACCGGCCTCAACGAGGAGGTCTCCGACTACGTCTTCAACCAGCCCGGCTCCAAGGAGTTCCTGGACGGCTACGCCGAGCTGCTGCGGATCGTCGCCGAGGGATACCGCCGCGAGGGCAAGCGCTATGTGACCATCGCCGTCGGCTGTACGGGCGGCAAGCACCGCAGCGTCGCGATGTCCGAGAAGCTGGCCCGCAGGCTGGTGTCCGAAGGCGTCGAGACGGTTGTCGTCCACCGGGACATGGGGCGCGAGTGACCGGGCGCGCACGGCGGCTGCACCGGGTCCGCAGATTCGTCCCCGGAGGCCGTACGACCAAGGGCGCCACCCCCAAGGTGGTGGCGCTCGGCGGCGGCATGGGCCTGTCCGCCTCGCTCGCCGCGCTGCGACGTATCACCGGCGATCTGACCGCCGTGGTCACCGTCGCCGACGACGGCGGCTCCAGCGGCCGGCTCCGCGATGAGCTGGGCGTGCTGCCGCCCGGCGATCTGCGCAAGGCGCTGGCCGCCCTGTGCGGCGACGACGACTGGGGCCAGACCTGGTCCCGGGTGATCCAACACCGCTTCCAGAGCGAGGGCGAGCTGCATGATCACGCCGTCGGCAATCTGCTGATCGTCGCCCTGTGGGAGCAGCTCGGCGACCATGTGCAGGCGCTGGACCTGGTCGGCAAGCTGCTCGGCGCGCAGGGCCGGGTGCTGCCCATGTCGGCCGTGCCCCTGGAACTCCAGGCCCAGGTCAAGGGCCATCACCAGGGCCGCCCCGACGAGATCAGCACGGTCCGCGGCCAGGCCACCGTCGCGCTCACCCACGGCGAGGTGCAGTCCGTCCATGTCGTTCCCGAGGAGCCGCCGGCCGTTCCCGAGGCGGTCGCCGCGGTGCGCGACGCCGACTGGGTGGTGCTCGGGCCCGGCTCCTGGTTCTCCTCGGTCATCCCGCATCTCCTGGTGCCGGAACTGCGCGAGGCGCTGGAGGAGACCAAGGCCCGGAAGGTCCTGTCGCTCAACCTCGCGCCCCAACCCGGCGAAACCGAAGGCTTCTCACCGCAGCGTCATTTGGAGGTTTTGGCCCGACACGCCCCTAAACTCGCCTTCGACGTGGTGCTGGCCGACAAGGCCGCCGTGCCCGACATCGAAGGTCTGACGGTTGCCGCCAAGCAGCTGGTGGGCAGTGAGGTCGAGCTGGCGGCGGTCGCCGCACAAGGAGAGGGCAGGGCGGCGGCCGGGGGAGCCCCCGACCGGCACGACCCGGAGCTGCTGGCAGCCGCGTACGACCGTATTTTTCGGATGCATGGAAGGATCGGCCCATGGCGATGACGGCTGCGGTGAAGGATGAAATCTCCCGGCTCCCCGTCACCCGGACCTGCTGCCGGAAGTCGGAGGTCTCGTCGATCCTGCGGTTCGCGGGAGGTCTGCACCTGGTCAGCGGACGCATTGTGATCGAGGCGGAGCTGGACACGGGCATCGCCGCCCGCCGGCTGCGCAAGGACATCCTGGAGATCTTCGGGCACTCCTCCGACCTGGTGGTGATGGCCCCCGGCGGCCTGCGGCGCGGCAGTCGCTATGTCGTACGGGTGGTCGCCGGCGGCGATCAGCTGGCCCGGCAGACCGGTCTGGTGGACGGCCGCGGCCGGCCCATCCGGGGCCTGCCCCCGCAGGTGGTCTCCGGGGCGACCTGCGACGCCGAGGCCGCCTGGCGCGGCGCCTTCCTCGCGCACGGCTCGCTCACCGAGCCCGGCCGCTCCTCCTCCCTGGAGGTCACCTGCCCCGGGCCCGAGGCGGCCCTCGCGCTGGTCGGTGCGGCCCGCCGGCTCGGCATCGGCGCCAAGGCCCGCGAGGTGCGCGGCGTGGACCGCGTCGTGGTCCGCGACGGCGACGCGATCGGCGCGCTGCTGACCCGGCTCGGTGCCCATGAGTCGGTGCTGGCGTGGGAGGAGCGGCGGATGCGCCGCGAGGTCCGTGCCACCGCCAACCGCCTCGCCAACTTCGATGACGCCAACCTCCGCCGCTCGGCCCGTGCGGCCGTCGCGGCGGGCGCGCGTGTCGCCAGGGCCCTGGAGATCCTCGGCGAGGAGGTCCCCGAGCACCTCGCGGCGGCCGGCCGGCTGCGCATGGAGCACAAGCAGGCCTCCCTGGAGGAGCTGGGCGCCCTCGCCGATCCACCGCTGACCAAGGACGCCGTCGCCGGCCGCATCCGCCGGCTGCTGGCGATGGCCGACAAGCGAGCCCAGGACCTCGGCATCCCGGGCACCGAGTCCAACCTCTCCGAAGAGCTGGCCGAAGGCATGGTCGGCTGACCCGGAGTCGAATCTTCTCCGCACGCGCCCCCGGCACCCGTTCATGGGTGCCGGGGGCGCGTGCGTATGGCCGTCGCGATGGGGCCCCTACGGACGGACGTTCAGAGGGGCCAAAGGTCGCTCACTTGAGCACCTTTGGGCGCCGATGTCAATGTCACGTACGTCTCGTCTAGGGGGTAGGGTCGGAGGCGGTCGGGGACATCCCATACAGCTCGGCGGTGCATAAACCGCCGTACCAACGAGGAGATCGGTTTCGTGACGATCCGCGTAGGCATCAACGGATTCGGCCGCATTGGTCGTAACTACTTCCGCGCGCTCCTGGAGCAGGGTGCGGACATCGAGATCGTCGGTGTCAACGACCTGACCGACAACGCCACCCTGGTCCACCTGCTGAAGTACGACACCATTCTGGGTCGCCTCAAGCAGGACGTCAGCCACACCGACGACACCATCACCGTCGGCAGCATGACCTTCAAGACGATGGCCGAGCGCGACCCGGCGAACCTCCCCTGGGGCGAGCTCGGTGCCGACATCGTCATCGAGTCGACCGGCATCTTCACCAAGAAGGCCGACGCCGCCAAGCACCTCGCAGCCGGTGCCAAGAAGGTCCTGATCTCCGCGCCCGCCAAGGACGAGGACATCACGATCGTGATGGGCGTCAACAACGACAAGTACGACGCGGCCAACCACCACGTCATCTCCAACGCCTCCTGCACCACCAACTGTGTGGCGCCGATGGCCAAGGTTCTGGACGAGAACTTCGGCATCGTCAAGGGCCTGATGACGACGGTCCACGCGTACACCAACGACCAGCGCATCCTGGACTTCCCGCACAGCGACCTGCGCCGCGCCCGCGCCGCCGCGGAGAACATCATCCCGACCTCGACGGGTGCCGCCAAGGCCACCGCCCTGGTCCTGCCGCAGCTCAAGGGCAAGCTGGACGGCATCGCCATGCGCGTGCCGGTCCCCACCGGCTCGGTCACCGACCTGGTCCTGGAGCTCGACCGCGAGGTCACCAAGGACGAGATCAACACCGCCTTCCAGAAGGCCGCCGAGGGCCAGCTCCAGGGCATTCTCGAGTACACCGAGGACCCGATCGTCTCCTCGGACATCGTGAACTTCCCGGCCTCCTGCACCTTCGACTCGAAGCTGACGATGGCCCAGGGCAAGCAGGTCAAGGTCGTCGGCTGGTACGACAACGAGTGGGGCTACTCCAACCGCCTGGTCGACCTGACCGTCTTCGTCGGCGGCCAGCTCTGACCGGTGTGACCACCAAGTCACCGCAGATGTAAGCACGGGGCTCGTACGACGCGATGAAGCGTCGTACGAGCCCCGTGCTATGACTGACTTTCCGAACAGAGTCACGGAGTCACCATGAAGACGATCGACGATCTCATCGCAGCAGGGATCGCAGGCAAGCGGATCTTCGTCCGCGCCGACCTGAACGTGCCCCTGGACGGCACGACCATCACCGACGACGGCCGCATCCGTGCCGTCCAGCCGACGATCGCCAAGCTCGCCGAGGCCGGCGCCAAGGTGGTCGTCGCCTCGCACCTGGGTCGCCCCAAGGGCGCGCCGGACCCGGCCTTCTCGCTCGCCCCCGCTGCCGCGCGGCTGGGTGAACTCCTGGGCAAGGACGTGGCGTTCGCGACCGACACGGTCGGCGAGTCCGCCACGGCCGTGGTCGCCGGCCTGGCCGACGGCCAGGTGGCGGTGCTGGAGAACCTCCGCTTCAACGCGGGCGAGACCAGCAAGGACGACGCCGAGCGCGGTGCTTTCGCGGACCAGCTCGCCCAGCTCGCGGACCTGTACGTCGGCGACGGCTTCGGCGCGGTGCACCGCAAGCACGCCTCCGTCTACGACCTCCCGGCGCGCCTCCCGCACGCCGCCGGCGACCTGATCGCCACCGAGGTCGGCGTCCTGAAGAAGCTCACCGAGGACGTCAAGCGCCCGTACGTCGTCGCACTCGGCGGCGCCAAGGTCTCCGACAAGCTGGCCGTGATCGACCAGCTGCTGGAGAAGGCCGACCGCATCCTGGTCGGCGGCGGCATGGCGTACACCTTCCTCAAGGCCAAGGGCCACGAGGTGGGCATCTCGCTGCTCCAGGAAGACCAGGTCCCGGTCTGCCTGGAGTACCTGGCGCGGGCGGAGAAGCGCGGCGTGGAGTTCGTCCTCCCCGTCGACGTACTGGTTTCGGCCGAGTTCCCGGACCTGAAGGCCAAGGCCCCGGTCAACCCCGGGACCGTCGACGCCGATGCCATCCCGGCCGACCAGGAGGGCCTGGACATCGGCCCGAAGACCCGCGAGCTGTTCGCGGCGAAGATCGCCGACGCCGAGACCGTCTTCTGGAACGGTCCGATGGGCGTCTTCGAGCACCCCGACTTCGCCGGCGGCACCTCGGCCGTCGCGCGGGCGCTGCTGAACTGCGACGGCTTCACCGTCGTCGGCGGCGGCGACTCCGCCGCGGCGGTGCGCACGCTCGGCTTCGACGAGAACGCTTTTGGCCACATTTCGACCGGCGGCGGCGCCAGCCTCGAATACCTCGAAGGCAAGACGCTCCCCGGCCTCGCCGCTCTGGAGGACTGAACAACCGTGACTGACCGTACCCCGCTGATGGCGGGCAACTGGAAGATGAACCTCAACCACCTCGAGGCCATCGCGCACGTCCAGAAGCTCGCCTTCGCGCTCAACGAAAAGGACTACGAGGCCGTGGAGGTCGCGGTGCTGCCGCCCTTCACCGACCTCCGGTCGGTGCAGACGCTGGTCGACGGCGACAACCTCAAGATCAAGTACGGCGCCCAGGACCTCTCGGCGCAGGACTCCGGCGCCTACACCGGTGAGATCTCCGGCGCCATGCTCGCCAAGCTCAAGTGCACCTTCGTGGCCGTCGGGCACAGCGAGCGCCGCCAGTACCACGGCGAGAACGAGGAGATCTGCAACGCCAAGGTCAAGGCCGCCTTCCGGCACGGTCTGACCCCGATCCTGTGCGTCGGCGAGGGCCTGGACGTCCGCAAGGCGGGCAACCAGGTCGCGCACACCCTCGCCCAGGTCGACGGCGGTCTCCAGGACATTCCGGCCGAGCAGGCCGAGACCATCGTGATCGCGTACGAGCCGGTGTGGGCCATCGGCACCGGCGAGGTCGCCACGCCCGAGGACGCGCAGGAGGTCTGCGGTGCGATCCGCGGCCGCCTCGCCGAGCTGTACAGCCAGGAGTTGGCCGACAAGGTCCGCATCCAGTACGGCGGCTCGGTCAAGTCCGGGAACGTCGCGGCGATCATGGCGCAGCCGGATGTCGACGGCGCGCTGATCGGCGGCGCGGCGCTGGACGCGGACGAGTTTGTGAAGATCGTCCGCTTCCGCGACCAGTAGCAGCTATGACGACGGGCCCGGCCCGTCGTACCCTGTCGGGGCCGGGTCCGGCGTTTCAGCGCGCCGCCCGGCCCCGCACCGTTTGCTCTTCAGCGGAGCAGCGGGACGTTCCGTCCGACAGTCCTAGAGAGTTGGTCCAGCCGTGGTCATCGGGTTCTCGATCGCCCTCATCGTCTTCAGCCTGCTGATGATGATGCTGGTGCTCATGCACAAGGGGAAGGGCGGCGGCCTGTCCGACATGTTCGGTGGCGGTATGCAGTCCTCCGTCGGTGGCTCCTCCGTCGCCGAGCGGAACCTCGACCGCATCACCATCGTGATCGGTCTGCTGTGGTTCGCCTGCATTGTCGTCCTCGGCATTCTCATGAAGCTCGGGAGCTGACACGCCGTCCGAGGCGCGGCCTATCATGAGGGCGGCGTCCTGGAACGGGTAACTCCTGTCACTGGACGCGCGTTGGGCCTTACGTAGACTGGGGCGCCCGCAGCTCAGTTGCTGTGGGAGCCCGCAGCGCAGCTGATGTCAGAGGCTGAGCGGCACCATTACGCAGGGAGTTACGACCGTGGCAAGTGGCAACGCGATCCGAGGAAGTCGGGTCGGGGCGGGGCCGATGGGGGAGGCCGAGCGCGGTGAGTCCGCGCCGCGCATCCGCATCTCCTTCTGGTGCTCCAACGGGCACGAGACACAGCCCAGCTTCGCCGGCGATGCGCAGGTTCCGGACACCTGGGACTGCCCGCGCTGTGGTTTCCCGGCAGGCAAGGACCGGGACAGCCCGCCGGACCCGCCGCGCACCGAGCCGTACAAGACCCACCTCGCCTACGTCCGGGAGCGCCGCAGCGACGCCGATGGCGAGGCGATCCTCGCGGAGGCGCTGGCGAAGCTCCGCGGCGAGATCTGACGGAACCGTACACGCACCGACCGGCCCGGCCGGAGGGGACGAACACCCTCCGGTCGGGCCGTTGGCGTATCGGCAGGCGAAGGCCCCGACGCGATGCGGGCGTTGTGAGGGGAGAGGCCGAGCCGGCAGATCGGGCCGTCCGGGCGCCGTCGTCCCGATGCCCGTACTTCAGTCGGCCGACAGCGGACAGACACCTGATACCGCGCCCTGATCAATTAGGTTGGGGGATGGCGGGGCCGGCACGAGACAGAGAAGGCTGATGTCCGAGATGAACGCAGAAGGCCGCAACAGGCTCGACCAGAGCTCTGAGTGGACCGCGCTGAGCAAGCACCGGGAGCAGCTGGGGGAGGTGCATCTGCGCGAGCTGTTCGCCGGCGATCCGGCCCGTGCCGAGCGCTACACCCTCCAGGTCGGCGATCTGCACCTGGACTACTCCAAGCACCTGGTCACCGACGAGACGCTGCGGCTGCTGCGCGAGCTGGCCGAGGCGACCGGCGTGGCCGCCCTGCGGGAGGCGATGTTCCGCGGCGAGAAGATCAACATCACCGAGCAGCGCTCCGTGCTGCACACCGCGCTGCGCGCCCCCGGCTCCGCGGTCATCAAGAGCGACGGCGTCAACGTCGTTCCCGGGGTGCACTCCGTCCTGACGAAGATGGCGACCTTCTCCGACCGGGTCCGCTCCGGCGACTGGAAGGGCCACACCGGCCGCCGTATCAAGACGGTCGTCAACATCGGCATCGGCGGCTCCGACCTGGGCCCGGCGATGGCCTACGAGGCGCTGCGCGCCTACACCCACCGGGACATGCAGTTCCGCTTCGTCTCCAATGTGGACGGAGCCGATCTGCACGAGGCGGTACGCGACCTGGACCCGGCCGAGACGCTGTTCATCATCGCCTCGAAGACCTTCACCACCATCGAGACGATCACCAACGCCACCTCGGCACGCGACTGGCTGCTGACCGGTCTGCGCGCTGGGGAGGACGCGGTCGCCAAGCACTTCGTGGCGCTGTCGACCAACTCCGCGAAGGTCGCGGAGTTCGGCATCGACCCGACCAATATGTTCGAGTTCTGGGACTGGGTCGGCGGCCGCTACTCCTTCGACTCCGCGATCGGCCTGTCGCTGATGATCGCGATCGGCCAGGAGCGGTTCCGCGAGATGCTGGCCGGCTTCCACCTCGTCGACGAGCACTTCCGCACCGCCCCGCCGGAGGAGAACGCCCCGCTGCTGCTGGGCCTGCTCGGCATCTGGTATGGCAACTTCTGGGACGCCCAGTCGCATGCGGTGCTGCCGTACAGCCACTACCTCTCCAAGTTCACCGCCTATCTCCAGCAGCTGGACATGGAGTCCAACGGCAAGTCCGTGGACCGCGACGGCCATCCGGTCGGCTGGCAGACCGGCCCGGTCGTGTGGGGCACGCCCGGCACGAACGGCCAGCACGCCTACTACCAGCTGCTCCACCAGGGCACGAAGATGATCCCGGTCGACTTCATCGGCTTCGCCCGGCCGGTCGCCGATCTGCAGCCGGGCCTGGTCGCCCAGCACGACCTGCTGATGGCCAACCTCTTCGCGCAGGGCCAGGCGCTGGCGTTCGGCAAAACGCCCCAAGAGGTGCGCGCCGAGGGCGTGCCGGAGGAACTGGTCTCGCACAAGACCTTCCAGGGCAACCACCCCTCCACCACGATCCTGGCCGAGGAGCTCAGCCCGTCCGTCCTGGGCCAGTTGATCGCGCTGTACGAGCACAAGGTGTTCGTCCAGGGCGCCGTGTGGAACATCGACTCCTTCGACCAGTGGGGCGTGGAGCTGGGCAAGGTCCTCGCCAAGCGTGTGGAGCCCGCGCTGACCGAGGGCGCCGATGTGCCGGGGCTGGACGCCTCCACGGCCGGTTTGGTCGCCAAGTACCGTGAGCTGCTTGGACGTTAATCGCAAAGACGGATAGAGCCCGCAAGGGGCCGGGGAGAGCGTCTCCCCGGCCCCTTGCGGGCCTTCATCGGCAACCCACAATTGAGCAACCCCTACGGTGGGTTACCACCTCCGCGAGTGGGGGCACCTCCCAGCGTCAGCTGGGGGACGGTGCCGGTTCAGGCGCAAGAAGGGGCATACATGTCGCGCGGCAGCTGGGCCGCCGCCGCGTCGTCCAGCAGCCACAGCGTCCGGCTGCGTCCGCGGGCGCCCGCCGCCGGGACCTGGACCTCTCCGGCGCCCGACAGTGCTATCGCCACCGCGTTCGCCTTGTCCTCGCCGGCAGCCAGCAGCCAGACCTCCCGTGCCGCGCGGATCGCGGGCAGGGTCAGCGAGACGCGGGTGGGCGGCGGCTTGGGCGCGCCGTGCACACCGACCACCGTCCGCTCGGTCTCCCGTACGCCGGGCAGCTCGGGGAAGAGCGAGGCGACATGGGTGTCCGGGCCGACGCCCAGCAGCAGCACGTCGAACGACGGCACCGGGCCGTGGTCCTCGGGCCCCGCGGCGGCGGCCAGCTCGATCGCGTACGCCTCGGCGGCGAGGTCCGCGTTGTTGCCGTACGGGCCGCCCGCGGGAGCCATCGCGTGCACCCGGGCCGGGTTCAGCGGGACGCCGTCCAGCAGCGCCTCGCAGGCCTGGGTGTGGTTGCGGTCCGGGTGCCCCTCGGGGAGGAACCTCTCGTCGCCCCACCACAGGTCGAGGCGTGACCAGTCCACCGCGTCCCGGGCGGGCGCCTGGGCCATCGCCGCGAGCAGCCCGTTGCCGTTGCGCCCGCCGGTCAGCACCACCGAGGCGGAGCCGCGGGCGGCCTGCGCGTCCACGATCTTCGTGATCAGCCGGGCCGCCGCGGCCTGAGCCATCAGCTCCTTGTCACGGTGGACGACGACCTGCGGAGCGCTCACTTGGCGGCCGCCTTCTTCGCGGCGGCCTTCTTCGCCGTGGGCTTGGCCGGGGCCGCCTCGGCGGTTTCCGGCGCCGCTTCGGGAGCCTTCTCGGCCGGCACACCGAGCCGGTCCACGCCGAACTTCAGCGCGGAGGCGTAGATGTCGTCCGGATCGAGCCGGCGCAGCTCCTCGGCGAGCAGCTCGGAGGTCTCCCGCCGCTTGAGCGCCACCGCCCGGTCCGGCTGGCCGCGCATGGAGAGCGTGGCCAGCGAGCCGTCCGCACGGTCCAGCACGATCGTGCCGGCGCTGGACTCCATCCGTACGGCGGTCAGACCGGGGCCGGCCGACACCTTGCGGTCGACCGGGACGTCCAGCCGGTCGGCGAGCCACATGGCGAGCAGCTCGCAGCTGGGGTTGAACTCCTCGCCCTCGACCTCGGCCGAGGTGACCGTGCAGGGGGCCTGGTCGAGCGCCGCCGCGAGCATCGAGCGCCACGGGGTGATGCGGGTCCAGGACAGGTCGGTGTCGCCGGGAGTGTAGGTCTCGGCGCGGCCGGACAGCTCCTGGACGGGGTGCTCGGCGGCGTACGCGTCGGTGACGCGGCGCTGGGCCAGCGCGCCGAGCGGGTCGTTCGCCGGGTCCAGGGGGGCGTCCGCCGCCCACCAGACCACGACCGGGGCGTCCGGCAGCAGCAGCGGCAGCACCACGGACTGGGCGTGGTCGATCGCCTCGCCGTACAGCCGCAGCACGACGGTCTCACCGGTGCCGGCGTCCGCGCCGACCCGCACCTCGGCGTCCAGACGGGCCTTGGCGCGGTCGCGCGGCGACCGGCTGACCCGCTTGATGACGACCAGGGTGCGCGAGGGGTGCTCGCGGGAGGCGTCGTTGGCCGCCCGCAGCGCGTCGTAGGCGTTCTCCTCGTCGGTGACGATGACGAGGGTGAGGACCATGCCGACGGCGGGGGTGCCGATGGCGCGACGGCCCTCGACCAGCGCCTTGTTGATCTTGCTGGCTGTGGTTTCCGTCAGATCGATCTTCATGGCCGACGCCAGCTCCGTCCGTCTCGTGCGAGCATTTCGTCCGCCTCGATGGGGCCCCAGGTGCCCGCCGCGTACTGCGCGGGCTTGCCGTTCTTGTCCCAGTACTCCTCGATCGGGTCGAGGATCCGCCAGGACTGCTCGACCTCCTCCAGCCGCGGGAAGAGGTTGGCGTCGCCGAGCAGCACATCCAGGATCAGCCGCTCGTACGCCTCGGGGCTGGACTCGGTGAAGGACTCGCCGTACGCGAAGTCCATCGACACGTCCCGGACCTCCATCGAGGTGCCCGGCACCTTGGAGCCGAACCGCACGGTCACGCCCTCGTCCGGCTGCACCCGGATGACCAGGGCGTTCTGCCCCAGCTCCTCGGTGGCGGTGTGGTCGAAGGGGGAGTGCGGGGCGCGCTTGAAGACGACCGCGATCTCGGTGACGCGGCGGCCCAGGCGCTTGCCGGTGCGCAGGTAGAAGGGGACGCCCGCCCAGCGGCGGTTGTCCACCTCCAGCTTGATCGCGGCGTAGGTGTCGGTCTTCGACTTGGGGTCGATGCCGTCTTCCTGGAGGTAGCCGACGGCCTTCTCGCCGCCCTGCCAGCCGGCCGCGTACTGCGCGCGCACGGTCTCCTTGCCCAGGTCGGCGGGGAGCCGGACGGCGCCCAGCACCTTGGTCTTCTCCGCGACCAGCGCGTCCGCGTCGAAGGAGGCGGGCTCCTCCATCGCGGTCAGCGCGAGCAGCTGGAGCAGGTGGTTCTGGATCACGTCACGCGCGGCGCCGATGCCGTCGTAGTAGCCGGCCCGGCCGCCGATGCCGATGTCCTCGGCCATCGTGATCTGTACGTGGTCGACATAGCCGCGGTTCCAGAGCGGCTCGAACATCGTGTTGGCGAACCGCAGCGCCATGATGTTCTGGACCGTCTCCTTGCCCAGGTAGTGGTCGATCCGGAAGACCTCGTTGGGCGGGAAGACCTCGTGGACGATCCGGTTGAGCTCCTGCGCGCTCTCCAGGTTGTGCCCGAAGGGCTTCTCGATGACCGCGCGGCGCCAGGAGTCCGCCTTCTGGTCGGCCAGCCCGTGCTTCTTCAGCTGCTGGACGACCTTGGGGAAGAACTTCGGCGGCACGGACAGGTAGAAGGCGAAATTGCCGCCGGTGCCCTGCGCCTTGTCGAGCTCGTTGATGGTGTCCTTGAGCGTCTCGAAGGCGACATCGTCGTCGAAGTTGCCCTGGACGAAGCGGCAGCCCTGCACCAGCTGCTGCCAGACCTCCTCGCGGAACGGCGTCCGCGCATGCTCCTTGACCGCCTCGTAGACCTCCTGTGCGAAGTCCTCGTGCTCCCACTCGCGGCGGGCGAAGCCGATGAGTGAGAAGCCCGGCGGCAGCAGCCCCCGGTTCGCCAGGTCGTAGACGGCCGGCATCAGCTTTTTACGGGACAAATCGCCCGTGACGCCAAAGATGACCAGGCCCGACGGCCCCGCGATACGCGGGAGCCGTCGGTCTGCGGCGTCACGGAGCGGGTTAGCTCCGAAACCAGACAAGGTCGGTCAGCCCTCCGAAGGGGTGAGGCGCTTCAGCTCCGCCTCGGTGGACTTGAGCAGGTCGTTCCAGGACGCCTCGAACTTGTCGACACCCTCGTCCTCCAGGAGCTGCACGACATCGTCGTACGAGATCCCCAGCGCGGCGATGGCGTCCAGGTCGGCCTTGGCCGCCTCGTACGTGCCACGGACGGTGTCGCCTGTGATCTGGCCGTGGTCGGCGGTGGCCTCCAGGGTGGCCTCCGGCATGGTGTTGACGGTGCCCGGGGCGACCAGCTCGTCGACGTACAGCGTGTCCTTGTAGGCCGGGTCCTTGACGCCGGTCGAGGCCCACAGCGGACGCTGCTTGTTGGCGTTGGCGCGGTCCAGGGCGGCCCAGCGCTCGGAGGCGAAGACCTCCTCGTACGCCTGGAAGGCCAGCCGGGCGTTGGCCAGCGCGGCCTTGCCCTTGAGGGCCTTGGCCTCGTCCGTGCCCAGCTTCTCCAGGCGCTTGTCGATCTCGCTGTCCACACGGGACACGAAGAACGAGGCCACCGAGTGGATCTTGGACAGGTCCAGGCCCGCGGCCTTGGCCTTCTCCAGGCCCGCCAGGTAGGCGTCCATGACCTCGCGGTAGCGCTCCAGCGAGAAGATCAGCGTGACGTTGACGCTGATGCCCTTGCCGATGACCTCGGTGATCGCCGGCAGACCGGCCTTGGTCGCCGGGATCTTGATCAGGGTGTTGGGCCGGTCCACCAGCCAGGCCAGCTGCTTGGCCTCGGCGATCGTCGGCGCGGTGTGGTGCGCCAGGCGCGGGTCGACCTCGATGGACACCCGGCCGTCCTGGCCGCCGGTGGCGTCGAAGACCGGGCGCAGGATGTCGGCGGCGTCGCGGACGTCCGCCGTGGTGATCATGCGGATGGCTTCCTCGACGGTGACCTTGCGGGCGGCGAGGTCGGTGACCTGCTGGTCGTAGCCGTGGCCGTCCGAGATCGCCTTCTGGAAGATCGACGGGTTGGTCGTGACGCCGACGACGTGCTGCTGGTCGATCAGCTCGGCGAGGTTGCCGGACGTGATGCGCTGGCGCGAAAGGTCGTCCAGCCAGATCGCGACGCCTTCGTCGGAGAGGCGCTTGAGTGCGTCTGTCATGGGTTCTGCATCTCCTACTTGTCGTATACGGGCGTCAGCGCTGGGCGGCTTCGAGAGATTCCCGGGCGGCGGCCGCGACCGCGTCGGCGGTGAAGCCGAACTCGCGGAAGAGGACCTTGGCATCGGCCGAGGCACCGAAGTGCTCCAGGGACACGATGCGCCCGGCGTCACCGACGAAGCGGTGCCAGGTCAGACCGATGCCGGCTTCGACGGCGACACGGGCCTTGACGGACGGAGGGAGAACGCTGTCGCGGTACGCCTGGTCCTGCTCGTCGAACCACTCGACGGACGGCATGGACACCACGCGGGTGGGGACGCCGTCGGCCTGGAGCTGCTCGCGCGCCTCGACGGCGAGCTGCACCTCGGAGCCGGTACCGATCAGCACGACCTGCGGCGCGGCGGACTGCCCGTCGGCGCCGGTGGCCTCGAAGAGGACGTAACCACCCTTCGCGGCATCCTCGTTGGGCTCGTACGTCGGCACGCCCTGGCGGGTCAGCGCCAGGCCGTGCGGGGCGCCCACGCCGAACTTCTTCGTGTAGCGCTTGAGGATCTCGCGCCAGGCGATGGCGGTCTCGTTGGCGTCGGCCGGGCGCACGATGTTCAGGCCCGGGATGGCGCGCAGCGAGGCGAGGTGCTCGACCGGCTGGTGGGTCGGGCCGTCCTCGCCCAGACCGATGGAGTCGTGCGTCCACACGTACGTCACCGGCAGGTGCATCAGCGCGGACAGCCGGACGGCGTTGCGCATGTAGTCGGAGAACACCAGGAAGGTGCCGCCGTAGATGCGGGTGTTGCCGTGCAGCGCGATGCCGTTCATCTCCGCGGCCATGGAGTGCTCGCGGATGCCGTAGTGGATCGTGCGGCCGTACGGGTCGGCGCCCGGCAGCGGGTTGCCCTTCGGCAGGAACGACGACGTCTTGTCGATCGTGGTGTTGTTCGAGCCCGCGAGGTCAGCGGAGCCGCCCCACAGCTCGGGGATGACCGCGCCGAGCGCCTGCAGCACCTTGCCGGACGCGGCACGGGTGGCCAGCGCCTTGCCGGTCTCGAACGCCGGGAGGTGGTCCTCCCAGCCCGCCGGCAGCTCGCCCGCGGCGATCCGGTCGAAGTCGGCGGCGCGCTCCGGGTTGGCGGTCCGCCAGGCGGCGAACGACTTCTCCCACTCCTTCTTGGCGTCGCGGCCGCGGTCCAGGGCGGCACGGGTGTGCGCCAGGACCTCGTCCGAGACCTCGAAGGACTGCTCCGGATCGAAGCCCAACACCCGCTTGGTGGCGGCGACTTCCTCGTCACCCAGCGCCGAGCCGTGCGCGGCCTCGGTGTTCTGGGCGTTCGGGGCCGGCCAGGCGATGATCGAGCGGGCCGCGATGAACGACGGGCGCTCGGTCTCGGCCTTGGCGGCCTCCAGGGCCCGCGCCAGACCGGCCGGGTCCAGGTCGCCGTTGGGCAGCTGCTCGACGCGCTGGACGTGCCAGCCGTACGCCTCGTAGCGCTTGACGGTGTCCTCGGAGACCGCGGTCTCGGTGTCGCCCTCGATGGAGATGTGGTTGTCGTCCCACAGCAGAACGAGGTTGCCCAGCTTCTGGTGGCCCGCGAGCGAGGACGCCTCGGCGGCGATGCCCTCCTGGAGGCAGCCGTCACCGGCGATGACCCAGATGGTGTGGTCGAACGGCGAGGTGCCCGGCGCCGCCTCGGGGTCGAACAGACCGCGCTCGTAGCGCGCGGCCATGGCCATGCCCACGGCGTTGGCGACACCCTGGCCCAGCGGACCAGTGGTCGTCTCCACGCCGGTGGTGTGGCCGTACTCCGGGTGGCCCGGGGTCTTCGAGCCCCAGGTGCGGAAGGCCTTGAGGTCGTCCAGCTCCAGGCCGTAACCGGCCAGGAAGAGCTGGATGTAGAGGGTCAGGCTGGAGTGGCCGGCGGAGAGCACGAACCGGTCGCGGCCGGTCCAGTCCGCGTCGGCGGGGTCGTGCCGCATCAGCTTCTGGAAGAGAAGGTAGGCGGCCGGCGCCAGGCTCATGGCCGTACCGGGATGGCCGTTACCGACCTTCTGCACGGAATCCATGGCCAGGACGCGGGCGGTATCAACGGCCCGTCGGTCCAGTTCGGTCCAGTCGAAATCTGTGGTGGTCGGCTTGGTGCTCACCCTGAGTCAGGGCTCCTCTCCACATGTCGAATGCCGGGGACGGTATGCCGCCAGGCGGTGTCGAGCCTACCCCCGCAAGTGCGTCCGCCTTTTCGACGCTCAGTCGATGTTTGCCATGCTCAGTCGCTGCTCAGTCGATCTCTCCGATGCTCAGTCGACGCCTCCCGAATCTCTCACTTTGAGTAACACCGTCGCTACGCAAAGCGTTGCAGGCTCGGACGCGTCGCCCATACGACCAGACTGCCGGGCGGGGTTCGCGTCCGCCTCCCGAGCCACGGGCGAACGACCGGGGGAACGGCGCCGCCCGGCCGCACTCCGCGGGTGGCGCCCGTACGCCCAACACGAGCCGACCCCCGCGAAGATCGCTCTCTGGCCAACGTCTAAAGTGGCGTGGTACGCGCAAGCCTTAACCGGGTCTTCATGGACCGCGGGAAGCTTGCTGGCCTTATCTCTGCGGCAGAAGTCGCTGAAGTTACTTCCAGGGGTGTGCGTGACGGCCGTCGAATCCCGTCCTGCGGGGGCGCTCTCTCAGGTCCCCGGGAGTCCCGGTAAACGGCCGTTCGGGGCCCGCGTCAAGGCGTTCGTGGCACTGACCAAGCCGCGTGTCATCGAATTGCTGCTGATGACCACAGTGCCGGTCATGTTCCTGGCGGCCAAGGGCGTGCCCGATCTCTGGCTGGTGCTCGCGACCTGCATCGGCGGATATCTCTCCGCCGGCGGCGCCGGGGCCTTCAACATGTACATCGACCGCGACATCGACGCCCTGATGGCCCGTACCGCACAGCGTCCGCTGGTCACCGGCATGGTCTCGCCGCGCGAATGCCTGGTCTTCGCGACCACGCTCGCGGTCGGCTCCACCGCCTGGTTCTGGTTCCTCGTCAACCCGCTGTCCGCGATGCTGTCGCTCGGGGCGCTCCTTTTCTATGTCGTCGTTTACACGATGATTCTCAAGCGGCGTACCGCGCAGAACATTGTCTGGGGCGGAATCGCGGGCTGTATGCCGGTCTTCATCGGCTGGTCCTCGGTGACGAATTCCGTGTCCTGGGCCGCGCTGATCCTCTTCCTCGTCATCTTCTTCTGGACGCCGCCGCATTACTGGCCGCTGTCGATGAAGGTGAAGGACGACTACGAGCGCGTCGGCGTGCCGATGCTTCCGGTCATCGCGGGCAACAAGGCCGTGGCGCGCCAGATCGTCGCCTACAGCTGGGTGATGGTCGCCGTCTCGCTGCTGCTGCAGCCCCTGGGCTACACCGGCTGGTTCTACACCGTGGTCGCCGTTGCCTGCGGCGCCTTCTGGCTCAAGGAGGCGCACGGCCTGCAGGCCCGCGCCAAGGCCGGGATCACGGGCGCCAAGCTCAAGGAGATGCGGCTGTTCCACTGGTCGATCACCTATGTGTCGCTGCTGTTCGTGGCCGTCGCCGTGGACCCGTTCCTCCGCTGACATCGCCCCGCCGGGTCCGTCTGCCGAGACGGCCTCTTCCTCCCTTGATTACCGGCGGGTAGCATGCTGTCCATGGCAGACACCCAGCAGGCGGACGAGCAGGTGGAAACGGCGGCGGACGTGAAGCCCCGCGGTAAGGCCGACAGGCGTACGGCCAGCCTCGCCAAGCAGATCCGCGCCTTCGCCGCGTCGCACGGCGGCAGCGCCGAGGGCCAGCTCGCGCACATCGGCCGCGGCCGCACCCGTATCGCCCTCGTCGGCGCCAACGGGGAGTGGGGCAACCTCGTCGCGGACAGCATCGAATCCGCCAAGGACGCCGCCGCACAGGCCGGCATCACGATCCAGGACGACTTCGACGGCGACCTCGCCGCCAAGGTCCGCACCGGCCCGTACGAGTGGTCCCGGATGGCGGGCATACAGGTGGGCGGCCCGGCCAACCCCTGACGGGCACCGGGGGCGCAACCGGCGCACGGCTCCGGCTCGCGCGCCACGTCCGCACCCGATACCTGACCACCTCCTCGTCCGTTAAGCCCACCAGGGGCGGCGTTTCTGCTGCGCCCCGTGGGCTTTCGGCGAGGAGGAGCGGATGGACGGCCTTCCCTTCGCGGTAGATCAGCCACGGCTCGTCGACCAGTACAGTCATGGCGCGGTGCACGGCGAACTCGGCCTCGGATCGTTCGAGACCCACCTCGCCGCCGCGACCGGCGCACACGGTCCGGCCCCCGCCGGCACCAGCTACTTCGACAGCTGGACCGGCCTCGCGATACGCCGCTGGTGCCCCCCGCTGCTCGGCCTGGAGCCGCACTGCCCGCCCGCCCGCTATCTGGCCCGCAGGCGCGAGGTCGGCGCCTACCAGGCCGGCCGGCTGCTCCTCCGTGGCGCCGGCATCGGCACCTTCCTGCTGGAGGCCGGCACCCCCAGCGATCTCACCTCTGCCGCCGAGCTGGCCACCGCAGCCGAGGCCCGCACCCACGAGGTCGTACGGCTCGAACCGCTCGCCGAGCAGGTCGCCGACACCTCCGGCAGCGTCGACTCCTTCATCGGCTACACCGCCGAGGCCCTGTACGCCGCGGCACAGAACGCCACCGCCTTCGCCTCCGGCGCCACCTACTGCGACGGACACGCCCCCGAAGCCGGCGAGGTACGGCGTGCCGCGGACCGCTGGCTGCGCCACCGCCGCCCGGGGGAGCGGCTCGGGGAGCCCGCTCTGGTACGGCACCTGCTGTGGAGCGCGGTGGCCACCGGGCTGCCGGTGCAGCTGCACAGCCCCGATCCGCAGCCGCTGGCGGGCTTCCTGCGGGCCACCACCGGCCTCGGGTCGGATCTGGTGCTGCTGCCCGGGGTGCCGCACCACCGGCGGGCCGCCCAACTCGCCGCCGCCCACGCCCACGTCTACACGGACGCCGGACCGTGCCCCGAGGAGACGCTCAGCCAGGCGCCGTTCGGCAAGCTGCTGTTCTCCTCGGGCGCGCGCGGGCTGCCGGAGCTGTATGTGACCGGCGCACGCTTCTTCCTGCGCGCCATGCGGCGGGTCCTGCGGGAGTGGACCGACGAAGGTCTGTGCGCCGCCGTGGACGGGCGGCGCATCACCGAGATGATCGGGTCGGGGACGGCGCGCCGGGTCTACCGGCTGGAGGCGGAGGTACCGGCCGTCGGCTGAGCCGGGACCGTCCCCTGCTCCGAGGGCTCCCGCGTGGCCTGCTGCGCGGTCTCCTCCGAGGGCTCCGCGAGGGCGGCGTCCCCGTCGTCGAGCAGCGGCCCGCGGTCGCGCAGCGACAGGAAGACCCGCAGCACGGCGACCCACAGCAGGGCCGAGCCCGTCATGTGCAGCTCGATCACGAACTCCGGCAGGCCGTTGAAGTACTGGACGTAGCCGACGACGCCCTGGAAGGCGATGCAGCCGAACAGCTCCAGCAGGTGGCGGCGCGCGGCGGCCGGCGCCTTGACGGCGCGCAGCGTGAACCACAGCGCGACGGCCAGGCCGACCACGATGTACGCGAAGTCGACATGGAGCTGGGTGATCTCCCGCCAGTCCAGCGGGATGCGGTGGTCCAGCTTGGTGGCGTCGCCCGCGTGCGGTCCGGTGCCGGTGACGATGGTGCCGATGACGGTCAGCGCACCGGCCGCCAGCACCAGCAGCCAGGCGAGCTGCCGGACCGGCCGGGCGACCAGGTCGCGCGGCTCCTCGTCGCCCTCGCCCGCCCGCTTCCAGCTCAGCACCGCGACGGTGAGCAGCGCCGTGGACGCCAGGAAGTGCGAGCTGACGATGTAGGGGTTCAGGCCGGTCAGCACCGTGATGCCGCCGACCACGGCGTTGAGCATGACGATCCAGAACTGCGCCCAGCCGAGGCGGGTGAGCGAGCGGCGCCTGGGGTGCCGGGCGCGGGCCGCGATGATGAACGCCCCGACGACCACGCACAGCACGCCGGTCAGGGCCCGGTTGCCGAACTCGACGAGGCCGTTGATGCCCATCGCGGACGTCGGCGTCAGGCTGTCCGGCGTGCACTTGGGCCAGGTCGAGCAGCCCAGCCCCGACTGGGTCAGCCGCACCGCGCCGCCGGTGATGACGATGATCACCGCCATGACGACGGTGGCGAGCGCGGCCTGTCGCACCAGGCGCGCGGACGGCTGCCAGCGGCGGGCGATCAGCTCAAGGGGATTCAGCGTGTTCGGCACGGGTGCCATCGTATGCGGCGGCTTGTGCGCGTTTTCACGAGGGGGGCCGGGGGAGTCGTCTCCCCGGGGAGGATGCGGCACGAGGGGGGCCGGGGGAGTCGTCTCCCCGGGGAGGATGCGGTACGAGGGGGGCCGGGGGAGTTGTCTCCCCGGGGAGGATGCGGCACGAGGGGGTCACGAGGGGGCGTATCGCTACGGAACAGTCCGTACGGTTCCGCCCGGCCCTACTCCCAGCGGAACCACTTCGCCGCCGCGCCCAGCCCGAGTACCGCCCAGACGGCGAGGATGCCGAGGTCGGCCCAGGGCACTCCGGCGCCGTGCTGGAGCACGTCCCGCAGGCCGTCCGACAGGGCGGAGACCGGCAGGAGTTGGAGAACGGACTGGACCGCGTCGGGGAACTTGGCGAGCGGGACGATCACCCCGCCGCCGACCAGGAGCAGCAGGAAGACCAGGTTGGCGGCCGCGAGAGTGGCCTCCGCCTTGAGCGTCCCCGCCATCAGCAGTCCGAGGCCGGAGAACGCGGCCGTACCGAGCAGGAGCAGCAGCACGACGGAGACGGGGTTGCCGCCCGGCGACCAGCCCAGCGCGAAGGCGATGGCCGTCAGCAGCACGATCTGCAGGATCTCGGTGACCAGTACCGCGCAGGTCTTGGCGGTCATCAGCGCCCAGCGGGGGAGCGGTGAGGCACCGAGCCGCTTGAGGACCCCGTAGCGCCGCTCGAAGCCGGTCGCGATGGCCTGGCCTGTGAAGGCAGTGGACATGACGGCGAGGGCGAGGACGCCCGGCGTCAGGAAGTCCACCGGCTTCCCCGTCCCCCCTGCTGTGTCAGTGGGCACAGCGACGATGTCGACGGTGGAGAACAGCACCAGCAGCAGCGCCGGAATCACCACGGTCAGCAGCAGCTGCTCGCCGTTGCGCAGCAGCATCCTGGTCTCCAGGGCCGCCTGCGCGCGGATCATCCGGGGCAGCGGGGCCGCACCGGGCCGCGGGGTGAACGTGCCGGTGGTCCGGCCCGTGTCGGTCGCCGTCATGCCCGCAGCTCCTTACCGGTCAGCTCCAGAAAAACGTCCTCCAGCGTGTGCCGCTCCACGGCTATCGCGTTCGGCAGTACGCCGTTCTGCGCGCACCAGGAGGCGACGGTGGCGAGGAGTTGCGGGTCGACCTTGCCCTGGACGCGGTACGTGCCGGGGGCGAGCTCGGCGGCGACGCTGTCCGCGGGCAGGGCCTTCAGGAGCGAGGCGACGTCCAGGCCCGGCCGCCCGGTGAAGCGCAGGGTGTTCTCCGCGCCGCCCCGGCACAGCTCCTCGGGGCTGCCCTGGGCGATCACCCGGCCGCCCTCGATGATCGCGACATCGTCGGCGAGCTGCTCGGCCTCGTCCATGAAGTGGGTGGTCAGCACGATGCTCACGCCGTCCCGGCGCAGTTCGCGGACGAGGTCCCAGGTCGCGTGCCGGGCCTGCGGGTCGAGACCGGCCGTCGGCTCGTCGAGGAAGACCAGCTCGGGGCGGCCGACGACGGCCATCGCCAGCGCGAGCCGCTGCTGCTGGCCGCCGGAGAGCCGCCGGTAGGGCGTACGGCCGCAGCTGCCCAGTCCCAGCCGCTCGATGAGGGCGTCCACGTCCACCGGATGCGCGTGCAGGGTGGCGGTGTGCCGCAGCATCTCCTCGGCCCTGGCGCCCGCGTAGACGCCGCCGGACTGGAGCATCACACCGATCCTCGGCCGCAGCGCCGCGGCGTCGGCGATCGGGTCCAGGCCCAGGACGCGGACCGTGCCGTCATCCGGGCGGCGGTATCCCTCGCAGATTTCCACGGTGGTGGTCTTGCCGGCTCCGTTGGGGCCCAGGACGGCGGTCACGGCGCCGCGCGCGACGGTGAGGTCGAGCCCGTTGACCGCGGTCTTTGCCCCGTATCGCTTGACCAGGCCGACGGCTTCGACGGCGGGCTCTCTGCCGGGGGTCCGGGGGTCGCCCACCGGGGAGGTACTGCGCATGGCGGGCAGTCTACGGAGAGCGGCCGCGGGCCCGTCCCGGGGCCCCGGAGACGGCCCGGAATTAGGTGACCCTAAGTGATCGAGGCCACCAGTCCGTGATGCGGACGAGGGTTGTATCGCTCTGACGAATTACGCAACAATGACGTTGTGAAAAACGTGAGCGAGGACCGGGAGGCGCCCGCGGTCGAGCCGACCGCCGGGCCCGGTGCCGCACGCTCCACCGGCGCTCCGTCTGCGCACGACGAGCACCAGGGCACCCGCAACCGGGTCGCCCGCTCCATCCTCGACCACGGTCCGTCCACCGCGGCCGAGCTCGCCCTCCGCCTGGAGCTCACCCAGGCGGCCGTCCGCCGTCACCTCGACGCGCTGGCCGCGGAGGGCGTCGTGGAGCCCCGCGAGAAGCGCGTCTACGGAGCCCGTGGCCGCGGCCGCCCCGCCAAGGCCTTCGCCCTCACCGACTGCGGTCGGGACGCCTTCGACCAGGCCTACGACCAGCTGGCCACCGACGCGCTGCGCTGGATCGCGCAGACCGCGGGCGGCGGCGAGATGGGCGAGGCCGCGGTCGCCGCGTTCGCCCGCGCGCGGCTCGCCACGCAGGCCGAGAGCTACCGCGAGGCCGTCGACGCGGCCGAGCCGGAGGCCCGCACCCAGGCCCTTGCGGAGGCGTTGACCGCGGACGGGTACGCTGCTACGGCGCGCAGCGCGCCCAATTCCCAGCTCGGTGAACAGCTCTGCCAGCACCACTGCCCGGTCGCCCATGTCGCCGAGCAGTACCCGCAGCTGTGCGAGGCGGAGACCGAGGTCTTCTCCCGTCTGCTGGGGACCCATGTACAGCGTCTCGCCACCATCGCCCATGGGGACGGGGTGTGCACGACCTTCATCCCGAAGGCCGGCAAATCCGCTCACAGCACCACTGGGCGGATGACGAAGACCACCACAGAATCTGCAAGCACGGCCGGGAGGAACCCCGCATGACGCTCCCCACGGAGACTGCTCACCCCGAGCTCGAGGGCCTGGGCAACTACGAATACGGCTGGGCCGACTCCGACGTGGCCGGCGCCTCGGCCAAGCGCGGTCTGTCCGAGGACGTCGTCCGCGACATCTCGGCGAAGAAGAACGAGCCGGAGTGGATGCTCAAGCTGCGCCTCAAGGGCCTGCGGCTGTTCGACAAGAAGCCCATGCCGAACTGGGGCTCCGACCTGTCGGGCATCGACTTCGACAACATCAAGTACTTCGTCCGCTCCACCGAGCAGCAGGCCGCCAGCTGGGAGGACCTGCCCGAGGACATCAAGAACACCTACGACAAGCTCGGCATCCCCGAGGCGGAGAAGCAGCGCCTGGTCGCCGGTGTCGCCGCGCAGTACGAGTCCGAGGTCGTCTACCACCAGATCCGTGAGGACCTGGAGGAGCAGGGCGTCATCTTCCTGGACACCGACACCGCGCTGAAGGAGCACCCGGAGATCTTCCAGGAGTACTTCGGCACGGTCATCCCGGTCGGCGACAACAAGTTCGCGTCGCTGAACACCGCCGTGTGGTCCGGTGGCTCGTTCATCTACGTCCCCAAGGGTGTCCACGTGGACATCCCGCTCCAGGCCTACTTCCGGATCAACACCGAGAACATGGGCCAGTTCGAGCGGACGCTGATCATCGTCGACGAGGACGCCTACGTCCACTACGTCGAGGGCTGCACCGCGCCGATCTACAAGTCGGACTCGCTGCACTCCGCGGTCGTCGAGATCATCGTGAAGAAGGGCGGCCGCTGCCGCTACACGACCATCCAGAACTGGTCGAACAACGTCTACAACCTGGTCACCAAGCGCGCCGTCGCCTACGAGGGCGCGACCATGGAGTGGGTCGACGGCAACCTCGGCTCCAAGGTGACCATGAAGTACCCGGCGGTCTACCTGATGGGCGAGCACGCCAAGGGCGAGACCCTGTCCATCGCCTTCGCCGGCGAGGGCCAGCACCAGGACGCCGGCTCCAAGATGGTCCACATGGCGCCGAACACCTCCTCCAACATCGTCTCCAAGTCGGTGGCGCGAGGCGGCGGCCGTACCTCCTACCGCGGTCTGGTCGAGATCGGCGAGGGCGCCGCGGGCTCCAAGTCCAACGTGCTGTGCGACGCGCTGCTGGTGGACACCATCTCCCGGTCGGACACCTACCCGTATGTCGACGTCCGCGAGGACGACGTCTCCATGGGCCACGAGGCCACCGTCTCCAAGGTCTCCGAGGACCAGCTCTTCTACCTGATGGCCCGCGGCCTGACGGAGTTCGAGGCCATGGCGATGATCGTGCGCGGCTTCGTCGAGCCGATCGCCCGTGAGCTGCCGATGGAGTACGCGCTGGAGCTGAACCGGCTGATCGAGCTGCAGATGGAAGGCGCGGTCGGCTGACGCCCGGCCCCACGCAGCGACCGACTCCCTGATTGCAGAAAGCGAGCACGACGACAGCCATGGCTGAGGCTCAGAACATCCCGGCGGGTTCCACGACCACCGGCTCCATCGCGGTGGCCGCGGAGTCCACCGTCGCCACCCGGATGAGCGCCCCGCCGTCCTACGACGTGGCGGACTTCCCGGTGCCGCACGGCCGTGAGGAGGAGTGGCGCTTCACTCCCCTCGCGCGGCTGCGCGGCCTGCACGACGGCAGCGCCGTCGCGGGCGGTGCCGACCTGAAGATCGACATCACCGCACCCGAGGGCGTCACCCACGAACTCGTGGACCGCGAGGACCCGCGCGTCGGCAAGGCCGGCAAGCCCGTGGACCGCGTCGCCGCGCAGGCGTACAGCAACTTCGAGAAGGCGTCGGTCGTCACGGTCCCCAAGGAGACCGTGCTCACCGAGCCGATCCGGATCACCGTGCACGGTGCGGGCGGCACCGCCTTCGGCCACCAGGTCGTCGAGCTCGGCGCGTTCGCCGAGGCGGTCGTCGTCATCGACCACACCGGTGACGCGCTGCTCGCCGCCAACGTCGACTACCTGCTGGGCGACGGCGCCAAGCTGACCGTCGTCTCCGTCCAGGACTGGGACGACAACGCCGTCCACGTCGGCCAGCACAACGCCCTCGTCGGCCGGGACGCCACGTTCAAGTCCGTGGTCGTCACCTTCGGCGGCGACCTGGTCCGGCTCCACCCGCGGGTCACCTACGCGGGCCCCGGCGGCGAGGCCGAGCTCTACGGCCTGTACTTCACCGAGCAGGGCCAGCACCAGGAGCACCGCCTGTTCGTCGACCACGAGGCGACCAACTGCCGCTCCAACGTCGTCTACAAGGGCGCGCTCCAGGGCCAGGACGCCCACGCGGTCTGGATCGGCGACGTCCTGATCCAGGCGTCCGCCACCGGCACCGACACCTACGAGCTCAACCGCAACCTCGTCCTCACCGACGGCGCGCGGGTCGATTCCGTTCCGAACCTCGAGATCGAAACCGGCGAGATCGTCGGCGCCGGGCACGCCTCGGCGACCGGCCGGTTCGACGACGAGCAGCTGTTCTACCTGATGGCCCGCGGCATCCCGGCCGATGAGGCCCGCCGTCTGGTCGTCCGCGGCTTCTTCGCCGAGCTGGTCCAGCAGATCGGTCTCCCGGACGTCGAAGAGCGTCTGATGAGCAAGATCGAGGCCGAGCTGGAAGCGTCCGCGGCATGACGTACGTACGCGTAGCGGCGCTCGGCGAGCTGGCGGAGGACACCCCCAAGAGGGTGGAAATCGACGGCACGCCGGTCTCCCTCGTCCGCACCGAGGGAGAGGTGTTCGCGATCAACGACATCTGCTCGCATGCGAATGTCTCCCTCTCTGAGGGCGAGGTCGAGGACTGCTCGATCGAGTGCTGGCTGCACGGCTCGAGTTTCGACCTGCGTACCGGTAAGCCGTCCGGTCTTCCCGCGACGCGCCCCGTCCCCGTATACCCCGTCAAGATCGAAGGAGAGGGCCCAGACGCATCTGTGCTCGTCTCCGTCACCCAGGAGTCCTGAGTTCCCCATGGCAACGCTTGAGATCCACGACCTGCACGTCTCCGTCGACGCCGAGAACGGCCCGCGGGAGATCCTGAAGGGCGTCGACCTGACCGTGAAGCAGGGCGAGACGCACGCCATCATGGGCCCCAACGGCTCCGGCAAGTCGACCCTCGCCTACTCCCTGGCCGGTCACCCCAAGTACACCGTCACCGGCGGCACCGTCACCCTCGACGGCGAGGACGTCCTGGAGATGTCCGTCGACGAGCGCGCGCGGGCCGGCGTCTTCCTCGCCATGCAGTACCCGGTCGAGGTGCCCGGTGTCTCCGTCTCCAACTTCCTGCGCACCTCCGCCACCGCGATCCGCGGCGAGGCCCCCAAGCTGCGGCTGTGGGTCAAGGAGGTCAAGGAGGCCATGGAGCGCCTTCACATGGACCCCGAGTTCGCCGAGCGCAACGTCAACGAGGGCTTCTCCGGCGGTGAGAAGAAGCGCCACGAGATCCTCCAGCTGGAGCTGCTCAAGCCGGCCATCGCGATCCTCGACGAGACCGACTCCGGCCTCGACGTCGACGCGCTGCGCACCGTCTCCGAGGGCGTCAACCGCGTCCGCGAGACCGGCCAGGTCGGCACCCTGCTGATCACCCACTACACGCGCATCCTGCGCTACATCAAGCCCGACCACGTCCACGTGTTCGCGAACGGCCGGATCGCCGAGTCCGGTGGCGCCGAGCTCGCCGACAAGCTGGAGGCCGAGGGCTACGAGGCTTACACGAAGGGTGGCGCAACCGCGTGACACAGCTGCCGGGCCTTCTTGACACAGAGGCGATCCGCAAGGACTTCCCCCTTCTGGATCGTGTGGTCCACGACGGGAAGAAGATCGTGTATCTGGACAACGCGGCGACTTCGCAGAAGCCGCGCCAGGTCCTCGATGCGCTGAACGCCTACTACGAGCGCTACAACGCCAACGTCCACCGCGGCGTGCATGTGCTCGCCGAGGAGGCCACGGCGCTGTACGAAGGTGCCCGCGACAAGGTCGCCGCCTTCATCAACGCGCCGAGCCGCGACGAGGTGATCTTCACCAAGAACGCCTCCGAGTCGCTCAACCTCGTGGCCAACATGCTGGGCTGGGCCGATGAGCCCTACCGGGTGGACCGCGAGACCGAGATCGTCATCTCGGAGATGGAGCACCACTCCAACATCGTTCCGTGGCAGCTGCTGTCGCAGCGCACCGGCGCGAAGCTGAAGTGGTTCGGGCTGACCGACGACGGTCGGCTCGACCTCTCCAACATCGACGAGATCATCACCGAGAAGACCAAGATCGTCTCGTTCACGCTGGTCTCCAACCTGCTGGGCACCGTCAACCCGGTCGAGACGATCATCCGGCGCGCGCAGGAAGTCGGCGCGCTGGTCTGCATCGACGCCTCGCAGGCCGCCCCGCACATGGTGCTCGACGTGCAGGCGCTGCAGGCCGACTTCGTGGCCTTCACCGGCCACAAGATGTGCGGCCCGACCGGTATCGGTGTGCTGTGGGGCCGTCAGGAGCTGCTGGAGGACCTGCCTCCGTTCCTCGGCGGCGGCGAAATGATCGAGACGGTGTCCATGCACTCCTCGACCTACGCGCCCGCGCCGCACAAGTTCGAGGCCGGTACGCCCCCGATCGCCCAGGCCGTCGGCCTCGGCGCGGCCGTGGACTACCTCTCCTCGATCGGCATGGAGAACATCGCCGCGCATGAGCACGCGATCACCGAGTACGCCGTGCAGCGGCTGCTGGAGGTCCCTGACCTGCGCATCATCGGGCCGAGCACGGCCGAGGACCGCGGCGCGACGATCTCCTTCACACTCGGGGACATCCACCCGCACGACGTCGGCCAGGTGCTGGACGAGCAGGGCATCGCGGTCCGGGTGGGTCACCACTGCGCGCGGCCGGTCTGCCTGCGCTACGGAATTCCTGCGACCACGCGGGCGTCGTTCTATCTGTACTCCACGCCCGGCGAGGTCGACGCCCTGGTCGAGGGCCTGGAGCACGTCCGCAACTTTTTCGGTTAAGCAAGCACAGCGGATGAGCCTGCGACGGATAGGGACTGACTGAGCCGTGAAGCTGGATTCCATGTACCAGGAAGTCATCCTGGACCACTACAAGCACCCCCATGGGCGCGGTCTTCGGGACGGCGACGCCGAAGTGCACCATGTCAACCCCACCTGCGGCGACGAGATCACGCTGCGCGTGCGGCTCGACGGCGCGACGATTGAGGATGTGTCCTACGAGGGCCAGGGCTGCTCCATCAGCCAGGCCAGCGCGTCGGTGCTCAACGACCTCCTGGTCGGCAAGCAGCTCGGCGAGGCGCAGAAGATCCAGGAGACGTTTCTGGAACTGATGCAGTCGAAGGGCAAGGTGGAGCCCGACGACGCGATGGAGGAGGTGCTGGAGGACGCGGTCGCGTTCGCCGGTGTCTCGAAGTACCCGGCGCGTGTGAAGTGCGCCCTGCTCAGCTGGATGGCCTGGAAGGACGCCACGGCCAAGGCCCTCTCCGAGGAGGCGAAGACCGCATGACCGACAGCCCGACCACCACCAAGCCGGCCACCGAGGAAGAGGTCCGCGAGGCGCTGTACGACGTCGTCGACCCCGAGCTGGGCATCGACGTCGTCAATCTGGGCCTGATCTACGGCATCCACATCGATGACGCCAACATCGCGACCATCGACATGACGCTGACCTCCGCGGCCTGTCCGCTGACCGACGTCATCGAGGACCAGGCCAAGTCCGCCACGGACGGCATCGTCAGCGAGCTGAAGATCAACTGGGTCTGGATGCCGCCGTGGGGCCCGGACAAGATCACCGACGACGGCCGCGAGCAGCTGCGGGCGCTGGGCTTCAACGTCTGATCCCCGCCTCCGGGCACACGCGACACGCGTGAGCCGTTCCGACTTACCCCGATACGGCCATGCTTGCCAGCACACTGGCGGGCATGGCCGTATCGCTGTATCAGATCGCCGTCGACGCCCACGACCTCAAGGGCCAGGCCGCCTTCTGGGCCCGCGTGCTGGGCTGGCGCGTCCTGTACGAGGCCCTCGACGAGGTCGTCATCGGCGCCGACGAGCAGGCCCTCCCGGGCATCGTCTTCCTCCCCGTGCCCGAGGTGAAGTCCCGCAAGAACCGCCTGCACCTGGACCTGACCCCGGACGACCAGGCCGCGGAGGTCGAACGGCTCCTGGCGCTGGGCGCCCGCCGGGTGGATGTCGGACAGGGCGACGACGTGTCGTGGGTGGTCCTCGCCGACCCGGAGGGGAACGAATTCTGTGTGCTGACGCCCAAGCGGTCGCTGGTGGACTAGCGGTACGAGGCAGGTTGTGTACGCCCGTACACAACACTATGTACACTCGTACGCATGGCCTATGTGACGCTGGCAGCCGCGATACTCTCCGAGATCCTCGCGACCACCTCGATGAAGTACAGCGACGGCTTCAGCAGACTGTGGCCTTCGCTGGCCACCGCGGCCGGGTACCTGATCGCCTTTGTGCTGCTCGCGCAGACGCTCAAGTCGATGAGTGTGGGGACCGCGTACGCGATCTGGTCCGGGGCCGGGACCGCGGTGATCGCGGCGATCGGGATGGTGTTCCTGGGGGAGAGCGCGAGCCTGGCGAAGATCCTCGGGGTGCTGCTCGTCATCGCCGGGGTCGTGGTGCTGAATCTGGACGGGGCGCACTGATGGCGCGGCGCCATGACCCCGAGCGGCGGCAGCGGATCATCGACGCGGCGATCGCGGTGGTCGGTGAGCGGGGGATCGCCGGGCTCAGTCACCGTTCGGTCGCCGCGGCGGCGGATGTGCCGCTGGGGTCGACGACCTACCACTTCGCGACCCTCGACGAGCTGCTGGTCGCCGCGTTGCGGCAGACCAACGGAGCCTTTCTGGACGATTTCGCACGGTGGGTGGACGCCATCGACCCGGCCGTACCGCTCGCCGACGAGGTGATCCGGCTCGTCGAGGAGACCCTGGCCGGCGACCGGGAGCGGGTGCGGCTGGAGTACGAGTTGTATCTGGCGGCGCTGCGGCGGGAAGCGGTGCGGCCGATCGCGGCGGAGTGCCTGGACGAGATGGTGCGGCTGCTGGGACGGAAGATCGGGGATCCGACGACCGCGCGGGCCGTGGTGGCGTTCGTCGACGGGCTCATGCTTCAGCTTTTGCTGACCGGGCAGGCCTTCGCACCCGAGGCGGTACGGGCGGCGGGGGCCGGCTGGCCGGTGGCCGAGACCGGTCGTTGAGACCGGTTCGCATCGGCGGGCACCCTCCGGTTAGGTTTCCAGCATGACCGATGCTGCTTCTTCCACCCGTACTACCGGCGCCGTCGCCGCCGGGCTCGCCACCGTCACCCCGGACGGCACCGTTCTTGACACCTGGTACCCCAAGCCCGAGCTGGTCACCGCGACCGACGAAGGCACCGGCCCGGCCGGCACCGAGCGCCTCGACGACGAGCGCGCCACCGAACTGCTCGGCGCCGCCGCGATCAAGGCGATCGGTCTCGACCCGGTCCGTGACGTCGAGGTCGTGGCCGTCCGTACGGTCATCGCCTCGCTGGACGACAAGCCGCTGGACGCGCACGACGCCTATCTGCGTCTGCACCTGCTCAGCCACCGGCTGGTCAAGCCGCACGGGCAGAACCTGGAAGGCGTCTTCGGGCTGCTGTCGAACGTCGCCTGGACCTCGCTCGGCCCGGTGGCCGTCGACCAGTTGGAGAAGGTGCGGCTGAACGCCCGCGCCGACGGCCAGCACCTCCAGGTCACCAGCGTCGACAAGTTCCCGCGGATGACCGACTATGTCGCGCCCAGCGGCGTGCGGATCGCGGACGCCGACCGGGTGCGGCTGGGCGCTCACCTCGCCGCCGGCACCACCGTCATGCACGAGGGCTTCGTCAACTTCAACGCCGGCACGCTGGGCACCTCCATGATCGAGGGCCGGATCAGCGCGGGCGTCGTCATCGGCAACGGCAGCGACATCGGCGGCGGCGCCTCCACCATGGGCACCCTGTCGGGCGGCGGCAAGCAGATCATCTCCATCGGCGAGCGCTGCCTGGTCGGCGCCGAGGCGGGCGTCGGCATCGCCCTCGGCGACGAGTGCGTGGTGGAAGCCGGTCTGTACGTGACCGCGGGTACCCGGGTCACCATGCCCGACGGCCAGATCGTCAAGGCCCTGGAGCTCTCCGGCGGCGACAACATCCTCTTCCGCCGCAACTCGACCACCGGCGTCGTCGAGGCCCGGCCGAACAAGGCGGTCTGGGGCGGTCTCAACGAGATTCTGCACAGCCACAACTGAGTGGTCGTGGCTGAACAGCCAGCACGGTGAGCGCCCTTTTCGGTCCGGTGGCGGGCCGGGGAGGGCGCTCTGCCGTTGTTCCGGAAGCTCGCGGGCGGCTCAGGGTTTCATGCCTTCCCCCTTCCTGTGCGCGGGCGTGGGACGGGGTGTGCACCGGGCGTGGCAGCGCTGGCCTGGATGCGCTGGTGTCAAGCGGTCGCGGCTGGGCCACCATGGCGAGGTCGAAGTCCAACGGCCGTACCGGGAGGCGTCATGAAGCTGGGCAAACCGCTCGCCGTCGGCATCGCGGAGGAGCGGGGACCTGGGGAGCGGGCAGACGGGGCACGGTCGGACGGGGCGCGGGATGCGGAGCGGGCGGGCGGCCGATCCCAGGGCGGCGGGCCGGAGGCGGTCGGGGCGTCGGCCGGCGCCGGGGGCCGGGCCGCCGGTGAGCGGTTCGTCGCAGTGGCCTCGGCCGGCCGATGAGGCTGCGGCTGCCGCAGGAGCGTCCCGCCGAGCCGCCGCGCGGGTACAAGATCGCCCACCCGGTGCGCTCCCACGACGGGCGGCGGATCGGGTTCGCCGGGGTGTCGATCGGCGGCGCCGCCCCGTACGGCGTGGTGGACGAGGCGCGGTGCGTCTACGGGCGAAGGCATCGCAGCCCCGCGCTGCGCTGCGACTGCGGTTTCCACTGTTTGCACACGCTCACCGACGCCCTGGCCCTGACCTGCGCCGACGCCTACCGGCGGGCGGCGCTCCTGGAAGTCACGGTGCTCGGCGTGTACATCCGCTTCGAGCGCGGGATGCGCTATGCGCGGCAGCGGGTGCGGGTGGTGCGCGTCGGGCCGTGCTGCTGCGGGCTGCCGCCGGAGGTCTTCGTGGACGCGGGCTGGGGCCGGACCGGGTGGCGGGTGCTGACCGGGGCGTGTGCGGGCTGTGCGGCAGGGCGCGACATGGTGGGTTTCGCGGAGTTCGCCAGGCTCAGCGGCGGGCGGCTGCGGGTGCTCCCCGGCTACCTCCACACCGAAGGCGAAGGCGAAGGCGGGGCAGAGGTGGCGGGCCGGGCCGCCGGTCCGGCCGTACGCACGGTGGCCGAGATGGCCGCCGAGGCGTCCCTCATGCAGGCGCGGGTCGACTGGCTGCAGGGGCGATTGGCGCGGCTGACCGGAGACGTAACGGATCCGCTGTAGCTGGCATGCCCGTGTCACCAGGGCGCCGGTACGCCATTAGGCTTGGCCCATGCGTGATCTTGTAGCGGGGATGAAGTATCTGGGCAAGGGGCAGCGGTGGGTCGCCGGGCACGGCCGGTGGTGGGGCTTCGGCCTGATCCCCGCGCTGATCACCCTGGTGCTGTACGCGGCGGTGCTCACCGTGCTGGCCCTCTGGTCCTGGGACATCGCCGCCTGGGCGACGCCGTTCGCCGACGACTGGGGCTCGCCCTGGCAGGGGCTGCTGCGCGGACTGTTCGTGGCGCTGCTGTTCGCCGGCGGGCTGATGCTGTCCGTCCTGACCTTCACCGCCGTCACGCTGCTGATCGGCGACCCCTTCTACGAGTCGCTGTCGGAGAAGGTGGAGGAGAGCGAAGGGCACTGCCCGGAGGGTCCTGACCGGCCGCTGTGGCAGGAGATCTGGATCGCGCTGCGGGACAGCGTCCATGTGCTGCTGCGGGCCGCCGGATTCGGCATCGTGCTGTTCGCCCTCGGATTCATCCCGGTCATCGGGCAGACCGTGATCCCGGCCATCGGCTTCTGTGTCTCCGGCTTCTTCCTCGCCGTCGAGCTGACGTCGGTGGCGATGCAGCGCCGGGACATCCCGGTCCGCGAGCGGCTGCGGCTGATGCGTGGCCGCAAGGCGCTCGCCATCGGCTTCGGCACCCCGGTCGTGCTGCTGTTCCTCATCCCCTTCGTCGCGGTGATCCTGATGCCGGGCGCGGTGGCCGGCGCGACGCTGCTGGTACGGGACCTGGTGCCCGGGGAGGAGCAGCCGCCGGGCGACGGGCAGACCGGGCAGCCGCAGGCCGGTGCGCCGTACGGGCAGCCGCAGGGCGCGGCGCCGCAGGGTCAGGCCGCCCCGGGCGGTTTCGGGCCCGCGCCCACGCCCTACCCGCCTAACCAGGGACAGTCTCAGCAGTCAGCGCAGTATCCGCAGCAGCCTCACCCGTACCCTCAGCCGCCGGCCGGCCCAGGGCCGTCCGGAGCGCGTCCGCCGGCCGGCTGGTGAGCTCGGGACCGGCGTCCAGCAGCGGCCCGCGGACCACTCCCACCGGCCGTCCCAGGTGGCGGAGCAGCGCCTTCGCGGCGACCGCGCCGGGCGTCCCGCCGCCGGTCATCGCCTCGATCAGGGGCACCAGAGCGAGCTGACGGCGGGCGGCCTCCGCCGTGTCCCCCGCGTCGTAGGCGTCCAGTACGGCGCGCACCGCGCGCGGCGCGAGGTTGGCGGCGGTGCTGATGCACCCCGTGGCGCCGATGGCCCGTAGCGGCAGGATCTGTTCGTCGCAGCCCGCGTAGTAGGCGAGCTCGGTGGTGGCCAGCACCTTCGCCGACTTCAGCAGGTCGTGGCCGCAGTCCTTGACGGCCGCGATCCGCGGATGGCCGGCCAGCCGCCGCAGGGTCCCGGCGCTCAGCGCGGTACCGGTGCGGCGCGGGATGTCGTACAGCATCACCGGCAGCCCGGTGGCGTCCGCGGCCGTCCGCAGATGGTGCGCAACGGCGTACTGGGTGGGCCGGGAACAGTGCGGCGTGACCACCAACAGGCCGTGTGCGCCCGCCCGTTCGGCGGCGCGGGCCAGCGCGACGGTGTGCCGGGTGTCGCTGGTGCCGACCCCCGCGACGATCCGCGCCCGGTCGCCGACGGCCTCGACGACGGCCCGCAGCAGCGTTTCCTTCTCGGCGTCCGAGGTGGTGGGGGACTCGCCGGTGGTCCCCCCGGTGCAAGCACCGGCTCCACTGGAGCTTCGCGCCCCCTGCCGGCGCCCGTCACAGCCACCCTCATCGACGAGCTGGGTGGCGAGCCGCTGTGCGCCGTCCGGGTCCAGCTCCCCGTCGGCGGTGAACGGGGTGACCATGGCGACCGTCGTACGGCCGAAGTGCGGGGCGGCCGCCGCACACCGGAAAGTGCGGCGGCCGCCCCGGGCCGCTCGGGCCCTTGTGCGTCAGTCGGGCATGGGATGCGACCCGGGCTTCAGGTCCTGGGTCCGCTCCGCAGAGGACTCCTCCGGCATGTCGGGCATATCCGGCATCCCTGGCTTCCGCTCGCGGTCGGCGCGCTGCTTGGCGGCGCGCTCCTTGCCTGACTTACGGTTCTGCGATTTCGGCATGATGGCTTCCTTGTCCGGCCGATGGTGCTTACCTGCTCAGTAGCGCACTCCCAGCGGGAGTTGGCGATCTGAACGTGGCCGGAGGGTGACGGAGGCCGTCACGGCCGGATGCGCAGCACCTGCGGGTCGTGGTCGCTCGCCTGGTCGGCGTACTCGGCGTTGATATGGACGATGTCGTAGTCGGTACGGGCCAGATGGCGGCTGGTGAGCATGTGGTCCAGCACCTGGGAGTTGCCGCTGTAGACGTAGCCGTAGCGCTCGGCGCGCGGCAGGCCGGTGACGAGGTCGGTGAGCGCACCGCCGCCGGTCAGGGCCTTCAGGGCGGGCGAGAACTGGTAGTCGTTCAGGTCGCCGGCCACCACCACATCGGCCTTGGGGTCCTTGGCGAGCAGGTCCTTGACGAAGGCGTTGACCAGCCGGGCCTGCGCGGTGCGCTGGGTCTCCGACGTCCTGGCCGGCGGCTGGAACCGGCTGTCCAGGCCCTGGTCGCCGCCCTTGGAGTTGAAGTGGTTGGCGATCACGAACACCCGGCTGCCGGGACGATTCTTCAGCGAGAACTGCCCGACCAGCGGCTTGCGGCTGGCCTTCCACGCCTCGTCGGCGGGTGCGATCCGGCCCGGGGAGACGGAGAGCCCGGCCTTGCCGTGGTCGGCGACCACCTTCACCGGCGTGGTGGCGTCGCCGCCCTTGACGTCCGTGAACGACACCCGCTCGGGGTTGAAGAGGAACGCGACACGGATGTTGCCGCCGGGCTGCCCGCCGTCCTGGTCGTCCGCCGGGTCGATCTGCCGCCACTCGTACGCCGGGCCGCCGGCCGCCTTGATGGCGTCGGTGAGCTTCTTCAGCGTCTCACCGGCCGAGACCACCCCGTCGTTCTTCGGGCCGTTGTCGTCCTGCACCTCCTCCAGGGCGACGACATCGGGCGCGGACAGGTTGTGCACCAGCGCCTTCGCCAGCCGGTCGAACTTGGCCTGCGGGGTGGCGGGGGAGAGGTTCTCGACGTTGTACGTGGCCACGGCCAGCTCGTCGGGCTTCTGCTTGCGGGTGGTCTCCGGGGCCGGGCCGTGGTCGGTGACCTTGCCCAGTTCGGTGGCCTGGAGGGTGTAGCCGCCGTAGTTGTCGTAGTCCAGCGGGCCGGCGGTGGAGCCGGTCAGCTCGTCGCCGACATCGGCCACCGGGAACGGCTGCTGCGCGAAGGGGATCAGCGAAGCGACCTTCACCCGACCGGAGTTGGGGTCCGCGTACGAGCCGTAGAGGGTGCCGCCGCGGGGCGTGCGGTTGTGGCGCGGTTCGGCGGTGACCCACAGCTCGTGGTGACTGCTGGTCGGGCCGACGACCGGGGCGTCCCCGACCGAGACCCGCATGCCCTCCAGGGACTCGTAGCGGTCCAGCGCGTACGAGCGGGGGCGCAGCGGCAGCGACTCGATGTTCCCGCCCGCCGCGTTCTCGGCGTCCGCCGTGGGCGCGTAACGGTCCGGCACCGAGGCCGGGTTGAGCTTGAAGGCGGCCGGCAGCGAGGCGCCCGAGGAGGTCACCTTCCAGGTGGCGTCGGTGATTTCGGTGACGGACTGGAGACCGGCGTCCTTGCCGCCGGGGTAGTACTCGCTCACCGTGCCGTCGACGGTGACCGCGTCACCGACGTCGACCTTCGGCGTCTCCTTGCCGGTGAAGACGAACACCGCCTCGCTGGTCGCCGCGTTCTTGTCCGGGTGCGGGTCCTGCACCCAGAAGCCGCGGGCCGAGCCGAACGCCCGGACCCCGGTGACGACGCCGGGCACGCCGCTGACCTGCTTGCCGGCCAGCGGGGATATTCGGGTGCTGCCCTGGATGTCGTGGATCCGGGAGCCCGCGGCGGACGCCGACTGCGGGACGACGAGCAGTCCGGTGGCGAGGGCGGCGCAGGCCACCGCGCCTACGGCGACGGGCCTGCGGAGCGGACGACGGGACGGCATGAAGTGCCTCCGAGAAAGAGAGGAAGTGGGGGGTGGCCGTAAGAGGAGCGTCAAGGAGTGCACCAGCGCCCTCTACGCGCGTCAATCTCTTTTGCGGACAGGGGAGTTGTCAAGGTTCGCCGGGTGACGGGATGCGGGCGGGTGGGTGAACCGCCCGAGATACCCGGAATTCCGTCTACGCTGGGACGTCGCAACGAGCCGTAGTCCGTTCGAGGAGCTGAGCCCGAGATGTCCGCAGACCGCCCTACCCTGCCGCCGGTCCGGCTGCACTCCGAAGCGGAGCTGGCCCGGGACGCGCTGAGCGCTCCGCTGATGGCGAGGGCCGCGAAGCTCGCCCGCTGGGCCGAGAGGGGCGTTCCCGTCGGCGTCGGCGGCGAGATCCTCGAAGAGTCACTGGCCGCCGCCACCGAGCTCCTGGGCCTGGCGGGCGACGAGGACGGCCCCGCGTACACCGCCGAGGCATGGCAGCTGGCGGTGGACACCGGCCTGGTGGAGATCGACGAGCCCGATGACGGTGCCGGCGAGGCCGACGGCGAGGAGGACGGCGAACTCGCGGAAGGTGTCGCGGTCGGCACCGCCACCCCCGGCGAGGAACTGGGCCTGCTCACCTCCGGCAGCCCGCAGGACATCCTCGACATCTGGCTCAGCGGCATGGAGACGGTGCTCGCCGACGCGGCCGCCCCCGACCTCTCCGACATTGCCGAGCAGCTCGCCGACGGCGGCGAACTCGACCTGGACGCGATCGACTGGAACCCGGAGGAGGAAGCCGAGCTGCTGGACGGCATCCTCGGCAACCTCTATCTGCTCACCGCCCTGAGCGAGGGCCCCGACCGGGACGTTCCGCTGCCGGCACTGGCCGCGTCCATGATCGTCCCGGACGACATGGACGAGCCGACCGACGACATCCTGGAAGAGGTCTCCGAGGCGATGATGCGCCTGGACGACCAGTTCCGGGTGCTGGAGCCGATCGGGCTGGTGGCGTACCGGCCGGTCGACGAGGCGCTGATCGAGGAACTCGACGAGGACGGCCAGGCGGTACGCCCCCAGGGACCTGCCGCCGCCGGCCCGGGGGAGGCTCCGGCCGACCCCCTCGCGGACGAGGACGTCTCCCGCTACGGCCTGGTGCGCCTCACCCCGCTGGGCGTCTACGCCGTACGTGCCCGCATGCTGGACGCGGGTGTCCACGCACCGGCCGTCGGCGACCTCACCGACAAGGGTGCCGACGTCCTGCTCGACGCGCTGCCCGACTATCCCGAGGCGCTCGCCCAGGCCGAGTCGGAGCAGTGGCTCGCGGCCCGTACGTCGGTGGACGCGGCCCGTGACCTGCTGGCGGCCGCCCGCGGCGACGACGAGCGCGCCCCGCTGCGCCGGCTCGCCGCGCAGCAGACCCTGTCCCTGGTCGCGCCGGACGCCGAGGCCGCGCTGCGCGAGGTCCTCGACGACCGGCAGCTGGGCGGTCTGGCCCGGGTCTGGCTCGCCGAGCGGGCCGCGCCCGGCATCCCCGAGCCTTCCCAGGACATGATCTTCTGGCTGACCGTGGACACCATCGCCGCCCAGCTGGACAGCGCGGACGACGAGGCGGCGGGCGAACTGCGCGATCTCGTCCGCGGGCTGACCGAGCAGCACAGCGGGTTCTTCGACGCGGCCTGGCGGGTGGACCACCCGGCGACCGCCGACGTCCTGGAGGCCATGGGCCGCCTCCACCCGGACAAGAAGGCCGCCAAGGAGGCCCGCAAGGCCGCCTTCAAGGCCCGCTCGCGGCGGGATGGCTGATCCCTTCGGGGGCGGCTTCACTCTTCGGGACGGCTGATCCCTTCGGGGACGGCTGAACGCTTCGGGGCGGTGGTCCCCCGGGAATACCGCCCCGCCCTCCCGCGTTGTGGGCCCGCAGGGGGCCCTCGCGACCCTTAGGGGATCTGTTCGAACATCCCCTAAGGGATCCCGCCATGGCCGAGAGGTAACCGCTTCCTGGATGTCGGCCCGCGTTCAACTGGAGTTCGGGGACGCACGGGAACGTGTGCGCGCAGGCACAGGGGACCTCAGGCCATCCAGGAGATGACAATGCCGCTCACCCGCAGAGACTTCGCAAAGCGTTCCGCATTCGCCGGTGCCGGCGTGGCCCTGGCCGGCAGCGTCGGCGTGCTGGCCACCGCGCCCGGAGCCATCGGCAGCGAAGCCCCCGGCGGTGACACGGCGGACGGCGGCGCGCTCGGCTACGGTCCGCTGATCCCGGACCCGGACGGCATCCTCGCGCTGCCCGCCGGCTTCTCGTACAAGATCATCACTCGGACCGGGGTCACCAAGCTCGACAGTGGCGAGACCACGCCCTCCAACCACGACGGCACCGGCACCTTCGAGGGCACCCGCGGCAGCACCCTGCTCGTCAACAACCACGAGCTGAAGGGCCCGCGCGCCGACTGGCCGCACCCAGTGCCGCTCGCCGAGGGGCTCGTCTACGACCCGGCGGCGTCCGGCGGCTGCACCGTCGTCGAGGTCGCCAAGGACGGTACGCCGGTCGGCGAGTGGGTCGGCATCGCCGGCACCTCCACCAACTGCGCGGGCGGCACCACTCCTTGGGGCACCTGGCTGACCTGCGAGGAGAACGAGGACAAGGCCGGCGAGCACGGCATGACCAAGGACCACGGCTATGTCTTCGAGGTCGACCCGCACGACGTCAAGGCCGGCCGCGACCCCAAGCCCATCAAGGCGCTGGGGCGTTACGCCCACGAAGCGGTGGTCGTCGACCCCAGGCGCGGCCACCTCTATCTGACCGAGGACGCCTCCGGCCCCAACGGCCTGTTCTACCGCTGGACCCCGCCGAAGGGCTTCGAGCACGGCCGCGGCAAGCTGCGGACGCTGGCCGACGACGCAGGTGTGCTGAAAGCCCCCAAGTGCTTCGACTCCGGCGGCCGATTCGTCGACGACCTGTCGCGTGCCACGAAGACCGGCACCGTCTACGGCGTCGACTGGATCGAGGTCCCCGACCGCGACGCCCGTACGACGTCGGTCCGCAAGCAGTTCGCCGAGGGTGAGATCACCCGCGCCCGCAAGCTGGAGGGCATGTGGTGGGCGGACGGCGGCGCGTACATCGTGGCCTCCTTCGCCCGCGAGGAGAGCCCGGTCCAGCACGACGGCCAGGTCTGGTTCTACGACCCGCGGCGGCGGACGCTGACCCTGAAGGTGCTGCTCGGCGTCAACCCGGACCCGTCGAAGGACGGCGCGCTGGACGGCCCCGACAACATCACCGTCTCGCCCTACGGCGGGCTGATCATCGCCGAGGACGGCGAGGGCGTCCAGCACCTGTTCGGCGCCACCGAGGACGGCCGGACCTACCCGATCGCGCGCAACGACCTCAACATCGGCACCGACCAGGAGCCGGAGTTCAGCGAGTTCACCGGGCCGGTGTTCGCCCCGGACGGACAGACCCTGTTCGCGAACATCCAGGACCCCGGGATCATGCTGGCGATCACCGGGCCCTGGCAGCGCCAGCGGTAGCGGTACCGGCGGGGACGTCGGCGGCGGCCCCCGGCGCCGTCGCCGTGATGACGTAGTAGTCCAGCAGACCGGTCTCGTACGCGGTGAGATAGCGGCGCGGCCACTCGTCGCGGAGCTCGGGACGCTGGGCCATATAGAGGTCGTAGCCCTCCCAGACGGCGTCCCCGATCGACTGCACCCGGACGTCCCGCAGGCCCGCCGCGGCCAGCGCCGCGGCGGCGTCGTCGATCACATGGGGGACGTCCAGGCCGTCCGCGTACGCCGGCAGCAGCTCCGGCAGTGCGCGGGCGGCGTCCTGGTTGCGGGCGAAGAACGTGGTGAGCGCCAGCCGGCCGCCGGGGCGCAGCACCCGTGCCGCCTCGCGGGCGAAGGCGGGCAGATCGCGGAAGTGCTGGGCGGCCTCGACGGAGTAGAGGCAGTCGACGGCGGCGTCGGGGAGCGGGATGCGCTGGGCGGCGCCGAGGAGGAAGTCCAGCCGGCCGCGGTACTTGGCCGCCGCGGACCCGGGCTCGGGGCCGGTGAGCAGCGCCTCGTGGAGGGTGCGGGCGCGGGCGATCTGGTCCGGGTGGGCGTCCAGCCCGATGACCATCCCCAGGCCGAACTCCTCCAGGGCCAGTACGCAGCCCAGCCCCCGCCCGCAGCCGACCTCCAGGGCGGTGCTGCCCCGCGGCCGGTCGAAGGTGCCCAGCACCCGGCGGTAGAGGTCCTGCTCGCTGCGGATGCGGTCGGCCTCGGACAGCGGGCGGCCGGCGATATCGGGCAGCCGCGCCCAGTAGCCGAAGTTGATGAAGCCGCCGGCGAAGGCGGGCACGGTGCTGAGATCGTCCTCGCCGTAGATCGTCGCCACCCGTTCGGGGAGGTCCGGGTCGCCGGGCGGTGGCTGCTGCGTCATCGAGCGCTCCTGGTGCGTGCCGTGGGGGTGTCGTGCGGAGTGCGGAATCTTGCGCGGGTGCGGACGTTGTAAGGGAGGTGACCTCGAAGACCTCTGCGACCTCGACGCTACGGACAACTCGATTCTCGATCCTGGACCGCTCGCGCACCATCGAGGGCGGTCCGGAGGCGGCGGCGCTGCGGGACACGGTGGCGCTCGCCCGGCGCGCCGAGGAGCTCGGCTACCACCGCTTCTGGGTCTCCGAGCACCACAGCGTGCCGGGCGTGGCGGGCTCCGCGCCCACGGTGCTGGCGGCGGCGGTGGCGTCGGCGACATCGGCCATCCGGGTCGGTACGGGCGGGGTGATGCTGCCCAACCACCGGCCGCTGGTCGTGGCGGAGCAGTTCGGTGTCCTGGAGTCGCTCTTCCCCGGCCGGATCGATATGGGGCTCGGCCGGTCGGTGGGCTTCACCGGCGGGATCCGGCGGGCGCTGGGCACGGAGAAGGACGCGACCGAGGACTTCGGTGCCCGGCTCGCCGAGCTGCTGGGCTACTTCACGGGTGCCCAGACGGTCCATCCGCAGGTGCACGCCCGGCCGGCCGAGGGGCTGAGGGTGCCCGCGTTCGTGCTGGCCACGGGCGCGGGGGCGCAGATCGCGGCGGCGGCCGGGCTGGCGCTGGTGATCGGTGACTTCCGGGCGCCGAAGAAGATGCTGGACGCCATCGACAGCTACCGTGCCGGGTTCCGGCCCTCGGCGTTTTGGGACCGCCCGTATGTGGTGATCTCCGGGACGGTGGCGGTGGCGGGCACGCGGGAGGCTGCGCGCCGGCTGCTGGTGCCGGAGGCCCGGTCGCTGGCGTATTCGCGGGTCCACGGGGTGTTTCCGCCGTTGCTGCCCGTCGCGGAGGCGCTGTCCGGTGGGGAGGGGATGTCCGCGCGGGAGCGGGGGTTCTACGAGGACGCGCTGCGCGGCCATGTGCATGGCACCGAGGACGAGGTCGCCGAGGCTCTCGGTGCCCTGATCGACCGCAGTGGCGCGGACGAGGCGCTGGTGACCACCAGTACCTCCGACCGTGCGGCGCTGCTGGAGTCGTACGAGCGGCTGGCGAGGGTGGCGGGGCTGGTGGGACGAGGCTGACGGGGGCCGCGGCGCGGCGCCGTCGGTGGGACGGCGCCGCTCGCGTGCCACCCGGTCAGAGCGCCGCGGCCGCGGGCTTCTGCATACCACGGACGGTGCGCGCGTCGACGAATTCGCCCATGGCCGTCATCTCCCACTCGCCGGAGAACTGGCGGATGAATTTCGCCATCATCACGCCGGTGCGCGGCTCCGAGCCGGTGAGGTCGAAGCGGACGAGTTCCTCGCCGGTCTGGGCGTCGGTCAGCCGGCAGTACGCCTTGGCGACGTCGGAGAACTTCTGCCCGGAGAAGGAGTTCACGGTGAAGACCAGGCCGGTGACCTGCGGGGGCAGCCCGCCGAGGTGGACGGTGATGACCTCGTCGTCGCCGGAGCCGTCGCCGGTGAGGTTGTCGCCGGAGTGCTGGATCGCGCCGTTGAGGATCGACAGCTTGCCGAAGAAGCAGTTGTCGACCTTCTTGCGGTCCGGACCGTAGGCGATCACGGAGGCGTCCAGGTCGATGTTCTTGCCGCGGAAGGCGGGCTCCCAGCCGAGGCCCATCTTGACCGAGGTGAGGAGCGGCTGGCCGCCCTTGACCAGCGAGACCGTCTGGTTCTTCTGGAGGTTTACGCGGCCCTTGTCGAGGTTGACCTTGCCGAGGGACGGGAACCCGGGGGCGGGCTCGGTGGGAGTGGCGGGCTGGGCGGCGGGGGCGGGAGGTGCCGCTGCCTGCGGCGGGGCGGCCGGCGCGGGGGCCGGCGCGGCCGGGGGAGCGGCGGGTGCCTGCGGTGTCGGAGGCGCCTGCGGGGCGGCGGCGGCCGGTTCCTCGTCCACGGAGACGCCGAAGTCGGTGGCGATCCCGGCCAGGCCGTTGGCGTAGCCCTGGCCGACGGCGCGGACCTTCCAGGCGCCGTTGCGGCGGTAGATCTCCATGACGACCAGCGCGGTTTCCGTGCCGAGGCGCGGCGGGGTGAAGGAGGCGATGACGCTGCCGTTGTCGGCGTCGCGGACGGTGCCGGTCGGCTCGGTGCCGGCGAAGGTCGCGCCGGGGGCGTCGAGGCTGGCGGTGACCACGACCTTCTGGATGTCGTCGGGCACCGCCGCGGTGTCCACGGTGATGGTGTCGCCGGTGCCGCCGGCCGCGGCGGTGTGCGCCACGCCGGGGCCGCTGGGCTGGTTGTAGAACACGAAGTCGTCGTCGGAGCGCACCTTGCCGTCAGCGGTGAGCAGCAGGCCCGACACGTCCAGCCGCACGGGGGCGGTGACGTCCACCGCCACCCGCGCGGCGGTGAGCGGGAGGTTCGAGCCAGGAGTCATAGCGGTCATGCCAGCAGTAACGAACGGCCGGCTTTTGCGGTTCCATTACCCGCACGCGGATGGCCGCCCGGTTCCGAGGGCGGTCCGGGGGCGGAAACAGCCCCGGACCGGCTCGTTCAGCGGCGTTCGCGCGAGTTGCCGAAGAGCAGTCGGTAGACGATCAGCAGGACCAGGGCGCCGGCGATGGCGGCCACCCACATGGACGGGTCGTAGAAGTTCTTCGGGATGGGGCGGTCCAGGAACTTGGTGGACAGCCAGCCGCCGATGAAGGACCCGGCGATGCCGATCAGTGTGGTGCCGACGAGCCCGCCCGGGTCCCGTCCCGGCAGCAGGACCTTGGCGATGACGCCCGCGATCAGCCCCAGTACGAGCCAGCTGACGATGCCCATGATGCGTTCCTCGTTCCTGCGCGGGATTGGTACTACAGACGAGGACGCGGACCGGACGGTACGGGTTCCGCGAGGTGGCATGGCCCACGTTCAGTGGGGCCACTGGGGCGGGTCGGTGCAGAAGGCGCCGCCGAGGTGGGCGTGTTCGGGGTCGTCCGGGTCCAGTTCGCCGTGCGCGGCGACGAGTTCGGCGGCGTACGGCTCGGAGTCGTCCTGCGGTTCGTACCCCAGGGCGCGGGCGGTCGACAGGTCCCACCACAGGCGGGTGTTGGCCGAGGAGCCGTGGACGACGGTGTGGCCGACGTCCGGCGCGGTGAGCGCGGCGTGCAGCAGCCGCGCGCAGTCGGCCGGGCTCAGCCAGATCGACAGCATCCGCACCGATGTCGGCCGGGGGAAGCAGGAGCCGATACGGATCGAGACGGTCTCGATGCCGTGCAGGTCCCAGTAGAGCGAGGCGAGGTCCTCGCCGAACCCTTTGGAGAGGCCGTAGTAGGTGTCCGGGCGGTGGGGTGTGTCGACGGGGATCGCGGCGGAGCCGTCCGCTGGGCGGGGCGTGAAGCCGACGGCGTGGTTGGAGGAGGCGAAGACGACCCTGCGTACGCCTTCTTCGCGGGCGGCTTCGTAGAGGTGGTAGGTGCCCTCGATGTTGGCCCGGAGGATTTTCTCGAAGGGTGCCTCCAGGGAGATTCCGGCCAGATGGATGATCGCGTCGACGTCGCGTACCGCCTCGCGCAGCGCCTTGCGGTCGGCCAGATCGGCGGTGATGACGTCCGGTTCGCCGGCTGCGTTCTCGCTGGTTCGGCGGTCGACGGGCCGCCGGTCGAAGAGCCGGAGCCGGTATCCGTAGGGCGGCAGCAGCTCGCGCATCAGGGTGCCCATGCCTCCGGCGGCGCCGGTGAGCAGGACGGTGCGGGGTGCGGTCATGGGGACTCCTCCGGCCGAACGGCAAGGCTGTATCCACAAACAGTATTCAGATGGATGTACGGACGGACGACGCTAGGAAGTCGGATCGCCGCGGTCAAGACGGTTGAACGACCGGGTAAATCCCCTTGTCGCACGGCAGTTGTGCGTCCTTGACCGGTGCGGGACGGCTGCCCTAGCGTGGTCATGTTCAGGAACATGGACTCTGATCAGAAATATGCACGGTTCAAGCATGCGCGGCATGTCATCAGGGAGAGCCCGTGACCGCACCCCCTTCCCCGGCCACCGCCGGGCGGCACCCCCAGCTCGCCGAACGCCTCGACGGACTGCTGTTCTTCCCCGTGACCGCGTACGCGCCGGACGGTGCCCCGGACCTGGCGGCCTTCCGCGCCCATGTGCGGGCCGGGATCGACGCGGGCGCGGCCGCCGTCTTCGCCTGCTGCGGCACCGGTGAGTTCCACGCGCTCACCCCCGAGGAGTTCGCCGACTGCGTGGCCGCCGCGGTGGAAGAGGCCGCCGGCCGCGTCCCGGTGGTCGCCGGTACGGGCTACGGCACCGCGCTCGCCGTCCGGTTCGCCGGGCTCGCCCAGGAGGCGGGCGCCGACGGGCTGCTCGCCATGCCGCCCTACCTGGTCGTCGCCGGACAGGACGGACTGCTGCGGCACTACGCCGAACTCGCCGCCGCCACCCCGCTTCCCGTCATCGTCTACCAGCGCGACAACGCCGTCTTCGAACCGGCCACCGTCGTCGCGCTCGCCAGGACCCCGGGCATCATCGGCCTCAAGGACGGCCTGGGGGACCTGGATCTGCTCCAGCGCATCATCAGCGCGGTGCGCAGCGAGGCCGCGGACGAGAAGTTCCTGTACTTCAACGGCCTGCCCACGGCGGAACTCACCGGCCCCGCCTACCTGGGCCTGGGCGTCCGCCGCTACTCCTCCGCCGTCTTCGCCTTCGCCCCCGAGATCGCCCTCGCCTTCCACCGGGCGCTGAACACCGGCGACCAGGCCACCGTCGGCCGGCTCCTGGACGGCTTCTACCGGCCGCTGGTCGAGCTGCGCAAGCGGGGTCACGGCTATGCCGTTTCGCTGGTCAAGGCCGGTGTGCGGCTGCGCGGTCTGGACGTCGGCGGGGTGCGGCCGCCGCTCGGCGAACCGGCCCCGGCGCATGTCCAGGAGCTCGCCGCACTGATCGAGCGCGGCCTGGCCCTCGTGCGAGGCGGCGGCGACTGATGCGTACCGCCGCGTTCCTCTACCCGTGGGACGTCGTCGGTGATCCGGACGCCGCGGGCCGCGTCGCCGACCTGGGCGTCCACCAGGTCACCCTGGCCTCCGCCTACCACTCCACCCGCGCCCTCACCCCGCGCCACCCCCGCCACCGCATCGTCACCGCCCGGCACTCCGCCGTGCTGTACCCGCCGGACGCCGCCCGCTGGGCGGGCCGGGCGCTGCGGCCGTACGCCCAGGACTGGGTCGAGGGCGAGGACCCCTTCGGGGCGGCCGCGCGGGCGCTGGCCGACGGCGGTCTGGAGGTGCATACATGGGTCGTGCTGGCGCACAACTCCCGGCTCGGCGCCGAGCATCCGTCCGCCGTCGTCCGCAACGCGTACGGCGATCCGTACCCGTGGGCGCCGTGCATCGCCCGCCCCGAGGTGCGCGACTACCTCGTCCGGCTCGCCGCGGAGGCCGCCGTGCGGCCCGGGGCGCGCGGTACCGAGCTGGAGTCCTGCGGCTGGTACGGGCTGGCCCATCCGCACGGCCACGACAAGATCGGCGGCGTGCCGCTCTCCGGCGCCGCGCAGTATCTGATGTCCCTGTGCTTCTGCTCGGTGTGCGCCGAGGGGTATGCCCAACTCGGCCTGCCCGGTGGTGAGTTGAGGCATCGTGTGGTGCGGGCTCTGGAACCGTTGTGGGGGGCCGCGGCGGACCGGCCGAAGGACCGGGCGGTGGAGTGGGGCGCGGCCTCGGAGCTGCTCGGCGCGGACATCGCGGAGGTGGTGCGCGGCTGGCGGGACCGGGCCGCGCGGACTCTCCAGCGCGCGGCCGTGCGCGCCGTGCGCGACGCGGCGGGCGGGGAGTTCCGGGTGCTGCTGCACGCCGATCCGGCCGCGCACCGCTGTGGCGCCAACGCCGGGGTGGACCCGGCGGACGTCCTGTCGCACGCCGACGGCGTCGTCGTCCCGTGCACCGGTGACGACGCGGCGCGTGCCGACGCCCTCGGACCGTTCGCGGACCGCGGGCGCGACCACGGCGCGACCGTCGCCGCCAATCTCACCGTCGTCTCCGGCCTGGGCGGCAGCCCCGGCACCCTCGCCGCCGACGCCGCGCACGCCGCGTCGCTGGGTGCGAACGCACTGCGGCTCTACCACGCGGGCCTGGCGAGCGACCGCGACCTGACCGCCGTACGGGCCGCGCTCCGCGACACCGGGGGCAGCACCGCGCGCTGAAACAGCCCGGCCTGCCGCGTCGGCCCGGCCGGTGCGGTGGGTGTGGCCGGTGTGGCGGGCTTCGCCGCGGCCGCGCCCCTGGTGCCGGTGAGATGCGCGAAGACCACGACATTGCCGAGGTATTCCTGCTTGTCCGTGTCGTAGCCGCCGCCGCAGGTGATCAGGCGGAGTTCGGGCCGGTCGGCCTGCCCGTAGACCTTGTCGTCCGGGAAGTTGTCGCCCTCGTAGACCTCGACCGCGTCGACGGTGAAGACCGCCGTACGGCCGTCCTTGCGGAGGATCTCGACGGGGACGTTCTTCCGCAGGGAGCCGAGGTTGTAGAAGACGGCGGGCCCGGCGTGGCTGTCGACGTGCCCGGCCACCAGAGCGGTGCCGCGGGCCCCGGGGGCCGTGCCGTCCTTGTACCAGCCGGCCAGGTTCCTGGTCGCGTCCGGCGGTACGTCGAGGCTGCCGTCCGCGGCCAGGCCCAGCCCCATCAGGGGTGCGTCGATCTCCGCTGACGGCACGGTGACACGTACCGGATCCGAGGCGGGCAGCGGCGGGATGGCCGGCACCTGGGGCACCGCCGGCCGGGCGACCGCCGGGCCCGCACCGAACCCCTGGGCGGCGGACGGCTGCGGCGGAGTGCGGGTCTCGGTCCCGTGGACGATCAGCCAGAGCCCGGTGACCAGCGCGAGCGCCGTGACGCCGGCTATGACACTGCTCTCCCCGCGGTCGCGGCTGCGGTTTCCCATCGTGCGCACTCCTCCCGGGAAGCGGGGATCGGTCCGCGGCCCGGCCTCCCGGGTGCGGCATGGCCGGGAGACCGGGCCCGTGGACGCTCACGGCGGACCGGACGTGGCCGGTCTCCTCAGGGGCGGCCCCCCTCGCGACGGTGGCGCATCACCCAGATGCCACCGGCCACCGCCGCCATCAGCATGGCCGCGCCCGCGGCGAGCTCGGTGCCGCTGGAGCTCTCGGTGCCCACACCGGTCTTCGCCTTGCCCTTGGGAGCCGGTGTGGCGCTGCTGCTCGCCGTGGCCGCCGGGCCGCCGCCGCCCATGGCCGCGCCTCTGGCGCCGCCGTGGATGCCGGCCTTGACGACGCCGATGGTGCCGGTGATGTCCTTGCCGTGGGAACACGCGCCGCCGATGCCGTAGTTACCGGGCCGGGTGCCGTACGGAATCCGCAGCGAGCCCTGTACGTTCCCGGAGTGTGCCCGGCCCTTGGCGGCGAGCCGGACGGTGCCGGCCCCCAGCGAGCTGGCGTCGACCCTGGCCGTGCCGTGTCGGCAGGCGCTGCTGGTCAGACTGACCGTGCTGCCCGCCCTGGCCGTGCCGGGGGAGACCTCGATGGTGCCGAAGTCGCCGGCGAACGCCGCGGTGGTGGACAGCCCGAGCGCGGCGACGGACAGCGCGGCACCGGTGAGAACTCGACTGGAACGCATGGCGACGACCTCCACGAAGCGCGGACCGGACACACCGCTGTGCCCCGAGAAGTCGACGGAGTTCCACGCTTCCTGATTCCGAGGTAAGCGGCCCGGCGCCCACCGAGCCTGCTGACGCGATGTCAGAACTCGCCCTGACGGACCGTGCGCCGCCCGAGATCGTCAAGAAAAGCGCAGGTCGGGTGGGGATTTCCCGGCTCCTTCGGCGTACCGCGCCGCCTAGCCCGGTCGGACGAATCCGCACTCGTACGCGGCGATCACCGCCTGGGTCCGGTCTCGTACCCCCAGCTTGGCCAGCACCCCCGCGACATGGGTCTTCACCGTGGCGGGGCCGACCCCCAGCCGGCCCGCGATCTCGGCGTTGGTCAGCCCCGCCGTCATCAGCCGCAGCACGGCCCGCTCCCGCTCCGACAGCCGGGCCCGCAGCGCCCGCGCCGCGTCGTCCGCCGCCCGCTCCCCGGCATGCCGGGCGGCCAGCGCGCGGACCGCCGCCGGGAACAGCAGCGACTCGCAGCGCGCCACCAGCCGCACCGCCTGGACCAGCTCCTCCGCGCCGGACCGCTTGAGCAGAAACCCGCTGGCCCCGGCCCGCAGCGCGTCATAGACATAGGCGTCGTTCTCGAACGTCGTCACCACGATGATGCGGGGCGGCTCGGACATCCCGGCGAGCACCTGCTCGGTCGCGCGGATACCGTCGATCTCCGGCATCCGGACGTCCATCAGCACGATGTCCGGGCGCAGTTCACGGATCAGCGGCACCGCCTCAGCGCCGGACGCGGCCTCGCCGACCACCTCCATGTCGGCCTCGGCGCCGAGGATCGCGCGCAGCGCCGTACGCACCATCCGCTCGTCGTCGGCCAGGACGATACGCAGCGGGCGGTCGGCGCCGGCCTCGGGAGGCGCCGGTGCGCCCGTCGCGTCCGTGCTGTCGCCGTCGCCGTGCCTCGTGCTCATGCCCTGCTCGCCCACCCTGTCACCCTGTCGTCCGTTCGCTCTCTCGTCGTGTGCCGCTGTCCGCCCGGTCGGCGGATCCCCGCTCACCGCGTCGCCCCCAGCGGCAGCCGGGCGGTCAGCCGCCAGACGCCGTCCTGCGCCACGGCCGTCGCATCGCCGCCCAGCAGCCGGGCGCGCTCGCCGATGCCGCGCAGCCCGCGGCCGCCGCCGGTACGGGCCGCCGGGGCGGCGGCGTCCGCGGTGTCGGCCACGGTCTGCCCCGCCGTCAACGGGTTCTCCATCTCCAGCGTCAACTCCCGCTCCACTATGTGAAGTTGCAGCTTCACCCGCACCGTCGTCCCGGCATGCCGCAGCGCATTGCTGAGCCCCTCCTGCACGATCCGGTACGCCTCCCGCGAGACGACCGGCGGCAGCCCGGCGGAGCTCCCCTCGATCGTCGCCTCGATGCGCAGACCCGCCGCGCGGGTACGGTCCAGCAGGGCGTCCAGGCCGTCCAGCGTGCGCGCCGGCGCGGTCGGATTGGCGCCGTCCTCCTCGCGCAACAGCCCCAGCACGGTGTCCAGTTCCGCGACCGCCTCGCGGGTGGTCTCCTCGATGGCGGCCAGCGCCTGGCGGGCGAACTCCGGGTCCGCGTCCAGGACCCGGCGGGCCGCGCTCGCCTGCAGGGTGACGGCGCTGAGCGCGTGCCCCACGGAGTCGTGCAGCTCCCGGGCGAGCCGGTTGCGGGAGGCCAGATCGGCGGCCCGGCGCTCGGCCGCGGCCAGCCGGTCGGCGGGCGTCGGGCCCAGCAGCACCGGCGCCAGACGGGCCAGCAGTTTCCCTGCCCCCCAGGCCGTGCCGACCACCAGAGCCATGAGCGCCAGCCCGGCGATCGGGCCGAGTGCGCCGGGAGCGGCCCGCTGCCACGCCGGCCAGCCGCGCTGCAGCGCCCCCGAGAACGGCAGTGCCATCAGCGCTATCGCGGCCGGCGGCGCGGCCAGCGACATCCCGCTCACGATCGCGCCGGCCGCGCTGTGCGCCATGAACCACAAACCGGTGCGCCACCGGGCCGCCCACGCATACCCCGGCTCGTCGGCCAGCAGCTCTCCCGGTACACCGCACAACGACCGGACGGCGCCCGCCCCCATCGACCGCGCGGGCGGGAAGAGCAGCGCGGCCAGTCCGGAGGGCGGCAGGGCGGCACCGAACGCGATGAACTGGGTCGCGGGGTCGCGATACGGGTCGGCGCCGTCCATGACCAAGGACACGACGACCGCCGCCGCCAGGAAGTACGGCATCAACAGCGCGCCGCCCATGACGAGATGGGCCCAGCGCCGGCCGAAGAGGCCCGCCCTCATCCGCACCGTGCGGCCTCGCGCTCGGCGAAGAAGTGCGCCCCGGCGACGGCCACGAGCATCCCCACGATCATCTGCACAGCGTAAGTCACGCTCAACAGGGGGGAGGGCGGCATCGGACCGCCCGCGTCAGCCGTGATGCCGGTCAGCATCATCCAGCCGCCCCAGCAGGCCAGCGCGGCCGAGCCGGTCCAGGCGGCGGCCAGCGGCAGCAGCAGCGGGACCCGGCGGCCGCGTCCGTAGCCGAGCATCAGGGCACCGGCCGCCGCGAGCGCCGCGAACAGGACGTAACCGGTGTCGTTCAGACGGGAGTTCAGGTCCTGCGTCGCGGACCGCGCGGGGTTCGGGCCGGCCGTGCCGCCGGCCGCCCACAGCAGATGCGTCACGGCGGGCAGCACCGCCAGTACGACCACCGCGGCCGCGGACTGCCGGCGCGCGGCCCCGGTGGGGCTGTCCGGCAGCGTGCCGACGCGGCCCCGCCGAAGATGGCCCCGGCGCTCCCTCGCGTACCGCACGAACAACGCGCCCAGGGCCAGCGCCTGCACGATGAAGCCGGTGTACACGACGCCCCACACCCACGGGTCGAGCAGCTCGTCCGGGCTGCCGCCGAACCCTCCGTCGCCGCCGGTGACGGCCCCACCCCCGTGGGAGCCGCCGCCCGGCAGCGAAGCCGGCGTCTGGACGGGGAAGACCGCGACGACGGGCGCGAGCAGACCGCTCGCGAACCACATGGCAGCACCAGCACCCAGGCCGGCACCCGCCGCCCCCAGGGCCGGGTCAGCAGGAACGCCAGCACCACGACCGCCGCGTCCATCAGCAGGGTCAGCCCGTTCAGCGCCCGCAGCGAGTCGCCGTAGGAGCGGGTGCGCCGGGCGGATCGGGTGCGCTGGGTCATGCCACCAGACTTCCGCGGTCATGACCCGGCCGCCTCACCCCCGATGACGATCCGCCTCCCCCGCGCGGGGGAGGCGCAGGGCGGAATGGGCCCCGACAGCCGGGGTGTCGCCGTGCCGGAGAGTGCTCAGAGCCGCCGGGTGGCCAGCGTCAGCCGGTCCCGCGCGTCGAACAGCGCGTCCTTGATCATCTGCTCATGGGCAGGGGTCAGCCGGGCCACCGGCACCGAGCAGCTGATCGCGTCCCGCGCCGGGGTCCGGTACGGGATCGCCACGCCGAAGCAGCGCAGACCCAGCGTGTTCTCCTCGCGGTCCACCGCGAAGCCCTGCTCGCGCACCGTGTGCAGCTCCTCGATCAGCCGCTCCCGGTCGGTGATGGTGTGCTCGGTCAGCGCCGAGAGGGTCGGCGGCAGCATCGCGCGGACCTGGTCGTCGGTGTAGGTGGCGAGCAGCGCCTTGCCCAGCGACGTGGAGTGCGCGGGCAGCCGGCGGCCGACGCGGGTGAAGGGCCGCAGATAGTGCTGCGACTGGCGGGTGGCGAGATAGACCACGTTGACGCCGTCCAGCCGGGCGAGGTGGATGGTCTCGGTGGTGTCGTCCGAGAGCCGGTCCAGCGTCGGCCGGGCGGCGGCCACCACCTCGTCGCCGTCGATGTACGACGTGCCGACCAGCAGCGCGCGGACGCCGATGCCGTAGCGGGTGCCGGTGGCGTCCGTCTCGACCCAGCCCAGGTCGACGAGGGTGCGCAGCAGCATGTAGAGGCTGGACTTGGGGTATCCGACGGCCTCCTGGACGGAGGCGAGGCTGTGCATGCCGGGGCGGCCCGCGAAGTACTCCAGCAACTCCACCGTCCGCACCGCGGATTTGACCTGCGATCCACCGGTATCGGCAGCTGACATCGCCCTTGACCCCTCTGTTCGGACACCCATAGAGTCCCAGTTGTTCATGATCTGGGACATCGTTCAGCATATCGAACGGGGTCCGGTGGGCGGCAAGACCCGCATGGTTTCCGATCGTCCCGCGACGACCCGGATCGTGAGGGAACGACTCGGCAGGTATCGCCCGGGAGGAATGCACGGTGGCAACAGCGGCAGCACCAGTCTGGAGTGTCGACCCCCGAACCGGGAAGCCACGGGAACAGGTTGCGGTGGAGGCCACAGCCGCCGAGGTGGACACGGCCGTCCGCGCGGCGCACGCCGCCCGTGCCCCGCTCGCCGACCGCGCCGTCCGCACCGCCTTCCTGCGCCGCGCCGCCGACCTGCTCGACGAGGCGGGCGAGGCGGTCATCGAGGCCGCCGACGCCGAGACCGCGCTCGGCCCCGGCCGGCTCACCGGCGAACTGGCCCGGACCACCTACCAGTTGCGTGCCTTCGCGGACCTCGCGGCCGACGGCGCCTTCCTCGACGTACGCATCGACCACGCCGACCCCGGCCTCGCCCCGCCCCGCCCCGACCTGCGCCGCTACAAGATCCCGCTCGGCCCGGTGGCCGTGTACGCCGCCAGCAACTTCCCGCTCGCCTTCTCCGTGCCCGGCGGCGACACCGCCAGCGCCCTCGCGGCCGGCTGCCCGGTCGTCGTCAAGGCGCATCCCGACCACCCCGCCACCTCCGAACTCTGCGCCGCGCTGCTGCGCCGCGCCGCCACCGACACCGGTCTGCCCGAGGGCGTACTGGGCCTGGTGCACGGACTCCAGGCCGGCGTCGACCTGGTGCGCCACCCGCTGATCACCGCCGCCGGCTTCACCGGCTCGGTGCGCGGCGGCCGCGCCCTGTACGACGCGGCCGCGGCCCGCCCGCACCCCATTCCCTTCCACGGCGAACTGGGCAGCCTCAACCCCGTCGTGGTGACCGAGGCCGCGGCCGGCGAACGCGCCGAGCAGCTCGGCGCCGGCCTCGCCGCCTCGATGACGCTCGGCGTCGGCCAGTTCTGCGTCAAGCCGGGACTCGTCCTGGCCCCGGAGGGCGCGGCCGGCGACCGGCTGCTGACCGCCCTCACCGCCGCCGTCAGCAACACCGAGCCGGGCGTCCTGCTCGACCACCGGATGCGGGACGCGTTCGTCGACGGCGTCCGGACCCGCGCCGAACTCCCCGACGTCCAGGCGCCGGTGACCCCCGGCGCCGGCGGCGAACACACCGTCAGCGCGGGCTTCCTCACCGTCCCCGCCGCCCGCCTCACCACCGAAGGGCCGCACGACCTCCTCCTGGAGGAGTGCTTCGGCCCGGTCACCGTCCTCGCCCGCTACACCGACGACGCCGAGATCGCCGCCGTACTCGCCCGGCTCCCCGGCAACCTCACCGCCACCCTCCAGCTCGGCGAGGCGGAGGGCGCGGGCAGCGACGGCACGGGACGCGGCGCGGCGCTGCTCGCCGGCCTCACCCCGCTCGCCGGACGCGTCGTCGTCAACGGCTGGCCGACCGGCGTCGCGGTCGCCCCCGCCCAGCACCACGGCGGCCCCTACCCGGCCACCACCTCCACGTCCACCTCCGTCGGTGGCACCGCCGTCGAACGCTGGCTGCGCCCGGTCGCCTACCAGGACACCCCGCCCGCGCTGCTCCCGCCCGAGCTCCGCGAGGACAACCCGCTCGGCCTGCCCCGCCGCGTCGACGGCCGCGCCGAGGGCGCATAGCGGCACCGTGCGCACCGACACCCGCCCCGGCCTCCAGGTCCGCGCTGCCACCCCGGCCGACCTGGAGGCGATCGCCGCCCTGCACACCCGTGCCCGCGCCGCCTACGCCCGGGCCCGGGTCCCGGACGCCCCCTTCGACGCCCCGGCGGAACATGCCCGCCGACGCGCGGCCTGGGAACGCACCCTGGCCGGGGAGGACACCCGCAGCCTCTGCGCCGAACGCGACGGCACGGTGGTCGGCGCGGCGTCCTATCGTCCTCACCGCCGCCACCGCGCCCGACCGGCCGGCGCCCCGCCCGCCGCCCCGGGCCCCGTCACACTCCACCAACTCCAGGTGGACCCCGGCCACTGGGGCACCGGCGTCGGCCGCGCCCTGCACACCGTCTGCCTGCACGCCTGGCGCGCCGCCGGTCACTCCCGGGCCGTCCTCGAAGTGCTCTGGCACAACCACCGCGCCCGCGCCTTCTACACCTGCCTCGGCTGGCGGCCCGACCCCGACCGCGGGCCCGCCCCCGACGCCAGCCACCTCACCCTGGTGCTGCCCCTGGGCTAGGGCCTGTCCGAGGGGCCTGTCCGAGTAGGCCCGTCGTCCGCCGGGTCCGACCCCTCCCGCCGGGCGATGATCTGCAGCCGCTCGGCGGTCCGCCCGTCCGGCGTCGTGACCGAGCCCGTCCGCTCCCGCACCACCGAGAACCCCGCCGTGCGCACCAGCCCGCGCAGCCGCTCCGGCGCGTGATGCCGGAACACCCCGCCGTCGGCCGTCTCGAAGACCCCGTACGTGCCGTGCCGTGCCACGAACCGCCCGTACAGCTCCCGGTGGTACGTGTCGTCCTGCAACGGCACATCGCTCAGATACAGCACCCCGCCCGGCCGCACCAGCCGTCCCAGCTCCGCGACGATCGCCGACTGCGCCGCGTCCTCGGGAACGCAGGTCAGCACCACGAACAGCAGCGCCGCATCGAACGCCGCGTCCTCGAAAGGCAACGGAAACTCCGCGCAGCGCATCAGATCCAGCCCGGGGTGCTCCCGCCGCCCCCGATCGATCAGCGCCGCCGAGACATCCACCCCGCGCACCGCGCCATACCCGAGTTCCACCAGCTCGGCCGTCAACCGCCCGTACCCGCACCCGTAGTCCAGCACCCGGGCGCCACGCGGCACATAGGCATCCAGCAATTCCGGGTCGAGCGGATGGGTAAAGGTCTTGGCGGACCCGGTCGTCTCCCAGAACCGGAGAAAATCCCGTGACGATCTCATGCCCGCTTCGTCATGCCTGGCCCGTATCGAAGCGGAGCACCTTGCCTTCCTGGACGGTGAATTGCCAGCGGGTGCGCATTTCTCCCCAGGTCTCATTGTGGAAGGTGGCCACCAGCGAAAGCCCGTCGGCCGACTCCGACTGCACATCCATATGGCCGTGCGCGGAGAAGACCTCCTTCTCGGTCCACTGGCCGATATCACGGTCGCTGCCGTCATCCGACATCGCCGCCGAGGGGCCCAACGCCTCCCGGAAAGCGGCGCGGTCATTGGCATTGAGAGCGGTGACGAAGGCGCGTACGGCGGGATGGCTCAGACTCTCGGCGGGAATGCTCACGGCACTCTCCTTATAATGTCGCGGCCCTTTGATGTGGGGGATTCGGCAGCATATTTTCCCGGCGGGCCGGGGCCACGGAACAGCGGCGTGTCGAGCGCGCCGCGACGGCCGCTGCCGGACCCCCGTACCCTCCCGCCCGTGCCTGGCCACGGCGCTGGCGGAACGCTCTCCGGCGGCCGGGGAATAGCGCGCGGTCCCCGGAGGTTGCCCAGGGGTAATTCGCTCCGAGGTCCCGAGAAGGTCGGTCATCCATGCGCGTCGAAATCTGGTCCGACATCGCCTGCCCCTGGTGCTACATCGGCAAGGCCCGCTTCGAAGCCGGGCTTGCCGGGTTCGCCCACCGGGACGAGGTCGAGGTGGTGCATCGGTCCTTCGAGCTTGATCCGAAGGCGCCGGCGGCCACGGACGTGCCGGTGATCGACATGCTGGCGCGCAAATACGGTGTGAGCCGTGCGCAGGCCGAGCAGATGGAGGCCCGAGTTGCCGAGGCGGCGGCCGGGGAAGGGCTGGCGTACCGCTCCGACCGGGTTCACGGGAATACCTTTGACCTGCATCGGCTGCTGCATCTCGCAAAGGAGCACGGGGTCCAGGACGCGCTCCTCGACGCCTTTTACCGCGCCAATTTCGCCGAGGCGAGGAATCTCGGGGATCCGGAAATGCTGCGCGAAACAGCCATAGGCGCCGGGGTGCCGGCCGATGAGGTCGGGCGGGTGCTGGCCGATCCCGGCGCGTACGCGGCGGAGGTGCGCGCCGACGAGCGCGAGGCGGCGGAACTGGGTGCCACCGGAGTCCCGTTCTTCGTTGTCGACCGGCGGTACGGCATCTCCGGCGGCCAGCCGGCGGACGTATTCCGGCAGGCGCTGGAGCGGGCCCACGCGGACGACGCCGTTCGGGTATTGCCGGCCGAAGACGCCGGGGTGTGCACGGACGACGGCTGCGCCGTGCCGGGGAATTGAACCGGCGCCGGACCGTCCATACCCCCTCCGACCAGCGCGGATAAGGACCTCTTGCGGGCCGGCGAAGGAAAATGCCAATAGACGGGGCGCAGTTCGCCGAGCACAGTGGGGGCATGCAGCGACGTGACCTACGCAAACCACTCGGTGGGGCTGAATTCGCGCCCGAGACGACGTATCTGAACTCCGCCGCCAGCGGGCTTCTCCCCGTACGCACCGCCGCCGCCCTGCGCGCGGCCCTCGACGAATCCGCCTCCTACGGCACCATGGGCCGCGACTACTTCGGCCCCGCCGCGGCCTCCCGGGCCTCCTTCGCACGGCTGTTGGGCCTGTCCGAGGACCGGGTGGCGATCGGCAGCTCGGTCGCGGTGCACTCCGCGTTCGTCGCCGGCACGCTCCCGCAGGGCGCCGAAGTCCTGGTCCCCGAGGGCGACTTCAGCTCCCTGGTCAATCCGTTCGCCAACCGCCCCGGCATCAAGCTGCGCACCGCGCCCCTGGAACACCTCGCCGAGGCGGTGCGCCCCGGCACGGCCCTGGTCGCGTTCAGCGCCGTGCAGTCGAGGGACGGCCGGATCGCCGACCTGGCGGCGGTACGCGAGGCGGCGCGGACTCATGGGGCGCGCACCTTCCTGGACGCCACCCAGGCGGCCGGCTGGCTGCCGCTGAACGGCGCCGACTTCGACTACGTCACCTGCGGGGCCTACAAGTGGCTGGTGTCCCCGCGCGGCGTCAACTTCCTCGCGTTCGGCGGCACGGAAGGGGCCGGCGCGGAACGGACCGACGGGGGAGCCGGGGCCTGGCCGGCGCCGCTGCACGCGGGCTGGGTGGCCGGCGAGGACCGCTACGAGTCCTGCTACGGCCCGATCCAGCAGCACGCGGCCACCGCCCGGCGCTTCGACGAACCGCACGCCCACTACTCCTACGTCGGCGCCCAGCACTCCCTCGCGCTCATCGAGGAGATCGGCGTCGACACCATCCACGCCCACAACACCGCGCTCGCCGACCACTACCGCGCCGGTCTGGCCGAGCTGGGCCACACCCCCGTCGCGTCGCCCGGCTCGGCGATCGTCTCCACCCCCGGACTCGCCGACGCGGAGAGCCGGCTGGCCGAGGCGGGCGTACGCGTCTCGGTGCGGGACGGGCAGCTGCGGGTGGCCTTCCACCTCTACAACTCCACGGACGACGTGGACCGGCTGCTGGGGCTGCTCCGGACGTAGGGCCTGTCCGACGGGCAGGGCCGGACCCGCCTTTCCGGCCCTGCCCCGGGACCCGCCCCGGGACCGGCCCCGGGACCCCTCCCGGTGGCCCTGACGGCGGACCGGCGGATGTGCCAGGTGTCGTGGCGCTGTTTTCCATGCTCTGCTGGAAGAGCCCTTGCGGGGTTTCCGTGAGCCCTCAAGGGCTCGTCGCAGGGCCCGCGCCCTCCCGACGAGACCTCGCCTTCTGTGCGGACCGGCAGGAGGACCGCATGCTGCACGTCCGCCTCGCCGCGCCGGTACCCACCCGGCCGCCGAACCTGCTGCCGAGGCGTGAGCTGGCGGCGGCGTGGACCGTGATGCTGCTGCTCGCGGTGCTGGCATGGGTGCTCACCGCCGGCCAGGCCGACGCCATGGGCATGGAACCGGGGACCATGGGGCTGGCGATGCCGCTGTTCCTGGTGCTGTGGCTGGTCATGATGGTGGCGATGATGTTCCCGTCGGTGGCGCCCGTGGCCATCACCTGGGCGCGCGCGATCGGCCGCCGGTCCGGGGGGATCGCCAGGGCGGCCCGGATCGCCGAGTTCATCGGGGGCTATCTGCTGGTCTGGACCTCCTTCGGGGCCCTGGTGTACGGGGTGCTGTCGGCGACCGGCCCGCTGGTCGCCGATCACCCGGAAGCGGGGCGCTGGATCGGGGCCGCGGGCTTCCTGCTCGCGGGAGTGCAGCAGCTCAGCCCGCTGAAACGGGTCTGTCTGCGGCACTGCCGCGACCCCCTGTCGCAGCTGTTCCGGTACGCGCGATTCCGGCCATGGGCCCGTGACCTGCGGGTGGGCGCGCACCACGGGCTCTACTGCCTGGGCTGCTGCTGGGGCCTGATGATCGTCCTCGTTCCGCTCGGCGTGATGAACGTGGCGGCGATGGCCGGGCTGGCCGCGGTGATCTTTCTGGAGAAGCTGTGGCGGCAGGGGCCGTGGCTCTCCTGGGCGGTCGGCCTGGCCTTTCTCGTCCTGGCCGGCCTCGCACCGTTCCAGGACTGGCTGCTGCCCGGCCTCCATCCGGACATGGGCCAGATGGAGCCGGACCACATGGAGATGGGCCGGGTGGGGAGGGGCGGGCCGCCGATGTAGCCGATGTAGCCGGTGTCCGGGCGCTCGGCGTGCCGGACCGCGGGTGCATGATGGAAGAGGACCCCTGGCACCGCCGCCGCCCCCTCACCGCCGTGCCACCGCCACCGGACCCGCCGGGCGCGCGGGCGTGAGGAGGCGCAGTGATGACCGAAGCAGCGACCACCGTCCCGGCATGGCACGTCGCCGGCGACTGGTTCGACACCTGCAAGTGCGACATTCCCTGCCCGTGTTCGTTCGCCCAGCCACCCACCTACGGCGACTGCGAAGGCGTACTCGTCTGGCACATCCGTGAGGGCAACTACGGCGAGGTGCGGCTGGACGGCCTCAATGTGCTGATGCTGGCGTCGTTCGTCGGCAATGTGTGGGGCGAGCACTCCGACGCCTATGCGGCGGTCTTCCTCGACGAGCGCGCGGACGAGGCGCAGCGCGAGGCCATGCAGATGATCTTCGGAGGACAGGTCGGCAGCTGGCCCGCCGAGCTGGTCGGCATGTTCGCCCCCGAGATGCGGGGGATGGAAATCGCCCCCATCGAGGTGGAGATCGACGGCGATCTGGGGTCCTGGCGGGCCGGGATCCCCGGCAAGGTCGAGGCGCGCGCGGAGGCGCTCACCGGGCCGACGACACCCGAGGGCGCGCGCGTCCAGTCGATCAACCTGCCGGGCGCGGAGATGGGGCCCGGTCAGATCGCGACGTGGGGCCGGTCGACGGCCGACCGGGCGGACGCGTTCGGGTTCCACTGGAGCCGGGAGGGCCGGTCCAGCAAACACTTCCCCTTCGACTGGACCGGACCGACATAGCGTCCACGCTCTCCCGATCCCGGGCCCCGAGCCCTTCGCGATCCCGGACTTTCCGCATTCCGGTCGTCCGGCGGGAATTCCGGGGCCGTGCCGGTCGTTGATCGAATGGCCAACCTGTCAGCTCGGCACATGAGTTGACGCCCCGTTGCCATCCGAGAGGCCCGTCAGTGACCACCGCTTTCGACCCCGTAGATCTCGCCGGCACCCCGCTCGCCAACCGCATCGTCATGGCACCCATGACCCGGAACCGCGCCACCCCCGAGGGCGTCCCGACCCCGTCCATGGTCCGCTACTACACCCAGCGGGCCTCGGCCGGGCTCATCATCACCGAGGCCACCCAGACCTCCGTCGTCGGGCGCGGCTACCCCCTCACCCCCGGGCTGCACACCCCCGAGCAGACCGCCGGCTGGCGCGAGGTCACCGACTCCGTGCACGCCGCGGGCGGCAGGATCTTCGCCCAGCTGTGGCACGGCGGCCGGATAGGCCACCCGGTGCTGCTGCCCGACGGGCTGGTGCCGGTCGCGCCCTCCGCGGTCGCCGCGGCCGGTCAGGGCTTCACCCACGAGGGCCTGAAGGACTTCGTCACGCCGCGCGAGCTGACCGGTGAGGAGATAGCCGAGACCATCGCCGGGTTCGCGGCCGCGGCCCGCAACGCCGTCGAGGCGGGTTTCGACGGCGTGGAGATCCACGGCGCCAACGGCTATCTGGTCCATCAGTTCCTGGCACCCAACGCCAATCTGCGCACCGACGAGTGGGGCGGCTCCGACGAGGCCCGCGCCCGCTTCGCCGTAGAGGTCGTCAGGGCCGTCGCCGCCGAGATCGGCGCGCACCGCACCGGCCTGCGCATATCGCCCGGCAACACCTTCAACGACATCGCCGAACCGGCTCCCGAGGCGACCTACACCGCACTGGTCGAGGCCATCGCCCCGCTGGGCCTGGCCTATCTGCACACCTGCGATGTGCGTGACCCGGATCTGCCGGCCCGGCTGCGCAAGCGGTTCGGCGGCACCTTCCTGCTCAACCCGGTCACCGACGGCCGGCCCACCGGCGTGGCCGAGCTCGCGCTGGTCGAGGAGGGCGCCGCCGATCTGCTGGCGTACGGCGCGCTGTTCCTCGCCAACCCCGATCTGCCCGCGCGGCTGGCGGCCGGCGGCCCGTTCAACACACCCGACCCCGCCACCTACTACGGGGGCACCGACGCCGGGTACATCGACTATCCGGCGCTGGACGCCTGAGCGGGAGAAGAGGCCGTGCCTCCCGGCGCCCAGGGGCCACGCCCAGGGACCCGCGCCCAGGGCCCCGAACACAGCGCGGCCGCCGCACAGACCATGCTGTGCGGCGGCCGCGCCGCCCGGCTGTGACCCCGGCCCGGGGTCATCACACCTTGGGCCCCGTGCGCTACCTCACCGGAGTGAACTCCCGCGCACCGATGTACTCCGGCCGCCGGACCGGCGCCGCGAACGGCTCCACCGCCGCGTTCTCCACACTGTTGAACACGATGAAGACATTGCTGCGCGGGTACGGCGTGATGTTGTCGCCGGAGCCGTGCATCGCGTTGCAGTCGAACCAGGTCGCCGAGCCGGCGTTGCCGGTGAACAGCCGGATGCCGTGGTCGTCGGCCATCTTCGTCAGGACCTTGTCCGACGGGATGCCCGCGTCCTGCATCTGCAGCGACCGCTTGTAGTTGTCCTTCGGCGTCTCGCCCGCGCAGCCCACGAAGTGCCGGTGCGAGCCGGGCATGATCATCAGCCCGCCGTTGGTGTCGTAGTTCTCCGTGAGCGCGATCGAGACCGACACGGTGCGCATGTTCGGCAGTCCGTCCTCGGCGTGCCAGGTCTCGAAGTCGGAGTGCCAGTAGAAGCCCGAGGCACCGAAGCCGGGCTTCACATTGATCCGCGACTGGTGGACGTAGACGTCCGAGCCCAGGATCTGCCGGGCGCGGCCGACCACCCGCGGATCGGCGACCAGCTTGGCGAACACCTCGCTGATCTTGTGCACCTCGAAGACGGACCGAACGCTCTGCGACTTCGACTCGACGATGGAGCGCGGGTCGGCGCGCATCGCCGGGTCGAGAACGAGTCGGTCCAGTTCGGCGCGGTACACCGCGACTTCTTCCGCCGTCAGCAGTTCCCCGATGGCGAAAAAGCCGTCGCGTTCGAAGTCGCTCAGCTCGGACGGCTGGAACGGTCCAGCCGCGCCGGGCCGCGACCACACCACCGGGTCCTTCCGCGGAGTGATCACCTCAGCGGTCCCACGGGTCGGGTACAGGTCGGCGGTGCGCTCGGGTGCGGTGGTCATGGTGTTGCCTTCCTCTCCTCTCGTACGTGCTCTGCTACGTGCGCGTGGTGCGTGCCTTCCTCAACTGCCGGACGGGGCAGACGGATGCGGCGGTTCAGCCCAGCTCGGGCTCGGTGAGCAACGGGTAGACCCCGTTCTCGTCGTGGTCCTCACGGCCGGTGACCGGCGGGTTGAAGACACACACGCAGCGGAAGTCCTGCTTGATCCGCATGGTGTGCTTCTCGTGCCCGTCGAGCAGGTACATCGTGCCCGGCGTGATGACGTGCTTCTCGCCGGTCTCGTCGTTGGTCAGCTCGGCCTCGCCCTCGACGCACAGGACAGCCTCGTAGTGGTTGGCGTACCACATCGACGTCTCGGTCCCCGCGTACAGGACGGTCTCGTGCAGCGAGAAGCCGACGCCCTCCTTGGCGAGGACGATGCGCTTGCTCTCCCACGTACCGGATTTGGACTTGACGTGGCGGTCGGTGCCTTCGATGTCCTGGAACGATCGGACGATCACGGTGAGTCGGTGCCTTTCTGTGGAACGGTCGGGAACTCGGCGCCGCTCAGGCGCAGTCGCGGACGGCGCGGGCGAGGGTGCGAAGGCCCTCGTCCAGTTCCTCGGGGGTGGTCGTCAGTGCCGGCAGCAGCTTGACGACCTCGCTCTCCGGGCCGGAGGTCTCGATCAGCAGACCCAGCTCGAAGGCGCGCTTGGCGATCTTGTTGGCGAGGCTCTTGTCGGTGCACTCGATGCCCCACACCAGACCGCGGCCGCGGTACTCGGCGAAGACGCCCGGGTGCTCCTCGACGATGGCCTTGAGGTGCTCCTCGACGATCTCACCCCGGGCCAGGGTCTGCTTCTCCATCTGGCCGTCGGCCCAGTACGTGTCCAGCGCGGCGGCGGCCGTCACGAAGGCCGGGTTGTTGCCGCGGAAGGTGCCGTTGTGCTCGCCCGGCTCCCACACGTCCAGCTCAGGCTTGAAGAGGGTGAGCGCGAGCGGCAGGCCGTAGCCGCTGATGGACTTCGAGACGGTGACGATGTCCGGCACGATGCCCGCCTCCTCGAAGGAGAAGAAGGCACCCGTTCGGCCGCAGCCCATCTGGATGTCGTCGACGATCAGCAGCATGTCCCAGCGCTTGCACACGTCGGCGAGCTGGCGGAGCCACTCGGCGCGGGCGACGTTGATGCCGCCTTCGCCCTGCACCGTCTCGACGATCACGGCAGCGGGCTGGTTCAGGCCGGACCCGGAGTCCTCCAGGAGCCGCTCGAACCAGATGAAGTCCGGGGTCTGGCCGTCGAGGTAGTTGTCGAACGGCATCGGGGTGCCGTGCACCAGCGGGATGCCGGCGCCGGCCCGCTTGAAGGCGTTGCCGGTGACGGCGAGCGAACCGAGCGACATGCCGTGGAAGGCGTTGGTGAAGGACACGATCGACTCGCGGCCCTTGACCTTACGGGCCAGCTTCAGCGCGGCCTCGACGGCGTTGGTGCCCGTCGGGCCCGGGAACATGACCTTGTAGGGCAGGTCGCGCGGCCGCAGGATGATGTTCTGGAACGACTCCAGGAACGCCCGCTTGGCCGTGGTGGACATGTCCAGGCCGTGGGTGACGCCGTCCCGCTCGATGTAGTCGATCAGGGCGCGTTTGAGGACCGGGTTGTTGTGGCCGTAGTTGAGCGAACCGGCACCGGCGAAGAAGTCGAGGTACGTGTGACCGTCCTCGTCGGTCATACGGCTGCCCTGCGCGCGGTCGAAGATGGTGGGCCAGCCACGGCAGTAGCTGCGCACCTCCGACTCCAGGGTCTCGAAGACGCTCAGGTCGGGCTGGGTGATGGTCACAGCATGCTCCAGGGAGATGAGTGCGAAAGAGGGGGGAAGTCTGAGGGGGCGGGTTTCCGGGCGCGCAGGGGCGTCGGTCCCGCACGGCACACGCGGCCTGGGTGGCCGCGCGGCGCTGAGGACATCAGCGACAGGTGCCAGGTGGAGCGCCGAACGGGCCGATGAGGTGCAGGACCTCCGGCTCGTGGCCCTGCTCCGGGAAGAGGCCCGCGTCGAAGAGCACCTCGCGCTTGAGCTGCGCTCTGTGGCGTTCGGCGAACGAGGCGAACAGCCGGTTCGAGGCCGCGTTGTCGGGCGTGATGGTCGTCTCGACGAATCGGATGCCCAGCTCATGCATGGCACGGGTGGTCAGCCCGTCCAGGAGTGCGGCCGCCAGCCCCTGCCCGCGGTGTGCGTCGTCGACGGCGACCTGCCAGACGACGAGGGTCTCCGGGCTCTCGGGGCGGAGGTAACCGGTGACGAAGGCGGCCGGCTCGCCCTCCGCGTCACGAGCGACGACGGAGGTGGCGGCGAAGTCGCGACACCACAGGAGGTAGCTGTAGGAGGAGTTGAGGTCCAGTGCCTTGGAGTCGCGGGCGATACGCCAGATCGCGGCTCCGTCCTCCACGCGTGGGGTGTCGAGCTTGAAGCCCTCCGGCAATTCTCTGATATCGCTGCGGGCACGTGCATGGTCTGCTTGTGCGGCGGTCATGGGAATTAAATTTACCCAGGGAAAAAGGAAATTGCATCGCGGGCAGGGGTTACGTGAGCAGATTCTTTGTGTTATCGCGCGGGGGCGCCCGAGCGCGCGTGCTGATCGCGGGATGTGCCGATTTGACCAGGAGATTCGGGGTGAAACGGACACGTTGTGTAGTCGGTCACAGCTCCGTAACGTCGATGAGACGCGTCCGAATTACGGTACTTGACGCTAGCGAAATCTTGGCGTTTGAGGTGCGGAAAACCGGGCAGAAGAATACGGGAAGCTACGCTTCTGAAGAATTGGGAATTCGCAAGCGGAAGATCTCCCGGAAGGCGTCCGGGAAGGAAAGCGCAGCGGTCCCGGGGGTTTCCGGGAAACGGCCCCGGGAAAGCGGCCGCAGAGCCGCGAGGACGGCCCTGAGCCGGGCGCGGGGCGGCCGGCACGGGCCAGGCCCCACCGGCCGCGGCGCCCCGCATACAGTGCCTGTATGACGTCCATGAGTGACGGTGCGGTGCTGCACCTCAAGGGGAGGGTCCTGGTCGGGCCTGACGACGTGCGCGACGAGCTGTGGGTCGTCGGCGGTCGGGTGACGTTCGAGCGACCGGCCGGGGCGCGCGAGATCACGACCGTCCGGGGCTGGACGCTGCCGGGCCTGGTCGACGCCCACTGCCATGTGGGCCTGGACGCCCATGGCCCGGTGGACGCCGCCACCAGCGAGAAACAGGCGCTCACCGACCGTGACGCGGGCACCCTGCTGATCCGGGACGCCGGATCGCCCTCGGACACCCGCTGGATCGACGACCGCGAGGATCTGCCCCGGATCATCCGCGCCGGCCGCCACATCGCCCGTACCAAGCGCTACATCCGCAACTACGCGCACGAGATCGAGCCCGAGGACCTGGTCGCCTATGTCGCCCAGGAGGCCCGGCGCGGCGACGGCTGGGTCAAGCTCGTCGGCGACTGGCTCGACCGCTCCACCGGCGACCTGGGCTTCTGCTGGCCGCGCGGCGCGGTCGAGGAGGCCATCGCCGAGGCGCACCGGCTGGGCGCCCGGGTGACCGCCCACTGCTTCGCGGAGGAATCCCTCGCACCGCTCGTCGAAGCCGGCATCGACTGCATCGAGCACGCCACCGGACTCACCGAGGACACCATCCCGCTGTTCGCCGAGCGCGGTGTCGCCATCGTCCCCACGCTGATCAACATCGCCACGTTCCCGCAGCTCGCGGCCGGCGGCGAGACGAAGTTCCCGAAGTGGGCGGACCATATGCGGCGGCTGCACGCCCGCCGCTACGACACCGTACGGGCGGCCTACGACGCCGGGGTGCCCATCTACGCCGGCACCGACGCCGGCGGCTCGCTCGCGCACGGCCTGGTGGCCCAGGAGGTCGCCGAGCTGCGGAAGGCCGGCCTGCCCGTCGAGGCAGCGCTCTCCGCGACGACCTGGGGCGCCAGGGACTGGCTCGGCCGCCCCGGGCTCACCGAGGGCGCCCCCGCCGACCTGGTGGTCTACGAGTCCGATCCGCGCGCCGACATCCGGGTCCTGGCCGCGCCGCGCCGCGTCGTGCTGCGCGGCCGGGTCATCGGCTGAGCGACACCGGGCCGGCGCACCGGTCGAACGGGCGGGGCCGGCGGGAGCGGCACAGGCCACACCGTCACGCGGCGTCCCCCGAGCGGTGGGACGTCTGGGGCGTGGGGCGATTTTTGTGCCACGGGAATCGAATCAAGACACGGAAACCACCCATTGGGGTGAATTGACCCTCCGGGGCTACAGGTTCACCCTCCGTGCCGACACGATGTGCTCGTCGAGGTCGTCGGCCCGCGTGATGTCCCCCATTGGCGCGGCCGACGGCTCCATTTCTCTTGTGGGGGTTCCACACACGTGTCCACCAGTCCCGCCCGTTCCTTCGGCATGCCCTTGAGCCGTCCCGCCCGCCGGCTTGCCGCCACCTTCGCCGCCACCGCGCTCGCCGCCGGCCCCGCCGTCCTGCTCGGCGCCGCGCCGGCGCACGCCACCGGCGACCACGGCACCTCCGGCGCGACCGTCCTGCGCACCGGGCTGAACGTCGGGCTGCTCAACAAGACCGCCGAGGTCCCGCTGAACCTCGCGCTGAACGAGGTGCACGCACCCGAGTCCGCCGAGAAGACCACGCTCACCGCCAAGCTCGACGGCATCAACCAGGGCAAGCCGTTCAACGTGCTGCGCGCGGACGTCGCCACCGCGCGCGCCACCGCCGACGGGCACAAGACCGAGGGCTACGCCAACCTGGTGCGCGCGAAGGTGCACCTCCCGGGCCTTCCGCTGCTGTCCCTCGTCGAGGTCGAGCAGGTCACCGCCAAGGCGGTGTGCCAAGCGGGACAGCGGCCGCGGGCCGAGTCCAATGTGCTGGGCACCGTCCTCGTCCTGGGCAAGAAGGTCACGCTCCACCCCGGCGGCACGACCGAGGTCAAGGTGCCCGGCGTCGGCGACGTACGGCTCGACCTGTCCAAGAAGAACGTCACGTCCAAGAGCGCCGCGGCCACCGCGCTCGACCTGAAGGTCTCCGTCAACCCGCTCAAGCTCAACGTCGCGGACGTCAAGGGCCGGGTCACGCTCGCCGAGGCCAGCTGCACCACCGGCAAGGGCTCCGACGACGGCGGCACGGGCGGCGGCACCGGTGGCCAGACGTCCGGTGGCCAGACGTCCGGCGGGCAGACGTCCGGCGGACAGACCGGCGGCGGTGACTCCGCCGGCCAGACCTCGGGCGGGCAGGCCTCCGGCGGGCAGACGTCCGGCGGAGCGTCCGGCGGCAACGACGCGCACCCGCAGACCGGCTCCAAGCCCGGCGGCGGCGACCTCGCCGAGACCGGCAGCAGTTCGACCACCCCGTACCTCGCGGGCGGCGCGGCGCTGCTGGTCCTCGCGGGCGCCGGCACCCTCGGCCTCGCCCGGCGCCGCCGCAGCGCCGCGGCGCAGGGCGGCCGCGGCTGACAGACCCTCCCCCATTGCCTGAACGGCATGGGAGGGACCCCACCCGCTCCGGTGCCGTGGGGGCGCCGGAGCGGGTACGGCCGAGGCGCGCTGTACGGCGCGCCTCACCCCTCGCCGGGGCACCGTCGGAGCGTGGTTCGACGGGAGCCCCGGCGAGGCCGCCGGTGCGTTACGAGGCGAGCACCTCGGCCAGCGCCGCCACGAACCGGTCCGTCGTGGCCCGGTCCCGCACGGCCAGCCGGAGCCAGTCGTGGCCCAGGCCGGGGAAGGTGTCGCCGCGCCGCACCGCGAAGCCCCGGGCCCGCAGCGCGGTGCGTACCTCCGCCGCCCGTGGCAGACGGATCAGTACGAAGGGGCCTTCGGCCGGGCGGACGGCCAGGACCGAAGGGAACTCGTCCAGCCGGGCCAGCAGATGGGCCCGGTCGCCGGCGGTCCGCTCGGCCGCCTCGGCCGCCTCCGCGAGCGCCGCCGGCTCGCAGCAGGCCTCGGCCGCGGCCAGCGCCGGGCTGGAAACCGGCCACAGCGGCTGCGCCCGCTCCAGGGCCGCGATGGTGCCGGGCGCGGCCAGCACATAGCCGATCCGCAGTCCCGCCAGCCCCCAGGTCTTGGTGAGGCTGCGCAACACGACCAGCCCCGGCAGGTCGGTGCGCCCGGCCAGCGACGCCCGCTCCCCGGGCACCGCGTCCATGAACGCCTCGTCCACCACCAGGGTCCGGCCCGGCCGCGCCAGCCGGGCCAGCGCCCCCGCGGGATGCAGGACCGAGGTGGGGTTGGTGGGATTGCCGACGACGACCAGATCGGCGTCCTCGGGGACCGCGCCCGGATCCAGCCGGAACCCGTCGCGCTCATCGAGCAGCACCCGGCGCACCTCGTGCCCGGCGTCCCGCAGCGCCGCCTCCGGCTCGGTGAACTGCGGATGCACCACCACCGGCCGGCGGGCCCGCACGGCACGGGCGATCAGCACGAACGCCTCCGCGGCGCCCGACGTCAGCAGCACCCGGCCGACCGGCAGACCATGCCGCGCGGCGACCGCCCGGCGCGCCGCCCGGCCGTCCGGATACGCGGCGAGGCCGTCCAGCGACGCGGCGATCCGGGCCTTCAGCCAGTCCGGGGGAGTGCCGGAACGGACATTCACCGCCAGATCGGTGAGATCCGTCGGAGCCGTGGAACCGTCTGCCGCGTCCCGTACCTCGGCGTCACCGTGATGCCGCAGATCCGGTTCGTGCGGCGGGCCCGCCACGTCGGCGGGGGCCGGTTCCCGGAGCCGCGCGGGCTCAGCGGGCGCCGGCATGCTCACCGTGACCCTCGCCGCCCGGCAGCCCCGCGCCCCGCAGAGCGCCCGCCACCGTCTCCAGGTAGCGCTCCATGACCGCCTCGGCCAGCTCCGGACCCGGGCCGATCACATTGGCGCCGTACACCTCGGTCCCGGGGTGCGCCGCCGCCCAGCCCTCGGTCTGCATGCACAGCCGCTCCATCAGGCCACCGGAGAACAGGAAGTACGGCATCACCACGATCCGGGTCGGGCCGACCACGCCGGGAGCCGCGGTGGCCAGCGCCGCGCACCGGTCGAGCCCGGCCGGCACATCCGGCCAGGCCTGGGTGATGAACGCGGTCTCCACGCCCGCGAAGCCGCGCCCCTCGAAGAGCAGTCGCGCGGCCCGCGCCACCTCGGCGTTCGCCTGCGGCTCCGCGGCGCCCCGCCCCACCAGCAGCACCGTCGTACGGGCCAGGTCCTGCGGTCTGCGGGCCCCGCTGCCCAGCGCCTGCTCCACCCGCCGCTCCAGCGCGTCCAGCAGCTTCGGTCCCGGCCCCGGCTCGGCGGCGCAGGCGAAGCCCAGGCCCGGGTGGTCCTCCCGTATCCGCTCCAGCGCCTCGGGCAGGGCGGCCCGTACCTCACCGGTCGGTGCCAGCAGCAGCGGTACGGCGGCGATCCGGTCCGCGCCCCGCGCCACGAGCCCGGCGACGGCCTCGCCCAGCGTCGGCTCCGTCGGCGCGGGGCCGAAGAACCCGCCCGCGACGGGCACCTCGGGATGGCGTTCGCCGACCGTGTGCACCAGCGCCCGCAGGGCCTCGGCCCCGCTTTCGTCGCGTGTGCCGTGACCTGCGATGAGCAGAGCGGGAGGGGTGGTCACAACATCTCCTCGTTACCGGGTGTTTCGCTGTCGGGCACCGGACCGGTCGGCGGTGGCCGGTGCGGGGCGGAGTGTGGGGAGGTCATGACGATATCGGCAGCGTCCGCGCGGGCTGCGACCGCTCCCCGCGTACTGCCCGGCATAGCCGCATTTTCCGGACCGGTCGCCGCGGCGACGGCACACGTAGCCCCCGCCGGCCGGCCCTGCGGCGCCGACTTCCGCTTGCCGACGACCAGTTCGGCGCCCGGCCCCGCGGCCAGCAGCGCCGCCGCCTCCGCGACACTCGGAGTCCCGACGGCGTCCCGCGCGGCCGCCGACGGATCCGGCACCCGTACGGTCGCCAGCACCTCCGCGGGAAACGACCGCAGCGGCACACCGAGCGCCCTCGCAGCGCCGGTCAGCCCCGGCTCGCCGGCCTTGGCTGCCACCGTCGCCAGCGCGCCGACCGACCCCGGCGAACATCCGGCCAGCGCGAGCGTGTCCATGACCAGCTCCAGCACCTCCGCCGCCGGCACGCCCCGGCTCGCCCCGACGCCTACGATCAGGCGTCCCATGCCGCCGTCACCCGGCGGCACCCGGGACCGCCCGGACGGTGTGCCGTGCCGCGCTCGCCACCAGCCGGCTCGCCAGCGACGGCTCCGCCGCCCAGTGCACATGCAGATACGAGGCGTGCACGCCCCCGCTGACGAAGCCCTCCACCCGGCGCTCCGGATGCGTCAGACCCCACGCCGGGCGCTCGCCCGCGCCCGGCTCCAGCGTCGTGCGGTGGAACTCGTGGCCGCGCACCCGCGTCCCGGCCGCGGCCAGCGCGTTGTCCTCCAGCGCCACCGCCTCCCGGTAGCCGAGCGTGAGCCGCTCCGTCATCCGCGCCTCGGCGGGCAGCACTCCGCACATCGGCTTCCCGTCGATGGACCGGGAGAGATAGAGCAGCCCGGCACACTCGGCGGACACCGGCGCCCCGGAGGCGGCGAGCGCGGCCACCGCCGTACGCAGCGGCGCGTTCGCCGACAGATCCGGCGCGTACACCTCGGGAAAACCGCCGCCGATCACCAACCCCTGTGCACCGGGCGGCAGTTGCTCGTCCCGCAGCGGATCGAACAGTGCCACCTCGGCGCCCGCCGCGGCCAGCAGCTCGGCATGCTCCGCGTACGCGAAGGTGAACGCCGCACCGCCCGCGACGGCGATCAGCGGCCGGCCGCCGCCCGTCGCGCCCGCGGCGGGACCCACCTCCGCCGCCGGGTCCCACGCCGCGTCCGGCAGCTCCGGGACACTGCGCGCCAGCGCCAGCAGCGCTTCCAGATCGCAGCCCTCGCGCACCCAGGCGGCCTGCGCGCGCACCGACTCCAGCGCCTCGGCCCGGCGCTCGGCGACCGGCACCAGACCCAGATGCCGGGACGGCGTACGCGCCTGCTGGATACGCCGCAGCGCGCCCAGCACCGGCACCCCGGACGAGCCCATCGCGTCCCGCAGCAGTTCCTCGTGCCGGTCCGAGCCGACCTTGTTGAGGATCACCCCGGCCAGCCGCACCTCCGGGTCCCAGGACGCGAAGCCGTGCACCAGCGCGGCCACCGACCGGGACTGCGACGACGCGTCCACCACCAGCACCACCGGTGCCCGCAGCAGCTTCGCCACCTGCGCCGTCGACGACAGCTCGCCCATCCCCGACGCCCCGTCGAACAGCCCCATCACCCCTTCGACGACCGCGAGATCCGCGCCCGCCGCACCGTGCAGGAACAGCGGCGCGATCCGCTCGGTCCCGCACAGGTAGGGATCCAGGTTTCGGCCGGGGCGGCCGGTGGCCAGCGAGTGGTAGCCCGGGTCGATGTAGTCCGGGCCCACCTTGTGCGGGGACACCGCGAGACCGGCCTCGGCGAACGCCGCCATCAGCCCGGTGGCCACCGTCGTCTTGCCGGCGCCCGACGAAGGCGCGGCTATCACCAGCCGGGGGATCGCGGTCCCGTTCATGCCGTGCCCACCGTTCGACTCACCATTCGATGCCCCGCTGGCCCTTCTGGCCCGTGTCCATCGGATGCTTGACCTTGGTCATGTCCGTCACCAGATCGGCGAAGTCCAGCAGTGCCTGCGGGGCGTTGCGGCCGGTGATCACGACATGCTGCGTACCGGGACGGTCGCGCAGCACCGACACCACCTCCTCGGTGTCGATCCACCCCCAGTGCATCGGATACGCGAACTCGTCCAGCACCAGCAGCTTGTACGTCTCCGCGGCGAGATCCCGCTTGACCTGCTCCCAGCCCTCGCGCGCCGCGTCCTCGCTGGAGGTGATGTCGCGCTGCACCCACGACCAGCCCTCGCCCATCTTGTGCCAGGCGACGCTGCCGCCCTCGCCCGTCTCGCCGAGCACCTTCAGCGCCCGCTCCTCGCCGACCTTCCACTTCGCCGACTTCACGAACTGGAACACCCCGACCGGCCAGCCCTGGTTCCAGGCCCGCAGCGCCAGCCCGAAGGCCGCGGTCGATTTGCCCTTGCCCTGGCCCGTGTGGACGAACACCAGCGGGCGGTTGCGGCGCTGGCGGGTGGTGAGCCCGTCGTTCGGTACGACGGACGGCTGTCCCTGCGGCATTACGCGGCCTTCCTGTTGCCGTGAACGGTCCTGTTGCCCTGCGTGGTCCTGCTGCCCTGCACGGTCCGTACGAGCGCGGAGACGCTGTCCGCGCGCAGCTCGTCGAGGGTGACGGCGGTGCCCTGGAGCTCGCCGGCCAGCTCGCCGGCCAGCCCCAGCCGCACCGGGCCCGACTCGCAGTCCACGACCACCGAGGCGACGCCCTCACCTGCCAGCAGCCGCGCGGCCCGGCCGGCCCGCACCACGGGATCCGGGCCGCCGGTCGCCCGCCCGTCGGTCACCACGACCAGCAGCGGCCGCCGCGAGGCGTCCCGCATCCGCTCCACCCGCAGCACCTCATGAGCCCTCAGCAGCCCCTCCGACAGCGGCGTACGGCCGCCCGTCGGCAGCTTCTCCAGCCGCGCCGCACCCGCCTCGACCGACGACGTCGGCGGCAGCGCCAGCTCGGCGCCCTTCCCGCGGAACGTGATCAGGCCGACCTTGTCGCGCCGCTGATAGGCGTCGAGCAGCAGCGAGAGCACCGCGCCCTTGACCGCGCTCATCCGCTGCCGCGCCGCCATCGAACCGGACGCGTCCACGACGAACAGGACGAGATTGCCCTCCCGCCCCTCGCGCACCGCCTCCCGCAGATCGTCACGGCGCACCACCAGGCCAGGACCGCTGCGGCCGCGCGCCCGCTGATGCGGCGCCGCGGCCTGCACGGTCGCCGCCAGGTGCAGCTTGCCCAGGGCGCCTTGGGGCCGCCGGGACCCGGTCGTCCGGCCGTGCGCGGTACGCGCCCGCGACCGGCGGCCGTCCGCGCCCTCGCCCAGTCCCGGCACGTCCAGCCGCCGGGTCTTGAACGGCTCCGCCGCGCCGACGGCCGGCCGCTGCCCGCCGGAGCCCGCGGCGGGCTGTTCGGCGGGCTGCTCGGGGGCGTCCGCATCGGCCGGGTCCGGCGCGCCCGGGTCGGCCTCCGGGCCCGGCGGCGGCGCCTGCTCCGGCACGCCCTGCTGCCCGCTGTCCTGCGGGGGCTGTCCACCGCCGTCCGGGCCGCCGTCGGGACCCTCGCCGGGACCGTCGGGGCCGCCGTCCGGACCGTCCGGCTCCGGGTCGTCGTCACCGTCGGGACCGCCGAACTCCTCCAGCGTCTGGTCGAGCTTGTCCTCGTCCAGTCCTGGGGCGTCGAACGGGTTACGGCGCCGGCGGTGCGGCAGCGCCAGCAGCGCGGCCTGCCGGACGTCCTCCTCCAGCACCTTCGTCCGCCCCGCCCACGCGGCCAGCGCAGTCGCCGTCCGGGCCATCACGATGTCCGCGCGCATCCCGTCCACCTCGAACGCGGCACAGGTCGCGGCGATCTGCCGGAGTGCCGCGTCGCCGAGCTCCACGGACGGCAGCAGGGCACGCGCCGCCGCGATGCGGGCTCGCAGTTCCGCCTCCTCGGCCGCCCAGCGCGCCGCGAAGCCCGCCGGATCCGCGTCGTACGCCAGCCGCCGCCGGACCACCGCCACCCGCTGGTCGGGCTCGCGCGAGGCCGCGACCTCCACCGTCAGCCCGAACCGGTCCAGCAACTGCGGCCGCAGCTCGCCCTCTTCGGGGTTCATCGTGCCGACCAGGAGGAAGCGGGCGGCATGCCGTACGGAGACGCCCTCGCGCTCCACATAGGAGGCGCCCATGGCGGCGGCGTCGAGCAGCAGGTCGACCAGGTGGTCGTGCAGCAGGTTGACCTCGTCGACGTACAGCACACCGCGGTGCGCGTCGGCGAGCAGTCCGGGCTCGAAGGCCTTCACGCCCTCCGACAGCGCCCGTTCGATGTCCAGGGCGCCCACCAGCCGGTCCTCGGAGGCGCCGACCGGCAGCTCGACCATCCGCGTCGGGCGGTCCTCGGACGGGCCCGCCTCATGCGGCCCGTCGGGGCAGCCGGGGTCGGGCGCGGCGGGGGCGCAGGCGAAGCGGCAGCCGGTGATCACGTCCACGGTCGGCATCAGCGCCGAAAGGGCGCGTACCGCGGTGGACTTGGCGGTGCCCTTCTCACCACGGACGAGTACGCCGCCCACCGCCGGCGACACGGCGTTGAGCAGCAGCGCCAGCCGCAGATCGTCCATCCCGACGACCGCGGTGAAGGGGTACTGCGGGGTCGTGTTGTGCGCGCTTGTCATGCCTTGTCGTCCTCCACGTCGCCGGCCGGCTCCCGATTCGTCCATTGCGTACCCCTCATGGCGCCCCGGGAGGCACAAACGGCAGCCCCTCCGGCACCCCCTTCTCGATCAGCCGCAGCAGCGCGTCCGTGTCCGCGTGCTCCTCGATCAGATCGCCGAGGTGGTCCAGCTGCTCCTCGCGCAGCGTCCCGAAGCTGGTATCCGGGGCCGGGACGAACGCCCGGCCCGCGTCCGCCGCGACCCGGCGCAGGAACGCCCGCCGGAAGCCGTCGCTCTCCAGCGAGCCGTGCCAGTGCGTGCCCCATACGGAGCCGACCCGGCAGCCGTCCAAGAAGGCCTCCCCACCGGCGACTTCGGCGACCCCATGGTGGATCTCGTACCCCTCCACCGGCTCGCCCAGTGCCTCGCCGACCGGCCGGGCCAGCGTCTTCTCGGCCGCGAACCGTACCCGCACCGGCAGCAGCCCCAGCCCGTCGACCGTGCCCGCCTTCGACTCGACCTCGTCCTCGATGCGCTCGCCGAGCATCTGGAAACCGCCGCAGATGCCCAGCACCGGGCGGCCCTCGGCGGCCCGCCGGGCGACCGCGTCCGCGAGCCCGCGCTCGCGCAGCCACTCCAGCGCCCGTACCGTGCCCCGGGTCCCTGGCAGCACCACCAGATCCGCGTCGGCGAGCTCCTCGGCCCGGTCCACGAACCGCACCACGACGCCCGGTTCGGCGGCCAGCGCGTCGACGTCCGTGAAGTTCGACATCAGCGGTACGGCGGCGACCGCGACCCGCAGCACGTCGGCGCCGTGCGGCGGGGCCACCACGCTCTCGCGTACGGCACCCCGCAGGGAGACCCGGAGGCCGTCCTCCTCGTCGATGCCGAGGCCGTGCGCGAAGGGCAGTACACCCAGCGTGGGGCGCCCGGTGATACCGCGCAGCATCTCCAACCCCGGCTCCAGCAGCGTCACATCGCCTCGGAACTTGTTGACGAGATACCCGGCGACCAGCGCCTGGTCCTCCGGCGACAGCAGCGCCGTGGTGCCGAAGAAGGACGCGAACACCCCGCCCCGGTCGATGTCGCCGACCACGACGACGGGCAGTCGGCCGGCCCGTGCGATACCCATGTTCACGATGTCGGTACGGCGCAGATTGATCTCGGCGGGGCTGCCGGCGCCCTCGCAGATCACCGCGTCATGCGTACGCCGCAGCTCGGCCAGGCAGTCGGTCACCGTGCCCAGCAACTGCTCCTGCCGCCCGCTGTGGTAGCCCCGCGCGCTCAGCTCGCCCACCGGTTTGCCCAGCAGCACCACCTGGCTGCTGCGGTCGCTGCCCGGCTTGAGCAGCACCGGATTCATCAGCGCGGTCGGCTCGATCCGCGCGGCCGCCGCCTGCATCGCCTGGGCCCGCCCGATCTCCGCGCCCTCGCGCGTGACGAACGAGTTCAGCGACATGTTCTGCGCCTTGAACGGCGCCACCTTGACGCCCTGCCGGACCAGCCAGCGGCAGATGCCCGCCGTGACCACGCTCTTGCCCGCGTCGGACGTCGTACCGGCGACCAACAGGCCACCGCCGAGCTCCCCACCGGATGCCTTCAACCGCCCGTTCACCGCTGCCTCCCGCTCCTGTGCCGCACCGCGCCCAGCACGAACCGCCCCGCCACCGTCGCCACCAGCGCCAGTGCGCCCACCCGCCGCGAGAGCCGTACCGCCCGCTCGATATCGGGCACGCCGGGCGGCCGCGCCCCGCCGTTGAGCACCGGACGGTGCTCCACCCGCCCGCCGTACGCCAGCGTGCCGCCCAGCCGTACGCCCAGCGCACCCGCGAACGACGCCTCCACCGGGCCCGCGTTGGGACTCGGATGGGCGCCGCCGTCGGCCCGCCAGGCCCGCAGCGCACCGCGCCGGTCGGGCCCCGCGAGCACCGTCAGCGCGGCCGTCAGCCGCGCACCGGGCCAGCCGGCCACATCGTCCAGCCGCGCCGAGGCCCAGCCGAACCGCCGGTAGCGCGGCGACTTGTGGCCCACCATCGCATCCAGGGTGTTCACCGCACGGAACGCCACCAAGCCGGGCACACCGCCCAACGCGCCCCACACCAGGGCGCCCACCACCGCGTCCGAGGTGTTCTCCGCGACCGACTCCACCACCGCGCGGGCCATCTGCGGACCGTCCAGCGCCTGGGGATCGCGCCCGCACAGATGCGGCAGCCGCTCCCGTGCCACGTCCAGGTCACCCGCCGTCAGCGCACCGCCGATCGCCCGCGCCTCCCGGCCCAGCGAAGTGCCGCCCAGCACCGCCCAGACGGTGGCCGCGGTCAGCGCGACCCGGGCGGACGGGTGGCCGCGCACCGCACGGTGCAGCACCGCGGCACCGGCCGCCGCGCCGCCCGCGCACAGCGCCGCATGCGCCGCCCCGTACCCGCGGTGATCGCGCCACAGCCGGCGCTCGACGGCGCCCGCGGCCCGGCCGAACGCGGCCACCGGATGGCCGCGCCGGGGATCCGCCGCGATCAGATCGCCGAGAAAGCCGAGGGCCGCGCCGCACGCGTATGCCGCGTGTTCGCCGCGCATCGGATCAGACCGCCGTCGAGCCTCGAACGGCCGCCGCGGCGGCACTCGGTACAGGAGCCAGGGGGGATCTCGAACGGTGGCCGGGCATGGCGGTAGGTCCTCACTCAGGGTCCGCGCCCTGGCTCGACGTGTCGGCGACCAGAGTCTCCTGGCTCCCCGGATCGGCGCATCCCCCGGCCTTCCAGCCCGTACGCACCCGACCCTGCGGATCGAATTCGCGGCGGACCGTGGCCTTCGCTGGAGGAACGCTCCCCGGTGACAGTGGCGGGACCGCGCCGGATTCTCACCGGACTTCCTCAACTGTCGCCGAATGGCCCGCGCAGTCCACCATGGCCCGCGAAGGCCCGTCAACTCACCCTTGACCTGCGACGCAGCCCCTTGGCGGAGGGTGTGGCCAATGCCACAGGGTGGCCGTGGTGTCACGCAAGGTTGCCCACGCACCTGATCCCACGTCACTATCTGGAGGCACGGCGGGCGACGGGGCCGCCGGAAGGGGGCCGGGGGATGCCGGAGAGCGCTGACCGCCAGGAGATCCGTATCCGGATCACGGGCACCAACAATCCGCAGCAGGACAACGCGGACCTCACGGCATGGCTGGAGCGCGAGCCCTGGCTGACGCGACAGCGGCACGAATGGGTGACCCGGACCCGGCCGGTGGACAAGGCGGATGGACCGGACGGGCAGGACGGGTCGGGCGCAGCGGACGGGACCGACCTGGGGGACATGGCGGTCGGTGTCGACGATCTCGTCCTGGTCATCGTCGGCGCGATCACCGCCGAGATCACCAAGAGTCTGAGCATCGCCGTGCGGGAGTGGCTGCGGCGGCGCAAGCAGGACCGCGCGGCCGGCGAACAGCCCGCCGTCGCCGTCGGCGGTGACGGCGGCGCTCCGGCGCCCGGCGACGCGTCCCCCGAGCACCCCGATCCCGGCGGCCCGGCAAGCGAGGGCGGCAGCACCCGCGAGGGCTGAGCGGGATGTCCGAATACGACGCGCGGGGCAAGGCCAACCGGGCGCTGCTGATCTGTGTCGGCGACTACCAGCACCTGGACAGGCTGCCCGCGGCGAAGGCCAACGCCGGGGAGCTCAAGCGGGCGCTGACCGCGCCCGGCAGCGGAGTGTTCACCAAGGACGAGGTCCGCATCTGCCGGCCCCAGGAGCCATGGGAGGTGGAACAGGCGCTGGACGCCGTCACCGAGCAGGCGAGCGGACTGCTGCTGGTGCACTTCTCAGGGCACGGCTGGGTCGGTTCGGACGGCGGCAATCTGCAGCTCATGGTCGGCAGATCCGAGCCGCGCCACAAGACCGTCTCCTGGCAGAACGTGCTGTCCCGCCTCGACAAGGCAGCGGCCGACCGCATCGTGATCGTCCTGGAGTGCTGCTACGCGGGCAACGCCGACGGCGCCTTCCACTCCCTCCGCAAACCCATGTCCCTGCTGATGGCCGCACAGCCCAACCGCCGTATCTTCAGCGGCCACGAACCGGCCGGCGGCAGCCTCTTCACCCGCGCCGCCGTGCAGATCCTGGAATCCGGCATCCCCGGCAGGCCCTGCGTCACCTTCGAGGATCTCGTCCAGGCGCTGCGCGACCGGCTCGCCCACGAGCGGACCCCGATGGGCGATGTGTGGGAGCCCCGCTCGGCCAAGCAGAACACCGTCGACGACGTCGTCCTCTCCTTCGCCGCCCCGGCCGACCCGCCGGCGCAGAGCCCGCCGCGGATCCCGTCGCGCCGCCGGCTGCGGCCGTACTTACGGCACTGGCTGCGGCTGCTGCTCACCCTGGCGATCATCCTCGTACCGGCCACCGCCGGTGTCGTCCTGCTCACCGTCAACGGCGCGGAGCCGGCCTGCCCGCCCGCCCTCGAACTGCGGCTGCTCACCGCCCCCGAGGCCGAACCCGCCCTCCGCCGGGCGGCCTTCACCTACGAGATGTCCGACCTCAACACCCACCCCCTGAACGGCGAGAGCGATCTGCCGGACGGCTGCCGGCGCGCCCAGATCACCGTCTACTCCGCGGCCAAGGACCAGATCGGCCAGGGCTTCGCGGCCGCCGACCGCTGGCAGGGCGAGGCCCACGGCGCGGGCACCGGGCAGGGCCGCCCTGACGACGAGGGCATCGAGCCGCTCCACCGGCCGGGACCGCAGCCCGACGTGTGGATCCCCGAATCCACCGCCGACTACGAGGAGGCCCGCCGCGGGATGCCCGACGGCTCCCCGGCGACCCTGCGCAACACCGGTCCCGTCGCGTACACCCCGCTGGTCGTCGGCATCCCGGCGAACGCCCGCCTCGCCGACGTCGAACAGGTCGGCGCGTCCTGGCAGGACCTGCTGACCGGGACCGACGGCGACCACCGCCATCTCCAACTGCTGCGCCCCAGCCCGGTACTGTCCGGCACCGGCCTGCTGCACACCATCGGCCTCTACCTCGCCCACGACGGCTCCGAGATCGGCTCGGCGGGCCCGCCCGACGCCACCTTCGCCCAGGACGCCGAGGGCCGGCTCTCCGCCCCGGGCAGCCAGTACGCGGGGAGCACGGAGCTGCTCTGTTCGCTGCGCCCGGCCGACGCGGGCGGCCCGCCGGGCGGCGCCCTGCACACCCGCGCCGCGCCGCTGGTCTCCGAGAAGTCCCTCGCCGACTTCAACCTCGGCCGCGCCATCGGCAGTTGCCCGGCCCTCGACGCCCCGCTCGCGCCCGGCAGCCGCTACGCCGCCTACTACCCCAGGAACGTCCCGGCGCTCGACCACCCGCTGATCCGGGTCGACTGGGACGGCGCCGCCGACGCCACCGCCCGGCAGGCCGCCGTCGACCGCTTCGCCGCCTGGCTGCGCGACCCGGACGGCGGCCAGCGCACCCTCACCGCGCAGGGCTACCGCGGGGTGCCGGGCGAGGACGACCGGATGCCCCGCCCCGGCCCCGGCTCACCGCTGCTCAACAGCCGCGCCGACGCCGACCTCGACGCCCCCGTCGTCCCCTTCGACGCGGGCGGCGACCAGGTGGCGCGGGTGCTGGACGGCTACGACAAGGCGCAGAAGTCCAGCCAGGTGCTGATCCTCTTCGACACCTCCACCTCCATGGCGGAGGGCGGCAAGCTCCCGGTCGCCCTCGGCGCGGCCGCCCGTGCCCTGGAGATGGCGGGCCCGCGCCACACATACGGCCTGTGGACCTTCCCGGACCGTACGCACCCCACGGACCCCGAAGCGGTCCGCCGGGCCGTGCCGCTCGGCAGCGCCGACCCCGCCCTCGGCAAGGCCGCGCTGGACCGGATCGCCGGAAGGGGAAGGGACGAACTGGTCGACCACGGTGCCGCGATGGAGGAGGCGCTGACCGCCGCCGTACGGGAGATGAAGAAGTCCGCCGGCACCAACAAGGCCGTGGTGCTCATCCTCGACCAGGACGACGGCGGGCCGCAGCGTGCGGCGGGTGTGGAGAAGACCCTCACCTCGCTCCTGAAGGAGGAACCCGAAGTGCCGGTCCTGACGCTGGCATTGGGCAAGGACGGCTGTGACACCTTCACCCTCCAGGGGCTGGCCGAAGCCTCCAAGGGCCGGTGCGTGCCCGGCGGGCCCGACGCTCCCGAGCAGCTGGCCGGCCTGGTCGCCTCCATCGGTACGGCGGGCAAGGAGGACAGGTGACCGCCCTGCGGAGGACCGCCCCGCGCCGCACCGTGCCCGCCGCCCTGCTGTGCCTGACCCTGACGATGGCGGCCAGTGGCTGTACGTCAGGACCCGGGCCAGGGCCCGAGAAGGGCGCCATCGTCCTGGCCACCGGCAGCGATCTCAGCAGCTCCGGCGTCCGCCAGGACCTCATCCGCGCCTGGGAGAAGCGCACCGGCCGCACCGTCCGGATCGTCAGACTCCCGGACACCGCCGACGGCCAGCGCAGCCAGCTGCTGGCCGCGGGCCAGTCCGGCGACAGCCACTACGACGTGCTCAACATCGACGTGGCCTGGACGGCGGAGTTCGCCGAGGCCGGCGTCATCCGCCCCTGGGGCACGAGCCTGGACGCCGACTTCCTGGACAGCGTGGTCAAGACGGCCGAGTACGAGGGCAAGGTGTGGGGCGTGCCCTTCAACACCGACGCCGGGCTGCTCTACTACCGCAAGGACATCCTCCACGAGTACGGGCACGACCAACCCCCCTCCAACTGGGGCGAGTTGAAGAACGTGGCCATCCAGGTCGCGGACGCCCACAACCGCAAGGCGGCCAGGGCGGCCAAGCACGGGAGGAAGCCGCCCACGATGTACGGCATGGTCGCCCAGCTGCGGCCGTACGAGGGGCTGACCGTCAACACCCTGGAGTCCACCTGGGCCAACGGCGGCGACCCCGAGGCGACCAGCTTCACCAAGGGCGAGCAGGTCGGCGCGCTCCAGCAGGGCGTCGCCGATGTCAAGGACCGGCTGGACTCGATCATGCCGCACGAGGCCACCACGATGGACGAGACGGAGAGCCGCCGCTGGTTCGCCGACGGCCGCGCGCTGTTCATGCGCAACTGGCCGGTGGAGTACGCCTCGGTCGCCGAGAAGCTCAAGGAAGGCGTCCAGTTCGCGGTGGCCCAGCTGCCCGGCCGGCCCACCGACGGCAAACGGATGTCGGTCCTGGGCGGGCAGAACCTGGCGATCTCCGCCGGCAGCACCCGCCCGGCGGGCGCCCGCGCGCTGATCGAGGCGCTGACGAGCCCGGGCAGTGAGCGCTGTCTGCTGGAGCGGGGCTTCGCCGCCACCCGCGACTCGGCGTACCGGGAGGCGGCGAAGGCGCCCGACTGCCCGCTGCCGCCCGGGGACGCCGAGCGCGGCGAGCGGGGCGCCACCGGGCGGCCGGCACCGGCACCCGCCCGGGAACCGGCCTACACCCGGACGCTGTACGCCGCGCTGCGGGCCGCCGAACCGCGCCCGCGCAGCGCCCATTACCAGACCTTCAGCAAGGTCGTACAGATCCGGGTCTCGGAGTACCTCAACAGCCGTGGCGGCGCGGCCATCGCGGACGCCCTGGCCAGAGAAGCGGACGAGGCGCTCAGCGGCCGCGGCTGATGCCGCGATCGCTGAGCGCCTCGGGTGCTTCTCCGGTCGTGTCCGGTGGTGTCAGCCGGCGACGATGAGATAGATGCCGTACGACACGGCCGCCGCGCACAGTGCGAAGGCCACCACCGCGCCGGTCCGTGCGCCCGCGCCGGGCGCGGTGGCCGTGGCCGTGTCGCCCTCCACGGCCGGCTTGCGGGACGTACCGACGATGCCGACGGTGAACAGGCCCACGATCCCGACCGTCACCGCGAGGCTGACGCCGAAGACCTGGCCGAGAGCTGCCCAGTCGATGCTCATGTGAGTGATCCTTAGAGGAAGGCCGCTGGGTGAGGGCCGTTAGCTGGTGGCCGAGGCGGCCTTGGCGCGCCGGGCAGCCGGAGTGGGGGTTTCGGTGGCGGTTTCGGCAGGCTCCTCGGCGGCGTCCGCTTCCGCGGGCCGGGGAGCCACCACGCCCGCCGGGGGCGGGGCGACGGTCTGCAGCGCGGCGGTCACCACGCCGGCCGGCTCCGCCGCCGGGCCTTCGTTGACATTGGTGTGGTCGATCGGCTTGCGCCGGGACGCGGCCCAGATCGCGCCGCAGGCGGCGAGCGCGAGCACGGCGACCGCCGTCACGCCCCAGTCGCCCCGGCCGGCCAGGAACGCGGCGCCCGCGGCGACCAGACCGGCGGCCGGCAGGGTCAGACCCCAGGCGGCGATCATCCGGCCGGCCGTGGACCAGCGCACCACGCCGCCCTTGCGGCCCAGACCCGAACCCATCACGGAACCGGAGCAGACCTGGGTGGTGGAGAGCGCGAAGCCGAGGTGCGAGGAGGCCAGGATGGTGGCCGCGGCGCCGGTCTGGGCGGCGAAGCCCTGCGGCGGCTGGATGTCGGTGATGCCCCGGCCCATGGTGCGGATGATCCGCCAGCCGCCCAGGTACGTACCGAGCGCGATGGCGAGACCGGCCGAGACGATCACCCACAGCGGCGGGTCGGCGTGCGGTGCGACCACACCGCCGGTGATCAGCGCGAGCGTGATCACACCCATCGTCTTCTGCGCGTCATTGGTGCCGTGGGCGAGCGAGACCAGCGCGGCCGAGGCGATCTGGCCGGCGCGGTAGCCCTTGGCGGTGTCCGACTCGTCGCGCTTGCGGGCCAGCCGGTAGGTCAACCGGGTCGCCGCCATCGCCGCGAGGCCGGCGACGACCGGGGCCGCCACGGCCGGGATCAGCACCTTCATCACCACGGCCTCGCCGTGCACTCCGCCGGTGCCGACGGACACCAGGGTGGCGCCGATCAGACCGCCGAAGAGGGCGTGGGAGGAGCTGGAGGGGAGCCCGGCGAGCCAGGTGAGGAGATTCCAGACGATCGCGCCGACCAGGCCGGCGAAGATCACTTCAGGTCTGATGCCGGCGCTCTCGTCGATGATCCCGCCGGAGATGGTCTTGGCGACCTCCACCGACAGGAACGCACCGACAAGGTTGAGTGCCGCAGACATCGCCACCGCGGTCTTGGGTCGCAAGGCGCCGGTGGAAATGGTGGTGGCCATCGCGTTGGCCGTGTCGTGGAAGCCGTTCGTAAAGTCGAACACCAAGGCCGTGACGATCACGATCCCGATGAGAAGCGTGATGTGTTCCATTCACCCAGGCAATCAGTTCGAAGACGGTGGTCGCTCGGGACCGTACGGAGAGTGGGTGAACGGAAAGTGAACTGGAGCGGGCTCGGCGGTGACACCACCGCACTGTTCACGAGGAGGTGCCCCTCTCGTCACTTCTGTATCACCCTGCGGCAAACCTTTTGAGCTCTGTCAGCGACCCGTTCCAGCGGTCCTGGTCGCCCGGCAGCGAGCCGTGTCCGGCGTACTGCCAGAAGGTCGGCAGCGACCAGCCGGCCGGCAGCCGACCCGGGGCGGCGCGCCAGCTCGCCAGCCACAGCGGGTGGGTCGCGCCGAACGCCCGGCTGCGGCCCGTGCACCGATTCCACCAGTGCGCCGTGGTGTAGATCACAGGACGCCGCCCGGTGCCGTGGCGTATCTCGTCGCTGAACGCGTGGATCCAGCGGACCATCGCGGCCCGGCTCAGCCCGTAGCAGGGCTTCTCGGCGTCGTACGGGTTGTGCTCGATGTCCAGGGCCGGCGGCAGCGTCCAGCCGTCCGGCTTCCAGTGGCCGCCGTGCCGTAGGAAGTGCCGGGCCTGCGCGGTCCCGGAGGAGGTGTCCGGCAGCGCGAAATGGTACGCGCCGTGCAGCAGGCCCGCCTCGCGCGAGCCGCCGTACTGCCCGTCGAAGCGCGGGTTGCGGTAGCCGTCGGACTCGGTGGCCTTCACGTAGACGAACCGGCCGCCCTTCGCCCGGACGGCGGGCCAGTCGATGCGCTTCTGGTACGAGGAGATGTCGTGCCCCAGGGGCCGGTCGTGCGCGGCGGCCCTGGCGGGGGGTCCGGCGAGTGCGGCGCCGGTGAGGGCGACGGCGATACCGGTGGTTATCAGGCGGTGGGGGGTGCGGTCACGGGCCATATGGGTCCCCCTGAATGGCGACGTGCATGACAAGCACTACGAAGGTAGCGGGCGCCCGGTGCAAGACGGTCGAACTTCGGTCAATTGCCCCAAGTAGCACCACACTCCCCATATGGCGGATACCGGGAGAATGAATCCGTCGCGTACAGTGCCCCGGCCGACCCGTACGGTGGCGCGCACCGCATCTGTTTCCCTTCCGCTCATGCCGCCACCGCGCCGGAGGACACCATGACGCACCACGCCGACCGCCTCGCCGACGCCTGGACCGAGCTGGTCGCCACCGCCCGCCGAACGGCCGCCGAGGGCCTGGTGGTCGGCACCTCGGGCAATGTCTCGGTCCGCGTCAAGGACCTCGTCCTGGTCACGCCCAGCGGCGTCCCCTACGACCGGCTCGGACCCACCGACACCACCGCCGTCGACCTCGACGGGAACCAGATCATCGGCCGGCTCCGGGCGACCAGCGAACTCCCCATGCACCTGGCGCTCTACCGCGCCACCAACGCCACCGCCGTCGTACACACCCACGCCCCGCACGCCACGGCCGTCTCCACCCTCGTCCCCGAACTCCCGCCGGTCCACTACATGACCGCCGAGCTCGGCGGCCCCGTACGGGTCGCCCCGTACGCCCTCTACGGCAGCGAGGAGCTGGCCGCGAACATGCTCGCCGCGCTCCGCGACCGCACCGCCTGCCTGCTCCGCAACCACGGCACCATGGCGTACGGCGACAGCCTCGGCCAGGCGCTGGACCGCACCACCCAGCTGGAGTGGATGTGCCGGGTCTGGCTCACCGCCGCCTCCGTACCGGGCCATACGCCCAGCCTGCTGTCCCCCGATGAGCTGGCCGAAGCCGGTGCCCGGCTGCGCGGCTACGGCCAGCAGAAGGATCGCCTGAACTGAACCGCCTGAACTGAACCGCCTGAACTGAACCGCCTGAACTGAATCGCTTGAAGTGAACCGCTCGGCCCGGGAGGCCGGGGCCGGCCTCCGGCGGGCCCGTCACCCGCCCGCCCCGGCCCGCTGGCCGCGACCGGCGCCCCTCCGCACACTGAGGAGGTGCGCCTGCGTACCGCGGCGGCCGCGGCCGCCACCACCGCGATCGGTGCCGGGGCGGCCGCCGTGGCGGTCGGCCGGTACGCCGGCGACGTTGCCCTCAAACCCTCGCCCGACCGCCCCCTGCCGGGCGACTCCCGGCTCACGGTGCACTCCGCCACCGACGACCTGATCACCCTGACCCGCAGCCTGGCGTCCCTGCGGCCAGGCGTCTACGGGCTCACCGGCGCCGGCTGCCACGCGGTGCTGGGCCCCGTCGTCCACGGCAGCCCGCACCCCGCCGACACCGTCGTCCGCCGACTGACCAAGGTCACCCACGGCGTACTGACCCCCGGCGCCCGGATGCGGCTCACCCCGCAGGTGCACATCGGCAACCCCCGCGACGCCTTCGGCGCCGAGTGCGCCGACGTGGACATCCCCGGCGAACTCGGCGCCCTTCCCGCCTGGTTCCTGCCCGGCGTACGCGACACCTGGGTCATCACCGCACACGGCCTCGGCACCACCCGAGAGCACCCCATGGTCGTCATGCCGTTCCTGCGGCGTCACCAGCTCCCCATCCTCGATCTCGCCTACCGCAACGACGTCGGCGCCCCGCGCACCGTCGACGGCATGAACCACCTCGGCGACTCAGAATGGCGCGATCTGGACGCTGCGATCCGCTACGCGGTCCGGTACGGAGCCCGCGATGTCGTCCTGCACGGCTGGTCCACCGGCGCCACCATGGCGCTCCGCGCCGCCGTCAACTCCGCCCTGCGGGACCGGATCAGCGGCATCGTCCTGGACTCACCGGTCCTCGACCGGCAGGCCAGCATCCGCGCCCTGGCCGCCGCCCGGGGGGTCCCGCGCGCCCTGCTGCCGCTGGTCGTCCGCGCCGCACAGGGCGCCACCGGGCTGCCCGTCGACCGGCCGGCCGTCGACCCCGAGCGGCTGACCGCGCCCGTACTCCTCTTCCACGGCCCGGACGACACCATCGCCCCCTGGACGGCCTCCCGCTCCTTCGCCGCCCGCCGCGCGGACCTGATCACCCTTCAACCCGTCCCGCACGCGCCGCACGCCGCGATGTGGAACGCCGACCCGGCCGGCTACGAAGAGGCGCTCCGCCGCTTCCTCACCCCCCTCATGTAGCCACCCCTCCGGACCCGCCACGCGGGCCCCCGCCGCCCCTGCCGTCCCGATGGCCCCCAGGCGTACAGAGGGACAACTCCCCACATCGGGGATGGGTCGCCAGGGTGACGCCGCCCGGAAAGATCGCAAGCCCGGTTCCGATTGGGCTTTCGGGCTCACAGCGGCAAGACTGCTCCTGTGACGTCCCGTACCCCGCGCGACTCCCGGCTCCGACTCGTCCCCCGTCAACCGATTGCGGCCGCCCGCCGGGCGGTGACCACCCGGGCCGCCCGCCCGGCACCCCGCCCGCCCGAGGGCACCCCGCCGCCCGCGGAACTGGCGCGCCAGGCCCGCGCCGTCCTGGCCGGCGCGGTCCGGCTCGCCCGCTGGGCCGACGGCGCCGGCGGCACCGAAGCGGGCCTCCGGGCCGGCCCGGACGGAGCACTGCCGGCCGCCGACGTGGAACGCGCCGCCGCGGCGCTGGCACTGACACCGCAGCAGGTCCGCGCCGACTGGGACCGCGCCAGACTCGCCGGACTCGTCGAGCTGCACGGCGGCGTCGCCCGCCCCGGCTGGCGGCTGCGGGCCTGGGAACGCGACGACGCCGCCGCGCTGCGCGGCTGGGTCGCGCTGTTCGACGCCTGGTCGCTGGCCCGCGCCACACCGGACGGCGCCGGGCCGACGATCGTCGCCGAAGTCGTCGAGGCCGTACCGCAGTTGCTGTCCCTGCTGCATCTGTCGGCCGGGCCCGTCCGGCTGCCGGTCCTGCTGGACATGCTCGAACAGCGCGTCGCCGAACTGCGCACGGAGCGCTGCGAGGTCCCCTACGGGCAGGACCAGGCCGCCGACGCCGACGGAGGGGAGAGCGACGCCGCGGGGGCGTCGCTCGCCGAACTCCTCGGCTGGGCTCTGGAGGCCCTCACCGCCGTCGGAGCGCTGGTACCGCCGGACGCCGCGCGCGACGGTGCGTACGACAGCGGCCACGCCGGCCACGACGGCCCCGAGGCCCAGCTGACGCCGCTCGGCAACTGGTCGGTGTGGGTCAAACTGGAGCAGATCTGCGTGGCCGCGCAGAGCCCGGCGGGCCATATCGAACAGTCCGCGGCGGCGATGCTGCGCGGCTGCGCCCGGCTCACCCCCGGCCCGGCCCGCGCCGAATACCGCGCCTGGCTCGCCGCCCGCTCCGTCGGCGCAGCCGTCGAGGAGCTGCTGACCGTGGCCCGCGGCGAGGACGCGCTGCTGCGCGGTCTGGCCTTCGAGGCGCTGCGCGCGGTCGGCGCCCCGGCCGAGCCCGCCGTCCGCGCCGCCGCCGACGAGCCGGGCCTGCGGCCGTACGCCCTGCTGTGGCTGGTCGAGCACGAGGGCGGCGACCCCGAGGACGCCCCCGACGTGCTCACCCGCGAGGAGCTGACCTGGCTGTGGGTGGACACCGCGGCGGCCGTCGCCGACCACGGCGAGACCCAACTGCTGGTCCGCCACCTCGACTCGGCGGTGCAGGGCTCCGTGCCGCGGCTGCTGGCGGAGGTGCGCGCCGTGGGGCATCCGCGCACCGTCCAGGTGCTGGTCGCGCTCGCCGCGGCGCATCCCGACCCGGCGCTCGCCAAGGCCGTACGCCGCGCGGCGTTCCAGGTCCACACGGGCGGCGCCTGAGCGCCGCGGCGGGGACGGTGGGGGCGGCGGGCTCATCAGGTCAGCCCGCGGCCCCCGGGGCATACGTCCCGAAGCTCCAGATGTTGCCCTCGCCGTCCCGCGCCATGTAGTCCCGCGAGCCGTAGTCCTGGTCGGTGGGTTCCATGAGGATCTCCACCCCGGCCGCCCGGGCCCGTTTGCAATGCGCGTCGGTGTCCTCGACGACGATGTAGACACCGGCCGGCCCGGCCTCGCCCATCGCCTTGTCGAAGACGCCGCCGCGCCCCTTTGTGCCGAGCATCACCCTGCCGTTGCCGTACGACAGCTCGGCGTGCAGCACCGACCCGTCCTCGCCCTCGTACACCGCTTCCCTGCTGAAGCCGAAGGCCTCGGTCAGCAGCCGGATCGCGGCCTGGGCGTCGCGATAGAGCAGCGTCGGAAAGATCGTGGGCGAACCGGAGCTCGCGGTCGCGTCGGCCATGACGTTCACCATCCCTGGGCAGAGATCACCGACTCGGTGAGAGGGCCGGCGCAGGGCACCACAACCCCTCGACCGAGCAGTCTCTTTGAGACCTGCATCACAGTCTTGCAGCAGGGTCTGACAACGCATCCGCAGCTGCCGGGCGGATCGCCGTACAACCCGCCCCGCCGGCCGACGGATTCGGAGGCCGCCCGGAAATAAGCGCTTGCCCCGCACCGTTAGACTGCCCGTATGGCAGTTCTCCTTTGGGTTCATTAGACGGCGTAGACCGCTCTCGGACCGTCCGTCCAACCCGCCGTCTTCCTGCCCTGGAGTTTTTCCGTGATCACCGCCTCCGGCCTCGAGCTGCGCGCCGGCGCCCGAGTCCTCATCGAGTCCGCTTCCTTCCGCGTCGCCAAGGGTGACCGCATCGGCCTGGTCGGCCGCAACGGCGCCGGCAAGACCACCCTCACCAAAGTGCTCGCCGGCGAGGGCATCCCCGCCGGCGGCTCCGTCGCGCGCTCCGGCGCCGTCGGCTATCTGCCGCAGGACCCGCGCACCGGCGACATGGACGTGCTCGCCCGCGACCGCATCCTCTCCGCCCGCGACCTGGACTCCGTGCTCCGCAAGATGCGCGAGAACGAGGACCGGATGGCGAACGGCAAGGGCGCCACCCGCGAAAAGGCGATGAAGAAGTACGAGCGCCTGGAGACCGAGTTCCTGACCAAGGGCGGTTACGCCGCCGAGGCCGAGGCCGCGACCATCGCCGCCAGCCTCGGACTGCCCGACCGCATCCTGGGCCAGCCCCTCCATACGCTCTCCGGTGGTCAGCGCCGCCGCGTCGAGCTGGCCCGGATCCTCTTCTCGGACTCCGACACCCTGCTCCTCGACGAGCCGACCAACCACCTCGACGCCGACTCCATCGTCTGGCTGCGCGACTACCTCAAGACCTACCGCGGCGGCTTCATCGTCATCTCGCACGACGTCGACCTGGTCGAAACCGTCGTGAACAAGGTGTTCTACCTGGACGCCAACCGCTCCCAGATCGACGTCTACAACATGGGCTGGAAGCTCTACCAGCAGCAGCGCGAGGCCGACGAGAAGCGCCGCAAGCGCGAGCGGGCGAACGCCGAGAAGAAGGCCGCCGCGCTCAACAGCCAGGCCGACAAGATGCGGGCCAAGGCCACCAAGACCGTCGCCGCCCAGAACATGGCCAAGCGCGCCGACAAGCTGCTCGCCGGGCTGGACGCGGTACGGGTCTCCGACAAGGTCGCCAAGCTGCGCTTCCCGGACCCGGCGCCGTGCGGCAAGACCCCGCTCACCGCCGAGGGCCTGTCGAAGTCCTACGGCTCCCTGGAGATCTTCACCGACGTCGACCTGGCCATCGACAAGGGCTCCCGGGTCGTCATCCTCGGCCTCAACGGCGCCGGCAAGACCACACTGCTGCGGCTGCTCGCGGGCGTCGAGCAGCCGGACACCGGCGAGGTGCGCCCCGGGCACGGCCTCAAGCTCGGCTACTACGCCCAGGAGCACGAGACCCTGGACCCGGACCGCACGGTCCTGGAGAACATGCGCTCGGCCGCGCCCGACATGGACCTGGTCGCCATCCGCAAGACGCTCGGCTCGTTCCTCTTCTCCGGCGACGACGTCGACAAGCCCGCCGGGGTGCTCTCCGGCGGGGAGAAGACCCGTCTCGCCCTGGCGACGCTGGTCGTCTCCTCCGCCAACGTCCTGCTCCTCGACGAGCCGACCAACAACCTCGACCCGGCCAGCCGCGAGGAGATCCTCGGCGCGCTGCACACCTTCACCGGTGCGGTGGTCCTGGTGACGCACGACGAGGGCGCGGTGGACGCGCTGGCGCCGGAGCGCATCATTCTGCTGCCCGACGGCGTCGAGGACCTGTGGGGCCAGGACTACGCGGATCTGGTCGCGCTGGCTTGATCAAATCCGGATGGATCTTTTGATCAAGGCCGTCTGGATCATTCGGCCGACGCGTGATCCATCATCTGAGTGAGAACGGCTCGTACATCGGCGAGCCTGCGGCGCACGCCCGTGCCCCCTGGGGCCCGGGCGTCCGCTTTTCGGTCGCAGCTGCCCTGACCTGCCCATTCTCGGAGAAAACGGCGTCAGGACGGCTCGTGGGACAGCCGGAATGCATGATTCCGGCCGCTGCCGCCGGGCGCTAGGCGGCAAAGGATGTCGCACGGACCTTGGGGAAGGGGTGGCCAGGAAGCCGGGGAGGGGTGATCATGAGAGTCCAGAGCGCACTTCCCACGAGGAGGCACGGGTGGCCGAGACTCTGAAGAAGGGCAGCCGGGTGACCGGCGCCGCGCGCGAGAAGCTCGCGGCAGACCTGAAGAAGAAGTACGACTCCGGAGCGAGCATCCGGGCGCTGGCCGAGGAAACCGGCCGCTCCTACGGATTCGTGCACCGGATGCTCAGTGAATCCGGTGTGATCCTGCGCGGTCGGGGCGGAGCCACGAGGGGCAAGAAGGCCGCCTCGGCCTGACGACCGCGACTCCGAGTGCAGCGGTGCCCCCGGTCGGTCGAGCAGCCGGCCGGGAGGTTACCGTTCAGTCACTTACGCACGCGATGTGCGGCCGGCTGACTCGGAGGCGCCTCATGACTCTGCTCGACAAGGACGGTGTGCGGCTCACCGTGGACGACGCGATCGCCACGGTGACCCTCGCCAACGCGGCCAAGCGCAATGCGCAGTCGCCGGCCATGTGGCGGGCGCTGGCCGAGGCGGGTTCGCTGCTGCCCGGAAACGTACGGATCGTGGTGCTGCGCGGTGAGGGCAAGTCCTTCTCCGCGGGCCTCGACCGGCAGGCGTTCACGCCCGAAGGGTTCGACGGCGAGCCGTCGTTCATCGATCTGGCGCGCGGCTCGGACGGCGAACTCGACGCCACCATCGCCGAGTACCAGGAGGCGTTCACCTGGTGGCGGCGCAATGACCTGGTGTCCATCGCCGCCGTACAGGGACATGCGATCGGCGCCGGCTTCCAGCTCGCCCTCGCCTGCGATCTGCGGGTCGTCGCGCAGGACGTGCAGTTCGCGATGCGCGAGACCAGCCTGGGACTCGTACCCGACCTGACCGGTACACACCCCCTCGTCTCCCTCGTCGGCTACGCCCGCGCGCTGGAGATCTGCGCCACCGGACGCTTTGTGCACGCCGACGAGGCCGAGCGGGTGGGCCTCGCCAACCTCGTGGTCCCCGGCGACCAACTCGACGGCGCGGTGGCCGACTTGGCGGCCGCGCTCACCGCCGCCCCGCGCGACGCCGTCATCGAGACCAAGGCCCTGCTGGCCGGCGCCGCGGGCCGCACCTACGAGGAGCAGCGCGTCGCGGAGCGAGCCGCCCAGGCGCGCCGGCTGCGCGATCTGGCGGGCGTGGGGGAGTAGTCGCCCCCCGGGGCCCGGACGCTACGCCGTCCGGCCCGGCTCCACCGCCGTGACCAGTACGGCGACCGTCAGCGGTGCGGGCATCGCGGATGTCACCGCAGCCCGTACCGCGGCGGCGACATCCAGCGTGCGATGACCGGCCGTGGTCGCCAACTGGATCAGGGCGTGCCCGTCGGTGACCCGCACCGGGCGGGACAGGCTGCCGAGGACGGGGGCGAGACGGGCCACACCCGGAACGGCGAGCGCCGTCGCGGCGATCCCTCCGAGGCCGGACGCGGTGGACCCCGTACGGCCGCCCGGAGCGTCGGCCGGCCCGGCCTCGGCCGATGGCGGGCCGGTCTCCGCGCCCGCCGGTGACGGACCGGCCTGTCCGCCCCCCGCACCTTCGCCCTCGGCCTCCCCCTCGCCCCCGGCCTCACCCTCCTCCAAGAGGTCGCTCACCCGCAGGTCGACCGTGCTCACCACCAGACCCAGCTCGCGGTCCGCCGCCGCCAGCAGTGCCGCGCGCAGCCCTTCGGCGACGGCGGGCAGCGGGCGGTCGGCGACCGCGGCGAAGTCCGCCTCGATGCGCAGCGGGCCGGGCGGCAGCGCGCTCGGCGGTGGCGGGACCGCCGGTTCCGGGGCGCTGTCGGGGTCCGCGACGGCCAGCCGCAGCGCACCCAGCCGTACGCCGGCCAGACCGCCGACCGCCGTCCGCAGCACCTCCGCGGCAGCGCGCTCGGTGATCCAGGCCCCGTCCTCGGGCCCACCGAGGGGCAGCACCCGGCCGATCCCGAGCTGCTGCCGCACCGTCTGCGCCAACTGGTTCGCAGCCACCGCGCACCCCTTTCCCGGACTCTGCCCCCAGCCTGCCGCAGACCGGCCCGTACGGCAGGAGCTGCGCCGAACGGTGGCGGACGGAGCACTCCGCTGCCGCATCCCCGAAGCGGCCCCGGGCTGCCGGATCTACTGTGGGAACGACGCAGGCAACCCGCTTTTCCCCTTGGAAGGGATGAACGGTGATGACCGAGACCCAGCAGCAGTCGGATGTGAAGACGCTCAGCGGCAAGCGGGGCGGCGGTGATCCCGCGACCCGTGGGCGTACCACCATCGCCGATGGCGTCGTGGAGAAGATCGCCGGAATGGCGGCGCGCGACGTCGTCGGCGTCCACACCATGGGCAGCGGACTCGCCAGGACGCTGGGCGCCGTCCGGGAGCGGGTGCCCGGCGGCGGCCGGGCCGCGTCCGCGACCCGCGGGGTGAAGGCAGAGGTCGGCGAGGTGCAGACCGCGCTGGACCTGGAGATCGTGGTCGAGTACGGGGTGGCCATCGCGGATGTCGCCCGAGCCGTCCGGGAGAACGTCATCGCCGGCGTCGAGCGGATGACCGGCCTGGAGGTCGTCGAGGTCAATATCGCGGTCAGCGATGTGAAGCTGCCCGAAGAGGAAGAGGAAGAAGAGGGGCCGCGGATCCAGTAGCAGGTCCCGGCCGGAGTGGGAGCGAAGGAGCGCACGATGAGCATGGCTGTGATCGGCCTCGTGGCCGGTATGGCGCTGGGCTTCGCCGGATACTTCGGCGGCTTCGGGGCCTTCGTCCTGGTGGCGGCGCTGGGCGCCATCGGGTTCGTGGCGGGCAAGTTCCTGGACGGCGATCTGGAGCCGGGCGATTTCTTCCGGACGCGCGCCGGCGACCGCGACGACCGGCGGCGGTGAGGCCGAGTGGCGACCGTTTCCCCGGCCGCCGCCGTCTCCCCCGTACCGGCGGAGGAGCGGGGCGCGACCAGGATCGCCGACCGGGTGGTGGCGAAGATCGCCGCTCAGGCGGCGCGCGAAGCGCTGCGCAAGGAGGCCCCCACCGCGCACACCGATGCCCATGCCTCGGTGACCGTCCACCGCCATGACGGTCAGCGGCACTTCGGCGAGGCCCGGGTACGGCTGGCCGTGGAACTCGGCTACCCCTCCGACATCGGCGCGCAGTGCGCCGTGGTGCGTCGTCAAGTCACCGAACGGGTAAAGGTGTTGACGAGTATGGAGGTGCCCGAGGTCGTGGTGGAGGTCGAGCGCCTGCACTCGCCGCAGCTGGCGCCGACGGGTCGGAAGAGGGTGCGATGAGCGACGACGACGCGCAGTCGGCGGACACCCGGAGACTGCCCACGCTCGAGAAACAGCCCGGCGACGGCGGCGGGCTGGAGCAGTCCGAGTCGTCCGCCGCCTACACGGACCCGGCGGACGGGCACGGAGCCAGGCGCTTCTGGTCGGCCCGCCGCGTACCGGCCGGGCTCGTCGCCCTGGTGCTGCTCGGCGCCGCCGGACTGCTGCTGTACGACGTGATCGCGGTGCGCGCCGGCCGCCAGGCGATGGCCTGGCGGATCTGGCTCGCCGGCAAACTCGACACCGTCCACCTGGACAGTCCCTGGGAGCTGGGCGGCGCGTCGGCCGCCATGCTGATCGGGATCTGGCTGATCGTGCTGGCCGTCAGCCCCGGCCTGCGCGAGCTGCTGCCGATGCGGCGCACCGCCCCCGGCATCCGGGCCGGGCTGGACCGCTCGGCCGCCGCACTGGTGCTGCGCGACCGCGCCATGGAGATCGCCGGGGTCCAGTCCGTACGGATGACCGTCGGCCGCCGCAAGGTCACGGCACGGGCCGTCTCGCACTTCCGGGAACTGGACGAGGTCCGCGGCGACCTGGACGAGGCGCTCGGCGAAGGCCTGCGGCAGCTGGGGCTGACGCATCCGCTGCACCTGTCCGTTCATGTCCGGCGCCCGAAGAAGGGGTGAGCGCGCGATGCGTACGGGACGCAGAACCGCCAACCGGGTCCTGCTGGGCCTGATCGGTGTGGTGCTCCTGGGCACCGGCGGGCTGGTGCTGATGGGCGGACTCGACCTGCCCGCGAAATGGCACCTGGGGCTGCCCGCCGGCTGGCCCTGGACACAGCCCGGCGACGTACTGCTCTCCGCGCAGAACCGCACCCGCTGGAAGGACAGCGGCTGGTGGTGGCCGACCGTCATCGCCGCTCTCGCCGTCGTCGTCCTGCTCCTGCTGTGGTGGCTGCTGACCCAGCTCCGCAGGCACCGGCTGAGCGAGATCCTGGTCGACAGCGGCGACGGCGAGGGCGCCCTGCTGCGCGGCCGCGCGCTGGAGGCCGTCCTGGTGGCCGAGACGGAGGCGCTGGACGGCGTGGAACGGGCCGACGTGCGGCTGACCGGCCGCCGGATGGAACCCCGGGTGCGGGCGGTCCTGACGCTCGCCCCGCACGCCGACCCCGGCACCGTCCTGCTGCGCTTCGCGGACGAGTCGATGGCGCATGCCCGCGGCTCGGCGGGCCTCGACCGGCTGCCGGCCGACGTCCGGTTGCGCGGCGCGCGGCACCGGGCGGAACGGGTCAGCTAGCGGGCGCCGACGGGGACCGGGAACACCGCCCGCCGGCGGTAGGGCGTGCCGCCCGCCGTCCGCGGGAATACCGCGCCACGGCCCCCGCGTTGTGGCCCGCAAGGGGGCCTCCCAACCCCTAGGGGATCCGTTCGACCAACCCTTACGGGTCGCCTCCTACGGGTCACCTCCCACGGGTCGCCTCCTACAGGCCGGCCGCCGGTGCGACACCGGACGGCCCCACCCCGCGGCCCCCGCCCAACGCCCCGCCCCGCCCCCGGTACGTCAGAACCCGTGCCGTGCCCCGCCGTCCACCGGCACCATCACCCCGGTCAGGTACGAGGCGGCCGGCGAGAGCAGGAACGCCGCGGCCCGGCCGAACTCCTCCGGCTTGCCGTAGCGGCCCAGCGGAATCGACGCGGAGTTGCGCGCTCGGGTGCCCTCCGGGTCCCCGGAGAGCGCGTCGAGCTGGGTCATCCGGTCGGTGGCGATCCGGCCGGGCAGCACGCCGACGACGCGGATGCCGCGCGGGCCCAGCTCGTTGGAGAGCGACTTCGCGAAGCCGGCGAGGCCGGGGCGGAGCCCGTTGGAGATGGTCAGGTTGGCGATCGGCTCGTACACGGAGCCGGACAGGACGAAGCCGATCACGCCGCCCTCCTCCAGTTCGGCGGCGGCCGTACGGGCCAGCCGTACCGCGCCGAGGAAGACCGCCTCGAAGGCCGCCTGCCACTGGTCGTCGGTGTTGTCGGCGGCCGTGCCGGGTGCCGGTCCGCCCACGCTGATCAGCACCCCGTCGAAGCGGCCGAACCGCTCACGGGCCGCCGCGACCAGGCGCGCGGCGGCGTCCGGGTCGGCGTTGTCGGCCGCGACCCCGAGGGCGCGCTCGCCCAGCGCGGCGGCCGCCTTGGCCGCGCTCTCCTCGGTGCGTCCGCTGATCACGACATTGGCGCCGTCGGCGACCAGTTCACGCGCGCTGGCGAAGCCGAGGCCGCGGGTCGCTCCGGTGACGATGTATGTCCGGTCGGTGAGTCCAAGATCCATGGCCCTAGTCTGCCCCGGGGCCGTCCAGCAACCCGAAGGCGGTCCCCACCAGTCCGATATGGCTGAACGCCTGCGGGAAGTTGCCCAACTGGCGCCGGGACGCCGGGTCGTACTCCTCGGAGAGCAGGCCCACGTCGTTGCGCAGCGCCAGCAGCCGTTCGAACAGGGCGCGGGCCTCGTCGCGGCGGCCGGTCAGGGCCAGTGCGTCGGCGAGCCAGAACGAGCAGACCAGGAAGGTGCCCTCGCCGCTGGGCAGGCCGTCGATCGGGCGGCCCTCGGTGCTGTAACGGCGTACCAGACCGTCGTGGGAGAGCTCCCGGCGTACCGCGTCGATGGTCCCGGTGATCCGTGGATCGCTGGGCGGCAGAAAGCCCACCCGGGGGATCAGCAGGGTCGCGGCGTCCAGTTCCGTCGAGCCGTAGGACTGGGTGAAGGTGCCGCGTTCGGCGTCGTAGCCCTCCGCACAGACCTCGCGGTGGATGTCGCTGCGCATCGCCCGCCAGCGCTCGACGTCCCCGCGGAGCCTGGGATACGCCTCGATCGCGCGGATCGCCCGGTCCGCGGCGACCCAGGCCATCACCTTGGAGTGCACGAAGTGCCGGCGCGGCCCGCGGATCTCCCACAGCCCCTCGTCCGGCTCTCGCCAGGCGGACTCCAGGTAGTCCACCAGCGCGCGCTGGATGTTCCAGGCGTGCGGCTCCGCCGGGAGCCCGGCCGTGCGCGCGATGTGGAAGGAGTCCAGCACCTCGCCGTAGACGTCGAGCTGGCGCTGTTCGACGGCGGCGTTGCCGATGCGTACGGGCGCGGAGGCGGCGTATCCGGACAGCCAGGGGAGCTCGGCTTCCGGCAGCCGCCGCTCGCCGGCCAGCCCGTACATGATCTGCAGATCGTCGGGTGCGCCGGCCACCGCGCGCAGCAGCCAGTCCCGCCAGGCGCCGGCCTCCTCCAGATAGCCGGCGGAGATCAGGGAGTTCAGCGTGAGGCTGGCGTCGCGCAGCCAGCAGTAGCGGTAGTCCCAGTTGCGGACGCCGCCGAGTTCCTCGGGCAGCGAGGTGGTGGGGGCCGCGACGATGCCGCCGGTGGGCGCGTAGGTGAGGGCCTTGAGGGTGATCAGCGAGCGGATCACGGCGTCGCGGTGCGGACCGTCGTAGCGACAGCGCGCGGACCAGGCGTGCCAGTCCTCCAGGGTGGTGTCGAGCGCCTCGAACGGTTCGATCTGGCGCGGCCGGGGCTGGTGGGAGGGGTGCCAGGTCAGCACGAACGCGGCGCGCTCGCCCGCGGCGACGGTGAAGTCCGAGCGGGTACTGAAGTCCTTCCCATAGGTGCTGGACCGCTTCGGGGTGCGCAGCCACACCGAGTCGGGTCCGGCGATCGCGACCCTGTGTCCCCCGTGCTGCCGCACCCAGGGCACCACCCGTCCGTAGTCGAACCGCAGCCGGAGCACCCCGCGCATCTCGACGCTGCCGCTGAGACCCTCGACGATCCGTACGACATCGGGCATACGGTCGCGCTGCGGCATGAAGTCGGTGACCTTGACGGTGCCGGTGGACGTCTCCCAGACGGTGTCGAGGACCAGCGAATCGCCGCGGTAGGAGCGCTGCCGGCGGGCGTCGGAGGAGCTGGGGGCCAGACGCCAGTGGCCGTTCTCCTTGCTGCCGAGGAGGGCGGCGAAGCAGGCGGCGGAGTCGAAGCGGGGCAGGCACAGCCAGTCGATGGAGCCGTCGCGGCCGACGAGAGCGGCGGTCTGGAGATCGCCGATGAGCGCGTAGTCCTCGAGATGTGGGTGCACGCAGCGGGTCTTCCCGCCGGGTCGGCCCGCTACTCGGTGGTGGCGGCTGTCCGGGCTACGGGGTCCGGGGCGGCTGCCCCGTCAGCTGTCGGGGCCACGGGGGCGGGCGCCGCTTCCTCGCCCGCCTCGCCTGCCTGGTTCTCTGCGGCCTGGTTCTCGCCTGCCTGGTTCTCTGCGGCCTGCTTCTCGGCGGCCGCCGCCCGGTCGCGGCGCTCGCGGCGTACCAGGACGACCCAGCCGACCGGCACGGCCGCCGCGAACAGCCACCACTGGATCGCATACGCCATGTGCGGGCCGATGCTGTCGTGGTCCGGCTCGGGCACCAGCTCCGGCTTGCCGCCGGACGGGTCGGGCGCGGTCTGCTCGATATAGCCGCCGAGCACCGGCCGGCCCAGCCGCTTCGCCTGCTCCGCGCTGTTGATCAGCATGACCTGGCGGGCGGGCAGGCCCTTGGTGTTCTTGATACCGCTGTCGGCGGTGGTCTCGTCGGCCAGCATCCGGCCGGTCACCGTGATCCTGCCCTTGGGGGCGGCCGGGACGGTGGGGAACTTGGTGAGGTCGTTGCCCGCGGTGATCCAGCCGCGGTTGACCAGGACGGTGCCGCCGTCGCCGAGGTCCAGCGGGGTCAGCACGTAGTAGCCGATGGACTGCTCGTCGGCGGCGGTGCGCTGGCGGACGACGACCTCGTGCTCGGCGTCGTACGTGCCGGTGGCGGTGACCGTCCGCCACATGTCGTCCCGGGGCAGCGTCCGGCCGGGGGCGGTCAGCTCGGTGACCGGGACCGGCTTGGCGGCCAGGCTCTCCGCGATGAGTCGGTTCTGCGCGACCTTGTGTTCATGGCGGTGGAACTGCCAGAAACCCAGCTTGATCATGACGGGGATCAGGACGAGACCCACCAGGGTGAGGATCACCCACTGCCGGGACAACAGGAAGCGGTACACGGTGTCGACGGTACCTGGGAGGCGACGGCCCCCGGGCAGGGGGTCCTGCCCGGGGGCCGGGGCTGGGAAGGGGCGACGGGCTGCCGTGCCGCGGCGCCCCGTGGCGGACTCTCCGGATCCGGACCCGGTTTCGGCCCGGTTTCGGACCCGGTTCCGGCCCCGAATTCGGACCGGGTTTCAGACTCTGTCGACGATGCCCACCTTCCCCTCCGAGCGGGCGCAGTGGGCGCCGCAGTAGAAGTGCCCATCGGCCTCGACGCCCTGGCCGATGATCTGGCACCGACAGTGTTCACAGAGCGGCGCCATGCGGTGAATGGCGCAGGCGAAGCAGTCGAAGACATGCACCGCGCCCTGCGCGTGCACCTCGAACGCCATGCCGTATTCGTTTCCGCAGACCTCACAACGTGCCATGCGCCACAGGGTGCGCGTGGGGCCGGTGCGGGGCGAGGCGCGAACGGGTGTGTTGGCCGGGCTTCACCCGGACGCAGGCGCCGGACCCACCGGTCACGCCCGTGTGGTGGGAGCCGCGGGCTGCACGTCCTGGAGCAGCTGCATGAAGGCCGCCTCGTCGATCACGACCGTGCCGAACGTACGGGCCTTGGCGGTCTTCGAGGTCTGCGCATCGGGGTCGTTCGTCACCAGAAGGCTGGTCAGCCGGGACAGGCTCGTCGCGACATGGAGCCCGGCCTCGATCGCGCGGTCCTCCAGCAGCTCGCGGTCCACGGAGGTGTCGCCGGAGAACGCGACCCGCATGCCCTGGACGAGCCGGCCGCCGGCCTCGTAGCGCCCGGGGTTGGGGTACGGGCACGCCGGGCGCTTGCGGGACGGCCGCCAGGAGGTGGGGCGGTAGGACGTCGCGGAGGACTGCTGCCGGGGCGCGGGGGAGTCCGACCACTCCGTCAGCGGCTGGCAGCTCAGCAGCGGCAGCCGCAGCTTCTCCTCGGCGGCCCGCCGCAGGCTGGGGCGGAACGCCTCGGCGAGCACCCGGGCGTCGTCCAGCGCGTGGTGGGCGCGCTCCTGCACGACGCCGTAATGGGCGGCGAGGGACTCCAGCTTGTGGTTGGGCAGTGGCAGCCGCAGTTCCTTGGAGAGCGCGATGGTGCACAGTCGCTGGCGGACCGGGGCGGTCGCCGCGGCGCGGGCGTACTCACGGGCGATCATCGACCAGTCGAACATCGCGTTGTGCGCGACCAGTACCCGGTCCTCCAGGCGCTGGGACAACTCCGGGACGATCTCCGGGAACAGTGGGGCGTCGGCCAGCACCGCGCTGGTCAGACCGTGGATCCAGACCGGGCCGGGATCCCGCTGCGGATTGACGAGGGTGTACCAGTGGTCCTGGACCTCGCCCTGTGCGTCGAGTTGGTACACGGCGGCGGAGATGATCCGGTCGTCGCGGGCCAGGCCGGTGGTCTCCACGTCGACGACGGCATACCCCTGGGGATATTCGGTCGGCCAGGGAGCCGGCGGCGTCTGCGGGCCCGGCTGCCGTCCGATCTTCGGCGCGATCGAGCGGTCTGCTGCCATGCGGTCTTCGAGCATGGTCAATGAGGATACGGGCCGCCACTGACAGCCACCGAACTGCGGGGGAGACGGAGCGCTGTTTTCTGCCGTGAGCTGCTTTTGCCTCTGGCTGGTTTTTCCCCTGGTTTTTCCCCTCCGCTCGTTTTCCCCTCCGCCCACCCCCCTTCGGGGGGTGGGCGGGTGTAGTGCGCTGTTCGGGTAGGCGGGTGTGGTGCGCTGTTTTGGCGGGCAGGTGTGGTGCCTTGTTCGGGTGGGCGGGCGTAGTGCCCTGTTTTGGCGGGCGGGTGTGGTGCCCTGTTTGGGGGGCGGTGCACTGCCTTGTTCGGGGTAGGCCGGTGCAGTGCAACGCCCTGTTCGGGGGTGGGCCGGTGTAGTGCCCTGCACGGGTGTGGGCCCGTGCAATGCCTTTCGGGTGCCGGTGCAGTGCCCTGGTTCGTTGAGGTGACGTCCGGGCTACGTGTCCCCCGCCGCCACCGCGAGCAGCGACGTCACCAGGGCTTCGAGCGAGACCAGGAAGAGCTGTTCGGCGTCGACGGGACCGGCCAGCGCGCGGGCCAGCGCCGGATCGTGGCCGGCGGTGGGGGAGTCCCACAGCTCGCCCTCGCTGGGGTGCTGTGCCGGCGACCGCTCGCGGTTGCGCTCGACCAGGACGAAGCCGACGACCTGGAACTGGACGGCGCGCACCGCCTCGGCCGCCAGCTCCCCGCGCAGCCCCGCGGCGTGCGCCTCGTGGACCAGCGCCTGCTGCGCGGGCAGGAACATCCGCTCCGTCAGGCCGCGTTCGTGCACCATCGCGATCAGCTGTGGGCGCTCGCGCAGCGCCGTACGCAGTGCGCGGCCGACCGAGACGATGCGGGCGTGCGGTGTGCGCCCGGTGGGGCGGATCGCGCCCATCTCCTGGATGGTGCGCTCCACCAGGGCGTCCAGCAGTTGTTCGCGGTTGCCGATGTGCCAGTAGATGGAGGTGACGGCGGTGCCGAGCTCGGCGGCGAGCTTGCGCATCGTCAGCGCGCGCGGGCCCTGCTGCTGCACCAGACTCGCGGCCGTCTCCATGACCTCTTCGCGGGTGAGCGGATTTCGCGCCATCGGTCCCCCAACTCTCTTTGATGCACGCCTATTTACCCTTCATCGCCCTCGGTGTAACTGTGTTACAGGCGCCTCGCGCAACGTCCGAGCGCACCCTGCACGGCACACGGCACACGTCACCGACCAGCTCGACATCGAAGGTGGTCCGACATGGCACGCATACGCTACGGAGCCCGCACCGAGGCGGAGATCGCCGCGGCCCGCGCCGGCGCTTCCCGGCTGCCCGACATCTGGTCCACGGGCGTGGTGGCCGTCTGGGAGAGCGACCCGGACGTGGTCGCGGCCGTACTGCCGCCGCCGCTCAAACCCACCGCGCGCCCCCTCGTACGCGCCAACATCAGTACCGTCGATCTACCCGGCTACCCCCTGGGCGCGGGCTCGGTGGCCGTCGCGGCCGAGCACGACGGCGTCGAGGGCTGGTATCCGCTGGTCATGCCGATGACCCACGAGCGGGCCCTGATCGGCGGACGCGAGGTCTTCGGCGAGCCCAAGAAGCTGGGCGAGGTCACCGTCGAGCGCCAGGGCCCGGTCGTTCGTGCCGCGCTCGCCCGGCACGGCATCGCCTTCGTCGAGGTGCGTGGCGCGGTGAGCGGCCCGCTGCCCGTCCCGGAGCCCGCCCGGAAGACCGACTTCTACTTCAAGTTCCTGCCCGCCGTGGACGGTTCGGGGTTCGAGGACGATCCGGTACTGGTGCACTGCGTGCGCAACGAGAAGGTCCGGAAGCTGGAGCGGGTCACCGGGGACGTGGTCCTGCGGGAGTCGATGTACGACCCGGTCGCCGACCTTCCCGTGCGCACCCTCGTCGAGATCACCCTCGGTGAGAAGACCACCGACCAGAAGGGCCGGGTCGTCGAACGGGTCAGCGCCGGGGCCCTGTTGCCGTACATCCACCAGCGCTACGACGACGCCCGGCAGATCCTCGACGGCCCACCCGAAGGCGGCGTCCGACGAAAGGGCGGTGCCCGGTGAAGGGGCGGTGCCCGGTGAAGGGCGGCGTCTGATGGAGCTGCGGGCGGGACAGGTCGCCGTCGTCACCGGCGCAGCGAGCGGCATCGGCCTGGCCATGGCGCGCCGCTTCGCCGCCGAGGGGCTGAAGGTCGTGCTCGCGGACGTCGAGGAGCAGCCGCTGCGCGCCGCCGCCCACGAGCTGATGGCCGAGGGCGCCGAGGTACTGGCGCGCACGGTGGACGTCGGCGTACGCGAGGAGGTCGCCTCCCTCGCCACCGCCGCGTACCAGACCTTCGGCGCCGTCCATCTGCTGTGCAACAACGCCGGGGTGGGCTCCGGAGCCGAAGGACGGATGTGGGAACACGAGCCCAACGACTGGAAATGGGCCTTCGCGGTCAATGTCTGGGGCGTCTTCCACGGTGTGCAGTGCTTCCTGCCCCGGATGCTCGCGGGTGGCGAACCCGGCCATGTCGTCAACACCTCCTCGACGGACGGCGGGATCGCACCACTGCCCACCGCCTCCGTGTACGCCGTCACCAAGGCGGCCGTGGTGACCATGACGGAATCCCTCTACGCCCATCTGAAGGCGGAGCACGCCCCGATCGGCGCCTCGGTGCTCTTCCCGGGCCCGCACATGCTCCGTACCGGCCTGTGGGAGTCGCACCGCAACCGGCCCGAGCGCTACGCCAAGTCCCGGCCGCGCCGCACCCCGTACCGGAGCCTGGCGCAGTGGGAGGCGGCGATGCGGGAGGCCGGGCGGGAGATCGAGTTCACCCCGGTCGAGGACGTCGCGGAGCAGGTCGTCGACGGCATCCGGGCCGACCGCTTCTGGATGCTGCCGCCGAGCGCGCACACCGACGCCCAGATCCGGGCCAGGGCCCGCGCCCTGCTCGACCGCGCGGCCCCGGCGTACCTGGAGAACTTCATCCTCGACGAGAACCAAGAGCCCGACGAGAACCAAGAGCCCGACGACAACCAAGAGAAGACCGAGGGACGACCGAGCACCCCACCGACTGGGAGGGCCGACCGATGACGGCCGACGACGACCCGTACCTGATCATCTCCTCCGACTGCCACGCCGGGCTGCCCACCGAGGAGTACCGGCCCTATCTGGACGCCCGGTTCCACCGCGACTTCGACGAGTTCCTCGGCCAGCGGGACGCCCGCCGCGCCGCGATGACCCGCCTCGGCGTCCGCAACGAGGCCTTCGCCGAGAACTGGTTCCGCGAGCACGAGGAAGGGCTGCGCGGCGGCTGGGACCCGGCCCGCCGCAGCAAGGAACTGGACGGCGACGGGGTGGCGGCCGAGGTCGTCTTCCCCGACGCGGACGCCGTCGACAGCGGGACCGCCGCGCCCTTCGGCGTCGGGCTCGGTCTCTCCGGCGACCTGGACCCCGAGTTGGGCATGGCGGGTGCCCAGGCGCACAACCGCTGGCTGGCCGAACTCTGCGCGCACGAACCCGAACGCCACTGCGGTGTGGCGCTGCTGCCCATCACGGGGGACGTCGACCGGGCCGTCGCCGAGATCCACCGGGCCAGGGAATCCGGCCTGGGCGCGCTGATGATCCCCGCGATGTGGGGGGACGAGGCGCCCTACCACGACCGCCGTTACGACCCGGTCTGGGCGGCCGCCGCCGAGGCGCGGATGCCGGTCATCACCCACTCCGGCGCCGCACCCCGCCAGGAGTACGGCGACCACCTCGGCATCTTCGTCTCCGAGGTCACCTGGTGGCCGGCCCGCCCGCTGTGGTTCATGCTCTGGTCCGGTGTCTTCGAGCGCCACCCGGACCTGCGCTTCGGCGTGGCCGAATCCGGCTGCTGGTGGCTGCCCAACCTCCTCTGGTTCATGGACCGGCTCTATCTCGGCGCGCACGGCGGCAAGAAACTCTCGCCGTTCTCCGAGCTCAAGCGTCCGCCGCACGCCTACCTGGACCGCAATATCTTCATCTGCGCCACCAACACCAAACGCCGCGAACTCGCCCAGCGCTACGAGATCGGCGTCGACAACATCCTCTGGGGCTCGGACTACCCGCACCCCGAAGGCACCTGGCCGCACACCGGGGACTGGCTGCGCAGAACCTTCCACGACATCCCCGTCGGCGAGACCCGCCGGATGCTCGGCGAATCCGCCGCCGAGATCTTCGGCTTCGACCGTGCCGCGCTGGCCCCGGTGGCCCGACGGATCGGGCCCACCCCCGCCGACCTCGGCCAGCCCGCCGACCAGGGCCCGGTCGAGGCGTCCTGGCGCCGCGCCAGGGAGACCGGCCGGCACTGGCTGACCGGATGCGACTTCCCCTACGTAGGTGTGGGCGACCCGTACGGAGGTGTGGGCAATGTCTGAGACCGGGACCGCCGACGAGCGGTACACCGTCATCTCCGCCGACTGCCACGCCGGCGCCGATCTCCTCGACTACAAGCCGTACTTGGCGGCCCGCCACCACGACGACTTCGACGCCTGGGCGGCCACCTACATCAATCCGCACGAGGACCTGCTCGCCGACACGGCCGACCGCAACTGGAACTCCGACCGCCGCCTGGCCGAGATGGAGGCGGACGGCATCGTCGCCGAAGTCATCTTCCCGAACACCATCCCGCCGTTCTTCCCCTCCGCGTCCCTGATGGCGCCGCCCGCCACCCGCGAGGACTTCGAGCGGCGCTGGGCCGGGCTGCGTGCGCACAACCGCTGGCTCGCCGACTTCTGCGCACAGGCCCCGGGCCGCCGGGCCGGCGTCGCGCAGATCCTCCTCAACGACGTGGATCAGGCCGTCCGCGAAGTCCGCCGGGCGAAGGAAGCCGGCCTCACCGGCGGCATCATGCTTCCCGGCACCCCGCCGGGTTCCGGCCTGCCCGAACTCCACTCCGAGGTCTACGACCCCCTCTGGGCGGTCTGCGCCGAACTCGACGTCCCCGTCAACCACCACGGCGGCTCGGCCTCCCCGCCGCTCGGCGACGACCCCGCCGCCCGTGCCGTCTTCATGGTCGAGACCACCTGGTTCTCGCACCGCGCCCTGTGGCACCTGATCTTCGGCGGAGCCTTCCGTCGCCACCCGGGGCTCAAGCTCGTCCTCACCGAACAGGGATCGGGCTGGATCCCCGGCGTCCTGGAAATGCTCGACTACTACCACGGCCGCCTGGTGACGGCCGCCGCCCGGAGCGTCACCGCCGAGTCCCGGTTCGGCGCGGGCCTGGCGGAGAAGATGGGCGCGGCCCCGGCCGACATCTGGCGCGATCACTGCTATGTCGGCGCCAGCTTCATGCGCCCGCACGAGGTACCGCTCCGCCACCGCATCGGCCTGGACAAGATCATGTGGGGCAGCGACTACCCCCACGACGAGGGCACCCACCCCTACTCCCGCGAGGCGCTCCGCCTCGCCTACGCCGGCCTCCCGCCCTCCGAGGTCACCGCCATGCTCAGCGGCAACGCCGCCCGGGTCTACGGATTCGACCTCGCCCTCCTCGCCCCCATGGCCGCCCGTGTCGGCCCCACCCCCGCCGAACTCGCCGAACCCCTGGAGACGGTCCCGGCGGACGCGACGAGCCCGGCGTTCGCCAAGGGCGGGGCGGTGCGGGTGTGGTGAGCGGGCGGGGGAGCCCCGCTACCGACGGTAAGCCGCCGCCCGCCGCTGACGCCCCGTCTTACATACTTCTCGGTAACAACCCCTAGCGGCACCGCCGTCACCGCGCTTATGGTGCGGGGCATGCCGCACCTGCCCGATGTCGTGTTGTGGTCCGTCCCGGCCTTTGTCCTGCTCACCGTGGTGGAGATGGTGAGCTATCGCCTGCATCCCGACGAGGACGCGGAGGGCTACGAAGCCAAGGACGCGGCCACCAGCGTCGGCATGGGGCTGGGGAGCCTGGTGTTCGACGCGCTGTGGAAGATACCGATCGTGGCGATCTACGCCGCGGTCTACGAGCTCACCCCGCTGCGCGTCCCCGTCCTGTGGTGGACGGTGCTGCTGATGCTGCTCGCGCAGGACTTCTTCTACTACTGGTCGCACCGCGGGCACCACGTCATCCGCATCCTGTGGGCCTGCCATGTGGTGCACCACTCCAGCAGGAAGTTCAACCTCACCACCGCACTCCGGCAGCCGTGGACGACCTGGACCGTCTGGCCGTTCTACGTCCCGATGATCGCGCTCGGTGTGCACCCGGCCGCCATCGCGTTCTGCTCCGGAACCAACCTCGTCTACCAGTTCTGGGTGCACACCGAGCGGATCGGCAAGCTGCCCCGGCCGTTCGAGTTCGTGCTCAACACGCCCTCCCACCACCGCGTCCACCACGCCTCCCAGGGCGGCTACCTGGACCGCAACTACGGCGGGATCCTGATCATCTGGGACCGGATGTTCGGCTCGTTCGTCGCGGAGACCGAGCGCCCGGTCTACGGCCTCACCAAGAACATCGGGACCTTCAACCCGCTGCGGGTCGCCACCCATGAGTACGCCGCCATCGCGCGCGACGTGCGGGCCGCCGGCAGCTGGCGGGAGCGCGCCGGACGGGTGTTCCGCGGGCCGGGCTGGCAGCCCGCCGAGCGGACGGCGCGGGAAGCGAAGAGCACGGCGCCCGCCTCCGTCGAGGAGCCCGCCACGTGACGGCGCGCCGGCCGCGTGCCGCCGGACCGTTGCTCGGGACGTTCGCCGCGCTGGCCGTCGTGCACCTCGCGGCGCTGCTCGGCGACGTCACGGCCGTCGCACAGCTCACCAAGCCCGCACTGATGCCGGTGCTCGCCGGATACGCCCTGGCCCGCGGCGGACCGCCGCTGCTGGCCGGTGCGCTGCTGTTCGGCTGCGGCGGCGACACCCTGCTCCAGATCGGCGGAGACACCGTCTTCCTGCTGGGGATGGGCTCGTTCGCCGCCGGGCACGTCTGCTATCTGGTGCTGTTCGCCCGGCACGGGACACCGGTGGCCGGACGGCCGTCCCGTACGGTCGCGCTCGCCGCCGGCTACGGGGTCCTGCTCGCCGGCACGGTGGCCCTGCTGTGGCCGGATCTGCCGCCCGAGCTGCGGATCCCGGTGGCGGGCTACAGCCTGCTGCTCACCACGATGGCGTTCGGCTCGCTCCGGGCGGGGCCGCGGGCCGCGCTCGGCGGGCTGCTCTTCCTGCTCTCGGACACCTTGATCGCGAGCGGTATCGCCCACTGGCCGCAGCTGCCGGCCCCGCAGTTCTGGATCATGCTCACCTATGCGGCGGCCCAGTTCGCACTGGCCGACTGCGTGCTGCGGGCGGCCGCGGACAGCCAAGAGGGCCGGGCGGCGAACCACCCGGCCCTCCGGTGAAGCCACCGGCCTTACCCGTACGGCCTTTCCCTGCCTACTTCTTCACCGCGTCCAGCGCGTCGACGATGCCGTAGCCGAAGTGGCTGTTGACATGCTTCGTGCCGGTGCAGGTGGCGTCACCCGCGGGGCAGCCGGGGTTGTCCGCCTGCGCCTTGAGCAGCCACTGGATCTCCTGCGGGCTGGACTTCGGGTGCGTGCTCTTCAGCAGCGCCGCGACGCCCGAGACATGCGGCGACGCCATCGACGTACCGGCCAGATAGGCCCAGTCGCCGCCCGGCATCGTGGAGAGGATGTTGCCGTTCTTCGCGGGCAGTTCCGGCACCTGCGTCTTGTCGCCGCCCGGGGCGGCCACATCGATCGCGCCCAGGCCGTAGTTCGAGAAGTACGACTTGAGCTTGTTGACGCCGGTCGACGCGACGGTCACCGTGCCCGGCAGCTGGGTGGGCACGTCCCAGCAGGTCTTCGGGTTGATGGTGCGCTCGACGGGGGTCGAGTCGTTGGGGCTGGAGGTGTCGACGAGCTTGTCGGCCGCCAGGTCCATGTTGGAGTTGCCGGCCGCGGCGACGTTGATCGCGCCCTTGCGCTCGGCGTACTTCGCGGCCCGGCCGACCGCGTCAATGATGGCCGCCTGATCGGCGTCATCCTTGCAGTTGAACATCCACGGGTCGACGTAATAGCTGTTGTTGGTGACCTCGACGCCGTGCTCGGCCGCGAAGACGAAGGCACACACCACGCTCTCCGCGAAGAAGAGGCTCGTCTCGGGCTCGCTGACCTTGATGGCGGATATCTTCACGCCCGGTGCGACACCGGCCACGCCGAGGCCGTTGCGGGCCGCCGCGATCTCACCGGCGACATGCGTGCCGTGGTAGTCGTTCTCCGGGTCGTAGGGACGCCAGGATCCCTTGGACGTATCGGCCACGCCGCCCACGCAGTTGGCGGACTGCTTCGCCGAGAAGTTCGGCTTGAGATCGGGGTGGGTGTCGTCCACGCCGGTGTCGATGACGGCGACGGTGACGTCCTTGCTGCCGGGGTTCACCGCCGCGGCCTTGTCGGCCTTGATCGCGGGAAGGTCCCACTGCAGCGGCTCCAACGGCTCCTGGCCGTTGGCCTTCGCCGCGCTGCTCGCAGCCTTGAGCTGGTCCTTCGACAACTTCGACAGCTTCTGCGGCTTGCCGACGTCGGTGGTGCCGGAAGCCTTGAGCGGTGCCGTACGGGTCGCGCCCGCCGACTGCACACCGTTCACGCCGCGTATGGTCTCGGCGAACTTCGGGTTGGCCGAGTGGACGACGAACACGCCTATCTGCTCATGGGCGGTGATCACCATCCCTCCGGCCTTGGCTATGGCCTTTGCCACCTTGCCGACCGTGGCCTGGTCCGTCGCGGTGTTCACGACGTACGAGCGAAGCGGGCCGTCGGTCGCGACCGCGGCGGGGACGGAATCCGGCGACGCGGCGGTGGCCGCGTTCGGGAGGAAGCCGAGGGATGCCGTCAGAGCCAGTCCGAGCGGTACGGCAAGCGCCCGCGCCCGTCTGGATCGGGGATGTGCCATGGGTACTCCACATCATCCGGGAGACCGCCCGCGCGCGGGTCGCGCACGGGCGGGTGCATGACACGGGAAGCTATCGGCGATCACTGACGCGGAGCAATGGAATGGGAGAAAAACCCTTTAGAGATGGCAAACTGATAACTCGTCAGGCTATCGCCCAAGGCGCACGGAAAGCTATCACCCCCCCGGGGCGGGAGGCTGTTGCCGATGGCTTGGCTTGGCTTGGCGTGCCCCCGGAGCGCGCCCCCGTAACCCCCCGCTCAGGCCTGACGCCGCAGCGCGCCGATGCTCAGCGGGGGCAGGGCGACCCGGGGGCCGTACCAGCGGCGTCGCTCCGGCCCGGCCGGCCGGCGTACCACCGGGGCGACGGCGAGCGGTGCCGGCAGGCGGACGCTGCCGTACGGGCGCCGGGGGGAACCTGGCGGCTGCGGGGCCTGCGAGGGCGGCGGATTCACACCCGGCTCAACGAAGCGCCCCGCGAGCGGTGGCGGTCGACACGGCCATTCCTCGGGTTCTCCCGGTGTTCTCTTCGGGATTTCAACCAACGACCCTCTGTCGCAACGATTGCCACGCCTCTACCATGCGTGATCCGCGTCACTTACCCAGGCTTTATCGTCGGCCTTTCCACCAGCCACTACGTATCAGGAGATGCCGTGAGCATCGCACCCTCCAAGGACTCGGGAACACACGAGCCGCCCGACTACAGGGAAGTCCAGGCGAGCGAGGAGTTCGGCGAACTGCGCCGCGCCCACCGCTCGTTCGCCTTTCCGCTGACCCTTGCCTTCATTCTCTGGTACCTCGTGTACGTCCTGTTGTCGAGCTACGCCGGCGGATTCATGGGCACCAAACTGTTCGGCAACGTCAATGTCGCCTTCGTCCTCGGCGTCGCCCAGTTCGTGACGACGTTCCTGATCGCCTGGTGGTACTCGCGGCACGCCGCGGCCAAGCTCGACCCCAAGGCCGAGGCCATCAAGACCCGCCTGGAGGGTGAGGCATGAGCAACCTTCAGCAGCTGCACCAGCAAGGGGTCGAGCTCCAGCTCGCGGCCGGCGGCGCGGGGGAGCACCGCGCCCTGATCATCACCCTCTTCGGGGTCTTCGTCGCCGCCACCCTCGGCATCACCGTCTGGGCCGGCCGGCAGACCAAGGGCGCGGAGGACTTCTACGCCGGCGGGCGCCAGTTCAGCGGCTTCCAGAACGGCCTGGCCATCTCCGGCGACTACATGTCCGCGGCGTCCTTCCTCGGGATCGCCGGCGTCATCGCCCTCTTCGGCTACGACGGCTTCCTCTACTCCATCGGCTTCCTCGTGGCCTGGCTCGTCGCCCTCCTCCTGGTCGCCGAACCGCTGCGCAACTCCGGCCGGTTCACCATGGGCGACGTCCTCGCCTACCGGATGCGCCAGCGACCGGTCCGTACGGCCGCCGGCACCTCGACCATCGTCGTTTCGATCTTCTACCTGCTCGCCCAGATGGCGGGCGCCGGCGCCCTGGTCACGCTGCTGCTCGGCATCACCAGCGAAGCGGGCAAGATCCTGGTCGTCGTGATCGTCGGCATCGTGATGATCCTGTACGTCACCATCGGCGGCATGAAGGGCACCACCTGGGTCCAGATGGTCAAGGCGGTGCTGCTGATCGCCGGCACCCTGCTGATCACGTTCCTGGTGGCGCTCAAGTTCAACTTCAACATCTCCACGCTGCTCGGCGCCGCCGCCGAGAACAGCGGACAGGGCGCCGCGTTCCTGGAGCCGGGCCTCAAATACGGCGCCACCGCCACGTCCAAGATCGACTTCATTTCGCTGGGCATCGCCCTCGTCCTGGGCACCGCGGGCCTGCCGCACATCCTCATCCGCTTCTACACGGTGCCCACGGCCAAGGCCGCCCGTAAGTCGGTGAACTGGGCGATCGGCATCATCGGCGTCTTCTACCTGATGACCATCGCGCTCGGCTTCGGTGCCGCCGCCCTCATCAAGCCCGACACCATCACCGCCTCCAACAAGTCGGGCAACACCGCGGCCCCGCTGCTGGCCGAGGCGATCGGCGGCGGCGCCGGCTCCACCGGCGGCGCCATCCTGCTCGCCGTCATCTCCGCGGTCGCGTTCGCCACGATCCTCGCCGTGGTCGCCGGCCTCACCCTCGCCTCGTCGTCGTCCTTCGCGCACGACCTGTACGTCAACGTGCTCCGCAAGGGCGAGGCGAGCGAGAAGGAGGAGGTCGGCGCGGCCCGCTGGGCGACCGTCGGCATCGGGACCGTCGCCATCATCCTGGGCGTCTTCGCCCGCGGTCTGAACGTCGCCGGCCTGGTGGCCCTCGCCTTCGCGGTCGCCGCCTCCGCCAACCTTCCGACGATCCTCTACAGCCTGTTCTGGAAGCGCTTCACCACACAGGGCGCCCTCTGGTCCATCTACGGCGGCCTCGTCTCCTCCGTCTTCCTGGTCCTGTTCTCGCCGGTGGTCTCCGGCAAGGAGACGTCGATGTTCCCCGCCGCGGACTTCGACTTCTTCCCGCTGGAGAACCCGGGCCTGATCTCCATCCCGCTGGGCTTCCTGCTCGGCTGGCTGGGCTCGCTCCTCTCCAAGGAGGAACCGGACGTCAGGAAATACGCCGAGCTGGAGGTCCGCTCGCTGACCGGGACCGGAGCGCACTGAGCCGTCCCTACAGCTCCCCGGGCGGGGTGGCGTCGTAGATCTCTACGAGGCCGCCCCGCCCACCTCGTGCTTCCCACGCCTGCTCTCTGTCGGACCCATCACGTAGTCTCGAAGACGTACTGATCCATACAGTCAGGGAGGGGGCCCAGTGCTCATCGACACCTACGGCCGCGTGGCCACCGACCTGCGGGTTTCGCTGACCGACCGGTGCAATCTGCGGTGTACGTACTGCATGCCCGAAGAAGGCCTGCAATGGCTGGCGAAGCCCGATCTGCTCACCGATGACGAGATCGTCCGCCTGATCGACATCGCCGTGCGCGACCTCGGGATCGAAGAGGTCCGCTTCACCGGCGGCGAGCCGCTGCTCCGCCCCGGCCTGGTCGGCATCGTCGAGCGCGTCGCGGCGCTCGCCCCCCGCCCCCAGATGTCGCTCACCACCAACGGCATCGGCCTCGAGCGCACCGCCGCCGCGCTCCGCGACGCCGGGCTGGACCGCGTCAACGTCTCCCTCGACACCCTGCGGCCGGACGTCTTCCAGAAGATGACCCGCCGCAAGCGCCATGACGACGTTCTGCGCGGCCTGGAAGCGGCCCGCGCCGCCGGCCTCACCCCGGTCAAGGTCAACGCCGTCCTCATGCCGTCCCTCAACGACGACGAGGCCCCCGACCTGCTGGCCTGGGCGATCGAGCACGACTACGAGCTCCGCTTCATCGAGCAGATGCCGCTGGACGCCCAGCACGGCTGGAAGCGCGACGGCATGATCACCGCCGGCGACATCCTCACCTCCCTGCGCACCCGCTTCGAGCTGACCCCCGAGGCCCAGGACGAACGCGGCTCCGCGCCCGCCGAGCGCTGGGTTGTCGACGGCGGCCCGCACCGCGTCGGCGTCATCGCCTCCGTCACCCGCCCGTTCTGCCGCGCCTGCGACCGCACCCGGCTGACCGCCGACGGCCAGATACGTACCTGTCTGTTCGCCACCGAGGAGACCGATCTGCGGACGGCGCTGCGCTCGGACGCGCCCGACGCCGAGATCGCCCGCATATGGAAGCTCGCGATGTGGGGCAAGAAGGCGGGCTCCGGCCTGGACGACCCGTCGTTCCTCCAGCCCGAGCGCCCGATGTCCGCGATCGGCGGCTAGCCAGAGCCTGTTCGGGTGGCCGGCGCCTGTCCGAGGGGGCAGGGTCGGAAAGGCGCTGCGGCCCTGCCCCGGGCGGGCCGGCTAACGGGCCGACGCCTCCCATTCCTCCAGCGTCACCACGTCCTTGAGGAAGCCGCGCAGTCCGAGGAACTGCGACAGATGCTCCCGGTGCTCGTCGCAGGCGAGCCAGGTCTTGCGCCGGTCCGGGGTGTGCAATTTCGGGTTGTTCCAGGCCAGCACCCATACCGCGGCGGCACGGCAGCCCTTGGCGGAGCAGATGACGGTGCTCTCGTCGGAGCTGGGAAGATCAGGGGAGTTCACGGCCTCAACCCTACGTCCCGCATCCGGGTGCGGACATGGCGACGCCGGGCAGCCACGGGGGGAGCCGCCCGGCGTCGGTCCGTCGCTCCGACGGGGGATGCGGAGCGCGTACGCAGTATGTCACGGGGAATGGTGCGTGGTGCACCGGATCCACATCATTGATCTGAGCTTTTCTTGAGCTTTGCAGACCCGTAGCGGTCAGTTCCGGTCGCTCCGCGCGTCCGGAGAATCGGCGCCCCGCCGCTCCGGAACGGATTCCGCATGACCGCCCGCAGGACCGCCGGTGAGCATCGGCCGGGCCGGCGGCGCCACGAACGTCTTGGGCAGCGAAGGGGCGTTCTCCCGGCCCGCGTTGGCGATGACGACCGCGATGTAGGGGAGCGCGATCCCCAGAATCAGCGTTGCAATGGCGATCGGACGCTCGATGTTCCACAGAACGGCGGTCAGTACCACGGCCACCGTGCGCACCGACATCGAGATCACATAGCGCCGCTGCCGCCCCCGCACATCCTCCGACAGCCCCTGGCGGGCCCCCGTGATCCGGAAGGTCTCGCCGTCGCTGTGCTTCCGCATCGCGTTCCACCACCTGGTCAGTCGTGCCGGATTCTCCCCGCTTTCCGGTCGCTTCCCACGGTACGCCGCGGCTCCGCCGCCTTCGAGACCGGGTCGTGCCGACGTATGGCCAGGTACAGCAGCCCACACTGCGTACGCCCCCGTCCCGCGTGCGCCGTAGGTCATGCGGAGCGACACTGACGGAGCACCCTTAAGGGCTCCGTCGGGAGGCGTCATGACGTGGTTGTGGGCCATCATCGTGGGCCTGGTCCTGGGCCTGATCGCAAAGGCAGTCATCCCTGGCAAGCAGCAGATTCCCCTCTGGCTGACCGTGATCTTCGGCATGCTCGGCAGCGTCCTGGGCAACTGGCTGGCCACCGGCATCGGGGTGAACGAAACCCCCGGCATCGACTGGACCCGCCATATCCTGCAGCTCATCGGCGCTGTTCTCATCGTCGGAGTGGGCGACCGTCTGTGGGTGTCCGCACGGGGCGGCAGAGGCCGGGTCACCTAGCGAGCACGAAACACGACGGTGGCCGGTGCACCCTCTGCACCGGCCACCGTCGCATCCGCGAATCAGCTCCGCGAATCAGCGTCCTTGGGGTCAGCGCCCCTCGATGTGCGCCAGCTTCCGACCGGCCTTCAGGTACACGGCGCCCGGCGAGCCCGCCAGCTTCTCGGCCAGCACCGCGTCCAGCGGCCGCACCGATTCCGCCTCGGAGAGCACCACGGTCTCCTGGCCGCCCTCGCCCTCCACGACCAGCCGCAGCGCGTTCTGCTTGGCCAGCCGGCGCGCGGCCGAGGCGCTGGGCGTGAACTCCAGCACGGTCGTCAGCACCGCGGTCACCGTCTCCGCGCCGTGCTCGGCGAGATCCACGACGGGCAGCGTGCCGACATCGGCGAACGACTTCTTCGAGAACTGTGCGACGAACCCGGCCCGCGCCGCCATCGCCGCGTCCAGCCCGTACAGCGCGGTGACGACCTCGCCCGCGAGGATCTTCTTGAGGTCCATCGGGTGCAGCGACCGGTCCGTGACCCGGCCCAGGACGAGCGTGATCTCCTCGTCGGTCCACTCCGTCCACGCCTTGAGGTACGGCTCCATCAGCCGGTCCGGCACCGACATGATCTTGCCGAAGACATCGTCGGCGGGGGCGCTCAGACCGACGTAATTGCCCTTGGACTTGGACATCTTGGCGCCGGTGCCGTCCGTGCCCTCGATCAGCGGCATGGTCACCACCAGCTGCGGCCGCTGCCCGCGCAGCTCCATCAGCTTGCGGCCCATCTGCAGATTGAGCAGCTGGTCCGAACCGCCCAGCTCCACATCGCACTCCAGCGCCACCGAGTCCAGGCCCTGGGCGATGGGGTACAGCAGCTCCGTCATCGTCAGACCGGAGCCGGCGGCCAGCCGGTTGCGGAAGTCCTCGCGCTGCAGCAGCTGCGACGCCGGGACCTGGGCGAGCAGCCCGAGCAGCTCGGGGAAGGTGTACGGCGCCAGCCACTCGCTGTTCTGCCGGAAGCTGACCTTCTCGAAGTCGAAGAAGGGGCGCACCTGTTCGCGGTAGGTGGCGAGGTTCTGCGCGATGTCCTCGTCGGTCAGCGGCGGACGCTCGGCGGTACGCCCCGACGGGTCGCCGATCTTCGCGGTGAAGTCACCGATGATCAGCGTGACGTCGTGGCCCAGCCGCTGGAACCGGCTGAGGATGATCAGCGGCACCGCGTGGCCCAGGTGCACATCGGTCGCCGTCGGGTCGATACCCAGCTTGATGTGCAGGCCCTTGCCGGCTGCCCGGCGCTCCTCGATGCGCTCGGCCAGTTTGTCCACGCCCGGCAGCACCTCGACCGTACGGGCCGCGATCAGCTCCGCCTGCTCCTTGGCGGGCAGGTCCGTCAGGTCGAGATAGCGCCGCGAGCCCGTCTCCTTGAGCAGCTCCTGGACGGTCGCGTCCGAGGAGAGGTCGGCGGAGAGCAGCGTGGTGGCGCGGGCGACGGATTCGCCGAGGCGTGTCATGGCGTCCCTGATCGATCGTGGTTCCCGAAACGGGAGGACAGACGGACAGTCTATTAGCCAGGTGTGACAAGTCCGGCCGTCCCCCGGCCTCCCGGGCCTCCTCAGGGCTCCCGGCCCTCTTGCACCCACCCCCGACGGCTGTCGCTCACACCCCCTGGCTGACGGAGCTCATGTTGAAGTCCGGGATCCGCAGCGCCGGCGTCGCCGCCCGCGTGAAGTAGTCGCTCCACTCGCGCGGCAGCGTCCGCTCCGTACGGCCCGCCTCCACCGCACGGGAGAGCAGGTCCACCGGCGACTCGTTGAAGCGGAAGTTGTTGACCTCGCCGACGACCTCGCCGTTCTCCACCAGGTAGACGCCGTCCCGGGTCAGCCCGGTCAGCAGCAGCGTCGCCGGATCGACCTCGCGGATGTACCACAGGCAGGTCAGCAGCAGCGCGGGACCGTCATGGCCGCTCGCGGCCACCATCTCGTCCAGGGAACGTGAACCGCCCGCCTCCAGAAGGAGGTTGTCGATGCCGGGCGCCACAGGGAGGCCGGTCAGCCCGGCGGTGTGCCGGGTGGTGATCAGCCGGTTGAGCACACCGTCCCGCATCCACTCGGTGGCCGGCAGGGGCAGCCCGTTGTCGAAGACCGACGCGTCGTCCCCGGAGGAATGCGCCAGCACGAACGGAGCGCACTCCAGACCGGAAGCCCCCGGGTCGCTGCGCAAGGTCAGCGGCAGCTCGGAGAGCCGCTCGCCGAGCCGGGTGCCGGCCCCGGGCCGTGCCGCGTCGCCGTCCCCGTCGGCAGGCTTGGAGAAGACCGTACGGCCCTCGGCGGCGTCCCGCGCCGAGGACGACCACAGCTGGTAGATCAGCAGGTCGGCGACGGCGGTCGGCGGCAGCAGCGTCTCGTAGCGCCCGGCCGGCAGCTCGACCCGCCGCTCGGCCCAGGCCAGCCGCCGGGCCAGGTCGGCATCCAGCTCCCGCGGGTCGACATCGGTGAAGTCACGGGTCGCCCGGCCGGCCCAGGCCGAACGGGCGGCGGCCGCGCCGGGGCCCGCGGACTTGGCGTTGAGCTCCAGCGTCCCGGTGGGCTGGTCGTGCCGCAGCCGCAGCCCGGCGGAGCTGCCCAAGTAGGAGGAGACCATCTCGTGGTGGGCGAACCCGTACAGCTCGCGGCCGCCCGCGCGGGCCTGCCGGAAGGACTCGCCGAGCGCCGGCGCGAACGCCGCGAAGACCTCCGAGGAGGTCTCGGCGGGCGCGTCGGTGAAGCCGGCGGACTCCTTTGCGCCGCCGACCAGCGGCTGGGCGTCCTCGGCCGGCCCCGCGTCCCGGGCGGCCGCCTCCGCGGCCCGTACCAGCGGCTCCAGGTCGTCCGCGGTCACCGCCGACCGGGAGACCACACCGGACGCGGTGCCCTCCGCGCCGTCCACGGTCGCGATGACGGTCAGCGTCCGCCCGCGGGTGACGCCGTTGGTGGTGAGCGCGTTGCCCGCCCAGCGCAGATTGGCGCTGGACCGCTCATCGGCGATGACGACACAGCCGTCGGCCCGGGAGAGTTCCAGGGCCCGCTCGACGATCTCGTGCGGCGTGCTGGTGCTGCGGCTCATCGACCCGCCTCCTGGGTGGTGTTGAGGATGTTCACGCCCTCGAAGAGGGCCGACGGGCACCCGTGCGACACCGCCGCGATCTGCCCCGGCTGCGCCTTCCCGCAGTTGAACGCGTCGCCCAGTACGTACGTCTGCGGCCCGCCCACCGCGCTCATCGACCCCCAGAAGTCGGTGGTCGTCGCCTGATAGGCCACATCGCGCAGCTGCCCGGCCGGCCGTCCGTTCTCGATACGGAAGAACCGCTGACCGGTGAACCGGAAGTTCACCGGGGGAGCGGAGGGCATACCCCTCCGACGGGCATCTGTGCAGGTCAGGCGGCTATTCATGCTCTGCCCTCAATCCCTGTTCATACCGGTTGAAACCGGACTGTGCGGGGTCTGGTGATGACTTGGTGTCGACCTGGGAACAGAGCCTATGTTGCATCCCCGCTCGGACGCGGCGGCGCACGCACGGGCTCATGCGGAGCAGGAGCTGGGAGCCGGGCCAGCGTCCACCTCGTTCCTCGATCAGTTGCCGGCCGCCGACCCAGAGGCTGTGCAGTTCATCTGAACTGGCACACGGCTCTGCGGTCGCTGGCTTGCGGCGACTTCGCGGACACCCGTCGCCGGGCGGACGAGGTACTTCGCCGGGAGGACGTGGGCATGCGGTCGGCGACGAACTGGCGCCTGTTGCTGGCCGTACAGGAAACGGCACGCAGGAGAGACCTGGAGCATGTACGAGCTCTGCCGGCGGCACCAGGCGGTATGGCCGAGATCTTCCGCACCTTCAACCTGGCCCTGGCCCTGGCCGTCGAGGCGGCCACCGATGACCGGCCCGACTACCGCGAAGTGCTCGCCCCTGTCGTCCAAGCCCTGGCGCACGTCACCTCCGGCCGCCGTGGCGCCGCAGTGGATCTCCTGACCGACTTCGGGGAACAAGCCGAACGCATGGGGGGGGAGTCCGGATGGAACGGGAAATCGTCCAGGACACCCTCGCCCGCGCGCTGATCGACACCGGCGCACACGCTCGCGCGGCAGACCTGCTGCACCACCGCGTCGTCACACGCCGCCACCACAAGTACGGAGATCTCCTCCTGACCGCCCGCACCAACGTGCCGGAGACCGTGGGCTGCCGCGCTGAGGGCATCCGACCTGCTTAATGGGTGGAGGCATCTGCCCGCAGTTCGACACATGGCCACAACTGAGCGACAGCGGCGAGAAGATGCTGCCGCTGACCGTGAAGAAGCCCGCGACCAGCGCAAGCGGCCAGTGACGTGAGCGAGATGGCTGACGTGCTGAGCGCGCTCGGTCTTGGCTCGGAGTGTCGGCGGTCCGTCGCTGCAGAGGCGCCCGGAACGCCCCTGCCGACGCAGGGAGGCCCCTCGAACGTCCACTCCGAGGTTGAGTGGGGCTGAGGGGCCTTCGGGCCGTCCACCGTTCGGCCCGACTGCGGATCGGGCGGACACCCGAGCCCGGGCGCTGCTGCGGGTCAGGAACGGGTCCCGGCGCCGGCCTGTGACGTGGACACCGGGACCCTTCCTTTTACTAGCCGCCGATGCTGTTGTCGCAGCCCATGGTCGAGCCCAGGTGGCTGGACTGTGCACCCGGGGAGCCTTCGCCATTGAGCGCGCTGCCCGCCAGGCCGTTGAGAATCCCGACCTCGCCGAGGACGTCCACGTTCAGGTCGTGCGACCGGCAGGAGCTGCCCTGCTGGGCATTCAGGCCGCCGTGGCCGCCATGGCCGCGTTGCTGACCTTCGTCGGCGTGGGCGGCGCCGGCGCCGAGGAGGCCGACGGTGCCGAGGGCTGCGATCACAACAGCGGCTTTGCGAAGCTTGCGCATTTCATCTCCGGTGAGTTGAGCAGATGCGATCCGTGACTGATCGACTTCGTACAGTGATGAAAGGCTAATATGAAACACCGCGCAGGCAGTCAATGACGCGCCGGATTCTCTGACCCTCGGGAACTGGCGCCGGCCGCGGAACTCCGCACCCCGAGCACGTCAGGGCATCGCCTGGCCGCGACAGGTGCGGGCGCTCCCCCAACGGCTCTACCTGAGCCGGTGAAAGCGCCGGCGGGGTGCGGCTGAAGCCCGCGGTTGAGCGTCTGGAATGCGCGGGTGTCCGCTCGGAGCGGGCATCCGCTGTCGGCGAGTGCTCCCGGAACAAGGGCGGGCCCTCGCGCAAGTCTCCCTGGCGAACGGCCAGTTCGACCGGAGGCCGCATGATGGCCTTGTCTCGATCTGACCTGATGCGGCTGCTTCGGTCACTGCCTACGGCCGACGGAGTCGAGACGATCAGGGTGCTGTGCGAGCGCATTCTGCAGGAGCTCACCGAGGCCGAGGCCACTGAGGCCATCGGCGCCGCCCCGGGCGAGCACTCCGACCAGTGCACCACCTGGCGTAACGGGCGCCGGGAGAGGTTGCTGACCACCCAGGCTGGCGACCTCGATCTGAAGATCCCCAACGTGCGGACCGGGTCGTTCTTCCCCTCGCGGCTGGAGCGGCTCCGACGGATCGACCGGGCTCTAATCGCCGTGGCCATGGAGGCATACGTGCACGGAGTCCTCGGTAGATGCCGAACTCGACGCGTTCAAAGAGAGCCGGACCTTGCTCGGTATGCGGGCGACATTTTGATGACTTAGCCTTAAAAAGGCGCCTGCTTAGTCGATTACTGCTCTAGTGGGAAAGCAGGATCACATCATGTACATGATGCGCGAGGTCTACCAAGCTGAACGCGGGAAGGCGCCGGAGATCGTGGCGGCATTCAAGACCCTCACCAAGGTCTTTGAAGAGGCCGGGTACGCGAACCGGCGAATCTACGTCGATTACTCCGGTCCCATGGATACGGTCGTCTGCCAATGGGAATTCGACAGCCTTGACCAGTACTTCACCATGGAGCGAGCGTTCTTCGTGAATCCAGATGAGAACGCCCAATCACTGATCGATACGTTTAACAGCAACGCGGTATCCGGCTACAAGGAGATCTACGAGGTCATCCAGTAGCGGACCGCTGGGCGACAGAGACCACCGTCACTCGCGCGTTCCCGGGCCACGACCGGCTATACCACTCAGCGGGACACCATTTGCGTCGGCGCAGGCTGCCGACTCACGGCCGGTGCGGTGGACTGCACGGCCGCAGAGAACATCGGGCGCGCGAGCGCTCGGAGGAAGCCGATGCCCGGCAAGTACTGATCGAAGAGGTCACACCCACGGGGGTGTGGATCGTGAACCACACCGCAATGCATGTGACCGACTTGGCACTTGAAAGGGCCTGGGTAGCCGTGTTCGACACGGAGCGTGGCAGACGCTATCGCTGGGGGGGGGGCAGGACTAGTGCGCCCTGAGCCGCTCGTCGCCCCAGGAGCACGCGCGTGGTTCCCGTTCGTCTGGCTGGAGGGCCCGCTGTCCTTCGGCAGCAGTGGCCCGCCGAAAGACCTGAGCCCCGCAGCGGGCGACATCACCTTTTCGTTCCAAGACGCCCGTGGCGTCCCGTGGACTTGTATCCCCCGAACATGCCGACTGAGACGTCGCTACCGGCGCTTCGCCCAGTGGAGTCGGGACCAGGTCTGGGCCCGACTCCACCGCACCGTCCTCGACGAACTCGGCACCTGCGGTGATCTGGACTGGTCCCGGTGCGCGATCGACTCCGTCAGCCTCCGGGCAGTAAGGGGGCGGATGATCGCACGGTGTTCGAGGTCGGTCTCGGCCTCCCGCAGCCGGCCCGCCCGCCGGGCCTAGCGGGCGTATTCCTCCACGTCATGCGCCGCGTCGGCCGGGGCCTCATCAGCATCCTGACCAGGCGTCACGTCTGTTTGGTCGTGATCCTCGGCGTCCTGGCCAGGCGTCACGTCCGTGTGGTTCTGGCCCTCGGAGTCCTCGCCGGTGTCACATTCGTATGGTCCGCGTCACCGGTCGTCTGGCCGGACGGCACATCCGTATCCTGCCCGCCCTTGCCAGGCTCATCTCCCTGCAGAGCCGGAATGCCCGGACGGAGCGTGGGGTTCACACCGTCCTGGGCGCCGGCGTCAGCGTCAGGGAACGTGTAGGGAACCTCCGTGCTCCTGTCATAACACGGAAGGGTGTTGGGAAATTTGCACGAAATCTCAGTGCCGAAATAGACGCCCCATTCCAGGCCAAACTTCTGCCACCACGGGGTGTTGACGGAGTCGGCCGCATGGAGATTACGCTGGTTCTTTGAGTCCCCGAGGCTGAATGACCGCCACCCGTCCTATGGCTGGTTCCTGGACCAATTCAAGGCGGCGGCCAAGTCAGCGGGCACGCCACAGTACACGCCGAAGAGCTTCCGACACTTCTTCGTCTCCGAAGCCATCCACGCCGATATCCCGCTGTTCGAGATCGCGGCCTGGGTGGGGCACCGCACCACCAGGACCACGGAGCCGGTCTATGGCCATCTCGTGCGCAGAGCGATGGATCGAGGGGCCCGGACGGTGCACAATCGCCTTGGGCTGAAGCTGGAACCCTTCAAGGGCCTCATCGTCCCGCCCCGGCTGACCCCCGGCGAGGGGGCCGCGATGACTGGGGCGATGTGGCCTGGAGCCTGCTCGGTGGGCCAACGGCTTCCCTATCTGCAGATCGCCGAGCCCGGTGTGGACAAGTCCCAGGTGCAGGGCAGTCGGTCAGCCAGGTCAACCGCTTTGCGGGCAATGGTGGGGGTGTACTTGGGCAAAATGGGGCGCTGGTCACCATCCGTGGGGACGGCGGCCGCAGGACTCGCTGCGATGACTCCGGCTGCGGCAGTGGACAGCAGTACAGCGCCAAGGGCTCGTACGCGCATGAAAGGAAACTCCGAGGGCTCGACATAACGGCTCTTGGGGCGTTCCCCGGCTCCCATTGAGTAGACGCCAGAACCGTGCAGTTCACCCAATTGGCACCGCCGATTGCACGACGAGGTTCGTCGTGATCGCGTGTCGACCCGGTGCAGACTTCCGGCCCTGAGAGGCTGCCTTGTCAGGGGCGCCCCGACTCGGCCGAAGCGTTCAGGATGTTTACCTTCCGGAACATCGCTGAGGGGCACCCGTGAGACACCGCCGCGATCTGGCCTGGTTGGGCTTTTCCGCAGTTGAAGGCCCCTCCGAGCACGTAAGTCCGAGGTCCGCCGATGGCCTCCATGGAGCCCCAGAATTCCGGTGTGATTCCCTGGTAGGCAACATCCCGGAGCTGTCCGCAAAGGCGCCCGTTGCGGATGGCGTATGCCCTCTGCTGTGTGAACTGGAAGTTGTACCGCTGCATATCGATCGACCAGGAGCGGTCGCCGACGACATAGATGCCCCGCTCCACCCCGCCGATCAGCTCCTCCGTGGACGGCCCGTCCGGTGCCGGCCGGAGCGAGACGTTCGCCATCCGCTGCACCGGCACATGGCCCGGCGAGTCCGCGAACGCGCACCCGTTGGAGCGCGGGAAACCGGTCAACTTCGCGATTCTGCGGTCGAGTTGATAGCCGACCAGGGTCCCGTCCTTGATCAGGTCCCAGGACTGCGCGGCCACCCCCTCGTCGTCGTAGCCGATCGTCGCCAGCCCGTGCTCGGCGGTGCGGTCGCCCGTCACGTTCATGATCTCGGAGCCGTAGGCCAGCTTCCCGAGCTGGTCGAAGGTGGCGAACGAGGTGCCGGCGTACGCCGCCTCGTAGCCCAGCGCGCGGTCCAGTTCGGTGGCGTGGCCGATCGACTCGTGGATCGTCAGCCACAGGTTGGACGGGTCCACGACGAGGTCGTACGTCCCCGGCTCGACGCTCGGCGCGCGCATCTTCTCGGCGAGCTGGTCGGGGATCCGGGCCAGCTCGCCGTCCCAGTCGTAGCGGCCGTCGGTCAGGTACTCCCAGCCGCGGCCGGCCGGGGGCGCCAGGGTGCGCATCGAGTCGAACTCGCCGCTCGACGGGTCCACCGCGACCGCCGTCAGGTGGGGATAGAGCCGTACCCGCTGCTGGGTGGTGCTGGTGCCCGCGGTGTCCGCGTAGAACTTGTTCTCCTGGACGGTGAGCAGCGACGCGTCCGCGTGCGCCACGCCCGGCGCGGCCAGCAGCCGCTCGCTCCACTCCGCGAGCAGCCCGGTCTTCTCGGCGTCCGGGACCTCGAACGGGTTGATGTCGTACGAGGAGATCCAGGTGCGGTCCGGGTGCGCGGGCTCCGGGGCCAGTTCCACGAGCTCCTCGGAGCCGGCCGCGTCGATCACCTTCGCGGACAGCTTCGCCATCGCCACGGCCTGGGAAGCCACCCGGGCCGCCGCGTCCATGGTCAGATCCACCCCGGACGCGAACCCCCAGGCGCCACCGTGCACCACCCGTACCGCATACCCCAGGTCGGTGGTGTCGGAGGTCCCGGACGTCCGCGCGTCCCGCAGTCGCCAGGAGGCGCTGCGCACCCGCTCCAGGCGGAAGTCGGCGTGTTCGGCGCCCAGGGCGCGGGCCCGGGCCAGCGCGGCGTCGGCGAGGGCGCCCAACGGCAGCGCCAGGAACGTCTCGTCAAGGGCATGGGGTGAAGCGGGCACGGCGTCCCCTCGTCGTCGGCGCATGTCGGCGCATGCATCATGCCTTGTGGTGCCCGCCGGGCCCAGACGGCACGGGCCGCGGGGCGCGGCGCGCCGGCCCCACGGCGCCGACCAGGGGAAGCCGGAGGAATACGGCGGAATGCGGGGGAGGGCGTGTCGGCCGCGGCCCGGGGCGGCGGCCGGAAATTCTGTGGGGACCCGACAGTGACCGGCGCGCGTGCCTGTGTGGCCTCGATTCCTCTTCCGGGCCCCGTGACCGATAGTTTCGTATCGAACGCAGTACGACGGAACGGACAGGAAACGGAAAGGGTGATCTCTTGAGCCGCTCGGTTCTGGTCACTGGAGGCAACCGCGGCATCGGCCTCGCCATTGCCCGCGCCTTCGCCGAGGCAGGCGACAAGGTCGCCATCACCTACCGCTCGGGTGAGCCGCCCGCTGGGTTTTTGGCCGTGAAGTGCGACATCACGGACGCCGAGCAGGTTGAGCAGGCGTACAAGGAGATCGAGGAGAAGCAGGGCGCGGTCGAGGTGCTGGTGGCCAACGCCGGTGTCACCCGCGACCAGTTGCTGATGCGGATGTCCGAGGAGGACTTCGCGTCGGTCCTGGAGACCAACCTCACCGGCACGTTCCGGGTGGTCAAGCGCGCCAACCGGGCGATGCTGCGGGCCCGCAAGGGACGCATCGTGCTGATCTCGTCCGTGGTCGGCCTCATGGGCGCCCCGGGCCAGTCGAACTACGCCGCCTCCAAGGCCGGTCTGGTGGGCTTCGCCCGCTCGCTCGCCCGGGAGCTGGGCAGCCGTAACATCACCGTCAACGTCGTCGCGCCCGGCTTCGTCGACACCGACATGACCCGTGTGCTCACCGACGAGCAGCGGGAGAACATCGTGAAGCAGGTGCCGCTCGCGCGTTACGCGCAGCCCGAGGAGGTCGCCTCCTCGGTCCGCTTCCTGGCCTCCGACGAGGCCGCGTACATCACTGGAGCCGTCATTCCCGTGGACGGCGGATTGGGCATGGGTCACTGAGCAGCATGAGTGGAATCCTCGCAGGCAAGCGCATCCTGGTCACCGGAGTCCTCACCGAGGGGTCCATCGCCTTCCACACGGCCAAGGTCGCGCAGGAGCAGGGCGCGCAGGTCGTTCTCACCGGCTTCGGGCGGCTCTCGCTCGTGGAGCGCATCGCCAAGCGGCTGCCCGAGCCGACCGCGGTCATCGAGATGGACGTCACCAACCAGGAGCACCTGGACGGTCTGGCCGCCAAGGTCGGTGAGTACTTCGGTGACGACGAGGGCATCGACGGCATCGTGCACTCGATCGCCTTCGGCCCGCAGGGCGCCTTCAACTTCCTGGAGGCGGACTGGGCGGACGTCTCGACCGCGCTGCAGGTCTCCTCGTACTCCCTGAAGTCGCTGACCATGGCGCTGCTGCCGCTGATGGAGAAGCGCGGCGGCGGCTCGGTCGTCGGCATCACCTTCGACGGGTCGATCGCCTGGCCGAAGTACGACTGGATGGGCGTCGCCAAGGCCGCCCTGGAGTCCACCGGGCGCTACCTGGCCCGTGACCTGGGCGGGCGGAACATCCGCGTCAACATGGTCTCGGCCGGCCCGATCAAGTCGATGGCCGCCAAGTCCATCCCGGGCTTCGAGGAGCTGGCGGACGTCTGGAACCACCGCGCGCCGATCGGCTGGGACCTGGCCGACCCGGAGCCGGCGGGCCGCGGCGTCGTCGGTCTGCTCTCGGACTTCTTCCCGAAGACGACCGGCGAGATCGTGCACGTCGACGGCGGTGTGCACATGATGGGCGCCTGACGCCGATCCCGCATCCGCACTGCCCGTCCCGGTACGCCGGGGCGGGCAGAACGCGTTTTCGAGTCGAGAGCTGCCGGGCCTCACCACACACTGGATGAGGCGTCCGGGACCCTCCCGGCGCATCGTGGGGAGGAGGTACCGGCGTGCCCACATCCCGACGCCGTACGGCAGCCCTGACGATCACCCTGGCCGCCTTCCTGGGGGTCACCGCACCTGCCGCGCAGGCCGTACCGCCGGCCGCGTCCGACGACCCGCAGGAGCCGCCACACGCCCAGTGCCGCACCAAGGTCGTGGGCAGCATCGGCACCGCCACCTGCTTCAACCCCAACGGCAACAACAGCAGGGTGCGGCTGCACATAGAGTGCAAGCGGTGGTACGACCCGGATGTCGACACCGACGCCCGGGGTGTGACCATCGGCCCCGCGCAGCACGCCACCCTCGCCGGCCGCTGCTGGCAGGAGATCGCGGATCTCTGGGTCAGTCACGCTCCAGGCGGGTGAGCCGGCAGCCGAACGGGTGCGCGCTCGCCTCGGCGGCGGCCAGCTCGCCGTCGCCCGCGCGGATCGCCTCCACCAGGCGGGCATGGTCCATATGGGCCTCGGGCCGCAGCACCTCACCGACATCGGCCCGCAGGAAGTCGCGGAGCACACCCCCGAGGTCGGCGTAGATCTCGGCCAGCACCTCGTTGTGCGAGGCCGACACGATCGCCATGTGCAACGTTGCGTCGGCTTCCACGAAAGTTTCCGCAGCCCCCGATTCCCATGCCTCCTCGCGGCGCTCCAGCAGCGCGTCGATCTGCCGCAGGTCCTGCGCGGTACGCCGCTGCGCCGCGAGCCGGGCGGCCGACGCCTCCAGGGCGCTGCGCAGCTCGGCGACATGTCCGGGCTCGGCGCCCGCGAAGCGGCGGTTCATCACCCCCGCCAGCTCGCTGGTCGCCACCACATAGGTGCCCGAGCCCTGCCGGATGTCGAGCAGCCCGTTGTGGGCGAGCGCCCGGACGGCCTCGCGGACGGTGTTGCGGGCCACCCCGAGCTGCTCGACGAGTGCCGGCTCGGTCGGGATCCGGGAGCCCACGGGCCATTCGCCGGAGGTGATCTGGGCGCGCAGCTGCGCGATCACCTGGTCGGCCAGCGCGGACCGGCGGGGCGAGGTCAGGGGCATGGCTGAGCTCCGGAGGGGTGGATCGGGCGCGGACCGCTGAGGCTATCGACAGCTCGCGGCACCACGAGCGAACAGGGTGGACAGGGATTCATCCCATGATTCTATGATGGTGCACATGGCAGACGAAGACCTCGCGACCCTCGGCCCCGCGGCCGAGCCCCTGACGACCTCCACCACCCCGCCGTACGACGGCACCGGCCGCCCGGCCTCCCAGGGCCCCGGGGGCGATCCGGTGGCCGGGCCCGCCGCCCGCTGGCTGCCGGGCCTCGTCATCGCAGGTCTCGTCCTCGCCGCGCTCAACCTCCGTCCCGCCATCACCAGCCTCGGCGCGCTCATGGAGGAGGTACGCGACGGACTCGGCATGAGCGGCACCGTCGCCGGACTGCTGACCTCCGTCCCGGCCCTGTGCTTCGCCGCCTTCGGCGTGGCTGCTCCCCGGCTGGCCAGGCGGTGGGGCCCCGGCGCGATCGTCTGCGCGGGGATGGCCGCGATAGCCGTGGGCGTAGCGGTGCGGCCGTTCGCCGGCGGGACCGGTGGATTCCTCGCGGCCAGCGCGCTCGCCCTCGCCGGCATCGCGGTCAGCAACGTCCTGATGCCCGTCGTGATCAAGACCTGGTTCCCGGACCGGGTCGGCTCGATGACCGGCCTGTACTCCATGGCGCTGGCCCTGGGCACCTCGCTGGCCGCGGCGGTCACCGTCCCCATGACCGCTGCGCTGGGCGGCAGTTGGCGGACCGGGCTCTCCGTATGGGCGGCGCTGGCCGCCGTCGCCGTGCTGCCCTGGCTGGTGATCGCACGGCGGCGCGGCACCGCCGTGGGAGCGGTCGCCGGCGCCGCGCGTCCCGCGGAACCCGCCGTACGGATCACCTCGTCGCCGACCGCCTGGGCACTGGCCGTCTTCTTCGGGCTCCAGGCCACCGGCGCGTACATCACGATGGGCTGGATGCCGCAGATCTTCCGCGACGCCGGGGTCCCGGCCGGCACCGCGGGCGTGCTGCTCGCCGTCACCATGGCGATGGGCGTCCCGCTGTCCTTCGTACTGCCGCGGCTGGCCTCCCGGATGCGCCATCAGGGTCCGCTCGCAGTGGCGCTCGGCCTGTGCGGTCTGGCCGGCTACACCGGGCTGTGGCTGGCCCCGGCTGCCGGTGCCTGGGCCTGGGCGCTGCTCATGGGCATCTCGAACTGCGCCTTCCCGCTGGCCCTGACCATGATCGGGATGCGTTCGTCCAGCTCCGCCGGCGTCGTCAAGCTCTCGGCCTTCGCGCAGAGCGTCGGCTATCTGATCTCGATCCCGGGACCGCTGCTGGTCGGCGCGCTCTACCAGCACAGCGGCGGCTGGGGGCTGCCGATCGCGCTGATGGCCGGGCTGATGGTGCCGCAGATCGCGGTGGGGGTGCTGGCGGGCCGGGACCGGCGGATCGAGGACGGGGGCTGAGCCGTGCGGACGCCGGCCGGGCGCAGGTCGGGCGCTGGGGGCGGGTGTCCGGGGCGGCCGGGACCGCCGTGCCGGCGGTGCGGCCCGGGTGCGACACTGGGCGCATGCCAGTGCTCGAACCGAAGCCGCAGGGCGGCCAGAAGAAGCTGCTCCTCGTCCTGGGAGTCATGCTCGGCGTGACCGTCGTCATCGGGATCATCGCCAGTATCGCCGCGCCCTGACCCGTCCCGGCCGGGCCGTGGACCGTCCCCTAGGGGGCGCCTCAGGGATAAGTAGGGGACATCCCTGATAGGAACGGCCGCGGGAGATCCGTAGCTTCGAAGTACACCGCACCGCCGCGGTGGGCGCGTCGCGGACCGCGGCAGCGCAGCGCTTCGATCCGCCCGGAGGCGATCCCCATGTCCGCCGCGATGAGCCGGCCGTCCGCTCCGAAGCCCCGCGGTCTGGTCTCGCGGCTGCCGTGGTGGGCGCTGGCCCTGCCGGTGGTCTCCTTCGTCTTTCTGCTGGTGCTGCTCATATCGACCCCCGCCGAGGCGGGCGCGGTGAGCGCCTCGCACGGCCTGGCCCCGCTCCTGGAGGTCCTGGCCAGGATCGTCGGCGCGGCATCTTGATGATCTTCCCCTGCCGGGTGTCACCCGGCAGGGGGGAGCGCTCCAACACCCCGCGCCCCGCGCCGCCTTTCGTGCGAAGCTGGGACGCATGAGCGTCGATACACCCCGCCGGATTGTCCTTCTTCGACATGCCAAGGCCGAGTGGTCGCAGGAATCCGACCATGAGCGTCCGCTCGCCGAGCGCGGCCGCAAAGATGCCCCGGCCGCCGGCAGCTGGCTGGCCGGAGCCGGTATCAACCCCGATCTCACCCTCTGCTCGACGGCACTGCGGACCCGCGAGACCTGGAAGCTCTTCGTTCATGAGCTGCCGCAGCGGCCCAAGACCGTCTACGACGAGCGGCTCTACGAGGCCTCGCTCGGCGAGCTCATCGCGTTGCTCAACGAGACCTCGGACGACGTCCACGACCTCCTGCTCGTCGGGCACAACCCGGGGGTGCACGCCCTCGCCGACGCGCTCTCGGGCGAGACGGAGGGCGATCTGCTGCCGCGGATGAACCGCAGCGGCTTTCCGACCGCCTCGATGGCCGTGGTCACCTTCAACGGTTCCTGGAAGTCGGTCGAGCACGGCGTCGGCCGGCTCGTCGCCTACTGGACCCCGCAGGACTGAGCCGCCCGGCGACCACCGCCGCCTTCGCCGCGGCCGGGCCCCGGCCCCGCCCGCCCCGACGCCCGCGGACGCGCCCGCCGACGAGAAGGGCCCCGGAACGCCCGGGGCCCTTCTCGTATGTCCGGCGGGATGTCCCGCGTACGGCTGTTCCGTCGTGTCCCGCGCGCAGGACTCTCTCGTCTTATCTCTCGGGCACGGCCTCCGGCGGGCGTCTCGCCCTCCGCCCCGGCCCGGCGCCCTTGCCGCCGCCGCTCCGGCTGCCGCTACCGCTCGTGTGTGTCGGCCGCCTCGACCTCTTCGCGTGTGACGCCCAGCAGATACAGCACGGTGTCCAGGAACGGCACGTTCACCGCGGTGTGCGCCGCCTCCCGCACCATCGGCTTGGCGTTGAACGCCACTCCGAGGCCCGCCGTGTTGAGCATGTCGAGGTCATTGGCGCCGTCGCCGATCGCCACGGTCTGCGCGAGCGGCACCCCGGCCTGCTGCGCGAAGCTGCGCAGCAGCCGTGCCTTGCCGGCCCGGTCCACGATGTCGCCGGTCACCTTGCCGGTGAGCCTGCCGTCGACGATCTCCAGGGTGTTGGCGGAGGCGAAGTCCAGCCCGAGCTCTTCCTTGAGCGCGTCGGTGACCTGAGTGAAACCGCCCGAGACCACGCCGACTTGGTAGCCGAGCCGCTTGAGGGTCCGCACCAGGGTGCGCGCCCCGGGGGTGAGCCGGACCTCCTTGCGCACGGCGTCGACCACGGACGCGTCCAGCCCTTCGAGCAGCTTGACCCGGGCGTGCAGCGACTGCTCGAAGTCCAGCTCGCCGCGCATCGCGGCGGCGGTCACCTCGGCGACCTCGGGCTCACAGCCGGCGTGCGCCGCGAACAGCTCGATGACCTCGTCCTGGATGAGCGTCGAATCGACGTCCATCACGACCAGCCGCTGGGCCCTGCGCTGCAGCCCGGCCGAGACGACCGCGACATCCACGCCGAGCTTCGCCGCCTCCAGCGCCAGCGCCGTGCGCAGCGCGTCCGTGGCCGCACCGGAGACCGCGAACTCGACGGCGGTCACCGGATACTTCGCAAGGCGGAAAATACGGTCGATGTTGCCGCCGGTGCCCGTTATGGCGGCGGCGATGGCCGCGGTCGACTCCGCGGTGAGCGGGTGCCCCAGCACGGTGACATGGGAGCGTCCGCTGCCACGCGGACGGTTGTCGCCCCGGCCGGAGATGATCTCCGCCTGGAGGTGCAGCGACTCGGCCCAGCTGTGGACGGTGGCCCGCAGGTCGCCCTCGGACGAACCGGAGGAGCCCTGGGCGGGGGAGGGGGCGGTGACCAGCGCGCACAGGGTGATGCGTCCCCGGGTCACGACCTGTTCGATGTCCACGACATCGACGGAGTAGGCGGCGAGGGTGTCGAAGAGACCTGCGGTGATGCCGGGCCGGTCCTTCCCGAAGATCTTCACGAGAAGGGTCGGTACGTCATCGCCCGGTACGGCGGTGGCAGGTGGGATCTGCGATGCGCTCATGGTGCCCTTACGGTAACCGTCCGGCGCGGACGGCCGTACAGGTGTCCGTGCTTCGGACCGGCGCCTGGGGCCTGTCCGACGGGTCGTGGCCGGGCCCTGCCGTGTCGGACAGGCCCCGGCGCCGCCCGTCTCCGCTGCGGACGGGCGCGTCCTCCCGTCAGTATGTGCCCGCCTCCGCCCCCTCGCGAGCCCACCGCGCGCCCCCTCCCCGCCGCCGTCCCGCGTCGATCGTTATGGAGTCGTGTCCGGGCCGGTCAACGCGGCCGACCAGGGCGAACCAGACGAATCCCCAACTCCGTGGCTGCGGCGGCGAGTTCATCGCGACCCAGGCGCCCGGTCACGGGCCGTACAGGAGCGGGAAAGCGGCCCCGAGTGCACCGGCCCGCCCGTTCCGAGGCTGCCCGCCGGCCCGGTGGCGGCGGAAAGTCCCAGCTCACCGCGGTCATGGTGGAGGGTATGGGCGCGGCCCGACGGGCCCGTCCAGCACCCGGAGTAGCGTGACAGGTCCTCGTCAGGTGTGACGGTGGGTGCGATGTCGCATGGAACCTCCGCAATCGTTCGGTCCTCTGCGACCCCGAACCGGTGTGCCTGCCCGCTCCCCAGGGGCGTTCGGCGGTGCGCCGGGGTGCGCGCCCCGCACCCCGACAGCGTCCCGGTTTCCGGTCGGAGGGCCGAGCCTGAAATAGTTCCTCACGATGTTCGCCATCCCTAGACTTCCCATACAGGGCGTCACTCGGGGGACTATGTAATGGGGCGTGGAGTGCCTGAACTCGTACTGGAATTGAACGGAAGGACCTGGACGCTGGACCCGTCCCGGTCGTACAACGTGGGACGCGATCCGCAGGGCGACATGGTGCTCGACGACGCCAGGGTCTCCTGGCGGCACGCCACCATCCGGTGGGCCGGTCGCGGCTGGATCATCGAAGACCATGGCAGCACCAACGGCACCTACGTCCAGGGCCAGCGGATCCACCAGATGGAGATCGGCCCCGGCTCGACCGTGCACCTGGGCAATGCCACCGACGGTCCCCGGGTGAGCCTGTCGGCCGCCGGGGCGCCGGCCGCCGACGCCTACCAGGCGCAGCCCGCCATGGCGCCGCAGCAGCAGGCCGCGCAGGGCTGGCAGGCACCACCCGCCCAGCAGCAGCCGCCCGCCCAACAGGGCTGGCAGGCGCCGCCCCAGGGCCAGCAGCCGCCCTACATCCCGCAGCAGCAGGCCCAGCAGCCTCCGCAGCAGGCCGCGCCGCCGCAGCAGCACCCCGCCCAGAACGCCGGCGGCCGGCCCCCGCAGGCCCAGGGCGACCGCAGCCCGACCACCTTCCACCGCCTCGACGCGGGCCGGGTGATGCGGATAGGTCGTGCGCTGGAGAACGAGCTGGTCGTCTCCGACCTCCAAGTCTCCCGCCACCACGCCGAGTTCCGGGCCACGCCCGACGGCCGCTTCGAGATCCGCGACCTGGGCAGCCACAACGGCACCTACGTCAACGGCCAGCCGGTCCCCAAGTCCGGCACGTCGCTGATCGGCCCGAACGACATCATCGGCGTCGGCCACTCCACGTTCCGGCTGGTCGGCGACCGCCTGGAGGAGTTCGTCGACACCGGCGAGGTCTCCTTCTCGGCCCGCCACCTCACGGTCACCGTCGACGGCGGCAAGAAGATCCTCCAGGACGTCTCCTTCGGCGTCCCGGAGAAGTCGCTGATCGCCGTCATCGGCCCGTCCGGATCCGGTAAGTCGACGCTGCTCAAGGCGCTGACCGGCTATCGCCCCGCCAACCAGGGCGATGTCCTCTACGACAACCGGAACCTCTACAAGCAGTTCGCCGAGCTGCGGCAGCGCATCGGTCTGGTCCCGCAGGACGACATCCTGCACAAGGAGCTGACCGTCGCCAAGGCCCTCAAGTACGCGGCCAAGCTGCGCTTCCCCGGTGACACCGCGGAGTCCGAGCGCGAGGCCCGGATCGACGAGGTGCTGCGCGAGCTCAAGCTCGACATCCACAAGGACAAGAAGGTCACCTCGCTCTCCGGCGGCCAGCGCAAGCGGGTGTCGGTGGCCCTGGAGCTGCTCACCAAGCCGTCGCTGATCTTCCTGGACGAGCCGACCTCCGGTCTCGACCCGGGCATGGACCGCGACGTCATGCAGCTGCTGCGCGGCCTCGCCGACGACGGCCGCACGGTCCTCGTCGTCACCCACTCCGTCGCCGAACTCGGCATCTGCGACAAGCTGTTGGTGATGGCGCCGGGCGGCGGCGTGGCCTACTTCGGCCCGCCCGAGGAAGCGCTGAACTTCTTCCAGTACGACACCTGGGCGGATGTCTTCTCGGCCTTCGAGAACTACCGCGACTACGACTGGATGGGCCGCTGGCGCGGTTCCCCGCACTACCAGATGTACGCCGCGGACATCGACGCCGTCGCCCCGCAGTCGGTGACGATCCAGCCGCCGCCGGCCCGGATGCAGAAGTCCCAGAGCTGGGGCTCGCAGCTGTGGACGCTGATGCGGCGCTATGTCTCGGTCCTCGCGTCCGACCGGGGCTTCCTCGGCCTGATGCTGATCCTGCCCGCGGTGCTCGGTGTCGTCTCGATGCTGATCCCCAGCGATTACGGCCTCGGGTACGGGCCCTTCGAGAAGCACCGCACCAACCGCGACGCCAGCACCATCATGCTGATCCTTGCGGTCGGCATGTGCTTCTCGGGCGCGGCCAACTCGGTCCGTGAGCTGATCAAGGAGCGGGTCATCTACGAGCGCGAACGGGCCACCGGCCTGTCGCGGTCGGCGTATCTGATGTCCAAGGTGATCGTGCTCGGTGTGGTCACCGCCTTCCAGGGCGGCATCATCGCGGCGATCGGCTTCTCGACCCGCAACATGCCGTCCGAGGGCCTCGTGGTGGAGAAGATGCCGGCCATCGAGCTGGCGGTGGCGATCATCGCGCTCGGCTTCACTTCGATGATGTTCGGCCTGATCATCTCCGCGCTGGTCAAGACCGCCGAGAAGACCATGCCGCTGCTGGTCATGTTCGCCATCGTCCAGGTCGTCTTCACCGGAGTGCTCTTCCAGCTCTTCGACACCCCGGGCGTCGCCCAGGTCGCCTGGCTGATGCCGTCGCGCTGGGCCGTCGCCGCGATGGGCGCGACCGCTGACATGAACACGCTGCTGCCGTGGGAACTGGGCAACCCGGACCCGCTGTGGAAGCACCAGACCGGTGTCTACGTGATGGACGTGATCATCCTGGTCGCGCTGGGCGTCGGGCTCGCCTTCGTCGTCGCCCGGCTGCTGCGCCGCCACGAGCCGGAGGTCATGCGCAAGTAGCGCAGGGCCGTCAGGCCGCCGCCCGCGCTGCGGGAGCGAAACCGCCGAGGGGCGGCACCCGGTCTCGGGTGCCGCCCCTCGGCGGTAGGTGCGCGCGAACGCGGTCCGGCTGTGCCGACGGCTCAGTAGGCCGAGTTGACGTTGTCCATCGAGCCGTACTTGGCGGCCGCGTAGTTGCAGGCGGCGGTGATGTTGGCGACCGGGTCGTAGAGGTTCCAGGAGGTGCCGGCGACGTGGTACGCGTTGAACGTCGGCTGGATGACCTGGAGCAGGCCCTTGGACGGGGTGCCGTTCTGGGCGTTGATGTCCCAGTTGTTGATCGCCATCGGGTTACCGGACGACTCCCGCATGATGTTGCGGTAGATGCCGTTGTAGCTGCCCGGAATGTTGTGCTTGGCCATGATGTCCAGCGACTCGCGGATCCAGCCGTCCAGGTTGTTCGGGTAGGTCTTGACGACCGGCTTCGGCGCGAGGGCGGCGCGCTGGGCGGCCCGGCTCGCGGCCTCCTTCGCCCGGCGCTCCTTCTCGGCCTTGGCCTTCGCGGCGGCGGCGGCCTTCGCCTTGGCCGCGGCGGCGGCCTCGGCGGCGGCCTTCTTCTTGGCGGCGGCGATCTCGGCCCGGCCCTTGGCGGCGGAGTCGTCGGCCTGCTTGGTGATCGTGGCCTGCTGCGTCTTCGCGGCGGTGTTCACCGCGCTGAAAGCAGCCGGCTGCACGTTCTGGACGGCGGCGGCTTCCACCTTGCCCTGCTCGGCGTCGGCCCCCGGAACGACAGCGAAGACAAGAGCGGCGGCGCCGGCTGCGGCGACACCTGCGACAGCAAACTTATGAGTCCGATTTGGTCGGCTATGACCAGAAACTGCGTGCTTAGGCATGGGCGGGTCGACCTCTTCCAATGGGGGGACCGTCGCAAGGGCCTTTGGGGGGCGTAGAACGCCGAGTTCCATCCACGGCGCCGAGCGACGGGGCCATTCTTAGCGGCCGGAAATTAACCGGGCAAAGGTGCGACATACGATCCGGGTTAGTGGAACCCCAGGCCCGCGAATTGCGTCGCAGGTGGGAAACTCCCAGCTCACGCGGGAGATGGGGGGCCACTAACCCGGTTCGTAAGTGACGTACGTCCTATGCGCGGCGTCACATTGGGCAGAGGTTTATCTCGCCGGGTGTAATTGCGAATGCACAACCAGTAGAAGTCAGACTTCAATCAATACCTGGTCGAGGGCTTTTCGGGTCAAATCGGGCACTTCGCATTCAGGTGCCGGATATCCGACCGGAATGACCGCAAATGCCTTTTCATTGGCCGGCCGGCCCAGCACCTCCCGGAGAAACCGCATCGGACTCGGCGTGTGCACCAGCGCCGCCAGCCCCGACAGATGCAGCGCGGACAGCAGCATGCCGACCGCGATGCCCACCGACTCGTCCACGTAGTAGTGCTTGCGCTTACCGCCGTCCTCGCCCAGCCAGTGCCGCTGCTGGAAGACGACGATCAGCTGAGGTGCGTCCGTCAGATGAGGCTTGACCTCGTCCGTGCCCAGCGGCCGCAGCGCCGCCAGCCACTCCTCGCCCAGCCGCCCCTCGTAGGAGACACGCTCCTCGGCCTCCGCCGCCGCCCGGATCCTGCGACGCACCTCCGGGTCCTTGACCAGTACGAACGTCCATGGCTGCTGATGTGCCCCGGACGGAGCGGTGGCCGCGCAGGCGATCGCGTCCCGCACCACCTGCTCCGGCACCGGATCGGCGGCGAACTGCCGCACCGTCCGCCGCCCGGCCATTCGCTCACGCAGCTCGGCGGCGCGGGCCAGCGACTCCTCGGCCGGCATTCGCGCCGGCCGGTACGGCACCGGCCGGTAGGGGGCGCCATGGGTCGGAGCCCAGCGCTCCGGCGAAGGCGACGGGCGAGAAGGGGGCTCCGTTGAGTGCTCCATGCATCGAGTCTGGAACTCAGGACGGCAGCAGGAGATGCAGATCCCCGAATTCATGCCACAGGTAGCGCCGCTCCACCGCCTCCGCGTACGCGCGCCGCAGCGGCTCCCCGTCCGCCACCGCCTCCAGCATCAGCAGATGCGAAGCCGTCGGTTCGTGCAGGCCCGTGAGCAGGCCGTCCACCACCCGCGTCCCGCGCTCCGGCGTCACCACGAGATCCGTCCAGCCGGTCGCGGCCCGCACCCGCCCGTCCGGCCCGGCCGCCGACTCCAGGGCCCGTACGGCCGTGGTCCCGACCGCCACGATCCGGCCGCCCGGATCGCCCGGGGCCGCCCTCCGCCGCGCCCGCGCGGCGTTGACCAGCCACGCCGTCGTAGGCGGCACCGCGAACCGCTCCGGATACGGCGGCTCGAACGCCTCCGCCGACGCGACCCCCGTATACAGCGAGATCGGCGCGATCTGCACGCCCGCGCTGACCAGCCTGGCCACCAGCGCCGCGGTGAAAGGCCGGGCCGCACTCGGCATCTCCGCGCTGCCGCCGTCCGGCGAATCCACCGCGAACACCGTCTGATACGCGTCCAGCGGCTGGTCCCGGTCCGTGTAGCCGTACCGGATCGGCCGCCCGTACCGCCGCATCAGCTCCGGCCCGGTGCTTCCCGCCACCCGCGCCCACCACAGGCGTGGGCTCCCCGGGTCCACCGGGGCCTGGAGGACCAGCCGGGCGCCGCCCGGCAGCCGCACCACCGCCCCCGCGGGCCCGCCCGCCCGCGCCCTGCTGCTGCCCCGTCCGTCCGGGCTCCGCAGCTCCACCGCCCAGCAGCCGGCCACCGCCGGGCCCGCCGGATGCCACCGGTCCGCCCGCGTCGAGAAGTGCACCACCACCGGTTCGCCGCGCCCCCGCCCGTCCCCGATGCGGCCGTCCACCGCCGCGGGCAGCGTCCGGGAGGTGTTCACCACCAGTACGTCCCCGGCCGTCAGCAGCTCCGGCAGCTCGTCGAAGGCGTGATGCCCGACCTCGGCCGCGCCCCGGCTCACCATCAGCCGTACGGCATCCCGGCCCAGCCCGTGGCCCCGCTGCTCGGCCGGCTCCCGGGCCGAGAGCTCCTCCGGGACCAGCAGCGTGTCCGCGATCACCGGACGCCGTCCAGCAGCTCCGCCGCCGCATACCGGCCGCCGGCCACCGGGCCGTCGAGCAGCCGCAGCAGCGCGGGGACCACGGTCGCGGGCAGCGGCCGCCCGGAGTCGTCGTCGGCCGGGACGGCGGCCGCATACAGATCGGTACGCATATCGCCCGGGTCCACCCACCACACCCGAAGCTCCGGCTCCTCCACCGCCAGCACCGCCGACAGCTGATCCAGCGCCGCCTTCGACGCCCCGTAACCACCCCAGGTCTCATACGCCTCGACGGCCGCGTCCGAGCTGATGTTGAGGATCGCCGCGCCCGCTCCCGCACGCACGCGCAACAGCGGCAGCGCCTCCTGCACGAGCCCCAGCGGCGCCACCACATTCACCTCCAGTGCCGCCCGCAAACCGTCCAGCGAATGCTCCGCCAGCCGCACCAGCGGCGCCGCACCCAGCACACTCGCGTTGTTCACCAGCAGATCGAGCCCGCCCAGCTCACGGGCCGCCGCCACCAGCGCCGCCCGGTGCCCGCCGTCCGCCACATCGCCGGGCAGCGCCACCACCCGCGCCCCCGTGGCCCGCAGCTCCCGCGCCGCCTCCTCCAGCGGCCCGGCCGACCTGGCGTCCACCACCAGATCCCAGCCCCGCCCGGCCAGCGCCGCGGCGAGCGCCCGGCCCAGCCCCTTCGATGCACCCGTGATGATCGCCACCGGCATGATCGCGTCCCCTTTCCCGGGCCGGGGAAACCGCCCCGCGCCCTCGCCTTCACGCTAGGAACCGGACGTTCCGCGGGCGTCGGCCGCCGGGCGGGCCGTCACCAGGGCATTCGGCCTAGGCCGGGGGACGTAGGTGCCGGCCGCCGCAGGGCCGATACGGGCAGGTCAGCCCGCCGGTACGGTGAAGCCATGACCAATGGACCGGGCGCGGGGATCCCCGCGGTGAGCACCGCGATCCTGGCGATGAGCAGGCACCTCGAGGTACGCGACGTCCTCAAGACCATCGTCGCCGAGGCCCGCGAGCTGCTGGACGCCGAATACGCCGCGCTGGGCGTACCCGACGATCACGGCGGCTTCGCCCAGTTCGTGGTGGACGGCGTCAGCAACGAACAGTGGAAGGCCATCGGCCCGCTGCCCCGGCAACACGGCATCCTCGCCGCGATGCTGCACAACGCCACCCCCGAGCGCCTCGCCGACGTCCGCAAGGACCCCCGCTTCGGCGGCTGGCCCGCCGCCCACCCGGACATGTCCGACTTCCTCGGCCTGCCGGTCGCCGACGGCGACGAGATCCTCGGCGCCCTCTTCCTCGCCAACAAGCGCTGCCCCAAGCCGGACGGCAGCTGTGGCTTCACCGAGGACGACGAGCGTCTCCTCGGCATACTCGCCCAGCACGCCGCCATCGCCCTGACCAACGCCCGCCTCTACGAGCGCAGCCGCGAACTCACCATCGCGGGGGAGCGCGCCCGCCTCGCCCACGAACTGCACGACGCGGTCGCCCAGAAACTGTTCTCGCTCCGGCTGACCGCCCAGGCCGCCGCCGCACTCGTCGACCGCGACCCGGCCCGCGCCAAGGGCGAGCTCCACCAGGTCGCCGCGCTGGCCGCCGAGGCCGCCGACGAACTGCGCGCCGCCGTCATCGAGTTGCGGCCCGCGGCCCTCGACGAGGACGGCCTGGTCGCCACCCTGCGCTCCCAGGCCCAGGTCCTGGACCGGGCCCACGCCGCGCGCGTCACGTTCGCCGCCCAAGGCGTCCGTGCGCTGCCGGCCGCCCAGGAAGAAGCGCTCCTCCGCGTCGCCCAGGAGGCGCTGCACAACGCCCTGCGGCACTCCGGCGCCGAGTGTGTCGAGGTGACCCTCGCCCGGAACGGCCAGGGCGCGCTGCTGCGCATCGCCGACGACGGCCGGGGCTTCGACACCCGCAAGGTCCGCCGGGCCGGCCGGCACCTCGGCCTGGTCTCGATGCGCGACCGGGCGAGCGGCGTCGGGGGAAGGCTCACCGTGGAGTCGGAGCCCGGCAAGGGCACCGCTGTCGAGATGGAGGTGCCCGGTGGCTGACAACGGCGCTATTCGCGTACTGCTCGTCGACGATCACCAGGTCGTACGCCGGGGTCTGCGCACGTTCCTGGAGATCCAGGACGACATCGAGGTGGTGGGGGAGGCCTCCGACGGCGCCGCAGGCGTCGCCGCCGCCGAACAGCTGCGCCCGGACGTCGTCCTGATGGACGTCAAGATGCCCGGTATGGACGGCATCGAGGCGCTCCGCAAACTCCGCGAACTGGCCAACCCCGCACGGGTGTTGATCGTCACCAGTTTCACCGAACAGCGCACCGTCATCCCGGCGCTGCGCGCGGGCGCGGCGGGCTATGTCTACAAGGACATCGACCCGGAGGCACTGGCCGGCGCCATCCGCTCCGTGCACGCGGGCCACGTCCTCCTCCAGCCCGAGGTCGCCGGCGCCCTGCTGTCCCAGGAAGAGGGCAACAACGGCCAGGGGCGAGGCACTTCACTCACCGAACGGGAGCGTGAGGTGCTCGGCCTGATCGCGGACGGCCGCTCCAACCGGGAGATCGCCCGCGCGCTGGTCCTCTCCGAGAAGACCGTCAAGACGCATGTGTCCAACATCCTCATGAAACTCGACCTCGCCGACCGTACGCAGGCCGCTTTGTGGGCGGTCAGGCACGGTATCGGGGCCTGAGTTCCGGATGGGGCGCGGGGGGTTCGACGTCCCTTCCGTACGACAATGCGTCAAGCGGAACGTCGCCCCCCGATCCGAGATTCATACTGTCGTGTAGACGTCGCCCACATGGCGTATCCCTCCGCGCTCCGAGCCGTTTTCCAGTGCAGTCGTGGCGGACTGGTCACGGCAACGGCAACGAGGAGCAAGAGAAGTGAAGAACATCAAGCGGGCAGCGGCCATCACGATCGCGGCGGGCGGGCTCGCCGTCGCCGGTGCCGGCGTCGCCTCCGCGACCCAGGCCGACGGCGCGGCGGTCAACTCGCCCGGCGTCCTCTCGGGCAACGTCGTGCAGGTGCCGGTGAAGGCCCAGACGAACATCTGCGGCAACTCCATCCAGGTCGTCGGCATCCTCAACCCGGTCTTCGGCAACTCCTGCCAGAACAACTGACCGCAGGCTGCCGCCCGCACGATCGCAGGACCCGCGCGACCGCCTGATCCGCGCGGCCCGGACCGGCCCCGCCAACCCCTGGACGTGCGGCCGGTCCGGCTCTCCACAGTCATCGTCAGTCCGGCCATGCGCCGGCAAGTGAGGAACTCACCCCCATGAACACCGCCAAGAAGGCCGCTCTCGTTCTCGCCACCACCGGCCTCGCCCTCGGTGCCGCCGCCGGCGCGGCGTTCGCCAGCGGCGACGCGCAGGGTGCGGCCATCGAATCCCCCGGCGTCGGCTCCGGCAACGTCGTCCAGGCCCCGGTGGGTGTTGCGACGAACATCACCGGCAACAGCATCGGCGTCGTCAGTGTCCTCAGCCCCAACCACGACAACTGCTCCACCAACAACTGACCGCGGACCCGACCGCGATCATCATGACCCGCGCGGCCCCATCACCCGCGCGGGTCATGCCGGACCGGCCCCGCCTACTCCCGGGACGTGCGGCCGGTCTGCCCTCCGCACCGCCAGCCCCCGTCTTCCGGCCCCGCGCCGCCACGTGAGGAACTCACCCCCCATGAACACCGCCAAGAAGGCCGCTCTCGTTCTCGCCGCCGCCGGTCTCGCCCTGGGTGCCGCCGCCGGCTCCGCGTTCGCCCACGGTGGCGCGCAGGCCGACGGCAAGGCCACCCACTCTCCCGGTATCGGCTCGGGCAACCTGGTCCAGGCCCCCGTCCACGTTCCCGTGAACGCCACCGGCAACACCGCCACCGTCATCGGCGCCCTCAACCCCACCTTCGACAACACCAGCTCGAACGGCTGAGGTTGTCCGACCCAGGACCGAACGGCCCCGCCTGACCGGGGCCGTTCACCCCGAGGGGAACGCCGGGACCGCATATCCCCTCCCGAGGCCCCGCCGACCGCCGCTGCGGTACGGCGGGGCCTTCTGCGTCCAGGCCCTGACCCATAGGACAGGCCCTGGCACCCGCCCCCTCACCCCCGGCGCCGCTCCCGTTCCTCCACCGCGGAGTTGTACGCGGCCACCTGCGCCCGGCGGGCCGTACGCTCCACCGGCCGCAGTGCCTCGGCACGGGCCGAGATCTCCGACGAGCTCACCGCGCCGCCGTGCTCCCGGCCGTTGTCGCTGCCGGCCTGCCGGGCGATGTCGATCAGCGCGCCCACCCGCTGCGCCAGCTCCAAGACCCGCACCGCGCGCGGTGGGTACCCGGGAGCCAGCACCTGTCGCCCGGCCTCCGCCCGCGCCCGGTACGCAGCCAGGGCCGCCTCCGCGACCGGTCCTGCCCCGGCCACGTCCAGCTTCGAGAGCACCTCGGTCGCATCCCGCAGCGCCTCCGCCAGTTCCCGCTCCGCCTCGCCCAGCGACGGCACGTCGGCCGGTGGCGCCTCCCGCACCGGCAGGCAGTGCCAGACCACCTCCACATGCACATCGGGAGCGGTCCCGCCCTCCGGCCCGGCCTCGTATATCTCCGGAACCAGCCCCAGACCCGCCCCCACGGCGAGCACCGCCTCGCCGGCCTCCAGCGCCCGCGCATTGAATTCCGGCGGCCCGCTCAGCCCCAGCGGATGCCCCGGCACCGGCAGCGCCACCCGCAGGCCGGTGGCCCCCAGCGCCCGCAGCCGCCCCAGCGCGAGCGTCAGCCCGACCGGCGCCTCCTCCCCGGGCAGGTCCGTCACGCGGTGGACCGCGTCATCGTCCGCGATACGGTGCGCGGCTTCATCAGGCGAGACAAGCCCGGCCAATAGGGCATTTCCCCATGACGCCAGCCGTCCTGATCGAGGTTCATCGAGCATGGCCCCCAGCCTAGGGAACGGCACTGACAATGAGTGGCGTAGGTTTGCTGGGGGCGCCTGGAGGCGCACGCGACTGCCGAGATGCAATGGGAGACAACGCGCTCATGAGCGATGTACTGGAGCTGGTGGACGTATCCGTGGTCCGCGAAGGACGGGCTCTGGTGGAGCAGGTCTCCTGGTCAGTGAAGGAGGGGGAGCGCTGGGTGATCCTCGGCCCCAACGGCGCCGGCAAGACCACCCTCCTGAACGTCGCCTCCAGCTACCTCTTCCCGTCCACCGGCGACGCCACGATCCTCGGCGAGCGGCTCGGCAAGGTCGACGTCTTCGACCTCCGCCCGCGCATCGGCATCGCCGGCATCGCCCTCGCCGACAAGCTGCCGCGCAGCCAGACCGTCCTGCAGACCGTGCTCACCGCCGCGTACGGCATGACCGCGCACTGGCAGGAGAACTACGAGGACGTCGACGAGCAGCGCGCCCGCGCCTTCCTCGACCGCCTCGGCATGAACGACTACCTCGACCGGAAGTTCGGCACCCTCTCCGAGGGCGAGCGCAAGCGCACCCTGATCGCCCGCGCGATGATGACCGACCCCGAGCTGCTCCTCCTCGACGAGCCCGCCGCCGGCCTCGACCTCGGAGGCCGCGAGGACCTGGTGCGCCGCCTCGGCCGCCTCGCCCGCGACCCGTACGCACCCTCGATGATCATGGTCACCCACCATGTCGAGGAGATCGCCCCCGGCTTCACCCACGTCCTGATGATCCGCCAGGGCAAGGTGCTGGCCGCGGGACCGCTCGACCTGGAACTGACCTCCAGCAACCTCTCCCACTGCTTCGGCCTGCCGCTGATCGTCGAGCGCAACGGCGACCGCTGGACGGCCCAGGGGCTGCCGCTTTCCTGACCGTGACTGCCCGCCTCTGACCGATCGCGCCCTGTCCCGGGCCGCTTCGCGGATCTACCATGAACCCGTGGATCCATGGGTGTGGTGGCTGATCGCCGCCGTAGGGCTGGGTATTCCTCTTGTCGTGACCGCGATGCCCGAATTCGGGATGCTCGCGGTCGGTGCCGTCGCCGGTGCCGTCACCGCGGGAGTCGGTGGCGGCACCGTCCTCCAATTCCTCGTGTTCGCCGCGGTATCGGTCGCGCTGATCGCCGTCGTACGCCCCATCGCCAACCGCCACCGCGGCCAGGGACCGCACCTGGCATCGGGCGTCGACGCACTCAAGGGCAGAAGCGCCACGGTCCTCGAACGGATCGACGCCGACGGCGGCGGCCGCATCAAGCTCGCCGGCGAGGTCTGGTCCGCGCGCGCCCTCGACAGCGGCCAGATCTACGAGCCCGGCCAGCAGGTCGACGTCGTCGAGATCGAAGGCGCCACCGCCGTTGTCATCTGACCTGAACACGCTGCGCGACGAGCCACGACTCTGAAAGACTGATCAACCTGTAAGCCGGTCGACAACGTCCGGCACGGACCAGCTACGAAGGGCACGGGAGCCGCTGTGGAACCGATCATCATCGTCCTGATCATCCTGGTGGTGCTCGTGTTCATCGCACTCATCAAAACGATCCAGGTCATTCCGCAGGCCAGCGCAGCCATCGTCGAACGCTTCGGCCGCTACACCCGCACGCTCAACGCCGGCCTGAACATCGTCGTCCCGTTCATCGACTCCATCCGCAACCGCATCGACCTCCGCGAACAGGTCGTGCCGTTCCCGCCGCAGCCGGTGATCACCCAGGACAACCTCGTCGTCAACATCGACACGGTCATCTATTACCAGGTCACCGACGCCCGCGCCGCGACGTACGAAGTCGCCAGCTACATCCAGGCGATCGAGCAGCTCACCGTCACCACGCTGCGAAACATCATCGGCGGCATGGACCTGGAGCGCACCCTGACCTCCCGCGAGGAGATCAACGCGGCGCTGCGCGGCGTCCTCGACGAGGCCACCGGCAAGTGGGGCATCCGCGTCAACCGCGTCGAGCTCAAGGCCATCGAGCCGCCGACCTCCATCCAGGACTCGATGGAGAAGCAGATGCGTGCCGACCGCGACAAGCGCGCCGCGATCCTCCAGGCCGAGGGTGTCCGGCAGTCCCAGATCCTCACCGCCGAAGGTGAGAAGCAGTCCTCGATCCTGCGCGCCGAAGGTGAGGCCAAGGCCGCGGCCCTGCGCGCCGAGGGCGAGGCCCAGGCGATCCGGGTGGTCTTCGAGTCCATCCACGCCGGCGACCCGGACCAGAAGCTGCTCTCGTACCAGTACCTCCAGATGCTCCCGAAGATCGCCGAAGGCGACGCCAACAAGCTCTGGATCGTGCCCAGCGAGATCGGCGACGCCCTCAAGGGCCTGGGCGGCGCCATCGGCAACTTCAACCCCGCGGGCGGCGGCAGCATCCCCAAGCCCAGCACGCCGAACCGGGAAACTCCCCCGATCGACTGACGCCCGTACACCCCTCGTGCATGATCAGTGGTGGCCCCTCGACCTTCATGGCGGGGAGGCACACCCTGACCATGTGAGGAGATGGCCTTGTCCATCTGGGAAGCAGTCGCAGTCTTCGCCACCGGCATCGGAGCCGGCACCATCAACACCATCGTCGGTTCGGGAACGCTGATCACTTTCCCCGTGCTGCTGGCCATCGGCCTGCCACCCGTCACGGCCAACGTGTCCAACACCCTCGGCCTGGTGCCCGGTTCGATCAGCGGCGCCATCGGCTACCGCCGCGAGCTCAACGGCCAGCGCGGCCGCGCCCTGCGCTTCGGCGCGGTCGCCCTCGTCGGCGGCCTGACCGGCGCGATCCTGCTGCTCGCACTGCCCTCCAGCGCCTTCGACACGATCGTCCCCGTGCTGATCGCCATCGCCCTGGTGCTGGTCATCGCACAGCCCCGGCTGTCCGCCGCGCTCCGCGCCCGCCGCGCCCGCAACGGCACCACCGCACACCGCGACGGCGGTATCGCCCTGCTCACCGGCCTGCTGCTGGCCAGCGTCTACGGCGGCTACTTCGGCGCCGCCCAGGGCATCATCTACCTCTCCCTGATGGGCATGCTGCTCAACGAGGACCTTCAGCGCCTCAACGCCCTCAAGAACGTCCTCGCCGCGCTCGTCAATGGCGTTGCCGCGATCTTCTTCCTCTTCGTCGCCGACTTCGACTGGAGCGCCGTGCTCCTCATCGCCGTCGGCTCCGCCCTCGGCGGCCAGCTCGGCGCGAAGGTGGGCCGGCGTCTGCCGCCCACCGCCCTGCGCGCCGTCATCGTCGCCGTCGGCCTGGCGGCGATCGTCCAACTCGCCCTCAAATAGCGCGAGTTGGACGATCCGCCGGGCAGGCGTTTCAGGCCGGGAGCACCGCCAGCCAGTCCGGCAGCTGTTCCCGGACGGACACCCCGAGCGCCGAGACCATCGCATCCGCGGGCGTCGGCTCGAACGGCCGCCGCAGCAGCTTCATCCCCGCCTGCTCCGGCGTACGGTCCGCTTTACGGTGATTGTCCTCGGCGCAGGAGGCGACCGTATTCAGCCAGGTGTCCCCACCACCGTGCGACCGCGGTACGACATGGTCCACGGTCGTCGCCCGCCGGTCGCAGTACGCGCACCGGTGCTGGTCCCGCACCAGCACACCCCGCCGCGACCAAGCGGCCTGTCTTCGGAACGGCACCCGGACGTATCTGCTGAGCCTGATCACCCGGGGCACTGGCACATCCACCGAAGCGGCACGGATACGCAGCCCCGGGTGCGCGTGCTCGACCACGGCCTTGTCCTGCATCACCAGCACCACCGCACGCCGCAGCGACACCGTCGACAGCGGCTCGAAGCTCGCGTTCAGAACCAGCGTCTCGCGCATCCCGACCACCTCCCGGACCCCGATCGCCCCCATGGCGAAGTGGCTCCACTGTGCAGTGGCAGGTATTCCCCGGACAACGCAATTTCCGTATGCCGCAAGGGAAATGGAAAATGATCGCAAGGCGAAGAACGGGTGATGCGCGCGCCGCGCGTACCGGAATTCCATAGCGGCCGGCGCACAAGAAATGGGTCGCTCCGGATCCCGCCCCCGTGAAACACGCGGGACCCGGAGCGAACGGCAGCCGGCGAGGACGCCCGACACAAGTGCGGACTCCGGCAAACGGGGGGCGACACACCTGCGCCCCGCCGCTCCCGCCACTGCGGTACCAGCTGCCCGACGGCTCTAGCAGGCCGTCAGCCGAGTACCACTCTGCGTGCGAGGAGCGCCGGGGCGCAACGGAATTACTGGCGCTCAGCCCTCGGCCGGCACCTCGTACTCGGCGATCAACTGAGCCCGCCCGAGCGTGTGGAAGCGCAGATTAAAACCCACCACCGCGGGCGAAACATCGGCATCCGGACCGAGCTTTTCCTGGTCCACCGCATACACGGTGAACACATAACGGTGCGGACCATCCCCGGGCGGCGGCGCCGCGCCACCGAAATCCCGAGTCCCGTAGTCATTACGGACATGAACGGCACCATCGGGCAGCCCCTTCATGTCACCGGACCCGGCGCCGGACGGCAGCTCCGTCACCGACGCCGGGATGTCGAACAGCGACCAGTGCCAGAAACCGCTGCCGGTCGGCGCATCCGGGTCGAAGCAGGTGACGGCGTAGCTCTTCGTCCCCGCGGGAGCACCCTCCCACCGCAGGTGCGGCGAACGGTTCCCCTCGGCGTGCACCTGCTCGGAACGCAGCGTCCCACCCGGCTCCACCTCGTCGCTCACCACCGTGAACTCCGGTACCGGCGGATGGAAATCGTGCGGGAGCGGCCGCCGCTTCAGCTCGGACACTCGACACCTCCTGGTCGCTTGCTGACACCTGCCCGGCCAGGTTAGAGCCAGTTCCGCTTGCCGCCGACCTCCGCCAGCCAGTGGTTGAGGTAACCGGCCCAGTCGGTCCCCTCGAAGTCGTTGAGGTCCACCGTGAACTGCCGGTACGAGTCCGAGCTGCCGAACAGACCCGGCTTCTTGTCCATCTCCAGCACCACGTCCATCGCCTGCCCGTCCGCGACGAACGACAGCTCGACCTGGTTCAGCCCGCGGTACTGCTGCGGCGCGTAGAACTCGATCTCCTGGTAGAACGGCAGCTGCTGCCGCGTGTCCCGAATGTGCCCCTTCTCCAGGTCGGCGGACTTGAACCGGAACCCGAGCCGGCCGAACGCGTCCAGAATCGCCTGCTGCGCCGGCAACGGGTGCACGTTCACCGGGTCCAGATCACCGGAGTCCAGCGCACGGGCGATCGCCAGCTCCGTCGTCACCCCCACGCTCATCCCCTTCAGATGCGTTCCGAGGAACGTCGTGATCGGGGTCTCCCAGGGAATCTCCAGACCAAACGGCACGGTGTGCGCGGCGCCCGCCTGCACCTGGAACGCGCCACCCACCTGCACCTTGGTGAACTCGATGTTCTGCCGGGTCTCCCCGTCGTTGGTCTGCACCTCGACGACCGCCTGCAGCCCGACGGACAGCCCCTGGATGTCCTGCGGCACGGTCCCGCCCTGGATCCGCACCTCACCCTGCACGACACCGCCCGGGACGACGTTCTCCTCGAAGAGCACCGTCTCCACCTTGGCGCCGCCGGCCCCCATGCTCGCCATCAGCTTCTTGAACCCCATGCTCGTCCTCCCCAGGCGGAACGCCTGTGCTGTGTCTACCCCGCCGAGAACTCGGCTTGATTCCTACGAACGCGGAACGGCGCGGGCCGGTTCCACGGCCACACCTTCCCAGACCCGGGCCCCCTCATGGCCAGCCGCCCGCCCCCACCGCTGCACTACCCTCGGGCCGCATGACCGACGTACCGGAACGTATGCCGCTCAACCGCGACTTCTTCGACCGCCCCGTTCACGACGTCGCCCCCGACCTCCTCGGCCGCACGCTCGTCCGCAACACCCCCGACGGCCGCATCGAACTCCGCCTGACCGAGGTCGAGGCATACGACGGTGAAACCGACCCCGGCTCACACGCCTACCGGGGCCGGACGACACGCAACGCCGCCATGTTCGGCCCGCCCGGCCACGCGTACGTCTACTTCATCTACGGCATGTGGTTCAGCGTCAACCTCGTCTGCGGCCCCGAGGGCCGGGCGAGCGCCGTCCTGCTCCGCGCCGGCGAGATCCTCACCGGTACGCAGCTGGCAACCGGCCGCCGCCCCAAGGCCCGCAACAGCAACGAACTGGCCAAGGGCCCGGCCCGCTTGGCGACCGCCCTCGACATCGACCGCACCCTCGACGGCGCCGACCTCTGCACCGCCGACGCGCCCCTCTCCGTACTGCGCGGCCGCCCGGCACCCCCTGACCAGGTACGCAACGGCCCCCGCACCGGAGTCGGCGGCGACGGGGCCGATCACCCCTGGCGCTACTGGATCGCCGGCGACCCCACCGTCAGCCCGTACCGCCGGCACACTCCGCGCCGCCGCGCCACCACGGCAACTTGACTCCGCCATGACGACCGCCTAACGTAGCCCGAGCCGCTGGAGACGGGCAGCGCTATCTGCGCAGACCGCCAGGCGGCGAAACCACCCACTACGTACGCCTCCCCAATCGGGGTCCTTTTTCGCGTTGTCGAAATTCGATCCCAACGGCCCGATTATGAGCCGCCGGGGAGAACCGCTAAAGTAGTGACCACGCCGAAAGGCACCCCCTCCGACGGGAAATCGGAACCGAATTCGAACCACTGCGACTTCGAGCAGGGAACGAAAAAGGATCTGCTAAAGTCGGAACCGCGAAGAAGCCGAAAGGCCGAATCGCACCGGCGAAAATCAGGACCGCGAGGATCTGATAGAGTCGGAAACGCAAAACCGAAGGGAAGCGCCCGGAGGAAGCCCGAGAGGGAATCCAAAGGAAGCGTCCGTTCCTTGAGAACTCAACAGCGTGCCAAAAGTCAACGCCAGATATGTTGATACCCCGTCTCCAGCATCAGCTGGGACGAGGTTCCTTTGAAAGTCCTGCCAAGCAGAGCTTCGGCAGGCACACACAGCGAGGACGCTGTGAATCACCGGATTATTCCTCTGGTGGTTCCGCTCAACGCGAGTGTCACCCGCAGTTTTTAATTAAACGCAGTCGGGTAAAGCATTCACGGAGAGTTTGATCCTGGCTCAGGACGAACGCTGGCGGCGTGCTTAACACATGCAAGTCGAACGATGAACCGGTTTCGGCCGGGGATTAGTGGCGAACGGGTGAGTAACACGTGGGCAATC
>NZ_SUMB01000008.1 GCF_005048155.1 Streptomyces piniterrae
TGCCGGACTCGCCGTCCGCCTGGAGGAACCAGCGCTCCACCTCCCACCGCTGCCGCCACTCGGTCTCGGTGAGCTTCGCGGCAGCGAGGTTGTGCCGGTTCTTCAGCAGCCGCCGGCCGCCGCGCACCACATGAACGACACCGCTTTCACGGTCAGCACGGGCCTCATCGAGTCGCTGCTCCAGCGTCGCAAGACGGCGGGACTTGTGGAACCACTCGCCCTTCGAACGGTACCCGCCCGGAGCCCGCTTGGCTCCCCTCTCCCCGATGGGCTGGGACAGCCGGTGCGTCAGCGTCCGCACACCGGCCTCAAGGCCCTGGATGTGCGCAAGCTGGCACCGCCTGGACAGCGCCCACTGATCGTGAGTGGCCTTGGTGATGCTCCCGGCCCAGCGAGAGGACGACTCGGCCGTCAGCTCCCGCTTACGCGCCGCCCATGTGTCCGTGGAGTGCTCCAGTCCATCCCGGCAGCGGGCGGCCAGATCACGCGATGCGAGATGACCCAGATACTCGCCGACCAGGCGCAGCACCTTCTCGTCCTGCGGGGTGAGGTGCTTGAGCCGATCGCGCACAGCAACACCCGACGGGCCCATCGCCACGAACGGATCACCGATCGGACGAAGCTGCTTCTTCTTCGACGCAGCCAACACCAACACCCCCTTTCCGTAAGGGAACTTGAAACATTCTACCGAAAAACCCGCAGGCCAGGGCATTCGACCAGATATCAACACAGTCCGACGGGGCAGCCGGACTCACTCATACGAGCTCAAGGACACTTATGACCAATCAATCCCGAGCAGTTTCCGAGCCCCAAGAGGGGCACGCCGCGCTCGTCCGGTCTCTGGACGAGCGAGGTCTGTTGACCCCCGAGTGGCGTGCCGTATGGGAACGCACCCCGCGTCAGGCGTATCTGCCCGAGCAGGTCTGGCGGCAAGACCCCGACCGATGCCGCTCGGTCACGACCGCCGAAGGGCGCAGTGCCCTGGTGGCCTCCGATGAACCCGTCGTCACGCAGGTCGACGACGGAGCGGCGGACGGCCCCGGGGTCGCCACCTCGTCCAACAGCATGCCGTCGATGGTGGCGAGAATGCTGAGCCTGCTCGATGTGCGCGATGGACAAAGGGTTTTGGAGATCGGCACCGCCACCGGGCACGTCGCCGGGCTGCTGTTGGCTCGGCTCGGCGACCACCGCGTCACCAGCGTCGAGATCGACGCCTCCCTGTCGGCACAGGCGGAGCGGTATCTGACGGCCGCCGGACACCGGCCGCAGCTGGTCGTCACCGACGGGGAGCACGGCTGGCCGGCAGGCGCGCCGTACGACCGGATCGTGGCGACCTGCGCCCTGCGTCATGTTCCGTACGCCCTGATCAGGCAACTACGTCCGGGTGGTGTGCTGGTGGCGCCCAAAATGAATGACTTCTGGTGCGGCGCTCTGGTCCGCCTCACTGCCGATGCGGATGGCACGGCGTCGGGCCCGTTCGCCGGGAGCGCCGCCTACATGCCGATGCGCTCTCACCGTGGCACCACCGGCAGCGCCCCCGACACATCCTCGCCCCGCTCGCGGTCCACCGACATCCTCCCTCAGGAGACGCTGGCGCTCGGATTCGCGCTGTACGCGGGCGCCCGCCTCCCCGGAGTCACGCTCACCGAAGGGCGAGAGGGCACAGACCCACGCGTGTGGGTGCAGGACGGTCGGGGCTCGGGTGCCATCGCGGATGCCGACGGCACCGTCACCGAGTTCGGGGACCGCGGCTTGTGGGATGACGTGGAGGCGGTCTGGCGCGAGTGGGACAAGTTGGATCGTCCAGCCGACACCGAGATGGGACTGACGGTCGCCAAGACCGGCGAACACGTTTGGGTGCGAAGCCCACCGAGGTCATCCGTCCCGTCGAGTAGCGGCCTCCGCCGACTCAGCGCGCCCGGGGGAGGCGATGCCGCCGTCCCCCGGAGCGCCCTCGGTCGGTCAGTCCTCGCCCTCCAGGTCGCCCTCCGTCTCCAGGAACGCCTGGCGCAGGGCGGCCAGTGTCTCCGCGTCCGGCTTTTCCCACATGCCGCGGGATTCGGCTTCCAGGAGGCGTTCGGCGATGCCGTGCAGGGCCCAGGGGTTGGCGTCCTGGAGGAAGGCCCGGTTCTCCGGGTCCAGTACGTAGGTCTGCGCGAGCTTGTCGTACATCCAGTCGGCGACGACGCCGGTGGTCGCGTCGTAGCCGAAGAGGTAGTCGACGGTCGCGGCGAGCTCGAAGGCGCCCTTGTAGCCGTGGCGGCGCATGGCCTCGATCCAGCGGGGGTTGACCACACGCGCCCGGAAGACGCGGGAGGTCTCCTCCACCAGGGTGCGGGTGCGCACCGTTTCGGGGCGGGTGGAGTCGCCGATGTACGCCTCGGGGGCCTTGCCGCGCAGGGCGCGGACCGTGGCGACCATGCCGCCGTGGTACTGGAAGTAGTCGTCGGAGTCCGCGATGTCGTGCTCGCGGGTGTCGGTGTTCTTGGCGGCGACGGCGATGCGCTTGTAGGCCGTCTCCATCTCCTCGCGCGCCGGGCAGCCCTCCAGGCCGCGGCCGTAGGCGTAGCCGCCCCAGACGGAGTAGACCTCGGCGAGGTCGGCGTCGGTGCGCCAGTCGCGGCTGTCGATGAGTTGGAGCAGGCCGGCGCCGTAGGTGCCAGGACGGGAGCCGAAGATACGGGTGGTGGCGCGGCGTTCGTCGCCGTGCGAGGCGAGGTCGGCCTGGGTGTGCGCGCGGACGAAGTTGTCGCCGGCGGGCTCGTCGAGGGACGCGGCGAGCCGTACGGCGTCGTCGAGGAGGCCGATGACGTGCGGGAACGCGTCGCGGAAGAAACCGGAGATGCGGAGCGTGACGTCGATGCGGGGGCGGTTCAGCTCGGCGAGCGGGATCGGCTCCAGGCCGGTCACGCGGCGGGAGGCGTCGTCCCAGACGGGGCGGATACCCAGCAGGGCCAGCGCTTCGGCCACGTCGTCGCCACTGGTACGCATCGCGCTGGTGCCCCAGAGGGAGAGGCCGACCGACTCCGGCCAGTCGCCGTTGTCCGTGCGGTAGCGCTCCAGCAGCGAGTCGGCCAGCGCCTGGCCGGTTTCCCAGGCGAGGCGGGACGGCACCGCCTTGGGGTCGACGGAGTAGAAGTTGCGGCCGGTCGGGAGGACGTTGACCAGGCCGCGGAGCGGCGAGCCCGACGGCCCGGCGGGGACGAACCCGCCGTTGAGCGCGTGCACGGCGTGGTCGATCTCGTCGGTGGTGGCGGCGAGCCGGGGGACGACCTGGCGGGCGGCGAAGTCGAGGATGTCGGCGACCTGTTGGCCGTGGCCGCCGGCCACGGAGGCGACCGCGGCGGGGTCCCAGTCGGCGTCCTCCATGGCCTGGACCAGGGCGCGGGCCTTGTCCTCCGCCTCGTCGGCGGTCGTCCGGGTCGCGGCCGACTCGTCCAGGCCGAGCGCCTCGCGCAGACCGGGCAGCGAGGACGTACCGCCCCAGATCTGGCGGGCGCGGAGGATGGCGAGGACGAGGTTGACGCGTGCCTCGCCGGCCGGCGCGCCCCCGAGGACATGCAGACCGTCGCGGATCTGGGCGTCCTTGACCTCGCACAGCCAGCCGTCGACGTGCAGCAGGAAGTCGTCGAAGCCGTCGTCGTCGGGGCGTTCCTCCAGCCCCAGGTCGTGGTCGAGCTTGGCGGCCTGGATCAGGGTCCAGATCTGCGCGCGGATGGCGGGGAGTTTGGCCGGGTCCATGGAGGAGATCGCGGCGTACTCGTCCAGGAGCTGTTCCAGGCGGGCGATGTCGCCGTACGACTCCGCGCGCGCCATGGGCGGCACGAGGTGGTCGACGAGCGTGGCGTGCACCCGGCGCTTGGCCTGGGTGCCCTCGCCCGGGTCGTTGACCAGGAACGGGTAGACGAGCGGGAGATCGCCGAGCGCGGCGTCCGGGCCGCACGCCGCGGACAGGCCCGCGTTCTTGCCGGGCAGCCACTCCAGGTTGCCGTGCTTGCCGAGGTGCACCATGGCGTCCGCGCCGAAACCGCCGTCCTGCTGCGCGGCGGCGATCCAGCGGTAGGCCGCCAAGTAGTGGTGCGAGGGCGGCAGATCGGGGTCGTGGTAGATCGCGATCGGGTTCTCACCGAAGCCGCGCGGCGGCTGGATGATGATGAGGAGATTGCCGCGGCGGAGGGCGGCGAGCACGATGTCCCCGTCGGGGTTGGCGCTGCGGTCGACGAACATCTCGCCGGGCGGCGGGCCCCAGTGCTGCTCGACGGACTCCCGGAGCTCCTGCGGCAGCGTGGCGTACCAGCGCTTGTAGTCGGCGGCCGGGATGCGGACCGGGTTACGGGCGAGCTGTTCCTCGGTGAGCCACTCCTGGTCGTGGCCGCCGGCCTCGATGAGGGCGTAGATCAGCTCGTCGCCGTCGCCGGAGGCCAGGCCCGGGACCGGCTCGGCGGACTCGTCGCCGAAGTCGTAGCCCTCCGCCCTCAGACGGCGCAGGAGGGCGACGGCGGAGGCCGGGGTGTCCAGGCCGACCGCGTTGCCGATACGGGAGTGCTTGGTGGGGTATGCGGAGAGGACCAGCGCCAGGCGCTTTTCGGCGGCCGGGATGTGCCGCAGCCGGGCGTGGCGTACGGCGATACCGGCGACCCGGGCGGCGCGCTCGGGGTCGGCGACGTACACCGGGAGGCCGTCCTCGTCGACCTCCTTGAAGGAGAACGGGACGGTGATCAGGCGGCCGTCGAACTCGGGGACGGCGATCTGCGAGGCGGCGTCCAGCGGGGACAGGCCCTCGTCGTTCTCCTCCCAGGCGGCGCGCGATCCGGTCAGGCACAGCGCCTGGAGGATCGGCACGTCCAGGGCGGCGAGCGCGCCCGCGTCCCAGGACTCGTCGTCGCCGCCGGCCGAGGCCTCGGCGGGCTTGGTGCCGCCGGCGGCGAGGACGGTGGTGACGATGGCGTCGGCCGGCCGCAGCGCTTCGATCAGTTCCGGCTCGGGCGCGCGCAGCGAGGCGACGAAGAGCGGCAGGGGGCGGCCGCCGGCCCGCTCGATCTGACCGCACAGGGCGTCCACGAAGCCGGTGTTGCCGCTCATGTGGTGGGCGCGGTAGTAGAGCACGGCGATCAGCGGGCCTGTGGCCTTCGGGTCCGCCGAGCGCTCCAGCTCGCCCCAGGTGGGGGCGGGGGCCGGCGGTTCGAAGCCGTGGCCGGTCAGCAGCACCGTGTCGGAGAGGAAGCGGGCGAGCTGGTCGAGGTTGGCGGGGCCGCCGTGTGCGAGGTAGGCGTGCGCCTCGGCCGCGATGCCGACCGGGACCGTGGACGCCTCCATGAGCTGCGCGTCGGGGGCCTGTTCACCCGTGAGGACGATGACCGGCCGGTGCTGGTCCTCGGCGAGCAGCAGGTCGAGGCCCTCCTGCCAGGCGCGGATGCCGCCCAGGAGGCGTACGACGACGAGATCGGCGCCGTCCAGCAGCGCGGGCAGCTCGTCGATGTCGAGGCGGGCGGGGTTGGCGAGCCGGTAGGGCACGGGACCGGTGGCAGCGCGGGCGCTGAGCAGGTCGGTGTCGGAGGTCGACAGCAGCAGAAGCATGCGAGCGCAGGCCTTCCTCGGGGTGTCCGCGCCCCGGGTGGTCGTGTGGACGGCGGGAGTTCCTGGCTCACCCGGTGGTGGCCGGGTTCACAGTGGCGGGACCGCGCCGGATTCTCACCGGGCTTCCTCCCTCGGGCCGCAGGGCCCGGCGCCGTCGCTGGCGTCCGGCGGGCCAGCTGACCCACCGACCTGCATAGTAAGGGCTGGCGGCGGGGCAGGGGAGGGCGCCCGGGTGGTCGTTGTCCCGCGCGCGGGATCGCGGCTCCCGGGGCGCCGTGCCGGTGGGCGCGGGCGCTCTCCGCTCCCGGATCCGCCGTTGCCCGACGTCGGTATGCTCGCCGCCATGCCGCCCTCCCCCTCGCTCCGTCCCCATGGGGCCGAACCGCCCGTACGGGATCGCGGTGACGCCTGCCCGGGAGCGCTGCGGCTGCACTCCGCCGCCGACGGCGGGCTGTCGCGAGTACGGCTACCCGCCGGTTATTTGACGTCACGTCAGGCAGCTGCGCTGGCCGACGCCGCGGAGCGTCTCGGCGACGGTCATCTCTCCCTCACCTCGCGCGGCAATGCCGAGCTCCGCGGCCTCGCGGAGGACTGCGCCGGTGAACTGGCCGATCTGCTGAGCGAAGCCGGTCTGCTGCCCTCCGCGCGCCATGAACGCATCCGCAACATCCTGGCCTCCCCCCTGGCCTGTCTCGACCATCACACCCCCTCTGACGTGCAGTTGTGGGCCCGGCAACTGGACGCCCTGCTCTGCGCGAGCGACTCCGCGACCGCCCTCTCCGGCCGTTTTCTGTTCGTCCTGGACGACGGCCGGGGCGATGTGGCGGCGCTCGGCGGGGATGTGACCTTGGTCGCAGACGGAGCGGGCGACGATGCGGCGGGAGGTGCCTCAGGAAGCGGGGCGCTCCTGCGCATCGGCGACAATCCGGCGGCGCTGCGGATCGCCGGCCCGGACGCACCGCGCGCGGCGCTCACCGCCGCCGAGTCGTTCCTCGCCGCCGCCGACGCGAGCGGCACGGGCGCATGGCGCGTACGCGAACTCCCCGCCGGATATGCACTGAACATGCGCGATGTGTCGGATGCGTTGCGGGAGGCGGGGATTGCGGCGGAGTACGTCGGTACGGAGGCCGTGGATACGGAGGCCGTGGATACGGAGTACAGCTCGACGGAGTGCGCTCCCGCCCCCGGCATCGTCGAAGGCCGCGACGGCCGCCGGGCGCTCTCCGTCCTCGCGCCGCTGGGCCGGCTGACCGTCGCGCAGTGGCGGCTGCTGACCGCCGTGGCCGACGAGGACGGGTGCGGCGAACTGCGGCTCACCCCTTGGCGCGGAGTGGTCGTCCCCGGTCTTTCGGCCGCCACCGCCGAACCCCGGCTGCGTGAACTCACCGCCGCCGGGCTGATCACCGACCCCGCCTCCCCCTGGCACCGCATCGGCGCCTGCACCGGCCGCCCCGGCTGCGCCAAGTCCCGCTCGGACGTCCGCGCCGACGCCGCGGCCGCGGTGACCGCGGGCACCCCCCTGCCGGCCGGCGCCCTCCCCGACTCCGCAGCCGACCTCCCCGTACCGCAACTCCCCCTCTACTGGTCCGGCTGCGAACGACGCTGCGGCCATCCGCACGGCACCTGGATCGACGTCCTGGCAACGCCCGAGGGCTACCGCGTCTCCGTCGTACGGCCGGATGCACCACCGGCACCACAAGAAACGAGGCCACATTGAATCCTCCCCTCCCGAAAGGAGGGGATTCCTCACCCTCCGGGGCTGATGTGGGGATTTCTAGCTCACGCTGCCAGACGGGGCAGCGCCCCGTCTGGACTTCCACGATCAGCACTAGCCGGGTTGAGACCAGCCCGGACCAGCATCACGCGAGCGGAGTTCTTATCCCTGGGGGATACGGATCCGCACACGGTGCAGGCATAGGTTCGTTCGGAAAGAGGTAGTGCGTGCTTGGTTCTCGCTCCGCACTGCGCACAGTCCATCGTGGTGTGCGCGGGGTGCACCAGACGGACATCCCGCCCGTGCTTGCGGCCCATCTCGATGAGTGCCGTCTTCGTCGCGCTGATCGCCGCGTCGGCGGCCTTCCGCGCCATGGTGGACTTGGCCAGGAACTTCGGACGGAAGTCTTCGACGGCGATGGCGTCATGGTCACGGACCACGGACTTGGCCCACTTGCGGCCGGTGTCCTGGCGTTGCCGGGCCACCTTCTTGTGCAGCTTCGCCGTCAGCTGCTTCGCTTCGCGGTAGCCCTTCGAGGCCGGCTGCCCGCGCTTCGGCTTCCGCCGGGCCATCATCCGCTGATAGTGCGCGAGGCGCTGGGCGGCCTTCTTCCCGTGCTCCGCGTGGGGAAGGTCGTGGGTGTCGCTGCTGGTGGTCGCGGTCACCTTCACACCCCAGTCGACGCCGATCACGGCGCCGGTTTCGGGCAGCGGTTCAATCTCGGCAGGCGCGACGAAACTCGCGTACCAGTGTCCGACACTGTCCTGATAGACCCGCACGCTGGACGGGGCGGCCGGGAGCTCCCGCGACCACACGACCGTCAGCACGATCCCGCCCGCCAGGTGCAGACGACCGTCTTTGAGGCGGAAGCCACGCCGGGTGTAGTTCAGCGACGGCCGCGCCTCACGCTTCTTCTTCCAGCGAGGCATCCCGGACCGCTGCCGCATCGGCAACCGTTCCTCGATGTCCTTCTGCGCCTTGGCGCGGGACTTCCCGAAGTCGCGAATCAACTGCTGCTGCGGAACGCTGGACCCCTCACGCAGCCATCCGTTCCTCTTGCGGGCCTCGGTCAGCATCTTGTCGAGCTGCGCAGGCCCGCACGTCCGCTTGGACGCACCTTCGGGCCGGCGCTTGTTCCACAGGTATGTCTGCTTCGACTTTGCGCAGCACTCGTTCCAAATCCACCGGCACCGGCCCCACTCGCTCACCAGGGCGGCGCGGGCCGTGGACGACACGCGAAGCCGGAACGTCCACCGGGCATTCCCGGTGTCCTCCGCTGTCGCTGCTGTCGTCATACACATCAACCTATCTGGGAGGACTGACAGTTGAGAGCTCTTGATCGTTGCGGGCTGCCTCACCACCATTCGGGAAGCACGCCGGATCGCCCTGGCGGCGATCCGGCTTTCCCTGCCCCGCTCCGCAGGAGTCCGATTCCTCCCCGCCCTGAGGGACGGGGCATCCTCGGAGGTAACCGGTGACCGCGTTCGACTACGAGAAGGACGGGGCGTCCATCTACCGCCAGTCCTTCGCCACCATCCGCGCCGAGGCGGACCTCGCGGGCCTGCCCGCCGACGTCAGCAAGGTCGCGGTCCGGATGATCCACGCCTGCGGCATGGTCGACCTCGTACGCGATCTCGCCTTCACCCCCGAGGTGGTGAAGAACGCCCGCAAGGCGCTGCGGGCCGGCGCGCCGATCCTGTGCGACGCCAACATGGTCGCCAGCGGCGTCACCCGCAAGCGGCTGCCGGCCGACAACGAGGTGCTCTGCACCCTCGCCGACCCGGCGGTACCGGACCTGGCCGCCCGTATGGGGACCACCCGGAGCGCCGCCGCGCTGGAGCTGTGGCGGGACCGTATGGAGGGCGCGGTGATCGCGGTCGGCAACGCGCCCACCGCCCTCTTCCGCCTCCTGGAGATGATCGACGAGGGCGCGCCGCGGCCCGCCGCCGTCCTCGGCATCCCCGTCGGCTTCATCGGCGCCGCCGAGTCCAAGGACGCGCTGATAGCCCATCCGTCGAAGTTGGATCACATCGTGGTGCGCGGGCGGCGTGGCGGCAGCGCCATGGCCGCGGCCGCGATCAACGCCCTGGCAAGCGAGGAAGAGTAAGCGTGAGCGAGCAGCAGCTGACCGGTCGCCTCTACGGCGTGGGCCTCGGCCCCGGCGACCCGTCCCTCATGACGATCCGGGCCGCCGAAGTCATCGCCGAGGCCGATGTCGTCGCGTACCACAGCGCCCGGCACGGACGCTCGATCGCCCGCTCCATCGCGGCCCGCCACATCCGCCCCGACCACATCGAAGAGCCGCTGGTCTACCCGATCACCACCGAGACCACCGACCATCCCGGCGGCTACCGGGGCGCGCTCGACGAGTTCTACGAGAAGGCCGCGGCCCGGCTCGCCGCGCACCTGGACGCCGGGCGCACGGTGGCGGTTCTGGCCGAGGGCGACCCGCTCTTCTACGGCTCGTACCAGCACATGCACCAGCGGCTCGCGGACCGCTACGACACCGAGGTGATCCCCGGTGTGACGTCGGTGAGCGCCGCCGCGGCCCGCCTCGGTACGCCGCTGGTCGAGGCCGAGGAGATACTCACGATCCTGCCGGGCACGCTGCCCGAGGAGGAGCTGACCGCGCGCCTGGCCGCCACCGACTCCGCCGTGGTGATGAAGCTCGGCCGGACCTTCCCCACCGTGCGGCGGGCGCTGGAGCGCTCCGGGCGGCTGGACGAGGCCCGGTACGTCGAGCGCGCCACGATGGAGGGCGAACGCACCGCCCCACTCGACTCCGTCGACCCGGATTCGGTCCCCTACTTCTCTCTCGCCGTCGTCCCGAGCCGCATCGCGAACCCGGCTCCGGAGCCCCGGGAGGACGCCCCCAGGGGAGAGGTGGTGGTCGTCGGCACCGGCCCTGCCGGCCCGCTCTGGCTGACCCCCGAGTCACGCGGCGCACTCGCCGCCGCCGAAGACCTCGTCGGTTACACGACCTACCTCGACCGCGTCCCCGTACGCCACGGGCAGCTGCGCCACGCCTCCGACAACAAGGTCGAGTCCGAGCGCGCGGAACTCGCCCTCGACCTGGCCCGGCGCGGGCGGCGGGTGGCCGTCGTCTCCGGCGGCGACCCCGGAATCTTCGCCATGGCCACCGCCGTCCTGGAGGTCGCCTCCCAGGACCCCTACCGCTCCGTCCCCGTCCGGGTCCTCCCCGGGGTCACCGCCGCCAACGCCGCCGCGGCCCGCGCCGGCGCCCCGCTCGGCCACGACTACGCGGTCATCTCCCTCTCCGACCGCCTCAAGCCCTGGGAGGTCATCGCCGAACGCCTGCACGCCGCGGTCGCCGCCGACCTCGTCCTGGCGCTCTACAACCCCGGCTCCCGCAGCCGCACCTGGCAGGTCGGCAAAGCCCGCGAACTCCTCCTGGAACACCGCGCACCCGACACCCCGGTCATCCTCGGCCGCGACATCGGCGGCCCCGAGGAATCCGTACGCACCGTCCGCCTCACCGACCTCGACCCCACCCAGGTCGACATGCGCACGATCCTGCTGATCGGCTCGTCCCAGACACAGGCGGTACGGCGGGACGACGGCACGGAGGTCGTGTGGACGCCGCGGAGGTATCCGGAGGGGTGAGGAACGAGTACGGCGGCCCCTGCCAGGTCTAGGCAGGGGCCGCTTCCCTCTTCCGACTCTCAGGGCCCGGCGAATCCGCACAGATGGGGCGGGCATAGCTCGTGTCCTCGGCCAATTGCGTCAGTTATCTCCCTGACACTTGTCGCAGCCAGCCGATGGAGTTGGCGGGCCGGCAACGCACGGGCTCAAGCCTCGGCCTCGTATTTTTGTTCGGCTTCCCCAACTCCCTTTGTCGGCATGTGCGGTGACAACGCCACGCCCCACGCGCGTCGGGACAAGAACGGAGCATCAGGCATGGAAATGGCGGAACGCCGTCCGGCCACCGGAGAGATCAGGGAAGCCCAGGAGGCCCGTGACGAACTTCTTGCTGCCTTGAAAGGGGTGGGAATCACCCTGCCGTCCTTGTCCCTCGACCCGGTCTCGCTGGCCGGCGACTCTCCCCGGCCGCTGGTGGAACTGGGCCGCTGCGCACCCGACGTCGCCCGCCGGCTCGCGGAAGTGCTGCGGGAGTGCCCGCAGTGAGCGGGAGGGGCAGCGTACGCAGCGCAGAAACGTTGCGCGGTGTTGTTCACCCGGGCGGCGAAGGTCCGGCCTAGCGGATCTCGGTCGTCGTGCGGCGGTACGTCGAGCGGCGGTCCTCGATGTCCTGCCGGCGGTCGCCGTAGACGTTGTCCTGGACTCCGGAATCGGCGAGGAAGTCGTGCGGGAATCCCAGCGGCACCGCGCTCACCTCGTCGAGCCTGGTGACCGCATCGGCGTCGAGTGTGATCTCGACACTGGCGAGATTGTCCGCGAGCTGGCTCTCCTTCGTGGCGGCGGTGATCGGGACGATGTTGCCGGGCCGCCCCCGTAGCCAGGCCAGCGCCACCTGCGCCGGGCTCCAGCCGCCCTGCTCGGCGATCTCCAGCACCGCGCTGATGACCGCGTCCTCCCGGTCATCCGCCTGCCCGTTGACGGTCTCCGGGTCCAGCCGGCCCGTCTCGCCGCGCCGGTACTTGCCGGTGAGCTTGCCGGCCGCGAGCGGGGCCCAGGCCAGCACCGCGAGGTCGAAGGCGCGGGCCTGGGGGAGCAGTTCGCGCTCGGGGGTGCGCTCCAGCAGGTTGTAGCGCAGCTGCGAGCCCGCGAAGGAGGTCCAGCCGCGGAGCTCGGCGAGCGTGTTCGCCTGCGCGATCTCCCAGGCGGGCCAGTCGGACACCCCGATGTAGAGCACCTTTCCGGTGCGTACGAGGTCGTCCAGCGCCCGCATGACCTCCTCGACCGGGGTGAAGTTGTCCCGGGCGTGCACCCACAGGACGTCGAGGCGGTCGGTACGCAGCCGGGCGAGGCTGGCCTCCACCGACTGGACCAGGTTCTTGCGGTGGTTGCCGCCCGAATTCACATCGCCCTTGCGGGTCGCGCAGGTGTATTTGCTGCCCAGTACGAAGCGGTCCCGGCGGCCTTCGAGCAGCTCGCCGAGGATCGTCTCGGAGCTGCCGCCGGTGTAGTTGTTGGCGGTGTCGACGAAGTTGCCGCCCGCCTCCGCGTACATGTCGAGGATCCGGCCGCTGGTCTCCTTGGAGGCGCCCCAGTCCTCGTCGCCGCCCATGGTCATCGCACCGAGGCTCAGCTCGCTCACCCGCAGGCCGGTCTTGCCGAACAGTGTGTAACGCACGAGGTGTCCCTGTTTCCCTTCGGTCGGGTCGTCGTGCGTCAGACGCTAGGCGGTGGAGTGCGCTCCAGGGCAAGGACGGAGGGAAGCAGGAAGGCAGGGGCCGGGTCAGTTCAGCAGCGTGCGCAGCCAGTTCAACGCCTCGTCCGGGTCCGCCGCGACCGGTACGCCCTCCGGGACCGGTGGGCGGCGTACGACCACGACCGGGAGGCCGGCCTCACGCGCCGCCGTCAGCTTCGCGGCGGTCGCGGCGGCCCCGCTGTCCTTGGTGACCAGCACGTCGATGCGGTGGCGGCGGAGGAGTTCCCGCTCGCCCTCCAGGGTGAACGGGCCGCGGTCCAGGAGGATCGTCATACGGGGCGGGTGCGGGGGCTCGGGGGCGTCCACGGAGCGTACGAGGAACCAGAGGTCGGTGAGGTGGGCGAAGTGGGACAGACCCATGCGACCGGTGGTGAGGAAGACGCGGGTGCCGAGGGCCGGGAGGGCGGCCGCGGCCTCGTCCAGTGAGGCGACCGGGTGCCAGCGGTCGTCCGGGCCCGGTACCCAGCCGGGACGGCGGAGGGCCAGCAGGGGAACATGGGCGGTGGCGGCGGCCTGCGCCGCGTGGAAACTGATCGTGCCGGCGAAAGGATGGGTGGCGTCGATGAGCGCGTCCACCGCGTGCTCGCGCAGCCAGCGGGCGAGGCCCTCGGGGCCGCCGAACCCTCCGATGCGCACCTCCCCGGTGGGTAGTCGCGGCGCGGCGACCCGGCCGGCGAGGGAGGTCGTGACGCGCACCCGCGCGGCCACCGGCGGCTCCGTCAGCTCGGCGGCCAGGCGGCGGGCCTCGGTCGTGCCCCCGAGGATCAGCACATGGGCACGGCCCTCGGCGTCTCCCGCCGGGCGGGCGTCGTCGGTCATCGGCTGCGGGTCCTTCCATGGCTGAAGCGCAACCGAAGGGTACGGGAGGTGCGGGAGGCGCCGAAGATAGGGCTGCCTCCGGAGGCGCGGGCGGCCGCAGCGCGCAGCTCGCGCACACCGGGCTGCGGCACGGCTGGACGACCGGCGCCTGTGCGACGGCCGCGAGCACGGCCGCGTACACCGCCCTCCTGAGCGGCGACTTCCCCGATCCGGTGACGATCACTCTGCCCAAGGGACAGACGCCGTCGTTCGCGCTCGCGGTGGAGGAGCTGGCGCCGGCGCGTACCCGCGCGATGGCGGGTGTGGTGAAGGACGCGGGCGACGACCCGGATGTGACGCATGGTGCGCTGATCCGCTCGACGGTGCGGGTGCTGCCGGCCGGCTCCGGAGTCGTCTTCAAGGCGGGCCCGGGGGTCGGCACCGTCACCCGGCCCGGCCTGCCGCTGGACGTCGGCGAGCCGGCGATCAACCCCGTGCCGCGCCAGCTGATCCGCGAGCACCTCGCGCAGGTCGCGGCCCGGTACGGCGGGAGCGGTGACGTCGAGGTCGAGATCTCGGTCGATCACGGCGAGGAGATCGCCCGCAGTACGTGGAATCCGCGACTGGGCATCCTGGGCGGGCTGTCGATCCTGGGGACCACGGGGATCGTCGTGCCGTACTCCTGCTCGGCGTGGATCGACTCCATCCGGCGCGGTGTCGATGTGGCGCGTGCGGCAGGACGGCGTCATGTGGCCGGCTGTACGGGTTCCACATCGGAAAAGGTCGCCGTCGCCGTGCACAAGCTCCCCGACGACGCGCTGCTGGACATGGGGGACTTCGCGGGCGCGGTGCTCAAGTACATCCGCCGTCATCCCGTCGAACGGCTCACCGTCTGCGGCGGGTTCGCCAAGCTGTCCAAACTGGCGGCCGGGCATCTCGATCTGCACTCCGCGCGGTCCCAGGTGAACAAGGAGTTCCTCGCCGAACTGGCCCGGCGCGGCGGCGCGGACGAGGCACTGGCGACGGCGGTGGCCGAGGCCAACACCGGCCTCGCCGCGCTCCAGATGTGCACGGCGGCCGGCGTTCCGCTCGGCGATCTGGTGGCCGCCACGGCCCGCGACGAGGCGCTCGCGGTGCTGCGCGGCGCGCCGGTCGCGGTCGACGTCATCTGCATCGACCGGGCAGGGCTGGTGGTGGGGCAGGCGGAGCCGCGGGGGCCGGGGGCGTGAAGGGGCACGCACGCAGCCTGGGCGGCGTTCGTCCGAGTGAACGTCCGCGGCGGGGCGCGCGCCGGGGGCAGGGCCGGGGACCCGACGCGTAACGATGCGGGTCGCACCCGCACCCACACCCGCACCGAGGAGTTGCCGTGACCACCGAGGAGAACAAGCGGCTGGTCCGCCGCTTCTACCAGGAGATCGACGAGGGCAACGTCGACGCCATGGACGAGCTCGTGGCCGACGACTACAAGGACCACACGCCGCCGCCGTTTCCGGGGTTCGCGCACGGTCGCGAGGGCGTCAAGCAGGCGATCCGGCTGTTCTGGGAGGCCACTCCCGGCAGCCATGACATCGAGGACCAGATCGCGGAGGGCGACAAGGTCGTGACCCGGCTGACGGCCCGTGGGGTGCACGAGAAGGACCTGCCCGGCATCCCGGCCACCGGCAAGCACGTCACCATGACCGGGACGGTGATCCATCGCATCGAGGACGGCAAGCTCGCCGAGAAGTGGTCGGACCGGGATCTGCTCGGCCTGATGCAGCAGCTGGGCGTGGTCCCGGCGATGGGGGAGGCGGCGGGGTAGCGGTGGGGTAGCGGCGGGGGAACCGTCCCCTAGGGGAGGTTCGAACAGATCCCCTAGGGGATGCGAGGGCCCCCTGCGGGTCCACAACGCGGGGGCGCGCGGCGGTATTCCGTCAGCGCCGCGCTGCGGTATTCCGTCAGGCTGGGGCGGGTGCGCCCTCAGGCTGGGCGGCGTTCCGTCAGGCGTCGGGCCCAGCCCCCGTCAGGCCCTCCCCGTCCCCGTTCCCTCCGCCGGGGCGTCGCACGGTGCGTGGGGTCGTTCGCGGTCCGTGGAGTAGAGGTGGCTGTCGCGGAACTGCTCGGCGGCCAGGGTGCGGCCGACCATGATGACCGCCGTGCGGACGACGCCGGCGGCCTTCACCTGGTCCGCGATGTCGGCGAGGGTGCCGCGCAGCACGATTTCGTCCGGGCGGGAGGCCATCGCGACGACGGCGGCCGGGCAGTCGGCGCCGTAGTGCGGGAGGAGTTCGTCGACGACGCGGTCGACGTACATCGCGGCCAGGTGCAGTACGAGCAGCGCGCCGCTGCGGCCGAGGGTGGCGAGGTCCTCGCCCTCCGGCATCGGGGTGGCGCGCTGGGCGACGCGGGTGAGGATGACGGTCTGGCCGACGGTGGGGACGGTGAGCTCGCGCTTGAGGGCGGCCGCCGCCGCGGCGAACGCGGGGACGCCCGGCACGACTTCGTACGGCACACCGGCCGCGTCCAGGCGCCGCATCTGTTCGGCGACCGCGCTGAAGACGGACGGGTCGCCGGAGTGCAGCCGGGCGACGTCGTGGCCCTCCTGGTGGGCGCGGACCAGCTCGGCGGTGATGGTGTCGAGGTCGAGCTGCGCGGTGTCGATCAGCCGGGCGCCGGGCGGGCACTCGGCGAGCAGTTCGCGCGGCACGAGGCTGCCGGCGTACAGGCAGACCCCGCAGGCGGCGAGGGTACGGGCGCCGCGCACGGTGATCAGGTCGGCGGCGCCGGGGCCCGCGCCGATGAAGTAGACGGTCATGGTGCTTCGGTCTCCTGGGGGACGGGGTTCTCCGTGGGAGAGGACGACGGAGACGACGGGGATGACGGGGACGACAGGGACGACGGGGGCTTGACCGCGGCCCATTGGGTGACCGGCATCGCCTGCCGCCAGCCGGTGAAGCCGCCGACCGGCACCGCGTGCGCGACCGCCAGCCGAACCAGTTCGCCGCCGTGCCGCCGGTACCAGTCGGCGAGCAGCGCCTCGGACTCCAGCGTCACCGTGTTGGCGACGATGCGGCCGCCCGGCGGCAGCGCCTCCCAGCACTTCGCGAGCAGCCCGTGCGCCGTCAGGCCGCCGCCGATGAAGACCGCGTCCGGCGTCGGCAGGCCGTCCAGCGATGCGGGCGCGGGGCCCTGGACGACGCGCAGCGACGGCACGCCGAGCGTGCGTGCGTTGCGGCCGATCCGCTCGGCCCGTACGGGATCGCGCTCGACGCTGACGGCCCGGCAGCTGCGGTGCGCGCGCAGCCATTCGATGGCGATGGAGCCGGAGCCGCCGCCGATGTCCCACAGCAGTTCGCCGGGCGCGGGCGCGAGTGCGGCGAGCGTGGCGGCGCGGACATGGCGCTTGGTGAGCTGGCCGTCGTGCTCGTAGGCCGCGTCGGGCAGGCCGGGGACGGCGGACAGCCGTAGCGCGCCGGGCTCGCGGACGCAGTCGAGGGCGATGACGTTCAGCGGGTCGGCGGGCGGGTGCGCCCAGTCGGCCGCGGTGCCCTCGGCCGTCGACTCCCGGTCGCCGCCGAGCTGTTCGAGGACCCGCATCCGGGTCGGGCCGAAGCCGTGCGCACGCAGCAGCGCGGCGACCTCGGCGGGGGTGCCGGCGCCGGCGGACAGCACCAGCAGCCGACGGCCGTCGTGCAGCGCCGCGACCAGGTTCTCGGCGGGCCGTCCGACGAGCGTGACGACCTCGGTGTCCTCGACGGGCCAGCCGAGCCGGGCGCAGGCGTAGGAGACGGAGGAGGGGTGGGGGAGGATGCGGAGGAGGGCGGGGGCCTGGGGCGCGTTCACCCGGGGCGCGTTCATCAGAGGCTCATCTGCCTCGTTCGCCATCGTCTCCACCAGCGTCCGCCCGATCCCGTAGAACATCGGATCGCCGCTGGCCAGCACGCAGATCCGGCGCCCGGCGTGGGTGGTGAGCAGCCCGGGGACGGCGGGGCGCAGCGGCGAGGGCCAGGCGACCCGCTCGCCGGCGCATTCGTCGGGGAGCAGCGCGAGCTGGCGCGGCCCGCCGATCAGTACCTCGGCCTCGCGCAGTGCGTGCCGGGAGGCGGCGGGCAGTCCGTGCCAGCCGTCGGCCCCGATGCCGACGACGGTGAGCGGGGGCGGAAGCGGTGGTGCGGGGCTCACTGCCGAGTACCTCAGAGGTCGGGAGGGGACGGGCGGGGCGGGGACCGTGGACGGCAGCCGCACTCTACTGGGCGGTTGGCGGCATCGCGGGGGCCGGGCTCCCCGCCCGCACACCGTCCTGGGGCCCCGCACCCCCTCGTGAGGAGACGACCCTCTTATTGCATATAGATTGCAATAAGCGTCAAGGGTCAAGAAGGAGCGGTCCGCTGTGGGCTCACCGGTAGTGCTGGGCATCGAATCGTCCTGCGACGAGACGGGCGCCGGCCTGGTGCGGGACGGGCGGCTGCTCGGCCAGGCCCTCGCGTCGAGCATGGACGAGCACGCCCGGTTCGGCGGCGTGGTGCCGGAGATCGCCGCCCGAGCGCATGTGCACGCGCTGACCCCCGTCGTACGCGGCGCGCTGGCCGACGCGGGGCTGCGGGCGTCGGACATCGGCGCGGTCGCGGTGACGACCGGGCCGGGGCTGTCCGGCGCGCTCCAGGTGGGGCTGGCCGGCGCGAAGGGGCTGGCCTATGCGCTGGGCGTGCCGCTGTACGGCGTCCACCACCTGGCCGGTCATATCGCCGCCGACACCCTCGAACACGGTCCGCTGCCCGACCCGTGCGTGGTGCTGATCGTCTCCGGCGGCCACACCTCGCTGCTGCTCGTACGCGACCTGGCCCGCGACCCGATCACCCACCTCGGCGACACCCTGGACGACGCCGCAGGGGAGTGTTTCGACAAGGTCGCGCGGGTCTTCGGGCTGCCGTATCCCGGCGGCCCGGCCATCGACCGGACAGCGCGCGAGGGGGATCCGCGCGCTGTCCCCTTTCCCCGCCCGCTCACCACGGGCCCGCCGGGAAACCGCTTCACCTTCTCCTTCTCGGGTCTGAAGACGGCGGGAGCCCGCTGGGCGGAGGCCCACCGGGCCGCGGGCCTGCCCCTCCCGGTCGCGGACGGTGCGGCGTCGCTCCAGGAGGCCGTCGCCGATGTCCTCACCCGCAAGGCGGTGGCCGCCTGCACCGAGCACGGCGTACGGACCCTGGTCGTGGTCGGCGGTGTGGCGGCCAACTCGCGGGTGCGTTCGCTGGCCGAGGAGCGCTGCGCCGCGGCGGGCATCACGCTGCGCGTACCGCCGCTGCGGCTGTGCACCGACAACGGCGCGATGATCGCCGCGGTCGGCGACCTCCTGGTCCGCGCCGGCGCGGAGCCCGCCCCGCTGGACGTGTCGATCGATCCGTCGGCGCCGCTGGAGTATGCGGCGCTGCATCCGCCGCACTCGGCTTGAGCCGACTCGGTCGCCGTCGTCGCCTCGTCGTCGTCGGCGTCGCCGTCGGCGTCGGCCCGAGCCACGCCCACCGGACAGCTGTGACCAGGCACGATAAGCCGTTCGACGGTAATGACAACGGTCACCGGTGCAGCCTTTGGATCTTTCGCGGAAGTGCGGTTTGCTTCGCAGCGACGACCCAGGAAGGAGCGCGCCATGACCGAGCACGCCCAGGGGCACGACGGGGCCGAGGCCCCCACGGGGAACCACACGGACCACCAGTCACAGGGCCACTCCCACGGCCATTCCCACGGCCACGCGCACGGACACTCACACGCCGTCGCCCCGGACGCCGACCGGCGCTGGCTGCGCGCCGCGCTCATCCTGCTCACCGCCTACATGGCGGTCGAGGTCGTCATCGGCGTCGTGGCCCAGTCCCTGGCGCTGATCTCGGACGCCGCCCACATGCTCACCGACGCGGTCTCGATCGTGCTGGCGCTGGTCGCGATGCGGCTGTCCGCGCGGCCCGCGCGCGGCGGCTACACCTACGGCCTCAAGCGCGCCGAGATCCTCTCCGCGCAGGCCAACGGCATCACCCTGCTGCTGCTGTCCGCCTGGCTGGCGTACGAGGCGGTCGACCGGCTGATCTCGCCGCCCTCGGTCACCGGCGGCCTGGTGGTGATCACCGCGCTGTCCGGCATCGTCGTGAACCTCGTCTGCGTCTGGCTGCTGTCCCGTGCCAACCGCTCCAGCCTCAACATCGAGGGCGCCTACCAGCACATCCTCACCGACCTGTTCGGCTTCATCGCCACCGCGATCTCCGGCCTGATCGTGCTGACCACCGGCTTCGCACGGGCCGACGCGATCGCCACGCTGGTGGTCGTCGCGCTGATGCTCAAGGCCGGTACGGGCCTGGTACGGGAGTCCGGCCGGATCTTCATGGAGGCCGCACCGGCCGGCGTCGACCCGGACGCACTGGGCGACCACCTCGTCTCCGCCGACCAGGTCGTGGAGATCCACGACCTGCACATCTGGCAGATCACCTCCGGACAGCCCGCGCTGTCCGCGCACATCCTGGTGGCGCCCGGCGGCGACTGCCACAAGGTCCGCCGCAATCTCCAGGGGCTGCTGAGCGCGCAGTACGGCATCACCCACGCCACGCTCCAGGTCGACCACGTCGGCGAGCAGGCGTCCCCCGACGAGGTCCTCACCTTGGGCACCGGCCCCGAGCCGCAGCCCACCAATCACTGCGAGGACACCCACGGCCCGATCCACCGCCCCGGACCACACCGCCACTAGCCCGTCCCCTCCCTCCTCCCCTCCGTCCCCCTCCCCTCCCGTCACCCATTGGCACCGGCCCCGGTGGCGGGCGCGGGCCGTGCGGGCTTGCCTGAGACGAGGCCGTACGTAGTCCGCCGGGCAGGAGGACCAGGACGCGATGTCAGCGAGCGCACCCGTACGCGTCGGCGGCCGGGCGGTGGAGGCGGAACACCTGCCGGCACGGCCCCGGCGGCGCGGCCGCGCGCTGGGCGGGTGCACGCTGCTGCTGGTCGGGGTGCTGCTGCTGCCGCTGAGTCTGACCGCCGTGTGGGCCCGCGCCGAACTCACCGACACCGAGCGCTATGTGGAGACGGTCGCCCCGCTCGCCGCGAACCGGGCCGTGCAGAACGCCATCGTCGACCAGGTGACGAACGGGGTGATGCAGCACGTCAGGATCGACGGGCTGCTGAAGGTCATCCCGCGCGCCGAACGGCCCGCGCAGCGCCTGCGCTTCACCCGCGGCATCCGCGAGTTCGTCGACAAGCAGGTCCGCCAGATCGTCACGGGCCGCGCCTTCCCGAGCGTCTGGAACGGTGTGCACCGCACCGCCCACCAGGCGTTGGAGGGCACCCTGACCGCCTCCGGCAACGCCGCGGTGACGCTCGACTTCACCCCGGTCATCGCCCGCGTCAAACACCAGCTGTCCGGCAACGGCCTGGGCATCGACATCGCCCGCCGGGTGCCGCACACCGGCACCCGCATCGTGCTGCTGAAGCCCCCGGAAGTCCCCCGCGTACGGACCGCCTACCAGGCCGTACGCACCGGCGCACTGCTCCTGCCGCCCACCGCGGCGCTCTGTCTGCTGGCCGGACTGCTGCTGGCCCGGCGCCGCCGGCGGGCCCTGATCTGCGCCGCGACCGGCTGCGCCACGGCCGCCGCCCTGCTGGCCGCGGCACTGGCGCTGCTCCGCACCCACACCGTGGACGCCCTGCCCGCCGTGGTCTCCCGCCCGGCCGCCCACGCATACGCCGACGCCCTCACCGGCTCCCTGCGCACCGGCATCTGGACCGTCATCACCGCCGCCCTGCTGACGGCCACGGCGGCCGCCGTGATCCCGCCGACGGTCCGGGCGGTGCGGTCGCTGGTCCGACCGCGCGCGGAGTGAGCCGCGGCGGCCGGTCATCCGTCGATGCCCAGTCGGGCCGCGACGGCCCGGGGCACCGGATAGAGCCGCTCCGGTGGCAGCAGTCGCCGCGCCTTCGCGGCCTGGCCGGTCTGCACCAGCGCGGCGATCTTCCGCACCCGTGGGGTGAGGTCGGTGAGGTCCACCACCCACTCCTCGGCGAACGTCCGGATCAGGTCCCGGCCGATGCCGACCTGAATGCTGTAGTGGTCGAGCGCCGCGCCCCGTAGCGAGCGTTCGGGGTCCCACTGCACATGCACCGCGGCTCGCGCGACGGCCGCCGCGTCCGAGGTCGTCAACACGCCCCGGGAAAGGGCCTCCTCCCAGCCCGCACGGGTGATCCGTACGGCCAGGACACGCTGCTGCCCCGGCTTCCGGCCCCAGTTGCTGCGATGCATCAGCCATCGGAACGACGGCTTGATCCAGGTCATGCGCCGGAGCGAGAACGGCGCCACGAACCGCCCCGCCCTGAGGGCCGGATCGGCGACGGCCGGTGCGTACGCCTGGTAGACGACCACGGTGCCAGCGTCGTGGTCGGCGCGAATCTGGCACTGGGGCGTCGTCATGGCCGCAGACTGCCCGCTCGACGGGCCGGGGCACCAGCGGTTTTCGGGGTTGCCGCGGGCGCCCCGACGGTGTCTCAGATCGCCAGTACCGTCTTGCCCTGTGCCCGTCCGCTGCGGCTGGCCGCGAGCACGTCGGCGGCCTCTTCCAAGGGGACCTCGCGGCCCACGAGGACCGTCAGCCGGCCGGCGTCGACCTGGCCGGCGAGGATGTCCAGGAGCTGGTGGGACGGGCGGTTGAGGAAGTTGAAGCCGCGCAGGTTCTTCTCGGTCAGGGCGTCCGCGTCGGCCGAGCCGATGGTGGAGACGGCCGTACCGCCGTCCCGTACGGTCCGGGTCATCACGTCGAACTCCTCGGGCCCGCTGGTCAGGTCGATGAGGACATCGACACCGTCCGGATACGCGGCGAGGACCTGGTCGGCGACCGCGTCCGCGGTGTGGTCGACGGTTTCGGCGGCGCCCAGCGTCCGCATCAGTTCGGCCTTGGCGGGGCGGGCGGTGGCGATGACCTCGGCGCCGCGGCCGGCCGCGAGCTGGGTGGCGAGGGTGCCGACGCCGCCCGTCGCACCGACGATCAGCACCCTTCTGCCCTCGCTGATCCGGGTCTCCTCGACGAGGTTGTAGGCGGCCATGCCGGCCGTCGGCAGTGCTGCGGAGGTGGCGTAGGTGACGCTGCGGGCGGCCGGGGCGATGGCGTTCTCGTCGGCGACGGCCAGTTCGCAGTACGAACCGCCGCCCTGCTCCGGCCGCTGGAACTGGCCGAAGACCGCGTCGCCGACCGTGAAGCGCCGTACGCCGGTGCCGGTCGCGAGCACCTCGCCCGCGCCGTCCGTGCCCAGCACCAGGGGGAAGCCGGTCGGGATGGAATCCGCGAACATGCCGTCGGCGATCTTCCAGTCGCTGGGGTTGAGTCCGGCGGCGGCCAGCCGCACCAGGACCTCCCCCGGCCCTGGTTCGGGCTGCGGCAGATCCATGAGCTGCGGCTGTTCACCGAATGCGCTGACTGCTACGGCTCTCATCGTGGCGTTCCCTTCCACCCTTCCGACCGGTGGCCGGTGTGGATCGTAAGCACGCCGGTGGGGCCGGATGCGGCAGGACGGGAGGCGGTGCCCCGGAAGCAACTCTTACGGCCCCCCGTCGTGGGCCGATCCGACCCACGACGGCGCGGAGGCGGCTCCTCCCGGCGGGACGGAGGCCGCCCGTCCGCGCGGAACGAAGCGAGTCCCGGCCGAGCCCCCACGCCCGGCCAGGACTCGCTCCGCTCCCCTACGCGGCCGGCGGCCTACGCGGCCTGCAGCGCGAGCGTCGGCGAGAGCCGGGCGGCGCGTACGGCCGGGTAGAGGCCGGCGATGGTGCCGATCACCAGCGTCGCGCCGAAGCCGCCGCCGACCGCCCAGAGGGGCACCACCCACGGAATACCGCCCGACGCCGCGAAGACGTATGTGGCGGCGGATCCGAGGACGATGCCGGCCAGCCCGCCCAGGCCCGACAGCAGCAGTGACTCGGTCACGAACTGCAGCCGGATCTGGCCGCGGGTGGCGCCCATGGAGCGGCGCAGCCCGATCTCGTGACGGCGTTCCAGCACCGAGATGATCATGGTGTTGGCGACGCCGACACCGCCGACCAGCAGCGCCACCCCGCCCAGCCCGAGCAGCAGGTTCGTGAACGCGCCCTCGGTGGCCGCCTTCGCCTGGAGCGCCGAGGACGGGTCGGTGACCTGGACGTTGCGCGGGTTCTCGGGATCCACGGTGTGCGGGATGAGGTCCCGTACGGCCTGCACGGAGGCGTCCGTGGACCGCTCGTAGATCGAGGTGGGGTGGCCGTCGAAGCCGAGCGCTTCGGTCGCGGCCGGCCAGCCGACGAGGGCGGACCGCTCGATCTCCGGGGCGAGCGGCAGCGGGTCGAGGATGCCGACGACGGTGAAGTACCGGCCGCCGATGTAGACCTGCTGGCCCGACCGGGTGATGCCGAGCCGCTGCGCGCTGACATGGCCGAGGACGACCGAGGGGTAGCGCCCGTTGGCGGCGTTGAGCCAGGTGCCGGACGCCATCGAGCCGCGCAGAGTGCGCAGCAGGCCCTCGTCGGCGGCCTTGAGCGTGATGCCGCCGGTCTCCTCCTCCGGGATCTTCTCGCTGCGCCGTACCGACTGGCTCAGATCGCCGGTGGCGCCGACCTGGCGGACCCCGTCGATCCGCCCCACCATGCCGGGCGACTCCTTCGGCAGCTTCACCTGCTCGCCGAACAGCCCCTGGCCGGGCGAGGCGACCAGCATGTTCGTGCCCAACGCGTCCAGTTTCTGGAGGAGTTGGGCCTTGCTGGAGGCGGAGATGCCGACCACCGCGATCATCGTGGCGATACCGATGGCGATCCCCAGGGCGGACAGCACCACCCGCATCGGGCGGGTACGCAGCCCCGCGGAGCCGACGTGCAGGACGTCGCGCGGGCCGAGGGACGCCGGGGAGAGCCGGGTGCGTCTCATCGCTTCGCCGCCGCCCGTACGTCCGCGACCACTTGGCCGTCGCGGATCCGCACCTGCCGGGGCAGCTGTGCGGCGATCTCGCTGTCATGGGTGATCACGGCGATGGTGGCGCCCTCCTTGTTGAGGTCGTGCAGCAGCTCCATGACCGCCGCACCGGAGGCGGAGTCCAGCGCGCCGGTCGGTTCGTCGGCCAGGAGGAGGTCGGGTTCGCCGACCACCGCCCGTGCGATGGCGACGCGCTGCTTCTGACCGCCCGACAGCTCGTGCGGGCGGTGCGACATCCGGTCCGCGAGGCCCACCCGGTCCAGCGCGTCCGCCGCCCGGCGCCGGCGCTCGGCGCGCGGCAGCCCGGAGTAGAGCAGCCCCTCGGCGACGTTGTCCCGTGCGCTGATGCCGGGCACCAGGTGGAAGGACTGGAAGACGAAGCCGATGTGCTGGGCGCGGAGCGCGGAGAGCCTGCGGTCGGACAGCGTGGCGATGTCATGGCCGGCGAGGGTGACCGCGCCGGCGGTGGGGCGGTCCAGGGTGCCGACGATGTGCAGCAGGGTGGATTTGCCGGATCCCGACGGGCCGACGATGGCCAGCAGTTCGGCGCGCGCCACCCGCAGGTCCACTCCGCGCAGCGCGGCGACCCCGCCGGGGTACGCCTTGGTGACCCCGGCGAGCTCGACGACGGGATCGGTGGGATCGGTGGGGTCGGCGGCGGGATCGGTGGGGTCCGTGGGGTCGGCGGCGGTGGTTGGGCCCGGGGTTCCGGGCGTGAGGTCCGTGGTGGCGTTCATGCCTTCGGCACCCCGACCTTCATGCCCTCCTCGAGTCCGCCGCCGGAGATCTCGACCCGGCCCTGACCGAACATGCCCAGCTTCACCCGTACCTCGCGTGCTCTGCCGCCCTCGACGACCTCGACGCCGAAGCCGCCGCCGGGGAGCGCGAGCAGTGCGTCGACCGGCACCGTCAGTACGTCCTCGCGGACCTCGCCGACGATGTCGACGGTGACCGGCGACCGGTCGAAGGAGGTGACCTCTCCGGGGTCGGCAAAGGTGATCCGGGCGGTGATCTTGGGGGTCTTGCTCGCCGGGTCGCTGCCCTCCTCGGTGACGGTCCGGTCGACGGAGGCGACCTTGCCGCGGGCGGTGCCGCCGCCGGGCAGGTTCACGGTGACCTTGGTGCCGGGCTTCGCCAGGTCCGCCTGCTCGACATCGAGCTTGACCAGGACCTCCCGCGCGGACCCGGTGGTGGTCAGCACCGGCCGCCCGGGCGCGGTCTGGTCGCCGACGGCCATGTCCTTCTTGTTGATCCGCACCGAGCCGGGCTGGAAGGAGATCTGGTCCGGTCCGGTGGTGCCGGTCTGCCTGAGGTCGTGCGCCCTCTGCCAGCGCTTGACGGCGTCGGTGGTGCCGGCCGTGAACTCGTCGTCCACGGCCAGCGCGTCCCCGTATCCCAGCGCGCGCAGATTCTCCTTCAGCTGCCGGACGTCATCGCCCTCGTCGCCCTCCTTCAGGGTCCGGTACATCGGCTTCTCGCCGTACATCAGCCGGACCTTGTGCCCGTCGACCTCGTAGAGCGCGCCGTCCCTGGCGATCGTGGAGCCGGTGCCAGGAAGCCAGGTCAGGGTGCCGGCCGCACCACCGTTGACCTTGTGTTCCTTGGCGTAGCCGAGGGTGCCGTCGACCTGGGTGCTGCTGCTGAGGTCCTGGCGTCGGACGGTGTCGGTGGCCGGCGGCAGGGCGCCACGGGCGCCGGCGCGCTGCGGTCCGCCGTCCGGCCGTGCGGTGACCTTGCCGACCGCGACACCGCCGCCGGCCAGCAGCGCGACGACGACCAGCGCGGAGAGCAGGTACTTCTTGCGGCGGCCGCGGCGGGCGTGCGGCGCGGCGTCCTCGGGGCCGCGCGCCGCCTTCGGCTCAGTCTTCGGCTCAGTCTTCGGCTCAGCCGGCATTCTGGCCGCCGCACGTCTTGTTGGCCTTGTCGAACTTCTTCTTCGCCGCGCCCTGCGGAATGGGCATCGCCTTCTGCATTCCGTCGTCGAACTTCGGGTCGGGCATGTTGAAGCCGTTCTCCCGCATACACCGGGCGTACTTCAGCGCCTTGTCCTTGTCGGCCTGGCTCGGCCCGTTTTTACCGGCATTGGGGCCACTGTCCTGGCACGCCTTGAAAGCCTTTTTCATCGTCTCGGGATCGGTCTTGGCATCGCCGCCGACGACCATGCTGCGGGGGTCCTCGCCCGGCTTGGGTTCCTGGACCTGCACGCCGTGGTCCCGCAGGCACTCGCGGTGCTTGAACGCCGCGTCCGCCTCCTTGCCCTTGCCGTTCGCGTCCGAGCCGCCGCCCTTGCCGCCGGCGGGCTCGACGCCGCCGGAGCAGGCGGTGGCGAATACGGCGAGACCGGCCACCAGGGACGCCGCGGCGAGCGACATGGTGCGCTTCCCGGGTGACGCCACGCGCTGTGCCGTACGACGCGTCATGCGCTGTGTCGTAAGTCGTGTCATGCGCTGCTTCATGGTGATCCTCCGCATACGGATGTGTCCGACGCGGCAGAGGCTGGCAGCCGGCCGCATTTCGTTTCTCTAACCGTCGGCGCCCGCCCCCGGCGGATCGGCTCCACCCCGGTGAATTCCCTGGTCGCGGCCTCACGGCGAATGGTGTTTACATCAAGGAAAGGTGCTCCTCGGGTACACATGACGCCATGCGCGTTCTAGTGGTGGAGGACGAGGAATTCCTCGCCGAAATGATTGCCGAGGGGCTGCGCCGCGACGCGATCGCGGCCGATGTCGCCCACGACGGCCGCGAGGCGCTGGTCAAGCTCCGGCTCGGCGCGTACGACGTGCTCGTCCTGGACCGCGATCTGCCCGGTCTGCACGGCGACGAGGTCTGCCGCCATGTCGTACAACAGCGGCTGCTGACAAGGGTGTTGATGCTCACCGCGTCCGGCACGGTCAGCGACCGGGTGGACGGCCTGGGCCTGGGCGCCGACGACTACCTGACCAAGCCCTTCGCGTACGAGGAGCTGCTCGCCCGGGTCCTGGCGCTCGGCCGGCGCGCCCGGCCCGCGCTGCCGCCGGTCATCGAGCGGGCCGGTGTCACCGTCGACACCGCGCGCCGGCTCGCCGTCCGCGACGGCCGGCAGCTGGCCCTCTCCCGCAAGGAGTTCGGCGTCCTGGAGGTGCTGCTGCGCGCCCAGGGGGCGGTGGTCAGCGGCGATGACCTGATCGAGGAGGTCTGGGAGGAGCACACCAGCTACCGCACCAACGCGGTCCGCGTCACGCTCAGCAAACTGCGCGCCAAGCTCGGCGATCCCCCGGTGATCGAAACCGTGCCGGGCGCGGGCTACCGGATGGGCGACGGGTCGCGGGCGGGCGCCCGACTCCGGGCGGGCGACGGTCTCCGGACGGACGACGCGCCGCAGAGGGACAACACGCTCCGGACGGACGACGCGCTCCGGACAGACAGCACGCTCCAGACGGACGACGCGCTCCGGACGGACGACCGGCTCCAGACGGACGGCAGGGGATGAGCTCGATTCCCGCTGCCGCCGGCCGCCGCTGGCTCCCCGGCAGCGAACGCGTCCGCCTCACCGCCCTCTACGGAGGGCTGCTGGTGCTGGCCGGCGCGATGCTCATCGGCCTGGTCAACTTCCTCGTACAGCAGGGCCTCTACTCCACCCTGAGCACCGCCGTCACCACCGCCGCCCCCGTCCGGTCCGGCGCCTTCCCCCCGTCCGGCGCCACCACCGGCATACCCGTCCCCGCACGCACCATGGCGCCCGCCTCCCCCGCCCCCGGCGCCCGCCTGCCGTTCGGCGACGGCAGCGTCTACCGCATCACCAAGAACATCACCGACGCCACCGAAGCCGCCGCGCTCGGCCGGCTGCTGACGGTCTCCCTGGTCGCGCTGCTGGTCTTCGCGGTGATCTCGGTGGCACTGGCCTGGTGGATGGCGGGCCGGGTGCTGCGCCCGGTCTCGGTGATCACCAGCACCGCCCGCCGGCTGTCGGCCGCCAACCTGCATGAACGCATCGCCCTCGACGCGCCGCCCGGCGAACTCAAGCAGCTCGCCGACACCTTCGACGGCATGCTCGACCGCATCGAGCATCTGGTCTCCGCGCAACAACGGTTCGCCGCCAACGCCGCACACGAACTCCGCACCCCGCTCGCCGTGCAGCGCGCCGCCGCGGAGATCGGTCTCGCCGACCCGGACCCGGGCAACGTACGGCGCATCCGCGGCAAGCTGATCGAGGTCGCCGACGACAGCGAGCGGCTGATCGAGGGGCTGTTGCTGCTGTCCGTCTCGGACCAGGGCCTTCAGCACCGTGAGCCGGTGGCGCTCGGCGAACTCGCCCAGTCCGTCGCCGCCGAGTACGCCGACGACGCATGGCGGCGCGGCCTGACGATCGCCGCCGACACCCTCCCCCGAACTCCCAAGGACCAGGCGGCACCCCCGTCGCCGACCGCCGGCACCGCCGCAGAGCCGCCGACCGTCGACGCGGACCCGGTCCTGCTCGCCCATCTCGTACGCAACCTGGTCGCCAACGCGGTACGCCACAACCGCCCCGACGGCCGGATCACCCTCAGCGTCCATGACCGCACGCTGGAGGTCAGCAACACCGGCCCCACCATCCCCCAGAAGTCCATTCCGTATCTCTTCGAGCCGTTTCGCCGGCTGGAGGAACGGCGGCACGGGCCGGGGGAGGGCGCCGGTCTGGGCCTGTCGATCGTCGCCTCCATCGCCCGCGCACACGACGCCTCCGCCACCGCGCACCCGAACCCGGGCGGCGGCCTGACCGTACGCGTCGTCTTTCCGGAGCGGCTGCCCGGCTGAGGCCGTGTCGCACACCTCGCCAGGCAGTAGACACCACACGTATACATCGAACGTATACTGTCTATGTATAGTCCCTCGCATGCCGAAGAGGACGACGAATCCGAAGACACAACCGAAGACGAAGCAGAAGACGAAGCAGAAGACGAAGAAGCCGGCAAAGTCCGCTGTCCGCACCAGGTCCATAGCCGGGCTGCTGACGGCCGCCTCCCTGGTCCTGGCCCTCAGCAGCTGCGCCACCTACGACGTCACCGCGCCCGCCGACGCCCGGGAGGAGGCGACGGCCGACGGCGCTCTGGCCGCCGCCAACACGGACAACAAAGGCGGCACCGGCGTCGACTGCCGCAAGGCCAAGTGCGTCGCGCTCACCTTCGACGCGGGCCCCAGCGAGCACACGCCCCGGCTCCTGGACATCCTGAAGAAGGAGAAGGTGCAGGCGACCTTCTTCATGCTCGGCAAGAACCACATCGCCGAGCGCCCGGCCGATGTGAAGCGAATAGACGCCGAAGGCCACGAACTGGCCAACCACACCTGGTCGCACCAGATCCTGACGGAAATCGAACCGGCCGAAGCCAAGCGGGAGCTGTCCCGCGCCCAGGACGCGGTCCGGAAGATCACCGGCAAGACGCCCACGCTGATGCGCCCGCCGCAGGGCAAGACCGACGAAGAGGTCTCCAAGATCAGCCGCGAGCTGGGGCTGGCGCAGGTCCTGTGGAGCGTGACCGCGAAGGACTACCAGACCAACGACTCCGCGCTGATCACCAAGCGGGTGCTGGAGCAGACCGAACGCGACGGCATCATCCTGCTGCACGACATCTACCAGGGCACCGTGCCGGCCGTCCCGGGCATCCTCAAGGAGCTCAAGAAGCGCGGCTTCACGATCGTCACGGTGTCCCAGCTGCTGTCACCGGCGAAGCCGGAGCCGGGGATGGTCTACCGGCCGTGAGGCCGGAAGGCGAGAGGCCGCCCCGGCCCGAGGGCTGGGGCGGCCTCCTAAGGCAGGGCCGGGCGGGCTCACTGCCTCGCCGGCTGCTCCGCCTCGTTGCGCGTGGCCGCGCTCGGCGTCGCGGACGGCGCCTTGGAGTCCCCGGGCTGCGGCGAGCCGCTCGGCTTCGGCTGCGGCTGCGGCTTACGCGGCGGAAAGGCCTCCGTGTCCTGAGGGAACGTCAGCTGCTGGCTCTGCCACTCCAGCGCCGGGACGACCTCCCGCCGCCAGGTCGTGAACTGGTGGCTGCCCTGCGGCAGGATGATCGAGTCGACCGTCATCGGCGCCTTCGCCGCACGGATGAACTTCATCGTGTCGCCGTAATTCTGCTCGCCCTTGCGGCTGCTGGCGACCAGCGCGGAGACCTGCGGCGCGGGCAGGTTCTTCATCCGCCACAGCAGATCGTGCTCACGCTCCCGCTGCGCGCCCGCCGGGCCGGCACCGAAAAGGCTGCCCGTGGTGAGGTCGTCCTTGATCGCGTAGTCGCCGGAGAGCGAAACCGCGGACGTGTAGACCCTGGGGTTACGCATCGCCAGCTGAAGCGCGCACGTACCACCGGACGAATAACCGAACGCGCCCCACGCACTGGGATCGCGGCCCACCCGATAAGCCGACTTCATGGCGTCCGGCAGGTCCTTGGTGAAGAACGTCTCGGCCTGCGGCCCGCCCGGCACATCCACACACTCGGTGTCCCGCGGCGGCGCGATCGTCGGCCGCACCATCACAATCACGGTCGGCTGCATCTTGCCCTGCGCGATCAATTTGCCGGCGTTCTGCGGCACCTGGAGATGCTGCGCGAGATTCATGATCCCGCCGGGATAACCGCTGATGACGACCATGACGGGGAACCGCTGGCGGCGGAACTGCTGCTGGAAATACTGCGGCGGAAGATAGACGAATCCCGGGTTGATGGCCCGCGACCGACGGCCGATGATCCGTACGGACTCGACCTTGCCGACCTTGTCCGGGGCGCCCTTCGGCAGCCCGGTCACCCGATCGAGACCCTGCGGACCAGCCGGTTGGACCAAGCCGCCCTTCATGTTGCCGACGGCGGCGTACGCCCCGCCGCCCTGGCTGACGGACGCCGGGGCCTCTTCGTTATTGCCCAGCAGTTCGTCCCACGTGCCGTAGAACTCGAAGCTGGAATTCACCGCGAGAGCGAGCGCGCACACGATGGAAATCTGGGTGGCCATGATGGCCCCGAGCCTGCCCAGGATGGGCCGCACGCCCTGCCGGGACAGCCGGGGCCAGAGCCACACCGTGGCGGCGACGCAGGCCAATGCCACCGCGATCACCGTGTATTCGAGTGACTGACTGGTCAGCCCCATGCGTCCCACATCTCCCGTCACCCCAGAAAGGGTTCTTGCCTTCATACCGGCCGCCTAGTGGCACAACGGGCGGCTCCGGACAATGGTCACCGGGGAAGAGGGGCGCACCCGCCACTCGGATACCTGCACGCCGTATTCCTTACCGACCTCTTGCCATTCTGTTTCCGCGGCGTGATGTGGGGTGGGGCAGACATACGCAAAAGGAGGGCCGGGGCCGCCGTCCCGCGACACCCGCACCCCAAATGGCCGGATGGTCCGGGCGGCCCGACAACCCGATGGCCGAACCAACACCCCCGCCCCGTCCGCCCCTTGAGACACCCCAGCACCGCCCGACTCGTCCTCTCCCGCACCTCTGATCAGGCACGACGTCCCCGGCTCGGAAGATCACCGCGACGAACGGCCCATGGCCGAAACCACATCCCGCCGTCAGCCCCCCGGATGGCCCACCACACAAGGCGCGGGGTCCCACGATGAGGCCGGTGCAGGCCGCTACCCTTACGTATCCGTCCTGGTCAGGGACATGTCTGTGCTTCACGGACATTCGCCGCACCCACCACACGCAAGAGAGGTTCGCCGATGGGCATTCGGAGTCTGCTGCGCAACGCTTTCGGTCGCTCGAAGGCGACCCGCGAAGAAACCGGCGCGGCACCGAGCGGCGCTGATACGCCGGAGTCGGCGACGATCCCGGAGGCCCGCGAGGAGTCCACCCCGGCATCCGCCACCCCGACCCCGGAAGCCGAGGTCCCCGCCGCCCGCACCGCCCCCGCCGACACGCCCTCCCCGGAACCGGAGCCGACCCCGGCGACCCCGACCCTGCCGGCGCAGGGCAGCCCGGTGGACGCCGTGGCGGAGGAGCCCAAGGCGCCCAAGGAGTCGACGGAGTCCAAGGAGTCCAACAACTCGAAGGCGTCCGACAACGCGAAGGAGTCCGACGACGCGAAGGCGACGGCCGAGGTCGCCGAGGCCACCGAGGCCACTGACGTCGCCGAGGTCACCGAAGCCGCCGAGCCTGTGGAGCCCGTAGCGACGGCCGAGGCAGACGCCCCCGAGCCCGTCGCCGACCTGGTGAGCCAGGCCTTCGACAAGCCGGCATCGGTGGTCGTACCGGAGCAGGCGAAGGAACTGGCGGAGGAGCCGGCGAAGACGGAGGCGGAGGCGGAGGCTGAAGTCGAGGCCGAGGTTGAGGCCGAGGTTGAGGCCAAGATCGAGGCCGAGGTTGAGGTTGCGGCCGAGGTCGAGGTCGAGCCCGCGGCGGAGACGGAGGCGGAGCCGGTCACGGAGCCGACTGCCGTCACGGAAGCGGAGCCAGCCGTGGAGCCGGAGGCAAAGGCAGATGCCACCCCCTCCCCCTCCCCCTCCTCTTCTCCCTCCCTCACCAAGGTCGAATCCACCGCACCCGGACTCGTCAGCCTCTACAAGTCCGCGGCCGCCACCCTCCAGAAGCACGGCCTCGCCACCCAGCGCGCCGCCGTCTACCTGGTTCTCGACCGCTCCGGCTCGATGCGCAACTACTACAAGGACGGCACGGTCCAGCACCTCGCCGAACAGGCCCTCGGCCTCTCCGCCAACCTCGACGACGACGGCACCGTCCCGGTCGTCTTCTTCTCCACCGACGTCGACGGCACCGCCGACATCGACCTGACCAACTACGAAGGCCGCATCGAGGAACTCCACTCCGGCCTCGGCCACATGGGCCGTACGAACTACCACTGGGCCATCAACGCCGTGGTCGAGCACTACAAGAAGTCCGGCTCCACGGCCCCCGCCTTCGTCATCTTCCAGACCGACGGCGCCCCGACCTCCAAGCCGGCCGCCGAAAAGGCCCTGTGCGAAGCCGCCGAACTCCCCATCTTCTGGCAGTTCATCGGCTTCGGCGACCCGGAGGCCAAGGGCTTCGACTTCCTCCGCAAGCTGGACGACCTGGCCGTCCCGGAAAAGCGCCGCGTCGACAACGCCGGTTTCTTCCACGCCGGCCGCGACCCCCGCAGCCTCTCCGCCGACGAGCTCTACCAGCAGCTGATGGTCGAATTCCCCGAATGGCTCACCGAGGCCCGCAGCGCAGGCGTCCTCAAGGACAACTGACCGACTGCTGACCCCACTTCCCCCACCGGCCGCGGCCGGGCCCCAACAGGCCCACCGCGGCCGGCGTCATTTCCCGTCCCACCTCACCCACCCACCGACTCACCCACCTATTTGAATTCCAAATAACATTCCCCCACGCCGGTTATCCACACGCGCCTCGCCCACCCCACGACCCCAATTCGACCTAACTCGCCCGATCCACCCGACTCACCCATCCCACCCCTCATCCGCATTGTCAGTGCCATGTGTCATGGTGGAGTCAAAGCTTCAGGGCAAATCGGGGGAGGGGTCCGCCATGCCATTGGCCGACGAGGTAGCAGCAGTTCACGAAGGACAACCAAATCCAGCAGCGCTCATCGGTGAATTCCGGCGCACATCGGTATTGGTCCCCCTCGTCAACGACTCCCTCATGTCAGCCGAGTTGGACGGCATCCGCTGGATCTACGCCTTCACTGACGAGGACGCCCTCTCCCGCTTCGCCGCCGCCCGCGGCAGCGAGCCCGGCACCGAGTGGCAGTACGTCACCGCCGCCGGCGCCCGCCTCCTTGACGTGCTGATTCCCGCCATGGACGGCCCCACGGGCGTCGCGCTGGACGCGGGCAGCGAACAGGGCGCGGTCTTCCCGCCGGTGGCCGGAATCGTGCCCGACAGCGCCGCCGTAGACATATCGAACGCACCGCACGGGGGGAACGAGTAAATGGGCCTGTTCAGCGGAGACGCATATCGGTTCGACCCGGAGGCCTTTGAGCAACTCACCAAAGGCATCAACGCCGCCACAGCGGAACTCAAAGAACTGGGCTTCGACATAGAAGCCGAGCTGGGTCGCGGCTTCGACAAACTCTCCCTCGACAGCGTGGAATGCGGCGATGACGAACTCGCCGCCACCCTCGACTCATTCTGCGAACGCTGGGGCTGGGGCGTCCGCAAGCTCATGCAGGACGCCAACGAATTCTCCAAGAAGCTGGGCCTCACCGCCGGCATGTACCACGAAGAGGAGCAGTACGTCTCCACCACGCTCAAGATCGGTGTGAACGCCGCGATGGGCGATCCTTCCCTCGCCCCCGAGGAGATCAAGAAGAAGTCCTGGGGCCAGATCGGCGCCGACAACCCGTTTACCCAAATACGGGACGCGGACTGGGACCCGACCTCCCCGGAGTCGTTGCAGGCGCATCAGGAGGCCTACGAGGCGGTCTCCCAGGCCAAGGACGACGTCACATCCATCCCCGACCGCATAAAAAACGGCGACGACGCCGATACGAAATCCACGCTGGGCGAGGTGAAGCCCTCGCGGGCTCACGGGGGTGACGACAAGTGAGCTGGCTCGGAGATGGGATCGATGCAATAGGCGACGGTGCGAGCAAGTTCACCGACGCCATCGAGCGCGGTGCGGGTCAAGCCGTCGAGCAGGGTTCCAAGCTGGTCGGCGACGGGCTGGAGATGGTCGGCGCGGACGATGCGGCACACGCCGTACGCACCGCCGGCGCCGATGCCGCGGGCGCCCTGGGTGCACATGTCGACGAGCTTCAGCTGGGCGAGACCGAGGACCCCAAGGAACTCATCCACGGCAACGTGGAGAAAATCCACGAATCGGCGTCTCACCTGAAGGACTTCTCCGCCGCCTTCGACCGGGTCGCCGACGGCATGCGCAAGATCGGCTCCCAGAATCACTGGAGCGGCAAGGCCGCGGACGCCTTCCGTGAGAAATTCGATCTGCATCCCAAGGAGTGGATGCGCGCTGCGGACGCCTGCGACGACGCCTCGAAGGCCCTGAAGGCCTATGCGGAAACGGTCTCCTGGGCACAGTCCAAGGCCGTCGACGCCATAGAGAAGTACCGCCATGCGCAGCAGGCCACCAAAAAGGCGGTGGACGCTCACGAGGCCGCGGAGGAAAACTACAAGTCGAAGTTCAGCGGCTACCAAGCTCTCGTGGAACTAGGTGGCGACGCGGGCCCAGAGCCACAGCGCCCGGCCGAGTTCGTCGACCCCGGTGCCGACGGGCGCGAGGCAGCCCAGGACATCCTCAAGAACGCCCGAAGCCAGCGCAACGAGGCTGCGGAACGGGCCCGTAACGGGGTCCAGAAGTCCTTGTCCCACGCCCCGGCGAAACCGACATTCACCGAACTCGCGGGCGCCGGCCTCAAGGACTTCGGCACGGGTTTCGTCGTCGAGAACATGCACCTCGCCGGCGGCGCCGTGAAGGCGGCAGCCGAAACCGTCAAATTCGCCCGCACCATGAACCCGACCGACCCCTACAACCTCAGCCACCCCTTCCAGTACGCGTCCAACGTCACCACCACCCTCGCCGGCCTGACAAGCGCCGCCACCCACCCGAAGCAGCTGGCGCAAGGAATGCTCGGCAACGGCTGGGGCAGCGACCCGGCGGACGCCGCCGGCGCCCTCATCTTCAACGTCATCGGCGGCAAGGGCGTGGGCGCGCTGGGGAAGGGGGCGGCCAGAGCGGGCTTGAAGGGGGCGGCACGAGCTGCCGCAAAGGAAGGTGGCAAGACCACCGTCAAGGACCGTCTCCGCAAGGCCTGGTGCAAGACCTTCGGCAACGACCCCATCGACATGGCCACGGGCCGGATGATCCTGCCGCAGACCGACATCACCCTCCCCGGCAGCCTTCCCCTCGCCTTCTCCCGCACCTTCGAATCGTCCTACCGCACCGGCCGCTGGTTCGGACCGACGTGGATGAGCACCGTCGACCAGCGCCTGGAGATCGACGCCGAGGGCGTCATCCTCATCGGCGAAGAAGGCGATTTCCACCTCTACCCGCACCCTGCGGTGGGCGTCCCCACCCTCCCCATCGAGGGCGACGGGCACCCTCTCGAACGCACCCCCGACGGCGACTACCTCCTCACCGACCCCACCACCGGCACCCGCCGCTACTTCACCACCTACACCGAAGACCTCGCCGTCCTCGACGAGATATCCGACCGCCGCGGCAACCACCACACTTTCGACTACACCGAAGACGGCACCCCCACCGCGATCACCCACAGCGCCGGCTACCGCCTCCTGCTGACCACCGACAACGGCCGCATCACCGCCCTCCACCTGGCCGGCGCCGCCCCCGACGGCACCGACCAGCTCCTGATGACCTACGGCTACGACGAAGCCGGCAACCTCATCACCACCACCAACTCCTCCGGCCTGCCCCTCCGCTTCACCTACGACGAGCACGGCCGCATCACGTCCTGGACGGACACCAACAACAGCAGCTACAGCTACGTCTACGACGACCAGGACCGCTGCACCTCGCAAGGCGGCATCGAAGGCCACCTCCGCGCCCACTTCACCTGGGGCGACCCCGACCCCACGACGGGCCTGCGCACGAACCTGTTCCACAACTCCCAGGGCGGAGTCACCCGCTACGAGGTCAACGACCACCATCAAATCGTCGCGGAAACCGACCCCACCGGCGCCACCACCCGAACCGTCCGCGACACCAAGCACCGCATCGCCTCGACCACCGACCCCCTGGACCGCACCACCCACTTCACCTACGACGACGAGGGCCGACCCACCGTCGTAACCCTCCCCGACGGCTCAACTTCCACCACCACCTACAACGCCGACGGCCACCCCATCTCCATCACAGGCCCCGACGGCGCAACCTGGACCCACACCTACGACGCGACCGGCAACCGCACCTCGTCCACCGACCCCACCGGCGCCACCACCAGCTACACCCACGACCACCGGGGGCACACAGCCTCCGCAACCGACGCCCTCGGCAACACCACCCGCTTCTACTGCAACGAGGCCGGCCTCCCCCTCACCGTCACCGACCCCCTCGGTGCGACGACCCACTACCGCCGCGACGCTTTCGGCCGCGTTACGTCCATCACCGACCCCCTGGGCGAAACCACCCACATGCTGTGGACCGTCGAGGGAAAACTGGCCGCCCGAATAGACCCCACCGGCGCGACCGAGGAATGGACCTACGACGGCGAGGGCAACCAAACCACCCACACCGACGCCATCGACCAGATCACCCGTTTCGAATACGGCCACTTCGACCTGCTGACGGCTCGCACCGACCCGGATGGCGTCCGCCACGAGTTCAGCCACGACACCGAACTCCGCCTCACCCAGGTCACCAACCCCCAGGGCCTGACCTGGAACTACGTCTACGACGGCGCTGGCCGCCTGGTCTCGGAAACCGACTTCGACGATCGCGTCCTCATTTACACCCACGACGCCGCCGACCAGCTCGCCACCCGCACTAACGCCTTGGGCGAAGTGACGACCTACACCCGGGACGTTCTCGGGCGCATCACCGAGAAGAATGCCGCAGGTCTCGTCACCACCTACATCCACGACGCAGCCGGAAATCTGCACCAGGCGGCCAACCTCGACGCCACCGTCACCTACAACCATGACGTCCTGGGCCGCGTAACCGCAGAGTCAGTCAACGGCTGCACCATGACGTTCGCCTACGACGCCCTCGGCCGCCGAACCTCCCGCACCACCCCCACCGGCCACACCACCACCTACACATACGACGCCGCCGGTAACCGCACCGCCCTTACCGCCTCCGGCCACACCCTCACCTTCGAGCACGACGCCGCAGGCCAAGAACTCTCCCGAACCATCGGCGACACCCTCGCCCTCACTCACACCTGGGACCCGACCGGCCGCCTGACCTCCCAGTCCCTCACCGCCGCGGGCACCGGCACGGTCCAATCCCCAACAGACGACGCGCCAAGCGCTCCTCTGCATCATCGGGCCTACACCTACCGCCCGGACGGGAACCTCACGGCCATCGACGACTCCCTCGCTGGCCGCCGCACCTTTGACCTGGACCCCGCCGGACGCGTGTCCGCCGTCCATGCCACCAACTGGACCGAGACCTACGCCTACGACGAAGCCGGCAACCAGACCCACGCCAGCTGGCCCGATACCCACCCCAACTCCTCAGCAATCGGCGCACGGTCCTACGCCGGCACCCGCATCACCCGAGCCGGCTCCATCCGCTACGAACACGATGTCCTGGGCCGAGTAACCCTCCGCCAGAAGACCCGCCTCTCCCGCAAACCAGACACGTGGCACTACACCTGGAACGTCGAAGACCGCCTAACCTCCGTGATCACACCGGATGGCACCACCTGGCGCTATCTGTACGACCCTTTCGGCCGCCGAATAGCCAAACAACAACTCGGCGCCGACAACCAAACAATCACCGAAGAGACACATTTCACCTGGGATGGCTCCACCCTTACCGAACAAACCACCCAGGCCCCAGTCAGCCGAGAGGCCATCACGCTCACCTGGGACCATCGGGGCCTAAGCCCCCTAGCACAAACAGAGCGCAAAACCGTCTCGATGACCAACGTGTCCCAACAGGTTGTCGACCAACGATTCTTCGCCATCGTCACTGACCTGGTCGGCACACCCACGGAACTAGTGTCGGAGAACGGTGCCCTCGCCTGGCGCACCCGTGCCACGCTCTGGGGCACGACAACTTGGAACAGCGCAGCCACGGCCTACACACCGCTGCGCTTTCCGGGGCAAGTCTTCGACCCTGAGACTGGCCTGCACTATAACTACAATCGACACTACGACCCGGAAACAGGCCGATATCTATCAGTTGACCCTCTAGGCCTGGCGCCCGCAGACAATCCTTCTGCCTACGTTGAAAACCCGACCACTTGGTCCGACCCGCTAGGACTTTCCCCCTGCTCAGAAGTACACCCAAGAAAACTTGACTACCTATTCAACAAAGACATAAAACCAGATTCACACAACTCGCCGAGAGCCAAACAAAATGCAGAACAATTTCGCAGCATAGGTTTTCACGACACTCCAGCTTCGCGCGCTTACGTTACACAACACCTCAAGGAAGCCACCCAAAGCGGATTTTTCTCAGAAACTTTCACCAATAAATGGGGGGATTTTGGAAAGATAAATTCCGTAATCTATGGACCACACGGAATACGCGGCCTTCAGAGTACTTGGCAAATAATGGATGATGGGAGCTTGAGGCTTTCAACGGTAATACCCTCAGGTGGCGGCGGTCACGCCAGCTACCACGGATAAAAGCTCCGAACGAACAAGGGATCAGGCAGATAGCATATGAATCACGAATTCGAAGCAACAGACATCGATAGATTCGTAGAAGAATTCGGCGCCACGGCCACCAGCGATGCCGACGAGGATGTATGCGTCGTCGACTTTAATGACGCAACCGGGGAGGATCTCACTTTCTCCTACAGTCCGACCGGTGCGTCAGTACGGGTACAACTCCGCGACGCTCAAGAAACGGTATTGGACATCTTCCGAGAAGGCGCTACTCGACTGCGCATCGAATCGAACCAAGAGCACTCATCCGTCCTTATTGACTTCAACGATGGGGTGACTAGCGGAATGCTTACCATCCAGATCTTCCCACGAATCAGAATCACCGACAAGATGCTGTTTCACTAGGTTGGCAATCACCTCACAATTACTCGATCTACACAGTAGCGAAAGGGCCGCATGAGCAATAGGGTCCCTGCGAGGCGGCCTTACGGGGGCCACCGTAACGCCCAGGAAGGTGTGGGGAGGGTGGCCGGCATGGCCGAGCTAATTCCGCGGACGATCGTAGGCATGGGCGACCACTGGGCCATCTTTGCCGTATGGAGTCCGAAGTGGTGACCACAAAAGAGTCTTGGATCCCAATCAAGCCCTGGCTTCACGTAGTTGGCCCAGATGCCCAGATGCCGACCAAATCCCTGCTAGCCCAGCCGGGATTGACATTTACAGCATGGCTAATTGGCAGCGAGATGAGAGATACAGACGGCGTATTTCAGCAATTTTGGGACGGTTTCAAGTTGCCCGACTATTTTGGGTGGAACTTCCCTGCACTGAACGACTGCCTTCGCGACCTAAGCTGGATTCCAGCGAATCAATATTTCCTTTTCATTGAGGAAGCGCACGCCGTTCTCCACGAACACCCTGAGGAGATGCGTGAATTTTTCGACATCCTGTCACGGGTCGGAGCGAAATGGTCATACGTAAAGCATCCCGAAGGTACTGAGGAGGCTAGATTTCAAATCATCCTTGGATGCAGCAAGGAAAGACTCTCAAACATGACGGAAATCCTGCAGGATTAACACTGTCTGCCAACGCTGGAGAGCGAGTAGCCGGAGTGACACCCATAGGTATTCTCTAGCTCGAAAGAGTCCACCTATACTCCCAGAGCGGTGAAATCCTTGCCTGCTCTCCCGCTGTCTGCTCTGCAGACAGCGGATGGCTCCGGGTGCAGGATCCATTGATGGTCGGAGAAATCGCTTCTCGCTTGACCGAAGCCAAGGGATCCCCAGAATTCTTGGCTCTATCCTTGGACGGCCGACATCTCTGTGCAATTTTGGTCGAAGATGACGACTACTGGATCGTGACACACGAGTTCTGAGTGGGGCGAAGTCGCCACCCGCAGACTGCGCACGTCCTGTTCTATGAAATCACTGAGTGAGGGATTGAGTGAGCACACCGCAGCAGCCGATGGGGTATCCCCAGCAGGGACCGGTCGGACAGGTGCCGTCTGGACCAGGCCTGTACGGGCAGCAGGCTCCGTACGCACCGCCGCCGCAAGCGCCTTATGGCGGGCCGTCTCAATCTCCCTACGGATACGGCGGGCCCGGGATGATGCCGCCGCCTCCGCCGAAGAGTAATGCCGGGAAGGTATGGGGCATTATCGGGGCGGTTGTTGGGGTGTTGGTGATTGGGAGTGTGGCGTCGGTCGTGCTTTCTTCGGGTGGCAGCGGGGGCGGGAACGGTCGTGCTGGCGGGCCCAAGTACAAGATCACGGTGCCGCAGTCGCTTGTCGGTGGGGAGTACAAGCTTGATCAGGACATATCCCAGCAGGCCGGTTCCCAGATACCGACTGACGGGGTGAATTCTCACGACGTGCATCCGGCGGGCGGTCAGTACACCGGTGGCATGAAGTCATTGGTAATGCTCGGGCTCTACGGCACGGTCGATGATCCTGATGAGGGCGTCGACCGCATGGTCGATGGGCTGACCAGTTCGCCGAGCGTCGAAGTCGCCGTGCCTGAGAAGGAGTTCACGCCCACTGGTGGTGGCGATCCGCTGACCTGTGGGGTGGAGGTGAAGAATCAGGCGGGGCAGAAGATTCCCCTGGCCTTCTGTGTCTGGGGGACTTCCAGTACGACCGTCAGTGTCGTCGAGACCGATGCTGCGGATTTGCGGAAGGATCCGAAGTCGATCGATCTTCAGGATTTTGCCGATAAGGCGAGCAAGATACGGGCCGAGGTTCAGGTTCCACTCGGCGGCTGATGGTCGAGTTCCCCGACGTTCGGCGTAACAGCCGGTCTCCCTGCTGCGGCGACAGCCTGCCCGCCGCACACGAAGGTCGTGAACGGGCCCCGGCGCCGCTCCTGCCGAGCGGACGCCGGGGCCCATTGCGCGTCAGTCGTCGCTGTCCTTGTAGCTGCTGTTGTCGACGGTGATGCTGCAGTTCATCGACGAGCCGAGCGTGGTGGTCTGGCCCCCCGGGTCCCCCGTGCCGCCGTCCGCGTTGCCACCCACGCCGTTCCCGTAGCCGACCTGGCCGTTCTTGTCGATGTTCTTGTCGTTTGCCGTGCACGTGGTGCTCTGGTCGCCTCGCCAGACGCTGCTCGGCTTCTTGTGGCCGTGGTGACGACCCTTCGACTTCTTCTGGTCCTCTTCTTCGAGGTTCGCCTGCTGCTGGTCGTAGCCACGGTCCGACTGCTGCTGCTGTTCGTAACCGCGGTCCGACTGCTGCTGCTGGCCGTAGTCACGGTCCGCCTGCTGCTGGCGGTCGTAGTCGCTGGACGACTGGCGGCTGTAGTCGCTGCCATCCGCCTCGGCGTCGGCGTAGGCGGTGCCGGCGCCGATGAGGCTGACACTGCCGAGGATGGCGACGACGACGGCTGCCTTACGAAGCTTGCGCATTTCATCTCCGGTGTAATGAGCGGAAGCGATCAGTAGTTGATCGACTTCGTACAGTTACGAGAGGTTAATAGGAACATCCGCGAACGCAGTCAGTGACGCGCCGTGGTGAAACCGCAACAGCGGAGCACCCAGATGGGCGGATCGGCGGCCAAACTCGTCAGCCTGGGCCTGTCAGGAGAGCCCGGCGGCGGTGCGGAGGTGGGTTGCGCGGGCGTGGACCTCGGTCGGAGTGAGGGGGCCCGTCCGCTGGGGTGGCGTCTCGCCTCGGCACGGGGTGCAGAGGCCGGCGGGCAAGGCTTCGGGGCGGCCCGGGACGCCACAGTTGGTGCATTCGACCAGCCAGCGCCGGACGGGCGTGGGCTTCCGCTCGGTCTTCGGGGCGTGGCTGGGTTCTGGGGGGAGTTTGCTGGTCAGGCGGGTGCGGATGAAGGCGCCCGGGCTGGCGACCTCGCTTGGGAGGCCGGCGGTCAGGGAGCGGGTGAGGTGGTCCGCGGTGGCACCTCGGGCGAGCCATTGGGATGCCAGCGGCTCCAAGGCCGCGCATTCGGCTGCCGAGAGGGTTACGCGGTCGTCGACCTGGCCGAGTGCGGCGAGGGTGGCGTAGGCGCGGGAGTGGGAGTGGGGGCGAGAGTGGGGGCGGGGCTGACTGGGTGACCTGGGTGGCTTGGGTGGCCTGGCTGGCGGTGGGGTGGGGAGAGTTGGGGGTTCGGTGGGGGGATTTGCCGGCGTCGGCGCCTGGTTGAGGTAGGTGGACCACCAAGCGTCGGGGCGGGGGGTGCGGGAGAAGAACGTGTGGGTGACGAGTTTGTTGCCGTCGGCCGGGGCGCTGCGTACGCGGCGTAAGTGGCCGGTGGTGGAGAGGGTGCGCAGGGCGGTGGCGACGGCTTGTTGGCCGTAGTACGGCTGCGCGTCGGCGAGGGTTTTGATGCTCATCGCGGCGCCTTCGGGGAGCGCGTCGATGACACCGGCGAGGTACGCCTCGCGGGCCGGGAGGTGGGAGAAGAAGACGTCGACGCAGTCCCCGGTGCTGGCCGTGTCAGTGACCGTGCGTTTCCCGTAGCCCGGTCGGGCCATTGGGTGGGATGGCGATGTGGGGACAGGCAGGGCGGCGATAGGCTGCGCATCAGCCACGAGATCGCTCCAGGATCTTGGTGGTTAGACCTCGGCACTGGTGTTGGCGCACCGGCCGGGGTCGTTTTAGTTGCTGTGAAGAGTTGCGGCGAACGCTAGAGGATCGGGACGGCGTGTCGCAAGGCGGTCACGAAAAGTGATCTGCGGTGGTAGGGGCGGTAGTTGAGGCCCGCGTGCGGGGCCGTGCGCGCGGGTTTGGTTGGTGGGTTACCAATCCCAAAACCAAACAACCCAGACAACCAAACCAACAGAGCTCGGGGCTCGGATCTGGGATCTGGGATCCCGAGGAATGGGACCCGAGACCCGGGAGACGGGAGTCCCCAGCACCTCCCTTCTCACAACAGGCGAGCCCGCGCCCGCCTGCCTACGCTGATTGGGTGAAGGGTGAATCACCTGGCAGCCCCGGTCACCCCGGCTGCCCAGGTCACCCTGGTTGTCCCGGTTCCCGGCGATCGGCGGAGGCGGGTCCTGATGAGTGATGCCAGCCATGAGGGAGGCCCATCGCCGCCTCCCACCCCCGAGACACCCAGTTGGGCCACGCAGCCCGCCCCCGATCCACGCCGCTGGTGGGGGCTCGTGGTGATCGCGATCGCCCAGTTGATGGTGGTGCTGGATGCCACGATCGTGAACATCGCGCTGCCGTCGGCACAGCATGACCTCGGCATGTCGGATGCGAACCGGCAGTGGGTGATCACCGCGTACACCCTCGCCTTCGGCGGCCTGCTCCTCCTCGGCGGCCGGATCGCGGACCTGATGGGCCGGAAGCGGACGTTCATGATCGGGCTGGTCGGGTTCGCCGTCGCGTCCGGACTGGGCGGAGCCGCCCAGGGGCCCGGACTGCTCTTCGGGGCACGCGCCCTACAAGGCGCCTTCGCCGCGCTGCTCGCCCCATCCGCACTGTCGCTGCTCACCACGACCTTCACCATCGGGAAGGAGCGCAGCAAGGCGTTCGGGATCTACGGCGCGATCGCGGGCGGCGGGGCAGCCATCGGGTTGATCGCCGGCGGCCTGCTGACCGAGTACCTGAACTGGCGCTGGTGCCTGTACGTGAACATCCCCATCGCCGCCCTCGCCTTCGCCGGCGCGGCCGTGTTCCTGCATGACAAGCCCGAGCGCGCCGCCGCCCACCTGGACGTACGTGGTGTGGCGCTGGGTTGCGCCGGTCTCGTCGCGATCGTCTACGGGTGCAGCGAGGCGCAACCGCGCGGCTGGAGCGACTCCCGGGTGATCGCGCTGCTGGTGGGCGGTGTGGCGCTGCTCGCCGTCTTCGCCTGGTGGCAGACCCGGGCCCGCCACCCGCTGCTGCCGCTGCACATCGTTCGCGACCGCAATCGCGGCGGCGCCTTCCTGACCATGGGCCTGGCCTTCATCGCGATGTTCGGCATGTTCCTGTTCATGACCTACTACTTCCAGGTCGTCCTCGGATACTCGCCGGTCAAGGCCGGTCTGGCGTTCCTGCCGATGGTCGCGGCGATCGTCATCGGCTCCACGCAGATCTCGGCCCGCCTGCTGCACCGCATCGCGCCCCGGATGCTGATGGTCCCCGGCGCGCTCCTCGCCGCCGCGGGCCTGTACACGCTGACGTTCGTGACCGCGCGCTCCGCGTACGCCGCGCACGTCCTGCCCGCCGAACTCCTCGTCGGCGCCGGCATGGGCCTGATCTTCATGCCGGTGATCGCCACGGCCACGTCCGGCGTCGCACTGCACGATGCCGGCGTCACGTCCGCGACCGTCAACACCGCACAGCAGGTAGGAGGTTCCGTCGGAACGGCGCTGCTCAACACCATCGCGACGTCGACGAGCGCCACGTATGTCGCGTCCCATCTCGCGGACGCCGCGCGCCAGAATGCGGGCCGTATTACGCCCGCCATGCGGGACGGCATCGTGAAGGACGGCGTGGTGCACGGCTTCAACGTGGCGATCGGCGTCGGCTCGCTGATCATGCTGCTCGCCGCCGTGGTGGCCGGCCTGATGATCACGACCCGTACGGCCAAGCAGGGGCCGGTGGCGGAGGAAGCGCCGCCGGCGGTCAGCGACCAGCGGCGAGTATGAGGAAGTCGCGCCAGGCGGGGGCGGGGAAGGTGAGCGCGGGACCGGTCACGTTCTTGGAGTCCCGGACGTGGATGGCATCGGCGGCCGGGCAGGTGGCCGCCTCGACGCAGGCGCTGCCCTCGGAGTCGCTGTACGTGGCCTTGCGCCAGGAGAGGGCAACTTCGACGCACTCGCTGCCCTCGGAGTCGCTGTAGCTGGACTTGAACCAGGACAGTTCGCCGCTCATAGCTTCTCTACCATCCGTTCGAGGAAACTTGCAGACTCCTCAACGCTAAGCGCCTGAGTGCGGATCATGCCATGTCGAGCAGTCAGCAAACTGAGTTCGGCCGGATCCGATGTGAAGTTGCTCGTCGATTGCCCCTCCGTCAGGGCAAAGTGCGCGTGATCTGGGGTTTCCAGCAGCACCATCGGACCATTGAGCGCCGCAGGAGCGACGCGGTCGAACGGCAGGACCTGCAGAGAGACGTTCCGGAGTTGCCCGGCCTCCAGCAAGCGGAGCAACTGTCGCCTACGCACTCCAGCGCCGCCGATCGGGCAATACAGGGCAGCTTCGTAGAGCACGAAGTTGAAGTCGACCGGCGGGGTACGAGTGAGCAGCTGTTGTCGCTCCAGCCGCGCCCGAATTCGTCGTTCAGCAGTCTCGTCGTCCAGCGGAGGATAGTGGTCGCCGATCAAGGCACGTACGTACTCCTCCGTCTGCAACATCCCTGGGATGAGCAGAGGCTGGTACGACCACACACTGATCGCGTCCTCTTCGAACTCGAAGTAATCCCGCGACCGCTCCGGAAACTTCCCCTTCTTCAGATACGTCAGCCCGGCGACCAACTTCCCCCTCGCCCCGAAGAGTTCATCCGCCACCTCCGCCAGCTTCGGCGGCACCGGCCGCCGCCCGCACTCCACGGACTCCACCGTGGCCACCGAGTAGCGGGCCGCCCGGCCCACCTCCTGGCGGCTGACTCCCGCGTCCTTGCGCCACAGCTGGAACTGGTTACCGAAGTACCGGTACGGGTCAGGAAGTTGAGGTTCATCGGCCATGAGATCCGCCTCCCCGGCGTCGTACGCACGGTGCGTACTCGCCTCGTCACGGGCAGGCTATTTCGGCCGGAGGTGCCGTACACCGTATGAACAGGGAAATTCCTCCCGCTCCGTCCCGTACAGCGAGCCAGTACGGGTTCGCATCGCTGGCGCATCGCCGCCCGCACCGCCACCCCCACCCCGTCCAGTACGATATTGACGTTCCGTAAAGCAAATCCTCACTCACCGTAGCGACTTGGGAGCAGCCGGCAATGGCTCGACACCTCATCACCAGCGCCCTTCCGTATATCAACGGGATCAAGCACCTGGGCAACATGGTGGGGTCCATGCTCCCGGCCGATGTTTATGCCCGGTATATGCGGCAGCGCGGGCACGACGTGCTCTACATCTGCGCGACGGACGAGCACGGCACCCCCGCCGAGCTGGCGGCGAAGGACGCGGGTCAGTCCGTCGACGCGTTCTGCGCGGAGCAGCACGACAAGCAGAAGGCGATCTACGAGGGCTTCGCGCTGGAGTTTGACTACTTCGGCCGGAGCTCGTCGCAGGAGAATGTGGAGCTGACCCAGCATTTCGCGCGGAAGCTGCACGAGAACGGCTTTATCGAGGAGCGTGCCATTCGGCAGGTCTACTCGAATGCCGACGAGCGCTTTCTGCCGGACCGCTACATCGTCGGTACGTGCCCGCATTGCGGTTACGACAAGGCGCGCGGTGACCAGTGCGAGAACTGCACCCGGGTGCTCGACCCGACCGATCTGATCGGCGCGCGGTCGGCGATCAGCGGCAGCGATGACCTGGAGGTGCGCGAGACCAAGCACCTCTTCCTGCTCCAGTCGAAACTCCAGCACGAGGTCGAGGGCTGGCTGGACGGAAATGGCAGCAAGGAATGGCCGACGCTGGCTTCCTCCATCGCGCACAAGTGGCTGACGGAGGGCCTCCAGGACCGGGCCATCACCCGTGACCTGGACTGGGGCGTTCCGGTGCCGGCCGATGTGTGGCCGGATCTGGCGGCCGAGGGCAAGGTCTTCTACGTCTGGTTCGACGCACCGATCGAGTACATCGGGTCCACCAAGGAATGGGCGGACGTCGACCCGGAGAACCGCGACTGGAAGTCGTGGTGGTACGAGGCGGATGACACCGTCCGGTACACGGAATTCATGGCGAAGGACAATGTCCCGTTCCACTCGGTGATGTTCCCCGCCACCCAGCTCGGCACCCGCGAGCCGTGGAAGAAGGTCGACTTCCTGAAGGCCTTCAACTGGCTGAATTACTACGGCGGGAAATTCTCTACGTCGCAGAAGCGCGGAATCTTCACGGACGCGGCGCTGGAACTGCTGCCGGCCGACTACTGGCGCTACTTCCTGATGGCCAATGCCCCGGAATCGGACGACACGTCCTTCACCTGGGAGCTGTTCTCGTCGTCGGTCAACAAGGACCTCGCGGACACGCTCGGCAACTTCGTCAACCGGGTGCTGTCGTTCTCCCGTAAGCGGTTCGGGGACGATGTGCCGGCGGGCGCGGCGGCCGGTGCCGTCGAGCAGAAGCTGGGCGAGGAGATCGCCGGGCTGCTGGCGGAGTACGAGGGCCACATGGAGGCCCTGCAGTTCCGTAAGGCGGCGGCCTCGCTGCGCGCCCTGTGGAGCGCGGGCAACTCCTACCTTGAGGAGAAGGCCCCGTGGCTGGAGATCAAGACGGACAAGGACGCGGCGGCGCTGACGCTGCGTACGGCGATGAACCTGATCCACCTGTACGCGGTCGTCTCCGAGCCGTTCATCCCCACCTCGGCGAAGGCGATGCGGAGCGCGTTCGCGCTGGAGAACGACACGGCGGTGTGGGTGACCCAGGAGGACGCGAAGGCGCTGGCGTCGGTGCCCGCCGGGACGCCGTTCACGGTGCCGCCGGTGCTCTTCGCGAAGATCACCGAGGATGACCTGGCGGCTTACCGGGAGCGGTTCGGCGGCAGCGAGGACGCGGACGCGTAGGGGTCGCTCCTGAGGGAGGGGCGTTCCGCCTCTCCTTTTTCCCCGCCGCCTACTACCCGCCGCCCACCCACCCCCTTAGTTTTTTCCCCGCCGCCCACCCCCCTTCGGGGGGTGGGCGGGTGTGGTGGGGCGGTTTCCCGTACCGGGTGGGCCGGTCGGGGGGCGGGTGTGGCCGGTGTGGTGGGTCGGCTTCCCGAACCGGGTAGGCCCGTTTCCCGTACGGGGGCATCCGCGCCCGCGGCCGATTGTCAGTGGTGGGTGCGACCCTGGCGGGGTGACCATCGCTGAGCGTCGCCCCGTCCCGCCCATGACCGCCGACGAGCGCACCACCCTCGAATCCTGGCTCGACTTCCACCGCAGCACCCTGGCCGCGAAGTGCGCGGGCCTGGACGACGAGGCCGCCCGGCAGGCGTCCGCCGAGCCGTCGCCGATCACGCTGATCGGGCTGGTCCAGCATCTGGCGGAGGTGGAGCGGCGATGGTTCCGGCGGGTGCTGCTGGGCGCCGAGCTGCCGACGACCGCGCTGGGCGGGCCTTTTGATCCGACGGTGCCGGATGGGGGCTTCGAGGTGTCGGAGGGCGCCACGCTCGCCGGGGCCCTGGCCGTCTGGCAGGAGGAGATACGCACGGCGCGCGAGGCCTGCGCGGGAGTGGGCCTCGACGCGACGGGGGAATTCCAGGGCACTCCGGTGTCGCTGCGCTGGATCTACGTCCACATGATCGAGGAGTACGCGCGGCACAACGGGCACGCGGATCTGATACGGGAGCGGGTGGACGGGGCGACCGGGGTGTGAGGCCACGCCGGCGGGAGGTCCGCCGTACGAGACCCGGCGGGAGGCCATACGAGACCCGGCGGGAGGCCATACGAGATCGGGCACAGGAGGAGGTACGAGGCCCGACCGGCAGCGTGGGCACGACGAAGGCCCGGAACCGTTCCCGGTCCCGGGCCCCGCGTTCACGTCAGACGGTGCCGGCTACGGCACCACCTCCGCGTCACTTCGTCGGCTTGTACGGCGTCGGCTTCGCCGGGCCCTTGTAGATGCTCAGGTGGAGCTCCTTGAGGCGGGCGTCCTCCAGCTCCGTCGGCGCGCCCATCATCAGGTCCTGCGCGTTGCCGTTGAGCGGGAAGGCGATCGTCTCGCGGATGTTCGGCTCGTCGGCCAGCAGCATCACGATGCGGTCGACGCCCGGGGCGATGCCGCCGTGCGGCGGGGCGCCGTACTGGAAGGCGCGGAGCATGCCGGAGAACTCGTGCTCGACGGTCTCCTTGGAGTAGCCCGCGATCTCGAACGCCTTGAACATGATCTCGGGCTCGTGGTTCCGGATCGCGCCGGAGGACAGCTCGACACCGTTGCAGACGATGTCGTACTGCCAGCCCAGGATGTCCAGCGGGTCCTGGGTCTCCAGGGCCTCCAGGCCGCCCTGCGGCATGGAGAAGGGGTTGTGCGAGAAGTCGATCTTGCCGGTGTCCGCGTCCCGCTCGTACATCGGGAAGTCGACGATCCAGCAGAAGCGGAAGACGCCCTCTTCGAAGCGGCCGGCGCGCTTGGCGGCCTCGACACGGACCGCGCCCATGATCTTCGAGACCTCGTCGAAGTCACCGGCGCCGAAGAACACCGCGTGGCCCGGCGCGAGCGACAGACGCTCGGTGAGGACCTTGACGTTCTCCTCGGTGAGGAACTTGGCGATCGGGCCGGTCAGCGAGCCGTCCTCGCCGACCCGCACCCAGGCCAGGCCCTTCGCGCCCTGCTCGACGGCGAAGTCGCCGAGGCCGTCGAAGAACTTGCGCGTCTGGCCCGCGGTGTCCGGCACCGGCAGCGCGCGGACGTGCTTGCCGGCGAACGCCTTGAACTCCGAGCCCTCGAAGACGTCCGTGATGTCGACGAGCTCCAGCTGGGCGCGCAGGTCCGGCTTGTCGGAGCCGTACTTCAGCATGGCCTCGCGGAACGGGATCCGCGGGAACGGCGAGGTGACGTGGCGGCCGTTGCCGAACTCCTCGAAGAGCTCGGTCATCAGCTTCTCGACGGGCTGGAAGATGTCCTCCTGCTCGACGAAGGACATCTCGATGTCGAGCTGGTAGAACTCGCCCGGCGAACGGTCGGCACGGGCGTCCTCGTCGCGGAAACAGGGCGCGATCTGGAAGTAGCGGTCGAAGCCCGAGATCATGAACAGCTGCTTGAACTGCTGCGGGGCCTGCGGCAGCGCATAGAACTTGCCGGGGTTCAGCCGGGACGGCACCACGAAGTCGCGCGCGCCCTCGGGGGAAGTCGCGGTCAGGATCGGGGTCGCCATCTCGTTGAAGCCGAGGGCGGTCATCTTGTGGCGGATGGCGGAGATCACCGCCGTGCGCAGCATGATGTTGCGGTGCATGCGCTCGCGGCGCAGGTCCAGGAAGCGGTACTCGAGACGCCGCTCCTCGCCCACCCCGTCATCGGTGTTGATCTGGAACGGCAGCTGCTGCGCGCCGCCCAGCAGCTCCACCTCGGAGACCTCGACCTCGATCTCGCCGGTGGGCAGCTCGGGGTTGATGTTCTCGGCGCCGCGCGAGATGACCCGGCCGTCGACGCGGACGACCGACTCCTTGTTGAGCTTGTCCAGGGCCTCGTACGCGGGGGTGCCGGGGCGGGCGACGAGCTGCACGAGACCGTAGTGGTCGCGCAGATCGATGAAGAGGATGCCGCCCAGGTCACGTCGATTGTGCAGCCAGCCGCTGAGGCGGACGTCCGTGTCGACGTCCGCGGCCCGGAGCTCGCCGCAGTTATGGGACCGGTACCGATGCATCGCTCATCCAAGTCGTCGCGAGTCGAGGTGGGGGAGTTGAGAAGTTGCCGGGGGATACGGGAGAGGCGGGAGACACCGCGCACGCTCGAACATTCGATCGACCGTCCGATGGGTCACCCGGAGCACCCGGATCACCGGAAAGGCCACCCCAGGATTGACATAACCGCTCCAGGTTACCGTCCCGGACCCCACCCCTCGCTGACATATACCCGTCACGGCCGTCCCGGGGCGGACCGGGCGAGGGTCCCCGGGTGAACCGGAGCTCCGGCGCTGCGAGGATGGTCCCGCCCGGGTCGCTGGTCGGCCCCCCGGAAATCCCCCTAAAGTGAGGCAATGCGCACCGAGGACCTCTTGGCCGCCATCGCGACCGGCCTGTGGCACTGGGACAACGCAACGGGACGGGTCGCCCTCGACGCCGAAGCGGCCCGGCTGCTCGGGCTGCCCCCGTCACCGGTGGAGCTCAGTGAGGCGGCCGTGCGCTCCCGTTTTCATCCCGTCGACTTCGCCGAGATCAACGGCGTGGTGCAGCTCGCCGTCACCGAGGAAACGGTCGCCGAGGCCCGGCTGCGCATCGTCGACGAGCGCGGCCAGGTGCTGCGGACCGTTCGCTCCCGCTCCCGCCCCCGGGTCGTCGACGGTGACTTCGAGCTGGTCGGCACCCTCCAGGAGGTTCCCGAGCCGCAGCAGGGCACCTCCGCCGCGCGCACCCCGATCACCGGCGACTGGCGGCGCTCCCGCGAGGCGTTCCTGCTGGACGCGGGCCGGGCGCTGGCCGAGGCCCGGTCCACCGCGGAGGTACTGCGGGTCGCGGCCGGGCTGTCCATGCCCGGCTTCATGCCGGAGGGCCTGGCGGTCTTCGGCATGAAGGGCGACCGGATCTCGGTCATCGGCCACCACGGCCACGAGCCCGGCGACGAGCGCCCCTTTCTCGACATGCCGCTGGAGACCGACTATCCGGCGGCCGAGGTCATCAGGACCGGCCGGGCGATCTATCTGCCCACACCCGAGGACTACCGCCGCCGCTACCCCACCACCTGGCCGCTGGCGACCCGCTTCCACCGCGCCTCGTGGGCGTTCCTGCCGCTGGTCAACGCGGGCCGGACGATCGGCGCCTGGATGGCGGGGTTCGGCCAGCCGGTCACCTTCACGCCCGATGAGCGCTCGGTGCTGACCACCGTCGCCCGGATGCTGGCCCAGGCGCTGGCCAGGGCCGGTGTGCAGGAGTCCCAGCACGAACTCGCGGTCGGGCTGCAGCGCAGCATGATGCCGACGGTGCAGCCGGACATCCCGGGGATGACGGTCGCGGCCCGCTACGTCCCGACCGGCGGCGGCCTGGAGGTCGGCGGCGACTGGTACGACATGATCCCGCTGCCGTCCGGCCGGACCGCGCTGGTCATCGGGGACGTCCAGGGGCATGACGTACGGGCCGCGGGGCTGATGGGACAACTGCGGATCGCGCTGCGCGCCTACGCCGCCGAGGGCCACCACCCCGACGCGGTGCTCTCCCGCGCGTCCCGTTTCCTGGCCGGGATCAACGAGACCGAGGCCCGCGGACAGGACGGGGACCCGCGCTTCGCGACCTGCCTCTACATCGAGGTGGACCCGACGACCGGGCTGCTGGACATCGCACGGGCCGGCCACCCCGACCCGGCGATCCGGATGAGCGACGGCACGATGCTGGTCCGCCCCACCGCAGGCGGGCTGCCGCTGGGCATCGACCCGGACTCCGACTACCCCACCACCCGGTTCGTCCTGGAGCCCGGCGAAACCATGATGGTGTGCACCGACGGGATGATCGAGACCGGCGGCCACGATCTGGAGACCGGCTGGGCGCGACTGCGCGACATCATCGAGGCGTATGCCGGCGGGGAGGACCCGGAGGGCCTGGAAAGCCTCGCCGACGCCCTGGTCGAGGCCGTGCTCGGACCGTCCTCGCACCACACCACCGGGCCGCTGATCGACCGCCGCGAGGACGACATCGCGATGTTGCTGCTGCTCCGCGAGGGCGCCAGCTGCGCGGTGGGCACCGGTGGACCGCGGCCGCAGCAGCCCGTACGCCGCACCGTGCTGACCGTCGCGCAGGCCGAACCGGAGCGGATAGCGGAGGCGCGCCGGCAGGTCCGGGATGTGCTGCACGACTGGGCCGATCCGGACCAGGTCGACTCCGCCGTGCTGATGGTCTCCGAGATGGTCACCAACGTCCTGCTGCACACGGACGGGGACGCGCTGCTGGTCGCGGAGATCTCCGGTGAGCGGGGCACCCGGCGTATCCGCGTGGACGTCGCCGACAGCAGCGATGAGCTGCCGCACCGCCGCAGCCCCGGCGAACTGGCGTCGTCGGGGCGCGGTCTGATGCTGCTGGAACTGCTGGCCGGCGCGTGGGGCGTGAATCCGCGCGGGGACGGCAAGTCGACGTGGTTCGAGATCTACGAGGACGGGGGCGGCGGCGGGGACGACGATGCCGCCGAGCCGTTGTCGCTGCCCGAGCCCGCCGCGTAGTGCAGGCGCAGCTCGTGGAGCACGCCGGAGAAGGCCGCGGTCAGCGGTACGGACAGCAGCATGCCGAGGATCCCGGCGAGGCTCGCGCCCGCCGTGATCGCCAGCATCACCGTCGCCGGATGCATCTGGACCGTACGGCTCTGGATCATCGGCTGGAGGACATGGCCCTCGAGCACCTGCACCGCGAGGACGACGCCCAGCGCCCACAGCGCGATCACGAAGCCGCGGTCCGCGAACGCCACCAGGATCGCCACCGCGCCCGAGATGACGGCGCCGAGGTACGGGATGTAGGCGCCGACGAAGACCAGCGCGCCCAGGCCGAGCGCGCCCGGCACCTTCAGGATCAGCAGGCCGACGGTGATGCAGATGGCGTCGATCAGCGCGATGAACGTGGTGCCGCGCATAAAGCCCTCGATGGACTGGAAGCCGCGGCGGGCCATCCGCTCCAACTGGGGTGCCGAGTCGCCGGGGGCCCAGTCGCGCAGCGCGCGTACCGCCTTGTCCGAGTCGCGCAGAAAGAAGAACGTCAGCAGCAGGGCCAGCACCGCCGCGGCGATGGCCTGGCCGACGACGCTGACGCCGGCCAGCAGCCCGGAGGCCGCGGTGCTGCCGAACTTGCCGACCAGGTCCTTGGCGTTGGAGGCGATGTCGTCGAGTGAGGTGCCGGCCGTGCCGAAGTGCTGGGAGAGGCCCTGGGCGGCGTCCTTGAGCGAGGCGATGATCTGGTCACCGGTGTCGACCAGCGCGCTGACGACGATGTAGCCGGCGCCGCCGACCACGACCACCAGCACGGCACAGGTCAGTCCGGCGGCGACGGACCGGTTGAGCCGCATCGCCACCAGCCGTCGGTACAGCGGCCCGAGCAGCCCGCTGCCCAGCAGCGCCAGCAGCACCGGCACCACCGCCGCGCTCAGCCAGACGCAGAGCCAGATGCCGAGGGCCAGAACGGCCGCGACCAGCAGCACCACCGCGCACCAGGCGGCCGCCCGCCGTGCCTCGATCGGGAGCAGCGGCTGCTCGCGCCGAGGTCCGCGCCGGTCTTGATCCGAGTCGTTTCGCACTCGGACAGTCCACCACGGTGCGGCGGCGGGCGACCGGTATTGGTCGCGTACGGGGTGCTCCGGTCGGGGGCAACAGACGGGCCGGGGCGGTGTTTCACGTGAAACACCGCCCCGGCCCGCTCAGAGGTCTGCTCGCTCCCGCTGCTGACGCAGGCTCAGTGTTCGTCGGCGGGGATCGTGCCGAGGCGGCCGGCCTGGAAGTCCTCGAAGGCCTGGGCCAGTTCGGCGTGGGTGTTCATCACGAACGGGCCGTAATGCATCATCGGCTCGCGGATCGGCAGCCCGCCGATCAGCACCACCTCGAAGTTCGGGCTGCGCGAGTCCTGGCTCTCGTGCGCGCGGATCGTGAGCGAGTCTCCCCCGCTGCCGAAGACGACCGACTGGCCCATCCGGAACGGGCGTCCTTCCGCACCGGCGGTACCGCGCCCGGCCAGGCTGTACGCCAGCGCGTTGAAGTCCGCGCGCCAGGGCAGCGTCAGCTCGGCGCCCGGGTTCAGCGTCACATGCGTCATGGTGATCGGGGTGTGCGTGACGCCCGGTCCCCGGTGACCGTCGATCTCACCGGCGATCAGGCGCAGCAGCGCCCCGCCGTCGGCGGAGGTCAGCAGCTTCACCTTGCCGCCGCCGATGTCCTGGTAGCGGGGGGCCATCATCTTGTCGCTCTTCGGCAGGTTCACCCAGAGCTGGAGGCCGTGGAAGAGGCCGCCGGACATGACGAGCGACTCCGGCGGCGTCTCGATGTGCAGCAGACCGGAGCCCGCCGTCATCCACTGGGTGTCACCGTCGTTGATGACACCGCCGCCACCGTGCGAGTCGCGGTGCACGAACGTCCCGTCGATCAGATACGTGACGGTCTCGAAGCCGCGGTGCGGGTGCCAGGGCGTGCCCTTGGCCTCGCCGGGCGCGTAATCCACCTCGCCCATCTGGTCCATCATGATGAACGGGTCGAGGTGCTGGTAGTCGATACCGGCGAAGGCCCGGCGCACCGGGAAGCCCTCGCCCTCGAAGCCGCTGGGCGCGGTGGCCACGGCCAGCACGGGACGGGGGCGCGCCGCCGCGGGCGCCGCCACACGCGGCAACGTCAGCGGATTCTCTACGGTCACAGCGGGCATGACGGCCTCCTCGGTCGTTCACCATTCAACTTAGTTGAATCCTTAACAAACCGCAAGGCGTGCGGCATTCCCGATGTGTTTACGCAGGCCAAGAGGGGTACCGAAGAGGGAGGGGCGGGCGACTAGCCGTACATCCGGCGCATCGCGAAGTCCACCATCTCCTCGACGGCCTTCGCATCGAAGACCATCCGATGGTCGCCCTCCATGTCGAGGACGAAGCCGTAACCCGTCGGCAGCAGGTCGAGCACCTCGGCACCGGTGATCACGAAGTACTTGGACTCCTTGCCCGCGTACCGCCGCAGCTCCTTGAGGGAGGTGAACATCGGGATCACCGGCTGCTGGGTGTTGTGCAGCGCCAGGAAGCCCGGGTTCTCGCCACGCGGGCAGTAGATCTTGGAGGTCGAGAAGATGCCCTGGAAGTCCTCGGCCGACATCGAGCCGGTGGTGAAGGCTCGCACCGCGTCGGCGAGGGAGGGCGGCGACGGCTCGGGATACAGCGGCTGCTCGCCGTAGCCCCCGGGGGCCGGTTGCTGCGGCGGGGGCGGCGCACCGTATTGCTGCTGCCCGGCACCCGCGTTCTGGTCGTAGCCGTACATGCCGCACAGCGTACTGATTCCAGGGGCAGACGGGGGATGCTCGTCACAGATGGGTGGTTAGGGGTTGCTTCTTATTACCGGTGGGTAGCATCATCTTAGCTACTTGCTGGTATTGCGTATTGAGGTCACCGCCTCGTTTCGAGGTGCCTTCCTCCCGAACCCTTACGGAGCCGTACCCATGGGGCACTACAAGTCGAATCTCCGCGACATCGAGTTCAACCTCTTCGAGGTGCTCGGCCGTGACAGCGTGTACGGCACCGGACCGTTCGCGGAGATGGACGTCGACACCGCCAAGAGCGTGCTGTCCGAGATCGCCCGGCTGTCCGAGAACGAGCTGGCCGATTCGTTCGCCGACGCCGACCGGAACCCCCCGGTCTTCGACCCGGAGACCAACACCGCGCCGATCCCGGACTCCTTCAAGAAGAGCTACCAGGCGTACATGGACGCCGAGTGGTGGCGTCTGGGCATCCCGGAGGAGATCGGCGGCACCACCGCGCCGCGCTCCCTGCTGTGGGCCTTCGCCGAGACGATCCTGGGCTCCAACCCGGCCGTGTGGATGTACGCCTCCGGCCCGGCCTTCGCCGGCGTGCTCTTCGAGGAGGGCACCGACGAGCAGAAGAAGTGGGCCAAGATCGCGGTCGACAAGGGCTGGGGCTCCACGATGGTGCTGACCGAGCCCGACGCCGGCTCGGACGTCGGCGCCGGCCGCACCAAGGCCGTCAAGCAGGAGGACGGCTCCTGGCACATCGAGGGCGTGAAGCGCTTCATCACCTCCGGCGAGCACGACATGTCGGACAACATCCTTCACTACGTCCTCGCCCGCCCCGAGGGCCACGGCCCCGGCACCAAGGGCCTGTCACTCTTCCTCGTCCCGAAGTACGAGTTCGACTTCGAGACCGGCGAGCTGGGCGCCCGCAACGGCGCCTACGCGACCAACGTCGAGCACAAGATGGGCCTCAAGGCCTCCAACACCTGCGAGATGACCTTCGGCGACAAGCACCCCGCCAAGGGCTGGCTCATCGGCGAGAAGCACGACGGCATCCGCCAGATGTTCATGATCATCGAGTTCGCCCGCATGATGGTCGGCACGAAGGCCATCGCGACCCTGTCGACGGGCTACCTGAACGCGCTGGAGTACGCCAAGGAGCGCGTGCAGGGCCCGGACCTGGCCGCCTTCACCGACAAGTCGGCGCCGAAGGTCACCATCACGCACCACCCCGACGTGCGCCGCTCGCTGATGACGCAGAAGGCGTACGCCGAGGGCATGCGCGCGCTGGTGCTCCACACCGCCACGGTGCAGGACGAGATCCTCATCAAGGAGGCGGCCGGCGAGGACGCGTCCGCCGAGCACGCGCTGAACGACCTGCTGCTCCCGATCGTCAAGGGCTACGGCTCCGAGAAGTCCTACGAGCAGCTGGCCCAGTCGCTCCAGACCTTCGGTGGCTCCGGCTACCTCCAGGAGTACCCGATCGAGCAGTACATCCGGGACTCCAAGATCGACACCCTCTACGAGGGCACCACCGCGATCCAGGGCCAGGACTTCTTCTTCCGGAAGATCGTCCGCAACCAGGGCGCGGCGCTGACGCAGCTCTCCGAGAGCATCAAGAAGTTCCTGGCCGACGGTGTCGGCGGGGAGGGCCTGGAGGGCGCCCGCGGCGAGCTCGCCAAGGCCGCCGCCGACCTGGAGGCGATCGTCGGCGCGATGCTGACCGACCTCGCGGCGACCGAGAAGGACGTCAAGTCCATCTACAAGGTGGGCCTCAACACCACGCGTCTGCTGATGGCTTCGGGTGACGTGGTCATCGGCTACCTGCTCCTCAAGGGCGCCGCGGTGGCCCAGGAGAAGCTGGCGAACGCCTCCTCCAAGGACAAGGCGTTCTACGAGGGCAAGATCGCGGCCGCGAAGTTCTTCGCGCACAACGTCCTGCCGGGCGTCGCGGTCCAGCGCTCGCTCGCCGAGTCCGTCGACCAGTCGCTGATGGAGCTGGACGAGGCCGCGTTCTAAGCCCTTCCAGCACGGACCCGGTTCCCTGAGGCGTTCTTGTTCTTAGGGGTCTCTCAGAATCGGCGTCCAGAATGACGGTGCCCGCCTCCCTTCCCCCGGGGAGGCGGGCTTCGTCGTGCGAGCGGGCTTCGTCGTGGGAGCCGCCTCGTTATGGGCGCCGCCGCCGGTGCGCGCGGCCGGAATCAATCGTTCCGCCGGGGCTCCGGTGCCGGCGGCGAAAATCGTGGCCGGAAGGTAGCGGCGTCACGGTGCACAGGCACGGGGAATGCGGGGTCCGGCTCCTTATGCTGAAGACATGAGCCACTCCTCCCGCTTCGATCGCGGTCACACCGACGACCTGATGTCCTTTCTCGCGGCCAGCCCGTCGCCGTACCACGCGGTGGCGAACGCGGCGGAGCGACTGGAAAAGGCCGGTTTCCGGCAGGTCGCGGAGACCGACGCATGGGACGGGGAGAGCGGCGGGAAGTACGTGCTGCGGGGCGGCGCGATCGTCGCCTGGTACGTACCGGAGGGCGCCACCGCGACCACTCCATACCGAATTGTCGGGGCTCATACCGACTCTCCCAATCTGCGGGTCAAGCCGATTCCTGACACCGGTGCGCGCGGCTGGCGGCAGATCGCCGTCGAGGTCTACGGCGGCCCGCTGCTCAACACCTGGCTCGACCGCGACCTCGGGCTCAGCGGCCGGGTGACGCTGCGGGACGGCAGCGACCGGCTGGTGAACGTCGACCGGGCGCTGCTGCGGGTGCCACAGCTGGCCGTACACCTCGACCGGTCGGTGAACACCGACGGGCTGAAACTGGACAAGCAGCGGCATATGACGCCGATCTGGGGTCTGGGCGAGGTCGGCGAGGGTGAGCTGATCGCGTTCGTCGAGGAGGAGATCGGTGTCGCGGCCGGGGAGGTACAGGGCTGGGACCTGATGGTGCACAGCGTCGAGCCGCCCGCCTATCTGGGGCGGGACCACGAACTCGTCGCCGGGCCGCGGATGGACAACCTGCTGTCCGTGCACGCCGGCACCGCCGCGCTCGCCGCTGTCGCCGCCGCCGACAGCGAGCCGACCAGCATCCCGGTGCTCGCCGCCTTCGACCACGAGGAGAGCGGCAGCCAGTCGGACACCGGCGCGGACGGGCCGCTGCTCGGCACGGTGCTGGAACGTTCTGTCTACGCGCGCGGCGGCTCGTACGAAGACCGGGCGCGGGCGTTCGCCGGCACCGTGTGCCTGTCGTCCGACACCGGCCACGCGGTGCACCCCAACTACAGCGAGCGGCACGAGCCGGGCCACCACCCGATGCCGAACGGCGGCCCGATCCTCAAGGTGAACGTCAACCAGCGCTATGCGACGGACGGCAGCGGACGGGCGGTGTTCGCGGGGGCCTGTGAGCGGGCAGGCGTGCCCTGGCAGTCCTTCGTGTCCAACAACGCGATGCCCTGCGGGACGACGATCGGGCCGATCACCGCCGCCCGGCACGGCATCGCGACCGTCGACATCGGCGTCGCGATCCTCTCCATGCACTCGGCGCGCGAGCTGTGCGGCGCCGAGGACCCGTACCTGCTGGCGAACGCCCTGACGGCCTTCCTGGAGTGCTGAGTTGGAATTCTCACTGCTGGGCCCGATCGCCGTGACGACCGGCTCCGGGGAGCTGTCGCTCGGGCCGGCCAAGCGGCGCAGTGTGCTGGCGCTGCTGCTGTTGCAGCCCAACACCACCGTTCCACTGGAGCAGTTGATCGACTCCCTGTGGGAGGACGAGCCGCCCGAGCATGCCCGTACGGTCGTGCAGGGGCATGTCTCACGGCTGCGCGCGACGCTCGCCGAGGGCGGCGCCGACGGGTACGGCATCGAGCTCACCACGCATGGATCCGCGTATCTGCTGCGGTTGCCCGAGGAGCTGATCGACGCCCACCGGTTCGGGGAGCTGGTGGCCCTGGCACGGCCCGAGGCGGCGCCGGCCGATGCGGTACCGCTGCTGCGCGAGGCGCTGGGGCTGTGGCGCGGCCCGGCACTGACCGGCACGGTCACCAGCCCGCCGTTCGCGGCCGCCGCGCATGCGCTGGAGGAGCGCCGGCTGACGGCGGTCGAGGCGCTGGGGCGGGCGCACGGCGCACTCGGCGAGCATGAGCAGGCGGCGGCCATCCTCTACTCCGCCGCGGTCAACCACCCCTTGCGGGAAGGGCTGATCGCGGCGCTGATGCGGGCGCTGTTCCGTACCGGACGGCAGTCCGACGCGCTGGAGTGGTTCCACCGCACCCGCCGGCTGCTCAACGAGGAACTCGGCGTCGACCCGGGCGAGCGGCTGAGCGGCGCGTACGAGGAGATCCTGCGGGCCGAGGCGGCACGCGGCCGGAAGTCGGGGGCCGCGGCTCACGGCGGGCGATCCGCGGCGGCCGGTGGAGCGGGTACGGCGGCCAGCGGGGCGTCGGGGGCCGGTTCCGGGGCCGGTGCGGCGGGTTCGGCAGCCGGTGAGCGGATGCCTGTGCAGGGCAGCGGCGCCGGGGTGGGCGTCTCGCCCGCCATGGGCGGCTCTCGTGGGACGGGTGGCTCTGTTGCCGCGGAGGGCACGACGACCGGTGCGCGCGGCGGGGCCACGCCTGCCGGAGCGGCGCCGCGGCTGCTGCCCAGGCCGCCGGCCCGGTTCCTGGGCCGGGAGGACCGGCTCGCCGCGCTGACCGACGCGCTGACCGACCGCGGTACCGGTGAGAGCCCGCTCGCGGTGGTGGCGGGTCCGGCCGGCGTGGGCAAGACCGCCTGCGCGGTGCAGTGGGCCCATCTGTACGCCGGGGCCTTCCCTGACGGCCAGCTCTTCGCCGATCTGCGGGGCTTCGGGGAGGGCGACGAGGCACCGCCGGCCGAGATCCTGCGCGACTTCCTGCTCGCGCTCGGTACCCCGCCGGAGCGGGTGCCCACCTCCGCGCAGGCCGCCTCGGCGCTGTTCAGGTCGCTGGTCGCGGACCGCCGGCTGCTGGTCGTCCTGGACAACGCCCGTCACTCGGCGCAGGTCAGGCCGCTGCTGCCGGGCGGCCCGCACTGCGCCACGGTCGTCACCAGCCGCAGCCGGCTGGACGGCCTGGTGGCCACCGACTGCGCCCGGCCGGTCGGCCTCCAGGTGCTCGGCCACGAGGAGGGCGCGGCGCTGCTGGGCGCGATGCTCGGCCCCGAACGCGTCGCCGAGGACCCGGCCGCCGCGCGGGAACTCGTCGACCTGTGCGACGGTCTGCCCTTGGCTCTGCGGGCCGCCGCGGCCCAGCTGACCGCCCGGCCGCGCTGGCGGCTGGCCCGGCTCGCCGCCGCGCTGCGCGACGAACGGCGCCGGCTGGCGCTGCTGTCGGCGGAGGACACCGGCATCGCGGCGGCGCTGCGGATGTCCGTCGCCCGGCTGTCGGCGGACGACGCACGGCTGCTCAGCGCGCTGGCGACCAGCGCGGACGGACACCTCAACGCGTCCGTCGCGGCGGCGCTCGCCGGCTACGACCCGGAGCGCACGCAGGACGGTCTGGACCGGCTCGCGGAGATGCACCTGGTGGACGAGGAAGCCACCGATGTCTACACGATCAGCACGCTCACCCAGCTGTTCGCGCGGGACGAGCGCGGCGAGCACGGTGATCGGGCCGAGGGCCACGGGGGCGGTGTGGCCGAGTAGGGCGCTGTGGCCGAGTAACCGCCACGGTTCGGCGGTCTCGGCGGCCGACGCTCGCGGACGTGGGGCGAGCGTCCTCGGGGGACGTTAGGCGAGCGTTAGCGATACGGCAGCGGCGGGCGGCAGCCTTGTGGACATCACGCAGGGCCGGACCCGAGCAGAGCTCGTGACAGGCCGCAGGACGTACCGCGTACAGGGGAGACCGGAATGCCGCGCATCGATGCCACCGCCAGCACCGTTCGTACGGCGCCCACCGGCCGGAGCACCCGCCGCCGTACGCTGCGGATCGCCGCGGCCGGACTGACCGCCGTCGCCGCGCTCACCCTCACCGCGTGCAGCAGCGAGGACGACGCGCTCAAGACGGCACCCGCCAAGCCGTTCCACCCGGCGCCCCAGATCGCGGCCGAGGCGGAGCTGACGGCGGCGGGCCACGACGTGATCACCACCAGGGCGGACGGGTTCGCCGCGGCCGGCGACGGCGGGGAGAACCGCGGCCGGAGGGTCGCCTCCGTCCGGCACCCGGCATGCGACGCCGCCAAGGTCCGCATCGCGGCCAAACCGCTGAACCGGCCGGTCAACCATGTGCTGCTGGAGGCCACCAACACCACCGGCGCCACCTGCGACCTCTACGGCTACCCGTACCTCCGCGTCGACGACTCGCAGTCGCCGCTCGCGGACCTTGCGGAGAGCAGGCCGCAGGCCGTGGTGACCCTCGCCCCCGGCGAGTCCGGTTACGCCGCGGTGATGACCTCCGCCGCCGACGGCTCCGGCGCCAACGGCCGCACGACGACATCGCTGACGGTCAGCCTCCGCGGCCGCGACGGCAAGGGCAGCATCGGCGGCTCGGCGGCCGTGGCCCTGGCGGGAGATTCGACGTATGTCGACGACAGCGCATGGGTGACGTACTGGCAGACGAACCCGAGCGACGCCGCCAACTGGTAGGCCACCCGCGGTAGATCGGCTACCGGCAACCCCATGAACCAGGGCGCCCGTTCCCCCTAGCGGGCGCCCTTCCTCGTTCCCGGACGGCTCCGCCCTGCGGCGGGGCCGTCCCGTCATGTCCCACCAACCCGGTTCCGATGTCCCGCACTTGCCCCGCTTTCCTTACGTCTTCGCAGGTCACAGCGGCGCGCAGGGGCGGGACGTCCCACGGGACAAGGAATCTCGGGCCGGCTGCCGCACCCCGCCACACGATGGTTCCCGTCGCCGCGAGCAGACCATCCGGCGACGTTTCACGTGAAACGTCACCGGCGACCGGGCGGCACCAACCAGCCAGCCGCGGAGGGGAATCGGCATGCGCGAGAACAGGACCACGCACACAACAGACACCACACGTTCCACGGACACCCTGGAGGTCACGGGTGGCGGAGGCGGAGCTCACAGGGCGCGCTCCCCGTTCCGCAGGACCATGCTCCGCAAGGTGCTCCCCGCGGTCGCCGCGGCCGGCATAGGCGTCGCCGGATTCGCGGGGTTGGCGCACGGTGGCGAGGCGTCCGACGCGACGGCCGGCGGCGGGCATGCGGCAGCGAGGACGACGCTCTCCCGAGACTCCACCGCCACCGTCACCACCCGCGCCGCCGGCACCGGATCGCTACGCGAGGCCGCGGCCGCCGACTTCCCCACCTGGGGCACCCGTTGGGTGGTGCACGCCACCGCGGACATCAACTCGCCCTCGGTGGGGATGATCAACAAATCCGCGCCCGGCCAGGACCGGATCACCGCGGACTATCAGGTCGACACCGGTCACAAGGTGTGCGAGGGCAGCGCCTGCTCGACGTTCATGGCGCATATCACCGGCCCGGTCACCGGCTTCCTCAGCGTCGTCGCGGTGGACATACCCGAGGACCGGCTGCCGGGCATACCGGTCAAGGGCGGCCCGCAGCCCCCGCAGCCCGGCGGCTCCCGGCAGGAGATGCTCAACCGCGCCGCCACCTGGCTCACCGCCAACAACGGCGCCCAGGTCCCGTACAGCCAGGCCGAGGTCTGGAAGGACGGCTACCGCCAGGACTGCTCGGGCTATGTGTCGATGGCCCTGGGCCTGCCGACGCCTGGCACCAACACCGTGGGCCTCGCCACCAACCGCGCCCTCACCCGGCCCATATCGGTGGGCGAGCTGGCCCCCGGTGACCTGCTCATCGACGCGGCGGGCGACAACAACACCCGGCATGTCGTGATCTTCGAGAAGTGGAACAACGACGCGCACTCCTCGTACACCGCCTACGAGCAGCGCGGCGGGCACGGCACCGACCACCGGACGCTGACCTACGGACTGCCGGGCGGCGACGCGGAGTTCAAGCCGTACCGTCCGGTGAAGTTCGGCGACTGAGTCCGCCGAACGTGATCACGAGCTGCACCACCACGTGATCAAGGGCAGAAATTTCACGAACTGATCCGGGTCCGATCCGGATCGTGTAACGAGGGGCACTTCCGTCACAGGGGAGCGGAAGTGCCCCTCGCGCGCGCATGTCCGCTGTGCTGGAATGCGAGACGTGCCCGGCAACCCACACCACGCCGCGAACGCCCGCCGTAAGCCACTGGCCCCGCTCCCCGACGAACTCTCCGGACCCACCAGGGACTTCGTCGCCGCCCTGCGTCGTATGCACGGCGAACTGGGTTACAGCCTCAAGGAGTTGGAAGGCCGGCTGCCCGCCAGCCGCTCCTCCCTCTCGCGCTATCTGCGCGGCCAGAGCCTGCCCGACGAACGCTTACTGGTGCAGTGGTGCAAGCTCTCCTTCACGGGCGAGGACCGGCTGCCCGCCCTCGTCGAGCTGCTGCACCGTGCCAACGAGGCGGCGGACGCGGGAGAGCGGGGCGGCGGGCCGGAGACGGAGTCGACGGACGGGGAAACGACGGCCACTGCGTCGACGGCCGGAGATACGACAGTCACTGCGTCGGCTGACGCGGGGGCGGTGGACGCTGAGCACGCGGCGGACCTGCCGCCCGTCCGGCGCCGGCTGAACCTGGTACTCGCCGGGCTCGGCACCGCCGCCGTTCTCGCCGCCGCCGCGTTCGCCGTGCCCGCGCTGACCGGCCCGGACGGACCACCGAACCGCTCGACGGACGGATCGGCCGGCGGCGGCCAGACCCAGGACGCGCAGGGCGCACAGACCTCCGGGGCAGGCACCGGCTCCGCCCGGATCACCGTCCACAACGTCGAAAAGGCCTGCCAGCACCAGCACACCAGGGACTGCGCGCTCGGCCTGGCCCGCGACCCGTTCATGCCGTACCGCCGCTCCAACGTCGCCGGCCATGTCTGGCACGGCGATGTGCTGCACGCCGTCTGCCGGGTCGCCAACGGCATCACGGTCACCGACGAGGTGGGCGGGCACAGCAGCATATGGTTCCGGGTCGACGACAGCGTCGAGCGGGCGTGGGTGCCGGGCATCCGGATCCGGCCGGAACAGCTGGAGAACACCTCGCTGCCCAGCTGCCCGGACTGATCTTGATCGGGGCCGCCCCTTCTGACCTGCGACGACTTCTCGGCTACGAACCCACCCTGGCGCATCGGGAGGCAATCGATATCGTGGCGGTGCCATGACAGACACGCCTCGCTGATCGCAGTGACCCACTGGGGGAATCCACCCATGACCGCAAGCCGCTCCCGCCGCCGCTCTGCCGCGTACGCCGCGCTGGCCCTAGCACTGTGCGGCTCGCTCGCACTGACGGGCTGCAACAGCAAATCCAAGAAGTCGAAGAAGACCTCGTCGTCCTCCTCCTCGTCGTCGTACAAGAAGAAGAAGCACAAGATCATCGGCGGCGGTGCAGCGGCGGGCGCGGGTGCCGGCGCGGCGGCGAACAGGATCGTCAAGTGCCGCCCCGGCTCGGGCACCACGATCACCCAGGCGTCGAATCCGGACATGGTGATCCTCACCTTCACCAACCCCAGCAGCAGCCCCTGCCGGCTCTTCCACGCCCCCCTGGTGCGCTTCGACAACGCGGCGAAGCCGCTGCCCTCGATGAGCGGTGTGCCTGGGGAGCTGGAGTACAGCAAGATCGACGTGCCGGCCCGGGGCAAGGCCTACGCCGTCATCCCGACCAACACCGCCGCTGCCAAGGGCACCAAGAAGAAGACGGTGGACATCTCCTTCATGGGCATTTCGGAGGACTCCCGCCCCATCGGAGACCTCCACCTCGACTTCACCCAGAACTCGAGCAGCCACCACGGCTACGACATCTCCGTCGGCAACACCAAGGTCACCACCTGGGTCCTGAACCTCAAGGGCGCCAAGGTGGTCGCGGAGCACTACAAGTAGTCCGGCCGGTCCGGCTCGGCTACCCGGCGTCCAGCCCCGCCAGCACGAGCCCGAGCCGGGCCACCCCGCCGTCGACGACCCGGACCGGGACGCCCCAGTCCTGCTGGTGCACATGGCACGCCGGATATTCGATGTCAGGGGCGTCGTCGCAGGACGCGGCCATCGCCGAGACATGCAGCACGCCCTCGGTCACGCCGTCCGCGAGCACCAGATCCCGCGTCAGGTCGCTGCCCGCGCCCGCGCCGTCGGCGAGCAGCTCGGGCGGTGTCGCGCTGACCAGCAGCCGGGTGGACGGGCCGTAGCGGGTGTCGAGCTTCTGGCCCGCGGGGGCCTGGAAGACCACGTCCAGCCGGAGCCTGCCAGGGGCGACCTCGGTGGCCGCGCGCTGGGTGCGGTGCGCCACCGACTCGACGCGCACCGCCTCCTCGGGGAGCCGCAGCCGGGTCAGCCGGTGCCGGGCGGACTCCACCACCACGATGTCGTCGTCCGCGAGCACCGCCGCCGAGGGCTCCCGCAGATCCGTCGCCAGCGTCGTCACCTCGCCGCTCGCCGGGTCGAAGCGGCGCAGTGCGTGGTTGTACGTGTCCGAGATGGCGACCGAGCCGTCGGGCAGCGCCGTCACACCCAGCGGGTGCTGCAGCAGCGCCTGGTCGGCGGCGCCGTCGCGGTGGCCGAAGTCGAACAGCCCGGTGCCGACGGCGGTACGGACGACATACCCGTCACCGTCTTCGGCGGGCTCCACCCAGCGGACCGCGCTGGTCTCCGAGTCGGCGATCCACAGCCGGTCACCGGCCGCCGCCAGCCCCGAGGGCTGCGCGAACCACGCCTCGGCGGCCGGGCCGTCCACCAGCCCCTCGTTGGTCGTACCGGCCGCGACCTCGACCGTGCCGGCGGCCGGGTCGTACGTCCACAGCTGGTGCACACCGGCCATCGCGATCCACAGCCGGTCCTGCCACCAGGCGATGTCCCACGGCGAGGAGAGGTCCACCGCACGGGCCGGGCCCGAGGTCGGCGAGCCCTGCCACCACTGCCTGCCGGTGCCGGCCACCGTCTCCACGGTGCCGGTTCCCGGGTCGAAGACGCGGATGGCGTGGTTGACGGTGTCCGCGACGGCGACCTTGCCGTCCGGCAGCAGCGCCAGGCCCTGAGGCTCGTTGAAGGCGTCCGGGGTGAACCCGCGCTCGCCGCTGCCGATCCGGCGCAGCACCTGCTCGCCGTCCGCCGCCAGCTCCACGAGCTGGTGCCGGGTGGTGTCGGAGACGAGGAACGTGCCACCCGGCAGCCGCAGTGCCTTGCCGGGGAAGCGCAGGTCGGTGGCGACCGGCTCCGGCGGTACGTACGGGCCGTCGCCGCGCCGCAGCGTGCCCTTCTGCTCGTGCTCGGCCGCCAACTCCTCGACGAGTTTCTCGATGGCGTGCGCATGGCCCTCGCCGGCGTGCTGGGCGACGACATACCCCTCGGGGTCGATCACCACGAGCGTCGGCCAGGCCCGCACCGCGTACTGCTTCCAGGTGGCGAGCTCCGGATCGTCCAGCACCGGGTGCTCGACGCCGTACCGCTCCACGGCGTCCACCACGGCCTGGTGCTCGGCCTCGTGGACGAACTTCGGCGAGTGCACCCCGATGATCACGACGGTGTCGCGGTGCCGCTCCTCCAGCTCACGCAACTCGTCCAGAACATGCAGACAATTCACACAGCAGAAGGTCCAGAAATCGAGGATGACAATGCGTCCTCGCAGGTCGGAGAGGGTCAGATCCTTGTTGCCGGTGTTCAGCCAGCCGCCCTTGCCGATCAGCTCGGGGGCCCGGACGCGCGCACGTGAAGCCATGTGGACATTCAACGCCACGCGGGCGCGTGCGCATTCCCAGGGGGACGGTCGGATGCCCACCCGACGATCGGATCCCGACCGAGGACCGGAATACCGCCCCGCGTCTCCGCGTTGTGGACCCGCAGGGGGCCCTCGCATCCCCTAGGGGATCTGTTCGACCATCCCCTAAGGGACGTCGAGCCCCAGGACGCGGTCGCGGAGGACGGGGAAGTCGGCGCGGGTCTTGGCGACCTTGGCCGGATCGAGGTCCACGGTCAGCACCTCTTCGTCCGGGCCGGCCTCGGCGAGCACCTCGCCCCAGGGATCGACGACGACGCTGTGGCCGGCCTGTTCGACATCGGCGTGGGTGCCGGCGGTGCCACACGCCAGCACATAGGTCTGGTTCTCCACGGCGCGGGCGCGGGCCAGCAGCGACCAGTGCGCGCGGCGGCGGGCCGGCCAGCCGGCGGGCACGACCAGCATCTGCGCGCCGTCCGCCACCAACTGCCGGAAGAGTTCAGGGAAGCGGAGGTCGTAGCAGGTGGCCAGGCCCAGTGTGGTCTGCGGCAGGCCGACCGTGACCGCCCGGTCACCGGCGCCCAGCAGAACGGCCTCGCCCTGGTCGAATCCGAAGCGGTGGATCTTGCGGTAGGACGCGGCGAGTTGGCCGTCGGGGGAGAAGACCAGCGAAGTGTTGTAGAGAGTGCCGTCCGCGGCCCGCTCGACGATGGATCCGGCGTGCAGCCAGACCCCGGCGTCCCGTGCGGCCGCGGCCATCGCCTCATGCGTCGGACCCGTCAGCGCCTCCGCCTCCGTGGCGAAGAGATCGGCCGCGAACGCACCGACCGTCCACAGCTCGGGAAGCACGACCAGATCGCTGTCCGCCTGCGCACGGACGAGCGAAGCCGCCCGTGTCCGCCGGGAATTGACCGATTCCGCCGGATCCACACACATCTGGATCAACGAGGCGCGCACAGTACCACCGCCTAAGCTTTCGAACCGGGCCGTCAGTCAAACATCCACCTACGATGGTCCCCCGAAAGCACTGCCGGGGTGCCCGTGCGCAGCGTAACTTAACTGCACAGACAGCAGCCCGCGTACGAACCGTCCGAGGGGTCCCGTGACCGTCCATCCCAGCCTTCAGTCCTCCATCGATGCCTGGACGCACTCCATAGAAGCGATAGCCGAGCTGGTGACGCCGCTCGTCGAAGGTGAGTGGAGCAGGGCGACGGACCTCCCAGGGTGGTCCGTGCGCGATGTCGTCTCGCACATCATCGGCCTGGAATGCGAGATGCTCGGCGACCCACGTCCGATCCATACGCTGCCGCGCGACCTCTACCACGTGCGCACCGAGTCCGCCCGCCGTATGGAGGTGCAGGTCGACGTCCGCCGGCACCACACCGCGCCGGAGATGCTCAGCGAACTCGAATACACCGTTATCCGCCGCTCCCGGCAGCTGCGCAACGAGTCCCGCCAGCCGGACGCCGTGGTGCGCAGTCCGCTCGACGAGGACCGGACGCTGGAGTTCGTGCTCCAGCAGCGGGCGTTCGATGTCTGGGTGCACGAGCAGGACCTGCGCCGGGCGCTCGGCAAGCCCGGCAATCTCGACTCCCCCGGTGCGTATGTGACGCGCGATCTGCTGTTGAAGGTGCTGCCCGGCGTCGTCGCCAAGCGGGCACAGGCGCCCGCCGACTCCGTGGTGGTCTTCGATGTCAGCGGCCCTGTGGAGTTCATGCGCACGGTCCGGGTGGACGCCGAGGGCAATGGCACGATCAACGGCAGCGTCTCGCTCGGCCCGACCGTGACACTGTCTCTGGACTGGGACACCTTCGTCCGGCTGGCCTGCGGCCGGGTCCGCCCGGCGGCCGTCGCCGACCAGGTCAAGATCGATGGTGACCGTGAGCTGGCCGAGACGATCCTGAACCACTTCGCGGTCACGCCGTAGCCGGCGGCGTGGAGCGCGCCGCTTCGTGGGTCGTCACGTTCGTGGCGTTTCCACGTTCGTGGACCGTTTCACGTGAAACCAACGCCTCCGACCATCCCCTCGGCCAACTGGCCGCAGGGTTACGCGCCTTGGAGCACCACCGGATGGTGCTCCCGGGCGCTGGGAGCTCCGGCGGGACGGCCGTGCCTGCCGCGGTGGCGCCCGCGCGCGGCGGGCCGGTAAGCGCCTTCAACCGCTCCGTGAACCGTCCGCGGTAGGCATCACACGGGTACGTGGACCGCCTCGACCCTGCTCACCACCAGCCGTTCCCGCTCGCGCCGTGCCGCGCGGCGGCGCAGCCGCAGGATCTGTGAGACGCCGAGCGCCTCCAGCACGAAGACCGAGGCGAACGCGATCCGGTAGTTGTCGCCGGTCGCGTCCAGCAGCACGCCGACGGCGAGCAGGGTCGTCATCGACGCGGTGAAGCCGCCCATGTTGACGATGCCGGAGGCGGTGCCCTGGCGCTCCGGCGGGTTCGCGGGGCGGGCGAAGTCGAAGCCGATCATCGAGGCGGGGCCGCAGGCGCCCAGGACCGCACACAGTGCGATCAGCAGCCCGATGGGTGCGTGATCGGCCGGCCAGGCCAGGGTGAGCCCCCACATCAGAGCGGTGGCCGCGACGGTGCCGAGGGCCAGCGGCGTACGGGCCGCGTGGTGGCGGGCGATGACCTGGCCGTAGACCAGGCCGACGGCCATGTTGGAGAGCACCACGAGGGTGAGCAGTTCACCGGCCGTGCCACGGGACAGGCCCTGCGCCTCGACGAGGAACGGCAGGCCCCACAGCAGCAGGAAGACCATCGCGGGGAACTGGGTGGTGAAGTGCACCCACATGCCGAGCCGGGTGCCGGGCTCACGCCAGGCGTCCGCGATCTGGCGGCGAATGAACGCGGTGCCGGAGTGCTCGACGGGCGCGGGCGGCGGTTCGAAGCCTTCGGGGTGGTCCTTGAGGAAGACCAGCAGCAGGGCCAGGACGACGATGCCGCCGGCTGCGCTGCCGGCGAAGGTCGGGGTCCAGCCGAAGGTGTGCAGCAGCCGGGCGAGGACGAGGGTGGAGATCAGGTTGCCCGCCATCCCGACGAGCGCGGCGATCTGGGCAATCATCGGGCCGCGGCGGGCGGGGAACCACCGTGAGCCCAGCCGCAGCACGCTGATGAACGTCAGCGCGTCACCGCAGCCGAGGAGCGCGCGGGAACCGAGCGCCATGGCGTACGACTCGGAGAGCGCGAAGCCGAACTGGCCGAGGGTGTAGAGCACGACCCCGAGCGTCAGCACCCTCTTGGGGCCGAGCCGGTCGACCAGCAGGCCGACGGGTATCTGCATGCCCGCGTACACCAGCAGCTGCAGGATCGAGAAGGTGGACAGCGCCGAGGCGTTGATGTGGAACCGCTCGGCGGCGTCCAGACCGGCCACGCCCAGGCTGGTGCGGTAGGTGATCGCGACGAAGTAGACCGCAACGCCGATGCCCCAGACCGCCATGGCCTTGCGGCCGCCGGGCGGATCCGAGAGCAGCGGCCGGGTGGACCCGCCCGCTGTTCCTTCGCTCCCGTTCATCGCACCTCGCCCTGGGCGAGGTTGCGGACCCAGCTGACGTGCCGGTGCACGGCCTCGGTCGCCGCGTCCGGGTCGCCGGCCCGCAGCGCCTGAAGGATCTCCGCGTGCTCGGCGATGTTCTTGGCGATCCGGTCGGGGTGTGCGTGCATGACCGCGACGCCCATCCGCAGCTGGCGGTCCCGCAGCTGCTCGTAGAGCCGGTCGAGGATCTGATTGCCGGTGCTGCGGACGATGGCGGCGTGGAAGGCCCGGTCGGTGACGGAGACGGCGGCCAGGTCGCCGGCCGCGGCCTGCTCGCGCATGGTCTCGAGCAGCTCGGCGAGCTCGCCGAGCAGCGCCTCGGTCGCCGGTACCGCCTTGGCCGCCGCATGCTTCTCCACCAGCAGCCGGGTCTCGACGACGTCGGCGATCTCCTGCGCGGAGACCGGCAGCACCAGCGCGCCCTTCTTCGGGTAGAGCTTGATCAGCCCCTCGACCTCCAGCCGCAGCAGCGCCTCGCGCACCGGCGTCCGCGATACGCCCACGGCCTCCGCGAGCTCACCCTCGGTGAGCAGCATTCCGCCCTCGTAGCGACGGTCCAGGACGGCGTCCTTGACATGCGCATAGACCCGCTCGGCGGCGGGGGGCTGCTTGGCGGGGGCGGTGTGTGCGGGAGCGGGTGCGGGCGACATGTGCACAGCATAGATACAACACGTATGCGTGCGCCTGCGCATTCCGCGATGCGGACGGGAGGCGGCGGTCAGGCCCCTGGCGCGCCCTGGGCCGGCCCCTTCCTCAGCCCGCCATCCGGCCCTCGGCGATCAGGCGGTCCACCACCTGCGAGTGGGCGGGGGCGCAGCGTTCGCGCGCTTGCCGCCGGTCGAACCAGGCGTACTCGGCGATCTCCCGGCCGGGGACGGGGGCGATGTCCTGGGGGCCGCCGGTGAAGCAGGTCATGTGCAGGCGGCGCCCGCCCTTGCCATGGGCGACGTCGTGGATGACGAAGGCTTCCGACAGCTGCTCTGCCGGGACCAACAGGCCCAGCTCTTCGGAGAGTTCGCGGGAAAGCGCCTGGACGGCGGTCTCGCCCGGTTCGTATTTGCCGCCGGGGAGGTAGAACGTGTCATTGCCCCGGGTCCGTACGCTGAGCAGGCGGCCCTCGCGTATATGCAGCCATCCGACGGACTTCAGGGGCGCGCGGCGTTCCAGCGCGATCAGTAGGCGGCCGGTCCTGTCGTCCACCCGTCGCGCACGCTCCGTGAAGCCGAGGCGCTCATAGAAACGGCGGGCGCTAACCGTCCCCCTCGGGGATCTCCAGCATCAGCGCACCCCGCAGCGACGCCGCATGCTCCACCAATTGCCGCCCGGCGTCGCCCCCTTGGGCCTCGGGCGCCACAAACAGCCCGCCGATCTCGGCCTCGTCCTCGCTCCGCCCCGGCAGCAGACGGAGCACCGCGATGACGGCGCCGTTCCCCTCGGCGACCCAGTTCTCGGCACCGCGTTCGCCGGCGCCCTGACCTTCGACGGACGGGTGAGCGTGTTCGACGAAAGAGCGCGCCTGCTGGGAGGCCCGGGAGCACAGGTCGCTCACGGCATCGGCGTCGGCCGCCCGATAGCGCCGGATGATGGTGCCGTCGCGGATGATCATGTCGTTCATGGCGCCGACGCTAAACAGCGGTGCCGATGGCGGCAAACCCTTTCCGGCCCCCGCTCCGGAGGGACCGGGAGCACGCCATGTCTGTCGAAAGGGGGACGACGGGTCAGACTCAAGTCTGACGTGACTCCGTACCTGACGCGTACGGATCGGTCCGGAATCCATGGGTGAATAGAGGCACGGGGCCGGGAGGCTCCGCCACTCAAGGGGAGTTGACCATGCAGCCCAGGACGAACGCCGGCCGTCGCACCCGGAACGCCGTCGTGGTGGCACTGATCGTCGCCGCACTGTGGGCCGGCGCCACGCTGACCCGCGGCGCCGCGCACGCCGATCCGTCTGGCCCGACCGGCCCGGTATCGCACTTCAGCCGCGCGGTGGAGCTCATCCGGAGCTGATAAGCCCGCGGACAGCGGCAGGGGCGGTGTTTCACGTGAAACACCGCCCCTGCCGCTGCTCTCAGCCCTGTCGGCTCAGCTCCAGGTGATCAGCCGCTTCGGGCGTTCCAGCACCGCCGCGATGTCCGCGAGGACCTTGGAACCCAACTCGCCGTCGATCAGGCGGTGATCGAAGGACAGCGCCAGCGTGGTGACCTGCCGCGCCTTGACCTTGCCCTTGTGGACCCACGGCTGAAGCTTGACCGCGCCGAAGGCCAGGATCGCCGACTCCCCCGGGTTGAGGATCGGGGTACCGGTGTCGACGCCGAAGACGCCCACGTTGGTGATGGTGACCGTGCCGCCGGACATCGCCGCCGGAGAGGTCTTGCCCTCACGGGCGGTGGACACCAGCTCACCCAGTTCGGCAGCGAGCTGGGGAAGCGTCTTGACGCCCGCGTCCTTGATGTTCGGGACGATCAGACCGCGCGGCGTGGCCGCCGCGATCCCCAGGTTCACATAGTCCTTGTAGACGATCTCCTGGTTCGCCTCGTCCCAGGCCGCGTTGACCTCCGGGTGCCGCTTGAGGGCCACCAGGAACGCCTTGGCGACGAGCAGGAGCGGATTGACGCGCAGGCCGGCCATGTCCGGGTCCTGCTTCAGCTCCTGGACCAGCTTCATCGTCCGCGTCACATCGACGGTGATGAACTCCGTGACATGCGGCGCGGTGAAGGCGCTGGAGACCATCGCCTGCGCGGTGGCCTTCCGTACGCCCTTGACCGGCACCCGGCGCTCGCGCTCGCCCGGCACCACGACACCCGGCACCTCGACCGGGGCAGCCGCCTCGGCGACCGGCGCGGCCACCGAAGGCGCCGGAGCCGGTGCCGCGGCGGCGTGCACATCATCGCGGGTGATGATGCCGTCCGGCCCGGTCGGGACGACCGACGCCAGATCGATGCCGAGGTCCTTGGCGAGCTTGCGCACCGGCGGCTTGGCCAGCGGCCGGCCAGCGGACGGGGCGGCCAGCGGCGCGGGAGCCGCCGGAGCGGCGGCCGGAGCGGGTGCATGCCCGTTGAGCTCCGCCTGGAGCCCGCCGCGTACCGGCTCCGGCTGCGTCGGCACGCCCGGCTGCGGCTTGCGCGCCCGGCGCTTGGTCGACGAGGGGGCGGCGCCGTATCCGACGAGCACGGCCTGGCGGCCCTGCGGCTCCGCTTCCTCCTCCGGGGGTGCGGTGGGTTCGGTCTCGGCCTGCGGCTGGGCGGCCACCGGCTGCTCCGTGGCCGGCCCGGCGCCGGGGTCGGTGTCCACCGAGATGATCACGGTGCCGACGTCGACGGTCTCGCCTTCGCCGAACCGCACCTCGTGCACCACCCCGTCGTACGGAATGGGCAGTTCGACGGCTGCCTTGGCCGTCTCGACCTCACACACGACCTGGCCGTCGGTGACGGTGTCGCCCGGCTGGACGTACCACTTGAGGATCTCGCCCTCGGTGAGGCCCTCGCCCACGTCGGGCATCTTGAACTCGCGGAAGCGCTGTGTCTTCTGGGGGCCGGCGGTCCCTGCAGTCATGGTCACGACTCTCCTCTAACCCTCAGTACGCCAACGCGCGGTCGACGGCATCGAGCACCCGGTCCAGTCCCGGCAGGTACTCGTCCTCCAGACGGGACGGCGGATACGGGGCGTGGAAGCCGCCCACCCGCAGGACCGGAGCCTCCAGGTGGTAGAAGCAGCGCTCCGTGATCCGGGCGGCGATCTCCGCGCCGGCGCCGAAGAAGACCGGGGCCTCGTGGACCACGACCAGGCGGCCGGTCTTCTCGACCGAGGACTGGATCGTGTCGAAGTCGATGGGGGAGATCGAGCGCAGGTCGAGTACCTCGACCGACTTGCCCTCCTCCGCCGCGACCTTGGCGACGTCCGTACAGACCTTCACCATCGGCCCGTAGGCGGCGAGCGTGAGGTCCGTACCGGCCTGTGCGACCCGGGCCTTGTGCAGCGGGTCCGGGATCGACTCGGTGTCCAGGCGCGACTTGTCGTGGTAGCGGCGCTTGGGCTCGAAGAAGATGACCGGGTCGTCGCCCGCGATGGCCTGCTGGAGCATCCAGTAGGCGTCCGAGGAGTTCGAGGGGGAGACGATCTTGAGGCCCGCGACGTGTGCGAACAGCGCCTCGGGGGACTCGGAGTGGTGCTCGACCGCGCCGATGCCGCCCGCGTACGGGATGCGGATGACGACCGGCACCTTGACCTTGCCCAGCGCCCGCGCGTGCATCTTCGCGAGCTGGGTGACGATCTGGTCGTACGCGGGGAAGACGAAGCCGTCGAACTGGATCTCGGCGACCGGGCGGTAGCCGCGCAGGGCGAGGCCGATCGCGGTGCCGATGATGCCGGACTCGGCGAGCGGGGTGTCGATCACCCGGTCCTCGCCGAAGTCCTTCTGGAGGCCGTCGGTGATGCGGAAGACGCCGCCGAGCTTGCCGACGTCCTCGCCCATGACGAGGACCTTGGGGTCGGCCTCCATGGAGGTCCGCAGCGATTCGTTGATCGCCTTGGCGATGGTGATCTTCTCGAAGACTGCCATGGTCAGTTCCCCTCCGCGACGGCATCGGCGTCGGCGAACGACGCCTGGTACGCGGCGAACTGCGCGCGCTCCTCATCGACGAGCGCGTGCCCGTCGGCATAGACGTTCTCGAAGATCGCCAACATGTCCGGGTCCGGCATCGCCCGTACGACCTCGCGGACCCGCTTGCCCAGGGCCTCGCTCTCCTCGTCGATCGAGGCGAGATACGCGTCGTCGACGATGCCCTCGGCCTCCAGGTACGCCCGCAGCCGCTGGATCGGGTCCTTGGCCTCCCAGGCCAGCCGCTCCTCGTCGGCCCGGTACTTCGTCGGGTCGTCGGAGGTGGTGTGCGCGCCCATGCGGTAGGTGAACGCCTCGATGAGCATCGGGCCCTCGCCGGTACGCGCCCGCTCCAGCGCCGCCTTCGTCACCGCGAGGCAGGCGAGGACGTCATTGCCGTCGACCCGTACGCCGGGGAAGCCGAAGCCGCGGGCGCGCTGGTAGAGCGGGACCCGGGTCTGCCGCTCGGTGGGCTCGGAGATCGCCCACTGGTTGTTCTGGCAGAAGAAGACGACCGGGGCGTTGTAGACGGCGGAGAAGGTGAACGCCTCGGCGACATCGCCCTGGCTGGAGGCGCCGTCACCGAAGTACGCGATGACCGCGGAATCCGCGCCGTCCTTCTGCACGCCCATCGCGTAACCGGTCGCGTGCAGCGTCTGCGAGCCGATCACGATGGTGTAGAGGTGGAAGTTGTTGCTGTTCGGGTCCCAGCCGCCGTGGTTGACACCGCGGAACATACCCAGCAGGTTCGTCGGGTCGACGCCGCGGCACCAGGCCACGCCGTGCTCGCGGTAGGTCGGGAAGACATAGTCGTCGTCGCGCAGGGCGCGGCCCGAGCCGATCTGGGCGGCCTCCTGGCCCAGCAGCGAGGCCCACAGGCCCAGTTCGCCCTGGCGCTGGAGGGTGGTCGCCTCGGCGTCGAATTTCCGCGTCAGCACCATGTCGCGGTAGAGACCGCGCAGCTCTTCGGGGGAAAGGTCGATCGCGTATTCCGGGTGCTCGACCCGCTTCCCTTCCGGGGTCAGCAGTTGTACGAGCTGATCCTGCTCCGCCTGTTCGGTCTGGCCGGTGGTGCGGGCCTTGGCCGGGGACGCCTTCTTTGCCGGCGTCGTCTTTTTGGCGGTGGTGCGCTTGCTGCTGCCGCGGGCGTTTTTCCGCTGCGCAGTGCCTTCCACGGTCACGTGCTGCTCCTCCGTCTGTCCGGCCCCCGGGGTCCGCCGGTGGCCGTATTGCGGCTCACCCGGTATCCGATACGGCGCACGGGGTGTGTGCGAACGCGGCCGGATCCGGGTGGAACAAAGCGTCCCGGACAGTGGCCTGCTCATTGCACGTTACCCATTGTCAAAGCCTAAGTGGAAACGGCCCTGACCTGCGATTTTGCTTGGATTTCCAAGTAAATCGCGAGGGCTGGGAACAACTCCTGGTCACAGCGTTGCAGGCCGCCGGGACAACGGCACGTTATATCGGTGACCTGGAGCACGGGAAGACTTTCGTGTGTGAGACTGGGTCGGTGCGCGAAGACGGAAAAATCACGGTATTCCTGCTCGATGACCACGAAGTCGTCCGGCGCGGCGTCCACGAGATGCTGTCGGTCGAGGCGGACATCGAGGTGGTCGGCGAGGCCGGCACCGCCGCGGATGCCCTGGTCAGGATCCCCGCGACCCGTCCCGACGTAGCGGTACTCGATGTCCGGCTACCGGACGGCAGCGGCGTCGAGGTCTGCCGCGAGATCCGCTCCCAGAACCCCGAAATCAATTGCCTGATGCTCACCTCGTTCGCGGATGACGAGGCCCTTTTCGACGCGATCATGGCCGGCGCGGCGGGCTACGTCCTCAAGGCCATTCGCGGCAGTGAGCTGCTCTCCGCGGTGCGCGACGTCGCCGCCGGGAAATCGCTGCTCGACCCCGTGGCCACCGCCCGCGTACTGGAACGGCTGCGCGACGGCAACACCGCGAAGGGCGACGACCGGCTCGCCAACCTCACCGATCAGGAACGCAGAATCCTCGATCTGATCGGCGAGGGACTCACCAACCGGGCCATTGGCGAGCGCCTCCATCTCGCCGAGAAAACGATCAAAAATTATGTCTCCAGCCTGCTCTCCAAGCTCGGTATGGAACGCCGCTCCCAGGCCGCCGCGTATGTCGCGCGAATGCAGGCGGAAAAGCGCTGAGCGAACGTTCAACACCCGCTGACCAGGTCTTTCAGCATCTGCCGCAGCCGCGGTGACGGCGGGTTCGGCCCGCGGTATTCGGGACCAACGTCCCGCCTTCTCGGGGCCCCGGTCCCTACTTACGGGCGTGCCCTCCCGGCACTCTGAGCACCATGCCCTCGGACGACTTCCGCGCCATCGAGCTGCTGAGCCGCACCCCCTACGGGCGGGTGTCGGCCAGCCGGCGGGCGCTGCCCTTCACCACCGTCACCCGGCATCTCGTCCTGGACGGCGAGCTGATCCTGCGGCTGCACCGCGGCTACGGCTACCACCGGGCACTGGACGGCAGCGTCGTCGCGTACGAGGCGGACAACATCAACAGCGGCGCGAGCGACACCTGGTCCGTGCAGTTCACCGGCACCGCCCGCGTCGTCACCCCCACCCCCGCCGAGCGCGCGCTCTTCGGCCGCACCCCCCGTCTCGCGGACGGCGTCCCCTTCGAGCCGGTCTTCCTCCGCATCGCGCCCGAGTTCGTGACCCTGCACCGCCTCACCGACGTGCCGGTTTTCCGGTGCGCGGAGCCCGTGTGAGGGTCCGCGCGACGGCTGCCGCCACGGCCACGCTGCGTGAAGCTCTGTTCCACACCTCCTCCGACTGGCGCAGTTGATCTAACATCTGGCGCGTGCTGCGCTCATCTGTAGTCCGGACGGCGGCGACGCCCGACAGGCACGCTCTCGGATCCCTGCTGCGCCGCTATGACGGCGCCGGGGAGCCGCTGTCGTGCGAACCGGTCGCCGAGGGCCTGCTCAACCACGGCTATTTCCTCGCCACCACACGCGGCCGCTACTTCCTCAAGCACCATCTCGACGGCGACCGCACCGCCATCACCCGCCAGCACCGCGCCACCCTGCGGCTCGCCGCCCTCGGACTCCCGGTCGCGCCGCCGGTCGCCGACGCGGACGGCCGTACGGTCACCGTCCTGGAGGGCCGCTGCTATGCGCTGCACCCCTGGGTCGCGGGCCGCCACCTCGGCGGCGCCGCGCTGACCCACGGCCAGTCCCGCCGGCTCGGCGCCCTCCTCGGGCTGGTGCACACCGCCCTGGAGCAGGTCATGGCGGACGCCCCGCACCCGCCCAAGCCGCCGTACGCGGACGCCGCCGCCGACCCCGCGCGGACCTTCGAAATGATCGACGAGCTGCTGGCGCTGGCCCGCGGCGCCCGTCCCCGCACCAGCTTCGACGAGCTCGCCGAGCACCGGCTGCTGGAGCGCAGGGCGCTGCTCGCACGGCAGGCCCACCGGCGCCCCGCGGCCGGCGCCGAGCCCGCGGCGGGCTGGGTGCACGGCGATTTCCATCCACTGAACGTGCTCTACCGGGGCGCGGAGCCGGCCGCGATCGTCGACTGGGACCGGCTTGGTGTCCAGCCGCGGGCCGAGGAGGCGGTACGGGCCGCCGCGATCTTCTTCGTACGCCCCTGCGGCACCCTCGACCTGGCCAAGGTGGCGGCGTACGCGGGCGCCTACCGCGGCGTCTGCGGGGCCGGCGCCGACGAGCTGGCGGCGGCCGTGCACCGGGTGTGGTGGGAGCGGCTGAACGACTTCTGGATGCTCACCTGGCGCTACCGCCTGGGCGATCGGCGCACCGATCCGCAGTTCCCCGCGGCGGCCGCACTGGCGGTGTGGTGGACCCGCGAGTACGCGGCGGTGCGTGACGCGTTCACCGGCCGCCGGCCACGGTGAACGCAACGGCGGGCCGGCCCAGGGATTCCTGGGCCGGCCCGCCGTGGTGAGATTCGGCGTCCGGGTCAGCCGGTGGTGCTGCCGGTCGTGCCCGTGTCCGCGCCGCCGTCGGTGGTCCCGGTGTCCGTGCCGCCGTCGGTGGTCCCGCCGCTGTCCGTCCCGGCGATGGTGCCACCGTCGGTGGTCCCGGTGTCCGTACCGCCGTCGGTGGTCCCGCCGTCGGTGCTGTCGCTGGGTTCCGGAGTCGTGGGCTCGTCGCTCGGCGTCGGCTCCTCGGTGGTCGGCTCGGAGGTCTCCGGCGTGGTCGGCGCCTCGGTCGGCTCCTCGGTGTACGTGTCACCGCCGCTCGCGTCGCCGGGCTGTGTCTCCGGCGTGGTCGGCTCCTCCGTCGGCGGCTCGGTGGTCTCGTCCTCCTTCGAGGGCGACGGCGACTGCGAGGTGCCCGGATCCTTCTTGTGGTCGGTGCCCTTGGTGTTCTGCACCGCGAACGCCACACCCATCGCGATGGCGATCATCGCGAGCGCCGCGATCAGCCAGACCTTGCCGCGGCCCCGCTTGGCAGGACGCTGCCCGCCCTCGAAGCCGCCGTCGTCCGCCCGCATACCGGGCGGCAGGATCGGGCTCGCCTTGGTGGCCCCGGCCTCCGGGTGCGGGAGCGCGGTGGTCGCGGCGGTGCCCATGGCCGGGGTGCTGCCGCCCTCGTGGGTGGCGACGGGGCCGGTGTTCCAGGTGCCGGTGTGGCCGCCCAGCTCGTTCAGCATCTGCAGCGAGTACTGGACCAGGCCGCGCATCTCCTCCGCGGTCTGGAAACGGTCGTCGGGGTCCTTGGCGAGCGACCGCATGACCAGGCCGTCCAGCTCCGGCGGGACCGCCTCGGCGACCTCGGACGGCGGCACCGGCATGTCCTGAACATGCTGGTAGACGACCGAAAGCGGAGTCTCACCGGTGAACGGCGGCCGCAGTGCCAGCAGTTCGTACAGCAGACAGCCGGTGGCGTAGAGGTCGGAGCGGGTGTCGACGGTCTTGCCGAGCGCCTGCTCCGGGGAGAGGTACTGGGGCGTGCCCATGACCATGCCGGTCTGGGTCATCGTGGACTGCGCGCCGTGCAGGGCACGGGCGATGCCGAAGTCCATGACCTTGACCGCGCCGCTGTGCGTGATGATCACGTTCGCGGGCTTGATGTCACGGTGCACGATGCCGTGCTGATGGCTGTACGCCAGCGCCTCCAGCACACCGGAGACGATGATCAGCGCCTGGTCCGGCGGCGGGGCGTCGGCATTGAGCAGCAGATCGCGGATGGTGTGGCCCTCGACCAGCTCCATCACGATGTACGGCACGGTGTTGCCGCCGACGAAGTCCTCGCCGGAGTCGTAGACCGCGACCACCGCATGGTGGTTCAGCCCGGCCACGGACTGTGCCTCGCGCGTGAAGCGGGCCTTGGACACCGGGTCCTCGGCAAGATCGGCGCGCAGCAGCTTCACGGCGACGGTACGGCCCAGGCGTACGTCCTCGGCGGCGAAAACCTCCGCCATGCCGCCCCGGCCGAGCCGGCGCGTGAGCCGGTAGCGGCCGTCTCCGACCAGCCCGCCGTTGCCCCACATCTCCGGTGAATCGGGGATATTGGAGCCGGTGGCCTCAGGGTCGGACGGGCCCTGTGGGCTCTGCGTCGGTGCCATCGGTCCTCGCCGTCGAATCGATCCGCATGTAAGCGGTAAGGTCTCGGTCTTCGCTAGAGCACGCTACAGGCTCCGCGACACCCACCGGTCCGTCGTGGACCGAACAGCAAACCCTCTGCATGCCAGGAGTGGCAAGTTCACCAGGGGTAATCGAAGCCACAAAACGTCTCATCACCGTGACCGGATCTTGCACATCTGGTCACGGAACGGGCACACGGCTTGACGTGTCCAGGGCCTACGGCAGACTTGGCTGCGGAATTCCAGATTTTGATCGCTATACGTACGGGCAGTGCGCCTAGGGGGATGCGGAACCATGAGCCAGGACGGCGCTCAAGGCCAATACGAGGGCCGTTCGGTCGGCGGAGGACGTTACCAGCTTCGTGATCTTCTCGGGGCCGGCGGAATGGCGTCCGTGCACCTCGCGTACGACACCGTGCTCGACCGCGAGGTCGCGATCAAGACACTGCACACCGAGCTCGGCCGCGAGCAGGCGTTCCGTGAGCGCTTCCGCCGCGAGGCGCAGTCCGTGGCGAAGCTCACGCACACCAACATCGTCTCGGTCTTCGACTCGGGCGAGGACCAGCTCGACGGCGGCATGGTGCCGTACATCATCATGGAGTACGTCTCCGGGAAGCCGCTGCGCTCGGAGCTCGACGCCGACATCGCCCAGCATGGCGCGATGCCGACGGAAAAGGCGCTGAAGATCACCGCCGATGTGCTCGCCGCCCTCGAGGCGAGCCACGAGATGGGCCTGGTCCACCGGGACATCAAGCCGGGCAACGTCATGATGACCAAGCGCAATGTCGTGAAGGTCATGGACTTCGGCATCGCCCGCGCCATGCAGTCCGGTGTGACGTCCATGACCCAGACCGGCATGGTCGTCGGCACCCCGCAGTATCTGTCGCCCGAGCAGGCGCTGGGTCGCGGTGTGGACGCCCGCTCCGACCTCTACTCCGTCGGCATCATGCTCTTCGAGCTGCTGACCGGCCAGCTGCCGTTCGACGCGGACTCCCCGCTCGCCATCGCCTACGCCCACGTCCAGGAAGAGCCGCCGGTTCCGTCGAGCATCAACCGCTCGGTGCCGCCCGCCGTGGACGCCCTGGTGGCCCGCGCGCTGAAGAAGAACCCCAACGAACGGTTCCCGACCGCCGAGGCGATGCAGGACGAGTGCCTGCGGATCGCCGGGTCCGCGCAGTCGGGGGCGACGCCGCTGATCATCGGCGAGGGTCCGAAGGCGCGCACCAGCGGCTCGTCGGTCTCCTCCGCGGTGTTCCCGACGACCGGCGGCAATCCGCACACCCCGGCGCCGCCGAACGTACAGCAGCCGTACCAGCCGACGCAGGCGGCGGCCTTCGGCCCCTCGACGCCCCCGCCGGTGAACAACCCCTACCCGACGCCGGCGCCCGCGCCGACCCCCACGCCGTTCAACGCCGGCGGCTTCCAGGCCCCGGCGCCGTACACCCCGCCGCCCACGACGCCCGTGATGCCGGCCGCGGGCGGCCCCGGGCCGCGGAAGAGCAACGCACCGGTGATCGTCGTCTCGGCGATCGTGGGCGTGGTCGTGGTCACCGCGATAGCCATCGGCATCGGCCTCAGCGCCGGTGGCAGCGAGGAGCCGACCGACGACCCGACGTATTCCTACTCGTCGTCGCCCAGCGAGAGCGTCACTCCCGAGGACAAGACGAAGACGATCGCGTTGTCCGAGTGCACCGACCCGGACTACCTCTCCAGCGAACCGGAGAAGATCTTCTTCCCGTCCTTCACCTACAAGAACCTGGACTCGGTGAAGGCGTGTCTCGACGCGGCGCACTGGAAGTACACGGTCACGGAAGAGGACCGGCCGTACACGCCCAAGAACCAGGTCGTCGACCAGTCACCGACGTCCGTCAGCAGGTGGGACCCGAAGAGCGGCGAGACGATCCGACTGACCGTCGCGTCCGGGCACAACTGACTCGGGCACAGGCAGGAAAGAGGGGCCGGCACGCACACAGCGTGCCGGCCCCGGCTGCTCTTACCGCTCTTACCGCGGGTCGCTGAAAGGCTCGAGTCTCAGACGTACCGGCCCGAGTCCCAGAGGTACGGCGTCGAGATCTAGAGGTACGGGCCCGAGCGGGCGCCGCCATGGCCGAGGTGCTCCTCGCCGTCCGTCGGGGCGCCAGGGGGCAGTGCGCGGCGCATCGACTCCAGCTGGGCGCGGGCCGCCATCTGCTGGGCGAACAGCGCGGTCTGGATGCCGTGGAAGAGGCCCTCCAGCCAGCCCACCAACTGGGCCTGGGCGATACGCAGTTCCGCCTCCGTCGGCACCGACTCATCGGTGAACGGCAGGGAGAGCCGCTCCAGCTCCTCCACCAGCTCGGGCGCCAGCCCGTCCTCCAGCTCCTTGACCGAGCTGGAGTGGATCTCCTTGAGCCGGACCCGGCTCGCCTCGTCGAGCGGAGCGGCCTTCACCTCTTCCAGCAGCTGCTTGATCATGCTGCCGATGCGCATGACCTTGGCAGGCTGTTCGACCATCTCCGTCACCGGAATCTCGCGGGACTCCTCGCCGTCGTCCCCACCACCGGAACCGGCGCTGCCGAGCGCCATGCCGTCCGGGCCGACAACCAGGACGTGCGGGTTCTCCTGCGACCGTTCGTTCATCGGCATATCCATGCCGCCATTCTCTCGTACCGGCACTCAAGAGCGGTGGTGCCCCTGGAAGAGGAGCACAGAGGCCCGGATTCGAGACGGTTTCGCGGCGGCGTTTCACGTGAAACCGAGGCGCCGGCCACCGACGCGGCGTTTCACGTGAAACCCCGGCACCGTTTCACGTGAAACGGGCGGGATTCAGCGGCGCCGCAGCCGGAGGCCGAAGAAGGCAAGGCCAAGGCCGGTGAAGGCGAGGCCGGCGCCCAGCGGCAGGACTCTTTCGACCCGGGAGACCGGGGCGTCCATCGCGTACGGGCTCGCAGGGGTGGCCGGGCCGTTGTCGGTGGTTCCGAGCTCGGAGCCGGGCTGCCGCTCGGGCGTGCTGGGCGACTGCATCGGGGGCAGCGGCTCGTACGGGCGCCGGGCCAGTCGGCCCGCGAGATCACGGTCCCCCTCGGACGGCGGCTGCGCCGGAGAGGACGCGGCCTCGTCGGAGGCCGGAGGGGTGGGGCCGGACGGACTCGCCGGGGTCTCGGCGCCGTCCGCGTCGGGCGGGGCCGACAGGTCGGGGGAGTCCGGGAAATCGGTGGCGGCACCGCCGGGTTCCGGAGCGGAGGCCGACGGGGCCGGCGCGGTGGCCTCCGGCCCTGAGGGGGCCCGCGGGTGCTGGGCCCGCGGCGGGCGCCCGGGTGGCTCGTTCGGGGCGCGTGGCGGCCGGTCCGAGAACGCCTCGGGGTTCTCCGGCGGGCGAGGGGCGGAGTCCGGCCGCGCGAGAGCACCCGAGCCCGCGTTCTGCTGCGCCTGCGTCATCGACTCCGGACGGCCGGGGTGACCGCGGCCCGCTCCCGCGAGGCTGCCGGCCAGCGCGGGGTCCGCCGCGTAGCTGCCGGGCGGCGCCTGCGGGCGGGAAGCCTGCTGCCGGATGAGGTCCGGGGGGCGGTCGATCGGTGTGGCCCACCCGCCCGAGGCGGTCGCGGCGGTGGCTGCCAGCGGGACGGGCAGAACGGCGGCGGCCGCCAGCAGGCCGGTGGTGATGCGCGTACGGAGTCGTGGAGCCACAGCCGTTGCCCCTCCCGTGCCGAGCCGTCGAGTGACGTACTCAGAGTCACATGTGGCCACTCTCCGGGCATTCCGGACATGGCGATCGGGTGACGACCGGGAGGGGAGGGGCGGCGCTCAGACCGTCAGCACGACCTTGCCGACATGCACGCTCGCGTCCACCACGCGATGCGCCTCGGCGGCATCCGCCATCGGCAGCGTACGGTCCACGATCGGCCGGACCTGGCCGTTGCCGATCAGCGGCCAGACATGTTCCCGTACGGCCGCGACAATGGCCGCCTTCTCGTTCAGCGGGCGGGCGCGCAGGCTGGTGGCGGTGATCGCGGCACGCTTGTTCAGCAGTGCGGCGAGATTGAGCTCCGCCTTCACGCCGCCCTGCAGCCCGATGATCGCGAGCCGTCCGCTGACCCCCAGCGTCTTGACGTTCCGCTGGAGGTACTTGGCGCCGATGATGTCGAGGATGACGTCCGCGCCCTTGCCGTCGGTGGCCTTGCGGATCTCCTGGACGAAGTCCTGCTCGCGGTAGTCGATGAGGACATCCGCGCCCAACTCCGCGCAGCGGGCCAGCTTCTCGGGGCCGCCCGCGGTGACCGCGACCCGGGCGCCGACCGCCTTGGCGAGCTGGATCGCCATCGTGCCGATGCCGCTGGAGCCGCCGTGCACCAGCAGCGTCTCACCGGGCCGCAGGTGCGCGATCATGAAGACGTTCGACCAGACCGTGCAGGCCACCTCGGGCAAGGCGGCGGCCGAGACCAGGTCGAGCCCGGTCGGCAGCGGGAGCACCTGGCCGGCCGGGACGGCGACCTTCTCCGCGTAACCGCCGCCCGCCAGCAGCGCGCACACCTCGTCGCCGACGGCCCAGCCGTGCACCCCGGGGCCGAGCGCGGCGATCCGGCCGGAGCACTCAAGACCCGGGTACGGGGAGGAGCCGGGCGGCGGGTCGTAGAAGCCCTGACGCTGCAGCAGATCGGCTCTGTTCACGGCGCTGGCCACGACCTCGATCAGCACCTCGCCCTCGGCGGGCTCCGGATCGGGAACGTCCGCCCAGACAAGTGCTTCGGGGCCACCGGGCTCGGGGATAGTGATCGCTCGCATGAGCGCGAGGCTACTCGCCGCCCGGGCGGGAGGCGACGGTGCGGGGCCCGACGGCTCCGGAGCGGAGCAACCGGAACAAGCAGGACGGGACCCCCCGCGGGCGGACTCGGGTGACCGCCCGGATCCCGGTCACCGCTCCACCCGGCGCATCGGGGAGACACCGGTGCCCGGAAGCGTCGGCTTCCCGGAGCGGCCGGCGGCGTCCGCCTCGTCCCGCGCGGAGGCGCGGACGATCGTGATCACACGGTCCGTGGCCTGCAGCGGGCCGGCCGCCGGGTCGTCGTAACCGAGCAGCCGGTGGCCGCGCAGCACGGCCACGACCAGGTCGTCAGTCTCCCGGACGGATTTGCCGACCTCGGCCTTCACCACCGGCCGTTCCACGAGGTCGAGCCCGCTGCCCTGCTGGATCAGGTCCTCCATGACGATGCCCGCGCTGGGGCTGTGCACGGAGAGCCCCAGCAGCCGTCCGGCCGCGCTGGCCGAGGTGATCACGGCGTCGGCACCGGACTGCCGCAGCAGCGGGGCGTTCTCCTCCTCCCGCACCGCCGCGACGATATGGGCATGCTTGTTGAGCTGACGGGCGGTCAACGAGACCAGCACGGCGGTGTCATCGCGCTGGGTGGCGATGACGACCTGCCGGGCGCGCTGGATCTCGGCCCGTACCAGCACATCGCTGCGGGTCGCATCGCCGACCACGCCCGCGAACCCGTCGACCACCGCCGACTCGACCACCTTGGGGCTCGGGTCGACGATGACGATGCGGTCGCGGGACAGCCCCGTTGCGCACAGGGTCTGGACGGCGGAGCGGCCCTTGGTGCCGAAGCCGACGATGACGGTGTGGTCACGCAAGGCGTTTCTCCAGCGTCTCAATTGCCATTGCTTGCGGGTGCGCTCGGTCAGCACCTCCAGCGTGGTGCCGACCAGGATGATCAGGAACAGCACCCGCAGGGGCGTGATGAGCAGGATGTTCAGCAGCCGCGCGCCGTCCCCGTACGGGACGATGTCGCCGTAACCGGTGGTGGAGAGCGTGACGGTCGCGTAGTAGAAGCAGTCGAGCAGATCGACGGTGCCATCAGCGTTGTCGTGATACCCCTCGCGGTCCAGCCAGACGATCAGGACCGTCGCGAGCAGCACGAGCAGAGCCATCAGCAGCCGACGGCCGACCTGCCGCAGCGGCGCCAACGGGGCGCGGCGCGGCAGCATCACCCGGTGGGAACGGTCCTCCGGCACCTCGTGTGCCGCCGCGTCCTGGGAAGGGAGCTTCACCCGGCGCCACCGACGGGAGGGGCGGGGGGCACCGGGTCGTACCAGGCTCCGGGAGCGGGCCAGTCCGCCGATCCGCTTGCCGACCAGGGCAGTTCCAGCAGTTCGACCTCGGTGCCGCGGTCCGCGCCACCGGGCGGTACGACGGCCAGCGCGGCGGCGGCGGCGATCCCGCGCAGCATGGCCGGGCCGTGGAAGTGCAGCGGCTCGGCGGTCACTCCGTACCGGGCGTCGTCCCGGTAGGCGACCGGGACGAGCCGGGTGTCCCGCGGATGGCCGTGGACGGAGCCGAACAGCGGCGCCCGGCGTACGGCGGCCGGGCGGCGGCCGGTGAGCGTACGGAGCAGCGGCTCGGCGAGGGTGAGCAGGCCGGAGACCGCGGCGAGCGGGTTGCCGGGGAGGCCGACGAGATGGCGGCGCGGGCCGAGGCGGGCGAGCAGCATCGGATGGCCGGGACGTACCTGCACGCCGTCCACCAGCACCTCCGCGCCCAGGCGGCGCAGCGTCGGGTGCACATGGTCGACGGGGCCCGAGGCCGTGCCCCCGGTGGTGATCAGCACATCGGCGGTGGAGGTGGCGATCGCGGCGTACAGCGTGTCGGCTTCGTCCGCGAGATGGCGTGCCGGAGCCGCGTCGGCGCCCAGGGCGCGCAGCCAGGGGGCGAGCATCGGGCCGAGCGCATCGCGGATCCGGCCCTCCTGGGGAAGTCCGTGGTGCAGCAACTCATCGCCCAGGACGAGGAATTCGACGCGCGGACGAGGGTACGCGGTCAGCTCGTCATAGCCGGCGGCCGCGGCCAGGCCGAGGACGGCGGGCGTCACCAGGGTGCCGGCGGGCAGCAGTTGGTCACCGCGGCGGCACTCCTGGCCGCGCGGGCGGATGTCCTGGCCCGGCGGCGCGGGCCGTGGCGCGTACAGCCGCGCCCGGCCGTCGGCCAGGTCGCGGACCTCGCCGTGCTCGCTGCGCAGTACGGCGGTGGCGCCGGCCGGGACGCGCGCGCCGGTGGCGATGCGGATCGCGTGACCGTCGGGGAGCGGCTGGGTGGGGGCGTGGCCGGCGAGGATGCCGGCGTGGTGGGCGGTGTCGCGAGTGGCTTTCCCGGCGGCTTCCTGGCCTGCTGCGGGTTCTTCGGCCTCAGCGCCTTGTTCGGCTGCTGCGGCTACTGCGGCCTCTGCGGCCTTTTTGTCGGCGGTGTCCTGAGGCTTCTCGGCTGCCGCCTCGCCCGGCCGGTCGATGTCCCAGGGCCCGGGGCCGGAAACCGCCCAGCCGTCCATCGCCGAGGTGTCGAAGGACGGCAGGTCGGTGAGGGCGGCGAGGGGCTCGGCGAGCGTACGGCCGAGCGCGTCGGCCAGCGTCGCCGTCGTGGGCGCGGGCGGGCCGGGCACCGCGCGGGCGGCGATCTCGCGGGCCGTCGGCCAGGGGGCGGAGGAGCGCGGAACAGCGGACGGGGAGGGGCGGGGCTGAGGCGCACCGGGGGTGGAGCCAGGCGAGTCACCAGGGCCGGGTCCGGTGCCGGGCGGATCACCGGGTCCGGTGCCGGAGGGGTCGCCGGGTCGGATGCCTGGCTGATCGCCGGGCCGGGTGCCCGGACGATCGCCGGGTACCGGCGCGCCTGCCGCGGCGGATGTCGCGAGCGGGTCCGTGCCCCGCGTCCGCTCCCAGTGACCGCGCAGGTGCGGCTCGGTACGGTCCTCCGGGCGGCTGCCCGGGCCGCCCGCCCCGCCATTGGCCAGCGCCAGTGCGTCGTCCAGCGCGGCGTCGAACTCCCCCTCGGTCATTCCGCGGGCTTCGTTTCGCCGCCGGCGCCGGCGCCGGCCGCACCGCCCCGCTCCCCGTCCGCGTCCTCGGCGGCCCACCGGTTGGCCAGTGCGGCGGCCCTGCGGGACAGCTCCGTCACATCCCCGCCCTGCCGGCCCGCCGCGTAACCGATCAGGAACGTGGTCAGCGGCGCGGCCGGGCGGGCCACACCGTGCGCCGCGTCCCGCGCGAGGTCGAGAAGTACCGCCGTGTCGACATCGATCTCGATGCCCAGCTCGGCCTTGACTGCGGTGATCCATTCGTCCAACACGTTGCCATGCTCCCTGATACGTGCGCGGGCCGCGCCGATGTCCTGCCAGGTGTCGCAGTCGAAGGACGCCGTCGAGGTGGCGTCGGGGACGCGTGCCAGCACCAGCTCGGACGTCAGCGCGCGCAGCGGCAGCCCGGCCAGAGTGCCGTGTTCGGTGCGCAGCAGGGCCAGCTCGCGGCGCAGCGACTCGGCCCGGTAGGCGGCCACCAGCGGCTGGTCGCGCCCCTGGCCGTCGCACAGCAGCGCCCCGTCGAGTGGCGCGGAACCGCCGCCGGACGCGGCACCGTCAGCCGGTCGGGCCGCCGCCTCCAGGAGACTCCGCACGGTGGCGTTGGTCAGGAACGGCAGGTCGGCGGAGAGCACGAGGACGGTCGGGGCGGTGGTGTGCCGCAGGCCGGCGTCGAGTGCGGCGAGCGGGCCGCCGCCCGGCGGGTCCTCAAGGGCGCGCACTACGGGCCGGACGGATGGGCGCCGGGGGCCGACGACGACGGTGACCGCCGCGTCTGCGCAGGCGGCGAGCACCCGGTCCAGGAGCGGACGGCCGCCGACGGACAGGGCGGGTTTGTCCGCCCCGCCGAGCCGGCGGGCAGCGCCGCCGGCCAGCACGATGGCGTCGTAGTCGGTGTGGTCGCTCACCCCATGAGTATCACCGCGAACACCGCGATCACACAGCCATCGCGGTGTCACGGCGTTCACAGCGACACCGTTGTTACGGCGTCACGGCCTTCGCGGAGTCACGACCGGTCACAGGGTGCGCAGCAGCAGCGCGGGCTGTTCCACGCAGTCGGCCACGAACCGCAGGAAACCGCCTGCGGTGGCGCCGTCGCACACCCGGTGATCGAAGGTGAACGAGAGCTGGACGACCTGCCGGACGGCCAACTCGCCGTTGTGCACCCAGGGTTTGGCGGTTATTCGGCCGACACCGAGCATCCCGGCTTCGGGGTGGTTGATGATCGGTGTGGAGCCGTCGACCCCGAAGACGCCGTAGTTGTTGAGGGTGAAGGTGCCGTGGGTCAGCTCGGCGAGGGACAACCCGCCGGCCCTGGCCGTCTCGGTGAGCCGAGCGATCTCGGCGGACAGCTCCTCGACGGTACGGACGTGCGCGTCCCGCACCACGGGCACCATCAGGCCGCGGTCGGTCTGCGCCGCGAAGCCCAGATGGACGGCGGGCAGCCGGACGATCTCCTGGGTCGCGGTGTCGACGGTGGCATTGAGCTCGGGGAACCGCGCGAGCGCGGCCGTGCAGATCCGGGCGAACAGCGCGAGCAGCGACACCTTGGGGGCGCCGGGCACGTTCATCGACCTACGGGCGGCGAGGAGTTCGGTGGCGTCGGCGTCCACCCAGCAGGTCGCGTCCGGAATCTCCCGGCGGCTGCGGCTGAACTTCTCGGCCGCGGCACCGCGCATCCCCCGGAGCGGAATGCGCTCACCCTCCGGCACGGCCCGGGTGGCGGGCGCGGCACCCGTGACGGGCGTGGGCCCGGTGGTCGGCATGGGCCCGGTGGTCGGCGTGGCCCCCACAGCCCCCGCCGTCTCCCGTACCCGGATCGCCCGCTCGACGTCCGTGCGGAGAATCAGTCCCTCCCGCCCGGAACCCGTCACCTCCCGGAGATCCACGTCGTGTTCGCGCGCCATGCGGCGCACCAGGGGTGAGATGACGGCCACCGTACGGGTGTCGGCGGCCGGCGCCGCCGAGCCGGTCGCCGCCGTGGCCCCGACCGGCGCGACCGCCCCTCCCGGACCGGCGTCCTGGGCAGCTCCGGCAGCCGCGGGCTCGGGCGCCTGAGGCACCTCCGCCGCGGGACCCGCGCCGCTGCCCGGCCGGATCCTTCGCCGCCGCGCCGCGGACGCGCTCGTTCCGTATCCGACGAGCACATTCCCCGACCCGGAGTCCGCGGCCCCCTTCGGGGCCGGAGACGAGGCCGCGCGCCCTGGGGCGGGCGCGGCGACACCACCCGCCTCATCGGCTCCGCCGCCCGGCTCCCCCCGGCCCACCGCGAAATCGTCCGGCGCCGCCCCCACCGCGACCGTCACCAGCGGCGCGCCCACGGGGACCTCGGCCCCCTCCTCGCCGAAACGAGAGGTCACCACGCCTCCGTAGGGGCAGGGCACCTCCACCATCGCCTTGGCCGTCTCGACCTCCACCACCGGCTGGTCGATCGCCACCACCTCGCCGACCTCGACGAGCCAGTGCACGATCGTCGCTTCGGTGAGCCCTTCCCCCAGGTCGGGCAGGGTGAATTCGCGGACCACGGCCATCACGCACCACGCCCTTCGGTCCAGTCCGACTCCCACTGGAGGCGGGCCACGGTGTCCAGGATCCGGTCCACGCCGGGCAGGTGGTGCCGCTCCAGCATCGGCGGCGGATAGGGGATGTCGAAGCCGGCGACGCGCAGCACCGGCGCCTCCAGGTGGTGGAAGCAGCGCTCGGTGATCCGGGCGGCGATCTCGCCGCCGGGGCCGCCGAACCCGTTGGACTCGTGGACGACCACGGCTCGCCCCGTACGCCGCACCGACGCGCAGACGGTGTCGTCGTCGAAGGGCATCAGCGAGCGCAGATCGACGACTTCGAGGTCCCAGCCCTCCGCACGGGCGGCCTCGGCGGCCTCCATACAGACCGGCAGCGACGGACCGTAGGTGATCAGTGTGGCGCTGGTGCCGCGGCGCCTGACCTCGGCGCGGCCTATGGGGGCGACCTCGGTCGGCGCGTCGGGCGACCAGTCGTCCTTGGACCAGTACAGCCGCTTGGGTTCGAGGAAGACGACCGGGTCGTCGGAGGCGATGGCGGCGCGCAGCAGCCCGTAGGCGTCCGCGACGGTCGCCGGGGTGACGACCTGGATGCCGGGGGTGGCGAGGTAGTACGCCTCGGAGGAGTCGCTGTGGTGCTCGACCCCGCCGATCCCGCCGCCGTACGGGACGCGGATGGTCAGGGGCATCTGCAGGGCGCCGCGGGTGCGGTTGCGCATCCGGGCGACATGGCTGATGAGCTGCTCGAACGCCGGGTAGGCGAAGGCGTCGAACTGCATCTCGACGACCGGCCGCAGCCCGTACATCGCCATGCCGACGGCCGTGCCGAGGATGCCGGCCTCGGCGAGCGGGGTGTCGCTGCAGCGGTCCTCGCCGAATTTCTCGGTGAGGCCGTCGGTGACCCGGAAGACGCCGCCCAGGGTGCCGACGTCCTCGCCCATGACGTGGACGGTCGGGTCGGCCGCCATGGCGTCGTGCAGGGCGCGGGTCAGCGCCTGCGCCATGGTGGCGGGTTTGCGGGCGGTCTCCGGGGCGGTGGTCGTCATGGCCTGGCCTCCTGGGCGGACCGGTCGGCGCCTGTCGCGTTCTCGGGGTGTCCGGCGGCTTCGGCGTCCAACTCGGCGCGCAACTGGGCGGCCTGCTCACGAAGTTGGCTGGTCTGCTCGGCGAACACGTGGGTGAAGAGGTCCATCGGGTCCAGCTGCGGGTCGGCGTTCATCCGGTCCCGCAGGGCGGCCGCCAGCTCCTCGGCGCCGTCCCGGGTGGCGTGGACGAACTCGTCGGTCAGCAGATCGCGGTCGGCCAACTCGCGCTCCAGAAGGGCTATCGGGTCGTGTGCCCGCCAGGTCTCGACCTCGGAATCGGTGCGGTAGCGGGTGGCGTCGTCGGCGTTGGTGTGCGCCTCGATGCGGTACGTGACGGCCTCGACGAGGGTGGGGCCGCCGCCGCTGCGGGCCCGCTCCACCGCCTCGGTGAGGACCTTGTGCATCGCGGGTGCGTCGTTGCCGTCGACCAGGCGGCCCGGCATGCCGTATCCGACCGCCTTGTGGGCGAGGGACGGGGCGGCGGTCTGCTTGGCGAGCGGCACGGAGATGGCGAAGCCGTTGTTCTGGACGAGGAAGACGACCGGCGCCTGCCAGACGGCGGCGAAGTTCAGCGCCTCGTGGAAGTCGCCCTCGCTGGTGCCGCCGTCGCCGACCATCGCCAGCGCCACCACGTCGTCGCCCTTGAGGCGGGCGGCGTGCGCCAGGCCGACGGCATGCGGGAGTTGGGTGGCCAGCGGGGTGCACAGGGGGGCGATGCGGTGCTCGTGCGGGTCGTACCCGGTGTGCCAGTCGCCCCTCAGGAGGGTCAGCGCCTGTACGGGATCGAGGCCGCGGGCCACCGCGGCGAGGGTGTCGCGGTAGCTGGGGAAGAGCCAGTCGCGGTCCTCGAGGGCCAGCGCGGCGGCGACCTGGCAGGCCTCCTGCCCGGTGGAGGACGGATAGACCGCCAGCCGGCCCTGCCGGGTCAGCGCCGTGGCCTGGGCGTTGTAGCGGCGGCCGCGCACCAGCTGGGCGTACAGGCGCTTCAGCAGGCCGGGGTCGAGCCGGGGCGCGGCGTCCGTTCCCAGCAGGCGGTACGGCTCGGCGTCGGGCAGGAGGGGCGCCGGATCGACGCGCGGCCGCCAGGCGGGCGGCGGGCCGGGCAGGTCGCTCTTGTTCCTGCTGCTGCCGGGCTGCTCAAGGACCGTCATGACGAGCACCTCCTCGAATCGAAGGGGTGGCGCGAAGCGCCTCATAGGGGTGGTGGGCGGGCGACGGGTGGGCAGGATGCAACGGGTCGGGGCGGGTGAGCCCTTCCCTACCGATTGTTCGGTTGACAATGCATTTTGGCTACAGGCGGCCCAAGCCTGTGGACAAACGGTTCTCCACAGCTTGAGATGAAGACAGTGCGTCCACCAAGGGGAGGCGGGACCGTATGCCGGACGAACAGATGGCCAATCCCGGTGGACAGCCACCGGCGGCGTCCGCCGCGCCGGCGCCTGCCGCGCGGCCTCTGGACACCATCGACCGCTCGATCCTGCGCATGCTCCAGACCGACGGCCGGGCCTCGATACGCTCCGTCGCCGAGCGGGTCCATGTCTCGCGCGCGAATGCCTACGCCCGGATCAACCGGCTGATCGACGATGGTGTGATACGCGGCTTCGGCGCCCGCGTCGATCAGGAACGCGCAGGCCAGGGCGCATCCGCATACGTCACGTTGAAGATCGTGCAGAACTCCTGGCGAACGGTGCGCGAGCAGCTCACGGCCCTTCCGGGGGCCACCCATATCGCGCTGGTCAGCGGCGATTTCGATGTGCTGCTGCTCGTCCACACCAAGGACAACCGGGAGCTTCGCGAACTGGTCCTCACCCGTATCCAGTCGATCCCGGAAGTGCTCAGCACCCGCACCCTGCTGGTCTTCGAGGAGACCGACCTCGGGCCGGAGCAGGGATGAGTCTCTGCCCTGCAGGCGGGTGACGGCCTACGGGCGCCTCAGTGCCTGCGCAGGCCCGCGAACGCCGTCCGCACGACGGCTTCGGCGACCTCGTCCCGGCTGGCCGCGCCACCGCGCCCCGGCCGGTACCACTCCACGATCGAGTTGATCATGCCGAAGAGCAGCCGGGTGGCCAGCCGGATGTCGACGTCGGCCCGGAGGTCGCCGTCCGCGGCCGCCTGCTTGAGCAGGTCCGCGACCTCGTGGTCGAACTCGCGACGGCGCTCCATGGCCCAGCGCTCGGTGTCCGTGTTTCCGCGCACCCGCAACAACAGCGTCACGTAGGGCAGTTCGTCCATCAGGACCTCGGCCTCGCGCCGGGTGACGTACTCCAGCCGCTCGATCGCCCGGCCCTCGGTGGCACCCGGCTCCTCCAGCACGCCGAACAGCCCGTCCAGGGCGCGGCTTATCGCCCGGCGGAGCAGTTCTTCCTTGCTGCGCACATGGTGGTAGATCGAGGACTTGGAGATGCCGGCCGCCTTGGAGAGATGCTCCATGGAGGTGCCGTCGTAGCCCCGCTCGATGAACACCTCGACCGCGACCGCGAGCAGCGAATCGGGCGTATAGGTGTCACGCTTGGTCATGGTCATGATTACACCACCTATCCCTGGAGGTCCGCGCGGCGCCGCAGCGCCCAGGAGGGCGCATAGCGTCCGTTGGCGTACTGGTGGTGCATGGAGTCCAGCAGATCCCACACCCACTGGGCGCCGAGCCGTTCGGCCCACTCCAGGGGGCCGCCGGGGTAGTTCACACCCAGCCGCATCGCCGTATCGATGTCCTCCGGGGTGGCGACCCCGCGCGCCGCGGCGTCCAGGGCGAAGTCCACGATCATCGCGACCGTACGGGCGACGATCATCCCGGGGACGTCGTTGATCACGCTGACCTGTTTGCCGAGCGCCTGGAACAGCCCGACGGCCTCCGCCAGGTCCGCCTCGGACGCGGCCTCCGAGCGGGCGAGCGCGATCCGGGTCGCGGCCCGGTAGTCGAGCGAGAGGTCGAAGCGGATGTACCTGCCATAGACGACGCTCGTCGCCGGATATCCGTTGGTCAGGGCGAGACAGGCACCGCCGGGCAGCCTGATGAAGCCCTCGGACTCCCCTGGCGTGCGGTCGCGGGTGATCTTGATGCCGGCTTCCGTGATCAGCTCGCGCAGCACCTCGGAGGGCCCGTCGAGCTCGGCATGTATGCCGACGGCCTCGGGGGCCGGGCACGGCGCGGCGGTCTGCGGCTCCGGACGCCGCGCCCCTTCGGCGTAGTCGAACCAGCCGCGGCCGGACTTGCGGCCGTGCAGCCCGGACTCCACCAGCCGCCGCTGCGCCAGCGAGGGCGTGAACTTCGGGTCCTGGAAGAACGACGTCCACACGGAGTGGGTGACCGCCTCGTTCACGTCCTGGCCGATGAGGTCGGTCAGCTCGAAGGGGCCCATCTTGAAGCCGGCGCCGTCGCGCAGCACGGCATCGATGGTGGCGGGGTCGGCGACCCGCTCCTCGTAGACACGCAGCGCCTCGGCATAGAAGGGGCGGGCGATCCGGTTGACGATGAAGCCGGGGGTGTCGGCGCAGCGCACCGGCGTCTTGCCCCAGGCCGCGACGGTCTCGTACGCGCTGGTGGCGGCCGCCTCGTCGGTGGCGAAGCCGCTGATCACCTCGACCAGCGGAAGCAGCGGCGCGGGGTTGAAGAAGTGCAGGCCCACGCAGCGGCCGGGGTGGCGCAGCCGGCCCGCCACGGCGGTCACGGAGAGGGAGGAGGTATTGGTGGCCAGGAGGCAGTCCGCCGCCACAACCTCTTCCAGAGCGGTGAAAAGCTCCTGTTTGGCGGGGAGTTCTTCCAGGATCGCCTCGATGACGAGACGGGCGTCGGCCAGATCGGCGAGGGCGGTGGCGGGCGAGAGCCGGCCGCGGGCGGCGTCTCGCTCGGACGCCTGAATCCGGCCTTTTTCGACCAGCCGATCCAACCGCCGGACGATGGCTGCGGCGGCCTGCTCGGCACGCCCCGGCGCGGCGTCGTAGAGGCTTACGGGGTGGCCGGCGACCAGCGCCACCTGCGCGATTCCCTGTCCCATGGTGCCGGTGCCCACCACGGCCACGTTCCCGCTGGTCTCGATTGCCGTCATGCCGACTGATCCTCCCAGACCGAGTTGTCCACAGGCCCGCCGGACCCTCTTGCCCCGACCGATCGTTCGGTTACTCTAACTCCGTTGCCCTGTCCGCTCCCAGCCCCCGGTCCATCTCATCCGTTCCCCCTCCCATCCGCTCCGTCTCATCCGCACCGCCCCATCCGCTTTCCGCCCGGCTCGACGAGGAGTTGGTCATCGATGGCCGCCGAAATGACCGCAGCGCAGTTGATCGAGAAGCACCGTCCCACCCTCGACCAGGCGCTGGAGACGATCCGCACCCGCGCGTACTGGTCCCCGCATCCGGAGCATCCGAAGGCGTACGGCGAGAACGCCGCGGCGGACGGCGTGGCCGCCTTCGAGGCGCTGCGCGGCAAGCGCTTCGAGATCGACCAGCCCGGCACGGACGACTGGGCGGGCGAGGAAGTCTCGCCGTACGGCCCCGAGTTGGGCATCAGCTATCCGCACCCGGACGTGGCGGTGCTGCTGCCCGCGATGCGCGCCGCGATCCCCGTATGGCGGGACGCGGGCCCGGAGGCGCGCGCCGCGGTGTGCCTGGAGATCCTCACGAGGATCAGCGCGCGCACCCACGAGTTCGCCCAGGCCGTGATGCACACCAGTGGGCAGGCCTTCATGATGGCGTTCCAGGCGGGCGGGCCGCACGCCCAGGACCGCGGCCTGGAGGCGGTGGCGTACGCGTACGCCGAGCAGGTCCGCACCCCCGAGCAGGCGCCGTGGTCCAAGCCGCAGGGCAAGCGCGACCCGCTGGAGCTGACCAAGTCCTTCACGGCCGTGCCGCGCGGCATCGCCCTGCTGATCGGCTGCAACACCTTCCCGACGTGGAACGGCTATCCCGGCCTGTTCGCCTCCCTGGCCACCGGCAATCCGGTGCTGGTCAAGCCGCATCCGCGGGCCGTGCTCCCGCTGGCGCTGACCGTCCGGGTGGCGCGCGAGGTGCTGGAGGAGGCCGGCTTCCCCGCCGATCTGGTGTGCCTGGCGGTGGACAAGCCGGGCGAGGGCCTCGCCAAGACGCTGGCCGTCCGTCCCGAGGTCCGCATCATCGACTACACCGGCTCGACCGCCTTCGGCGACTGGCTGGAGACACACGCCCGGCAGGCCCAGGTCTTCACGGAGAAGGCCGGCGTCAACACCGTCGTCATCGAATCGACGGACAACTACAAGGGGATGCTCAGCAACCTCGCCTTCTCGCTGTCGCTGTACAGCGGCCAGATGTGCACCACCCCGCAGAATCTGGTGATCCCGCGCGACGGCATCCGCACCGACGCCGGACCGAAGTCGTACGACGAGGTGGTCGCCGATCTCGCGGGCGCGGTGAGCGGGCTGCTGGGCGATGACGCGCGGGCCAACGCACTGCTCGGCGCCATCGTGAACCCGCAGGTCAAGGAGCGGATCGAGGCCGCTTCGGGGCTCGGTGAGGTGGCGCTGGCCTCCCGTGAGGTCGCCAACCCCGAGTTCCCCGGGGCCACGGTCCGTACACCGGTGATCGTCAAGGTGGACGGCGCCAAGCCGGACTCCGAGGCGGCGTATCTGTCGGAGTGCTTCGGTCCGGTGTCCTTCGCGGTGGCTGTCGACTCCGCGGCCGACGCGGTGGACCTGCTGCGGCGCACGGTCCGCGAGAAGGGCGCCATGACGGTCGGCGCGTACACCACCTCCGCCGAGGTGGAGCAGCTGGTCGAGGAGGCGTGCCTGGAGGAGTGCGCCCAGCTGTCGCTGAACCTGACCGGCGGGGTCTATGTGAACCAGACCGCGGCGTTCTCCGATTTCCACGGCTCCGGAGGCAACCCGGCGGCCAATGCGGTGCTGTGCGACGGCGCGTTCGTGGCCAACCGCTTCCGCACGGTCGAGGTGCGCCGGGAGGTGTGACGCGGTGGGGCTCACGGGCTCTCACGGACCCGCGAGCCCCCGTAGCGCCCGTTCGGCCTTGGTGCCCCTCAGGGCGCGCCCGGCGCCTCGATCCGGGCGTGGCGGGCGATCCAGGAGTGCATGGCGATGGCGGCCGCGGCGCCCGCGTTGATGGACCGGGTCGAGCCGAACTGCGCGATCGAGCAGACCAGGGAGGCGTGCCGGCGGGCCTCCTCGGTGAGCCCCGGCCCCTCCTGGCCGAAGAGCAGCACACAGCGGCGCGGCAGCTCGGTCGTCTCCAGGGGCACGGCGCCGGGGAGATTGTCGATCCCGATGATCGGCAGCTCCTCGGCGGCGGCCCAGGCGGTGAGGTCGGCGGTGTCGGGGTGGTGGCGCAGATGCTGGTAGCGGTCGGTCACCATCGCGCCGCGGCGGTTCCAGCGGCGCTGCCCGACGATATGGACCTCTTTGGCCAGGAACGCGTTGGCGGTCCGTACGACCGAGCCGATGTTGAAGTCATGGCCCCAGTTCTCGACGGCCACATGGAAGTCATGGCGCCGGGTGTCGAGGTCGGCGACGATCGCCTCGCGCGTCCAGTAGCGGTAGGCGTCGACGACATTGCGCCGGTCGCCGTGCGCGAGCAGCTCGGGGTCGTAGCGGTCGTCCTGCGGCCACGGCTCCGGATGCGGACCGACGCCGATCTTGGGGCCGTAGCCCTCGTCGTACTGGGCCGGCTCGGCGGCCGCCCGCTGCTCGACCACAAAGGCGGCGCCGCCGGGCACGGTCTGCTCGCCGCCCGGGGCGGTCCTCTCGCCGCCCAGGGCGGTCTTCTCGCTGCTCACCCCACGAGCGTATGGCCACCGCCGCCGGTTTGCGTACGGGCCTCCGGCTCGCCGCCCTCGGGAGGGCCCGCCGGGCCGGGGTCGCCGGCGCCGCCGACCAGCCGCTTGCGGAGGCCGGAAATCCGTGCGGAGAGCCAGGTCAGGAAGTTCGTCGGCAGGAAGACCGCGTCCGCCGCGATCATCGCGAGCGAGAAGAACGGCAGCCCCAGCAGGAACGCGATCGAGAGGTGCTCGCAGATCATCACGACCAGCAGCACGTTCTTCAGGCGCCGGTTGAATAGGGTGAAAGGGAAGGCCACCTGCACGATCACCGTCCCGTAGGTGATCAGCATGACCATCAGCCCGTTGCTGCCCAGCGCCTCGGACAGCGCCGGCCAGGGGGAGAAGTAGTCCAGGTGCATCGGGTAGAAGACGGCGGTGCCGTCCTGCCAGCGCGACCCCTGGATCTTGTACCAGCCGGCGGTGGCGTAGATCAGGCAGACCTCGACCATGATCACCAGCAGGGCGCCGTTGTGGGCCAGCTTGGCGAGCGTGTCCAGGACGATCCGCGGCTCCCCCGGTGCGTACCGCTGCACCGCCCACCACAGGCCGTGCGTCGCCCACAGGCCCCAGAACACCAGGCTCCAGCCGATGTGCGGGAACGGGCCGTGCTCGAACCAGGTGAGACCGTAGGGGCCGAGCAGCTGGGCCACGGCCAGGGCCAGGCCCAGCACGCTCCACAGGACGATGCCGACCAGGTCCCGGCCGAGGGCCGGCGCCTCGTCCGTGGCACCGGAGGCCGCCCGCTTCGCGCGGCGCGCGTCCAGTGACCAGACCTGCCCGCACCGGGTCAGCACGAGATACAGCGCCATCAGGTGGATGACGTTGTCACCGCCGTCCCCGATGAAGACGCTGCGGTTCTGCAGCGAGAGCACGCCGATCATGAAGAGCACCGACATGGTGCGGGTGCGCCAGCCGAGCATCAGCAGCGCGCTGGACACGATGGCCAGCAGGTAGACGAGCTCGAACCAGCCGCTGCTGTTCGCCCAGGGCAGCACGGAGAAGGCGTGGTTGGCGTCGAGGAGCTGGCGGGCCATGTCCAGGCTCCACGGGCTGTCCGGCCCGTAGAGGACATGGCGGTTGGGCCATTCCCGCACCAGGAACAGCAGCCAGGTCGTGGCGAAGCCGATCCGTATGACGGCGGTCTGGTACGGAGCCATCGCCCGGCCGGTGACCCGCGCGAAGCCGCGGCCTATGGCCCGCTCGATGCGGGTCTCTTCGTACGGGGCATGACGGTTCTCGTCCGGCCGGCCGGACGAGGGTGCCTCGGAAGGCGACTGAGAGGATGCCTGGGACGGCTGCGTCTGCTGGGACGCTTCCGCCGGCTGCTGCGGCGTCGGTGAAGTCACTGGTTGGTCGCCCCCTTGGGCAGGTCGTCTGCGGTGACCTGCCACCAGGGCAGCACGCGGTACACGGGCTTGACGCTGATCTTCTCGGAGCTCCACGGCGGCGGGCTGACGGGCGTCGTCATCGAGCGGACCTGGATCCGCTCGACCCGGCCGCCGTCCGCGGTCCACTCACCGTCCAGCCGGAGCATCATGATGCGCTTGATGTAGCGCTCGGACAGCTCGCCGCGCAGCCCCGTGGCCTGGTTCTGCGCGTTGTGGGAGTTGACGAGGAACTCCCAGCCGCGGCGCAGCTGGTTCTGCTGGGTGTGGCTGGGCATCGGGTTGTGCCGGATGTCCTGGCCGTCGCGGGCGGTCACGTCGGTCCAGCCGGTGGTCCGGGTGGTGCCGTCCTCGGTACGCAGCTGCGCGCGGGCCTGCACCGCGATGTTCTGCTGGAGGGGATTGGGCGCGAACAGCTTCCAGTTCTGCTCGTACTCGGGATAGACGTAGTCGCTGATCAGGCTGCCCTGCTGCTTGCTGAGCGTGTTCGACGGCGCGACGTGCAGAAACATCATCGCCAGATGCATCGCGACGACTACGGCGACGGCGCAGGCCGCCACGCCTATGACGATCCGCGAGGGTAGCGACAGCGCGGCCAAAGGCCGCGTTTCGTCCCCGTATGACTGCATTCCCGCCCCGTTCCCAGAATCCACTCGGATGACTCCGCCACGGAACGGTACCTATGCGGCACCACCCGGCACACCCTCCCCCGAGTTATCCACAGGGTTGACACCGCAGGTCCGCCCACTCACCATTGAACCGAACGATCGGTCGGTAGGGAGCGAGGGGGCACCACATGACGACGATCGCGCCGGAAGACACGGCTCTGGAAGCCGTCTTCGACGCCACCGTGGCCGCGGACGAGCGCATCGAACCGCGGGACTGGATGCCGGACGCCTACCGCTCCTCGCTGGTGCGGCAGATAGCGCAGCACGCCCACTCCGAGATCATCGGCATGCAGCCGGAAGCCAACTGGATCACCCGAGCGCCGTCACTGCGCCGCAAAGCGATCCTGATGGCCAAGGTCCAGGACGAGGCGGGTCACGGCCTGTACCTCTACAGCGCCGCAGAAACCCTCGGCACCAGCCGCGACGAACTCCTCGACAAGCTGCACTCCGGCCGCCAGAAGTACTCGTCGATCTTCAACTACCCGACCCTGACCTGGGCCGACGTCGGCGCCATCGGCTGGCTCGTGGACGGCGCGGCGATCACCAACCAGGTCCCGCTGTGCCGGTGCTCCTACGGCCCGTACGCCCGCGCCATGGTCCGGGTCTGCAAGGAGGAGTCCTTCCACCAGCGCCAGGGATACGAACTCCTGCTGACGCTCAGCCGCGGCACCGAAGCGCAGCACGCCATGGCGCAGGACGCGGTGGACCGCTGGTGGTGGCCGTCGCTGATGATGTTCGGCCCGCCCGACGACGAATCGGCGCACTCCGCCCAGTCCATGGCCTGGAAGATCAAGCGGCACTCCAACGACGAACTGCGGCAGCGCTTCGTGGACATCTGCGTCCCCCAGGCCGAAGCGCTCGGCCTCACGCTCCCCGACCCCGATCTGACCTGGAACGAGGAGCGGGGCCACTGGGACTTCGGGCCGATCGACTGGGCCGAGTTCCGCGAAGTGCTCAAGGGCAACGGCCCCTGCAACGAAGAGCGGATCACCCGCCGTCGGCGGGCTCACGAAGACGGCGCCTGGGTGCGCGAAGCGGCCGCCGCACACGCGGCCAAGCAGCGGGAGGCGACCCGATGACCACCTCACGACCGGCCGGGAACACCACCGGGACAACCTCGGGGACGACCCCCGAGACCACCCCGGGGACGACCGCGCGGCCCACCGAATGGCCGCTGTGGGAGGTGTTCGTCCGCAGCCGCCGCGGCCTGTCGCACTCCCACGCCGGCAGCCTGCACGCACCGGACGCCGAGATGGCGCTGCGCAACGCCCGCGATCTGTACACCCGCCGCTCCGAGGGCGTCTCGATATGGGTGGTGCCCTCCGCCCAGATCACCGCCTCCTCCCCGGACGAGAAGGACGCCTTCTTCGAGCCGGCCGGCGACAAGCCCTACCGCCACCCGACCTTCTACGAAATCCCGGACGGGGTGCATCACCTTTGATGAACGCCACGGTCACCCCGGCCCTGCCCCTCGGGGACGACGCCCTGATCCTCTCCCACCGCCTGGGCGAGTGGGCCGGGCATGCGCCCGTCCTGGAGGAAGAGGTCGCACTCGCCAACATCGCGCTGGATTTGCTCGGCCAGGCCCGCATCCTGCTCTCCATGGCCGGCGACGAGGACGAACTGGCCTATCTGCGCGAGGAGCGGCAGTTCCGCAACCTCCAGCTCGTGGAACAGCCCAACGGCGACTTCGCGCACACCATCGCCCGCCAGCTCTACTTCTCCACCTACCAGGAGCTGCTGTTCAACCAACTCGCCGCAGACGAGAGCGAGTTGACCCCACTGGCCGCAAAAGCCGTCAAGGAGGTCGCCTACCACCGCGACCACGCCGAACAGTGGACGCTGCGCCTGGGCGACGGCACCGACGAGAGCCATGCCCGGATGCAGCGCGCACTGGACGCCCTGTGGCGCTTCACCGGCGAGCTGTTCGAGCCGGTGGCGGGGCTGGACGTGCCCTGGTCCGCACTGCGCAGCGACTGGACCGCGAGCATCACCACCATCCTGGACCGCGCCACCCTCACCGTCCCCGAAGGCCCCCAGCACAGCGCATGGACCGCGGGCGCAGGGCGCCAGGGACTGCACACCGAACCGTTCGGGCGGATGCTCGCCGAAATGCAGCACCTCCACCGCAGCCACCCGGGAGCGACATGGTGACCACCACCGCCCTCGAAGAGGAACTGCGCGCGCTGGCCGGCTCCGTTCCCGACCCCGAGCTGCCCGTGCTCACCCTCGCCGAGCTCGGCGTACTCCGCGACCTGCGGGTGACCGCCCCCGACCGCGTGGAAGTGCGGCTCACCCCCACCTACACCGGCTGCCCCGCCATCGAGGCCATGTCCGCCGACATCGAGCGCGTACTCCACGACCACGGCATAGCCGAAGTCGAGGTCCAAACGGTCCTCAGCCCACCCTGGACCACCGACGCGATCACCGCCGAGGGCCGCCGGAAGCTGGCCGAATTCGGGATAGCGCCACCGCGCCCCACAGGCCCGGCGAGCGGACCCGTGGCCGTCGACCTCGCGATCCGCTGCCCGAACTGCGGATCGACCGACACCACCCTGCTGAGCCGGTTCTCCTCCACGGCATGCAAGGCACTGCGCCGCTGTGAGTCCTGCCGCGAACCCTTCGACCACTTCAAGGAGTTGTGATGTTCCACCCGCTCCAGGTCCGCGAAGTCGAACGGCTCACGGACGACGCGGTGGCCGTCACCTTCGACGTGCCGCCCGAGCTGCGCGCGGCCTTCCGCTACTCCCCCGGGCAGCACATCGCACTCCGCAGAACGGTCGACGGCCAGGAGATCCGCCGGACCTACTCCATCTGCACCCCGGCAACCGACGAGCCGGTGCTGAAGGTGGGCATCCGCCTGGTCGAGGACGGCGCATTCTCGACGTACGCACTCAAGGAACTGGCGGTCGGCCACACCGTGGACGTCATGGCCCCGGCCGGACGATTCACCCTGGAACCACGCCCCGGCCACTTCGTCGGCATCGTCGGCGGCAGCGGAATCACCCCCGTACTCTCCATCGCCGCCACCCTGCTCGCCCGGCAGCCGGACGCCCGCTTCTGCCTCATACGCAGCGACCGCACCACCGCCTCGACGATGTTCCTCGAGGAAGTCGCCGACCTCAAAGACCGCTATCCACAGCGCTTCCAGCTCCTCCACGCCCTCTCCCGCGAAGAACAGCAGGCCGGCCTGCCATCCGGCCGGCTCGACGAAGAACGACTGCGATCGCTGCTGCCCGCGCTGCTCACGGTCGAGTCGGTGGACGGCTGGTACCTGTGCGGCCCGTTCGGCCTGGTCCAGGGCGCCGAACGTGCACTACGCGCCCTTAAGGTGCCGCGCTCCCGCATCCACGAAGAGATCTTCCACATCGACAACGGCGCCGCCGGGCCACCGGTCCCCGCCGCCTCCGCACCCGCCCACAGCACCGTGACCGCGACCCTCCACGGACGCTCCGGCAACTCGCCCGTCCACGACGGCGAATCGCTGCTGGACGCCGTGCTGCGCAACCGCGCGGACGCTCCGTACGCCTGCAAGGGCGGCGTCTGCGGCACCTGCCGGGCGTTCCTGGTCTCGGGCGAGATACGCATGGACCGCAACTTCGCGCTGGAGGCCGACGAGGTCGACACCGGATATGTGCTGGCCTGCCAGTCGCACCCGCTCACCGAGAAGGTCGAGCTGGACTTCGACCGCTGACCCGGCACCCGGGCGCGACACCCGCACGGCCTCACCGGGCTCACCGGGTTCCCCCGGCGCCCCCATTCCCAATTCCTGCAACCTGTTCTACCTTGACGCTTCGTCAGATCGACGCGCCGCGCGGGAGGACAGACCAGTGGACTTCACCTTCACCGAGGAGCAGCAGGCCGCCGTCGAAGCAGCCCGAGCCGTCTTCTCGGGCGTCACCCCCGACAGCGTGCCCAGCCCAGCGCTCACCCCCGGAGCCGTCGCCGACGACTTCGACCGCCCCCTGTGGCGCAAGCTCGCCGACGCCGACCTGCTGAGCCTGTTGATCGCCCCCGAACACGGCGGCGCGGGCCTGGACCCCATCGCACTCTGCCTTGTGCTGCGCGAATCCGCCAAGGTACTGGCGCGCATCCCACTCCTGGAGACCAGCGCCGCCGCACTCACCATCCAGCGCCACGCGACCAACGCACTACGAGCCGACGTACTGCCCAGCATCGCCACCGGCGACCTCACCGTGACCGTCGCCTCCTGCGGCCGCACCGGACACGACCCGGCCGAACTCGCCGTGACCGCCCGACAGCAAGGCACCGACTGGATCCTCGACGGCACCCAGACCGCCGTTCCCTGGGCCCAGACCGCCGACCGGATCCTGCTCCCCGCCCACACCCCCGACGGCCACGCCGTCCTCGCCCTCGTCCCCCGCACCCACCCCGGCATCACACTCGACGACCAGATCTCCACCAGCGGAGAACGCCACGCCGAGGTCAGGCTGGACGCCGTACGCCTCAATGCCCGGGAAACGATCACCGCCCCCAGCGCCTGGGAGCTCCTGCGCAACCTCCTCACCACGGGCACCTGCGCACTCGCCCTGGGCCTCGGCGACCGCGTCCTCGCCATGACCAGCGACTACACCAGCAAACGCGAACAGTTCGGCTTCCCCGTGGCCACCTTCCAAGCCGTCGCCGTCCAGACCGCCGACCGCTTCATCGACCTGCGCGCCATGGAAGCCACGCTCTGGCAGGCCGCCTGGCGCATCACCACCGACGCCGCCGGCCCGCTACCGCCCGCGGGAGATATCGCGGTCGCCAAGATCTGGGCCTCCGAGGGCGTACGCCGCGTCGTACAGACCGCCCAGCACCTGCACGGCGGCTTCGGCGCCGACACCGACTACCCCCTGCACCGCTACCACGCCTGGGCCAAACAACTCGAACTCTCCCTCGGCCCGGCCGCCGCACACGAAGAGGCCCTGGGGGACCTGCTGGCGGCCCATCCACTGGGGTGAGCGGCCGGGGCTGGAATCCGGGCCCCGGCGCGGGGCTGAGGGCGAGGGTGGGGGTGGGGGTGAGGCTGAGGGCGAGGGCTGGCGAGTCCTGGATCCAGCTGACCCGCCGACCTAGACGACCGTCCCCGAGCCGCCCTTGCCGTCCGACACGGGACGGCCGGCCGCCTCCCACGCCTGCATACCGCCGGCGACGTTCACCGCGTCGACGCCCTGCTGGATCAGATACTGCGCCACCTGCGCCGACCGGCCGCCGACCCGGCACAGCACATACACCTTGCCGTCAGCGGGCGCCGCCTCGGTCAACTCCCCGTAACGGGCGACGAATTCGCTCATCGGGATGTGCAGCGCACCCTCGGCGTGCCCCGCCTCCCACTCGTCGTCCTCCCGCACGTCGAGGAGGAAGTCCTCGGACGTCAGAGCGTCGACACCGACCGTGGGCACAGAACCAAATTGCATGACTCCGACGCTACCCGACCAGCTGCGCGAGATAGGCCTCGCGTTCCGCCACATCCGCGAGCAGCTTCTCGGCGATCTCGTCGAGAAGCCCGTCCGGGTCCTGCGGCGCCATCTTGATCATCGCGCCGATGGCGCTGCCCTCCAGCTCGGCCGCGACCGCCGCCAGCAGCTCCTTGCGCTCGGCCAGCCACTCCAGCCGGGCATAGAGCTCCTCGCTCTCCGTGAGCCGCGCCTCGGCAGGCGCGGGACCGGCCGCCCACTCCCGGGTCAGCTCCCGCAGCGCGGCCTCGTCGCCCTGGGCGTAGGCCATATTGACCCGCGCGATGAACGCGTCGCGCCGCGCCCGCTCCGCGTCGTCCCGCGCCAGGTCAGGGTGGGCCTGGCGCACCAGGTCGCGGTAGACCTTGCGGGCCTCCTCACTGGGCCGCACCTTCTGCGGCGGGCGCACCGGCTGCTCGGTGAGCATGGCCTGCGCCTCCGGGAACAGCCCCTCCGACCCGATCCAGCCGTGGAACAGCTCCTCCACATCCGGCATCGGGAGCACCGAGGCCCGCGCCTCCTTGGCCTTACGAATGTCGTCGGGTTCCCCGGTACGCGCCGCGACGGCCTCGGCGATCTGCGCGTCCAGCTCATCCAGCCGCGCGTACATCGGGCCCAGCCGCTGGTGGTGCAGACGGGAGAAGTTCTCCACCTCCACCCGGAAGGTCTCCACCGCGATCTCAAACTCGATCAGCGCCTGCTCGGCCGCGAGCACGGCCGTCGCCAGCCGACGGGTCGCCGCATCCTGCGCCGCCTGGTCCCCCGCCCCGGCGGCAGTGTGGTCGTCCGCCGTGGGCTCGGCAGCGTGGTCGGCCGATGCGTCCTGAGCGTGCGGCTGACCCTCCTGGGTGCCTTCTTGGCTGCCGTCGTGGCTGGCGCCCGGATGATCCTGGCCGCCGAGCGGGCCTTCCTGCCCGCCGACCGGGCTCTCCTGGCCGCCGCTGGCGTCCGGTGCCTGCGGGTCGACCGGGGCGTCCGGCGTGCCCGGGGCGTCCGGTCGGTCCTGGCCGTCCTGCGGGTTCTCCGCGCGCGAGTTCGTCACCCGGTCAGCGTACGACCCATACGGGCCCCGCTCTCGCCAACCACTCCGCCCCTGGGGGCCCTCCCCCCCCCCGCCCCCTCCCCACCACCCGCCACACCCACTCACGCCCACACCCCGCCCCCACCCACACGCACCCACGCACCCGGCCCGCGCCCCCACAGCCGCCCAGGCCAGCGCCAGGCGGCCAGGCCAGCCCAGGCGGCCAGACGCCGCCAGACCGGCGGCCAGACGCCGTCAGACCCCCATCTCCGCCGCTATCCGGCCGCTCTTCACCGCTGCGACCAGCACCGCATGATCTGCTTCCGTGCGGTCCGCGTACGCGACGGCGAACTCGGCCATTGCCTCGTCCAGCTCCTCCCCCTTGCCGCAGTAGCCAGCCACGATCCTCGGGTCGGCGCTGTGTGCGTGTGCCCGCGCCAGGAGCGCACCAGTCATCCGTGCGTAGTCGTCCATCTGGTCACCGGACAGCTCGGTGGGGTCCACGCTGCCCTTGCGGTTCCTGAACTGGCGAACCTGGAACGGCAGCCCCTCCCGGCGGCCGTTCGCCGCGCCTATGCCGCGCGCGCCGCGCGCCGCGACGTCCTGCACGGTTGTCCAGCCCAGCAGCATGTCGCTGACAACCTGCATCCGCCGCTGCCCCAGCACCACCCGGCGCCCCTCGTGCGCCACCGACGGCAACTCGAAGCCGGCCTTCTCCACAAACGGCGCCAGCACCGAGCCCCGCGCCTCCTTCACCTGCAGCACCAGCGGCTCGCCCCGGTGGTCCAGCAGCAGCACCACGTACGAGCGCAGGCCCACGCTGCCCGTCCCGACCACCCGGAAGGCCACATCGTGCACGGCGTACCTGGCCAGCAGGGGCAGCCGGTCCTCCGGGAGCGTGTCCAGGTAGTCGGCGAGTGACGCAGCCACGGCCGCCGCCTCCTCGTCCGGCACCTGCCGCAGCACCGGCGGCGCGTCCACGAACCGGCGGCCGCCCTCCGAAGTCCGCTCGGTCGCCTTGGCCGCGAACCGGGCGCTGGTGTTCTTGCGCGCCTTGGCTGCGACCCGCTCCAGCGTCCCCAGCAGATCCCGGGCGTCGGTGTGCGAGACCAGTTCCTCGTCCGCGATCGCGTTCCATGCCTCGGTCACCGGCAGCTTCGCCAGCAGCCGCATCGTGCGCCGGTACGCCCCCGCTGCATCCTGCGCCGCATTGCGGCACTGGTCCTCACCGACGCCCGCCTCCCGGCCTGCCAGCACCAGCGATGTCACCAGTCGCTTCACGTCCCACTCCCACGGGCCGTGCAGCGTCTCGTCGAAGTCGTTCAGATCTATGACCAGGCCGCCGCGTGCGTCCCCGTAAAGACCGAAGTTGGCGGCGTGGGCGTCTCCGCAGATCTGCGCGCCGATACCGGTCACCGGGCTGGCCACCAGGTCGTACGCCATCAGGCCCGCGGATCCGCGGAGGAAGGCGAAGGGGCTGGCGGCCATCCGTCCGACCCGTATCGGCGTCAGCTCCGGCAGCCGGCCCGCGTTGGACTCCTCTACCGCGGCGACCGCGTCCGGCCGCCCGGCCGTGATCTCCAGCGCGGCCTGCTCGCTCCGGGAGACCCGCTCCCGCAGCGCCCGTCCCACGCCCTTGGGCGACGGCCCCTCCACATCCGCTTGCGCGAACCCCGGTACGTACGGCACACGCGACATCGCGGGCCACCTCCCCCTTCACGACCTGCACTTGTCCGGCCAGTCGGCCGACTTCGACTCGACTGCGACGACGTTACCGACCGCCTCCGCCATCCGTCACAGCCTGTGGACAACTCCCCGCGGGGGATACCGGGAGGAGCATGGAGGAAGGGCCGAGGAGAGGGGAGAGGAGGGGGAGAAGAAGGAAGAAGTGGGAGGTGGGTGGCGGGGAGGAGGCCCTCTGTCCACAGGCTTCCTCACCCGCACGCCACTCGCACGCCACGCACACGGCCAACCTCGCCTCCTCGCCACCGCCCCCGTCTACACCCCCACCGCCTCCTCCATTTCCTGCTCCGCCGCCTGCTCCGCCTCCGCCTCCGACGCTTCGTACCGCCGCTTCCGCTTCGTCTCCGGCTCGGGCACCGTCGCCGCCACCGCGGCCGCCGCCACCGCCGCGGCGTTGGCCGCCGCGTTCGCTTCGGCGGTACGTCGCCGCCGCTCGGCCAGCGCCGCGACGCCGACCATCAGCAGGCCCGCGACCAGCCACAACGCCAGCGTCCAGACATGCCCGGCCAGGCCGTAATCGTCGAAGTAGACGTGGCTGCGGGTGCCTTCCACAAAGCCCGCGCCGTTCCAGAAGGAGTGCAGCGCCGCGAAGAAGCCGTTCTGCAGCTCGGGGCGGAAAATCCCCCCGGAGGACGTGAAGTTGAGCATCACGAACAGCGCCATCACGCCGAGCGTGGTCCAACGCTTGAGGAAGGTGTGCAGGCCGGTGCCGATCAGGAGGATGCCGGCGGAGTACAGCCAGGCCATGCCCCACAGGCCCCACAGCCCGTTGTCCACAAGGTGGAAGACCGGCCCGGCGAAGAGCGTCCCGATGATGCCGACCACGAAGGAGGTGCCGGTGGCGAGCACCGCGCGCAACCAGAGCGGCAGCACGGCGCCGGCCCCGCCGATCACCGCGACCGAGGCGTACGAGCCGATGCTGATCGCGACCAGCAGGAAGAAGATGCCCTGCCCGGTCGGGTCGTCCTCGACGGGTGGCGCCGCATCGGTGACCTTCAGCGGGAAGCCCTGCTTCGCTGCGATCGGTGTGAAGACCTTCTGCACGACGGACGCGCTGGTGTCGGACCCGGCGGTCGCCACGATCAGTTCGGGCGCCGACGGGGCACTCGGCTCGGCATCCGGAGACGCGCCCCTGGTCTCACCGTCCCTGTTCCCACCGTGGCCCGGGCCCTTCACCTGCGCCGGGTTCATGACGTAAGCACCGAAGATCTTCTGCTGTTTGAGCTGGTCCACCGCCTCGGACCGGTCGGCGACGGTCCGTACCTCCAGGTCGCCGCCCGCCTTGTCATTGATCGACTGAGCGAGCAGCTGCGCGCTCTGGCCCGATCCGACGACCGCGACGGGCAGGTCGTGCGGCGCGGGGTGGGCGAACGCTCCCAGGTAGGCCAGGCCCATGCCGACGCACATCAGCAGCGGGGTGATCAGGTGCGTCAGCACGTGGCCCAGCCCGGAGGAGCGGGCGGATCGGTGCGCAGCCGAGTGCGTGCCCTGATGCGTGCCCTGATGCGCGCCGTGATGCGCGCCCAAGCGGTCGCCGGGATGCGAAGCATTCGGCCCGTTTCGCTCGTCGTACCGACGATCTCTTCCCGGGTTTCCTGCGTGGTCTCTTCGGGGGTCGCTTCGGTGGTCGGGACGGACCGGACTCATGGGGCAGTCCTTCTCAGCTGGTCGGCTCGGCTGTCGCCAGGGAGTGATGGGCGGTGCTGACGGGGCCCAGGACGTCCAGTGCATCCAGTGCATCGACGACGCCCACACCCAGCCACCCACCCCTCCCCACAGTTGGCAATTACAACTCTCAAACTGCGTTGTACTATACAACTACTTTGACGAAAGGCAACCCCGTGCCCCACCGCGACGACTCCGTCGAGACCATCCACCAGGAGCTCACCGCGTTCGCCCGGCGCGCCCGCGCCACCGCCGCCCGTATGCATCCCGAGCTGTCGCTGGTCTCCTACACCCTGCTCGCACACCTCGATGACCAGCAGGGATGCCGCGCAACGGACCTCGCGGCGCACTACTGCCTGGACAAGTCCACGGTGAGCCGGCAGATCGCCGCCCTGGAGAAGCTCGGCTTCGTCGAGCGCCGCGTCGACCCGGACGATCACCGCGTCCAGGTGCTGCACCCCACCGAGAAGGGCGCCCAGACGCTCGCCAATGTCACCGCGAGCCGCCGACAGGCCTTCCAGGAGCGGCTGGCCGACTGGGACGAGGCCGACCTCGACCGTTTCGCTTCCTACCTGGCGCGCTACAACGCCACCCAGGAGAGCCGCGACTGACGCGACGCCCCCAGCACGCCCGCGCCCCCGAGTCCGCAACCACGCCGGGGCGAGCCGGCGCCCACCGGCCGGCTACTTCCGGAACCGCTCCGGGCACTGCCCGCCATCGGCGAGATACGTCTCGGCCCAGCGCCCCAGCTCCTTGAGCGAGGGCTCCATCGCCCGCCCCGCCTCCGAGAGGCGGTAGGAGACGCGCAGCGGCGGTCCCGCGTCCACCTCGCGTACGACCAGGCCGGTCGCCGCCAGCTCGGCGAGGCGGTCGGACAGCATGCGCTCACTGATCCCCGGGATCGCCCGCCGAAGATCGGCGAAGTGCACCGGCCCCGGCATCAGCGTGGCGACGATCAGGCCCGTCCAGCGCTTTCCGAACAGCTCGAAGACGCGCGTCATACCGCCGTCGACCTGCCTGCACACCGCCTCGCCATGATCCGCCATGAAGCCAGAGTACCGCCCTCGCGTTGGGGACTGCAAAAAAGTAAGTACCTGTGTTATTAATAGTGACGTACAGATTTCAACCAGCTGCCGGGCGCCCTCCGGCCGCGAACCGAAGGACGATCCCCATGGCCACGCTTCTGCACCTCGACTCCTCCGTCTCCCCCGAGGGCGGCTCCGCCTCCCGCTCGGTGACCGCGGCCTTCCGCAAGGCCTGGGAGGAGCAGCACCCCGACGGCACCGTCATCTACCGCGACCTGGCCGCCGACCCGCTGCCGCACCTCGACGGCGTCGCCGCCTCCGCCGGCTTCTCCGACCCCGCCACGCACACCCCCGAGCAGCAGGCCGCCTTCGCGCTGCGGGTCGAGCTCGCCGAGGAGGTCGAGCAGGCCGACGCGATCGTCATAGGCGCCCCGATGTACAACTTCACGATCCCCTCCACGCTCAAGGCGTGGCTCGACCAGGCGATCATCATGGGCCGCACGATCGGCCCCGAGCCGTCGGCCAAGGGCACGCCGGTCACCGTCGTCGCCAGCCGCGGCGGTTCGTACGCGCCGGGCACTCCCCGCGAGGGCTTCGAGTACGTCCAGACCTACCTTCAGGCCATCCTGGGCGAGGGTTTCGGCTTCGATGTCGACTTCATCGTCCCCGAGCTGACCATGGCCCCCGCCAACCCGGCGATGTCCGAGCTCATCCCGAAGTTTGAGGCCTCCCGCGACAAGGCCCACGAGGACGCGACGGCCAAGGCCAAGGCTCTCGCCGAGCGCCTCGCGGCCTGACGCCACATCACCCGCACCACCGGCGACGCCCGCATCACCCGCACCAGCCCGTTCGCACTCAAGGGGCACCGCGGCCACGATCCACGACCCGGTGCCCCACGTGACGGAGATCGCGGGCACAGCCCGGATATCCGGATATAAGGGCACAGCCCAGATGTAACGGCACGGCCCGGATGTGAGGGCACGGCCCGGATGTGAGGTAGCCCTCACCCCCCCGCAGGCAGATCCGCCGCCGGACCGGGCGCAGCGCGTCCCCAACTTCCCGACGTAGCCGGGGAGATCGCCGGAAACCCCAGCAGATCACGCCGAATCACCAAGCCGAAACGCCAAGCCGGAACGCCAAAAGGAAAAGGTCCCCACCGTCATCCGGTGAGGACCTTTTCTTCGTTACTCAGAAGCACCTGGGTGCTTCTCAGTGCGCGAGGGGGGAGTTGAACCCCCACGCCCTTTCGGGCACTGGAACCTGAATCCAGCGCGTCTGCCTATTCCGCCACCCGCGCATGGGTGTTGCCGATGGATTCTCTCACAGGATCCGGGCTGTTCCGTCCGGGTCTTGTGCGAGCGCCTGCCGACATCCAGAAGATTAGCACGGTGTCGAGGGTGCCTTCACACGCCTTTCCCCCGGTCCCCGCCCTGCGGCCAGCCCGGGACGGTGGGCGGCCGTGTGCCGGGGGTTCGCCAGGGGACCCCGGGAGGGTTCACACTCACGGTGTCCGCCACCGGGGGGCACGGGCCGCCGGTGACGGCATCGGGGCCCGGGGCCGGCCGGAAGGGCTCCGGCCCCCCGCCCGGTCGGAGAGGTGGGCGGTTGCGGGACACTGTCTCTGGGGCACATCTACGATCGCAGTGCACAAGCAGTGGGCAAGGAGAGGTCAGTACCGGGCAACCCTGTGAGGGGCGACACTCGTCCTCCAGGCGGGAAAGGGGAACCAGCCGATTTCCCGACGCGTGGATACGATCAGTAAGCAGTACCAGGCCGACCCCGACGAAGACTGAGGAAGGAGGTGCCCCGTGGGAGTACTGAAGCGTTTCGAGCAGCGTCTCGAAGGTCTCGTCAACGGCACCTTCGCCAAGGTGTTCAAGTCCGAGGTACAGCCCGTCGAGATCGCCGGCGCACTGCAGCGTGAGTGCGACAACAACGCGACCATCTGGAACCGCGACCGCACGGTCGTCCCCAACGACTTCATCGTCGAGCTGAGCGCCCCCGACTACGAGCGGCTCAGCCCGTACAGCGGGCAGCTCGGCGACGAGCTCTCCAGCATGGTCCGCGACTACGCCAAGCAGCAGCGCTACACCTTCATGGGCCCGATCAAGGTGCACCTGGAGAAGGCCGACGATCTGGACACCGGCCTGTACCGCGTCCGCAGCCGCACTCTCGCGTCCAGCACGTCCCAGGAGCAGCCGGGCCAGGCAGCCGCCGCGCGCGCCTCCATGGCACCCCGTGGCGGCCACGGCGGCGGCCACGTGGGCCCGCCCCCCATGCCCTCGTCCCCGCCCCCCGGCGCCGCACAGCCCGTACCCCGTGCCGCGCCGCCCGGTGCGGGGCCGCAGCCCTATGCGCAGACCAGGCGCTGGATCGAGATCAACGGCACCCGCCACCAGATCTCGCGCCCCACCCTCGTACTGGGCCGCAGCACCGACGCGGACGTACGGATCGACGATCCCGGTGTCTCGCGTCGGCACTGTGAGATCCGCGTCGGAACGCCCCCCACGATCCAGGATCTGGGCTCCACGAACGGCATCGTGGTGGACGGGCAGCACACCACTCGCGCTAATCTCCGCGACGGCTCACGAATCGTCGTGGGCAGTACCACCATCGTTTACCGGCAAGCCGAAGGGTGAAGCGGGGGCAATGTCAGAGCTGACCCTCACGGTCATGCGGTTGGGTTTCCTCGCCGTACTGTGGCTGTTCGTCATCGTGGCCGTCCAGGTCATCCGCAGCGATCTGTTCGGCACGCGCGTCACCCAGCGCGGTGCCGCCCGGCGCGGCGGGCAGGAACCGCGTGCGCAGCGCCAGGCCGCGCCGCCGCCGCAGCAGCAGCGCCGCCAGGACAGCGGCCGCGGCGGTAACCGCCAGCGTCGCGGAGCCCCCACCAAGCTGGTGGTTTCCGAAGGCACGCTGACCGGTACTACCGTCGCGCTCCAAGGCCAGACCATCTCCCTGGGCCGTGCGCACGACTCCACGATCGTGCTGGACGACGACTACGCGTCCAGCAGGCATGCCAGGATCTACCCGGACCGTGACGGCCAGTGGATCGTCGAGGACCTCGGTTCCACCAATGGCACGTATCTTGACCGGACCCGACTGACGACCCCGACACCGATTCCGCTGGGAGCCCCGATCCGCATCGGCAAGACCGTCATCGAGCTGCGGAAGTAGTACGACAATGAGCGAGCGGAGCGAGCGAGCCGCGGCGGTCCACTCGACGGACCCCAGCGCGCTCCCGACCGGAGGGTGGGCACCGTGCGGATGTACCCCGAGCCGACGGGTGAGGTGCGCATGAGCCTGTCACTGCGCTTCGCCGCCGGATCGCACAAGGGCATGATCCGGGAGGGCAACGAGGACTCCGGCTACGCCGGGCCCCGCCTCCTGGCCGTCGCGGACGGCATGGGCGGCCAGGCCGCCGGTGAGGTCGCCAGCTCGGAGGTGATCTCCAGCCTCGTCCAGCTCGACGACGATGTGCCCGGCTCCGACATCCTCACCTCCCTCGGCAGCGCCGTGCAGCGCGCCAATGAGCAGCTGCGGGTCATGGTCGAGGAGGACGCCCAGCTCGAAGGCATGGGCACCACGCTCACCGCCCTGCTGTGGACCGGCCAGCGGCTCGGCCTGGTGCACGTCGGCGACTCGCGCGCCTACCTGCTGCGGGACGGCGTGCTGACCCAGATCACACAGGACCACACCTGGGTGCAGCGGCTCGTCGACGAGGGCCGGATCACCGAGGAAGAGGCCACCACCCACCCGCAGCGTTCGCTGCTGATGCGGGCGCTGGGCAGCGGTGATCATGTCGAGCCGGATCTCTCGATCCGCGAGGTGCGGGCCGGCGACCGGTATCTGATCTGCTCGGACGGGCTGTCCGGCGTCGTCAGCCACCAGACGCTGGAAGAGACCCTCGCCAGCTACCACGGGCCGCACGAGACCATCCAGGAGCTGATCCAGCTCGCGCTGCGCGGCGGCGGACCGGACAACATCACCTGCATCGTCGCCGACGTCCTGGACGTGGACGGCAACGACACGTTGGCCGGCCAGCTCAACGACACCCCGGTCATCGTGGGTGCCGTCGCCGAGAACCAGAACCAGCTCAGCGACCCCAGCACGATGCAGACGCCGGCCGCCCGGGCCGCCGAGCTCGGCCGCCGGGACACCCCGCCGGCACCCCCCGGAGGCGCCTTCGGCCCGCCCGGAAGCGGCGGCCCTGACGTCGGCATGCCGCCGCAGGGCTCGTTCGGCGCGTTCATGGACGAGGACTTCGTCAAGCCGCGGCAGCGCGGGAAGTGGCTCAAGCGGTCGCTGATCATCGCCCTTGTGCTGGGCGTCGTCGGCGGTGGGCTGTACGCCGGCTACCAGTGGACGCAGACGCAGTACTACGTCGGTTCCAAGGACAATCACGTGGCGCTGTACCGGGGCCTCAGCCAGGACCTGGCGTGGATCTCGCTCAGCGACGTCGATGAGGACCACCCCGAGATCGAACTCAAGTACCTGCCGATGTACCAGCGCAACCAGGTCAAGGAGACGATCGCGGTCGACAGCCGCAGTCAGGCGAGCGAGAAGGTCACCGAGCTCAGCCGGCAGGCCCTCGCCTGCCGCAGCAAGGAGCAGCGGGAGGCCGCCGAGCGCGACGCCGCGCGGGAGAAGGGCGAGGGCCAGGCCGGCGGGACGACCGGCGGCAAGCCGGGCACGCCCAGCGGCAAGCCGTCCTCCTCCGCGACCGCCGGCACGCTCGCCGCGAGCCCGTCTCCCACTCCCACACCCACCGCCAGCCAGGCCCCCTCCGAGGAGCAGCAGAAGCTGGAAAAAAATTGCAGCACCCAGCAGTGAGGGCGTAGGGGGCCGGACATCTCATGAGCAGTACCACCAACACCACCACCGTCGGCACCATCGGGGCCCCGAGCCGCCGCAACACCGAGCTGGCGATGCTCGTCTTCGCGGTGCTGATCCCCGTGTTCGCGTACATCAACGTCGGCCTGGCGAAGGACCACTCCGTGCCCGCCGGCGTTCTCGGCTATGCGCTCGGCCTGGGCCTGCTGGCCGGCGTGGCGCACCTCGTCGTCCGCAAGTGGGCGCCGTACGCCGACCCGCTGATGCTGCCGATCGCCACCCTGCTCAACGGCATGGGGCTGGTCTTCATCTGGCGGCTCGACCAGGAGCCGTCGCTGGGCTCGGCGATGGCGCCCAACCAGCTGATGTGGTCGACGTTCGGCGTGGCGCTGTTCCTCGCCATCCTGATCTTCCTCAAGGACCACCGCGTCCTGCAGCGCTACACCTATATCTCCATGGTCGTGGCGCTGGTCCTGCTGATCGCGCCGGTGTTCTTCCCCGGCGTGAACGGCGCCAAGATCTGGATCACGATTCCCGGGCTCGGGTCGCTCCAGCCCGGGGAATTCGCGAAGATCATCATCGCGGTCTTCTTCGCCGGCTATCTGATGGTGAAGCGGGACGCGCTGGCGCTGGCCAGCCGCCGCTTCATGGGGCTCTACCTCCCGCGCGGCCGCGACCTCGGCCCGATCCTGGTCATCTGGGCACTGAGCCTGATGATCCTGGTCTTCGAGACCGACCTGGGCACCTCGCTGCTCTTCTTCGGCCTCTTCGTCGTGATGCTGTACGTCGCCACCGAGCGCACCAGCTGGATCGTCTTCGGTCTGCTGCTCAGCGCGGGCGGCGCAGTCGCGGTGGGCACCTTCGAGTCGCACGTCCAGACCCGTGTCCACAACTGGCTCAACCCGCTGGAGCTGCAGGGCGGCGGTGTCACCGAGACCGCCCAGGCGATGTACTCCTTCGGCTCCGGCGGCATCTTCGGCTCCGGCCTCGGCCAGGGCTACTCGCGTCTGATCCTCGGCATCGCGCCCAAGAGCGACTACATTCTCGCCACGGTCGGCGAGGAGATCGGCCTCGCCGGGCTGATGGGCATCCTGCTGCTGTACGGCCTGCTGATCGAGCGCGGTATCCGTACGGCGCTGGCCGCCCGCGACCCGTTCGGCAAGCTGCTGGCGGTCGGCCTGTCCGGCGCCTTCGCGCTGCAGGTCTTCGTCGTCGCCGGCGGTGTGACCGGCCTGATCCCGCTGACCGGTATGACGATGCCGTTCCTGGCCCAGGGCGGCTCGTCCGTGATCGCCAACTGGGCGCTCGTCGGGATCCTGCTGCGTATCAGCGACACCGCGCGGCGCCCGGCGCCGGCCCCCGCCCCGTCCACCGACGCCGAGATGACCCAGGTGGTCCGCCCGTGAACAAGCCCCTGCGCCGGGTCGCGATCTTCTGCGGCCTGCTGATCCTCGCTCTGCTCGTCCGCGTCAACTGGGTCCAGTTCGTCCAGGCCGACGAACTCAAGAACGACCCGCACAACCGCCGGGTCGCCATCGAGCGCTACAGCACGCCGCGCGGCAACATCATCGTCGACGGCAAGCCGGTCACCGGGTCCACGACGACCGACAGCGGCGACTTCAAGTACAAGCGGACGTACAAGAACGGCAAGATGTGGGCGCCGGTCACCGGCTACGCCTCGCAGGCCTTCGACGCCAACCAGCTGGAGAAGCTCAACGACGGGATCCTCTCCGGGACCGACGACAAGCTGTTCTTCAGCCGCACGGTCGACATGCTCACCGGCGACAAGCAAAAGGGCGGCAATGTCGTGACCACCCTCAACGCCAAGGCGCAGAAGGCGGCCTTCGAGGGGCTCGCCGACAAGAAGGGCGCGGTCGCCGCGATCAACCCGCAGACCGGCGCGATCCTGGCGCTGGCCAGCACCCCGTCGTACGACCCGTCCACCTTCGCCGGGATGAGCAACAAGGACTCCGAGGCGTACAACGCGCTGCAGAAGAAGAACAACCCCGATGAGCCGATGCTCAACCGGGCGCTGCGCCAGACCTACCCGCCCGGCTCCACCTTCAAGGTCGTGACGGCCGCGGCGGCGCTGGAGAACGGGCTCTACGACGACGTCGACGCCAAGACGGAGTCGCCGCTGCCCTACACGCTGCCCGACACCTCCGGCGTCGAGCTGAAGAACGAGGGCAACATCCCGTGCAAGGACGCCAGCCTGCGCGAGGCGCTGCGCTGGTCCTGCAACACGGTCTTCGGCAAGATCAGCGCCGATCTCGGCAACAAGAAGATGATGGACGAGGCGGAGAAGTTCGGGTTCAACAACCCGGAGATCGACACCCCGGTCCGGGCCTCGGAGAGCATCTTCCCCAAGGACAACCGGCCGCAGAACGCGATGGCCGGCATCGGGCAGGCGTCCAACCGGGCCACTCCGCTGCAGATGGCCATGGTCGCCTCGGCGGTCGCCAACGACGGCAAGCTGATGAAGCCGTACATGGTCGAGAAGCTGGAAGCGCCGAACCTCAACGTCGTCCAGCAGCACACTCCGCAGAAGATGAGCCAGCCGCTCACGCCGGAGAACGCCCAGAAGGTCCAGGACATCATGAAGACCGTGGTCCAGAAGGGCACGGGAACCAGGGCTCAGATCTCCGGCGTCGAAGTCGGTGGCAAGACCGGTACGGCGCAGCACGGCGAGAACAACAAGGACAACCCCTACGCCTGGTTCATCTCCTACGCGAAGACCGCCAACGGCAGCCCCGTCGCGGTCGCCGTCGTCATTGAGGGATCCGACACACTCCGCGACGACATCGCGGGTGGCGCGCTCGCCGCTCCCGTCGCGAAGAGCGTCATGGAAGCGGTACTCGAAGGCGAAAAATGAGCCGGGCCGTACCCATACCGGTCGGATATCAGGTTGCGGCAGCGGCCCGGCCCGGTACGGCGTGCCGGGTACGGTATGCCCGAACAGCACACCGCCGGACCACACACCGGTGCGGTCGGGACTGACGGAGAGGGCTGGAGAAGCTTATGGAAGAGCCGCGTCGCCTCGGCGGCCGGTACGAGCTGGGCTCGGTGCTCGGCCGCGGTGGCATGGCGGAGGTCTATCTCGCCCATGACACCCGCCTGGGCCGCACCGTAGCTGTGAAGACGCTCCGGGTGGACCTCGCCCGTGACCCGTCCTTCCAGGCCCGGTTCCGCCGTGAGGCCCAGTCGGCCGCCTCGCTGAACCATCCGTCGATCGTCGCGGTCTACGACACCGGCGAGGACTATGTCGACGGGGTCTCGATCCCGTACATCGTCATGGAGTACGTCGACGGCTCGACGCTGCGTGAGCTGCTGCACTCCGGGCGGAAGCTGCTGCCCGAGCGCTCCCTGGAGATGACCACCGGCGTCCTCCAGGCGCTGGAGTACTCGCACCGGGCCGGGATCGTGCACCGCGACATCAAGCCGGCGAACGTCATGCTGACGCGCAGCGGCCAGGTCAAGGTCATGGACTTCGGTATCGCCCGGGCGATGGGCGACTCCGGGATGACGATGACGCAGACCGCGGCGGTCATCGGCACGGCGCAGTACCTCTCGCCCGAGCAGGCCAAGGGCGAGCAGGTCGACGCCCGCTCCGACCTGTACTCCACCGGCTGTCTGCTCTACGAGCTGCTCACCGTGCGGCCGCCGTTCGTCGGTGACTCGCCGGTCGCGGTGGCGTATCAGCATGTCCGCGAGGAGCCGCAGAAGCCCAGCAACTTCGACCCCGAGATCACGCCCGAGATGGACGCCATCGTCCTGAAGGCGCTGGTCAAGGACCCGGACTACCGCTACCAGTCGGCGGACGAGATGCGCGCCGACATCGAGGCGGCGCTGGAGGGCCAGCCGGTCGCCGCCGCCTCCGCGATGGGCGCGGCCGGCTACGACCAGGACCAGCCGACCACGATGCTGCGTCCGCAGGACCCGGCGGGCCAGACCTCGATGCTGCCGCCGATGAACCCGGACGACGGGGGCTACGGCTACGACGACCGCCCCGACCGGCGCCGGGGCGGTGGCGGCCAGAAGAAGGGCCGCACCTCGACGATCCTGCTCGTGCTCGCGGGCATCCTCGTGCTGGTCGGCGCGATCTTCATCGGCAAGGCGATGTTCACCGGCGGGAGCGCCGCCGGCAAGGTGCCGGTGCCCAATCTCGTCGGCAGGGAGCTGAGGGACGCCAAGGAGCTGGGGAAGAACGGCGGCTTCAAGGTCACCGAGGGTGGCCGCCGGGCCTGCGACAACGTCAAGAAGGGCCAGGTCACCGAGCAAGACCCGGAGCCCAACACAGAGATCGACAAGGACGGCACCGTCACGGTCACGATGTGCACGGGCGCGGTGCGGGTCTCGGTTCCCAGCGTCACGGGCCTGTCCGAGGAGGACGCGCGTTCGGAGCTTGCGGCCAAGGGCTTCAAGAACATCGACACCAAGTTCGTGATCTCCGAGCGGGACCCGGGCACGGTGGCCGACCAGGACCCGAAGGCGAACAGCAAGAAGCCCAAGAACACCAAGATCACGCTGTCCATCGCCAAGGCGGAGAAGAAGACGCCGGTTCCGAACGTCGTCGGACAGGACTACAACGCGGCGAAGACCCAGCTGGAAGGCCTCGGCCTGACGGTGGAGAAGCAGGAGCAGGAAACCTCCGACCCGAACCAGGTCGGCAAGGTCATCTCGCAGAACCCGACGGCCCAGACCCCGGTCAAGGACGGCTCGACCGTCACGCTGACGGTCGGCAAGGCACCGGCTCAGTCGCCGGTTCCGAACGTCGTCGGCCAGACCGTGAAGGCCGCGAAGAAGATCCTGGAGGATGCCGGCTTCAAGAACATCCAGTTCGCGCCCGGCAGCCCGACGGACGACAACGCGCAGGTCGCGGCTCAGGACCCGCCGGCGGACACCCCGTCCGACCCCAGCACCACGACCGTGACGCTGACCACCGTCCCCGGTAACGGCGGTCCCGGCGGGAACGGCGGGAACGGCGGGAACGGCGGCGATGACGGCGGGTTCTTCGGCGGCCCCTGGGGGCACTAGCGGCCCGCTGTAGCGCCTGAGAGGCCCATGACGGAGCCCCGGCAGCCCTTGGAGGGCTTGCCGGGGCTCTGTCGCGTGTGGAGGCCTGTGGGGAGGGCCTAACGGAGTTCCTTCGGGGGCGTGCGCTCCGCGTCGACCTTCTCCGTGCGCTCCAGCTCGCCCCAGACGACGTAGCGGTAGTTCGAGGTGTAGACCGGGGTGCAGGTCGTGAGCGTGATGAAGCGGCCCGCCTTGCGCTTGCCGGACTCCTTCGGGACGTCGTCGAGGACGTCCACGTTGTACTTCGAGGTCTCGGCGAGGATCGAGAAGACCTTGTAGACGTACCAGGTGTCCTTGGTCTCGAAGACGATCGGGTCGCCGTCCTTGATCTTGTCGATGTTGTGGAACCGCGCTCCGTGCCCGTCCCGGTGCGCGGCGAGGGTGAAGTTGCCTTTCTTGTCCTTCGGCAGCTCCGACTTGGCGGGCTTGGTGTAGTAGCCGGCCACGCCCTCGTTGAGGATCTCGGCCTCGGTGCCCTTCCTGACCAGCACCTCGCCGTTGCTCATCGCCGGCACGTGCAGAAAGCCGATGCCGTCCTTGGTGTCCAGCGCGCCGGGGCCCGTGGGGCCGGGGCTCGCCCAGTCCTTGCGCACCTTGTCGCCCTGCTGGTGCGCCTCACGGTCGGCGAGGACGTTGGTCCACCACAGCGAGTAGACGACGAACAGGCCCAGGACCAGCCCGGCCGTGATCAGCAGCTCGCCGATGACGCTGACGACGGAGGCGACGGTCCTCCGTACCCGGCGCGGTTTCGGTGACGGCGTGGACCGGTCGGTGTCCTCGTCGTGTCCCGTGGCAGTCACCGCGTCATACCCCTTTTTACGTTCGCTCAGCTGACGAGCGCATCCGGCTTGCCCTTGCTGCGCGGCCGCTCGTCGACCATCTTGCCCCAGACGATCAATCGAAAGGTACTGGTGAATTCCGGTGTGCAGGTCGTCAGCGTGATGTAGCGCCCCGGACCGGTGAATCCCGAACCGGGCGGCACCGGTCCGATCACGCTGGTATTGCTGGGGGAGGTCTGCGGGAGGATGCTCTCCATCTCGTACGCGTAGTACGAGCGCTGCGTCTCAACGATGATCTTGTCGCCCTTGACGAGCCGGTTGACGTAGCGGAACGGCTCGCCGTGGGTGTTGCGATGGGCCGCCACCGCGAAGTTGCCCTTTTTGTCCCAGGGCATCGCGGTCTTGATGCCGCTGCTCTTGTCGTAGTGACCGACCATGCCGCGGTCCAGCACCGAGTGCTTGTCGATGCCCTCGGCGACGGGCGCCTTCACATCCAGCTTCGGGATGTACATGATCGCGAAGCGCTCGCCGGCCGCCAGGTTCTTCTTCTCGCCGCCGCCCTTGTTCCATTCGTTCTGGAGGGTGTTGGCGGCGCCGCCCGCCTCCTCCTCTGCGAGCACGTTCGTCCACCACAGCTGGTAGGTCACAAACAGCAGCATCAGCACGCCGAGGGTGATGAACACCTCACCCACCGCGCGGCTGACGATCAGGCTGGGGCTGTCCTTGGCGGCTCGTTCGGCACGCCGGGCCTCCAGCCGGGAGAGGGGGGCGGCCGGTTTGTCGTCGGCGGAAGCGGCTGCCGTGGCGGCGACGGCCGCGCCGCTGTGGCGGCCGCGTCTGCCGCCCCGCTTGGCGGCCTCTTGTGCGGCCTTGCGTCGGGCCGCTCGGCCGCCGGGCGCCGGTGCCGCGTCGGTTTCACGTGAAACCGTGCTGGTTTCACGTGAAACAGCGTCCCCGTCGCCTTTCGCGCCGGACTCCTCGGCCTGCCGCAGCGCCATGGTCTCGTCGTCCCGCAACGACTCGGACGCGGCCTGAGGGGCCGGAGGGGCAGGTGCCGGATCCGGTGTCTCCGGGGCGGCGAAGAGCTCCGGTATGGGTTCGGCCGCCGGGGTGTAGGGCTCGTACGCGGAGCCTTGGCTCAGGCCGCCGTAGATGTCGTCGTAGGCGGCCGGTGCGGGCTCGTAGGGCTGCGGCTCGGGAGCCGCCGGCGGTTCCGGCTGGCCGGGCTGCTGGTCCTGACGATGCGGCCGGAACCAGGGCGATCCCTGTGTTCCGGCCTGCTGAGCGGGATGGGCGGATTGCTCGGACGCCCGGGGCCCCGGCGCGGGCGTCGGCGCCTCCTGGCCGGGCAGCGGGTCGTTCAGCGGGTCGTCGAGCCGGCCGACGGCTGCCTCGAACGCGTCGGGGTGGCCGTACGGATCCGGTGTCCCGTACGGATCCTGCTCGTACCCGCGCTGCCGGGAATCCCCCTGGTGTGGCTCGTACGGATCGTGGGACCTCCCTTCACGCTCTGGGCGTAGGGCGGTCACGCGCCGGCCTTGCCGACCACCGGGGCAAGCCCCGTCGAGCGCTCCACGGCCCCCTTGTCGCCGCACTCCACCAGCCAGTTCGCGAGCATCTTGTGCCCCCACTCCGTCAGTACCGACTCGGGGTGGAACTGCACGCCCTCCACGGGGAGTTCGCGGTGCCGCAGTCCCATGATGATGCCGTCGTGGGTGCGGGCCGTGACCTCGAGCTCGTCCGGGACGGTCGTGGGTTCGGCGGCCAGCGAGTGGTAGCGGGTCGCGGTGAAGGGCGAGGGCAGGCCGGCGAAGACTCCCGCGCCCTCGTGCGTCACCAGCGAGGTCTTGCCGTGCAGCAGTTCCGGCGCGCGATCGACCACGCCGCCGTAGGCGACCGCCATCGACTGCATGCCCAGGCAGACGCCGAACACCGGGACGCCGGTGGCCGCGCAGTGCCTGACCATGTCGACGCAGACACCGGCCTGTTCGGGGGTGCCGGGCCCCGGCGACAGCAGCACGCCGTCGAAGCCGTCCTGTGCGTGGCTCAGCGCGACCTCGTCATTGCGCAGCACCTCGCATTCGGCACCCAGTTGGTACAGGTACTGGACCAGGTTGAAGACAAAGCTGTCGTAGTTGTCGACGACGAGAATCCGTGCGCTCATCGGGCGGCCGCCATCCCTTCATCGACCGTGACGTCATTGAAGGGGAGCAGCGGCTCCGCCCACGGAAAGACGTACTGGAAAAGCACGAAGACGACCGCCAGCACCAGCACCAGTGAAATCAGCGCCTTCACCCATGCGTTGCCCGGCAGATGCCGCCAGATCCAGCCGTACATGCGCTCGCTGTCCCCTTGCCGATGCCGATGACGATGTCGATTGCCCCACCAGACTAAGGGGCGAGGGCGGTGACTGGTGGGTCAGCCGGGCAAAGCCGATGGCCTTCCGTGTGCCACGGGTTGGGTGGAATCCAGGTGGGCCCAGGCGATCAGCCGGTGGCTGTGGCCCCACTCCGGCTCGCAGGTCGTCAGCGTGAGATAGCGCCCGGGGCCGTTGAAGCCGGATTTCCGCGGCACGGGATCGATCACGCCGGTGTCGCCGGGCAGCGTCGTATACGGCCGGTTGTCGATGCGGTAGGTGAACCAGGTCGCGCCGTCGCTCAGCACCACCGCGTCGCCGGGCCGCAGCCGTGGGAAGTCCTTGAAGGGGTCGCCGTAGGTGCGGCGGTGCCCTGCGACGGAGAAGTTGCCGACCTCGCCGAGCCGGGCGGTGCGGTCGTAGTGGCCGAGGCCCCGCTTGAGGACGTCGGGCGCGGTGCTTTCCAGTACGGGCTTCGTCCAGTCCGCTCCGAAGCGCGGGATGTACATGACCGCGAAGGACTTGCCCGCCTCATAGCGGCGGGGCCGCTCGCTGCCGCCGGGCTCGGGTGCGGTGTCGGGCGGGGTGACCTGGCCGGCCGCCCACTGATCGTGCAGTTTGCCGATCTCGCCGTCCATCGCGCTGTCGGCCCGTACGCCGGTCCAGAAGAGCAGGTAGACGACGAAGAGGACGATCAGGGTGCCGAGGGTTACGCAGATTTCGCTGAACGTCCGCACGATCCACCGCAGCGTCATCCGGCCCCGCCCCTCCCCGCCGCCCCGCGGCGTGCGGGCTACGGCTTCACAGGCTGTGCGTAGTGGAGATCCACTGTGCCGGAGTAGCCGGGCAGAGTCACCGCCTCGTGCTGGTCGACTTTCCAGCCGAGGCCGTAGGCGTTCACGTACTGCAGATAGTTCTGGATGGCGGGGGAGGCGGTCAGCGCCCTGTTCAGGGCGTCCCGGTCGCCGACGGCGGTGACCTTGTACGGCGGTGAGTAGACCCGGCCCTGGAGGATCAGGGTGTTGCCGACGCAGCGCACCGCGCTGGTGGAGATCAGCCGCTGGTCCATGACCTTGATGCCCTTGGCGCCGCCCTGCCAGAGGGCGTTGACCACGGCCTGGAGGTCCTGCTGGTGGATGACCAGGTCGTTGGGCTGCGGCTCGGGCACGCCGGGGATCTTGGCGGTGGCGTTCGGCGGGGCGTCGGTGAGGGTGACCGTCACGCCCTGGCCGGCCAGCTTCTTGGTGCCGGCGCTCTTCTCCAGCGCCTTGAGCTTGGCCTCCTCGGCCTTGGAGCTGCCGTTGTCGCGCTGCGCGAGCGCGTCGACCTCCTCGCGGAGCAGGGCGTTGGTCTCGTCGTGCGCGCCGTTCTTGTGGCTGCGCTCCTGGATGAGGTCGGAGAGCCGCAGCATCGAATCGTCCGAGCGCAGGTTGGTGCCGCGCGCGGTCTCGAAGCTCACCCAGAACAGCAGCCCGGCGAGCGCGAAGACGGCGAGCGTGAGGAGCCGTACCGGCCGCAGGTGGGGCCGGGCGGGGCGGCCGGCGGAGTCAGCGGAATTGCTCAACGTACCCTTACTCCTTACGACGCCGCGGAAGCACTACGCTAACGGACGCCCGGGCGAGGATCCGCTCCCCGCCGGTTCCCCACCCGGCTCCCATCCCGTACGGCCCCCGCGCGGTTGGGGGCACAGCCCGCTCGAGCGAAGTCGAGAGTGGGGGAGCAGCGCATCGACAGGAGAGTTCCTCGTGCCGAAGTCACGTATCCGCAAAAAGGACGACTTCACGCCGCCGCCGGCGAAGACCACCAGTCTGAAGATGACTTCAGGCCGCGGCTGGGTCGCGCCGCTGATGCTGGCGATGTTCCTGATCGGGCTGGCCTGGATCGTGCTGTTCTACGTGTCCGAGGGCGATCTTCCGATCAAGAGCATGGGCAACTGGAACATCGTGTGCGGCTTCGGCTTCATCGCGGTGGGCTTCGGCGTATCCACGCAGTGGAAGTAGCGCAAGCCCTGCCCAAGACCATCCACACGGTTATCCACAGCCGGGGAAAACTTCAGAAGATCTGTGGATAACCCTCCGGAGGTTGACGCCGGTGTGATCGGTGGCATCCGCCTCCGGTCCCCGGTCTTCCCGGTCCGTACTGGGGAAACGCAGGTCAGGGCGGACCGGAACGGTGGTTCCGCACAGCATGCACAAGATCCGCCACGCACTGTGGACAACTTGGCGGTACGGGCGCGCTGAGCGCGGTGCGGGCCCTCAGCCCACCAGCTGGAGGGTCCGTACCCACACCACGGCGACGATCGCCAGCAGCGCCACCGCACAGGTCGCGATCTGCACCGTCGTACGGCGGTCGCGCGGCGCATGCACCATCCCGAAGGCCACCGCGGCGCCCACCACCAGGCCGCCCACATGCGCCTGCCAGGCGATATTCGGCCACAGGAACGTGAAGACCAGGTTGAGGCCGAGCAGGATCAGCACCGGCTTCATGTCGTACTTCAGCCGGCGCAGCAGTACGGCGGTCGCGCCCAGCAGCCCGAAGATCGCGCCGGAGGCACCGAGCGAGGGCTGATCCGGCGCGGCGAGCAGATACGACAGGGCGCTGCCGCCCAGGCCGGCGAGCATGTACAGCGCGAGGAACCGCACCCGGCCGAGCGCGGCCTCCAGCGGCGGCCCCAGCCACCACAGCGACAGCATGTTGAACGCGATATGCGGAATCTGCTGGTGCAGGAACATCGCGGTGAGCAGGCGGTACGACTCGCCGTACGCGACGCTGCCGCCGTACAGGAAGAGGTCGACGACCAGCCGGCCGTCCGTCAGCTGGGCCGCGATGAAGACCGCGATGTTGATGCCCAGCAGGATCATCGTGACGAGCCGCGGGTTGGCGGCGATCGAAGCGCCCGCTATCGTCCGCGGCGCCGTCGCCTGTGCCGCCCGCCCGCTGCCGTCGCGGACGCAGTCCGGGCACTGGAAGCCGACCGAGGCGCTGACCATGCAGTCCGGGCAGATCGGCTGCTCACAGCGGGTGCAGCGGATACCCGTGGGGCGGTCCGTGTGGCGATAGCAGCCCGGCAGGCCGTCATCGCCGTGCGCGTCCCGCGGCTCCTGCGGGCTGCCTGGCACCTGGTCCATCGGTCCTCGTCCTCTTCTCCGTGTGGGCCGCACGTCAGCACGCCGCCCCGCCCGGAGTACGACCGAGCGGGGCGTAATGGTTCCCTCGGAGCGGGCCGAGGGCAAGACGGGGACTAGCCCTCGCGGGTCTCGATGACCACCGACTCGATGACGACGTCCTGGATCGGACGGTCGGTGCGCGGGTTGGTCTGCGTGTTGCCGATGGCGTCGACGACCTTCTTGCTGGCGTCGTTGGTGACCTCACCGAAGATGGTGTGCTTGCCGGTCAGCCACGCGGTCGGCGCGACGGTGATGAAGAACTGCGAGCCGTTGGTGCCCGGACCGGCGTTGGCCATGGCCAGCAGGTACGGCTTGTTGAACGCGAGGTCCGGGTGGAACTCGTCCGCGAACTCGTAGCCGGGGCCGCCGGTGCCGTTGCCCAGCGGGTCGCCGCCCTGGAGCATGAAACCGCTGATGACGCGGTGGAAGACCGTTCCGTCGTACAGCCGGTCGTGCGACTTCTTGCCGGTCGCCGGGTGGGTCCACTCCCGCTCGCCCTTGGCGAGCTCGACGAAGTTCTTGACCGTCTTCGGTGCATGGTTCGGCAGGAGCCGAATCTCGATGTCGCCCTGGTTGGTCTTCAGGGTGGCGTAGAGCTGCTCAGCCACGATCTACCTTCCATAAGTCTTCACTGACGGTTCCTGATCCTCGCATGGACAGCCACGGCAGTCGTCCGGCCACCACCGCCGGACGGTCTTCGCACTGATTTCTTTGCTACGTCATGCGACGTAATAGAGATGCTTCACCGGGATAACAGCCGCTTTCGCCGGGCAAACCCGAGGAACCAGGGCGACCAGCGGCAAACCGTGGCATTGTCGTCAACAAGGCTCTCCGGAAGGTCACCGATGACCCGGATGCCCGCTCGCACATGCCGTACGTCGCATGAGCAGGCATGATCTTCAAACGGGTGGACAGGCGACACTTCAGACCAAACCCCCGAGCCCCGGACATGCCACCGAGGAGGAGGATCCCGTGACCCGCAAGGACAGCGTGCGCGCCGCGACCGGTACGGCCAGGGACAGCGTGCGGCACGCCGCGGAGGTGGTGGCTCCGTATGCCGGTACGGCCAAGGATGCCGCCGTGCACTTCGCTCATGAAGCCCGGACCCGCGCGGCTCCCAAGCTGGCCGACGCGGCGCACCAGGCCCGATCACAGGCCCGTTCCCAGTACAGCGCCCATCTGCGGCCGCGCATCGAGCACGCGCGGGGCGCGCTGCCGCCCAAGGTGGACGCGGCGGCGCACCGGGCCGCCTGCCGGACCCGCGAAGCCGCCCGGCACGCCGCCGAGTACACGGGGCCACGGCTGGAGCACGCCATGGTCAGCGCCCGCGCCGCGGCCGAGCCGGTCCGCGACGAGGCGATCGCGCGTGGCAGCGCCGCGCTGGCCGCACTGCGCGGCCACGTGACGGCCGCCGAGATCGAGAAGCTCGCCAAGAAGCACAGCCACCGGGCCCGGCGCCGCAAGATCGCCGCGCGGGCCACGGTGGTCGGCGTCCTGGTGGGCGGCGCGGTCGCCATCTGGAAGTGGTGGGACAAGCAGGCCAACCCGGACTGGCTGGTCGAACCGCCGGCGCCCACGGAGGTCGGCGAGCACGGCCGCCTCAGCGCGGTCGACGGCAGCGAGGGCGCCTCCCTCGACCCGGAGGTCCAGGCCAAACAGGCGGAGGCCGAAGCCGACGAGCGCGGCAGGGGCAACACGGCCTGACGCCGGCCACGACAGCGACGGGCCGTGCCCGCCGTCCCCAACGGGGCGGCGGGCACGGCCCGTTGGGGCCTGCTGCGCCATGACACCGTACGGGCTCCTCCAGCGCGCGACGGTGCCCCGGCCGGCCCTCGCACCCGCGCTCAGCGCGCCCACACCGGATACCTGACGCTACGTCAGAAGCATGCGACCGCTCGGGTGAAAAACGCCCACATCTGACACTCCGGACATGCCACCGACCATATTGGCGGGTTACTTGGTCCGTGCCACCGGTCGTGGCGCATACCGCGTCACGGCGCTGCCAGGCACAGCGGAGGAGTTCCGTCATGTCGTCACGTCACGCCAAGCGGTCCGTCGAAGCGATTCTGTCCATGGCGCTGGTCCTGCTGCCGGTCGTCGGCCCCTCGGGCCGCAGTGCCGCGGCAACGACCGGATCGCCGCCACCCGGGGGCACCAACTGGGCGAAGATCGCCGCCTGTGAGAGCAGCGGCCGCTGGCACGTCAACACCGGCAACGGCTTCTACGGCGGCCTGCAGATCCACCCCTCCACCTGGCGGGCCTACGGCGGCCACCGGTACGCCGCGCGCCCGGACCTCGCCACACGGGCGCAGCAGATCGCCGTGGGCGAGCGCATCGTCCGGGACCGCGGCCTGTCCCCGTGGCCCCATTGCGGGCACCTGGGCGCCCCCGGCAGCGACGGTGAGGGCAGTGACAGCGACGGTGACGGCGGCAACGGTGACGAAGACAGCGATGAGGACACAGCCGCCGGCACCAGCCGGCGTACCTCCTCGGCTCCCGGGTCCCGGCAGCGCTCCCACCGCGCCCCGGGTACCCACCACAGGTACGTCGTGAGGACCGGAGACTGCCTCTCGGTCATCGCGGAACACGCCGGCCAGCGCGGCGGTACACGGGCTTTGTACGAGCTGAACAAGCACACGCTCGACGAGGGCCCGGACCGCGTCTACCGGGGGCAGCGCTTGCGTCTGCACCGATGACAGGAGTGCGCCGGCACCGCCGCAGGCACCCCACAACGCACGAAAAATGCCCTCCTACCTGCGATTTCGCAGTGCGGAGGGCATTTGATGGGTGGAGCCTAGGGGAGTCGAACCCCTGACATCTGCCATGCAAAGACAGCGCTCTACCAACTGAGCTAAGGCCCCTTCGCGGACCAGGGTACCCGGTGCCCGGCCGCTTTCCCGACCGGGTATCGCCGCACAAGGTCGCTCTCCGTAGGATGCTTCGCGAGATTCGCGGCAGCGAAGCGCGATCGGGGAGACTGGGGAGACGGCATGGACGCAGCACAGCAGGAAGCCACCGCGCGGGCCCGGGAGCTGCAGCGCACCTGGTATGGGGAGCCTCTGGGCGCGCTGTTCCGCCGTCTGATAGACGATCTCGGCCTCAACCAGGCCCGGCTCGCCTCCGTACTCGGACTGTCCGCGCCGATGCTGTCCCAGCTGATGAGCGGGCAGCGCGCGAAGATAGGCAACCCGGCCGTGGTGCAGCGGGTCCAGGCCCTGCAGGAGCTCGCCGGTCAGGTCGCCGACGGCAGCGTGAGCGCCGCCGAGGCCACCGACCGGATGGAAGAGATCAAGAAGACGGCCGGCGGCTCGGTGCTGAACAACACCACACAGCAGACGTCGTCCACGGGCGCGACGACCGTGCGGCGGGTGGTGCGGGAGATCCAGTCGCTGCTGCGGTCGGTCTCGGACGCGGGGGACATCATCGATGCGGCGAACACCCTCGCCCCCACTCACCCTGAACTGGCAGAGTTCCTCCGGGTCTACGGTGCCGGCCGCACCGGGGACGCGGTCGCCCACTACGAGGCGCACCAGAGTTAGCGGCGGCAGCCACAGCGTTGGCCACAGCAGAGCTTGCGGAGTTCAGAAAGCGGACGGGGCGCAATGGGTGAGATCTTCGCCGGTCGGTATGAGCTGATCGACCCGATCGGACGGGGCGGGGTGGGCGCCGTCTGGCGTGCCTGGGACCACCGGCGCCGCCGCTATGTCGCGGCGAAGGTGCTGCAACAGAGCGATGCGCACACGCTGCTGCGCTTCGTACGCGAACAGGCGCTGCGGATCGACCATCCCCATGTGCTGGCCCCGGCGAGCTGGGCGGCGGACGACGACAAGGTGCTGTTCACCATGGATCTGGTGAACGGCGGCTCGCTGGCGCATCTGACCGGCGATTACGGCCCGCTGCCGCCGCGGTTCGTCTGCACCCTGCTGGACCAGCTGCTGGCCGGGCTGACCGCGGTGCACGCGGAGGGCGTGGTGCACCGCGACATCAAGCCGGCGAACATCCTGCTGGAGGCCACCGGCACCGGCCGGCCGCATCTGCGGCTGTCCGACTTCGGTATCGCGATGCGCAAGGGCGAGCCGCGACTGACCGAGACCAACTACGTGGTGGGCACGCCCGGTTACTTCGCGCCCGAACAGATGCTGGGCGCCGAACCGGACTTCCCCGCCGACCTGTTCGCGGTCGGCCTGGTCGGGCTGTATCTGATCACCGGCACCAAGCCCGATTCCGAGGCGCTGATCCGGCACTTCGCGGAGCACGGCATCCCGAACGCGCCGGAGGACGTGCCGGAACCGCTGTGGCAGGTGCTGGCCTCCCTGCTGCACCCGGATCCGGAGTCGCGGTTCAGGACCGCCACGGGGGCACGCAAGGCGGTACTGGCGGCGGCCGAGATGCTGCCGGACGCGACGATCGAGGAAGAGATCGTCGAGGTCTTCGACCACATCGGGCCGCTGCCCAAGGGATTCGGGCCGAACGGGCCGCTGGGCGCCGGGAGTCCGCCGGCCGGGCCGTCCACGGACGCCGGGACGGGTTCGTCGGCGTCCATGTCGGAGACCGGGAGTTTCCAGCTGGCGCCGCCGGAGCCGAGCACCCCGTTGCCGCAGCAGCCCAGCACCCCGCCGACACCGACCCCGGCGCCCCTGCCGGGCAGTACGCCTCCGGGCCATGGCGTACCGGCCGCGCCGGCCACCCCGCCGCCGGTGCCCTCGTACGAGCCGACGGCCGCCGTCCGGCAGGATTCGGGCGGCACCCGCCCCTACACGGCAGGGCCGCACCCGGTCCCGGGGCAGCCTCCGGTCGGCGCGCCGGGCCTGCCGGTCCAGCCGGCCGTGGTGACTCCGGTGGACCACACGCCCGCTGCACACGCCGCCGCCGGCCGGCCGGTCGCCCCGTACAAGAAGCCGGGACCGCCCCCGAAGGTGGCGGTCCCGGTACTGATCGTCGCGCTGCTGTGCATCGCGGTGGGCGTCTGGGCGCTGACGGCCGCCTGAGGCGCCGCGAGGGCCCTGGCGGTCCCGATGGGCCCCACCAGGGCCCACAGGCCCGCTACCAGCCCTGTGGGGGCCGGAACTGGGCCTGCTGGTCCTGCTGTGACGGCAGGGTGGGTTGGGACGCCTGGGACGACAGCTGCTGCCCCTGCTGGGGGATGAGCGCCGGCCCCGTGGCGGCCGGCGCCCCGGCCTTGCGCCGCGCCACCACCGTCCATGCGCCGAGCCCGGCCAGCAGGACCACACCCGTGCCGATCCCGGCGTAGGCCACCGTCATCAAGGTGCCGCTCTTCGAGGCCTCCTGGGCGGTCTGGCCCGTCCGCGCCATCTCACGGTCCTCGGCCGTGACGGAGAAGTCACCGGCCGGCTTGGCGTAGCCGGGGCCGGCCTTGGCTTCGCCCCGGACGTCCACGCGCAGGGTGAAGTCCGTGCCCTTGCGGAAGTACTGCGCGGCATCGGGGTTCAGCGTGACCTCGAGGTAGTACCAGCCCGCGAACCGCATCGCCTTGACCGAGTCGGTCGAGTTGAAGCGGTTGCCGTAGTCGACGGGCGCGGTGAACGCCGGTGCGGTTGCCGGCTTTCCGCTGTACGAAACGAAGCTGTCGGCGCTGACGAGGCCGCGCGCGGGGTTGTAGACGCCCAGCCCGAGCGCGTTGGAGACGTACGCCGACGACCCGTTCCCTGACGTCCCGTTCGGCAGCTCCGCGCTCAGGTTGAGCCGCTGCCCCCAGTCCACCGGCACCCGGTAGAAGCGGGTCTCGCCGGGCCGGATCCGGTCCTTCCAGACACCCGAGGCGACCGAGCCGGCGTCATTGAAGCCGGTGCCCCCCTTGGCGCTGCGCTTGGTGGGGTCCGTGCGCGGTGCGGGCGTCGCCGTGCTCCAGCTGCCGTCGCCCGGCTTGGCGGGCGTGCTGCCCTTGAGCGGCGGCTCCTCGAGGTAGTCCAGCTCGATCGGCCAGGGGTCGGGCCCCGAGGTCGCCGAGCCCTCTCGGCTGATCACGAGGTAGTAGGGCCCGGCCTCCTGGCACTCCGACGACCCGTCCTCGATGGTGCGGTTGGCGTAGTCGGCGAGGGGGTACGCCGTGCCTCCGCCGCGGAAGGTCGGCGACGCCTCGGAGCCGCAGGTGGTGCCATCGTTGTCCTCAAGGCGGATCTTCAGCTTGTCGCCGTAGTCCTCGACCTTGCTGCCGGGCGTGGGCGCGGCGACCGCCGAGAAGTACGCGCTGGTCTTGGCGTCCAGGGAGACGGCGTAGCGCTTCTCCTCCCCGCGCTTGATGGAGTCTCGGTAGATGCCGGGCTTGATCTGCGGCGAATTCGCGCTACTGGGCGAACCCTTGATCGTCGGCGCGCCCTCCGCCGGCCGATAGCCGGGGATGTTGTCCGCCGAGGCCACGCCCACCGTCCCCGGCAGCAACGCCACCACCGCGAGCGCCGCCAGCACGGCGAGCCCCCTGTTCGTCGTGCGCCCGGTCACCACGACCCACCCCTCATCGGATCCGAACTCCCGTCACCCGGCTGCTGCTTCCTGCGAGCCCGTACGAAGGCCGCCACGAGGCCGGCCAGCAGCAGAACGCCCACGCCGCCGACGGCGACCGCCACCACGCGTCCCGTGGACCATCCTCCATCGCCGTCCTGCGCACCCTCCTCGGAGGGGCCCGAATCGCCATGGGAGACATCGGCCTTGGCCACGGCGGCGCCCGCCTCGGGGCCGGTCTTCTCCTTGCCCAGCACCGCGACCCGCAGCACCACACCGATCTGGGGGTTCTGTGCGATCTCGGAGGCCTTGGCGCCCAGCGTCACCGCGATGTAGAAGTCGCCCTTGTCGTGGACGGGTACGACATTGGGGTTGGTCTCGTAGCGGTTGGTCCAGGCGACCGGCACCGTCCCCATCTGGAGCGACGTCAGCCGCCCGTTGTAGGAGACCTGCGGGGTGAACTCACCGGTACCGCCGCCCACCGGTGCGCGGGACGGCGTATAGACCTGGGTGCGCCCGAAGGACGTGGTCGCGCTGTAGTGCCTGACCGTCGGCTCATTGGCGAACTCCACGTCGTAGCGCAGCTGCTGGCCCCAGCCGACCGGCACCTTGTACCAGAGGGTCTGGGCCGGCAGGACCTTGTCCCGCCAGACGCCCGGGGTGAGCGGCCGGGCGTCGTTGAAGCCGGTGCCCCCGGTGACGTCCTTGGGGGCGGTGGTGGGCACCGGGGCGTCCTTGCCGCCCGCGCCGTACTCCGGCGACGACTGCGCGGGAGTCACGCCCTTCTCCAGCGGATGTTTCACGTGAAACGTCAGCTCCAGCGGCCAGCTGGAGGCGTCCGATCCCTTGGCCGCCTTGCGCTCGACGACCAGCCAGTACCGGCCCGACTTGTCACAGCCTCGGGTGCCGGTCTGCGACGGGATCCGGCTGATGCCCGAGGTCAGCGGCGTCGCACCCTCCCGCTGTCCGAACAGCTCGGTGGTGGACTCGCAGGTGCTGTCGACGCCATAGGCGATCTCGGTGTGCAGGGCGTCGAGGTAGCCGATGGCCGCGCCGGGCTGCGGCACCACGGTCGCCGAGTACTCGGCCGTCGAGACGGCGTCCAGGTCGGTGGCGTAGTAACGCTTCTCGTTGGGCCCGATGCTGTCCAGGTACTGCCCAGGAAAGATGCCGGGCGCGTTGTTCCGGGTCGGGGTGCCGTGGACCTTCATGCCCTTGAACCGGTAGCCGTCCGCGGAGAGTTGGCCAGCCCGTTGCAGCTGACGGGCCAGTGACTTGGCGTCAGGAGCGTCGTAGTACTGGCCGTTGCCGGACTTGGCGATGCACTCCAGCTGGGCACGGGCTTTGCCCGCCACCTGGAAGCCGATGGCGTCGATATGCAGATCGACGCCGGACGCGGCGAGTTGGGCGGCGACCTTGCAGGGCGGCGGCGTCTGGCAGTTGTCCTCGCCGTCGGAGATCAGCAGGATCGTGCGCTTGCCGATCGAGCCGTCGGCGGCCTTGGGAAGGTCGGCGGCGGCCTTGCGCAGCGACAGCCCGATGGGGGTGTCGCCCTTGGGCGTCACGCGCGCGACGGCCCGCTTGATGCCCGCCCGGTCGAGGGCGGCCACGGGCTGGGCGAGCCGGGTGTCGTCGCAGCCCTTGGGCTTGTCGGCCCCGTAGACCCGCAGACCGGTCGGATAGCCGGTGGGCAGCGCGTCGACGACGGTGCCGACTGCCTTACGGGCGGAGGCGATCCGGGTGCTGCCGGAGCCGTCGTCCTCGGCCATCGAGCCGGAGGAGTCCAGCACCATCACCATTCCGGTGCCGTCACCGGCCGGCGCCGCGGGCGCGACCGGTGCGGCCGCCGCGACCGGTGCGATCTGGAGCGGCGCGGCGGCGAGGGCCAGCAGCAGCCCGCCGAGCAGCGCCACCACCCCAGTGCGTGATCGTCGAGCCATGTCCCACGTCCCCCTCGTGTCCCACAAGTCACATCACACAGAACAACTTTGCTTGTGCAAGCTAATAGTGTGCGATAGCAAATTCAAGAGAGCCGGCGTCACGGTCCCGCAACAACACCGCCGCCCGGCGCAGGCTCGGACGGCAGCATGCCATGCGACCCCGCCCCGCCCCCAGACGCACGAAACCCCGGTCACCTGGGGGCAACCGGGGTCTCGTGGGAAATGCTCTGGGTTTGGTCTCACACACCCGAACCTGCGGGCACGGAGTCGGTCGCCTCCGTCCACAGATCCTGCTCGGCGCGATCCGCCTGGATCTGGCGGTACACGAGGAGCCCGCCGATGGCGGCCAGTGCGACCAGGAGAAGCTTCTTCACCGCGCGACCTCGTCTTTCGTTGACGTAGGGGACCTATGTCGGCCGATGATACACACCGGCCGATACCGATCGGTTATCTAGGCCGCGCTGAGCAACGCCCCGGCCCGCGGCCCGACTTCCACCCGCGCACAACGCATCGGCCCGGCCGGAGAAATCTCCGGCCGGGCCGATGTGTGCGGTGCGGCTACCAGGACTTGAACCTGGGGCCTCTTCCTTATCAGGGAAGCGCTCTAACCGTCTGAGCTATAGCCGCTCGTTCGCTGCACCGAAAGATTAGCGCACTTCAGAGGCGTTCCCAAAATCGGTTCCGAGAGCCCCCGGGCACCCCCGCCACCAGGGGCTCACTCGTCCTCGGCGAGGGTGAGCTCCACACCGCCGACGAAGCCCGCCGACAGGTTGTAGATAAAGGCGCCGAGCGTCGCCAGCGCCGTCGCCAGCACCACATCGATGATCGAGATGATCGAGGTGAAGAGCAGCACCCGCGGCAGCGAGAGGAACGACTGAAGATCGAAGCCGCCGCCCTCGCCGGAGCCGGTCGCCTCGCTGATCGTCCCGCCGACCGTGGAGAAGACGCCCATCGCGTTCATCACCATCCACAGCACCGCGACCGCCACGACGGTGCAGATACCCAGCGCGATGGACAGCAGGAAGCTGACCTTCATCACGGACCACGGATCGGCACGCGCCACCCGCAGCCGGGCCTTGCGCGTGCGCGGCGCCGTACGGGCCCCCGTACGCGGCTTGCGCACCGACTGCGTGCTGTACGCCTGGGGCGGCTGGTACGGCTGCTGCCCGCCCTGTGTCTGCCCCTGGCCGCCCTCGGCCCGCGGCTGGGGCTGCGGTTGCGGTTGCGGCTGGGAGTGCGGCTGCTGCGGATACGGCTGACGCGTATCGGTCACGGTTACCCCCTCGTAGGAGCCCTCGTCTCGGGGGCCGTCGGACGCGGCGGAGCCACGGGCGCTGTCATCCTTCACGGTCGCGGGTCGGGACGGGGACGTCTTCCTGTCTCCCGGCCCACCCGCCGCAGCGCCCGTGGCTCCACTCACGACCTACTCCTCGTGCTACTCCGCCGCGGGCTGCTCGCCCTCGGCCGCCGTGGGCTCGATCCCCTCGGCCGCATCAGTCTCGTCGGGCCCTTCGACCCCGTCCACCTCTTCGGCCTCACGACCGGCCTCGGCGTTCCGTGCGATGCCGACCACGGCATCCCGCTTGCCCAGGTTGATCAGTTGGACGCCCATGGTGTCACGCCCGGTCTCCCGCACCTCGTTGACCCGCGTACGGATCACGCCACCGCTCAGCGTGATCGCGAGGATCTCGTCGGTCTGCTCGACCACCAGCGCGCCGACCAGCGAACCCCGGTCCTCCACGATCTTGGCGGCCTTGATGCCCAGGCCGCCGCGGCCCTGGACGCGGTAGTCGTCGACCGGAGTGCGCTTGGCGTAGCCGCCGTCGGTGGCGGTGAACACGAACGTGCCCTCACGCACCACGTTCATCGAGAGCAGCTCGTCGCCCTCGCGGAAGCTCATGCCCTTCACACCGGACGTCGCCCGGCCCATCGGCCGCAGCGCGTCATCCGTCGCGGTGAAGCGGATCGACTGTGCCTTCTTGCTGATCAGCAGCAGGTCGTCGGTGTCCGACACCAGCTCGGCGCCGATCAGCTCGTCGTCCGTACCGTCCTCCTGCTCACGCAGGTTGATCGCGATCACACCGCCCGAGCGCGGCGAGTCGTAGTCCTTGAGCGGCGTCTTCTTGACCAGGCCGCCCTTGGTGGCGAGCACCAGATACGGCATGGCCTCGTAGTCCCGGATCGCCAGGATCTGCGCGATCTGCTCATCCGGCTGGAAGGCGAGCAGGTTGGCCACATGCTGACCCCGCGCATCGCGGCCCGCGTCGGGCAGCTCGTACGCCTTCGCGCGGTAGACACGGCCCTTGTTCGTGAAGAACAGCAACCAGTGGTGCGTCGTCGACACGAAGAAGTGGTCGACGATGTCGTCTTCCTTGAGCTTCGTGCCGCGGACGCCCTTGCCGCCGCGCTTCTGCGAGCGGTAGTCGTCGGTCTTGGTCCGCTTCACATAGCCGCCACGGGAGATCGTGACGACGATGTCCTCCTCGGCGATCAGGTCCTCGATGGACATGTCGCCCTCGAAGGGCACCAGCTTGGAGCGCCGGTCGTCGCCGAACTTCTCGACGATCGCGGCGAGTTCCTCGCTGATGATCTGCCGCTGGCGCTCGGGGGAGGCCAGGATCGCGTTGTACTCGCTGATCTTCCGCTGCAGCTCGTCGTGCTCGGCGGTGATCTTCTGGCGCTCCAGGGCGGCCAGCCGGCGCAGCTGCATCTCCAGGATCGCGTTCGCCTGGATCTCGTCGATCGTCAGCAGGCCCATCAGGCCCTCGCGCGCCACCTCGACCGTCTCACTGCGCCGGATCAGCGCGATGACCTCGTCGATCGCGTCCAGCGCCTTGAGCAGACCGCGCAGGATGTGCGCCCGCTCCTCGGCCTTGCGCAGCCGGAACTTCGTCCGCCGGACGATGACCTCGACCTGGTGGTTGACCCAGTTGCGGATGAACGCGTCCAGGGAGAGGGTGCGCGGCACCCCGTCCACCAGGGCGAGCATGTTCGCACCGAAGTTGGTCTGCAGGTCGGTGTGCTTGTAGAGGTTGTTGAGGACGACCTTGGCGACCGCGTCCCGCTTGAGCACGATGACCAGGCGCTGGCCGGTGCGCGAGGAGGTCTCGTCGCGGACGTCCGCGATGCCGCCGATCTTGCCGTCCTTCACCAGGTCGGCGATCTTCTGCGCGAGGTTGTCCGGGTTGACCTGGTACGGCAGCTCGGTGACCACCAGGCACTGGCGGTTCTGGATCTCCTCGACCGCCACCACCGCACGCATGGTGATCGAGCCGCGGCCGGTCCGGTACGCCTCCTCGATGCCCTTACGGCCCACCACCAGCGCGCCGGTGGGGAAGTCCGGGCCCTTGACCCGCTCGATCAGCGCGTCCAGCAGCTCCTCGTTCGAAGCCTCCGGGTGGGCCAGCGCCCACTGCGCGCCGTCCGCGACCTCGCGCAGGTTGTGCGGCGGGATGTTGGTGGCCATACCGACCGCGATACCGGCCGAGCCGTTGATCAGCAGGTTGGGGAAGCGGGACGGCAGGACCGTCGGCTCCTGGTTACGGCCGTCGTAGTTGTCCTGGAAGTCGACGGTCTCCTCGTCGATGTCCCGGAGCATCTCCATGGACAGCGACTTCATCTTGCACTCGGTGTACCGCATGGCCGCGGCCGGGTCGTTGCCCGGAGAGCCGAAGTTGCCGTTGGAGTCCACCAGCGGCATCCGCATCGACCACGGCTGCGCCAGACGCACCAGCGCGTCGTAGATGGAGGTGTCGCCGTGCGGGTGGTACGTACCCATGACGTCGCCGACGACGCGGGCGCACTTGTAGAAGCCCTTCTCGGGGCGGTACCCGCCGTCGTACATCGCGTACAGCACCCGGCGGTGCACCGGCTTGAGGCCGTCCCGCACATCCGGCAGCGCACGCGAGACGATCACCGACATCGCGTAGTCGAGGTAGGAGCGCTGCATCTCCGTTTCGAGCCCGACGGGCTCGACGCGCATGCCCACGCCTTCGATGGCGGCGGGCGCGCCCTCGGGGGTCACACCGTCCGGGGTCACAGGGGGGTTCTCGTCGGCCATTGCTGTTCAAAGTCCTTTCGAGCTGCGGCTGTTGTAAGGGCCGACAGGGCTCAGATGTCGAGGAAGCGGACGTCCTTGGCGTTGCGCTGGATGAAGGAGCGACGTGCCTCCACGTCCTCGCCCATCAGCACCGAGAACAGGTCGTCCGCGCGGGCCGCGTCGTCCAGCGAGACCTGGCCGAGCACCCGGTGGTCGATGTCCATGGTCGTCACGCGCAGCTCCTCGGCGTTCATCTCACCGAGACCCTTGAACCGCTGCACCGAGTCGTCCCGGATGCGCTTGCCGTTCTGCTTGCCGAGCTCGATCAGCGCGTCCCGCTCCGAGTCGGAGTAGGCGTACTCGAAGTCGTCCCGACCCCACTTGATCTTGTACAGCGGCGGGCGGGAGAGATAGACGTGCCCGGCCTCGACCAGCGGCCGCATGAAGCGGAACAGGAAGGTGAGCAGCAGGGTGTTGATGTGCTGGCCGTCGACGTCGGCGTCCGCCATCAGAATGATCTTGTGATAGCGGAGCCTCTCGATGTCGAAGTCCTCGTGCACACCCGTGCCGAACGCGGAGATCAGCGCCTGGACCTCGTTGTTCTGCAGGATCTTGTCGACCCGCGCCTTCTCGACGTTGAGGATCTTGCCTCGGATCGGAAGGATCGCCTGGTACTCGGGGTTACGGCCGGACTTGGCCGAGCCGCCGGCGGAGTCACCCTCGACGATGAAGATCTCGCACTTCGTCGGGTCGTTGGACTGGCAGTCGCTCAGCTTGCCGGGCAGCGACGCCGTCTCCAGCAGCCCCTTGCGGCGGGTCAGATCGCGCGCCTTACGGGCCGCGACCCGGGCCGTGGCGGCCTGGATGCCCTTGCGGATGATGTCCGCGGCCTCGTTGGGGTTGCGGTCGAGCCAGTCCGTGAGGTGCTCGTGCACGATCTTCTGCACGAAGGTCTTGGCCTCGGTGTTGCCCAGCTTGGTCTTGGTCTGGCCCTCGAACTGCGGCTCGCCGAGCTTGACCGAGATGATCGCCGTCAGACCCTCGCGGATGTCCTCACCCGTGAGGTTGTCGTCCTTCTCGCGCAGCAGCTTCTTGTCGCGGGCGTAACGATTGATCAGACCGGTCAGCGCCGCACGGAAGCCCTCCTCGTGCGTACCGCCCTCATGGGTGTGGATGGTGTTCGCGAAGCTGTAGAGACCCTCGCTGTACTGGGTGTTCCACTGCATCGCGATCTCGACCGAGAGCATCCGCTCCTTGTCCTCGGCCTCCACGTCGATGACGGTGGGGTGCACCAGCTCGCCCTTGCGCGAGTTCAGGTACTTCACGAAGTCGACGATGCCGCCCTCGTAGTGGTACCGAACCGAGAGCGGGTTGCCCTCCTCGTCCACATGGTCCGGGCGCTCGTCGCGCAGCGCGATCGTCAGGCCCTTGTTGAGGAACGCCATCTCCTGGAAGCGACGGGAGAGCGTCTCGAAGCTGTAGGCCGTGGTCTCGAAGATGTCGCCGTCGGCCCAGAACGTCACCGAGGTGCCGGACTCCTCGGTGGCCTCGTGCTTGGCCAGCGGGGCGGTGGGCACGCCGAGCTTGTAGTCCTGCGTCCAGCGGTAGCCGTCCGTGCGGACCTCGACCGCGACGCGCGTCGACAGCGCGTTCACGACGGATACGCCCACGCCGTGCAGACCACCGGAGACCGCGTAGCCGCCGCCGCCGAACTTGCCGCCGGCGTGCAGGACGGTCAGCACGACCTCGACGGCCGGCTTGTTCTCGGACGGCACGATGCCGACGGGGATACCGCGGCCGTTGTCGACCACCCGCACCCCGCCGTCGGGCAGGATCGTCACGTCGATGGTGTCGGCATGCCCGGCCATCGCCTCGTCGACGGAGTTGTCGACGACCTCCTGCACCAGGTGGTGCAGACCGCGCTCGCCGGTCGAGCCGATGTACATGCCGGGGCGCTTACGGACCGCGTCCAGGCCTTCGAGGACGGTGATCGCGCTGGCGTCGTACGACTTCTCCGCCGAGGAGTCGCTCATGGCGCCGGCCGGAACCCCCTCTTCAGTAGAAGCCGTGATGTTCTCGTTGAGGTCGCCGGAGTCGGCCACGAAGCGCCCTTTCTGGCACAGCACGAGCCCTTCCGCGCCTGCGGGATTCACCCCAGGAAGGCAGGCGGGAGCGGCTGCGTCGTTCGACATATTCCGCGAGTGGGCGGGATTGCTACCAGTCTACCGGTAGCACTGACACTCATGGGGGTTTGCGGGTGCCTGAGTCGTCACGTGCCGCCCTGAACTGACGTCCGCCGACTCCCCATATCCGAGACGGGGCCTCAGGACGCTCACGCGGGCACTCAGCGCTTCGGGCTGTCAACCGCCGGCTACCGTGAGCGGAGTCTCATACGTCACACCTGTAGCCAGGAGTGGCACGGCATGCCCAACCCCCGTATCGGTCAGCCGTACGTATCGCCCGGACCCTTGCTGCCGGGTGCCCGCAGCGGGCCGTAGCGCCGCCCCGGACCACCGGGCCCCAGCACCTTGATCAGCTTTACGGTGCCCTGCCCCAGGTCCTGGTTCAGCCGCGCCACCAGCTGCGGTGCCAGCAGCCGCAGCTGCGTCGCCCACGCCGTCGAATCGCACTGCACCGTCAGCACCCGGGCGTCCTCGTCGTACTTCTGCGGCTCGCAGTGCTGCGCCACCTCGGGCCCCACCATCTGCGGCCAGCGCCCCATCACCCCGCCGACCGCCGCCGGGGTCTCCCAGCCGCGCTCCGTGATCAGCCGGTTGATCGCCGCACCCAGCGGCAGCGGATCGCGGCCGTCCGCCCGCGCGCCCGAGCGCAGCCCGCCGCGCCGGGCCTGCTTCTTCTGCTGCGCGGCCGCGCCCCGCGCACGCGCCTGCTCCTTGGCGGCCACCAGCGCCTGACGGGCCAGGTCCACACCGGACAGCTCCGGCGGTTTGGGCCGGTCGGTCTGGTGACCGGCCGGTTCGGGGGCGGCCGCCTCGGGACGCTCCGGGAGCTGCTCGCCGCTCACGGCCGGGCCTTCGTCACGATGACACCCTCGTCACGGCGCCGTCCGCGACCGCATAGCGCGCCCCGGTCAGCACCCCCGGCACATCGTCGTCCACCGCCGCCGTCACCAGCACCTGCTCACCCGGCGCCACCAGTTCGGCCAGCCGCTCCCGGCGGCGCGCGTCCAGCTCGGCGAAGACATCGTCGAGGACGAGCACCGGCTCGCCCGCCCGTCGCCCGCCACCGCCCTCAGTGGAGGGCCCTCCGGGCCCGCAGTAACTCTCGGACCGCAGCAGGTCGTACGAGGCCAGCCGCAGCGCCAGCGCATACGACCAGGACTCGCCGTGACTGGCGTACCCCTTCGCCGGCAGCTGCCCCAGCTTCAGCACCAGATCGTCGCGGTGCGGACCGACCAGCGTCACCCCACGCTCGATCTCGCCCTTCCGGGCCTCCCCGAGCGCCGCCAGCAGCACGCCGTACAGCTCCTCGCGGGTCGACGCGGCGGCCATCGCCTCGCCCGCAGAGCCGCGGTACTCCAGCGCCAGCGGCCCGCCGCCCGGTGCCAGCTGCTCGTACGCCTTGTCCGCCAGCGGCTGCAGCGCGGCGATCAGATCGAGCCGCTGCGCCAGCAACTCGGCGCCCGCGCGCGCGAGATGCTGGTCCCACACGTCGAGGGTCGACAGATCCATCTGCCGCCCGCCGTGCCGGCGCGCCAGCGCCGCCGTCTTCAACAGGGTGTTCCGCTGCTTGAGGACACGGTCGTAGTCCGAGCGCACCCCGGCCATCCGCGGCGCCCGCGCGGTGATCAGCTCGTCCAGGAACCGCCGGCGCTCACCGGGATCGCCCTTGACCAGCGCCAGATCCTCCGGCGCGAACAGCACCGTCCGGACGATACCGAGCACATCACGCGGTCTGACCTGCGACGACCTGTTGATACGGGCGCGGTTGGCCTTCCCGGGATTGAGCTCCAGCTCGATCAGCTGCTGCCGCTCGCCCTGGACCACCGCGGCCCGGACGACGGCCCGGTCGGCGCCCATCCGCACCAGCGGGGCGTCCGAGGAGACCCGGTGGCTGCCGAGGGTGGCGAGATAGCCGACGGCCTCGACCAGATTGGTCTTCCCCTGCCCGTTGGGGCCGACGAAGGCCGTGACGCCCGGGTCGAGCGGAACCTCGACCCGGGCGTACGAGCGGAAGTCGGCGAGCGACAGATGCGATACGTGCATGGCTATCCGCCGGCCTCCCCTGCTGCTGAGCGTTGTTGCGTACTGCTGTTGCTGACTTCTCTTCGGTTACTTCTTGCTCTCCACCGCGTGGCCGCCGAACTGGTTGCGCAGCGCGGCGATCATCTTCATCTGCGGCGAGTCGTCCTGGCGGGACCCGAAGCGGGCGAAGAGCGACGCCGTGATCGCGGGCAGCGGCACGGCGTTGTCGATCGCGGCCTCGACCGTCCAGCGGCCCTCACCGGAGTCGGCGGCGAAGCCCCGCAGCTTCTCCAGGTGCTCGTCGTCGTCCAGCGCGTTGACGGCCAGGTCGAGCAGCCAGGAGCGGATGACCGTGCCCTCCTGCCAGGAGCGGAAGATCTCGCGCACGTCGGTGACGGAGTCGACCTTCTCCAGCAGCTCCCAGCCCTCGGCGAACGCCTGCATCATGGCGTACTCGATGCCGTTGTGGACCATCTTCGCGAAGTGGCCGGCGCCGACCTTGCCGGCGTGCACCGAGCCGAACTCGCCCTCGGGCTTGAGCGCGTCGAAGATCGGCTGCACCTTGGCGACGTCGTCCTTGTCGCCGCCGTACATCAGCGCGTAGCCGTTCTCCAGGCCCCAGACGCCGCCGGAGACACCGCAGTCGACGAAGCCGATGCCCTCGGCCTTCAGCTCCTCGGCGTGCTTCTCGTCGTCGGTCCAGCGGGAGTTGCCGCCGTCCACGACGATGTCGCCGGGCGAGAGCAGCTCGGCCAGCTCATCGATCGTCGACTGGGTGGCGGCACCGGCCGGCACCATGACCCAGACGACCCGCGGACCCCGGAGCTTTTCCACCAGCTCCTGGAGGCTGTCCACATCGGCCAGGTCCGGGTTGCGGTCGTATCCGATGACGGTGTGGCCTGCGCGGCGAATGCGCTCGCGCATATTGCCGCCCATCTTCCCGAGACCGACGAGACCGAGCTCCATCAGAGACCCTCTTTGCACATAGTCGTTGCTGTACCCGAGACCGAGCCTACGCCCGCAGGTGCGTGCACACCTGTGGGCTCAGGCGCTCATCGGGAGGGTCGGGTTGGATCCGGCAAAAGCCCAGGTCAGCCGCTCAGCCGCTCAGCCGCACCGGCATGATCAGGTACTTGTACGCGTCGTCCGCCTCGGCGTCCTTGGCCGGGCGGCCGCTCAGCAGTGCGGGCTTGGTCGAGGTCGTGAAGGACAGCTGCGCCACCGGGGAGTCGATGGCGGACAGGCCCTCCAGCAGGAAGCCGGGGTTGAAGGCGATCGAGATGTCGTCGCCGTCCAGATCCGCGTCGACCCTCTCCACAGCCTGTGCATCGTCGCTGGAGCCGGCCTCCAGGATCAGCACGCCCTGCTCGAAGCTCAGCCGGACCGGGGTGTTCCGCTCGGCCACCAGCGCCACACGCTTGACGGCCTCGACGAACGGCGCGGTCTCGATCACGGCGACGGAGTTGAACTCGGTCGGGAACAGCGTGCGGTACTTCGGCAGGTCGCCTTCCAGCAGCCGCGTCGTCGTACGCCGCCCGGCGCCCTCGAAACCGATCAGCCCCTCGCCCGCACCGGAGCCGGACAGCGCCAGCGTGACCGTGTCACCGCTGCTCAGCGACTTGGCGGTGTCCAGCAGCGTCTTGGCGGGGACCAGCGCGACCGCGGAGGCGTCCGGGCTCTCCGGCTTCCACAGGAACTCGCGCACGGCGAAGCGGTAGCGGTCGGTGGAGGCCAGGGTGACGGTGTCGCCCTCGATCTCGATCCGTACGCCGGTGAGCACCGGGAGCGTGTCGTCACGGCCGGCGGCGATGGCCACCTGGGCGGCGGCAGCGGCGAAGACCTCACCCGGAACGGTGCCGGTGGCGGTGGGCATGGTCGGCAGCGACGGGTACTCCTCCACAGGCAGTGTGTGGAGAGTGAAGCGGGACGAGCCGCAGACCACGGTCACTCGTACACCGTCGGTGGAAATCTCCACCGGGCGGTTGGGGAGCGCACGGCAGATGTCGGCGAGCAGCCGGCCGGAGACGAGGACGGTGCCCTCTTCCTCCACCTCGGCTTCCACGGAGACCCGCGCCGACACCTCGTAGTCGAAGCCGGAGAGGCTCAGCGCGCCGTCCTCCGCCTTCAGCAGCAGGCCCGCGAGGACGGGCACCGGCGGACGGGCCGGGAGGCTCTTGGCTGCCCAGGCCACCGCCTCCGCGAGTACATCGCGCTCCACCCGGATCTTCACCGGAAACCGCCTCCTGCTGTTGCTGGCTCTCGCCCTGCTGGCTTTCTCGTGGCTGATTCGCCGGAGACCAGTCTGACGTACGCCACCGACAGTCGGTGCGGCTCGGGGTCAAGTCGGTTCGGCGGAGGTCGGACACCGGCCGGCCAACTTGTGCACAGGCCCCGTTTCGAAACGAGTTCCCCGGTAGATATCCGTGGTCGTAGTAGTAGGGCCTGTGGAAACCGTGGACAACTGCTTTTGCGCAGGTCAACACGGATTTTTTGTCCACCGGTCCTGTGGGTGGCGGCCGTGGATAAGCCGGCGGTTCTGTGGACCGCCCAAAGTTCTGCACACCCGATGCACAGGGCAGGGGTACTTCTCCCCAGTGCCGTCCCCAGGTTTACCCACGTTCCCCACAGCCCAACCCAGCACCTTGGTGTGACCGCTTTCACTCGGCGCGGTGAGGACGGGTGTCGCGTTGCCGAACAGTGGACAGGGGTGTGGAGAAGCTGGGGACAACACCTGATCTTCTGTGGGCAGCCGGTGGACAAGCCCAACCCCCTCCTGTGGAAGAACCCTCCATCCACAGGCTGTGGACTGGGGTTGGCCACAAATCCACACCCGGCTGACCTCGTCCGATGCCCCGTCAGCACACCCCCCCTGTGGATCCCACAGGGATAACTTTCCAGTCCCCAGGGTGTGGACGGAAGAATCTTGCCCAATCTGTGGAGAGAGGCCGTTACCCGCCACCGATTCGAACAGCGGCCGGTGCCTTCCACAGGTTTGGGACGGCGGCCGGGTGGGATGGGGGCGGACGAACCGGGGGCCGGGAACGGTGCGGAGCGCTCGCGGAGAGCTCCAGGAGGCTTTCGCCGGCCTGTTCCGCCGGGCCGCTCCGCACGCGTTTCCCGCGGGTGTCCCCGCTCGTCCGCGCCCGCCCCGTACGACGAGGGGCGCCCCGTACGACGAAGGGCGCTCCGGAAACCCGTCCCGGAGCGCCCCTGGGCGTCTGTGCGGCCCGCCGTCAGCCGTTCTTGATGCGGTTGGTCAGCTCGGTGACCTGGTTGTAGATGGAGCGGCGCTCGGCCATCAGCGCGCGGATCTTGCGGTCGGCGTGCATCACGGTCGTATGGTCCCGGCCGCCGAACTGCGCGCCGATCTTCGGCAGCGAGAGATCCGTGAGCTCACGGCACAGATACATGGCGATCTGGCGGGCCGTCACCAGCACCCGGCTGCGCGAGGATCCGCACAGGTCGTCGATGGTCAGCCCGAAGTAGTCGGCGGTCGCGGCCATGATCGCGGTCGCGGTGATCTCCGGCGCGGCGTCCTCACCGCCGGGGATCAGGTCCTTCAGCACGATCTCGGTGAGCCCCAGGTCCACCGGCTGCCGGTTGAGCGACGCGAACGCGGTGACCCGGATCAGCGCGCCCTCCAGCTCGCGGATGTTGCGCGAGATCCGGGAGGCGATGAACTCCAGCACCTCGGGCGGTGCGTTCAGCTGCTCCTGCACCGCCTTCTTGCGGAGGATCGCGATCCGGGTCTCCAGCTCGGGCGGCTGGACGTCCGTGATCAGGCCCCACTCGAAGCGGTTGCGCAGCCGGTCCTCCAGAGTGACCAGCTGCTTGGGCGGCCGGTCGCTGGACAGCACGATCTGCTTGTTCGCGTTGTGCAGCGTGTTGAAGGTGTGGAAGAACTCCTCCTGCGTCGACTCCTTGCTCGCCAGGAACTGGATGTCGTCGACGAGCAGGATGTCCATGTCGCGGTATCGCTTGCGGAACGCGTCCGCCTTGCCGTCGCGGATGGAGTTGATGAACTCGTTGGTGAACTCCTCCGAGCTCACGTACCGCACCCGGGTGCCCGGATACAGGCTCCGCGCGTAGTGCCCGATCGCGTGCAGCAGGTGGGTCTTGCCGAGGCCGGACTCGCCGTAGATGAACAGCGGGTTGTACGCCTTGGCCGGGGCCTCGGCGACGGCGACCGCGGCGGCGTGCGCGAAGCGGTTCGAGGCACCGATGACGAAGGTGTCGAAGAGGTACTTCGGGTTCAACCGGGCGGTCGGCTCACCGGGGCCGGGCGCCGGCGCGGGCTGCGCGGCGAGCGGGCCGGGCGCACCGCTGGGCGCGGGGCCTGACCGCCCCGGCGGCTGGTGCTCCGAGAGGTCGCGGCGCGGCTGGTCGTAAGGGGAGCGCGAACCGTCGGGGCGCTGCGGCGGCCCGGAGCGCTCGGCGCCCTGCGAGCGGTAGTCGTTCTGCGCCTGCTGGTGCTGCTGTACGTGCGAGGGCGGCGGGGAGGCGTACGGGTCGCGCTCGGGAAAGCCGCCGAGGTGCTGCTGCTGCCAGCCGTAGTCGTCGCGCGGGCCCATGGCGGAGTGCTGGGGCCAGGCACCGGGCTCGGGCCGGTGCTGCTGCTGGTAATCGGGATAGGCGGGCCGGACGCTGGGCAGCTCGTCGCCCTGCCGTCCGTAGCCCTGGCGCCCGTCGTGGCGGTTGTCGTAGCCCTCGTACACATCGTGCTGGGGCTGGGACTGATGCGGCGGCTGGTGTTGCGGGTGCTGCTGCGGCTGCGAGTGCTGCTGCGGCGACTGGTGCTGCGACTGCTGGTGCTGCTGAGAGGCCGGGGGCCCGGATTGCGCCGGCGGCTCCTCGGAGGAGTCGTCAACGGTGATCGCGATCCGGATCGGCCGTCCGCACTCATGGCTGAGGGCTTCGCCGATCAGCGGCGCCAGGCGCCCTTCGAGCACACCCTTGGCGAATTCGTTGGGAACGGCGAGCAGGGCGGTGTCGGCGACCAGCGCCAGCGGCTGGGTGCGCTTGAGCCAGTCCTGGTCCTTGGGCTTGAGGCCATCGGCCTCTGCTCTCAGGAGATGATCGAGTACGCGTGGCCACACTGCGGCAAGATCGGCAGGTACATCAGCCACAGGGCACGCTCTCTCAGCAGTCCCACGAATGTGTGATTCTCAGGACGGGCGGGAAGGAATCGGAGTTCAGCCACGGTAGTCAGGCCGGGCCTGGGGATTCAAGTTGTTGTCCACAGGCTGTGCATAGTGTGTCCTGACAAGGGGGCGTCCGCGGTGCCAAGGAGCCGGTTTGACCGGATGGCGCAGCCGCGCGTACCGTGACCAGGTCGAGTTGTCGATGGCTGCTGCCGCCTGCCTCCGATGGGCAAAGATCGCGCTCCTGGTGATCGTGAAGCGGTGCACTCGGGCGTTGCGAGCTACTCGTGGGCGCACGGTGACAGCCAATCGACGCCCCACATCTGTCTCGTTTGAGACAACAAGCATTCCTGGAGCCCCCGAGTGAGCAAGCGCACCTTCCAGCCGAACAACCGCCGCCGCGCGAAGACCCACGGCTTCCGTCTGCGCATGCGGACCCGCGCCGGCCGCGCGATCCTCGCGACCCGTCGTGGCAAGGGTCGCGCCCGTCTGTCGGCCTGAGCAGCCTGACCCAAGGTCCATGACGTGCTGCCTACCGAACATCGGCTGAGGCGGCGCGAGGACTTTGCGACCGCGGTACGCCGGGGACGCAGGGCCGGGCGCCCGCTCCTTGTCGTCCATTTTCGTAGCGGTGCAACGGACCCGCACGCAGCGGGGGAATGCGTTCCCCCGACGCGTGCGGGTTTCGTCGTGAGCAAGGCCGTTGGCGTCGCCGTCGTCCGTAACAGGGTCAAGCGGCGGCTTCGCCATCTCATGCGCGACCGGCTGGACCGGCTGCCCGCCGGTAGCCTGGTTGTCGTACGGGCCCTGCCCGGCGCGGGTGACGCAGATCACGATCAGCTGGCCCGCGACCTGGATGCCGCTCTTCAGCGGCTGCTGGGAGGGGTGCCGAGAGGCTGCAATCCCCCGGGGGCCGCGACCGACAGCGGCTTCGCCTCGGGCCCCCGGAACCCCGGACGGGACCCGGGAGGGAGCGCACAGTGAAGTACCCGCTGCTTCTTTTGATCAAGATCTACCAGTGGACCATCAGCCCCCTGCTGGGCCCGGTCTGCAAGTACTACCCGTCGTGCTCGCACTATGGCTATACCGCCATCGACAGGCACGGCGCGGTGAAAGGGACCGCGCTGACCGCCTGGCGCATCCTGCGATGCAATCCGTGGTCGCTCGGTGGTGTCGACCACGTCCCTCCCCGGAAGCGTCCGGTTTGGCATCAGCGGCTGAGGAGCCGCCTGGGCGGGCCCACCGTCCCTGACCCTGCCGCCCAGCCCGAGACTCAGCCCAACGCCCAAGGAGCCTGATTCGTGGACACGATCCTGAATCCTCTCTACTACGCTGTTTCCTGGATCATCGTCCAGTTCCACTCGTTCTACAGCCTGATCTTCAACGAGAACAGTGGCGCGGCGTGGGGTCTGTCCATCGTCTCGCTGGTGGTGCTGATCCGTATCTGCCTGATCCCGCTCTTCGTGAAGCAGATCAAGTCGACGCGGAACATGCAGGCGCTCCAGCCGAAGATGAAGGCGATCCAGGAGCGCTACAAGAGCGACAAGCAGCGCCAGTCCGAAGAGATGATGAAGCTCTACAAGGAGACGGGCACCAACCCGCTCTCGAGCTGTCTCCCGATTCTGGCCCAGTCGCCGTTCTTCATCGCGCTGTACCAGGTCCTGAACCACATCGCGAACAACCAGACCGTCGGCGTCATCAACCAGTCGCTGCTGGACAGCGCGAACAAGGCGCACATCTTCGGTGCCCCGCTCGCCGCGAAGTTCATGGACAGCGCGGAGAAGATCCAGAGCCTCGGCGCTTCCGTGACCGACGTCCGCGTCGTCACCGTCATCATGATCGTCCTGATGTCGGCGTCGCAGTTCTACACGCAGCGCCAGCTGATGACCAAGAACGTCGACCTCACGGTGAAGACGCCGTTCATGCAGCAGCAGAAGATGCTGATGTACGTCTTCCCGATCATGTTCGCCGTCTTCGGCATCAACTTCCCCGTCGGTGTTCTCGTCTACTGGCTGACCACCAACGTGTGGACCATGGGCCAGCAGATGTTCGTCATCCGTCGTAACCCCACCCCGGGCAGCAAGGCCTTCACCGAGCGCCAGGAGCGGCTGCGGGCCAAGGGCAAGCTGGTGGAGGCTCCGGCCGAGGTCGAGGCGAAGAAGGCTGCCGAGGAGGCGCGCCAGAACCGCCAGCAGCCCAAGCGGCAGCCGAAGTCCAAGCGGCACACCACCACCGGTGCCGCGGGTGGCGGCGCGCAGGGCCGTACGCGTGCCGGCTCGGGCGGCGCCGCGGGCTCCGGGCAGGGGGCTTCGAAGAAGCAGTCGCTGGAGAAGAAGGCCACGCAGGACAGCAAGGCGAACGGCGGCACCCCCGCGAAGGGCGGCTCCGCCTCCGGATCCCGTAACACCAAGTCCGGACAGCGCAAGGGCCAGCAGCGCCCCAAGCACCCGTCCAAGAAGTAAGAAGGAGTCCTTTCGTGACGGACACGAACCCTGCCACCAAGGGCACCGACACCCTGACCCGCCTGGAGCAGGAAGGCGAGATCGCGGCCGACTACCTCGAGGGGCTGCTGGACATCGCGGACCTGGACGGCGACATCGACATGGACGTCGAGGCCGACCGGGCCGCCGTGTCGATCATCAGCGATTCGACCAGCCGTGATCTGCAGAAGCTGGTGGGCCGGGATGGTGAGGTGCTGGAGGCGCTGCAGGAGCTGACCCGGCTCGCCGTGCACCGCGAGACCGGTGATCGCAGCCGTCTGATGCTGGACATCGCGGGCTTCCGGGCGCGCAAGCGTGAGGAGCTCGCCGAGATCGGCGCCAAGGCGGCGGAGCAGGCCAAGGGCACCGGTGAGCCGGTGAAGCTCGACCCGATGACGCCCTTCGAGCGCAAGGTCGTTCACGACGCGGTGGCCGCGGCGGGGCTGCGCAGCGAGTCGGAGGGCGAGGAGCCGCAGCGCCGCGTGGTTGTTCTCCCGGCCTGATCTCCCAGCGCTTCTCTTTCTTTGGCCCCGTCTGCTCGCAGGCGGGGCCAAAACTTGTCAGCGTTCTGTGTTATTCCGGGCCTATCCCGGGTTCCCGGCAGGAAAAGCAGTCCAGAGGAAGGGCGGTTCCCGTGACGGAGGCAGCAGCAGAGCTCCCTCCTGCGCCGAAAGCTGCGCAGGAGGTATTCGGTGAGCGCTTTCCGGAGGCCGTGCGGTACGGCGAGCTGCTCGCCGACGCGGGCGTGCAGCGGGGCCTGATCGGCCCCCGCGAGGTGCCGCGGCTGTGGGAGCGGCACCTGCTGAACTGCGCGGTGCTCTCCGAGGTGGTGCCCGAGGGCGTCTCGGTCTGCGATGTGGGCTCGGGGGCCGGGCTGCCCGGTATTCCGTTGGCTCTGGTGCGCCCGGATCTGAAGATCATGCTCCTGGAGCCGCTGCTGCGACGTACGAACTTCCTCCAGGAGGTCGTCGAGCTGCTCGGGCTGGATCATGTGACGGTCGTCCGGGGGCGGGCCGAGGAGGTCATGGGCAAGCTTCCTCAGGTGCATGTGGTGACCGCGCGGGCCGTTGCTCCGCTCGACCGGCTGGCCGGCTGGGGGGTTCCCCTGCTGCGTCCTTACGGCGAGATGCTGGCGCTCAAGGGCGACACCGCGGAGGAGGAGCTCAAGAGCGCTCGGGCGGCGCTGAGCAAGCTCGGCGTGGTGGAGACCTCGGTGGTGCATGTGGGCGAGGGCATTGTGGATCCGCCCTCGACGGTGGTGCGGGTCGAGGTGGGCGAGAGCCCGGGCGGGGTGCGCTTTGCGGCCAAGCGGGCGAAGGCTGCTCGCGTCAGTCGCGGGTCCAGGGGCCGGCGGCGCTGACGCCCTGATGCCGGAGGTGCGCTGGCCGGCGCTGATGCGGTGGGCGTGTCGTCCACCGCATCGCCGTGAACAGGGCGAATTCAGTAAACAACACAAAACGCCATAAGACGGAGTGTTGCGGCTTAATTGGGCGCGGCGCTGGCATCGTGTTTCACGTGAAACGTCGTTCTCTGCTGCAAGGGATTATCAGTCGTGGTCGCGCGGCTGCCGCGCCGCGTGACCGCAGGCCCACAAGGGTCACGGAAGTATCCACAGATGTGGGTTCATCCACAGGAGAACGGACCTCACTGGTTCACGACACCGAAAGCATGGCAGGCTCTGCACATTGCGAGCCTGATGTCGAGGAGAGTGAATCCTTGCGGTCCGACGCCAACATCGCGGGACCGATGACCGATCCGGTCCCCGGTCCCCGTAGCCAGTCGTTCGGGGACGACGTTTCACGTGAAACGCCGCCCCCGATGGACGACACCCCGATCGGTCGTGCAGCTCAGCTGGCGGTAGAGGCACTCGGCCGCGCGGGCGAGGGGCTACCCCGGCCCGAACACACCCGGGTCATGGTGGTCGCCAACCAGAAGGGCGGGGTCGGCAAGACCACGACCACGGTGAACCTGGCGGCCTCACTCGCCCTGCACGGGGCGCGGGTTCTTGTGATCGACCTCGACCCTCAGGGCAATGCCTCGACGGCGCTGGGGATCGACCACCATGCCGAAGTGCCGTCGATCTATGACGTGCTGGTGGAGAGCAAGCCACTCTCCGACGTGGTGCAGCCGGTGATGGACGTGGAGGGCCTGTTCTGCGCGCCCGCCACGATCGACCTCGCCGGCGCCGAGATCGAGCTGGTCTCACTGGTGGCACGGGAGAGCCGGCTGGACCGGGCCATCCAGGCGTATGAACAGCCGCTGGACTACATCCTCATCGACTGCCCGCCCTCGCTCGGACTGCTGACCGTCAATGCTCTGGTCGCCGGCGCCGAGGTACTGATCCCGATCCAGTGCGAGTACTACGCGCTTGAGGGCCTGGGGCAACTTCTGAGGAATGTCGACCTGGTGCGGGGCCATCTCAACCCCAAGCTCCATGTCTCGACGATCCTGCTCACCATGTACGACGGGCGTACCCGGCTGGCTTCCCAGGTTGCCGACGAGGTGCGCAGTCACTTCGGCAGCGAGGTGCTCCGTACCAGCATCCCCCGCTCGGTGCGCATTTCCGAGGCGCCCAGCTACGGGCAGACGGTGCTCACCTATGACCCGGGATCCAGCGGCTCGCTCTCGTACCTCGAAGCGGCCAGAGAGATCGCGTTGCGCGGGGTGCCCCAGATCGGGAGCCAGGGCCTGGGCATCAACTATGAAGCACAGCACAGCATGTCGGAGGGGACTCAGTGAGTGAACGACGTAGAGGGCTGGGCCGTGGGCTCGGTGCGCTGATCCCTGCGGCACCGCAGAGCACGGACCCTACCGGCCCTGCGGTGGGGCGGGGAGCGACGTCACCGTCGGCGGTACCCGTATTGGCGCCGGAGCGAGGAGTCGCGGCGGCCAAGGTCGCCGGGCTGCCGGCACACGGTGTTTCACGTGAAACGGAGCCACCGGCCGAGGCGGGGACAACGGCGGGGGCGGTGGCGGAAGTCGCGGGTGCCCATTTCGCCGAGGTGCCACTGGATGCGATCACGCCGAACCCCCGGCAGCCGCGTGAGGTCTTCGACGAGGACGCCCTGGCCGAGCTGGTCACCTCCATCCGGGAGGTGGGTCTGCTCCAGCCGGTTGTGGTCCGTCAGACCGCCCCGGACAAGTACGAGCTCATCATGGGCGAGCGCCGCTGGCGGGCTTGCCGTGAGGCCGGACTGGAGAAGATTCCCGCCATCGTCCGGGCCACCGACGATGACAAGCTGCTGTTGGACGCGCTCCTGGAGAATCTCCACCGGGCTCAGCTCAACCCGCTGGAAGAGGCCGCCGCCTACGACCAGTTGCTGAAGGACTTCAAGTGCACGCATGACGAGCTGGCCGACCGGATCGGGCGATCCCGTCCGCAGGTCTCCAACACGCTGCGTCTGCTGAATCTCTCGCCGTCCGTGCAGAACCGGCTCGCTGCGGGTGTGCTCTCCGCGGGACATGCCCGTGCCCTGCTCTCCGTGGAGGACTCGGAGGAGCAGGACCACCTGGCACGTCGCATCGTGGCGGAGGGGTTGTCGGTGCGCACGGTCGAGGAGATCGTGAAGCTGATGGGCTCGACTCCCAAGAGCGCGAGCAAGGCGAAGGGGCCCCGTGCGGGTACCCGGGTGTCCCCTGCGCTCACGGGTCTCGCGTCGCGACTGTCCGACCGCTTCGAGACCCGGGTGAAGGTCGACCTCGGCCAGAAGAAGGGAAAGATCGTCGTCGAGTTCGCCTCGATAGACGACCTGGAGCGCATCCTCGGCACGCTGGCCCCCGGCGAAGGACGCGTTCTGGGAAAGTCGCTGGCAGAAGAGAACCAGAACGAGGAGTGAGCTGACGTTTCGGCTCGCGGCGGGCCGTGTTCCGGGGGGGCTTACCGGAACACGGCCCGCCCTTTGCTCTCTGGCGGTACCCGTGCCCGTAAAGGGTGGATACGATGCGATCGGGTATGGCGCGCATCCACGTGGAGACACCTCATATCGAGGAGAGAGCCATGCGATCAGTGAGCCGCACCGGACTCATGGCGGCGGCGGGGTTCGGCCTCGCAGCCGTCGGAGGGTTCGTTGGTGGTCTGCTCAGAGAGCGAGCAACGCTGACGGCGCTTCGTGGTGCGGCGGGCGAGGGAAGTGAGGACCTGGCTTCATGGGCCGTCAGCTCGTACCGCTCACGCTGGACAACCTTCCAGATCTCCCCAAGCGCTGCCGCTCCTGTGTCTTCTGGGAGCTCGACCCCGTCAGCGGTGAAGCCGCGGTAAAGGCGGGCCGGCCGGAGCTGGAGAAGGAAGCCTGGATCTCGGCGGTGCTGCTGGAGTGGGGATCCTGCGGGCGCGTTGTCTATGTCGACGATGTGCCGGTCGGGTTCGTGATGTATGCCCCGCCGGCCTATGTGCCGCGGTCCACCGCCTTCCCCACCAGCCCTGTGTCACCGGATGCGGTGCAGTTGCTGACCGCTTGGCTGATGCCCGGCTACCAGGGCCAGGGGCTGGGGCGGGTGATGGTCCAGACGGTTGCCAAGGACCTCATCCAGCGCGGGTTCAAGGCCATCGAGGCATTCGGCGATGCCCGCTGGACCGAGCCGGCATGTGTCCTGCCGGCCGACCATCTCCTCGCAGTGGGCTTCAAGACCGTACGCCCGCACCCGCGCTTTCCGCGGCTGCGGCTTGAGCTGCGGACCACGATCTCGTGGAAGGAAGACGTGGAGCTGGCCCTCGACCGGCTGTTGGGGGCGGTGCAGAAGGAACCCGCCCTGCGCCCCTTGTAGCGGTGGCGAACGGCGAACGGGCCCGCCCCTCGAAAGGGGCGGGCCCGTTTCACGTGAAACATGAGCGTGTGACTCAGGCGAGGAAGTCCGCGAGGTCGCGCTCGATCGCCGCCTTCGGCTTGGCGCCGACGATGGTCTTCACGACCTCGCCGCCCTTGTAGACGTTCATGGTCGGGATGGACATGACGCCGTACTTGGCGGTGGTCGCCGGGTTCTCGTCGGTGTTGAGCTTGGCGATGACGATCTCGTCGTGCTCGGCGGCAATGGCCTCCAGGGACGGGGCGACCTGGCGGCACGGGCCGCACCAGGTGGCCCAGAAGTCCACGAGGACGGGCTTGTCGCTCTTGAGGACGACCTCTTCGAAGTTGTCGTCCGTCACGGTCACCGTGGCGCCGGCCATGGCAATCTCCTTACTGGATGGGTGGTGGGAGGCGGGGGGTACGAGGGTTCAGACGGAAGGCGACTTGTCCGGCTCGGGCACGGACTCGCCGTCCGTCAGCGCCGCGAGGAACCGCTCGGCGTCGAGGGCGGCGGAGCAGCCCGTGCCGGCAGCGGTGATCGCCTGGCGGTAGGTGTGGTCGACAACGTCACCGGCGGCGAAGACACCCGCCAGGTTCGTACGCGTGCTGGGGGCGTCGACCTTGAGGTAGCCGTCGTCGTCCAGGTTCAGCTGGCCCTTGAACAGCTCGGTCCGCGGGTCGTGGCCGATCGCGATGAACAGACCGGTCACCGGGAGTTCGGAGGTCTCGCCGGTCTTGACGTTGCGCAGCGTCAGACCGGAGAGCTTGTTCTCGCCGTGGATCTCGGCGACCTCGCTGTCCCACGCGAACTTGATCTTCGGGTCGGCGAAGGCACGATCCTGCATCGCCTTGCTCGCGCGCAGCGTGCCGCGGCGGTGGACGACCGTGACGGACTTGGCGAAGCGCGAGAGGAAGGTCGCCTCCTCCATCGCGGTGTCGCCACCGCCGATGACGGCGATGTCCTGGTCCTTGAAGAAGAACCCGTCGCAGGTGGCGCACCAGGAGACACCGCGGCCGGACAGCTCGTCCTCTCGCGGCAGGCCGAGCTTGCGGTGCTGAGAGCCCGTGCTGACGATGACGGTCTTCGCGCGGTGCACGGTGCCCGCGGTGTCGGTGACGGTCTTGATCTCCTCGGAGAGGTCGACCGAGACAATGTCGTCCGGTACAAGCTCGGCGCCGAAGCGCTCGGCCTGGGCGCGCATGTTGTCCATCAGGTCCGGACCCATGATGCCGTCGCGGAATCCGGGGAAGTTCTCCACGTCGGTGGTGTTCATCAGCGCGCCGCCGGCGGTGACGGCACCTTCGAAGACCAGCGGCTTCAGGGACGCGCGGGCCGTATAGAGCGCTGCGGTGTATCCCGCGGGCCCGGAGCCGATGATGATCACGTTGCGGACGTCGCTCACGGGTGTCTTCCTTGTCTCTGCCGACTGCTTGCTGGGGCTCTCTGGGAACTCTCACCCCACCCAACGGATCCTACGGGTCGAGCATTCCCGGAGTGTCACAGCGCACGTTCCGTCGTTCAGTCTCGCTGATACGAGTGGGACAGCAGGACCTTCCCGGGGACCGGCGGAGAGGCGGAGACACAAGAGGAGGCTACGACGTACGCGGAGACCCGCGAGGGGTCGGACGGATAGGGCAGCACGACGAGGTAGGCGTCCTTGCCCTCGAAGGTGCGGCGGCTGGCCGCGAGCGGGGATTCCGTCCGCCCGATGCCCTGCCGTACGCAGGACGGGACGGTGTCGGCCGCACCGCGCATCGGGGTCTCGGGGGAGCTGCGCGTGCCGATGTCCGGTGACTTGTGCGAGGCCTTGGATGCGAGCAGGTCGTGGACGTGCGAGCCGAGGTTCGTGCGGGTCAGGCCGCCGGCAGCGCCCGCGCTCTTTTCGGTGACCGCGGTGTTGCGGTCCTGGTTGCTCGCCTGGCTCCCGTTGAGGGCGGCGTTCTGGACGAGGAGCCCACCGATGCTGAACACCGCGGCGGCGGCTGCGGTGCCGAGGAGGATTCGGGGCCAGCGGCGCGCACGGGACGAGCGGCCACCCGGTGTCCGCCGACCCGGTCCGGAGGCGCCCCGGGGACGACCGGCCGGCCTGCTGGGCCTGGCACCGGGGGTGAGCGATTCCACATCGGTTTCACGTGAAACCGAAGCCGGCGCGACGGATGTTTCACGTGAAACCAGCGTCCCCGTGCTGGGCGACGTGGCGTTCAGGAGTGCCTCGGCGGCCAGGGCGGCATCGATGCGCCCCGCGACATCGGCCGGCATACGCGTAGGACCGGGAAGGGTACCGAGGAGCCCCCGGATTTCCTCCAAGGACTCATAGACGTCTTCGCACAGGGCGCAGCTGGCGAGATGGTCTCGCAGATCCGCGGTGCGGGAGGGGGAAAGGAGCCCGTCGGTGAGATCGGAGATCTCGGCGACCTCCGGGTGCTCGCCTGTTCCGGTCGTCGACGTCACGCTCGCCCACCTCCGCCCTTCACGGCACCTGTGTCGTTCGGTCCTGCCGTCGGTGGGACGGATGTCCCCTGCGCCCGGTTCCTTCCCCCGCTCACGGGTCCGCTACCCCCGCCATCGGCGCGCAGATGGGTGACCAAGGGAAGCAGCCGAGCACGGCCTCGTGCGCACCGGCTTTTCACCGTTCCGGTCGGGACATCGAGGATCGCGGCGGCTTCGGCGACTGGATAGCCCTGCATATCGACAAGGACGAGAGCGGCACGCTGCTCCTCGGGCAGTGTGCGCAGCGCACTGAGCACTTCACGGTGCAGATCCTGGCGCTCGGCCGGAACCGCAGCGGATTCCTGAGGCTCGAGGAGCTGCTCCAGACGCTCGGTCTCGGCGACGGGCGAGGTGCGCCGGGAGGCGGCCTTGCGGGCCCGGTCCAGACAGGCATTCACCGTGATGCGGTGCAGCCAGGTCGTCACGGCGGACTGCCCACGAAACGTGTGGGCCGCGCGGTAGGCGGAGACCAGAGCGTCCTGCACGGCGTCGGCGGCTTCCTCGCGGTCGCCGAGCGTGCGCAGGGCCACGGCCCAGAGCCGGTCGCGGTGGCGGCGGACGATCTCTCCGAAGGCGTCGGGATCGCCCGCGACATGGCGAGCGAGGAGGTCTTGATCGCTGCAGCCATCCAGCGAGTTCACCTATTGCCCCCTCCCCTGCGCGTCACCTCGGTGATACCGAGGCCGGTCATTCACTGCCCATGTTGCGGACTACCCTATGGCACCGCGGTCAATCAGGGACCCCCTTGTTCTGGGGAGATGAGACGGCGTGTGAATGCGCGGGGTGAATGTGCGTATCCCTTTGGGCGCTCGGGAGATTCCCGGCCCAGCGCTTGGCTGGACTGAGAATCTCCCGAAGTTTCCGCGATGAGCAACCCAGGATTTTATTTTGTGGACGGCTTGCGAGGCCGTAAATAAATCAGCCGAGCACGGTGATTTCGGAAATGCCACCGCGGTACGATCCGGACGCCTCGCTGGGCAGCTCAGTGACGTGGATCAGCACGTACCGTGTCTTCACCACCTTGTCGAGCTTCACCGTCAGCTTGTCACCGGCCTTTTCCGGCTTCGAGAGACGTTGTGAGAAGTCGCTGAGCGATGTGGGATCCGAGGCGGACTGGGACGCGCCCAGGACTTCCACGGTCTGCCCCGGCCGGTACATGCTGACCTGGACGCCGGATAGCTCTTTCACGCTCCCGAGATCCACGATGATTCCGCTGCCGTCCTTGCGGCTCGGCAGGTTGCCGAAATTCGGCCAGCCCTTGAAACCGGCCGTCACCCAGGCGGTTTCCGGGTTGCGGTCCGTGGCCTGGGAAGCCTTCTCGCCGGCGATAGGAACATCAAGCGGAGAAAACTCGGTGGCATTCTCGATTTGCAGGGGCTTCGAGGGCTTCTGCTTCTCTCCATCGTGCGACTGAGCGGGGCTCGATCCGCCCTGATCGTTCTCGATCTTCAACAGGGTGTCCGCCAGCTGCCAGCTGCCCAGCCCCAGCGCCGCGATCAGCAGCGCGGAGACCGACCACTTCAGCGCCTTGCCGGTGCGGCTCTGCAGCGGGGGCGGCGGTGCCGGGACGGGCTGTGTCGGCGAGCCGGGCTGACCGTTGCGGGCCGGCGACTGCCGGTAGGTGCCCTGCTGGAACCCGGTGCGCTGGTAGGGCGGGGGTGTGGAGAAGGCGGTCTCCGGAGGCCGGATACGCGGCATGGCCGCGACGGCCTTGGACAGCTCCTCCGGGGTGGTGCACGGCTGTTCCTGCCGGGAGGCCGTGGCGCCATCGTTGACCAGCGCGCGCATGGCGAGCTCGGACAGCCCGCGGTGGATCCCGGCGCGTACCTGGTCGGGAGCGATCAGCCCGACGCCCTTCGGCAGCCCGGCGAGACCGTAGGCGTCGCTCTCGTAGGGCCAGCGCTGGGTCAGGGCGGCGTACAGGAGTGCGCCGATCGCCTCGGTGTCGGTGCGCTGGGGGTGGTCGCAGCTGATGCCGCGCAGCGCGGCCATCACGGCCAGGCCCCGGATGCGGTACTGCCCGGACTCCGTACGCAGCACCGAGCCGGGATTGATCCGCAGGTGCGCCAGGCCCTCGCGGTGCGCGGCCGCCATGGCCTGGGAGACCTGGCTGACGAGCTGGTAGGCGTCGTGCGGTTCGAGCGGGCCGTTCGCGAGCACGGTGGAGAGCTCGGTGGCGTCCGGCAGCCATTCGTGGACGACGTAGACGAGGTCGTTCTCCTCCACCGCGTCGAGGACCTGGACGAACCGGGGGTCACCGAGGAGCGCGGAGGAGCGGGCAGCCGACAGCACGGGGCGGGCCCGCGGATGATCGGCGGGCAGGATGTGCACACCTACGGCCCGGCGCAGCTTTTCGTCGACCGCACGCCAGCTGCTGAACCCGTCCAGTCGGGTGACGCACTCCTCGAGCCGGTAGCGTCTGGCGAGTTTGTGGCCACTGTGCAGTTCGGGTGGCTGGGAGTCTGCTGCCTCGGCACTCTTCTCGTCGGTGCCTGCGGCGTCCTTTTCCCTGCCGGATACCTTCTCGGCCTCCGCACCGTCGTCCGTGGCCTTACCCGCCTTGGCGGTCAGCGGTTCCTCACCGCTCGTGTCGGCCACGTCGACGGCAGCCGTGCTCCGTTCCGCCACCGTCGTTCCTGCCTCCCCATCCGTTGCAGGCTCAATGAGCCAAGACAATTGTGCCCACAGTCCGCCACTATGCACGACACACGGTGGCGGTCGATGGTTGTGCTCAATCAACGCCCAAGCTTCGAGCGGACCATGCCCACCAAGGCGTTGAGCTCCTCGATACGCATCTTCCGCGCGGCGACGTAGAAGACCGCCAGCAGTGCCGCACCGCCGCCGATGAGGGCGGCGAGCGACCCGAGAACCCCGGTGCCGAGGCCCTGCATGATCCCGTACACCGCGGCCCCTGAGACGAGCGTGGCCGGGACGCTGGCGCCCGCCAGACGGGCGTACGTACGAACCACGTGCGCCGTGTCCAGGTCGCCGTCCATTCGCTTGCCCAGACGGCGCCAGGCCACGCCCACGCCGATGATGTAGGCCAGGCCGTACGAAGCGGCCATGCCGACCACGGCCCAGCGGGCGGGCAGGACCAGGAAACACAGGGCCGAGGCGACGGCGTTGACGGCGGCGACGATCACCGTGTTGTAGAAGGGGGTGCGGGTGTCCTCGTACGCGTAGAAGGCGCGCAGGACGACGTACTGCACGGAGAACGGGATCAGGCCGACGCCGAAGGCCATCAGCATGTAGCCCATCGGGACGCCGGCACCGGACGAGCCGTAGACCAGGGTGCAGAGCGGGATGCCGAGGGAGAGGAAGCCGAACGAGATCGGGACGATGGCGACGGCGGAGGTGCGCAGCCCCTGCGACATGTCGTCCCGGACGGCGCCGGTGTCACCGTCGTGGGCGGACCGCGCCAACCGTGGCAGCAGCGCCGCCATCACAGAGACGGTGATGATGGCCTGCGGCATGTTCCAGATCAGCTGCGCGCTGGCGTACGAGATGAAGCCGGTGCCGGGATAGCCCTGTTGGTCGGCGGTGTTGCCGGCCCAGGTGGAGAGCTGGGTGACGACGAGGACGCCCGCCTGGTTGGCGAGGACGAACAGCACCGTCCACTTGGCGAGCTTCGCGGCCTTGCCCAGGCCGTGGCCGCGCCAGTCGAAGCGCAGCCGAAGCTTGAAATCGGCGTCCCGCAGGTAGGGGATCATCGCCAGGGCCTGCACCACGAGTCCCAGGAGCGTGCCGATTCCCAGCAGCCGGATGCCTTCGGAGGGGATCGTGGTGACCCCGATGTGGGAGGTCTTCGCCGTGCCGTAGACCCAGATGAACAGCCCGAAAGTGGCGATCATGACGATGTTGTTGAGGACCGGGGTCCACATCATCGCGCCGAAGCGGCCACGGGCGTTGAGGATCTGCCCCATCACGACGTGCAGGCCCATGAAGAAGATCGTCGGCACGCAGTAGCGGGTGAAGGCGACGGCGACTTCATTGGCCGCCGGATCGCGGGAGATGTCGAAGGAGACCAGCTTCACCAGGAGCGGCGCCGCGAACACCGCGAGGACGGTCAGGGCGCCGAGGATCACGATGACCAGCGTGAGCAGCCGGTTGGCATAGGCCTCGCCGCCGTCGTCGTCCTCCTTCATCGCGCGGACCAGCTGCGGGACGAAGACGGAGTTCAGACCGCCGCCGATGGTCAGGATGAAGATCATCGTGGGCAGCTGGTAGGCGACCTGCCAGGAGTCACCGAGGACCGCACCACCCAGCGCGGCGACGATCAGCGCCGAGCGGACGAAGCCCGTGAGCCGCGACACCATCGTGCCGGCGGCCATCAGCGCGCTGGACTTGAGCAGGCTGGAGGCGCGGCCGCCGGAGGACTTGCCGGTGGGAGCGGCGGGGGCCGGCTCAGGGGCCGCTGCGGGCTCCTGCGGCACGGCCTCGGGCCCCTGGGCTCCCCCGGCGGTGGGATCCGCCGGGGACGGCGTGGGGCGCTGGGGCTCGTACGGCTGCTGCTGGTCCCGGAAAAGATGCGCGAAGGCGTCGTTCTCGGGCCGCTCGTCGGCGCCCCGAGCGGTCCGCTCGTCGCGGATGCCAGCGAACTGTGTCGTCGCGGCGTCGTCCCCATACGGGAAGTCGCGGGCCGGGCCCTGCGGCTCGGGCGGCGGAGGCGAGGCCCACAACTGCGGGTTGGCGGTGTGCTGTGTGGCGGAGGGCTGTTGATACAGCGGATGCGGGGTCTGCCCCTGAGGCGGATGCGCGGCGCGGTCGTAGAGCGCCTCGGTCACCGGTTCCTGGGCAGCCGGGCCCGGGTGGTGCGGAGCGCCGCTGTAGGTGTCCTGGACGAAGGGGTCCTCGGCCGTGGGTACCTGAGGCGTCGGAGGGACCGGCCCCGTGGGGTCGCCATGGGCGCCCCGGCCGCGGTCACCGTCGTACGGCGCATTCATCGCTGCCCCACCTCATCCGTAGCCGGCCATCCGGCCCCGCCATATATCAACGGTCCACTTTCTCACCTGAGCCGGACGGGTCGGAGTTTTCCGAACCGGTGTCCGGCGTGGGGTCACTCGGCTGCTCGGGGTCGTCGCCGTCCGTGCCGCCGTTGTCGCCGTCCGTGTCTTCCTCGTCGGCGGGACCCTCGCCGTCGTCGCCCTCGGACCCGTCTTCGGCGCGCTGGGCGGCAGCCCGCTTGCGCTGGAGGTAGATCCGCACACCGGCGAGGACGAGCAGCAGCACGCCGCCCGCGATGACGAGCATGACGGTCGCGGTGATCTCGGTGACGTTCACCTGGAACGTCATGGGGTCACCGTAGGGCTTGCCGTCGGAGGTATAGAGCTGAGCGGTCACCCACGCGCGGCCGTTGGCGTTCGCCGTGGTGTCGAACTTGAACGACTGGCTGTGCCCGCCGTCCACCTTGATCCGCTGCGCCTCCCCCACGTCCAGACGGTTGGACTGCGAGGAGCGGAGCTCCAGCGTCATGTCCTCGACGCCCTGTACGAGGTTGTTCTGGACCGTCACCGGAATCGTCGCGCTGCGCCCGGAGAGCGTCGCGTCCGACTTCTGGATCAGGTGCACCTTCTTGGTCAGGCCGTCGAGGTAGCTCCGCACGGAGTTGCGGTACGCGGTGGCGCCCACGGCATCGCCCCGCCACTCCGTCGACATCTCGCGCATTATGGCGTTCCCGAACGGGGTCACCACACGTTCCGGCTGGGCCAGGATCACCTGGAAATCGTCCAGCGCGGCCTGGGTGTCCTGGATCTGCCGGAAGGCGTCGGTCGGGAGTTCCTGCCTGCGCAGCGAGCCTGGGTAGGCGGCTCCGCTGGGCACTCGACGGGTGGCCGCGCGGTCGGGCTCTGCCTTCGCCGCACCGCTGAGGTTCAGCGGCTGTGTCCAGCGCCCCGACTCCAGCGCCCGCAGGGCGGCGGCCATGGCCTGGGCCTGGCCCGCCGAGGGCATGCGCTGCGGTGCGACGACGATGCTGCGCTGCCGGTCGGGGGCCTGGAGGTTGATCATCTGGGTCTGGGCGAGGAACTCCTGGACCGCGTGGGTGGCGTCCCCGGCCTTCGACAGATCGCCTTCGAAGGCCCGGGAGAGCCCCCGGTCCGCGACGATGGCGGTGTTGCCGCCGCCGATGGGCCGAGCTGCCGTGGGGGTGTAGGGCAGTCCGCCGGTCTCCCGGAGGCTGTCGCTGCGGGTGATGACGTTGTGCGCACCGGCCGAGGTGGCCACGTCGACGATCGAGCTGTCGATGGCTCCGTCGACGGGCCAGGCGAAGTCCGTACGCGCCTTCACGCCCAGGATCGTGTCCACCGTCCTGCCGGCGAGTTCGGTGGCCGGACCGAGGTGGCTGAGCGCGCTGGGGACGCTCCGGCCGTGGTGGGCGAGCGAGGCCAGGTCGGGGTCGGCGAACGGCAGCGCGATGACCTCGTGCGTCTTCACCGATTCCTCGAGGTCGTGCAGCCACTGCTTGGCGACCGCCTGGTTCTTGCCCATGGGGCCGTCCGGGCCGTTGACCTTGTAGGACTTGGTCATCGCGTCGACGGTGGCGAGCAGGTCGGGGTCGATGACGAAGGTCACCGGCAGGTTCCTGCCGAGCGCGACCATCTTCTGCAGACGGCCTCCGGGCGCGAGCTCCGCGGCCAGGTCGTCATTACGGAAGACCGGCGTCTGCTGGGCGTCGGCGTCGGTCTCGGCGGTGAGATGCGTGGAGGAGATCAGCGGCCACAGGTAGGTGAGCTGGGTCTTCTTGTCGGCATCGGCCTTCTGCCAGGGCAGGAAGGTGTGGTCGATGCCGAGTACCTGCTCGTAGGGCGCGGCTTGGGTCCGTCCGGACAGCGAGACACCGACCTGGTACACACCGTCGTCGCCGAGGTCGAGATCCTTGACCGGCACGCTCAGGGTGAAGCGACGGCTCGCGCCGGGCTCCAGCTTGCCGATCTTCGCTGTGTGCCCGTCGATCTCCTTGCCGTCCACACTCGCCAGGTAGCCGGTGCGCTTGGACGCCGTCTCGATGGAGCTGCGGCCGTTGAGCGACGGGCCGCGGTTCATTCCGACGTGCGCGTCGGTGACCGTGGTATTGCCGTCGTTGGTCAGCGTGCCGGAGAAGGTGACCTTGTCGTCCTTCGCGGGGGCGGACGGCGACATCGCATTGATGGTGACGTCGACCGTGCGGGAGCCGCTCGGAGCCGCCTGCGCGGAGGAGGGGTGCGGGACCTGCAGCACCCCCACGAGCAGGGGCACTCCGGTGACCAGTGCCACGGTCCTTCGCAGCCATCGACCACGCGGCCGTTCAGTCCCCTGGAACCCTGCCGCCTCGGCCACGCGCTCGCCCGTCCCTCGTCGTCGTCAGTGGTCGTCGGATTGTGCGTCCACGAATGGTAACGAGGCCCGCAGCGGCGTGGTGCCGGGGACTGCTCCACATGATCGCGGGGCGGACGGCCCGATACCCGTCGCCTTATTAGGGTGACGCTTCGCTCGGCGTGGCCACGTACCCTGTTTTGTTGTGCCGAACCCCAACAATGACATCGCCGCCCCGCAGCCCGAGCAGACTCCGCAGTCGACGAACGCGCTGAACCATGTACAGCGCCGTGCCGTGAGCGAGCTTCTGCGGGTGTCCCCCGTCGCGGACGACCTGGCCCGCCGATTCCAGGAGGCCGGGTTCACGCTTGCCCTGGTCGGTGGCTCGGTCCGGGATGCGCTGCTCGGCAGGCTCGGCAACGATCTGGACTTCACCACCGATGCCCGCCCCGAGGACGTTCTGAAGATCGTCCGGCCGTGGGCGGACGCGGTATGGGAGGTCGGCATCGCCTTCGGCACGGTGGGCTGCAAGAAGAGCTCGTTCGACATCGAGGTCACGACCTACCGCTCCGAGGCCTACGACCGCACCTCGCGCAAGCCGGAGGTGTCCTACGGCGACTCCATCGAGGAGGACCTGGTCCGCCGGGACTTCACGGTGAACGCCATGGCGGTGCTGCTGCCGCAGAAGGAGTTCGTCGATCCCCATGGCGGTCTGGAGGACCTGACTGCCCGCGTTCTGCGGACCCCGGGGACGCCCGAGCAGTCGTTCTCCGATGATCCGCTGCGGATGATGCGGGCGGCTCGGTTCGCCGCCCAGCTGGACTTCGAGGTCGCTCCCGAGGTCGTCGCCGCGATGAAGGCGATGTCGGAGCGGATCGAGATCGTCTCCGCGGAGCGGGTGCGGGACGAGCTGAACAAGCTGATCCTGGCGCCGAACCCGCGCAAGGGTCTGCGGCTGCTCGTCGACTCGGGGCTAGCCGGCCGGGTGCTGCCCGAGCTGCCGGCGCTGCGGTTGGAACGTGACGAGCATCACCGCCACAAGGACGTCTACGAGCATTCGCTGACGGTCCTGGAGCAGGCGATCGCCCTCGAAGAGAACGGGCCCGATCTGGTGCTGCGGCTGGCGGCCCTCCTGCACGACATCGGAAAGCCCAAGACGCGGCGCTTCGAGATGGACGGCCGGGTCTCCTTCCATCACCACGAGGTGGTGGGGGCGAAGATGACCAAAAAGCGGATGACCGCCCTGAAGTACTCCAACGACATGATCAAGGACGTGTCGCTTCTGGTGGAGTTGCATCTGCGCTTCCACGGCTACGGGACCGGTGAGTGGACGGACTCGGCGGTCCGTCGCTACGTACGGGATGCCGGCCCGCAGCTGGAGCGGCTGCACAAGCTGACGCGCTCGGACTGCACCACCCGCAACAAGCGCAAGGCGACTGCCCTGTCCCGTGCCTATGACGGGCTCGAGGAGCGCATCGCGCGGTTGCAGGAGCAGGAAGAGCTGGACGCGATCCGCCCGGATCTGGACGGCAACGAGATCATGAAAATTCTTGGCATCGGCCCGGGGCCGCAGGTCGGCAAGGCGTACAAGCAGATGCTTGAGCTGCGACTCGAGCACGGTCCGATGGACCGCGAGGCCGCGATTGCGGCTCTCAAGGAGTGGTGGGCCACTCAGAGCTGATGTTTCACGTGAAACAGGCGGGCGTCGAACCGCAATGTTTCACGTGAAACCAAGGGGCGGTGTTTCACGTGAAACACCGCCCCTTCGTTGTGTCCGAGAGCTTCGGGCCGCTCTACTTCACATCTGTCAGGCAGAGCACAAACCGCTTGCCGGAGCCCCTGCGACTGCGCTGCTGCTCGCCATAGCCCCTGGTGCCCTCGGGGCAGAGAGTGATGTCGGTGGTCTCCGTGTGGACTTCCTTCACCTTGAACTCGGCCTCCGAAGTGCCGCAATCCACCACCTGGAGATCGGGGTTGATGGTGTTGCCGTTGTTCTTCAGACAGTCCCCCACCTCGGCGGTGTCAGCGTCGTCCCAGCTCATCACCCAGATGACTCCCGCGAAGATCACGGCGATGATGAGCCCGATGATCTTCAGGATCGCCATGGGGGACCGGCGGGTGGAAGGCGGCGGCGGGGGAACCGGTGCCCCACCGTGCATGTAGGGCTGCTGCGGTGCCTGCGGGTAACCCGGCTGCGGCTGCTGTCCATACGGGGCTTGCTGCTGCGGGTACGCGTAGCCGCCCTGGGGCTGGCCGTACGGAGCTTGCGGCGCTTGCGGATACGGGTTCTGCCCGTAGGGCTGCTGACCGTACGGATTCTGGCCATGAGGCGGCGTCGTCATGCGATTCCCCCGATATTGATGTGTACAGGCTTGTGTAGGACGCCCGTAAGTTATCGGGTCGGGTGACGTCGGCGGGGGCTGGGTGCCCCATCGGCAGAAGACGTGACGCCTAACGGCGCCTAAAGCGGACCAATGCCGCGACGACCGCCGCGTAGACCGCGGCCACAACGACTATCAGAACGACCGACTTCCCGTTCGGCGGCAGCATGAGGGCGGCGACCGCCGCGGCACCGACGAAGGCGACGTTGAACAGCACGTCGTAGATGGCGAAGATCCGGCCGCGGAAGGCATCGTCGACCGACGACTGGACCACTGTGTCGGTGGAAATCTTGGTGCCTTGTGTGCTGATACCGAGCACGAACGCGGCTGCCAGCATCGGCACCGGAGCGAAGAGCAGGCCGAGCGTGGGTACCAACACCGCGCCCAGGGCGGCGCAAACGGCAATCCAGCCGAAGGCGGTGAGCCGCCCGACCGCCCAGGGCGTCACGAGAGCGGCCGCGAAGAAACCTGCTCCCGACACCACGACGGTGATCCCGAGCAGGGCCAGGCCGTCGGACTCGTTGTCGGTCCAGGCGTATCGGCACAGCATGAGGACCATGACCGTCACGGCTCCGTAGCAGAAGCGGACTATGGTCATCGCGGTCAGCGCGCGGGCAGCGGGGCGCCGCTCGGCGAGATGACGAAGGCCGTCCGCGAGCCCCCGTACCGTGCTCAACAGGGCTTCCCGCAGGTGCGGTTGGAGCAGTGAGGGGTCGGGGCCGAGGAGCCCGGGCGCCATCCGCAGCGCGGTGAGAGCCGAACAGAGGTAGAGGGCCGCCGCGAGCAGGACGACGACGGCGTCCACATTCGTGCCGGCGAGGCGGACGGCGAAGGCGAGCCCGCCGCCGGCGGTCGCGGCGAGCGTTCCGGCAGTGGGCGCAAGGGAGTTGGCCATCACGAGCTGCTTCTCGCCCCGGACCACGCGGGGGAGCGCGGCCGAAATGCCGGCCAGGACGAAGCGGTTCACGGCGGTCACGGACAGGGCGGAGGCGTAGAACAGCCAGTCGGGGACCTTGGCCACCATCAAGGCGGCCGTCACCGCGGCCAGCAGAGTCCGCAGCAGATTCCCGTACAGGATGACCTGGCGGCGGCGCCAGCGGTCGAGCAGCACACCGGTGAAGGGGCCGAGGAGCGAGTAGGGAAGCAGCAGGATGGCCATGGCGGAGGCGATGGCCGCGGCCGAGGTCTGCTTCTCGGGCGAGAAGACGACGAAGGTCGCGAGTGCGACTTGGTAGACGCCGTCGGCGCCTTGGGAGAGGAGCCGTGCGGCCAGGAGGGATCGGAAGTCCCGGAGCTGGAGTAATACGCGGAGATCGCGCACAGCATGCATGAGGCACAGCCTCACACAGCCCGCAGGCCCCCGGGTGGAATATCCGGGGGCCTGCGTGGAGCGTTGAGCGGCGGACGCCTCAGCGCTCGACGTCGCCCTTGATGAACTTCTCGACGTTCTCGCGAGCCTCGTCGTCGAAGTACTGCACCGGCGGCGACTTCATGAAGTACGACGAAGCGGAGAGGATCGGGCCGCCGATGCCCCGGTCCTTGGCGATCTTCGCGGCGCGCAGGGCGTCGATGATGACGCCGGCGGAGTTCGGGGAGTCCCAGACCTCGAGCTTGTACTCGAGGTTCAGCGGGACGTCACCGAAGGCGCGGCCCTCGAGGCGGACATAGGCCCACTTGCGGTCGTCCAGCCAGGCCACGAAGTCCGACGGGCCGATGTGGACGTTGTCCTCGCCCAGCTCACGGTCCCTGATCTGGGAGGTGACGGCCTGCGTCTTGGAGATCTTCTTGGACTCCAGGCGCTCGCGCTCGAGCATGTTCTTGAAGTCCATGTTGCCGCCGACGTTCAGCTGCATCGTGCGGTCCAGGACGACGCCCCGGTCCTCGAAGAGCTTGGCCATCACGCGGTGCGTGATCGTGGCGCCGACCTGGGACTTGATGTCGTCACCGACGATCGGGACACCGGCCTCGGTGAACTTGTCCGCCCACTCCTTGGTGCCGGCGATGAAGACCGGGAGGGCGTTGACGAACGCGACCTTGGCGTCGATGGCGCACTGCGCGTAGTACTTCGCGGCGTCCTCGGAGCCGACAGGGAGGTAGCAGACCAGGACGTCGACCTGCTTGTCCTTGAGGACCTGGACGATGTCGACCGGAGTCTCCTCGGACTCCTCGATCGTCATCCGGTAGTACTTGCCCAGGCCGTCGAGGGTGTGGCCGCGCTGGACCGTCACGCCGGCGTTCGGCACGTCGCAGATCTTGATGGTGTTGTTCTCGCTGGCGCCGATGGCATCCGCGAGGTCGAGGCCGACCTTCTTGGCGTCGACGTCGAAGGCGGCCACGAACTCGATGTCGCGGACGTGGTAGTCGCCGAACTGCACGTGCATGAGGCCGGGCACGCGGCTGTTCGGGTCGGCGTCCTTGTAGTACTCGACGCCCTGTACCAGCGAGGCGGCGCAGTTGCCCACGCCGACGATGGCTACGCGAACCGAACCCATTCCGGTTGCTCCCTGTGTTCTCGATGAGGCCCTGTGCAACAGGCCCTCATGTGGTGGTGTCATCGGACGGATCCGGCCGGGAACCACCCCGGTGCCGGGGCAGGCCGCCCGTATCTCCTGACTGGTCCTTCTTGCCCTGCTCTGCGGAACCCGGTGCGCGCTGATCGCGCCCGGCGCGCTCACTCTCGATGAGCTCGTTCAACCAACGCACTTCGCGCTCCACGGATTCCATGCCATGGCGCTGCAGCTCGAGCGTGTAGTCGTCCAGCCGCTCGCGGGTCCGGGCCAAAGAGGTGCGCATCCTCTCGAGGCGCTCCTCCAGCCGGCTGCGGCGGCCTTCCAGCACGCGCATCCGGACGTCCCGCGACGTCTGACCGAAGAAGGCAAAGCGGACGCCGAAGTGCTCGTCCTCCCACGCATCCGGTCCGGAGTGGGCGAGCAGCTCCTCGAAGTGCTCTTTGCCCGATGCGGTCAATCGGTAGACGATCTTCGCTCGGCGTCCCGTCAGTGCCGCGGCGGGTGCGCCCTCCGGGGCGTCACCCGTCTCCTCTATGAGCCAGCCGTTCGCGACCAGCGCCTTGAGGCAGGGGTAGAGGGTGCCATAGCTGAACGCACGGAAGACCCCGAGCGAGGTGTTGAGCCGTTTTCGCAGCTCATAACCGTGCATCGGGGACTCGCGGAGCAGGCCGAGGACGGCGAACTCAAGGATGCCGGAACGTCTGCTCATCCTCCGCCTCCCTGGCCTCGTGCGTTCTTTATCTCGTGCTGATGTATCGACTCGATACATCCAGACGATAGAACGGCGTCCTGGGTGGAACAAGCGGGGGGATGGTGAACGGCGTCACATCACTAATTCGTGCTACGTGACCTGACTGTTTTGGAGTGAATTTCAACACTGGGCAGGTTTTGGCCGTGCGTAGTCTGTGCGGCATGCAGAATGCCGGGAACCGTGGGCCGATATGTGGCGTCCCTGTCCTCGGTGTAGTGCGACTCGCGCGTCAGGAGCGGGTCGTACATCGGGGGGACCTGAAGACAACTGCCGCCTTCAGGCGACGAGATAGCGCGCCTGCCCGAGGAGTATCCGTTCCATGAGCGAGCACCGTCGCAAACCGCCACAGCCGCAAGGTGGCGGACGTGCCGCGGCCCGTCGCGCCGCGCAGCAGCCCACAGGGCGCCGTGCCGTGCGAGGTTCCGCTGCCGGTCCTGCGCCCGGCTCCGAACCGTATGGCCAGGAGCGGCCCTACGGAGGGCGGGCCGAGGCTCGCCGTGCCGCCCAGCGTGGTTCCCGCCGACGGACCCCCGACGACGCTGCGATGGCCGCTGGTGGCGGCCGTGGTGGTCGACGTGGCGGAGGCCGCGGCGGCGGTGGCGGCCATGGCCCCGAGGGAGGGCCCGGTCGCGGTAGCGGGAGGCCTCCCAAGAAGCGCTTCATCGACTACCCCCGGTTCAACCGCACCGGCTGGCGCCGCTTCGTGCCCTCCTGGAAGCAGGTCACCGGCCTGACCGTCACCTTCATGGGCCTGATCGTCGGAGCGGCCGGCGTCGCGCTGGCCCTGGTGCACGTCCCCAGCGAGAGCGATGCCGCCAAGCAGCAGAACAACGTCTACCTGTGGGCCGACGGCTCGGTGATGGCCCGGGACGGTCAGACGAACCGGCAGAACGTCAAGATCGCCGAGATTCCGAAAGCGATGCAGTGGGCGGCGATGGCCGCGGAGAACGCGTCCTTCAAGACGGACTCGGGTGTGGACCCCATGGGCATCGCGCGAGCACTGTTCAACATGGCCAGGGGAGGTGACACCCAGGGCGGATCGACCATCACCCAGCAGTACGTCAAGAACGCGATGCTGACCCAGGAGCAGACGCTCGACCGTAAGGTCAAGGAGCTGTTCATCTCGATAAAGGTCGACTCGAAGATGAGCAAGGACGAGATCCTCCAGGGCTACCTGAACACCAGCTACTACGGTCGCGGGGCCTACGGCATCCAGGCAGCGGCCCAGGCGTACTACGGGAAGAACGCCTTCGAACTGAATCCGGCCGAGAGCGCCATGCTGGCGACCGTGCTCAAGGGCGCCGACCTGTACGACCCGGCCGGCGGCTCGGGCCCGCACTCGTCCAAGGCGGAGAACACCAAGCGTGCTCAGGCGCGCTGGAGCTGGATCCTCGACCGGGAGGTCGAGGTGGGGTTCATGGACAAGTCCGTTCGTGACAAGTACCGGAAGTTCCCCACGCCCGACCAGCCGAAGGCCGTGGCCAGCAAGACCGGCCAGATCGGCTACCTGATGGACACCGCGAAGAAGTACGTCCTGAAGCACTCCACCATCGGCGAAGCGCTGTTCGACAAGGGCGGCTACACGATCCAGACGACCTTCGACAGGCGCAAGGTCAACAAGCTCGCCGATGCGGTCAGGAAGGTCGACAAGCGATACATCAACCCGAAGGAGCGCGCGAAGGACAAATATGTCCAGTTCGGTGCGGCCTCCGTGGTGCCGGGAGACGGCAAGATCGTCGCCTTGTACGGCGGTGAGGGTTACGACAAGGGCCACTTCAGCAACAACGCCGACACCTTCGGTGTGCCGGTCGGCTCGACCTGGAAGCCGTTCGTCCTTGCGGCGGCCATGAAGTACGGGAAGGCCGACAACCCCGGGGTCGCGGTCTCCCCGGAGAGCCGGTACAACGGCAACGACCATCTCAAGGTGAAGGACGCGAACGGCGACTACGTCCTGAAGCGAGATAACTCGCCCTTCTTCCAGGAGAACGAGAGCGCTCACCGCTGGGGCTACATCTCCTTGGTCAAGGCCATGGAGCAGTCCGTCAACACCCCGTTCGTTCAGCTCGGCATGGATGTCGGGATGACCAAGGTGCGGGACATGGCGCACGCCGCGGGAATCTCGGACGAGAGCTTCGACAAGAATCTGAACCCGTCGTTCGCGCTGGGTACCTCGACGCCGAGCGCGATTCGGATGGCCGATGCCTATGCGACGTTCGCTGCCTCGGGGAAGAAGTACGAGCCGTATTCGGTGACCAAGGTGACGCGTGAAGGCGTGGATGAGCCGGGTTTCGAGAAGCCCCATGAGGAAACGGCGATGGATGCCGAAATCGCCAACAACGTGACCAAGGTGCTGCAGAACGTCATCAAGAACGGCACGGCCAAGGACGCGAGGAGGGTGGGCATTCCGGCGGCGGGCAAGACCGGTACCACCGACGAGAACAAGTCGGCCTGGTTCGTCGGCTACACCCCGAAGCTCTCGACTTCCGTCACGATGTTCCGTGAGGACCCGAAGAACCCGCGCCAGCTGTCCATGAACGGAGTGGGCGGATTCGACTCGATCCACGGTGGTGCACTGCCCACCGAGGTATGGACCGAGTACATGCTCCAGGCGAACATCGGCTCCGCACAGTTCCCCGCGGCCACTGACATCGGGCAGCGCCTCGACGAGGAAGGTATGCCGACCCCGACGCCGACCCCCACGCCGTCGCAGGAGCCGTCGGAGACGCCGTCCGAGACGCCGAGCGAGTCCGCTCCCCCGAGCGGCTCTCCGAGCCCTGGCCCCACGGAGACCTGCTCCACCTGGGACGTCAAGTGCCAGGAAACCGGTGGGACGACAACCGGTGGGGATACCGGTGGGACCACCGGAGGGGAGACGAGTCCGACCCCTGATCCCGGAGGCCCCGGCGGCGGTAACGGCAACGGCAACGGCGGAGGCTTGTTCGGCGGCCCCTCCGGCTCTTGATGATCGCCGACTGTTTCACGTGAAACCAAGCGACTGTTTCACGTGAAACATGAAGCGGCGAAGCCCCCGACCCGGCTCGACCGGGCGGGGGCTTCGCCGCGTTCGGGCAAGGGGCGTACGGCAGGATGGGGCCATGACGAGCGTGCGACAGGATGAGCCCGTACGGCCGACGAACCGGGACGAGGTGGCGGCGGCCGGCAGCGAGCTGATCGGAGGACCGATCGGACGGCGCGCGCTGTTCGGCACCAGCTGGCTGACGCCGGTGCGGTTCGTTGCGCTCGTCGCCATCGGAATGTTCGCGCTCGGCATGGTGCAGAAGCTGCCCTGTTACAACGGCGGGTGGTTCTTCGGGACCACGACCCAGTACACCCATGCCTGCTACTCCGACATTCCCCATCTCTATGCGGGGCGTGGCTTCGCCGACGGACTGGCCCCGTATTTCGACAAGCTGCCCGGCGATATGGAGTACCTCGAGTACCCCGTGCTGACCGGTGCCTTTATGCAGCTCGCCTCCTGGATGACTCCGCACGGGGGATCGATCCAGCAGCAAGAACAGATCTACTGGCTGGTCAACGCCGGCATGCTGATGATCTGCGCCGTCGTTATCGCCGTGTGCGTGGCCCGGACGCACCGGCGCCGGCCCTGGGACGGTCTCCTCGTCGCCCTGGCGCCGGCCTTCGCGCTCACCGCCACCATCAACTGGGACCTGCTGGCGATCGCCCTGACCGCCCTGGGAATGCTGAAGTGGTCACGGAGCCGGCCTCTGGCGGCGGGCATCATGATCGGGCTGGCGACCGCCGCGAAGCTGTACCCGGTGCTGCTGCTCGGGCCGCTGCTGGTGCTCTGCTGGCGCGCGGGAGCCTGGCGCGCGTACGGAAGGGTCGTGGCGGGCACGGCGGCATCCTGGCTCCTGGTCAATCTGCCGGTGATGATCACGCACGATGTGACCGGCTTCCACATCAGGGAGGGCTGGGCGAAGTTCTACACCTTCAGCCAGGAGCGCCCCATCGACTTCGGATCGATCTGGCTCCTGATCTCGCAGCGCACCGGTAATCCCCTGGAGAACGCCAACACCTACGCCACCCTGCTGATGATCCTGGGCTGTGGCGCCATCGGACTGCTGACGCTCTACGCACCGCGCCGGCCGCGCTTCGCCCAGCTCGCGTTCCTCGTCGTCGCGCTCTTCATCCTCACCAACAAGGTCTACTCGCCGCAGTACGTTCTCTGGCTGACCCCGCTCGCCGCGCTGGCCCGGCCCCGCTGGCGGGACTTCCTGATCTGGCAGGCCTGCGAGGTCATGTACTTCCTGGGTATCTGGATGTACCTCGCCTACACCAGCAACGGCGACAAACATCAGGGGCTGCCGACGGAGGGCTACCAACTGGCCATCGCCCTCCACCTGTTGGGCACCCTCTACCTGTGCGCCGTGGTGGTACGGGACATCCTGATGCCGGAGCGGGACGTCGTGCGTAGAGACGGCGATGACGATCCGTCGGGGGGTGTCCTGGACCGGGCACCGGACGTGTTCGTCCTCGGCCGGACCTATCACGAGCCGCGGCACGCGCTGCACTTCGAGGGGCAGCCACGGGTGCGCTGGGGCGTCGTACAGGACTGACCGCCCCTGAACCGAACGGGAAGGGCCCGGTGCCGCAGAGTGTGTCTGCGGCACCGGGCCCTCGGCGTTCCGGAGAGCTGGGCTCGGGCGGCTCAGCGGTCCACAAGGCGGTCGTACTGCGTCGTGGTGTGCCGGAGATGGGCCACCAGTTCCTCGCCCACCTGCGGCGCGGGTGCGTCCGCCGGTACGAACAGAATCGACACCTGCATGTGCGGGGGCTCCGCGAACCAGCGCTGCTTCCCGGCCCACACATACGGCGCGAGATTGCGGTTGACGGTTGCCAGACCTGCGCGGGCCACGCCCTTGGCGCGCGGCATCACACCGTGCAGAGCCTTGGGAGCCTCCAGGCCGACGCCATGCGACGTGCCGCCGGCGACCACGACCAAGTAGCCGTCGGAGGCCGCCTTTTGCTGGCGGTAGCCGAAGCGGTCCCCCTTCGCGACGCGCGTGACGTCGAGCACCGAGCCGCGGTACTCGGTGGCCTCGTGGTCGCCGAGCCACAGCCGGGTGCCGATCCGCGCGCGGAACCGGGTCTGCGGGAACTGCTGCTGGAGACGGGCGAGTTCATTGGCCTTGAGGTGGCTGACGAACATGGTGTGCAGCGGCAGGCGGGCGGCGCGGAGCCGGTCCATCCAACCGATGACCTCTTCGACCGCGTCGGACCCGTCGGTGCGGTCCAGCGGCAGATGGATCGCGAACCCTTCGAGCCGGACGTCCTCGATGGCCGCGGCCAGCTTCGGCAGGTCCTCCGGCGCGACACCGTGCCGCTTCATGCTGCTCATGACCTCGATGACGACCCTGGCGCCCACCAGGCCGCCCACGCCCTCGACCGAGGAGACCGAGCGGATGGCCCGGTCGGGCAGCGGCACCGGCTCCTCGCCGTGCCGGAACGGCGTCAGAACGAGCAGGTCACCGCTGAAGAAGTCCTTGATGCGGGCCGCTTCGTAGGTCGTACCGACCGCGAGGATGTCGGCACCGAGGCGGGTGGCCTCATCGGCGAGGCGCTCATGGCCGAAGCCGTAGCCGTTGCCTTTGCACACCGGGACCAGCCCGGGGAACTGCTGGAGAACGCTCTGCTGATGCGCCCGCCAGCGCGCGGTGTCGACGTAGAGGGTGAGCGCCATGGCCGGGCCCGGGACCTTTCTCGTGGCTGGGGTGTGTCAGGGGTACGAACTGGAGCGGTGGAGCGGGCGGGTCAGCGCCGCGCCATATACATATCGAACGCCTTGTGCAGCAGCTTGTTGAGCGGGAAGTCCCACTCACCGAGATACTCCGCTGCCTGCCCACCTGTGCCGACCTTGAACTGGATCAGGCCGAAAAGGTGGTCGTTCTCGTCCAGGGAGTCGCTGATGCCGCGGAGGTCGTAGACCGTGGCGCCGAGCGCATAGGCGTCGCGCAGCATCCGCCACTGCATCGCGTTGGAGGGCCTGACCTCGCGCTTGTGGTTGGCGGAGGCGCCGTACGAGTACCAGACATGGCCACCGACGATCAGCATCGTGGCGGCCGCGACGTTCTCGCCCTCGTGGCGGGCGAAGTACAGCCGCATGCGGTTGGGGTCCTCGGCGTTGAGGGCCTTCCACATGCGCTGGAAGTAGCCGATCGGGCGCGGCCGGAAGTGGTCGCGCTCCGCGGTGATCTCGTAGAGCCGCTGCCACTCGTCCAGCTCGTCGTAGCTGCCCTGCACGACCTCGACGCCGGCCTTCTCGGCCTTCTTGATGTTGCGGCGCCACAGCTGGTTGAAGCCCTTGTGGACGTCCTCCAGGGAACGGTTGGCCAGCGGCACCTGGAAGACGTAGCGGGGCTGCACATCGGCGAAGCCGGCGCCGCCGTCCTCGCCCTGCTGCCAGCCCATGCGGCGAAGCTTGTCGGCCACCTCGAAGGCGCGCGGCTCGATGTGGGTCGCCTCGACGTCCCGCAGGCGCTTGACGTCCGGGTTCTGGATGCCGGCCTTGATCGCCGCGGCGTCCCAGCGGCGGATGATGACCGGCGGGCCCATCTTCACCGTGAAGGCGCCCTGCTGCTTGAGATGCTTGAGCATCGGCTGCAGCCAGTCCTCCAGATTCGGGGAGTACCAGTTGATGACCGGTCCCTCGGGGAGGTAGGCGAGATACAGCTTGACCTTGGGGACCTGGCGGTAGAGGACCAGACCGGCGCCGACCAGCTCGCCGTCGGCGTCGAACCAGCCCAGGCTCTCCGAGCGCCACTCGGCCTTGACGTCGGCCCAGGCCGGGACCTGCATGTGGCTCGCCGCGGGCAGGCTCTGGATGTATGCCAGATGCTGCTCTCGGCTAATGGTCCTCAGGGTCAGGCTCATGCGGGGCGCTCCTCGGCAGGTGTGTCCCCATGGTCGGGGCTCCGGCTCTCGCGCCGAAGCCTACTGTGAGCGGGGAGCGCCCCGTCTGAGCCGTACGGTCTTGGGTTCGAATCGCCCCGGCCTCGCGCTAGCCGAGGACGCCGCCGAAGAGGCCGCCGTGCGCCAGGCCGATGTAGAAGCCGACGCCCGAAGCCCCGAGACCGATGATCAACAGGAAGCGTTCGCCTGTCGTCGATGAGATGAACTGGCCCCAGAGGCCCGTCCCGATTCCGACGAGCCCGGCCCAGGAGCTGATCAGGTGCAGGCTGGGAGAGAGCGTGGTGAAGACGGCGACCGCGCCGAGCACCAGGGTCACGATGGCGATGGTGTTCTCGACGGGGTGCGCCTTGCCGTCGCTGTTGAGAAGCGAGAGCAGACTGCGCTGGGTCCTTGCTGCCTGTGCCATGCGGCACCTCCGATGACAGGGCGGCGCACTGTAACGCCGCTCACACCCGTTGCGTTCCAGATTGAGGGGTGCAGCACTCGGATTTCAACCGGAAGGCCTGAGGCAGGTACTCTGTACGGTCTGCGCCTATGTCTGTCCGGATGACCCGGGCGGGCTCGGTGCGGAACGCATCATGACCCTCCTGCCACGGAACGACCGTGGCCGCTGAGTCCAAAGGAGGTGGGTTCTACATGCGTCACTACGAGGTGATGGTCATCCTCGACCCCGATCTCGAGGAGCGCGCTGTCTCCCCGCTGATCGAGAACTTCCTCTCCGTCGTCCGTGAGGGCAACGGAAAGGTCGAGAAGGTCGACACCTGGGGCCGTCGTCGTCTCTCGTACGAGATCAACAAGAAGCCTGAGGGCATCTACTCGGTCATCGACCTGCAGGCCGAGCCTGCGGTCGTCAAGGAGCTCGACCGTCAGATGAACCTGAATGAGTCGGTCCTCCGGACCAAGGTCCTCCGTCCCGAGACCCACTGACCGCGTCAGCGTTCAGCGGTAACCGGGTTCGAGTAGCAGCAACACCAGCAGCCAGCAGCACACCCGCCGAGAGGTTCCCCTAATGGCAGGCGAGACCGTCATCACGGTTGTCGGCAATCTTGTCGACGACCCCGAGCTGCGCTTCACCCCGTCCGGTGCGGCGGTCGCGAAGTTCCGCGTCGCGTCCACTCCCCGCACTTTCGACCGCCAGACCAATGAGTGGAAGGACGGCGAGAGCCTGTTCCTGACCTGCTCGGTGTGGCGTCAGGCGGCGGAGAACGTCGCCGAGTCCCTCACGCGGGGTACCCGCGTGGTCGTGCAGGGCCGCCTCAAGCAGCGGTCGTACGAGGACCGCGAGGGCGTGAAGCGCACGGTCTACGAGCTCGACGTCGAGGAAGTGGGCGCGAGCCTCAAGAACGCCACGGCCAAGATCACCAAGACCAGCGGTCGCGGTGGCCAGGGCGGCGGCTTCGGCGGCGGTCAGCAGGGCGGTGGCCAGGGTGGCGGTGGCTGGGGCGGCGGCCCCGGTGGCGGCCAGCAGGGCGGCGGCGGTGCTCCCGCCGACGACCCGTGGGCGACCAATGCTCCTGCCGGCGGTGGCCAGCAGGGTGGCGGCGGCGGTGGCTGGGGCGGCAGCTCCGGCGGCGGCTACTCGGACGAGCCGCCCTTCTAGGTCCGCACAGCCGGCTCGTCTCCGCGTTGTTTCACGTGAAACAACGCCGTGAAACGGCCGGGACCTCGAGGGCGTCAGCACAAACTTCTTGAACTCACTGGAGAGAGACAATGGCGAAGCCGCCTGCTCGCAAGCCTAAGAAGAAGGTTTGCGTGTTCTGCAAGGAGAAGATCTCCTACGTTGACTACAAGGACACGAACCTGCTGCGGAAGTTCATTTCCGACCGCGGCAAGATCCGTGCCCGCCGAGTCACCGGCAACTGCACTCAGCACCAGCGTGACGTCGCCACGGCCGTGAAGAACAGCCGTGAGATGGCGCTGCTGCCCTACACGTCCACCGCGCGATAAGGGAAGGGTGACCGACACATGAAGATCATCCTCACCCACGAGGTCTCTGGCCTCGGCACCGCCGGCGACGTCGTCGACGTCAAGGACGGTTACGCCCGTAACTACCTGGTCCCGCGTGGTTTCGCGATCCGCTGGACCAAGGGTGGCGAGAAGGACGTCGAGCAGATCCGTCGCGGTCGCAAGATCCGCGAGATCGCCACGATCGAGCAGGCCAACGAGATCAAGGGCCAGCTCGAGGGCGTCAAGGTGAAGCTGGCCGTCCGTGCCGGCGACGCCGGCCGCCTGTTCGGCTCCGTCACCCCGGCCGACGTCGCCTCGGCGATCAAGGCCGCCGGTGGTCCGGACGTCGACAAGCGCCGTGTCGAGCTCGGTACGCCGATCAAGACCCTGGGCGCGCACCAGGTCTCCGTGCGTCTGCACGCCGAGGTCATCGCGAAGCTCGGCGTCGAGGTCGTCGCCGCGTAATCGCAGCACAACGCCGAAGGGCCGTACCCCGCTATGGGGTGCGGCCCTTCGCCGTGTTCAGGTGTCCGGAGGCCCGTTCTCAGTCCTCGTCCTGGGCGTGCTTGTACAGCGCCGCGATGTCGTCGTCGAAGTACGCGGCGTAGGAGACATCGTCCTCGTCGCCGCCGCCCTCATGGCCGCCCAGGACACCGATGACCGTGCCGGTGTGGCTCTTGGGGTCGTAGTCGGCCAGCCAAGGGCTGCCGCTCGTACCGCCCTCGAAGTCGGTGCATTTGACGCGCAGTTGGGTGTTGCTGAACTTCGTGGTGCGGTTCTGGCAGGAGATCGGGGTGTTGCGGCTGGTCGGATAGCCGGTGATCTTGACTTCGTTGTCGAAGCCGCGGTCTATGCCGAGCGTGTTGGCACCCAGGACGTCCTGGATCTGCTCGCCCTTCTTCTTGTCGAGCAGGAGGAACGCGACGTCGAGATCCTCGTCGTTCGACTTGGCCCAGCGGTCGTCGACTATGACCTTGTTGACCTTCCACAGGCCGGTGGGTTCTTCGCCGTCGCGATAGTCGGGAGCGAAGACGAGATCGTTCACGGGGGCCTTGGCGTCGCTGTCGTACGCGCAGTGCGCCGCGGTGATGAGCATGTTCCGGCCGGGGCTCTGCACGACGCTTGCGGTGCAGAAGTGCTCGCCGGTGTCGTCCTTCTCGAAGACCACGCCGACCCGGGCGTTCTGCTCGGTCCGGCGCGGGGTGTACGCGTTGCCGTCGTCGGCCGGGGCCGTCGCGGCCGGATCCTGGTCCTCGGGGTCCTGGCCGGCCTCGCCGGACTTACCGAAGCTGCTGCGGCCGCCGCCGACCGTAGGAGCGACCTCCGCGGCGGAGCCCACCATGACAGCTGCCCCGATGACGATGAACGTCAGGGGCAGCACGGATTTCCTGGCTAGCGGGCGCACACGGTCATTATCGACAGGCAGTTCGTTGTTACGGGGCGGTTCAGCGGGAGGCCCCGGTCACAATCCACCGGCCCGACCGGGTGCGCAGCCACAGTGTCAGCATGCGCACGGTCATCATCAGCGTCATGGCCCACCAGAGGGCGACGAGTCCGCCGCCGAAGGCCGGTACGGCCAGCGCCACGGGTGCGAACAGGGCGAGCGTCACGACCATTGCCCAGGCGAGGTACGGCCCGTCCCCGGCCCCCATCAGGACGCCGTCGAGTATGAAGACGACTCCGGAGATCGGCTGGCTGACCGCGACGACCAGGAGCGTGGTCAGCAGGGGGCCCTGCACGGCGGGGTCGGCGGTGAACAGCGGGATGAACAGTGGCCGGGCGAGCGCGACCAGGATGCCCAGGACCACGCCGGAGGCGATGCCCCACTGCACCATGCGGCGGCAAGCGGCCGTGGCGCCCTCCCGGTCCGCAGCTCCGAGATAGCGCCCTATGATCGCCTGCCCGGCTATGGCTATGGCGTCCAGAGCGAAGGCCAGCAGCTGCCAGAGGGTGAGTACGATCTGGTGGGCGGCGATCTCGGCGTCGCCGAGCCTGGCGGCCACGGCGGTGGCGATCATCAGCACGGCGCGCAGTGAGAGGGTGCGGACCAGCAAGGGGAGGCCGGCCTGCGCGGAGGCGCGGATACCCGCCGCGTCGGGGCGCAGCGAGGCCCCGTGCCGCCGGGCGCCGCGGACCACCACGACGAGGTAGGCGGCGGCCATGGCGCACTGGGCGATGACGGTGCCCCAGGCGGAGCCCGCGATGCCGAGGCCGGCGCCGTAGACCAGCCCGATGTTCAGTACGGCGTTTCCGGAGAATCCTCCGATGGCCACGTACAGCGGGGTCCTGGTGTCCTGGAGGCCGCGGAGTACGCCGGTGGCGGCGAGGACGACGAGCATCGCGGGGATGCCGAGGGCGCTGATGCGCAGATAGGTCGTGGCGTACGGGGCGGCGGTGCCGGATGCGCCGAAGGCTTCGACGAGCCACGGGGCGGTGGGCAGCACGGTCGCGATGACGGCGGCGCCGAGGAGGAGGGCGAGCCAGATGCCGTCCATGCCCTGGCGGATGGCGGCGGGGAGGTCGCCGGCGCCGACTCTGCGGGCGACCGCCGCGGTGGTGGCGTAGGCGAGGAAGACGAAGACGGAGACAGCGGTGGTCAGCAGGGCGGCGGCGACGCCGAGGCCGGCGAGCTGGGGGGTGCCGAGGTGGCCGATGACGGCGCTGTCGACCATGACGAAGAGGGGTTCCGCGACGAGGGAACCGAAAGCCGGCAGGGCGAGTGCGATGATCTCGCGGTCGTGGCGGCGGGCGGTGCGCCGCCGGGTCGCGGGAGCCAGTGTCATGCGGGCAATCTAATCTTCCACAGGTAAGAGATGCAACCGTGATGCAGTCCTTACTTTCCGCTGTGCGGAGTTGGCTTCCGCGGGTCGTTTGCCACGATCTTGAACCGGTTGCGAAAGTTTTTCTCCCCCACAGCCTATGGATGAGAAAACCGCAGGTCAGAGGGGTGTGGACGGGCTGATTGTGTGCTTGTCCACAGAAGTTTCCCCCGTGCCGTGCACAGGATCAGGGGACTTCTCCACAGCTATGGGCCGGTCATCCACATGGCCTGTGGATAACCAGATTGGCGGACGGTGCCGGCGGGCCTACCGTGGTCCGGCACCCGCCGCCTGTTCCGGCCTGAGAACTCGTCCGAACTCGACGCGCCGTAACCGGAGTCGGGCGTCTCGATTGTCAGAGCTGTGCCGTAAGAAAGAAGAGCACAGCAAGGTCCGCGTCGCGGACGGGAGGAGGTGCCGGGGTGAGCATGCCCGAGCCCATGGAGGACCCCTGGGCGGACTCCGGTCCGAGCGACCGGCTGCCGGCCCCCCGCTCCCGCCGAGGCGACGGCAAGGGCCGCGGCCGCGGTGACCGACCGGACCGCGACGAAGATGGCGGCTCCTGGGCCGGCGGCTTCGAGCGGGTGCCCCCGCAGGACCTGGACGCCGAGCAGTCCGTGCTCGGCGGCATGCTGCTGTCCAAGGACGCCATCGCGGACGTCGTCGAGGTGCTCAAGGGCGAGGACTTCTACCGCCCGGCGCATGAGCTGGTCTTCCAGGCGATTCTCGACCTGTATGCCAAGGGCGAGCCGGCCGACCCGATCACCATCGCCGCGGAGCTGACCAAGCGCGGGGAGATCGCGCGGGTCGGCGGCGCCTCGTATCTGCACACCCTCGTCCAGTCCGTGCCGACGGCCGCGAACGCCGAGTACTACGCCGAGATCGTCCATGAACGGGCCGTGCTGCGCCGCCTGGTCGAAGCGGGCACCCGGATCACGCAGATGGGATACGCGGCGGACGGCGACGTCGACGAGATCGTCAACAGCGCCCAGGCGGAGATCTACGCCGTCACCGAGCAGCGGACCAGCGAGGACTATCTGCCGCTCGGCGACATCATGGAGGGCGCCCTCGACGAGATCGAGGCGATCGGCTCTCGCCAGGGTCAGATGACGGGTGTGCCGACCGGCTTCACGGACCTGGATTCGCTGACGAACGGTCTGCACCCGGGCCAGATGATCGTTATCGCGGCCCGTCCCGCCATGGGTAAGTCCACCCTGGCGCTGGACTTCGCGCGCGCCTGCTCGATCAAGAGCAATCTGCCGAGCGTGATCTTCTCCCTCGAAATGGGGCGCAACGAGATCGCGATGCGCCTGCTGTCCGCCGAGGCCCGGGTGGCGCTGCATCACATGCGCTCCGGCAGCATGACGGACGAGGACTGGACGCGGCTGGCGCGCCGGATGCCGGATGTCTCCGCCGCGCCGCTCTACATCGACGATTCGCCGAACCTGTCGATGATGGAGATCCGCGCGAAGTGCCGCCGTCTCAAGCAGCGCAACGAACTGAAGCTTGTGGTCATCGACTATCTGCAGCTGATGCAGTCCGGTGGCTCGAAGCGCGCCGAGAGCCGCCAGCAGGAAGTTTCCGATATGTCCCGAAACCTCAAGCTGCTGGCCAAGGAGCTGGAGCTCCCGGTGATCGCGCTCTCCCAGCTGAACCGTGGCCCCGAGCAGCGCACGGACAAGAAGCCGATGGTCTCCGACCTTCGTGAATCCGGTTCGATCGAGCAGGACGCCGACATGGTCATCCTGCTGCACCGCGAGGACGCCTATGAGAAGGAGTCCCCGCGTGCGGGCGAGGCCGACCTGATCGTGGCGAAGCACCGTAACGGCCCCACAGCGACGATCACCGTGGCGTTCCAGGGTCACTACTCGCGGTTTGTGGATATGGCGCAGACGTGAGCTGAGCTGATTCGGGGCGTCGACGGCCGATCGGGACTGCTGCTGCCGTTGCCGCTGTTGATCACCAGCGCACGGCCGTGAAGTCGACGGGGCGAGGCTTCAGCGCTCGGGTGCGAGCGGTCAACGCCCGGATGCGCCGCGCCATTTCGGTGGCAGGCAGGCGTTTTCGGTCGCCGTGTCCGGGGAGCAGCCACTCGAAGCGGAGCCGGTCGGCGGTACGGACCAGTGAGGCCGCCAGTTCTTCGATGGAGTACCAGGTGACGCTCTCGGTCACCTCGATGTCGTCTGTGGTGCGTGACCAGTAGAAGCTGTCGCCGCTGAAGCAGTACCGCTCGTTGGCGACGTAGAGCACGCTTCCCCTGGTGTGGCCCGGGAGCGGATGGGCGAGTACGCCGTCGGCGATTTCGACGGTGTCGGTGCCGCGCAGGATGCGATCCGCTTGTGGCGCGGCGTCAAGGTCGCCTTCGTGGATCCACAGCCGGGCTCCGAAGCGGTCGGCATAGCGGCGGCCGTGTGCCGCGTGGTCCCGGTGTGTGAGGAGTACGTCGGTGATGGAACCGAGGCTCGCGTACCGGGTGGCCAGCGGATCACTCCAGCGAGGCGTGTCCACCATCATCAGGCTCCCCGAAGGTCGCCGCAGGAGGTAGGAGTTGGCCCCTGCGGTGTGTGGAGAGTTGTGCCCGCAGAGGAACACGGTGTCGTCGAGGCGCAGGGGGAAGGGGTCCAGCGCCGGGGCCAGCCGATGGGAGGAATGCCGGATGGAGCGGGAGGGGCAGGCGAACGCGGCGGCGTGCAGCCGGCGCTCTTCGGCCTCGCTACGCGGCTGGCGCAGGATTTCGGAGCGTCCGCCGACCTCGCCGACTAACTCCGGCGCGAGTTGCCTGGCGACGTCGCAGTTTGTGCAGCGATCGTCGACGTACCAGCCGGCTCCTTGGGGATCGGTCGTCGTTCTGCGTGCGGTCCCAGCGGCGGGTGTGGGGTGGTCGGTGGGCGCGTTGCTCACGGGTGGCTGACTCCTTATGCGGCCTGTGTGCCGGTGACTCGTGGAACCAGGGGTATCTCGGGGGCTGAGAAAAGTGGAAGGGGGATCGGCCCTTGTTTCTGCCGGTTGCTGCCGCTCTCCGGTGGGGTGAATTGTCTCTCGTGTGGCAAATGGCGCTGATTTGAGACGGCGGACGATAGCGTTCAGAGAATTTGGTGTGCCTCGCCCGGTCACACTCCCCCGTCGCGATCCGTCAGTGCGGTGACGGACTTGTTGATGCCGCCGCATCAGACGGCGGCACCGTGACGACATACGAGGTGAACAACCATGCAGGCACGTATGAAGAACCCGGCCGTGATCATCCCCGAGGCCATGAAGTCCCTCCTGGACCTGAGCAAGACGGTCAGGAAGGCCGGCGTTCCCCAGACGACGATCGAGCTGGTCCAGCTGCGCGTGAGTCAGATCAACGGGTGCAGCGTCTGCGTGGACGGGGACGCGCGCAGTGCCGGGAAGGCCGGCGTCAGCGACGAGCAGCGTTTCGCGGTCGCGGCCTGGCGGGACACGCCCTACTTCACCGATGCCGAACGTGCCGCGCTCGCCCTCGCCGAGGTCGCGACCCGGCTCGCCGACAGGCCGGAGCCCGTACCGGACGCGATCTGGGACGAGGCCGCCAAGCACTTCAGCGAGCAGGAACTGGCGGGCCTCACCCTGGCCATCGGCATCACCAACCTCTTCAACCGCCTCAACGTCACCACCAGGCAGATCGCGGGCCCGCAGCCCTGGGAGTGATGTCAGGAGGCCGGGCGCGCCGGGAGTCGATGCGCCCCGCGCGCGGCCTCCGAGGGGGTCGCTTTGACCTTCAGGCTGGTTGAAGCTCCACAATCCCGTTCATGGACGACACCGAAGAGCTGTTGAGCATCGGCGCGTTTGCCCGGCGGGCCGGTCTGACGCCGAGTGCCCTGCGGTTCTACGACGACTGCGGGGTGTTGCGGCCGGCTCGGGTGGATGCCGCGACGGGGTACCGGTACTACGCGGCGGGCCAGGCGGCCCGTGCTGTGCGGCTGCGGCGGTTGCGGGCGGCCGGGCTGCCGTTGGTGGATGTGGCGGTCGTTCTGGACGGGGCGGAGGAGGCGGCGCGTGACGTGCTCCGGGCGCATCTGGAGCGCACACGGCGGACGGCGGACGAGGCGCGGGCAGTGGTCGATGGGTTCCTGCGCGAGGTGGCGGCGGACGGGGGAGGCCGCGGGGTCCCGGGGCGTGCTCGGGTCGGCGGTGCTGAACTCGCCAGCGCGGTACGGCAGGTGGCACCCGCGGCGGCGGTCGGCGCGGCGCGGGAGGAGTTTCCGGTGCTGGGCGGTGTGCTGCTCGAACTCGTCGACGGTGAGGTGCGGTTGGTCGCCACGGACCGCTTTCGACTGGCCGTACGGGTGCTGGCGGCCGCGGATTTCGAGGGTGGGCCGCAGCGGGTGCTGATCGGCGTGCCGGCGGCGAGGGACCTGGCGGAGTGGGCGGTACGGCAGGTGTCGGTCGATTTGGAGTGCGCGGGGGACGCTCGCGGGCTTCGGGTGCGGGGCGGCGAGGGCTGCCGCGAGGTGCCGGAGGGCTGCGGCGACGGTGGCGGGGCGACCGGGGCGTTCCCGGATTACCGGTTGGTGCTGGAGGGGCTGGAGACCGGGCCGCACCGCATCGTCGTCGATCGCGGCGGACTGCTGGACGCGGTTTCCGGGCGCGCCGGTGTGGTCACGCTGGCTGTGGGCGTCGGTGATGCGGCAGGTCACGACGTAGATCACGAAGCAGATCACGAGCTTGAGGTGGCGGGCGGGGAGCGGGACGCCGTCCGGCTGCGGGCGGTTCGCCTGGGGCCGGCGCTGCGGATCGCCTTCGACCCCGCCGTACTCGTGCCCGTACTGGAGGCCGGTGTGGGGCCCGATGTGCTGCTGGAGATCGCCGCGACGGACCGGCCCGTCGTGGTCCGGTCCGCTGACCAGGGGAGTTTCACGACGTTGGTGATGCCGGTGAGGGACGGCGCCGGGGCCGGTTGAGCGTCATGAGGGGGCGCGGACGACGACCGAAGGCTGATGAGGGGAAACGAATGGATCCGGAACTGCCCGTTGTACGACTGTGCGTTGAGGGCATGCAGGCCGAGGCGGCGGGGCGGCCCGAAGCGGCCCGAGGGCTCTTTCAACGGGCCTGGGACATCGCGGCCGACGATTACGAGGCATGCATCGCCGCGCACTATCTCGCGCGGCACCAGAGCACGCCCGAGGACACACTGCGCTGGAACCAGGAGTGCCTGGACAGGGCGGATGCGGTGGGCGACGAGCGGGTGCGGAGCTTCTATCCGTCGTTGTACGTGAACATGGGGCAGGCCTACCGGGCGCTCGGCCAACCGGCCCTGGCATATGGGTTCTTCGAGCGGGCGGCGGAGTGCGCGGGCGAGGCGCCGGCGGGGCAGTACGGCGACTGGAACCGGTTCGCGATCGCCGAGGGCCTGCGGGACACGGCATCGGCGGCGGCGGATTCCGAGGAAGCGGGCGAGGCCGGCGCGCGACGGACCGTCGAGGAGGACATCGACAGGGGTGTGCGGGAGCTGTTGGCGCGGTGGTGCGCGCGGGCCGATCTCAAGGCCCTCGGTCTGACACTGCCTGCCTACCTCGGGTACCTGGGCACCGACGAGGACCGGCTGCGGCTGCGGACCGCGCTGCACTCGGTGCATGCGGCCGGCTGGCTGCCGAAGGACGAGCAGCAGGGCCTGGGTGAGGCGATAGCAGCGCTCGCGCAGCGGTGACGGGGGGAGGGAGAGCGGCGCGGCCGAGGGCAGGCGGGCGGTGGCGCTGGCATCGGGGGCGGTGGTCGGGAGAGGGTGATCGACGGTGGGCCGCCGCCCGCCCATGACCTGGACCGGCCGTCGAGGAGCGCCATGACCATTGCACCGTCCGCGGAGTCCCACGAGCCCGAACCGCGGGAAGCGGGGGCGCCTGATGCCCGGAACGCCAGGGTGCCCGACGTTCGGGCGGCTGCGGAAGGCGATGCCGGGGAGCCGGCGCGGAGGCCCGCCGGCGGCGGGGCTGTCGAAGCGCCTGATGCGTTGGTGGAGCTGCTGCCGCAGACGCGCCGGGAGCTGCTGCGCCGGCTGGCGGTCGGGCAGACCCAGGGTCGGGCGCCCTCGATGATGGGCGCGGTCGTCCGCGGTGGTCGAGCGGTGTGGACGGGCGCCCGGAGCGCGGTGGACGGGGAGGTGCCGCACGGCGATGTGCAGTACCGGATCGGCTCGCTCACCAAGACGTTCGTGGCGGTGATGGTGCTGAGGCTGCGCGACGAGGGGTTGCTGCGGCTGGAGGATCCGATCGGCAGGCATCTGGAGGGCACTCCGGTGCCGGACGCCACGATCGCTCAACTGCTCGCGCACAGTTCGGGGTTGGCGGCCGAGACGCGAGGACCGTGGTGGGAGCGGACGCCGGGCGAGCTGCGGCCCGAGCAGGGCGATCTGTTCGGCGAGCGGCCGGTTGTCCTCCCGGCCGGACGGCGGCATCACTACTCCAATCCGGGCTATGCGCTGCTGGGCGGGCTTGTTGAGCGGCTGCGGGGCGGCGCGCCATGGGGAGAGGTACTGCGGCGCGAGGTGCTGGAGCCGCTGGGCATGGACCGTACGACGCTGCGGCCGCAGATGCCGCACGCGGGCGGCTGGGCGGTACACCCGTGGGCCGACGCGCTGCTGCCCGAACCGGCGCAGGACACCGGACTGATGGGCCCGGCCGGTCAGTTGTGGTCCACGCTGGACGACCTCTGCCGCTGGGCGGCGTTCCTGCTGCGGGGCGATGAGCGGGTGCTGGGTGAGTCGAGCGTCGCCGAGATGCGGACACCGGCGGTGCCACCGGAGGGCGACGGCTGGGAGGCGGGATACGGCCTGGGGCTTCAGCTCGTACGCCGGAACAGGCGGCGGCTCGCGGGGCATACCGGCTCGATGCCGGGATTCCTGGCGGCGCTGTGGATCGACGTCGAGGAGGACGTCGCCGGAATCGCCCTGGCCAACTGCACCTCGGGGCCCGCCGTCAGTGCCGTGGCGGCCGACCTGCTGGAGATCGTGGCCGACCGCGAGCCGCGGATCCCGGAGCCTTGGCGTCTTCTGCCCGGCCCCGTGGACCAGGAACTGCTGGGGCTGACCGGGCCCTGGTACTGGGGCGCGAACCCGTTCCTGCTGCGGTTGAAGGCCGGGCGCGGGCTGGAGCTGGAGCCGCTGTCGGGGGCGGGGCGGGCCTCGCGGTTCCGCGCGGAGCCGGACGGCACCTGGACCGGGCTCGACGGTTACTACGCGGGGGAGACACTGCGGGTGGTGCGCGCCGAGGATGGATCGGTGAGCCATCTGGATCTGGGGACCTTTGTCTTCACCCGCGGACCGTACGAGCCCTCGGGACCCGTGCCGGGCGGGGTGGACGCGGAGGGCTGGCGGGTCTGAGGGCACGTAAGGGCAGGGCGGTGCCCGGACGGAGCCGCCCGGCCCGAAGACGCAGGTGGCGGTCGCGCAGCGGATGCCGGATCGTGCCGTAAGGGTTCTGGGCGGACGTACAGTCGAACGAGTTGTCAGGAGCCGCCCCGGCGGGCGGCTCGCCACCGCTGGAAGGCCACTGTGACTGTCGTGACCGCGAACGCCGACACCCCGGTTCTGCTTGACCTGCCGCCGCTCGATGCGGCCCGCTTCGCGCGGATCGAGGACAAGGTCGCCGCGCTGCTGCGTACCCGCTGCGATGTCGTGGCGATGCAGGGCGAGGCGCTGCTGCCGCTGGAGGCATGTATCCGCTCGGCCGTACGGCCCGGCAGCACCGCACTCAACATCATCACCGGCCCGTACGGCGAGACGTTCGGCGGCTGGCTGCGCTCCTGCGGCGCGAAGGTCGTCACGATTTCCGCGCCCTTCACCGGGGCGGTGAGCCCGCAGCAGGTGGCGGATGCGCTGCGCGAGTACCCCGAGATCGACTTTGTGAGTCTGGTGCACGCGGAGGCGGCGACCGGCAACACCAACCCGGTCGCCGAGATCGGTGCGGTGGTCCGTGCGCATGGCGCCCTGCTGATGCTGGACGCGGTCGCATCGGTGGGCGCCGAGCCGTTGCTCACCGATGAGTGGGGCGTGGATCTGTGTGTGATCGGCGGACAGAAGGCGCTGGCCGGGCCGGCCGGTGTCTCCGCGGTGTCGGTCAGCGCCCGTGCGTGGGAACGCATCGCGGCCAATGAGCAGGCCCCGCGTCGCTCGTATCTCTCGCTGCTGGACTGGAAGGAACGCTGGATCGACGGCGGGCGCACCGCTCTGCCGCATGCTCCGGCGCAGCTGGAGATGCTCGCCTTGGAGCAGGCCGTGGACCGTATCGAGGCCGAGGGGCTGGACGTGGTCATCAGGCGGCACCGAGCGGCCGCCGCAGCGGTCCGTGCCGGCGTCAGGGCGCTCGGCGGGCCGACGCCCTACGTGATCAGGGACGAGGACGCGGCGCCGGCGGCGACGACGCTTCGTGCTCCGACGGACCTGGACGCCCGCGAGGTGGTGACCGCCGCGCTCGTCGCTGATGCCTCGGTGCCCCTCCAGGCCGCTGCGGGCGCGCTGGCCAAGGAAATGATCCGGGTGAATCACTACGGTCGTGCCGCGGACCGCGGTGTGGTGCTGGCCTCGCTGGCGGCGTTGGCCGCCGGTCTGCGGGCGCTGGGTGCGGAGACCGATGAGGGCGCGGCGGCCGTAGCGGCGGGCGCGGCGTGGGATGAGGTAGTTGCCGCGCGTTGAGTGGCGTTGCCGACGAAGCCCCGGGGTGGGGCGGTGTTTCACGTGAAACACCGCCCCACCCCTTTGTGTTGGCGCCCTTGTGTGGGCACCACGGGCCTGGCGGTGCGGGCCGAGCAATGTTTCACGTGAAACGACGAAGCGGTGTTTCACGTGAAACGGAGCGACGCCGGGTCCTGGGGGACGGGCTTCACGATGAGGCCGCGAGTACGGGTGGAGGGCCACGCCGCGGTTGCCAAGTTCCCTCAGGCGGCCACGTCGACCCCGCGTGCTGCTCCGCACTCGTGTTTCAGGCCTCCCGTAGAATCGGAATGAGTGGCCCGTTTACCTTCCGGGTGCGCGGAGGCGGTCGTTTTCAGGAGGCTTGAGGGTGTCGGACGGCAGGGCGGCTCCCTCGCGTGCGGACGCACGGCGCAATCGCGCCCTGGTGCTCCAGGCGGCTCGATCTGCCTTTGAGGAACAGGGGTTGGGGGTCCCGCTCGGGGAGATCGCGCGTCGTGCGGGAGTCGGCGCGGGCACCGTTTATCGCCATTTCCCTTCCAAGGAAGCTCTGTTCAGGGCATCCATCGTGGACCGGATCCGGCTGTTCACCGATACCGCAAGGGATTTGGCCGATGCAGAGGACGCCGGTGGGGTGTTCTTCCGCTTCCTGGCGTCGGTGGTACGGCTGGCCGCTCGCGACAAGGGGCTGTGCGACGCCCTGGAGGCGGCCGGCGTATCGGACGGCGAGACGCAGCGGGTACCCGAGCGGGACTTCGGGGAGGCGCTGGGCGTGCTGCTCGTCCGGGCTCAAGAGGCAGGCGCGGTGAGGAAGGACGTCGGGTTGGACGATGTCCGTGCGCTGCTGGTCGGGTGCATGTCGATGGAGCGGCGGCGGACGGACGCGGGGGGCGCGGCGGGGGCGCCGGGCAGGATGACGGCGTTGATGTGCGACGGGCTTCGGGCCGGCCGCACCGTAACGAAACTTCCGGTCCAAGCGGCGGCTCGTAACGAAACGCGGTGTGGGGAGTGCGGCGCGCCGGTCGTGGCGGCGGCCACCGGCCGGCCCGCGCGGTACTGCGGTGGGGCCTGTCGGCAGAAGGCGCACCGGGCACGTGGACGGGCTCGCGGCGGCATTCCGGGGCCCCGCCGCTGAGCCGGGACCGTCAGAGCTGGAGCTTGAAGCCCAGGTGGGAGGCCTCGAAGCCGAGTCGCTCGTAGAAGCGGTGCGCGTCTATACGGGTCGCGTCGGACGTGAGCTGCACCAACTGGCAGCCGAGCGTGCGGGATTCGGCGACGGCCCACTCGATCAGCTGGGTGCCCAGGCCGCCGCCCCGCTCGTCGGCGTGGACCCGGACGCCCTCGATGATCGAGCGGGTGGCGCCGCGCCGGGAGAGCCCCGGGATGACCGTGAGCTGAAGGGTGCCGACCGTACGCCCGTCACGGACCGCGACGATCAGATGCTGGTGCGGGTCGGTGGCCAGGACCTCGTACGCGGCGCGGTACGGGGTCAGGTCGTCCGGCGACTCACGGGCGGCGCCGAGCGGGTCGTCGGCCAGCATCGCGACGATGGCGGGCAGGTCGTCCTCGGTCGCGCGGCGTATCTCGATATCGCTCATGGGCGAGACCCTATGCCGTGCCAACGAGGGGGCGTTGGCCATGCTCCAGGAGATCCGCATGCCGTGCACCGGTAGCCCACACGCTCGTACGCCGCTCCTGGGCAGCCGGGTTATGCCGACGGCGCGAGCGTCTCGACGGCGGTTACCAGCGGTGCCAGTTCGGGGCGCTTCGCGGCCTCCGCAAGCGCTTCGCGGAGCGCGGTGTCGTGGGTGGGCCGCGCCTCTTCGAGGAGGGCCAGTCCATCGGGGGTGACGTTGGTGTAGATGCCGCGACGGTCGTCGGGGCACAGGTAGCGCGAGAGCAGACCGCGTTCCTCAAGGCGGGTGACCAGGCGGGTCGTGGCGCTCTGGCTGAGGACGACCGAGTCCGCGACCTGGTGCATCCGTAGATGTCCGCCAGGGCCGTCGTGCTGCTCGCTGAGCACGTTGAGGACGGAGAACTCCCGGACGCTGAGGTCGTGCCCTGCCTGTAGGGCGCGCTCGATGTGCGACTCGATCCGGCCGTGCAGGGCGGAGAGTGCGCACCAGCCCTGGGCGAGTCCCCGGGCGGGCGCCGACTGCGTCGACTGCGCCGGCGGGCAGACGCCGTCCGCCATGAAGCCGGGGTCCGCCTTGATGTCAGGCCCTGCCTGCGCGGCCGGTGCGCCTGCCACCTGTGGCGTCTGGTGCGTCTGCGGCGTCATGGAAGACCTCCTCATGGGGCGTACGAACCAGGATAGGCCACAGGCGAAATAGCCCGCGCTTGCAATTAAATGCGTCTGCAATTATTGTGGACGCTCGTAAGAGACGGACGCAAACATCTGAAAGGGATCCGTCATGCCTCTCGCGCTCCTGGCGCTCGCCATAGGTGCCTTCGGGATCGGAACGACCGAGTTCGCGGTCATGGGCCTGCTGCCCGACATGGCGGCCGGCTTCGGTGTGTCCATCCCGCTCGCCGGTTACGCCACCACCGTCTACGCCCTGGGCGTGGTGGTCGGAGCCCCCCTGATGACCGCACTCGGCACGCGCTTCACCCGCAAGCAGATGCTGATGCTGCTGATGGGTCTGTTCATCGCGGGCAATCTGCTCACGGGGCTGGCGCCCAACTTCGGGATCATGCTGGCCGGGCGGATCGTCGCCGCGTTCACGCACGGCGCGTTCTTCGGCATCGGCGCCCTGGTGGCCGCCGACCTCGTCGCGCCCCAGAAGCGGGCCACCGCCATCTCTCTGATGTTCAGCGGTCTGACCGTCGCCAACGTGGTGGGCGTACCGGCCGGCACCATGCTCAGCCAGGAGTTCGACTGGCGTACGACGTTCTACGCCATCACCGCGCTCGGGGTGATCGGCCTGCTGGGCATCGTGAAGCTCGTCCCCGCACAGCGCGCGAAGGCCGCCGCCCCCATCGGCAGCGAGCTCGCGGTCTTCCGCAACCCGCAGGTCGGCCTGGCGATGCTGATGACGATCCTCGGCTTCGGCGGTGTCTTCGCGGCCGTCACCTACCTCGCCTCGATGATGACCGAGGTCACCGGCTTCGCACCGTCCTCCGTCATCTGGCTGACGGCCGTCTTCGGACTCGGCATGGTCGGCGGCAACCTGATCTCCGGCCGCTTCACCGACCGCGCCATGATGCCGATGCTGTACATATCGCTGACCGGTCTGGCGCTGGTGCTGGCCGCGTTCACCTTCACCGCGCACAACAAGGCCGCCGCGACCGTCACCGTCGCGCTGATCGGCTTCTTCGGCTTCGCGACGGTGCCGCCGCTGCAGAAGCGGGTGATGGACCAGGCCGCCTCGGCGCCCACCCTCGCCTCGGCGGGCAATATCGCTGCCTTCAACTTCGGCAACGCGCTGGCCTCTTGGCTCGGCGGGATCGTGATCTCGGCCGGCCTCGGCTTCACCGCGCCCAACTGGGTCGGTGCGCTGATGACGGTGGCTGCGCTCGGTGTGGCGATCTTCGCCTCCGTTCTGGAGCGGCGCTCCGCGGGGCGTGGCCAGGTGGTGGCCGCAGGCGGCCCGGTCGAGAGCGCCGACGTGCCCATACCGGCGGCGCAGAGCTGAGCCCCGCCCTGACCGAACCGGCCTTCACCACCGCACTCACCGGAACCACCGCACCAGCCACCCCGCAAGGAGCCCCCCATGAGCACCACCGCCCCCACCACCACGGCTACCTCCACCGCCGCCGCTGTCCGTCCCCTCACCAGCCGTGATGCCGATGGCCTCATCGAGGCCGCGCGTGGGGCCGCCGAAGGCCTCGGAGTGCGTGGCAGCGTCACCGTTCTGGACGCCGGCGGGCATCTGCTCGGGTTCCGGCGGGACGACGAGGCCGTGCTGATCTCAGGTGAGACCAGCACCCGCAAGGCGTACACCGCTCTGCAGCTGGACGCGCCGACCGCCGACCTCGTCGATCTCGTCCGGCCCGACGGGCTGTTTCACTCGCTGCCCACCGCGCTGGACCGCCCGCTGCTCTTCATCGCGGGCGGGGTGCCGCTCCACCGGGACGGCCGGCTGGTCGGCGCGATCGGCTTCGGGGGCGGTGCCCCGGAGCAGGACCACCGGATCGCCGCCACGGCGATAGCGGAGGCCGAACTCGTCTGACGGCGAGCCCGCCACCTCATCCCTGGCCAACACGCTCGCTCCTGCTCCGCCCCCGGATCTCGCGGGCTCGGGCCGACTGTGTCTCGCGCAGTCGGCTGCCGCGTTTGGTCAGGCCCCAGGGCTTGAGGACGGAGATCGCGGTGATGAAGAGGTAGGTGGCCGTGGCCACCGAGGGAGCGACGACGAGGCTGATGTCGGGGGTCGGGGTGCCGGCGGCGGCTTCGTCGGCGAGGTGGTCGATGCCCGGCCGGAGCGAGAAGACCGACAGCAGCACCGTGACAAGGGTCAGCCAGAACTTGGTGTAGACCCAGCGGTGCCTGGCCAGTCCCCATGAGGTGCCCAGGGACAACACCAGCCCGCTGAGCAGCGAGACCAGGGCCACGGGGATGACCAGCCAGTCGCCGAAGATCTTCATCGCGCGGTAGGCGACCGCCGCCATCTCGGGGGAGCCTGTGGTGTAGCCGGTGATGCCGAGCGTGAGCAGCCCGAGCGTGAGCCCGAGCCAGCCGACGGATACGGCGACATGGAGGACGAGGGTGGCCCGGCGTGCGGGGCGGCTGAGCTGTGGCATGTGTTCCACGGTGGCCGGTGGGGCCGGGCGGTACATCTGACGGCGGGAGTATCCCCGCGTACGCGGCGGCGAGTACGAGCGCCGTACGACGGTACTCCGGCGGCATCCACCGGCCACCCCCTAGGCTCCGGCCTATGGGGAAGCTGCATTTGTTCGATATGGACGGGACCCTGCTCTACGGATCCGCCGCCGCCATCGAGATCTCCCGCCAGCTCGGCCTGGACCGGGAGATCGCCGAGTTGGAGCGCGCCTTCGCGGCGGGTGAGCTGACGCCGCCGCGGTTCGCGCAGCTGGCCTGCGATCTCTGGGCGGCCGAGCTGACCGACGCTCTGGTGGCGGCGGCGTTCGAGGGGGCGCCGTGGCTGGCCGGGATCCAGGAGGTCTGGGCGGACATCCGGGCGCGTGGCGAACGGTGTGCGGTGATTTCCCTTTCACCGGGCTTCTTTGTGGAACGCCTGCTGACGTGGGGTGCCGATGCCGCGCGCGGTTCGCGCTGGCCGGCCGTGCCGTTCAGGGAACCGGTGGAGCCGGCCGGCATCCTCTCGCCGTCGGCGAAGGTGCGTATTGCCGACGAACTCTGTGCGCAGTACGGGCTGACTCGCGACGATTGCGTGGCATACGGCGACTCCATGTCAGACACCGAGCTGTTCGCGGCCGTTCCGGCGTCGGTCGCCGTGAATGCGGATCACCATGTCAGTGATCTGGCCTCCTATGCGTACGCGGGGCGTGATCTACGCGAGGCCTACGAACTGGTGCGTACTGGCGAGTAATTAATAGCTTTCTACGGCGGATTCGTCCGCTGTATGTACGGAAAACGCGCTCTGTGGGGAGGATCACGGATATCAGGGGGACCGCGTGAAGTGTTCCAAGATCAGGGCTTGTGGATTCAAGTACTGCCGGTATGGTCGAGTCCGGTTCGGCGGGAGCGAGGGCTTCCGCGGGTCCGCGAAAGGCATCAAAGCCTGCCAGCCTAGCGGCGAAGCGGCCCGCGACACCCGGACTTCCGACTATTTGTCCGTTGCGATGCGCGGGGGGTGGCAGGGTGTTGGGACGGCATCTGCACCCATTACTGAAGAGGCGTGAGATTTTGTCCGCTTTACGCGGTGTTGCCGGAGTAGCTTAAGTCGATTAAGAATTCCGGGGCGGACGGGGGAATTCCGGGCAGTTCCGATCTGCGGAACTGTGAAGACGACCGAAAGACGTTCGAGGCGAGGCAGACCATGGACGCTCCGACCACCACGTCGGCCGATAGCGGCTCTTCTGACGGCAACAGTGGCGCTTGGGGTTGGTTCACTCCTCCGTCGAAGAAGTCCTCCGCGGAACAGCAGGAGCGACAAAACGGCCAGGATGGCCAGGGCGGCCAACAAGATCAGGACGGCCGGGGCGATCCGAACGACGGGAACCAACGGAACGCCGGGAACTCGTGGAATGGCCAGGACGACCGGGAACGGATACCCAGCCGGCCGGTCAATCCGATTCGTCCGGTAGGCACCGCAGCCGAGCGTGAGCGCGTCCCGGAACCGCGGCAGGGGCAGCAGCCGCAGCAGCCCCCACAACAGGACCCGCGGCAGGACTCGGCAGCGTGGCCTGGGACGGGCGGTGGAGCCGCCGCCCGCATCTACGCCGGACCGCCGCCCGGCGGCCCCTCGTACGCCGAGCAGTCGGCCCCCTCCGGTCATGCCGCGCCGCGTCGGGATCCCGAGCGCCCCTGGGAGCGTGAGGCCGTACGGGAACGCGACTTCGGCGGCAACCCGGAGCCCGCGCCGGAGCTGGCTTCCCCGTTCGACCCCATACCGGTGTCCGAGCCGATCCGCGAGCCCGAACCCGTACACCAGTCGGCGCGTGCCGCAGGAGCTCCCACCGGCGCCGCAGCCACCGGCACCTCGCCCGGCACAGGATCGGCCGCCGCCACCGCCTCCTCCGCGCCCTCAGCCCCCTCCGTCTTCACACCCGCGGAGCGACCGGCTGCCGCAGAGCGCGCTTCCACCGCAGAGCCCACGCTGGAAGCGGTCGAAGCATCGGCCTCCTCCGCGACTCCCGCCTCGCCCGACGCGATTCTCATCCGCCGCACCATGGCCGAAATCGAGCCCATCGCCGACAAGGTGACCTCGTACTTCTACGCGCTGCTCTTCGTCCAGCACCCCGATCTGCGGGCGCTGTTCCCCGCCTCGATGGACACCCAGCGCGACCGGCTGTTCAAGGCGCTGCTCACCGCCGCCAAGCACGTGGACGACGCCGATGTGCTCACCGAGTACCTCTCGCACCTCGGCCGAGGTCACCGCAAATACGGCACGCTGCCCGACCATTACCCCGCGGTCGGCGAATGCCTGCTCGGCGCGCTCTCGCGGTATGCGACGTCCAGCTGGGACCCGGAGACCGAGGCCGCGTGGGTGCGCGCGTACACCGCGGTCTCGCAGATCATGATCGACGCGGCCGCCGAGAACGAGGCGGTCGCGCCCGCCTGGTGGCAGGCCGAGGTCGTCTCGCACGAGCTGCGGACGCCGGACATAGCCGTGGTGACGGTGCGGCCCGACCAGCCGTACCCGTTCCTCGCCGGGCAGTACACCAGCCTGGAAACGCCCTGGTGGCCGCGGGTCTGGCGGCACTATTCCTTCGCCTCGGCGCCGCGCTCCGACGGCCTGCTCTCGTTCCACATCAAGGCGGTACCGGCCGGCTGGGTGTCCAACGCCATGGTCCACCGCGCCCGCCCCGGCGACGTCATCCGGCTGGGAGCCCCGGGCGGCTCCATGACCGTCGACCACACCACCAGCAACGGACTGCTGTGCGTGGGCGGCGGCACCGGCATCGCCCCGATCAAGGCCCTCGTCGAGGATGTCGCGGAGCGCGGCGCCCGGCGTCCTGTCGAGGTCTTCTACGGCGCGCGCAGCGACCACGACCTCTACGACCTCGACACCATGCTGCGCATGGAGCAGAGCCACCCGTGGCTGTCGGTCCGTCCGGTCGTCGCCACGGGACCGCCCCCGAGCGGGATGAACTGCGTAAGTGGTCAACTTCCGGACGCCGTGCGCCAATACGGACCTTGGCGGGAGTACGACGCATATCTCTCCGGGCCGCCCGGACTTATCCGCAGCGGCGTGGACGCATTGGTGGGTGTCGGAATACCGTCCGAACGCATACGGCACGACTCCATAGAAGAGCTGGTCTCGACAGGAGATTGAGGTCTTGGCTGCACAGGGTGGGAACGGTCGGAGTGGGGACGATCGGGGGACGCGGCGAGCCGCGCGCCCCGGGAGCGACGGTGAGCACTTGGTGCAGCAGAGACTCGGCACGACCGAGCGTGCCGACCGTTTTTACGAGGACCAGGTCCTGGACCATCTCAACGTCCGCATGCGGGAGTTCGTGGGCCGTCAGGAGATGTTCTTCCTGGCCACGGCCGACCGGTACGGCGAATGCGATTCCAGCTTCCGCGCCGGGCCGCCCGGCTTCGTCCAGGTGCTGGACGAGCGGACGCTGGCGTACCCGGAATACCGTGGCAACGGTGTCATGGCGTCCGTCGGCAATATCGCGGAGAACCCGCGACTGGGTCTCCTGATGATCGACTTCACCCGTGAACGCATCGGGCTGCACATCAACGGGCGGGCGCGGGCGGTGCTGGACGAGGAGATGCGGGCCGGCCATCCCAGCCTGCCCGTCGACCCCGTGCCCGGGCGGCGTGCCCAGTTGTGGGTGATGCTCCAGGTCGAAGAGGCGTACATCCACTGCGCCAAGCACATCCCGCATCTGCAGAAGGTCCCCGCCATGCAGCGCGGCGCGCGCGCCTGGGGCACCGACGATTTCAAGCGCAAGGGCGGCGACTTCTTCGGCGCGGCGGCCGAGGCGGACGCCCGCCCGCCTTTCCGGCGCGAGGAGCGCAAGAGCGAGGACGTGACCATGAGCGCTGACGTGACTGTGAACGCTCAGGACGCCGACGGAATCGATACTGCGGGGAGCGGCCAGGCAGGGCGGGACTCGCCGGCGGAGGCCGCCACGGGGAATCTGAACGAGGAGTTCCTCGACAGGGTCGAGCGGGTGCTCGCCCGCGCCGAGCCGCGGCAGCCCGCGGACGACGATCCCGAATTCCGTGGCTGGTTCACCTGAGGCGGATGCTCCGGCTCAGCCCAGGTCGGGGGCGTGCATGGCCCGGATGCCCTCGATGTTGCCGTCCAGGTAGTGCCGCAACGAGAGCGGTACGACCTCGACGGATGCGATGCCGACCCGGGTGAACGGCACCCGCACGACCTCGTACTCCCCGCAGGGCTCCTCGACCTCGGGGCCGTGCCGGCGCGAGAGATCCATCGATTCCAGTCGGCAGACGAAGAAGTGCTGGACCTTCACCCCGTCCACGCCGCCGTCGCTGAAGTGCTCGACGGTGTCGACGAAGACCGGCACCACATCCTTGATCTTGGCGCCCAGTTCTTCGTCCACCTCACGGTGGAGGGCGTCGACGACGGTGGCGTCCTCGGGCTCCACGCCGCCGCCCGGAGTGATCCAGTACGGGGCCCGGCCCGGCTTGGTTCGCTTGATCAGAAGGAGATCCGCACCGTCGAGCAGAATCGCGCGGGCGGTGCGTTTGACGACTGGCCGTACGGTCATGTGGGACAGATGCCGCAGTGACGGCCTGGTGAAACCCACGCCACACGACACGACACCGCGCACTTACCTCGTACGTCGCGGGCCCCGACGCGCCACAGGCGTCACTGGCCTCGCCTCCGCCCCGTTCCGCCCCGCTTCCCCGTAGGCTCCGGTCCCCCGCTCACCAGTCCGCGGCTGCCCGCAGCAGCCACTCATGGGCCCTGGCGATATGCGGTAAGCCGAGCGTCCCGGTGCGTGCGGCCAGGAAGTAGGTGCGCAGCGGGGGCACCAGAGGGTCGAGCAGGGCGACGACCTCGCCGCTGTCCAGCGCGGCGGCGCACAGATAGCGGGGCAGTACGGCGAGCCCCGCGCCTGCCGCGACACAGGCCAGCACCGCCCGGAGGTCGGCGGCGATGACGGCGGCGGAAGCCGCGGGTTTGGCGTCGAAGACCGCGGCCCAGTAGCGGGTGATCAGCGGCAGGCTCTCGTGGACCTCGACCAGCGGTACGGGGTCCAGTGCGCGCACGCCCCGGGCCTGCAGGACCGCGGGCCCGCCCAGCCTGGCCGCCCAGCGCGGGCCCGCGATCAGCACATGCTCCTCGTCGCAGAGCGGGGTGGCGGTGAGCAGGCCGCCGCGTGGCCGGGCGGTGGTGACGGTCAGATCGTGGTGGCCGGCGGCCAGGCCGGTCAGCAGCTCCTCCGCCGGGCCGAAGGCGGTACGGATGGACAGGCCCTGCGCGATGAGCGGGGTGAGCGCGGGCAGCGCGCGCTCGGCGGTGAACTCCGGAGGACCCGCGAGATGGAGGGTGCGGGTGACGGACTCCTGGTCCAGGCCGGTCTCGGTGATCTCGGTGAGGGCGTCCAGATGTGGCGCCACTTTGTGGGCCAGCTCGTCGCCGGTGGTCGTGGGGGTGACGCCACGCGCGTTGCGCAGGAACAGCGGGCGGCCCAACTGGCGCTCCAGCACCCGGATCTGGCTGGTCACCGCGGGCTGGGAGAGGCCGAGCAGCGCCGCGGCGCGGGTGAAGGAGCCGGCCCGGTGAACCGTGACGAAGGTGCGCAGCAGGGCCAGATCCATCGCGTACCTCCTGCGCCCCTCGGAAGCCTGGTCGCGGCCCAACTATAAATTTGTCGATAGGGTTGTGTCGCTAGCGTGATTGGACACTGACGCTGAGTCAACTAGCCTTGTTTTAACGGTTCGTTTCACGTGAAACATGTCGAACCGTGGCCGGCAGGGTGACGAGGGGGGATACCCTGCCGGCCAGTTTTGCGAGAGTTCGGCGACGGGCCAACGGCTCGTGGGATCAGGCGTCCTGCGCTGCCGTGTCCAGCGCGCGCAGCACATCCGCGACCAGGTCCTCCGGCTCCTCCACGCCGACCGAGAAGCGGATGAAACCGTCCGGTACGGCATCGCCGCCCCAGCGGGCGCGCCGCTCGGCGGTGGAACGTACGCCGCCGAAGCTCGTCGCCTCGTCCACCAAGGTCAGTGCGGCCAGGAACCGCTCCGCGTGCGCCTTGTCGGGCAGCGTGAAGGACACCACGCAGCCGAAGCGGCCGGGGCGCATCTGCCGTACGGCGAGCTTGTGGGACGGGTCGGACGGCAGGCCGGGGTGACGCAGGACGGTGATCTCAGGGCGGTCGCGCAGCGCCTCGGCCAGCGCCAGGGCACCGGCCGCCTGCTGGCGGACGCGCAGCGCGAGGGTGGCGAGCGACCGGTGCGCCAGCCAGCTCTCCATGGGGCCGGGAATCGCGCCGACCGTCTTGCGCCACAGCCGTACGGAATCGGCCAGCGCGGCGTCGCGGGTGGTGGCGTACCCCAGCAGGACATCTCCGTGGCCGGTCAGTGCCTTGGTGCCGCTGGCGACCGAGAAGTCGGCGCCGAGGTCCAGCGGCCGCTGGCCGAGCGGGGTGGCAAGGGTGTTGTCGACGGCCACCAGGGCGCCCTGGCTGTGCGCGGCGTCGGCCAGTCGCCGGATGTCGCAGACGTCGAGGCCGGGGTTGGAAGGGGTCTCGATCCACAGCAGCCGGGCGCCCTCCAGCACGCCGAGCTGGGCATCGCGTGCGGTCGGTGCGGTACGGACCTCGATGCCGTAGCTCTCCAGGCGGGTGCGGACGGCGGGCAGCAGCTGGTAGCCGTCGTCGGGGAGCACCACCGCGTCGCCGGCGCGCAGTTGGGAGAAGAGGACGGCGCTGATCGCCGCCATGCCGGAGGCGAAGGCGACGGTGTGTGCGCTCTCGTCAGGCGATTCGAGCTCGCCGATGGCCCTTTCCAGGCGGGCCCAGGTGGGGTTGCCGTCACGGCCGTAGGTATACGGGCCGACGGCATCGCCGGGAAGGTGGAAGTGGGCCGCGAACTCGGGCCCGGGGAGGGCGGGCTGGAAGGGTTCGGGCTCCGGGAGTCCGGCTCGTACGACGCGGGTTCCGTCGCCCGTCATGCGCTGTCCTTCTCCTCGGGGTGGTGGTGTCCGGGCGGGCCCGGCGTGACCGCGGCGCGTACCGCCTCGACGAGGCCGTCGGCCGCCGCCTCGATCATCTCCAGGCACTCCTCGAAGCGGGCGGACCCGCCGTAGTACGGATCAGGGACGTCGAGGCCGGCGGTGGGCCCGATCTCCACGCCAGGGCCGGCGGCGGACAGGAGGCCGTGGTCGGCATCGCCACCGGCGCTCCCGTCGGCCGCGGCATCCGCCCCGTACGAGCGCAGCGCGCGGACCTTGGCGGCGTCCCGCGCGGTGGGCGCCAGCCGGTGCAGCTCCCGCAGATGACCGGAGTCGAGCGCGATGACCAGGTCGAGACGGTCGAACCAGGACGGTTGGAACCGCCGGGCGGTGTGCGTGTGGTCGTAGCCGCCCGCGCGCAGTACGGCGACCGTGCGCGGGTCGGCTTCCTCGCCCTCGAACCAGCCGCCGAGGCCCGCACTGCTGACGTCGACCAGTCCGCCGAGCCCCGCTTCCGCGATGCGGGCGCGGAAGACGGACGCGGCCATCGGCGAGCGGCAGATGTTGCCGGTGCAGACGAAGCAGATGCGGAACGGGGGGCTCAAGGGGGTGGTCCTCGGATTGGTCCTCAGGTCGGTCAGTCCTTGTCGGGGAGGAGCATGTGCATTGCCCAGGAGACGATCGAAATGATCACGCCGCCGAGCACCGCCGTCCAGAAGCCGTTGACGGAGAAGGCCAGGTCGAGTTTGCCGGCGACGAAGGACGTCAGCAGCAGCATCAGAGCGTTGACGACCAGGGTGATCAGTCCGAGCGTGAGCACGAACAGGGGGAACGAGAGCAGCTTCACGACGGGCTTGACCAGGAAGTTGACCAGCCCGAAGATCAGCGCGACCAGTACCAGTGTCAGGATCTGGCGGCCGGTGTTGTCGCCGGTGAGTGTTATGTCCTTGAGCAGCCAGATGGCCACGGCAAGCGCCGCGGCGTTGGCGATCGTCTTGACCAGAAAATGCTTCATGGTGAGATCGTCGCAGAAGAGTCTGAAACAGCGAGAGGTGCGGACGGCGTGAAAGCTTTCAGGCTGGAAGAACTGGAAGCGGAACGGGTCGCGAACGACGGCGCGTATCTGCAGTTCCTCCGGGAACGCAACATGTCGGTCGGGCTGTACGCGCTGGATGCGGGCAGCCTCGATCCGCAGCAGCCGCACGGCCAGGACGAGGTGTACTTCGTGGTCAGCGGCCGGGCGGCGATCACGGTCGGGACGGAGACGCAGTCGGTGGCGCGCGGCAGCGTCGTCTATGTGCCCGCCGGGGTGCCCCACAAGTTCCATCACATCAGCGAGGACCTGCGGGTGATGGTGGTCTTCTCTCCGCCCGAAAGCTGAGGCCCGGCGCCCCGGGTCCACCTCGGAGCGGAGGGCCGGACCCCGGATCCCCTAGGGGAAGACTCAGGGACAGGTCGGGGGTGTGAGGCCTCCGCGGCGGCCTTTCGCGCCCTAGCATCGACGGTGAAGGGGGAACCGGAGACGCGACGCGGCAGACGCGCAGCACGCGGACGGTGCCATCGACGCGAAGCGAGACGAGAGAAAGCAGGGCAGAGCAGTGGCTGGTAAGGGGATATTCGCAGGCCTTCCGTGGTGGGTCACCTGGGTCGTGGTGCCCGTCATCCTGATCGTTGTCTTCGGCGGACTGATCACCAGCGCGGTCGGCTTCCTGATCGGCCTGCTGTTCAAGGTCCTGATCGCGGCAGCGCTGATCGCCGGGGTCATCTATCTCGTGCGCAGGTTCACCGGAACATCGTCGTCCTCGTCGAAGGGCGAGTGGTAGGCCGCGTAGGCCGCAGGCTTTACCGGCACCGTTCGCAGACGCCCCGTTCCGTACGCCTGGAGCGGGGCGTTCGGCGTTCCCCGCAGGGGTGTTGGATTTCACCAGGTGCGTACGAGGCACTCCGTACGGTCATGACCGGTCAAGGAGCGTGCCGAGTGAGTTAACTCAAGTCATTCGGCCTGCCGGCGCTGCCGACGGGGCTAGAGTGCGCACCGCAGGCGTCTTCCGGATGCTGACGTTCCGGATCGCGTCCGGCGGCGCCAGGGCGGACGTCGCCGATAGGGGCCATGGGGAAGGCGTTGGCAATGGCGAACGGCGAATCCGATTCTCGTCCCACTCTGATCGGATCGGTGCGGCGCGCCCTCCGGCTGTTGGAGGCGGTGGCGGCGCACGCCGGTGGCGCGCCCGCCAAGCAACTCGCCAGAGAAACCGGGCTGCCGCTCGCGACGACCTACCACCTGCTGCGGACCCTGACGCACGAGGGCTATCTGCGCCGGGAGAACGGGGTGTTCGTCTTCGGGGAGGCCGCCGAGTGCCTCGGACGGGCCGGCGCCAGGAGCCGGCAGCGCGCCCATGTCTCCGAGGCGCTGGCCCTGGCGGGACGGGAGTTGGGGGCCGCCGTCTACTTCGCCGTCTACCGTGAGGGTGAGGTTGATGTGGTCGCGGTGACGGACGATCCGGACCGACCGCCGGTCGAGGAGTGGGTGGACTTCCGCACCAGCGCGCACGCTCACGCGATCGGGCAGTGTCTGCTGGCGCAGCTGGACGAGGCGTCACGGAAAGAGCATCTGGCCCGCCATCCCGTGCGGTCGATCACCCCGTTCTCCGTGCGGTCGGAGGGGGATCTGCTGCGGCGTCTGGACACGGTGCGTCGCGCCCAAGTCGCCTACGAGCAAGAGGAATATGCCTTGGGCACGGTCTGCTCCGCGTTCCCCGTGCATGTCAGCTCGGCGGCGGCGACGCTGGCCGTTTCGCTGCCCGCCGAGGAGGTGCACCGATTGCATGCCGTTACGGATCGACTACGCACAATGGCGGAGACGACGTTAACGACACTCGCCTTCTCTATCAGTATCTGAAAACTCACTCCTTGTGATCTGCTTGCACATGACAGACGATGGCGCAATAGGGCTGCGGGGGATGATTCCCGGCCATCTCCGATCAAGCGCGGGGTAGTGGTTGATGACCGACACAGTTCAGGCAGAAGTGATCATGAGCTTCCTCGTCTCGGAGGAACTCGCGTTCCGGATCCCGGTGCAGCTGGACTTCGACAGCGCCGATCCGTACGCCGTTCGCCTTACCTTCAATCTCCCCGGCGATACGCCTGTGACCTGGGCATTCAGCCGTGAATTGCTACTCGACGGGCTGAGTCGGCCCTCGGGTGAGGGCGATGTGCGCATCGCGCCGTCCTTCCCCGAGCACCTCAGCGATGTCTTCATCAGCCTCCAAGTAGGCGCCGAACGGGCCGTGTTCCGGGTCAGCGCGCCGCCTCTGGTCGCCTTCCTGGACCGCACCGACCGACTGGTGCCGCTGGGCGAGGAAGAGGTCTGCGACACCCTGGAGGCCGTGCTGGACCGGATCCTCACGGAGGCCCCGGCCGGCTGACCGCAACACTTTCGGTTACTCAGCGCATACGGCTACTCAGCGCTTACGACGTCTGCCGCGAGACCCGCGCCGCCCGGACCGTCCTGCCGTGGCCTCCTCGCCGCCCCATGGCGCACCGGACCCGGCGCCGGGCCCCGGCGCCGACCCGTCGGCCGGCCGGGCCCCGGCAGGCGCCCCCTGGCCCCTGCGGTCCGCCGAGACGACCAGCGCCGCGAGCAGCGTCGTCAGCGGCACCGAGGCGACCAGCCCGATGCTGCCCACCAGCGTGCGCACGATCTCCGTCGCGACCACCTCGCTCGAGGCGACCGTGCCGACGCTGCTCTGTGCGATCGAGAACAGCAAAAGCAAAGGCAACGCCGCGCCCGCGTAGGCCAGTACGAGCGTGTTCACCACCGACGCGATGTGATCCCGTCCGATCCGCATCGCCGCGCCGTACAGCCTGCGCCAACTCGCCGACGGATCCGCCTCCTTCAGCTCCCACACCGCGGCGGTCTGGGTCACCGTCACATCGTCGAGCACACCCAGCGAACCGATGATGATGCTCGCCAGCAGCAGGCCGCGGATCTCGATGTTCGGGTACAGGCCGTGCACCAGCCCCGTCGTGTCGTCGATATTGCCGGTCAGCAGCGCCCAGCCGATGAACACCGACCCGAGCAGGCCGATCAACAGCAGTGACGCGAGCGTGCCGAGCACCGCCACCGACGTCCGAGCCGTCAGACCGTGGCACAGATAGAGCGCGATCAGCATGATCGCGCTGCCGCCGACCACCGCCACCAGCAGCGGATTGGACCCCTGCAGGATCGCCGGGAGGATGAACAGCGTCAGGACCCCGAAGCTCGCCGCGAGCGCCACCAGCGCGAGCACCCCGCGCAGCCGGCCGACGACCACGACCGCGAACGCGAAGATCGCGGCCAGCACCCACATCGGGAAGGTCCGGTCCACATCGCTGACCGAATACTGAAGATCCTTCGGGGCCTTGGGGGAGTATGTGACCACCACGTCCTGCCCGGCCGTGTAGTGCCGCGTGGCGTCGGGCGTCACCACGGTCTGGAAGGTCCGCCCGGTGTCCTTCCCGGTCGTGACCTTGATCGTCGCCTGCTGGCAGTCGTTGCCCTTCGCCGCTCCCCCGCCCGGTGGTTGGCCCGGCGGCGGCGTCGGCTGAGGCTGCTGTTCGGCATGGACGTCGGCGCAGTTCACCTGCTCCACCTTGACCACGGTCGCGCGTTCCGTGGGCTGGTCGAAGCCGACGCCGGACGGCTTGTGCGCGGGCGCGCCGCCCGGCCACAGCACGACCAGGCCGACCACCACCGCGGCGGCGAAGGGGATCAGTACCGCTGCGATGACCTTGCGCAGATGGCGGGAGACGGGCGCAGCGGGCCCATGGCCATGCGCGTGCGCGTGCGAATGCGGATGCGTCTGGTGCTCGGGGCTGCTCACCGCCCGATCATCGCAAGAACTCATGGGGCCCCCTGTTCACCGCGCCACACCGGCCGCTACCGTGGTGCCACCTTTGCAATCGCGGGAGCTCGGAGCACCGGGCTGAGAGGGCGCTGACCTTCATCCCAGCGATGTTTCACGTGGAACATCGACGGATGGAAGCGGCTGCGTCGACCGCCGAACCTGTTACCGGGTAATGCCGGCGTAGGGAGTTGGGTCTTATGACTCTGCAGGATGCACGCACGCCTTCTGTGCCTGATCAGCGGGCAGAGCCCGCGGGTGTGCCGACCGACGGCACGGAGCCGAAGATCGGCTGGCACAAGGGCTATGTCTCCGGATCGCGCCCCGACCTTCGGGTCCCCGTCCGGAAGGTGCACCTCACCAACGGCAAGGACGTGACGCTCTACGACACGTCAGGGCCGTACACCGACCCCAATATCGAAACCGACGTCCGTCGCGGTCTCGCCCCGCTGCGCGAGAACTGGATCATCGCCCGCGGCGACACCGAGGAGTACGCGGGCCGCCCGATGCGCCCCGAGGACGACGGCCTCAAGCACACCTCGCCGCGCGGCGGCCTCAAGAACCTCGATGCGGTCTTCCCCGGTCGCCCCCGTCAGCCGCGCCGCGGCCGGGACGGCGGCGCGGTCACCCAGCTCGCCTACGCCCGGCGCGGCGAGATCACCGCGGAGATGGAGTACGTCGCCATCCGCGAGAACGTCTCGCCCGAGTTCGTCCGCGACGAGATCGCCGCCGGGCGCGCGGTGCTCCCCGCCAACGTCAACCACCCGGAGATCGAGCCGATGATCATCGGCAAGAACTTCCTGGTGAAGGTGAACGCCAACATCGGCAACTCCGCCGTCACCTCCTCCATCGAGGAGGAGGTGGAGAAGATGACCTGGGCGACCCGCTGGGGCGCCGACACGGTCATGGACCTCTCGACCGGCCGCAACATCCACACCACCCGCGAGTGGGTGCTGCGCAACTCCCCCGTCCCCATCGGCACCGTCCCCCTCTACCAGGCGCTGGAGAAGGTCGACGGCAAGGCCGAGGAGCTGACCTGGGAGATCTACAAGGACACGGTCATCGAGCAGGCCGAACAGGGCGTCGACTACATGACGGTGCACGCCGGTGTGCTGCTCCGCTATGTCCCCCTCACGGCCCGCCGCAAGACCGGCATCGTCTCGCGCGGTGGCTCGATCATGGCCGCGTGGTGCCTCGCGCACCACAAGGAGTCCTTCCTCTACACGCACTTCGAGGAGCTCTGCGAGATCCTCGCCTCCTACGACGTGACGTACTCCCTGGGCGACGGACTGCGTCCCGGCTCCATCGCGGACGCCAACGACGAGGCGCAGTTCGCGGAGCTGCGGACGCTCGGCGAGCTGAACACCATCGCCAAGCGGCACGGCGTCCAGACGATGATCGAGGGCCCGGGACATGTCCCGATGCACAAGATCAAGGAGAACATCGACCTCCAGCAGGAGATCTGCGAAGAGGCCCCGTTCTACACGCTCGGCCCGCTCACCACCGACATCGCGCCCGCCTACGACCACATCACCTCGGGTATCGGTGCCGCGATGATCGCTTGGTGGGGCACCGCGATGCTCTGCTACGTCACGCCCAAGGAGCACCTGGGCCTGCCGGACCGCGACGACGTCAAGACCGGCGTCATCACGTACAAGATCGCGGCCCATGCGGCGGATCTGGCCAAGGGGCACCCGGGCGCGCAGGAGTGGGACGACGCGCTCTCCGACGCCCGCTTCGAGTTCCGCTGGGAGGACCAGTTCAACCTGGCCCTCGACCCGGACACCGCCCGCGCCTTCCACGACGAGACGCTGCCGGCCGAACCGGCGAAGACGGCGCATTTCTGCTCGATGTGCGGCCCGAAGTTCTGCTCGATGAAGATCAGCCGCAGCATCACCGAACAGTTCGCCCCGGACCTGGCCGGCCCGGCCAGCGACGAGGAGATCGAGGCCGGAATGCTGGAGAAGTCCAAGGAGTTCGCGGCGAGCGGGAACCGGGTGTACCTGCCGATGGCCGACTGAGCCGACCGCGCCGCGCTGTCCCGGAACGCGTTTCCGGGGCAGCGGCGCACGGGCCCGGGGGACGCTCCGCCGCGTACGCCGGGGCCCGCGCCTGGCCGGTAGGCGTACTGCCGCACCGGCCGGCGGTGGGCCACCATGACCGCATGTCAGATCACCTGATCTCACCGCCCGTACCGCTCTCACCTCGCCGTATAGCCGATGAGTACGTGGCACAGGTCGCCGCTCTGGATCCGATGACCTCGGAGCGGCTGGGGTTGCACCCCGGGGACGACCGGATGCCGGACCTGTCGCCCGAGGGCTTCGAGGCCCTCGCCGAACTCGGCCGCCGTACCCTCGCCGCTCTCGACGCCGCCCCCGCCGCCGAGACACCGGAGGAACAGGCCGGGGCCAGGCTGCTGCGGGAGCGGCTCACCGCAGAGCTCGCCGTGCACGACGCCGGTGACAACTTCCGCCAACTGCGCAATGTCAGCGCGCCCATTCACCGGCTCCGCCAGATCTTCACCCTGATGCCCACGGACACCGATGAGCACTGGGAGGCGGTGGCCGGACGACTGCGCAACCTGCCGGGCGCGCTGGACGGATACCGGGCCACGCTCGCCGAGGGGATCTCCCGTGGCCTGCTCTCCGCTCCCCGACAGGCCCTCGCGGTGATCGGCCAGCTCGACGCCTGGACCGCGCGGAACACTGGCGGCCCCGGCTGGTTCGCCGACTTCGCCGCGGGCGGCCCCGACCGGCTGCGTCCCGAACTGGACGCCGCGGCCCGCAAGGCCACCGCCGCCGTCGCCGAGTTCCGCAACTGGCTGCGGGACACGTACGTTCCCGCCGGGGCGGGGATCCCGGACGCCGTCGGCCGCGAGCGCTATCTGCGCGCCGCCCGCCACGCCACCGGCGCCGACCTCGACGTGAACGACGCCTACGCATGGGCCTGGGACGAATTCCACCGGACGGCCGCCGAGATGCGGACCGAGGCCGAACGCGTCCTGCCGGAGTCGACCGTCCTCGAAGCCATGCACCACCTCGACACCCATGGGCACGTGATCAAGGGTGAGGAGGCGATCCGCGACTGGTTGCAGCAGATCATGGACGAGGCGATCGACGCTCTCGACGGCCGCCACTTCGACATCTCCGGCCCCCTCCGCAACGTCGAATCCTGTATCGCACCGCCGGGAAGCTCCACGGCTCCGCACTACTCGGGCCCCAGCCTCGACTTCAGCCGCCCCGGCCGCACCTACCTCCCGACCCTCGGCCGGCAGACGTTCCCGACCTGGCAGATCGTCAGCACCTGGTACCACGAGGGCGTCCCGGGGCACCATCTGCAGCTCGCCCAGTGGGTCGCGGCCGCCGACCGGCTCGGCCGCTACCGGGTCACCCTGGGCAAGGTCACCGCCAACACCGAAGGCTGGGCGCTGTACGCCGAACGCCTCATGGACGAACTGGGCTTCCACACCGACCCCGGCCGCCGGCTCGGCTACCTGGACAAACAGATGCTGCGGATCATCCGGGTGATCATCGACATCGGTATGCACCTGCGCCTCGCCATCCCGGCCGACGCCGGCTTCCACCCCGGCGAACGCTGGACGCCGGAGCTGGCCACCGCGTTCATGGCCGCTCACCACGGCAGCCCCACCGAGCGACGCAACGGCGAGATCAACCGCTACCTCGGCTGGCCCGGCCAGGCCATCGGCTACAAACTCGGCGAACGCGCCTGGCTGCAGGGCCGCGAAGCGGCCCGGCGCAGGCACGGCGCCGCGTTCGACCTCAAGTCCTGGCATATGAAGGCGCTCGCCCAGGGATCCTTCGGCCTCGACGATCTGACGGACAACCTGGCCGGGCTGTAGCGGGGCACCGCGGCCGCGCCGAGGGCCGCGCGGCCGCCCTACTCCGCCCCGTGATCGGGCCCCCCGTAATCCGGGCTGGTGAAGTCCGGGCTGGAGTAGCGGGGGCGGGGGGCCGCGGGGCCGCTCTCGGGGCTGGTGAATTCGGGGCGGGTGTAGCCGAGGGTGGGAATGCGGTTTTCGGGCGCGGGGGTGCGGCGGGGAACGTAGTCGTCGTCCGGGGCGGCGGCCGGGTCGGTGAGGGCCTCGCTGAGGAACGGCAGCAGCCCGCGTTCCAGGAGGGCGTCCCGCCAGGCCTCGTGGGCACGGTCCAGCTCCTCCGCCAGTTCGTCCGCTCTGCCGGACCGGGCGGAGGAGCCGTTGCGCACGGCGGTGATGACGAGGCAGACCATGGCGACGAAGGCACCCACGGCGGTCAGCGCGGCGAAGATCCAGCCGACGCTGATCAACGGCTGGGCGACGGCCTGTTGGGGGCTGATGGTGCGCAGCACGTAGCCGATGAGCAGGAACAGCACGGCGGCGATGCCGGCGAGGACCGGGGCGAGGACGGCGACCATGGCGGCCAGTCCGGCGCCGGTCGCCTCCGCGTTCTCGGCCGTGGCCGGTCCTGGGCTTCCGTCGGCCGCCTCGTCCTGCACCTCGACGCCCGCGTCGGAGCCGTACGAGGCGGACACCGGCGCCCGCAGTTCGGCACGGAGCTGTACATACCGTTGGTATTCGGCCGTCGCGCACGCGGCGATCGCGGTGGTGGCGCCGAGGGCCATCGTGCGCAACTGCTCGGTGTTGAGGTGCTTTCCCGCGCCGGGGCCGAGCTCGTCCGGACAGTGGGCGGCGGTACGCAGCGCCTCATCAAGGATCCGCGCGAACTCGGCGCGGTCCTCGTTCAGCAGGTGCGGAGCGCTGTTCATGTGCATCCCCCGATGCTCCGTAGGGCCGTACGGCCGGCGGTGGCCGGGCGGTGGGCGGAAACGGAGGAGAGCCTGCTACGGATAGCCCGATGGTAGAGCGCCTCCGGCCGGCGGTGACAGGGAGTTTGCGGAATTTGAGTCCTGCCACGACCGGAATCCGCCCCGGCCGACGGTCCGCCGCCCGCCCGCGGGGCTGGCGTACACCTGCCCCGCGGACGCTCAGCCAGTCAGCGGAAGTTGAGCGACCAGCAGCTTTCCGGCCATCGTGATCCCGCCGTCCATCGCGATGGCGAGACCGTCGGCGTAGACATGCGGACCGTCGACGGCGATGCCATCGCCCTCGCCGTCCTCCGTGCCGACCTCGCCCAGCAGATACGGGATCGGGCTGTGGCCGTGCACGACGCGCTGGCCGCCGTAGACGTCCAGGAGTTCGCGCACGGCCTGGGAGCCGGACTCGTCGCGGAAGGCGAAGCGCTTGGTGAACTTGCGGAAGAGGTCCCAGACTTCGTCGGCGTCGCTGCGCGTCAGCACGTCGTGGACGGTGTCGTTGACGGCCTCGATGGAGTCGCCGTAGTCGAGGTAGGCGGTGGTGTCGGAGTGCACGAGCAGATGCCCGTCCTCTTCCATCACGGCGTCCAGGCGGGCCATCCACTGCAGGTGGTGGTCCTCCAGGCGGTCCATGTCGGTCTTCTGGCCGCCGTTGAGGAGCCAGGCCGCCTGGAAGGAGGCGGTGCCGGCGCCGGACTGGACGGGGGTGTCGCCGAACCGCTTGGCACCCAGCAGCAGCAGTTCGTGGTTGCCCATCAGGGCCTTGCAGTAGCCGCCGGCCGCAGCGGCCTGCGCGGAGAGCTGCATGACGAGGTCGATGACGCCGATGCCGTCCGGGCCGCGGTCGGTGAAGTCGCCGAGGAACCACAGTCGGGCGTTGCCGGCCGCCCAGTTGCCGTCCGCGTCGATCAGCCCTTCGGCGGCGAGCGCCTCGCGCAGCTCGTCGTAATAGCCGTGCACATCGCCGACGACGTACAGCGGGCCCATGCCCTCGGGCGCGTCGGAGTCGGCCTCGGGCGCCGGCACGAAGTCGGCGGCCGGGCGGTCGATGAGGGTGTCGGTACGGGTGATGACCGGGAGGTCGCGCGCGGTCGGGGTGTACTCCTCGGGGAGCTCGACCGGCGGGGCGGGCGGCGGCACCACGGGAGGTGCGCCGGGCGGCGCGGTCGGCGGACCCGCGGGCAGGTGGAGCGGCGGACCGAGCGGCGGCATGGCGGGTGGTCCGGCGGGCCCGCCGGAGGACGATCCGGGCGGAGGAGGGCTCGCCGGTGTTGGTCCCGCCATGGTCCACACCATGGATCCCTGACTGGCCCCCTGAGTCATCGACCCCTCCACCGTTGCGCCGCCGTGCACCTCTCGGACCTTTGCCTGGTCGACGGCGGTCCGCGGTGTCGTGCGCCCATCATAGGAATGCTGCTCGCGGGTTGTGACGCACCCGGGGGTGGTCAATCACACTGTGCCCGTCGTTCACGGATGATTTCTCCCTGGATCACCCAGTTTTTTCCTGACGGCAAGGAGACGCCCGGCCGCCGCCGGCACGGCCGGGCCTCTGCCCACAGGGGCGTGATCACTCACCCGCGGGTCTCCGTGGCGGGCTGATGGTCGTCCGTGGGGACCGTCGCTGGGACGAGGTCCGCACGATCAGATCGGTCGGTATCACCTGTTCGATGGGCCGGCCGTTGTCGAGTCCCTCGATGGCGTCGATGAGGATCTGGACGACGGCGGTGCCGATGCGGCGCGGCTTGAGGGACAGGGTGGTGATGGGCGGCTCGGTGGTGGCGTAGCCGGTGGACTCGCTGCAGCAGACCAGCAGCAGATCCTCGGGAACGCGCAGTCCGTAGCGCCGGGCGGCGGCGAGCAGATCGGTGCCGTTGGGGTCGAAGAGTCCGTAGACGGCGTCCGGCCGGTCCGGGCGGGCCAGCAGCCGGTCGGCGGCGATGGCGCCCGCGCACGGATCGTGCGCCGGGTAGGACTCGTACACCGGATCCTGGCCGACCCGGTCGCACCACCGCAGATAAGCGGTGGTCGACAGCCGGGTGTAGGTGTCGGTGGTGGTGCCGGTGAGCAGGCCGATACGGCGGGCGCCGGCGTCGGCGAGGTGGTCGAGCAGACCGAGGACGGCGGCTTCGTGGTCGTTGTCGACCCAGCCGGTGACGGGGAGGGTGCCGCCCGGACGGCCGTCGGAGACGACGGGGATGCCGTGCCGGACGAGTTCGGTGACGACAGGATCGCCGTCGGCGGGGTCGATGACGACGGTGCCGTCCAGGGCGACGTTCGACCACACGTCGTGGCGGGATGTCGCGGGGAGGATGACCAGCGCATAGCCGCGGGCCAGCGCCGCGGAGGTGGCGGCTCTGGCCATCTCTGCGAAGTACGCGAATTCGGTGAAGGTGAAAGGTTCATCCCCGTACGTGGTCACGGTCAGACCGATGAGTCCTGACTTGCCGGTACGGAGCGTGCGGGCGGCTGCGGACGGGCGGTAGCCCAGCCGGTCGGCCACCTCGCGGACATGGCTACGGGTGGCATCCGGAAGCCGCCCCTTGCCGTTGAGCGCGTCGGAGACAGTCGTGATCGATACACCGGCTGCGGCGGCCACGTCCCGGATGCCCGCCCGCCCCAGCCGGCGACCCGTCGACCGGCTCACCTGGTGCTTCCCTGCTGCTGTCATGGCGAGCCGATAGTAGGGCTCGGCAGGGCCATTCGCGGGGGCGCGCCGCCGCTTGTTAAAAGGTACGTTTCTGCATGGTGATCTCCCGTCAATCTCCTTTGAACTGAAGGGAGTTGCGGTTTGATGTGATCGTTTACCGGGAGATTGGTTGTCCTTACCTGGCGATCCGTCCAGGTCTCGAAGAGGTCTCAAGTCACCTTCACGAGGGATGCGCGCCACGGCGCCCGCCACCGGCGCGCGCCGGGTCCCGGGGCGCCCCTCCGGCCTTGCGCGCGGGGTTTCGGGAGCGAGTGGGAGAGAGTGCGCCGGGGTCGCGGTGCGTCGTGGTCCGGCTACGAAAGGGGGCTGACGCCCGGCGGGGCAATCCTCATAAGGTGTGCAGTATTGGAGTCGAGCGGGACGGTCGAGGAGGACCTGCGGTGAGCGAGAAGACCCCGAAGCTGCGTGCTGCGCTGGACGGCATCCCCACGTACAAGCCGGGCCGGCCGGCGGCGGCCGACGGCCCCGCCGCGTACAAGCTGTCTTCCAACGAGAACCCCTATCCGCCGCTGCCGGGTGTGCTGGAGAGCGCGGTCAGCGCCGCCGGATCGTTCAACCGCTACCCCGACATGGCCTGCACGGGTCTGATGGCGGAGCTGTCCGAGCACTTCTCGGTGCCGGTCGAGCATCTGGCGACGGGTACCGGGTCGGTGGGTGTGGCGCAGCAGCTGATCCAGTCGACGGCCGGGCCCGGCGATGAAGTGATCTACGCCTGGCGGTCGTTCGAGGCGTACCCGATCATCACCCAGGTCTCCGGGGCCTCATCCGTCAAGGTGCCGCTGACCTCGGGTGAGGTGCACGACCTGGACGCGATGCTCGCCGCGATCACCGACCGGACGCGGCTGATCTTCGTCTGCAACCCCAACAACCCCACCGGCACCGTCGTACGCCGTGCCGAGCTGGAGTCGTTCCTGGACCGGGTGCCGAGCGATGTGCTCGTCGTTCTGGACGAGGCGTACCGCGAGTTCATCCGCGACCCCGAGGTGCCGGACGGCATCGAGATCTACCGGGACCGCCCCAATGTGTGTGTGCTGCGGACCTTCTCCAAGGCCTACGGCCTGGCGGGGCTGCGGGTCGGCTTCGCGGTGGCGCACGAGCCGGTGGCCGCCGCGCTGCGCAAGACGGCGGTGCCGTTCGGGGTGAGCCAGCTGGCGCAGGACGCGGCGGTGGCTTCGCTGCGCAGTGAGGCGGCGCTGCTGGAGCGGGTCGACTCGCTGGTCACCGAGCGGGCCCGGGTGTACGAGGGCCTGGTCGGCCAGGGCTGGACGGTCCCCGAGTCGCAGGCCAACTTCGTGTGGCTGCGGCTGGGGGACCGTACGACGGACTTCGCGGCGGCGTGCGAGCGGGCCGGGGTGGTCGTGCGGCCGTTCGCCGGTGAGGGCGTGCGGGTGACGATCGGCGAGAGCGCGGCGATGGATCTGTTCCTGGAGGCCGCGGAGGAGTTCCGCAAGGCGCTGTGACGAGCGTGTCTTCTTGAGGCCGTGGGTCCCTGACCTGCGGCCTCAGGCTTTTTCGACGCGGATGGGGTCGCCGCTGCGGACGGTGGTGAGCTGCCGCGGATCGCCGTCGACGCGGCCCAGCACATTGCACGGGGAGGCGAGGCGGCACTCGTCGCCCCGGGAGATCGGGGTCGGACCGTACGGGAGCGCGAGTGCGCTGCCCTCGGTCCAGAAGGCGACCGTGCCGGGTTCGACGACCTGGCGGGCGTCGGCCTCCAGCGCGGGCGTCAGCCCGGTGTCGAAGTAGACCTCCTCGCCCCAGGTGTGGGCGGTGCTGCCGAGCGGTAGTGCGGCGGTGAGTGCGGCGGCGGTCGGGGTGTCGTCGAGGGTGGCGGTCAGGTGCCCTGCGGGCCATGAGATCCGTATCTTCATGGCGCCGAATTCAACAATATGTTGAAGCGCGGGGGAAGGGGTCGCGGGCCATGGATTCCGGCGTGACCGCGGTCACGCACCCCCCATGGGAGAGGTCGATCGGCCATGGGAGATAATTGCTTGTGAATGTGAACGCGTTCACAAGCGCGCCCGCTATGTACCGCTCTGTGCGGTGCAAAGGGGGCGACTGCCGTAGTTCAACGGCGACGTAAGGAGAGAACGACGTGGAACTGGCGTTGGCGCCAGAGACTCTGGCGCGATGGCAATTCGGCATCACGACCGTCTACCACTTCCTGTTCGTCCCCCTGACGATCTCCCTCGCCGCTCTGGTGGCCGGACTCGAGACCGCATGGGTGCGAACGGGCAAGCAGAAGTACCTCAAGGCCACCAAGTTCTGGGGCAAGCTGTTTCTGATCAACATCGCGATGGGTGTCGTCACCGGCATCGTCCAGGAGTTCCAGTTCGGCATGAACTGGTCCGACTACTCGCGGTTCGTCGGTGACGTCTTCGGCGCCCCGCTCGCCTTCGAGGCGCTGATCGCGTTCTTCTTCGAGTCCACCTTCATAGGCCTGTGGATCTTCGGGTGGGACAAGCTGCCCAAGAAGATCCACTGCTTCTGCATGTGGATGGTCTCGATCGGCACCATCCTGTCCGCCTACTTCATCCTCGCGGCCAACTCCTGGATGCAGCACCCGGTCGGCTACAAGTACAACGCCGCCAACGGCCGTGCCGAGCTGACCGACTTCTGGAAGGTGCTGACCCAGGACACCACCCTGGTCGTCGTCTTCCACACGCTGACCGCCGCCTTCCTGACCGGCGCCGCGTTCATGGTCGGCATCTCCGCGTACCACCTGATGCGCAGGAAGCACGTCACGGTCATGCGGACGTCGCTGCGGCTCGGGCTGGTCACCCTGGTCATCGCCGGCATGCTCACCGCGATCAGCGGTGACGAGCTCGGCAAGGTCATGTTCAAGCAGCAGCCGATGAAGATGGCGGCGGCCGAGGCGCTGTGGGACACCGAACAGCCGGCGCCGTTCTCCGTCTTCGCCTACGGCGATGTCGACAAGGGCCACAACAAGGTCGCCATCGAGATCCCCGGACTTCTCTCCTTCCTCGCCCACAACGACTTCAGCTCGCCGGTCCCCGGCATCAACGACGTCAACAAGTCCGAGCAGCAGCAGTTCGGGCCCGGCGACTACCGGCCCAACATCCCCGTCGCCTACTGGGGCTTCCGCTGGATGATCGGCTTCGGTATGACGTCCTTCGCCATCGGGCTGGCCGGCCTCTGGCTCACCCGTAAGAAGTTCTGGCTGGCGCCGGCGCTGCGGACGGGCGACGAGGAACCACCCACGCTCGCGCTCACCAAGAACAAGCAGCTCGGCGCCCGACTCACCAAGTGGTACTGGTCGCTGGCCTTCGTCACCCTCGGATTCCCGCTCATCGCGAACTCCTGGGGCTGGATCTTCACCGAGATGGGCCGTCAGCCCTGGGTCGTCTACGGCGTGCTGCGCACCTCCGACGCGGTGTCGCCGGGCGTCTCGCAGGGCGAGGTGCTCACCTCGATGATCGTGTTCACCACGCTCTACGCGGTGCTCGCCGTGGTCGAGATCAAGCTGCTGGTGAAGTACATCAAGGCCGGACCCCAGGAGCTCTCCGAGTCCGACCTCAACCCGCCCACCAAGATCGGCGGCGACCCCAAGGACGCCGACCGGCCGATGGCCTTCTCGTACTAGGAGGCGACCGTGCAACTCCACGACGTCTGGTTCGTCCTTATCGCCGTCCTCTGGGTCGGCTACTTCTTCCTCGAAGGCTTCGACTTCGGCATCGGCGTCCTCACCAAGCTCCTCGCCCGCGACCGGCGCGAGAAGCGGGTACTGATCAACACCATCGGCCCGGTCTGGGACGGCAACGAGGTCTGGCTGCTCAGCGCGGGCGGTGCGACCTTCGCCGCCTTCCCCGAGTGGTACGCGACTCTCTTCTCCGGCTTCTATCTGCCCCTGCTGCTGATCCTCGTCTGTCTGATCGTGCGCGGTGTCGCCTTCGAATACCGCGCCAAGCGGAACGAGGAGCGCTGGCAGCGGAACTGGGAGACGGCGATCTTCTGGACCTCGCTGCTCCCCGCGGTGCTGTGGGGCGTCGCGTTCGGCAACATCGTGCGCGGAGTGAAGATCGACGCGCACAAGGAATACGTCGGGGGCGTGCTCGACCTGCTGAACCCGTACGCGGTCCTCGGCGGTCTGGTCACGCTGACGCTGTTCACCTTCCACGGCGCGGTGTTCGCGTCGCTCAAGACCCTGGGCGACATCCGGGAACGGGCGCGCCGCACGGCGACCGTCCTCGGGCTGATCACGGCGGTGCTCGCGCTCGGCTTCCTGGGCTGGACCCAGGCCGACAAGGGGGACGGCAGCAGCCTGATCGCCATGATCGTCGCGGTGGTCGCACTGCTCGCGGCGCTGGTGGCCAATCAACTCGGGCGCGAGGGATGGGCGTTCGCCTTCTCCGGGATCACCGTCGCCGCCTCGGTCGCGATGCTGTTCCTCACGCTCTTCCCGAACGTCATGCCCTCCTCGCTGAACGAGAGCTGGAACCTCACGGTCACCAACGCCTCCTCCAGCCCCTACACCCTGAAGATCATGACCTGGTGTGCCGGTATCGCCACACCGATCGTGCTGCTCTACCAGGGATGGACGTACTGGGTGTTCCGCAAGCGGATCGGCACCCAGCACATCGCCGACGCCCACTAGCTGAGCCCGCTCCGTCGGGTTCAGCAGGACGGAATGTTTCACGTGAAACCGATCGACCCGCGCCTGCTCCGCTACGCCCGCGCCACCCGTGTCTTCCTTGCCGCGGTGGTGGTGCTCGGGCTTGCCGGGGCGGGGCTGGTCGTCGGCCAGGCCATGCTGATCGCCGAGATCGTGGTCGGTGCCTTCCAGCACGATCGCGGTCCGGGTGAACTGAGCACCGCACTCCTCCTGCTCGCCCTGGTCTCGCTCGGCCGCGGGCTGGTCTCCTGGCTCACGGAGCTGGCTGCGCACCGGGCGAGCGCCGCGGCGAAGTCCGAGCTGCGGCTGCGGCTGCTGGAGCGGGCCACAAGGCTGGGGCCCAGTTGGCTCGCCACCCAGCGCACCGGTCATCTCACCACCCTCGCCACCCGCGGTATCGACGCCCTGGACGACTACTTCGCGCGCTATCTGCCGCAGCTCGGGCTGGCGGTCGTGGTGCCCCTCGCCGTCCTGGCCCGCATCGTCACCGGCGACTGGATCTCGGCCGCGACGATCGTCGTCACCCTGCCGCTGATCCCCCTGTTCATGGTCCTCATCGGCTGGGCCACCCAGGCACGGATGGACCGCCAGTGGAAGCTGCTGGCACGACTGTCGGGGCACTTCCTGGATGTGGTGTCCGGGCTGCCGACGCTGAAGGTCTTCGGCCGGGCCAAGGCCCAGGCCACCGCCATCCGTTCCATCACCGGTGAGTACCGCCGTGCCACCCTGCGCACCCTGCGGATCGCCTTCCTCTCCTCGTTCGCGCTGGAACTCCTCGCCACGATCTCCGTCGCCCTGGTCGCGGTCGGTATCGGTATGCGCCTGGTGCACGGCGAACTCGATCTCTCCACCGGCCTGATGGTGCTGGTCCTGGCGCCCGAGGCGTATCTGCCGCTGCGGCAGGTGGGCGCGCAGTACCATGCCGCGGCCGAGGGGCTCGCGGCGGCGGAGGAGATCTTCGCGGTGCTGGAAACGCCGCTGCGTACGCCCGGTACGGCACCCGCGCCCGAGGGCACCGCGCTGGCCGTCGACGGGCTGGTGGTCCGCCATCCCGGACGCGCCGCCGACTCGCTCCCCGCGACGTCCTTCGAGGTCAGGCCCGGTGAGACGGTCGCCCTGGTGGGCCCGTCCGGCGCCGGCAAATCCACCCTGCTGAGTGTGCTGCTCGGCTTCACCGAGCCGTCCGAGGGCCGCGTCCTCGTCGATGGCGACGACCTCGCGTCCCTCTCCCCCGAAAGCTGGCGGCAGCGGATCGCCTGGGTGCCGCAGCACCCGTACCTTTTCGCGGGCACCATCGCCGAGAACGTACGGCTGGCGCGCCCCGACGCGGAGGACGCGGCCGTGCGGACGGCCCTGGAAGACGCCGGGGCGCTGGACTTCGTCGACGCGCTCCCCGACGGCGTCGCGACCCGGCTCGGCGAATCCGGCGCCGGGCTCTCCGCGGGGCAGCGGCAGCGGATCGCGCTCGCCCGCGCCTTCCTCGCCGACCGCCCGGTCCTGCTCCTGGACGAGCCGACCGCGAACCTGGACGGCGAGACCGAGGAGGCCATCGTGGCGGCCGTCCGGCGGCTCGCGGTGGGCCGTACGGTTCTGCTGGTCGTACACCGGCCGGCGCTGCTGGCGGTGGCCGATCGCACGGTGCGGCTGGCCGGGCCGGCGGGGGAGCGAGCGGCCTCGGGAGCGGGCGCGGTGGGCGCCGAGGCGGTGCGGGGCGACGACGGCGAAGCGCCGGTCGCCGCGGCCGAGGACATGCCCGGCGAAGTACCCGCGGATGCGGGCGAAGGCGTCCCCACCCGTGGCCCGGCGCTCGCCCGGCTGCGCCGGATGGCCCGCGCCCGACGCGCCCGGTTCGCACTGGCGCTGCTGCTCGGGAGCCTCGCGCTGGGCAGCGCGGTGGGCCTGATGGCGACGTCCGGCTGGCTGATCTCACGGGCCTCGGAACAGCCGCCGGTGCTGTATCTGATGGTGGCGGTGACCGCGACCAGGGCGTTCGGCATCGGGCGCGCGGTCTTCCGGTACGCCGAGCGGCTCGTCGCCCACGATGCGGTGTTCCGGATGCTCGCCGATGTACGCGTCGCCGTCTTCCGGCGGCTGGAGCGGCTCGCGCCGGCCGGCCTCAAGGAGCGCAGCCGTGGCGATCTGCTGTCGCGGCTGGTGGCGGATGTCGACGCGGTGCAGGACCACTTCCTGCGCTGGCTGCTGCCCGTCGGGGCGGCGCTGCTGGTCGGCGCGGGCGCCGTCGGCTTCACCGGATGGCTGCTGCCGGAGGCCGGTGCGATTCTCGCGGCCGGACTGATGCTGGCGGGCGCGGGTGTGCCGGCGCTCTCGGGTGCGCTGGCCCGGCGCGCGGATGGGCAGTTGGCACCGGCCCGCGGAGTGCTCTCCACCCGGGTCGTCGATCTGCTCACCGGCACGGCCGAGTTGACGGTCGCCGGTGCCCTCGCGGCCCGTACGGACGCGGCGCGGCGCGCGGACCGTGAACTGACCCGGATCGCTTCCCGCTCGGCCGCCGCGGCCGGGATCGGTGCCGGGCTCTCGGCGCTGCTGTGCGGGCTGACCGTCGCCGCGGCGGCGGTGGCGGGTGTGCAGGCGGTGCACGACGGGCGGCTGGACGGCGTGGCGCTGGCCGTCGTCGTCCTCACGCCGCTCGCCGCGTTCGAGGCGGTGACCGGGCTGCCGCTGGCCGTCCAGTACCGCCACCGCACCCGGCGCGCCGCCGAGCGAATCTTCGAGGTGCTGGACTCCCCGGCGCCGGTCCGCGAACCGGACGCGCCGGAAGCCGCTCCCGACGCACCGTTCCCGCTGGTCGTAAGCGATCTGACGGCACGCCACCCCGGCCAGACCGAGCCGGCGCTGGACGGTGTCGGCTTCACCCTGACACCCGGTCACCGGCTTGCCGTCGTCGGCTCGTCCGGCTCCGGCAAGACCACGCTCGCGCAGGTGCTGCTGCGGTTCCTGGACCGGGAGGCGGGGACGTACACGCTGGACGGGACGGATGCACAGGCGGTGGACGGAGACGCGGTCCGGCGGCTGGTGGGGCTGTGCGCGCAGGACGCGCATATCTTCGACAGCTCGCTGCGGGAGAACCTGCGGCTCGCCCGTCCTGGTGCCGCCGACGACGCGTTGTGGGCCGCGCTTGACCGGGCGCGCCTGGCGGACTGGGTGCGCGGGCTGCCCGACAGGCTGGACACCATGGTCGGTGAACACGGCGCGCGGCTGTCCGGTGGCCAGCGCCAACGGCTGGCACTGGCGCGTGCGCTGCTCGCGGACTTCCCGGTGCTCGTCCTGGACGAGCCCGCCGAGCACCTCGATCTGGCCACCGCGGACGCGCTGACCGCCGATCTGCTGGCCGCGACCGAGGGCCGTACGACGGTGCTGATCACCCACCGGCTCACCGGTCTCGACACGGTCGACCAGGTGCTGGTCCTGGACCGCGGGCGGGCCGTGCAGCACGGCGGATACGCGGAGCTGGCGGCGGCCGACGGCCCGTTCCGGCGGATGCTGGAGCGCGAGCGGGCGGTGGACGCGGCGTACGGCGGAACCGGAGCTCGCAAAACTGAACTTTCACCGGAAATGGTCGCTTATTAGGCTCGGGCCATGGCAGCCACGGAAGGATCCTCAGCCCCCGTCGACGCCTCGGACCCCGTCGACGCCTCGGACCCCGGCGATGAGGGACGCACCGGCGTGGGGCCCGATGTCCTCGACGTGGAAAGCGACGGCACCCGCCGCGACCCCATGGCCGCCGCCACCGAGGCCACCCGCAGCCTTCAGGGCCTGTCCGCCGAGTTGACCGCCCGGGTGCCGCAACTGCTGGAGGCGATGCGGTCCGTCGGCGCGGGACTGGATCTGCACATCACCCTCGACCGGATCGTGCAGACCGCGGCCGAGCTCGCCGACGCCCGCTATGCCGCGATCGGGATCATCGACGACGCCCGCGAGGGGCTGGCCGACTTTGTGACGTACGGCGTCACCGGGCGGGACCACGAGCGGATCGGCGCCCTGCCCGACGGCCACAAGGGCCTGCTCGGGGCGCTCATCCACGACCCGAAGCCGCTGCGCCTGGCCGACCTCACGCAGGATCCGCGCTCGGCCGGATTCCCGCCGGGGCATCCCCCGATGCGGACGTTCCTGGGAGTGCCGATCCGGGTCCAGGGCGAGATCTTCGGCAATCTCTATCTGACGGAGAAGCGCGGCGGCGGGGAGTTCAGCGAGGAGGACCTGCACATGGTGCGGATCCTCGCCACCGAGGCGGGCATCGCGATCGGCAACGCCCGCCTGTACGCGGCGACCCGGCAGCGCGAGCGCTGGATCGACGGCTCGGTGGCGGTGACCACCGAACTCCTCGCGGGCAGCGATGTCGACGACGCGCTCGCGGTCGTCGCCGAACAGGCGCGGAAGCTGGCGGACTCGGCGGCCGGCATCGTGCTGCTGCCCGACGACGAGGGCGGTCTGGAGATCGTCGCGGTGTCGGCGGACGACCCCACCGGGATCATGGGCACACGGATTCCGCCCGACAGCCCGGTGTCCGAGCAACTCCTCGCCGGGGAGCCGGTGTTCGTCGACGACTCGGCCACCGACCCCCGCATGGTCACGGCCATCGCACCGCGCTTCGGCCCGAGCATGATGCTGCCGCTCAAGAGCGGCGGCCGGGTGCTGGGCACCCTCGCGACGCCACGTGTGCGGGGCGCCAGCCCGTTCACCGGCGCCGAGCGGACGATGGCCACCCAGTTCGCGGCACAGGCCGCGCTGGCCCTGGTGCTGGCCGACGCGCAGCGCGACCGGGAGCGGCTCGCGGTGTACGAGGACCGCGACCGGATCGCCCGTGACCTGCACGATCTCGTCATCCAGCGGCTGTTCGCGACCGGGATGATGCTGGAGACCGCGCAACGCAGGGCCGTCGTCCCGGAGGTGAACGAGGGGATCGGCAGAGCCGTCGACGAACTGGACATCACCATCCAGGAGATCCGGACCGCGATCTTCGCGCTCCAGCAGGGGCCGGCCGAGGCGCCGTCCGGGCTGCGCACCCGGGTGCTGCGCGAGATCGGCACCGCCGCCGTACCGCTCGGCTTCCAGCCGTCGGCGCAGTTCGTCGGCCCGGTCGACTCCCGTGTCGGCGAGCTGACCGGCAAGAACCTGATCGCCGCGCTGCGCGAGGCGCTGTCGAACGCCTTCCGGCACGCCCGGGCATCCCGGATCGAGGTCGTCGTCGACTCGACGGTCACCCTGCCGGACGGCACCGACGGCGTACGGCTGACCGTCGCGGACGACGGTACCGGCATCCCCGAGGGCGGCCGCCGCAGCGGTCTGAGGAACCTCGCGAAGCGGGCGGAATCCCTGGGGGGTTCGAGCACCTACGGCCCCGGGCTGGGCGACGAGGGCGCCGGAACGATGGTGACGTGGGAGGCGCCGTTGTGAAGGGAGCCGGGGCCCGGCCCAGGGCGGCGGGGCTGGGCCGTTCGGGGCTTGGGGCGCCGGCGGGGGCCTGAGATCCCGCGACCCCGGGCCCGTTTGCGCGATTATCTGGCCATGTGCCCGTCTGTGTGTCGGAGGGAACGGGGGCGGGGAAGGGGGCTGGTCCGGCGCGCCGGTGCGGAGGGGGCGGACACACGCTCCGTGGCCTATGCGACCGCTGGGACCTCTGTGCTTTCCGTGGTGAGTGCGATTGTCCTGATCTTTTCGGTGGTCTGCGGGGCGTTCTGGGGGAACAGTCCGTTTTCTGCCGGGACCGATGCGCCCCCCGCGGGAACGCGCGGGCGGCCCGGCGCGTACGCCGCCCACCCCGCCGGGTACGTCGCGCACCCCGGCGCTGCCCGCCGCGTGCGGCGCAGCGCCGCTCAGCGACTGGCCGATGTGAGCTTCGCGGTGATGCGGCTCGGCGAGGCGGCGCGTCGCACGGGCCGGTTGTACGCGCAGCAGCGGAGCGCGGCCTGGGCGCAGCGCGTCGAGCGCGACCGGCTGCAGACGGCGCTGCGCCGCGAGCGCCGCACGGCCGCCGCGTTGCGCCGTACGGTGGGCGCGATCGCCGGCGCGCAGTACCGCACCGGCAGCATCGTGGCGTACACCCTGCGCATCACCGGCTCAGGCGCGGGAAAGTCGCTGGTCAGAGCGCACGAGCAGGCGGACAGGCGGGAGCGTGCGCTGGCCGCGCGGGCGCGTTCCGCAGGCCGCGAGAGCCGGGTGCTGGCGGGTGAGAGTGCGACGGCGACCGCCCGCGCGGCCGCACTCACCGACCGCAGCGACCGTCTCAAGACGGCGCGTGAGCAGGCCAAGCGCGGGCTGGGAGCGGCCCGCGACGAGCTGCGGAACCTGGCGACCACCGCGTCCCGGAGCGGTTCCTGCGGCGGGCTGCCGCATGCGGTGTCCTCGGCCGCGGCGACCGTCGCCCCGGCGGCTGTGCCGCGCGGGGAATGGGTCCGCCCGGTGGAGCGCTATGACCTCTCCGCGCCCTTCGGGGGCGCGGGCGGCCACTGGGTCGGCCGCCACACGGGGCAGGACTTGAAGGTGCCCGTCGGCACCCCCGTGCGGTCCGTCGGCGCGGGCCGTATCGTCAGCCTGACCTGCGGCGACGGCTTCGGGATCAGCATGGTCGTACGGCATCGCCGCGATCTGTACTCGCAGTACGCGCATCTGTCCGCGGCGCTGGCGGGCCCCGGAGAGCAGGTGCGGCCCGGTGAGCGGATCGCGCTCTCGGGCGACACCGGCAACTCCACCGGTCCGCATCTGCACTTCGAGGTGCGGCGGACGCCGTCGTTGGGGTCGGGCGTCGACCCGGCGACGTGGCTGCGCGATCGGGGCGTAGGGCTTTAGGCGGCTCCTCAAGGACGCAGGCCCCTGAAGTCCCTTGAGAACGCAGCCCTGAAGCTCCCTTGGGAACGCAGCCCTAAAGATCTTCGAGAATGCGCTCGATGACCGTGGCGACGCCGTCGTCGTTGTTGGATCCGGTACGACGGGTGGTGGCGGCGAGCACCTCGGGGTGGGCGTTGGCCATGGCGTAGGACGTGCCGGCCCAGCTGAGCATCTCTATGTCGTTGGGCATGTCCCCGAAGGCCACGACCTCCTCCGGCGTGATCCCGCGCTCCGCGCAGCAGCGGGCGAGGGTCCCGGCCTTGCTGACGCCGAGCCCGCTGATCTCCAGGAGGGCGGTGGGGCTGGACCGGGTGAAGGACGCCAGGCCGCCGGCGGCCTTACGGGCCAGCGCGAGGAACGCGTCGGGGTCCATGTCGGGGTGGTGCGCGAGCAGCTTGAGTACGGGCTGGTCGAAGCCGGTGGGGGTGTCTTCGGCAAGCAGTTTCTCCGCCGGGGCGATGATCGCCGTGGGGTCGGCGTGGAACGGCGGGTACTGCGGCTCGTAGTGGAAGCCGCCGGTGCGCTCGACCGCGAACGAGGTGCCGGGGGCGGCGCTGCGCAGGGTCTCCACGACGGCCAGCGCGACCGCGCTCTCCAGCGGGCTGACCTCGACGATGCGCCCGCCGCGGTGCAGGTCGACGACGGCGGCGCCGTTCGCGCAGATGGCCAGGCCGTGGCCGTGCACATGGTCGCTGACCACGTCCATCCAGCGGGCCGGGCGCCCGGTGACGAAGAAGACCACGATGCCGGCCCGTTCCGCGGCGGCGAGTGCGGCGATCGTCCGGTCGGACACCGTCTTGTCGTCGTGCAGCAGGGTGCCGTCGAGATCGGTGGCGATCAGCCGGGGCGCAACGGCCGGCTCGGGCGCCCGGGGTGGCGTGGCGGGGGCATCAGTCACCCGGCCATCTTCGCCTACCGCTGTGCACAGGCGTGCGCTGGGTCGCGCGTATGAGCCGGACGGGACGCGGGGAGGGGCACGGTGTTCGGTGCGGTATACGTGTTATGTGAGGTCGGCGGCAGGTGGTGGGGAACCTGGGCACGGGGGCGCGCGGCCGGCCGCCGTACGCTCGTGGGTATGCGACTGAGTACCTTGATCCTCCCCGTGCGCCGTTGGTCCGAAGGCGGGCGGGAGGTGTGGCAGCGCGCCGAGGAGCTGGGTTTCCACGCCGCGTACACCTACGACCACCTCTCGTGGCGGAGCTTTCGCGACACGACCTGGTTCGGCGCCGTCCCGACGCTGACCGCGGCCGCGACCGCCACCTCCCGACTGCGTCTCGGCACCCTCGTGACCTCGCCGAACTTCCGGCATCCGGTCACCCTCGCCAAGGAACTCCTCTCGCTGGACGACATCAGCGGCGGCCGGATCACCCTCGGCATCGGGGCCGGCACCAACGGCTTCGACTCCACCGCCCTCGGCCAGGAGCAGTGGTCGCCGCGCGAACGGGCCGACCGTTTCGGTGAGTTCGTACCGCTCCTCGACAAGCTGCTGACCCAGGACGTCGTCACCTACGAGGGCACGCACTACTCCGCTGACGAGGCGCGCAATATCCCCGGCTGTGTGCAGCGGCCCCGGCTGCCGTTCGCGGTGGCCGCCACCGGGCCGCGCGGGCTGAAGCTGGCGGCCCGGTATGGCCAGGCCTGGGTGACGACCGGCGATCCGAAGGTCTCGAACGGAGGCGGTACGTCGGCCGATTCGCTCGTGGCGATCCGCGGGCAGGCGGAGCGGCTGGGGAAGGCGTGCGCCGAGGTGGGCCGTGATGCCGGCGAACTGCGGAAGATCATGCTGAGCGGCTTCACCCCGGACCGTCCGCTGGACTCCTTCGACGCGTTTGTGGACTTCGCGGGCGCCCACGCCGAGCTGGGCATCGACGAACTCGTCATCCACTGGCCGATCGCCGATTCGCTCTTCGAGGCCGATCTCGCGCTCTTCGAGCGGATCGCGACGGAGGGGTTGGCGCAGCTGGGCGGGTAGGCGAGGTGTCGGCGGACAGGCGAGGCGAGCCGGGGCGTCGGTGGCTGGGCGGGGCTGACGCATGTGCACCCCGCTGGCCTGGGCTTTATCCCGCAAAGAGTAAACAAGAGGGACAATCGAGGCAGCGGCGCAGTGCGCAGGGTGCGCGGCACGCGGTCCAGAGGCGGCGGCATGCCGGGCGCTCCGGCGCACTGCGCGAAGCGAAGCGCGGTGCGTTGCGGAGGAGCCATGGCACAGACCCGATTCGCCCCCGACCGCGGGCTGACCTCGCGCATGGTCACGACGATGTTCTTCATCGGTCTGCTGTACGTCGTGGTCGTCGGCGTGCTGGTGGTGCTGCTCAAGGGCGCCTGGGTGGTGATCATGCTTCTCGCGGGCGGCCTGTTCATCGCGCAGTTCTGGTTCAGCGACCGGATCGCCGCGTTCAGCATGGGCGCGCGCGAGGTGACGCCGGAGCAGGCGCCGGAGCTGCACGGTGCCGTCGACCGGCTGTGCGCGCTGGCGGACATGCCCAAGCCGCGGGTGGCGATCGCGGAGTCGGATGTGCCGAACGCCTTCGCGACCGGCCGGAACCAGAAGAATGCGATGGTCTGCGCCACGACGGGGCTGCTGCGCCGGCTGGAGCCGGAGGAGCTGGAGGGTGTGCTCGCCCATGAGCTCTCCCATGTCGCGCACCGCGATGTCGTGGTGATGACCATCGCGTCGTTCCTCGGCGTACTGGCGGGGATCATCACCCGGGCCGCCCTGTGGAGCGGCGTCGGACGCGACAACCGGGACCAGAACGCGGCCATCGCCGTGCTGATCGTCACCGCCGTCAGCGCCGTCGTCTACGCCATCAGTTTCCTGCTGACCCGGTTGCTGTCCCGTTACCGGGAGCTGTCCGCCGACCGCGCCGCCGCGATACTGACCGGGCGCCCCTCGGCGCTGGCATCCGCGCTGACCAAGGTCACGGGGCAGATGGCGCGGATCCCCACCCGCGATCTGCGGAAGGCGGAGCCGTTCAACGCCTTCTACTTCGCCCCCGCGTTCAACAAGGAGAGCTTCAACCGGCTGCTCTCGTCGCACCCGACGCTGGAGCAGCGGCTGGACCAGCTGGGCCGGATCTCCGCGCAGTTGGGGCGGTCGTGACGGGCTCCCCGTACGACCGATGGGCCGGCGGACCGCCGGCCGGCGGGGTCGGACGGGCCGACGAGCCGAGTGGCCACCGGGCCGACGAGCCGAGTGGCCAACGCGCCAACGGGTCGAAGGCCCAACGGGTCAACTGGACCAACCGAGTGAGGAGTTCGCGCGCATGGGATTTCTGGACGCCATTCTCGGCCGCAGCAAGCCGGTACGCCCCGATCTCGACCGGCTCTTCGCGCTGCCGTCCGCCGCCGTGACCTTGCAGGCCGGGGCCGGTTTCGTACCCACCGGGCTGGGGTCGGTGTGCTTCGCGAGCGTCGAGGGCGGCGCGTTCTCGCGCATCCAGGAGGAGGCGCGGGCGCTGCTGGACGGCCCGGTGGAGTTCGGCCAGGACGCGTACGGCTATACCTGGCTGCTCGCGCGGCATGCCCCGGAGGACGTGGCGGGCCTGGTCAACGACCTGCACGCGGTCAACACGTCCCTGGAGGAGGCGGGCTTCGGAGCGCAGCTGCTGTGCTCGTTGGTCGGGTTCCGCGATGAGCGGGAGCGGCCGCTGGCGCTGGTCTACCTCTACAAACGCGGCACGTTCTACCCCTTCGCACCACAGCCGGCCGGTGGCGAGAAGCGTGACAACCCGCTGGAACTCCAGGTACGGGCGATGCTCGGGGACGACCTGACGATCGAGAGCGATCTGGCGCGGTGGTTCCCGGTGTGGGGGGCTCCAGGGCTCTGATCCGCGCTGTACGCGCTGTCCACGGCCGCCTCGCCGACGGGGCGGCGGCAGCCTAGTCGGGGAAGCGGAGGAAGGTCGGCGGTACGTGGCCGGTGAGCCAGACCCCGTTGGCGCTGACCCGGAACACATGGCCGTCCCGGTGCATCGCCCCCGCGTCGACGGTCAGGACGACGGGCTTGCCGCGCCGCGCGCCCACCCGGGTCGCGGTTTCGCGGTCGGGAGAGAGATGGACGGCGTGCCGGGACATCGGCCGCAGCCCCTCGGCCCGGATGGCGGGGACATTGCGTGTCACGGTCCCGTGGAAGAGATACGCGGGGGGTTCGGCGGGCGGAAGATCGAGTTCGATACGCACGGAGTGGCCCTGGTTGGCGCGGATCCGCTCGTCCTCGATGGCGTAACGCTGCTTGTCGTTGTCGGCGACCACCGACTCCAACTCGGCCCGGGAGAAGCGGAATCCGTGCCGAGCCGCCGCATCGATCAGCTCCGGCACCGGGACCCAGCCCTGGGCGTCGAGGGTGATGCCGATCCGTTCCGGTTCATGGCGCAGATGCTTCGCCAGATACTTCGATATGCGCACCGAGCGCTGGTTGTTCATGCTTCCAGGGTGCCGCGCGAGGGGTCCGGAGGCATCTGATTTGCCGCTGGGCATCACTTCCCGGCGCGGAACTCCCCGGCGGAACCTCGCGGCCGAGCCTCCCGCCGGAGCCTCACTCCCCGTCCGTGGTCGCCCCGTGCCCCGCCCCTTCCTGCGCCCCCTCTCCTTCTCCTTCCCCTTCTTCTCCCTTCCCTTGCGCATGCTGGTGCCTCGCGAGCTCGCTCGCTTTCCTGGCCTTCGCGCTGGACACCTCCTCGGCGGCCCAGCGGGCCCATTCCTCCTGGGCCGCGGTCATGCGCAGGCCGTACTCCAGCGCGATCCGCCCGTAGACAGAGATCATTTCGTCGTCCCATGGGGCGGCCTTGTCGATGTGCTCGTACGCGGCGTGGGCACGGGCCGCGGATTCGGCCTGGTGCAGGAGGTACGTCCGCGCTTCGAGTGGGGTGACTATGCCGAGGAAGAAGACGCGCAGCAGGCCGTCATGGCGCTGGGGGCCGCTGGGCTCGACCTCGGTCAGCCAGTGGCGCAGCTCGGCCAGGCCGTCGTGGGTGATCGCGTATTCCTTGCGGCCGCGGGGGCCTTGGGCGGCGACCTCTACCAGGCCCGCGTTCGTGAGCTTGGAGAGCTCGCCGTAGACCTGGCTCTGAGTGGCGGGCCAGACGCTGGCGAGCGAGGCGTTGAACAGCTTCATCAGGTCGTAGCCACTGGCAGGGGATTCCGCCAGCAGACCCAGCACGGCATGTCTCAGGCTCATGGACAGCACTTTACCTTCCACTCTTGACATGTCAAAGCAGTACCTTCTATCTTCGACATGTCGAGATTGGAATGTGTGGGAGTTGGTGTGGTCGCGGTCAATCGGCGGCGACTGCAGAGCCGTTGACCACACTTCTCGGAACTGTTGACCACGCATCAGGTGATTGCACGTCGGATCGGCCGCATCGGAAGGCCGTGCGTGCAGAGGGGGAATCATGGTCTACCTGCGGAGCTTCATCCCATGGCTGGCCTTTGCCGGGGTGTCCGCGGCCGGCTGGCAGTGGGGTGCGCTGGCAGGTCTGGCGCTCTCGGTGGCGGTGCTCGTAGCGGACCGGGCCGGCGGGCTCTCGCTGGACTACCGCGTGCTGGAGTACGGCACGATCGTGTTCTTCGCGGCCCTCACGGTCCTGGCCTTCGCCCGGCCCGACAGCGGCCTCAAGGTCTACTGCGGCGCGCTCTCGATGGGCTGGCTGGCGGTCGTCTCCTGGGTGTCGATCGCCGTCCGGCGGCCCTTCACGATGGCGATCGCGCGCCGGATGACGCCGCCCGAGGTGTGGCGCACCGCGCTGTTCCGCCGGATCAATGTCGTGCTCACCGCCGCATGGGCGCTGTCCTTCACCCTCACCGCGATCGCCCAGACCCTCATCTCCGCCTACGGGCTGAACCCGCTCTTCTCGATCGTCATCCAGGCCGCCGGATTCGTCCTGCCCATGCGCTTCACCGCCACCTACCCGGAGCGAGCCAAGGCCCGCGCCCTGCAGGGGGCCGGTGCGCGCCCCGACCTCGAGGGAGGTCTGGTCTCATGACCACGGCGTCACCCACCACCGCGTCCGAATCCTCCGCTCCCGCACCGCACATGGCAGGCAACTTCGCTCCTGTGACGGACGAGCTGACCGCCTACGACCTCCCGGTCACGGGCACCATTCCGGCCGAGCTCAGCGGCTGGTATCTGCGCAACGGACCCAACCCGCGGGACGCCGCCTCGCCACACTGGTTCTTCGGCGACGGCATGGTCCATGGACTGCGTCTGGAGGGCGGCCGGGCCGTCTCCTACCGCAACCGCTGGGTCCGCACCTCGACCTTCACCGACGGCCCGCGCGTCGTCGACGGGCAGGGCCGTCGCGATCTGGCGGCGGGCGTGGCCAACACGCATATCGTCCGGCACGCCGGCCGCACCCTGGCCCTGGTCGAGTCGTCGTTTCCCTACGAAGTCGACTGCCGCCCCGCCCATGAGCTGGAGACCGTCGGCCCCTATGACTTCGACGGCCGGCTCACCACCGCCATGACCGCCCACCCCAAGACCTGCCCCACCACCGGCGAGCTGCACTTCTTCGGATACGCCAGCCGTACCGCGCCCTATCTCACCTATCACCGTGCCGACGCGGCCGGGGAGTTGGTCATCAGCCGCCCCATCGACGTATCGGCGCCGACGATGATGCACGACTTCCATCTGACCGCCGGCCATGTCATCTTCATGGACCTCCCGGTCGTCTACGACCGGGACCACCCCGGCATGCCGTACGGGTGGCAGCCGGAGCGCGGCGCCCGGCTGGGTGTACTGCGCCGCGACGATCCCTATGGTGAGGTCCGCTGGCTGCCCATCGACCCCTGCTATGTGTTCCACTCCCTCAACGCCCACGACGACGGCGACCAGCGGATCGTCCTCTACGTATGCCGCTATGCGGAGTTCGGCGGCAGGAGCCTGCCCCACCTCTGGCGCTGGACGATCGATCTCGCCGCCGGCACGGTCACCGAGGACCAGCTCGACGACCAGTTCAGCGAGTTCCCCCGGGTGGACGACCGCCTCGCCGGGCAACCGGCCCGCTTCGGTCACGCCACCAGCGGCGAGTTGCCCGGTTCGGGCCCCATCCCCGGCGCCCTGCTCCGCTACGACCTGCGGACCGGCGCGGTCGTCCGGCATGACTTCGGGCCGGGGCGGACTCCGGGCGAGGCGGCTTTCGCGCCCGCCGACGACCGGCCAGGCGGCCCCGGCTGGCTGATCACCTACGTCTACGACGCCGCCACCGACACCAGTGATCTCGTCGTGCTCGACGCGGAGGACATATCCGCCGACCCCGTGGCCACGGTCCATCTTCCGCGACGCGTGCCGTACGGCTTCCATGGCAACTGGCTCCCGGATCCGGCCGGTTGACGACCGACAGGGCGCGCCTGAGGCCGCGCCCGACCTGAATCTTGACAACTGAAGAGAGGGCCGGGGCGGCGGGGGAGGCTGTGGCGGCGATCAGCGACGCGCGGCCGGGGGCGTTCCGGATGCGTTGGGCGCCTGATGGCAGCCCGTCGGCGCACGGTGGCCGGTCGCGGCGTGGCCGGGCGCTCCATGGCTGGGCGATCCATGGTCGGCTGGCGTTCCGTCGCCGGCGTCCGCCTCGTCCGCCGCCGAGGTCTGGCGTGCGGCCATGGCCAAGGTGTCCAAGGTGCGTGCATGGACCTCACGGTGCGCGGCGGCGGCAACGAAGGCGGCCGTGTTCTCCGGGCCCACCAGAGCACGCACGGCCTGCACGGTTTCGGCGGGGAGGGCCAGCGGCTCCGTGCCGGCCGCGGGACGGGGGTCTGCGACGGGCGCGGGGGCGCGGGCCGGGGCGGGGACGGGGATGGGGACCGAGGCGAGCTGGGGCGCTTCCGTCTCGTCGGCCGTACCGCCACCGCCGCAGTCGGCTGGGTCTGAGGCCGGCGGCAGCGCTTCGATGAGGTGGTGGCGGAGGTAGCGGGTCGCCAGCGTGCGCATGGCGCGGGCGAGTTCGGCATCCACCGTCTGCTGCGCGAGGGGACGCAGCCGCCGAACGAGGGCGGCGGCCTCCTCCGCTTCGGCTTCCGTCGGCGAGTGGTCCAGGAACGGCCGGAAGATGTGTTCGGTGGTGAAGTCCAGGAAACGGGAGGCGATGTGCTCGACCTGGCCACGCAGCTCGCGCAGATGGCCGGATATCGCCCGCAACGGAACGCCCGCGGAGTGCAGTTCGGCGGCGACCGCGAGCTCCTGGGGGCTGGGCACATGGAACTCGTCGTCCCGGCCCGGAACGCGTTCCAGGACACCCAGCTCGACGGCCTCGGACACCGCCGCCTCGTCGGGGGTGCCGCCGAAGGCGGTGTTCAGGTCGGCGCGGCTGATCCGGGACGCCTGCTCGTCGGTCCAGGGCCCGTCGATCTCGGCGACCAGGCCGAGGACGCCGCCGAGGTCGCGCCCCGCGTCCCAGGCCTCCAGCAGTTCCTTGATGCTGGCCAGGGTGTAGCCGCGGTCGAGCAGAGCGGCGATCTGGCGCAGCCGGGCCAGATGGGCGGCGCCGTAGACGTTGGCCCGGCCGCGGCGTTCCGGGCGGGGCAGCAGCCCGCGGTCCTGGTAGGCGCGGATCGTACGGACCGTGGCGCCGCTGATGTGGGCCAGGTCCTCGATGCGGTATTCGGCCGTCGGCGGCTGCTCGGTCACTGTGGTGCTCCTTACGAGATGGCCGCGCGCCGGGAGATGGCCACGCGGCCCGTCGCGCCCATCGCGCCCGCCGCGGTCCGCGCGGCCGGGGAGGACGCCAGACAGGCGGCGGCCGCGCGCAGCGACCCTTCCTGCGAGGGATGGTACGACCGCCGCGGATGCCGCGGATGCCGTGGTATCGCCGCTCTCAGCTCACGCCAGGTGGGCAACAGCCCCTTGTGCGAGGGGTGGTGGGGCCGTCGGGTACCGGGTTCAGGGGCGTCCCGCGCCAGTCGGACGACCCGGCGCGGTGCGGTCGGGTGGTGCTGCTGGGACCGGGGCGTGCTCATGCCGATGCCTCGCTTCGCTCGCTGATGCGCCCCTGACGTGCGTGGGTCTCGGGATTTCGGTGGGGCGCGCCGGACCGGGAGGCTCTCCGGCCCGGACGCGCCGTGGGGTGGGTGCGGCAAAGACGACCCGGCACTACCGGGGCGGCTCGATGCGGGCGATGGCGCGCAGCGCTCGCGGAGTGAAGCGGGACATCAGGTGGGCGCCGCGGGCCTCGGGGGTGACGGGCACCACCGCCTGGTTGCGGACCACGGCACGCAGGGTGGCGTCCGCGACCTTCTCCGGCGGGTAGTTGCGCCTCCCGTACAGGCGTGCCGCCTCGGTCTGGCGACGCTTCTCCTCGTCGGCCGAGACACCGGCGAATCGCGCGGTGCTGGTGATGCCGGTGTTGACGAAGCCCGGACAGATGGCCGAGACGCCGATGCCCTGACCCGCCAGCTCGGCGCGCAGGCACTCGCTCAGCATCAGGACGGCCGCCTTGGAGGTGCTGTAGGCCGGCAGGACGCGGGACGGCGAGAAGGCTGCGGCCGAGGCGGTGTTGACGATATGGCCGCCCTGCCCACGGTCCGCCATCCGCTTGCCGAAGACCCGGCAGCCATGGATGACACCCCACAGATTGACGTCCAGGACCTTCTTCCAGTCCTCGGTGCTGGTCTCCATGAAGGAGCCGGACAGCCCGATGCCGGCGTTGTTCACCAGCACGTCGACGGTCCCGTATTCGGTGTCGACCTTGTCGGCGAGCTTCTCCATCGCCGCCTCGTCCGAGACGTCGACGGCCTCGCCCCAGGCCTGAGGGGCGCCGATCAGCCGCGCCATGTCGGCGGTCCGCGCGGCGCCCTCCGCGTCCCGGTCGACGGCGATGATCCGGGCGCCGGCCTCCGCGAAGGCGAACGCCGTCGCCCGGCCGATGCCGCTGGCCGCGCCGGTCACCAGCACCAGCTGTCCGCCGAAGCGGTCGGCGTACGGGCCGGATGCCGCGATCTCCCTCGCCGGATCGCCCTCCTCCTTGGCGGTGACGAACTCGGTGATCCAGGAGACCAGTTGGTCGGGGCGGGTGCGCGGCACCCAGTGCTTGGCCGGCAGGGTGCGGCGCACCAGCTGCGGTGCCCACTGCTCCAGGTCGTCGTAGAGCCGCTGGGAGAGGAACATGTCGCCGGTCGGGGTGATGAGCTGGACCGGGCAGTGCGCGTAGGCGTCGGCGCGGGGGCGGCGCAGCCGGGCGCGGACGTTGTCGCGGTAGAGCCAGGCGCCGTGCGCGGCGTCGGTCGGCAGCGAGGCGGTCGGATAGCCGCCGCCCGGCACCTTCTCCATGCGCCGCAGGATGGCCGGCCAGCGCTTGCCGAGCGGGCCCTTCCAGGCCAGTTCGGGCAGCACGGGGGTGTGCAGCATGTAGACGTACCAGGACTTGGCGCCCTGGTTGAGGAGCTGGGCGGTGCGCCGTGGGGTGGGGCGGGCCAGCCTCTTCTTGATCCAGTGGCCGAAGTGGTCCAGGGACGGTCCCGACATGGAGGTGAAGGACGCGATCCGGCCCTCCGTACGCCGGACCGTGGCGAACTCCCAGGCCTGCACGGATCCCCAGTCATGGCCCACCACATGGACGGGGCGGCCGGGGCTGACTGCGTCCGCGACAGCGAGGAAGTCGTCCGTCAGCTTCTCCAGCGTGAAGCCGCCGCGCAGCGGCTTCGGGGCGGTGGAGCGACCGCAGCCCCGGACGTCGTAGAGCACCACATGGAAACGGCTCGCCAGGCCGCCGGCGACCTCGGACCACACTTCCTTGCTGTCCGGATAGCCATGCACCAGGATCACCGTCGGCTGCGCCGGATCCCCCAGCTCGGCGACGCACAGCTCGACCCCGCCGGTGTGCACCCAGCGCTCCCGCGCCTCCTGGAGCCCGGCCCCGGTCACCGGGCCGGAGCCCGGTCCATGCCCGGATCCCGGCACCTTTCCACGGCCCTTGCTCTTGTCCCGTCCACGTCTCGTGTTCACGCGGCCTTCTCCTCCTGCCAGCGCCGCACATGCGGCAGATCGTCGTCCAGCCAAAAGGCGCTTTCCTGCGGGTCCTTGGAGTCGGTGACGACCAGGATCTCCTCGAACTTCGCGCCCGTGCCCCGGAATCCCAGGTGCGGTTCGACCGCCCACAGCCCCGGCTGCGGCGGGTGGTCGGAGAAGGTGTACGGGCTCCACAGCGGGGACCAGCCGTCACGGTGACCGTGCAGCGCGTCGGAGGCGAGGCCCTTGAGGGACTGGGTGCCGAATCCGAACAGGGTGGGGGACCAGCGGCGTTCCCTGACCCGGTCGATCTTGTGCGCGATGACGCCGAAGGGATAGGCGCGATGACGGTTGGCGTACCCCTGCCGCACCATGAGCCGGTCGACGTCCTCGTAGATCTCCCGCAGTGAACGGCGCTCCCGCACCTCGCGCAGGATCAGCTCCCGATGCGCTTCGAGGTCGGCGAGCAGCCGGTCGTGCACGGGGTTCAGCCCGAGGCAGCCGGAGTAGCCGATATCGGCCGTGAACCCCTTGTAGACCGGTGCCATGTCGAGGATGAAGGCCATCCCCGGTTCCAGCTCGCGGTTGGTGGGGAAGAACTGGAGCGGAATGCGGAAGTTGACGAAGGCCGTGCGGTCGCCGAACCAGGCGAACGGCAGATGGAACCAGTCCCGCACGCCGCGCTCGCGCAGCCACTCGCGCTGCATCCGCGCCGCCGCGCGCTCGGTGACCCCGGGCTTGAGCTGGCCGGCCACCGCCTCGGCGCAGGCATAGGCGAGTCGCTGGACCTCTCTGAATCCCGCCAGCTCGGCGGTGATTTCTCCGGCTCCTGCTGAGGTCGCTGAGGTGACTGAGGCCATCGCCAACCGTCCGTCCGTGAGCAGTTCATCGCGGTACGCGCCCGTAACTTGACACTGATGAATGTGACAATGACCGGCGGCTGCGTCAAGGGGTGTGCAGCGGGCGAGGCGCCGCCACCGCGATCCCGCACCGTCCCGGGCCCTCGCGCCGCCCCTCGCTCCCGCCCCCACCCTGACGTGAACCCTGACTCCAGGCCGCCCCAGGCAGGACATCCCCTAGGGGCTTGTAATCCCGGAGAGGTAGGAAGCTTCCAGCCTCAGGGCTGACGACTGGTGTGGCGGCCGCCACTACCGTCGAAGACGTGACTGTGATCGTGACCGAAAGCCTGAGCAAGCGGTTCCCGCGGGTGACCGCCTTGGACCGGCTCTCCGTTGACATCGCCCCCGGCGTAACTGGCCTGGTGGGTGCCAACGGCGCCGGCAAGTCCACCCTGATCAAGATCCTCCTCGGCCTGGCCCCGGCCACCGAAGGGACCGCGCGCGTCCTCGGCCTGGACGTGACCAAGGACGGCGGCACCATCCGTGAGCGGGTCGGCTACATGCCCGAGCACGACTGCCTCCCGCCCGACGTCTCGGCCACCGAGTTCGTCGTGCATATGGCCCGAATGTCCGGCCTGCCGCCGACCGCCGCCCGCGAGCGCACCGCCGACACCCTGCGTCACGTCGGTCTCTACGAGGAGCGCTACCGGCCCATCGGGGGCTACTCGACGGGCATGAAGCAGCGCGTCAAGCTTGCCCAGGCGCTGGTCCACGACCCGCAGCTGGTGTTCCTGGACGAGCCGACCAACGGCCTGGACCCGGCCGGGCGGGACGAGATGCTCGGCCTGATCCGCCGCGTCCACACCGACTTCGGCATCTCCGTCCTGGTGACCTCCCACCTCCTCGGCGAGCTGGAGCGCACCTGTGACCATGTGGTCGTCATCGACGGCGGCAAGCTGCTGCGCTCCTCCTCCACGGATGAGTTCACGCAGGTCACGGCCTCACTGGCGGTCGAGGTCACGGACACCGACGCCCATCCGGACGGCACCGAGGCGCTGCGTGCGGCGCTGGTCGGCGCCGGTGCCGCGGTGACCACCGGCGCCGCCGGTGGGCGAAGCCTCGCCACGCCCGGACACGTCCTGTACGTCGAGGCGGCCGGCCACCAGACCTACGACCTGGTGCGGGACACCGTCGCCGGCCTCGGCCTGGGCCTGGTGCGGATGGAACAGCGCCGCCACCAGATCGCCGAGGTCTTCCGCGACGCGGACGCGGCGGCCGACCCCGCCGCGCGCTCCCGGGCCAACCCGGGAGCCATCCCCGCCCAGACCGCCACCGAAGGCGCTCCGAGCGCCCCGCACATCCAGGACGGAGGCTCCCCCGATGTCGCCTGAGCCCACGACGTCCGTATCCGCGACGGCATCCGGACCAGCGGCACCCGCCGCGGTGCAGAACGCCCCGTCCGGCGCGTACATCCACAACATCGGCTACCGGCATTACGACGGCCCTCGCCTCGGCCGCGCCTACGCCCGCCGGTCGCTCTTCTCGCAGAGCCTGCGCGGCGCCTACGGGCTGGGCCGGTCGGCCAAGAGCAAGGTGCTGCCGATGCTGCTGTTCGCGGTGATGTGCCTGCCCGCCGGAATCGTGGTCGCGGTGGCCGTGTTCACCAAGGCCAGCAGCCTCCTCATCGACTACACCCGCTACGCCATCTTCCTCCAGGCCGTCATCGGCCTCTACCTCGCCGCCCAGGCCCCGCAGTCCGTCTCCCGCGATCTGCGCTTCAAGTCGGTCCCGCTGTATTTCTCCCGCCCCATCGAGCGGGTCGACTATGTCGTGGCGAAGTTCGCGGCCATGGCGAGCGCCCTGTTCATCCTCACCGCCGCTCCCCTGGTGATCCTTTACGCCGGAGCTCTGCTGGCGAAGCTGGACTTCCTCGACCAGACCAAGGGGCTGGGCCAGGGGCTGGTGTCCGTCGCGCTGCTCTCGCTGCTGTTCGCCGGGATCGGCCTGGTCATAGCCGCGCTCACGCCGCGCCGCGGGTTCGGCGTCGCCGCGGTGATCGCCGTACTCACCATTCCGTACGCCGCCGTGAGCGCCGTCCAAAGCATCGCCTCCGTCCAGGGCAACGAAGCCGCCGCCGGCTGGCTCGGGTTGTTCTCCCCCATCACGCTCATCGACGGCGTGCAGACGAAGTTCCTCGGCGGAACCAGCTCGTTCCCCAACAACCTGGAGCCGTCCACCGCCGCCGGATTCGTCTATCTCCTCGTCACGCTGATCGTCATCGCCGGCTGCTACGCCCTGCTGATGCGCCGCTACAGGAAGGCCGGGCTGTGACCTCCCTCCACATCGACCACGTCTCGCGCTGGTTCGGGAATGTCGTCGCCGTCAACGACATCACGATGACCATCGCCCCCGGCGTCACCGGCCTGCTCGGCCCCAACGGCGCCGGTAAATCCACCCTCATCAACATGATGGGCGGTTTCCTCGCGCCCTCCAACGGCACCGTCACCCTCGACGGCACCACCATCTGGCGCAACGCCGGCATCTACCGCCACATCGGCATCGTCCCCGAGCGCGAGGCGATGTACGACTTCCTCACCGGCCGTGAATTCGTCGTCGCCAACGCCGAGTTGCACGGTCTCGGCCGGGCCGAGGCGGCCAGGGCGCTGGCCACCGTCGAGATGGAGTACGCCCAGGACCGCAAGATATCGACATACAGCAAGGGCATGCGGCAGCGCGTGAAGATGGCCTCCGCGCTGGTCCATGATCCGTCCGTGCTGCTGCTGGACGAGCCGTTCAACGGCATGGACCCGCGCCAGCGGATGCAGCTGATGGAGCTGCTGCGTCGGATGGGCGACGAGGGCCGCACGGTGCTGTTCTCCTCGCACATCCTCGAAGAGGTCGAGCAACTGGCCTCGCACATCGAGGTGGTGGTGGCCGGCCGGCATGCCGCGTCCGGTGACTTCCGCAAGATCCGCAGGCTGATGACCGATCGCCCGCACCGCTATCTCATCCGGTCCGACAACGACCGGGCGCTGGCCGGGGCACTGATCGCCGACCCCTCGACGGCCGGCATCGAAGTGGACCTCGCCGAAGGCGCCCTGCACATCCAGGCCATCGACTTCGCCCGCTTCACCGAACTCCTGCCGCGGGTCGCCCGCGACCACGGCATCCGCCTTCTGACGGTCTCGCCCTCCGACGAGTCGCTGGAATCCGTCTTCTCCTACCTGGTTGCGGCCTGAGGCCTGAAAGGAGCCCCGACGCATGTCCACGACCTCACCGGCGACCTCGCCGCCGGCCTTGACCTCTCCGAAGGCCTCGTTGTTCAACCCGACCGTCGCCCGGCTCACGTATCGCGCCCTGCTCGGTCGGCGCCGCGCCCTGATCCTCTTCGCGCTGCCCGCCCTCCTGGTGGCCATCGCGATCCTCGTCCGCTCGCTGGTCGGAGCCGACGACACCACCGCCAACGGCATCCTGGGCGGCTTCGCGCTCGGCACGATGGTGCCGCTGATCGGCGTCATCGCCGGAACGGGCGCGATCGGCCCGGAGATAGACGACGGCTCGGTGGTCTATCTGCTCGCCAAGCCGGTGTCCCGGTCGACGATCATCTTCACCAAACTGCTGGTCGCGATCGGGGTGACGGTGGCCTTCTCCGCCGTCCCCATCCTGGTCGCCGGCTTCGTCCTGAACGGCAACAGCCAGCAGATAGCGGTGGCGTACGCCCTGGCGGCGGCCGTCGCGTCGATCGCCTACAGCGCGCTGTTCCTCTTCTTCGGCACGGTCACCCGGCACGCCGTCGTCTTCGGCCTGGTCTACGCCCTGGTCTGGGAATCCCTCTTCGGGAACCTCGTCCCCGGTGCGAAGACCCTCAGCGTCCAGCAGTGGGCGCTGGCGGTGGGCCAGAAGATAGGCGCGGAGGGAGCGATCACCTCCGACGTCCAACTGCCGCTCGCGATATCCCTGCTGGCCGCCGTCACGGTCGCCGCGACCTGGTACGCCGGGCGCCGGCTGACGTCCCTGACGCTGGCGGGCGAGGAGTAACGGAGCGGGCGAGGAGCAACGGAGGGGACGGCGGCGCGCTCAGGCGCCGTCGCCGTCACCACCGGCGCTCTTCTGCTGGTCGTTGAACTCCCGGACGTTCTTCAGGTGTTCCTGGTAGCTGGCGGTGAAGCGGGTGTCACCCGGCTTGACGGTGACGAAGTAGAGCCAGTCGCCCTTGGGCGGCGCACCCGCCGCCTTCAGGGCGTCCGCCCCGGGGTTGTCGATCGGGGTGGGTGGCAGGCCCTCGTGCCGGTAAGTGTTGTACGGGCTGTCGGTCTTGGTGTCGGAGTGGCTGGTGTTGAGGGTGCTGCGGCCCAGGGCGTAGTTGATCGTCGAGTCCATCTGCAGCGGCATGTTCTGGGCGATCCGGTTGCTGATGACCCGGGCGACCTTGCCCATGTCGCCGGGCCGGTCCGCCTCGGCCTGGACGATGCTGGCGATCACAACGGTCCGGTAGGAGGCGATGCCGTCCGCGGCGAGCCGCTGGTTGGCGGTGCGGACCATGTAAGAGAGCAGTGAGGCGGGGGTGGTGTCGTCGCCGATCGGATATGTCGCTGGGAAGAGGTACCCCTCCGGCTTGCCCTTCGCCTCATCCGGCAGTGCGAGCCGCGCGGTCCTCGCGGCCTTGGCGGTGGTGCCGGGAGCCACATGCAGGGCCTTGTCGGCCTCGGCGTAGACCTGGGTGGCCCGTAGCCCTTCCGGGACCGTCAGCGTCTCCGCACGCTCCGGCCCGCCGCGCAGCAGCCGCGGCAGGATGAGCACGGCGAGAACGACCAGGACACAAAGGACGGCCACAAGAAGGAGCCGGCCGGTGCGGGAGAGCCGCGGACCTGACCGGCGAACGGTGCGCTGAACATCGCTCATGAGGGCACCGTAGGCCAGTCCGCCCGGCCACGGGACGGCCACCCCCGGCCCGGGACCGCCGCCAGCTGCCCCCGTCGGGCCCGGATGGCCGCCGGAATCCCTGGTCACTGCGCGCGGCCAGAGCGGTAGAACAGCCCACCACACCGGGCTGCTCCGGACCGGCGCATGGCGGGAGAGCCCGGTCCCTGCCGGGGGACGGTACCGGTCAGTCGTCACGGCCCGTCACCCCGACGCGACCAGGGCCCACCTGTCCCCGCGCTGCCCGTCACCCCGCGCGACGGGGCCGGTGCGTCCACAAGCTCTGCCCGTCGCCTCCGGCGCGCCCCGCGCCCCGCGACCCGTCCGACTGCCAGTCGCCTGCCCCCCGCACCACTGGGCCGGTGCGTACAGGCTCTGTCCCTCACCCCCCGACCACCCCCGACGTGACCTGGACCTAACAGACCGCCAACCGCCCGCCCGGCGCGACGTGCGCGCGACCCGGGGCGACGCGCGGAGGCTCCCTTCGCCGGTCCGAGAAGACCGGGCCCGCGCGCTACTGGAAGACGAGGGCGCGGATCCGGCCGGCTTCGGGTGCCTTCCTCATGCGTCGGATTCCCCGTCCGTCGGATTCCCCGTCCGTCGCTCCCGCCAAGCCGGCCCCCCCGCGCGCCCGCGCTCGGTGAGGCAAGCGGCTCGCGTTTCTTACCGCGCGTCCCCGATCCGGCGGTCTCGGCCGGCGCCCAGGGCCAGCAGGGCCAGGCCGGTGCAGACGGCGAGGAGGAGAGCGAGGGGGATGGTCCAGCCGTTGGTGGTCTGGTGGAGGGCGCCGAGGGCCAGGGGGCCGGCCGCGGCCAGGAGGTAGCCGCCGGTCTGGGCCATACCGGACAGGCGGGCGGCGGTGTGCGCGTCGCCGGAGCGGAGCACCATCATCGTCAGGGCCAGGCCGAGCGCGCCGCCCTGTCCGATACCGAGGAGCGCGGCCCACAGCCAGGCGCCGGCCACCGGCGCCACCAGCAGGCCGGTGACGCCGCTGGCCATCAGCGCGGAGACCGCCACCCCTAGCAGCCGCTGACGGCGCATCCGCCCCGCGAGCATCGGCACCACGAACGACCCCACCATCTGCACCAGCGTGCTGAAGGCGAAGACCAGCCCCGCCTCGCCCTTACCCATCCCGTGATCGGTGAAGATCGTCGGCATCCAGGCGATGATTACGTAGGCGATCAGCGACTGCGATCCCATGAACAGCGTGACCTGCCAGGCCAGCGGGGAACGGCTCAGCCGCGGGCCGTTCTCGGTGGTGTGCACGGGCGTGGCGGCGGCCCCACCCAGATGGGTGCCGCGGCGGGCGATGACCGCCTGAGGGATCCAGACGACGGCGGCCACGGCGGCCAGCAGCGACCAGGAGACCAGCGAGCCCTGCCAGCCGCCGAGGGCGTTCTCCAGCGGAACGGCGGAGGCGGCCGAGACGGTCGCGCCGAGGATCATCGCCGTGGAGTACAGCGCCGTCATGCCCGCGGCGCGTTCCGGGAAGTCCCGCTTGATCAGACCCGGCATCAGCACGTTCAGCAGGGCGATCGCCGTACCGACCACCGCGCAGCCGACGAACAGCGCCACGACGGGCGGGGCGATCCGCAGCGCGATGCCGCCGCACAGCAGCACCAACGCGGCGCACAGCGCCGTCTCCGTTCCCCAACGTCGGGCCAGCCTGGGCGCGATGATCGAACCGAGGCCCATGAAGATCAGCGGGATGGTCGTCACCAGGCTGCTGGCGGTCGCGGCCAGATGGAATTGCTCGCCGATCTCACTGAGCAGCGGAGAGACACCGGCCAGCGCCGCGCGCATGTTGAGCGCGGCGAGGACGATACCGGCCAGGAGGAGCGCCGGGTGGGCCCGGAGTCGTCGGCGGGCGGCGGCGACCTGCGATGCCGCGGCCAGATCCTGCTCGGCGTCGATCGAGTCGATCAAAGGGGCTTCGGACCTGGTCCCTGGCATGTGTGCGTACCTCGCCAATCGTGCGGTGTGGAGGGGGTTTGGGGGGAGGGGGCGGGCCCCGGGGCGCGCTGAGCAAACTCAGCGGAAGAGAAAGCAGGGGAAACAGGAGGAGAAGCAGGGGGAGAAATGGGGGCGCGGAGCGAGCCGAGGCAGAGGCAGGGACGCGGGGTCGGCTCAGCGCGCGGCGAGCAGGGCCTCGACGGCCCGCTTCGGCTTTTCCAGTAGCTCGCGGGTGGCCCGTTCCGCGCCCTCCGGGTCGCCCGACGCGATCGCGTCCAGGACGCGGCGGTGATCGCCGTGCACGACCCTCGGCATCGCCTGGTCGTCGAGCGCGGTGACCAGCGCCTCCCGCACCGAGCTGCTGAACCATCCGTACGTCGCCGTCAGTGCGGTGTTGTGCGCGGCCTCGACGACGGCCTTGTGGAAGGCGATGTCGTGATCGGCGTAGAGCTCGAGGCTGCCGGATCCGGGCCGGCCGTCCGCGTCGGCCAGTTCGGCCTGGGCATCCAGGGCCGCCCGCATCCGCTCCAGGTCGGCGGGCTCATGCCGTAGCGCGGCCAGCCGGGCGGCTTCCGCCTCCAGGGCGATCCGTACTTCCAGGACGTCACGGATACCGGCCCGCTGGATGCCGCGCATGATCTCGCCCGGGTCGGCGGTGGACACCACGAACGTGCCCTCGCCCTGCCTGGACCGCAGCATCCCGGCGTGAACGAGCACCCGGATCGCCTCGCGGACGGTGTTACGACCGACCTGGAGTTGTTCCGCCAGCGCGTGCTCGGTCGGGATACGGGCCCCGACCTGCCATTCCCCGGCGGACAGTTGGGACCGCAGGGCCTCGACGACGGTGTCCACGAGGGAGTGCCGTCCCGCCGCCTGCAGTGCCATGGCCGTCTGCCCTCCGTGTCCGCTCGTTGCCCTGCCCGTGTGGCGCGCGCATGCCGGCAGCGCGCATCACCGAGCTGCCAGTTGCCCAGTCATCCTACAACCGATTGATTCAGCGTACATAGAAGTCAGTGGGGGACGAAATGGCGAAGTCAGCGGGGAGGCGAATTGGAGAGGTCAGCGGGGAGACGAAATGCCGGTGCGGGGCCGCCCGGCACCGGCGAACCCCGCACCCCCACCACGTCACAACCCGCTAGCCCGCTAGCCCGCTAGCCCGCTAGCGCGCCAGCCCGCTACAACCCGATATCCCGCTCCCGGATATCGGCGAAGGACTCGCGACGTACGAGAAGCCGGGCCTGGCCGTCGGCGACCGCCACGACCGGCGGGCGGCCGACGAGGTTGTAACCGGAGGCCATCGAGAGGTGGTACGCGCCGGCCACGGGGACCGCGAGCAGGTCTCCGGGCCGGATGTCGCCGGGCAGCCGGACGTCCGAGGCGAGGACATCGCCCGCCTCGCAGTGCCGGCCGACGACGGTGACCGCCTCCGGCGCGACGGCCGAGCGGCGGCCGACGAGCCGGGGCGCGTAGCGCACCCCGTACAGCGCCGGCCGGGGGTTGTCGCTCATCCCGCCGTCCACCGCCACGAACAGGTGCGTCCCGGTCCGCTTGACGGTCAGCACCCGGTAGAGGGCGACACCGGCCGGGCCGGCGATGGCGCGGCCGGGTTCGACGGCGAGCCGTGGAACCGGCAGGCCGGCCGCCGCGCAGCCGCGGGCCAGCTCGGCACGGATCTTGGTTCCGAGGCAGGCGATGTCGAGGGCGGGCTCGCCGGGGAGGTAGGCGATGCCGTGGCCGCCGCCGAGGTCCAGCTCGGGCAGCGTGACGCCGTGCTGCTCGTGGATCCGCGCCAGCAGCCCGACCAGTCGCCGTACGGCCGACAGATACGGCTTGACGGTGGTGATCTGCGAGCCCAAGTGGCAGTGCAGGCCCACGAGTTCGAGACGTGGCTGGCCCAGCACCCGGGCGATGGCGTGCTGCGCGGAACCGTCCGCGACCGACAGTCCGAACTTCTGGTCCTCGGTCCCCGTACGGATCTTGGCGTGGCCGCCCGCGGCGATTCCCGGCACGACCCGGATCAGCACCTTCTGGCGGCTGCCCGCCGGGACCGCGGCGGCCAGCCGGGCGATCTCCGAGGTGCTGTCGATGACGATCCGCCCGACGCCGAGCCGCAGCGCGGTGCCCAGGTCGTCCGGGCTCTTGGCGTTGCCGTGCAGCACGATCCGCTCGGGCGGGTAGCCGGTGGTCACAGCCAGCTCCAGCTCGCCGGCGGAGCAGACGTCCAGGCCGAGGCCCTCCTCCTGGACCCAGTGCGCCATGGCGCGGCACAGGAACGCCTTGGCCGCGTAGAGGACATCGGCGTCCGGGAAAGCCCGCAGGTAGGCGCGGCAGCGGCGCCGGACCTCGTCCTCGTCCAGGACGTAGGTGGGCGTGCCGAAACGTTCGGCGAGCTCGGTGAGGGGGACGCCGCCCACAGCGAGGTCGGCCTGCGGGAGGGGGGTCGTGGACCCGGGCCAGATGGCGAGCGGATCGCTGTCGCGAGGCGCGCTCGGGGTGGCGGGCGGGGTCTCGACCGGAACGCGGGGGCGCTTGGCGCGGGCATCGGACCGGGCGCCCCGTGGCGCGGGGGCGACGGCGGTCCCGTACGACGGGGTGGCCACCGGGGGCGCGGGGGGTGTCGCGGGCACGTCAGTCTGGGGCAACGTGCCGTCGCTGATGGTGTGGCTCATGGTGTTCGCCCCCTCACGCGGCCCGTACGTGACGGACCCGGGACATCTCGGGGGCGAACCGTGGGTCGACGGTGACCGCGGTGGCTCCCAGGGGCTCGGTCAGAGCGCGGAGCGCGGGCTCGGAGAGCGTGACCCAGGGCTGGCCGCCGCCCAGGGCTTCGGTCAGCCGCTGCTGTGAGGTGAAGCCGACGGCGGTACGACCGCCGAGGGCAGTGCGAAACATGCGGGCCGTGCAGCCCGCGGGACCCGACCGGACGGGGACGAAGAGAGGTCCGGCCGGGACGCGATCGGCCGGTTCGGGATCTTCCGCGTACAGGGTGGTGTGGGACACGGTATTGCTCCTAGGGCAGAACATCGGCCCCGGACCGGTGGAAGACGCGTACGCCGGGGCTCGTCTCAGACGCTATTCCCGGAAAACCGGACAGCTGGGTGCTCGCTGACGCATCCTTGACGATTCCTGGACAGGACTTGACGCGATGTAGTCGCTGAGTGGCCGGGGGGCCACGGTTGGCGACCGAAGATCGGCGGTTGGTGGCGACTTCGCCACTTCCTGTGACGGGGCTGAACCCGCTTGATCGACCATGTGCACCCGCACCCCCGCCCGCACCCCGCCGGCGAAGCGCGGCGGACCCGCCGCAAACGGCTGGGGACCAAGACCGGCTCAGGCAACGCGCAGCGCCCCGCGAACCGTCTCGGCGAATTCCACGGCCGCCGGGCTCAGCGCCGCCCACTGGCGTACCGCCCAGCCCGTCGCCAGCGGGGGCAGCGCGGGGATCGGCACCAGCCGAAGCGCCGACCCGGCCGTGTCGCGGTGGCCCGGCGGTTGCGGTACCACCGCATGCCCGACGCCCAGTTCGGCCAGCAGCAGGGCGGTGTCCCAGTCCGCGACGCTGGTGGTGCTCGGTGGCGGTAGCGGCCCGGGTTCCCGGCTGTTCAGATGGCCGTCGAGCCGCATCCTGGACGTGGAGTTCTCCGGCAGTCGGATGTGCCGGATGCCGGCCAGCTCCTCGGGCTCGATCCGCTCCCGCGACGCGAGCGGATCGTCGGCGTGTACGGCCAGCACCCACGGCAGATCGATCATCGGGTGCTGCTCGATGCCCCGTACCGGCGGACCGATGGTGATCCAGGCCAGCTCGGACGTGCCGTCCGCGACCGCCCCGAAGCAGCGGCGGCTGGAACTCTCGGTCTGGAACTCCAGGTTGACCCGTGGATGGCGGGCCCGGAAGGCGACCACCGCGTCGGACATGAAGTGCCGTACGGTCGTGGCGCCGGTGGTCACCCGGACCGTGCCGCCGTCGCCCTCCCGCATATCGGCCAGCGTGCGCAGCGCCAGATCCAGCCCGCCGAGGCCGTCGGCGGCCGCGCGCTGCAGGATCCGGCCCGCCTGGGTCGGCGCGACGCCGCGCGCCCGGCGCTCCAACAGGCCGATGCCCGCCTCGCGTTCGAGCCGCTTGATGCGCTGGCTGACGGCGGACTGCGTACACCCCAGGTCCCGGGCGACGGCGCTGAGATTGCCCGCCTCGCAGACGGCCACGAAGGCGCGGAGATCGTCGAGAGTCACGGGCTCACGCTAGCCCCAATCCAAGCTATCTCTAAGGGTTTTGAAAGGAAACCTGAGGATTGACTTGGGGGTTGCTGCACCGCGAAGATCTTCACAGGGCCCGAGGGCGGCAACCCGGAACCCCGTACGGCCGTACGGCTCCGGGTGCCGACCCGCCACGCGCACCATGGTGCATTCCGCCCGCGTTAGCCTCTTACGGTGGAAACCGAGGGCAGGGCGGACGATACGGCGGACGGGGCGCACAACGGGGCGCACAACAGGGCGTCCAACGAGACGCCCAAAGGGAAGATCCAAGCCGTCCGCCGCCGGCTCCTCCGGGCCACGGACTGGCTCCTGGCCTGGATCCGCTCCACTCCCGGCACCCACATCTGGCTGCTGATCATCGGCATCACCAGCCTCGTCATCGCCTCGGCATCCGAGGGCCTGGAGCACTTCCTCCTCCACCGCACCAGCAGCAACATCCATGAGCTGAACGAGCATCCGCTGCCCTCGCTGCTGATCAGCGGTTTCTGGATCGAGCAGCCCGGGTCGTTTCTGCTCTACGTGGTGATGTTCGAGCTGCTGCACGCCAACGTCGAGCGATGGATGGGCACTTGGCGCTGGCTGCTGACCGTCGCGGCCGCGCATGTCGCCGCCACGCTCGCCAGCCAGGAACTCGTCCTGCTGGCCATCGAGGGGCACCGGCTGCCGCGTTCGATGACCCATGTGGTGGACATCGGCGTCTCCTACGGGCTGGCGGCCGCCGCCGGTGTGCTGACGTATCGTCTGCGGCCGCTCTGGCGCCATGTGTATCTCGCCGTGGTGCTGGCCTTCTTCGCGGTCCCCCTGATGACGGGGGCGACCTTCACCGACTTCGGCCATGCGATCGCGCTGGTCATGGGCTACGCGGCCTGGCCGCTGACGCCGGCCGCGTCCGTACCCGGGGAACACGGGGAACACGGGGAACACGAGGAACCCACGGAGGGGGCCGAGGAGGGGCCCGGGGGTGTCCCCTAGGGGGCGTTCGAACAGATCCCCTAGGGGATGCGAAGGCCCCCTGCGGGTCCACAACGTCGGGGTGCGGAGCGGGTATTCCCGTGTTCCGACCGCCCTCCCACGGCCTCACTCAGAGCCCGTAGATCCGCTCGCCGGCGTCAGAGCCCGTCAACCCACTCCCGGCTCTCAGAGCCCGTAGATCCGCTCCAAGGCGTGTGCGATGCCGTCGTCCTCGTTGGAGGTGGTGATCTCGTCGGCGACGGCCGTGAGTTCGGGGTGGGCGTTGGCCATTGCCACGCCGTGTGCGGACCAGGCGAACATCGGGATGTCGTTGGGCATATCGCCGAAGGCGACGGTCTCCTTGGCCTTGAGGCCCAGCCGCCTGGCGGCCAGTGAGAGTCCGGTGGCCTTCGACAGGCCCAGGGGGAGGAGTTCGACTATGCCCTCGCCGGCCATCGTCACCCCCACCAGATCCCCGGCGACCTCGCGTGCGGTCCGTGCGAGCTCGTCGTCGTCGAGGGTCGGGTGCTGGAGGTAGACCTTGTTGAGCGGGGCCGCCCACAGGTCGGCGGGGTCCTTGATCATGACGGTCGGCAGGGGGCCGTCCTGGACGCGGTAGCCGGCGCCGACCAGCACCTCGCCCTCCAGGCCGTCCCGGCTCGCCGCCAGAAACAGCGGGCCCACCTCCGCCTCGATCTTGGACAGCGCGAGTCCGGCCAGCTGCCGGTCCAGCGTCACCGACGTCAGCAGCCGGCGCTCCCCCGCGTGGTAGACCTGCGCGCCCTGCCCGCACACCGCGAGGCCCTGGTAGTCCAGGGCGTCGAGGATGTGCCGGGTCCAGGGCACCGAGCGGCCGGTGACGACGATATGCGCCGCGCCCGCCCGGGTGGCCGCGGTGAGCGCCGCGCGGGTGCGCTCGGAGACGGTCTCGTCCGGACGCAGCAGCGTCCCGTCGAGGTCCGTCGCGATGAGTTTGTAGGGGAGCGAGGGCGCGGCGGCGGTCACTTGGCGACGGGCTCCAGGACCTCGCGGCCGCCCAGGTAGGGGCGGAGCACCTCGGGGACGCGCACGGAGCCGTCCGCCTGCTGGTGGTTCTCGAAGATCGCCACGATGGTGCGCGGGACGGCGCAGAGCGTGCCGTTCAGCGTCGCGAGCGGCTGGACCTTCTGCTTGCCGTCGACGGTCTCGCGCATCCGGACCGAGAGCCGCCGCGCCTGGAACTCATTGCAGTTCGACGCCGACGTCAGCTCGCGGTACTTGCCCTGGGTGGGGATCCACGCCTCGCAGTCGAACTTGCGGGAGGCCGAGGCGCCGAGGTCGCCGGTGGCCACATCGATCACCTGGAAGGGCAGCTCCAGGCTGGTCAGCCACTGCTTCTCCCAGTCCAGCAGCCGCTGGTGCTCGGCCTGTGCGTCCTCCGGCGCGACGTAGGAGAACATCTCCACCTTGTCGAACTGGTGGACCCGGAAGATGCCGCGGGTGTCCTTGCCGTACGTACCGGCCTCGCGGCGGTAGCACGGCGAGAAGCCGGCGTAGCGCAGCGGCAGCTTGCCCGCGTCGAGGATCTCGTCCATGTGGTACGCGGCGAGCGGGACCTCGGAGGTGCCGACCAGGTAGTAGTCGTCCTTCTCCAGGTGGTAGACGTTCTCGGCGGCCTGGCCGAGGAAGCCGGTGCCCTCCATGGCGCGCGGGCGCACCAGGGTGGGCGTCAGCATCGGGGTGAAGCCGGCCTCGGTGGCCTGCGCGATGGCGGCGTTGACGAGGGCGAGCTCCAGCAGCGCGCCGACGCCGGTGAGGTAGTAGAACCGCGAGCCGGAGACCTTGGCGCCGCGCTCGACGTCGATGGCGCCGAGCAGCTCGCCGATCTCCAGGTGGTCCTTGGGCTCGAAGCCCTCGGCGGCGAAGTCGCGCGGGGTGCCGAGGGTTTCGAGGACGGTGAAGTCCTCCTCGCCGCCGACCGGCACGTCCGGGTGGACGATGTTGCCGAGCTTGAGCAGCAGCGTCTGGGTCTCGTCCTTGGCCTCGTCCTGCGCGGCGTCGGCGGCCTTGACGGCCGCGGCCAGCTCGCCGGCCTTCTTCAGCAGCGCGGCCTTCTCGTCGCCAGAGGCCTTGGGGATGAGCTTGCCGAGCGCCTTCTGCTCGGCGCGCAGCTCGTCGAAGCGGACGCTGGACGACCTGCGCCGCTCGTCGGCGGAGAGCAGGGCGTCGACGAGCTCGACGTCCTCTCCACGGGCGCGCTGGGAGGCGCGCACACGGTCGGGGTCCTCACGGAGCAGGCGAAGGTCAATCACCCCACCAGGCTACCGGGGCCGTGCCCCGGCACTCGACGTGATATTGCCGCGTGCCATCATTTGACCGTTTTGCGGCTATTTATTCCTTGGGTGGGAATAGGTGGGGTGGGAATGGACGGCGGGGTGAATGGGCGCAGGAGTGATCGTCAAGGAATTGCCGTGCCGCGCATTCCCGGAGGCCTGGCTCCCCGGGCCGGTTCCGCGTCCGGTTTGGGGGTGCTGGTTTCCGGTCCGGTTTCCGATCCCGTTTCCAGTCCGGTTCCCGTCTCGTTTTCCGGTCCGGTTTCCTTGATCCGGTATCCGCAATGCGGCATTCGCGCTGTGGAGGCGAGGTGCCACCCTGGGTCACCGATCGGGCCTCGAACCCGGCTCACGGCCGGGGTTGTCCACAGGGGGCGGGGGTTCGGGGGGTCTTATCCACAGGCTGTGTGCGAGGTCTGTGGAAGTCGGAAGTGATCATTCCGTTCCCGGAATGTTCCGCTATGGATTCCTTGTTCAAACCACCTTCCGGCACTCTTTCGTGTGGGATTGCCTCGCTCTAAAGGATTGATCGCGTAAATTAAGCTGACGCCGCACAAGGTGGGGCCCTGTGGAGGGGTGTGCGGTCACTAGAGGGATTTGTCGACTCTGTCCGGCTGTTGTGTCGACTTACCCACAGATCGAGAACCGTGCCTGTGGATAACTTTGTGGAAAACTCGCGGCACGCCAAAACCGCAGGTCGTATGCGTCGCATGGTGTCCCCGCGCCGGACCGGGACGGCCTCCGACGACGGCCTTCGACGACGGCCCCGACAGCGCCGCCCGGACGCCGTCGGCGACGTCGCCCTCAGCTGCGTCGCCGACGCTAGGTAGCCGTCAGCTCCGCCCGTCCTGGCAGCGCGCCAGCCAGTCCGAAGCCTCCGTGAACGCCGAGTCGGTCATCTGCGGCCGTACGGTCGCCGTCACCTCGTCGGCCCGCGGGTACGAACCGAGGAAGCGCACCCCGCGGCAGATCCGCTTGAGACCCATCAGCACCTCGCCGACCCGGCGGTCGGTGACATGCCCCTCGCAGTCCACCGAGAAGCAGTAACGGCCGATGCCCTCACCGGTCGGCCGGGACTCGATCCGCATCATGTTGACGCCGCGGACCGCGTACTCCTGGAGCAGCTCCAGCAGGGCGCCGGGGTGGTCCTCGCGCAGCCACAGCACGACCGAGGTCTTGTCCGCGCCGGTGGGCGCCGCCGGCCGGGCCGGACGGCCCACCAGGACGAAGCGGGTGGCCGCGTTCTGCGCGTCATGGATGTCGGTGACCAGCGGCTCCAGGCCGTACGTCGCCGCCGCGAACTCGCCGGCGAACGCGCCGTCGTAGCGCCCCTCCTGCACCAGCCGCGCGCCGTCCGCGTTGGAGGCCGCCGACTCCCATACGGCCTCCGGGAGTTGGGCCGCCAGCCACTTGCGCACCTGTGGCTGGGCCACCGGGTGCCCGGTCACCGTCTTCACGTCGTGCAGGGCCGTACCGGGGCGTACGAGCAGCGCGAAGGCGATCGGCAGCAGCACCTCGCGGTAGATCATCAGTGGCTCGCCGGCGGCCAGTTCGTCGAGGGTGGTGGTCACCCCGCCCTCGACGGAGTTCTCGATCGGCACCAGCGCGGCGGCGGCCTCCCCGGCCCGCACCGCGTCCAGGGCCGCCGGCACCGACACCATCGGCGTCAGCTCCCGGGTGGCCGCCTCGGGAAGCGTGCGCAGCGCGGCCTCCGTGAACGTGCCCTCGGGGCCGAGATAGGTGTAGCGGCTGGCCGACATGCAGGTGACTCCTCGCGTAACTGCGGGGGCGCCCCGCCGATCTTCTCCCTGTCCTGTCACGATACCGAGCCCGCACGGGGCCGGACCGGGGTCCTGCCTAAGCTCCCCCGCCCTCCGGTCCCTCGGCCTCCGGTCCCTCAGCCCTCCAGCAGCGGCCGGCCGACGTAGTCGCCGGGCGCCGCGGCCGGCGGCACCGCGTACAGCCCGCTCGCCTCGTGGCGCAGGAACGGGGAGAGCGCGTCGCCGCGGTCCAGCTTCCGCTGGACCTGGGTGAAGGCGCGCAGCGGATCGGCCTGCCAGCAGACGAAGAGCAGGCCCGCGTCCGGGGCGCCGTCGTCGCGGTAGCCGTCGTGGAAGGAGAACGGGCGGCGCAGCATCGCCGCGCCCTGGTTGGACTCCGGAGCCGCGACCCGCGCATGGGCGTTCGCGGGGATGACCGGCAGCCCGTCGGCGCCGTTCTGGTCCAGCCGCATCGGGGTGGTCTCCGAACCGCCGGTCAGCGGCGCCCCGTTGTCCTTGCGGCGCCCGATGACCCGCTCCTGTTCGCCCCGTGAACGCTTCTCCCAGTCGTCCAGCAGCATCCGGATCCGGCGCACGACGGCGTACGACCCGCCGCGCATCCACTCCTGGTCGGCGTCCCGCCCCACGAAGATCCGCTCGTCGAAATCCTCGTCGGAGGGCTTGGGGTTGTTGGTGCCGTCGATCTGGCCCATGAGGTTGCGGCTGGTCATCGGGTGCGCGGTGGCGCCCGGCGTGCGGTTGAAACCGTTCATCTGCCAGCGCAGCCGCGCGCTGCCGGCCGCGTCCTTCTGGAGCGCGCGCAGTGCGTGGAAGGCGACCAGCGCGTCATCGGCGCCGATCTGGATCCACAGGTCGCCGTTGCTGCGCTTGGGGTCCAGCGCGTCGGCGGAGAAGTCGGGCAGCGGGTCGAGCTGTACCGGACGGCGCTTCTGGAGGCCCGTACGGTCGAAGAAGCTGTGGCCGAGGCCGAAGGTGACGGTCAGCGAGGACGGGCCGGCGTCGAGGGCGACCCCCGTGTCGGCGTCCGGGGCCCGCCCGGCCATCAGCTCCTCGGCCGTCCGCGACCAGCGGCGCAGCAGCGCTGCGGCGGCCTTGCGGTCCGCGCCCGGGACCAGGTCGAAGGCGACGAGATGCCCGTTGGCCTGCAACGGAGTGGTGATGCCCGCCTGGTGCTTGGCGCGCTCGGGGCGGAACGGGACCTCGGTCGAGCCGATGGTGGTGAGCGCGGTGGGCGCGGCCTGCTCGCCGCCGGAGACCGCGAGGGCGCCCCCGGCCCCGCCGACGACCAGCCCGGCGGCGCCCGCCGCACCGACCGTGCCGAGCAGCCGGCGGCGGGAGAGCTCCAGGGAGACCTGCGGGTCCGGGGCTTGCTTGGATTGCTTGCTCATCAGCCGATCTTCACGTTCTCGGTCTCGGTGATCTGGTCGATGTCGGAGGTCCGTACGAGCAGCGAGAGCTGCCACTTCCCGGGGACCGGCAGCTGTACGCCGTGGGCGCTCCAGCGGCCCACCCCGCTGTGCCGGGGGACGACCGGCAGCGGTCCGAGCTTCTGGGACTTGAGGGTGAAGGAGATCTTCACCTCCGGGACGTCCATGGCCTTGCCCGACGGGTCGGAGATCCGCAGACGCAGTTCGTTGGCGCTGCCGCTGCGTCCGGGGTCGAGGTCGAGCCGGGCGGTGCCCTTGCCGCGCGGGCCGCCGGTGTCGAAGGGGATGGTCAGGACCTGCGGCCGGCCGGCGGTGGCGGCCCCGCCACCGTTCTGCCCGGCCGCGGCCTTGACCGCCGCTTCCGTACGGGCCGGCTCGGTGGCGGTCAGCACGGTGGTCACCGCCAGCAGCACGACGGCGACCGACGCCTCGGCGAGCACGGACCGGCGCAGCCCCAGCCGCTCCGGGTCGGCGTCGCGGAGCCGCTTGGCGCGGGCGGTGCTCAACGCGGCCTGCTGACGGGCCAGTTGAGCGGCGCGGGCGGGGTCGGGGGCGGGGGCGGGCGCCTGGGGGTGGGGGGCGTCGGCACCTGCGCCTGCGCTTGCGTCGGCATCCGCGGCTGCATCCGCTTCGGCGCCGGTTTGCGCCTTGGCGACGGTCACCGATTCGAGCTCGGCCTCCCGGGGCTCCGGCTCGGCCCCCTCGGCCTCCCGCCCGGCTCCCTCGGCTCCCTCGGCCTCCTGCCCGGCTTCCGCTCCGGCCTCCCGCCCGGTCTCCGCGGCACCCGTCGTACGGATCTCCGCGAGCCGCGCGGTCCACCGCCGCGACGTCCAGCCGATGCCGACCAGCACCACGACCAGGCCCGTCTTGAGCAGCAGCAGCTGCCCGTACGAGGTGTCGGTCAGCGCGCGCCAGCTGCCGACCTGCCGCCAGGACTGGTAGATCCCGGTGGCCACCAGCACCAGCACCGAGCAGAACGCGATCCGCGAGAAGCGGTGTACGGCGCTCCGCTCGACCGGCGGTCCCCAGTACAGGGACACCAGCAGGGCGGTCAGCCCGCCGAGCCAGAAGGCGACGGCGAGCAGATGCAGGACGTCGACCGGCATGGCGACGGCGGGTTGCAGCCCGGTCGAGGCGTGTTCGGCCATCGCCCAGGTCGCGGCGAGACCGGCGGCGACGATCACGCCACCGAAGGAGAGCCCGAAGGTGAGATCCCGGCGCCGCTTGGCGTCCTCGTCCGCCGTTTTCTCGACCGCCGCTTCCTCGTCCCCCGTGTCCTCGTCCGGCGCGTCCGCGTCCGCGTCCGCCGCCTCCGCCTCCGCCTCCGCCTCCGGCTCCGCCTCCCGATCCCGCTCCCGCCGCGTCTCGTGCGCCTGCGCGTACGCCCCGAAGAGCACCGCCACGAACACCGCCGCGGCGCCGAGCAGCAGCAGCCGGGAGACCAGCGCCGCCCCGGGCTTGGTGTTGAGGACCGCCTTGAGACCGCCGAGGTCGAGGACGTCGGCGAGCTCGCCGGACCCGGTATACGGGGCGCGCAGCAGCAGCATCACGATGGTCGCGGCCGTCAGCACGGCCCAGCCCTGAACGACCAGGCGCTGCACGGACCGTACGCGGGACGCGGCCGGGCGGCAGGCGACCACGAAGGCGGCGCCACCCACCAGCAGCACGAACCCGGCGTAGGCCAGATAGCGCGCGATGCCGTAGAGCGCGCCCACCAGCCCGCCGCCGGCCTCCTGCTCGGGCACGGTGGCGGCGGTCTTGGAGGGCGCGCCGACGGAGAAGGTGAAGGCGCCGGAAACCGGGTGGCTGTCGGCGGAGACCGCCTGCCAGGCGACGGTGTACGTACCGTCGGCGAGCCCCGGCGGCAGCCCCGCGCCGTATTTGACGGTGCTGCCGCTGCACAGATTGCGCAGCTTGCCGCGGTCCACCCGCTTGCCCTTCGGGTCCAGGACCCGGATGGAGTCGTCGCCCATCGCGACGCCCTCGGAGAAGGTGAGCGTCACCTGCTCGGGTGCGCGGTCCGCCACCGAACCCTGCGTCGGCGTGCTGCCGGTCAGCGCGGCATGCGCGGACGCCGGGGCGGCGCCGCCGAGCAGCGCGCCGGCCAGCGCCGCCATGACGACCAGCAGCCGCAGTACGGCGGACCGTCGCGGCCGTAGCCCGGTGGTGACCATAGTGATCGCTCCCCTCAACTGCCGTTGCTGTGACGTTCCTGTGCCGCCCGACCGTTACTTCTTCGGCGCGTAGTCGGCGGCCCTGACCGGGATGGCCACGTTGATCGGCTGGGCGTGGGCGAAGTGCAGCTGGACGCTGATCCCGTCGCCCTTGAGCGGCTTGTACTTGAGGCCCATGAGCATCAGGTGGTTGCCGCCGCGGTCGAGCCTGAGCTCGCCGCCCGCCGGAATCGCCAGGGAGTCGACCTGCTCCATCTTGTTGCCGACCGTCTTGTGGATCGTGACGTCCTTGGCCTGGTTGGTGGTGACCGCGGTGAGCTTGTCGGCGGCGCCGCTGTTCTTGATCGTGAAGAACGCGCCGGCCATGTCCTTGGTGACCGGCTGCGGCATGTACGCGCCGTCGACCTTGAGCTGCGGGGCGGTTTCCTCGTCGGCGCAGCCCGCGAGGCCGAGGCCGGCGGTCAGGGCGAGGGCGGCGGCGAGGGTGGTACGGCGGTTCACGGGTTCTGCCCCTTGATGATCTTCGGAATTGCTTTGGTGTAGTCGTCGGAGGTGGCCTCCTGCATGCCCAGCCAGTGGATCCGGTCGTCCTTCGGGGACGCCATCAGAACCTGGGCACCATGTGTCGAGACGACGTCGCCGTTCTTCTTCTTGACGGGCTTCTCGATGCCGATGTTCACGCTGCGCGCGCCGGCCTGGATCGTGTCGAAGTCGCCGGTCAGGCCGGTGAAGTCGGCGTTGATCCCGCCGAGCCACTTCTTGAGCGCCGCCGAGGTGTCGCGCTCGGGGTCGGAGGTGACGAACACGACCCGGAGGTCGTCCTGTTCGGCCTTCGGCAGCTGCTTGACCGCCACCGCGATGTTGGCCATCGACAGCGGGCAGACGTCCGGGCAGTTGGTGTAGCCGAAGTAGATCAGGGTCGGATGGCCCTTGGTCTTCTCCAGCAGGTCGTACTTCTTGCCGTTGGTGTCCGTCAGGACGAGGTCCGGCTTCTCCATGGGGTTGTCGAGCTTGACGATCGGCTTGGCGGCCGTGCCGCCGGAGACGTCCGCGACGGGCTTGCCGCCGTCGTCGGCGCCGCAGGCGGTGAGGGTGAGGGCCGCGGCCGCCGCGACGGCGGAGACGAGCACGGTCCTTCGGCGCGGTGCGCCGGGCAGGGCACGGCGCCTTGTAGAGCTACGCATTACAGAAATATCCCGTTGGTCCAGAGATCCCGGTGGCCCGGGAAACGAAGTGCCGGGCCGGCGCGGTCGGGCGCCGGCCCGGTCGGTGATCAGGCGCCGCGGCGACGGCCGGCCAGCACGCCGAAGGCGACACCGACGATGCCGACGACGATGCCGACGACGGCCAGGATCCGCGCGGTGCTGTCGCTGCTCGACGCCGAGCCGGCCGCGTTGGAGATCGCGTCGTGCGTGGCCTTCGCGTCGCTCTTGGCGTCGTGGTCGCCGGTCCCGCCGTGATGCCCGTCACCGCTCGCCTCGGCGAGTTCGAGCACCGGCGCGGGGTTCTCCGGCTCCGCGGCGCCCTCCTTCGTCGGCTCGATCCAGCGCACGACCTCCTTGTTGGAGTACGTCTGGAGGGCCTTGAAGACGACCTGGTCGGCGTCCTCGGGGAGCTGTCCGAGGACGACCGGGAACTGCTGGAACTGGCCGGGCTCGACGCCCTTGTCGTCGGCGGTCCAAGTGATCTTCGAGGGCGCCTCGTTGATCTTCTCGCCGTGCATCTCCAGGGGCTTGTCGAGCTTGGTCTTGGTGACCTCGACCTTCCAGCCGGGCACCGGCTGTGGCATCGCGAACGCCAGCGGGTGGTCGGTCGGCAGGGTGACCTCCAGCTTCACCGTCGAGGCGTCGTCGCGCTCGTTGGGCACCTTGAAGTTGACGGTCGCAATGCCGCCCTTCTCGGCCTGACCGTCGGGCTGGACGCTGACATGCGCGAAGGCCGGGACGGCGAGCAGCAGCACGCTGCCGGCGGCGATTCCGCCGATGACGGGCAGCCGGCGGCCGAGCCGCCGCACGGTGCCCCGCGCCACTCCCGACTCCGTCGCGTTCCGCGTGTTCGCCGCGTGGGTCGTCGGGTCGCTCGTCGCATTGGTCGTCATGTCCGACATGGGGTGAATGCTCCACAGGTAAGAGGTAAGGGTGATCCGGCGCGCATGCGGCGACGGCGCGAGAGCCCGTACCCGGTCCGTGGGGCGTGCTTCGCGTGACGTCAGGCCGCGAGGGCCAGGGCGGGCGGCCCTCGCCTGACGACACTGTGGTGGAGCGCGAGGCCCTTCGGGCCGGGTTTGTCATCCCCGTACGAAACGGGGGCGCGCGGAGCGTCGTCGGACGCCGGGCCGAGCCCCGTGAGCAGGGCACGTACCAGCGTGAGTGCCCCGCGCAGCGCACCGACGAGCGTCTCGGCCGCGACCTCGCGCGCCGCCGGAGCCGAAAGCCGTACCAGGCGCCACAGCGCTGCCTCGCCGCGCCGCAGCAGCCACCCGAGGGCGAGCGCCGCGAGCAGATGCCCCAGGCACATCGGCAGCGACGGCAGCAGACAGTGCGCCATCGACGGGTCGGGGGCCGTACCGCCGGTCATCTGGTGGGCGGCCCCGAAGCCGCCGGAACCGAGGATCCGGCGGGCCTCGTCGCCGTCGAGCCGACCGGCGCCGAGCCCGCAGGACACATGGCGGGCCAGGGCGATGGCCGCCTGGTCGGAGAGTCCCTTGACGCCGCCCCCGCCGCCCATCGGCGCGGTGGCCAGCGGCCGCTGCTGCCCCAGGGCGAACAACGAGTGCAGTACGAGCTGGCCGACGACCAGCCCGGCCGCGATCCCCGGCAGCGAGCGTTCCCGCCCGGCCAGCGGTGCGGCGACCGCGAACACCGCGGCGCAGGCGACGCCCAGCGTCCACAGCGGAATCGCGGTGGAGGAGGCCGCCAGATGCCCGGCCGCGGACAGCGCGACACAGACCGCGGTGAACACCGCGGCCCTCAGCAACCGGAGATCGGCGGCTGCGCGCGCGGTCGGGGCGGGCGGGGCAGTCATGGCGGCGCCATCATGCCACTGCCCCGAAATACCGCATACGGCAGGGCGCCGCTCAGCGCAGCGCCCCGGGGCCGTACGGAAGCCGGGCGGGGCGCACGGGGGCGCGTGGGAGGGCGCTGCCTACACCGACGCGCTCTGTCCCCGCATCCGCCGAATGAGCGGTGTCACATCCCGGACATGCTTACGGACCTTGGCGCGCGGCAATAGGTATCGGTATGTCGAGCCGTGGCCAGGAGGCTGGAGCGATGAGCATCTGGTGGTCCCTCCATCTGCGGCGTGAGGCCGCGAGCGTGCCGCTGGCCCGTCGTCTGCTACTGGGCACGATGGAGACGGCCGGCGTCGACCCGGACATCTGCTACGACCTGTCGGTCGCCCTCTCCGAAGCCTGCGCGAACGCCGTCGAGCACGGCGGTGACGCCGCGACCGAGGACTATCGCGTCACCGCCTTCATCGACGGCGACACCTGCCGCATCGAAGTGACCGACTCCGGTCCCGGCTTCCGCCGTCCCCAGCCGTCCGCCCCGCCCCATCCCGCGACGGACGGCGCCCCCGTGCCGGCCGCCGTCCCCGCCCCCGCGCAGGCCCCCGCATACGCCGAAGACGGCCGGGGGCTCTTTCTGATCGAGGCCCTCACCGACCACGTCCGCTACCGCAACCGGACGGGTCGGCGCGGTGCGGTGGTCAGCTTCGACAAGATCCTCAAGTGGCGGGAGGGGGCGGCGCTGCCGATGGCGTCGTGAGGTCGCGTACCGGTCGTGCGCACCGCCCCGTGGCCAAGTGGTCAGGAACAGACGGTGCCGTTCGCCGGGACCTCGCCGTCCAGCAGATGTCCGTTCACGGCCTTGGTGGCGCACTGGTTGACGCCGTAGGTGCCATGGCCCTCCCCCTTGACGGTGACCAGCACACCCACGCCCTTCCCGAGCTTCTCCGCCATCTTCCGGGCGCCCGCGACGGGGGTCGCCGGGTCGCCCGCGTTCCCTATGACGACGATGGGGGCGGCGCCGGGTGCCGAGACCTCCGGGGTGTCGCTCTTGCCGGTGACCGGCCAGCCGGTGCAGCCCAGCAGGCCCTTCGCGGTCAGCTCACCGAAGACGGGTGAGGCCTTGCGGAACTCGGGCAGCCTGGCCCGCACGTCCTCGGGAGTGCTCCGCTGCCTGGTGTCGGCGCAGTTGATCGCGGTGTTGGCGGCGTGCATGTTGTTGTAGCGGCCCTGGTCGTCCCGGCCGACGTAGCTGTCGGCCAGCATCAGGAGGTTGTCGCCGCTGCCCTGCTCCGCGTCGGAGAGCGAGACCGACAGGGCCGGCCAGGCCTCCTTGGAGTAGAGCGTCGCGGCGATGCCGATGACCGCACTCTCCTGGGTGAGCTTGCGCCCGCTCCGGGCCGGCAGCGGCTGCTCGCCGGTCTTCGCCAGCAGGCCGGTGATCCGCCGGCGCCCGTCCTCGGGGCTCTTGTACGGGCAGGTGCCGGGCGTCCTGACGCAGTCGGCGAGGTAGTTGTCCAGGGCCAGCTGGAAGCCCTTCGCCTGGCCCAGGGACTCCTGCGCCGGGTCCTGGGTCGGGTCGACCACGGCGTCCAGGACCGTGCGGCCCACCTTCTTCGGGAACAAGTGGGCGTAGACACCGCCCAGTTCGGTCCCGTAGGAGATCCCGAAGTAGTTGAGCCGGGCGTCGCCCAGGACCTGGCGCATCAGGTCCATGTCGCGGGCCGCGCTCTCGGTGCCGACGTGCGGCAGCACCTTCCCGGAGTTCTTCTCACAGGCCGCCGCGGTCTTCCTGCCCTCCTCGACGGTCCCGGCCAGGTCGAGGTTCTTGGCGCGCTGCTCGTCGGACTCCTTGTCGCTCAGGCACTTCACGCCCGCGCTGTTGCCGACGCCGCGGGGGTCGAAGCTGACCAGGTCGTAGCGCGAGCGCAGGGACTGGGCGGCGGTGTAGCTCGGCAGGGTGGCCACGCCCGAGGCGCCGGGGCCGCCGAAGTTGAAGACCAGCGAGCCGATCCGCTTGCCGCCGTCTTCCGCCTTGGCGCGGATCAGCGCGAGGTCGATGGTGTCGCCGGCGGGCTTGGCGTAGTCCAGGGGGGGGCCTTCAGGCTCGCGCACTCCCATGCCGTGCCGTCCGGCAGATTTCCGGGTGCCTTGCCGCCGCCCTCGGCGGTGGACGGCGCCGGGCAGGACCGCCAGTCGAGCTTCTGGGAAGTGAGCGACGCGGGCAGCGCGGTGGCCGCCGAGGGGGAGGACGGGTCGCGGTCGGATCCGGCCCCGTCACCGCCCTCGGCGGGGCCGCAGGCGGTGACGCCGAGGGCGAGCAGCAGAGAAGCGGAGAGCAGCGAGGTGGTGCGAAGGGGTATATGTCTGGACATCATTGGCCTTCTGGTGGGTGCTGGTACGGGATGAGTACGGGTGCGGGTGGCGAGGTGTTCGGGCGGGGTTCGTGAACGGGGCGATGATCAGGGTGAGTTGGGCACCGTGGCGGTGAATGCCATGAGGTGCTGTGCGCTGAGTGCGGCGTGCTGTGCGCTGCGTCAGGCGGTGCCCAGGTCGGCGTCCCGTGCCAGGAGCGCGGCCTGCACCCGGTTCTCGCAGCCCAGCTTGGCCAGGATCCGGCTCACATACGTTTTGACCGTGGCCTCACTCATATGAATCCGCTGTCCGGCGTCCGCGTTGGACAGGCCCTCGCCCAGCAGCGCCAGGACCTCCAGTTCACGCTCGGTCAGCGACTCCAGACGGCGGCGGGCCTGCTCGGTGCGACGCACGGTCTGGCCGGACGCCAGCGAGTCCGCGACATGACGGGTGGCGCCCGGCGACAAATACGCGTCTCCGGCCGCGGCGGCCCGTACCGCACGCATCAGCTCCGCCGGCGCCGAGTCCTTGAGGAGAAAACCCGCGCTGCCCTCCGCCAAGGCCCGCAGCACGTTCTGCTGTTCCCCGAACGTCGTAAGGATCAGCACCCGGGTGTCGGGGACGGCCCGGCGCAGTTCGGCCAGGGCCGTCAGTCCGTCCATGACCGGCATCTGGATGTCGAGGAGCACGACGTCCACGCGCTGGGCACGGACCAGTTCGACCGCCTCACGGCCGTTCGCGGCCTCCGCGACGACGTCGATATCGTCGGCCGAGCTCAGAATCATCCTGATGCCTGCCCGAATGAGCGGCTCGTCATCCGTGACAAGAACCCTGATCACGACTCTCCTGCGCGGTCTTGAGCGGTCCTACCTACGGCCACTCGCCATCATCCCCGATCGAGCCGTCCACCCGAACACCCAGGCGACCGTTCCGCTGCCGTTACGTCCTGACCTCGAAGGACTTCTTCTCGATCAGCTTTCCGCCCTTGAAGCAGAAGCGGAAGACAGGTTCCCTGTCCCAGCTGCTGCCGGTCGCCGTGGAATTCAGGCTGAGGCACTCGGCCCCCTGGGGCACCGGCGGCGCACCCTTCTCCAGGCCTTCGGTCAGGAACGACGACCCGTCGGGCAGCCGCTTGCGGACCTCCGCCTCCGACTGGCCCACCTTCACCTCGTCGTACTTCCTCGGCTCGATCATGCCCTTGTCCGCCTCGCCTACGAAGACGAACAGCCCGACCACAGCGGCGATCACCAGCAGCAGGGCGATCAGCGCCGCCACCCCGCAGCCGATGGCTATGCCACTGCTTCTGTTGTTCCTGCTCATTGCCCTGGCCAGCTCCTTCGGCAGACCGCTCCCGTAGATGACCGGATCACCCTCGCCCAGGGGGCCCGCCGGAATCTGCCGCCGAAAGTCGCCTGTCGGATCGACGAACGGTGTGGCCTCGCCCCAGGGCGCAGGGCCCGGGGCACCGCCCTCCGGCGAGGTGTACGGCAGGACGCCCGCCAGACGGAAGCCGCCGTCGGCCGTCGGGCCCGCGTGCACCATCCCTCCGATGAGCCGGGTCCGCTCACCGAGCCCGGTCAGCCCCTGGCCACCGCTCACCACGCTCCGGCCGCCGTCCGCCGGCGCGGGCGCGGGGCCGTTCGCGACCTCCACGACCAGCGAGTCCGGCTCATATCGCAGTTCGATGGTGATCGAGGCGCCCCGGGAGTGTTTGTGGGCGTTGGTCAGGCCCTCCTGGGCGATGCGGTACGCCGCGTGATCGGCGGTCGGCGGGAGCGGGCGCGGCTCGCCGGAGCGCCGCAGCTCCACGGCCGTACCCGCGCCACGGGACGCCGCCACCAGGTCCTCGATGCCGGCCACCCCGCGCGACGGCACCGCGGCATCCTCCGTCCCCGCGGCCGCAACAGGTCCGCCGGGGACGCCCGCAGCGGTCGCCGGGGAAAAGGCCTCGGGCCCGGGGGCCTGCGTGCCGTCCCGCAGCAGGCCAACCACCTCGCGCAGCTCGTGCATCGCGGCCACCGACGCCTCGCGCAGCACCCCCACGGCCTCGCGCTGGCGACCCGTCAGCTCGCGGTCCACCTCCAGCGCGCCGGTGTGCACCGAGATGAGGGCGAGCTGATGGCCGAGGCTGTCGTGCATGTCCTGCGCGATGCGCTGCCGCTCGCGCAGCCGGGCCTGTCCGGCGATCATCGCCCGCTCGCGCAACAGCTGGGCGTTGTACTCCCGGAGGGTGTTCAGCAGCGTACGGCGCTGGACCCAGTAGCGGCCGGCGAGACCGGGCACGATGACCGTGCCCAGCAGCCACAGGGCGGCGAAGACCGAGAGCGGGACCGAGAACTGCGGCAGCGCCTGCAGGATGGTCGCGGTCAGGCTGAGGACGTAGGCGAGGCCGAAGGCGACGGTCGCCCTGCCGGCCCCGGCGATCCGCCGTCCGGCCGACCAGGCGGCGACGAGGGCCAGCGGGGCGAGACCCTCGAACACGTCGGAACCGACGACGGACACCAGCAGTACGGTCGCCGGCAGCACCCGGCGCAGCGGTGACAGCACTCCGGTAGCGAGGGCAATGCCGACGATCTGTAGGGTGCCGCCGCCGGTCAGCGCCCCGGAACCGGCCGCCAGCAGCGCCAGCACCACGCTCAGCAGCGATTCGCCCGCGATGCGCCGGGGCGGCCACATCCCCGGGTCGAGGAGAGCCCTGCCCGGACCGGCCAGCCGCCGGGACGCCGAACGCAGCCTCACCGCCGGCGCCTGGCGAGCCGGTTTCGCAGTGTCCGAGTCCGTACGTTCCACACCTGTCACGCGGCCACGTTAAGCAGGCCCTCGCGCCGAGGACACCGCCGTTCGTCGCGATGTGCCTCAACCAAAGTCTTGCCCGCGACCAAAGTCCTGCCGGGAAACGGATCCGGCCGTCACCCGCTGCTGCGGGCGACGGCCGGCAACCAGGCCGAGGGCCGGACTCAGAGCTTGGTGAAGCACAGCGTGGACTGAGATCCGCGGCTGGGAATGTAGTGAATGCCGTAGTCGTACTTCGACGGGCAGGTCTCGTTGGCGCCGATCAGCTCTTCGCCCGTCTTGTACTGGGCCTGGGGGGAGTCACAGTCGACGACCACCGCCGTCGGATCCTCGCCATGGGGATCGTCGACCTTGACGCAGTCGCCGACCTCGGGGTTGTACTTCTCGATCTCCTTGGCCCGAGCGGACGCCGAAGCCTCCGCCTTGGCCTTGCCGCCGTTGGGATTGGTGTTGTAGTCCCACACGTACCAGACCGTGCCGCAGATGACAGCCAGGATGACGGTGATGTTGATCAGCGCACGCCGGGGGTTCCGCTGAGGCTGCGGCCGCTGCGGTCCGCGCGGCTGCTGCGGCTGCTGCCCGTATGGCTGCTGGCCGTACTGCTGCTGCCCGTACTGCTGCGGCGGCTGCTGGTATCCGTACGGCTGCTGTGGCGGCTGGTTCTGATAGGGCGGCGGCGGTGCGGACACAGCTGGGGTCCCCCATGGTCGATGGCATGAACGAAGGTCAACGCGAAGTTGACCGACGCAGATTACCTTTCGGCTCCTGCCGGATAGGCGGCAGTCCCGGTGAACTTCCGGTGCGGCCCCGCGCGCAGGAGATTTCCGCCGTGGAGATCGCCGCCCCGCGCACCCGTCGACCCACGCAATTCCCTTTCATCCGGAGGGAATTCATCCGCCGTGACGCATTTCGCATTACGCCGGGTGTATTGCGCCTGGGATTGGATCGGGAGCCGTCGCAGTGACCGGTCGGCCCGCGGTGCGGTCTCGACGAGGCCGTGCCGCAGCCCATGACGGCACCGTGATCATTGGTGTCGGCGATCTCCGAATGATTCCGGGGAGCCGCCCTTGTCCTCATTTGTTCGAGGTGAGTTCCGGCAGGAGTGGGAATCTCCTGGTGCTAATCTGCTTCGGCCGCTCCCCCCTTGGCTCATCAACGTGCTTTCCGTAGGCCGGCCAATTCGGCACTCGCCTGTGGAGGCTGTGAAAGGTGTGGATGCCGGTGCGTGGCGAACTGCTGGCCGGGTTAACGGCCTTACCGACGCTCTGCGGCCGCGGGACCTCGCAGCCCGCCCGCCGACCCCGCCGAAACCCGCCAACAAGCAGCCAAGTTACCGCCACGACCTGCGAACTCCCCGCTCAGCGTGGCAGGATCACTGCCTGGCTCTGCGCGCAGCCGAGCAGTCCCAGGTTTCATGACACGCCAGTGAAGGACCAGCACGTGACGACCACAGGATCCGACCAGCCGATCTACGAGCGTTTGGTGCGGGAACGCGGAGACGTGGTGGCGGAATCACGCGCGGCGGCCGAGGCGACCCAGCGTCAGGCGAATGACCTGCTGGACTGGCGCCTGGTGCGCCACCCGGAAAGCCGTCCGGACGGACGCCTGGGGTGATCAATTCGTTCCGGGGCTCGAACCGCTCCGGAATTCCACTGAATTGGGCGGCGGCGAGTGCGGCAGCGGCCCGATGTGACCGCGAGTTCGGCCCGCGAAACGGGCTGGGAATCGCCACCCCGTGAACCGCGGACCGTGCCCTGGAGCAAATCGGGCAGCCTTGGTCATCCCTGCGATCGCGGACATCTCCGCCGCATTTTCCTGACAGCGGATCCCGCTCTACCTTCCTGACGGTGCTGTACCCGCCTAACGACGCTGTACTTGCTCGGCGACGCTGTGCCTACTTGCCGAAGCTGTACCTGTTTGGCGATGAGGGCCGCAGATCCCGCAAGTTTTCCTCAATATCGGCCTGCCCACCGTAATTCGTCTTCCGCGGTGGCATTGCGGCAGCCGGTGAACCGTGCCCGCCGCCCCTGCGTCAAACCCACAACGTGTCAAACCGGCGCAACGGCCATCAGCCGAAACCCGGCCGGAAACCGTCCCTGTGAGGTGGCGCGCAGCGCGGTCTCGGGGTGAGAGAACCTCCCCCGCGGCGTCCCCTGTCCCCGCGAGACCGGCGCGCACCAGGATTAACGCGAACTTGCTCGCGTTAACCAGTCTTGGACAATACTTGGCGTGAACCTGCACTGCAATACGGAGCCGCCGTGGTGACAGCGCATCATGCCCCGGGAGAGACCCGACCGGGAGGACGAACGGCCAGAACCCGGCAGGCCGTACTGGCCGCCGTCTTCGAGGAGTTGGGCGACGGCGGCTACGCCGCGCTCAGCATGGAGAGGATCGCCCAGCGCTCGGGAATCCACCTCGCGACGCTCTACCGGCGCTGGCGCTGCATCGAGGGCATGGTCTGCGAGCTGCTCGCCGACCTCAGCGCCGATGTACTGCTGCCCGACACCGGTTCGCTGCCCGGGGACCTGCGCGCGCTGTCCCACGCGATAGGAGCGTTCTACGGCGACGCGCGCCGGCGCAGTCTGATCGAGGCGGTGGTCTCCGCCGCGGCACGCGATCCGGAGGCGGAGGCGGTGCTGCGGGAGTTCTTCGACGCGCGGCTGACGCTGGCCGGCCGGATGGTGGTACGAGCCGTCGAACGTGGCGAACTGCCCGCCGACACGGACCCGAAGGAAGTGATGTCCGCGCTCGGCGCGCCCTTCTACTACCGGATCCTGATCGCCCGCCGGCCCGTCGACGCGGCCCTCGCGGAGTCCGCGGCCACCGCGGTCTGGGCGGCCGCCCGCGCGGGCGCCTATGCGAGGCCGGACGGCGCGCCGGCGAAGGGCGCGGGCGAGGGGTGAGACGACGCGGGGGCCGACGTCGCCGTCCGGCCCCCGCGTCGTCCTCGGTGCTACTTGGCGAGCAGCCCCGCCATCCACTCCTCGACGGCGGCGGAGGTACGCGGCAGCGCAGCCGACAGATTCCGGTTGCCGTCCTCCGTGACGAGGATGTCGTCCTCGATACGGACGCCGATGCCGCGGTACTCCTCGGGCACCGTCAGATCGTCGGCCTGGAAGTACAGGCCGGGCTCGACGGTGAGCACCATGCCGGGCTCCAGGGTGCCCGCCACATACGTCTCGGTGCGGGCCGCCGCGCAGTCGTGCACGTCGAGGCCGAGCATGTGGCCGGTGCCGTGCAGCGTCCAGCGGCGCTGCAGTCCGAGCTCCAGCACCCGCTCCACCGGGCCCTCCACCAGGCCCCATTCGACGAGCTTCGTGGTGAGCACCCGCTGGGCGGCGTCGTGGAAGTCGCGGTACTTCGCGCCCGGCTTGACCGCCGCGATACCGGCCTCCTGGGCCTCGTACACCGCGTCGTAGATCTTGCGCTGGAGCTCGGTGTAGCGGCCGTTGATCGGCAGGGTGCGGGTGACGTCCGCGGTGTAGAGGGTGGTGGTCTCCACGCCGGCGTCCAGGAGGAGCAGGTCACCGGAGCGGACCTGGCCGTCGTTGCGGACCCAGTGCAGGGTGGTGGCGTGCGGGCCTGCGGCGCAGATGGAGCCGTAGCCGACGTCGTTGCCCTCGACGCGGGCGCGCAGGAAGAACGTGCCCTCGATGTAGCGCTCGCTGGTCGCCTCGGCCTTGTCCAGGACCTTCACGACGTCCTCGAAGCCGCGGACGGTGGAGTCGACGGCCTTCTGCAGCTCGCCGATCTCGAACTCGTCCTTGACCAGGCGCGCTTCGGAGAGATACACCCGGAGCTCTTCGTCGCGCTCGGCGGTGACCTTGTCGGTCAGCGCGGCCTCGATACCGGCGTCATGGCCGCGGACGACCCGGACCGGTCCGGTGGCCTCGGCCAGCGCCGAGGTGAGCTCGCGGACGTCCTTGCAGGGGACGCCGAGCAGCGCCTCGGATTCGCTGAGGCTGTTGCGGCGGCCGACCCACAGCTCGCCCATGCCGTTCAGCCAGAACTCACCGTTCTCGCGGTTGGAGCGGGGCAGCCGGTAGAGCGTCGCGTCATGGCCCTCGGCGCCGCCGGCACGCGGCTCGAGGACGAGGACGCTGTCGTCGGTCTGGTCGCCGGTGAGGTAGACGTACTCCGTCGAAGCACGGAACGCGTACTCCGTGTCGTTGGAGCGGGTCTTGAGGTTGCCCGCCGGGATCACCAGGCGCTCACCGGGGAACCGCCGGGACAGCGCGGTACGGCGCAGTGCGGCGTTCGGGGCCTGCTCGATCGGCTGGAGGTCTCGCAGCTCGGTGTCGGCCCAGCCGCTCTTCATGTTCTCCGCGAGCTCGTCCGATACGCCGGGGTAAAGGCCGTTCTTGCGCTGCTTGATCGGCTGCTCGTCCTCGCCCGGGGTCTCCGGTGTGGGCGCGTCGGTCACCATGCCTCCTTTTAAGAGTGAACCGCTGTGAGCTGTTTCACGTGAAACGGCCCCGAGCGGGAACCGCATTCCATCGTAAGTGCGGATTCATGGCGGTCCAGGGGCGCCGGATGTGACCTCGCATGCGGCGAGCCCCGCACGGCGCCGCCGCGTGGGGCTCCCCAGCACCTACTGCTCGTCGAAGCAGTCGCGCGCTACTCGTCGAAATGGGCCGCGAGCAGTACGACGTCCTCCTCAGAGGTGGGATCGTCCAGGCCCTGCGGCAGAACGGTGCGCAGAATGTGATCGACGATGGCCTCCGGATCGTGCCGGATGGCCCTCGGGACGCCCGCGGCCGCGGCGTGCAGCCGGGCGAAGGCGCGGTCCATGGGCTCCCCGGTGCGGTGCAGCAGCCCGTCGCTGTACAGCAGCAGGGTCTCGCCGGGAGCCGGCGAGACCTCGACACTCGGCGCTTCCCAGCAGGCGAGCATGCCCAGCGGCGCGGACAGCGACGTCTCCACGAATTCGGTCCGCAGATCACCGAGGATCAGCGGCGGGCAGTGCCCCGCCCCGGCGAGCACCAGCTTGCGCGGGAACGGGTCGGCGGGCCCGGCCGGCATCGACGGCGCGGGCGGTCCGCCCGGTGTGCCGGGCGGCGGCTCGGTGAACGCGAACAGCGCGGTGGCGCTGCGGGCCGGCTCGGTCAGCCGCAGCAGCAGCTCCAGGTCGGAGAGGACCGCGACCGGATCCTCGCCCTCCATGACGGCGTACGCGCGCAGCGAGGCGCGCAGCCGCCCCATGGCCGCCACCGCGCTCGGCCCTGACCCGGTGACCGACCCGACGGCGAGGCCCAGCGCGCCGTCGGGCAGCGGCAGCGCGTCGTACCAGTCGCCGCCGCCGAGCGGCCCGGTGCTGTGCGCCACCGCGAGCCGTACGCCGGGGACCCGCGGCAGCCGGCTGGGCAGCAGCTCCTCGCGGAGCGTTTGCGCGTCGTGCCGGCTGCGATGGAGCTCCAGGAGGCGGGCGAGGTGCTCCGAGGCGTGCGCCCGGTAGAGGCCGATGAGGTGCCGCTGGCGTTCGGTGGGCTCGGCGGGCTCGTCGTAGAGCCAGACCGCGGCGCCGATCCTGCCGATCGGTTCGGCGGTCAGCGGGACGGCGTAGCTGGCGGCGTAGCCGAGGCGCGCGGCGACCTCGCGCAGGCGGGGGTCGAGGTCCTTCTCACCGGGGATGTCCGGCTCGGCGATCTCGGTACGGGCGTCGCCGGCGGTGCCCGGCTCGGGGAGGCCGTCCAGTATCCGCGCGTACGACAGCGCGCTCCGGGGGATGGTCTCGATGTGACCGATGTCGGACCGGCGGAGGCCGAGGCCGAGAGAGGTGTCCGGGCCCCTTCCGTCGGACGGTTCGACGACGACGAGGCCGCGCTGCGCGCCGACCAGGTACGCGCCGGCGCGCAGCATCTCGTGGAGGGCTTCCTCCAACGTGCGGGTGCGCGCGAGCTGTTCGGTGAGGTCGTGCAGGGTGCTGAGGTCGGAGATCCAGCCGGCGAGCCGGTCCTGGACGGCGATCAGCTGATCGACGGGGGAGACGTCCGGGGGGACGACGTCTTGGGCCTCCGCAGAGGCGCCCGGGGCGCCGGGAGGGGGGTCGGACGAGGCGTCCGAGGGGGTGTCCGCGGGGGCGTGCGCCGCGAGCGGATCGGCAGTGTGCGCGGGGCTGGGAAGTGTAGGTTCGATTCCAGCCACTTTTGGCACGTGAGGGGCAGTCATGGCCGACGGCTAACGTCGTGCCCGGTATATCCCCAGGTCAGGCCGCATTTTGGTAGGGAGTGCGGCATTTTGTTGAGTGGTGTTGTGCGGTACAGGTGGCCGCTCAATTTCCTCAATAGCATCGCAAACCCCCATGTCATGCTGCTCCGCTATCAATGCCTCCACATGTACACGCACCAAGGTTGCGATGTCCAGCATTGTCCCGATGGGGTTTGCGGTGTCAACGAGGTCTGTATATTGGCCTGAAAATAGCCCCCCGAACGTCAATTTGAGGTCGACTGACGGCGATCGACAGCGCGTCATCTCCACAGTGGCGGGTACGTAATCGGAAAGGTGCGGGGCAAGTTGGGGCCGCACCGGAACTCTCCGGCGGGCACCGGCGTCTCATACGGCGACGACCGCGACGCACCTCCCCGTGGCGGGATCGCACGACGGAAGCGCAAGCGCCATGCGCGCGCCACCCTCCGCCACGTTCCACGCTCGGCGTACGGCGTGATGCGCTGCTTGTACAGCGGTGACCAATGATCCACGCAATGTGATCCATGTGGGATCTATGGGTGAGAGATCGACGTGTGATCGGCCCCAGGGTCGTTTGACCAGGTCGCATGAAGCGCCACGCAGCAGATGAAGCACGAAGCGGTATGCGGCATGTAGTGCGATGGACATAGCCCTCGGCGTTAACGGAAAGGAACGAGCGCTCATGCGCGAGATCCTCGGAAGGCGACGCAAGCTCCTGTTCCGGCGCGGCGGAAGGTCGGCGCTGCTCGGTGCGGCGCTCCACTGCGCCACCGAGTGGCGGTGGCCCGTACTTCCCGGTGTGGGACTGCGGTCCGGCGGTCGCCAGCCCGTCGGCGGCCGGCTCGGCCTCGGTGAGCGGGTCAGCCGCCCCTGCGGCTGTCCCGACCCCGACTGTGCGGTACCCGGCGCGCACCCCTTCGACCCCGGGTTGCTGGCCGCCACCACCGATGCCCGGATGGTGCGCTGGTGGTGGGCGAACCGCCCGGACGCCCCGGTCCTGCTGGCCACCGGCGGCCGTGCGCCCTGCGCGGTGAGCCTGCCGGCCGTGGCCGGCGCCCGCGCGCTGGCCGCCCTGGACCACTTCGGCGTCCGCCTCGGCCCCGTGGTGGCCACGCCCACCCGCTGGTCGCTGCTGGTAGCGCCGTACGACCTGGCGGAGTTGGGCGAACTGCTGAACTCGCAGGACTGGGTGCCCAGCTCGCTGCGGTTCCACGGGGACGGCGGCTATCTGGTGCTCCCGCCCTCCCAGATCGGCGCCGGCAAGGTGCGCTGGGAGCGGCCGCCGGCGTCCCCCAAGCGCTCAACTTCGTTCGAGCAGGGGGGACCCCCACCGTCGGCCGCGCCCTGGCTGCCCAAGGTCGCCACGATCGTCGACGCGCTGGTCATGGCGAGCACCAGCACACCGGACGGCGGCAGCCGGCTGGCGTACTGAACGGGGCACCGGGCGGTCGCCGACCAGCCGAACTTCGGTCCCGGACCGCTCCGCGCGTGGCCGAAACCCGCCGTTCGCCACGGCGGTTGAGGTAAAGCGGAGCCCGCCGCCACCGCGGGCTCCGCCGGCCCGGAAAGCCCGTGTGCCAACGGCCCGGGAAGATCGCCCGGCCAAGTTCACCCTTACGGGTGTGAGCAGGCCGTACCACTACGGGAAATGGGTGTTCGGGCCCCAGGTGACACGTTCGCCGACCGATAGGTTCGGCGCACCGTCAAGCCGTCGTCGACGGCACATCGATCGCAGGTGGCCCCCCATGCAGCGTGTCCCCCATCCCCGCCTGATCGCGCTGGCCGGCACGGTGGTGCTGGCCGTCGCCGTCCCTCTCGCCGCCGCGACGGCCGGTCCGGCGGACGGCCTTACGTCGGACACACGGCCCGATAGAGCCGCCGAACGCACCAAGACCGACAAGTCCGTTAAGCCTGCCGCCGCCAGGGGAGCCGGCGACACGGTCGCCGGGAAGGTCCTCGCCGACCTCGGACTCCCGCTGCTGCCCGAAGGTCGCCGCACCACCCGCTGCGGCCCCGAACTCGCCTCTCCCCAGGGCATCGAGGCGCAGACCTGTGTCCTCGCCGAACGCGGTCTGACCTGGGCAAGGACGTACTACCGCAACCCGACGGGCGCCCCGCTGCGGGCCGTGCTGACGCTGCTGCGACCGGACGGCAGGACCATCCAGGTGCACTGCGAGGTGGCGGCGGAGGACGTACCGGGGATGTGCGAGACGCCGACCGGGGCGACGGTGCGCAAGGACCGGCTGCCGTACGGGGCGGTGGCGGAGATCGCCGATGCGGCGGGTGAGCGGCTGCTGCTGCGCTCCGGCGGCAACTCGGCACCGCACGACGCGGGTTCGGGTCGATGAGGTCCCGGAAGGCGGGGGAGGCGGTCGGCCGCGGGGAAGGACGTCCGGCGGCGGACATGGAAGCGCCCGGTCGCTGGCGACGGGGGATGCACCAGCGACCGGGCTTTTAGAACCGTAACAAGAGATCCGCGGTTCGCAAATTCGATCGTGGATTTCCGGACGCCTATTTACCGGCAGGTATGGGGAGTTGTGACGGGTGTCACGCGTGTGCCTGCCGGGGCTCGAAGCGTCAGCTCAGGGTGATCTGCCGGTTGGTGAGACCGCCGCGCGAACGACGCTCCTCGGCGGTCAGCGGGGCGTCCGACGCGAGCGCCCCGTCGAGCCGCTCGGCGAACGCGGCGGCCGGGCCGGCCACGTCCTCGGCGCTCATCGACGAGGGCAGGTCCCAGACCGGGACGACCAGTCCGTGGGCCCGGAACGACCCGACCAGCCTGGTGCCTTCGCCGAGCGAGGAGGTGCCCGCGGCGTGCAGCCGGGCGAGCGCGTCCAGCAGCTTCTCCTCGGGGTAGGAGGTGACCCAGCGCAGATGGTTCTTCTCGGGGGCCTCGCACCAGTACGCGCCCTCCAGGCCGGAGATCCGGGCGGTCGGGATGGCCGCGGCGTTCGCCCGCTCCAGGGAGGCGGCGACCTCTCCGGTGGCGTTCTCGGCGTTCTCCACCCAGAACTCGAAGCCGGTGTGGACGACCGGCTCGAAAGCCGCATTCGGGTCCAACAGGTCCTGCAGCCGCGGCCCGTCGGCGGCGGCACGTCCGGCGGGGACCGGATTGCCCGGCTCGGTGGTCAGCGCGCGCTGGAGGGTGTCCGCGAGGTCGCGGCTGATGTCGCCGGAGGCGGTGTCGTTCTGCAGGCCGAGCAGCACCGCGCCGTTGTCGCGGCGCAGCGCCGGCCAGGCCATCGGCAGCACGGTCGCGAGCGTCACGGACGGGACGCCGTCGGGCAGTCCGCCCTTCAGCGTCAGTTCGGCCGTCGCGGCGGGCACCAGCTCGCGCAGCGCCACCCAGTCGCATTCGCCGGCCAGGCCCTCGAAGGGGCGCTGGACCAGCTCGGTGGCGGCGTGCGCCGCGCTGCGGCCGTGACAGGCCTTGTAGCGGCGGCCCGAACCGCACGGGCAGGGCTCACGGGCGCCGACGACCGGTACCTCCCCGGTCGTCTGCGGTGCTGCGGCGCGGGGCTGGGGGCGGCGCTTCTTGGCCATGGCGGCGGTGTCTCCTGGTCGATCCTGGGCGTACGGACGCGTTTCGGCGCGAGCCTAGAGGATGCGTGCCCTGGAGACGGTGTACGGCTTGGCGGTGTGCGGACGCCGGGTCGCTCGGCGCGTGCCGGCTCGGTGCTCGGCGCGCCGGGTGCGCGCTACGCCGGGTCGTCGAAGTCCGCGAAGGTCAGTCCGGACGGCAGTCCGGGGACCGGTCCCCGGGCGAGCGACGGCGGCAGATCGTCCGTCAGATCGCGGGCCAGGTCCACGCGCGTAGCGAACGCGCCTTGAAGAGAGAGCACGGCCCATACCGTCACCTCGCCGGCGACGGTGTCGCGGACGCCCCAGTCCTTGGCGAGCGAGCGGATGATCGCCAGCCCGCGGCCGCCGTGTGCCGTGACCGACGGAGTGGCCGGAAGTGGGCGGGTCGGGCCACCGCCGTCCGTGACCGAGACCGTCAGCCTTCCCTCGGCATCGATGCGCCAGGAAGCGCGGACGGAGTCCGGTGGAGTGCCTCGCGAGGAGCTCCGTACGGAATTTGACGATCCGTTTTCGTTTATCGGACGTGCATGCCGACACGAATTGCTGAGGAGTTCAGAAAGGATAAGGACCGCGTCATCGACGACTGTGTCCTGAACTCCACTTGCCAACAGCTCTTCGCGCATGCGCCGTCTGGCCATGCCCACACCCGTCGGACCATGGGGTACGGCCATGATCGACGACGTCGGCACCTCTTGTGCCACCACCAACGCCACCCCCGAGACCTCCTTTGCCCCACGCCACGGGATGAATGCCCCATTGGACTGGACCGGAAACCGGCCAATCACCTCGCAGTGACGCACTCGACACGATCGAATACGGATCGAATGCGCCGGTGCACACCCTGTGATGAGCCTTACCTAAGGCCGAGCTGGTTTCGTACCTGTTTGGGGCGGTTGGTAATGATTGCGTCCACGCCCAGATCCCGGCACAACTCGACGTCGTCCGCCTCGTTCACCGTCCACACGTGGACGCGATGGCCCGCGGCATGCGCCTTGGCGACGTATTCGGGGTGCGCGCGCAGGATGCGGATGCCGGGGCCCGCGATGCCGACGCCCGGGGGCAGCCGGCCGTCACGCTGCCGCGGAGTGAGGAACTGCATCAGAAAGACGCCGGGGATCCCCGGCGCGGCCGCCCGTACGCGGTGCAGCGAGCGGGCCGAGAAGCTCATGACGCGGACCGGCGGAGCCTGACCGGAGCCCATGGCCGGATTCGTATGCCCGAACCGTCCGAGCAGCTCGACCAGCCGCTCCTCCACCTGTCCGGCCCATCGGGTCGGGTGTTTGGTCTCGATGGCCAGCTCGACCCGGCGGTCCGCGTCGGCGACCAGCTCCAGCAGCCGCTCCAGAGTCAGTACGGAGGTCCGCTCCGGGTCGTCGTACTGCAGGTCCGGGGCCTCCCGGTCGTGCGCGCCGGCCTTCCAGGATCCGAAGTCGAGCGTCGCGAGATCGGCCAGCTCCAGGGCGGAGACGGCGCCGCGCCCGTTGGAGGTCCGGTTCACCCGCCGGTCGTGGACGCAGACCAGATGGCCGTCGGCGGTCAGCCGGACATCGCACTCCAGGGCGTCCGCGCCGTCCTCGATGGCCTTGCGGTAGGCGGTCAGCGTGTGCTCCGGGGCGTCCTCGGAGGCACCGCGATGGGCTACCACGGAGATCGCGTGCGGACCCGGACGGGCGTCCTGGGCGGGGCGTGCATAGGTCACCGCGTTATCGTGCCATCCACCGTCGCCGGGCCGCTTGTGCGGTGCCTGGGGCGGATCACAGGGGATGCGCCGGATTTGTCCGGCATAAAGGATGAGGGGAACGGTCACAGGCTCGGCTTACGGCGGTCTGACGCGCGGTGGGCAAGGCTAGGAGGTCGAGACTCGCCCGTATCGCCCTGATCGTGAATCCTGGAGTTCCGGAACCAGGAGCTCGCCTCCAGGGAGCTCCGGGTTCGGCACCCCAGTGGACAGCGGAAGCGGTAGATCCGGCAGAACCGTAGATCCTGAAGAACACATGAAGAAAGACACCGACCGGGCCGTGGGCCGGCCCGGTCGTGAAGCTGAGGAGAGAGCTGTGAGCACCGAGAACGAGGGAGCCGTCGGCCCGTCGGAGGCCAAGCCGCCGACGGTTCCGCAGGCGTCGGACAGCGCCCCCGTGTCCGCCTCCGGCGCACAGACTCCGGACGCCCCGCCCGTGCCGGCCACTCCGCCCGCGGCGCCCCCGCCGCCGGGCTTCGCACCGACCGGGCCCGGGGCAGCACACGGTCACTCCGGTGGCGGCTGGGGACAGCAGCCTCCTTACGGGGGCGGCGGCGACCCCTGGGGCAGGCCCGCCGGCCCCGCCAAGAAGAGCATCGGCGGCCTGATCGCGGCCGTCCTGGCGGCAGCGCTGGTCGCGGGCGGCGTCGGCGGCGGCATCGGCTTCTGGGCCGCGGGCCGCGACGACACCGCCTCGACGACGGTCACCGCGACCGGCAACCCCGAGGCGCTGAACCGCAAGCCCACCTCCGTCTCCGGGATAGCCCAGAAGGCGCTGCCCAGTGTGGTGACGATCGAGGCGCAGGGCGCGACCGGCGAGGGCGGCACCGGCACCGGCTTCATCTACGACAAGCAGGGCCACATCCTCACCAACAACCACGTCGTCGCCAGCGCGGCCGAGAGCGGCGGCAAGCTCACCGTGACGTTCTCCAACGGCAAGAAGTACGACGCCGAGGCCCTCGGCCGGGCCGAGGGCTACGACGTCGCGGTCATCAAGCTCAAGAACGCCTCGGACGTCTCCCTCAAGCCGCTGCCGCTCGGCAGGTCCGCCAACGTCCAGGTCGGCGACGCCACCATCGCGATCGGTGCGCCCTTCGGGCTGTCCGGCACGGTCACCACCGGCATCATCAGCGCCAAGGACCGCCCGGTGGCGTCCAGCGACGGCGGCGGCACCAGCGCCTCGTACATGAGCGCCCTGCAGACCGACGCGTCGATAAACCCCGGGAACTCCGGTGGCCCGCTGATGGACGCGGCCGGCAATGTCATCGGCATCAACTCCGCCATCCAGTCGGCCAGCGGCGGCGGTCTGGGCGGCGAGTCCCAGCAGTCCGGCAGCATCGGCCTGGGCTTCGCGATCCCCATCGACCAGGCGAAGCGGGTGGCGCAGGACCTGATCAAGACCGGCCGGCCGGTCTATCCGCAGATAGGCGTCCAGGTCGGGATGAAGGACACCGGTGACGGCGCGACCATCGCCCAGACCGGCAACAACGGCACGGACGCGGTGACTCCGGGCGGCCCCGCCGACAAGGCCGGCCTCCAGCCCGGCGACACCATCACCAAGCTCGACAACACGGTGATCGACAGCGGCCCGACCCTGATCAGCGAGATCTGGCAGCACAAGCCCGGCGACCGGGTCACCCTCACGTACAAGCGAGCCGGCAAGGAGCACACCGCCCAGGTCACCCTGGGGCAGCGCGCGGGCGACAAGTGACGCGCTAGGCTGATCCCGCGACACCGCGCCGCGGTGCCGCGGGGAGGCTTGCCCGAGCGGCCTAAGGGAACAGTCTTGAAAACTGTCGTGGCGGCAACGTCACCGTGGGTTCAAATCCCACAGCCTCCGCAGAGGTCAGCGACTTAGCTGGTCAGAAGGGGCGCCCGAGGGGATCGGGTGCCCCTTTTTGCGTTTGGCCCGTCGCACTGCCGGACCGCCTGCGTCTCACCCCTGACGGGGCATTAGATCGCAGTGGCCGTGTGCGGGAAATCGCGTGGTGGGCACCGCAGCCGGTGTGGCCTGGTGGTCGGCAAGATCGGCGCCCGGAGGCCCCCGCCCGCCGCGTTGGCCCAGGTAGAATCGGGTTTCCAGTCGGGAGGCTCCCTACGCAGGTGAGGGGGCGCCCGGTGGACGACCGGGGCCCTCTCGGCGTTCTGGATGAGGGACGGTGGGCACCGTGGTGGCGCGAACGGCGGGTGTGGGGGGCGGCGGCCCGGTGCGTGGGAGGCGGCCGGTGGTGGTGATCCGGCGGGCGGTCGCGCGCGACGCCAAGCGGCTGAGCCGGCTCGTGCAGAAGTCGGCTGCCTATGAAGGCCCGTATGCCGCGATGGTCGCGGGGTATCGGGTGGGTCCTGACTACATAGAGACGCACCGGGTCTTCGTCGCCGTCGACGAGGCCGACGACGGCCGGCCGCTCGGCTTCTACTCGCTGATCGTCGAACCGCCGGAGCTGGACCTGATGTTCGTGGCGGACCACGCGCAGGGGCTGGGCATCGGACGCCGGCTCATCGAGCACCTACGGGGCGAGGCGCGGCACGTCGGACTGGGCAGCGTACGGGTCGTCGCGCACCCGCCCGCCGAGGGCTTCTACCGCAGCGTGGGTGCGCGGCTCATCGGGACCGTGCCGGCGAACCCGCCGGCGGTGATGTGGGACCGGCCGGAGTTCACCCTTTTGGTGGCGTAGAACGGGGAGGTTCGGGGCGCCGAGTGACGGGTCGCCGAACCTTGGCGGCGCCGAGAGCGGGGGCGTCGAGGGCCGGGTGTCCCCGTGGTCCTCAAGTCCCGTATTTCTGAAGGCATTTGCCATGGTGCAGCGGTGAAACCCGCTTTCCGGAGGCTTCTGCGGGTAGTTCCCGCTGTTGATGTGTCGCTCGTGTTCGCAAGTCCGGTTCCTGAGGGGCTGGTTCGGGGAAACGCCTTTCATTGACTTCCCGGGGGCGACCAACTCCCGTCATTTTTATGGTTAATACGCGGTGTGTCGCCGGCGATTCCATTGATCGATCATTTCCGCCGCGTTATAGGAAAGATCGTCAATAGGGGATTCGGCTCGGACGGCGGAGAATGTGATTTGTGCTACCCCCGGTACGGGAACTGGCACTGCGTTCCCTGTTGTTGGCCGGAGTTCTCGCAGGTGGGCGCCTGGATGGCAGGCGGCGAAGGTCTGTACAAACTCCCTGGCGGGCACGCAGTGTCGGATTGCGCCGCACCGGGAAGGCTGAGCAAGGGAACCTGCGGTGGCGGTGCCGACGATGCCGACCGGTACTGTATGGGGTTACCAAACGCCGAACTTCTGAGCGCAGTGCAATCGTGGGTTTCCCCCGGGGGGCCACGAATGCTGGCCCGGAAGGGAGGTGGCCCGATGGGCTCCCGCCATAGCCCTAGGGTCACTGCTGCGAGTGGGACCGGGTGTGCGCAATGCGGCCCGGTGGTCCGGTCCGATACGCACGACCCTGCGGGTTGTGCGGGAGCGGATTCTTCCCCCTTGCAACGCGAAGGGCCCCGACCAACCGGCCAAGGCCCCGCGCGCGGTGAGTGGTAGAGGGCCTCATCCCCAACGGCTTCGCGGGCTACAGGGGATGAGGCTCTCGCCTTTTCACGTCTGCAATATGTCCGCCGGCCCGAGGCTCGGGATCGCGACCCGCTGCGTTTCGCGCGACTTCCGTATAGCGGAATGGTGGCGAAATGTGTGACGCGGATCACTTTTTCGCGAACACGTTGGGCTCCATCTTGCCTCGTAATTGGGGTGCGGTGCGACCATTGGCCGGATCTGGCTCCCGCCCCGCGCTTGTTACTGATCGGAATCGCCGCAGTTCATGGCCGCCTGCCGAGCCGGGGAGTGGCGCACCTCACACGGTTTTCGCTGCCAGTCGTGACGCATTCGACATGGGTGATTCTCACCCGATCGGGTGAGTTCGGCTGTCTGGATGTACTGGTTGGTGAGGGAATGTCGGGCGGTGACGGATGGGTGGTCGAATTGTCGTGGTAGTGGGCGTTGTTGAGGGTGGTTCGGCGGTTCCTGGTCGTTCATGACGCGACCGGCCTGTCGAGTTACGTACGGTGATCGGTCGGCGGGGCCGGTCGGCCGGGCAATTCGGTGGCGTGGCAAGGCGTTTGCGGCAGCGTCGGGCAATTCAGACGGATGGTTCGTACGGATGGTTCATGCGGATAGTTCGGATGGATGGTTCGGACGGGTGGAGGGTGCCGGGTGCCGCACCCGGCGGCGGGGTGGGGTAACCCGTCGGAGCGGGCGGGCGCAGTGGTTAGAGGCGGGCCGCCGACGCGAGTGTGGCGCGGGCCTCTCGTTCGGGCAGGCCGGTGTGGCGGGCGGCCTCGATGAGCCGGGCGGCGAGTTCGCGCCCCAGGCCGGCTTCGTGGGCGCGGCAGGCGGCCCAGAAGAGGCGGGCGTTGCGCTGGCCTACGGGGGAGGCGCGGACGAAGCGGATGAGGGCGGCGGCGGGATGGGGCGTAGGGGCGCCTTGGTGTGTTTCGGGTGGTGGGGGCGTGAGGAGCGCGAGCAGTGCGCGCGGCGCGGGGGCGGGTCGGCTCGGGGTGCCGGGGGCCAGGACGTACCGGCCGCGGGTGGTCTGCGAGCCGGGGCCGACCAGATAGCCGCCGGCGCCGCGGATGTCGATGCCGGGGGCGAGGCGGCCGACGGAGTTGGGGACGGGCGGCGCGGGCGGGCCGGTCAGCCAGAGGTGGCGGCCGCCGCTGGGGGTGCGGACGGTGACCGTGGGCGGGATCGGGAAGCGGTGCTGTTCGGCGATGAACCGGAGGGCGGTGAGGCCGTCCGCGCCGCTCTTGGTGTCGAGGTCGAGGCCGATGAGGTGGTGCGGCGGCAGTCCGCAGGCGATGCCGTAGCCGGTGGCCCAGGGGGCGACGGCGAACATCCGGCGGACCTCGAAGGGGTCGGTGCTCGCATCGTGTACGCCGTGCCCGAGGCGGCCGCATTCGCCGTGGCAGGGCGGGTCGCCGGGCCGGTCGTGGTGCGGGGAGCGGATGGCGGGGAGTTTGCCGCGGGTCAGCGGGATGACGGCGTAGCCGCGGTCGGCGGCGGCGAGTGCGTGGGCCAGGGCGCGGGTGTGGGTGCTGGTGTGGGCGTCGGGGCAGGGGGCTGCCCTGCGCCCGGAGGGCCGGAGGTCGGGGTGCGGCGCGGGCGGGGGTCCGGCGGGCGGTGCGGCATGGGGCCGGGGCGTGGCCATGGCACCATTTTCGTACAGATGTTCGAGAAAGGGAAGGGGGGAGGGGCGGGGCTGGGACGCGAGGGGCGAGGAGGGGCTGGTGGGGGCTCCGGGGAAAGTCGGGGTCCGCTCGGGGTTTACCCGGGGTTCCTCATGCTTGCGGGGGAATCGGCCCTTCCTAGTGGGTTCGCAGGGGATTCGGTGGGCAATCCTGGGTTCGCGACGTCGAGGAAGAAACCGCGGTGGTCGGCCAACCGCCCGGTGAACAAATGGAGTTCAGTCGACAACCCCACGCAGATCGAGAACTTCCACAGGTGACATCGGACTTGAGTGGTTCCTCGGGCTCAGGGATTCCACGGGTTTCACGGGACCCATGGGCGCCCCGGGATCCACGCCATCCAGCAGGTCCGGCGAATCCAGCATCGATCCATCAGATCCAGAAGTGTGTTCCGTAGGAGGAATAGACATGGCAAGCACCCGTACAGCCCGCGTCCTCGCTGTCGCAGCGGCACTGCCCTTCGCGGTCGCGCTGCTCAGCGGCGTGGCGCAGGCCGACAACGGCGGCTTCGCGAACCACGGGTCGAGTTCGGCGGCGGTGAGCCAGGGGGGCGTCGGCGTCGGCGGCAACAACAACGGCAACGCCACCAACGGCCAGCAGGTGGCCAACGGGGAAGGCGCGTCGAACCAGAACAACACCGCGAGTGTGGACGGCTCCGGCGGGACGTTCATCGACCAGGACAACACCACCGTCAACTTCTCCGAGATGTGGTGAGGTAAGGCGCCGCTGGGGAGAGCGGCGCCTGACCGACGGGTGATGTCGAGGTGCGGCGCAGGGGCAATTGGGCTGCTCTGGGGTTCACTGCGCCGACCTTGACAGCGAGCGGGTTTCTGACGGACAGTCAGAAACCCGCTCGCTCGTTCGTGCGCCCGGACGGTTCGCCGGAAGGCCCGGCCGGGACGTACGCCGACGCCGCCAGGAGGCCGCCGACGTGCACCTCGCCCCCACCGCGCGCCAGCAGCGGTTGCGCGCCGAACTCCGCTCGTACTTCCGGGAACTGCTGCCCCACGGGCCGGTGGAGGACGCCGCCGGACAGCGCGCGGTGCTGTGCCGGATCGGCGCCGACGGCATGCTGGGCCTGGGCTGGCCGGCCGAGTACGGCGGCCAGGGGCGCGGCCCCGACGAGCAGTTCGTCTTCTTCGACGAGGCGTACCGTGCCGGCGCGCCCGTCTCGATGGTCACGCTCAACACCGTCGGCCCGACCCTGATGAAGTACGGGACGCCGGGCCAGAAGGACTACTTCCTGCCGCGCATCCTCAGCGGTGAGATCGTCTTCGCCATCGGCTACACCGAACCGGACGCCGGGACCGACCTCGCCTCGCTCCGTACGAGAGCGGTGAGGGACGACGGCGCGGGGAGCGGGGGACGTGAGGGTGAGGAGTGGGGTGGGGGCGGTGCGGCCGAGGGGGCCGGCCACTGGGTGATCGACGGAAGCAAGAGCTTCACCAGCAACGCCCAGCACGCCGACTGGATCTGGCTCGCCTGCCGAACCGACCCCGGAGCCCCCAAGCACAAGGGCATCTCGATCATCCTCGTACCGACCGACGCACCCGGGTTCTCCTGGACGCCGATCGAGACGGTCGGCGGACTGACGACCACCGCGACGTACTACGACGGGGTCCGCGTCCCGGCCGGGAACCTGGTGGGCGAGGAGAACGCCGGCTGGGGCCTGATCACCAACCAGCTCAACCATGAACGGGTCGCGCTCGCCGCCCTCGGTATGCAGGCCGAGGACGCCTTCGACGCGGCCCTGGCCCACGCCCGTACCCCGAATGCGGCGACCGGCGAGCGGCCCGCCGACCGCCCATGGGTACGGGCCCGGCTCGCCGAGGCGCACGCCCGGCTGGCCGCCACCCGGCTGCTGAACTGGCGGCTGGTCGGCGATGTGGGTGCCGGGAAGCTCGCCCCCGGGGACGCGAGCGGGGTGAAGTTCGCGGGGACGGAGAGCACCGTCGAGGTCTACCGGATGTGCCAGGAAGCCGTCGGCGACACCGCCCTCGTACGGGCCGGCTCGCCGGGCGTCTTCGGGGACGGCGAGCTGGAGCGGATGAACCGTGCGGCGCAGATCAACACCTTCGGGGGCGGCGTGAGCGAGGTCCAGCGGGAGATCGTGGCGACGATGCGGCTGGGGATGCGGAGGGGGCGGCGGTGAGCGAGGGCATGGAGGGCGCGGGCGTGGTGGGTGAGGCGGTGGCCGGTGGCGAAATGGCCGGTGACGATGTGGCCGGCAACGGAAGGGCCGGTGGCGACGTGGCCGGCGACGGAAGGGCCGGTGGCGACGTGGCCGGCGACGGCTTGTTCGCGCGGCTGAAGGCGTACGAGGGGCGGTCGGCGGCCGTCGCGGGGGTGGGCAAGGACCCCGTCAACGAGCCGATGATCAGGCACTGGTGCGAGGCGATGGGGGACGGCAACCCGGCGTACGCGGGGCCGGACGCCATCGCTCCGCCGGCGATGCTCCAGGCCTGGACGATGGGCGGGCTCTCCGGGCACACCGGCCGCTCGGGGGCCTACGACGAGCTGTCCGCGCTGCTGGACGCCGCCGGGTGCACCTCCATCGTCGCCACCGACTGCGAGCAGGAGTATCTGCGGCCGCTGCGTCCCGGGGACCGGATCACCTTCGACGCGGTGATCGAGTCGGTGTCGGGGCGCAAGACCACCAAGCTGGGGACCGGGTACTTCGTCACGACGCGGATGGACATACGGGTGGCGGGGGAGCTGGCCGGGACGCATCGCTTCCGGGTCCTCAAGTACGCGCCTGCGGCCAGGAAATTTACGCCTGCGGCCAAGAAACCCACGGCCGCCGCGGCTTCTGGAGGCAAGCGCCCGCGCCCTGTGATCAACCGCGACAACGCCGGGTTCTGGGCCGCAGTCGCCGAGCACAGACTGCTCATCCAGCGGTGCGGCGGCTGCGGAACGCTGCGTTTCCCCTGGCTGCCGGGGTGCAACGGCTGCGGATCGCAGAAGTGGGACACGGTCGAGGCGAGCGGTGCGGGCACCGTCTACTCGTATGTGGTGATGCACCACCCGCCGTTCCCCGCCTTCACCGCATCCGATCCGGCCGCCGACACCGCGGGTCCCTACGCGGTGGCTCTGATCGAGCTCGCGGAGGGGGTGCGGATGGTCAGCAACGTGGTCGGCGTGCCCTACGACAAGGTGCGCATCGGGATGCCCGTACGGGTCGAATTCCAGCGGGTGGAACCGGAGTTGGAGCTGCCGGTGTTCCGGGTGGCCGGGGGTGAGGGCTGAGATGGACTTCACGCCCACGGAGGAGCAGCGGGCCGCGAGCGGACTGGCCGGAGAGATCTTCGCGGACCGGTCCACGCCCGAGCGGCTGGCGGCGCTGGGCACCGCCGCCGACACCGAGCTGTGGAAGGCGCTGTGCGCGGCCGGACTGCCGGGCGCCGTCGAGGACATCGGGCTGCTGGGACTCGTACTGCTGCTGGAGGAGCAGGGGCGTACGACGGCGCAGGTGCCGCTCGCCGCGACCTGTGTCTACGGGCTGCTGGCGATCGCCGTGCACGGGACGGACGAGCAGCGGGAGCGGCTGCTCCCCGGGCTGCGCGCGGGGTCGGAGGTGGCGACGGGCGCGTTCGGGCGGGGTGGCGCCGGGAGCGGCGTTCGGGTGGTCGGCGCGGTGCGGGAGCGGGCGCGGCTGAGCGGTGTCGTCCCCGTGGTGCCCTGGTTGGGCGAGGCCACCCTGCTGCTGGTGCCGGACGCGGACCGGCGGCTGTGGCTGGTGAGGGCCGGGGACGTCGGGGTCGGCGTCGAACCGGTGGCGACCACCGCGCCCGGGTCGGCGGGGCGGCTCACGCTGACAGGGGCGGAGGCGGAGCCCTTGGGGGACGATGCCGGGGGCATGGGGGACCTGGGGGGCCTAAGGGGCCGGGGTGGGCCGGCGCCGTACGACGACGTCCTGGCCGCCGCCCGCACCGCCTTCGCCGGGCTCCAGGCCGGGGTCTGCGCGGGCGCCCTCGCTCGCGCCGTGTCCCACACCTCCACCCGCGAGCAGTTCGGCCGCCCGCTCTCCACCAACCAGGCGGTGCTGCTGCGGGCCGCCGACGCGTATATGGACACCGAGGCGATCCGGGTCACCGCGTACGAGGCGGCCTGGCGGCGGGACGAGGGGCTGGACGCCGCGTCGCACGCGCTGACCGCCGCCTGGTGGGCGGCCGAGGCCGGCACACGTGTGGTGCACGCGGGCCAGCATCTGCACGGCGGCATCGGAGCGGACGTCGAACACCCCGTCCACCGGCACTTCCTCTGGGGCAGGCAGCTTGCCGCCCACCTCGGAGCCGGTGCCCAACTCCTGGAAGAGCTGGGTGAGTTGCTCGTGGCGGAGGCCGCGAAATCTGTAGCGGAGACCGCGACATTCGTAGGGGAGACCGAGATATGAGCGCCGCGATCGCTGCCGTCGGTGACGAACTGCCGCCCCTCACCCTCCCCGTCACCCGCACCCTGATCGTCGCCGGGGCGGTCGCCTCGCGCGACTACCAGGACGTGCACCATGACGTGGAGGCCGCCAGGGAGAAGGGCTCCCCGGACATCTTCATGAACATCCTGACCACGAACGGCCTGGTCGGCCGCTACATCACCGACCACTTCGGTCCGCGCTGCGTCCTGCGCAAGGTCGCCATCCGGCTCGGTGCGCCCAACTATCCGGGGGACACGATGGTGTTGAGCGGCACGGTGACGGCCGTGGGCGAGGGTACGGCCGAGGTACGGGTGGTCGGGGCGAACGGCCTGGGCAACCACGTCACCGGCACGGTGATCGTCGGGCTGCCGGAAGACGGGATATCGCAGGGCGGGACATCGGAAGACGGCGCAGCGCAGGGCGGGATATCGCCGGGCGGGATATCGGGCGGCGTGGGATCCGAGGGTGCGCTGTCGGAGGGGACGGTATGAGCCTGCGCCGCGCGGATTCGTTGGGCGGCCGGGCCGCCATCGTCGGCATCGGTGCGACCGAGTTCTCCAAGGACTCGGGGCGCAGCGAGCTCAAGCTCGCCGTGGAGGCGGTGCAGTCCGCGCTCGACGACGCCGGGCTGACCCCGGCCGACGTCGACGGGCTGGTCACCTTCACCATGGACACCACCCCCGAGATCACCCTGGCGCAGGCCGCCGGCATCGGCGAACTGTCCTTCTTCTCGCGCATCCACTACGGCGGCGGCGCGGCCTGCGCCACCGTCCAGCAGGCGGTGCTGGCGGTCGCGTCCGGCATCGCCGAAGTGGTCGTCTGCTACCGCGCCTTCAATGAACGTTCGGGCCGTCGCTTCGGTTCCGGCGTACAGAAGCGAGAGCCGTCCGCCGAGGGCGCCGCGCTCGGCTGGAACCTCCCCTTCGGGCTGCTGACCCCCGCCTCCTGGGTCGCCATGGCCGCCCAGCGCTACCTCCACACCTACGGGCTGACCCCGGACGCGTTCGGCCATGTCGCGGTCACCGGCCGCCGGCACGCCTCCCGCAACCCCGCCGCGTACTTCCACGGCCGGCCCATCACCCTCGCCGATCACGCCGCCTCGCGCTGGATCGTCGAGCCGCTGCGGCTGCTGGACTGCTGCCAGGAGACGGACGGCGGCCAGGCGATCGTGGTGACCTCGGCGGAGCGGGCCCGCGATCTGCCCAGGCCGCCCGCGTTGATCACGGCCGCGGCCCAGGGCGCCGGCCGTGCCCAGGAGCAGATGACCAGCTTCTACCGCGACGACCTGACCGGCCTGCCCGAGATGGGGGTGGTGGCCCGCCAGCTCTGGCGCACGGCCGCGCTCGCCCCCTCCGACATCGACACCGCCATCCTCTACGACCACTTCACCCCCTTCGTTCTGATGCAGCTGGAGGAGTTCGGCTTCTGCGGGCCGGGCGAGGGGGCCGATTTCGTCGCCGCGGACGCGCTGCCGCTGAACACCCACGGCGGGCAGCTCGGCGAGGCGTACCTGCACGGCATGAACGGCATCGCCGAGGCCGTCCGGCAGATTCGCGGCACCTCGGTCAATCAGACCCCGGACGCCGCGAACGTCCTGGTCACGGCCGGCACCGGCGTCCCCACCTCGGGACTGATCCTCAGCAGGTCCTACGGGTGATCCCCCACCCGTCAGTCCTGAGGAGGTGGGATCGGTGCCACCCGTACAACTTGAGAGGGATGGCGCTTCGGCACCTGGGACCGATCCCCCGACCCCACCCCCGCTTCTAGCGTTGAGCCATGACCACGCCAGTGTGCACAAACGCTTCGACGCCCGCGGTTTTCCCGTCGTTCTCGTCCTACGTACGGGCCCGGGGCCCGGTGCTGCTGCGCGCCGCGCGGTCGCTCACCGCGAACCCGAACGACGCCGAGGATCTGCTGCAGACCGCGCTGACCAAGACCTTCGTGGCCTGGGAGCGCATCGAGGACCACCGCGCCCTGGACGGTTATGTCCGCCGCGCGCTGGTCAACACACGTACCTCCCAGTGGCGCAAGCGCAAGGTCGAGGAGTTCGCCTGCGACGAACTCCCTGAGCCGGACCCCTTCCCGGCACCGGACCCGGCGGAACTCCAGGCGCTGCGCGACGCGATGTGGCGAGCGGTGATGCGACTGCCCGCCCGTCAGCGCGCCATGGTCGTCCTCCGCTACTACGAGGACCTCAGCGAGGCCCAGACCGCCGAGGTCATGGAGGTCTCCGTCGGCACGGTGAAGAGCGCCGTCTCGCGAGCCCTGGCCAAACTCCGTGAGGACCCGGAGCTGGCGACGACCTTTGCGTGAGGCGTGTCGCGCCTCTTGAGTCGCGCCTCCTTGGCAGTGGGTCGACGGATCCGCCCCGCCCAGTTGCGAGGGCGGGTGGGGATCCCCGCATTTTCCTAGGCCACGCGCGGCGAATTCCCAGGCCATGTACGGAGAATGCCTAGGCCACGCGCGGCGAACGGCGCTGCCGTCGGGGCTCCCGCAGCAGCAGCCCGGTGGCGATCGCCGCCAACCCGGCTATTCCCGCCCACAGTTGCCGGGACGGTTCCCACGCCGGTGACAGTGGCTGCGGGAACAGTTCCACTCCGTCGGGCAGTGGCAGCAGCATCGCGGTCAGTAGCAGCAGCACCGCCCCCGGTGCGGCGACCAGGCCGCCGCCGGTACCCGCCGTGACCCTCAGCCCCGCCGCCGCGAGCATCAGCACCGACAAGAGCAGCGACCCCGCTTCCAGGGCGAGGCCGGATTCCGGGAGCAGTACACGTTCCTCGGGGGCGATGGCGGACCGGCCGAGGAGCAGGACCGCGGCCCAGACCGTGCCGGTGATGGTGATCGTGACGAGGGCACGCAGACCGTGCAGCAGCAGGCGGGGCGTGGGCGCCACCTCGGTGGTGCGCGCCGCCGGGTCGTCCAGCAGGAAGGCCGCGCCGAGCGCGATCAGCACCGTGGCCACGCGGATCAGGAGCACGCCGTCGGTGAGGCGCAGATTCGCGGACAGGGCGGCGGGGATTCCCGCCAGCAGGACGGTCGTGACAGCGGCGCCCAGGAGCGGTGTGGTCCGGGCCGCGCGGAGCAGCGGCGGGAGGAGAACCAGAGGGAGCGGCTTGCCGGGGTGCCGCCGAGGTCGGTGGTGGACTGGTCGGCTCATCGGCATGCCCCGTCGGTGGCGGGCGCCTGCGCCGGGGCGGGCGCGCCGAGCAGCTGCGCGGCACGGTCGGTCGAGGTGCGCGCGGAGGCCAGCTCCGCCCAGGACGCCTTCACCCGGGCACCGATCTCGTCGGCGGGCCGCTCCAGCAGGCTCATCGCCAGCTCCCGCTCACGGGAGTCGAAGCCGAGTCCGGTCGCGGACTCCAGGACGGGGAAACTGAAGCCTCCCGAGGAGCGGGTCGCCAGATCACGGAGGGCTTGCCGGGTGCCGTCGGTCGCCTGGCCCGCGAGCCACAGGACGAGCACGCCGCGCGAACCGCACACCATGTCCGTCCTCGGGGCGTGCGGCACGGAGGCGGTGACCACGCGATACGCGAACAGCGTCGAGAATTCGGCCACCGCGTCGCCCGCCGCGTCGCCCCCGGCGTCGCCCTCGCTCCACCACGTGCCGACCGGGACCGCTCGCCGCGTGCCGGCCCGTAGGTCGTCGGCGTCCCAGGCCGCCTGGGGGAGCGGCATATCGCGGTGGGACTCGACGCCGCCGCGGAACATGCGCTGGCGGACGGCGTAGCGGGCGTCGGCGATCTCGCGGGGGGTGCGGGCGAGGACGCCCCGCACCACCTTGTCCCAGTCCTGGGCGCGGCCCTTGAATTCGGGAAACGCGCAGTACTCGGTGGTGTCGAGGGTGGTGCACACCTGCTGCGCCACCGGGTGCTCGGTGGCTTCGGCCCGCGCCTGGACGACGTTCGCGGGGAGGGGCCGGGTCTGGAGCGTGCCGGCGAGTATGGCGAGCGCCGCGGCGGCGGCCGCGGCCGTCCCCAGGGGGCCCGCGCCGGGCTGCACGGCGGGTGGAGCGTCGCCGGGCGCGCGCCGCAGCAGTGCGAGCGCCGCGCACAGCCCGGCGAGGGCGAGCAGCCACAGAAGGTGCCAGCCGGCGGGCCGTCCCACCAGCTCCGATGGCATCGGCGGGGCGAATTCGTCCTCGATGGCGACGATGGCCAGCCAGCGCCAGGCGGCCGTGTTCTGCACCGCCGCGACGAAGGTGACCGCGGCCAGCCCGGCCAGTACGAGCGGCGCCACCGAGGGGGAGGGGGCGAGGCGGGCCAGCAGTATGCCCAGGGCCCCGGCGAGCAACACGGCGGCGGGCGGCACCGCGATCTCCAGCCACTGGACGGTGCCCACGGCGCCCGGCTTCGCCGCCAGATATCCGAGCCGCGCGAGCGCGAGCACCGCGGTCAGCGCCACCGCGGGCAGCAGCGAAAGCAGATGGGCCGTCGTGCGGCTGCGCGGGCCGAGGCCCAGCACCTCGTAGAGGGGCTCCACACCATGCCGGCGTCCGCGCAGTATGCCGAGATTGGCGGCGAGCAGGGTGCCGATCGCGAGCAGCAGCAGCGGGATCTGGAGGTAGCGGGATTCGTCCTGGAGCACCGGATAGCGGTTGGCGGGGTCGCCGGTGGCCGCCGCGTACCCCCACAGCGCGAGATAGCCGGCGAGGGAGGCGAGCATCGCGGGATGCCGCAGCAGACGCAGCGCTTCCACGCGGGCCAGTGCCAGTACGGCGCCCCGGCTGGGGCCGGCCCCGTGCGGCCGGGTGTGGCCGGGCGGCCGGGTGTGGCCGGGGGTGCCGGTGCGGGCCTGGTGACGGGTGGGCGGTGCCGGGGAACCGGTCGGCTCGGCCGTGTTCCTCGCGCTCCGGCCCTCCCCGCTCTGGTCCCGCTCGGTCATGTTCCTCTTGGTCGTGTCTCTCCTGGTCGTCTCCTTCATGCCACGTTCTCCCGTGCCGTCGTGGCGTCGAGGAGCAGCAGATAGCCGTCTTCCAGAGTGGGTTCGAGCAGTGGGACGCCGGGCGGCGGCGAGCCGATGTTGCGCACCGTGCCGACGCCGGTGCGCCAGCCCGCCAGCGCGCGGGGGTCCCGCTGCTCGCTGCTCCACACCCTGCCGTCGGCGACGGCGGCGAGCGCGGGCGGTTCGCCGTCGAACTTGATGGTGCCGCCGTCCAGGACGATGACCCTGCGGCAGAGCGCGGCGACGTCCTCGGTCTGGTGCGTGGACAGCAGCACGGTGCGGCCGTCGCCCAGATCGGCGATCAACTCGCGGAACCGCAGACGCTGTTCGGGGTCCAGCCCGACGGTCGGCTCGTCGAGGATCAGCAGCTCGGGATCGCCGACGAGCGCCGCGGCGAGCGCGACGCGCTGCCGCATGCCGCCCGACAGCTGCTTGATCTTCTTGCGCCGGCGGTCGGGCAGACCGACGGCGTCAAGGACGCGGAGGACCTCGCGGTGCCGGGCGGCCCGGTCCTTCATCTCCTTGAGGATGGCCACGTAGTCGACGAACTCGAAGGCCGTGAAGTGCGGATGGAAGCCCGGGTCCTGCGGCAGATAGCCCAGCCGGCGGCGTATTCCCAGCCGACCCTCGGGGGTGCAGGGGTCCATGCCGAGGACGCTGAGCGCACCGCTGTCGGGCAGCGCGGCGGTGGCCAGGGCCCGCAGCAGGGTCGTCTTGCCCGCGCCGTTCGGCCCCAGCAGACCGGTCACGCCGGGCTCCAGCACAAACGAGATCCCGTTCAGCGCACGGAAATTGCGGTACGAGACGGTCAGCTCCCGGGCCGACACGGCTGCGCGGTTCATGGCAGGTTCCCCCTCTTTCACGATGGTGAGAGCAGACGGTCTTGACGGTGGGGTGGGTGGGCTTGGCGGTGGCCGAGGGGCGGGGTGGGCCACGCAGGGGTGAGATCCGGCCGGGTCGCCGGCCGGAGTTCCGGGTGCGCCGCCGCGGGGCGCGTATCCATGTCACGCATGGGGCAGCCCCCGGTCGAAGCTGGATCGGGTCAGCGCGATGACCGCGCCGGCCGCCAGCGCGGCCCCGGCCGCGGCGCACTGCCCGGTGCCGGACAGCAACGGGCTGTCGCCGTCCCCGAAGGTCAGCACCAGCGCCAGCGTCCAGCCGCCGCCGGTCACCCCCGCCGCCACCGCGGGATCGAGCCGAGCGGACAGCGCCAGCGTGATCAGGGTCAGTGCCAGCGAAGGCAGCAGCCAGCCGAGTGCCCGGAGCGCGGGGCCGGGCATCGCCACGGCGGCCGCACCGACCAGTGCGGCAGTGGTGCCGACCACCGCGACCGTGCGCACCAGCAGCAGCCGCAGGCCGTGCACCGGCGCGACCAGCGTCATCTCGTACATCGGATCGGAGCGCGGTCCGAAGGACGCGGCGACCCCGATGACCGGCAGGGCGGGCGCCAGGACGAAGAACGGCAGCGGTGCCGCATCGGCACGGCCCCATCGCGCCACCGCCACCGTCAGCAGCAGCGTCACCGTCGCCCCGATCAGCCAGGAGCGGCGCAGCGCCGGAGTGGCCGCGATCAGCCGCGCGGTGTGGTCGGGGACCCCGCACCGGAGCAGCGCGCGTTCCACGGGGCCGGGCTGCGGAACGTCCATGACGGCGCGCAGCCGGGCCCATCCGGTGTCCGTACGCGCCCGGTCGCCGAGGTCGCCGAGCCGGGAGCGGCAGTGCGGGCAGTCCGCGACATGCGCGTCGGCGTGGGCGAGCCGCGGCGGGAGCAACTCCCCGTACGCGTAGGCCCGCAGCATCTGGTCCTCGAGATGCGTGGTGTGCGGCGAACGCGGGCCGTGCGGCGGCCGTGGACCGCCCGGCGGCGGACCCCCTGCCGTCACCTCCATCGCCCGCTCCTCTCTGCCGCTGGTCATGTCGCTGCTTCCTTCCGTCATGTGAGGAGTTCCAGTTCCTTGCGGAGCCGTCGTCTGGCGCGCATCGCGCGGGTCTTCACCGTGCCCGCCGGAATGCGCAGCACCGCGGCGGCCTCGGTGGTGGTGAGTCCGTCGACGACGGTCGCCTGCAATACGGCGCTGAGCTCGGCCGGAAGCCGGGCCAGCGCTGCGGCCAGGTCGCCGTGCGGCAGCCGCTCCAGCACCTCGTCCTCGGCGGACGGCTGGTGCGCGATGCGGAACCGGCCGAGGGCCTGCAACAGCCGCTGTCTCGTGCCGTGGCCGCGCTGCGCGTCGGTGAGCCGCCGGGAGCCGATGCGCCACAGCCAGCCGGCGGCGTCCGCGCCGGGCTGCTCGCCGTAGCGCGCGGTGCCGCGCCAGATCGCGAGGAACGTCTCCTGGACGACGTCATCGACGAGGGCGGCGTCGGAGCAGCGGTAGCGGAGCCGGGTGACCAGCCACGGCTCGTAGCGCCGGTAGAACAGCTCGAAGGCCCGGCTGTCGCCTCCCGCTGCCGCGCACAGCAGTTCCGCGTCGCTGCTGTGCTTCTCGTCCATGCCTGCCACATCCCTTCATCGGACGGGCGGTGGCGATCGGTTCACGGTTCCGGAAAAAATCTCCCGCGGAGCCGCCACCGCATGCCGCCTGCAGCCATGTGGGGCAGCGTGGCGGGGCAGGCATCGTTCCACCGGTTTCCCCGCGCGGCAAATGGACTTGGATCGTCCGCTCAAAAGCCGCCGAATCAATATCGTTTTCGCTGGCTTGAATTCCCCACAGGGCGATCGCGGTTAATGCGAAAGACTTTCGGGCGGAATGCTTTCTTCCTCGGCTCGGGCGTGAGTAACGTCCGTGCAACTTGGGTCCGACCAACCCGAGTTCGGGCCCGACCGACCCGAAACCAAGGGGGACAGCCATGACTCATGGCCGAAAGAATCTTGCCCGTTCCGCCGCCGTTCTGGTGGCGTCCGGGGCCATATTCGCGGGGATGGGCGCGGCTCCCGCCAGCGCTGCTTCCTCCGGGAAGGTCTCGGCGCCTTCCTGCGTGCACCTCAGGACCACGTCGAGCTGGGCCACGACCACGACCAAGGCCACCAACAACTGCTCGTATTCGGTCCGGGTCTATTTCAAGTGGGACCGGCACGTCGACGGCCCCTGCACCACTATTGGCGCGTACGGCGGTTGGCACAAGGAAACCGTGGCGCGCACCGCACGATTCGCCGGTCTCGGCAATTGTTGATCGCCGCCTGAAAAGGGTGCGGCGCTTTCCCGGGGAACCGTCACCCCGGGAGGCGCCGCACCGCCACGCGGCGCCTGCGCCTACGGCCCCTTGCGGGCCAGCAGCCGGCCCACCGCCTGTTCCAATTCGGCGATACGGTCGGCGATATCGCCGGGCTCGGGACCCTCCGTCTCGCGCAGGACGAGCTCCACCTGGGCGAGTTGGCCGGCCGCCTCGGCCAGCCGGGCCGCGTCGCCGGCCGCCGCGCCGCGGCCGGCGACGTGCTCGTGCGGCCCGGCGGGTGCCTGGTCCGTCGGCTGGTGGTGGTCCGGGGATTCCGGGTGCTCCGGGAAGTCGGGCGCTTCCGGGGGCCTGGTGGACTCCGGGCGTTCCGGGACCTCCGCGGGCTGTTCGGCCGCCTCCGGGGGCGGCGCCGTATCGCCGCCCGGCCGGTTCTCGGCGGTGAGCAGGCGCCGCAACTGCTCGGCCTGCGCGGCGAGTTGACGGTTCTTGCGGTGCAGGTCCAGGAAGACATTGACCTTGGTGCGCAGCAGCCATGGGTCGAACGGCTTGATCAGGAAGTCGGCGGCGCCGACCGTGTAGCCGCGGTAGGCGTAGTCCGGGTCGACCGAGGCCCCGGTGAGCAGGATGACCGGGACGTCCTTGGTCTGGTCGAGTCCCTTGATGTTGGCGGCGGTCTCGAAGCCGCTCATGCCCGGCATCAGGACGTCGATGAGGACGACGGCGAACTCCTGACGCAGCATCGCCTTGAGCGCTTCCTCGCCCGAGCGCGCGCGGACCACATTGGCGAGTGACCCGAGGACGGCTTCCAGGGCGACCAGGTTCTCCTCCATGTCGTCGACGATGAGGATGCTGGAGGTGTCCGTCGGTGTCGTGGTCATGAGCGCTGCTCCGGTGTGCCGTCGTCGTCAGCCGTGGCGGCCCCGCCGGCGCCGGTCGCCCCCGGGGCATCAGAGGCTTCAGCCGACCCAGCCGACCCAGCCGACCCTGCCGATGCGCGGCCTTCCGACGCTCCGTCCGATGATCCATTGCCATCCGGCGACGACGCGGGCGGCCGCAGCATGTCGGAGTCGCAGTGCGGGTCGAGAAGCCGGCAGATCACCGACAGCAGCCGGTCCACGTCGACCGGCTTGGGGACGTACTCGTTGGCACCGCTCTCGATCGCCTTCTCCCGGTCACCCGGCATGGCCTTCGCGGTGAGCGCGATGACCGGCAGGTCGGCGAAGCGAGGTGCGCGGCGGATCGCCTGGATCATCTGGTAACCGTCCATTTCGGGCATCATGATGTCCATCAGCACCAGCGACACATCGGGTGTCCGGTCCAGGACCTCCAGGCCCTCGCGGCCGTTCTCCGCGTACTTCACGCTGATACCGACCCGGCCCAGTACATGCGTGAGCGCGAAGACGTTGCGGATGTCGTCGTCGACGATGAGGATCTGGCGGTTGGCCAGCACACGGCCGGGGCGTCCGCTCAGCCACTCCTTGAGGCGCTGCGTCTCTGGCCAGGCGACCTCCGAGCCATCGGCCCTGGGGCCCGTACGGGGCGGAGCCTCCTTCCTGGGGAACACGTCGCCGGGCAGAGCCTCCGGCTGCGGCGCGCCTCGGCCGGCCGGCACGGGGACCGGGACCGGGACGGGGACACCCGCCTCGGCCGGCGTCACCCCGCTTTCGGAGGACGGCCCGGAGTAGTGCGCCGGCACATACAGCGTGAACGTGGAGCCGACGCCCTCCTCGCTCTCGGCGATGATCCGGCCGCCCAGCAGCGCCGCCATGTCCCGGCTGATGGAGAGTCCGAGACCGGTGCCGCCGTATTTGCGGTTGGTGGTGCCGTCGGACTGCTGGAACGCCTCGAAGATCCCGTCGAGCTTCTCCGGCGGGATGCCGATCCCGGTGTCCTTCACGGACAGGGCGATGACGTCTTCGGCGTTGCGCAGCGACTCCTCTTCGAAGTCGGCGCCCGGCACCCGTTCGACGATCAGCTCGACCCCGCCGGACGAGGTGAACTTCACGGCGTTGGACAGCAGGTTGCGCAGGATCTGCTGGAGGCGCTGCTCGTCGGAGTACAGCTCGCCGGGCACGTTCTCGCCGACCTTCACATCGAACGAGAGGCCCCGGTCGAGGGCGAGCGGCCGGAACGTCGCCCGTACGTAGTCGACCAGCTTGATCAGCGGCAGCGTCTTGGGGTGCACATCCATCCGGCCGGCTTCGATCTTCGACAGGTCGAGGATGTCGTTGATCAGCTGGAGCAGGTCGGAGCCGGCACGGTGGATGGTGACCGCGAACTCCACCTCCTGGGCGGAGAGCCGGCCGTCGGGGTTGTCGGCGAGCAGCCGGGAGAGCACCAGCAGCGAGTTGAGCGGGGTGCGCAGCTCGTGCGACATGTTCGCCAGGAACTCGGACTTGTACTGCGAGGACGTGGCCAGCAGGGCCGCCTTCTCCTCCAGTTCGGCGTTGGTGAGCTGCAGCTCGTCGGAGCGCTTGCGCAGCTCGGCGGTGAGCCGCTGGGACTCCGAAAGCAGCGCTTCCGTACGGGAGTTGGCGATGATGGTGTTGATGGAGACGCCGATGGTGTTCACGAACTGGTCGATGAACGCCAGGTGCACCTCGCTGAACTTGCTGAACGAGGCCAGTTCGATGACGCCGAGCACCTGGTCCTCGAAGAGCACCGGCAGGATGACGACGCTGGCCGGCGGCGCGTCGCCGAGTCCGGAACGGATGGTGATGTAGTCCGCCGGTACGGCCTCGACGAGGATCCGCTTCTTCTCCGTGGCGGCCTGGGTGATCAGCCCCCAGCCGGGGGTGCCGAGGCGCAGCCGCGGCAGCGAGCGACGGCCTTCCGCCTGCCCGGTGCCGTATCCGGCGATCAGCTCCAGGCCCTCGCCCGGCTCGGCGCCCGCCTCGGCCAGGAAGAAGGCGCCGAACTGGGCGTTCACCAGCGGGGTCAGCTCGCGCAGGATCAGGTCGGCGACCTCGACCAGGTCGCGGTGGCCCTGCATCAGGCTCGCGATACGGGCCAGGTTGGACTCCAGCCAGTCCTTGGCGCGGGTGGTCTCGCGGAGGTTCGCCACCATGAGGTTGATGTTGTTCTTCAGTGCGGCGACCTCGCCTTGGGCGTCCACGGTGATCGAGCCGGACATGTCACCCTGGGTGACCGCGCTGGCGACCTCGGCGATCGCGCGGACCTGCGTGGTCAGGTTCAGTGCCAGCTCGTTGACGCTGGTGGTCAGCCGCTTCCACGTCCCGTAGACGCCCTCCACCCGGGCCTGGCCGCCCAGCTGCCCCTCGCTGCCCACCTCACGGGCCACGCGGGTCACTTCGGAGGAGAACGAGGACAGCGTGTCGACCATGGTGTTGATCGTGGTCTTGAGCTCCAGGATCTCGCCGCGCGCGTCGACGTCGATCTTCTTGGACAGGTCGCCCTTCGCGACGGCGGTGGCGACCTGGGCGATGTTGCGGACCTGGGAGGTCAGGTTGTCGGCCATGAAGTTGACGTTGTCGGTGAGGTTCTTCCAGACCCCGGACACGCCGTGGACCTGTGCCCGGCCGCCCAGCCGGCCTTCGGTGCCGACCTCGCGGGCCACCCTCGTCACCTCGTCCGCGAACGCCCGCAGCTGCTGGACCATCGTGTTCACGGTGTCCTTGAGCTCCAGGATCTCGCCGCGCGCGTCCACGTCGATCTTCTTGGAGAGGTCGCCGTTGGCGACGGCGGTGGTCACCTGGGCGATGTTGCGGACCTGGGAGGTCAGGTTGAGCGCCATGAAGTTGACGTTGTCGGTGAGGTCTTTCCAGACCCCGGACACGCCCCTGACCTGCGCCTGACCACCCAGGTTGCCTTCGGTGCCGACCTCGCGGGCGACGCGGGTGACCTCGTCGGCGAAGGCGGAGAGCTGATCGACCATGGTGTTGATCGTCGACTTCAGCTCCAGGATCTCGCCCTTCGCCTCCACGGTGATCGTCTTGCCGAGGTCGCCCTCCGCGACGGCGGTGGCCACCTGGGCGATGTTGCGGACCTGGGAGGTCAGGTTGTCGGCCATGAAGTTGACGCTCTCGGTGAGGTCCTTCCAGACCCCGGACACGCCCCTGACCTGGGCGCGGCCGCCGAGCTGGCCTTCGGTGCCGACCTCGCGGGCGACGCGGGTGACCTCGTCGGCGAACGCGGAGAGCTGATCGACCATCGTGTTCACGGTGTCCTTGAGCTGCAGGATCTCGCCGCGCGCGTCCACGGTGATCTTCTGGCTCAGGTCGCCGTTGGCGACGGCGGTGGTGACCTGGGCGATGTTGCGGACCTGCCAGGTCAGGTTGGACGCCATGAAGTTGACGTTGTCGGTGAGGTCTTTCCAGACCCCGGATGCGCCCCTGACCTGGGCGCGGCCGCCGAGCTGGCCTTCGGTGCCGACCTCGCGGGCGACGCGGGTGACCTCGTCGGCGAACGCCAGCAGCTGGTCCACCATCGTGTTCACGGTGAGCTTGAGCTCCAGCAGCTCGCCGGTGGCCTCGACGGTCACCTGCTGTGTCAGGTCGCCGCGCGCCACCGCCGTCGTCACGACCGCGATGTCCCGCACCTGTGCGGTCAGCCGCGACGCCATGGTGTTGACCGCCTCGGTCACGTGGAGCCAGTCCCCGGACAGGCCCTGGGCCTTGGCGCGGCCGCCCAGCCGGCCTTCGGTGCCGACCTCGCGGGCGACCCGGGTCACCTCGCCGGTGAACAGCGAGAGCTGGTCCACCATGCGGTTCACGCCGCTGCCCAGGCGTCTGAGGTCGCCCCGGAGCTGGCGTTTCCCGTCGTGCAGTTCGACGTGCTGGGTCAGATCGCCGTCCGCGACGGCGTCGAGCACCCGGGTGGCCTTGGCAACCGGGACGACCAGCGCCTCGAGCACCGTATTGGCGGCGTCGACGTTCGTCGTCCAGGTCCCCTGGCCGGGGCTCGCGGTGATCCGCTCGTCCAGCCGTCCCTGCCGGATGATCTCGCGCCGGACGCGCTGCATCTCATCGGCCAGATGGGCGTTCCGGGCCACGATCTGATTGAAGAGGCCGGCCATGTCGCCGACCACGCCTTCCTGGTCAGTCTGTACGGAGGCGGTGAAATCCCCGTCGCAGAGGGAGTGCATCGCCGCCAGCAGCGGACGCAGGTCGGCCGTACGAACCCATTGGCCGTCGGGCACAGCCGGCGGCGGGACCGGGGTGGTGGTGGCCGTCCCGGCCTGGGTTTCGGGGGTGGATTTGTCGGAGCCCGGGGGTGCTGAATCGGCATCGGTCCGGGCTGGGTCTAGCGCCATGGCACACCATCCCCCCGTGATCCATTAGGGCAGATATGTCATAGTATAAAGGGCTTGCAAGTACTTTCTCCCAGGTGCATCCAGGGGACGCAGTGGGACCGATGTCCGCGCACGCGACCGAATCCGTGTCCCGGAAGGCTCTGCCGGCGAACCAGCTCGCGCCCTCCGGAGCACGAAAATTCGTGCGTGCGGCGCTCACCGGGACAGGCCGGGGGTCGGCACCGCCGGCGGGGGCGGTCGGCGAGCAGGTCCTCGACGACGCACTCCTCCTGGTCAGCGAGCTGGTCACCAACGCCGTCATGTACGCCGGCACCGACATCGACGTGGTCTGCCGCCTGGAGCGGAGCCCCTCCGACGGGACGGGCGTGGTGATCGAAGTGGCGGACCGCCACCCCTCCAGGACCGTCCACGGCGGAGTGGACGCCCGGGAGGGCGAGCCCGGCTACGGCCTCCAGGTGGTGGGCGCGCTGGCGGAGTCGTGGGGGGTGACCTACCGGCAGTCGGAGAAACGGGTCTGGTTCCGGCTGGAGACGAGCGACACCGAGGCGGCCGGCCCGGTGGCCGAGGGCGACGGCGGGACCACCAGTGCACACGCCGGGGCCGTGTTCGCCAGTGAGGTACCGGCCTCCGAGACCCGCGTCTACGAGTTCCCCGCCCCCTCGCTCCGCACCCCGGCGCCCCCCGCGCACCACGTACACCTGACCCGCGACCGCAAGCCCGCCGCCGAGTGGGTCGACCGCGGCGGCCCGTCGTTCCTCGCCGAGACCAGCGAACTCCTGGCCGGGCAGCTCGACGAGGACATGGTCACCGCGCTCGCCGCACAGCTGCTCGTCCCCCGGCTCGCCGACTGGTGCGGCATCTGGCTGACCACTCAGGGCATGGGCGTCCAGCTGTCCCGGGTGTGGCACGTCGACGAGCGGCGCATCAACCCGCTCCGTGCCGAGCTGGAGCGGGACCCGCCGTCCACCGGAGTCCGGACCGCGACGCCCTGGCCCTGGCCGGAGAGTGCGGGTGGCGGCGGTGGCCGGACGGCCGGCTCGGCGCTGGCCTTTCCCCTGGTGGCCCGCGACACGGACCAGGGCGTCCTGCTGCTCGGCCGGGCGGGGCAGCTGCGGATGACCGACACCGTGGTGCGGATGGTGGAGGACGTGGCCCGGAGGGTGGCCCAGGCGGTGTTCACCGCCCGCCAGTACACCCGGCAGACCACGATCAGCCGGGCCCTCCAGCGGCGCCAGCTGCCCTCGTCGCTGGCCAGCATCGTCGGCGTGGACACCGCGATCGTCTACGAGCCGCACGGCGAGGGGCAGACCGTCGGCGGCGACTTCTACGACATCTTCCCGATGGGCGAACGCCGCTGGTGCTTCCTCCTCGGGGACGTCCAGGGCAAGGACCCGGAGGCGATGTCCGTCACCGGCCTGGCCCGGCACCTGGTGCGGCTGCTGGCGCGCGAGGGCCATGGCGTCGAGTCGGTGCTCGGCAGGCTGAACGCCGCCATGGCGGAGGAGAGCAAGGAGGCGGTGGAACTCGGCGGCGAGCAGGCCGGGCCGCGCTTCCTGAGCCTGCTGTACGGGGAGCTGGAGGTCGAACCGGATGTCGCCGGGGCCCACTGCACGGTCGCCAGCGCCGGCCACCCGCTGCCGCTGCACCTCTTCGTCGACGGCACGGTACGTCCCGCGTCCGATCCCCAGATGCTGCTGGGGATCGACGAAGGCACCGAATTCCACGCCAGCTCCTTCGATCTCGCCCCGGGCGAGACGCTGCTGTGTGTGACCGATGGCGTGACCGAACGCCGTTGTGGGAACTGGCAGTTGGACGACAACGACGGCCTGGCCGACATCCTGCGGCAGGGCATGGGGCTGGGCGCGAAGGCGCTGGCGGAGCATGTACGCCGGGCCGCGCACGACTTCGGCACGGGGCCGGTCGAGGACGATCTCTCGGTCCTGGTCCTGCAGGCGGTGGCGGACGGCGGCCGCGGGCGGACCTGACCACCGGCGCTGTCCCGTCAGCGGCACCACCCTCTCAGCGCACTGTCCCGTCAGCACGCCGCTGCTCCCGCCCCTCCTGCCCTCCCCTCTCCAAACCTGACATTTGTCATGTGAACTTGGGATCAAGGTCGTTCCACGGGTTGATGGCTCGGTGACGTTCCGTCGCAAAAATCGAGGCAACGAAGATCGCCCGACCGCCCGCACGGGCGGCGGTGCGCGGGACTGTCCGGCTCGGGGGAGTGGACAGCCCCGCGCGGCTCGCCTCGAACCGACGGAGACACCATGCCCCTGGCACACCTGCGCCAGCCCGCCCACCCGGCCCACCCGAAGTCACCCGCCAAGCACCGCCGCGCGCGGCTGGCCGGAGCCGCCACGGCCGCCCTGCTGACGCTGACCGTCCCGGTGGCCGCTGCGGCCCCGGTCTGGGCCGCGCCCGCCCCCGGCCCGTCGGCGGCGGCGGCCGCGGAGCGGGCGGGTCTCGACCGCCCGGCGCTGGCCGGGACGTTGAAGGCGTTCCATGACGCCGGGATGTACGGCGCCTATTCGGCGGTCCGGGACGGCGCCGAAGAATGGCAGGGCGCCGCCGGGGTGGCCGACACCGCCACCGACCGCCCCATGGCACCGCAGATGCGGCACCGCATCGGCAGCATCACCAAGTCCTTCACCGCCGTCGCCGTGCTTCAGCAGGCCGGCGCCGGCCGCATCGAACTCGACGCACCGATAGGCCGCTATCTGCCCGACCTCGTCCCCGGGGAGCGCGGCCGGGCCATCACGGTCCGGATGCTGCTCAACCACACCAGCGGCATCGCCGAGTACACCCCGGCGATCTTCTCGTCGCCGGACAGCATGGAAGCCAACCGCTACCGCCACTTCGACCCGGAAGAACTGGCCCGACTGGGCCTGAAGGCAAAGCCGTCGGGCAAGCCGGGCCAGGCACACCACTACGCCAACACCAACTACGTGATCGCCGGGCTCCTGCTGCGGAAGATCACCGGCGAGGCCCCGGAGAAGTACATCACCGAGCACGTCATCGGTAAGGCCGGCCTCCGGCACACCTACTTCCCGCGCTCCGAGCACCTCACCGGACCGCACGCCAAGGCCTACGACGCCATGTACGGCCTCTACGACCCGCCGCGCGACTTCAGCGTCTACAACATGTCCTGGGTCAGTACGGCAGGCTCGCTGGTGTCGACGATGGCCGACCTCAACCAGTTCTACCGCGCACTGCTGGGCGGCGAGCTGCTCGCCCCGGCCGAGCTGCGGGAGATGAAGACCACGGTGCCGACCGAGGACGGCACCGTCCGCTACGGGCTCGGCCTGTTCCGCATGGAGACGCCGTGCGGAGAGTTCTGGGGCCATAACGGCCGGGTGTCCGGCGCCGAGACCTGGTCCCTCTCCACCGAGGACGGCCGGCGCCAGCTCTCCCTCGGCTTCAACCTGACGCACTATCAGAAGCTCGACGGAAACGGTCTCCCGATGCCCAGCCGAATAGACGCCGCCATGGTCGCGCACCGTACCCAGGCGCTGTGCGGGAGCCAGAAGCCCGGCGGCTCCGCAGGGCAGCACTCCCCGAAGGTGAACGGATAGCGGGAAGCCCTCCCGCACCGGCACCGCCCCTTGGCTGCGGCCCCTCCGCCACCGCCCCTCACTCACCGCGCACCCGGCCTCCACCAGGAGTAAGCGGCAAAGAACACACCCCAGGGGCGTGACATACCACGCGGTATGCGTCGACAATCGCAGCACGAATACCCGCCCGTAACACAGCGGAGGCACCCGGTGCTCAGCACGATGCAGGACGTACCGCTCACGGTCTCGCGAATCCTGGCCCATGGGTCGACCATTCACGGCGAGTCGGAGGTCATCACCTGGACCGGCGGCGCAGATCCGCAGCGGCGTACGTTCGCCGAGGTCGGGCGCCGTGCCGCGCAGCTGGCGCACGCCCTGCGCGACGAGCTCGGCGTGGTGGCCGAGGAGCGGGTCGCCACGCTCGCCTGGAACAACGCCGAGCACCTCGAGGCGTATCTGGCGATCCCGTCCATGGGGGCGGTGCTGCACACCCTCAATCTGCGGCTGCCCGCCGAACAGCTCGCCTGGATCATCAACCACGCCGAGGACCGGGTCGTGCTCGTCAACGGCACCGTGATCCCGCTGCTCGCCCCGCTGCTGCCGCAGCTGCGCACCCTGGAACACCTCGTCGTCATCGGCCCCGGTGACCTCTCCGCCCTCGCGGACGCCCAGGTGCGGGTGCACGACTACGAAGAGCTGATCGCCGGGCGGGCGGAGACCTTCGACTGGCCGGAGATCGACGAACGCGAGGCCGCCGCGCTCTGCTACACCTCCGGGACGACCGGCGACCCCAAGGGCGTCCTCTACAGCCACCGTTCGCTGTATCTGCACTCGCTGCAGGTCAACAACGCCGAGGCGTTCGCGCTCAGCTCCCAGGACATCGCCCTGCCGGTCGTGCCGATGTTCCACGTCAACGCCTGGGGCCTGCCGCACGCCGCGTTCATGGCCGGCGCGTCGCTGCTGATGCCCGACCGTTTCCTGCAGCCGGCCCCGCTCGCCGAGATGATCGAGGCGGTACGCCCGACCATCGGCGCCGCCGTACCGACCATCTGGCAGGGACTGCTCGCCGAGCTGGATGCCACTAAGCGGGATGTCGCCTGTCTGAAGACGGTCATCATCGGTGGCTCCGCCTGTCCGCCGGTCCTGATGCGCGGTTTCCAGGACCGGCACGGCATCCGTGTCGTGCACGCCTGGGGCATGACGGAGACCTCCCCGCTGGGCACGGTCGCGCATCCACCGGCCGGTGCCAGCGGCGAGGAGGAGTGGACCTACCGCGCCACCCAGGGCCGCTTCCCCGCCTCCGTCGAGGCGCGGCTGATCGGCCCCGGCGGCGAGGAGCTCCCGTGGGACGGCGAGTCGGCCGGTGAACTGGAGGTCCGCGGTCCGTGGATCGCGGGTGCGTACTACGGCGGCGCGGAGGGCGAACCGCTGCGCCCCGAGGACAAGTTCAGCCCGGATGGCTGGCTGCGCACCGGTGACGTCGGCACCATCACCGCGAACGGCTATCTGACCCTGACCGACCGTGCCAAGGACGTCATCAAGTCAGGCGGCGAGTGGATCTCGTCCGTGGAGCTGGAGAACCATCTGATGGCGCACCCGCATGTCGCGGAGGCCGCGGTGGTCGCCGTACCGGACGAGAAGTGGGGCGAGCGGCCGCTGGCGACGGTGGTGCTGCGGGACGGCGCGGTGATCGGCTACGAGGAGCTGAAGGCGTTCCTGGGCGAGCGGATCGCGCGCTGGCAGCTGCCGGAGCGGTGGGCGGTGATCCCGTCGGTGCCGAAGACGAGCGTGGGGAAGTTCGACAAGAAGGTGCTGCGCAGGCAGTACGCGGAGGGCGAGCTGGATGTGACGCTGCTGGCGTGATGCCGTGAGGTGCGGTGAAGCGCGGTGAGGTGCGGCGGGGCCGGGCCGGGAGCCGGAGGAGGACCACTCCAACGGCGCCCGCCGGCCCCGCCGTCGGCTCGTGTCGATCCCGTCAGCTGTTGCCCGACCCCGTCAGCCCGCTCCGATGCCCATCAGCCGGCGCCGATCCCCGTCAGCGCGGGCCGATCCCGTCAGTTCGTGCCGATCTTGGCGAGCAGGTCGACGATCCGGGCCTGCACCTCGGCACTCGTGGAGCGCTCCGCCAGGAAGAGAACGGTCTCGCCCGCGGCGAGCAGCGGCATCTGGGCCGGGTCCATGTCGGCGTAGGTGTAGACGACGAGCGGGGTGCGGTCCAGCAGTCCGTTGGCGCGCAGCCAGTCGACGATGCCGGCCCGCCGACGGCGTACCTGCATCAGATCCATCACGACCAGGTTGGGCCGCATCTGCGTCGCGAGGGTGACCGCGTCGGCGTCCGCGTCGGCCCGTGCGACATGCATCCCGCGCCGCTCCAGCGACGTGGTCAGAGCGCCCGCGATGGCGTCGTTCTGCTCGATCAGCAGCACCCGAGGCGGGTGCTGCTCGCTGTCGTGCGGCGCCAGCGCCTTGAGGAGTACGGCCGGGTCGGCGCCGTACGCCGCTTCCCGGGTCGCCTGCGCCAGACCGGCGGTGACCAGCACCGGGACCTCCGCAGCGCCCGCCGCCTGGCGCAGCGACTGGAGCGCGGTGCGGGTGATCGGCCCGGTCAGCGGGTCGACGAACAGCGCCGCCGGGTACGCCGCGATCTGCGCGTCCACCTCCTCGCGGGAGTTGACGATCACCGGGCGGTAGCCGCGATCGCTCAGCGCCGCCTGGGTGGAGACGTCCGGCGCCGGCCAGACCAGCAGCCGGCGCGGGTTGTCCAGCGGCTCCGGCGGCAGCTCGTCGTCCATCGGCAGCGGCTGACGGTTCATCACCTCTATGGCGCCGTTCGGGCCGTCCAGCGGCTCGGGGCCCTCGCTGCCCTCGTCGGGCGCGGAGATCGCGAAGGCGCGGCCCTCGCCGGCGTCCATCAGGTGCGGCTGCGGCTGCGCCTGGGGGGCGGGCTCGGGCTGGGGCTGCTGCGCCGGCTGTGCCTGCTGCGTCGTCGGGTGCGGGCGCGCCTCGGCCGGCGCGGACTCGGCCGCGGTGGCGCGCTCGCCGTCCTGCGGGGGCGCCGCGAGCTTGCGGCGGCGCCCGGAACCGCCGGATGTGCCGTTGGGCGGCGTGCTGCCGGCGGGGGCCGCCGGGCGCTGCTGATCGGCGAGCTGCTGGGCGAACGGCACACCCTGCCCGAGGGTGCGCACGCTGAACGCCCGCCCGTGCGAGTGCCCCGCCGCGTGGGCGCCGTCGTCCTCGGCGGGCGGCAGCGGCTGCCGGTGCACGGGCGCGGCCGCTCGGCCCTGCGGCGGGACGGGGGACGCGTCCTGGCCCGGCGCCGCGACCTGCGCGTTGCCGTGCGCCGGGGTGTGCTCGGCGCCCTGGCCGGTGGCCGCGGGCCCGCCGGGGGCCTCCTCGGCCGGGCTGGGACGCCCGCGCCTACGGCCCGTCGGGGCGGGCGCGGCGGCTCCGGCCCCGTTCGCAACGGGGGCGATCCCGGCCGCTGTGCCCGTCGTCGTACCGGTCTCGGCGCCGGGCTCGGTCGGCTGCGCCACCAGACCCTCCGGGCCCGCCACGAACGTGCCGGACGCCTCGGCATCGGCCATCGCGGCCGCCGCCCGTTCCTCGGCCGCGGCCCGCCGGGCACGCCGCCTTCCGGTCGGCTCGGCATCCCAATCGCCTTGCGCGGCACCGGAGTTGGCGGCGGCTTCCAGTTCGTGTCCCGGCTGTGCACCGGGCGTACCGTCCGCCCCGTCGCCGACCGCCCGACGCGCCCGGCGACGGCCCGTGCCACCGCCCTCCTGGGCACCGGCGGCCTGCGCGGGTACCTGACCCGCGACCGCGGGCAGGGCCGGCAGCGACTGCGGAGTCTGGTCCGCCGCGGCGGGCGGCAGTGCGAAGGCGGTACGCGCGCCGGCGGGCGACAGCGCGTCCGCTGAACGGGGATCCGACGGCTGCTGCGTTGCGGCGGCGCCGTTCGACGCGGCGGCGGACGCGGATGACTGCGCCCGCTCGGGCGCCTCGGCCAGCGCCCGGCGGGCCCGTCGCCCACTCGGCTGCACCGGGCCCAGACCCTGGGGCTGGACGGGGCCGTGGCCCTGCGGCGGAACGGGAGCGTTGCCCTGCGGGGGAACCGGTCCCTGGCCCTGCGGTTGTGCCGGCGCCAAACCCTGTGCCGGTCCCAAACCCTGCGGCTGAACCAGCGCCTGGCCCTGCGGCACCACCGGGCCCAGCCCCTGCGGCTGCCCCGGACCCGTCGCCGGACCCTGCCCGGGAACCGACGCCGCACCCGCACCCGGACCCGAGCCCGGACGCGCCCCCTGTCCGGCACCTGCCGCCTGCGCCCCGCCGGGCCCGTGCTGCGCGGCCGTACCGCCGTCGGCCGCCTCGTTCGCGCTCGCGCCGGACGGCAGCGCCGGCGGCGCCCCGCCCTCCGGCGCGCCTTGCCTGGCCCGTCGCCGCCCGGTGGGCGGTACGGCCTCGGCCCCCGCCATGCCCGGCGGCAGCCCCGTACCGTCCGCGCCCGGCCGGCCCCCGCCGTCGGACCCGCCCGCGGCACCGCCGTGCTGATGCGCGCCCGTACCGCCGCCGGCCGCCCCTGCGCCCGTCTCGCCCTGGGGGCCATCGCCTACGGCACCGTGTGGAACGCCGGCCTCCGCACCGGGCGTGGCTGCCGCGCCACCACCCGCACCGAGCGCGCGCGGAGCCGTACCCGTGCCGTCTCCCGAGCCCTGCTCGGCGCCGGAGTGCCGCGCGCGCCGACGACCGGTCGGCTGGGCCGGTACTCCTGCACCGCCGCCAACATCCGCCCCGTGCTGCCCCGTACGGTCACCATCCCCGGAGGCACCACCGGCACCACCCTCGCCGGCCTCCGCCGCCGCCGAGGCGGCCCCCGGCCCCTGCATCCCGCGGGCCCGACCGGCCGGAACCGGCATCACCGTCGTCTCATTGCCGGTCGCCTCGGACGCCCGCTCGGCCCCGGCCGCACCGCCCGCACCGGCCGTCACCGACCCGTCCGGCGAAACCGGCAGCTCCAGCACATACGCGCTGCCGCCCGCGCCCGGCGCCCCCGGCATCTCGTGCGTCTGCATCAGACCGCCGTGCTGCCGCATGATCCCGCGCACGATGGGCTCATGGACCGGGTCGCCGCCGCCGTACGGCCCGCGCACCTCGATCCGTACGACATCGCCGCGCTTGGCCGCCGCGACCACGATCGTCGAGTCTCCGGGGACCGGCCCCGGACGCCCGCCAGGGCCCGTGGCGCCGTCCCCGACCGGCATCCGCCCCGTGGAGTCCACACCCGCGACATCCGCGATCAGATGCGACAGCGCCTGCGCGATCCGCTCGGCATCGACGGTCGCCTCTATCGGCGGCGCGTGCACCGCGAACTGCGCGCGGCCGGGCCCGATCAACTCGACCGCGCCCTCCACACCCGCCGCGACGACGGTGTCCAGCGAGACCTTGGTGCGGTTGAGCCGGTCCTTCCCGGAGTCCAGCCGCTGATAGCTCAGGACGTTGTCCACCAGCGTCGTCATCCGGGCGTGGCCGGCGGCGAGGTGGTGCAGGATCTGGTTGGCCTCGGGCCACAGCTGCCCGGCCGGGTCGGACGCGAGCGTGCCCAGCTCGCCCTTCAGCTCCTCCAGCGGCCCGCGCAGCGCCTGTTCGAGCACCGCGAGCAGCTGGCCGTGCCGCGCCGCCAGCGCGTCGTACGGCCGCCGGTCCGTGAACGTCATCACCGCGCCGACGAGCTGATCGCCGTCCCGCACCGGCGCCGTCGTCAGATCGACGGCCACCGCCCGCCCGTCCTTGGCCCACAGCGCCTGCCCGCGCACCCGGTGCTTGCGCCCGGATTTCAGCGTGTCGGCGAGCGGGGTGTCCTCCCAGGCCAGCGCCGTACCGTCCGCCCGCGAGTGGTGGATCAGCGGATGAAGTTCCTTGCCGCCCAGCTCACTCGCCCGATAGCCGAGGATCTGCGCGGCCGACGGATTGACGAGAACGACCTTGCCCTCGGCGTCGACCCCGACCACACCCTCTGCCGCGGCCCGCAGGATCATCTCGGTCTGCCGCTGCTGGCGGGCCAGCTCGGTCTCAGTGTCCAGCGTCCCGGTCAGATCACGGACGACGAGCATCAGCAGCTCATCGCCCGTGTAGCCGTTGCGGTGATCGGCGTACGCGGCCTCGAAGGCGCTCTCGTACGGGGTGCGCCCGTCCTCCAGATTGGCGCTGGTCACCTCGACCAACAGCTCGGTCCCGTCCGTACGCCGCGCGATCATCCGCGTCGGCTTCGTACGGCCGCCCTCGCTCTCCTCGTCCCGGCGCCGCATGGAGCCCGGGATGCGCTTGGAGTCGAAGGACGGCAGCAGATCCAGCAGACCGCGGCCCACCAGGGCGGTGCCCGGCGCCTCGAACGTCTCCAGCGCGATGGTGTTGGCGTTGACGACCGTGCCGTTGCAGTTGACGAGCAACAGCGCGTCCGGCAGGGCATCGAGTATGGCTGCGAGGCGAGCAGCGCCTCGGGATGGCCTGCTGCTCACGACGACGCTTCCTCCCTGTTACCGCACCTTGCCGACCCACCGGGGCGGGTCGCTGGGAGGGAGTCTACGGGCACTTGCCCGAGACACAGAGGCGCCTGACGAGGAGGAAATGCCGCGACTTCGTGTGACTCGCCGCACGCCGGACATGTGCCCCGCGTCCTGACCTGGCGCGCTACTCCGCCACGAACCGGGTCACCGGCCGACCGGCGAACCCGGGGGCGAACTGAGTGACGATGAGTGACGAAGGGGCGGGAGCGCAACCGCGAACCGGACACGGCCCACCCACAAACCTACGCACACCTCACGCCTCACCGCTCACGCCTCGTGCCCCTCACCCCCCTCACGAACTGGACCACAAGGTGGTGCGCGGAAGCAGCGGCTGCACTCGCTCCCACCGGTGGATCTCACACCCGTCCGAGCGGTCGAAGCGCGCGTCCACCTCCCGCCCGGCCCACCTGCCGACCACATGGGCGGTGGCGGGGCCGCCGTAGATCATCGTGCACTGGGAGTTCGGCGATGTCGGCGCGAAGGGGTCCTTGCCCCACGTCGTCACCTCGTCCAGCCCGTCGCAGGCCGCCTTGGCCTCGGGGTGGTCGCCACCCGTGGGGTGGCAGTACAGGTCGCGCGTACCGTCCCGCTTCGGGTCCCCGGAGTGGGCGACGGTCACCGTGAGGTGGTCGCCGGACATCGGCAGATCGCCCGTCGGCACCGCCCGGCCGGCCGCGGCCCGGCGCTCCGGCAGCGGGATCGGGGACGCCGAGGCGGCCGGCGCCGCCGTGGCAAGGGCGGACGCGGCGGACACGACGGCGGCCGCGGTGGTGGCGGCCGCGCCGAAGCGGGAGGTTCGGCGGAACGTTCTCCGGGATGTCCTGCGGGATGTTCTGAGGTGCGGCATCACAGCTCCAGAGGGACGAGAGCGGGGCAGGTACGCAATGCGTACGCGCCGGGGGCGTACGGCTGCGTCCCGTACGTCCCGCCTCTCCTAACGCGCCGCCGACCCCGACGTTGCGCCGCAGGAACGTCTTTGCCGGGTGGCGTGCGGGCCTAGTACCGTAGGGGGCGATTGGTGACAGCCCGCAGAGCTGTGCCATCATCTGGACACGCCACATCGCGCTTGCGCGCGTGGGGTGTGTGGAGGCGTCGCCTAGTCCGGTCTATGGCGCCGCACTGCTAATGCGGTTTGGGGCTTACCCCCCATCGAGGGTTCAAATCCCTCCGCCTCCGCTCCTCTTTCGTTCAGGCCCCGGTCGTCCGCGACCGGGGCCTGAACGCTTTCGCACGAGCCGCGAGGTGCGGGCCGCGAGCACGACACGTACGAGGAAGACACGAGGCGGTACGACGCGGGGTACGAGACCGACGCCCGCAGCGCCGCGCCTCTCCGCGCCCCTCGCTCCCCCGTCCTCCCCCTCGACGCCTCCGAAGAGGGCGGCACCCACCCGAACTTCGCCCAGAACCTCGACGCCCGCCCCGGGACCGCCCCCGCCCAAAATCCGCCCACGAACACATTTCCGCAGGTCAGAGCGGGTGCGGGTAATGGATTTCGCCTCACGGCGCAGGTCATGTAATGTTGTTCCCGCAACGCCGACCGGCCAAGAAAAACCGCCGGAAAGCCAAGCGCTCGTAGCTTAACGGATAGAGCATCTGACTACGGATCAGAAGGTTGCAGGTTCGAATCCTGCCGAGCGCACACAGGTCAAAGGCCCCCTGGACATCGTCCAGGGGGCCTTTGACATCAGCGGCTGACATCAACGCGCGGCGAGAAGCCACTCAGGCGGCGGGTACGCACCCGGGGTCGTCACCGTCTCGCTTATCCGGGTCATCCACTCCGAGCGCATCGTCCATGCGGTCGGCCGCGGCCTTGAGCGTCGTCTGCATCACGTGCGCGTACGTATCCAGCGTCATGGTGATCGTGCTGTGACCCAGCGTCTCCATGATCGTGCGGGCGTCGACCCCCTGAGCCAGCAGCAGTGAGGCGCAGGTGTGCCGGAGATCGTGCACCCGTACGCGCCGCACTTTGGCGTCCCGGCACAAGATCGTGAGCATCCGGTTCAGGCTGCGAGGATCGGTGGCCCGGCCGGTGGCCGTGGTGAAGACCAGGCCGTTCGGTTGGTCGGGGAACGGCTGCCATTTGGCGCCGGCCACCTTTCGTTCCTTCTCCTGCTGCGCCTGGTGGGCGATGAGGGCCTCTACGCACTTCCGGGGGAGCGACACCGTTCGGATCGAGCGCGCCGTTTTCGGCGTGCCGAAGAGAAGCTCACGCTTGATGCGCTGGAGGTTGCGCCGGACGCGCAGTTGGCCGGTGCCCAGGTCGATGTCCGACCAGGTGAGCCCGAGCGCTTCCCCGCGGCGCAGGCCGGTGGAGATGAGCAGGAGCCACAAGGCGTAGAGCCGGTGATTGCGGGCCGTCTTGAGCAGGATCCTGGCTTCGGCGGCGTCCAACGGTCGTACCTCCTGGCGTTCGATGGTGGGCGTCTCCACGATGCGGGCGACGTTGCGGGCGATGAGTTCCTCACGGACGGCCTGCTGGAGTGCGGAGCGGAGGACGGCGTGGATGTACTGGACGGTGCGGGCGGACGGCCGGCGCTTGCAGCACTTGTTCAGGGCGCAGCACGTCCGCTCTTCCTTGGCGCGCGCTGCGTCGACGCCTCGGAGGCAGCACAGGCACCCGCTTTTGAACTCTGCGAGGAACAGGCGGATGTCGGTGGGGGAGAGGCGGTTGAGCTTCTTCTTGCCGAGGGCGGGCTTGATGTAGAGCCGCGAGAGGCCCTCGTAGCTGTTGAGCGTTGCGGGCTTGAGGCGGGTGGGCGCGATCGCGGCGAGCCAGTAAGTGAGGAAGTCGCCGAACGGCATGGCGGACGTGGCGGCCGGGATGCCCTGCCGGGTCTTCTCCTGGAGCTCGATGAGCTTGCCGCCCACCTCTTCGCGTGTCTTGCCGTAGACGAACTTGCGGACTCGGGTGCCGTCAGGCCGGTAGACGTACGCAGCGGCGTGATAGCGGCCGTCGGTGCGCTTTGTGATCGTGCCTTCTCCGTTGGCGCGCCTCTTGGCCATCAGGCAGCCTCCTCAAGCTTGTTGTGGATGTAGGTGCGGAGTGCGTCGAGGGGGATGCGCCGAGCGCGGCCCTCGGTGAAGCTCGGCAGGGTGCCGGAGCGGATGAGGTCGTAGACCTTGCTTCGACTGAGCCTCAGAGCGGTCATGACCTCCGGGACGGTGAGGACTTGCGGGTCGCTCGCGACGACGGTCAGCACGTTGAGACCTCCAGAAGAGGGCTGGACCTGCGAATGGAGTTGGTTGGGGGGCTTCTTGGGGCTTGCCTGTCCGAGGTGCGGATTTCTGCGTCACCGCGTCACCTGCGTCATGCGCGCGCCTGACCTGCGCGTTTTGGGTGACGCAGAGCGTGGGGGTGCGTCACCGGTGACACAGGCTGTCCGTCACGGTGACGCAGGTGACGCGGCGTGACGCAGAGGGCGGCCGTCTGCGTCACGGTCGTATGCCCAGGTCACCCGGCGTTTTTCGGGTACCCGTGACGCAGGTGACGCAGGGTTTCCCACTTAGGAAAAAGAGGGGGGTGTCTGTGGTGGTGCTGCGCGGCTCAGGGAGTGAAGAAGGAGCCGCTTCGCGGCGCGTCCATCGCAGGGCGGCGCCGCCGCCGAACAGCAAGAGGAGCACGCCTGGCCGCTGGTGCTCCTCTTGCTCGTGCGGTCGGGTGTCAGTCAGAACGCCTGCTGCTCGTGCGGGGGCGTGGCCGGTGAGCGGGTCATTTCGATGTAGCGGCCCTCCCTGGTGCGGCCCGAGTCGATCAGGACGCCCCGGGCGGCCAGGGTCGGCTGTAGACGCTTGAGACGGTCGGAGAGGACCTTGCCCGTGGTCGGCCACCCCTTGGGCAGGGGACGGAAGTCCTCGCCGGTGTAGAGGCGGGTGAGGCAGTGCAGCCACTCCGTGGAGGCCATCCGCTGCTCTGCGCCCGGTTCGATGTCTGCGGCGTGCCTGAGGACGGTCTGTGCCAGGAGGTCCCCCTCGATCACGTCGTCGTTGAGGTCGTCCAGACTGGCCCGGTAGGCGGTGAGCGCTCCGAGGCCGGTTGCCGCGTCGAGCTGCGCGCACAAGTGCGCGAAGTCCGCCATCCGCAGGTCGGTCGGGGTCTCCGCATCGGCGGCGCGGACCTTGACCGTGAGGTCCAGGAGAGACCCGAGAACCACGGGCAGAACCTCTGCATACTCCGCCCACAGTTCAGCTTCGGTGCGCCGGACGCGGGGACGCTCCAGACGCAGCGGCAGGAGCCGTTCGGCGAGGTCGGGCCGGATGACTCCCACGTCGATGCCGGTCAGGAGCAGGGGGCGGCGGTAGCGGGCGCGGAAGACGTCTCCGTCGGTGAAGAGGGCGCGTTTGACGTTCTCGGCGCCGGTGACGATGCAGCACATGGCGTCGGACAGGTCCGGGGTCATGTGGGAGAGGTTGTCCAGGGCGGTGACCCAACCGGCGGCCACGGCCGCGATCAGGTTCTCTTCGTCCTTGGGCGCGCGGCGCAGGTCGCCGCTCATGCCCTCGATGATCCGCACGAGCATGCGGCCCCCGGTGGACTTGCCGGCGCCCTGCGGCCCGGTGAGGAACGGGGCGGGGACGGGCACGGACGGGCCGAGGCAGCCGATCAGCCAGGCGATGGCCAGGCACTCGGTCTCCGCGGTGGCGAAGTTGCACAGCTGCAGCAGTAGGTCGATGCCCTTGCCGTCGGTGTCCTTGGCCGGCAGGGGCAGTTCCCCGGTGAGCTGGGTGCGGCGCCAGCACACCTCGCGCGGGTCGGGGATGGCGATGTCCCACCCGGTGGGGTGGATGCGGACGGACTGACCGTCGCTGCGGCCCAGGTCCAGCCACGTCGCCCCGTCGAATCCGGGCGCGACGCGGATGTTCACGGGCTGCACGTCCTCGGTCAACGCGAGTGCTTCGATCAAGTCCAACGCCTCCTTGAGCGCGGTCCCGTTGAACACGCCGATCCCGTCCTTGAACAGGCCGACCATGAGTTCCTGCCGATGGCTGCCCGTCGTGCCCTGCGAGCGGATCGGACGGGCCACGGGGTGGCCGTTCTTCTGCGCGTACACGGTCCCGTCGGCGGTGCGGAAGTACCGGAAGTGCGCCTGCGCGTAGTCGGTGATGACCTCGCGGGCCGGGTTCTTTTCGTCGTCGGACATGGTCACAGCCCCAACCTGGTACAGGCGTTGGCCCACGCTTCGGTGCAGTGGCGGGGCGATTCCCCCTTGGTCTGAGCGGCGGTAAACAGGCGCACGATGTGCGCGTCGGTGAGGCAGCCGCACCGGCCATGGGCGGCCAGCACGGCGAGGAACGTCCGGTAGACGGTGGTGTGGACCGCACTACGCGCCTCGGTGATGCGCTGCTCGGCCATGGCGATGCCACGCTCCAGGTAGGCGGGCGTGCGATGACGGCACTCCCCACCCCCGGCGAGCGCGGACACGGTGACGACAGGCGATGCAGGCCGGACCGCGGAGGGCTCCTTCACGGCCAGCCCGCGCACGGCGTCGGGCAGGTCGGTCATGGTGCCGGTTCCGGGACCGAGCCAGCGTGCGTAGGACATGAGCGACTTGATGTCGACGCCGGGCCGCACAGCGTTCGCGGACTGCATCGCACCCCGGTAGATCCAGTGCTCGCCCCGCGTCGTCGGTACCGTGCGGGTGGCGGGCAGGGCCTCACCAGCCCATGCGATGGCTGCCGCGTCGTCCAGGTCGACCACAGTCAGCCCGGCCCCACCGGGGTGGTAAGCGACGGCCGCCGCTTCACGCCACGCGGACGCCCATGTCGGCGAGGTGAGGACGCGGGGGTCGGTGGTGGCTGCGGCCCAGGCGTGGCAGACGCTGGCGCATTCGCAGGGACCGGCGTTCTTCATGTTCGGCCGGCCGCCACAGACGTTCTCGGCACACGCCGGGCAATTCCCGTAGGGCAGCTTGCCCTTGCGCAGCGGCAGGACTGGCAGGCCGCTGGCCGCGAGACGGAGGGCGGTGTGCAGGCGAGCCTTCATGCCGCCACCCCCATCGTGCGCGAGGCGAGGAAGGCGCGGCCGATGTGCTCGCTGTAGGCGGGCGGGATGGCCTCGGTGAGTTCCTCGCGCACGTCGGTCCAGTCGATGCCGAGCGCGGCTTGCAGCTCAGGGACGGTGGGTTTACCACCGCCGTTGCCGTAGGCGGCCACGTACGGGCCGTCGTAGAAGCGGCCGTGCCGGTAGCCCCGCACGCGGCCCCGGTGGGGCACGTGGACCGCCTTCGGGGCAGTCCAACCGCCCAACTCGAAGTTGCGGTGGCGGATGACCCCGAGCCCGAACATCTCCCCGCACAGGGTCAGGTCTTTGCGGATCTGTGCGCGGCCGTTGGGCTGTTCGATGACGTACGGCAGACCGGTGGCGTCGAGCAGTTCGCGGGTGGGTGCCACCAAATCGACGTGCGTGCGGCCCCAGCCCTGGGAGGCGTTCGTACCGACGGTGAGCGCGCATCCGTGCTGACACGGCGGGGAGGCGTGGACGAACGCGTACCGCTCGATCTGGCCCGACTCGATCAGACAGGCCAGATAGTAGAGCGCGTCGCCCTGGTGGTACGGGAAGGGGTAGTTGGGCCGGTGGGTGATGTCGCAGCCGTCCACGGCGAACCCCGCGCGGGCGTAACCCACGGCGGCGCCGCCGGCACACGAGAAGAGGTCCAACAGCCGCGGCCGGGAGTCGGCTCGCAGGATGGGCATGGGTTGGGCCATGCTGTAGGTCTCCTGTTCTGCTTACGTCGGGATAAGGAGACCGAGGGCGGCGGGCTGTCCTGTCCGGGAGTGCCGCCGCCCTCGGGCGTAGCTAGCCGTTGAAGCGGTTGCGCTTGAAGACGGCCTTGCGGATGTGGAACGTGATCCCGCTCTTGGCGTCGTCGGCCTTGAAGATCTGGGCCGCGACGAACCCGCCGAAGCAGACGGCGGCGAGCGTGATGAGCTGAGTGATCAGCGCGGTCAGCGCTGTGATGAACGCGGTCAGCAGGAACAGCCCGCCGCACACCGCACCGAACCCGATGCCCCCGAGGGCGATGTTCACCGCCGCGCGGGAGACGGGCGGCTTGGCGACGGCCGGTTCGGGTTTGGCGGGTTCGATGGCGTAGCCGGTAACGACACGGCCGTCCGGCAGCACGATGCTCGCCACCGCCGGGACCGTTCCCGGCTGGGCGGGAACGAGCGGTGCCGGCGTCATGGCGACGGGGGCGGGCTGGTGGACTTCCACGGCCCGGTCGGCGGGCGCGTGGCGGGCGTGCTCGGGGTCCATGCGGAATCCCTTCCGGTGTCGGCTCAGGGAGGCGGAGGCACCCCCTTCCGGGGGTGCTGTGGAGGGGGTTTCGGGCGTCCTGACCTGCGTGCCTCCCTGCCTCCCTGAACGATCATTTGTGCTGGTCAGGGTCAGGGAGGCGGGTCAGGGAGGCGTTCAGGGAGTTCTCCCTGCCTCCCTGACCGTTCGGGGGTTGGCTCCCTGTTATCCGTCGGCGGAAGCGGAACCGTCCGTGTCGCGGTTGGCGAGGGCGCGGGCGACGCGGTCGCGGGCGACGACCATGACGCCGTCGGACTTGTAGGGCTCCGCGCCGGCGTCGTCGAGGACACGCTTGAGGTCGATGAACGACCAGCCGCCGTAGGCGTCCGTGTTGAGCGTGGCGAGCCGCGCGAGCACGTCCTTGGTCCGCACGCGGGGCGCGTCGCCGACGACGGCCGCGATGTCGGCGAGCGGTTCGTGCTCTTCTTCTCGCGCGATGGCGTGCAGGGTGGTGACGCCGTCGCGCAGGGCCTTGGCCCGGTCGGTGATGGCCTTGGCGTCGTCGTCGCCGATGAAGTGCGTCCGCAGGGTGATGGACGACTGGCCTTTGGGGATGGTGATGCCGTCGGAGGCGACGACCAGGGTTCCCTTGTCCAGGCCCTGGCGCAGCAGGTGCGGGGCGGCGCCGCCATTGACGGCCTTCTCGCCGAGGGCCATGACGGCTTGTGCCTCGGTGCCCAGCGCGAGCGAGGCCCGGGTGTGGGCGCCCTCGCGCACGAGCTTGGGAAGGTTCTGGTCGGTGGGGTCCTGCGTGCCCTCGTACATGAGCACGTCGACTACGCGGCCCTGGTTGTGGACCTTGCGCACGGCCATGAAGTAGCGGGAGGTGGCCTTGGAGCCGCCGTAGGGGCGCTTTTCGTCGTCCACGGCCGGGCACATGAACGCCACCTGCGCTTCGTCCACGATGCCGATCAGCGGCTCGAACACCACGGTGGGATCGGCCTGCCGCGCCGCGATGCGGCGATTCATCTCGTCGACCAGGCTCTCGACCATCTCGGTCGCCTCGATCACGTGCTCATCAGTCGGTCCCTGGATGAGCACGGTGGCCAGGCCGTTGAACATGGCCCAGTCGCCGGCGCCCTTGAGGTCGGCGATCCGGAACTCAACTCGCTTGTCCAGCGACGCCCACAGGGCCAGCGAGCGCAGGGCGGCAGTCTTGCCCTGGTTCGACAGGCCCGTGATGAGCAGGTGGCGCTGGTACAGGCTCAGCGCGGCAGCATCACCGCGCAGGTCCTGACCCCAGGGGGCGCGGCCCTTGGCGTAGTCGGCGGTCAGCGACTCATCGGTGACCAGCGGAGACGGGCCGATCGGCTCATCCAGCGCGCCGGAGTCAGCGATCCACAACCGCACCGTGCGAGCCGCCTGCGGGATCGTGATGAACACCTCGTGCTCGTGCCGGGTCAGGTTCTCCGCGAGCTTGCGGCGCCGGTTCTGCACCTCGATCGTCGACACCCCCGAGGGCAGGGTGACGTCGACCTCGACCCCGCACCCGGCGATCCGGATCGGACCGAGCATCGAGGCGCCGGCGTCTCCCATCTCCTTGATGGCGTTACGCAGCGCGGGCACGCCGAGGTCCCGCAGGGCCTTGACCACGATGGACGGGGTGATCGGCTCACCCTCGCTGGAGCGGACGTTGGTGGGAAGCGCCCACTGCGGTGCGGCCTGCTGGTGCTGACCGACCGCCCACAGTCCGAGCAGGGCGAACAACGGCCCGAGGGTGATCGCGTAGGGCCACACCACTTGCACGATGGTGATCATCAGGGCGATGAAGTCGATGACGGCCTTGATGGGGGTGATGACGTCGGTGACGTCCTTGTTAGCGATGGCGAGGACCACCCCGAGGGCGACCAGGGTGCCGATGCCCATGCCGGTGCCGACCAAGGCGCCCTTGGCGGCCTCAACCGGGGAGTGCAACAGGTCCATGCGGCGACGGTGACGGGCCTTGCGGAAGCGCTGCCCGCGCTCCTCCCACTCGGCTGCCGCCTCGATGTTCCCCGCGGCTTCCGCCGTGCGCATGTAGCGCTCGTAGCGTGCGGCAGTGCGGCCGTCCCACGCCCGACGGGCCACGATCCGCGTGCCACCGGCGACGTACAGGGAGTGCCGGGCCGCCGCGCGGGCGGCCGTGCGCGTGTTCTCGTGCGTGACGGCCGTCTTGAGGGCACGGCCGGAGCGGACCCACAGCGGGACCGGGGGCGCAGCGGGCGGGTCGGGGACCACGGTCAGCGTGGTCACGGTGGCCGGTTCCTGGTCGGGGGCGGGGTTGGGGTTGGAGTTTTTGTGCAGGTGAACGACGTTGCTGCTCACGGCGGATCTCCTGAACTGCCCTGGTCAGGGCGGGAGGTGTGCGGGGAGCGGCGCGGGGCTCAACCCATCACGTGGGGAGCCCCGCGCCGCGGGAAGCAGGCGCGCGAGGTCTAGTGCCGGGCGCTGACCTTGCGCAGTTCGTGCGTGTGGCACAGCAAGGAACCGATCAGCAGGCCAGCGCCGTGGACGGTCCACAGGCCGCCGGTGAGCGGACCCGGCGGGACCTCGTCGACGATCCGGCCGCGCCGGCCCACGGCGCGGGGCTCGTCCTCACAGGCGACGATCTGCACGATGTCTCCGGCCTGGAACACGCTCACCACCACCCGGAGGACTTCTTGGCCGCGCGGTCGGCGGCGGCCTCGTTCGCCACGCGCTGCCGCTCGGTGTTGAGGACGGTGAGTTCGGTGATGAGCCGGGTCTCGGCGCTCGTCCAGGCGGTCTCCAGCTGGCGTTCGGCGCGGCCGGTGCCGTTGCCCCGGTGCGTGCTGTAGGAGCCGGAGGTGAGCGCGCCCAGCACGGCGCGGCGCTCACGCCCCTCCAGCGGCCACAACTCGCGGTTGCGGACGGCTTCGAGCTTGCGGGTGGTCTGCTGTATCGCCTTGTCCAGTCGACGGGTGTCGGGCTTGCCCATCAGGCACTCCTCACGGCGTGGGACGGGTCGGGGAAGGCACAGGGCACGCAGGTGCCCAGCGAGGGAGGAATGACGTAGCCCGCTTCGGCGCGGCACTGCGGGCAGATGCGGCGTGCGCGGTTGGCCTTGGCCAGTGCCGCCCACCGGGCGGGCGTCATCGGGCGGACCTGCTTGGCCAAGTCGACCCGGTAGAGGTAGGCGACCAACGGGGGCCGGCGGCGGCGCGGCCGTTCGAGCTGAGCCACCACCTGCTGCCCACCGGGCCGCAGACCGCGGGCGCGCAGTTGGCGGCGCGTGGCGTAGCCGTCCGGGGCAAGGCGCCACCGGAACACCGGCAGCGCGCCCATCAGGCGGCCACACGCTTCCATGCGGCCCGCAAGCGAACCTCGGAGGCAGAGTGGCCAGCCGCCCGGAACCGGGTGGACATCTTGTTGTAGGACAGGGCCGGGACCTCGCTGTGACGGATCTCGTCGACCAACGCGTCCAGTGCGTCATCGGTCAGCCCGGGTGCCGCCTCTAGGGCGGGAGTCCCGACCGGCTCGGAGGGGCCCCACACCGGAAGCTCCCAGCGGGGCGTGACGCCAGGCGTGACGGGGGTCGTCACGCTGGTCAGCGCCTTGCCGGTCTCCTCGCCCGCCCGCGCCGTCTCCAGCGTCGACCACGCCTCGGCCAGCGTCTTGGCAGTCTCGGCCTGGACGCGTGCGACGCGTGCACCGGCCCCTGTCACGGCCGTCAACCGGGCCTCCTCCGTGGCCGCTTCAGCCCGGAGCCGGGCACGCGCCACAGCCGCCTCATCCCGGGCCTCTTGCTGGATACCCCGGATCGACTCCAGCGCCCTCGGGGTCAGCGCTGTGTGCTCCCACAGCCCATGGACCAGCCACAGGGCCTTGGCAGCGAGCGGGAGCCAGGCGACCGCCAGCCACGCGGCGGACGACGAGCTGGTGAGCGCGTGGGCGACCAGGACGCCGGTCGCCACCGCGCCAAAAGCCCAGCCGACGGCCGTGACGGGCATGGAGTGGTCACCCTGCGCAGCAAGACGCCGCTCATAGGCGAGCGTGGCCAGCCAGCCGCCGTCGATCCCGAGACCGACGACCAGCGCGACCATCCACGGCACGGCCGTGCCCAGCCACATCACGACCACGGCCAACGTGAGCACCATGGACACCGCCGTCATCGCCACGGCGGGCAGCACCGTCTTGGCCTTCACGCTGCTGCCCCCGTCCCCGTGCGCTGGTCGCGGGAGGAGCGGATGAACGGCACCGTGCGGGTCAGCGCGTCGGCGTACAGGGCGTCCCAACCGGCGACCTCGTCACCAGCGTCCGCCGACTCCCGCAGATCCCGCAGGACTTCGCGAGCCACGTCCCAGCGAGCGTGCCGTTCCTCCACCGTCTCCCTCTCCAGCGGGCCACGGAACAGGTCGACGTCGATGCCCAGCGCCAGCTCTACGAACTCCATCTCGTCTGCGGCCTCTTGACCCGCGATGAAAGTGCGCATGCGCATGGTGGATCTCTCCTTGTCAGGTACGTCGGGATGGCGCGGGGCGGTCGGCTGTCCTTGTCCGGGAGTGCGACCGCCCCGCGAAGAACGAGGGTCAGACGGTGGCGATGAGCAGCGCGGCGACCAGTAGCCACAGGTGATGGAAGGACTGGTCAAGCGCGTAGGCGCCGGTGCCGATGTGCGCGTTGTCGTCGTGGCCGGCACGCGGGGCACCGAGCCGGTAGAACTCGCCCTTGCCGGTCACCTTGGCCAGCCACGCAAGCGTGGTGCGGCGGTCGGCCCACCAGTGCGTGATGGCGTCGGCGGTGAGCCCGGCGACGACGCCGAGCACCGACAGGCGCAGCCCCAGCAGCGCGGCGACCGGGATAAGGACGGCGGCCTTGGTGAGCGTCAGGGTGGCGACGTGCCGGGCGTCCGCGAGACGGCCGACCCAGCCGGGACGCCCCTTGTGGGCTGACTGGTGCGAGGTCTGCACCCAGTGGTCGCCCACGCTGTGGGCGACGTACAGGGCGATGAAGACAGCGGCAAACGTGGCTGCGTCCACGGACGAAACTCCTTGGCTGGGCAGGATGGAGACCAGAAGCGGCTGGGCCGTGGTGCAGGGTTAGCCGGTCACCTGCGGCGGAAGGCGCGGACCAGAGCGATCGCGTCATCCGTGCGGTCGGCGACCCGCCCGGACTCCAGCTCGTCGGCACGGGCCTCATACCGGTCCGCGACTTTGTCGTTGCCCCGCTCGCGCTCCATATCGGCGGCCCGACGGTTGACGGCGGCAGCCTTCTTCAAGCGGCTCATGAACAGTCCTCTCACGTGGTTGGGAAGTCAGGGCCGGATAGTCCGGCTCCCCTCAACCCCGCCCGTACGAGCTGCCCCACGAGGGAGCGCCCGGACGGGCGGAGGAGGCAACCGGCGCAGCGCTAGCCGCTGCGATATCCGCGTTGGGTGAGACCGGTTGCTCGCGGCTGGACTTGCTGCTCGCGAACGGAGTGGTGAACGGCGCCGCCCTGCCGGTCGATCACTGCGGCGCCTGGAGTCTTCGTTGGCTGTGCACGGTGCCTCCTTGGTGGAAGCGGACGTGGACAGGTCTCCTTCGGGGGAGCAGCGCCCGTATCAGGTAGCGCTGCGTGACCCCGTTGTAGGCGTATGGAGACATGACCTTTCGGTCTAAGCCCTCCGGAATGACAAGGCGCCGGGTCGCCTCCCCCCGTCCGCTGCGGGGCTCCTGGGTGGTGCACCTGGACACCGGTGAGGGCGTCCAGGCAGGCAATGCACGGGGTCGTTGACCCCTGAACTCCTGCACTCATGTACTTATGTGCAGGAGTTGCTGCCATGAGAATGCCCAACTCCTGTATATGAGTCAACCCGCCGCGAGAGGTTTCTTCGCGACGGGCTGGATGGGGTGAGGCTTCGTCAGTCTCTGGCGGGGATGCGGTAGTCGAGAACGAACTGGTCAGCGGCCATGACGGTGTCGCAGACCTCGACCACCCGGCCGTCCTCACTTTCCGCGTTCCTGATCAGGTGGATCACGGGCGAGCCAGGACTCAGGCTGAGCGCGCCGGTCTCCTGCTTCGTGGCGAGCCGGGCGCGGACGGTCTCCGTGAACTCCTTCAGCATGTGCCCGTTCTCCTCCAGGCGCGCGTAGATGCCACCGCCTCCAGGGTTCTCCGCAAGCAGCTCGGGGATGTCCTCGGCGAGGTCCCAGGGGAGGTATGACGTTGCCTCTTCCGTCGGTGTCCCGTTGCTGAAGTACAGGCGCCGTCGCGCGAGCACCTTTGTGCCAGCAGGAACGCCCAGGCGCTCGGCGATCTCGGCCGGCGCTTCCGTGGGGCCGACGTACAGCACGGTCACGCCCGCGGTCTTTCCGGCCTGCTCGGACTCCGCGAGGTAGGCAGCCTTGCCGGCCTTGCGGTGGGAGCGCCGGAAGCGGTCGGACGACTTACGACGTACCGGCGGCTGGCTCTTCACGAATGAGCCCTTGCCGTGGTGGGTGTCGATCAAGCCGGTAGGCCGGAGCTCCGCCACGGCCTTGCGCGCCGTGCCCTGGGAGACGGAGTAGCGAGCCATGAGCTCCGACTCGCTGGGAACCTTGGTTCCAGGGGCGAGCACTCCGGACCTGATCTGCTGAGCAAGGTCATCCGCGATCTGTAGGTACCGTGGCCGACCTGAGTCTCTAGAGGCGGCTGTGCCCATGTCCTTCAGTCCTCCTATGCTCCTGTACATGAGTAACGCTAACCGGGAAGGCCGGTCAATGTCGCTTCACTCGGTTTCGGTGGCCGGAGTGGTGGTCCGCGAAGACGGCCGCGTTCTCGTGATCAAGCGTGCTGACAATGGCGCCTGGGAGGCGCCGGGCGGTGTCCTTGAACTGGACGAGCACCCCGAGGACGGCGCCTGCCGAGAGGTCCTGGAAGAGACCGGCATCAAGGTCGAGACGGAGCGCCTGACCGGCGTCTACAAGAACATGAAGCGCGGCGTTGTCGCCCTGGTCTTCCGATGCCGACCGGTCGGAGGCGAGGAGCACACTTCAAGCGAGTCCGCCGAAGTGCGCTGGTTCACCCGCGAAGAGGTCGAGAGCTACATGGTGGAGGCATACGCCGTACGGGTGTTGGATGCGCTCGGCGCCGGGAAGCCGCACGTGCGAGTCCACGACGGCAGGAACCTGTTGATCCCGAACTCCTGAGCATCTCGCTGCATTTGTGTACGTCATGAAAAGCCCGGCGTAGCGCTGCGGAAGAATCTCCCTCGGAAGCAAGGAATGATTGCACATTTCGCGACCAGCGGATGAAGTTGAGCGCGGATCAAAACAAGAATTCAGATTCCGAGTGGTCGTCCAGTGCCATCTGCTCGCCATGATTTGGCTGATAGAATCGAGTCACCTCATCCAGGCTGCGCCGCTCCTCTCCGGCGAGCTCTGTGAGAAGTGAAAGCGCCACCGGAGCGAGAAGGCCCAGCGGAAACTTTGATGTCGTTCGCCCCTTGCCTGTACGTGCAGGAAAATCGCATACCAGCTGACGTGTGCCCATCAGGGTAGCAACGGCACTCTTTACGTGGGCTGAATAACTGAGTGTGCGCGTTAGATCCAGTAGTTCCTCGTCGTGAGAAACATCGTCACGGTTTACTGTTGCGTAGGAAACGGTGCGTGTCGGAGTTGCCAATTCAAGCTCACTGATTGGAACTCGCCGATATTCTACGCGCTTCAGTAGTTCGGGCAAGGAGATCCCATCGCCGCTGTGTGGCTCGACGCGCAGATCGTCAACTTTGGCGGCAAAATATACAGCGCTGTGATCATTCCGCAGACAGAGCATTTCTCTGTCGATACCCCAGCGGAAATCTCTCCGGACCGTTTCGCCCAGTTCGGGTTGCCGCTCCAGGACTCTGCATGCGCGTGCCTGCAAAACGTCCAGATTCGATTCAATGAGGTGCTGCAGATTCTCCCTTTCGTCATCCACGTGCAATCTTTGAATAGAGTCAAGGGTCAAGGGCCTGCCGATGCGGCGCCAAAATCCGAAGTCCTCGATTTCTGGCAGGTCAAGAAGGAATTCGAGCGCTGCACTGTCCAGGTCGCCGCTAACATCGTGCTCTCCTGGAAAGTTGGCTGGTGTGCCGCCGGACCCTACCCATACAGCACTCAAGAATCGGAGAAGGCGCGAAGTGCGCCGGGTATCGAAATGCCCGGAAATTTGGGTGACGGCAGCCTCGGTTGTCTGTACGTCAAGACGTTGAGCCCCGCTGAATCCGCTGGAAACGCTGGACGCCATGGTCTCTGCCTCGGCTTCCGTAAGGAATCCGCGGCCTCCTTGTAAGACAGCGCTCGAAGCTAGCCCTACAACTGGGTCATGCAGGCGACTGCGGATTAGCACTTCCATTCCGCGAGTATCTGCGATTAGAGTGTCGTCTTCTGGAAGTTGACTCTCAGGATCAGTCGAGTTTAGTAGGCCATTGTCAACTTCATCGAGCGCGAAAACAATAGGGTGATGCTTCCGGATTGCGCTGACATCGTCACGCAGCACATCGGGACGAGTGTCAGATTTCAGGAAAACCAACCGTTCGTCCTCGCCAGGCCATGAAAGGACGAGGTCCGGTGCAAAGCTGTGATTGAAGAAGTCTGTCTTTTTGACGACGGCGCGCGAATCTGTTTGTGCCAGCTCTTCCGCCACGACGCCCTTGATGCGGTCAACGGCATCCCGCGGGTCCGGTGTCTCGAAGGCGGCATTCAGTGCACTGGAAAAGTCGGAAAAAGTCACCGGACACCCTCCAGGACATCATGACGCTGAATCAGTGCGCGATGTTCGCGCGTGATTACTAACTTCTCCTGCTTTTCCGACAGTACAATCATCCACAGTCGTTCGGTGACTGCGGTGACTATGTCTGCGTCGATCGCGTCTTCTACTTCTTCGGGTGGGATTTCGCCGAAAATCTCGTTTGCGTGAACGCGAATTGCCTTACGTACCCAGTGTTCAGTCAGCAGCTTATCCCAGTCGGTTACGTTGAATGGGCACCACGTGATCCACATGAAGTGTTCTGCTGCGGTTGGCTGTTGGCTGACGATCACGTAACACTTGGCAAGGTAACTTAAATAGTGAGTTCCTTGATCTCCGGGTGACGCGTACTTCTTGCATTCCGCCATGAAGATGTCATTGTCAAACTCGCCGCCGCAAAGGAGGCCGCCGAGGTCCAAAGAAAATGTGGTTTGCTTGCCTGCCGGCCACTTGAATGTCATGCGACGAATCCACTTGGAGTCCGTGTTCGTCCACGACGCCTTCACGCGAGTTGTGGCTTCGAGCCACTCCTTCGCACGCCTGGCACCGTCCGCGCCGACCTCGTGCAGCTCTTCTCCCGGCATGCGTTGACCATACTTCCCGGTCGTGCGTCGTCGCAGAGGATCCGCAAGACTCCAGGGCGGCTTGATCAACTGACATCAGCGCGTGACATCAACAGCCGCGTACGTCGGCAGACGCAGGCGCACTGGGTTGGTAGGGCGCTCGACCTCGTACGTTGGCATGGCAGCGGGCTTCTGACGGCGGCACCCGCCTACGGATCAGAAGGTTGCAGGTTCGAATCCTGCCGAGCGCACAGCAGGTCAAAGCCCCCGCCGGGTCATCCGGGCGGGGGCTTTGTCGTGCCGTACAGCAGCGAAGTACAGCAACCGCGTCAGCCGGTGCCGCCTGCTGCGGGCCGCGGGGCGATGAGGGTGTGGCTCAGGGCCTGCATGATCGTCTGGGTGTCGGTCCGACCCGCCTCGTAGGGGAGAGCGGGGGCCGGGCCGCGCCGTCCCGCGTGGCCGGGCGGTTGACTCTCCCACTGTGGGAGACCCAAGAGTGGAGCGCATGCACGTCGGCGACGACACGTTCTGGAGCATCGGGGAGGCCGCGCGGACGACCGGGCTGTCGGTGAAGTTGATCCGGCACTGGTCCGACATCGGGGTGGTGCATCCGGCCGGCCGGACTTCTGCCGGTTACCGGGTCTACGGCACCGAGGCGCTGGCCCGTCTGCAGCTGGCACGGACGCTGCGGGAGCTGGGCCTTGGGCTGGCGACGATCAAGGACGTACTGGAGCGCGAACAGACCTTGGCGGAGGTGGCCGCGGCCCACGTCGACGCGCTGGAGGCGCAGATGCGCACGCTGCGATCGCAGCAGGCCGTACTGCGCACCGCCATCCGCCGCGACACCACTGCCGAGGGATTCACCACCATGACCGAGCTGGCGCGTATGTCCGCCGCCGAACGCCGCACCGTCATCCATGACTTCGTGACCGAGACCCTGGGGGAGCTCGATGTCCCGACGTACCGCCGGGGCCTGCTGGCGGCCGCCCCGGAGCTTCCGGCGGACCCCACCGACGAGCAGGTCGACGCCTGGATCGAGCTCGGTGAACTCGTCCGGGACCCGGCCCTGCGTGCCGGCATGCGCCGGATGGCCCGGTACGCCGCCGAGCACCGGCCGGGTGAGCATGACGAAAGGGTGCTGGCGGAAGCCGAGCGGGCGACCGACGAGTGGCTTCAGCGGGTGGAGGAGGCGATGGGGGAGGGGATCGCCGCGGATTCGCCGGCGGCTGATCCGGTTGTCGCTGCCGTTGTGGCGATCTGGATACCCACGCAGGCTGTGGCGTCCGCCAAGTCGGTTGAGTTCACTACCTCCGCCACCTCCGTGAAGGCGCTCGCTGATGGTGCGGGGGCGCGCAGGCTGTTGCTGGAGCAGCTCGAAGTCGTCGCCGATCCGCATGTTGAGCGCTACTGGCAGCTGCTGTGTGTCATCAATGGCCGGCCCGTGCGGCCGAGCATGGTGGCTGCGGGGCAATGGCTGATGACCGCGCTGCGGGCCAATCCCGCGCCGGGTGCGCGAGCCGCGCAACTCGGTGAGATGTACGACGCCGAGGACGCCGCCTGGGAGCCGGCCGGTGTGCTCGACGCCTGCGAAAGGGTGCTGGACGCCGTGGACGTACTCGTCTCCGCCGTGCAGCCGGACCAGTTCGACCGGCCAACGCCGTGTGCGGGTTGGGATGTTCGCACCCTCCTCGACCATCTGGTCTGGGAGAACCTGCTGTGGGCCGGCTTGGCCGGCGGCAGCCCGCGGGCCGATGTCACCGCCGATCACCTCGGCGATGACCATGTCGCGGCGTTCCGCGCCGCCGCACAGGGCGCGCGGGCCGCCTTTGGCCGACCCGGCATGCTTGACCGGCGGTACGGGCCGGCGCCCGGGCGCCGGCTGGTCGAGCAGCTGGTGATCGAGATGCTGGTCCATGGCTGGGACCTGGCCCAGGCCATCGGACACCGTCACGACGCCGTCCACGACCTCGCCGAGTCGGCCCTGCCGGTCGTACGGGAGATCTACGGCGAACTGCCGCGAACCGCCGCCGGATCGTTCGGCCCGCCGCAGCCGGTATCCGAAGATGCAAGCGCTCTCGGCCGTCTGGCCGCCTATCTCGGCCGCAGTGTTCAGGATCCCGGCTGACAGGGCGTCATCCTGGCGTTGGCGGCTTCATTGCAGCCATTGGTACGCCGGCGAGTTCTCCGTGGAATCCGATGGCGCGCTGCAGGGGAACGTGAAGCCCAGGTGCTCATGGAGCGCTTCGGCCTGGTCGCGCGTGGCGAGGACCATGATGCTGTCGTAGCCGGCGCTCGGCTTGCGTTCGAAGTCGACGTAGTGCCATGAGCGGGGGTCGTCGTCGTGGACGGTCATGGCGATGGCCTCGCAGGCCGCCTCCTGGTCGTAGTAGTCGTCCGCGAAGTGCTCGGCGGAGATCGACACGGGCTTGCCGTTGCGTTCGAACTCCAGACGATCGAAGCGGCCGCCCTCGAAATCGCCTTCGCCCTCGGTGATCCGAACGTCGGTGATGGTGACTTTGCCGCCCGCGACCTCGACGGCGTCCTCCAGCAGGCTCTCGTAGTCGTCGTAGATGGAGTCGATGTCGTCGGCGTGGACGGAGACCGCCACGCCGAATTCTTCGAGGGCGCCGGCCGCCTCGTAGTGGTCCTCCAGCTCCTCGTTCGCGTAGTCGGCGGCGTCTTCGAGGGTGCTGTGCATCTCCTCCTCGGACACCATGCCGATCTCGTGGAGGATCGCGCCTATCCGCGCGTATGTAATCGATGAAACGTTCGACATGGTGGGGATCTTGCCAGACGGCCGCTGTCTCGTGCTGCCTTCGGGACGGAAGGTCGGGGTGTGTCAACGGTGTGCTTTCTCGGGGGTGTTGAGGGTGGAGGTCGAGGCTGTGGTTGTGCTGCTGGTGTGCGGTGGCGCTGGTGGCGTAGCCGGTTCGGGCGGGTTGCGGAGAAAGGATTAGGCGTTGGTCGGGTAGTCGCGTAGTGTTTGGGCTACCGACGCGGGGTGGAGCAGCTCGGTAGCTCGCTGGGCTCATAACCCAGAGGTCGCAGGTTCAAATCCTGTCCCCGCTACTGATGCCGCAGGCCCGGTGGATTCACGTCCACCGGGCCTGCGGCTTTTTGCGTTCCGGGCACTTCGCAGCACGGCACGGCGCTTCACGGCGCTTCAGAGCGGCCTCGGAGCGTATGGCGGGAAGTCGGTTCGGATCAGGCGTGGGCCGGTGGTGGCGGGGCTGTGTAGTGGGCCGACGGGCCGTGGTGCTGCGGAGTGGCCAGGTGGGGGTGCAGCAGGAGGTCGTCGTCGTAATCGCCGGTGTTCTGGTGGCGGAAGGGGAGCGGGGTGGCGGTGGGGAGGGTGCGCAGGCGGTCGCGTAGGCGGGTGGCGGCGGTTTCGTAGTCGGTGGGGGTGGTGCGGTCCGCGCCGGGGATCAGGAGGGGCGGGACTACGGACATGCCGGTGTACCAGAGGGTGCCGTGCTGCAAGGGGAAGAGGAGGTCGTTGAGGTCGCCGTTGACGCCGCGCGGGCCGAGGGTGGCGGCGCGGGCTCCGGCGGTGACGATGACCATGGCGCGCTTGCCGGCCAGTTTGCCGTCGCCGTAGCGCTGTGGGCGGCCGGTGGCGGGGTCGGTGATGCCGAAGGCGAAGCCCTTGACGAAGACGCGGTCGAACCAGCCCTTGAGGATGGCCGGCATGCCGTACCACCACAGGGGGAACTGGACGATCAAGGTGTCGGCCCAGGCGAGTTTTTGCTGCTCGGAGCGGATGTCGGGGCTCAATTGGCCGGTGGCGTAGGCGCGTTCCGAGGTCTCGCCGATGAGGAGGCGGTCGGCCGGGTCGTGGGCGTAGTCGTCGGCGTCGACCACCGGGTTCCACTTCATGGCGTACAGGTCGGAGACGCGGTGTTCGTGCCCGTGGGCGTCGAGGGTGCGGAGTCCCTCGGTTTTGAGGGCGCCGCTCAGGGAGCGGTGGTCGGGGTGGGCGAACAGCCAGAGGACCTTCATGGCGTCCACTCTCGGGGTGGGCGGGGGCGGCGTACGAGTGGCCGGATGGCCATGATGTGCAAGGATCGGGCCATGATGGCTGGCAGTGGCAGTGGCAGCGGGGTTTCGGTTTCCGGTTCGGGGTCGGAGGCGTCCGGGGGCTTGCGGCGGCACCGGGTTGCGGTGCTGGTGCGGCATGGTCTGCTGCCGATCGAGGTGGGGATCGTGCACCGGATCTTCGGGGAGGCCAGGTCGGCGTCCGGGGAGTGGCTGTACGAGGTGGTGACCTGCGCGCTGGAGCCGGGGGAGGTGCGTACGGACGCGGATTTCACGCTGAATGTGGCGCACGGGGCGGAGGCGCTGGAGGAGGCGGACACGGTCGTGCTGCCGGCTTCCGGGGTGGACTACGACCCGGGCACGGAGCGGAGCGCCGGGCGGCTGAGTCCGACGATGGCCGACGCGCTGCGGCGGATCCGGCCGGGGACGCGGATCGCGTCGATCTGTACGGGGGCGTTCGTGCTGGCCGCCGCGGGTCTGCTGGACGGGCGGCGGGCCACGACCCACTGGCGGTCGGTGGACGACTTCCGCCGGCTGTTTCCGGCGGTCGAGCTGGATGCGGACGTGCTGTACACGGACGAGGGGGATGTGCTGACGGCGGCCGGGGTCGCCTCCGGGATCGACCTGTGTCTGCACATGATCCGGTGCGATCACGGTGCGGCGGTGGCCAACGACGTGGCCCGGCGGACGGTCGTGCCGCCGCACCGGGAGGGCGGCCAGGCGCAGTACATCCGGCGGCCGGTGCCGGAGCCGCAGGCGTCCTCGACGGGCACCGCGCGGGCGTGGGCGCTGGAGCATCTGGACCGGCCGCTGAGCCTGCGGGAGCTGGCGGCGCGGGAGTCGATGAGCGTACGGACCTTCACCCGGCGCTTCCGGGAGGAGGTCGGCATCTCGCCGCTCCAGTGGCTGACGCAGCAACGGATCGAACGGGCACGGCAGTTGCTGGAGGAGACGGATCTGACCGTGGACCGGATCGCGGCCGAGGCGGGCTTCGGCACGGCGGCTTCACTGCGGCTGCATCTGCACTCGGCGCTGGGCGTCTCGCCGCGGGCCTATCGGAGCACGTTCCGGGGGCCGGGGGTGGAGCTGACGGTGGTGTCGTAGGGGCGCATGGGGTGGGGGTACGGGCGGGGCCGTCGTGGGGTGGCTCCGCGGTCGTGGGCTCTGCGGTGGGGTGGGGGCGTTGTCAGTGGCCGGTCGTACGCTGATTGTGTGTGGCGATGTACGGGACCGCGCTGGTCAGGTGGCGGATCGGGGCCGGCGGACGGATATGCGCAGGGGCTCGGCTGGTACTGCGCCGAGCGGAGCGAGGAGCGGGTGAGTCCGCTCCCCGTGGGCAAGGCGCTGGCGTTCGCCGTCCAGGGGGAGCGGCGCTGTCTCGGGGTGCGGCGGGCCGGCCGCTGGATCGTGTGCCCGTACGGGGCGGCGCTCGACGGCGCGAGCGCGAAGGACCAGTGCGCGCGGTGCGCCCAGCTGGACCGGTCGCGTTCCGTCGCGGCCGACACCATGGCCGATGATCCGCGCCCGTACGGGGTGTATCTGGCGTACTTCGGTCCCGGGCTCGTCAAGGTCGGGATCACGGCCGCCGAGCGCGGGCCGGCGCGCCTGGTGGAGCAGGGAGCGGTGGCGTACGCGTGGCTGGGGCGTGGGCCGTTGATGGCGGCGCGGCGGGCGGAGGCGTTGCTGGGGAGTGCGCTGGCGGTGCCGGACCGGCTCGGGAAGGCGGCCAAGCGGGCGGCACGCGGAGCGCTGCCGCCGCTGGCCGAGCGGGTGGGTGAACTCGCTCAACTGCATGGCAGGGCACGGGAGTTGGCCGGATGGCCGGAGACTCTGGAGCCGGCGGAGTTCGCCTGCGAGGACCATACGGAGCTCTTCGGGCTGGACCGTGTCCCGGCGGGCGCGGCGGAGCTGGGCGGGATGACGGCGGGGGCGGAGATCGTGGGGGAGGTGGTGGCCGGGGTCGGGTCGGATGTGTATATGCGGCTGCGGCTGGCGGGGGACGTCGCTGACGGCGGGGGCGGCGGCAGGGGTGAGGGCGAGGTTGCGGTGTTGGATGGCCGGGTTCTGTCGGGGTGGGTTCTGGGGGCGGCCTCGGGGCGGGTGACCACGGTCCCGGTTCGCTGCGCTCGGCCCGGGCCGGTTTTGGATTCGCCGGGGTTGTGGGGAGCTTGAGTCGATTCGCCGCGGTGGGGGCGGGCCGGCTCAGGTCAAGCGCAGCGAGCCCGCAGCCAGATGGCCGATCGACTCGCGGAGGGCTGCCAGGGTCGCCTCGTCCGTGACGCGTTCCGTGGTGGGGTCGATCTTCGGGCCGATGGCGGGGATTTCCAGGCAGGCGGCCGCGATGACGTCGCCGGTCATCATGCGCAGGGTCTCGCGGAGTTGGGCATTGGCGTGGTCGCCGCCGGTGGGGAACGGCGAGGCGGTGATCACCGCGACCGGCTTGTGGACGCATTCGCCGCTGCTGACCAGCCAGTCGAGGGCGTTCTTGAGGACGCCGGGGACGCCGTGCGCGTATTCGGGGCTGACGATGAGGAGGGCGTCGGCGGCCGCGACGGCGGTGCGTAGGGCGGCGACGGGGGCGGGGGGTGTGGCGTCCTCGCCGTCCAGGTCCGGATTGAAGTGGGGGAGGGCGCCGACGTCCGCGATGGCGGTGGTGCCGTCGACGAGGTCCAGGGCGGAGCGCAGCACCGCGCCGTTGGAGGAGCGGGCCCGGAGGCTGCCGGAGAGGGCGAGGAGTCTCATGCCGCGACGGTACGGGGTGATGTGGGGGGTGGGAGGGGCAGGGTGGCCGTCCGGTGAGTGCCTGCCAGGCGCGGGCTGTTGGGCGTTATTGCTGGTCAGGGCGATTGTCAGTGGTGGGTGCGATGCTGAGGGAGTGCTGATCGGTATGGGCCGCGCGGGGGGCGGCCCAGGCCGGTCGCACGAAAAGTGGCAGGGAAAGCCGCACGGAACATGGCTGGTGGGGCGGGGAGTTGGACGGGCCAGGGGCCGGAGGGCTGAGGAAGGGCCGGGGGAGGGTGATTCTCAGGAGATTCACAGGTAGCGGAAAGGGAGCTCTCAGGGGGGCGGGCCACGCTCAGGGGCATGACCATGACTCCGTCGTTCGCTGCGTCGTCCCCTTACTCGGCCGGACTCGCGTCCGGTCGCTCGACGGGCTCCGGCTCCCGGGGCGGTGCGGCGCGGGAGCCCGGGAAGCGGCCTGAGTTGTCGCGGGCGGACGGCAGCCCGGTGCGGGTGCTCGTCGTGGATGACGAGTCCTCGCTCGCCGATCTGCTGTCGCTGGCGCTGCGCTACGAGGGCTGGGACATCCGCTCGGAGGGGGACGGTGCGGGCGCGCTGCGCTGTGCGCGGAGCTGGCGGCCGGATGCGGTGCTGCTCGATGTGATGCTGCCGGATATGGACGGGCTGACGGTGCTGGGGCGGCTGCGGCGCGAACTGCCGGACGTACCGGTGCTGTTCCTGACCGCCAAGGACGCGGTCGAGGACCGCATCGCGGGGCTGACGGCGGGTGGCGACGACTATGTCACCAAGCCGTTCAGCCTGGAGGAGGTGGTGGCCCGGCTGCGTGGGCTGCTGCGCCGTGCGGGGGCGGCCGCCGCGCGGAGCGAATCGCTGCTCACGGTGGGCGATCTGGTGCTCGACGAGGACAGCCACGAGGTGTGGCGGGGCGGTCAGGAGATCCATCTGACGGCGACCGAGTTCGAGTTGCTGCGGTATCTGATGCGGAATCCGCGGCGGGTGCTGAGCAAGACCCAGATCCTGGACCGGGTCTGGAGTTACGACTTCGGCGGCCAGGCCAATGTCGTCGAGCTGTATATCTCGTATCTGCGGCGGAAGATCGACGCGGGGCGCGAGCCGATGATTCACACCCGGCGTGGTGCGGGGTATCTGATCAAGCCGGGCGGGTAGCGGGATGCTGGGTTCTCCCGCCGGGGGCCATGCCCAGGGCTCTGACGGCCAGGGTTCTGAGAGCCTCCCTGAGGCTCCCCCCGCCCCTGACCCCGTCACTCCTCCCGTCGCTGTCCCTGAGCGTGCCTCCGCCCCCGCTCCTCGACGGCGCTGGTCGTTGCGGACTCGGCTCGTCGTGTCGGCGGTGGCGCTGATCGCCGTGGTCGGGACGGTGATCGCCGCGGTCACCACCATCGCGCTGCACTCCCAGCTACAGGGCCAGTTGGACAAGCAGTTGAAGGGATCCGTCGACCGCTCCCACGAGCCGAAGCCGCACGCCCCTCTCCTGGGGTACGGCCCCGACTTCGTGGTGATGCCCGGCATGCCCCTCGGGACGGTGGGTGCGCGGGTCGGGCTCGACGGGGGGCTCGAGGGCGGGGCGAAGAGCAAGAGCGCGGCCAGTCGTACGCCTGAAGATCATCTGGAGCGGCTGAGCGGGACGCAGACCGCGGCCCTGGACTCCGTGCCGCGGGACGGTCGGCCGCACACCGCCGAGCTGCCCGGTCTGGGCGACTACCGCGTGCAGTACGCCAAGGACGGCTCCCTGGTGCTCGGGCTGCCGCTCGGCAAGGTGCAGGAGACTGTCGGCACGCTCGTCCTCGTCGAGGTGTGTGTGACGGGCGCCGGGCTGCTCGCCGCCGGGATCGCGGGCGCCGCCATGGTCGGTATCGCGCTGCGGCCGCTGCGCCGGGTCGCGGCCACCGCCACCCGTGTGTCCGAACTCCCCCTCCACCAGGGCGAGGTGGCGCTGCACGTCCGGGTGCCGGCGGCCGAGGCGGATGCGCGTACGGAGGTGGGGCAGGTCGGCGCGGCGCTGAACCGGATGCTGGGACATGTCGGTTCGGCGCTGTCGGCGCGGCAGGAGAGTGAGACGCGGGTGCGCCGCTTCGTCGCCGATGCCAGCCATGAGCTGCGGACCCCCCTGGCGTCGATCCGCGGCTATGCCGAGCTGACCCGGCGCGGGCAGGAGCAGCCGGGGCCGGCGACCCGGCACGCTCTGGGCCGTATCGAGTCCGAGGCGGAGCGGATGACGGGGCTGGTGGAGGATCTGCTGCTGCTCGCCCGGCTCGATTCCGGACGCCCGCTCTCGTACGAGAGCACTGATCTCTCGCCGCTGGTGGTGGATGCGGTAAGCGATGCGCGGGCCGCCGGCCCCGGCCACCGGTGGCGTCTGGAGCTGCCCGATGAGCCCGCGCTGGTACGCGGGGATGCCGGGCGGCTGCACCAGATTCTGGTGAACCTGCTGGCCAACGCCCGTACGCATACGCCCGAGGGGACCACGGTGACCGCCGGGGTGCGGAAGGTGGGCGACGGGTCCGCCGTCCGCCTGGAGGTGCGGGACGACGGGCCCGGCATCCCGCCCGATCTTCTCCCGCATGTCTTCGAACGCTTCGCCCGCGGCGACGCGTCCCGCTCGCGCGCCGCCGGGAGCACCGGCCTCGGCCTCGCCATCGTGCAGGCCGTGGTCACCGCGCACGGCGGCACGGTCGGAGTCGACAGCGTCCCGGGGCGGACGGTCTTCGGGGTGACCCTTCCGGTGGCCGCGAGCCCGGAGACGCGGGCCGTGAGCCCGGAAGCGCGGGTCGCGAGCCCGGAGACGCGAGTGGCGCCTCCGCAGACACCAGCCGTACGTCCACAGGCACCAGCCGTACGTCCGCAAGCGCCCGCCGTACCTCCGCAGGCGCCTCACCCACACCCACACTCACAGCCCAGCCACAGCCTCACCACACAGAGGTGACAGCGCGGCTGGCGAGTGTCGTCCGCATGACGATGACACAGCCGGCCCGCACTCCACTGGGCTCCCTGCCGCCACGCGAGCATCTGCGCCTCGGCCAGATCGAGACGGTTCTCGACATCGTGATCCCCGTCTACAACGAGGAGACCGACCTCGAACCCTGCGTGCGACGGCTGCACTCGCACCTGACCCGCACCTTCCCGTACGGCTTCCGGATCACCATCGCCGACAACGCGAGCACGGACCGTACGCCGGAGGTCGCCGCCCTGCTCGACGATGCGATCGACGAGGTCACGGCCGTACGGCTGGAGCAGAAGGGCCGCGGGCGGGCGCTGCGCACCGTATGGACGCTGTCCGAAGCGCCGGTGCTGGCCTATATGGACGTCGATCTGTCCACCGACCTGAACGCGCTGCTGCCGCTGGTCGCGCCGCTGATCTCCGGCCACTCCGACCTGGCCATCGGCTCCCGGCTGGCCCGCAGTTCGCGGGTCGTTCGCGGCCCCAAGCGCGAGTTCGTCTCCCGCACCTACAACCTCATCCTGCGCGGCTCGCTCGCCGCCCGGTTTTCCGACGCGCAGTGCGGATTCAAGGCGGTCCGCGGCGATGTCGCCGAGCGCCTGCTGCCGATGGTCGAGGACACGGGCTGGTTCTTCGACACCGAGATGCTGGTGCTGGCGGAGCGGGCCGGGCTGCGCATCCATGAGGTTCCGGTGGACTGGGTCGACGACCCGGACAGCACCGTGCATATCGTCCGTACCGCCGCCGACGACCTCAAGGGCGTCTGGCGGGTGGGGCGGGCGCTGGCGACCGGCGCGCTCCCGCTGGACCGGCTGGCCCGGCCCTTCGGCGACGATCCCCGGGACCGTGAGCTGACCGGTGTGCCGGGCGGGCTCGCCCGTCAGCTCGTCGGCTTCTGCGTCGTCGGGGCGCTCAGCACGCTGCTCTATCTCGCGCTCTACTCCGTCTTCCGGCTGGGCATCGGGCCCCAACTCGCCAATGCCGCCGCCCTGTTGCTGTCGGCCGTCATCAATACGGCCGCCAACCGGCGGCTGACCTTCGGTGTACGGGGGCGGGGCCGGGCGGTCCGCCATCAGGCGCAGGGGCTGGTGGTCTTCGCCATCGGGCTCGCCCTCACCAGCGGCTCGCTCGCGGCCCTGGAGGCAGCGGCCGACACGGCCTCGCAAGGCACCGAACTCGCGGTGCTGGTCACCGCCAACCTCGCGGCGACGGTGCTGCGGTTCCTGCTCTTCCGCGCCTGGGTCTTCCCGGACGCGGAGCGGCGAGAGGGCCACCGGGACGACACCGGAGAACCGCACCAGGCCGCCCGGCACCAGCAGAACCACCCCACCAGGAGCGCCCGATGACCCCGCACTCACCCCGTACGCCGGCAGAGCCGGCACACCAGCCGCATCCGGCCGTGATCACACCGGAGACGCCAATCACCCCGGAGACCCCGACCACCCCGAATGACCCGCGCTGGGCGCGGCCCGCGCTGCTGGCGCTGCTGGTGGTCACGGCCGCGCTCTACCTCTGGAACCTGGCCGCCAACGGGTACGCCAACCAGTTCTACTCGGCCGCCGTGCAGGCCGGCAGCGAAAGCTGGAAGGCGTTCTTCTTCGGGTCCTCGGACGCGGCCAACTCGATCACCGTCGACAAGCCGCCGGCCGCGCTGTGGCCGATGGCGCTGTCCGTACGCCTCTTCGGGCTGAGCACCTGGGCGATCCTGGTGCCGGAGGCGCTGATGGGCGTCGCGACGGTCGGCGTGCTCTACGCGGCCGTACGGCGCCGGTTCGGCGCGGCGGCCGGCCTGCTGGCGGGTGCGGCGCTCGCGATCACGCCGGTCGCCGCCCTGATGTTCCGGTTCAACAACCCCGACGCGCTGCTGTGCCTGTTGATGGTCTGCGCGATCGCCGCCGTGCTGCGCGCGCTGGAGGACGGGCGAACGAAGTGGCTGCTGCTGGCCGGCCTCTGCTTCGGGCTCGGCTTTCTCACCAAGACCCTCCAGGCGTGGCTGATCCTGCCGCCGCTGGCCCTCGTCTACGCATGCTGTGGACCGGTGAGGGTGGGCCGGCGGTTCGGCCAACTGCTGCTTGCCGGGCTGGCGATGGTGGTGTCCGGCGGCTGGTGGGTGGCGCTCGTCGAGCTGTGGCCGGCGTCCTCGCGCCCGTACATCGGCGGCTCGCAGACCAACAGCTTCCTTGAGCTGACCTTCGGCTACAACGGCTTCGGGCGGATCACCGGCAATGAGACCGGCAGCGTCGGTGGTGGTGGCAGGGGCGGGCCCGGTGGTGGCGGCGGTGGTGGATGGGGCGAGACCGGCATCACCCGGCTCTTCTCCTCCGACATGGGCGGCCAGATTTCCTGGCTGCTGCCCGCTGCGCTGATCCTGCTGGTCGCGGCCGTGTGTGTGCTCCGGCGGGCGCGGCGGGCGGTCGCCGCCGAAGAGGCCGGGCAGCGGGCGGAGTTCCTGGTGTGGGGCGGCGCGCTGCTGATGACGTTCGTGACCTTCAGCTTTATGTCCGGGATCTTCCACCAGTACTACAACATCGCGCTGGCGCCCTATGTCGCGGCGCTGGTCGGTATGGGCGGGACGCTGCTGTGGCGGCGCGGCGGGAGGAGTGCGTCGCTCGTCCTGGCGCTGACCGTCGCGGTGACCGCCGGCTGGTCGTACGTCCTGCTGAACCGTTCGCCGAACTGGCTGCCGTGGCTGCGCTGGACGGTCCTGGCGTTCGGTTTGCTGGCGGCGCTCGGTCTTCTGCTGAGGCTACGGCGGACCCGGGCGGTAGGCGTGGTGGGTGCGGCAGGGGAAGCGGGGCCCGTGGGGACGGCGAAGCCGGCCGGGGCCGGTCGCCGGATCGCGGTGCTCGCCGCCGGGCTCGGGGTGGCGACGGCGCTGGCCGGCCCGCTCGCGTACACGCTCAACACGGTCGATACAGCAAAGGGCGGATCGATCATCACGGCAGGGCCGTCGGTCCAGGGCGGTATGGGCGGGCCGGGCGGCATGCGCTTCGTCCGTGGCAAGCCGCCTGTCGGCGCGGCGCGCGGCGGCAACGCCCCGGTCCCGCCCGGTGGCCGGCCTCCGGGCCAGGTTCAGGGGCAGGTCCAGGGCCAGAAGCAGGGCCAATTCCCGGGGCAGCGGGGCGGCCGGCAGGTCGTCCCCGGTCCGGGCCAGGCGGGCGGACTGGGTGAGGGGGGCCGGATGCGCGGTATGGGCGGCGCCATGGGCGGTCTGCTCAACGGCAGCCGGGTCGGCGACAAGGCGAAGGCGCTGCTGGAGAAGGACGCGGACGACTACACCTGGGCCGCCGCGGCCATCGGCTCCCAGAACGCCGCGAGCTACCAACTCGCCACCGAGAAGCCGGTGATGGCGATCGGCGGCTTCAACGGGAGCGACCCCTCGCCGACCCTCGCCCAGTTCAAGCGGTACGTCCAGGAAGGGAAGATCCACTACTTCATCGTGGGCGGCTGGGGTGCCATGGGCGGCCCCGGCGGCGGCCAGGGCTCCTCGTCGAAGATCACCTCGTGGATCGAGAAGACCTTCACGAAGGTCACCGTGGGTCAGGCCACCTTCTACGACCTGACGCGGAAGGCGTGACCGCGCCTCGGGCTCCCGCTCATAATTGAATGTACGGCGTATAACACTCCCTGTACGGTGTATGGCGACCACTCCGCCTTGCACCGTACAGGGAGCCCGTATGCCCGCCGTGGCCTCCGAACCCACTCCCCTCCAGCCGCCCGGCCGGCCCGCCACCCGCTGGCTGATCCTGGCCGTCATCTGCGTCGCCCAGCTCACCGTCGTCCTCGACAACACCGTCCTGAACGTCGCCGTCCCCTCCCTCACCCAGGGGATGGGCGCGACCACCGCCGACGTCCAGTGGATGATCAACGCCTATTCGCTGGTGCAGTCCGGCCTGCTGCTCACCGCGGGCAACTCCGCCGACCGCTACGGCCGCAAGAAGATGCTCGCCGTCGGCCTGGTGCTGTTCGGCCTCGCCTCGCTCGGCGCGGCGCTCGCCCAGTCGCCCGGTCAGCTGATCGCCGCGCGCGCCGGCATGGGCGTCGGCGGTGCGCTCCTGGTGACCACCACCCTCGCCGTCGTCATGCAGATCTTCGACGACGCGGAGCGTCCCAAGGCCATCGGCATCTGGAGCTCCGTCAACTCCCTCGGTTTCGCCGCCGGGCCGCTGATCGGCGGCTCGCTGCTCGACCACTTCTGGTGGGGCTCGCTGTTCCTCGTCAACCTCCCAGTGGCGGCGATCGCGCTGGCGGCCGTCGTCACCCTCGTGCCGGAGTCCAAGAGCCGTGGCGCGGAGCGTCCGGACCTGCTCGGGGCGCTGCTGTCCATGATCGGTATGGCCGGCGTGGTCTTCGCGATCATCGACGGTCCGGTGACCGGCTGGCTGTCCGCGAGGGTGCTGATCTCCGCCGCCGTCGGCCTCGTCGGACTGGCCGCCTTCGCCCTCTGGGAGCTGCATGTCCCGCATCCGATGCTGGATATGCACTTCTTCCGCAACAGCCGGTTCATCGGCGCCGTCTCGGGCGGCATCCTGGTCGCCTTCGGGATGGGCGGCTCGATGTTCCTGCTCACCCAGCATCTCCAACTGGTCCTCGGCTACGGCCCGTTGGACGCCGGGCTGCGGATGGCGCCGCTCGCCGTCACCGTCATCCTGGTCAACTTCACCGGTGTGGGCGCCCGTCTGATGCCCCGCCTCGGCACCCCCGGAATGATCGTCTCCGGGATGACGCTGCTCGCGGCCGGGCTCGCGGCGATCTCCACGCTCGGCGGTGACAGCTACGGCGGCATGCTGGCCGGCCTGATCGTGATGGGTGTCGGTGTCGCGTTCGCCATGCCGACGATGGCCAACGCGATCATGTCCGCGATACCGCCGGCCAAGGCCGGGGTGGGCGCCGGGGTCAACGGCACGCTGATGGAGTTCGGCCAGGGCCTGGGTGTCGCCGTCCTCGGCGCGGTCCTGAACTCCCGGTTCGTCGCGCTGCTTCCGCTGGTCGCCGCCGGAGCGGGGTCGCTTCCCGCGGCGCTCGCCCGGACCCGTACGGACGCCGAGCGGGTCGCCGTTCACGACGCCTTCGCGGCCGGGATCGGCACCAGTCAGCTCGTCGGCGCGGCCGCGGTGTTCCTCGGCGGGCTGCTCGCCGCGGTACTGCTGCGGCGGGCGGAGCGTACGGGGCGGGAGGGATCCGCCGGGGCGTCAGCAGTGCCCGACTCCGCCGCAGGTTCGTCACCCACTGTCAGTGCCGCGGAATAGCATCGGACACGAGAAGAAAGATCGCTCCGCGAAACGCTCCGGGAACAACTCCGATCGGCGCTCCGAGAAGCGGTCCGGGAATCGCTCTGCGAAAAGGAGGGCGCCATGGCAGAGACGGACGGCCGCGCCAAGAAGCAGCCGAGCAGCGTCTGGCTGACCGAACGCCCCCCGCCCAAACGGAAGACGGACCAGCCGGCCGGGCTGGACCTCGAAAAGATCATCGCCGCCTCGGTCCGGCTGCTGGACGCCGAGGGCCTCGCGAAGTTCTCGATGCGCCGGCTCGCCGCCGAGCTGGGCGTCACCGCGATGTCGGTCTACTGGTACGTCGACACCAAGGACGACCTGCTGGAGCTGGCGATCGATTCGGTGGCCGGCGAGATGCCGCTCCCCGACGAGTCGGATCCCGCCGCCGACTGGCGCGATCAGCTGCGCGCCCTCACCGTCGCCTACCGCGACATGCTGCTGCGGCACTCCTGGGCGGCCCGGCTGCTGGGCGAGTTCATCAACATCGGCCCGCGTTCGACGGCGTTCGCCAATGCCACGCTCCGGGTGATGCAGCGCAGCGGCCTGGCCCAGGAGACGACGTCCGGCGCGCTCGCGTCCGTCTTCCACTTCGTCTACGGCTTCTCGACGATCCGGGGGCTGCACGAAGCCCGCTGCCGGGCCGCCGGCATCAGCCTCGACGAGTACTTCGCCCAGGTCATCGCCGCGATCTCGGACCGCCCGGAGTTCGCCGAGATGATGGAGTTGTCGATCCGGGCCGGGGACGCCCGCGAGGGCCTGTCCGCCCTCGAAATGCTGGAGCGGGACTTCGCGGTCGCGCTCGATCTGCAGATCGCGGGCATCGAGGCGCTGCGCGACCGGGCGGTGGGCGGTGGGCCATGAACCGTAGCCGGGCCGGCCCCAGCAGGAGGGCCGGCCCGGATGAACCCGCGGGTGCGGAACGGCTGCGGTCATGCCCGCGGCCACCGCTGTGGCGACAACTACGGCCGCACGAGGAGGATCGAGTTGATCGGGGTCAGGTCCTTGTCCACGTAGTAGCCGGGCTGGATGAAGCCCTGGCAGTCCCCCGTGCCGTTGTAGCCGGTGCAGGTGCGGGCCGTGGCACCCCCGGTCTGGTTGTTGAAGACGTAGTGCTGCCCGACCTGGTTGTTGAGGTTGTGGGCGCCGTAGCTGTAGTAGACGAGGTTCGGACGGTCGCCGTTCCAGCCGGTGTTCTGCGGGTAGATGCAGACGGCCCCGGACGGGCAGCCGTGCACGGTACCGGCCGCCTGGGCGGCATTGGCGCTGGTGGCGGTGACGGCGGTGGTGGCGCCGACGGCCAGCGCGAGCGCGGCCGCGGCCCTCGTGATCTTGCGCATGGTGGTTCTCCCCCGGTGTGGTCTGTCGGTCTGCGTGGTCTTTCGGTCAAGTCGCACGGAGTGCCTGGCAGACCCTCGGCCGAGCGTGGTGTGAGGGGCCGCACTGCCTCCGCGAAAGGCAGTCTGCCCAGGGCACCGGGGGCGCGCCAGCTATTCGAGCTGGGGCGAAAACGCGGGCGGCGGAGCGGGTCGTGTGGTAGCGGGGAGCGTTCAGTCGAGGGGCGCGCTCTCCCCCTGAGCTGCGTTTTCCCCGTGAAGCCCGTGAAGCCCTTGAACCGCCTGGATGGCCAACTCCACCCGCAGCGTCGTACCGATCGCCGCTATCCCCGCGGCCACCACCTGGTTGTAGTTCATCTTGAAGTCCTCGCGGCGCAGTTCGGCCGTGGCCCGGAAGGCGGCGCGTACGCCACCCCAGGGGTCGGGCCCGGTGCCGAGGTAGCTGAGGTCGAGGTCCACGGGCCGTACGACGCCGTGCAGCGACAGCTCGCCGTGCACCGTCCAGCGGTCCGGTCCTGCCGGCGCCAGGCCGGTGCTGCGGTAGCTGAGTTCCGGGAACTCGGCCACGTTCAGGAAGTCCTCGGAACGCAGATGGCCGTCCCGCATGCCGTTGCCGGTGTCGATGGACGAGGCGCTGATGGTCGCCTCGACCGTCGACTTCTCCAGCTCCTCGGCGATCTCGATCCGCCCGCCGAACTCGGTGAACCGGCCGTGCACGCTGGAGATCCCCAGATGCTGGGCGACCGCGCCCACCGTCGAGTGCATCGGGTCGATCGTCCAGGCGCCGGGCGGCGGCAGCTCGGCGCCGCCCTGCCGTGCCAGCACCACGCTGCCGACGTCCATCCGGCCGCTGGCCGTCACGATCGCGCTGGAGGCGACCGGGGCGTAGCCGACGGCCGTCACGATGGCCGTGTACGGGCCCGCGGGCAGCGGCCGCTCGCTGCGGATGCCGCCTTCCTCGTCCGCCGTCGCGCGCAGCACCTGACTGCCCGTCATGTCCGTGACGGTCAGTACGGCATGCTGAACCGCCCAGCCGTCCCGCGTACGGATCCGCGCCCGTACGCCGGCGCCTCCCGTGCCCGCTCCCGTCGAAGTCATTGCCTCTCCCGTTTGTTGCCTCATGCGATGCCCCCTGCTCAGGACCGGCCGAGAGCCTGGGGGAAGGTAGGGCTCCGGGCGGCGGCGTGCAGGCCGTCCCCTGCCTGTGTGCACGGCCGCCGCCGGAGCCCTGGTGCCGGGCCCGGACGCGTCTCCGCTCAAAGCGCGCCCGGACCCGGGGTCTGTGCCGCCGGGATGCCCTGCTGCGGGATCCCGGGGCGGGGTCAGTGCCGGCGCCCGCTGCCCGCGCGGCCGACCATGTCTGCTGCCCCGGTCATGCCGCCCCACCGGCCTGCCGGACTTGGATTTGGCACCGTGTCGATGCGCAACCGACAACGGCTCCCGCCCCGGTCACGCCGCCCCACCAGCATCCGACGGGTGCGCCAGCTCCACGTCATAGCCGTCGACCCCGCGCGCATCGACGGACAGGCCGCTGGCGACCGGCGGATAGCCGCTCGCGATGACCGTGTAGTCGCCGGCGTCCAGGTCGGTGAAGGCGTAGGCGCCGTCCTCCCCGGTCGTCGAGGTGGCGACGACATTGCCCGCCGCGTCCACCAGCGTGACCCGGGCGTCGGGCAGCGGAAGCCGGGCGCCGCTCCGGCCGCCCGCCCGTACGACGCCCTGCACCCGCGCCCCGGACAGCAGCTCGATCTCGATACGGGTCGTGCCCTGGCCGCCGACCTCGACCGGCAGCGCGGTCGGCCGGTAGTCGGCTGCGTTCACGGCGACGGTGAAGGACCCGGTGGCCAGGTCGTCGAAGGCGAAAAAGCCCTCGGCGCCGGTCTTTCCGGTGGCCAGCACCTCGCCGCGGACGTCGGTGACGACGACCATCGCGCCCTCGACCGGCTGGCCGGTGACCGCGCTGCGGACCTGCCCGCCGAGGCCGCTGGTGCCGCTGAGCAGGATGTCGTAACCGAGCGGCTGCTCGCCGACGACGACCGTGGACGCCTGCGGCTGGTGCCCGTCGGCGGCCGCGATCAACACATACGAGCCGGCGCCGGGGGCGTTCAGCACATACGAGCCGTTGGCCTGGGCGACCGAGCGGCCCAACTGGCGCCCGCTGAGCGAGATCAGCGTCACCGCGGAGCGCGGGACGGGGTTGCCCTCCGGGTTGCGTACGAAGCCGTGGATCGCCGACCCGCCCGCGGTGCCGTCGCCGTCACCGGCGGACGCGAACGCCTGAAGCGGCTGCGCTGCCACCGCGGCGGCCGGCTGCGCCCAGGAGGGCGTGTGCCCGTCGCCTTCGGGGGCGACCGGCGAGGCGCCCACCAGCGCGGGCTCCGGCTCCTCGGCCATCGGTGCGGCAGCGGCCTCGACGGGGGCATCCGCGGCAGCGGGCGCCTCCTCACTGCTCGCCGCGCTCTGCGCCAGCCCGCCGCGGGTCTTCAGCGCGACCTCCTTGATGAACAGCGTGAAGAGAAGGGCGAGCAGCGCGCAGGGCGCCGCGTAGAGGAACACATCGCCGACCCCGTGCCCGTACGCGGACTCCATGACGGTGCGCAGCGGCGCCGGGAGGGCGTCCAGGTCCGGGATGCCGCCGCCGCTGTTGCCACCGGCCTGGGCGGCCGCCTTCGCGGCCTTGGGGCCGAGCTCGGTCAGGCCGTCCTTGACGTAGTGCGTGACCCGGTTGGCGAGCACCGCACCGAGCGCCGAGACACCCACCGCACCACCGAGGGAGCGGAAGAAGGTGACGACGGACGAGGCGGCGCCGAGGTCCTCGGGTGCGACCTGGTTCTGTGTGCAGAGCACCAGGTTCTGCATCATCATGCCGATGCCCAGGCCCATCAGGCCCATGAAGACCGCGATGTGCCAGTACTCGGTGTCGTAACGGATGGTGCCGAGCAGCCCGAGGCCGGCAGTGACCAGCACACCACCGCTGACCAGCCAGGCCTTCCACTTACCGGTCTTGGTGATGATCTGGCCGGAGACCGTCGACGAGATGAACAGGCCGCCGATCATCGGGATCGTCATCACACCGGACATCGTCGGCGACTTGCCCCGCGCCAGCTGGAAGTACTGGCTGAAGAAGACGGTGCCGGCGAACATCGCGATACCGACGAACAGCGAGGACAGCGACGCCAGGGTGATCGTCTTGTTGCGGAACAGCCGCAGCGGGATGATCGGTTCCTTCGCCTTGGCCTCGACGAGCACGAAGATCACGCCGAGTACGACCGCGCCGCCGACCATCGCGCCGGTCTGCCACGACCACCAGTCGTACTTGTCACCGGCCAGCGTCACCCACACCAGCAGCAGCGAAACCGCCGCGCTGATGAAGAACGCGCCCGCCCAGTCGACCTTGACGCCCTCGCGCTTGACGACGGGGAGCTTCAGCGTCTTCTGCAGCACGATCAGCGCGATGACGGCGAACGGCACGCCGACGTAGAAGCACCAGCGCCAGCCGAGCCAGTCCGTGTCGGTGATGACACCGCCGAGCAGCGGACCACCGACGGTGGCCACGGCAAAAACAGCACCGAGGTAGCCGCTGTAGCGCCCGCGCTCGCGCGGGGAGATCATCGCGGCCATCACGATCTGGGCCAGGGCGGACAGACCGCCCACGCCTATGCCCTGCACCACCCGGCACGCGATCAGCATGCCGGTGTTCTGCGAGAGCCCGGCGACAACCGAACCCGCGACATAGATGACCAGGGAGAACTGGACGAGCAGCTTCTTGCTGAACAGATCGGAGAGCTTGCCCCAGAGCGGGGTGGACGCCGTCATCGCCAGCAGCGCGGCCGTGACCACCCAGGTGTAGGCACTCTGCCCGCCGTCCAGATCATGAATGATCTCCGGCAGCGCGTTCGACACGATCGTCGACGACAGAATGGCGACGAACATGCCGAGCAGCAGCCCGGACAGCGCCTCCATGATCTGACGGTGCGTCATGGGTGCCCCGTTGGAGGCGCTGTGCCCGCCTCCATGCTTGGCGTGGCCGCCCCGCACACCGGCTGGTGTGGTCGTAGCCATGTGGTTCCTTTTCATCCTGCGGGTGTACGGGTGGTGGAGTCGTGGCGTGTGTCATGGCGTGCGTCACGGCGTGTGTCGTGGTGCGCGTCGTGATGCGCCCGGGTACGGCAGTCGCCGAAGCTCGTACGGAGCCTGGCGAGCAGCTCGTTGAGACGGCCGACGTCGGCGTCGGACCAGTCGTCCAGGTACCGGGCGAGCGATTGGGTGTAGCGCTCGGCGAGCTCCCGGAGGAGCTCCCTGCCGCTCGGGGTCAGGCGCAGCAGCCGCGACCGCTTGTCCGCCGGGTCGGGCTGCCGCTCGATCCAGCCGCGCTCGGCGACATGGGCGACGTGCCGGCTGGTCACCGACATATCGATCGCGAGCAGCTCGGCGAGCTGGCCCATCCGCATCTCGCCGTGCCGGTCGAGCAGGGTGAGCACGCCGGCCGAGGCGGGCGGGCAGTCCTGGGGAAGGATCCGCCCCATTTCCCGTTTGACGGCGCCGATGGCGCTGAGTTGCCTGGCCAGCTCCTCGTACTGACTTTGAGCGGCCACCGCTCCTCCAGATCTTTTGTTGCTTAGGGCAACGATAAACAGGTTGGTTGCTGAAGGCAAACGAATGTGGGGCGGGCGGGGTAAAGGCAACGAAAAGTCTGGACCGGGGGCCGGTCAAGACGGTCGACTGGCGACGTGAAGGCGCAGGTGGGGAGGGGGAGTGGCAGTGGGGCGGGGAGCGCGGGGCTGGAACGGGGACGCGCGTGCCGTGTGCCGTGTGCCGCGGGCGCCCGGGGGTGCCGGAGTGTGCCGGTGCGCGAAGGCATGTGCCGCCGTACGACCGTGTGTGCCGGGTGCGTGGGGAGGGGCGCGGTCGCGCGCCATGCGTACTCGCGCACGCGGGTGCGTACTCGCCCGTGCCGGCTGCGTACTCGCGCGTGCCGGCTGCGTAATCGTCGTGCCGCGCCTGCGCTCGTCCATGCCGGCTCTCGACGCGCCCGTGCTGACTCTGTGGACTCGTCCGTGCCGGATGCGCACGCGCCCGTGCTGGATTCGTGCGGGGCCGGTGCTGCACAAGTGCCGCATACGTGCTGGTGCGCGCCCCAGGGGTGCCCCTGCGCCCCCGGTTCGCTAGGGTCCTTGCCCATGGCGACCAACCCGCAGAACCAGGCCGACGGTAACTACGACCCGGCCGGCAGCACGCAGATGTTCCGCGCCTTCGTCGACGAGGGCGGCGTCCCGCAGGGCGGCGGCCGCGCGGCGGCGCCCCAGCAGCAGTCGGCCGGCCCGCGCGTGGGCGTCATCATCGGCGTGATCGTCGCGCTCGCGGTCGTGGCCGGCGCTGCGTGGCTGGCCCTGTCGTAGGACGACAGCCGCCACTGTAGAGGGCGCCCCGCCGGCCACGCCGTGCGCCGGCGCGCCCGGAAGCGGGGAATACCCGCCCTCCCCGCCGGAAGCGGGAGTGTTCGCCCGGCCCGCCGGAAACTGGAATGCCAGCCTGCCCCGCCGGCAGTGGCAATGCCCGCCCGCCCAGCCGAAGGCGGGAGTGTCCGCCCGGCCTCCGGAAGCGGGAATGCCTACCCGGCCCCCCGTCAGCGGGAATACCCGTCTGGCCCCCGGCGTTGTGGACCCGCAGGGGGCTCTCACGTCCCCTAGGGGATCTGTTCGATCGCCCCCTAGGGGACACACGTACTCCCCCGGACACACGTACTCCCCGAGCCGCTTCGTCGTCGAACGCGCCGTTGAACGCGGGAACCCGCCCCCCCCGCCCCCGGCTCTCGCCGCCCCTTGGCTCACAGCTCGCGGTAGTGCATGGCGAGTCCCGCAGCGCCTCGGTCAATCTGCTGTCGGTCGATCTGTCGGCCGTACTTGGGCGACGTCCGTCGCCCCCTCGCCGCACATGCCTCACCGCCCCGGGCGTCGCGCGCCCCACGTCCCCGCGTCCCGCCCCCCGCGTCCAAACTCTTGACGTGCCCGTGACAGCGCCGTAGCTTCAGTCAACTCTTGGAGGAATTACCGGAGTTACCGCAGTTACTCACCGATTTGAATTGAAAAGGTGAAGGCATGAGCGGGATCCGACGACGTACTCTGCTGGCTGCGGCAGGCGGCACGGTTGCCGCGGCCGGGGCTGTTCCGGGGGCTGCCGGCGTGGCCCAGGCGGCGCCCGGTGCGCGCGCCGGCGGCGCTGCGCGGAAGCCTGGGCCGTATGACCGTCAGGTCGACGCGCTGCTGGGGCGTATGAGTGTCGAAGAGAAGCTGGGGCAGTTACAGCAGCTGCCGTGGGCTTACGACACGGGGCCGGGTGGCGGAGGGACCAAAGAGGTCGAGGACGCGGCGCGGGCCGGTCGGCTCGGGTCGGTGCTCAACATCTACGGCGCCGAGAGCAGCAACGCGGTTCAGAAGATCGCAGTTGAGGAGTCCCGGCTCGGCATTCCGCTGCTCTTCGGGCTGGACGTCATCCACGGCCTGTGGACCACCTTCCCCATCCCGCTCGCCCAGGCGTCCACCTTCGATCCGGCGGTCACCGAGCGGGACGCGGAGATCTCGGCGGCCGAGGCACGTTCCAACGGGGTCCACTGGACCTTCGCCCCGATGATGGACGTCACCCACGAGCCGCGGTGGGGGCGGATCGCCGAGGGATGCGGGGAAGACCCGTATCTCACATCCGTATTCGCCGCCGCCAAGGTCAGGGCGTATCAGGGCGGCGGTACGGACGGTCTCCGTGGGCGGAACCGGCTGGCCGCCTGCGCCAAGCACTTCGTGGCCTACGGGGGCGCCGAGGGCGGCCGCGACTACAACACCGTGGACGTCTCCGAGGCCCGGCTGCGCAATCTGTATCTGCCGCCGTTCAAGGCCGCGGTGGACGCCGGCGTGGCCACCGTGATGGCCTCGTTCAACACCATCAGCGGCGTACCGGCGCACGGCAACACCCACACCCTCACCGAGATCCTCAAGGAGGAGTGGGGCTACGCCGGCATGGTGGTGAGCGACTGGACCGGCGTCCAGGAACTGATCGCGCACGGCTTCGCCGAGGACGGTGCGGACGCGGCGCGGCTGAGCCTCAACGCGGGCGTCGACATGGAGATGAGCAGCACCAACGTCACCCGCTACGGCAAGGCGCTGGTCCGCTCCGGGAAGGTCGGCCTGGCCAGGCTGGACGACGCGGTCTCCCGGGTGCTTCGGCTGAAGTTCTCGCTGGGCCTCTTCGACGAGCCGTATGTGGACGAGTCCGCCGAGATCCGTGAGCCGTCGAAGAAGGCGCGTACCGCGGCGCGGGAGACCGGGGCGCGGTCGATGGTGCTGCTGAGGAACGAGCGGCGCACCCTGCCGCTCGGCCGGTCCGTCTCGTCCATCGCGGTGGTCGGGCCGTTCGCCGACTCCGGGGATCTGCTGGGGACGTGGGTGCTGCCCGCCGCGCGGGAGAGGTTCCCCTCGGTGCGGGTGCTGGACGCGGTCCGCGCGGCGGCGCCCGGGGCGAAGATCGGCCATGCGCGGGGCGTCGACCCGGAGGGCACGGACACCAGCGGCATCCCCGAGGCCGTGGCCGCCGTCCGGGCCGCCGAGGTCGCCGTGGTCGTGGTCGGCGAGCCGCCGGCGCTCAGCGGCGAGGCCGCCGCCCGCAGCGACATCGGGCTGCCCGGCGCCCAGGAGAAGCTGATCGCCGCTGTGGCGGACACCGGCAAGCCCTTCGTGGTGGTGCTGGTCAACGGGCGCCCGCTCACCATCGGCGACTGGCTGGACCGGGCCCCCGCCGTGCTGGAGGCCTGGCACCCGGGCATCGAGGCCGGAAACGCCATCGCCGACGTCCTCTTCGGCAAGGTCAACCCGGGCGGCAAGCTCCCCGTCAGCTTCCCGCGCGTGGCCGGGCAGATCCCGGTCCACTACAACCACGAGAACACCGGGCGGCCGTACGACCCGGACAACAAGTACACCTCCAAGTATCTGGACCTGCCGCACGGCCCGCAGTTCGCGTTCGGCCACGGCCTGAGTTACACGACCTTCGAGATCGGCGAGCCCCGGCTGAGCACCACCCGCATCGCGGCCGAGGCGCTGGAGCGGGGCGACACGGTCGAGGTCTCGGTCTCCGTGCGCAACACCGGGGACCGGGAAGGCGATGAGGTCGTACAGCTCTACGTCCACGACCGCGCCGCCAGCGTCGTCCAGCCGGTACGTCGGCTGCGCGGCTTCCGCCGGGTGGCCCTGGCGGCCGGCAGGAGCCGGACCGTGCGCTTCCGGATCGGCGCCGAGGATCTGGGCTTCTGGACGAACGATCCGGACGGCACGTACCGGATCGAGCCCGGCACGATCGACGTCTATGTGGGCAACAGCTCCCGGGCCACGGCGAAAAGCACGCTGATGCTGACCTGATCCGCACCTGATCTGGCCTGATCCGGTGTACGTGGACCTGCTGACCTACTGGAACTGCTGGACCTACTTCCAGTGGAAGGTCACGTCCTTGGTGTCCAGGTGCATACCGAGCGGTACTCGCCAAGACTCCACGCACACCCGCCAGGTGCCGGTCTTCCGCTCGCCCGGGGTAAGCGGGAGCGGCAGCTTGCGGGTGGCGTCGATCGTCGCCCAGTCGACTCCGAGGGGCCCGATGATGTGGCTGCCGAAGGTGACGGTGCCGGAGGTGACAGAGCGCCGGCCGGTGTTGAGGAAGTCGATGCTGACCTTCTCGCACCAGCGGACGTCCGTATCGGCGAGATCCGGCTTGCCGATCACCAGCCCCGTGGGGGCGTCCGGGCCGGCCGGGATGGTGGGGGCGGGCGGCCGGGGCGAGGGGGAGCCACTGCCGGGAGTGTCCGGGCGCGGGGTATCGCCGGGCGGCGAGGGCGAGTTGGGGGTCTTGGACGGGCCGTCGTCCGGGGCGTCGGGGGTGGCATCGGCGGCCTCCGGGGAGGCGCCCGGTGCGGGCCTCGCGGACCGGGGGCCGGAGCCGGGTTCGGTGGCGCCGTCGTCGGAGTCACCGCGTCCGTCGCCGTCCAGGGGCGTCAGTTCGACTCCGCCCTCCGGTACGGCTTTCGTCGGCGCGCGGCCGTCGGCGGGGCCTGCGGCGCCCACTGCGGCATAGCCCTCTTCGGATGCGCTTCCGCAGCCGGTGAGCAGGACGCCCAGACACAGTACGGCCGCCGAGGCGGAGGCAACAGTCGTCGTCCGTCGCATCGGGACAGTGTTGTTGACGGGGCGTCAGGAGTATAGGGGCGTGCGGTGTTTCCTGCGGGCCGCGCTTTCTTCCGTACAGCGGGCCGTGCGCTCTTCTGTACAGCTGTCCGCCGAGCGGCGCGAGGTGCAATGCCTCTCGGCGGACCGGGCCTCAGTCTGCGATGAGTCCTTCGCGCAGCTGCGCGAGGGTGCGGGTGAGCAGCCGGGAGACATGCATCTGGGAGATGCCGACCTCCTCGCCGATCTGGGACTGGGTCATGTTGGCGAAGAACCGGAGCATGATGATCTGGCGCTCGCGGGCGGGGAGTTTGGCCAGCAGGGGCTTGAGGGACTCGCGGTATTCGACGCCCTCCAGCGCGGAGTCCTCGTAGCCGAGGCGGTCCGCGAGAGAACCCTCGCCGCCGTCGTCCTCGGGGGAGGGGGAGTCGAGGGACGAGGCGGTGTAGGCGTTGCCCACCGCCAGGCCGTCGACGACGTCCTCCTCCGACACCCCCAGGCACAGGGCGAGTTCGGGGACGGTGGGGGAGCGGTCCAGCTTCTGCGCGAGCTCGTCGCTGGCCTTGGTGAGGGCGAGCCGGAGCTCCTGGAGGCGGCGCGGGACGCGCACCGACCACGAGGTGTCGCGGAAGAAGCGCTTGATCTCGCCGACGACGGTCGGCATCGCGAACGTCGGGAATTCCACGCCGCGTTCGCAGTCGAAACGGTCGATCGCCTTGATCAGCCCGATCGTGCCGACCTGGACGATGTCCTCCATCGGCTCGTTGCGGCTGCGGAAGCGCGCCGCGGCGTAGCGCACGAGCGGGAGGTTGAGTTCGATCAGGGTGTCGCGGACGTACGTACGCTCCGCGCAGTCCTTGTCGAGCGTGGCCAGCCGCAGGAAGAGGGAGCGGGAGAGCGTGCGGGTGTTGATGGCGTCGTCGTCATGCACGTGTGGCGCAGGCGCGGGAATCGCGGAAAGCACCTTCGAGCTGCCCAGTTCTACGGACATGCCACCCCCTTGAGGTCGCGGTTGGGTCGCTACGGCGTCCCCCGGCCCAGGCCGGACCGAGGAGTTATGCCTCCACCTGAATACCGGAGGCAGGGCCACGGCAAACGCGGTTCCTGCAGAATGTCACATGTCGGCAACACGCTGTAGCGCCATGTCGACATATCTGCGCAGGAACGGGTCGCTCATCCCGGTTAGGCGTCGATCCTGTTTGCGGATCTCAATCTGGCGAAGCTACGGGAGAGTAGTCGCGACACATGCATCTGCGACACGCCCAGCTCCGCGCTGATCTGGGACTGCGTCAAGTTGCTGTAGTAGCGCAGCAGAAGAATGCGTTGTTCGCGCTCCGGCAGCTGGACGAGGAGATGCCGTACGAGGTCGCGGTGCTCGACGCCGGCCAGCTCCGGATCCTCGTATCCGAGGCGGTCCAGGAGGCCCGGCAGACCGTCGCCCTCCTGGGCGGCCTCCAGGGAGGTCGCGTGGTACGAGCGGCCGGCTTCCAGGCAGGCCAGGACCTCGTCCTCGCCGATTTTGAGCCGCTCGGCGATCTCGGCGGTGGTCGGGGAGCGGCCGTGCAGCACCGTCAGATCCTCGGTCGCGCCGTTGACTTGCACCCAGAGCTCGTGGAGGCGGCGCGGGACGTGGACGGTGCGCACATTGTCGCGGAAGTAGCGCTTGATCTCGCCGACGACGGTCGGCATCGCGAAGGTGGGGAACTGGACGCCGCGGTCGGGGTCGAACCGGTCGATGGCGTTGATCAGGCCGATGGTGCCGACCTGGATGACGTCCTCCATCGGTTCGTTGCGGCTGCGAAAACGGGCGGCGGCGTAGCGGACCAGCGGCAGATTGGCCTCGATCAGCGCGGCACGGACCCGGGCGTGCTCGGGCGTGCCGGGTTCGAGACCCGCCAGCTCCGCGAACAGCACCTGTGTGAGTGCCCGCGTGTCCGCGCTTCGGCTCTCGCGGGATGGAGCCTTGGGCGCAGTACGGGCCGTCACGGTTACGCCTCCCTTCGCAGTGCATGTATCTGGCAAAAGCGGTCATAGCATCACAAGACATGTGCACTGTGTGCAAGCACCCCATAACGACGTGTTGAGTGCTGAGTTGGATGGGGAATTGGGTGAGTGGTGAGGCCTGTGGGGCGTGGTGGGTCGGCGCCGGAGGGTACGACGAAGCCCCCCGCCCGGAGGGGGCGAGGGGCTCGGTGAGCGGGGGTGCCGGCTCAGAACTCGTAGTCGGCGATCACCCAGGTGGCGAACTCGCGCCACTGGCCGGCGGCCGCCTGATGGGCCGGGTGCTCGAGATAGCGCTTGAGGGCGTCCGCGTCGGCGACGGCCGAGTTGATCGCGAAGTCATAGGCGATCGGGCGGTCCGTGATGTTCCAGCCGTGCTCCCAGTGCTCCAGCTCCGGGATCTGGCCCTTGAGCTCGGCGAACGCGCGGGCGCCGGCCTGCACCCGCTCCTCGTCGCGCGAGACGCCTTCGTTGAGCTTGAACAGGACCAGGTGGCGGATCACTGGGGCCTCCGTGCGGCGGATGGTGCGCAGCCGGTCCGGGCGGCCGGCTGCCTCTGTGGGTATCGGGCTGATCTTGGTTGATGTCTAGCTGATCAGCTGCGTCATGAACTCGCCGACACCCTGGGCAGCGGTCGATATGCCCTCGAAGCCTATCTGGACCAGGTCGGCGGCCCGGCTCGGGGACGTGATGATCGTGTAGAGCACGAAGACGATGACCACGTACAGCGCGATCTTTTTCGCTTGCACCATCAGTCCCGTCTCCCCTGTGCCAGTACCTGCAGTTCCCGAGTGCAGTCGGGTGAGTGTAACCACACGTGTTCGACGGTCGCGGTGAGGGCCGTCATATCGCGTGCCGCGTGCCGGGCGCCGCCGGTCCCGTCCGATCCGTCATTGATTCCGTCTTTAGGGACCAAAGGCCCGCCAAATGAGGTCCTTCGCCCAGCTGTTGGGACGCGCGGCAGCGGCAGTATGGGTGAGTGTCCGGTGGGTCTGGCAGGAATCCGCCGGTCGTGGGATCGAGGCCTCGCTGCGGGGTCCGCGCCGCGGGCTTTCCCCCTGACGGCGGCGCGGACTTGGAGGCCCGGTCCTCATCGGGGGAGGCGGCCTGTCCTCCCCCGACGCCGCTTCCCCCGACCGAATCCCCCGTCGCCTCGGACAACGGCGCCGTGCGGACGCTCTGCAACCGGTCGACGGCCGCCCCGCGTCCCTCTCCCCGTAAGGATCTGAAAGGATCATGTACGCGACAGGGCGGGGCGGGGTTGCCACCATGGCCGTCGCGATCCTGGCGGGCCTCCACATCGCCCTCACCCAGCGGCTGTTCGGGCTTTGCCTCGCTCGGGAAGCCTCCGATGCGGAACGGCACAGCACCTTGCGCACGGAGATCGAGGCCTCCGCCGGGGTTGCCCGCCCACGCCCATAATGGCTGGACGCTCGACTGGAGGGGGATTGGTTCCATGGAGATGAACTCGGCACACCGGCAGCGCGATTCGCGCTCGCCCGCCGCGCGGCCCGCACGGAGGCGGCCGGCAGTGGTCCTCGCGCTGCTTCTCGGCCTGCTGGCGGCGGCTGCCGCACCGGCCGCTGCCGCGGGCAGCGAGGTGGCGGCGCGCACCACGGCCACCGTCCGATACGCGGACGCGGAATCGCGGACGTCGGGCACGGTGAGCGCGGGGAAGGCGGCGTCCGCCACCACCGCCTCCGCGCACCACGGCTCGACGCACCTGAAGTCGGTCGGCTTCAAGTCCAAGAAGTCGAAGTGGAAGTCCAAGGCGAAGAAGAAGGGCAAGAGCTTCTTCAAGAAGCTCGGTGTCCTCGCGATCGTGCTGTTCGTGATCTTCCTGATCATCGCCATCGTGGTGATCGCGCTGATCGTCCACTTCGTCCGGCGTGCGCTGGGCCGCCGTCGGGACTAGGGCCTGACCGATGGGCCAGGCCTGAAGGCTCTGGCGGCACCGCCCAGCGAAGGGCCCGGCTCCTGCTGCCGGGTCCTTCGCCGTACGCCCGCAGGATCCTGCCTCAACTGGCGTAGTCCGCAAGGACGTTGACTTCAGGACAGCCCTCCAGACGGCTCCGGAACAGCCGGGGCGGCGGGCACGACAAAGGCCCCGATCCGCAAGGGATCGGGGCCTTCGCCTTCAGAGCGGTAGCGGTGGGATTTGAACCCACGGAGGAGTTGCCCCCTCACGCGCTTTCGAGGCGCGCTCCTTCGGCCGCTCGGACACGCTACCGAGAGAGAGCTTAGCCCACAGGAGGCCGTGCTCCGAAATCGGATTCCCCGCCGCTCGTCAGCGGTCGCGGAAGAAGGCGGTCAGCAAGGCCGCGCACTCGCCTTCGAGGACGCCCGTGATGACCTCGGGGCGATGGTTGAGCCGGCGGTCGCGGATGACGTCCCAGAGGGATCCGGCGGCGCCGGCCTTGGCGTCACGGGCGCCGTAGACGACGCGGTCGACCCGGGAGAGGACGATCGCGCCGGCGCACATCGTGCAGGGCTCCAGGGTGACCAGGAGGGTGCAGCCGGTCAGCCGCCACTCCCCGACGGCCTTCGCCGCCGCCCGCAGGGCGAGGACCTCGGCATGTGCCGTCGGGTCGCCGGTCGCCTCGCGTTCGTTGTGGCCGGTGCCGAGCACCGTGCCGTCCGCGGACAGCACGACGGCGCCCACCGGGACGTCACCGGTCCCGGGGGCGCGTGCGGCCTCGTCCAGCGCCTGACGCATCGGCGCGATCCAGGGGTCGCGCAGCGGGTCGGGCGCGGGTGAGGGCTCAGGGGCGGATGGGGGCTCAGGGGCGGATGGGGGCACGGTCATGCCCCCAGTGTCGGGGACGCGACCGGAGGCCGGGCCCGGGGGCCCGGCAGGCCTCAGCGCACGGCCTCCAGGACGTCCGTGCAGCCCAGGGCGTCGACGATCTCGGCGAGTGCGTCGCCCTGCAGGTCGAGCAGCTCCTTCTCGCCGATGCCGAGGTCCGACAGGAGCCCCGCGTCGCCCAGAGGGCCGGGCGGTGCCGAGCCATTCACCGAGTCGTCCTCGCTGATGTCCGTTTCCGTTTCGGTTTCGCCGTCCTCCGTACCGTCCAGATCGAGGCTGTCGAGTTCGTCCGCGTCGTTGTCGTCGCGGCCGAGGAGCTCGTCGGTCAGCATCGCGCCGTACGAGCTTCTGGCAGCGGCGGCGGCGTTGGAGAGAAAGACCCGGGGGTCGTCCTCGCCGTCCACCCGGACGACACCGAACCAGGTGCCCTCCTGTTCGATGAGCGCCACCACTGTGTCGTCGTTGATCGCCGCCTCTCGGGCCAGGTCGGCCAGATCGGTCAGCGTCTCCACATCGTCGAGCTCCGTATCGCTCGCTTCCCACCCGTCTTCGGTGCGCGCGAGCAGTGCGGCGAAGTACACCGTGACTCTCCCACTGGTCATAGGCGTGCCGGGCCGGGCGGGGCGGCGCTGCACGCCGCGGTCCCGCCCCTTCGGAATCGTGGCAGAAACATCGCGTTCGCGCGGGGTCTTCGACGCTGCGTCGTGATGAGGATGTGAGAGATGTCGCTCACGTGCCGCAGCGAACGGGGTGCGGGGGCGGCCTCCGGGGCAGCGCCCGGGGCGGGCGGCTCACCAGCGGAAGGAGCGCATCCGCATGGCCTGGCGCATCCGGGCGGCCCGCGCGCGGCGCGGCTGAACGCGGTCCCGCAGCTCCCGCGCCTCGTGCAGTTCCCGGAGGAATTGGGCCCGGCGCCTTCGGCGTGCCGCGTCGCTCTCGACGCCCTGGGCACCGGACTCGGCGTCCGTCATGTCGTCGATCCGCTTACGGTCCGGCACGCTGCACACACCCCTCGGGTGGGTCCTCGCCCGATGCCGAGTCGACGTCACGGGCGTACGTGCTCACTTTCCCTCGTTTTGGTGGTTTGATGCCAGCGCGGCCGTCCACCCCGGAGAGCACCCGGGCGCCGCAGGGCGGGCGTCGGGGCCCTCAGGCTCGGCTACTGTCGATGTCATGCGGATCCACGTCGTCGACCACCCGCTGGTGGCGCACAAACTCACCACACTGCGCGACAAGCGCACCGACTCCCCGACTTTCCGGCGGCTCGCCGACGAGCTGGTCACCCTGCTCGCCTACGAGGCCACCCGTGATGTGCGTACCGAGCAGGTCGACATCGAGACCCCGGTGACGGCGACCACCGGAGTGCGGCTCTCGCACCCGCGCCCCATGGTCGTACCGATCCTGCGGGCCGGTCTCGGCATGCTGGACGGCATGGTCCGGCTGCTGCCCACCGCCGAGGTCGGCTTCATGGGCATGGTGCGCAACGAGGAGACGTACGAGGCGCACACCTACGCCACGCGGATGCCCGACGACCTCTCGGGGCGCCAGGTGTATGTCGTCGACCCGATGCTGGCCACCGGCGGCACGCTGGTCGCGGCGATCCGCGAGCTGATCAAGCGCGGTGCGGACGATGTCACCGCGATCTGCCTGCTGGCCGCGCCGGAGGGCGTGCAGGTCATGGAGCGGGAGCTGGCCGGCACGCCGGTCACGGTGGTCACCGCGGCGGTCGACGAGCGCCTCAACGAGGCCCGCTACATTGTGCCGGGGCTCGGGGACGCGGGCGACCGGATGTACGGCACTGCGGGCTGATGGCTTAGGTGTGAGTTGCGACAGGGCCCGGTACGCGTCGCGTACCGGGCCCTGTCGTGCGTGCTGTCAGCACTTTTCCCGGGACGGGGGCGGGGCCGGGCGGGACAGCAGGGCCAGCGCCTTTTCGGCGTCCTGCTGCTTGGCCAGTGCCTTGAACCCGTCGCCGAGGATCAGATCGAGGTCGGCGCCCTTGCGGTCGTCCGTCTGCTGCTCGGCGCCGGCCAGCTGGGTGGCCAGCACCTTCAGCGGGCCGGTGGTCGCGGCCTTGGGGCCGAGCAGTATGCCGGAGCCCTTGACCTTCTTGTCGAGGGCGGTCGGCGCGTTGCCCACCTTGCCGATCTTGAAGCCGCGCTTCTTGAGCTCGTCGGCGGTGCGCTTGGCGAGGCCGGCGCGCGACGTGGCGTTGAAGACATTGACGGTCAGGGCTGTCGGCTTGGGCAGCTTCCCGGCAGTGGGCTTGGGGTGGGACCGGCCCGCGGTGCCGGTCTTGCCGCATTTCTGCTTGCTCTGGGTTGCCTGTGCCGTATTGCTCTTGCCGCCGAAGACATCGATGAGCTGCAGGGTTCCCCAGCCGGCCAGGCCGAGGGCGCAGGCCGTGGCGATGAGGGTGAGGATGATCCGGCGGCGGTGTCGGGGACGGCGCATCCGCGGGTACCTGTCGCCCGTGATGCGGTACTTCTTACCGCCCATGCCTGGGGGCGTCAGCATGCTCATGGGCGCAGCGTAGTGCGGGGCGGAGGCCATGCCTACTAAATGATCAACGCGTGGCGTGAGAGCCAACCCAAAAGGATCAATTAGGGCCTGCGGTGCCCGAAATGTCAGCCCAGCTCAAGGACGCGGGCGTGCAGCACCTGGCGCTGCTGAAGGGCCGCGCGCACGGCGCGGTGCAGCCCGTCCTCCAGGTAGAGGTCGCCGTCCCACTTCACGACATGCGCGAAGAGATCGCCGTAGAACGTCGAGTCCTCGGCGAGCAGCGTCTCGAGATCGAGCTGCTGCTTGGTGGTCACCAACTGGTCGAGGCGTACCGGGCGCGGGGCGACATCCGCCCACTGGCGGGTGCTCTCCCGGCCGTGGTCGGGGTACGGCCGCCCATTTCCGATGCGCTTGAAGATCACACGGAAAGCCTACCGGGCGAGCGGCACCGGGCGCAGCCATGCCGCAGCGGATCAAAGGGGGTGAATCCAGATAAACGGGGAGTGATGCAGGGGGGTGGGGTCGGCGTTTGGGCAGGACAGGGGCCGCTTTTCTGGACGCGGCCGGATTCGACACGAATGGGTTACGGGATGCGGCCGCCCGAGGGGGGCGGGCCGGCCGCTCACCATTTCAGGGCGTCCGCGCGGCAGGACTGCCAGTACGTGACCTTCGCGGTGTCCACATCGACGTACACCGGGGCGCCGTTGTCCAGGCCCACCTGGGTCGGGGCAGTGTGGCGGGCCAGCGTGACGCCGAACTGGGAGATCTTCTCGCCCTTGCCGTCCGGACGGTCGGCGGCGGAGGTGGTGACTCCGGCGTACGCGGTGGCGTCGGGGGCAAGCGAGACGGCGGTTCCCGGTCTGCTGCGCCTGATCACCGGGGTGGCGTGCCGCTGCTCGCCGCCGAACCGGAGCTTCGGGTACGGCTGGCCGGCGAAGTCGCAGGTCCGGTCGGAGATATTGGTGACGGTCAGGACCATGTGGTTGATCGGCCGCCGGGCGGCGCCGGCGTGGAACCTGAGCATCTCGGGAGTGCAGGCGACGCGGGTGCCGGACGTCGGCGACTTGGTCGGGCCGGGTGTGTGGCTGCTGGGGCCGGCGTGGGGCCTCGCGCTGTGCTGCGCCGACGGGCTGTGGTGCGTCGATGGGCTGCGGTCCGCCGACGGGGACACGGCGGGCGATGGCGCTTGGCCCCTGCTGTCTTTGCCGTCGCATGCGGTGAGCGACAGAGCGGCGGCGGCGAGCAGCGATACGGCGGCTGTCCGGCGGCCGCGGTGGGCGGTGGCGGTAGGGCTGAACGGCATGACGGGCTCTCCCGGGGACGGCGGCCGAGCGGTGGTGCGACCGGCGGAGGTGGCTGCCGGTCAGTGTGGTGTGTACATGATCTTCGGTGGTGGGGCTGGTGATCGGCTAACGCGTGGCTAACGGGGGGCTGCGCTTGGCCTGAACCGTCTTGGTTGCTCGCTGTTTTCGGCTGTCCCGCCGTGGGGGTTTGTCGCCGTTGCTCCCCCACTGCCTAAAGGGCGTGGGAGGTACCCCCACGCGGCGGGCGTGGGTTTGTCGGGTGCGGTGCGCGTCGGGGAGTGATGTTTCACGTGAAACGGGGGGAGGGGGGAAGGGCGTCAATCCGCTGATGGGGTGGGGGAGTTGGCGGACTGTGTGTCGGGTGCGGTGGGGGTCGGTGAGGGGGGTGGGGCGGAGGTGCTGGTCCCCTCGGTGGGTTGCTCCGTGGGCCGGGCGGTGGGGGTGCTCGTCGACGTGCCTTGTGGTGGCCGGATCGGGTCGGCGCCGGGCTCTGGTGAGCCGGAGTTGGAGGGCTCGACGGTTCGGCTGCCGCTGGGGGTGGGCTCGCCCGCGGAGGGCCCTGGGGACGGGCCGGTGTGGGTCGGGGACGGTGAAGGGCTCACCGGGCTCGGCGACGAAGCGGGGGCGGGCCGGGACGGCGGGGCGGCGGGGGCGAGCGCGAGATAGCCGACCGCGACGGCGGCGGCCGCGGCGGCAGCCGCCAGCGGCAGCCCGAAGCGGCGCAGCCAGGGCGGGGCTCCGGGTCGGCGACCGCGGCGCAGGTGCGGACCCGGCGGATCGGCGGGCCGCAGATCCCGTACGTCGATCGACTCGGCGCGGGCCGCGAACGCCCGCCGCAGCCGTTCCTCGACAGGGCGCTCTGGGGCCGTCTCACGGGGTCCCGTTCCGGCGTCGCTGCCGCCATGGCCGTTCATGACCGCCCCTCCAAGATCTTCTCCAGGGAGTCCAGCGCACGGCTGGCGATGGACTTCACCGAGCCGCGGCTGATGCCGAGCGTCGCCGCGATCTGCGCCTCCGTCAGATCGCCCCAGTAGCGCAGTACGAGCACCTCCCGGCGGCGGGTGGTCAGCCGGCCCAGCGCGGCGAACACCTCCCGGTGCTCCTCGTCCAGCACGATCCGCTCCTCGGCGGACGGCGCGTCCGCCTCGTACGGCGGGGTGTAGTCGCGGGCCGTACGACGGCGCCTCAGCACCGAGCGAGCCGCGTTGACGACGGCGGTGCGCAGATAGGCGAGGGCGTTGTCGACCTCCCCGAGCTGTTCGCCGTGGCGCTTGTAGAGCGCGGCGAAGGCGTCCTGGACGACGTCCTCGGCGGTGGCCCGGTCGTCGACGAGCATGACGGCCAGCCGCACCATGTTCAGCCGGTGCGCGTGGTAGAGCTCGCTGATCGTCGGCTGGGAGTCCGGTGACGGGAACGGGGTGGGCAACTGGGGCCGGGTGCCGGCCGGTTCGCCGGTGACCGGGCTCGGGTGGCTGGGGCGGGGGCTTTCGCGGCGCGCGGTCGCCGGGCGGGCGGCGCGCAGCAGCCACTGCCACAGGGCGTGCCGCAGCCCCGGTACGGCGAATCGCACCGGGGCGCTGTGCTGGGTGGCGGAGTACTCCATCGATTCCTCGGGCCGGGCGCGGGCTCAGGTGCGCCGGCGGCGGACGACGTAGAGGGTGCCGCCGCCCGCGGCGAGCAGGCCGGCCGCCGCGCCGCTCAGCCCGATCGCGGCAGCGGGGGAGGCGCCGGTGCGGGCGAGTTGGCCTTGTCCGTCGGCGGGGGCGGGCGCGGGGCTCGGCTTGGCGCCGTGTCCGTCGGCAGGGGCGGCCGTCGGCTTGGGGCCGGGGCTGGACGGGGTGGCGCTGGGCGCGGCGGTGGTGCTGGAGGTGGGCCGGGGGGAGGGCGCCGCGGTGGTGGACTCGTCCGAGGTGGGAGCCGGGGTCGTGGGGCCGGCGGTCGGGCGCGGGGACTCGGGAGCGGAAGTCGGGCGCGGGGACGCGGAGGTGGGCGCCGGGGTGGGGGTGCCGGCCGTGGGGCGCGGTGCCGGGGCGTCGGCGTGCGCGGCGGTGGCCGTGGACAGCGCCGAGAGTGTGACCGCGGCGAGCAGCGCGGCGCCGGCCGCACCGCGCAGGCGCGTACGGGAGGCGGTGCGCGGCGGGGTGCCGGCGGATGCGGACGGCTGGTGACGGTGGGGGGTGGGCGGGAGGTTCACGGTGGTCTGCTCCACGGTCGACGGGCGGGCGCCTGATGGCGCCCTCACCCGTGACGACGTGTGGCGGGGACGGGGGTTGCCGACCGCCGCGGGAATTCTTCGGAGCGAAGTGCCGAGCGGCGGCGGTGCGGTGCCGTGCTCCCGGTCAGCCCACGCTCGCCAGCAGCTTCTCCACTGCCTTGACGCGGTCGCCCAGCTCCGCCAAACGGTCGTTGATCGCCTGCTGGTTGGTGGTGACCTGCTCGGCGAACTTGCGGTACTCCGCGAGCGCGGCGGCGTCGGCGCGGTGCCGCTGAAGCCTGAAGTACGAGGCCACGATCGTGGTGATGCAACCACCAATGATGAGGAGAACCGCGATTGGGATGATGGTGCTGCCGTTCATGTACCCGTCCCCTTAAGGTCGTTCGGTCCCTCCGCGGCCGACGGCTCACCCGCGCCGCCCGCGTCCCCGGCCTCTGCCGACTGCCCCGGATTCGCCGTCCCGGACCGGTCCTCCTGGAGGGCCGCGAGGACGGTGGCCACGTTCAGCTTCAGCTCGAACGGTGCCAGTTCGAAGTATTTCAGCGCCTTGCCGTCGTCGGACAGCTCCAGCCGGCCCACGACCAGACCGGCCTTCTCCAGGCGGTCGAGGTGCATGTAGAGCAGCGGCCGGGACATCTCCAGCCGACGGGCCAGCTCGCTGACGTACAACCGGCCGTCCGCGAGCTCCGCGATCACCCGCAGCCGCTGGGCATGGCCCACGGCGGAGAGCAGGGCCAGCAGCTCCTCGCTGTTCATGGCCCACCTTCTTGTCTGCCCGGACGCCTGTCAGCGGAGGTTTTCGCATGTGGGGACGGGCTGTCAAGCCAGGTCGGAGGTGTTCCGCGGTGCCGCGCGGCACGGTCAGCGGCGCCTTCCGCAGCCAAGACAGCCGGCCCGCCGGGCACACCATCGCAGTTGACGCTTCATCATGACACCTGTAATTCTCCACTGACATGCGTACTAGTGAATCGCGATGTGCTGTCGAAGGAGCTGTGCCAGTGAAGACGCGGGAAAAACGGCCGGTCACCGTGCGGGTGGCGGCCTGGAGTGCACGGCATCCATGGCGCGCGATAGCCGGGTGGCTGGCGTTCGTGGTGCTGTGCCTGGGCGTGGGCAGCGCCATGGGCACCCATAAGGCCACCGCGGACGACTACCGCGTCGGTGAAGCGGGCCGCGCCGAGATCATGGCGGCCGAGGGGCACTTGGACCGCAAGCCGGTCGAACAGGTGCTGATCTCGGCGCGCAACGGCCCGCTGGACCGGGCCGCCGCCGACGAGGCCGTACGGGATGTCACCGCCCGGATGCGCAAGCTCCCGGAGGTGGCGGGGGTCGCGGCCCCGGTCCGCTCGGGCGACGGCGGGACGCTGCGGATCGAAGTCGCCATGAAGGGCCCCGAGGCGGAGGCCAAGGACCATGTCGCGCCGCTCGCCGCACAGACCGCCGCGGCCCAACGCGCCCATCCCAAGCTGCGGGTGGAGGAGACCGGCAGCCCGTCGATCAGCGTCGGTCTCGACACCCAGCGCGGCGCGGACCTGGCGCTCTCCGAGGCGATCACCCTCCCCGTCACCCTGCTCACCCTGCTGGCCGCCTTCGGATCGGCCCTGATGGTGACCGTGCCGCTGCTGCTCGCACTGACCTCGATCGTCGCCGCGTTCGGGCTCTCGATGATCGTCTCGCACATCCAGCCGGACGCCGGGGTGGGCGCCAACGTCATCCTGCTGATCGGGATGGCCGTCGGCGTCGACTACACGCTCTTCTACCTCAAGCGCGAACGCGAGGAACGGGCCCGCTCGGGCGGCCGGATCGACACCGAGGCGCTGGTCGAACTGGCCGCGGCCACATCGGGGCGGGCGATCGTGGTCTCCGGCCTCGCGGTCGTCGTCTCCACCGCCACGCTCTATCTCGCCACCGACGTCGTCTTCTCGTCCCTCGCCACCAGCACCATCATCGTGGTGCTGGCCGCCGTCCTCAGCTCGATGACGGCGCTGCCCGCGCTGCTAGTGAAGATCGGACAGCGTGCGGAGCGCCGGGCGGCCCGCCGGGAGGCCAGGGCCGCCGAACGTGGCGGTCGGCTCCCGCGCCGGGGCCGGTGGAACCCGGCGGACCGGGCCGAACCCGGCCGTGTGTGGAACGCGCTGCTACGGCCGGCCGGCGAGCGTCCGGCGCTCACCCTGTGCCTTTCGGTGCTGGTCATGCTGGGGTTGGCGGCGCCCGCGCTCGGTATGCAGCTGCGCGTCCTCAACAAGGACAGCCACTCCCGGGAGATCCCCGCGGTCAAGAGCTACGACCGGCTCACCACCGCCTTTCCCGAACTGCGCGCCCAGCACCAGATCGTGGTCCGGGCCGCCGCCGATCAGAACGGTGAAGTGGCCTCCGCGCTGCGGAAGCTGGGTGGGCGGGCGCAGGCCGACCCGCTGTTCGCCAGGAACGTGACGCCGACGGTGCGTACGTCCCAGGACCGGCGGACCAGCACCATGTACCTCTCCGTCCCGCACAAACTCAGCTCGCCCGAGGCGATCGCCTCGCTCGACCGCCTCCGCCGGGACTATCTGCCGGCCACGGTCGGGGAGGTCGCCGGCGCCCGGTTCGCGGTCAGCGGCGACATCCCGCACGACACCGACTACCTCGCCCACCAGGAAGAGCAGCTGCCACTGGTCGTGGGGATGCTGCTCCTCCTCACCTTCCTGATGACCGCCCTGGTGTTCCGCTCCGTCGTCATCGGGCTGATCGGCGTCGCGCTCAACCTGCTGTCCGCCGGCGCCGCGTTCGGCCTGGTCGTGATCTTCTTCCAACACGGCCTGGCCAGCACGCTGTTCGGCTTCGACCCGGCGGCGACCAGCGCGATCGGCTCCCGCGTACCCCTCTTCCTCTTCGTCATCCTCTTCGGCCTGTCGATGGACTACCAGGTGTTCGTCGTCAGCCGTATTCGCGAGGCTGCGCTGCGCGGCGTACCGACCCGGGAGGCGGTGCTGCACGGTATCGGCGCCTCGGCCAAGGTCGTGACCAGCGCGGCGGTGGTGATGGTGACGGTCTTCGCCAGCTTTATGTTCCTGCACCTGGCCGAGATGAAGCAGATCGGCTTCAGCCTCGCGGTGGCCGTACTCCTGGACGCCTTCGTCATCCGGGTGATGATCCTCCCGTCGGCGATGCTGCTTCTGGGGAAGACGAGTTGGTGGCCGTCCCGGCAGATGCGCCGGGCGCAGGAACGAGGGCAGGGCTAGGAGGCGCCTTCGGTCGGGATCGGGTCGGAGAACATCACGGACCGCACCTTCAGCCGCTCGGAGGCGTGACCGCCGAGCGGCCGGAGGGTGAAGGAGTCGCCCTCGCACATCGGATCCGTGTAGACCGTGGCGTACGCGTCCGTGCTGTTCGTCGGAGTGTGCGCGGGCGGCACGCTCTCGTCGGCGACCTCCGGGAGGGTGATGCACTCCCCGCTCGGCGGGTCGACCAACGTACCCATGTTCACCGGGCCGATCTCGACGTTGCTGTACAGGTAGGTGAACGTCCCCGCGGACGCGTTTGCGGAGGCGGGCAGGGCCAGGACGAGCGCGAGGGCACTGACGGCGGTGCCCAGCGTGCGGCGAAGGCGCATGCGGATATTCCTTTCGTTACGGGATCTGTGCGAACTGTCGCTGCCCGTAAGGAGACCCGCTGATGTGCGCCGTCACACGAAGGAGTGCCCGGTCGTCAACTGGGCGGCATGCGAGGTGGGTTGCCGCCCAGGCCTATGAGACGGAGATCGCCGCGGCCGGGCAGATGGCAGCCGCCTCGCGTACCGCCTCGTGCAGCTCCGCCGGCGGTTGGGCGTCGAGGACGATGACGATGCCGTCCTCCTCGCGCTGGTCGAAGACATCCGGCGCCGACAGCACACAGCTTCCGGCACCGCAGCACTTCTCCTGGTCGGCGTGAACGCGCATGGTTCTCCTTGTCGAACGGCTTTGACGGTGGGCCGGCTGGTGGGTGGGGAGGGGGTGCGTGGCCTTGTGCGGCTACCAGGCGACGGGCAGGGCGTGCACCCCGTAGATCCCCATGTCGTGCCGGAAGGGGACGTCCTCGAAGGGGATGTCCAGGCGCAGGCCCGGCAGCCGGCGCAGCAGCGTCTCCACCGCGATCTGCAGCTCCACGCGGGCGAGCGGCTGGCCCAGGCACTGGTGGACGCCGAAGCCGAAGGCGACATGGCGCCGGGCGTCGCGGCCGACATCGAGGCTGTCGCCCCCAGGAAAGACGTCCTCGTCGCGGTTGGCCGTGTTCACCGTGCACAGCACGCCCTCGCCGGCGCGGATGGTGCGGCCGCCGACGGTGACGTCCTCGGTGGCGATCCGGGGAACGCCGTTGTGGATGATCGTCAGATAGCGCAGCAGCTCCTCGACGGCACCCTTGACCAGGGAGGAGTCGTCACGCAGCCGGGCCAGCTGGTCGGGGTTGCGGAGCAGGGCGAGTACCGACAGGGCGGTCATGTTGGCGGTGGTCTCATGGCCGGCGATCAGCAACAGGCGGCCCATGGCGGCGATTTCCGTGAAGTCGAGTTCGCCGCGGGCGACCAGTCGGCTGACGATGCCGTCGTCCGGGGCGCCCTGCTTGGACTCGGCGAGACGCGTCAGATACTCCAGCAGCTCGTCCATCGACGTCCGCACCTCATCGCCGGTCGAGCGGAGGCTCAGCAACACCCGGCTGCGGTCCTGGAAGAACGCGTGATCCTCGTACGGGACGCCGAGCAGCAGGCAGATCACCAGGGACGGCAGCGGCAGCGCGAATTCGGAGACCAGGTCGGCCGAGGTGCGGCCGTCGGTCATCCGATCCAGCAGATCGTCGGCCATCCGCTGCACCTCGGGGCGCATCGCCTCGACCTTCTTGACCATGAAGTCGGCGGTCAGCATGCGGCGCAGCCGGGCGTGGTCCGGGTCGTCCATGCGGATGAACGTCGGGTTCCGGCCCACGAGTTCGCGCAGCCCTTGGGTGAGGAACGGGAATCCCGGGCGGGTGGCGTCGGCGCTGAACCGCGGGTCGCCGAGCACCTCCCGTACGTCCTGGTGACGGGTGACCAGCCAGCACGAGGAGCCGTCCCACAGCGTCGCCCGGATGACCGGGTCCGTCTGTCGCGCCCGCTCGACACTTGGCGCCGGATCGAAGGGGCAGCCGCTCGCGCGGGCGGCCGGGACGGTGAGGGCGTCGAGTGATTCTGCGGTCGTCATGCGGCTGGTCCTTCCGCGGTCGGAGGCGGCGCTGACGCGGGACAAACGGCGCTGACGTGGGACTGACGGCGCTGACGTGTGGGGCTCCCCGGCCTTGCCAACTCCTGGGCTGGTGAACGGACTTGCGCTAGTTACCTAACTTAGGTAACTAAGTTGTCGGTACGCTAACCCACCCCGAGCCGACGGCGAAAGGGGACATCACGGCCCGCACGAGGTTGGCCGAATCCCGCCCGATGTCTCCTACGGAGCGCCACGAGAGGCAACGGAACGGGGCCGGGACGGGGGCGGGGCGGGGTCGGAGCGGGGTCGGGGCGCCGGCGGATCAGTGCAGGTGCGAGACCTGAGCGGGGTGTTCCCACGGCGGCTAAAGTGCCTCCATGCCGGACCCCGCAAGAGACCAGGACCCCATCGTCGCGCTGCAGGAAGTGCTGGCCACGCTGTCCTATCTGCTCACCCGTTCCCAGGAGCACGAACGGAAGGCGGCGCGGGCCGGCGTCAAGGCGGGGCGCTCCGACCTGTGGCTACTGATGGCTCTGGACAGCAACGGAGGCGTCAGCAGGGTCGGTGATCTGGCGGCCCTGCTCATGGTGGAGCCGCCTCATGTCACGCGCCAGATCGGCCGGTTGGAATCCCAGGATCTGGTCGAACGGACCCCGGACTCCCTGGACCGCAGGGCCCGCAAGGTCGCGATCACCGCACACGGCAAGGCCGTCCTCGAACGCCTCCAACAAGCCAGCCAGGCCACCCTCCAACAGGCCCTGGACGGCATCGACAGCGCCGATGTCGCCACCACCGTCGCCGTACTCAACCACCTGGTGAACGCCGCCCGGCGGCGGGACGCGGAGGGGGCGTCTTAGCGGGGGGCGGTGCCGGTTAGCGGGGGGCGGTGCCGGCCACCACATGGGCGTAGTCCCTTCCCCGGCCGTCGCCCGCCCGCCTCGTCCGCTGCTGGATTCCGCTACTGGATTTCGATCTGGCCGCTGCTCGGCTTCTTCGCGGTCTCGCCGTTCTTGTCCGCGGGGCTGTCCGGGGCGCCCAGGTTGCGGCGGACCGAGTCCAGGATGGTCAGGCCCTGGCCGACCAGACCGGCGGCGATCTCGCCGAGGCCGTCGGTGCCGTTGAGGACGTTGACGTTGGCGTTGGCCAGGCCGGCCGACGCCTCCTTGACGATCTGCGGGAGCTGGTCGATGAGCATGCGGTCCAGCGCCACCCGGTCGTACGAGGCGGCGGCCTCGGCCTGGATCTTCATCCGCTCGGCATCGGCCATCGCCAGCAGCCGGATGCGCTCGGCCTCCGCCTCGGCCGGCTTGACGACCTCGGCCACCAGCTCCTGCTGGCGGAGCTTGGCGGCGCGCTCGGCCAGTTCGGTCTGGGCGGCGAGCACTTCCTGCTGTGCGTGCGCCTGCGCGAGCGGGCCGGCCTGGGCGGAGCGCGCCTGGGCGCGGTCGACCTCGGCGGCGTACTCGGCCTGGACCACGGCCGTCTGCCGGTTGTACTCGGCCTGGTTACGCGCGGCCTCCTGCTGCGCCTCGACCGCGGCCTGGGTGGCCTTGGCCTGGGCGATCTGCGCCTGCCGCTGGATGGCCGCCTTGTGCGGGGCGGACATCGCCTCGATGTAGCCGGTGTCGCCGTCGTCGATCGACTGGATCTGGAGCGAGTCGACGATCAGGCCGATCTTCGCCATCTCGGTCTTGGACGTCTCCAGGACCTCGGTGGCCAGCTTCTGCCGCTCCGTGACGATTTCCTCGACCGTCATCGAACCGATGATGGACCGCAGATGACCAGCGAAGATCCGGCCGGTCAGCACCGACATCTGGTCCTGGTCGGACAGGAACCGCTGGCCGGCGTTGACGACGCTCTCGGTGTCGTTGCCGACCTTGAACGCGATCACGGCACGGACCGTCAGTGCGATGCCCTGCTTGGTCACACAGGTCTCGGCGACCTCGGACTCACACATCGCCAGGGTGAGAAAGCGGACCTTGCGGAAGACCGGCAGCACGAACTTGCCGTGCCCGGTCACCACGCGGAATGGCGCGCCCCCCTGATGCCGCCTGCCTCCCGAGATCAGCATGGCCTCATCGGGGGCAGGAACGCGGTAACCGAACATTCTTCGTCTCCTCAACCGGCGTCGCCGGCGGCGCCGGTCAACGCGTCCAACGGATCAGTCCACTCGATCACATCGACCTGGCGGCTGCCACGGGATTCGATCACGAGCACTGTCGCCCCCACCGGAAGGGGCTCCGCGGACCAGGCGAGAAAGGTCTCCGACCCGCCCCTGATCCGCACCAGAACCTCACCGGGACCGGCCGTCCCTCGAGTGCCGATCAGCAGCCTTCCGGTGCAGCCGATCACGGCCTCGTCCTGCGCCATCGGCGCCTGCCTTCCCCGTTACGTACCTGGAAATCCGACCTTAGCGTCACGGCGACGGGCGGCCCATCCTCCGGTGCCGACGAGCCGCGAACGGTTGCTCCAGGAGCTACTTCAGGAGTCGTTTCGGGAGTTACTTCAGGGCTTCGAGGGCTTCGAGGGCGGTGAGGATGTCGGTCGGTTCGGCGCGCGCTGTGTAGTCGGTGTCGACGAACGCCCAGCGGATGGTGCCGTCGCGGTCGATGACGTAGGTGGCCGGGACGGGCAGGGTGCGCGAGTGGCCGCCGTTGACCCGCTGGAGGTCGAAGCCGAAGGAGTCGTAGACGGTGGCCAGGTCGTCGGGGAGGTCGAAGGCGAGGCCGTACTGCTTGGCGGTGTCGGAGCCGAGGTCGCTGAGGACGTCGAAGGCGAGGGCGTGCTTCTCGGCGAGGGAGAGCGACTCGTCGGGTATCTGGGGGGAGACGGCGATCAAACGCGCCCCGCGGGCGGTGATTTCGGCGTGGTGCTGCTGGAGGGCGCGGAGCGCCAGGTTGCAGTACGGGCACCAGGCGCCGCGGTAGAAGGTGAGGACGACGGGGCCGTCTTTCAGCAGGGCGTCCAGGGTCACGGTCCGGCCGGTCGCGGTGGGCAGGCTGAACGAGGGTGCCGTGGCGCCGACTTGCAGTGCACGCTCGGCCTGGCCGGACGCGGCGAGGTCGTGTCCGGCGCGCTCCATGACCGTGCGGGCGGCGGCCGGGAGCTGAAGGTAGTGGGCGCGGAGCGCGGCCAGTTCGTCGTTGAGGCTCATGTCGGTGATTCCTCCTGTGGTGTGGCCCGATGGCGGGCGCGCAGAGGTGCGAGGGCCGCGGACACGGTGGCGGTCAGCGTTTCGGCCTCGGCACCGGCGCGGGAGCGGAGATTGACTCCGTACGCGAGCGTCGCCAGCACCGCCGCGGCGGTGTCCAGATCGACGGAAGGGCGGAGTTGCCCGAGGTGGGAGGCGGTGGCGAGCGCGGCACGCAGGGCCGACTCAAGCGTCCGGTGGTGCTCGTCAAGGAGTGTGCGGATGGTGGGATCGGAGCATTCCGGGCCGGCGTGGGCGTTGGTGACCATGCAGCCCCAGCCGGCGATCTCGCCATGGCAGCGGATATGGATCAGCCCGGCGAAGAACTCCTCTATGGAGGTCAGGCCCGAGGGCGCCGCGGACAGCTGGGCAAAGGCGGGTGTGGAGTGCTGCTCGATGTAGCGGCTCAGGGCCGCGGCGTAGAGGCCGTCCTTGTTGCCGAAGGTCGCGTAGAGGCTGGAGCGGCTCACACCGGTCGCGGTCACCAGGGCCTGTATTCCGGTGGTGGGCATGCCCTGGCGCCAGAAGACACGGACCACGTCGTCGAGTACGACGTCGGGGTTGAAGTGCTTGATGTCCGGCATGGCCTGCTCGCTTCCTCGTCGGTCGGGTGGGCGTGCCGGCCCGACCCCTGACCGCCCCCCCCTATCTCGGAACGGTCATTCCAAGATAGGGGAATGGTGCGCTGATGACAAGGGCTCAGGTCCGACCCACGTCGCTAATTGCGGCTTGTGGAGGCGGTGTTGGGGAGGAGCGGCAGCAGGGCGGAGACCGTCACGGCCAGCGCGACGTTGAAGGCGACGGCGATCGTCAGCGCATGCCCGTACGCTCCGGTGTCGTGGTGTGCCGCACCGCCCAGGGCGTTGTAGTAGAGGACGCCGACGACGGCCACGCCGACCGCGCCGCCGACCTGCTGCCCGGTGGAGAGCACCCCGGACGCCATCCCCACCTCCTTCGGCCCGACGTTGGCGAGCACGGCGTTCAGCAGCGGGGTCACCAGCAGACCATTGCCGGCGCCGACCAGGACCAGGGGCGGCGCGAGCGACCAGGCCGTCAGCGAGGAGCCGGCGCCGACGGCCAGGGCGATGGTGGCGAGGAAGCCCGTACCGCTGATCAGGCTGCCGAGTCGCAGCACGCGGCGCCCGTACCGGGTGAGCCGGCCGGCGACGAGACTGGCGGCGAAGAAGGCGACGGCGAGCGGGGTGTAGACCAGCCCGGCGCCGAGCGCGTCCATCCCCAGGCCGTTCTGCAGGGTCAGCGACAGGATGAGGAAGAAGGAGTTGATGCCGGCGTAGGTGAGGACGACGAGGGTCATGCCGACGGCGAACGGGCGTGCGCGCAGAAGCGCCAGATGGACGAGCGGGGCGCCGCCGGACGCGGCCACCCGCCGTTCCACCAGCCCGAACGCCGCGAAGGCGAGCGCGCTGCCGGCCAGGCTGAGCCAGGTCCACGGCGGCCAGCCGTACGAGCGGCCCTCGACCAGCGGCACGACGAGCAGGAAGAGGGCGACGGTCAGTACGGCGGCACCCGGCAGATCGAGCCGTCTGGCCTCCGGCGCCCGTGACTCGGGCACGAACAGGACGGCGAGCAGCAGCGTGATCATGCCGACGGGGACATTGACCCAGAAGACCGGGCGCCAGGAGGAGCCGAACAGGTCGGCGGAGATCAGTACGCCGCCGAGCAACTGGCCCATGATGGTGGCCATTCCGATGACCGCACCGAGCGCCCCGAACGCCCTGGGCCGCTTGGCCGCCGGGACCAGCACCTGGATCATCGCGAAGACCTGCGGGAACATCGCGGCCGCACTCAGTCCCTGGGCCAGCCGCGCGGCGATCAGGCCGCCGGGGCCCGGAGCGAGCGCACAGGCCACGGAGGAGAGCGTGAAGAGGCCCATTCCGGCCAGGAACAGCCGTCGGCGGCCGAAGCGGTCACCGAGCCGGGCGCCGGTGATCAGGGCGATCGCGTAGGTGAGTTGGTAGCCGGCCAGGATGAGCTGGATATCGGCGTCGGAGGCGCGCAGGTCCGCCTGGATGGCGGGAGCGGCGACGAGCACGATGAAGGTGTCGAGGACGGCCATGAAGGCGCCGATGAGGACGATGGCCAGGGGCGGCCAGGGGGAGGGGCCCCTCGATGGTCGGGGTCGGGGGCCGGCCGGTGTCCGTGTCTGTGTCTGTGAGTTGGTCTCGGGCTGGGGCATGTCGCAAGGCTCGGTCAGCCCGTAACGGAGATACAGAGGCCGATTATGCTGGTGTTCCAGCTACCCCCATATTGCTGTCAGGCGCCCGAACACCGGCCGCAGGTACGGTGCACATACGGGCGCGGTGGCACATACGGGGCGGTTGCGATGGCTGAATCTGACTACGACTCTGACTACGACTCGGACGCTCAACCTGGCTCCGACCAGGGGCGACGGCGGGCGCTCGCGGAGTTCCTGCGGTCCCGTCGGGAGCGGATCACGCCGAGTGACGCGGGCATCCCCGCCGGGCCCCGGCGCCGTACCCCCGGCCTGCGGCGCGAGGAGGTCGCCCAGCTCTCCGGTGTCAGTGTGACCTGGTACACCTGGTTGGAGCAGGCACGGGACATCACCGTCAGCCGGCAGGTCCTCACGAGCCTGGCGCGCGCCCTGATGCTGACCTCCGTCGAACGCCGTCATCTGTTCGCGCTGGCCGGCGAACGGCCGCCGGAGCAGCCCGCGGGGCGGGGCCCGGGGCTCGCGCTGCAACGGCTGGTCGACGCGCTCGAACCGCACCCCGCCTACCTCCTGGACGCCAACTGGGATTTGGTGGGCTGGAACCGTGCCGAGGCGGGCCTGATCGGCGACCCGGCGGAGCTGGCACCGTCCGAACGCAACCTGATCTGGCTGGTGTTCATGGATCCTGCGATGCGTACGCTGCTGGCGGACTGGCCAGGGCAGGCCCGGAACCTGCTGGCGCAGTTCCGGGCGGACGCGCGGGACCGCGTTGGCGAGCCGCGCTTCGAACGGCTCACGGGCGGGCTACGGCAGGCGAGCCCGGAGTTCGCCGCATGGTGGGACGCGCACGACATCGCGGAACTCAACAGCAGCCGCCGGGAGTTCGCGCATCCCCGGGTCGGGCTGCTCACCTTCGACTACGCGAAGCTGGCGGCCCTGGACGCGCCGGGCATCAAGTTGTTCGCCTGTATGCCGGCGGACGACGAAACGGCGCGAAAGCTGCCCGCGTTGCGGGAGTGCGCGACGGAGGCGGCTGCGGCGGCGCGTACAGGTGCGCCTACGGATGCGCCAGCCTCTCCCTCTCCCTCTCCCTCTCCCTTCACCGCCGTCGCCTTGAAGAACGTGTAGTGGAAGCTGCCGCCGTCCTCGGCTGATCGCCGCAGATCCGCGATCCCCCGGTCCCAGTCGGCCTCCGTGGTGAGCCCGGCGCGCAGCGCGTCCGCCCGGACCGCTTCGATCATGGCGATGAACGTCTTGCGGGTGAAACCGTCGACCAACGCGGGCCGGGTCCCGTCGGCGTAGACGGTACGCGGCCGTACCGCCACCTCGTCGAACCCCGCACCGGCCAGCAGTGGCTGCAACTCCCGCCCGATCAGCGCGTTCCCGCCGGCGGCGGACTGCAACCTGATCTGGTGCCCGATCACCGCGCGGGCGTCGGGGCTGTCGGGGTGGAACAGCGTCGACCCGTGATCCCCCTCGATCACGGTGAGCGTGCCGCCGGGCCGCAGCACGCGCCGCAGCTCGGCCAGTGCCCGCTCGACGTCGTCCAGGTGCTCCAGTACGAAGCAGGCGAATACATGGTCGTACGCCGCGTCGGCGAACGGCAGGCCGTACAGGTCGGCGCGGCGCCACTCCACCTGTGCGTCCGGGGCCTGCGCGGCCACGTACGCGCGGGCCTGCGCGAGCGACTCGGCGGATCGGTCGACGGCGACGATGCGGGCGCCCGGACTGGCCTTGACCAGGTGCACGGTCTGCGCGCCGACGCCACAGCCGATCTCCAGCACCCGGCTGCCGGCGGGGTACGCAGTGCCGGCGTGCAGCAGCGCCGCGAGGGTGTCCGCCTGATCGCCCAACCGGCGCGCCTCATGGTCCGAGTAGCCGTGGACGTAGGCGGTGCTCGCCGCCGACTCGCGAATCCCTGCCGACTCGCCGACCTCCGCCGACTCGCGGAGCCCTGCCAACTCCCCGCCCGCCGCCGCCTTGTTTGTGTCATCCATGAGTTCAGGGTGTCGCCACAATGGTCCGGTGGACAGGTCCAAAGACGATGACTCTCACAGGGCCATAACCGCCCCCGGAGCCGACTTCCTGCAACTGAACATCGCCGACGCGCCCACGGGTGGGCGCTCCGACTGGCTGGCCCGGCAACTACGGCAGGCGATCTCCGACGGCCGCCTCCCGGTCGGGAGCAAGCTGCCCGCCACCCGATCACTCGCCGCTGACCTGCGCATATCTCGTGGCGTCGTCACCGAGGCGTATCAACGGCTCACCGAGGACGGGCATGTCGTCGGGCGCGGGCGGAGCGGCACCATCGTCGTCGCAGCGCCCGTCGCCGCGCCCATCGAGGCCCCGACAGCATCGCGCCCGCCCCGCCCGGCCGATGCTCCTCCGGCGAGCGCGCTCTACGCTTCCCCGCCCGGCCCGGACATCTTCGACGCGCTCCGGACGGCACCCGCCCGGATCGATCTGTCGCCCGGGGTGCCCGATCTGGCGGCGTTCCCGCGAGCGGCGTGGCTGCGCGCCGAACGCGCAGTGTTCGGGGACCTTTCGGCCGCCGATTTCGGATACGGAGATCCGCGCGGGGCGCCGGCGCTGCGGCTGGCCGTCGTGAACTGGCTGGCCCGCAATCGAGGCATCAGGGCGGACCCGAGCGAGGTGCTCATCGTCGCCGGGACCGCCCAGGCGCTCGGCCTGATCGCCCGGGTGCTCCGGGACGACGGCGTCGAAGCGATCGCCGTGGAGGAGCCCGGATCGCTCGGGGCCCGTCAGCATCTGGGCAATGGGCAGCTGGCGACGGTGCCGGTCCCGGTCGACGGGGAGGGCATACGCGTCGACGCGTTGCGGGCCAGCGGCGCCCCGGCCGCCCTGCTCACCCCGGCACATCAGTTCCCGATGGGGGTGGTGCTCGGCGGCGGCAGGCGGCGTGAGCTGATGCGTTGGGCCGGCGAGGGTGGGTTGATCGTCGAGGACGACTACGACGCCGAGCATCGCTACGACCGCCCGCCGGTTCCCGCCCTGCGCGCCATGCTCGCCGACCGGGTCTGTTACACCGGCAGCGTCTCCAAACTCCTCGCCCCGGCGCTGAGGGTGGGGTGGCTGCTCGCACCGCCGAAATACCGGGACGCCCTCGTCGACGCCAAGCGGTTCGCCGACCTCGGCAATGCCGTACTGCCGCAGTTGGTCCTGGCCCGGCTGATGGAATCCGGCGAGCTGGAACGCCGGCTGCGCCTGCTGCGACGACGTCACCGCCGCCGTCGGGACGCCATGATCGAGGCGATCCGTACGCACCTGCCGGGGGCGACGGTGCACGGCGCGGCCGCCGGCCTGCACCTGACGATCACCTTCGAACGCGGCCTCTCTGATACGGACCTGGCCGCTGCGGCCCTCACCAAAGGGGTGAAGGTCCAGCCCCTGTCCTGGCACAGCCAGCGCCCGCACCCGCCCGGACTGGTCCTCGGCTACGCGGCGCGGACGCCCGCCGACCTCGCCGAGGGCATCGCTCTCCTCGGCGAGGTCCTGCGACGCCGGATGTGACAGCGCCTGCGACACCGGCATTGGGCATCCTGTGACACCGGCATCGGGGATCCCCGGTCAACGGACCGGCAGCAGAAGTCCCTTCTCGGATTCCGGGCGTGGGCCGAAGATGCGCCGTTCCGACTCCGTGATGGCGACGTCGTGGATGCCGGCCTCGCGGCGGCGCATCAGGCCGTCGTCCGTGAACTCCCAGAGCTCGTTGCCGTAGCTGCGCCACCACTGGCCGGTCGCGTCGTGGCTCTCGTACTGGAAGCGCACCGCGATCCGGTTGCCCGTGTACGACCAGAGTTCCTTGCGCAGGGCGTAGTCGAGCTCCCTGGCCCACTTCGCGCGCAGGAACTCCACGATGGCGGGGCGGCCGGTGACGAAGGTGTCCCGGTTCCGCCAGACGGAGTCCTCGGTGTACGCGAGGGCGACCCGCTCCGGATCGCGGGTGTTCCAGGCGTCCTCCGCGGCCTGCACCTTCGCGAGTGCGGATGCTTCGTCGAACGGGGGGAACGGCGGCCTTGGTGTGTGGGGAGGGGTGGACGTGGCAGACATGGCGGGCTCCTGGTGGTGCTCGGTGTCGTGATCGACCGATGAGGAGAACGTTCGTTCTCCTCGTGTCCGGTAGTGTAGAGAACGTTCGTTCTCGTGCCAAGTGGGGGGTGCGGGAAGGCGCCGGATCGATCGTCTGGATCATCTGGATCGTGCCGAGGAGGGAGAGGCGCAGTGGACCAGGAGGAAGCGCGCTCACGGGTGCTCGACGCCGCGGAGCGGCTGTTCTACGACCGGGGGATCCAGGCCGTCGGCATGGACGAGCTGCGGACGGCCGCCGGGGTGTCGCTGAAGCGGCTCTACCAGTGCTTCCCGTCCAAGAACGAGCTGGTCGAGGCGTATCTGCAACGCCGCGACGCCCGGTGGCGCAGCGAGCTCGCCGAGTACGTCGCCGAGCATGCCGGCGCGCCCGAGGACCGGCCGCTGGCGCTCTTCGACTGGCTGCACACCTGGTTCGCCGCCCCCGGTTTCCGCGGCTGCGCCTTCATCAACTCCTTCGGCGAGCTCGGCCCGACCTCGGACGGGGTCGCCTGTGTCGCCCGGGACCACAAGCTGGCGCTGCATGCCTACGTGACCGAACTCGTCCAGGGGCTGAAGGTCGGCGATCCGGCGGGCCTGGCAGGGCAGTTGGTGCTGCTGGTCGACGGTGCGATCACCACCGCCGCGCTGACCGGCGACCCGGAGGCGGCACGGAACGCACGCACGGCGGCGGCGACGCTGCTGGCGGCCCGATAGAGGGAGTCCGATAGAGAAAGTCCGATGGGGGAGTCCGACAGCGGGAGCAGCCCGCGCTTCAGCTCCGCTTCAGGATCGCTGCGTCATGGTGTGCCGCAGGCGCTCGCCGAGTGCCGTAACACCTCTTGACCCGACCACACCACGCGCCCGCGAGGGCGAGTAGGAGGCAGGCCACCATGCAGCAACTCACCGCGTACGCCCGTTCCTTCGAGAGCCGTTGCGCGGAGCGCGGCGAGGACTTCGACAGGCTGGGGGCCGGGCAGTCGCCGCAGGCTCTCTTCATCACCTGTTCCGATTCGCGTGTCGTGCCGGCGCTCATCACCGGGGCGGGCCCCGGCGACCTGTTCGAGCTGCGTACCGCGGGCAACATCGTCCCCGAGTACCGCCAGGAGCAGCCCGCGGGGGAGACCGCGACCATCGAGTACGCGGTGCGGGTGCTGGGCGTACGGCACATCGTCGTCTGCGGGCACTCCCACTGCGGCGCGGTCGGCGCCATGGTGCGTGACGACGACCTGAGCGGTGTGCCCGCCGTCCAGGGCTGGCTGGCGGCGGCCGCGCCGGAGCAGTCGCGCGGTACGGGAGCGGGCGCGGCGGGCGGCGGTTCGCCGGAGCTCGCCGAGGCCGTGCAGCGGCATGCGCTGGTGCAGGGCGAGCGGCTGCGGGCCTATCCGTGTGTGGCGGAGGCGATGGCCGAGGGGCGGCTCTCGCTCGATGTCTGGTTCTACGAGGTGCATACGGGGGCGGTGCGCGGCTACCGGCCGGAGGTGCGGGAGTTCCAGCGGTTGTAGGCAGGCGCGGCCGTCGACAGCTCCGCGGGGCACGGCCCCGTCACCGCACGCCTCACCCTTCCGCACACCTCACCCATCCGCTCGCCGCTGCCTCCAGGAACCGGAGTTCCATGCTTCCCGCACTTGAACGCGTCACATCCAAGTTCCCGGCGCTCAGTCCCACCGCGCTGCGCCACGATGTGCTCGCCTCGCTCGTCGTCTTTCTCGTCGCCGTCCCGTTGTGTGTCGGTGTCGCCGTCGCGTCCGGTGTGCCCGCCGAACTCGGGCTGGTCACCGGCATCGTCGGCGGTCTCGTCGTCGGCTGTCTGCCGGGCAGTTCGTTCCAGGTCAGCGGTCCCGCGGCCGGCCTGACGGTGCTGGTCCACGAGGCGGTGCGGGAGTTCGGGCTCGCCTCGCTCGGCGCCATCGTGCTCGCCGCCGGGCTGCTTCAGCTGGTCCTCGGCGCGCTGCGCTGCGGGCGGTGGTTCCGGGCGATATCCGTCGCCGTCGTCCAGGGAATGCTGGCCGGCATCGGCCTCATCCTCATCCTCGGTCAGGTCTACGCGATGGCCGACGCCGACCAGCCCGGCAGCGGACTCGGGAAGATCGCCGGGCTGCCCGGCCTCGCCGCGCGGATCGCCGGCCGGCCCGAGGCCCTCGCGGCATTCGCCGTCGGTGCGGGCACCTTCGGCCTGCTCGTGCTGTGGAAGCGGCTGCCGGCGAAGGTACGGATGGTGCCGGGGCCGCTCGCGGCCATCGGCGTGGCCACGGTTGCGACGGCGGCCTTCGGGCTGCCCGTGGCGAAGGTCGAGGTGCGGGGCCTGCTGGAGGCCATCCAGCCGCCCGGCCTCGGCGAACTCGCCGGGCTCGGCCAACTGTCCGTTATCGGCACCGTGCTCGCCTTCGCCCTCATCGCCTCCGCGGAGTCGCTGTTCAGCGCGGCCGCGGTGGATCGGATGGCCGAGGGGGCGCGTACCGACTACGACAAGGAGTTGATGGCGCAGGGCGCGGGCAACGCGGTGTGCGGGGTGCTCGGCGCGCTGCCGATGACCGCGGTGATCGTACGCAGCGCGGCCAACGTCCAGGCCGGGGCGCGGACGAAGGCGTCGCGGGTGTTGCACGGCGTCTGGCTGCTGGTCTTCGCGGTGCTGCTGCCGGCCGCCCTCGGCGTGGTCCCGCTCGCCGCGCTCGCGGCCGTCCTGGTGCACGCCGGGGTGAAGCTGGTGCCGGCGCGGCAGCTGCCGCAGCTGTGGCGGGAGCACCGAGGCGAGGCGGTGATCCTCGGGGTGACCGCGGGCGCCATCGTCTTCACCAACATGTTCGAGGGCGTGCTGCTGGGGCTGCTGCTGTCGGTCGTGAAGTCCGCCTGGGAGACGTCCCAAGTGCAGGTCGACGTAAGGGAGTTGACCGGTGGGCGCACTGTCGTGACGCTCCGCGGCAATGCGACCTTCCTGCGGCTGCCGAAGATCCTGGACGCGCTGGAGGCGCTGCCCCAGGACACGCCCGTCGAGCTGGATCTGACCGAGCTGCGGCATCTCGATCATGCGTGCCGCACCGCCCTCGACGGCTGGGCGGCACAGCACAACGGGGCGAGGGAGGACGGGGCGCCGAGCCCCGTCTCCCGCTCGCGCGCCTGAGCGCCTACCCCAGCGCCCGCTCCAACCCCGCCAGCGCCGACTCCAGTTCCTCCGCCGTGATGGTCAGCGGCGGGGCGAGGCGGATGGTGGAGCCGTGGGTGTCCTTGACCAGGATGCCCTCGCGAAGGAGGCGTTCGCTGATCTCGCGGCCGGTGCCCAGCGCGGGGTCGATGTCGACACCGGCCCACAGGCCACGGGCCCGGAAACCGGTGACGCCCTTGCCGGTCAGGGCGGTCAGGCCGGTACGCAGGACCTCGCCCAGTTCGGCGGCGCGGCGCTGGAACTCGCCGGTGGCGAGGAGGTCGATGACGGCCGAACCCACCGCGGCGGAGAGCGGGTTGCCGCCGAAGGTGGAGCCGTGCTGACCGGGCCCGATCACGCTGAGGACCTCGCGCCGGGCGACGACCGCGGAGACCGGGACGATGCCGCCGCCGAGCGCCTTGCCGAGGAGCAGGACGTCCGGGAGGACGGACTCGTGGTCGACGGCGAGGGTGCTGCCGGTGCGCCCCAGGCCGGACTGGATCTCGTCGGCGATGAACAGGCACCCGGCCCGCCGGGTCAGTTCGCGTACGCCGGTGAGGTAGCCGTCGTCGGGGATGTTGACGCCCGCCTCGCCCTGGATGGGCTCGATGAGGACGGCGGCCGTCGTCTCGTCCACGGCCGCTTCGAGAGCGGCCAGGTCGTTGTAGGGGACGACGCGGAAGCCGGGCGTGAAGGGGCCGAAGCCGGCGCGGGCCGTCTCGTCGTTGGAGAAGCCGATGATCGTGGTCGTACGGCCGTGGAAGTTGTCGGCGGCCACGACGATGGTGGCCTGGCCGTCCGGGACGCCCTTGACGTCGTATGCCCATTTGCGGGCGACCTTGATGCCGCTCTCGACCGCCTCGGCGCCGGTGTTCATCGGCAGCACCATGTCGAGGCCGGTCAGCTCGGCCAGTCCCTCGGCGAAGCCGGCGAGGCGGTCGTTGTGGAAGGCGCGGGAGGTGAGGGTGAGCTGGTCGAGCTGGCGGTGTGCGGCCTCGATCAGTGCCGGGTGGCGGTGGCCGAAGTTGAGGGCCGAGTAGCCGGCCAGCATGTCGAGATAGCGGCGTCCCTCGACGTCCTCGACCCAGACGCCCTCGGCGCGGGCGACGACCACCGGCAGCGGGTGGTAGTTGTGCGCCAGGACCGGTCCCTCGGCACGGATCAGCTCGGCCGAGGAGCGGGGCGCGGCGTCGGGTGCGGCGGCGGGCGAGCCGACGCGGGCGGCGGCGGGGGCGGTACGGGTGGGAGCGGTCATCAGCGGATCTCCTGGGTGCAGCACTTGATGCCGCCGCCGGCCTTGTGGAACTCCGAAAGGTCGACGGGGACGGGGACGTAACCACGGTGGGTGAGCTGGTCGATGAGGCCGACGGCCCCAGGGGCGATGAAGACATGACGGCCGTCGGAGACGGAGTTGAGGCCGAACGCCATCGCGTCGTCCCGGCTGGCGATCACCGCGTCCGGGAACAGCCGGCGCAGCACGGCGCGGCTGCCGGGGGAGAACGCGTCGGGGTAGTAGGCGATATTCGCCCTGCCCGTCGCCGCATTCGCCCCGCCCGTCGCCGGCGTCCCCTGCGTTGCCGCCGTCTCCTCCGTCGTCGTCTCGCCCTCGTCCAGGACGAACAGCGCGGTGTCCAGGTGGTAGAAGTACGGGTCCACCAGCTGGAGCCCGATCGTCGGCACGCCGAAGAACTCCTGCACCTCGGCATGCGCCTCGCGGGTGGTGCGGAAGCCGGTCCCGGCCAGGATGTGGCGTCCGGCGGGGACGAGGTCGCCCTCGCCCTCGCAGAGCGACTCCGGCCGGTAGACGTCGTATCCCGCCGCCTTGAACCAGGTCTCGTACTCGGCGGATTCCGGCCGCCGCTGGGGCGCCTGGAAGTACGACCCGAAGACCCGGCCGCCGACGACGAGCGCCGAGTTCGCCGCGAACACCATGTCCGGCAGACCCGGTACGGGGGCCACGGTCTCCACCGTGTGGCCGTGCTCGCGGTACGCGCTGACCAGCGCCTCCCACTGGCGGCCCGCTCGAGCCGTATCGACCGGTGTGTCCTCGCGCATCCAGGGGTTGATCGAGTACTGGACCTCGAAGTGCCGGGGCTCGCAGAGTAGGTAGCGCCGGGGAGTCGGCGCGGGCACGCGGATGTTCGGGAGGAGAGCGGCAGGCGCGGTGCTGATCGGGACGGTACTGATCGGGGCGGTGCTGATCGGGGCGGTGCTGATCGGGGCGGGGCTGACCGGCACAGGGCTCGCCGGCGCGGGACTGACCGGCGTGGTGCTCACCGGTACGGGGCTCATCGGCACACTCGTCGACACAGAAATATCCCTCGCTTCCTGCGATGGCATGCCCGACGTGCGGTGACTCGTGGTGACGCACGGTGACATGCAATGAGGTGACCGGTTGTCACTGATCGTGACCCGGGGTGCAGATCAACGGTAAGGACCGACCGATTCCGGTCACAAGAAAGAACCGCTGCTTAGCTGCGCAGGAATGCTGCGTAATGGAGGGGATTGCCGCAGGTTTGCTGCGTCAGATTCGCCGGTCGCTCCGCGTCACCCCGCGTTGTCGCGCGTCCGGCGTAACCCGACCCGTCGGGTGTCAGCCCGCGTCGCCCGGGGCCGAGGACTGGCGGGCGCCGGCCTCCGGGCTGTCCGGCAGCAGGTGGGACAGCACCATGTAGCTGATCGTCTTGCGGATGAACGGCTCGGTCCTGATCCGCTCCAGCACCTCCTCGAAGTGCTCGACGTCGGCCGCCCGGACATGCAGCAGCGCATCCGCGCCCCCGGTGACGGTCATCGCCGCCGCGATCTCCGGGTGGTTGCGCACGACCTCCGCCAGTCGGCGCGGCGGCGCCGCGCTGTCGCAGTACACCTCGACATACGCCTCGGTGAGCCACCCCAGGGCGGCGGGCCGGACGGTGGCGGTGAACCCCGTGATGACGTTGTTCTCCCGCATCCGGTCGACCCGGCGCTTGACCGCGGTCGCCGACAGACCGACGGCCGTACCGATCTCCGCGAAACTCGCCCGCCCGTTGTCGATCAGCGCCGCAACGATCTTGCGGTCCAGTTCGTCGAACGGCGCGGCCTTATTGGTCATGACGGGCGGCCTTTCCAGTCGTCGGAGTTGCCCAACGGTAGCGGTGGCGCAGGCCGGGCTCGATTGGTCAGGCGGTTCGATTAAGGATGATGTCCACCAGCCGCTGTTCCAGCCAGGCCTCCACAGGGTCGTAGCCTCCGGCTCGGAGGAAGTCCTGGTACTGAGGCGGGATCTCCGCCAGGATCGAAGAGCGATCTGAGGCGGCCCGCTGTTCGGTGAAGGCTTGTAGGGCGTCGGCGAGCTTCTTCCCGAGGGCGATGTCCTCGCCTGTCGCTTGGCGGGCGTAGATCGCAGTTCCGCAATCACGGTCGCGGAGCGCCACGGGGACACCGTCGGGGATATCGAGAGGTTGGCCGCTTTCTGCGCCGTGCCACGGGCAGGCGAGCGCCACCACGTAGGTGCACCAGCTCACGAAGGAGTCGAGTGGTACGGAGGTCACTTCCCAGCCCCAGTCGATCACACAGCCGCAGTCCTGCCTGAGGGGCGTCCAGTGGATCTCGGGTGAGAGCTCTTCCGGAAGCTCCTCGAACGGTTCATCGAGTAATTCGGCGGCGTGGACGGCGTCCGCATGATTGTCGATAGCTCGGGCGAGGTCGGACGAGAAGGCGTCGGGATGGGAGCGGGCAAGGCTAGCGAAGATTTCGACGGCTTGGGCACTCGGCGCCACTGCTTCGTCCAGCCGACCTGCCCGGCGCAACATGACTGACTGGTTGCCGAGCGCACCAGCGAAGTTGGGCAGGAAGGCGTCGGGGTGGCGAGCTGCGAGCTCTTGCAGGATCGCGACGGCTTCGGTTATGGCCTCCAAAGCCTCCTCGATCCGCATGAGTTCACCCATGTGGGCTGACTGATTGGTTAGAGCTTTGGCGAGGTCGGGCAGATAAGCGTCCGGCTGCCCATCACTCAGCTTCCGAAAGATCTGTACGGAATCGTCGGCTGCAGCCAAGGATTCTTGTGCCTTCCCCATGCGTTGCAGCCGATTAGACTGGTTGTTGAGCGATCCGGCAAGGCGCGGAAGGAAGAGATCGGGGTGCATTTCTGCCAGATTGGCAAAGATCCCGACTGCTTCGGAGTTCGCCTCCAGAGCTTCCTCGTCGCGGTCGGTCGCGCCCAGCGCAGATGATTTGGTGACAAGGGACGAGGCAAGCTCTGGAAGGAAGAAATCCGGCGATACTTCGGCTAGTTTGCGATAAAGAGTGACAGCGTCGCAGCTTGCGGCCAGAGCTCCCTCCCCGTTGCCGTTGATCTTCAACATCGTGGCTTGATTGGTGAGTGCTGCGGCTAGAGCGGGCTCGAACGCCTCCGGATGGCCCTTTGCCAGCCGACGCCGAATCGCAACTGATTCTGTGATCGTTTCCAATGCCTTTCGGCGATGGCCCAGTTCCCTTAGCAGCAATGACTGATTGCTGAGGGCAGCGGCGAGCCTGGGCAGGAAGGCATCGGGACGTTCGTCGGCAAACTCCCTGGAAACGCACGTCGACTCGTTGATTGCAGCAAGGGATTCCTCGCGCAGCCCGAGGATGCTGAGGCCCTGTGACTGATTGTCCAGGGCCAGAGCGAGGCCGATGCCGCAGTCGACATCCCCGGGGTTGGCTGTCACCAGTTGGCGGAAGATGTGGACAGCCCAACAACTCGTACGTACTGCTGCTTCTCCGTGTCCCAGTTCGTTTAAAGCGGATGCTTGATTGATGAGGGATGTGGCGAGCGCGGGAACGAAGGCCTGAGGATTGTCCTGAGAGAGGTCATGAAAGATTGCTACGGCCTCGGTGGCGGCCTCCAGGGACTCTGCTCGCCTACCCACCTTGCTCAAGCTGTTCGAGTGATTGGCCAGGACACGGGCGAGTTTGGGGCGCAGCTTTTCAGGGCGTTCCGCTGCCAGGCGTCGCAGAAGCTCTACGGCTTCGTCGGTTGCCGCCAGTGATTCCGCGCGGCGGCCGAGGTCGCCCAAACGGATCGAGTGGTCGCTTAACCATGAGCACAGCCGCTCCTTGTCGTCCGTCCCGCGACAGACGTCGACGAGACGGCTGGTCATTCCGGCCGCGATTTTGGCCAGCACATGGGTATCGCCAGGGAACCAGGCGTACACCGTCTCAAGCTGCTCTGCGGAATCCTTCAAACCAGCAACCAGAGCTTCCAGCGCCTGCACCAGCACCGTCGGTGACTCGACACGGGTGGCGGCTTCGACGGCGACATGGCCGAGTGCCATCGGGTGTTCCGCAATGCCGTGGATCAGATGGTCGGCTGCCGTGCCTCCGCGCGGGCGGGCAGCAGCCCGGGCCAACAGCGTGACGCCATGGCGGCGTTGATCGATGCCTGATGTCACCAGCACCTTGGTGGCCAGGCGCGCTTCCTGGCCGAGGGCGTGGATGATGTAGTGCTCGGCCAGTGGATCGGGCTGCAGGGTGCCCCAGTAGGCATCGCCGGATGCGGTAGGCGGATACAGGTCATGGATCCATTCAGCCAGCGCACGGCGGTCTTGCTCGGCCCCATCACCACGCAGGCCTGGCAGCTGGGCGAGGATCTCCAGGGCCGCGGTGCGTGGAGTCGGCCCGCAGAGCTGGGCAGCCAGCATCGCAAGGGGACGAAGACGGTCCAGGCCCAGGTTGCGGCGCTCGGCGACTCGGTCCCAGTAGCGGCGCTCATGTGTGAGCAGAACCTGCTCAGGGGACTGCTCAGAATCACGGGGCAGCAGCGAGGCGAGCGCGGCAATATGCATCGAGAGTGCCTGCCCTGCGGTGCTGGGCTGAGGGACGGCTAGCCCCTCGGCCGTCTGCTCCGTTTCGCCGCCGAGTCCTGCTTCGTCGCCGAGGCTGCGCAGGCCCTTGCGGAGCGCGCCGATGGCGTCCCGCCAGGCGGCGTCCTGTGCGGTGGGCGACTCGGCGAGTGCAGGCAGCACGAGTGGGCCCGCGCGGAGAGTGCCAGGCATCGCGGGAGAAGCGGAGTAAAGAGCGGTGAACCACTCGCCGGCTGCCCGAGCGAGCAGAAGGAGCCGAACGGGGTGCCGGGGCGGATGGGCAGCGAGGTGGTCGATGATCTCCTGGGCCAGCTCAGGGCGCGTCTCGGCATAATCAAGCACCAACAACACGGGGGCGGTACATCGCGACAGGGCGGTCAGCTGCTGGTCGGTGATAGCGGCGAGATCGGCGATCTGGCCGGTCGTCCAGTCCTCGGCACTCATCAGCTCATTGAGGCGACGCGCGAGACGGGACTTGCCCTGTCCGCCCGGTCCGGACACCAGCCACGCGGACAACTGCTCGGGCCCCTGGCACCAGTCCACCAGCGGCCGGAGGATGTCCTCGCGCCCGGTGAACGGGACCACCTCGTGTTCGGCACGGAGCAGAGCTGCCGGGGACGCAGGCAGCTGGGCGGGGTAGCAGGGCGAGAGCAGACCGGCCAGCTCCACTGCTTCCAGGCGTAGCGCGTGACCGGTGTGGCGCTCGACTACGCGGCGGAACCCGGTCTGGCCGGCGAGCGCCGCCAGCGGCACCGCGGTCAGTCTGCGCTGACCGAACGAGGGGGTGTCCCAAGCCACCACTCCGGCGAGTAACTCCCCGCACCACACGCCCGCTCCGGACATGCCCGACCAGCGGGAGGGGCGATCCGGGGCATGGTCGGGCCAGTTGTCCAGCCGCAGGTCCAGAAGCCGCTGCTTGCGGCGGGTCAGCGGATTGAGCCGGGCGGTGAGGTGTTCGGTGTCGCGCAACTGGTCAGGGCCTTCGAAGGCCCGCGTCGCATCAGGGAAGCCGACCGCCTCACACTCTGTCCCTGGGGCGGAGCTGATCAGCCGCCCGAACCGGACGGGGCGGTGCGCCACAGCATCGAATGTGGCGTCGGCGACCTCCACCAAGGCGGCATCCAGCAGGCCGTCACCGCGCCATACGACGCGGCCTTCCCGTAGGCCGTCGTCCGTGAGCAGCCGCACCCTCACCTCGTCGGACGGCACCGTGTGCGCCGCTGTGAGCAGCAGGCGTCCGGCGATCACATGGCCGGACCCCGCGATCCAGCCCGATCCGGAACTTCGGGACCAGACCTCCGCGACGGCATTGAGGTTCATGGGGCGCCTCAGCGCTCGGGGATCTCGTCGACCCGATCAGAGATCCTTGGGCTGTTGCCCTGCCGATCCTGAGGGTTGAGCACGACCTTCATCCGGTGCGTGACGCTCTGAGCCACTGAGCCCTTGGCCCCCAGAGACAGTACGTATACCTTCGCGCCTGCCTGGCCCGAGCCCTCCTTGCGGATGTCCACGGCGAATTCCAGCTCGATCTGCCCCACCTCGAATCCGAGCTCCTGCCCTGCGCCGTCTGCCTGCGCGGCGGCCAGCTCCGCCCGTACCCCACGCACCGCATCAGCAAGCCCGACCCAGGCCTCGTCCGCCATGACGCCCCGTTCTCTCGTGCCGCTGTCCTGCTACGAGCCAACACCGTAAAGGCACTTCATGCGCGGCCATTCGCGAATCCGCCAATCCATGAACCCCGCGGGCTGGCCTCGGCCAGACGGCGCGTCTCCGTCGCGCCCTGACGCGGGCCGATCGGGCGCGACGGGTGGCGAACGTGCTGCGCTGGCATGTCCTGCGCAGCCCCTTAGCGCACGTTGCATGACGTGATCATGACTGGTTAGCCAGGGCATCACTGGATGGAGGAGTTCGATACGCCCGGCGAGAACATCGATGTCGAGTAAGACATCTGCGTCGACAAGGTCGGTGGGAAGTACTGGGCGAAGGGTTACGGCAGGGTCCTGGACGGGGGCGGCCAGCGCAAGGTCGACTCCTTCTGGATCCACCTGACTCTCTGGAAGGGCTCCAGCAACACCGCCGTCAGGAACAGATCCTGCGATGACACAGCGCTGGTCAACGCCCGGGACGGTGTGAACATCGACTGCAGCTCGCCGCAGACCGCCAAGCGGGGCAGTTACAGCGCCTCCGGCACCCTCTACATCGACATCGACAACGATGGCCGAGGTGGTGAAAAGTACTTTCTTGGGCGCATGGACCCGTTCTCCTGACCCTGCGACACGTGCGACCGGGTGCCCCACCAGAGACTGGGCCCGGCACTCGTGAACGTGCTGCCGGGGAACACGCTCCCCGGCAGCACCCGCCAGAGGACGGGACACCTCAACGGCCCAGCCAGGCGCAGCGGACCGGGAGCATTACGGCAACGGCTCCACCCGCTGCAGTTTGGCCCGGCGCACCACCTGGGGCCCCACCTTCGCCGCGCGTTCGACCAGGGCCCGGCCGTCCCAGTCGGTCGGCCAGCCCTCCCACAGGCGCAGTTTGCCGGCGACCACGACCGCGCGGATCTGGTCGCGGTTCGCCAGGCGAACAAGTTCCCACTGCAGGTCCCAGGACGGCGTGAGCTCGGGGACGTTCACGTCCACGACGAGGAAGTCGGCGGCCTTGCCGACGGCGATCTCACCCGTCACCTTGCCCAGCCCGAGCGCGTCGGCGCTCAGCGACGTCGCATGCTCCAGCCAGATCCGCCCGGCCCCGCACGAGTTGTCCCCCGAGTGCATCCCGTACGCCAGCCGCTGCGCCGTCTCCGCGGCGTCGATCAGCCGGAAGCCGTCGGCGCGGGTGCCGTCGGTGCCGGTGCCGAACCGTACGCCCATCGCGGCCAGCATGGTCGCGTGGGCCACGGCGTTGCCCTTCCAGGCGCTGGCCACCGGGTTGTAGCTGATCGCCGCGCCGGAGTCGGCGAGCAGCCGCATCTCGACGGGGGTGAGGAGGGTGGCGTGGGAGCCCAGCGTGTGGGGACCGAGAGCGCCGATGTGATGGAGATACTCGACCGGGCGTCGGCCGACGCTCTTCAACGAGCGCTCCACGGACGCGAGATGTTCATTGACGTGGATCTGGAACACCGCACCGGCCTCGGCGCACATGTCCGCGGTCTTCTTGAGCACCTTGTCCGTCGCGTTCTCGGCCACGGCGATGGCGAGTGACGGATGCACCAGCGGATGCCCGTCCCATCTCCCGAGATGCTCGGGACCGCCGCTCCCGTCGGCGACGATCTTGGCCAGCACGCACCGGATGCCGGCCTCTTCCGTGCCCCTCGCGATCACGTCGACACCGACCGGGGCACGCGTCCCCGCATCCGAGATGGTCGTGAAACCGCCCCGCAGCGCTTCGAGCGCGGCCAGCTTCGCGGAGAGATAGGCGGTCTCCCCGTCCAGCGCGTGCTCCAGCGGCTCCCAGATCGTCTTGAACATCTCCGACGGCTGACCGAACGACTGCGCCTTCCCGAAACTCTGGGTCAGGTGATGGTGCGCGTCGACGAATCCCGGCATCAGCAAATGCCCGTCCAGACGGACCGGTTGGAGGTCGCGGTGTGCGGCGATGAGTCGCGTGGCCGGCCCGATTTCCCGGAATTTTCCGCCCTCGACGAGTACGGCCTGCCCGCGCACCGGCCCCTTCGGCAACAGCAGCAGCTCGGGCACCAGCAGCAGCTTCTTCTTCGTGCCCTTGCCTTCGAGCTGCTCCCGCCGCAGCCCATGCGGTGCGCCGTCGGCCGGGGCACCTCCGGCCGCGCTCGCGCTGCCGGCCCCCGGGCCGCCGAGCAGCCCACCGGCCCCCGCCACCGCCGCTCCGGCGAGGAACCGCCGCCGCCGTACGCCGTGATCTCCCGGCTGCCCCTCCTGCTGCGGCTTGTGTCCCCGCTCTTGTCCCGGCTCTGCCCGATTCTCCTGCTGCTCGTTCGCCAACGCGCTCGCCCGCTTCCCACGTTCGTCTTGGTGTCCGCGCACGGGCAGCAGCGGGGTGTGCTGCGCACGCGACGGAGCCCGGAATCACCCGCGAACGAGGTCAGCCGCGCCGGGTGGCCCGACCCTAGATCTCGATCAGAATTGGAACAAGACTTCCGGCATGCGGGATTGGGTGGAGCGGGGGAGGCAGGTGGCACAAGTGGCGGCCGCGCCTGGGAAAGGGCTGGTCAGGGGCGTGTCCAAGGCGGGTTGGGGTGGCGGAACCTCATCGAATTTTTCGGTGGAGGGCGATGGGGTCACGGGGCCTCTTCCTGGTGGGCTGCCCGTGCCGTGGTCGCGGATAGGGTGGCACGGTGTCGAAAGCGTCCAACCGTCAGAAGTCGATCCTCGAAGCCGCAACCCGCCTCATCGCCCGGAGCGGCGTACGCGGATTGCGGGTGGAGGAACTGGCGGCCGAGGCCGGCGTCTCGACGGGCCTGATCTACTACCACTTCGGCGACCGTGCCGGACTGATGCGCCGGACGCTGGAGTTCATCAACGAGCGGGCCGAGCGGTACACGGAACCGTCCGCGAGCCCGCGCACCGACCCCCGCGCCTATCTCGAAGAGATGCTGCTTCTCGAACTGCAGGATCTGCCCGCGGTGGTGGAAAACAGCACCGCCTGGGGCGAGTTCAGGGCGAGCGCCATGTTCGATGCGGAGCTGCGGGAACAGCTCCGGGAGGCGACGGCCCAGTGGTCCGACGACGCGAGCGACTTCATCCGCAGGGCACAGGACGCAGGCACGGCACGCGATGACGTGGTGGCCACGGACGCGGCCGAGCGGCTCACCGCGCTGGTGGAGGGCCTGAGCGAACGCTGGCTGACCGGCGCGATTCCGCTGGAGCGTGCGCGGGAGCTGCTGCGGGGCGCGCTGGAGCTGGAGCTGGGCCCGGCGGGCAGCCGCAAGTAGGCCGCCTCCCTTTCCGTTTTTCCTTTGGGTGGGAGTGGCCCCGCTACGCCTCCATTCTTGACTGAAATTTCAGTCAGTGCCACTGTGTGGACATGCGACCCATGACCGATTCGCCCTCACCCCTCTCCCGTCGCACCCTCCTGCGCTCCCTCGGCGGGGTCGGTGCGCTCGCGCTCGGCGGCGTGGCCTGCTCCCCGAAGGACGTGCCGGCGGCCACGGAGCCGAGCCCGTCGGCCGCCGGGCGCCGCCTGGGCGCCGAGTGGGAGAGCCACGCCCGTACGTTCATGGCCTGGCCCGCTTCGGAACGGATCTGGGGCGATCTGCTGCCGGGTGTCCGCCGCGACATCGCGGGGCTGGCCCGCGCCATCGCCGAGTACGAGCCGGTGGTGCTGCTCGCCGGGCCCGGACAGGAGGCGGCGGCACGGCGGGCGTGCGGGGCGGACGTCGAGGTCGCCCCGATCGCGGTGGACGATCTGTGGGCGCGCGACACCGTGCCGATGTTCGTGGAGGACGGGGGCCGGGTCCGGGGCGTCGACTTCAACTTCAATGGGTGGGGCGGCAAGCAGGAGCACCGCAATGACGCCCAGGTCGGGCGTAAGGCGCTTGCCGAGTACGGGATTTCGCGCGACCGGACCTGGGTCGTCGCCGAAGGCGGCGCGTTCGAGACGGACGGCCAGGGCACGCTGATGGCCACCGAAAGCTCGCTGGTCAACAAGAACCGCAACCCCGGCAAGAGCCGGCAGCAGATCGAGGACGAGCTCAAGAAGGCGTTGGGCGTACGGAAGGTGATCTGGTTCGCGGGCGTACGCGGCGAGGACATCACCGATGCGCACGTGGACTGCCTTGCCCGCTTCGCCGCGCCGGGGGTGGTACTGCTCGACAAGGCGTTCCCGGGCGGGCCCGAGGACTCCTGGTCGCGCGCCGCCGCGCAGGCGAGGAGGGTGCTGGAGGGCTCAACTGACGCTCGCGGCAAGGCACTTGAGGTTGTTGAGCTGCCTCAGCCGGACCCGGACGAGATCACCGGGCGCGGCGACGCGTTCGTGTCCTCGTACGTCAATTTCTACGTCGCGAACGAGGCGGTCTTCGTCCCGCGCTTCGGTGACGCGCGGGGCGACGACCGTGCGCAGCAGATACTGCGGGATCACTTTCCCGGTCGCGACATCGTCCCCGTGAAGATCGACGCGATTGCTTCCGGCGGGGGCGGGATCCACTGCTCGACCCACGACCAGCCGGGAAAGCCGGCCGAGTAGGGCCGAGCGGGTCTGTCAGGTGGCGGGGAATTCCCCGCCCTTGACCGCGGTGACGAACGAGGACCAGCCGGCGGCCGGGAAGACGAGTGCCGGGCCGTCGGGGTTCTTGCTGTCGCGGACGGGGACGACGCCCTGGAGGCCGGGGGCTATCTCGATGCACTGCCCGCCGCTGCCGTCGCTGTAGGAGGACTTGATCCAGGCGAAGTCGCGGGAGAACTCGATGCAATCCCCGCCGCTGGCGTCGCTGTAGGACGACTTGATCCACTGCGCTCTGGTGAGATCCAAGGCGGGGCTCATTCGCGGTACTCCTTCAGCAGAGTCTTGATCAGGACCACTGATTGATCCGGGGACAATGCGTGCGCCCTAAGAAGATCATAGTCGTCCAGGGCGGCGTCGACCGTCTGTTCGGAGTCGTACGTCCTGCCTCCTACCCGGGTTTCCGTGTAGAGCACCGTGGGGGAGTTGGTGAAGCGCAACACAGTGAAGGGCTTCGCGTGCGCGGCCGGAGCGCCTGCCGAAAACGGCATCACCTGAAGCATGATGTGCGGCGCTGTGGCTGCTGCCAGCAGGTATTCAAGCTGGCCCGCCATGATCTTGGCGCCTCCAACGACCGTCCGTAGACACGCCTCATGCAGGATGGTCCACAGGAGCGGTGGGGAGTCCAGCTCGAATACCTCACGTCGCCGAAGTCGTGCGGCGACCTTGTCTTCGATCGCCTCTGACTCTTCCTGCGAGTAGTACGCGCGAAAGATGGCCCGCGCGTAGTCATCGGTCTGAAGGATTCCCTTCACGAGGTTTGTCGAGTAGTCCAGGATCCGCGATGCCTTCTGTTCCAGGTTCGCGTACGGAACGAACCAACTTGGGTGGTCCCCTTGCTCGATCCGGCGTAGCAACCCCGCGAACAACTCACCGGTCCCGAACGTGGCGTCGCAGCCCTTGGCGAACTTCTCGCTGGGCCTGGGCAACAGCGTCCCGGACTCGACCTTGCTGACGTAACCGTTGGTGTAGCCCGTGGCGTTGGCCAGATGTTGCTGCGTGAGCTTGCGGGCCAGGCGCACCTGTTTGATGTCACGGCCGAAGCGTTGGAGCGGATTCAAGTTCTCGGGCGCGGCTGTCTCGTCCAACGCTGTGACCTCTCGTCATGTGGGCGTGCGTCGGCGTCACGGCAGGTCGCGATGTTGAGCGATGCCGGTTCAACAGGCCCAATTCTATTGCCCGTTGCGTTGTTCGCGTGACCGAATGGCTACATCCGGTATTCATCCGCGCTCGCCACACGCAAGACCCCCGCGACCGATGCGCGTCGGTCCGGGGGCGTGGCCATCAACCACTCGGAGGTTGACGACATGCATCACGTTATCCGGCTCTTCGAGGCGCTGCTACGCCTCCTGCTGCCTGCGAAGGGGCGCCATCGGTCCGTCGGCGTATCGCCGGCCCCCGCGCCCACGAGGTACGCGGTCGTGCCGCGCGTACCCGCCCGCCACACCGAGCTGCTGCGGGGTGAGGACTCCGCCCTCGTGCGCCCGTATCTGGTCGCGCATGAAGAGCGACTGCAACGGAGCAGGCGACGTGTGTTGTGGCTGGCTTCGTATGGGATCGATGCGGGGCCGCGCTGGATTCACGGTATGAAGGTGGCTTCCTGATGGACAAGGATGAGCGGCCCTCGGGTGACACGGGGGACCTGTCCGAGAAGGTCAGGAAAGTGAACGAGCGTAGCGAGGGTACGGGGACGGGGAAGCGGTGAGGGGCGCTCGATGGTCGGCGGACTGGTGGCGTCGGCGTGCCCAACTCGCGTCGCCGCAGGCGTCGTTACCCCATGCACGCCAGTTGCAGCGGGAGTTGTACGCGATGTCCGTCGATCCCGTGTTTGCGGCGGAGTTCGTTGTGCGGCTGCGTGACTGCCTCATCCGGCAGCGTGAAGAGGATCTGTTGGTGGCGATCTTCGGGGGAGCGGCGGCGAGTGGCGGCCAGGAGAGTAAGCCGCCATGAAGCCTGCGCAGCGAAGCGGCGACCCGACAGCCTCGGGTCCGGCTCGCCCCCGAACGCCTTCTCGTGTGACCCCGGCGATTTCCCGTGATCATCTACCCGACAACGCGAATATTGGCGATGTGCCGTGGACCGGGCACCCGTGCCCGTCCTACGGTCCTCGTGGCAGCGGGGAGCGGCCCTGCGCCCGAGGAGGGGCACGATGGCGCGTGAGGAACTGATCCGCCTTACGGGCGATGTCGGCGGACCCGACTGCGACGACGACGATTGCCCGAACGTCTACCGGGCCAAGAGCGGTTCATTCGTTGTCCAGGGAGTGGTGTCCGACGCCTTCACTCCCCCTGACGGTGAGGGCCTGGTGGAAATCCCCGAGCACGTTCTGAGGGAGGCTGTCCGTGTTCTTGGATGGTGAGGGCTGGCGTAGGTTGTTCGACGCCTTCGAGCGGGAAGCCTGGCGGTTCGAGGCGCAGCCGACCTACACCATGCCCAGGGAGCAGGAGAACGTTGCCCGCTTCCGGCGGGGCGAGGAGAAGCCCGCCGACCACAATGTCCGCTGGCATGAACGGGTGCGCGGATACGTCGAATCCGGCAGACGCATTGGTCGTGTCCGCGTCGTGCGCCAGCCGCTCACCGACTACCAGCGGTATCAATTCGCCTGGGGCATCCCCGGAAACATCGCAGCCGGTGAGGATATCCGAATCTTGGACGTGACGCGGGAGGACTACGGCTTGCCGCTCTCCGGGCGTGACTGGTGGATGTTCGACGAAACCCGGATCGCCCACCTGAATTTCCGACCGGACGGCACCCAGATCAATCGGGAGGCGTACGAGGGCAGCCCAGTTCCCTACCGGGAGTGGAAGGGGATCGCCCTGGAACACGCCGTGCCGTTCGAGGAGTACGTGAAGGGCCTTGACGTATGACCCTGGGCAGCTAGGCCAATCAAAGGCTGACCTGGCGGAAACCCTCCGCGCCATGCGCAAGCGAGCCGGCCGTACACAGGTCTGGCTCGCTCAGCGCTGCAACATGTCCCAAACCAAGCTCAGCAACATTGAGACCGGCAGAATTACGCCGGGCCTGGTCGATGTTGAGTTGGCGCTCAGAGCCCTTGATGCGCCCCCGGAAACCGTGGCGGAAGTGGCCACCCTCGCGCGACTCGCCAACACGGAGTGGCAGGGTAAGCGCGCATCGTGGCGCAGGGGTTTGGAGAAGCGTCAAGCGGAGTTGGCCGGCCTGGAAAGGGAAGCCACGACACTCCGCTACTTCCTGCCCGCGATGGTGACGGGGCTCCTGGCCACGGCTGAATACGTCAGGGCCAGCCTTGGCCACTCGCCGGTGGACCTCTCCAAGACGGTCGCGAAGAAGCTGGAGCGGCAAGCGATTCTGTACGACAACGCGAAACGCTTCACGTTCGTGCTGACGGAGCAAGCCGTGAGATGGCCGGTGGTTCCGCGTGCGGCGATGGCCGTACAGATCGATCGCCTTGTCTCGATATCCCATCTCCCTAACGTGCGTATCGGTGTAATCCCACTGGCCACGATTGTCGGACGTGGTCCGATGAATACGTTCACCGTTTACGATCAACGGCTGGCAACCGTCGAGACGTTCACCGGGCGCATAGTGTTCCAGGACGCCAGGGATATTGCGGAACACCTGGAAGTGTTCGGCCTGTACGAGCGTCACGCGCTGTTCGGTGATGAGGCCAGGGCGGTGCTCCGGAAATGGGCCAGCACCTGCCGTTCGTGATCACTTACCCTACAACGCAAATATTGCTGGAGCTTCCGTGCTGAGCGGTCGAGAATTGCTCTATGCCGACCGATCAGAGAAGCTCAATTGGGCCTTCGGCGCCGAGGGTTTGGCGCCTCAACGTGATCCCGACTCGTCCCGCGTATCGGAATGCCTCGGAAGCGGTCGGTGGTTCGCGCTCGATCATGCAGGAGCTGTTTCACCATCACGCCGTCGCTGAAGGGACGGGCTTGACGCTGATGTCCAAGCTCCACGATTTCGCCTGAGAGGGCATCTCAGGCGCTCCCCCATGGCTTCCGCCCGGCACGGGCGGGGGACAGCCCTGCTCTGGGGCTGCCAGACCATCAGGAAGGCGCACCAATGACCGACCTGTACGACCTCTCCCTTTCCGAGACCGCTGTGTTCAGCAAGGCATGCGGCGGCCCGTGCACTGAAGGGTGCGTGACCCTTTCCAAGATCGCTGAGGATGCATGGGCGCTGGCTGACAGCAAGCGGCCAGACGTGATGCCGTTGCGCTTCACCACGGCTGAGCTGCACGCGGCCGGCATCGACCCGGCCCGCTTCGGGCTCTCGGCCTGACCGGCCCATATCTCCGACTGGTCTCCGTCCCCTCCGCAAGTCGGGGGCCGGTCGGACTCCAGAGTTCCTCGAACTCCCCGAAGGGGAACGGCCATTGCACCACCATGGGTACCTGTGGGCCGGTTCCAAGCAACGGTTCGACGAGGAGGCGCTGAGGCGGCCCCCACCCCCTGATCCACCTCCGGCCGACGGCAGACTGGAGCTGATTCGTCGGTACAAGGAGGTGAAGGCGGAGTTCCCCGTCGTGGACCTACCGCCGCTGGAAACGGCGTACTGGCTGATCAAGCCACGCGAGCTGATTTGCGGCACGTGGGATGAACCGAAGGAAGCTGCGGCCTGGCTCGGGCAACGGCTGGCCGAGTATGCGCCCCGGTTCGCCTCCGAGTCGGACCGCGACAGCACACGCTTGAAGACACTGGCCAACGCTGCTGCCGCGCGGCTGGATTGGGGCGGGGACGTGTCGCACGGCTTCCCTCTCGAACGCCCCACGTTCCTGTCCCTGGCCCTGGTGTGCTGCTCGCCGAATCGCGCCATGCCGGAACTGGGCTGCCCATTGCGGTAGGAGCACTCAGGGTGGAGCACAGCAAGCCGCACGCCGAGGTACCTGCCGCGCCCCATGTTGATCACCAGTGATCAGCTAGCGGTAGCCGCAATCAATCCCTGATCATTCCGGCTCATCCTCTTCAGTGCGGACACAGGTCGCCATGAGGGGGCCGGCGTAAGCTCCCGCGTACCCCTGGCCGGATAGCATCAGTACCACCCGATCCGAGCAGAGGCGCCGATCATGGAACCAGCTGCCGCGGCACCGCCACCCACAGCCGGCATCAGCCTGCGTCAGCTGCTGATGTCCCTGGGTGAGCCCCTGGTGGAGCTGCAAGCCGCGCCCGCCGGGCTGGATGTCGAGATACGCAGCGTGGCGCTGCTGGACCCCGAGGATCCGCCCATCGCCCATCCTGGGGAACTGGTTCTGGCCATTGGCGCCCGTGGGCGGGCGGCCTTTCCCGCGCTGCGGGTGGCGGGGCGGGACGGGGCCGCCGCCGTCGCGGTCAAGCTGGACACTCCCGGCCAGGCCGCCGCGCTGAGCGAGACCGCCGTCGAGGCCGGGGTGGCGCTGCTCTCCGTACGCGGCGAGGCGCGCTGGGATCAGGTGGACGCCATCGCCCGTGCGGCGCTTGAGGACGCGCCGCCGGGGCGGGCCGGCGAGGGGATGGAGGAGGGCGACCTCTTCTCGCTCGCCCAGACCACCGCCATCCTCACCGGCGGCATCGTCAGCATCGAGGACACCGCGAACCGGGTGCTCGCCTACTCCCGCTCCGCCGACCATGACGAGGTCGATGATCTGCGGCGGCTGTCCATCCTGGGCTGGCAGGGCCCGGAGCCGTATCTGGCGCACCTGCGGGAGTGGGGGGTGTTCCAGCGGCTGCGCACCTCCGATGACGTGATCACCATCGAAAGTCATGCGGAGCTGGGGATCCGGCGGCGGCTCGCGGTGGCCATCCGGTCCGGGGACCGGCAGCTGGGCACGATCTGGGTGCAGGAGGGGTCGACGCCGCTGACCGAGCGTTCCGACCAGGCGCTTCTCGGTGCGGCCCGGGTCGCCGCGCTGCATCTCGTACGGCGCCGCCGGGAGCTCTCCGCGGATCTGACGCTCACCCGTACGCTCACCGCCGGGCTGCTGGAGGGCAGCACCGGACCCCAGCCGCTGGCCAGCCATCTGGCGCTGGACGCCTTCCGGCCGGCCGCCGTTCTGGGCTTCTCGTACGGGGCGGCGGAGGCCACCGGTCCTGAGCTGACGCGGGCCGAGGTCACCAACCTGATCTCGGTGCACACGGCCGCCCGGCACCGTGCCGCGCTGGTCACCGAGGCGGACCACCGCATCTACGTGCTGCTGCCGCAGCTGCCGCGCAGCATCGACATCGGCACGCTGCGCGGCTGGGGGCAGGACATCGCCGACGCCGCGCGGCGCCACCTGGGGCTGTCGCTGCGAGGGTCGGTCGGCTGCATCGTGCCGGGGCTGGGCGAGGTCCCCGAGTCGCGGCGGGAGGCGGACCGGATCCTCGACGCCATGGTGCATGTCGATGTCTCCACCACGGTCGCGGCGCTGCCGGACATACAGGCCGAGGTGCTGGTCAGCGAGATGCTGGCGCTGATCACCGCCCGGCCCGACATGCGTGACCCCCGGCTGACCGCGGTGGTCGCGCACGACGCCCGCCACCAGGGGCAGTTGGCCGAGTCGATCCTGGCGTATCTGAATGCCTTCGGCGATGTACGGGCGGCCGCCGCGCAGCTGCATGTGCACCCCAACACCCTGCGCTACCGGATCCGCCGGGCCGAGCAGCTGACCGGACTCGATCTGAGCCGGCCGGATCAGCGGCTGCTGGCCATGCTGCAGTTGCGGCTGCCGCCCGACGCCTGAGCCGGATCCCCGGATCGCGGGACGGCTGCGTGGCCGCCAGTTGTGCGGCCGCCCGTTGCGTGGCCGCCCGTTATGTGGCCGCAGTCGTCGCGGGCCGGGACCGGCCAGGGGGTCAGGCCGCTGCCGGGCAGGTCGACGTAGTCGCAGTCGGTGTCGGCGACGACCCGGCGCGGCACCGTGCCGGTCAGGTGGGCGGTGACGTAGGCGGCGCTGGTCCTGGTGATGTCGCGGGTGTGGCCGAGGGGGAGCAGGGAGCGGGTTTCGGCGATCGCCTCGTCCTCGCCGGCCCGGAGCACCACCCGGATGTCCGGCGCCACGCCGTGGGCGGCGACCGCGACGGCGATGTTGTCGAGGTCCTCGGAGCCGACGGCGGCGAGTGCGTGCGCGCGGGCCAGTCCGAGCCGGGCGAGCACCTCGCGGTCCTCGCCGTGTGCCAGCACCACCGGGATCCCCATCGACCGGGCCAGCCGGAGGTTCGGGGCGGCGGGCTCCCGCTCGACGCCGATCACCGGGACCCCCAGCTGCCGCAGCGTCTGGCAGAGCCGCAGTCCGACCTGGCCCAGGCCGACGACGATGACGTGCCCGGAGCGCGGCAGCACCCGCGGTCCCAGGACGCCGACCAGCCGCGGGCCGAACAGCCGGTCCACGATCCCGGCGGTGAGCACCGCGGTGAAACCGACCGTGACCAGCATCGCGATCCCTGAGATCACCTCGTAGACGGGGTGTCCTTCGTGCGGGGCGGCCGGGCCCACCCCGGCGACGACCCGTGCGGCTTCCAGGAAGGCCGTACTGGCCGGCTTGTGGAAGGCGACGACCAGCCACAGCCAGTCGAGGGCCAGCACCGTCGCGATGCCCAGCAGGCCGATGAGCAGCAGCCGGGCGTCCGCGTCATGGGGTTGCAGCTGGCCGCGCAGCCGTCCGAGCAGCGCACGCCGACGCGCACCCGGGCTCGGTCGCCAGGCCGTCTCCACCAGCCCTTCCTCGTGCCGGCGGACCGCCAGCGCGCCGTCTCCGTCGGGCCATACGGCCAGGATGCCGGGAGTGCTGGGGGCGCCGGGGGCGCGGGGGACGAGGGGTTCACCGGCGTCACCGGGGTCGCCGGGTTCCGCGCACAGGCCGGCCAGCGTCGGCGCGAGGATGTCGGCGGGCGAGACCGTCACACAGCGGCGCAGCAGCGACTGGAGCTGCTGTGCCACGGTCCGGTCGAAGACCGTGGCGACGATCCGGACGGTGCCGCTGACGTGGCGTACGGCGAGCGCGTAGCGGAGGGCGGACAGGTCGTCGCCGACGAGGACCGCGACGTGGGCGGGGCGGCCGGCGAGCGCGCGCCGCAGGTCCTGGTCGTCGGGTGCGGCGAGGTGGTCCACCGGGTGGCCGCCCTCTCCCAGGGCGGCGCAGACCCGGCGTGCGAGGGTGGTCGCGCCTATGACGACGATGCCGTCTCCGGGCCCGATGTCGTCTCCGGCCCCGATGCCGTCCCCTGTCCCGGTGCCGTCCGGTGGCTCGATGTCGCCCGCTGCCCCGATGCCGGCTCCCGCCCCGTTAGGTTGACCTGGCAGTTCGTCGCCGTGCATGGAGCTCCCTTGATCGACTGATCGGCGTGGTCGGGGGTGGCCCGACTCACGCTAGGAGGGCGGCCGTCCCAGTCCTCTGTGTGGCGGGCCAAGGAGTGCACGGCGATGTTGTCCGGGCGTACCTGTTGTCCGGGCGTACCAGCCGCCGTCCCGTCCCAGGAGGGCGAAAGGAGAGGGGAACGGGGGTCACGCACCGGATTTACCCCGCTACCGAAGGTTTGGAAGCCGGATTGCCAACCACTTCACAGGCGGCGACGCGTCTTTTCCTGGGTTTCGCATTGTTCAGCTGAACAGTCATCGAGGGTGACTTTGTCGTCCTTCACAAATACTCCACCTCGGCTCTCCGCATACGCTGTCGCAAATCCATTTCGGCAGTGATGCGGCTCACCTCCCAAAAGGAGGCAGAGCGCACGCGGTTGCACAGCAGCCGCTACCTCACTCCCCGCGCCGAAATCCGAAGACCGCGGCCCGCTCGGTGCCGCTGTCATCGCAAATGAGTCAGGGCCATGATCGCCAGCTGTACCCGGCCCTCTCCTGCCCTGCTACCCGAGGCGATCCACCACGCAGTCACCCCTCGCATGACCCGTCCCAACCCTCAATGGATGTCGAGATGACTACACGTCCCCCTGCTCCCGTGGCCTCACCTCCCGCCGCACCCGGCCACAGTCAGGCTCCACACGAGTCAGGTCTCCAGTCCGGTCTCAAGAACCGCCATCTGTCCATGATCGCCGTGGGTGGTGTCATCGGCGCGGGTCTCTTCGTGGGCTCCGCCTCCGGCATCGCCGCCGCGGGTCCCGGCATCCTGCTGTCGTACGCCCTGGTCGGCGCCCTGGTCGTCTTCGTCATGCGGATGCTCGGCGAGATGGCCGCCGCCAACCCGACCTCCGGCTCGTTCTCCGCGTACGCGGACCGGGCGCTCGGCCGCTGGGCCGGCTTCTCGATCGGCTGGCTGTACTGGTTCTTCTGGGTCGTCGTCCTCGCCGTGGAAGCCACCGCCGGCGCCGCGATCCTCACCAGCTGGGTCCCGGCCGTCCCGCAGTGGGCCTGGGCACTGATCGTGATGGTCGTCCTCACCGCCACCAACCTCGCCTCGGTCGCCTCGTTCGGTGAGTTCGAGTTCTGGTTCGCGGGCATCAAGGTCGTCGCCATCGCCGCCTTCATCGGCCTCGGCGCCCTGGCGATCTTCGGCGTCCTGCCCGGCTCCGACAACGCCGCCACCGGCTTCGCCAACCTCACCTCGCACGGCGGATTCCTGCCGAACGGGCCCAGCGCGATCCTCACCGGCGTCCTGATGGTCGTCTTCTCCTTCATGGGCAGCGAGATCGTCACCCTCGCCGCCGGCGAGTCCGAGGACCCGGAGCGCGCGGTCACCAAGGCCACCAAGAGCGTCATCTGGCGGGTCGGCATCTTCTACCTCGGCTCGATCCTCGTCGTGGTCTCCCTCCTCCCCTGGAACGACCCCGCGATCGAGAAGAAGGGCTCGTACGTCGCGGCCCTCGACACCATCGGCATCCCGCACGCCGGCCAGATCATGAACGTCATCGTGCTGACCGCCGTGCTCTCCTGTCTCAACTCCGGCCTCTACACCGCCTCCCGCATGGCCTTCTCCCTCGGCCAGCGCGGCGACGCTCCGAAGGCCTTCGCCAAGACGAACTCGCGGGGCGTCCCGCAGGCCGCGATCCTGGCCTCCGTCGTCTTCGGCTTCATCGCCGTCGGCTTCAACTACCTGTGGCCGACCACGGTCTTCCAGTTCCTGCTGAACTCGTCCGGCGCGGTCGCGCTGTTCGTCTGGCTGGTCATCTGCTTCTCGCAGCTGAAGATGCGCGGCATCATCCTCCGCGAGAACCCGGACAAGCTGGTCGTCCGCATGTGGCTCTTCCCGTACCTCACCTGGGCCACCATCGCGATGATCACCTTCGTGCTGGGCTACATGCTCACCGACGACAAGCCCGGCGGCGGACGCATCCAGGTGCTGCTGTCCGTGCTCCTGGCCGCGCTGGTGATCGGCGTCGCCGTGGTCCGCGAGCGGCTGGGCGGCAGGTCCGCCAAGGCGGACGCGCTCTCGTCCCGGTAAGCGAGCTGCTCGCCGGCCGAGTTGATCGGCCGGCCGAGCGATGACTGTACGGGCGGCGGTGTGGACCACACACCGCCGCCCGCGCATGAGCCGACGCGCACCCGGCACTGCCCCACCCACTCCTCACCCGCCTGGAATTCGCCCACCCCATGCCCGTCTTCAGACGCCGCAAAGGCAACCTCCCCCGACTGGTCCCCGAACTCGACGACGCAACCCTCGGCCAGGTCCGGCGACGCCTTGAGACGTCCTGGTCCCGCGGCTCGCTCGACACCTCGGTCATCGCCCTGGTGGCCCGCGCGATCGAGGACGCCGGCCAGGACTGGGACCGCAAGGCGCACCGTCTGGAGGTGCTCGCCGGCGCGGCGGGCCGGGCCGTACCGGACATGTGGCGGCGCAACTCCCCGAACGACCAGGGCGCGGTACTGCTGCACGCCTGGTCGGACCTGCTCCAGGCGCAACGGGGCGCGGAAGTGGACCTCGCCGCCACCCGCGACGCCTGCCACCTCGCGGCCGATCTGCTCCCGGCCGACCCCATCCCGTGGACCCTCGCGCTGGCCACCCTGCGCCTGGAACGCCGTCCGCACCGCGAAATGTCGGCGGTCTGGCGGGAGATCAAGGCCCGCGACCTCTGGAACCGCGAGGCCCACCTCCAGGCACTGGCCTATCTCTCACCGGACGAATGCGGCTCCACGGCCTTGATGCTGGACCTGCTCGACGGCATCCGCAGCGTCATGCCGCCCGACGCCCCCACCGCCGGCCTGGAGATCATCACCCTCGTCCGCAACTACCACCGGGCCTTCGGCGCCGACGGCCGGGCCGGGATCGGCGCCGGCGAGCACTGGCGCCGCCCGGACATCGCACGGGCCCTCGACCAGGCCGTACAGGACTGGCTCCGGCCGGGCTTCCTCACCCACGCGACAGCCGTGGCCGACCTCAACGTACTGGCCTACGCACTGGTCAAGGCCGCCCGCGCGGACGAGGCGCTGGAGGTCCTGCGCGCCACGAACGGCGTGGCCACCCCCTGGCCGTGGAACACCGAGGGCGATCCGCTGGAGCGCTTCTCGCATTGGTACGGGCGGGTGGGGTCGGCTTAGCGCTGCGCTCGGCTTGAGCCGGGGGCGAGCCCCCAGACGCCCAACCCGCAGGTGACGGCGTACGGCACACCCCCACAGCCTCCCCACCACCCACCCACGGGAGGGGCCGGAACTCATGACGGAGTCCTGAGTTCCGGCACCGCAGCCGAAAAGCCCCGCGCAGCGGCAACAGCCCACACCGGCCACAACGGCGGGCAAGCCGAAAACGGCGGGGACCAAAACGGCCCAGCCCAAGCGCAGCGAACCGGCATACGAGTGACATTTCCCGGGACGACCACGGTTCCGGGAAGGAAAGTGCGTGTGACGAAGACCAACGCGCAGGGGAACGGAAACGCCACGGGAGCCGGCCATCTCCATCGGGCGGTCGGCTTCTGGGGGCTGATGTTCCTCTCGCTGGGGTCGATCATCGGCTCCGGCTGGCTGCTGGGCGCCCTGACCACCGCCGTTTCCGCCGGCCCCGCCTCGATGGTCTCCTGGGTGCTCGCCTCGGTGATGCTCGTGGTGCTGGCGCTGGCCCACGCGGAGCTGGGGGCCACCTACCCCATCGCGGGCGGCACCGCCCGGTTCCCGTTCTTCGCGTTCGGGCCGCTGGTCGGCTTCACCGCCGGCTGGATGTCCTGGCTGCGGTCGGTCCTTATCGCCCCGATCGAGGTCGAGGCCACCCTCTCGTACCTGGACCGCATCGGCTGGGTGCACGACCAGGTCGACATGCTGCGCCCGAACGGCACCCTCACCACCGTGGGCCTGGTCATCGCCAGCGTCTTCATGCTGCTCTTCACGTTCATCAACGTCCTCGGCGTGCGCCTGCTGGCCGCCACCAACTCGCTCTCCACCGTGGTGAAGACGGCCGTACCGCTGCTGACCGTCATCGTCCTGATGTCGCTGTCCTTCCACGGTTCGAACTTCACCGCAGGCGGCGGCTTCGCCCCGCACGGCGCGCACGGCGTCTTCGCTGCGCTGCCCGCCGGTGTGGTCTTCGCGCTGCTGGGTTTCGAGCAGGCCATCCAGCTGGCCGGTGAGGCCCGCGACCCGCAGCGGGACATCTCCCGGGCGGTGATCGTGGCCATGGCCATCGGCACCGTGCTCTACCTCCTGCTCCAGGCCGCGTTCCTCGCCGCCCTGGACCCCGCCGCCCTGACTCACGGCTGGGACAACCCGGCGGGGGAGGGCAACTTCGGGCCGTACGCCACGATCGCCACCGCCATCGGGGCCGGCTGGCTGGCGACCATCCTGTACGTCGACGCGGTCATCTCCCCGGCGGGCACAGGCCTGGTGTACATGGCCGGGGCCGCGCGCCTCTCGTACGCCATGGGCCGGGAACGGGTGCTGCCCCGGAGCCTCGCCCGGGTCGGACCGCGCAGCGGCGTACCGGTCGTCTCGGTGCTGCTGGCCTTCGTGGTCGGCGAGCTCGCCTTTCTGCCGTTCCCCAGCTGGCAGGCGCTGGTCGGACTGGTCACCTCGGCCGCGGCGATCATGTACGCGTTCGCTCCGGTGGCGCTGCACGCCCTGCGTCTGCGGGACGGCGACCGGCCGCGGCCCTACCGGCTGCCGGCGTGGGCGGTGCTGGCCCCCATGGGGTTTGTCTTTGCAAATTTGATCTTCTACTGGTCCGGCTACGAGGCGGGCTGGAAGCTCGCCCTGGCCATCCTTCTCGGCTTCGTCGTCCTCGCGGTCAACCGTCGCGCGGTCCCGCCGGCCGAGCGGGCGCTGCTGGGCTGGCGGCAGGCCGCTTGGATCTGGCCCTGGCTGGGCGGCCTGGTCGTCATCGGCCACTTCGGCCGCTACGGCGGCACCCGGGCGCTGCCCGAATGGTGGGACCTGGTGATCGTGATCGTCTTCAGCCTGGCCGTGCACTACGGGGCGGTGCGGCTGGCGATGCCTCCGGAGGTCGTGGGCGCCGCCGTCCGGCGCGAGGAAGAGGGCGAGGCGGTCCCGCAGTCGACCGCGGCCGACGAAGGTCAATCCTGAAGATCGGCGCAGGCTAAAATATTAAATGTCCGTATTGGATGAATTTTCACCTATAAGTGTTGTTAGCGCCAGATAAGCGTCGTAGCCTCGGAGTTGTCGCCGTTCGGACCAAGGCGGCGGCGAAGTCCATCGATGTAAGGGGGCGAAGATGAGCTTCAGCAAAGTCTTCCCTCGCAGGCGTAGGCGCAGGCGTCACCACGGCGACGACTGGTATGACGACGACTGCTACGGTCGCGGTCACTACAGGAGGTTCCGCCGTCGTCGGTTCTTCCGGGGTCGTAGGCTTCGGATCTTCATCCGTCTGTGAACACAGGCCTGAGTGCGAGGCGGGCCCGCGCGAGGCGCGGGTCGGCCTCGTCGGCTGTCTGGCCACCACCGGCGCGCGTAGCGCCCCTCGCCTCCGGCACCGATAGGCGGAACGGCCATGCGTCTGCGTAGCTCGCGACCACACCCGCCCCCCGAAGAGCCGCCCGCGGACTGGGATGCCGCCGCGGATGTCGGCGCGAAGCCGGGTGCGACGGAGCCGGGCACGTACACCGGCATGGACAAGGACCCGTATGCCGGCACGGATGCGGACGGGTATGCCGGCATCGATACGGATCCGGATCCGGATCCGGACGCGTATCAGGACAGGTATCAGGACGCGTATCCGAACGCGGACACCGGGCGGATCGCCCCTTACCGAGGTGCCGCGGCCGACGCCCCGATCCTGACCAGGCACGTCGCCCTCAAAGAAGCCTTCGGGCGGTTCTGGCCCCTCACGAAGGGCGACCGGCGCTGGTTCGTCATCGTCTTCCTGCTCGCCATCCTGGCCGCGTTCGCCGAGACCGTGGCCATCCTGCTCTTCGCCCAACTCACCGACAACGCTCTCCAGAAGGGCTCGGTGAGCGCCTTCTGGTCACCGGCCGGCAAGTGGCTCGCCATAGCCGTCGTCGGCGGAATAGTGGGTTATCTGGGCAACTCCCTGGCGGCATGGACCGCCGAACGCTTCGTGATGCGGCTGAGGGCCCGCGTCTTCGACCATCTCCAGACGCTGCCGCCGCACTTCTTCCAACGCAACCGCCGCGGTGACCTGGTGGAGCGCCTGACAGGCGACGTCGACGCCATCGAGCAGCTGGTGGTCTCCGGCGTCGTCGAGGCGTCCGCGGCGGTCTTCGGCGTCCTCTTCTACGCCGCCGCGGCTCTGTGGCTGCGCTGGGACCTGGCACTGGTCACGTTCATCCTGGCCCCGCTGTTCTTCGCCGCCACCCGCGCCTTCACGGGCCGTCTGAAGGCGGTGTCCCGCCGGGCCCGCAAGGCGGACGGCGCGATCACCTCGGTCGTGGAGGAAGGGCTGGTCAACGTCGTCCTCACCCAGGCGTACAACCGGGAGCGCGACCAGCACCAGCGGCTCCAGCGCGAGGCGCGCACCTCGCTGCGGGCATCGGTGAGCAGCGCCCGCCTCAACCAGTTCTACGAGGAACTGGTGGAGCTCCTGGAGACGCTCTGCGTCCTGACGATCATCGGGATGGGCGCATGGGAGATCTCCGAGGGACGGATGACGCTGGGCCAGCTGCTGGCCTTCGCGGCCTTCATCGGCTACCTCTACCCGCCGATCCGCTCCCTGGGCCAGCTCGGCCTGACAGCCGTCGCCGCGACCGCCGGAGCCGAGCGACTGCTGGAGATCCTCGACGCGCGGCCCTCCGTCACCGACCCGGCCGCGTCCGACTCCGTGACCGTCCCGGCCGGCGGGCGCGCCGTCGGCGAAGTGGAGGCGCAGGGAGTCACCTTCCGCTACCCCGGCAGCAAACACGAAGCCGTCCACGACCTCTCCTTCACCGCCGTCCCCGGCGAACTCCTGGTCATCACCGGCCCCAGCGGCGCGGGCAAATCGACCCTGGCCGCTCTGATGCTGAGGTTCTACGACCCGGACACCGGCACCATCCGGCTGGACGGCGAACCACTGGACCACCTGCCGCTCACCCACATACGCGGCAACGTCACGCTGCTCCCCCAGGAGGTCCTGGTCCTGCACGACACGATCGAGGAGAACATCGCCTGCGGGCGTGAGCACGCGACCCACGACGACGTGGTGCGGGCCGCGAAGGCGGCCGACGCCCATGAGTTCATCACCGCCACCCCGGACGGCTACGACACGATCATCGCCCCGGGCACCTCCGCCCTCTCCGGAGGCCAGCTCCAGCGCGTCGCCATCGCCCGCGCCATGCTCCGCGACGCACCCGTCCTCATCCTCGACGAGCCCACCACCGGCCTGGACGCCCTCGCAGCGCAACGCATCCTCGCCCCCCTCCGCCGCCTCGCCGAAGGCCGTACCACCCTCGTCATCACCCACCACCTGGACCTGGCCGCCGACGCCGACCGCATCCTGGTCCTGGACGACGGCCGCCTCGTCGAGTCCGGCACCCACACCGAACTCCTCCAGCGCAGCGGCCTGTACACCACCCTCTTCGAGGCACAACCCCAGGCACGCAACGGCGCGGTACAGCCGCCTTCCCGCACCCGCCCGTCAGGGAGCCGCTGGGGGTGACGCGGGCGGCCGTGGCCTCGGGGGCGCGAGAGCCGGGGTAGTGCGCGGGGAGCATGCATCGCACGCCAGGTCGTACGCCCTTGCACTCGTCGGGCAGCGGGCGCACGCTGCTTGCCCTGGTTCTGCTTTCAACAATCACGGGGGTGATCGCCGTGCCCAACGGCATAGTGAAGTGGTTCGACTCCGGACGCGGTGTCGGTGTCATCGCGCAGGACGGTGCGGGGCGCGAGGTCGTGGCGTACTGGTCGGCGATCCAAGGTGACCAGGATCGGAGGCTGATCGAGGGCGAGCGGGTCCTCTTCAACGTCACTCAGGACGCCGCCGGCATCCGGGCCGACAACATCCACCGACTGCCGGCCGGCTGATCCTGACGGGACCTGACTCCGAGGGCCCTGCACGTCGCCGTACATCGACGTTTATCTATGTTGACATTCTTCAATGCAAGGTTCAGCCTTGATTCCAAGAGTGTCGATACACCCTCGTCGATGAAGGAGTGAGGGGCATGAGTGAGCACTCCGCCGCACTGCGTGAGACCGTCCGCCGGCGTTACGCGGCCGCCGCCGTCCAGGTCGCCGAGGGCGGCGCCGCCTGCTGCGGCCCGCAGGCCGTCGAGGTCGACGAGGAGTTCGGCGGCGGGCTCTACGCCGCCACCGACCGCGACGAGTTGCCCGCCGAGGCCGTCGCCGCCTCGCTCGGCTGCGGAAACCCCACCGCCGTGGCGGACCTCCACGAAGGCGAGCGGGTCCTGGACCTCGGTTCCGGCGGCGGCATCGACGTCCTGCTCTCCGCCCGCCGCGTAGGCCCCACCGGCAAGGCCTACGGACTCGACATGACCGAGGAGATGCTCGCCCTCGCCCTGGCCAACGCCCGGAAGGCCGGCGCCACCAACGTCGAGTTCCTCAAGGGCACGATCGAGGCGATCCCCCTGCCCGCGAACACCATCGATGTCGTGATCTCGAACTGTGTTATCAACCTGTCCACGGACAAGCCGGCCGTCTTCGCCGAGACTTTCCGCGTACTGGCTCCCGGCGGCCGGATCGGCGTCTCCGACATCGTCGCGGATGACGACCTGACCCCCGGCCGGCGCGCCGAGCGCGGCGACCACGCCGGCTGCATCGCCGGGGCTCTTTCCTTCGCCGAATACCGCCGGGGCCTGGAAGCCGCCGGCTTCAGCGGAATCGAGATCACCGTGACCGGCGCTGTCGCCGACGGCATGCACTCCGCCGTCATCCGCGCCACCAAGCCCGCCGCCGCCTGCTGCGGCGGCTGCTGCTGAGTGCGCGCACGCACCCGCCCACGTACCCGCCCCTACTCGCGGAGGCGGATCCCCTTCAGCGCGTTGTCGAAGTCCGGCCGGTATTGGTCCCACTGCGCGTTGGGCGCGGAGAGGTAGACCACGTACTGCGTGCCGTCCGCGCCGCTGAAGGCCACCTCCACCGCCCGGTAGTCCCGCAGCGTGCCCTTGAAGGTGAACTCCCAGTACCCCGCGGGCCGTCCCCGGAACGTCGTCGGGGCCATCCGCACCCGCTCATAGCCCTCGTTGTCCCGGGCCGTCTGGGCCTCTTCGGTGTCCCGCCAGTGCTGGAGCGGATCGGACCCCGCGAACCCGACGACATTGACCCGCAGCCCCACCAGCCCGGACGGATCGATATAGGCCACCTCACCGCTGGGCACCTTCTTCGGCTTCCAGCCGTCCCGTATGGGCACGGAGAAGCCCTGACCGGCCTTCACGAGGTGGTATCCGTCGGGAAGCGGTGGCGGCGGGGAAGCGCTGGGGCTCGGCGAGTCGCTGGGGGCGGTCGTCGACGGACGCGCGGCCGCCGGACGAGCACCGCCCTCGGGCCACAGCAGCAGACCCCCCGTCACGGCCCCGGCGGCCACCACGGCCGACACACTCCACAGCGCCGTACGCCGACCGCGGTTGCCGGTGCGCGCGGGGGCCGAGCCGTCCCGCAGCCGCTCCGGCCGCGTGGGCGCCTCGACGGGAGCGGCCGCCGTCCTCGTCGCCACCCCGCCCCCGGTCGGCATCCCGGTCGTCACACCGCCCCCGGTCGCCGCTCCCGTCCCCTCCGCCTGGCTCAGGAGGCGTTCGGCCTCGTGCGCGTCCATGCGCAGGCCGGGCTCCTTCTCCAGCAGGCCCTCGATGACCGGGGCCAGCGCCCCGGCGTTGCGCGGCGGGTCGTAAGCGTCGGCGGCGATGGCGTACGCCGTCTCGATCGCGGTGTCCCGCTGGAACGGGTGGCGCCCCTCGACGGCCTGGTACAGCGTCGCCCCGAGCGACCACAGGTCGCAGGCGGGGCCGGGCTCGGCGACCCCGCTGCGCAGGCGCTCCGGCGCGAGGTAGTGGATCGACCCGACCAGCTCGCCGGTCTTGGTCAGCGACGGCGTTCCCGACTCCACGGCGATGCCGAAGTCGGTGAGGACGATGCGCCCGTCGTGACCGAGCAGAACGTTGGCGGGCTTGACGTCCCGGTGCAGCACTCCGGCGTCGTGCGCGGCGCGCAGCGCGGCGGCCATGATGCGGCCGATCCGGGCGGCCTCGCCGGGCGGCAGCGAGCCCTGCCGCTTCAGGACGTCGCTCAGGGTGACCGAGGGGATGTACTCCATGACGATGCACGGCAGGCCCTCGTCGTCGACGACGTCATGCACCACGATCACGTTGGGATGGGTGATCCGGGCGGCGCTGCGGGCCTCGCGGCGGGTGCGCTCGTAGAGACGCCGCACCTCGTCGTCGTGCAGATGCGGCGGAACGTGCAGTTTCTTCACGGCGACGTGCCGTCCGAGCACCTCGTCCTCGGCGCGCCACACGGTGCCCATACCGCCCCGGCCCACACGCTCCACCAGCCGGTACCGGTTGGCTATGAGCCGTCCCAGATCGGACACTGAGACCGCCCCCTTCTTCGAACGCATGAACATTGTTGCGGGAGCACCATAGCCCGACCGGATTTCATGGCTATGGCAGCGATTTCCCCTGCCCACGGAACCGCCGCCGACCGCTCTGCCGGATGCTCCGTCACGTGCGCTCTGGCCTACGGGACCACCTACGGGACCGCTTACCGACCACCTAGGGGACCACCTACGGGACGCGTTCGGCGGGCGTGGTGACGGACCGCTGGCTAGCGTGACAAATCCGACCACCACCGAGCGGGAGAGAGGCCCTGCCATGGCCGTACGACCCGAGGGCATGCCGTGCTGGGCCGACGCGATGTTCACCGACGTCGAGGGTGCGAAGAGCTTCTACGGCGACGTGCTCGGCTGGACCTTCGGCGAGGCCGCGGCGGAGTACGGCAACTACACCCAGGCGTACTCGGACGGCAAGGCGGTGGCCGCGATCGTCCCCCCGATGCCCGGCCAGGAAGGCCAGTCGGCGTGGTGTCTGTACTTCGCCTCGCCGGACGTCGCCGCCACCGCACAGAAGGTCCGCGACGGCGGGGGCCGGGTGGTGATGGAGCCCATGCAGGTCGGCGACTTCGGGTCGATGCTGCTCGCCAGCGATCCCAGCGGTGTCGTCTTCGGCGTCTGGCAGGCCGGCGCCCACGAGGGCTTCGAGAAGAAGGCCGAACCCGGCGCGTACTGCTGGGCCGAGGTCTTCACCCGGGAACCCGGGTTGTCGGACGAGTTCTTCCCCACCGTCTTCCCGTATAGCGCGCAGCAACTGGAGGACGACAAGATCGACTTCAGGATCTTCAGCCTCGCCGGCGATCCGGTCCTGGGCCGGATGAAGATGACGGAGGAGTTCCCGCCCGAGGTGCGCCCGTACATCAACATCTATTTCACGGTGGAGAACTGCGACACCGCGGTGGCCAAGGCGACCGAACGCGGCGGAGTCCTGCGCTTCGGCCCCATGGACAGCCCCTTCGGCCGCTTCGCGACACTGAGCGATCCGCAGGGCGCGGCGTTCTCGGTGATCGACACCACAACAACCAAGGGAGACATGCCCAGGACGTCCGAGGTGCGGTGAGCGCCCCGGGCCCGGAACGCGACGAAGGCCCGGACCGTCGAGCGGTCCGGGCCTTCTGCCGGCGGAGGATACGAGATTCGAACTCGTGAGGGGTTGCCCCCAACACGCTTTCCAAGCGTGCGCCCTAGGCCACTAGGCGAATCCTCCGCCGCAAACAATACAAGACGTTGGGGAGTGCTCGCGAACATGATCCGGAGGCGGGGGGTGGAGTGGGATCGAGGCGGGGGTCCGGGTTCGTTTCTTGGGTGGGGGATCCGCTAGTGTGGTGCGCAGCCCCTCACGTGGCGCTATCTGACTGAACTCCCCCAGGGCCGGAAGGCAGCAAGGGTAGGTCGGCTCTGGCGGGTGCGTGGGGGGCGCTTGCGTTTGCGGGCGGGGCCGGTTGTCAGTGGGGGCCGATATCGTCGTAAGCGTGTCGTCCCTTGCGCTGTACCGCCGCTACCGACCCGAGACCTTCGCGGAGGTCATCGGGCAAGAGCATGTGACCGATCCGCTGATGCAGGCATTGCGGAACAATCGGGTCAATCACGCCTATCTGTTCAGTGGTCCGCGTGGCTGCGGCAAGACGACCAGCGCGCGGATCCTGGCGCGGTGTCTGAACTGTGAGGAAGGTCCCACCCCGACGCCCTGCGGGAAGTGCCAGTCCTGTGTGGACCTGGCACGGAACGGGCGCGGATCGATCGACGTGATCGAGATCGACGCGGCGTCGCACGGCGGTGTGGACGACGCGCGTGAGCTGCGGGAGAAGGCGTTCTTCGGGCCGGCGTCGAGCCGGTACAAGATCTACATCATCGACGAGGCGCACATGGTGACCTCGGCGGGCTTCAACGCCCTGCTGAAGGTCGTCGAGGAGCCGCCGGAGCATCTGAAGTTCATCTTCGCGACGACGGAGCCCGAGAAGGTCATCGGGACGATTCGTTCGCGTACGCACCACTACCCGTTCCGGCTGGTGCCGCCCGGGACGCTGCGGGAGTACCTGTCGGAGGTGTGCGCCAGGGAGTCCGCCGCGGTGGAGGACGGTGTGCTGCCGCTGGTGGTGCGGGCCGGGGCCGGTTCGGTGCGTGACTCGATGTCCGTCATGGACCAGCTGCTCGCCGGTGCCGGCGAGGACGGTGTGACATACGCCATGGCGACCGCCCTGCTCGGGTACACGGACGGTTCGCTGCTGGACTCGATCGTCGAGGCGTTCGCGGCGGGGGACGGGGCCGCGGCCTTCGAGGTCGTGGACCGGGTCATCGAGGGCGGCAACGATCCGCGGCGGTTCGTGGCCGATCTGCTGGAGCGGCTGCGGGATCTGGTGATTCTGGCAGCCGTGCCGGACGCGGGGGAGAAGGGCCTGATCGACGCCCCGGCGGATGTCGTGGAGCGGATGACGGCGCAGGCGTCCGTGTTCGGGGCGGCGGAGTTGAGCCGGGCCGCCGACCTGGTCAACACGGGTCTGACGGAGATGCGCGGGGCGACCTCGCCGCGGCTGCAGCTGGAGCTGATCTGTGCGCGGGTGCTGCTGCCCGCGGCGTACGACGACGAGCGGTCGGTGCAGGCCCGGCTCGACCGGCTGGAGCGCGGCGCGGGCGCGGCGGCGCTGGGCGGTGTGAGTGCCCCGGGCCCCATGGGCGGCGGTGGCGCCGGGGCCGGGGTGCCGATCGTTTCTTCCGGGGGCGGGCCGGCAGCCGGCTACGTACCGGGCCCTGAGGCTCATCCGGTGGCGGCGCCCGCGGGACCGTCCGGGCCGGCGGCCGCCCGCGCCGCGGTACGGGGCGCGACGGGCGCCGGCAGCGGTGCCGCGACCGGTAGCGACCAGGGCGGGGGCGACAGGGCGGCGGGGCCCGCCCCGGCTGCTCCCGCTCCAGCCGCTGCGCCCGCTCCAGCGGCCCAGGCTCCCGCCGCGGACGCTCCCGCCC
>NZ_SUMB01000009.1 GCF_005048155.1 Streptomyces piniterrae
CTGCCCGTCGGCGCCGTCGTCGCCGGCCTCGTCGCCTCCCTGCGCGCACAAGGCGACGGCGGCCTCGACCACTCCGCCCTCCTGCGCGGCGTGGAACGCCTCTCCGGAACCACCACCGAAAGCTGAGTCCGTGGCGGCGCAGCGCGTGCCCGCCATACAGGCGGCCGTTCAGATCATGAAGGACGAGGGCGTCGATATCGCCTTCGGCTGCCCCGGTGCCGCGCTCCTCCCGCTGTACGCGGCGATGGAGGAGGTCGGCGGTATCGAGCATCTGTCGGTGCCCCACGAAGAGGGTGCCGCGCACATGGCTGACGGCTATGCCCGTACGAGCGGGAACGCGGGCGTCGCGGCGGTGGCCGCGGGTCCGGGCGCGGCGCGTCTGATCACCGGGCTGTACGCGGCCCGGCAGGACGCCGTCCCGCTGGTGTGCATCACCGGCCGGGAGGGGTCCGGGCGACGGGCGTCCGGTGCGCTCCGCCAGGAGGCCGGGCGGCCGCCGGATCTGATCCGGCTCGCCGGTCCGGTCACCAAGCGGGCCGAGCGGATCGAGGATCCGGCGCGGATTCCGGGGGCCTTTCGCGAGGCGTTCCGGATCGCGCGGGAGGGGCGTCCTGGGCCGGTGCTGATCGATGTCCCGGCGGATCTGGCCGCGGCGGAGATCGGGTACGAGGCCGGGCTGGTGCCCGCCTCCGGCTTCCGGTCCTCGCAGGCCGGAACCGTACGGCCACCCGTCGCGGCGGACGAGGCGGCCCCGGCGGGCGGCCAGGTCGGAGCGGCTCGCTGGGTCCTCGACGAGATCAAGGCGATCTTCGGCGCCGCGACGGGTGCGGGCACCGGCCCGTACCTCGTCACCAGCTCGACGGGCCCGTATGCCGGCGCGGTCGGGGAATCCCGCCGGCACCGGGTCCACGGCAGGACCGGCCCGCCGGGCTGGGAGCTGCCGGCCGCGGTCGGCGTACGCAAGGCCCTGGACTCCCGGGGCGAGCGGACGTCGGAGGTCATCGCGGTCATCGACGGCCGGGGCTTCGCGTTCATGGCCGAGGAACTGGCGGTCGCCGCGCAGTATGGCGTGCCGTTCGTACTGATCATGCTCACCCAGAACCACCGCGACGACGGCTTCGACGACTTCACGGACCGCGTGAAGCTCGTGGAGGCGTACGGCTGCGCCGGCCGTGATGTCGTCGACCCGGCGGAACTCCGCTCGGCGGTCGAGTGGGCCCGTAAGGAAGCCGTCTCCACGCGGCGGCCGGTCCTCGTAGAGGTCCGGGCCGAGTGCGCGGTGCCGGCTCCTGGCGGCCCGCCCCTCGGCTCACCGCGCGGGTCCGTCCTCGGGATCTAGGTCTTCACCCGGATCCCGGAACCCCCGAGTTTCCGGGCGGCGGCTGCGCTGACACCTGTCCTGTCGCGCCCAGGCGCGGTCGCCGTCCGGAACACCACCCAGCTTTGTTTTCAACAAACTGTTGACGTTTGGTCGGAGCTGTTCTTACGCTCCGACATGCGGAAGCCAACTTCCGCGCTCTCGTACGGAAGGTCACCATGTCGAAGCCCACGCTGACGACCGAGTCCGGCGCCCCGGTCGCCGACAACCAGAACTCCTCCACCGCCGGCGTCGGCGGCCCGATCATCCTCCAGGACCAGCACCTGCTGGAGAAGCTCGCGCGCTTCAACCGCGAGCGCATCCCGGAGCGCGTCGTGCACGCCCGTGGCTCCGGCGCGTACGGCTACTTCGAGGTGACCGACGACGTCACCGGGTTCACCCGCGCCGACTTCCTGAGCACCGTCGGCAAGCGAACCGAGACGTTCCTCCGCTTCTCGACCGTCGCCGACAACCTCGGCGGCCCGGACGCGGCCCGCGACCCGCGCGGCTTCGCCCTGAAGTTCTACACCGAAGAGGGCAACTACGACCTCGTCGGCAACAACACCCCGGTGTTCTTCATCAAGGACCCGATCAAGTTCCCCGACTTCATCCACTCGCAGAAGCGCGACCCGTTCACGGGCAAGCAGGAGCCGGACAACGTCTGGGACTTCTGGGCACACGCCCCCGAGGCCACCCACCAGATCACCTGGCTCATGGGCGACCGCGGCATCCCGGCCTCCTACCGCCACATGAACGGCTACGGCTCGCACACCTACCAGTGGACGAACGCCCAGGGCGAGGCCTTCTTCGTCAAGTACCACTTCAAGACCAACCAGGGCATCCGCTGCCTGAGCAGCGAGCAGGGCGCCGAGCTGGCGGGCAAGGACCCCAACAGCCACCAGACCGACCTGCTGCAGTCCATCGAGCGGGGCGTGTACCCCTCCTGGACCCTGTACGTGCAGATCATGCCGGCGGCCGAGGCGGCGGACTACCGCTTCAACCCGTTCGACCTGACGAAGGTGTGGCCGCACAGCGACTACCCGCTCCAGCGCGTCGGCCGGCTGGTCCTGGACCGCAACCCGGACAACGTCTTCGCCGAGGTCGAGCAGTCCGCCTTCTCGCCGAACAACTTCGTGCCCGGCATCGGCCCGTCCCCGGACAAGATGCTCCAGGGCCGGCTGTTCGCCTACGCCGACGCGCACCGCTACCGCCTGGGCGTCAACCACACCCAGCTGCCGGTGAACGCCCCGAAGGCGACGAAGGCCAACAACTACGGCCGGGACGGCCTCATGGCGAGCAACGGCTACGACCGCTACGCCAAGAACTACGAGCCCAACTCGTACAGCGGCCCGGTGCAGACGAACGAGCCGCTCTCCGCGCCGCTCGCCGTCTCCGGCTACGTCGGCACGCACGAGGCGCCGGCGCACTCCAAGGACGACGACTTCTTCCAGGCCGGTGAGCTCTACCGACTGATGTCCGAGGACGAGAAGAAGCGCCTGGTCGACAACATCGCCGGCGGCCTGTCCCAGGTCAGCCGCGACGATGTGATCGAGAAGAACCTGGCCCACTTCCACGCTGCCGACCAGGACTACGGCAAGCGCGTCGAGGCCCGGGTCCGCGAGCTGCGCGAGGACTGACGGGAGGTCAGCGCCTTGCGCGCCCGTACCGGCCGGCCCGTTGAGGGGTGGTCGGCCGGTACGGGAGAGGTTGTGCGGAGCTCCGCGGTATCCGGGGAGAAACCAGTGCGGTGGAGTGCTCGTCCGATAGGGAAGGTCGAGCCTCTCCCCCGCCGCGGAGCCCGCCTCCTCCAGTAGTTCCATCCGCCCCTCTCCACGAGCTCCGTCCGGTGGTGCGATGTCCCGTCGCGCCCATCCCTCGCGCTGCCGGACGGGAACCACTCACGCAGGGCCCGGAATCCGTACGGTCACGGAATCCGGGCCCTGCGTGCGCCAGACCCGCGCGCCGGCGGTACCGGTGTGCGCCGCTCGTGTCCCCCGTGTGCGCCGCGTTGCGCCCCCGTATGCGCCGCGCTCCCCCGGTTTTCTCGCCCGACCTGCGGCTCGCGACGGAATTCGGCCCCCGTCGCCAGGTTTTGGAGAGATGCTGGACGACAGCAGCAGTGCCGTCCTGTCTGCCTCTGCCGACCTACTGCCAGGAGCCGACCATGGCCGACAGCGTGCCGGTGCGGTGCCCCACGTGCCGCCGCGAGAACGCCTTCACGCCGCCCACCTTTCCGTGCGCGTGCGGTGCCCCGCTGACCATGCCCGTGCTGCGCGGCGGGGTGCCGGTCGAGATAGTGCACCGCACCTGGCAGGCGTCCTGGGTGGCGGTGCGCTGCGAAGTCTGCGGCCGCCAGGACGAATGGCCGGCGCCGGAGTCCGGCTGTGCCTGCGGCACGGTCGTCCGCGTCCCCGTCGTGCCCGCGCCCAGTTCGCCGCCGCCGAGCTTCCCGTCCCTCGGGCCGCGCGGCAAGTCCCGGCCGGTGCCGGCCATGGGCGCGCCGCCCACCGTGCTGCGGCCCGCGTTCCGCCCGGTCACCATCCGTACCGCCCGCGACTGCGTCACCGCCGCCGCGCAGTATCTGAAGTGGCTGGGCTACACCGATGTCGCCCGGACCCAGGAGCGGACCGCCTCCGGCGTGGATCTGCGCGGCACCGGGGTGGTTGCCCAGGTCGACCCCACCACCCGGTCGACCAAACTCCGCGAGGTCGAGTGCGTCTGGCTCAACGGCCTCAACGAATCCGCCATCGCGGTCTTCTTCTCCCTCGCCGGCTACGCCCGCGACGCCCGCTCCCGCGCCGACGAGCTGCACATACCGCTGTTCGTCATGGACCTCACCGGCACCCCGCAGCCGGTCAACGACCCCGCCGACGAACTGATCAAGTACGGCGCGCAGAAGCGGTGACGCGGGGCGGCGCGCTGCGCTGAGCGCGCTCTGGCCGGGGCGGACACGGCGGTGCTACGGGCGCTCCGCACCCCGTCGCGCGAGCCATGCCTGGACGGCGCCGCGGCCGCCGGCCAAAACCAGTCGCCGTTCGGAGCGGAACCGGCGACACTGACCGGATGATCATCCATGCCCCGTCCCTCGCCGAACTGCCCGCGCTGCGCGGCATCGAGCGGGCCGCCGGAGAGCCCTTCCGCGCCCTCGGGATGGCGGCGATCGCGGACGACGAGCCGCCCTCGACGGCCGAGTTGACGCGATATCAGCGGGTCGGCCGGGCACTGGCCGCGTACGACACCGAGGACGGGTCCGGGCAGCCGGTCGGATATCTGCTGTGGGAACCGGTCGACGGATGCGCCCATGTCGAGCAGGTTTCGGTACACCCCGACCACGCCCACCGCGGCATCGGCCGGGCCCTCATCGACCGCGCGGGCCAGGACAGCGGGCTGGGGGCGCTGACCCTGACCACCTTCACCGACGTGCCGTGGAACGCGCCGTACTACGCCCGGATCGGCTTCCGGGTGCTCGGCGACGGGGAACTCACCCCCGGGCTGCGGGCCATCCGTGCCCGGGAGGCGGCGCTGGGCCTGGACCGGTGGCCGCGGGTCTGTATGCGGCGTGGCGTGGCGCGGTGACGGACGCCTCGTGACGGCGGTGTCCCGCCCCGTGGCCACCGGCGTGTTCCCTGCCAGCCGTTTCGTCGACACCCCCGTCGCCACATGACGGACAGTCAGGTCAAGCAACTCCCGCGCGCCATAATGAACAGATGATCGACGCGAACGCCCTGCGGTCCGCCTGCCTGGAGTTCAACGGCGCGACCGAGGAATTCCCCTTCCCCCGCCACCCCGACGTGTCGACCTTCAAGGTCGGCGGCAAGATCTTCGCGCTGACGACGCTGGAGGCAGTGCCACTCACCGTGAGCCTCAAATGCGATCCCGAGTTGGCCGAGCGGCTGCGTGCCGCGCACCCGGAGGTGGTGCCCGGCTACCACCTCAACAAGCGGCACTGGAACACCGTTTCCCTGGACGGCGACCTTCCGGACCAGCTGATCCTGGACATGATCGAGGACTCCTACGACCTCGTCGTCGCCTCGCTCCCGCGCGCCCAGCGCCTCCTCCTCGACTGGCCGGGAGAGCGCTGACCGGCCCGAACTCCCCCCGGCTCGCCGCCGCTTGACCTCTCTAGACCGGTCGGTTTAGTGTTCGGGGCATGGCGCAATCACGCGGAGAAACCCGCGCCCGGATCCTGCGCACCGCCGCCGATCTCTTTCAGCGGCAGGGCTATGGCGCGACGGGCCTCACTCAGGTTCTGACCGAGAGCGGAGCCCCCAAGGGCTCGCTGTATTTCCACTTCCCGCAGGGGAAGGAGCAGTTGGCCGCGGAGGCGATGGCACAGGCCGGCGCCGAGATGGGCGAGCGGATGGCCGCGGCACTGGCTGGGGCGGCCGGTCCGGCCGATGCGATCACCGCGCTCGGCGCGCTGCTGGCCCAGGGGCTGGAGAACTCCGACTACCGCGACGGCTGCCCGGTCGCGACCGTCGCACTGGAGGAGGCCGGGGACGCGGGGCCGATCCACGACGCCTGCCAAGGGACCTACGAACTCTGGCTACTGGGGCTGACCGAGCGGCTGCGCGGCTGGGGCATGGCCGAACAGGAGGCCAGGGAACTGGCCGATCTGGCGATGTCCTCCCTGCAAGGGGCGTTGCTGCTGGCGCGGGTACGCCGCGACTCCACCGTTGTCCATTCGGTCGCCCGCCGCATCGGCGCGATCGCCGCACAGGAAGCCGGCCAGAAATGATCCACCACCTCAACTGCGGTTCCATGATGAAGCTCGACGCCACCTACGACGGGCCGCCGCCGCTGAACGCCGTCTGCCACTGCCTGCTGGTGGAGACGGAGCGGGACGGGCTGGTGCTGATCGAGACCGGGCTCGGTACGGACGACGTGCAACGGCCGCAGGACTCCCTCGCCCCGGAGTGGGTGGAGCTGGCCCAGCCCGAACTGCGGCCCGCCGAGACGGCCCTGCGGCAGATCGAGCAGCTGGGTTACACGGCCTCGGACGTACGGCATATCGCGTTGACCCATCTGGACGTGGACCACTGCGGCGGGCTCCCGGACTTCCCCGAGGCACGGGTGCATGTCATGGAGGCCGAGCTGCAGGCCGCACTGAAGGAGGCGCCCAGCCGCCGCTACCGCCCCGCGCACTGGGCGCACGGCCCGCGCTGGGAGACCTACCCGCCGGACGGCACGGGCGACGAGTGGGCCGGCTTCGCCGGAGTACGCCAACTCACCGGCGTACAGGCCGACTTGCGCCTGGTTCCGCTGGGCGGCCACAGCGCCGGGCACGCCGGAATCACGGTCCGGGACGGCGAGCAGTGGCTGCTGCACGCGGGGGACGCGTACTTCTACCACCAGGAGATCGCCGTCGACGCTGCGCACTCGCATCCGCTGCTGGACGTCGTCCAGTTGAGCGCCCAAGTGGACGAGAGTCTGCGGATCGCCAACCAGGCGCGGCTGCGGGAGGCCGCCACGGGCGGCGCCGGCGAGGAGCGGATCAGGGTGCTCAACGCCCACGACCCCTGGACCTACCGCAGCTTCACCGGTGCCTGAGGAGCCACCGCGCGCCGGCCGCCGCACTCAGCCGGTCTTGAGTCCCAGGCCGTAGAAGGTGACGTGGTACGGGCCCAGGTACTCGGCCTCACCGCCGAGTACCAGGTCGGCGGGCGTCGCCACGCCCACCGCACGGGCGCTCGCCACCAGCATCTCGGCGAGCGCCCGGCCCGACGGCTCACCGGGGCCGCCGGCGTCGAACCGCCACCGCGGGTCGTCGTCCTCCGGCCACGCCGACCGAGTCGCGGGGTGCTCGGCGACGGTCCCCCACCCCAGGGCCGCCCCGTCGATGTCCTCATCGAAGCAGCAGAGCGAGAGCCGCTCGCCGCAGTTCACACCGAAGAGGATCGGGGCGCCGCCCTTGGCCAGTTGCCCGTAGAACGGCATCGACACGGACGTGCCGAGCGCGGCCATCTCGGCCGGCAGGGTGTCCAGGAAGTCGGCGAGCGCGCCGGTCACCGTCTCCCAGCTGCGCGCATACCAGCCGCCGGGGAAGCCGAGGCCGACGTTGGACGTGTCGTTGCGGCTGCCGAAGAAGCCGGTGATGGAGTACTCCTCGCCGACGCCCTGGCGCCAGAAGCAGTTCTCCACCGGGTCGCTGGGCTGCAGGATCAGCTCGGGGCCGGTCCTGCCGGCGCGCAGCTCCAGCATGCTGGGCCGGTCGCGCCAGCGCAGGTACGGGCTCCCCCACAGCTGCCCGGAGTCGTAGAACGGCCCGACATCGCCGTAGACACCGATGACGGACGCCTCGCCCAGCGCGGCGGTCAGCTCCTCCCGCGCCGCCCGGAAAGCGGCCGCCTGACTGGCCGCGTCCGGCTCCGCGGGCCCCACCGGCACGGCGAGTTCGACATACGCCTCGCCGCCGGCGTAGCGCTGCTCCATCGAGCCGACCGGACGCAGCCGCGCCTCTCCCGTGGCCCGCCCGGTGCCGATGACCGGCCCCGCGGCGGTGTCCGTCCAGCTCCAGCCGAGCCCGGCGACCAGCGCCCGCGCCCCGTCCTGCGACCAGCCGCCGGCGTCCGAGCCGATGAGCCGGCCGGCCAGCTCCGCGATCGTCTCAGCCATTGCGTCCCCCGCTTCCTGCCGGGCGCTTCCCCGCCCGGCCTTTCCCGGCCAGGCGTTTCCCGGCCGATCGTCCACCGCCTTCCATCCTGCCTTGCGGGTCTGACAATCGAGCCCGCCGCCCCGCCGCCGCTGCGCCGGAGCGGCGGCGTACGCTGCCTCGATGCGAACACCTCGGCGGGCAGCGCGCATTGCCGTACTCGATCCCGACGGCGCGGTCTTCCTCTTCCGGTACGACAACGAAGAGGTCGGCGTGCACTGGGCGATGCCCGGCGGCGGCCTGGACCCCGGGGAGACGCCGCGCGCGGGGGCCCGGCGCGAACTGCGCGAGGAGACCGGCTGGACCGATCTGGAGCCGGGCCCGCTGCTGTGCACCTGGGAGCACGACTTCACCATCCCCCAAGCTCTCGGCTCCGCTCGAGCAGGGGGGACCCCCATCGGCGTGCCCGTGCGCCAGCACGAGCACATCTATCTCGCCTACGGGCCGCGCCGGGACCCGGCCGACGGCGTGGCGGCCGCGCACGCCGACGACAGGATCCTGCACTGGCGCTGGTGGAGCCCGGCGGACCTGGCCGGCTCCGCTGATGCTCTCTGGCCGCCCCAACTACCCGCCCTGCTCGCACCACTGCGCGGCCCGGACGGCCCCTTCCCACCCCCGGTCGAGCTCGGCCACGTTCCGCCTACGTCCGCGCCATCCGCCCCAGCTCCTTCGCCAGGCGCTCCCGCAGTTCGACCTTGCGGACCTTGCCGCTGACCGTCATCGGGAAGGCGTCGAGGATGTCGAGATAGCGCGGCACCTTGAAGTGGGCGAGCCGGGAGCGGCAGTAGCGGGCCAACTCATCACGAGTCAGCGGGACTTGGGGATCGCGGAGGATGACGCAGGCGGCGATCTCCTCGCCGTATTTCTCGTCCGGGACGCCGACGACCTGGACGTCCGCGATCTTGGGGTGGGAGTAGAGGAACTCCTCGATCTCGCGCGGGTAGACGTTCTCACCACCCCTGATGATCATGTCCTTGATGCGGCCGACGATCCGGATGTAGCCGTCGTCGTTCATGACGGCCAGATCACCGGTGTGCATCCAGCGGGCGGCGTCGACGGCCTCGGCGGTGCGCTCCGGCTCCTCCCAGTAGCCGAGCATCACGCTGTAGCCGCGGGTGCAGAGCTCGCCCGGTGTGCCGCGCGGCACGGTCACCCCGGTCGTCGGGTCGACGACCTTCACCTCGATGTGCGGGAGGACCCGTCCGACGGTCGCGGTGCGGTGCTCCAGGTCGTCGTCACGGCGGGTCTGTGTGGAGACGGGGGAGGTCTCGGTCATGCCGTAGCAGATGGACACCTCGGCCATGTGCATCTCGGCGACCACCCGCTTCATGACCTCTTCGGGGCAGGGCGAGCCCGCCATGATGCCGGTACGGAGGGAGGAGAGGTCGTAGTCGGCGAAGTCCGGGTGGTTGAGTTCGGCGATGAACATGGTGGGGACGCCGTAAAGCGAGGTGCAGCGCTCGTCCTGGACCGCCTGGAGGGTGGTGGCGGCGTCGAAGGCGGGCGCCGGGATGACGATGCAGGCGCCGTGCGAGGTGGCGCCGAGGTTGCCCATGACCATGCCGAAGCAGTGGTAGAAGGGCACCGGAAGGCACACCCGGTCGTGTTCGGTGTAGCCGACGGTCTCGCCCACCCAGTAGCCGTTGTTGAGGATGTTGTGGTGGGAGAGGGTGGCGCCCTTGGGGAAGCCGGTCGTCCCGGACGTGTACTGGATGTTGACCGGGTCGTCGGCGGTCAGCGTCTTCTCGCACTCGGCGAGCCGGGAGGTCGGCACGGCGGCGCCGGCGGCCAGCAGTCCGCCCCAGGTCCGGTCGCCGATGTAGACGACGTCGCGCAGCGCCGGGCAGTCGGCCCGTACCTGTTCGATCATCCGCCGGTAGTCGCTGGTCTTGTGGTGGACCGCGGAGACCAGCACGGTGATGCCGGCCTGCTGGAGCACATACGCCAATTCGTGTACCCGATAAGCGGGGTTGACGTTGACGAGGATGGCGCCGATCTTGGCGGTGGCGTACTGGACGAGTACCCATTCGGCGCAGTTGGGCGCCCAGATGCCGACCCGGTCGCCCTTGCCGACTCCCTTGGCGAGCAGGCCGAGCGCCACCTCGTCCACCGCACGGCCCAGTTCCGTATAGGTCCAGCGGCGGCCGCCGGCCACCTCGACCAGCGCCTCGCGGTCGCCGAACCGGGCGATGGTGCGGGCCAGATCGGCGCCGATGGTGTGCCCGAGCAGCGGCCGCTCGGCCACCCCGCTCGCGTATGACAGCTCTTTCTGCGGCTGGCTCATCGGTGGTTCTCCTCCCAGTACTCGGCACCGCCGTCGCCCTGCGCGGTGCGCTCGCGCAGCTCGATACGGCGGATCTTGCCGGAGACGGTCTTGGGCAGCTCGGCGAACTCCAGCCGCCGAATGCGCTTGTAAAGGGCCAGCACTTCACGGGAGTGCTCGAAGAGCATCTTGGCGGTTCCCGGGCCCGGCTCCCAACCGACGGCCGGCACGACATGCAGCTTGGGGCTTAGCGGATCTCTGCTCAGCATGAGCCGGGGGTCCACCCGCCCTCGAACTTCCAGGGGCGGCAGCGTCACTCCGCCATCCGGGAGCAACTCCCCCGGCATGCCGGTCAGTGCGTCCATGAGCCGCTCCCAGAAGCCCGTCTTCACCCAAGCACTGCCACACACCGGCAAGGTTGCCGGGCGGAGATGACAGATCTCTCCAGGGGCAACCGGTACACGCCTTGTGCAGCATGGCATCCAGCGTGCCCCGAGGGACCTTGGGGCGCCTACCCTTACACCCCCGCAAAGATCGGCGCGACCTTCGCCCAAGCGTCGTCCGTCAGAAGCGAACGCGGCGCGCCCGACCACGGAACCACGCACTGACGCCGCCATCACACCGGGTCTTCCTCGGGATCTCGCCCAGGATGGTGACCTGGATCTCCAACAGGTCCAGAACCTCCGCCTGCTGACCCGGCTCCATGTGACGTAGCCGGTGACGAGCCAGTTGAACCAAGTCCTGAAGATCACGGCCTCGCTGCGCGGCATGCTCGGCTTCCTGCTGCCACAACTTGACGTCTTCCAGAACCTGAACGGTGTGCTCCCGCTCCTTGGTGAGCGTGGCGACCGCTCGCTCGATGGCGGCCTCGGCACCGGGTTGCCTGGCAGCCACGACAACGGCAGCGGAAATGGCGGCGTCATGGGCGGCCACCTGCTTCTCCAGGCCGGCGATGCGACTGGCGTAATCCGCCTGGCCCGACTGGCCCCAAATCGATCCAGTCCTCTGCCACGGCCATCAGACGATCGGGTTCCTCCAGCAATGCGCACGGGCCGGCATCCGCGTTCACCCCACGCCGCTCGGCGCTTTTCCGGTGCGCCCCTCCGCCCGCCTCTCCCCGTAGCGTTCACCTCTGCCCACGCCTGCGTCGTGCCGCCTTCCTGGAGGGGGCCGGGGCCCGTCTTACGCGATGGCGAGTGCCGCAGCCACGCCCTCAAGGCTGTCGAACGCCCGAGGGCCGCGAAGGCGAGGCAAGACCTTGCGCGGGACGACCGTGTGGGCCAACACGTAGCACAACGCGTCTGTCGACCAGCGAGGAACACGAGCGGCCACCACAGCGGCGCTCGGCTCGTTCCATTCGCGCGGGTCTGCGCCGTCTTTCGGAACCGCCACAATGAGAGCCCATTTCAAGCCGTCCTGGTCTTCTACTTGCCTTTCCAGACTCCCGAGCGGGAGATTGTCCGTGAATGCGGAGGGGGCCATCACCTTCTCCAGGACGTCCCAACCGCTGGCCAACTGCGGGAACGCGGCGTAGAAGTCCTGGCGATTTCTGAACAACGGAGGCGGCGCGACGGTGCGCGCCAGCGCGCCATCCAGCCAGGCACGGTAGAGAGGGTCAGCCAACGGACGCCAGGCCCGGAAGCCGGGAAGCCGGGACATATCACGGAAGAGCTGCTCCGCAAGGCGTGCCAGTTCTGCGACGGATTCGGCAGCGCGCTGTGCCACGTCGGCCTCGCGAGCACCGGCGCGGGCGGCCATTGCCCGCTCCGCACAGATCGCCGCTTCCGCCCGTACGCTGCACGCGATATGAGCCCATGTCACCATGCCGATACGTGGCCCCCTGCCTGGCTGGGGGCCGGACCGACGCAGCATGGGCGCCGTGCGTTTGAACTCCTCACGGAGAAGGCGAAGACCATGGTCCACCCCTATTCCGCACGGGCGTAGCACCTCTGCGAGCCGTCTGGAACAACCGAATGCCGAAGCTCCGCGCGCTTCCCCGGGATAGCGGCATTCCCGCATGGACCGTGCGCGTTGCGCCACCGACTCCAGCCTGTAGAGCCAATAGAGGATGTCGCCCGCAGCTGGGCCGGAGCGACCGACAGCGGCTGGCTCAGGGACCCGCTTTGGCCTCTCGTTCAGAAACCAGCGCAAGCGCGATGCCAGTTCGGCCACGACCGCGCTCTCACGGTCAGCGTCCATTCTTCCGTGCCTCTCGTGCGCTCGTTCCGGCCACGGCCTCTGGACCCCTCATCCGGCGTCCGGGTATGTGTAGAGGTTGTGCCCTCGGGGCAGCCGACATGAGTTGCCGGGTCCGCAGCGCCAGTTCGAGGTTGAACCGCATGTCAGGTTCCCGGAGGCTCTGCCCGAATATCTTCTCGATCTGACGCATGCGGTAGCGCACTGTCTGCGGATGTATCCTCAGGTACTTTGCCACCTCCGGGGCGCCGCCCCATTCCAGCCAGGCCAGAAGTGTCTCTTCTATACGCTCGCGCTGCCGGGGTGTGAATGCGGCGAGCGGTTGGAGGAGGCGGTCGGCCAGCACCTTGGCCAGGGACTCATTGTGCAGAAGGGTCAGCGTCGAGAGATGGTTCTCGGCGAATATGACGCCTGCCGCGTCGCGAGCACTCCGCAAGTTCAACAAGCTCAGAGCCCAGCGCAGGGACGCGCCGGCTTCCTCGGTGGTCACGACCGGGCCCATCACCGCGCCGACGCCGTCGAAGGCGGCTGCCACCACCGCTTCCGCACGCGCGGTCGGGTCCGGTACGAGGAGGCAGAGCCCTTGTCCGCCCACAGATACCAACGGCCGCCGCCCCACCGTTCCAGGCCACCGCGGCATCCAGAGCGCGGCCGAGGCCACGGCTCGCACGGTCGTGGGCAACGGCCATTCAGCCTGCTCGCACAGCGCCTTCAGCACTGCGCGAGAAGGTAGTTGAGGTCCCGTCAGACCTACGAAGAGCCGCTGCCGTGCCGCATCGCGCAACCGGTCGTTCTGCTCGGAATTCTGCCGAGCATCACACAGGCTTTCCGATTTCAAGTGAACTCCAGGAAAAGAACGGAATGTTCGCTGCTCCCCCTACCAGCCGCCCCACTGGGAGCGGGGGCCATCCGGCGTGTGAAGGACGTCCCACGAGAGCACACATCACGACGCTTTACGATCTTTTGACTCAAGTGTCGAAGGTGGCCCCGGAGATACCTTGAAGGCGGATCCGCCGCCCCGTCACTCACATGCACCGCGATAGACGCCCAGGCAATCCCTCTTTATCAAGAAACAACAGAATCTCCCGCTGACGCTACGAAGGGGTTAGAGTTCCGCGCGAGCTCCCCGACCCTTCGAGGGGTGCGGTCACATGTTCCGAACCAATCCGCCGCGAGAAGGCCAGGTGAATGAACTACTGGAGGCGCACGCGTTCGGGCCGTCGTATGTCCTGGCAGGCCTGGATACTCATATCCGCCTCAATCACAAGATGCATCTGGCAGAGCATGGAAAAATTCCTCCCCTGCACGTGGACGAACTCCTCTTCCTCAGCCGGGGCATCGGTCTGAGGGAGCGGGATCACCGGTGCTCACGATTCGGCGACGAGCTCCAGCGCGTCCTGGATTCGGCTGCCCACGTGGGACGTACATCGGTAGTGGTCTGCGGCGATCCCGACGGGTTGTACGGCGCCAAAGACCGCACGCTCCTGCAGCGCACACCGCACCTCGTCCTGGACGGAACCCTACTGGCCGCAACGGCGATCGGCGCGAGGGACATCGTCATCACCTCCGACTCGGCGGATGCGCGCTACGCCCTGCGGTCGGCGATTGCGGAGCGTACGTCGCGGGGCAAAGAGATACGCCTGTCCGCTTCGCCGCCCGAGGCCGTTCATTCCGCCATACCGGGACATGAGCTTCGACCGGAAAGCGGACGGCGGCCGGAAAGCAGACGGCGGCCGGAAAGGGCAAGGACTCCTACTCCCACACTCGTTACCAACACCGAGACCATGGCCCAACTCGCCGTAGCGGCTCGACGAGGAATCTGCGCCTTCGGGTCAACCGGACTCCCGTCGGAACCGGGCACCATGCTGCTGAATTTCGCGCATACGTGGATCGTGGAAGCACCCACCGGCGTGCCGCTGAGATATCTTTTGCGGTTCTGCGCCCTGAGCGCTGGGCAGGGTGTGCTCGTCGGCGGTTATGGCGGCCGCTGGCTCTCCCCGGAAGTCGCCTCCCACACCCTGGTGTCCAGGGACTCTCTTGGCCATGGCCAAGCCCACGGTACGCAATTCGGCGACGGCACGATCCTGACCATGCCCGAAGTCACCTGCCCGTTGGGAGAGGTCAGCCGGGTGGCCCACTGGCTGACGGAGAAACAGGGACACCGCTGCACTTGCTGTGTGCGGGAGGTCGCCAATCTCATGTGGGGCCTCAACAGACTGGTGACAGTGGGTGGACAAGGGGCACTGGACCTCGTCAGCCACTCGTTGGCAATGCTCGACACACCTGCTAGGTATTCACACACCCGGCAGATACACCGGTTCGTCGATTCAGCGATCACCGTGTTCTCCGGCGACCTCGCCGCTCACCTCCACGGAGCGGGTTGCGGCAGACACGTTCATGGCCATCTGCCCATCTCTGCCCCGGAATCCGGGAGCCCGCAGCGACTCAGGGGCGCATAGTCTCCCCACTCACGAACGAGTGGTTGTCCGACTCACGCGACACCCCTTCCTGTGGAGGCCGCGGGACGATCTCCCCCTGGCGATCGCAAGCGGCCAGCGTTCCCAAGCCCACAACGACACCGGCCAGGAAGCCGACGACCGCGCCCGAAGTCCGGGGGCTACGAACATGCGAGGGCACCACTCCGCAACTCCTGCGACCTCCCGCAGTGGTGGCCGCCATGCCCCGGCGCGCACCCGGAGGCTGTGCGGCGGTACGGGAGCGGCCGCGCTCCATCAGCCGCGCGAGGAACGGAGGATCATCCAGCGGTACCGGGATGGTCGCCTTGGCGCTCAGATAGCTCTCGCCGGGCCACCATCCCAACAGCCGTACGGGCAACTGCGCTTCCATCCGGGAATCGAGCCTGGTGAGGTCCTTGTACACGCCCAGGCAGGCCGGACAGTCGCGAAGATGGGCCGTGATCTCCTGCGCCGGGGGCGCCTCGGGGCGCAGGGCCAGCTGCTTGATCACCTCTGCGCAGTTCTGACGCCCCAGGCGTTCCAGATACAAGTCCGTACGGGCCTGACGCAGCATGCCCTTGGCCTGGCGGCACTTGCCCTGAACGGCGTTGCGGGACAAGCCCGTGATGCGGGCCGTCAACGCGAGATCGTCCCGGTCCACCACGCAGTGCCATAGCAGGCACTGCGTCGCGGTCGGGAGGCGCGGGAATGCGATTCCCAGCTGGACGTCCTCATCCCAGGGCCATTGGCATCCCCCCTCGACCCAGTCGCGGAATGCCGGCGACAGTGGCGCGTACTCCCGGCGCCGTATCGCGGTGGCACGAACACTGTCGAGCAATTGGCGCCTTAGACAGCCCAAATGACGGAGTCCGACGAACGGCTCCCCAGCCAGCATCCTTTGCAGGAGTTGTGTGAATACATATGAGGTCAGCTCATGAGCGTGCAGAGGATCGGGCATGCATTGTGAGGCATACGCCTGCACTGCGGCATAATGGCGGCGATAGACGTGCCCAAAGAGTTCGGCCCGTCCATTGCGTACCGCCTGGATCAGAGCAGCGTCGGATAAAGTCATCCAGTCCCCCCAGGGGTGTTGTGTGCAGGGTCGGTCACAACGAAGGACGGCGTTCGGCGGCGAGCATCCCGTGACTTTGCCAGGGATTTGCCAACAAGGCCCGTGCGCGCTGGCGGACTTGCACGGGCCCGGTTCGTCGGTCACGGGTAATCGGGCCGATAGCGGAGGGCCGCCTCGTCGTAGTAGTTGTACGTGACCACGACAGGAGTCCCCTCCGCGGGCTGTGCGCCCGACGCCCATTGCTCCATGCCGAGTTGCATACGGTCCCAAGCGCCGCCCCGCCGGGTCTTCACGTAATAGCTGCCGTCACCCCTGCCGGCGAAGTCGAACACCTGCCCTTTTCCGCTCGGTCGGCAGGGCTCCATCGTGGGCCGGATCTGCTGGGCGGTGCCGGTGCTTTCGACGGGGCCGGTGTAGTCGATGCACTTGCCGGTGGCGGCGCTGCGCAGCCAGCCGGCGTGCTGGGCCTGCCGGAACGACACCAGCTGCCAGACCTGGTCCCCTCCATCGCGACACGATGTCTGTACGACCGCCCTGCCGGCGGGCTCCATGCACATCCCGCCGTACTGCGCGCTGCGGAGGCGGCCGGACCATCGAGCGGATCCCAGGACGGCCTCGGTGGGCGAGGGCTCCGGCACCTTCAACACGGTGGGGGGAGGTTCGGCCGGACGCGGTGACGGGGAGCGGGTCGGGGAAGGCGTGACCGTGGGAGTGCTGGTCGGCGTCTTGGCCACGGTGGGCGGCAGGCTCTCCGCACGAGGCGGCGGTGAGAGCACCGGCACCCTGCCCTTGTCACCGAAGGGCATCGGCACGACCAGGACTGCGATCCCCAGAGCGACGACGACGGAACCGGCGACGGCGCCCGAGTAGAACGGGGACCCGGTGGCCCACCACCCCGTACCGTGATCGAAGGGGACGGCGCCGTCCGCCGCGCGGAACGCGGTCGCCGTACCGGCATGCGCCCCAGCTGCTCCAGCCAGGCGCGCCGCCACATACGCGGAGGCGCCCCACAGCAAAACACCGGCAGGCAGGGCCGAGGGCAACCGCTCGTTGAGGCGGGTGAGTTCCGCCAACGCGGTGCGGCAGCGTTCGCACGCCGCGAGGTGGCCTTCGAGGTCCTTGTTCGTGCGGCGGCCGACGCGGCGTACGGCGGCGCCGAGCAGTGAGCTGTAGTGGCGGCACTCGTCGCTGTCGGAACCGTTCTCGGCGTGCACGGCCAGGTAGGCTTCACGCAGCCCCTCCCGCGCGCGGGACGCCAGCGAGCCGACGGCGCTGGCGCTCATGCCGAGCAGGACGCCGACCTTCGACAGCTGCTCCTCCTCGACGGCCGTGTGCCACAGAACGGTCTGCCAGCGCTCGGGCAGGGAGCGGAACGCCCTCAATATGAGGCTGTTTTCCTCCAGGCGCAGCATCCGTTCCTCGCCGCTCTCCGTCTCCGGGGTGTCGGGCACATGGGCGAGCCATTGCTCGAAGTCGGGCGACAGTTCCGTACGGCGGGCTGTGCCGGCCCAGTCGGCGGCGGTGCGTCGGACAATCGTGAGCAGATACGGACGCCAGGCGGCTTCCGGGCCGCCACCGGTCCGTACGGCCTGGAGGGTGCGGACGAATGCCTCCGAGGTGAGGTCCTCGGCGGTGTGCAGATCACGGCAGTAGGCACGCGCATAGGCGAGAACGGCGGAGCGGTGCCGACGATAGAGCTCATCTACGGGTGCGTCGGACTCTGACTTCCTTATCTCTGCGATGAGTTCGGCGTCAGACGGGGGGATTGCAGGGTTTTCGGGCACGCGACAATCACGCCTTCCTGTGGGGGGATCGGCATTGTGATCCATGTTCGAATTCCCACGGAAGCAATTTCGATGATGTTCTACGGGTGCGGCGCAAAAAACTACGGGCGCGGAACCTCGGGCAGTTCACGGCAATCACGGTTACTGCCCGGTATCCACACCGCGCGGCAGCCTCAGGGCCACCAAGATGCCCAGCAACGGACCGCGCCACGATGGCCCAACAAAGAGGTTCCACGGTCCCTGGATTGGGACGGGTTTCCTGATTGGCTGATCCAGATGGGTGCTGCGCGGAAGTGGACGCCGGTGAGATAGCTCTCGGGTGCTTTGTCATGGCGGGTGGCGATGGCTCGCCAGTCCTTCAGTGTCCGCGTCCGTGCCCGTGGACGCCGGGCGATCTGCCACGCGTTCACCGAGGCGCGGGCCTGATGGCGTCGGCCCGGCAGGCTCCACAGACCTGTGCGGGGCCGCCTTCGGTACGCACCAGGGCAGCGGCGGCGGCGACGAAGGCGCGGATGCGGGCGTTGTCCGCCGCTGTCCGCCATACCGCGCCGAACTCGGCGGGTGGCGCGTCCGGGTAGGGGACGAAGGCGATCGTCGGGCGGGTCTGGTACACCGCTGTCTGGCTCGGGACGGGGTGGACGCCGTGGCCGGCGCCGACCCGGGCCAGTGTCTCCTGGAGCGAGCCGGCCGGCAGCACGCTCTCGCCGGCGAGGTCGCCTTCGCCGACCGCGTCGCGGCGGGCCAGCCGGTGGCGGGCGGGAACGGCGAGCATCACGGCGTCGGATATCAGCACCGGCCCGGCCGTCAAGTCCGGTTCGCTGACGGGGAATCGGACGATGGCCAGGTCGACCTCGGCGGACCGGAGGGGGCCGTACGGATCACCTTCGGGGACCTCGTGGAGTCGCACCTCGCACTCAGGGTTGCCGGTGCGCAGGGCGGCCTGGACGGAGAGCACCAAGTCGCCCTGGAGCGCCCCGGAGAAGCCCACGTGCAGCGGTCCGGCAACACCCCGGCCGGCCTCGGTCGCACGCGCGATGCCTTCCTGGATACGGAGGAACGCCGGGCCGATGTCGTCCCGGAGGCGACGGCCTACCGGGGTGAGGGCGACCCGCCGACTGGTCCGCTCGAACAGCGCGGTGCCGAACCGGCGCTCCAGCTTCTTGATGGTCTGGCTGACCCGGGCCTGCGAGACGAGCAGCCGCTCGGCGGTGCGCGCGAAGTGCAGTTCCTCGGCGAGCGCCAGGAAGATCTCGATCTCACGGCTTTCCATAACCCTCAGGTTATCGATCGTTGCGGGGTTCGGCATTGTTCGGAAGTCGCCGCGCAAGCAGGGTTGATGACGTCACCTCCGCAGTTCCCGCCCGGAGGTGGGGGCCTCGATCACCTCTCCAGAAGTCATGAGGAATGGAGCACGTCATGGAACAGCCACTCATCGTCATCACCGGCGCCGGTACGGGCATCGGCGCGGCCACCGCACGCGCCTTCGCCGACCGCGGCCACCCGCTCCTGCTGCTCGGCCGTCGCCTCGACCGGCTCACCGGCCTGGGCCTGCCCCACGCGCTGGCACGGGCGGTGGACGTCACCGACCGCTCCGCGGTGGCCGCCGCCGTCGCCGAGGCCGAGGCCGCCTTCGGTCCCGTCGACGCGCTCGTGAACAACGCCGGGACGATGCTGCTCGGCGAGGTCGCCGCCCAACCAGCCCAGCAATGGGACCAGATGGTGGACGTGAACGTACGCGGCCTGCTCAACGGCATCGCCGCGGTACTGCCCGGCATGGTCGACCGCGGAACCGGCACAGTGATCAACATCGGCTCGGTGGCAGGTCTCAAGAGCTACCCGAAGCACACCGTCTACAGCGGCACCAAAGCCGCGGTGCACGCGATCTCGGAGAGCCTGCGCGAGGAGGTCGCCGCGCACGGAGTGCGAGTGGTGACCATCGCCCCCGGCGCAGTCCGTACGGACCTGCTGTCACACACCACCGACGAGGCCGCCAAGGCCGATTATCAGGCGTTCAAGGACGCGGTGGAACTGCCGACGGCCGATGAGATCGCGGAGGCGGTCCGTTGGGTCTACGAGCAACCGCAGCGGATCACCGTCCGCGAACTGGTACTGGCCGCGACCGGACAGGCCGCGTGACAGACCAGGAGCAGGAGCAGGAGCAGGAGAGGGAACCGCCGACCGTGCGGCACACACTCCCCGTGGGTACGCCGCCCCCTCAGCGTGCGCCGAGTTCACCCTCACCGGACTCCACTTACGCGGGCGCCGTCATCTGGACCCGAGGGAGTAGCCCCTGATCTGGAGTGTCAGGGGCGGACGGCGGCCACCAGCTCGCCGGTCGTCACCACCCGGGCGAAGCCCCCGCCGTGCAGCGAGACGGCGCTCGCCCGGGCCAGTTCGTCGGCCGTCAGATGCCAGCCGTTCGGGCCGGTCAGGTCGAAGGTGTGGGTGGCGTCGAGGGCGACCAGCACGTCGTAGCCGAGGTTGCCGCCCATGCGGGCGGTGGTCTCCACGCACATGTTGGTCTGGATGCCGGCCAGTACGACCTGGGTGACGCCCGACGCCTTGAACCAGTCGTCAAGGTCGGGGGTGCCGTAGAACGCCGAGTTCACGGACTTGGTGACGAGTAGCTCCGACCCGCCGCCCTTGCCGCGCCGCTCCTCGACGTACTCCTTGAAGTCGTTTCCCTCATACCCGGTCCGCAGCGGCGAGCCGGGCTTGTTCGAGTCGTGCCGTACGAAGACGACCGGACGGTCCGTGTTCTGCCAGGCCTCGATCAGCGAGGCGATGTTCTCGTCGGCGGCCGGGTTGTTGCGTGAGCCCCAGAACTCCGACTCGTCGAAGCCCTTCTGTACGTCCACGACTACCAGCGCCGCGTTCTGCGTGATCTCCATGCCCACGATCCTGCCGCCCCGGAGGGCACTCTCACAGAAGGCGAAAAGACAGCGATCGATGGTTTACTGCCAAGATGGCCCGCCCCGCACCCGCACGCCGCATCGCCCTGCTCGCCTCCCCCGGTATCCGGGCCTTCGACGTCTCGGTGATCACCGAGGTGTGGGGGACGGACCGCACCGACCGCGGGGTGCCCGCGTTCGAGCTGCGCCGGGTAGCTGCGGACCCCGAACCGGTACCGATGCGCGGCGGGCTCGCCCTCACTCCGGACCGCACCCTCGCCTGGCTCCCCCGCGCCGACCTGATCCTGGTGCCGGGCCTCGACGACCACGTCACCCCCGTACCCGAGCCCGTCCTCGCAGCGCTGCGCCGCGCCCACGCCCGGGGCACCACCATCGCCGCACTGTGCGGCGGCGCGTTCACGCTCGCCCAGGCCGGGCTGTTGGACGGCCGCCGGGCGCTGACCCACTGGGCGCTGACCGACCTGCTGCGAGCCCGGCACCCACTGGTACGGGTCGAACCGGACGCCCTGTTCGTCCAGGACGGCAACCTGTGGACCTCCGCCGGAACCGCCGCCGGAATCGACCTGTGTCTGCATCTGGAGCGCTCCGCACACGGCGCGGAGGCGGCCGCGACAGTCGCCCGCTCCATGGTCACCGCACCCTTCCGGACCGGCACCCAGGCCCAATTCATCGAACATCCGACACCGCACGCCGACCGCGACGCGGACGCGCTGGCCGAGGTGCGCGCCTTCGCCCTGGCTCATCTCGACGAGCCACTCACCGTGTCCGCGCTCGCCGCCCGCGCCGGGATGTCGCCCCGCTCCTTCGCCCGACACTTCGCGGCAGCCACCGGGACCACCCCGCTGCGCTGGCTCGTGGACCACCGCATCGCGGCGGCCCAGAAGCTCCTGGAGCGCACCGACCTGCCCATGCCCGAGGTCGCCCGCCGGTCCGGTTTCGGCAGCGAAGTCACCATGCGCCAGCACTTCACATCCCGTCTGGCGACCAGCCCGCGCGCCTACCGCACCTCGTTCGCCGAACAACCACCCTCTGGACCGCGGCGTTGATTGCGGGCCGGCCACAACTCTCCGCCGGACCAACTCGACCACTCACGGGCCAGCTTGGGCCCTCAGTCACACTTGTGTGTGTCCCGTGTCATCGAATCTTGGTCTTCGCCAGCGAACCTTGGTGATCATTGGGTTGTGTCACCGAAGTCTGAGTGGCATGACGTGCTGGGGCGTCAGGGGTGGCAGCGGGTGAGCTCGCGGGAGCGTACACAGGTCCGGCCCTTGTGGCATTTGACCTGGGATTCCTCGAAGACGGCATACACGTTCGGCGGTCTCCCGCCTCTTGCTGCTGGGGCGTCCGGTTCGAGCTGATGGCGCCCGTGCGGCCGTTCCGCTGGTCCAAGGTCGGGAAGAGCCTCGCGGGCTGGTACTTCTTCGCCACGACCGCTGAGCACATCGGGTGCGAGTCGCGGCTGGAGCGGGGCCGGCTGATTCTCCTCGACGCTGCCCCGCAGGCGACAGGGAGCTCATCGCAGCCGTTCTGGCTGCCCTGGCGCGACGGCCGCCCCAGGTGCCGCCACGCGCCCGCCCACTCCTACGCTCGCGGACGGTCGGGCTTCGCGGCCGCGGCAACGCACCGGCCGCACGGACAAGACCACCGAGAGGATTCGCTGATGAACCGTTCCAAGGCGAGCTGGAAGAAGATCGCCAAGCCGGCCGCCGCGCTCATAGCCGTCGGCGGATTCTTTGCACTGACGCTGTGGCTCGGTGACGAGTTGTGGGATCTGGCCGCGTACTGGCCGGCGACCGGCATCGGATTCGGCGCCACCGTCGGCGTGCTGCTCCCGATCACGTTCACGGCCGCCAAACGCTCCTTCCACCGGGTCAACTCGGCCAGGAGCAAGCACTCGACCAAATGGACCGCGGCCGGCATCGTATGCGCGGCCGCGACTGTGGTGAACGCGATGGCCGTCTCCCGCGCGATCCCCGGAAGGAGCTCCTCGAACTCCTGCCTCAACGAGTGGCAGCCATGCTGGGTGAACCACCTCTATCCGGGAGCCTTCCTGGTGACAATCGGCAGCCTGGCCGCGACGGTGACCCTCATGACCTGGCTGCCGAGCCGGATCTCCAAGCTGCGCGCCCAGTTCCGCCGGTAGCCGCGAGGCCGGCGGAGTGGGGACGGGACTCGAAATCCCCGACAGGGCCGACTCAGTGAGCGCAAACGGGCTACCACTTGTACGGCATCGACTTCTCGTCAGACCGCTCCCTGGTGGTGCTCCACCTCAGCGCCCGAGGCGTCGCGCCAGTCACGGCCCACGCTGCACTGTTATAGACGCTGCGGATGCCTCCCGAACTCTCACAAACAAATGCAGCTGCGGGAAGTGAACGAAGCCAACCGGAACCTGCTCCGCATCGTCACCCGACTCGGTGCCGGCAGCATCACGCGGCAGCCTTGGCCGATTTCGTCCGTGCGCCGGGTTGTGCCCTCTGGAGCCTTGATGAGACTGGGTGTTTGTGCGTGCGGTGACTGGTGTCTTTGAGGGGGAAGACCGGTGAGTTTCTCAGCGCTCCACAGCAGTTGTGTGCCGCCCGAGCAGCGATTCGACTGGTGGTGCGAATTGATCAGCCAGGATGTCGCGCCCACCCGGATCACCAGCGAGCACACCAGTGACTTCGCCGCGGGTGCGGGTGCCATAGGACTGGGCGGCATCCAGGTGAGCACGCTTTCCTTCCCCGCGATCAGATCCGAGCGAACGCCCGCTCTCATCAGGAGATCCGACCCCGACGTGTACGAGCTGACGCTCAACGCCGGGGGCGATATGTGGATCGCCCAGGCCCGCAATGAAGCCACGATGAGCGCCGGTGACCTGGGGCTGTGGAACACCTCGCGGCCCTTCGACGCGCGCGGGCTGCGCACGTCGGACGACGGGACATCCCGCGCCATCATGGTGCACCTGCCAAGGCCCGAGCTGCCGTTCTCCGACTCCAGGACGGACCAACTGCTGGCGACCGCTACCGCGACGAACCGGGGCACAGCCGCGGTCTTCGCACGGTTCCTGCGGCACTTGGTCGATGAGGCGCCGACCATGACCGACCGGCAGCGGGAGCGGATCGGGCCGGCCGTGTGGGAGCTGGCGGTGGCCTTCCTCGCCGACCGTCTCAACGCACACGACCGCATTCCCCCCGAGGCCCACACCCGGATGCTGCTGGCCCGCATCGACGCCTTCATCGACGACAATCTGGCCGACCCCGCCCTGAATCCCCCGGCCGTCGCCGCCCGGCACCACATCTCCGTACGCACGCTCCATACCCTCTTCCGGACGCGGGAGCGGACCGTGGCCGCCACGATCCACCACCGACGTCTGGAGCGCTGCCGGGCAGATCTGGCAGACCCCGCACTGCGCGGCACCGCGGTCTACGCGGTCGCCGCCAGATGGGGCTTCCACAGCCCGTCCGCCTTCAGCCGCGCCTTCCTCGCCGCGTACGGGACATCGCCCCGGGAGTGGCGTCGGGCCGCCATGGGAACACCGCCCGCGCTCCCGGGCACCGCCACGGCCTGTTCCTGAGCGCCTGGGTGCTGGAGTGCCTGAGCGCCTGAGCGCCTGAGCGCCGGCGGATCGGACTGCTGTAGCGCGCGTCCGGGCCCGTGGCAGCATCGCGGGCCCGAGAGGTTACTAGCAGGCGATGTTGGACATCCAGGCGTCGATGATCGACGTGCCAGGCGCGGCCCAGACATCGATGGGGCTCGTATCGCCCTTGGGCCCCGCCCAGTTGGACGTCCGCACTTCACTGTTGGACAGCCGGAACATGACGAAGGGGCACCTTCCGTCGGCCTTGTCGTCCTTCACCTCTCCTATTGCGTGGACGCCGTCGCACAGATACCAGTCGGCGCTGCCCCCTGCACCGGAAAGGGACCCCCGGTACACACAGCCACTTATGGCCTGCTGGTCACCTCCGCTGTACCGGTTCATCTGCTGTACGCCGGAAGTCTCGGTGGCGCGGGTCTCCTGTGCACTCGCCGTGGTGGTCGCTGCGAGCGCACAGATGGTCGCCGACGTTGCGGCAAGTGCGGCAATCCGCTTACGCATGTCCCCTCCTGAGGTTTTGAGGTTTCGGGTGGTGTGGTTTCACTGTCGCCTACATCGCCCGTGCCGCCTTAGCGGAGAGCGCAGGAATCCTTCGCATCCAGCGCAGCGCCCGAGCCTCTTGGCACCTGCCTCCATTCCTGGCCGGGTGACGGGGCTGGTGGACGGCTCGGTGGGCCGGCATGAGTGCGGAGAAGGAGCGGGTGCCGGCGAAGCGTGATCATTGTCAGCGCAGATTGATGAACCAGTAAGTTCGTGCCATCGAGGGTGAGTGACGAGGAACGCACAGGTGTCGGTGGAAAACATCCCGAGGGGATCAGGTGGAGTTCACCGAAGCGCGGCGCATGCGGCGATCCTGACGACGTCATAGGTGATACGCACTTGATTCAGAAATACTGCATTCACAATGCGATTTTGAAGTGGACCCCTAAGGAGCCTGGAGAGTTCATCCTGGAGCAGAGCGAAGGCTACTTCTATTGCGAGAAGGGCGACGATGACAAGCAAAAATACTGCCACGAAGGGGACTGGGATGTTGTTCGGCAAAAGCAGCGTGCCCCGGCCGTTGATTCGGCCGGGGCACGCTTGTCAGGCTAGAGATCTTTAATGGCCAGGGTTACGGCGATTGCGTCGAACCCGTTGCTGCCACGGCGCGCCTACCGCCACTTGATCGGACCTGGAACGGCGGCTTCTGCAGCGGCGATCGGGTGACCTCCGGCGCATCCACCCCCGAAATCCTCACCGACGAACTTGTCGACCACCTCGCCACGACCGGATGCGACACCGTGGAAATCGTCCACACCGTAGAAGAAACCCAGCACTTCGCGCTGCCGAGACAACCTCGTTGACCTAACCCTAACTGCCACTAGGGCGTGGGGAGTTGACCGATCAAAAAGGGGGAACGTTTCGTGCTTTTTGCTCGCCGAGCCGACTGGAAGGCGACCAAGCCGGACAACCTGCACGAGCCTGTCACGTCCACGAAAGGCGTGAAGGTCCACTACACCGGAACCAGGTTCGAGCCGTTCCTGGAGGTGCATGCCCTGTGCGCCATGCGGGTCAAGGAGATCCAGCGCGAGCACATGGAGGGCAAGGGCGACTCGGAAATCGACTACAACCTCCTGGTGTGCCGCCACGGCGTCGTGTTCGAGGGCCGTGGCTGGAGGGAGCAGAACGCCGCCAACGGCAACAGGGAGCTGAACCGCGCCCACCACGCGGTGTGCGCGCCGACCGGCTCGGGCGGCTACACCGATGTCCCGGAGAAGATGGTCCGCGGCATCCAGGACGCGATTGCCTACCTGCGTCGTCACGGCGCCGGGTGGGAGATAGCCGGGCACCGCGACGGCTACGCCACCCAGTGCCCCGGCGACCTGCTGTACGGGCACGTGCTGAACGGCAGCCTCGACCCCGGTGTCCTGTGGGACGGCGGGAATCACATCGTCCGGGGCGGCGAGACGCTGGGCCGGATCAGTGTCCGCTACAACGTGCCGAGCGACTACATCATCCTCGCCAACCCCGATGACCTCGACGCCTCGGGGAAGGTGAAGGACGGGATGAAGCTGTGGATCCCGGCCCGCGGCGTTCCGCTCAAGGGCGCCGACCCGACCCCGGGCGATGATGCGACGGAGTTCCAGCCGTTCCCCGGCGCGAAGTGGTTCCACGAGGAGCCCAGCAGCCCCATCATCACGGCCATGGGGGAGCGTCTGGTCGCCGAGGGCTGCAGCGAGTACGCAAAGGGGCCCGGGCCGCAGTGGTCGGAGGCCGACCGGGCGTCGTACGCGAAGTGGCAGCGAAAGCTCGGGTACGCAGGGGCGAAGGCCGACGGGTGGCCGGGCGAGACGTCGTGGGAGCAGCTGCGGGTGCCGTACGTCGGGCAGAAGCCGGGCGACTTCGAGGAGTTCCCCGGCGACGCGTGGTTCCACGACCAGCCGAAGTCGCGGATCATCACTGCCATGGGGAAGCGTCTGGTAGAGGAAGGCTGCGGCCACTACAGCAAGGGCCCGGGCCCGCAGTGGACCGAGGCCGACCGCCACTCCTACGCCGTGTGGCAGCGCAAGCTGGGCTTCAACGGATCCAAGGCCGACGGCTGGCCGGGCGAGTACTCGTGGGACCGGCTGCAGGTGCCCGAAGACGATGACTAGGACACTGCGCGGGGTGCTGCTCGCTGCCGGCGCGATCGGCGGCTACTTGTCGTTCCGGCTCGCTGACGAGGCTCGCAGGTACTGCGGCTCGTACGGGTTGGATGAGGGCAGTCTTGAATTGGGCCGCCCGTTCGAGCCGTTCATCGCGGTCGCCGTCGGTGTGACGCTGGCAGCGCTGGTCCGGGCGCCCGTCCGAGGCCCGGCCTGGTGGCAGGCGACCGTCCCGGTCGTGCTGCTGCTGGTGTTCCTGTTCCTGGTCGCGTGGGCGCACATGGCGTGGCTGGGGACCCCGTTCGGCGGCACGAGCGACAGCGGGCACTGCGGGTACGACAACGTGCCCCCGTGGTGGCCACTTCCCGCCTGACGTACGACGAAGGCCCCACCCTTTCGAGAGTGGGGGCCTCCGTCGTGCCGGGCGTCAGCTCAGCGGCGTTGCGCCGCATTTGGTGCAGTAGATCCGCGCCATAGGTCGAGGCCGAATCGCACAGACAGGCTCCTCATGATCGGCCGGATAACTCCTAGGCAACCATTAATGATCTTTGACTGACACCTAGAGATCTTCGACAGCTGGGGCTACGGCAGGCTGAAGTCCAGCCGGGTCTTGGTGATGAAGCCGTCGATGAGGCCGGGCCGGTACTGCATCCGTTTGAGCCGGGTCTTCACGAGCCCGGTCAGCTCGTCGATGCCGTGTCTGGCGAGGTCGGCCAGGGGCCGCTTCAGGTGTGACGAGACCGGTTCGACCGGGTTGAACTCCGGTGCGTAGGGCGGCAGCTGGTAGACGGTGAGCCAGGGTCGTTGCGCGACCAGCTGTCTCATCCGGGCGCTGACATGAGTGTTCAGATTGCCCCAGACGAGCACGACCAGACCGCCGAGCTGCTGGTGGGCGGCGTCCAGGAGCCGAGCGTAGTCGGGCTCGGTGAACCCTTTCGGCGACCCTTGCGCGGGCCTCGGTCGACCAGGGTGCGGTAGATCAGCCGGGGTGGGCGTCCGGGCTTCGTGCAGACGAGCGCGGCTACGGACACGCGCCGGTGCCGGCTGAGGTCACCCGCACCATGGGGGTACGGCCCCTACGTCCCCAGGTCCGGCCTTTGGGCGGCCTCAGCCCCTGCCCTGTCTCGTCCTCGAAGCACAGCCAGGCGCCCAAGTCCGCCGCAGTCTTTTTATGGCGGGCCACTGCTCATCCTTCCACTGCGCGATCTTCGCTTCGTCGCGATCGGCGGCCCGGCGGGCGGGCATCTGCACGCTCCATCCGATCCGGTGCAGCAGCAGGTCGACCCCGGCCACGGTGTAGCTGACACCGAACCGTGTGCGGATCACCTCGGCGATCCGGGCCAAGGTCCAGCACTGGCCCTCGGCCCAGCCGTGCGCGGCCGGGCCAGTGTCCAGTAGGCCTCCAGCTCCCGTAACTGGACGGGAGCGAGACGGCAGCGGACACCACCGGGCCCCTTCGAAGCCAAAGCCGCCCCTTCCGCCCACAGCCAGGGGCCCGGCGCCAGCAGTTCGCCGACATCCGCGTCACCCCGGGAAGATCCCGATCCCGCTGTTCTTCACCATGTGACCACGTACAACCAGTACTTGAGTACGAACGAGCCCACCATTCCCGAGCTCCACCAGACGCCTAGCAGGTAGCGCGGGACGGCATCAGCTGGCGCCGGGCAGCCGAGGTGGGCGGATTGCCGTAGCGTGCGCCGGGATACTCCCTTACCCGGAGTATCTACCCCCCTATCCGCAACTCCCTTGTAAAAAAGCCACGTTGAGGCGAATCCATTTGTGAAGAGCTTGTGTTTGGCCGCGAGGCGGAACTAGCGTGCTCCCCGTTCGCGAGGCGAACACCGCGCGGCCGGACCGCCGAATCCTGCCCCCGGCCTGCGCGGCACTCACATCACCGCACCGCCGGGCAGGAGCGGGGGACCCACTTCTGCCGTCCGGAACACCACGACCGGACGGCTTGGGGTGAAGCCGTGGCAGCCGCACGGCCGGGCCATCTCCAGCCCGAACCCGACAGCTCACCTCGCAGGCGTCCCGGAGTATGGATACCCACCGTGACGTTTTCCGTTGCACGACACCGCACCCAAGGCCTCCGGGCTCACGGCCCGACACTTCGTCAGCAGCGGCTTCGCCGTCGGCGCGACCCCCGATTCCCCGGTCACCGGAGACGGTAACGGCGCCCTGCCCCCCGGCGTCGAAGACAGCGGCGACACATGATCGACCGCACCGGATTCTCCGCACGGATGACGAAGGAACGCGACCACACGGTGGCGCGATCACAGCCGTAGACGTCCAGGGGCAATCACCACTCGTCATACGAGCCCGTACCAGCCCTCACCAGCCCGTCGCCATGGCGAACAGCACGTCCTCGGCGGCGCAGCCGCGGACGCTCCGGGCTCGGTCGGCCCGGATACCAGCACTGCCGCCGCCGCAAAACGCGCTGCCCGAAAGACGTCATCGGGCTGGCGCGCCGTCACCCCGGCGGACTGCCGACGACCCGACCGGGCTGCATGGCCACCCGCCCCCCATGCAATCCCCCTTACCCCGCAGCCAGGCTCAGAGCCTGCTGTCCGTGTTGGCACTCAGGAGGAAACACGATGAGACCCAGACCCCCTTCGCCCTGAACTACACCCGCCCGCCCGTGAACCCGTCCATCAGCATTCCTTACCGGTACGACCCCGTACGCCAGTGGAATGTCCTGCCTGACGGACGTCCTGTCATCAGCCACCGCGCCCTGCTCCTGGCGACCGGTACCACTGCCTCCACCGCCGGCTCCAAAACCCACTTCGACGACTGACGAGCCTCATGACGGTACTGGTACTGACCTGCGAAGAGGACGTGACCGCGGACCTGGTGGTGGCCTCGCTGCACGACGCGGACGTCCCGGTCGTCCGCCTGGACCCCGCCGATGTCCCCGGCCGGGCCGATATATCGACTGAGTACGTCAAAGGAGAGTTCCGTGGATACCTGTCCGCGGGTGGCCGCGTGGTGAGCATGAGCGGACTGCGGTCGATATGGGTACGCCGGCCAGGCCGACCGGGCGCGCGCGCCGCTCATCAGTCCCGCTGGCTCAGGGCGGAGTCCGCACACGCCCTGTACGGAACGCTGAACAGCGCAGACGTGCGCTGGATGAACCACCCCGTCGCAGCCGCGCAAGCCCGCTGCAAACCATGGCAGTTGTCCGTCGCCCACCGCAGCGGCTTCGCGGTACCGCCCACGCTGATCACCACCTTTCCGAGGGTGGCACGCGAGTTCGCCACCGAGTACCCGGACCTCATCGTGAAGCCGGTGTCGGGAGCACACCCCAGTGACCCGCCGATGGCGCTGCCCACCAGTCGTATCGAGCCGGATACGGACTTCGCGGGAGTGGCAGCCAGCCCCACCCTGCTGCAGCAACGCGTACCCAAGCGCGCGGACATCCGGCTGACCTGCGTCGGTTACGAGCTGTTCGCCGCGCGGAAGGCGTCCGACCCCGACCAGGTGGACGTTCGCTTCGCCGACGACGGCGGCACCTGGGAACCCGCAGAGGTACCCGCCCGCATCGAGCAGGCCATCCGCGGTTACCTGTCCCTCACCCGCCTCGCCTACGGAGCTTTTGATTTCGCCGAGGACAGCGAGGGAACCTGGTGGTTCCTTGAATGCAACCAGGGTGGGCAGTTCGGCTTCATCCAGCTGGATACGGGCCAGCCCATCGCCGCATCCATTGCGGCCTGGCTGGCCGTGCGGACTGGGAGCTGAGGTGTCTTTCGGAGCGCAGCCCGCCACTGTGGCGTGAGCCCATTTTTGTTTCGCTCGGATTGCTTGGCGCTGTGGACAACAACGGTGACGAGGTCCTGCGCCAAGCCTTTGACTGCGACCTTCAGCACGCAGCGAACCTACTGAATCAGCAGCCCACCGGCACCGGTCCGGGCGCACTGCGCACACCATGCGGGGTGCGCCCGGCGCGTCGTTGCCGCCAGTTTTCGCTATCCAGGCCACCTTCACCCCTTCACGTCACCGCGCCGTGAAGCCCCAAGCCCCGCTGGTGAGGTGATGAACATATGGAGCCCCCTCCCCCGCTCTCCCAAGGCCTCCAGCAACGCGTCCATGCCACCTCCCCGCCTCTCCGGAGCAGGTTCAAACGGGGCCGTTGCAGGAACGGCGGGGACAATCGGGATCCGAGGATCCCGGTCCACCACCTCACAGATCAGCTCGGCTACGGCAAAGCGCAACCGCATCTCATACGAACCAGGCGCCTGCTCAAGAGCATCGGCAACCAGCTCGGAGACAGCCACAGAACTCGGGTTGTTTGGTGTGCTGTCGACAGAGGCGTCGAGGTCATCGTCGGCCCCCTCGGGCTGCGTGGCGCCCGCGAGCGACACGGCGGTGTCGCCCGCGTCCAGGGCGTAGATACGTGCTCGCTTCGCTCAGCGCTAAGGGGCTCGCTTGGACGAACAGCGGGATTAGGAGTGCGGCGGTGAACAAGGCCGGAACCATTACGGGGGGACCTCCACGGTGATCGCGGCTGGGACGCGACCACCGAACCGTGATTCTTGCGAAGAGCGGAACCCGCTGGTCAAAAGGTCTTTGAGAGGGCTGATTGCTTCCGGGATCGCCGAGCAGGTGAGTGACAGGCCGCGCATGTTCCGGCTGGCTGATTCCTCTTCGGCGGATTAGACCCAGTAGCCCCGCGTCACAAAGCCGACGCACCCCCGCAGATCAGGCGGGGTGCGCCCGGCCCCGTCGTGGCTGCCAGTCGGTCGCGACGTAGGCGTGCCGCCCGGAACTGTGCCGAGGCGGCTCGGGAGTCAGGGACGGGCGGCGGCGAGGTGGCCGACATCCCGGCCTCGGAATTGCTCGCGGGATACGGGGGCTGGTCGGCGACTACGGTGCAGGGTCGGCCTCGCCACCGTCGGGGGCAGCTGCGACATCGAGCCTCCATTCGACCCGGGACGCTTACTGAACACACCGTCAACCAATACCGACCAATACGCTGTGCAGTTACCGTTCATGCCGCCACACGCCACCGAAAAATCTCATCCCCCGTAGCTGTCAGCCAAGTTCCGTCTCCCAGAGCAACGGGATCCGGGGAGACAGGGAAGGGGTAACTCACTTCTCCGTGCACACGCAGGGACTGGCCGTCGAGCAGGAAGTGCGTGGATTGCTCTGGCGCCCAGTCGTCTTTCTCCGCGACTGGCGCGATCACTGTCTTGTCATCAATATAGCCGGGGCGCAAAACGAATTGCTGTCCTGGAAGTGGCAGTGTATCGGGATGAGCCTCGGCCACCTCCCGATAGTTCCCTGTGGCGTCGGCTTCCCAGCGAGTGAGCGATTCTCCTCCGAGGGACAGCTTGAGCAAACTACCGTTGGTGTTTGAGCTCCCCGTGAACGGATCGTCGAAAGTGCCACACGGCGTCACAGTTAGCCCCCCGGCCCCGCAAGTCACCAGCAGGGATAGGTAGTCTTCCTCACCTTGTGCAGCCGAGAGCATCAATGGCTCGGATCCGTTGACAAGTTGCTGGAGCATGTAGCCAGCGGATGACGACGGGAGTATGACCTGCGTGACCAACTGACCGGTGTGAGCATCAAAAGCTACACACACATCCCCAGCGTATCCTCCGTCTACCCGGGGGCCACACATTGTAGCGATGACGTGTCGCCCTGATGGGGTCAGCGCGCACGCTCCTTGGGCGAAATCATCATCCTGCCAGGCGGCGTGCTGATGGGTCCACAGAACTTCGCCGTCAGCACCGACAGCGGTGAGGGCATCTGTACCGCTGAAAATGAGACCACCTCGTGCAGGAGAGGCGTAGCCACGCACGTCAGGGGAAGGAGAGTTCCATTCTCGCTCTTCAGCAAAGACGCGTTCTCGACTCCCGTCAATACGGCGGGTCACGATGCGTGTGCCTTCGCGGGTCACCAACCAGTGGGCTCCATCGCGAACCTGCCAGCCATCTTCACAGCCGATCGCTTCTTCGATACCTGGGCAGGTGGCTTGGGCGGTCAGTTCTGCAGTGACGGTCGTATGTGCCACGGATGCGCTTGCCTTTCGGGAGATGGGATCGGGGTGACCCTGGTGAGGTGGACGGAAGCCGGCGGCCGACTAGCCTGGGTTATGCCGCCCGGGCCAGTAGAAGTGCCGCTGGTGCGTCGACCTTCCCTCATGACCCTTGTCTTCCTCGTGGACTGGCCCGGTCATCAGTCCGCCGCCCGCCCGGACTACCGGATAGCATATATCTGTACACACACTTCTGCTGGCTGCTCCGTGCGTGGGGTTCCAGTCGCTTCCCATGCGATTTGCGAAGTGCAGGATATTTTGTTCTGAGTGGCCGCCTCTTACACCCTTTCCGGTTGGGGGGAGATAATGCTCATTGGGCAGCGGGAAAGCGCCCAGCTCTTCTGCCAACTTCCGCTGGGCGGGTGTGAGTTTAGATTTACTCGTCCCCGCCACGACAATGACAGGTCCATTAGGTGTCTCAATATGGACAGCAGCAACAGTTTGCGCTTTGCGAGATCTGGGATTGGCGATGACATTGTTGATCTTTGTCGCCATGTCCTCCAAAGCCTGTAGGCAAGGCGCCAGCCCCAATGGGTCGGAAGAAGTATGCGGGTTGTTTACGTAAGTGGCGGGGTTGGGTGCTGGGTCAAGACCAAGAGGGTCAGGGCTTGCGTAGCGCGCTGTTTCTGGGTCGTAATGTCGGAAGTAGTTATAGTGGAAGCCGGTTTCGGCGTCGAAATACTGGCCGGGGAATCGTAGGGGGGTGTAGGCGGTGGCTTCCGCATTCCAGGTTGTCGCACCCCACAGGGTGGGCCGTGTGCGCCATGCGATTTCGCCGGCGTTGTCTACAAGTTCTGTAGGAGTGCCGACGAGGTCAGTGACTATCGCATAGAAGCGCTGATCGATTTCATCTTGCGGTGCTTGGGCAAGGGATTTGCGCTCGGTCTGTGCCAGTGGACGAGTGCCTTGGTAATCCCAGGTGAGTGTCACTGCGTGCGGTTGGCCCAGCGCAGTGGTGGTCTGCTCGACGAGGGTGTAGCCATCCCATGTGAAGGTGACTCGCTCGACGGCGTTTTCGCCGTCGGGAGTCATCCTTTCCTTGGCTATGCGGCGTCCGAGAGGGTCGTATTGGTAGCGCCAGATTGTTCCGTCTGGAGTGGTGACTTGAGTCAGTCGGTCCTCTGCATCCCACTCGTACAGCCAGGTGTCCGGTTTCCGGGAAAGCCGGGTCTTCTGGCGCAGGACAACCCTGCCTTGGGCGTCGTACTCGTAGCGAAAACGGCCGGCCTGTGTGAGGCGCGTGCCGTCGTAGTTGCGGTCGCCTTGCGTGGCTGCACCCGGGTGCCTCGTGGGCCACGTGGCATGGGTCTGGTTGCCCGCTGCGTCGTAGGCGTACGTCTCGGTCCAGTTGTTCGCGCGAACGGAGATGACGCGGCCGGCGGCATCCAGGTCGTATTGGCGCTCTCCCGTCGACTGATCGCGAACCGAGGCGAGGTGGCCGTCTGCGTGGTAGCTGTAGCGGCGGTGTTGGTGGCGGTGAGCTGTGGTCAGTGATTGCTCTTCGAGGCGGCCGGCGCCGTCCCAAGCGGTTGACATAGCCGTCTGTCCCAGCCGACGCTCAATCTCGCGGCCCGCCGCGTCGTGCTCGAAGGTGATGCTGTTACCAGATGCTGTGAGGGAGATGGGGCTGCCGACGTTGTCGTAGGACCAGAAACTAACGGCACCGCTCGGGGTCGTCCGGGTGGTCCTGCGGCCATTGGCGTCGTAGACGGCGGTCAGCTTCCGTCCGTTGACGGTCTCACCGGTGACGCGTCCCAACGCGTCCCGTTCGAGCTCCAGGACAGCGTCGGCATTAAATACGGACGTCAAGCGTCCAAGGGCGTCGTATTGGTAACTGGTGGTCTTTTGGCCCACGTGCTTTGCAGTGGTGCGGCCGAATTCGTCTTGGGTGTAGCGGATCGTTTCGCCCAGTGCTGTGGTGCGGGCGATCAGCTCCCCGTCCGCGGCATACTCGTAGGTTTGCGTACGTTGATCGAAGTCGGTCTCGGCAACCAACCGTCCAGCGGCGTCGTGCTGGTAGGTCCAGGTCAGTCCTTGGGGGTTCACCACCTTCTGTAGACGGAGCTCTGCGTCATGGGTGAACTCGTAGTGGGATCCGTCTGGGTCGGTCCGTGCCACGAGCTGGTCGAAATGGCTGTATTCGAAGCGCGTGACGTGGCCGCCTGTATCGGTGTGGCTAAGGCAGTTGCCTTCTCCGTCGTAGGACCAGGTTTCCTCTGTTCCATCCGGGTGAGCACAAGCGGCAGGGAGGCCCTCCAGGGTCCATGAATACCGCGTCGTCTCGCCTGTGGGCTCAGTCATCTCCACGACGCGGCCGAAGCTGTCATAGCTGCGTATGGTTACGTTCCCAGCAGCATCGATGACGGTGAGCGGGAGGCCCGCTGCGTTGCAGGAGGCGTGAATGGTGGCACCCATCGGATCCGTGATGGAGACCAGGCCGCCATGACTGTCGCGTGCGTAGCGGGTGGTGGCCCCAGATGCATCGGTGAAGGCGATGCGGTTGCCTCGTTCATCGTGTTCCTGGAGCCAGACGCCACCGGCTGCGTCGGTGATGACACAAGGAAGTCCGAGTTCGTCGTATTCCGTGCGAGCGGAGGTGCCATCTGGCTGTGTGGTTGTCAGGAGGCGCCCATGCTCGTCGTATTCGTAGGCGGTGGTGCGTCCCAAGGGGTCGGTGGTGGAGGTGACCCGGTCGAGAGCGTTGTAGGCAGTGCGGCGTGTGGCACCTGTCGGGTCGGTTTCGGCAACGACCTGAAGACGCTCGTTAACCAGGTAGCGGGTGGTGCGACCCAATGAGTTGGTAGCTGCAGTGCTGCGGTGGCCCGTCTCGGGATCGCGGGCGCCGTAGCTGTAGAGATAGCGAAGGTGCCCCTCCGTGCCTCCCTGGGCGGTACAGCGGCTGGCATGGTCGTAGGTGTACTCATACCGACTGCCATTTGTGTCTGTCCATGCCGTCATGCGATGGACGTCGTCGTACTCAAAGCGTGTCGGAACGCCGCAGGAGCGGGTCACCGACGTGAGGTTGCCTTGTGCGTCGTGTTCGTACGAGACGAGCAGGAGGTCCGAGCTGTCCTCAGCCGCTCCGACCAGATGAACTGCAGACACCTGGCCACGTTCGTCGCTGGAAAGCCGCAGTTGGTATCCACTTGAGTGCCGAATGCTGAGCGGAGCGCCGGTCTTGTCGTCGTAGTCGAAGGTGATGTGGTTGCCGTTCCGGTCCGAGATCTCCTCGAGTTGCGCCAACCCCGCGGTGTGGAATGAGTCCGAGAAGTAGCGGGTCAGGCCGGTATCGGGGTCATGTATGGCCCAGTCATCCTGCGGCGTACGCGTCAAAGTCCAGCGGGGGCCGTGATTGGGTAGGGCTGATTGCCCTGGTTCGGGAGTGCCGTAGGACAGGAGCATGCCGTCTTCGGTGATGAAGATGACGCCTTGGTCGTCCACTTCAAGTCGCTGGTCGAGGGTGGACGCCCAGGAGGGCCCCAGATGGCGACCCACGCGGTAGGACGATTCAAACTTCCGGGTGAGCTCCAACGGAAGTTTCCCGAACAGTGTGACGTCGGTGCTGCTGAGAAAGACCCGACCGGTCGCGACGTCCACGGGATCCCCGCAGCCGTTGATAGCCTTATCGGTGCGCGTGTTGTTGTTGGGGTGGTTTTGGCTGAGCTGGTCGCGGGACTTGCTCCTGCTTTTGCCGCTTGAGTTCAACGACGTGCCGGGGCTGCTGTTGGGGGCTTTGGGATCTTTCTTGTCGCCCTTGCCGAGGCCCTTGAAGTGGTCGGCGAGCCCTTTGTCGTTCTCGTGATGGTTCTTGGCCATCTGCTTGATGCCGCGGGTCATGTTGTCGTCGAGGTGCTTGGCGGTCTTCTTGACCGCGTCCTCGATGCCGTCGATGACCTTGTCGAGCATCGTGTTGGCGGCATCCGCGATGGCGTCCTTGCCGCGCGTACGGCCATGGTGGCTCTTGGCCCGGCCTATCTTGCCGCCGGCCTTGTTACGGAACGTGCCGCCCGCGCCCTCCAGGCTCGTCACAACGCGATCGTGCTCGTCCTTGTCGAAACTGAACCCACCACCGCCACCGGCCCCGCCGCCTCCGCCACTGCCACCGGATCCGCTGAGACCTCCCCCGCCTCGACGACCGCCAGCGCTGAGGAGTTCCATCGGGTTGTCGGCGGCTGACTTTGCAGCGTCCTTAGCATCCTGCACGCCCTGGTTGAAACCATCCTTGCCGGCCTTGGCTGTCTGGCCCAGGTCTACGCCGTCCTTGACGCCGAGAGCATTGGCGCCCAGCTGGACGACGAGGTCACCCACCATCGCACCGAGTGCCTCTTCAACCGGGGTCAGGGCGATGCTGATGACCTGTTCGGCGACCTGCTGGCAGACCTCCTTGAACAGCCGCTTGAGGATCATGCGGGTGGCCTGCGTCGCACCCAGCGCGCCCAGCTCGGACAGACCGAGAGTGAACGGGGCGGCGGCCTGAGCGGCGATCACCTCGGCGGCGAGGATGCCGAGCTGGACCAGCGCCCCGATCTTCGCGCCCTCGATGAGGAAGGCGACACCGTCCATCGCGGTCGCCGCCATGCGCCCGCAGTCGGCGAGGCCTTTCAGGTGCTGTCCGTTGATCTTTCCCCAGTGGGCGTTGAGCGCCTCAACGGCCAGGGAGCCGCCCGCCGAACCCACCAAGCTCTGAATCGCGGTGTGCGCTTCGTTCGCGCCCTCGTCGATGTCGTCGGCGAACTCCCGCATGGCATTGGCCATCTCGCGGTAGTCGTCCTCATCCACATTCGGCCACGACACACCGATCAGGTCCAGCAGCTCATCCGCCCACCCCGGCAGCACAACACCCACGCGAAACCCACCCCCCGTTAACCACTAGTCAGATGATCCGACATTCTCACCCGGCGGACGGTTCCTCAAGCCGGGAAATGGTCACCTGGTGACGAAGAGCCGATCCTGCGCAGTTCGCTGCCTACCCGGCCTGGCCTGCGGCGAAGCGATGCAGCGCATGCGCTACGCACACGTGTGGCGCTACGAGTGACGACGACCTCGCCGCCAGGACAGTCGGCAACGGGCGCCAACATGAGCTGGCCATGTTGCTGGCCGGTTGGGAGCTACTCGTGTTGGCACATGGCGCATCCTGTTCGGCCGTTGTCCGTGGAGCTCCGTCCGCGCGCCTCAGACGGAGCTCGCCCTCCTACTTCCCAAGGGGGAGTTCGGCGTAGGTCGTTTACTGGTACATGCGCTGGTCGCGATTGAGGACGATCAGTTCGACTCTCTCGATCTCGATGTGAGCAGTGGTGGGCCGGCTGTGCGCGGCGTTGAGGGCAGCGTGGATGGGGGTGTCGGGTCCGGTGGCGTTGCTGTAGGCGATGGAGATGTGCGGTGCGAAGCTGTTGCTGGCTTCTGGAACGACGTCCCAGACGCTCCCGATCGCTTCGCGCAGCGCGGGCCGCACTTCGGCCGGCGACTCACTTGGCGTGGCCTCCCACCGGATGGCTTCCGGTGTGACTTCAGGCCGGTCCAGCGTGAGGTCGAAGGCGGGGGTACGGGCGACACGTTCGGCTGCAACGTCGAGGATCGCCCGGACATCGTCCTCGCGGACGTCGTCTGCGAGGACGAGTCCTTGGGTGGTCAGGTGAAGCCAGGCATCGGGAACCAGGTCCAGGCCCTCCACAGCAGCCAACGCCGGACGGTAGTCGGCGGCCAGCCGGTGGACTTCGGCGAGCGTCTTGGAAAGTGAAGTGGAAGGTGAGGAAGCGGGTTCCTGGCTTCCAGCCGGTCCATGCCGCGCGGCTGGTCAGCCTGCAAGTGCGAGCTTTGCCGCAAGCGCAAAGGGCGGAATCAGTTAGGCAAATCTGAAGCCGCCCCCTGCCTCGGCGTACGCCCGGAATGCACTGGCCACCGCCCAACGCCCGCCCGCCCTCTGGCATCTACTCGAGGCCGCGCGTGATGGTGCTAGCGGCCGCCCTCACCGGTGGCAACCGCAACGACGTCGCCCAGCTGATCCCGCTGCTGCAAGCTGTGCCGCCGGTGCGGGGCAAGCGCGGCCGGCTCCCGACGCCGCCCGGCCCCGCTGCTGGCCGACCGCGGCTACGACCACGACAAGTACCGGCGTCCAGTCTGGGCTCGGTGTGAAACCGCTGATCGCCCGCAGCGGTACCGAGCACGGCTCCGGCCTGGGCATCCAACACTGGGTCATGGAGCGCGAGTTCGCCCATCTGCACTGGTACCCCCGCCTGCGGATCCGCTGGGAGATCCGCGACGACATCCACCAAGCCTTTCTTACTCTCGGATGCAGCATCATCTGCTGGCGTCGGCTCAAGAACCATCGTTTGTGACGCCGACGCGACAACGGCTGTCTACAGCGGGGGCTTCCGTTCGTCGGCCTTGAGACCGCGCAGTGTCCAAAGGCCGTACAGAGCCAGCAGCGGTTTGACGACCATCCACTCACCAGAGCGGTAGTCATCCGCGCGCACGAGCCTCTCGGCAAGATCAGGGCGCTGCCGCCGCAAGTACGCGCGGGCCTTGAGCGCGTGAGCTGGTTGGGAGGCGATCTTGATGCGGTCGACGTCCTCAAGCAGTGGGATCACGTTCGTGATGTTCTCCCATGTCGTCCCACTTTGGTCTTCGAGGAGCACTGTGCCGTCGAACTCGAGCACCGACTTCGCGTAGTCGGCCATCAACTGGGCCTCCGCGGCACCACTGCTGGTCGCACCGCCGCTGAAAATCACGCGAGTGCCACGCGGTGTGTCAGCGGCGATGGAGCGAATTCCAGCACGGACTCGCCAGCGGTTGATGAAGTTCGCCGTCGCTTGCGGGTTTCGGTAACCCAGTACGACCACCGCCTCGGCAGCACCCCCGCTGTTCCCCACGAGAGCTCGAGACCAGCGCCAGTTCAACCACTCACCCCAGGCCAGGGCTGCAGCCCCGGCTATCGCCAGTCCTGTCCTTCGTCGCATGCGGCGACTCTAGATGAATGACTCCAAGGACAGTGATCGATGGCGGTCAGTGATCGAACGGACTGGTTGGTCGGTCCGGGTGTTGTGCCAGACGGCTGTGGTCAGGGCGAGGAGTCATTGGAGGACTCGGACGGTGACTCCCGCCAGGGGTGCGCCCGCCGTGGCGTTCGAGGTCCAGCTGGGCCTTCAGGGTCTGGTTGACCGATTCGATCAGTTGCCGCAATGGATTGAACAGTGGTGATCCGGCTCGCTCGGGTTCGCCCTTGCGGGCCGGCCGCAGCAAATGCGATCCCAGGTAGGCGAGCTGTTGCTCGAACTCGCGGCCGTAGTAGTTCTTGTCCGCAAGGATGGTCTGGCCCCGACCGCGCGGCGAGCAGGGTCGGTTCAACGGTGAAGGTGTCCAGCAGGACCTCGCGCTCAGGGGCCTTGGCGCCGGTCAGTGCGAAGGCGACGGGCAGGCCGTGCAGGTTGCAGACCAGGTGCAGGCGCAGTCCCCAGAAGTAACGTGAGTGGTTGGCGCAGTACCCGTACTCGCCCATCCGGCCAGGTCGGAGCGTTTCGCGGTCTCCCGGGACCGGCCGCACTCGACTGGGGTGGAGTCCACCACTCACACATCGTCGAGCCACAGAGCGGTGTCAGTGGTTAGCTCGCGCATCACTCTGCGGACCAGGTCGACCGATCGCCGCAGTCGCTTGTTCCAGCCGCTCTGCTGGTGCAGGTACGGGAACAGGTGCCGCAGGTGGGCATGGGCGTGCCGCAGCCACCTCGCCTCGGAGGTGAACCCGAGCAGGGCCTGCATCACCGCCAGCGTCACTGAGCCGCGGCGCGATGCCGATCTTCGGTCGCCATGGAGCGAACTACGGAGAAGCTTTCAGCAGGTCGCCGGTTCTCACGTACGGTGCGGTAGCGAGAGTGCCCAACTCGGTCGTCACACACTGACTTTGGACACCGTCGCCTCGTCCCCGCAGGGAAACCGCAGGACTCGATCACGGCCCGGTGCTGGCGGCGACACTCGGATTGGTCGTGTCGAAGTAGACCGCGTCCGTGCCCGGATCGAGATAGAACGTGCCGGAATACCTCCCACCCGTCACTTCACGGTCGAAGGCGTCACTCCGGACCCACCTGGCGCCCTTGGGCATGAACTCGGTGAGTGCTCCCGGAAGTTGGCCTGGCATCCCAGGCCGAAAGCTCCATTGCGGTGCCTCCGTGATGGCGGCGACGGCACCTGCTCTCAGCTGGGCGGTTCCCACCACTCGAATATCGGTGGGACCCGGAACGGACATTCTCGAATCGGTACCCAGTACGGTGCCGAGCCAGTGCGCGCCGGACAGCGAGCCGAGCGCAGCGAACCGACGTTCCAGCGGCTCCGCGTCTGTGCGGACCTTGCCACTGGCCGCTTTTTTCGCTGGCGACGTACACGCTGCAAGCACCGTCACCGCGCCAAGCGCGAGCATCGTCCGGCGCCCAAGCTCCGCCATGTCGCCCACAAACCGCCCCCAGAGCTCCCACATCCCAAGCCTGATCGTAGCGGTCGGCTCGCAACTCCCATCCCTTGGAATTGATTATTTAGGGCACCTCGGTATCGGACAACGAAGACACCAGCCGCGCTACAAACGACGTTCTGTCAGCACCCCCAAGTCCTACGACCGCACAGGACATGGGCAGCTGGCCACCGCCCGGGGCGAGGGTGAAAGCGCCGCCGCCGCGCGCCGATGTGCCACCTGTGCACCCGTGCGCGGGGCGCTCTCTACATGCCTGCTCGGCACACTGATGAGTATCGGCTTCACCCGCGTCCAGCGGCAGGAGGTTTGGGCATGGCAGCACCGCGCATGACTCGGCGACACAGAGCGATCCTCCGGAGAATGGGCATACCGGCGGCCTCGATGGGGCGCGGGCGACGGGCGTGGGCCAGGGGACGCCGAAGGTCCAGGGCCCGGACGACGTGGATTCTGCTGTGCGTCTGCCTGATCATGAGTGCCTTCGGCTCCAGCACAACATCGATGGCCGCTGCCACCAAGCCGTCGGCCCAGCAATGCGACGAGGTGCCGACCGGCGTCGCCGCCCGCGATCACTGGCTGAGGTTCAGGGTGCCGCCCGGGCTCATGCCGGACCCCCAGTTCGACGGGCGCCCGGCGAGGATCCAGGTGCATCGCGTCCAGCCGGTGTACGCGAACGGCAAATGCCCAGGAGTGCCCAACAGGGCCGCAGTGCTGATCCACGGCCGCACTGTCACCGCCTCGCCAACCTTCGACCTGCGCCACCCCGCCCCGGAAGGCGGCTCGCTCAGCGTGCAGGAAGGGCTCGCGCGGGCGGGAATCGACACCTTCGCTCCGAGCCTGCTCGGCTACGGCCGCTCGACGCGCTTCGACGAGGGCCTGAACGATCCCGGCAACGCGAGCCTCAGGCCCTACAACCCGGACGGCACCTGTCCGCACCCTGAGGGGTGCGACCGTACCCACAACCCGATCTTCACCCTCGATCAGCAAGGGACCCTGCTCCTGACCAATCCGCTGGGCGGGGAGAGGCGCGCACACTCAAGCAATCACCGCTTTGCGGGCACCGACGTCTGGGTACGCGATATCCGCCAGGTCATCGACGACGCCATCACGCGCGCGCAGCCTACGGACGGCAAGGTCACCCTGCTCGGCTATTCGCTCGGCGGGCCGCGCGTCGGGCGGACGCTGTACGCAGCCAACCCCAACCCGCTCCTCCCCGGAAGCGCCGACGTCATCGCGAAGGTCAACCGTGCCGTGTTCATGGCGTCGATCTTCGGTGGGCCGACTGAGGAGACAGAGCCCTCGGCGGGCTTCGTCACGTTCCCGCTGACGCTTTCCAGCCGCTCGGCGACAGCGGCGCCGGCACCGGATGCCGAGGCCGAGTGCACCGGGCGCGTCATCCCCGGCAGCCAGGATCAGCTCTGGGAGCAGATCATGGAGCAGGACACCGAGGGGCGGAACTGGGGAGGTGACGATCCCGGCAACCCGACCGGCCTCAACCGCTCGCCGACGTTCTCCAGCTACGGCTGGAACACCGCCGTCGCGGGGCAGCTGACCCCGCCCACCCTGGTCCTCCACGGTCTCGAAGACACCACCGCGCCACCGGCCAACTCCAACTCCATCTTCAACGCGCTCCCGGCATCGATGACGAACAAGGTGCTCGTGCAAGTCCGGTGCGCGGGCCACCTGCTGCAGATGGACGGTTGCTCCGGCTCGCGCTGCACACCGGAGTCCGGAACGCCCTACGGCGGGCGCCCCGGCGAACCTTGGGCCGGCCCCCACGCCACGGTCAAGGCGGCGCTGATCGAGTGGATCAAGAGCGGGACCTTCAACGGCGCCGCGAACGGACAGTTCACCGTCGACGAAAGCGGTGTGGCCAGCGCCAGCCCGTAGAGCGACCCAGGGCCCTGAGATGACAGCGGTGAAGCTTCGCACGAGAGAACAGGGGGTGTGAACTGGCGACCTCGTGTAATCGACTGCCCCCCACTCCCTGGTGAGTGAGGCGCTGGGGTCACCGTGTGTGGTCGCCGTGGGCATGGTGGTGCCAGGCGCCAGGTGCCTCCGGCATCGGCGGCGGGGAATACGCGACAGTCGATTACGCGAGCTCACCAGTACCGAGGGCCGTTTCCTTGATCCCCTCGATCCAGCACGTCCGGGCGGCAAGAGGGAGCCCCGCCACCCTGCGCGCCACCTCCGACGCACCGCGGCAGCGCGAGTGCACGGCACCAAGTCCAGGAACCGAGCAAAGGGTCCGGTCCGAACACCGCACGACCGCTGCTCCCCATGGGCACTCAACGGTTCGGCATCCACGGTCGGGGAACCCCACCTGGTGCGCCGGATGGCGTCCGGCACGGTCCACTCAGACCTGCTGCAGCTGTGCCGGAGCATGTTCACGTCTGAACCCGGCCGGCCGCACGCCCGCAGTGGCACCTTTCAACGGACGATCAAGCCAGATTGCCCACGGGGTGTCCGGGCCAGCCAGGTGACCTTGGAGGCGAGCGCAGATCCTCTGCGCCAACAGGGCGTTGATCATGCATGGAGACCATGCCGCTTGGAACGCTTTGAAGCGTGTTGTACCCCTCACATCTCGCAGCGCGCCCTCGCGGAGGCGCTGGAGACCCCCGCCAGGGCGCTGCGCGCCGCGCCCACCCGCGAGGCGAAGACGAGCTGGAGGCGGCGCTGCGTGTGGCCCCGCCGCCGGCCGCGGCTCCGCGAAGCGCGCAGGAACCGGAAGCGCAGCAGAGGCTGAGGCACACCGGAGGCCGACCACGCCGTCCGCTCGTCCGCGGACTGCACGGGCTTGCTGCAGGATTCGGTGAACTCCTGCTCCGTCTGCTTCGGGATCGACGCCAGAGCCTGGCCCGGATCGGCACAGGAGGTGCCCTCCGGGACGACGGCCCCCACACCGTGCACCCGCACTCCCTCGGGGAGGAGACGGGGAGATCGCGTGAAGGTAGTGGCGGGGGTGGCGGCGATGCGACTAGGGCGCCGCCCAGCGCCGCTCCCCCGTTTCGGCAGGTCAGAAACAAGACCTGAATAATTGTCTGTTTTTCGACGCACCTGGCCGGTGTCAGACCCCCGCACCGGGAAGCAGGTACTTTACGCGCGCTCGATCTCCCTCTCCCTCCCCACGAGGTGCGTGCGTGCGCGAACTCTCCGTGCCGGCCCTTGCGACGGCTCCGCAGGTCGGTGGCCTGGCCGACGCCGTCTTCAACAACGCGGTGAAGACGCCGGACCGGGTGCAGCTCGGGCGCAAGACGGACGGCCGCTGGCAGGACGTGACCGCGGCGGCGTTCCGCGACCAGGTGCTGGCACTGGCCAAGGGCCTGCTCGCCCAGGGCATCCGGTTCGGCGACCGGGTGGCCATCATGTCCCGCACCCGCTATGAGTGGACGCTGTTCGACTTCGCGCTGTGGACCATCGGCGCCCAGCCCGTCCCGGTCTATCCGACCGCGTCCGCCGAACAGCTGGCCTGGATCCTGCACGACACCCGCGCGATGGGGTGTGTGGTCGAACAGGACGACCACGCGATGACCCTCGGATCCGTGATCGGCCGTACCCCGTGGCTGACCCGGGTGTGGCAGCTGGACGCCGGCGCCGTGGAGCAACTGACCACGGACGGCGCGCACATCGAGGACACCGTCGTGCACCGGCACCGCCTCGCGGTCACCCCCGAGGCCGTCGCCACGGTGATCTACACCTCCGGCACCACCGGCCGCCCCCGGGGCTGCGTGCTCACGCATGCGAACTTCATGGCCGAGTGCGACAACCTCATCGCCCGCTGGCGCCCGATCTTCGAGCCCGCGAACGGAGACCAGCCCTCCACCCTCCTCTTCCTGCCCCTCGCACACGTCTTCGGCCGCATGGTGGAGGTCGGGGCGATCCGGGTCGGCGCCCGGCTCGGGCACCAGCCTGAGATGAACGCCGACGTCCTGCTGCCCGACTTCGCCGCCTTCCGCCCCACCTTCATCCTCGCCGTGCCGTACGTCTTCGAGCGGGTCTTCGGCGCTGCCCGGCGCAAGGCCGAGAAAGCCGGGAACCTCGAGATCTTCGACAAGGCCGCCGACGTGGCGGTGCGTTACGCGGAGGCCCGCGAGCGGTATGCGTTCGGCACCGGTCCCGGCCCCACACCCGCCCTGCGCCTGCAGCACAAGCTCTTCGACGCCCTCGTCTACAGCAAGCTCCGTGCGGCGATGGGCGGACGCGTGCAGAACGCGGTGAGCGGCGGCTCGACGATGGGCCGCCGGCTCGGGCTGTTCTTCGACGGGGCCGGAGTGACGGTGTACGAGGGCTACGGCCTCACCGAGTCCACCGCGGCCGCCACCGCCAACCCGCCCGGGAAGGTCCGCTTCGGCACGGTCGGCCTGCCCGTCCCCGGCACCACGGTGCGCATCACCGACGAAGGCGAGATCATGCTGCGCGGCGGCACGGTCTTCTCCGGCTACCTGGACGACCCAGAGGCCACGGCGGCCGCGCTGCGGGACGGCTGGTTGGCCACGGGGGATCTTGGCTCGATGGACGAGGACGGTTATCTCACCATCACCGGGCGCAAGAAGGAGCTCATCGTCACCGCCAGCGGCAAGAACCTCTTGCCCTCGGTCCTGGAGGACCGGGTGCGGGACCACCCACTGGTCGAGCACTGCGTCGTCGTCGGCAACGACCGCCCGTACGTGACCGCCCTGGTGACCCTGGACCTGGAGGCCGTGGAGCACTGGCTCACCCTCCACAGCCGGCCGGCCCTCACACCTGCGGAGCTGGTGCGGGACCCCGAGCTGCAGGCCGAGGTGCGCCGGGCGGTGAGCGCGGCCAACACCCAGGTCTCCAGGGCGGAGTCGATCCGCGCCTTCCGTGTCGTCGCCGCCCCGTTCACCGAGGAGGAGGGGCTCCTCACCCCCTCGCGCAAGCTCAAGCGGCGGGCGGTCGAGGAGGCGCACGCCGCCGTGATCGAGGCCATGTACCGCCGCTGAGCTCCTCTGCCGGGGCCGGTGACGTCGGCGCTGGACGGACCCCTTGGCCCGATGCCGGCACATGTGAGCCCCGATGCCCGGCACATGTGAGAGTCGCGCCAAGGCTGTCTTCGCGGATCCGGTCGCCACCGCGTCGCCGTCCTCGTCCGCCAGGGGCTGCTGCCGATCGAGCTGGGCATCGTCCACCGGCCGTTCGGCCAGGCCCGCTCCGCCGCAGGCGACCTGCTGGACGAGGTCGTCACCCGCTCGCCGCCCACGACGGGGGCGGTCCGTACGGACGTGGACTTCACCACCAACGTCGCCCACGGACCCGAGCCCCTGGCCAAGGCCGACACCGTCTTCGTCCCCGCCTCGCACGAGGAGTACGAGCCCCGCACCGCCGAGCTGCACGCACCGCTGGCCGCTGCCTGGGGGCGCTGTCGCCTCGACTGGCTTGGTTGCACCCCGAGTTGGTGGATCCCGGGACGACACTGATCTACGCCGAACGCAAGGGGCAGCTGCGGTGGGGCGGGCTGATCTGGCAGGCTGAGCCAGAGGGCGACGAGCTGAAAGTGGAGGCAGCGGGGTGGACGTCCTACCTGCAGCAGCGGCACGACCTCGACGGTGAGCTCGGAGGCCGCGGCCCCTACGTACGCACTGACCCCTGCAAGACCGCACGCGACATCGTCGCCTACGCCCAATCGATCCCGGACGGCGACCTTGGCCTGCGCGTCGACTCAACTACGTCGAAGGCGATGGTCGGCACGCCCTCCGAGCCATGGCACTCACGCTGGTGGGAGACCCCGGTCCTCGGCGGTCAGTTCGACGACCTCGTGAAAGAGCCGACGCAGGGGACGCTGCGCGACACCATCGAGACCCCGCAGGGCGGGTCCTGCACTGTGGCCCTGCGGTACACCGACTGGTGGGTGAAGCTACGCGCACGGAGCTTGCCCGGCGTCGCTGGCTCCGCCAGTGACGCGGTAGCCGGCACCCCGCGACGGGCCGGTACCACTGACCTCCAAGCAGGTTCCGTGACGGCGGACAGCCTCGCCGCCGATGCGATCTCCGGCAAGCACATCACTGGCGGCACCATCGACGGCGCAATCGTCACCGGCAGCACCCTACGTACGGGAACAAGCGGCAGCCGCGTCATCGTTACGCCGAATCCACCGGCTCCCATGGAGCAAATCCCCTCACTGCTCCTGCACTCCGCCTCCGATATGGAGCAAGCACCCGGGAGCCTGCGCGCCAACATCAGGACGGACGGGAAGGCATATCCCGCCCTCGAACTGACCGCGCCCGCTGTCCAGCTCGACCGCTGGGAACGACCCGACATAGCCCAGCTGACCCTGCTCTCCCCTCAGCTCGACGTCCAAGGCACCAAGGTCACCGTGCGCACCGCTTCTTCCGGCGGTGATGCCACCACCACCCTCGCTCCCGAGAACATCACCGTCGGCACGTGGGTGTCCCACCGCGGTACGGACTGGTGCCCCATCCAGCTCTCGGCCAACGTCACCGAAGGGCAAGTGCCCCCTCAGGTTCGCGTTACGAGCCACCGCACCATCGAACTCTCGGGGTATGTCGACCTGAAGGACCCGGAAGTAAGGCGGGGGGTGGGCTTCGACGGCGTGAGCTGTAGAGCGGACTGAATTCCCCCACCACACAACTGCGGACCGCCCTCTGCCCGCCCAGCGCTCTGGGCTCCATCCCACGACTGGCGGTCGTACGGACCGGGCTCCAGATACCACTTGGTTCGCTCGGGGCCTGCTGGGATCGTTGTATGTCGAGTACCGTGAGGGCATGGGTGTATCGATGCGTGTGGTCGAATTGGAGTGCACTGCCCCCCTTGAACTGGGGAAATTCTGGAGCGCCGTATTGCAAGCCCCGATCGGACCGGGTGCAGACGGCGTATACATTTCCCCCCAAGGGGACGGTCACTCCATGTCGCTCTATCTGGTAGAGGAGCGAGGTGCCGAACGCCCCAGGAGCCGGACTCGCCTGTGGCTGAATCCCCAGCAAGGGTCACTCGCCAGCGAGGTGGAGCGGCTTACGGAGCTCGGGGCAGTGCTCATCGAAAAACGTTGGACGATGGAAACATGCGGTCTGGGCGTGGCGGTGATGGTCGACCCTGAAGGGAACGAATTCTGCATCGAGTCCAGCGACCGGGAGGTCGCTGAGGCGGAAAGACGTTTCGAGGATGAGTCTGATGACTTGGATGACCTGGGGCCGGGGGCCAGCGCCGAGGGGGTTGGCGTAGCGCTCGCCAGGATCACCCAGCCGCCCGAGTGACAGGGTCGGCTCCCCTCAAGCGATGAGCCGACCCCTCGCACTTACGGCTACCCGCAGAAGAGGCTCACCTTCGGACTCTCAACTATTTCTGAGCTGTACCGACCTTGATACTCAACTTGGAGCACGGACTGGGTGTAGTAGGTGTGCTTTTGGATGATGCCTGGGCACTTGTACGTGAGCTTGTGCGTCTTCCTGCACCATCCCCAGCCGCTGTCCTTGTGGGCGACTGTGCTGATGGCATTCATCAGGATGCTCGTCTGAAGTCGGCACTTGTCAGGCGCCGGAGTGGTGCATTTTGTGATTCTCCCCGCAGCGCCGATCGTCCCCTTGGTGAGGTACCCGGGAGCCTCTGCAGTGAACCAGCAGCCGACCACCCCCTTACCCTTCGCATCCCGAGCCACGACCGCTTGAGAAGAAGCAGTTCCCTCCTGCGCTGAAGCAGGCGCGGTGGATGCAGCGAAAGCGGTGAACGCCGCCAGACTTGCTAACGAGACCTTCACGATATTACGAATGGTTCCCCCTTGATCGATTCTCCCGAACCGCTCTACGCGGCCAGTCGGTCACCGCAATTTAATGCCGACTCGATAAACGTTCGATGAACAGATCGACAGGTGCCCACCATTCGCCAAAAGAAGTCCCCCATCACCAAGGTGGCCATAGCAGTTGTATGACCCCATCGCGCGCATCTGGAAAATACCGGCCCATGGGAACGTTCGTGACAGGCGATTCCGCTTCTCAGATGCCTAATGGTTCAACCAAGGCGAGCAGCACGTACTGCCAGCGCCATGCCAGGCGTCCTGTTCACCCACGAGTGGGCCCCACAGCTCCAGCAAACAGGGCCACGAGCATGCTCACTCTCGACAACCTCACATTTGCATCACCAAGGTGCGGTACCTCAAGCAGCGTCGATACCGATCTCCAGGGCATAAGCCCAATAGAGCCGTCGCTCGTGCCCGTAGAGTTATCGATGGCGCGAGGCAGCCAGGAGTGATTGCGGTGGCCGTGTCGCCGAACACCGAGCCCACGCTGTGGGAGTTGCACCGCGCCGTGTCGCAGCTGCGCGAGGATTTGCGCGGCGATCTCACTCAGCTCGCTGCCCGTCTCGATCACGTGGTCACCGAGGATGTCTACCGGGCAGACCAGCGGGCAGTCGAGCAGCGGATCGGCCTGGTCGAGGCAGGGCTGGCCGGCCTGGGTGGGGAGCATGAACAACTGGTGGAGCGGACGGCCCAGCAGCGTCGCGAGGATCAGGACCAGGCGGCTGCAACGCGCCGACTGGTGATCAGCTCGTTCGTTTCACCGCTGCTGGTAACAACGGTCCAGCTGTGGCTCGCCTCGCGGGGGTCGGCTCTGTAGCAACGGAGCCACATATCAATGGATTTGAGGCGCGGGGAGATTGAGAGCGCCAGCGTTGGCGACACCCATGAGCCCCGATCGCCTGGTCACGGTCCTTCGCGCCGAGGGCGTGAAGGTCGTGGAACGGCCGGGATGGCGTGGCCACAACCGTAATCACAAGGGCCCGTGGGGCCCGGTGAACGGGGTGATGATCCACCACACTGTCACGTCGGGCACGCCCAGCGCGGTCAGCGCGGTCAGCGCGGTCAGCGCGGTCAGCGCGGTCAGCGCGGTCAGCGCGGTCAGCGCGGTCAGCGCGGTCAGCGCGGTCAGCATCTGCGAGAACGGCTATTCGGGCCCGACGGGTCCGCTGTGCAGCCCACCGTCACAGGCACGTTCCGCGCCGACGCCCTGGTGAAGAAGGTACCGAAGAGGGCCCGGCAGAAGCTCTTGGCCGGACGCGGCGCGAAGGGACAGCGGTTCTACGACTGGGCCGTCATCGACCTCTCCGAGGAGGCACCGGGCCACCACCAGCTGCTGATCCGCCGCAACCGCACCACCGGTGAACTCGCCTACTACCGCTGCCATTCCACCACGCCGGAGAAGGGCCTGGCCGGCCTCGACGAGCACCAGGTCCGCCGCTACCCCTCCTGGACCCGCTGGGTCACCCTCGCGATGCTCGCCCACGCCTTCCTCGCCGTCATCCGCGCCGACGAACACACACACCGCCCCACGCCGGACAACCTGATCCCGCTGACCTGCAACGAGGTCCAGCGCCTGGTCATCAGTATCGCCGTTCGGCCCATCCATGGTCAGGCCCACCGGCTCGACTGGTCCCACTGGTCCGACTGGTGACGCCGCCACCAGGCACGATCGCGAGCCAGTCATTACCGCCGACAAGCCGCACTTCAGACATGAAGATCACGATCTACAGCTGGAGTATTAGGGGGCTACAGCGAGTGGACACCAACTCATCACTTCGGCACCACCACTCTTGCTGGCCGCCTGACCAGCCCGCCTCCGATGCCCCCGAGGGGTAGTCGACTGTCCGAATTTCATGGCCTGACGACCACTCAAGACTCAGGCCGACACACAGATCGGGGCGCTCCTATCGCTCCCCAAGTTCGTTGGCCTGTAAGCCGCAAGGACGCCGCAGGGTGGAAGACGATGTCCAACCCGCTGCTCGAGGCGCCCCCACGATGTCACCGCCGCACAGGAGGAGGCGGTCACGCCAACGCCATCTGCGCAGTTCCTTCGGACAGCTCTGGGTCCGGCAACGAGATCGAGAGACATATCCCGTTAAGCCAGCTTGTAGAGCTGTCTGCGAGCATTAGACAATTCATGTCACCCGATTGCCCTGTGATGCCGGCTTTTGGCGATGTTCAACTGAGCAACCAACCTATGAGCAGCTTTTGACAAGAACTTCACCCACCTTTAACCTCACCGAGCACTCAAGGCCGCATCAGAGCGCCTTGGATTAGGATTCCCGTGGGGGGAAATCTAAGTGTCAAAAAAGAAGAGAGCTGCAGCAATTGTCGGGATCAGCGGGGCACTTCTGCTCGCTACCGCGCCGGCGGCTTGGGCAAACTGGACTAGCTCCATAAACGACGGAGGGGCGGGATTCGAGTCCCGACGCTGGGCCGACGGATCCTACTCCCAGCTCTGGTGGGATAACTGCTCCGTTTCAGGATCGGGCGCCTTCTATCTCAATGCTGACGTTCAGTACTACGAAGACATTTCTTTCCAGCCCGACGATGCGTATGACGAAAAGCGTTTCTCTGCGTGCTTCGAGAACTGGTCAACCCCATCCATGGGTGAGTGGCACAATCTCCCGAATGGCGACTTCTACTTCACCATCACAGGCGTCAGCAACAAATCTGGGGCTGCGTACGCCGACGTGGAACACGTAACCGTGGACACCACCGCAGCTGACCAGTAAGATTTTTTGCTTGCACGCATCCGGCATGAGCGCGCGATTTCAAGCGAGAGCATAACCGGAACGCGCGCATCCATGGAATACAAACCCCGCCGCCGGCCCTGACAAAGTCCGGCGGCGGGACGGTCGTCACCATAACCACATCCATCGCAATCCCACTTCGAGTTCGTGCAAACGCAGCTGCGCATGCAAGCACGGATACCTTCCTCTCTCGGAGATATCCATTGAGATTCTTTCTGCGGTTTCGTAGTAGCAGCGCGGCTTGGGGTGCGCTCTTTGCGATTCCGCTTACGCTCTTCTATTATTTCGTCACCGTATCCAGGCTCATCGATGATGACCTACACTACGCCCCGACCGCAGTTTCTTATGCGCTCACCCCTATGTACGCCTTTGCGTATGCTGTGGCCTCCTGTCTGGGAGCTTGGGAAAGCGGCAGGCTCGAGAGCGGCGGAGTATGGGCTCTCGCCCCGGCCCGCTCGCGCTACCGCGTTGCAGCCGACGTGCTTTTGCCCGTGGCGTGCATTTCCTCGTTGATGGTGGTTCTCCCTGCCGTCCTCGCGCTCGTCGAGTCAGGGGCCGTCCCCACCATTGGCAGCCTTGGGCCGCTCGCTCTGGCTGTGATCCTTTGCTGCGCGCATGCTGTCATCGGCTTCGGTGTCGGCAAGGTGGTGCCGCGGTCCATCGCCGCACCGATCCTCGCGGTTGCCGTCTGGATTCTCGTGGCCTTCTCTCGGAGCATCCTTCCGTATTGGCCCCGGCACATCTCCGGTCAGTTCTCAAGCCGCCTTATGTTCGGTGAAGAGGCCACTCTGGCCTCGCTCTTGCCGCACCTGCTGTTCACCGGCGGAATTGGAGTTGCAGTCGCAGCACTGTGGCTCCCCCTTCGACACGGACTCGTCCGTGTGCCGCTGGCGGCCGTCACCGCGATCGCCTCGATGGTGGGCGCCACGAACATCGTCAGCGACTGGGACCACGATCCGCCGCTGGCGATCGGGCGCGGCGCCATGCGCTGTACGGGATCAGCCCCCGTGGTGTGTATGCCGGAAGAGAAGTCGACGCGACTGAACGCTGTCCATCGCGCAGCAGTGTCCGTACTTTCGGATTTCAAGGCGGCGGGTGTGGACAGGTCTCCTACAAAGATCACCGACAGCATTAACAACGGCCGGTTCACCGTGCGTTCCACACCCGAAGTGTGGCAACTGCGTCTGTCCTCCGCGGCAGCCAGCGGGAGAGTGCGGTACCTCCTCACCGGGGCTGCCATAAGCTGGCCGTGTTCCCGCCCCGATCCCGTGATCGCGGGAGCTGTCTCTGCTTGGGCAGCAAAGACCACCGGCGAGGAAACCGCCTGGCGCCACCAGAATGGTCAGGAACGGGATCCCGCCTCACAGGCCGCCCGTATCCGGACCGCTTCGAAAAACCTGCTCGACGCCGCTCTTGCCAAGCCGGCACCCGAGCAGGCCCGGTGGTTCGAGCAGAGCCGCATCCAGGCTTGCCGCAAGGGCGCGTGACTCCGTGATCTGGTGGATCAAGACACGCCGTGCTCACTCAGTCCTGCCTGCTGCGCTGGCCGGCTATCTCCTCTACGTACTGGTGTCGCGGAACACGTTCGTGCCGTTGCCCTCCATCGTGGGGGCAAGCAACGTGGTGCTTTCTTCCTTCGCCCCCATACCGGTCGTCGTGGGGCTGGCGATGTCTCTGTCGTCCCGGCTTCCCGCGGCCGAGGCTTCCGGAACGAGGCAGATCCCGCGCATGGACGCGGTATTGGCCACTACCGTCGTAGCAGCAGCAGTCGCGATCGGACTTCTGCTCATGAACGTCACTGATGCCACTCAAGCGGCAGCGGCCGGCCGCAACACAGCATTTCTCGTTGGGCTCTTCCTCTGCGCCAAAGCTGTTGTGGGACAGCGTGCTGTCCTCATCCCGGTGGCATGGCTCATGGCCGTGGTACTTCTCGGATTCCGTGCCTCGGGCGACCCCTATCCCTGGACTATCGTCCCCGAGCCTGCGGGCGCACCGCATGCCGCCATCGGCGCCGCAGTGTTGTTCCTGGCCGGGATCATGACCCTGCTGCGTACTTCAAGGAAGCTCTCATGACCGTGGAACTCACCGCCTGCACCTACGCCTACGGCCGCCGGAAAGCTCCCGTTCTGGAGGATTTCAACTACCAACTCCCCGAGGGCCTCACCATCTTGCTCGGCCCCAACGGAGCAGGGAAGTCGACCCTCCTCAAGCTTGCTGCAGCTGTCGTGCAACCCCGATCCGGCGACATCACCTTCGGCCGTTTGTCCTCCCGCTCCAAGGCGTACCGCACCACCGTTGCCTGGATGCCGCAAAACATCAGCGCCATGCCCAGTCTCACAGTGCGCGAATACGTCGCTTACGTGGGATGGCTCAAGGGAATGAGCCGGAGCGACGCCTGGGACCGATCTGCCGAAGCGGTCGCCAGCGTCGAGCTCACGGACAAGTCCGATGCCAAAACCGATCAACTTTCTGGTGGACAGCTGCGCCGTGTTGGCGTCGCGAGTGCGCTGGTCCATGACGCCCGTGTTCTCCTCCTCGACGAACCCACGGCCGGAATGGACCCACATCAGCGACGGGTCTTCCATAACCTCCTCAACGGACTCACCGACCGAGTACAGGTCTTGTTGTCCACCCACGACGTCACCGACCTCGCCGAAGAAGCAGACCACGTGGCGGTGTTGCACGGTGGCTCCCTGCTGCACTCGGGCACCACACCCTCCTTTCTCGCCCACGCCCCACAGGGCAGCGCCCCCGCCCGCCTGGCCGAAGAGGCATATACCTCCCTGTTGGGGAGCCGTGCCAGCATCTAACGCCCGGGGGCGACCAGGTAGATCGTGGCGGTCTTCTCATAGCGGGTGGCGATCCCACGCCACTGCTTCAGGCGGTTGGTCCACCGTTCAACTGTGTTGGGCTGCTTGTTCGCCTCGCGGCCGAAGGCGGGGTGGCTGGCCGCCCCAGCTGCCTCGCCGCAACCAATGTCAACATCGGCCTGGACGCGGCCGAGGTGAGCGGCTTCACGGACGCCGCCGGCGGCCCCGGCTGCTGCTTCTCACCGTGGAGCGCGTTGACCCGAGCCCCGTGGTGACGTCGTGCAGAAGCGCCATCCGTGCGCAGACAGGCTGTTCAGCTTGCTCCCGCCGCCATGTCCTTGGCGTGGGCGAGGACGCCGTCAACAGCCTGGCTCGCCGGTCGAAGGACTCCACGACGGTGAACGGCTCGTACAGGACGCGACTGAGTTCCTGAGCAGGAAACGCGGTCCGAGCCTGGAGGTTGACGATCGCGGTCAACTCGTCTTTGGCATCCCGCAGGCGGTTCGCGCATCGTGTCGAAGCAAACCACCTGCTCATGCAGCTTTGCGGGCAGCTCTGAGTCTTCATTCGCCCCGGGCAGTTCGCTTAGCCCGGCAGCTTTGAAGGAAGGTCGCACTTGGCCTCCTTGTGGGCGGCGCGAGCGAACTCTGTGGCCAGGTCGATGAGCTTCTGCCGGACTTCAATGTCTGAGCCCTCCAGGGGTTTCAGGGCCAAGGCGAACACGGTGAGGTTGTGGGGCTCCTTGCTCGCTCTTCACTGGAGTAGTAGGGGACGTAAAGAGCGGCCAGGTCCGCGGTCAAGAAGCCCCTAACACCAGCGTTGAAGTACGTACGCTTCCCGTCGGCGGCCGGAGGCAGGTCGTGCCCCGCCCACCTCCGCCAGGGCTTGGCAACGCCCGTGTCGGCTGTGAGATGGAGGAGTGGCTCGTCGTCGTCACCCTCCGCGTTGCAGGAGTTCAGGTAGCTGTAGTCCGGTGTCGGTCTCCACGTCTCGCTGAAGTGGTAGTTGGTGGCTCGTGGTAGCGCGGGGTTGAAGATTCTGGCGGTCGCCTGCGGTCGGGCACGTGGCGGCAGCGACGCACCAGTGCTGTGGCCCCTGGTACATGACGAGGAGCCGCTGCACCCCACGCTCCCCCGCCTGCGCTACCAGCTCCCCCTCACCTCCGTGAACCAGCGAGCGGTTGTGGATGCTGTTCGCCAGTACGTGCCCCAGCTGTGGCTCGGCGAGTCCCAGCGGGAGCGCGTCCACCTGGGCAAGCCCGACATCAAAGGCCACCGGGAACGCACCCGCAACCACACCGGCTGACCTTGGAATCAACGAGACCGCTCTGGCCAGCTGGGTGTCCCGCAGGGCCGCCGGGACCGGGGCTGCCGACGAGAGCGAGGAACTCGCGCGGTTGCGGCGGGAGAACGCCCAGCTGAAGAGGGGCGAGACGGGCACGGGCGCCGCCTGGTGGTCTGCAACGGCTATCACCAGCCAAGGAAAGTCACCACCGCGGCCGTATCGGTGGAGGTGAAAGCCCCGAGGGTGAACGATAAGCGCGTTGACGAAGCCACCGGCGAGCGCAAGCGCTTCTCCTCGGCCATCCTGCCGCCCTGGTGCCGCAAGTCCCCGGAGATCAGCGAGGTGCTGCCCCTGCTCTATCTCCATGGCCTGTCATCCGGCGACTTCGTGCCCGCGTTGGAGCAGTTCCTCGGCTCGGCGGCTGGCCTCTCACCCGCGACGGTGACTCGGCTCACCCAGCAATGGCGAGCCGACCACCAGGCGTTCGGCGAGCGCGATCTGTCTGCCAGCGACTACGTCTACGTATGGGCGGACGGCATCCACCTGCGCATACGCCTGCGGGAGGCGAAGTCATGTGTGCTCGTGCTGATGGGCCTGCGCGCGGACGGCACCAAGGAGCTGATCGCGATGAGCGACGGCTACCGCGAATCTGCCGACTCCTGGGCGGATCTCCTGCGCGACTGTGCGCGGCGAGGGATGCCCGCTCCCCTTCTCGCGGTCGGCGATGGGGCGCTTGGATTCTGGAAGGCCCTGGCCGAGGTCTTCCCCGAGACGCGCCATCAAAGATGCTGGGTTCACAAGATCGCCAATGTCGCGAAAGCCCTGCCGAAGTCCGCCCAGCCCGGTGCGAAGAAGGCCCTGCAGGAGATCTACAACGCCGAGGACCGTGAGCACTCCGTGAAGGCGATCGCGGTGTTCGCCCAGACCTACGGTGCCAAGTTCCCCAAAGCCGTCAAGAAGATCACCGACGACGTGGACGAACTGCTGGCGTTCTACGACTCCCCCGCCGAACACTGGATCCATCTGCGGACCACGAATCCGATCGAGTCGACCTTCGCCACCGTCCGCCTGCGTACGAAGGTCACCAAGGGCGCCGGCAGCGCGGCCGCCGCCCTGGCCATGGTCTTCAAGCTCATCGAGTCCGTCAGGCCCGCTGGCGGGCCGTGAACGCATCGCACCTCGTCGCCCTCGTCCGGGCCGGAGCCCGCTTCGAACTCGGCCAACTCCTCGAACGCCCCGAAACCCACGCAGCCTGAACTGCCCCACGATCCAGAGATCTTGACCACTGATATCGCATCACTTCAGGATCAGGCTGTCGCGGAGAGGACCCCAAGGGCCGTCGCAACGTTCGACGACAGGTCGGTCATCGCATCCAGCACCAACCGGTGATCGACCCACGAGGCGAACTCCTCCCGCAGACGTTCCACCACCTCCCACGTCGGCTCAGCGAAGCCCTCGATCCCCCGGGACCGATTCTCCAACCGACGGCGGTGCACCACCGGATCCGAACACACCACCTCGATGAACACCACCGGCACACCATGACGATCCGCCAGCGACCGCCACTGTCCCCGCGCCGCCTCCACGGCGTTGACCGCATCGACGATCACGGTTTGCCCCAAGCCGAGCACACCATCAGCCACGGCCTCGGCCACGACATACGCCGCCAGGCCCGTGGGCTGGTCACGGGCCACCCCCGCACGCCACATCGCCGCCTCGATCGGGTCCACCGACACGACCGGAGCAGCCAGCTTGCGCCCCAACGCCTCGGCGACCGAACTCTTCCCCGCGCCGGGCAGCCCCGCCATCGCGATCAACATGACAACACCCTCGCACGCCCGACCGAACCGCCGGCCATCAACGCCAGAACGGCACAGGCATCTGCATCCCGAGTCATCAAGTCACGCGACGACATCCACAGGAATTGACAATTACTCTGCTCGTTGGACAGGTCGGTCTTGTAGGGCTTGCGCTCGCTCTCCGTGTTCAGCCCAGCACGCCCGAGCCCGCCGACCGGCTGGGATACCGCGTCCCCTGCGTTCAGATGACGACAAACACCTGCCAACTCATATGCCGCCCTCTGAGATGGAAGTTGGCAGTGCCGCCTCCGCGCGACAGCTGTGTCGTCCGACATGGGTATGGCCGTGGCTGCGACATGAAGTAAGTCAAGGAGCGTCCTCGGGCAGGTCCGGGTACAGGCTGGTCACGCGATGTCGTCCGCCGTACGGACGTGCGCGCGGGATAGGGAAGTTGCGCGCGGTGCCGACATGGTGAACGTACAAGGCTGGCCGGGTCCTGCGCCCCGCGTGAGCCACGGGCCGGCGGGCTGGTCCGCGTTGGCTATCCGTAGCCCGGCGACTGGCGTCTAGGCTTGTCGGGCGCAGTCGAATTGTGATCTGGGGGGAGCACGATGGCCTACGTGCAGCATCTCTCGGTGCGTGTCCCGTGGCACGACACGGGTTGGGAGGGCACGGTCTGCGCTGACCCGGTGGCCAACCATGCGTGCGTCATGCTCGGCAACATCGCCAAGGACCGCGACGACCAGCACGAGGCAGTCCACCGCGGACAGGCGTGGAGCGCGCTTGGGGAGAAGATCCCGCCGTGCGCCTTGGAACGCGGCAGCTTCATGGGCGACCGCGCCCATACAGTGCAGCGCACCCACCCCTATGCCTGGTCCCTCAAGGAACTGCGGCCCGCCAGCCTGCCCATTCCGGCGTACTCCGTCCACGCCATCCCCTACTTCTGGCTCAACCGCAGCAACGCCGAGGAGACCGTTCTCACGGAGCACCCCGTGACCCGGTACCGCGCCGAAGCCGAAGACGACATTGCTCGGCACTTCCGTAAGAGGGCGATGCCGTGGGTGATGCACGGCGAGAACCAGCAGGCGATCATCGAAGCGTTCTTCCGGCATGTCACACCCGACGAGACGCTGATCTTCTTCTACCTCAAGCACTCCCCGTTCGAGGACCAGCCCCGGCGCATGCTGGTCGGGGCCGCGACGGTAACCGGCAAAACCGCGCCGGAGCCGTGGCCTGGATCCCACGCCAGCACGTTTCCCAGTCACATGTGGGAGACCACACTCCGGCACAGCCTGCGCCCCGACGGCACCGGCGGCATCCTGCTGCCCGTCCAGGCCCTGGCTGCCCTGGCCGCCCGTGGTACGGATGTGGCCGCAGCCCTGGCCGTGGCCCCCGAGTCCGGCCGGAACTTCTCTTACGCCACTGAGCATGTCTCCCCGGACTGTGCGGTGGCGTCCCTGATGGAGCTCCACCGCGCGGCGGGGGCAGCCATCGCCCTGGGGGACCCCGCCGTCGGCATCCCCGAGGCGTCACTCCAGTGGCTGGACGCACAACTGGCCCGCGCATGGGAGCGCCGCGGTCCCGCCCCTGGACTTCCGGCGGTCCTTCCGCGCCTCGGGTTCCGGCATCCCACCTTCGCCGCTCACCGGCTGGTCTCCGCGGTCGACGACGGCGGAGACCCGTGGCCGCTGCTGGAGGACCTCCTGGAGGGACGCGCGGTCCGACCCGACCTCGCTGAGCTGGTGACCACGACGCGCCGCGCGATCTGGAAGGGCACGAGCGAACTCGACCGACGCGCTCTGCGGACCCTCTCCCGCTTCGATCTGACCTCCGAGACGGTCACCCGCGTCCTGGACGGCCACACCGGCGTACCCATCAGCGCCGAGGACTTGCTGGACAATCCCTATGACCTCGTGACCTGCACCGTCGATGACGGCGACCCCATCGCCTTCGAGACAGTGGACCGCGGCCTCTTCCCCGACCTGCAGCTCGCCGAGCACCACCCGCTGCCCCTCACACAGCCCTTCGACGACGCCAACGACCGCCGCCGCCTCGACGCCGCGATCACCACCGTGCTGGCCCGCGCCCAGGTGGAGGGACATACCCTCCTCCCGTTCGAGCAGACAGTCGAGCGCCTCGCCCTTTTGACCGTCACCGCTCCGCTCGCCACCGAGAGGACGATCCTGACGTCCCTGGGCCTGGCCCCGGGCGCGCTGCCGCCCTCCGACAGCGAGGAAGTACCCGAGCCCTGGAGCCAGCTGCGGCGTGCCGACATCGACGGCGGCGAGTCCGCCTACAAGCTGGCCTCGGCCGCCGTGCGCCGCGACTTCATCCGTGACCGCCTCAACCAGGTCCTCACAGCCCCGCCCCACGCCGTCCCCTCCGACCTGCCGGCGACTCTCGACCAAGCACTCGGAGACCTGGCGGCCGATGGGGACTCGGATGCCGAGCAGCGAGCGCGTGAGGAGAAGACCGCCGCGTTCGAGGAGATGTACAAGCGGCGCGTGACCCTCTTGAACGGCCCAGCAGGCACCGGTAAGACCACGCTGATCCACGCACTGGCCAAACGGCCCGAGGTGCTGAAGCGAGGATTGCTCCTGCTGGCCCCGACCGGCAAGGCGCGCGTGCAGTTGGAGCAGAAGGTCGGCCATGGAGCCTTCACGCTCGCCCAGTTCCTGCGCACACGGGAACGCTACGACGATCAGTCCGCCCGCTACCTCACCAACCCGGATGCGGACCGGATGCGGGTGGGTACGGTCGTGGTCGACGAGGCGTCCATGCTCACCGAGGACATGCTCGCCGCTCTGCTGGATGCCGTCGACGTCACCGATCGGCTGGTTCTGGTCGGCGACCCGCGCCAGCTGCCGCCGATCGGCGCCGGACGGCCGTTCGTGGACCTCGAACGGCGCCGTCGGCCCGACAGTATGCCGTGGCCCCGCAGAGCCCCAGGCTGGGCCGAGCTGACGGTACTGCGCCGCCAGCGGGGCCAGGATCGCGACGACCTCGCGCTCGCCCACTGGTACAGCGGCGACGGGCGCCCTGACGACGCCGAGGATGTGTGGCGAAAGCTCCTGGCCGGACAGGACATGCCGACCCTACGGGCGGTTGCCTGGGACGGCCGCAAACCCGCCGACGTCCTCAAGGACGTGCTGCGGAAAGAGTTCGGCGTCCACGACGAGCTCACCTTCGCCCATTCCTACGGCGCCGGCACATGGACGAGTGCAGGCGGCAGGCAATACCCCGACTACTCCACCGCGCCGGCCGTATGCGACCGGTGGCAGGCGCTGTCGCCGACTCGCGGCAGGGCACACGGGACCACTGACCTCAACCGCTACCTAAAGCAGACCTTCCGTCAGCAGGCCCTGGCAAAGGCGAAGGTCCGCCACTACGCACGGCGCGTTCCCGAGCCGCTCGGTCCCGAACAGATCGTCGTCGGCGACAAGGTCGTCAACACCCGCAACCAGCCGCTGTACGCCTACGAGCCGCAGAGCGGGACCGGAGAGAAGAAGTACGTCGCCAACGGCGAGCTGGGGGTGGTCACCGGCCAGCTGACCTCGAAGGCGTCGCGTACGCCCCCCTGGCAGACCCACGTCGAGTTCTCCTCGCAGCCGGGCCTGAGGTTCACCGCCGCAGGAGCCGGCGGGGACGACGATCCGGCCATGGAACTGGCCTGGGCACTGACCGTCCACAAGAGCCAGGGCAGCGAATTCGGCACGGTCATCCTGATGCTGCCCGCCAACCTGCAAGGCGTCTCCCGCGAGCTGCTCTATACGGCGCTGACCCGCCAGACCGAGAAGGTGATCATCTGCCACGAAGGGCCGTTGAACGAACTGCGGGAACTGGCGCGGCCCACCGCTTCGGACACCGGCCGCAGGCTGACCGACCTCACCAGGGCACCCAAACCTGTCCCGGTGGTCGACCAACAAGGTCGCCGCATCGGACTGTTCGACGCCAACCTGATCCACATCACCCATTTCGGCCTGCCGGTACGCAGCAAAAACGAGGTCATCATCGCCGACCTGCTGCAGCGCCACGCACAAGGGCGCTTCACATACGAGCAGCCCCTGATCGGACGTGACGGCAGGAGGAAGTTTCCCGACTTCACCATCACCACCGACACCCCGGACAGACCCGTCTACTGGGAGCACTTGGGCCTGCTCGAGAACCCGACCTACGCCCGGAAGTGGGAGGAGAAGAAGGCCTGGTACGCCGAGCAGGGCATCCTCCCCGGCGGTGGGCCGCATGGGGTGCTACTGGTCACCGACGACCTGCACGGAGTGAAGGAGGACGATTGGGAGGCCGAGTTCAAGAAAGTCTTCGGGGCAGCGACCAGTATCCGACCGCGGCGAATCACCCGGAGGCCACGCCCCTAGCAACGGTCCGTGTCCGGGAGGAGCGATCCGCTCGGGGTGCAAGGCCCGGTGCGAGGACCGTGTTGTGAACCACGGCCATGAGCAGGGCTGGAGACGTACGCGGCTACGGCAGCCGCAGCTCACCCCGCCTCACTGGCATGTGCGTATGGTTCAAGTCCCCCCTCTGTCCGGACCCACCATCCATGGAAAACACCTCGGCGTACTCAGCAACGCCGAGTACGCCGCCAAGTGTCAGCAGCACCTGAAGTGGTCAGCGCACAGGCCGCACTTGCCCAAGATGCCGGCGGGGCCCAATGACATCCTGTTGGTGCTCCACACAGCCAGTCAGTTGACCCCCCGGTCGAGCCCCGACCAATACGGCTGGCGGAGCTTGAACTTCTGGATTTTGCCGGTGGCTGTGCGGGGGATCGCGTCGCGGAATTCGACGGAGGTCGGGGCCTTGTAGCCCGCCAGGTGCTGCTTGCAGTGGGTGATGATGTCGGACTCCTGTGCCGTCGCCCCCTCGGCGAGGACCACGAGGGCTTTGATGGTCTCGCCCCACTTCTCGTGCGGCACGCCGATGACGGCAACCTCGGCGACGGCCGGGTGGCTGAAGATGGTGTCCTCCACCTCGATCGACGACACATTCTCGCCGCCGGTGATGATCACGTCCTTCTTGCGGTCCGAGATCGTCAGGTGGCCGTCGGCCTCGTCGATCGTGCCGCCGTCGCCGGTGTGGAACCAGCCGCCCTCCAGGGCAGCCGATGTCTCCTCCGGCTTGTCCCAGTATCCGTCGAGCACCGTGTTCGAGCGGGCCAGGACCTCGCCGGACTCGGAGATCTTCAGCTTGACGCCGAGGGCGGGCAGACCCGCGCGGGAGAGTTTGCGGGCCCGGTCCTCGGCAGGGAGGTCCGCGTCGCCCGGCTGGGTGCGGTTGAAGGTGAGGAGTGGCGAGGTCTCGGTGAGGCCGTAGATCTGCGTGAACTCCCAGCCCAGTTCGTCCCCCAGGCGCTGGATCGTCCTGGTCGGCGGCGGGGCGCCCGCGCAGATGATCCGCACGCGGTCGCGGCCCGGGATCTCGCCCTCCCAGGTCGCTGCCGCATCCAGCACCATGTTCCAGACAGCCGGGGCGCCGCACATGAGCGTGACGCCGTGCTCCTCGACCCGCCGTAGGATCTCCGCGCCGTCGACCTTGCGCAGCACCACCTGCTTCACGCCCAGGCCGGCCATCACGTACGGCATTCCCCAGCCGTTGCAGTGGAACATCGGCAGGGTGTGCATGTAGACATCGCGCTCCCATGCCCGCGTGTGGAGTCCGAAGGTCAGCGCGTCGACCCAGATGTTGCGGTGGGTCAGTTGGACGCCCTTGGGGCGGGCGGTGGTGCCCGACGTGTAGTTGATCGTCGCGGTGGCATCCTCGTCCGGGTTCGACCACGGGCGCGGCTCGACGCCGAACCGCATCAGCTCGGTCTCGGTCTGCTCGCCGAGGACGAAGCGGTGGCGTGCCTTGACTGCGGCCAGTGTGTCGTCCAGCTCCGGGTCGACGAGCACGGCCGAGGCCCCGCTCTGCCGCACCACGTAGTCGACCTCTTCGGGCTTGAGGCGGAAGTTCACCGGTACGCAGATCCGGCCGCTCATCGGCACCGCGAACAGCAGCTCCAGTAGGCGTGCGGAGTTATGGCTGACCACCGCTACCCGCTCGCCCTCGCCGACGCCGAGCGCATCAAACCCCGCCTGCCAAGCACGAATCCGCTCGCCGAACCGCCCGTACGTCGCCTCGGGCACCGGCGGGGCGGGCTGATGCGGCTCGTCGACCACCCCCGGACTGGAGCGGAACCCCAGCTCGGCCCGGTCGAGGAAATCGGCAATCGTCATCGGTGTGCGCATCGGTCTGTCTCCTCTACCCGGATACCTGGATGTCTGGATGCCTGGATGGCTGGATGTCTGGATACCCGGAACAACATGTGTGGAAGGGGGGTTGGTGCTTGTCGGTCTCGCCGGCGGGTGAAGCGGCGGCCTCCGCGCCGGCGAAGGTCAGGCCCCGGGCGGTCGGGGGTCAGGCGGTCAGGCGGTCAGCTGCAATGGAGAAGAAATGCCCCCTGATTCTGATGCCTTGAACACGTCGTCGGCGCGTCCGACATAGGTGATCCACGTCGCTGTCCCCGGAGCCGATGTCGCCGGTGCGGTAGTAGCCGCCGGCCATCGCCTCGGCGGCACGCGCCGGGTCGCCGTGGTAGCAGGTCAGTACGCCGACCGGCCGCGCGGGCAGATCGACAGCGATCTCGCCCCCGTCGGCCGGGGCACCGCTGAGCGGGTCGAGCAGGACGATGCCGAAGCCGGGGGTGGGGCGGCCCATGGAGCCCGGTTCGACGGGCTTGGCCAGGGGTGTTGGCGACCTGGACGACGGTCTCGGTCTGCCCGAAGCCGTCCCGGATGGGGACGACGCCCCAGGAGTTCCGGACCTGCTCGATGATTTCCGGGTTGAGGGGTTCGCCGGCCGCGACGATCTCCCGCGGCGGGTGGCGGAGCGCCGACAGATCCGTGGATCGGCATCCGCCACACGGTGGGCGGGGCGCAGAAGCTGGTGACCCGCGCCCGGTCCATCTCGGCCAGGCCGGGCCACGTCGAAGCGTGTGTAGTTGTGGATGAAGACGGTGGCCTCGGCGTTCCAGGGCGCGAGGAGATCGGACCAGGCGTGCTTGGCCCAACCGGGCGAGGAGATGTGGCGATGCACGTCCCCGGGGCGCAGACCGATTCCGTACATGGTCGCCAGATGGCCGATGGGATAGGAGACATGGGTGTACTCGACGAGCTTGGGGCGGGCCGTGGTGCCGGACGTGAAGTAGAGCATCAGGGGGTCGTCACCCCGGGTGGGGCCGACCGGCCGGAAGGCGTCGGGGCTGTCGTGGACCTTCTCGTACGCCGGCTGGCCGGGGGGCTAAGTATTCGGGGCGGGGCCATCGGAAGGTCGCGCGGGCCGCGTCGTAGTCGTCCCGGTGCCGCAGCAGGAGATCCCGTGCCGTCCGGAACTCCTCGGTGGCCGCCGGTGTGCGTCCGACCGCATCGGTCTCCGGTGAATGACCGGCCGCACCGGCTTCCGTGTCCGTCATAGGTCCTCCTCATTGCGGCACCGCCGGCTGCCATCGTGTGATCAGTGGCTCAGGTCCCACCACCCCCGAACGGGGGGGAAGCGGAGGTTTCGGCGTGGCGGGCGAGGCGGGGGCGGGCGGGCGCGTGGACGTACGGGCGGCCATGTCGCGGTTGCGGCGGGCGAGCGGGCTGCCGGTGGCGTTCGGCGGCCTGCTCACCGGGGCGGGCCGCTTCCGCATCGGTGAGCTCTGCGGGACGGCGACGACGGAGCTGCGCGGGCTCGACATCCTCCAGGGCAACGGCCTGGGCGGGAAGGCCGTCGCGCTGTCCCGCCCGCTCGCGGTGACCGACTACAGCACTTCGCCGGCGATCAGCCATGAGTACGACGTGCCGGTGGTGGCCGAGCGGCTGCGGTCCGTGCTGGCGGTGCCGGTGGTCGTGCGGCGGCGGGTGCGCGGGGTGCTGTACGGGGCCCTGCGCCGGCCGGTCAGGCTCGGTGACCGTCCGCTGTCGGCCGCCATGGAGGCGGCCCGCGAGCTGGAGCAGGCGCTGCTCCTCCAGGACGAGGCGGCGCGACTGCTGTCCATGGCCGGCCGGCCGCCGCCGACCCGGCGAGGTGGGAGGAGGTCCGCGAGGCGCACGGCGAACTGCGGGCGCTGGCACAGCGGGTGGGTGATCCGCTGCTGCGGCAGGAGATGCTGGCGGCGTGTGGGCGGCTCGCGGCGGCTTCCTCGGGACGGCCGGGCCAGGGGGACGGGCCGTGTGGGCCCCGGCAGGAGGTTCCGGCGCTGTCGCCGCGCGAGGTGGACGTCCTCGCGTGTGTGGCACTGGGCGCGACGAACGCGGAGGCGGCCGAGCGGCTGGGGCTGCGCCCGGAGACGGTGAAGGGCTATCTCCGGTCGTCCATGCGGAAGTTGGGGGAGCATTCGCGGTTGCAGGCGGTGAACGGGGGGCGCAGGGCGAGGTTGTTGCCGTAGGGGGCGCGGGCACAGGGGGCACCGGCGCACGGGATCTGATACAAGTGCGCCCTCTTCACCGCCGGGGCGCGCGACCACGGGCCGAACACGCCGGCACCGATCCTCTTCAGTCGTCGAGCAGCCGCCAGACGGTGAGGGCGAGCCTGGCCCGTATCAGTCCGGTGGGTTCGGTGAGTTCGATGCCCAGGGTCTTTTCGATCTGTTCGAGGCGGCGGGCGACGCTGCTGTGGTGCAGGTGGAGAAGGTCGGCGGCCCGGCGCAGGGAGCCGGCCGCACAGTAGGTGTCCAGCGTCTCCAGGTCTTCCGGGTTGCCGGCGATTCGGGCGATCGCGGCCACGTCGGCGTTGTCGCGCGCGGTGTCCTGGGGTACCTGTGCGAGCAGCGCCAACGCCCCCAGACCGGCGTAGCGGACGACCGGCCGGCGTGGGGTGGTGAAGCGGAGGGCGGTGCGGGCTTCCCACCAGGAGCGGTCGGGGCGTTCGGCGGCGCCGATGCCCGCGCGTACGTCTGCCGGAAGCCGGGCCTGATCCACGGTGGTGGCCAGGATGACGCCCACGTCGGCGAGCGGTGCCGCCTTCACCGGGCGGGCCGGGCAGAGCAGGCCGCCGATCTGGTCGAGCGGCAGCCGGGACCGTACGGCGACGACATGGACCGGCAGGTCGGCGGCGAACCCCAGGAGCCGCAGCGCCCGCGCGCGGGCCGCCTCGTCGCTGTCGGCGCTGATCACCAGCTCGACGAGGGCCGGGTCGGCCATGGTGGTGCGGGCCGGACCGTACCGCTCGACGACCGCCGCGGCGGCGAGGGCGAGCCGGTCCAGCAGCAGTTCGTCGAGGTCGAGCGAGCCGGGCGCGCCGGGGCGTTCCAGCCACACCGTGCCGATCTCCTCCTCGTCGAGGGTGATCGGCTTTGTGGCGGACGCGGGTGACGGCGGGGCGGACGTTTCCCTGCCATCGGGTGAGACACGGATCGACCGCCCCGTGCTGTGGATCCGAATCCCGGCCACGCACTCGGCCAGACCCGCCGAGGCCCGCGCGAGTGCCGGGAGATCCACCCGGCGGCGCATCAGGGTGTCGTAGAACATGATCACGCGGATGGCGCCATCGACGTGCGAGTCCAGTTGCGACAGCCGTTCGGCAAGTGCCTCCATGCCTGGAGGATAAGCGCCGATCGGTGCGTGATCCGGGTGGGATGCCCGACAGTTGGCGGATGATCCCGAGGGATGGCGAAGGTCAGGATGGCGGAACAACCCACCCGAGGAAAGATCACGCAGGAAGGCAGCACGACATGACCGTCACCCCGATCGATCTCTTCGCCTCCTTCATCCACCTTCAGCAGGACGGCCGGGCGCACGCCGAGCAGCCGGTGTTCGACACCGAGCGGGACGGCTGGCAGGTGATGGCCTTCCATGTGGAGTCCGACGCCGACCTCCACGCCGACCACTGGGAAGTCCATCCCGACGCGGACGAGTTGGTCTGCTGCCTCAGCGGCGGGATACGCCTCGTCCTTCGTCCGGAACAGCCGGGAGAGGGGGCGGAGGAGATCAGGCTGACGTCGGGGGCCGCGGTCATCGTGCCGCGCGGGCGATGGCACCGCACCGCACTGGACGCCCCCGGCGACATCTTGACCGTCACCCTGCCGCGTGGCAGCCGCCTGGAGAAGCGGGCCGCGGCTTAGGTGGATTGATTACGAGCGTTGTCGACGGTCCCGGGCGGCTCTCCGACCGGCCTGGTACCGCGGGTGGAAGCGGCTCCACCCGGGGCTGCATCCAAGGGGGCAGCCGGCAATCGATCCGGCGCAGGACGTGGTGGGGGCGGAAGGCCGGAAGAGTGGTGAGGGTGCACGTCCCGTCGCCCGCCAGACCGGACGGCGGGCACCGGACGCGAGCGAAGGACCGCCCGTATGACCACTCCACGTCCTCACCGGCGTTCCACCAAACCCGCCCTGGCCTTCGGGGCGCTCGCCGCGGCGGGGACCGTGACCGCGCTGGTGGCCGGCGCGCTGCCGGCCGCCGGCGCAGGCGGCCCGGTCCCGGACGGGCCCCGGCTCACCGCCCCGCAGGGCACCGTCGTCCTGCCGAATCTCGACGACGACACCCGGCGCTGCACCCTGCGGCCGGGCGATCTGGACCGCCTGGACGTCGCCGTCGACGAGCGGCTGGCCGGCTGCCATGACGCGGCGGACCGGATCGTCAACGGGCCGCGGGATCTGCCGGATCTGACTCCGGTGCGGGTGGCGCGGACGGCGGTCGCCCCGGATGCCGGCGGCCGGGTCTTCGTACCGGCCGCCCAGCGGCCGTACGCACGGATCTTTGTGCAGCGCGGCGGACGCTATGTCTCGCTGGGCGGTGACGGTCGGCTGACCGCGGCGGAGCTGCGGCACGGGGTGCGGCTGGCCGTCGAGGGGCGGGACATCGTGCGCGATCCGAAGCGGTGGGACGGCCGGATCCCGCTGGCGCTGACGGTCACCGACGGCGGCGTGTCCCGGACCGCCCACCTGGCGCTGCATATCGCCCCGGTTCTCCTCCAGCACGATCTGCAGCGCGCGCAACGGGTGTTCGCGGCCGCGCCGGGCCCCGGCACGGGCCGGCCGGCCGAGGTGCCGGTCTCTTCCCGGCCGCCGGGACAGTGGCGGCGGTTCGCCGACTCGCTGCGCGAGGCGACCCGCGCTGTTGGCATGAGAGACCGTCAACTGACCTTCCAGCGCGGCACTTCGCAGTGGTGGCGGGACATCTGGCGGCAGGACATCGCCGAGCCCGGTTACGCCACCCGGCCCACCCCCGACGGCCCGCACACCCTCCGGATCCTGCTGCGCTCCCCCAACTACTGGGCGTCGCCGGACGAGCGCACCGCCAGCCTGCGGCGGGCCGGGCGGCTGCTGTTCCGGGATCTGCGCGGCCCGGACATCGGCGTCGTCCAGCAGTACACGACCCACCGCGATCCGAACGTCGACGAGCTGCTGAACTTCACCGGCAACTTCGAATCGCTGCCGCCGTACAGGGGTTTTCCGCACGGGCGGGTCGTCTACGGCAGCAGCGCCGGGCGCCGCCCCGATCCGTCGTTCGTACGGATGCTGCGGGCCCAGGGGCAGCAGCCGCCGGTGGAGCTGGACACGTCGTGGCTGGTGGTCGGGCACGCGGACGAAACCGTGCATGTGGTGCGGGCCGACAACGCCTGCGGCTGGACGCTCGCGGTCTCCGATCCCCGGCTCGCCCTCGACCTGCTGCGGCGGGCGCAGCGTGCGGGCGAGGGCGGACAGCGGCTGTTCGCGGGCACCGAGGCCGATCTGCGGCCGACCGTCGATGAGTTGTTGCGGACGGAGGCGGCGCGCGGCGACAACGCGGACGCCGCCCGCCACCTGGACGGGCAACTGAAAGTGCTGCTGCGGGCGACCGGGCTGCGGCCGCGGGAGATCGTCCGGCTGCCGGTGCTCTACACGCGGGTCGAGGTGGGCGACGGCCTGCCGCGGCGGCAGTGGGCCCTGTCGCCCGCGCTCGCCAACGGGCTGTCGCTGACCGCCCGCGACTTCGCGGCGCCCGACCCACACGGCCCCCGGGTCGCCGGACGCGACCTCTTCCGGGAGGAGGCCGGGCGACGGCTGGCGGCGCGGGGCGTGCGGGTGCACTGGGTGGAGGACTTCTCCTGGGCGCACCGGGTGGGCGGCGAGGTGCACTGCGCGACGAACGCGCTGCGGGAGGTGGGGTGAGGACGGGGCCGCCGCCCGGGGCGGCCCCTCCCCCGCCTCCGGCTACTTGTCCGCGGTCAGCTTTCCGGCCGCGCCCCAGCTGTCGGTGGGCACCTCCTGGATCCAGACCTGCACGGTCTCGGCGGGAATCCTGTACGCGTCGACGAACGCATCGGTGATCTGCTTGACCAGCTCCCGCTTGAGCTCGACGCTGCGCGGGCCCTGCTGGACGGTGACGATCGGCATGGGGAACTCCTTTGTCGGTGGCGGCCATTCACCGGAGTCCCCTGGTCTGCGGGGGATTCCTGATGGCTCGCCGGCGTGACCCCAGTCCATCGCGGACGGGGCGCGCGACCAAGAAGCGGATCGCGCACGCAGCGATCACCGATCGAGATCGAGATCGAGGCCGAAGTCGAGGCCGGTGATCCGCGTCGGGGTCACTGGACGGGAGGGAGATCAGCGGCCGAGAGGGAGATCAACGGTCGCGGTCGCGGGCAGTGGTCGAGGTCGCGGGCAGTGGTCAAAGTCGCGGACAGTGGTCAAGAGCGCGGGCAGTGGTTCGGGACGAGAGCACCGCTCTCGCCTGTCGCCGCACAGGCCCGCAGCAGCGCATCCAGCCCGGCGGGCGGGTCCGTGCGGTGCACCGCCAGGTATGTCGTCAGCTCCATGCCCGGGTTGCGGAACGGCAGGTACGTCACCCTCGGGGTGCTCAGCCGGCCGGCGTGCGATGCGTAGACGACGGTCCACAGCGCATCGGCCGGGCCGGCGGCGCCGATAGCGGTCAACGTGTTGTCCAGGGAGCCGGACTTGGGGCCGGGTACGGGCACGAACCCGGCGTCATGGCAGGCGTTGACGACCAGGTCGACCAGGGCGCGGTTGTTGCGGCGGTCGGTCAGGACGAGGGGAAGGCCGGCCAGTTCGCCGAGCGCCACCGTGCCCGGCGAGGCGGCCAGAGGGTGCCGTGCCGGAACGGCGGCGACCAGCGGGTCCTGCCACAGCGGCACGAAGCTCAGACCGCCCGGACCGGCACCGTCGGCCTCACCGCGGATGAACGCCGCGTCCAGTTCGCGGGCCGCGACCCTTTCGAGGCGCTCCTGTGCGCGGGCCGAGACCAGCTCCACGCCGATCTCCGGGGCGAGGCCGGCGAGCACGTCCAGCACCCGGTCGAGGTGGGTGCCCAGGCCCGTGCTCGTGCCCAGGCGGAGGGTGGTGGCGCGGGTGGCCGTGAGGTCGGCGACGACGGCGCGGGCGCGTTCCTCGGCGGCGAGCAGTGCCCGTGCCTCGGGCAGAAACCGCTCGCCGACGGCCGTCAGCCGCACCTGCCGCGCCGAACGGTCGAACAGCTCGGCCTTCAGCTCCCGCTCCAGCCGACGGACCTGCTGGCTCACGGCCGACTGCACGATGTGCAGCCGCTCGGCAGCCCGCCCGAAGTGCAGCTCCTGCGCGACCATGACGAAATACCGCACCTGTCGCAGTTCCACGCCCTCCCGCCTTCCACCTCCCGGGCCCGCCCTTGCCCTACCGGCCCATCCCTCTGCCGCGGCGGTACCGGCGGCCCGACATCATCCCTCCGTGATCGATACCGCCGCACTTCCCCGGCAGCCGGCACCGTCCTGCGCCTCCGCCGCTCAGTAGTTCTCCCCGGTGAACGGCAGCCACTCCGTCTCCAGGGCGGCCTCCAGGCGGCGGACGGCGCCCGGGGTGTGTTCGGTGGCCAGGCCGGCTCGTACGAGGTGCCGCAGGCGGGTGCCGCCGAGGTAGCAGGCGCCCAACTCCCTTACGTCCAGGGAGATGTCGGCCGCATCGTCGGTGGGCTTCCAGGTCGCCCCGGACGCAGCTCCGGACGCAGCTCCGGACGTAGCCCCGGACGCAGCTCCGGCCCCCGCACGCTCCCCGTCCCCGACCGTCAGGCGGAACCGTCCCGCGTTGGCCGGAACGGATGTGTCGCGCAGGTCGAGGACCACATCGACCGGGGCCGCCCAGGAGCGGGCGGTCAGTGCCGCGTGGACGTCCACGAGCCGGACCCACAGGTCGATTTCCTGCCGGGTGACCCGCACCTGGTCGCGATCGGCGGCGATGTAGAGCAGCGGGTCGTCCGCGGGGCGGGCCTGGACGCGTACGGTCGTCGTCAGGTCGATCGAGGCGAGGTAGGCCCACAGGGCTGCGGCGGCCGGCGCGGATTCGGCCTCCAGCTCGTCGACCGTCACCGTGCCGGCGCCGTTGCCGTCGGCACGGTAGAGGGCGTAGCCGGCCGGGGGCTCGCCGGGCTCGCCCAGCACCACCACGCGCGGCGGGCCGGGAGGCTGCGACCCGCTGCCGCTCTCGCGGGCGCCGTCGAGGTTCAGCACCTCCTGGCGCCACCAGGCCTCGTCGCGGGTGAACCGGCCGGCGCGGTCGGCCAGCGTGGCGTCGAAGAGCGGCCCGAGTACGGCGGGTGCGTCGGCCGGGTCGATCAGCCGCAGCGGCCGCTCGTCGGGGGCGACACGCAGCGCGAGCGGGCGCGCGGAGTCGATCTCGATGCGGTACGTCTCGGTGGCCGGGGCATAGCCGTAGCGGCCGTAGATGGCGCTCTCGGACGGCCAGAGGCAGGACAGCGGCTGTCCGTCGGCGGCGCAGCGGCGCCACAGCTCGGCCATCATCGAGGACAGTACGCCGCGGCGGCGGTGCGTGGGCGCGACGGAGACGAAGTCCACTGCGGCGCAAGGGAGTTGGCCGCCCGGAAGGGAGAGGGTGAGGAGGTGGGCGGCCGCCAGTCCGGCGAGCTGTCCGCCGTCATAGACCCCGATGCGGGTGCAGCGCCGCAGCAGTTCGCGATGGCGGTTGCGCCGCTTCTCGCCGGGGCTGAGATGGAAGGCGAGGTAGCTGAGGTCGAGGGCCCGATCGAGATCGGCCTCGGGTACGTCCCGGATGTCCAAGGTCACCTCGGGACGCTAACCCGCCCTCCGCCGGCCGTCATCCGGTTTTCCGCCGCGGGGCGACCTGGCCGTAGCGGATGTCGTGCCCGGCGTCGGGGTCCGTCATCCGCAGCACTCCGGCAGCCTCGTCCTCCAGCGCGGTGCGCTCGGTGCGGGTCAGCGGAGTGAAGGGTTCGACGGTCAGCCGCGCGGTGCCGCCGCCCGTGTCGAGGGACCACAGCCCGCGGATGCCGCCGTCCACGAGAAACGCCCGGTAGCCGGCGTTGGGGCCCCAGGTGCGTCCCTGCCACTCGGGCGCGATGATCCGGGAGCGGTCGGCGTGCGACAGCGCGACGTTGTCGTACTCCGGCAGGAACCGGACCGGCGCCTCGGTGTCCGGGTCCGGCAGCGGCGCGTCGGGGAGGTCGAAGAGCTCCACGCCGTTCTCGTCCCGGAAGGTGCGCAGGCGCGGCCGGAGGGGGTCGACGACCTCGCGCAGCCGGGTCAGCCCGCACCAGGTCTGCATGTCCTTGACGGAGGCCGGCCCGAACGCGGCCAGATAGCGCAGCAGGACGGCGGCGAGCGCGTCCGACGGCTCCTGCGGTTCCTGCGGTTCCTGCGGTTCCTGCCGGGGCGTCTGGTCCCGCGCCAGCCAGGTGTCGAGTGTGGTGTGCGCGGCCTGCCCGGCGCGGTCCCAGAGCGCGCGCGGGGTGACCTGCACCAGCGGCAGCAGCTGGCGGGCGGCCAGCGCCAGCGGCTGGCGGTCGTGCTCAGGCCACTCCTCCTGGAGGCGTTCGCCCAGCTCCTTGAACGTCAGCGGGCGTTCGTCGACGAGCGCACGGGCGACCGTCGCGAGCCGGTCGAGATCGACGCCGACCAGCTGTTTGGCGAAGTTGCCGTGCAGCACGCGGTCGTGCACGGGCTGGGTGAGCGGCCGCAGCAGCCGGGCGTCCCGGGCGCTCACCAGGTGGATGGTGGAGCGCATCAGGGAGATGCGTACGGCCTGCCGGGCCTCCAGCAGACCGGACAGCTCCTCCGGGCGGAATCCGGCGAGCCGTGCGGCGAGTGCGTGGTACGGCGGGCGTGGCGACTGGGCCTGGAGCCCGAGCAGCCACTCCACCGCGTCGAGCACCGGCAGCTCGCTGCGGCGGAGCAGGAGTTGGCGTTCCAGGGTGGCCCGGCCGAGGGCGCGGGCGGTGAGTACGGGAGCGGGGCGCTGCGTCATGGGGACGACGGTACGGGCCCTTGCGGACAGGTCACGTCCGCAAGGGCCGCGTGGCACGGGTCAGGCATACGCAGGTCAGGCATACGCAGGTCAGGCATACGCAGGTCAGGCATGCGCGGGTCAGGCATGCGCGCGTGATTCCGTGGACCACTCCTGACCGTCCTCGACGTCCTCGTTGCCGATGACCGTCCAGCTCACCGCCGAGACCGCGGGCTCCAGCGAGAGCCGGCTCACGGCCTCTTCGAGGAGGCTGTCGTCGCGGCGGTCGATGGTCAGCTCGGCGGCCACCGTCACCTTGCCCGCGGTCTGCGCGTACCGGCTGTGCACCGACCGCAGCCGGAAGCCGGGCCGGGTGACGGCCTGCACGACCAGCGCCCGGATGTGTACCTCTTCGGACTCGGCGCACACCGCCTCGAAGTGGTAGTCGGTGCCGACCTCGGCACCGCCGCTCGGCTCCCGGTCCAGCCGCCGGCCGAGCGGCCGCAGCACCAGGTTCGCGCCGACCACACCGGCGGTGCCCAGCGCGGCGACCACGTACAGACCGGTGCCGGCCAGCGCGCCGACGGCGGCCGAACACCACAGGGTGGCCGCGGTGTTGAGGCCCCGCACGCTGAGGCCGTCCCGCATGATGACGCCGGCGCCGAGGAAGCCGATGCCGGAGACGATCTGCGCGGCGACCCGCGAGCCGTCGTAGCCGGTGCTGCTGGTCGCGGCCGCGAAGCCGTACTGCGAGAGCAGCACGAAGAGCGACGAGCCGGCCGCGACCAGGGCGTTGGTACGCAGTCCCGCCATCCGGGCGCGCCATTGGCGCTCCAGTCCGATACAGGCTCCGAAGCCGAGTCCGACGGCGATATTGGCGGCCAGCTGCCATTGGTTGATCATGATTCACTCTCCTCCGCGGCCTTTTGTCGGGCTCATACATGAACCGGAACAGCGCATTTCTCAGGCCGGTGAAAGCTGGAAAGGGGGCACCTCTGGAAAAGGGCAGCGCCGAATGCGGCACTGAATGCGGCGCTGAGCAAGGGCAGCACTCAAGGAGAGCGACGCCCTAGGGCAACGGCCCTGAAATCCCAGATGAACGCGTAGGAATACGCGCGCAGGAGCAACAGTCAGCAGAGGGTGACTACCACTGTCACGCAGCTGCGAGGACTTCCTTCGGGACTCATCCCGATCACCTCCTCGCTCGCGCGGACATATCCAGGCACCCACTCAGAGGAATGCCTCAGCGCCCCATCGTGCCATATCTCCCACTGCGCCCCGTCATCCTCTTGGTCAAGCCTGCATCAAAGGCCGCTATGGGGCCGCGGTCGGCCGGCCATGGAGAACGCCATAAGGCCGCCATAAGCCTCTGTTATGGCCGTCACTCCGGCCGTTCGCCCGTGGCCCGCTCCGGTGCGGCATACTTGACTCAACTCCGCTCCGGCTAACCGGTGTTATCGGAACGGAGGCCGCGGCCGCGCCTTTCCGCCGCGCCGCGAGGCGAAGCCCGTACTCCTGGGGAGGGGGTACGGGCTTCGCGCTGCTTCGTGGACGATCTCTCAGGCCACCGAGCCGATCCTGCCCACCGTGCGTCCGCCGTCGTGGTGGATCGGGGTGTGCGCCCCGGTCAGCGGTACGCCGGTGCCGCCGCGCCGGTTGGCGACGATTTCCGCAGCGATCGACAGCGCCGTCTCCTCGGGGGTGCGCGCCCCCAGGTCGAGGCCGATCGGCGAGCGCAGGCGGTTGAGTTCGAGTTCGGTCAGGCCCACGTCGCGGAGGCGCTGGAGGCGGTCCAGGTGGGTGCGGCGGGACCCCATGGCGCCCACGTAGGCGACGGGAAGCTTCAATGCCCGCTCCAGCAGCGGGACGTCGAACTTGGCGTCGTGGGTGAGGACACAGAGGACGGTGCGGGAGTCGAGGTCCTGGGAGTCCAGGTAGCGGTGGGGCCAGTCGACGACGATGTCGTCCGCGTCGGGGAAGCGGGTCCGGGTGGCGAAGACGGGCCGGGCGTCGCAGACGGTGACGTGGTAGTTGAGGAATTTGCCGACCCTGACCAGGGCGGACGCGAAGTCGATGGCGCCGAAGACGATCATCCGGGGCGCGGGCACTGAGGATTCGACGAGGAGGACGACCGGCTGGCCGCACCGGGAGCCGTCCGCGCCGATCTCGATGGTGGTGGTGCGCCCGGCGTCCAGCAGGGCGCGGGTCTGCTCGACGGCGGTGTGGTCGAGGGCGGGGTGTCCGCCGAGGGTGCCGGTGTGGCTGCCGTCGAGGCGGACGAGGAGGGCACGGCCGAGGAGTTCGGCGGGCCCGTCGATGATCCGGGCGACCGCCGCCGCCTCCCCACGGGCGGCAGCGGCCAGCGCGGCGGCGAGCGTGTCGGCGGTGCTGTCCACCGGGTCCCCCGCGGATCCGCTGTCGCGGGCGGATCCGGGGGTGCTCGTCCGTACCGGGGTGACGAGGATGTCGATGATTCCGCCGCAGGTCAGGCCTACGGCGAAGGCGTCCTCGTCGCTGTAGCCGAAGCGCTCCAGGACCGGTTCACCGGTCTCCAGCGCCTCCTGACACAGCTCGTAGACCGCTCCCTCCACGCAGCCTCCGGAGACCGACCCGATCGCCGTGCCGTCGGTGTCGACGGCGAGGGCGGCTCCGGGCTGGCGGGGCGCGCTCCCGTTGGTGGCCACCACGGTGGCCACCGCGAAGTCGCGTCCCTGCTCGACCCACCGGTTCAGCTCTTCGGCGATGTCCAGCATGTCGGTCTCCTTTGCGGCTACGGATGGTGGAGCGGGCTGGGCGGTTACCTGACGCCCAGCAGCTGCTCGATCGGATGCAGGGCGAAGTAGACGGCGAAGATGGCGGTCAGCACCCACATGAAGCCACCGACATCTCGCCACTTGCCCTGCGCCGCCTTGATGGCGGTGTAGGCGATGACGCCCGCACCGACACCTGCGGTGATGGAGTAGGTGAACGGCATCAGGCCGACGGTCAGGAAGACCGGGATGGCCACCGAACGGTCGCGCCAGTCCACGTGGCTGGCCGCGCTCATCATCATCGCGCCGATGACGACGAGGGCGGCGGAGGCCACCGGGCCAGGAACGATCTGCGTCACCGGGGTGAAGAACAGGCACAGTGCGAAGAACCCACCCGTGACGACGCTGGACAGGCCCGTACGGGCGCCCTCGCCGACACCGGTCGCGGACTCGATGAAGACGGTCTGGCCGGAGGCGCCGGCGACACCGCCGACCGCACCGCCCGCACCGTCGATGAGCAGGGCCTTGCTCAGGCCGGGCATCCGGCCCTGGGAGTCGGCCAGCTTGGCCTCGGTGCCGACGCCGATGATCGTGGCCATGGCGTCGAAGAAGCCGGCCAGCACCAGGGTGAAGACGAGCATGCCCACACCCAGGGCGCCGATCTCCTCCCAGCCGCCGAACTCGACATTGCCGAAGAGGCTGAAGTCCGGGGTGGACACCGGGTTGCCGGGCAGTGCCGGGGCGACGCCGCCCCAGTCCTTCACGTTCGTGACGCCGGCGGCGTTGGCCACCACGGCGAGGACCGTGCCGACGACGATGCCGATGAGGATCGCGCCGGGGACCTTACGGGCCTGGAGCATGAAGATGAGCAGCAGGGTGATGGCGAAGAACAGCACGGGCCAGCCCTGGAGCACACCGTCGACGCCCAGCGTGACCGGGGGACCGTGCTCCGGTCCCTTGCCGACGAAGCCCGCCTTCACCAGGCCGATCAGGGCGACGAACATGCCGATGCCCATGGTGATGCCGTGCTTCAGCGGAAGCGGGATGGCGTTCATGATCAGCTCGCGGAGCCCGGTGAGCACCAGAAGCATGATCACGACGCCGTACATGACGCACAGACCCATGGCCTGCGGCCAGGTCAGGTCCTTGATGACCTGTCCGGCCAGGGCCGCCGAGACGTTGAGTCCGGCCGCCAGAGCCAGCGGTACCTTGCCCACGAAACCCATCAGGAGGGTGGTGAAGGCGGCGGCGAATGCTGTCGCGGTGATGACTGCGGTCGGGCTCAGCGTCTGACCGCTGGCGTCCGGCCCGCCCAGAAGGATGGGGTTGAGGAGGAGGATGTAGGCCATCGCCATGAAGGTGGTGATGCCGCCGCGCACCTCGCGCGCGACCGTTGATCCTCTGTCGGTGATGTGGAAGTACCGGTCGAGCCAAGACCGGCCGGCGGGCTGACGCGTGCCCTCGCCCGCGTCTTCCGCCGTGGTCTTCGGCTCTGTGGACTGCTGGGTCATGGTGCCTGACTCCCAAGGTTCAATGGGACACCCGCATCAAGTGCGAGATTTGGGATGGAACTTCGGCTGCACGACCCGGGGGACGGCCCGAGACGAACGTGGGTACTGCCAACGTGGTACGCCGAGCAGCGACTGCGGTGTTGCTGTGTTACACGGTGTTGCTTTGAGCGGTGTTCTCTTGTTGAGCGGTGTTGCTGTGTTGAGCGGTGTTGCTGGTCACTACGTGGGCTCCGGGCGGTACGCGGAGGAGGACGGACAGGGACACCCCTAGACACGCACCGCCCGGAGGTCGGGGTCCGGGGGCCGCGGGGCCCCCGGAGGATTCGGTTGTTCAGCTGGTGCCGGTGAGGTGCTCGGGGCGTACCGGCGTCTTGTTGAGCTCCAGCCCGGTCGCGTTCCGGATCGCCGCGAGGACGGCCGGAGTGGACGAGAGGGTCGGCGCCTCACCGATGCCGCGCAGCCCGTAGGGAGCGTGGTCGTCGGCGAGTTCGAGCACATCGACCGGGATGGTCGGGGTGTCGAGAATCGTGGGAATCAGATAGTCCGTGAAGGACGGGTTGCGGACCTTCGCCGTCTTGGGGTCGACGATGATCTCTTCCATGACCGCCACGCCCAGGCCCTGGGTGGTACCACCCTGGATCTGGCCGACGACGGAGAGCGGGTTGAGGGCCTTGCCGACGTCCTGGGCGCAGGACAGCTCGATGACCTTGACCAGGCCGAGTTCGGTGTCCACCTCGACGACCGCGCGGTGCGCGGCGAACGAGTACTGGACATGGCCGTTGCCCTGACCCGTCACCAGGTCGAAGGCGTCGGTCGGGCGGTGGCGCCACTCGGCCTCGATCTCGACGGCCTCGTCCTCCAGGACCTCGGCGATCGTGGTGAGGACCTCGCCGCCGTCGGTGACGACCTTGCCGCCCTCCAGGAGGAGTTCGGCCGTGGCCCACGCCGGGTGGTAGGAGCCGAACTTCCTGCGGCCGATCTCCAGGACCTTCTCCCGGACCAGTTCGCAGGAGTTCTTGACGGCGCCGCCGGTGACGTACGTCTGGCGGGACGCGGAGGTCGAACCGGCCGAGCCCACCTGGGTGTCGGCGGGGTGGATGGTCACCTGCTGCACGCCGAGCTCGGTGCGGGCGATCTGCGCATGGACGGTGACACCGCCCTGGCCGACCTCCGCCATCGCGGTGTGCACGGTCGCGACGGGCTCGCCGTTGATGACCTCGATGCGCACCTTGGCGGTGGAGTAGTCGTCGAAGCCCTCGGAGAAGCCGACGTTCTTGATGCCGACCGCGTAGCCGACGCCGCGGACGACGCCCTCGCCGTGCGTGGTGTTGGACAGGCCGCCGGGCAGCTCGCGCACGTCGGCGTCGCCGTCGGCGACCTCCCACTGGCGCTCGGGCGGCAGCGGGCGGGACTTGACGCGGCGCAGGATCTCCGCGACCGGGGCCGGGGAGTCGACCGGCTGCCCGGTCGGCATGATCGTGCCCTGCTCCATCGCGTTGAGCTGACGGAACTCGACCCGGTCCAGGCCCAGCTTGTCGGCCAGCTTGTCCATCTGCGCCTCGTAGGCGAAGCACGCCTGGACCGCGCCGAAGCCGCGCATCGCGCCGCACGGCGGGTTGTTGGTGTAGAGGGCGATCGCCTCGATGTCGACGTCGTCGACGACGTACGGGCCGACCGACAGGGACGAGGCGTTGCCGACGACCGCCGGGGAGGCGGACGCGTAGGCGCCGCCGTCCAGGACGATCTTGCACTTCATGTGCGTGAGCTTGCCGTCCTTGGTGGCGCCGTGCTCGTAGTAGAGCTTCGCCGGGTGCCGGTGGACGTGTCCGAAGAAGGACTCGAACCGGTTGTAGACGATCTTGACGGGCTTGCCGGTGCGCAGCGCCAGCAGGCACGCGTGGATCTGCATCGAGATGTCCTCGCGGCCGCCGAAGGCACCGCCGACGCCGGAGAGCGTCATGCGCACCTTCTCCTCGGGCAGGCCGAGGACCGGGGCGATCTGCTTGAGGTCCGAGTGCAGCCACTGGGTGGCCACGTACAGGTCGACGCCGCCGTCCTCGCCCGGTACGGCGAGGCCGGACTCCGGGCCGAGGAAGGCCTGGTCCTGCATGCCGAAGGTGTACTCGCCCTTGACGATGACATCGGCCTTCTTGGCGGCCTCGTCGGCGTCGCCGCGGATGATCGGCTGGCGGTGCACGATGTTGGGGTGCGGGACATGGCCGATGTGGTGGTCGTCGCGGCCCTCGTGCACGAGTACGGCGTCGGGAGCGGTCGCCGAGGCCTCATCGGTGATGAGGGGCAGCTCCTTGTACTCGATCTTGATCTTGGCGGCGGCGCGGCGCGCGGTCTCCGGGTGGTCGGCGGCCACGAGGGCGACCGGCTCACCGTGGTGGCGGACCTTGCCGTGCGCCAGGACCGGGGTGTCCTGGATCTCCAGGCCGTAGTTCTTCACCTCGGCCGGGAGGTCGTCGTAGGTCAGGACCGCGTAGACGCCGGCCATGGCCAGGGCCTCGGAGGTGTCGATGGACACGATCTCGGCATGCGCGACGGTGGAGCGCAGCGTCTGCCCCCACAGCATGTCCTCGTGCCACATGTCCGAGGAGTAGGCGAACTCGCCGGTGACCTTCAGGGTGCCGTCGGGGCGCAGCGTCGACTCGCCGATGCCGCCCTTGGTCTGCGAACCCTGGGTGACGTTGGTGGGGACCCCCGCGGGGGAAGGTGCAGTGGTGCCAGCCATGATCAGACCGCCTCTCCCTCGCGGGCCGCAGCCAGGCGGACCGCGTCGAGGATCTTCTCGTAACCGGTGCAGCGGCAGAGGTTGCCGGAGAGCGCCTCGCGGATGTCGGCGTCCGACGGCTCGCTGTTGCGCTCCAGGAGCTCGTCGGCTGCGACCAGGAGACCCGGGGTGCAGAAGCCGCACTGGACGGCGCCCGCGTCGATGAACGCCTGCTGGATCGGCGAGAGTTGGGTGCCCTCGCCGGTCTGCGAGTCGGCCGGCCGCGCTTCCCACTGCTTGGCGGCGTCCAGGCTCGTGCCACAGGCGCCGGTGCCGCAGCCGCCGTGCTCGGCGCGCTGCTTGGCGTAGTCCGCCAGGCCCTCGACGGTCACCACGTCACGGCCCTCGACCTGGCCGGCCGCGACCAGGCAGGAGCAGACCGGCACACCGTCGAGACGGACCGTGCAGGAACCGCATTCGCCCTGCTCACAGGCGTTCTTCGAGCCCGGCAGGCCCATCCGCTCGCGGAGGACGTACAGCAGGCTCTCGCCTTCCCAGACGTCGTCGGCCTGCTGCTCGCGGCCGTTGACGGTGAAGTTCACGCGCACTGTGCGCTCCTCTCATTGCCGCGGTAGGACTCCCAGGTCCAGCCGAGGGTGCGGCGCGCCATGATGCCGACGGCGTGCCGGCGGTACTTGGCGCTGCCGCGCACATCGTCGATCGGGTTGCAGGCACCGGAGGCCAGCTGCGCGAACTGCTTCGCGACGGACGGCGGGATGGGGGCGCCGGACTCCCAGAAGCCGCCCTCCTCCAGTGCCGCGGTGAGGAAGTCCTCGGCCTCGCGGGCCCGTACGGGGGTGGGCGCGGCGGAGCCGATGCCGGTGCGTACGGTCCGGGTCTCGGGGTGCAGCGCGATGCCGAACGCGCACACCGCGATGACCATGGCGTTGCGGGTGCCGACCTTGGAGAACTGCTGCGGGCCGTCCGCCTTGGGCAGGTGCACCGCGCGGATCAGCTCGTCGGGCTCCATCGCGTTGCGCTTGACGCCGACGTAGAAGTCGTCGATCGGGATCATGCGGACGCCGCGCACCGACTCGACCTCGACCTCGCAGCCCGAGGAGAGCAGCGCGGGGTGCGCGTCGCCGGCCGGGGAGGCGGTGCCGAGGTTGCCGCCGACGCCGCCGCGGTTGCGGATCTGCGGGGAGGCGACGGTGTGCGAGGCGAGTGCCAGGCCAGGCAGCTCGGTCCGCAGGTTCTCCATGATCTTGGTGTAGGAAACGGAGGCGCCCAGGCGAACGGTCTTCTCCCCGACCTCCCACTCGCTCAGGTCACCGATACGGTTCAGGTCGAGCAGGTACTCGGGGCGGCGGTGGTCGAAGTTGATCTCGACCATCACATCCGTGCCGCCCGCGATGGGCACAGCGGTGGGGTGCTCGGCCTTAGCGGCGAGCGCCTCCTCCCAGCTGGCGGGGCGAAGGAAGTCCATGGGTGGCCTCTTCTACGAATCGGTCGTTCGCTGCTCATGGTGAGGACCTCGGGTCCTTGTCGCCATCGAGCCGTTCATGTCTTGTTAACGCGGTTGGGCTTAGTGAACGCGCCCACAGCCCACCCGGTGCAGTCACCGAAACCATGAAGCGGTTGGCTGGCCAAGGCCCCCGTCTTGTAGATTCGAACGAAAGACGAGGTCCCGAAACCTCGCGGCATTCCACCGGCAACACCAGACAGCAAAGATCGGCGGGCGAGGACATGCGGCTCCGCGCACTCCTGGAAACGAACACCCTCGGCCTGCGGCTCCTCGGGGGCGAGGAAGAGCTGGACCGCACCGTACGCGGCGTGATGACCACCGACCTGCGCGACCCCAGCCGATATCTGTCCGGCGGCGAGCTGGTGCTGACCGGCCTGGCCTGGCGGCGCGAGCCGGAGGACTCCGAGCGGTTCGTCCGCATCCTGGCCTCCGCCGGCGTCGCCGGGCTCGCGGCCGGCGAGGCGGAGCTGGGCGCCATCCCCGACGACCTGGTGCAGGCGTGCTCCCGCCACCGGCTGCCGCTGTTCTCGGTCGACGAGGACGTCTCGTTCGCGTCCATCACCGAGCATGTCGTCCGCCAGGTCTCCAGCGAGCGGGCCGGTGACCTGGCCGCCGTGGTGGACCGGCACCGGCGGCTGATGACGTCGGGGCCCGCCGGCGGCGGCCCGGAGGTCGTCCTGGACCTGCTCGGCTCCGACCTGGACCTACGGGCCTGGGTGCTCTCCCCCACCGGACGGCAGATCGCCGGCTCGACGCTGGCCGGCTCCGGGCCCGAGCTGCCCGGCGAGCTGGCGGCCCGGCTCGCGGGCGAGCACCTGGCCGCCGCCCGTACGGGCCGCCGCGGCCCCCACCGCGTGACCCTGGCCAATGCCACCTACTCCCTCTTCCCGATCCGCTACGACGGCCGTGATCTGCGCGAGACGCTGCTCTCGGACTGGCTGCTGGCCGTCGAGGCGGACGCCGGCGACTGGTCGGAGGAGCGCCTCGACCTGCTGAACGGCGTCACCCAGCTGATCGCGGTCGAACGCGACCGGCGCGATGCCGCGCGTACGGTGCGCCGGCGGCTCGCCCAGGAGGTGCTGGAGCTCGTACAGACCGGCGCGCCGCCCGCCGAGATCGCGGCCCGTCTGCGGGTGGCGGCCCCAGTGCTGCTGCCCGGTCTGGGCACCGCCCCGCACTGGCAGATCGTGGTGGCCCGGGTCGAGTGGGAGGGCGGCGACGTGGCCGGCGGCCCGGTGGCGCAGTCCCTCCTGGAGGAGGTGCTGGTCGACCCCGGCACGTTCGGCCCGGAACCGTCCGACCGGATCGCCGTGGCGCACACCGGCGACGAGGCGGTGGCGCTGGTGCCGCTGCCCGCCGTCCCCGACGAGTCCGGGGAGCCCGCGGTGGCCGGCCTGCACGCCGACGATCTGCTCACCGCCATCCAGGCCCCGCTGGGCCGCGGCCTGGACGGCGACGGCCGGCTGACGGTCGGCGTCAGCGCCTCCGTGCATTCGGCGGAGGGGCTGCGCGGCGCTCTGGAGGAGGCCCGGCACGCCCGCCGGGTCGCCGCCGCCCGCCCCGGCCGGGTCTGCGCGGCCGGTCACGAGGAGCTCGCCTCGCACGTCCTGCTGCTGCCCTTCGTCCCGGACGACGTCCGCCGCGCCTTCACCGCCCGTCTCCTGGACCCGCTGCGCGACTACGACCGCAGGCACCGCGCCGAGCTGATCCCGACGCTGGAGGCGTTCCTGGACTGCGACGGCTCCTGGACCCGCTGCGCCACCCGCCTCCACCTGCACGTGAACACGCTCCGTTACCGCGTGGGCCGTATCGAGCAGCTCACCAGCCGCGATCTGTCCCGCCTGGAGGACAAGCTCGACTTCTTCCTGGCGCTGCGGATGAGCTGAGCCCGCTGTTGGATCCCTCCAACAGCGGGGTCCGGGTCTTGTGCCCGCGGAGGGAACAAGAGCCGGCACCGACCCGCGGACCGGGTGAGGACCCGACGGACCGAAACCGCCATTCGGGGTAACTCGTTTGGGCGTCATCGCGTCAACGGCGTTCCGGCGTACGGCGGGCGGGCCGTGCCGCAGCGGGGCCGATCAGGGCCGTTCCGCCGTGTGCAGGCCCCCTGTTGGCGATTGTGAAATCATTCACCCACCCCCTTGGCCGCACTACGGAATTCGTGCTGAGATTCGCCCACTGCATCCAGTTCCAGCTCAATGGCGCGCTCGGGGAGGGCAATGTGGCGGATACCGCCATGTCAGGGTCCGCGGATTCCGCGGACTCCGTTAGGTCCGCGGAATCGGGATCGAACCCGGTGTCGGACCCGGTATCGGACCCGGTGTCAGATCGCAGGTGGGTGCCGGGGCCGGCATCCGCACCAGGGGTACCGGCAGTCAGAACGCTCGAAACGGTCGAGAGGAACGTCCACGGGGACGATCCCCTCGACCGTGCCGTTTGGCGGCTGCGATCCCGCGGCTGCTGGAACGACGCAGCCGCGCTGCTGGAACCGCACTCCGTCCATCACGCCCCCTCCGCGCTGCGCCGGGCGGCCCTCCTGGTGGAGCGCTGCATGTTCACGGCAACCGGATGGGCCGAGGCCGAGGACGCGCTGCGCGGCGCCGAGGCGCTCGCGAGCGACGACGACGAGCGGGGCGGCGCGGCCTGCGAACGGGGCCATCTGGCGTACGCCGCCACGGTCCTGGGCGTACGCGACCGGGCCGACGAGGCGCGCTCGGCGCTCGGCCGGGCCGCCGCGCTGCTCGCCCCGACGGCGGCGGGGCGTCCGCTGCTGGACTTCCGGCGCGGGCTGATGGCCGAGCATGTCGCCGACAGCCCGGACTCCGCGCGCGCCGCCTACCGGCGCGCGCACGCGGGCGCCACCGTCCAGGGCGACACTCTGCTGCTGTCCTTCACCTGGCGTCATCTGGCCGGACTCGCCCTGCGCGACGGCGAGTTGGCGGAGGCCCGGCACGGTTTCTCCGAGTCGCTGCGGATCCGCGAGGAGCTGGGATTCCTGGTCGGTACGGCACCGGCGCTCGCGGCGCTGGCGGACGCCGCCCCGGATGCCGAGGCGCACCGGCTGCGCACCGAGGCCGCCCGGCTGTTTCGCCTCATGGGCGGGGTGCCCACCTGGCTGGCGGAGCATCTCCCGCCGGATCCGGTGGACTCGTAGCGAGCGCACGTCGGACGGTCCACGCGGCGGGCACCCGTCGGCGTGTACGGGCAGCTCGCACCGCCCAGTGGATGTCACCCGATTGGCGTCATCCGGTGGACCGTCACCCGGTGCTCATCGACCCGCCCGCCAAGGACCGCGCCGGGCGGTGCGTCCGGGTCTTGTAGGGGGTGCGAAGGAACACGGTAAAGATCACGCAGGAAGGGTGTAGGGGTCGCGAACAAAGATCCGAGCCCGTCCCGTCAAGCCCTCGTCGTCGGCCATGCCGTTCCCGGCACCGATTGGCCGAATTCATACGCAACGGTGCGCGGTTCGGCCGGGACGCGGCGGCGACGGGGGCGGGTCGCCGGAGTCGGATCCGGCGGCCCGTCGGACGGTCGCTGGCAGCGACCCCATCAGCCGGTATCCGGACGCCACCGGTCCCCACCTGCCCGGACCCTGCCGCCTCCGCCTCGCGACGACGAGCGGGGTGAACCGCGAGGTGAGAAGATCGGGGAATGACGCGGGACCGGTGCGCCACACCGTGCCCCATGCGCCCCGAGAATGGCCGCAAGTCGCACTGTAAGGCGGTGCCGGGGCCTGGATGCTGGTCCGGGACCAGCTGACTCCCTACCCTCTGGCAGCCTTTCAGGAGGCCCATCCGTGGCAGCAGGAGCGATCAACACCACCGCTGGAAACGACTGGGGCAAGGCAGATTTCGAGGCGATCTACAACTGCCCTGATCCCCGTCGGTACTTCACCACTCTGCAACCCCTGGACTATCAGATTCCGCACCACGGCCAAGCGGTGTTCCGTGCCGTGGCCGAGGTGCTGCGACGACGGCGGCCGGACCGTACGCCACTCAACGTCGTCGACCTCTGCTGCTCATACGGGGTCAACGCCGCGCTGCTCAACTGCCGGCTGGACCTCAACGATCTCTACCGCCGGTACGCGGGGCACAGCCTCACCGTGCCACCGACGCATGAGCTGGCCCGCGAGGACAGTACGTTCTTCGCCACCCGGCGACTTCCCGAAGCGGCGCGTGTCATAGGTCTGGACGCGGCGGAGAACGCGGTCGACTACGCGCAGCGGATCGGTCTGCTGGAGCGCGGCTTCGCGGAGAACCTGGAGTTCGACGAGCCCAGCCCGGCGCTGCGCCAGGCGCTGGCCGGCACCGACCTCATCACCGTCACGGGCGGCGTCGGCTACATCACCGAGCGGACCTTCGGCCGGCTCTTCGACTGCATGGCGGAGCCGCCCTGGGTCGCCGCGTTCGTGCTGCGGACGGTGTCCTACCAGCCGGTCTCGGCGCTGCTCGCCCGCGCGGGCCTGGTCACGGAGAAGCTCACCACCAGGACGTTCCGGCAGCGGCGGTTCGCCGACGGAGACGAGCGGCGGGCGGCGTTCGCGGCGCTGGCCGCGCGTGGTCTGTCCACCGCGGGCAAGGAGTCGGACGGCTTCTACCACGCGGAGCTGTATCTGTCCCGGCCCGCCGCCGATGTCGCGGCGCTGCCGCTGACGGAGCTGCTGCCCGGCTGAGCCGGGGCCGCCGCGTCCGGGGCCGTCCGGTGGCGCCCGGGAGGGGTCAGTGCGGGTGGCGGGCCGTCCAGAGGTGATCGCGCGCGATGCGTTCGGCCACCGCGTACTCCTGGGCGACCAGGGCGTCGAGCAGCGCGGTGTGCTCGGAGGCGTCGGCCAGCAGGTCGGCGGTGCGCGGCCGGGTGCCGCCGCCCGCCGGCCACTGGGCGCGGCGCAGCAGATCGTCGGTGATCTCGGCCAGCTGCCGGTTTCCGGTGAGCGAGATGAGTGCGTGGTGGAAGGCGTGGTCCGCCTCGGCGTAGCCGGCGCGGTCGCCGTGCGCGGCGGCCGCGACGCTCTCGTCGGCGAGCGGGCGCAGCTCCTCCCAGCGCTCCGGCGGCAGTGTCCGGGCCAGCCGGATGATCGCGGGCACCTCCAGCATGGCGCGCACCTCGGCCAGCTCGGCGAGGTCGCGGGAGCTGCGCCGGCAGACCAGGAAGCCGCGGTTGGGCACGACCTCGACGGCGCCCTCGCAGGCCAGCTGCTGCATGGCCTCGCGTACGGGGGTCGCGGAGACGCCGTAGCGCTCTGCGAGGGCGGGCGCGGAGTAGACCTCGCCCGGGGTGAGCTCGCCGTCGGCCAGTGCGTGGCGCAGGGCGGCGAGGACCTGGCCGCGGACGGAGTGCCGCTGCGGACGTGGGGCCTGCTGCCGGATGGCCGGCGGCGGGCCCACGGCCTTGGCGGCTGCCGGGGGCGCGGCGGGCTCGTGGCCGACGGGTGCGCCGTGCGGCATGGCGGGACCGGCCGGTGCGGGCACCCACGCCCGCGTGTGCGGGTCCTGTTCCGTTGTGCCCTGCTCCATGACCGCTCCTTCTGACGTTCCCAGCACCATAGGTGGCGCGGGCGACAGTTCAAATCCGAGAGGGCCCGGGTAAAGTCTTCCGATAAGGTAAGCCTTACCTGCTAACGATCGCGATTCGGTGGTCTCCCGCATGCCCCGTGCCCTCGCCGCCCCGCCCCTCACCGATGCCGTCGCCGGCGCGTATGCCCGGCTTTCCGAGGTGTTTCCCGGCCTGCAGGTGTCCGAGTGGGACGCGGCACCGCCGAGCGGCGACGGCTGGGTGTGCGCGGCCGGTCTGGCGGCCGGCGGTGAGACCCTGGACACCTTTCTCGCCTGGGACGACGCCCAGATCCTGCGGGAGTACGGGCAGCGCGGCCGGCCCGACGTCGTCGCGAGCTTCGCGCTGCATCGTTACGCCTGGCCGGCCTGCCTGCTGATCACCATCCCCTGGTTCCTGCACCGCCGGGTGCCGCGGCTGCCCGTCCAGGACGTCTCCTTCCAGCGGGAACTGGGCCGGATGGCCGTCCGCGTTCGCTCGTTCGCGTGCCTTCCGGACGATCCGGCGGCCGCGCTGCCCGGCGCCCGGGTGGTACCGGACGAGGAGGCGCTGCGCGCCGAGGTGCGGGACGCGGTCGCCGAGCACCTGCGGCCCGTGCTGGACGGCTTCCGCACCCGGATGCGGCGCGGTCCGCGCGCGCTGTGGGGCATGGCGTCGGACGAGATCGTCGAGGGCTTGTGGTACCTCGGCCATCTGCTCGGGGAGGAGTCGCGCGCCGTGGCCGAGCTGGAGCGGCTGCTGCCGGGCGCCACCGCCCCGTACGTGGGGAGCGCGGCCTTCCGTGAGCTCACCGGGCCGAAGGGCGAGGCGTTGCCGACCCGGGACCGCGCCAGTTGCTGCATGTTCTACACGCTGCGCCCCGAGGACACCTGCGTCACCTGCCCGCGCACCTGCGACGCGGACCGCATCAAGCGCCTCACCGGCCCCACCTGACCGGCACGTAACCCATTAGAGGGACTTAATTCGAACTCAACCCGCCTCCTGCACAAGGGAGTTCGGTAGGACAGTCACATATCCGCCACCCCTGCACCCCCTTGGCGTTCTCTTGCCGGGAAACCCTCTGCCAGAGCCACACGCTCCGCCAGGATGTCGCGCGAAACCGCCTACGCGACGCAAGGGACCAAGAATGATCATGACCGAAATATCGCTGGACTGGCTGGTTCCGGCAGCCCTGGTGATCGCCGGCGGCTCAGCGGCCGTGGCCCTGGTATTACGCGGCAAGCGCGAGTCCGCGCGGCCCTCCGGCGAGGACTCCTGGGAACGCAACGAGGAACGCCGCCGCCGCAAAGAGGCCCTCTTCGCCTCCGCCTCTTATGTGTTGCTGTTCTGCTGTGCGGCGGTCGCCGCCGCGCTCTCCTTCCACGGCCTGGTCGGATTCGGCATACAGAATCTCAGCCTCACCGGCGGCTGGGAGTATCTGGTGCCCTTCGGTCTCGACGGCGCCGCGATGTTCTGCTCCGTCCTCGCCGTGCGCGAGGCCAGCCACGGAGACGCGGCGCTCGGCTCGCGCATGCTGGTGTGGACGTTCGCGGGCGCCGCCGCCTGGTTCAACTGGGTGCACGCGCCCCGGGGCCTGGACCACGCGGGCGCGCCGCAGTTCTTCGCCGGTATGTCGCTGTCGGCCGCGGTCCTCTTCGACCGGGCGCTGAAGCAGACCCGCCGGGCGGCGCTGCGCGAGCAGGGCCTGGTGCCCCGGCCGCTGCCGCAGATCCGCGTCGTGCGCTGGCTGCGCGCTCCCCGCGAGACGTTCGCCGCCTGGTCGCTGATGCTGCTGGAGGGCGTACGGACGCTGGACGAGGCCGTCGAGGAGGTCCGGGAGGACCGCCGGGAGAAGTCGCAGCGCCGGCACCGAAGGCGCAAACAGGGCAGGCTGGACCGGGCTCGCATCAAGGCCATCAACCGGCAGCACCGCTCCTGGGGCATCAACCGGGGCAGCCGTCAGCTGACGGTGGCTCAGGGGGCCGCGGAAGTGGCCGGCCCGGACTCCGCCATAACCGTCGAACGGGAACCGCTGCCCGAAGGAGAACTGCCGGTGCGCTCACGCCCGGCTCTCAAGGCCGTGTCCGGCGCTGAGCACGCCGCCGCCTACTCGGCCGAGCCCCGGCTGACCGTGGACCTCACGGCCGAGGACGACACCCAGACGCTCCCCCGTCTGGACTCGCTCGAGGAGAAACTCGCCGCGATCGAGCGGCAATTCGGCTGAAAACGGCGGACCGCGCCGACGTCACACCCCCATACGCCTCGTCAGGCCGGTCCGCCACCCAGCTCGAACCACACGCTCTTGCCGACCGCGTGGGACCGTACGCCCCACGCGTCCGCCAAGGAGCACACCAGCATCAGCCCCCTGCCGGACGTTCCGTCGGCGGTCGCCGCGCGCGGTTCGGGGCGCCGGGCGGCGAAGTCCCTGACCTCCACCCGCAGCCGGTCCGTGACCGTGGCCCTGACGAGGGCACCGCCCTTCGCATGCACCAGGGCATTGGTGACCAACTCGCTGGTCAGCAGCGTCGCTATCTCCGTGAGATCCTCGCCGGCCGGCTCCCGCCAGCGGCTCAGCAGCTGCCGTAACTCGCGCCGCACCTCGCCGACCGCCCTCAGATCGGCGGGCCGCACCTTGTGCTCCAGCACCCGCGGACGCCACCCGACGAGCCCCCCGCTCCGGTTCCCCCCGCCCGCTGCCTCTCCTCTGTCCCGTTCCTCGCGCCGCACAGGCTGACGCATGCTCTCCCCCGCCCCCGAACGAACCATCGGCGCTCTGTCGAACGGCCTCACGCTCAGCATGCCCATCGGACCGGACGCCATGCTTCGGCCCTTCCGCCGCCCGCGTGCCTGCTGGGCCGATCCGGCCGCCGCTGGGTATGCCTGCGGTGACCGCCCCGGACACCCCGGCCGGACCCATGTCCCGTACGACAGTGACCGGGACTCATCTCCCGAACGACCGTGAGGAGCCGCCGTGCACGACGACCGACTGCTGGTGGAGGGGCGCCTGGAGCGGGCGCTGGGGCAGTTCATCAGGCCCGCGCAGTACGCGGCGCGGGTGCCGCTGCGGCTGTCCGTCTGGCATGTGGCGGGCGAGCCGGTGCCGGTGCGGGAGGCGCTGCGGGCCACCTATGAGCCGTTCGCGGCCGGTGACGCCTGGGGGCCGCCGTGGTCGACGAGCTGGTTCCGGCTGGCCGGCGAAGTGCCGCCGGAGTGGGCCGGGCGCCGGGTGGAGGCCGTCATCGATCCCGGTTTCAGCGGCGACGGGCCCGGGTTCCAGGCCGAGGGCCTGGTCCACGACGCCGACGGGGTGCCGCTCAAGGGCATCCACCCACGTAACCGGCACATCCCGGTCGGCTCCCCGGCGCGCGGCGGCGAGGAGGTGCGGCTGCTCCTGGAGGCGGCCGCGAACCCCGCCGTACTGCGCGACTTCCGCCCCACCGACCTCGGCGACGTACGCACCGCCCCGCGACAGCCCCTCTACCGCTTCGCGTCCGCCGATCTCGCGGTCCTCGACGAGACCGTCTGGCAGCTGATCCTCGACATCGAGGTGCTGTCGGAGCTGATGTACGAGCTGCCCGCGGACCGCCCGCGCCGGCACGAGATCCTGCGCGCCCTGGAGAACATGCTGGACGCGCTCGATCTGCACGACGTGGGCGCCACGGCCGCCGCCGCCCGTGCCGAGCTGGCGGACGTACTGAGCCGCCCGGCCAGCGCGAGCGCCCATCGTGTCTCGGCCGCCGGGCATGCGCATATCGACTCCGCGTGGCTGTGGCCGCTGCGCGAGACCGTCCGCAAGGCGTCCCGCACCTTCGCCAATGTCACCCAACTCGCCGAGGAATACCCGGAGTTGGTGTTCGCCTGCTCGCAGGCCCAGCAGTACGCCTGGGTGCGGGACCACCAGCCGCACATCTGGGAGCGGATCAAGGAGGCCGTCCGGGCGGGGAACTGGGCGCCGGTCGGCTCGATGTGGGTGGAGTCGGACGCCAACATGCCCGGCGGCGAGGCGCTGGCCCGGCAGATCGTGCACGGCAAGCGGTTCTTCCTGGAGGAGCTGGGGGTGGAGACCGAGGAGATCTGGCTGCCGGACTCCTTCGGCTACACCGCCGCGTTCCCGCAGCTGGCGCGGCTGGCCGGGGCGAAGTGGTTCCTCACCCAGAAGCTGTCCTGGAACCAGACCGACAGGATGCCGCACCACACGTTCTGGTGGGAGGGCATCGACGGCACCCGTGTGTTCACCCACTTCCCGCCGGTCGACACCTACAACTCCCAGTTCCACGCCCGTGAACTCGCCCACGCGGAACGGAACTTCGCCGACAAGGGCCGCGCCACCCGCTCCCTGGTGCCGTTCGGCTGGGGCGACGGCGGGGGCGGCCCGACCCGCGAGATGCTGGAGCGGGCCCGCCGGCTGCGCTCCCTGGAGGGCTCGCCGCGCGTCGAGGTCGAGCCGCCGGCCCGGTTCTTCGAGGCCGCACACGAGGAGTACGGGGCGGCGGCACCGGTCTGGTCGGGCGAGCTGTATCTGGAGTTCCACCGCGGTACCTATACCTCCCAGGCGAAGACCAAGCAGGGCAACCGGAGGTGTGAACATCTGCTGCGGGAGGCGGAGTTGTGGGCCACGACGGCCGCGGTGCGGGCGGGCGACGGCGCCCGGTACAGCTATCCGTACGACGCCCTCGACCGCCTCTGGAAGACCGTCCTGCTGCATCAGTTCCACGACATCCTGCCCGGCTCGTCCATCGCCTGGGTGCACCGCGAGGCGCGGGACACCTACGCGGCGGTCGAGGCGGAGCTGACCGCGATCGTCGAGGGGGCGATCGGGGCGCTGGGGGCGGCGCCCGACGGCGGGCTGCCGGCGGTGTTCAATGCCTCGCCGTACGACCGGGACGAGATCGTCGAGACGCCGGGGCAGGGGTCGGGGCAGGGGTCGGAGCGTGCCGCCGTCGCCGTCCATGTCCCCGCACTGAGCGCGGCGGCCGTGGTGCCGCGCGCGGATTCCGCCGTCCTCCCGCCCGTGCGGATGACGTCCGAAGGCGACACCCGCACGCTCGACAACGGCCTGCTGCGGGTGCGCGTCGACGCCGACGGACTGCTGTCCTCGGTACACGATCTGCACGCCGGACGGGAGGCCCTGGCACCGGGCGCGCGCGGCAATCTGCTGCAGCTGCACCCCGACCACCCCAACCAGTACGACGCCTGGGACCTCGACCGGCACTACCGCAACCGGCACACCGATCTCACCGCCGTCGAATCCGTGGAGCCGGTCGCGTCCGGGCCGCTGTCCGCCACCGTGCGGGTGACCAGGGCGTTCGGCGCCTCCCGCATCGTCCAGGAGCTGACGCTGCGGGCGGGCTCGCGGCGGCTGGACATCACCACCGACATCGACTGGCACGAGTCCGAGAAGGTCCTCAAGGCCGCCTTCCCGCTCGATGTGCACGCCGAACGGGCCACCTCCGAGGTGCAGTTCGGCCATGTCCACCGCCCCACGCACGCCAACACCAGCTGGGACGCGGCCCGCTTCGAGATCTGCGCACACCGCTGGCTGCGCGTCGCCGAGCCCGGCTATGGAATCGCCCTGCTCAACGACTCGACGTACGGCCATGACGTCACCCGCACCCCGCACCCCGAGGGCCTGGGCACGACCGTACGGCTGACGCTGCTGCGCGCCCCGCACAGCCCTGATCCGGAGACCGATCAGGGCCCGCACCGCTTCACCTACGCACTGCTGCCGGGGGCCGAGGTCGGCGACGCGGTCGCCGAGGGCCTGGCGCTCAACCTCCCCCTCAGGCCCGCCGCCGCACCGCCGGTCGCCCCTCTCCTGCGCGTCGACCACCCGGCCATCACCGTCGAGTCGGTCAAGCTCGCCGAGGACCGCAGCGGCGATGTGGTGGTGCGGCTCTACGAGTCGCGCGGCGGACGCGCCACGGGCACGCTCTCCCCCGGCTTCCCCGTCGAACACGCCACCGTCACCGACCTGTTGGAACGCCCCCTGCACGACGAGGAGGCGGGACCGACCTCGGACGTGACGGTCCGGCTGCGCCCGTTCCAGATCCTCACGCTACGGCTGCGCCCGCAGCACCCGCCCGGCACCTGACCGGCGTCCGCCCTACATCCCCATTTCCGCCCTACATCCCCGGAATGTTGCGCAGATTGGAGCGGGCCATCTGAAGCATCCGCCCGACCCCGCCGTCCAGCACGATCTTCCCGGCCGACAGCGCGAAGCCGGACACCATCTCCGCGCTGATCTTCGGCGGAATGGACAGCGCATTGGGGTCGGTCACGACATCGACCAGCGCCGGCCCGTCGTGCTGGAAAGCCTCGCGCAGCGCGCCACGCAGCTGCTTGGGCTTCTCCACCCGTACGCCATGCGCTCCGGCCGCGCGGGCGATGGCCGCGAAGTCCGGATTGCGGTTGGTGGTGCCGTACGACGGAAGGCCGGAAACCAGCATCTCCAACTCGACCATCCCCAGGGAGGAATTGTTGAAGAGGACGATTTTCACCGGCAGTTCGTATTGCACGAGGGTGAGAAAGTCCCCCATCAGCATGGTGAATCCGCCGTCGCCGGACATCGAGACGATCTGCCGGCCACGGTCGATGAACTGGGCACCGATCGCCTGCGGCAGGGCGTTCGCCATCGACCCGTGACTGAACGAACCGATCACCCGGCGGCGCCCGTTGGGACTGAGATAACGCGCCGCCCAGACATTGCACATTCCGGTGTCGACCGTGAAGACCGCGTCGTCGGCGGCCTCTTCGTCCAGCACGGAGGCGACGAACTCGGGGTGGATCGGGACGTGCTTCTCCACCTTGCGGGTGTATGCCCTGACCACCCCTTCCAGCGCGTCGGCGTGCTTCTTCAGCATCCGGTCCAGGAATGTGCGATCGGCCTTCGGCCGGATTCTGGGAATCAGACAGCGCAGCGTCTCGCGGGCATCGCCCCACACCGCGAGGTCCAGTTTGGAGCGGCGGCCCAGGTGCTCGGGACGGACATCCACCTGGGCGATCTTGACGTCGTCGGGAAGAAAGGCGTTGTACGGAAAATCCGTGCCGAGCAGGATCAGCAGATCGCACTCATGGGTGGCCTCGTACGCCGCGCCGTATCCGAGCAGCCCGCTCATTCCGACGTCATAGGGATTGTTGTACTGAATCCATTCCTTGCCGCGCAGCGCATGCCCGACCGGGGACTTCACCCGCTCCGCGAACTCCATCACCTCGGCGTGCGCGCCCGCCGTACCGCTGCCGCAGAACAGGGTGACCTTGTCGGCCTCGTCGACCATCCGGGCCAGCTTGTCGATCTCGGCGTCGCCGGGGCGTACGGAGGGACGGGAGGTGACCAGGGCGTGCTCGATGGCGCGCTCGGGAGCCGGCTCGGCGGCGATGTCGCCGGGGAGCGAGACGACGGAGACACCGCTCCGCCCGATGGCGTGCTGGATCGCGGTCTGCAGCACCCGGGGCATCTGCTTGGCGCTGGAGATCAGCTCGCTGTAGTGACTGCACTCGTTGAACAGCCGGTCGGGGTGGGTCTCCTGGAAGAAGCTGGTGCCGATCTCGCTGGAGGGGATGTGGGAGGCCAGCGCGAGGACCGGGGCCATGGAGCGGTGCGCGTCGAAGAGGCCGTTGATGAGGTGCAGATTGCCGGGTCCGCAGGAGCCGGCGCAGGCGGCCAGCTTGCCGGTGAGCTGCGCCTCCGCGCCGGCCGCGAAGGCCGCGGCCTCCTCGTGCCTGACCTGGATCCAGTCGATCGCGGAATTGCGGCGAACGGCGTCGACAACGGGATTGAGACTGTCGCCGACGACGCCGTACAGCCGCCGCACCCCGGCACGCACCAGGAGGTCGACGAACTGCTCGGCAACGGTGGGCTTGGGCACGGGGCGGCTCCTCGGGGTTCGCGCTCAGGACTGGGGCAGAAGCCTCATACCGGGCGATACTAGGCGCGAGCGAGGGCAGTGGCCCTTACGGCGCAAGCGCGGCTCGCACAGAACCCATCAGGCGGTGTCCGCCATCTGCAGGCATCTGAAGGCATCTGGAGGGTTCATGGCCCTCCCCCTCCGCCCCGCTACGACTCCCAAACCCCCACGGCCGTCCGGTCCTTCGCATGTCCCTTGACGCGTAGCTGCGCCGCGGCCAGGAAGTCGAGGAGGCCCGGCGCCTCGGTGGCCGACCACTGGGCGGCCAGCCGGGCGGCGAACGCGGGCTCCTCGCTCAGCGGCTCCGCCAGCCCCGCGCTGCACAGCAGCAGTGTGTCCCCGGGACGCGCCGCGGACGCCCGGAAGAGGAACGGCTCCGGCGGCACCGCGCTCTCCGCCGTATAGGGGCCCGCGGGCAGGCCGGGGACCGGCGGCTCCTCGAACTCCTCGACCGGATCACGGTCCCCCGCGGTGGGCCCCAGGTCCTGCCAGGAGCCGTCGCGCAGCCGGAAGAGACCGCCCTCGCCCACGCCGAAGAACACCCGGGTACGGCAATCGGGGTCGGCGGGCAGCAGCAGACAGCGCAGCGCTGCGGTGTACCCCTCCGGGGCGGCGCCCAGTTCCGCCGCCCGGCCGCGCAGCCTGCCGTAACTGCGGTCGGTGAGCCGCCGCAGCCCGGACTTGAGGGCGGCGCGGCTGTCCGTACGGATGTCCTCGGCCAGCCGGGTGTAGCTGCGGCCGACCGCACCGCCGATCCCGGCGCAGACGTCGCGGGCCGCGCGATGGGATCCCTCGACGGCGGGGCGGCCGGTGGCGACGGCGACCAGGATCAGGGTGTGCCGGCCGGTGCCGAAGCGGGCGGCGAGCAGGGCGTCGCGGCGCGGTTCGCCGCGGTAGCGGGCGGAGTCGCCGCGCACGGAGGCGGCGCGGAGCGTCAGCGAGCCGTAGGCGGCGCCGTCCAGGGTGGTGTCGGGCACCAGTGCGTCGATGGCGGCGGGGTCGGCGGCGGGCAGCGCGACGGGTTCGGGGTGGTAGGTGGGCGGCCGGTCACCGATGAAGTCGTGGGGCGTCAACTGCCTTGATGGCGCGGGCGGTTCGGGCTCCGGTTCGGGATTCGGTTCGGGCTCCGGAACCGCGGGCTCCACGGCCGGCTCCGCGGACGCCTCCACCGTCGGCAATACGTCCGGCTCTACGGAAGCCTCCGCCGTCGACTCCGCGGACGCCGCCCCGTACGTTCCCCGGGGCCGTAACCCCACCGCCCGCAGCGCCGAGTTCACCCGCTCGTCGAGCGTGTCCGACGCGTCGGACGGCCCGGCGTCCCGCACCGCGCCGTCTCCCGAACCGCCTCCGCCCCCGGCCCTGGCTCCAGTCCCTGCCCCGGTCCCTGTCCCGCCGTCCTCGCCGTACAACTGCCGCCACCAGTCGTCCTCGTGGCCGCGTGGTGCCCCGTGCTGGTTCATGGCCCGTATTGTCCATCGGCGGACCCGCCGGAAACAGGGCACAAAAACGGGCCTGCCGACAGGCACGCCATCCGGTACGAAAACGGGATCCCGCCGGGCGGCCCACCCCCCACAGGTGACCGCCCGGCGGAGCTCAGAGGCCGGCGCACGTCCTCGGGGGTGCAAGGCGTACGGGCCGCGCGGCACGGATGCCCGCGGCCCGACCGTACCCCCGGGACGGCGCGGCCGGGGCGGCGGCCCGGACGCCCGGCGGTTGCCGCCCCGAGACCGGTATCCGCCCTGGCCGTCGCCCCCTCGAATACCCCGTACCCCACATACGGGATCTTCGAGCCCCTTGTGAACTGCTGCCCGAGCCGGTGCGGATCGCAAACCCCATCCCCACCGGCCGCCAACTGCTTCTGCGGTTCCGACACCTTGGCAGAGCGCGAGGTGGTACGGGGATGATGTCGGCGGCGGATTTGCGCCATGACTCATTCCCGCCACCCGCCGACCGGCGGGAATACGGGGGCGCCGGAGCAGCGCGGATGCCTCGGAGGACATGCTGAGGCGTGACGGAACATGCGGATGCGTCACCCAACACGGGATGCGTCGGAGGGGATTCGGATGCTGAGTGCCATAGGACTGGACGAGGCGCAGGAGACGGCCTACCGGACGCTGGTGGGGCTCGGCGCGGCCGAAGTCCCTTATCTGGCACACCGGTTGGCGCTCCCCGAGGACGAAACCGTCCGCACCCTGCGCCACTTGGAGCGGCAGGGGCTGGCCGCCCAGTCCTCCACCCGTCCCGGCCGCTGGGTCGCCGCGCCGCCCGCGGTCGCGCTGGGCGCCCTGCTCACCCAGCAGCGGCACGAGCTGGAGCGCGCGGAGCTCGCCGCCGCGCTGCTCGCCGAGGAGTTCCGCGGCCGGGCCGCCGAGCCCGCCGTGCACGATCTGGTCGAGGTGGTGACCGGCCCCGGCGCCGTCGCGCACCGTTTTCTGCAGCTCCAGCTCGGCGCGGCGGACGAGGTGTGTGCCCTGGTCACGACCACTCCGGCGGCGGTGACGGACATGGAGAACGACGCCGAGGACCGGGCCGTCGAGCGCGGCGTCGAGTATCGCGTGGTGATCGAGCGCGGGGTGCTGGACGCGCCCGGCGGGCTGCTCGGGCTGGCCGAGGCGCTCCGCCGCGACCAGCAGGTGCGGGTGCTCGACGAGGTCCCCACCAAGCTGGTGATCGCGGATCGTTCGATCGCGATGGTGCCGCTGCGGACCCGCGGCACGGCGGGCACGACCGGCGCCGCCGCCGCGGAGCCGGCCGCCCTGGTGGTGCACGACAGCGGACTGCTGGAATCGCTGCTGGGCCTGTTCGAGGCGGTCTGGCGGCAGGCCGTACCGCTCCGGCTGACCGCCGACGGAACCACCCACGAAGAGGACTCGGCCGCACCGGACAACTCCGATCTGGAGGTGCTCTCGCTGCTGCTGGCGGGCCTGACGGACGCGAGCGTCGCCAAACAGCTCGACCTGGGCCTGCGCACCGTCCAGCGCCGCGTCAAGCATCTGATGGACCTGGCCGGGGTGACCACCCGGCTGCAGCTGGGCTGGCATGCGTATGAGCGGGGATGGGTGGCGCGGAAGGGCTAGCGGGGCGGCACCGGCGCCGAAGCGGCGGCCTCGCTCCGGGAAGCGCGTACCGGCCGGGTCCGGCAGGCTTGGCCCATGAGGCTGTCCGGGAGCGCGTCCGGCGGGTTCGGGCCATGAGGGAGCGCCGTGTACGAGCCGCTGCGTGCCGCGCGCCGGGCGGGGCGTGGCCGGCGGCCGACGGCTGTGCGCGGGCGTCCGCCGGACGGAGTGAGGCCGGCGCATGAGTGTGGCGCAGCTGGTCGCGGTCGGCCTGGTCATGCTGCTCGGTCTGCTCGGGGTGCTGCTTCCGGGCGTCCCCGGGCCGCCGATCGTCTGGGCGGCCGTCGTGTGGTGGGCCCTGACCGAGCGGTCCGGGCTCGCCTGGACGGTCCTCATGGGCGCCACCGCCGTCCTGCTGCTCAACCAGGTCGTCAAGTGGCTGCTCCCGGCCCGCGATCTCCGGGCCGCCGGCGCGCCGTACCGCACCCTGTTCCTGGCCGGCGTCGCCGGCATCGTGGGCTTCGTCGTGATCCCCGTCGTGGGCGCGCTGGTGGGCGCGATCGGCGGGCTCTACCTCATGGAACGCGTCCGGCTCGGCGGCCACGGGGACGCGCTGGCGTCCACCCGCACGGTCATGCGGACCATCGGCCTGAGCGTGCTGATCGAACTGTTCGCGTGCCTGATGGTGGCCGGGGCATGGGTGGGAGCGGTGATCGCGGGGTGAGGCCGAAGCGGGAGGACGCGCCGAACGCCCCCTGCCCCAGACCGTGCACCTGCCCCAGCCCCTGCCGATCTCCTGTCCGATCCCTATCCGGGCATCTCCCCCGGGCGAAGGCGCCCGGCGCTCCACAGGTAGTGCAGGGCGTACGCGCCCCAAGGCCGCCACGCATCCGCCACACCCGCGGCCCCCGCGGTCCCCGCTGCCGAGCCGGTCCCCGTCCCGGTCCCCGTCCGCACATCCGGGTCGCCCAGCCCCCGCATCCTGATGTACGCCGCCGTCCGCGGGCCGACGCCCGGCAGGGCGGCCAGCGCCCGCTCCGCCGCGCCGCGGTCCGTGCCCGCGTCCAGCAGGACCGCGCCGTCGGCGAGCGCCGTGCACAGCGCGCGCACCGGTTCCTCGACCTCCGCGCCGGTCAGCTCGCCGGGCGCGGGGAAGAGGTGGGTGAGCCCGCCGTCCGCCACATCCAGCGGTTTCCCGTACGACCGCACCAGCTCCGCGGCGCGCTCCGGCGGCCCGCCGAGCACGGTCCGTACGGCCAGTTCCTCGGGGTCCACGGTGCCCGGTGAACGCAGCCCGGGGCGCTCCGCCACGAGCCGGGCGAGCCGGGGATCCGCGCCCAGCCGCTCGGCGACGGCGTACGGATCGGCGTCCAGGTCGAAGAGCCGGCGCAGCCGCTGCACGGCCGTCGACAGATCCCGCAGATCGGTCAGGCGCAGCCGGCACTCCAGCCAGCCGCCGTCCGCGCCGCGCGCCGCCGGGCACACCAGGCCCGCCGGCGGCTTACGGCGCGGCCGTGCGCCACCGTGCTCATCGACCTCGGCGATCCCGCTGCCGTAGGCGAGCCGCAGCGTACGGCGGTAGGTGCGGTCGCCCCGGGCGCCCCGCATCTCCTCCACCCCGGGAACGGCTCTGACCTGCAGAAAGTCAAAGATCTCGGCCGCCGCGTACGGCCCGCGGTAGGCCAGCCGGAGCGGTATGCCGCTGGGTGACGGGCGGGCGGCGGCGCCATGGGGGCGCTGGGCCGCGGCCCGCAGCTCGCTCGGCGTACCGGCGTAGATCTCCCGGATCGTGTCGTTGAACTGCCGGATGCTGGCGAACCCGGCGGCGAACGCCAGCTCGGTGACCGGCAGCGACGTGGTCTGGAGCAGCACCCTGGCGGTGTGCGCCCGGCGGGCCCGCGCCAGTGCCACCGGGCCCGCGCCGAGCTCGGCGGTCAGCTGCCGCTGCACCTGGCGCGCGCTGTAGCCGAGCCGCCGCGCCAGCCCGCCGACGCCTTCCCGGTCGACGACCCCGTCCCCGATGAACCGCATGGCCCGCCCGACCAGGTCGGCCCGCACATTCCACGCCGCGGAACCCGGGACGGCATCCGGCCGGCAGCGCCGGCAGGCCCGGAACCCGGCCGACTGCGCGGCCGCCGCCGACGGGAAGAAGCGCACATTCACCCGCTTGGGAGTGACCGCGGGGCAGCTCGGCCGGCAGTAGATCCCGGTGGTCGTCACCGCGAAGAAGAACTCCCCGTCGAACCGCGCATCCCGGCTGGAAACCGCTTCGTACCTGGCCTCGTCATCCATCACACCCCCAGTGTGCGCCGCCCCGACCCCCACCACTGGCGGAAATCGGACATGGGGGTGGGGGCGCACCGCCGGGCCGGACCGCCCCGGCGATGCCCTCCGCCGGCGCCCCCGCTAGCGCCGTCCCCCTCCCCTCTTCCGCTCCATCATGTGGCGCCCCAGCGCCTGCTTCTGCTTCCAGTCCCGCCGGATCTCCGCCCGCAGACGTGCGTCGGTCTTGGCGACGATGCGCTGGTTCTCGCGCAGCAACTTCCGATGGCTCTCCAGTCGCCGTACCGCCAACTCCCCGTTGGCGACGGCCTCTTGAACCGCGCACCCGGGTTCCGCCTCATGGGCGCAGTCATGGAACCGGCACTCCTCGGCCAGCGCCTCGACATCCGAGAACGTCCGGGCTAGCCCGGTCCCCGCGTCCCACATCCCGACGCCGCGCAGTCCGGGCGTATCGATCAGCACCCCGCCCCACGACAGCGCCAGCAGGTCCCGTGTCGTCGTGGTGTGCCGCCCCTTGCCGTCCCGGTCGCGGGTGGCCCGCACGTCCTGGACGTTCTCCCCGAGCAGGGCGTTGGCCAGCGTGGACTTCCCCGCACCGGACTGCCCCAGCAACACGGACGTGCCACCGGCCAACACGGCGGACAGCACGTCGAGCCCCTCCCCCGTGGCGGAACTGACCGCCAGCACCTGCACGCCAGGAGCCGCGCCCTCCGCATCGGCGACGAGATGCGCCAGACCCGCCGCGTCCCCGGCCAGATCCGCCTTGGTCAACACCACCAACGGCCGAGCGCCGCCTTCCGGGGAGAGCGCGGTCCGGTGCGCCGCCCCCTCACCCGTCGAGCCGGACTGTGCGAGCGCGAGGAACCGCTCGATCCGCCCGAGGTCCAACTGGTCCGCGAGCGATACACAGATGACGATGATGTCGATGTTGGTGGCCAGCACCTGGCCCTCGGAACGCTTCGACGAGGTGGACCGTACGAACGCCGTGCGGCGCGGCAGCAACGCCCTTACGACGCCGTCGACATGGTCGCCGCCACGCCCGTTCTCCAGGTCGATCACGGCCCAGTCGCCGGTGCACGGCACCCGCATCGGGTCGCTGGTCGCCACGAGTGCGGTGTCGGCCAGGACCGTCCGGATGCCGTCGCCGTCGGGCACCACGGCGTCCACCCGCCCGCGGTCCACGCGGACGATACGGCCGGGCACGACCCCCTGCCCGGCAAAGGGGGTGAAACTCTCCGCGAATCCGTCGTCCCAGCCATAGGACATCAACGGATGCGCGGCAGAAAGCGGGAAATCGAGGTCGAACAACGGGAAGGCCCTTCAGGGAAGAGCGGTCCCGGCTGCGCGCAACGCGCGAGAGAAAGGAAAGAGGCGAATCAGCCGGAGACCACGGGAATGGAGTTGATGATCTTCTGGATGCGGGCAACGCCCATCGCAACGACAGTCATCAGTACTCACCTCCCGATTCCTCAACGGCCAACGACGGCACCCTCGGGCGCCATCCGGTTCGTCGCCGACCTTAGCCCCGCCCCACCCAGCGGCGCCAACCCTTTTTGCCGGCCGAGAAAGGGCAGGGCCGGACAGGCCCTGGCGCGGCTACTTGTTCAGCGCGGCCACGCCGGCCTGGGCGAACTTCTCGTCGAGGTCGCCGCTGGGAGCGCCGGCCACGCCGATGCCCGCGATGGGGGCGCCCTTCACCTGGACCGGGGCGCCGCCGGGCAGGAACAGCGTGCCGGGGATGTCCTTGAGGTTCGGGGTCTGGGACAGGCGGCTCACCAGGGTGGAGGTGGGCGCGTTCCAGGAGACGGCGGTGAAGGCCTTCTTCTCGGCGGAGGCGTAGGACTGCGGGCCCGCGCCGTCGCCGCGGAGCGTGACGACGGTGTTGCCGTTGCGGTCGACGACGGCGACCGAGACCTTCTGGCCCTCCTTGGCGGCGGCGTCGAGGCTGGCCTTGGCCGCCTCGGTGGCGGCCGCGATCGTCAGGTGCGTCGACCGGACGAGGTTGCGGTCGGCGGCGTCGGCCTCGACCGTGGTCCTGGTCTCGGCCGCCGGGGCGGCCGCGTTGGCGCCGACGGCACCGATCGTTCCGGCGGCGAGGACGGCGGCGGTGGCGGCGAGGAGCTTCTTGGTTTTGGTCATGGCTCGATCCTCCGGCCGAGGACCGGCCCGGCGCCTCGGCCCGGCGGCTGCTCGTTCCGGGCGTGACGGCTGACCCCCGGGTCGGCCGATCGGTTGATGCGAGGATGGTTCCACCGGGGCAGAGTGGGCGGATACGCGCAGGCCGAGGAGGGTTGGATGCGACGTGGAGGCCCGACGGCGGAGGCCACGGCCCCTGGAGAGCGGTGGCTCGTGCTCGTCATGCGCGCGGCGTTCTTCCTGCTGCTCGGCGCGTCGCTGGCCCGGTTCCTGCTGCGTCACCCCGGTGAGCCGCGCATTCCGTGGATCATCGCGCTGTCCGCCGGTCTGGCCCTGCTGTACATGCTCGGCCCGCCGCCGTCCTCGTCGCCCGTGCCGCGTCGGTTCGGCTGGCTGGGGGCGGTGGTCGCCGTCTGGATGGTGCTGGTGGTCCTCGCGCCGAGTTTCGCCTGGTGCGCGGTGCCGCTGTTCTTCACGGGGCTGCGCACCCTGACCCCGCGCACCTCTCTTGCGCTGGTCGCGGTGCTCACGGCCTTCGTGGTCGCCGCTCAGCTGAAGCTGTCCACGGGCGGCTTCGACCCCAACCTGGTCCTTGCCCCGCCCGCCGTCGCGGCGATCGCGGCGGCCGTTTTCGTCCATATGCAACGCCAGGCCGACCGGCAGCGGCAGCTGATCGACGATCTGCTCCGCACCCGGCGCGAACTCGCCGCCACCGAGCGCCGCGAAGGCACCCTCGCCGAACGGCAGCGCCTGTCGATGGAGATCCACGACACCCTCGCCCAGGGCCTGTCCAGCCAGCAGATGCTGCTCCAGGCGGCGGACCGGGTCTGGGCCGCCGACCCCGGAACCGCTCACCGGCATGTCCGTACGGCGGCCTCGATCACCGAGCGGAACCTGGCCGAGGCACGGCGCTTCGTCCATGACCTCGCACCCGCCGATCTCGACGACGGCGGCACCCTGGAACAGGCGCTGCGCGCCCTGGCCGCGCGCGAGTCGAAGGAGTCCGGCGGCCTTGCGGTGCGCTGCCATGTCGAGGGTGCGTCGGCCGTTCCACTGCCCGACCGCGTCGCCTCCGCGCTGCTGCGCATCGCACAGGGCGCGCTGGCGAACGTACGCGAGCACGCCGGCGCCACCACGGCCACCCTCACCCTCACCCACCTGCAGGACCAGGTGGTCCTGGACGTCGCCGACGACGGCGCCGGCTTCGACCCGCCGGCCGTGGTGGAGTCGGCACCGGGTGCACGGGGGCACGGGCTGCCCGCGATGCGCGCCCGGACCCGTCGGCTCGGCGGCACCCTGGTCATCGAGTCGGCGCCCGGCGAGGGCACCGTCCTGTCCGCCGCGATCCCCCTGGGCCCTTCGTCATGACCGAAGCCACTGTCCGCATCCTGCTCTGCGACGACCATGCCGTGGTGCGTGCCGGGCTGCTCGCTCTGCTCGGCAGCGAACCCGACATCGAGGTGGTGGGAGAGGCGGGCACCGGTGAGGAGGTGGTGGCCCTGGCCGCGAAACTCCGGCCGGACGTGGTGCTGATGGACCTCCAGCTCGGCCCCGGCATCGACGGCGTGGAGGCCACCCGCCGCATCGCGGCCACCGGCATCCATGTGCTGGTCCTCACCACCTACGACACGGACGCCGACATCGCCCGCGCCATCGCCGCAGGCGCCACCGGCTATCTGCTGAAGGCCGAGCGTCCCGAGGAGCTCTTCGCGGCGATTCGCGCCGCCGCGCAGGGGCGCACCACACTGTCCCCGCCCATCGCCAGCCGCGTCATGAACCAGATGCGCGGTGCCACGCGGCCCGCTCTGACCGCCCGCGAACTCGACATCCTCGGCCAGCTGGCGCAGGGCCTCGGAAACCGTGACATCGCCCGCGCGCTGTTCATCAGCCAGGCCACCGTGAAGACCCATCTGGGCCGGATCTACGACAAGTTGGGCGTGGACACGAGAGCCGGCGCGGTGGCGGTGGCGAAGGAGCAGCGGCTGCTTCCGTGAGCGCGCGCCGTCGTATGGCCGCCAGCATCAGCCGCCGTACGAAGCCGCTGAACGGCCGGATCAGCAGCCAGTACCGCGCCATGACCCGGCGCGAGGAGTCGTCCAGGCACCGCACCCGGGTCTCGGTGGTCAGCCGGGTCCGGCCGTCGGCCGCCTCCTCCAGCAAGAGGCTCAGGGTGGCCTTGGCGTACCCCGGCTGGTGGAAATCCCGGAACTCCTCGGCCGAGGTGACCTGGTGTCCGCCCGGGACGCCGAACTTCCACCACTGGCCCACCAGTCCCTCCACGATCTCGCGATGACGCTCCTCGGCGAGCCGAGTCATCGCTCCCGGAGTCGGCATGTCGCGTTGACCGTGGCCGTGCCGCAGCCGGGCGATCCCGTCGCGGGCAGCGAACAACGGGCGCGCCAGCCGGATGTCGCGCGGGTCGAGCCGCCGGCAGGCGGCCCAGACGGCGGGGGCCGGAGCGGCGATGGTGATGGTGTGCTTCTCACGGAAATGGGGTGACGGCAGGAACTGGTCCACCAGATTCGTCACAGGGCACCTCCCGGATTGGGCTCCGTAGATGACTCTACACCTGTAGAGGCGGCGGGGTAGGGTGAGTCGCATGTCTCGTACCGCGCGAGCCCAGGTCCTGCTCGATGCCGCCGTGACCGTCGCCGCCGCCAGCGGGCTGCGCGGGCTCACCCACCGCGCAGTCGACGCGCACGCCGGGGTGGCACCGGGCTCCACCAGCTACTACTTCCGCACCCGCCAGGCGCTGCTCGTCGGGATGGCTGAGGTCATCGCCGAAAGGGAACTGGCGGACATCGCCCGGGAGGCCCCTTCCGGCCCCGCCGAACCGGTGCTCTCCCAGCCGGCCGAGTCAGTGGCCTCCGTGGCAGACGCGGCGACACCCTCCGTGGCAGACGCGGCGGCGATGATGGCCCGCGTCACCGGCCACTGGCTGGGGCCGGCCCGCGAACGCACCCGCGTCCGCCTGGAACTCTCCCTGCTGGCTGCGGGACAGCCCGAACCGGCAGCGGCGCTCGCCCGCGTGGCCGACTGCTTCCTCGAACAGACCCGCGCGCTGCTGGCGGCCCTGGGCGCCCCCGCCCCCGATCGCGATGCCCGGTTGGTGCGGGCGGCCGTAGAAGGCCTCGTCTACGACGACATCGCACACCCGCCGCCGATGCCCCGCGACCACGCCTCGCTGGCAAGGGACTTCGAAACCGTCCTGCGATGGTGCGTCACCCCCGGGAGCCCGGCTCCCGACCCGACTCCCGACCCCTGCGTATCGAGTGGCCCGCTCGAGTCAGACGGCATGTAGCCGGTCGAGCGTCTGCCTCAGCTCTTCCCGCAGGGTGCGCCCGGCCGCTTCGGCGTCTGCCCGTGCGATGGCCTCGACGAGGAGGGCGTGCCCCTCGTCACCGTGGTTCGGGTCTTCGGTCCGCAGGTCGAGCAGCTCCCCCAGGTCGATCAGGCCCTGGCGCAGCACCGGTACGAACTCGCCGAACAGGGCGGTGAGTACGGGGTTGTGTGCGGCAGCGACCACGGCCGCGTGCAGGGCGATGTCGGCGTCGACGAATTCCGCGTGGCCGGCCTTCGCCGCGTCACGACGCTTCGCCAGGGCCGCTTCGACCGCGGCGAGATCGTCGTCCGTACGGCGCTGAGCAACCATCTGCGCGGCCTCGACCTCGATGAGCATGCGGACTTCTTGAAGCTCTCCCCGGCCAGAGCCGGGGGATTCCCGCCTACCTTGCGGCGGCGGGCTGGACGCCGCGAGCGCGCCTGACGACTGCTCTCCCGGCAGCCGGGATGACCACGGTTCCGTGGCCGATCCGGTACACGTGCAAGATGTTCCGGGCTGCGTTGTGGTCGGCGTTGCCTGACCATCCGCAGTCCGGGTTCTTGCATACCAACGTGGCTTGGTCTTCCCCGCTGCCGGGTGTGATGAAGCCGCACGCCGAGCAGCGCTGGGAGGTGTACGGGGCGGGAACCTTGACCAGCTCGCCGCCGAGGCGCTCCAGCTTGTACGTCAGCATCGTGACCGTGTGGCCCCACGCCTCTTGGAGGTTGGAGCGGTTGAACCCGGCCTTGGCCTTGACGTTGGCGCCCGCTCCTCGACGGTGCCCCGAGCGGACTTGACCATGTTCGTGTCGGTCTGCTGGGGGCGCTCGCCCATCCCACGCGGGGCACCGTGGAGGTCCTGGGGCACCGGCTGGGCCGGGTGGGCCTGCGCCAACTGCGGTACTGCGTGGGGCATGTGGACCCGCGCCACGGGCCGAGCTCGCCCCTGCGGGTCCGGGACGTCGTGCTGACCGGGCTGACCAACACCGTCGAACGTGTCCCCCGGTGGAGTCCGACGCCCGAGCAGGCCGCCATGGCCGACCGCCTCATCGAGCTGCTCGGTCTCGGCGACCGGCGCGACGCGCGATGGCCCACCTTGTCCCAGGGCGAGCGCGGCAGGGCACTGATCGCCCGCGCGCTCATGCCCAGTCCGCGGCTGCTGTTGCTGGATGAGCCCGCGACGGGTCTGGACGTCGCCGGGCGGGAGCAGCTCATCGAACGGATCGACACGCTCCAGCGCACCTATCAGGAGCTGTCGTCGGTTCTGGTCACCCACCACCTGGAGGAGCTGCCTCCCGGTACGACGCACGCCATGCTGCTGCGGGACGGGCGCTGTCTGGCCTCGGGGCCGGTCGCCGACACCCTGACCAGCGATCAGGTCGGCAAGTGCTTCGACCACCCGGTACACCTCACCCGCACCGACGGCCGGTGGAGTGTGCGGACCCGCCGCCCGGCCGGGGCGTAACGGCTGAGTCGGGCCAGTGGCTCGTGGGCGGTGGCGGACGGCGGACGGCGGACGGCGACACCAGCCGGCTGCCGCCGCACCCGGGCCCGGCGGACCTTGCTAGCGCCGCAAGCCGGGCGCAAGCTTGTGATGTGGGTGTTCAGGACGGCCCTACGTTGATCGCGTCTGTGCAGCGAGCCTTCCGTCTGATGGAAGCCGTGGGGGCACACGAGGGCGGTGCCCCGGCGAAGCAGCTGGCACGCGAGGCAGGGCTGCCCCTGGCCACCACGTACCACCTGCTGCGGACCCTGGTCCACGACGGCTATCTGCGGAAGCTGGACGACGGCGGGTTCGTCATCGGGGAGAAGCTGGACCTGCTGCACGCCGGGAGTCGCGGGCAGGCGCTGCTGACCCGGGTCCGTCCCGTGCTGACCGCCCTGCGGGACGAGCTGTCGGCCGCCGCCTACCTGACCTTCTACGAGGATGGCGAGATCCGGGTCGTCGAGATCATCGACGGCCCCCGGGCGCCTCGCGCCGACCTCTGGGTGGGATTCGAGGATGCCGGGCATGCCACGGCCCTGGGCAAGTGCGTGCTGCGCGAGCTGGACGACGACGCCCGCAACGACTACCTCTCCCGGCACCCCCTCGCCGATCTCACGCCCCGCACCATCACGGCCCGTGCCGAGCTGCTCCGACGGCTCGACGAACCGCGCGCCGCCCCGGGCGTCACGGACCTGGAGGAGTACTCCCTCGGCACGGTGTGTGCCGCGGTGCCGGTATTCAGCGGGCAGACGCTGGGCTCGCTCGGGGTCTCCCTGCCGTCGGACCGGCTCGCCGTCCTCGATCAGATCCGAGCCCGGCTGGTCCCGACGGCAAGCCGTGTGACCAGGGGTCTTTCGCTCGCCACGTGAGTCGGCGGGCGCCTTCGCGCCCCGCCGGAGGGGCCTCGTTCACTATCTGAAAACCCTGACCTTGTGGGCTACCCCCGGACCCCTGTTTCCTGGACAAATCGGACGCTCAGGCGGCGCGAACGGAGCAGGGTCTTGGAGCAGGGAGTTGCGGTCAGGAACATGAGTCAGGCTCGTCGAGATCATCAAAGCGACCGCCGACCGGACCGGAAGGGATGCAGTACCCGGCAGCGCAGTACGCGGAAGCTCATCAGGCCCCAGGAGACGAAGCGGGCGATCGAAGCGTCGGCCGCCGGTCGACGGGAGGACGGCCCGGCGTCGGGGCAGGAATCCGGGCCGGCCACGGCCCCGCACCCGGCCCCGGCTTCGGCCTCCGGCTCGGCCGCGCCGCATCAGCCGCGCGCCGCCGCCCACCTCGCCGCCACCCACCTCGCCGGTGGTGCGCCCGCACTGATCGTCCTCGCCGTCGCCCTCCTCGCCCTCTTCAGCGGGGCCGGGATCACCTGGCTGCCGCTGCTCGCCATCGGGCCGGCGCTGGCCGCCGCCACCAGCAAGCCCTGGGGAGTGCTTCGTATCGGCGTCCTCGCCGTGGCACTGGGTGCGGCGCTCGGCATCCACGGCGGCGCACCCGGCCGTGACCAGGCGATCGTGCTCACCACGCTGGCCGCCGTAACCCTGGCAAGCAGCCTGGCCAGCGCGCTGCGCGAGCGTCGCGAGCGGGTACTGGCGGCCGTCCGGTCGGTCGCCGAGGCCGCCCAGCACGCCCTCCTTCAGCCCGTGCCCGCCACCGTCGGCCCGTTCCAGGTGGCCGTCCGCTACAGCGCCGCCGCGGCGGAGGCCCGGATCGGCGGAGACCTGTACGCGCTGGTGCCCACGCCGTACGGGGTCCGCCTGATCGTCGGCGATGTGCGCGGCAAGGGGCTGCCCGCGGTGGGCACCGCCGCTCTGGTGCTCGGCGTGTTCCGCGAGGCCGCCTATGACGAGCCGGATCTCCTCGAAGTCGTCGGCCGGATCGAGCGGAGCCTGACCCGCAACCTCGGGTCCGATGACTTCGTCACCGCCGTGGTCGTGGGATACCCGCAGGCAGGACGCATGGAGGTGGTCAACTGCGGGCACGCGCCTCCGCTGGTGCTCCGCGAATCCGGCGTTCTGGCCGTCGAACCGGTCCACCCCGCTCCGCCCCTCGGACTGAGCGCCCTCAGCGGCGAGTCCCCGAGCCTCCAGGTGCTGCCGTTCACCGATGGCGACCAACTGCTCCTCTACACCGACGGGGTCACCGAGGCACGCGATCACAGCCGTGAGTTCTACCCGCTCGTCGAGCGAGTGGCGCGTCATGTGTCGGACGATCCGTCCCGCACCCTCGCCGCGCTGCACGACGAACTGCTGGCGCATGTGGGTGGCCAGCTGCACGACGACGCCGCACTGCTCCTGCTCCGGAAGCCGGCCGTCGCCGCCGCCTCCTCAGGGCCGGCGCCCGAACCGGAAGCGCTCGACGCGGTCGGCCCGTGACGCGGCCCTCTGGCCCGCCCAGGAAACCGGCACTCAAGTCGGTGAAGCCGCATGACTGTTGAGGTGGAGATCGCCCACGAGGCGAGCCAGGAGATCGTGGACGCCTTCGGTGCGAAGCGAGCACGCTGCTGGTCGCACGTCTGGAAGGCGAAATCGTCGGAACCCTGACCCTGCTGCTGTCCCCGCTGCCGTCCGGGCTGCGGGCCCGCGTGGAAGACGTGGTGGTCGACATCGCAGCGCGGGGCCAAGGAATCGCGGCCGCGCTCACTAGCCACGCTCTGCGACTGGCCCGGGAAGCGGGTGCGCGCACCGTGGACCTCACCTCGCGCCCGGACCGCACGGCGGCGAACCGGCTCTATGAGCGCCTTGGCTTCGAGGCCAGGGAGTCGACCGGCTACCGGTTCTCCCTGGACGACGCATAGGGACGACGCATAGGGCGGGGCAAACCCGGTCGAGCGGGGATTTCCCGGACAGCGCCCACGCCATCCGCCCACCGCACCGACCGACCAGGGCCCTTTCGAGACTCGTCCGATCACGAGATATCTTGATGTCGAGCAATGTTGCAGACGTGGAGCGGAGCACCCGGTGACTGACTCGACCATCATCTACACACACACTGACGAGGCCCCGGCCCTGGCAACGCATTCGTTCCTGCCCGTGGTCCAGGCCTACGCCTCGACGGCCGGAGTGAGTGTGGAGACGCGTGACATCTCCCTGGCGGGGCGGATCATCGCCAGCTTCCCCGAGCGTCTCGAGGAGGGGCAGCGCATCGACGACGCGCTGGCCGAGCTTGGCCGGCTGGCCAAGACCCCCGGGGCGAACATCATCAAGCTGCCGAACATCTCGGCCTCGATTCCGCAGCTCAAGGCGGCCATCGCCGAGCTGCAGCAGCAGGGCTACGCGCTGCCGGACTACCCGGACGACCCGAAGACCGATGAGGAAAAGGACGTCCGCGCGCGCTACGACAAGGTCAAGGGCAGCGCCGTGAACCCGGTGCTGCGCGAGGGCAACTCCGACCGCCGCGCCCCCGCGTCGGTCAAGAACTACGCCAAGGCGCACCCGCACCGTATGGGCGCCTGGACGGCCGACTCGAAGACGAACGTCGCCACCATGGGCGTCGACGACTTCCGCTCCACCGAGAAGTCCGTGGTCATCTCCGAGGCCGGCTCGCTCCGTATCGAGCTCGCGGGGGACGACGGCAGCCACACGGTCCTGCGCGAGTCGGTGCCGGTGCTCGCGGACGAGGTCGTGGACGCGTCCGTCATGCGCGTCGCGCCGCTGCGTGAGTTCCTCACCGCGCAGGTCGCCCGCGCCAAGGCGGAGGGCGTGCTGTTCTCGGTGCACCTCAAGGCCACGATGATGAAGGTCTCCGACCCGATCATCTTCGGCCACGTGGTGCGCGCCTTCTTCCCGAAGACGTTCGCCAAGTACGGCGAGACGCTGGCGGCCGCCGGCCTCACGCCGAACGACGGCCTCGGCGGCATCTACAAGGGCCTGGAGTCGCTGCCCGAGGGTGCCGAGATCAAGGCGTCCTTCGACGCGGAGCTCGCCGAGGGCCCGGAGCTGGCGATGGTCGACTCCGACCGCGGGATCACCAACCTGCATGTGCCGAGCGATGTCATCGTCGACGCCTCCATGCCGGCCATGATCCGCACCTCCGGCCACATGTGGGGCCCGGACGGCCAGGAGGCCGACACCCTCGCGGTCCTCCCGGACAGCAGCTACGCCGGCGTCTACCAGGTCGTCCTCGACGACTGCCGCGCGAACGGCGCCTTCGACCCGTCGACGATGGGCTCGGTGCCGAACGTCGGCCTGATGGCGCAGAAGGCCGAGGAGTACGGCAGCCACGACAAGACCTTCGAGATCCCCACCACGGGTGAGGTACGGGTCGTCGACGAGGCCGGCAATGTCGTGCTGGAGCAGACCGTGGGCGCCGGCGACATCTTCCGAATGTGCCAGGCCAAGGACGCGCCGATCCGCGACTGGGTCAAGCTCGCCGTCACCCGCGCCCGCGCGACCGGCGACCCGGCCGTGTTCTGGCTCGACGAGGGCCGCGCGCACGACGCGAAGCTGATCGAGAAGGTCAAGGCGTACCTGCCGGAGCACGACACCGAGGGTCTGCAGATCGAGATCATGTCGCCGGTCGAGGCGACGAAGTTCTCCCTGGAGCGCATCCGCCGCGGCGAGAACACCATCTCGGTCACCGGCAACGTGCTGCGCGACTACCTGACCGACCTGTTCCCGATCCTCGAGCTGGGCACCAGCGCCAAGATGCTGTCGGTCGTCCCGCTCATGAACGGTGGCGGTCTGTTCGAGACCGGTGCCGGCGGCTCCGCGCCCAAGCACGTCCAGCAGCTGGTCAAGGAGAACTACCTGCGCTGGGACAGCCTGGGCGAGTTCTTCGCGCTGGCGGCCAGCTTCGAGCACCTCGCGCAGACCACCGGCAACGCGCGCGCCCAGGTGCTCGCCGACACCCTGGACCGCGCGACCGCGACCTTCCTGGAGGAGGACAAGTCGCCCAGCCGCCGCCTCGGTGGCATCGACAACCGCGGCAGCCACTTCTACCTGTCGCTCTACTGGGCGCAGGAGCTGGCCAAGCAGACCGACGACGCGAAGCTCGCGGAGGCGTTCGCGGCTCTCGCCAAGACGCTGACCGAGCAGGAGCAGACGATCGTCGACGAGCTGATCGCGGTCCAGGGTTCGCCCGCCGAGATCGGTGGCTACTACCAGCCGGACGTGGCCAAGGCCACGGCGGTGATGCGTCCGTCGACGACCCTCAACCAGGCTCTGTCGATCCTCGGCTGAGGCCGACGCTCAGGCTGAATCCCGTTCCGCCCCGGCTGGCACTCCGTCCAGCCGGGGCGGTCCCGTTTCCACGACAGTGTCGTCTACTCGGCGCGCGCGCCGTGGTAGCGGTCGGTGGTGCTGTGCCACTCGCGGTTGCCGCCCATCCAGGCCCACAGCCCGGCGAGGAAACGTCGCAGCTGAGGGGTGCCGACGAGGCTCAGGGTGGTCGCTTCCGCCTCGAAGGTGTGCACCATTTCGTCATGGACCTGGACGCTCCGCTCGACCGCCTCCGCCAGCGAGCAGTTCTCCTCGGCGGCGATCTGGGTGGGCAGGTTGAAGCCCGAATCGGCGTCTTCCTTGGACATCGAGTACAGGTCGTTGACGAGGGTGGCCGCGGCGGAGGCCATCCGGACGGCGCGGCGTACCCGCGGGTCGGCGTACTCGGCGGTGCTCAGCTCATAGCCGCCGACCGCGTCGATCAGCGCGGTCATCGGTATGAAGCTGTTGAACTGGCGGTCCGTCAGATACTCCCAGACCGATGGCAGCCGTCCGGTGGTGCGCCAGCCCGCCTCCGCGTTGAAGCCGCCGAACAGCGCGGACATCTCCTGCTGGAGCCGGGCCACCTGGGGCGCGGTGGCGTACCGGGAGATGTGCTCGACGGCGGAGCGCAGGGCGACCAGTACCGGGTCGTCCCGCATGGCCCGCTCCAGCTCAGGGGCGTAGCGGACGACGAGATGCGCCGGGTCCACCGCGGCGTAGGCGATCGCCAGCCGGGGTGCGAGCTGTTTCGGGTCCGCTCCGGCCGAGGCGTCGTCGCAGTAGTGGTCGTCGGCCGCCCACTCGGCCAGGCCGCACTTCGCGGCGGCCAGCAGTCGGTCGGGGTCGTCGGTGTCGGGGTGGGTGAGCATGAGCAGCCGCCCGAAGTTGGCCGCGCGCAGGTCGTCGAGCCGCCCCTCGTAGATGCCGCACTGCTCGGCCCACCCGACGAGCCGTTCGTTGACCTCCTCGCCGAGAGCCGGGTCGTCTCGGACCGGCGGCGGGCAGTACAGGTCGGGAACGGACGCTCCGCCGCGGGACCGCGCGGACCACGGTCTCAGCCCCGAGGTTCCCGGCCCGGTGGGACCGCCGGGCGGGCGGGGGGCGCCCTCCGCCGGGGAGGAGTCGCGCGTTCGGCGGGGCTCCCGCCGGCCCTCCGCCGCGCCCTGCGTGCCGGGCGGCGCGGCGGAAGGCCGGCGAGGGCCGGTGATCGACAGCGGCCGGATGCGGGCCGCGGACGTCCCCAGACCGGTGGGGTTGCGGATCAGCCGCCGGCCCGTCATCCCCGTCAACTTCCCGCCGAGGCAGTCCTGTTGGAGTCCGGCTGCCCCGGGAAGCCCCCGCGGGGCCACGCCTGCCGGCCGGGACAGCAGGGCCGCCACCAGGCCCGCCAGCTCATGTGTGGCGGCGGGTGCGGACATACGGGAAAGCAGGGACACCGGATCTCCTTCGTCGAGACGGTCGGGACGCCGTGCGAACACGCTCCGATTCTTGATCAAAGCGCAGTGTGACGATCTCCTCAATGGCGTGGGGGTGCAGGCGTCCACCGCCCCTCGCATCCCCACGCCTGTTTGAAGCGATCACTCGTCCGCCAACGGGACCGCGGGCGGTTCTCCACCCCGCCCTCCGTCGCGGCACCTCACCCGTTCGGACGACGCCGACGGCATGCACCGCGCGGCTCCCCCGCCCCCGGAAGCGGCATTGAGCCATCCGTGGTGTCATCGAAGGCGGAAGCAAGCAAAGGTGCCAAGGCGGGAGGAATCATGGCTAAGAAGCTGCTGGCCCGAGACATCATGTCCGCCGGTGTGCAGTGCGTCGGCGCGCACGAGACGCTGCTGGACGCGGCGAAGATGATGCGCGAGCTGAACGTCGGTTGTCTGCCTATCTGTGGCGACAACAACAAGCTCAAGGGCTTGATAACCGACCGTGACATCGTGGTCGAGTGCATCGCCGAGGGAGTCGACCCGGCGACGGTGCAGGCCGGCTCCCTGGACAGGCCACTGTTCTGGATCGACGCCGAGGCGGAGGCCAAGGACGTCCTCAAGACCATGGAAGACCACCAGGTCAAGCGACTGCCGGTGATCGACGTCAAGGGCGGCCACCAGCTGATCGGCATGATCACGGAAGCCAACCTCGCCAAGAACCTCACCGACACACAGATCGCGGAGTTCGCGAACGCCGTGTACGCGACCGCCTAGCGGCCCGTCCGCCTCGTGGTCATGCGCGAGGGCGGTTGCGCCACCGGTGATCCGGTGACGCAGCCGCCCCGACTTTCCACGAACCGGCGTCAGGTGGCCTGCTGCAAGCGGTGCAGCGATGCCACCAGTTGGTCCACCTCCTCGGATGTGTTGTAGAGCGCGAGCGACGCACGTGCCGCGCTCTCCAGGCCGTAGTGGGCCAACGCCGGCTGGGCACAGTGGTGGCCGGCGCGGATGGCGATGCCGTCACGGTCCAGCCAGGCGGCGATCTCCGCCGGGTCGTGGCCGGCGAGGGTGAAGGTGAGTACGGCGATCCGCTCCGGCGCGGAGCCGATCACCTCCAGTCCGGGGACCGTGGCGAGGGCCTGCTGCGCATAGGCCATCAGCGAGGTCTCGTACGCGGCGATGGCGTCCCGGTCGAAGGCGGTCAGCCAGTTCAGCGCGGCCAGCATGCCGACCACCCCGGAGATATGCCCGGTACCGGCCTCCAGAAGGTGAGGGACGGGGGCGAAGGTGGTACGGCCGAAGTCGACCGACTCGATCATGTTGCCGCCGCCCTGCCACGGCGTCATCTGCTGCAATATCTCCGGCTTCGCGTACAGGGCGCCGATGCCCGTGGGGGCGAACAGCTTGTGTCCGGAGAACACATAGAAGTCGGCGTCCAGGTCCTGTACGTCGACGGGGAAGTGCGCCACCGCCTGCGCCCCGTCCACCAGCACCTTCGCCCCGTAGCGGTGCGCCAGCGCGGTCATCTCCTTGACCGGCGGGACGGTGCCCAGCACGTTCGACGCCTGGCTGATCGCGACGAGTTGGGTCCGCATGGAGAGCAGGTCGGCGTACTTGTCGAGGTCGATCCGCCCGTCCGCCTGTAGGGGGACGGGGACCACCCGGGCCCGGGTCTCCTTGGCGATCAGTTGCCAGGGGACGATGTTGGAGTGGTGCTCCAGCACCGGCACCAGGATGTCGTCCCCGGGGCCGAGGTTGGCCCGCCCCCAGGTCTGGGCGACGAGGTTGATGGCCTCGGTGGTGCCGCGTACGAAGACGATGTCGTCCGGGGAGGCGGCGCCCAGGAACTGGGCGACCGCTGCCCGGCCCCCCTCGTACGCCTCGGTGGCCTCCCTGGCCATGGTGTGCGCGCCGCGGTGGATGTTGGAGTTGGCCGCACCGTAGAAGCCGGCCACCGCCTCGATCACCTGGCGTGGCTTCTGGGTCGTGGCCCCGTTGTCGAGCCAGACCAGGGGGTGGCCGTTGACGGTCCGGTGCAGGATCGGAAAGTCCCTGCGGGCCATCTCCGGGGAGAAGGCGGCGGGTTGACCGGTGGGGAGGCCCGCGGCCGGCATCGCCCCTGTGGTGGGTACGGCCCCGGGGAGCGAAGCGGCCCCTGTGGTCGGCACCGCACCGCTGGCGGGCACGGCCGCCGTGGTCGGTACCGCACCCGTACCGGGCACCGCACCCGTGGTCGGTACTCCCCCTGGGGGCGCTGCGGCCTCCTCCGGCGTCGGCGGGTCGCCGGCCGGCGGACCACCCGTCGGCAGACCGCCGCCCACCGGGTTCAGCACCGCCGTCGACGGCAGGCCGCCGGTAACGTCAGGAGTAGTCATGGTAGTTGGACACCTCGACGTTCTGGAGCACCGCGGTCGCGTCCTCCACCAGCACCGCGGCGTTGAAGTACGCCGTCATCAGGTAGGACGTGATGCCCTTCTGGTCGACGCCCATGTTGCGCATCGACAGGCCGGGTTCGACCTCGTCGTTGACCTTCGCGGGGCGCAGACCCACCACGCCCTGCTCGGCCTCGCCCATGCGCATCAGCAGGATCTCGGTGGTGCCGATGCCCGAGTTGCCGGAGAACTTCACCTTGTCGGAGGGCAGCAGCGGGACGCCGCGCCAGGTCAGCAGCGGGCTGCCGAACCGGTTGTCGATGACCGGGGGCACACCCCGACGCGTACACTCCCGGCCGAAGGCGGCGATGGCCTTGGGGTGCGCCAGGAAGTAGCCGGGCTGCTTCCAGACCCGGGACAGCAGCTCGTCCAGGTCGTCGGGCGTCGGGGCGCCGGTGCGCGACTGCACCCGCTGCCCGGGGGCGACGTTGTTGAACAGGCCGAACTGCGGGTGGTTGAGCAGCGAGGCCTCCTGCCGCTCGCGGAGCGCGTGCACGGTGAGGTTGGACTGGGCCCGGGTCTGGTCGATGGGCCCGTTGTAGAGGTCGGAGACGCGGGTGTGCACCCGGAGCACGGTCTGCGCGAGGGTCATGTGGTACTCGCGGGGCGTGTCCTCGTAGTCGACGAACGTCCCGGGGAGGTCGGGTTCGCCGTCGTGCCCGGCACTGAGGTCGACCGGCACCTCGGCGCCCGCCATGACGTCGCCCGAGGTGACAAAGGCGTCCAGCGCTCCCTGCACGGCCGCGTCGCGTTCGCACAGCCCGGCGAGCACGCTGCGCTCGACGCACAGGGCGACGCCGGGGGTGAGCGCCTTGACGCGGTACGGGATGGGCTCGGCGCGGGTCCAGGCGGCGAGGTCGAAGAACTGGCCGTCGCCGATCACTTCGAGCAGGGCGTCCTCGCCGTAGCGGCCGCTCGACCGCTTCTCGGCGCGGCCCTGGACGAGCACCCACAGGCGGTCGTGTGCGTCTCCGTCCTGGGCCAGCATTTCCCCGGCCTCGAAGGCGACCTCCGTGAAGGCGCCGGCCAGTTCGCCGAGCAGCGCGTCGTCGGCCTCCCGGAGGTAGGGCAGTTCGCGCAGGTCTCCGGGGATGATGCGCGGCGAGCCGCCGTCGGAGTGTGTGGTGATGCGGTCGTCGCCGAGGACGTAGGTGCGGCGCCGGTTGACGCGGAAGACGCCCGATTCGACGTCCACCCAGGGCAGGGCGCGCAGGAGGTAGCGCGGGGTGATGCCGCGCATCTGGGGGGTGGTCTTGGTCGTGTTCGCGAGCTGCCGTGCCGCATCCGGGCTGAGACTCATCCGGTCGTTCACAGGACCTCCTCGGAGACAGGCATGCCGAACGGCCGGCTCACGGCCGACGGCATGCGGGATCTGTGTCCGATCGTGTTTCTCGGACCGAGGTGTCCGCAACCGACCGTCGGACCGGCTTCGGCCGGAAATACATGTTTCCGCGAATGTGTAATTCCGCATAAGCGTGCGACTACTGTCCGTCGTGCACCGCACCACCATGCGTGGAATTACCGGAGGCATTGCCTCCAGGTGTTATGGGACACACCACGCCACACCCCATATGCGACTAGATTTGCCCTCATAAGGCGGCTTTGTATTTCTGAAAGGGCCGCTTATGAGGTGCCTTTGGGGCGTCGATTTCGCATAAGCGCCGGCCCCGGAAGGTCCGGCGCACAGGAGTGAAACAGGGGCGTACACAGCCGAGTTCAGCGCCGGCTAGCCGAGCAGGTGGCTGATGCCGCCCTGACCGTCCGTGCCGTTCCAGATCACGGCCGCCAACCCGTACGGGAGCCAGGCCACTCGATCCGGCAGGAGCGGGGCGCAGAGGAGCCAGACGACGGGCAGGGCGAGGAACAGCAGACAGCAGCACATGCCGCCCCTGCCGTCGGAGGCAGGCTGCGACGTCGAGTTCGTGGACACCGGGAGAAAATAGGCGGTACGGACGGGTCCGCGCATGAGTACCCGTACCTACGACGTCGCCCGACGTGGCTTCTTCGCACCCGATGGGACCGGGCACGGAATGTCGGGTCCGGCAGGGCGCGGCGTTCCTAAAGTTGTGGGCGCAAGGGAAGGAGTCCGAGTGCTGGAGCGGCTGAACGAGGCCCTGGAACACATCGAGTCGCATCTCGACCAACGGATCGAGGTCGCCGAGCTGGCGCGGATAGCGGTGACGTCGGAATACCACTTCCGCCGGATGTTCTCCGCGCTGGCCGGGATCTCGCTGTCGGAGTACATCCGGCGCAGGCGGCTGACCATCGCGGGAGCCGAGGTGCTCGCCGGTGAGCCGACGCTGCTGGAGATCGCGGTGCGCTACGGCTACGGCTCGGGGGAGGCGTTCGCGCGCGCGTTCCGGGCCGTGCACGGGGTGGGTCCGGGTGAGGCCCGGCGGACCGGTGCCGCTCTGCGCTCCCAGCCGCGGATGTCCTTCCGTCTCGTCATCGAGGGGAGCAGCAGCCTGCGGTACCGGATCTTGGAGAAGGAACAGTTCCGTGTGGTCGGCAGGAAGGCCCGCGTCCCGCTCGTCCATGAGGGGGCGAACCAGGCGATCGCCGATTTCATCCGGAGCATCGATCAGGAGACGATGCGGCGTGTCACCGCGCTGTCGGATCAGGCGCCGGAGGGCATCGTGGGAGTGAGCGACGGCCTCGACCCGAGTCGGGCGGAGGGAACCGAACTCGACTACTACCACGGCGTGGTGACCAGGGCCGAAGTGCCGGAGGATCTGGACGCGCTCACCGTCCCTGCGGGGACCTGGGCCGTCTTCGAGAACTCCGGGCCGTTCCCGCAGGCCCTCCAGCACCTGTGGCGGGATGTGTTCACGCAGTGGTTCCCGTCCAATCCGTACCGGAGCAGGCCGGGGCCCGAGATCCTGCGCACCCGGCTGTCGCAGGACGCCGCGCAGGCGGACGCGGAGCTGTGGATTCCCGTGGAGCGGACCGCGGTCTGAGCCTGGCGGCGCGACGGTGTTCCGCAAGGGACACCGTCGCGCCTGAGGTGCCGGCCGGGACGGTGCCGGTCACGACGGTGGAGCGCTTCAGGGCCGGTAGATGCAGGCGGCCAGCGGGGCGTGCGCCTTCCACCCCAGCGTCTCGTACAGCGCGCGCCCTTCGTCGGTCGCGCCCAGGACGCCGAGGGACGCGCCCTCCGCCACCGCACGATCGGCCAGCGTACGCATCACGAAGTCGCCCAGGCCGCGACGTCGGTGGGCCTCCTCGGTCACCACACGGTCGACGACCGTGGCCTCTCCCACGAGGGCCATCTGCCCCTCGGCGGCGAACTCGCCTGCCGCGTCGTGGACCCGGACATGGACGACGCCGTCGCCGGACTCCACGGAAGCGGTGTAGCCGTCGGGTGCCACCGGGTCCGTGGCCCGCAGGTCCACGGCCATCAGATGGCCGGTTTCCGCCCGGTCCACCACCCAGCCCCGCGGGAGCCAGCGCTCGACCGTCCCGGGCGCGACGGGCGCCTTGAGCCAGGTGTGCGGCACGGTGACCGAGGCGGCGGCCTCGCGTACCGAGGATTCGGTGGCGTCGGGCAGTACATGGCGCCCCACTTGGTCGGGCTTGCCCACCTCGATGTAGTGCCCCCAGGGCAGCTGTGCCGGCCGGGGCCGGTGTCGTGACACGGCCCAGCCGACCGCCCAGGTCCTGACGAGGTCCGGAACCATCACACCCTCCCAAGGTAATAGACACTCTACGGGAGTGCACATTACGTCACCGGGTGCGGAGCGGCAGCTCCTTTATCGCGAACCCGAAGGAACACCGGGCGGATTGAAGGCGACCAAGGCCCGCGGCCCGCGCTTCCCCGCCGCCACGCGCACCGCCAGCTCCGCCAGCGCTTCCGGGGCGCCGGCCTGACCGCGAATACCGGGAAAGGCGTTGATGTCGACGATCAGGGGCGCGCCGTCGCCGGCGTCGATCAGGTCCACGCCGTAGACGTCGAGGGCGAAGACCTCACCGACCCGGCGGACCAGGTCGGCCCACCCCGGGGGGAGGTCGCGGACCGGTAGGGGCAGGGTCGGTCCGCGTCCCTCCGGGGTGAGTTCGGAGCGGCGCAGCGCGGCGAAGAGACGGCCCTCCACGGCCCAGAGTTTGTGGTCCCAGCCGCTGTTCGGCGTGAACTCCTGGACGACGACGGGCTCGTCGGGCCAGACCGTCGCCAGTTCCCGTATGCGAGCGGTGTCGTCGGCGCGGGCGACGAGGTCATGGCGTCGGCTGTGCCGGCTTTTGATGACGAGCGGGACGGCCGGCCGCTCCGCCGCGAGCCGCGTCAGCGTGGCCACGGTCCTGGTGGCGGCGAACGGCAGACCGGCCCGCAGGGCGAGCGCGGCCATCTCGGTCCGGTCCTGGCACAGTGCGGTCGCCGCGGCCGAGTTGAGCACCGGGGCGCCGCGCTCCTCAAGGGAGGCGGCGAGAGCGAGTGCCCTGGGGGTCCGCGCTTTGAGCAGATAGACGTCGGCGAGCGCTTCCGGCCCGGCGAGGTCCGCCGCGGGGCGTCCGGCGGCCGCGCCCTCGCCCGGGTCGATCGACGTCACCTGGTGACGGGGTGTCAGTATGTCGGTCGCGGCGGCCAGCAGCGGGTGGTCGGGAGCCGCGGTGATCAGGCAGATCCTCACCGGACGTGGCCTGCCGGAACGCCGGAACCGGCCGGGACGAGGGTTCGGGCGGACGTCGGGGAAGAGGCAGCGACGGTTTCCGGCACTCCAGCGCCGGTGCGCGCGAGGTGCAGGATCGCGTCCGCGACACGTGCCACCGCGTCCGGGACCTGCCGGAAACTCGGGAAGTCATTGATGTCGACGACGATCGGGCCGTCCGGGCCTAGGACGATGTCCACGCCGTAGAGGTCGAGGCCGAAGACCGCGCCGATCCGGGAGACGATCCGGGCGACATCGGCGGGCAGCGGGACCCGGCGTTCGGGGACGGTCCGCCCCGGGTGCAGCGGTGAGCACCGTTCGGTGGCGTACAGCTCGCCGCCGACGCAGTACACCTTGAGGTCCGTGCCGGAGTTGGCGACATACGGCTGGGCGATCAGCATCCCCTCGCCCACCGGGTCGGCGCCGCCCGGCCCGGCGCCCGGCTCCAGGGCCGGTGCCATCAGCTCTTCCGGCGTCGCCACCAGCCGGACGGCGCGCCCGGAGCTGCCGTCGGCCGGCTTCACCACGAGGGGGAATTCCGACGCGGGGATCGCCGCGAACTCCTGCGCTCTGGAGGCCGCGTACGTCACCGGGACCGGCAGGCCCTGACTGCGGGCGATCACCGCGGCCAGCGCCTTGTCGCGCACACCGCGGATGGCGCGGGCGTCGTTCACCGTGGTCAGACCGACCGAGGCGGCGGCCTCCAGCAAGGTGAGCCCGGGCCCGCCGGAGACGGTCTTGAGGACCCAGGCGTCATGGCTGCCGGCCTGTATCGCCTCGGATATCGGGATCAGCGACCGTCCGGGCCACACCACATCCACCTGATGGCCCCAGGCGGTGAGTTGGCGGATCACATCCAGCGGCATGCCGTCGTGCCGGTACTGCTCCTCCACCAGGAAGCAGAGCTTCATCGTCCATCCTCGTATCGCCGGACGTCCGCCGCGCATCCGGCAGATCATGACATCTCAGAATCCCATGCCGGTCCTGACGACCTGGTGTGGGCTCCGGCTCGGGCAACGGTCGGCGGACGGCGGCGCCCGGAGCCCGGGGCCCTGGACTCTTCCGGCCCCGACCCTTCGGACGGCCCTAACGCTCCTCCGGACGCCGGGTGAGCCGGATGGCCCGCACCCCCTCCTCGTTGCCGCAGAAGGCCATGCCGTCCGCGACCAGCGGCGGAGTCCCCGCCGACCCGTCCTCCCCCGAACCAACCCGCCACCTGGCCCGGCCGCTGCGGGCGTCATAGCCGTACCAGTCGTCCAGGTAGCCGACGATGAGGTGGTGCCCGGGGGCCGTGACGGCGCAGTAGGACGACTCGGGGCGTTCTGCCCGCCAGCGGGGCCGGCCGGTACGCGCGTCGTACGCCTGGACGGTCGTGAGTGACTCGTCGAGGTTCAGGTCCTCGCTCCAGATCAGATACACCGAGTCGGCGTCGGCGGCGATCACGGGGCTCTCGTAGGAGACGGTCGAGAAGGCCGGGGCGGTCCAACGCACCGCACCCGTCGCGGCGTTGAGCGCGTGCAGCCGTTGCTGGGCGTTCTTGCCGTGACCCGGAGCGTTGATGTAGACGGTGTCGCCCTGGAGGACCGCGGAGGAGGCGTGCTCGGCGGGGCTCGTCCAGCGCACCGCGCCGGTGCGGGGATCGTAGGCGACCAGCTCCGAGCCGATGCCGATGTCGCCGTTCCGTCCGTAGAGGGTGTCCTTGCCGAAGACGTCCACGGTGCGGTGGGCCGGCTTCTTGCCGGGCGGGGCCGACCAGCGCAGTTCCTGGGTCTGCGGGTCGAGGGCGCCGATTCCCCCGTCCGGGAGGCTGATGTAGGCGAGGCCGTCCCGTACGTCCAGGAGCGTGGCGTCCCGGTCCCATACGAGATGTCCGTAGGTCGCGTCCAGCGCGTACAGGACCGACGGGGGCGGGTCCGGGTCCTCGTCGTAGGTGGACGGCAGGATGCTCAGCAGGACGAGGGAGCCTGCGGACATGGGGGCGCTGAACCCGGCTATGTCGTCCCTGGGCCCGCTGGGGCGGGCCGTCCAGCGGTGTTCACCGTCCGAGGTGCGCAGCGCGTGCACGGTGCCGTCATCGGTGGTCAGGTACACGGTGCCGGACGAGACCGTTCCGGCGGAGACGGTGAGGTCGCTGCTGTAGGTGCCGGGGAGCGGGGTGTGCCAGCGCTTGCGGCCGGTGGTGGCGTCGAACGCGTACAGCCCCGGGCCGTCCTGTGTGGCGAGGTAGACCGTCCCGTGGTCGTGGACGACGGGTGCCAGGTCCGTGCCCGGATCGCCTTCGTCCTCCAGGAGGAAGGTCCAGCGCGGTCGGTGGGCGGGCGGCTTGTCCTCTTCCAGGGCCTGGTTGACGGCCCGCCAGACGGCGACGGAGGCGAGCGCCCCCGCGGCGCCCGCCCCCAGCTTCAGCATCTGCCGCCGGTCGATGCCCGTCCCTATTCGCCTGTGCGTCCCCATACCCGCAGGCTAGGCGGCGTCCGGTGAGCAGACGCGACCCGGCCCCGCCCGGTGCGGATCCACGGGGCGGGGCCGAGCGGGACCGGGCGAGCCGTCAGCGGGTGGCCGGTTCCGGGTAGAAGTCGCGGGGCCGGCCGCGGTTGTCCTTGAGGCGGGCGAGCAGCGTTGCCGGGTACTCGATGAGCCAGTAGCTGGCCGCCGCCGTGGGCACGGCCGCCAGCAGCACGATCGCGATGGCGAGCGGGAAGCCCGCCTGGCCCGTCGGCAGCAGCCCGGCCTTGTGGAGCTGGAGCATGACCGGCTCGTGCCAGATGAAGAGGCTGTAGCTGATCAGCCCGACCGCGGTGAGCCAGCGGGCCGTCAGCATCCGGTTCCAGTAGGTGCGTTGGCGTACCCGGAGGGTGCTGAAGAGCAGCAGCACCCACAGGGCGGAGGCGAGCGGGTGGTAGTAGGTGAAGGTGAAGTTCTCGGGGGCGGAGTCGAGGGAGAGGTAGTAGAGGCCGGCCAGCGCGGCCATGGAGAGGGTGAGCGCGGGGCCCTTGCGCAGTTTGCCGCGGTCGCCCAGGGCTGCCGTCAGCACCGCCAGTCCCATGCCTGCCGCGAATCCGCCGAAGCGGGCCTGCGGGCCGAAGTAGACGGCCCAGTCGGTGTGCGGCACCCCGTAGACGTAGTGGGCGACCGCGATCCAGACCAGCGGCACGACGTACAGCAGCAGGCAGCCGGCCGCGCACACGGCCACCCGGGTGCGCCGCTGCCGCAGCCGCCGGCAGGCGCGTACCGCCAGCGGCCCCAGCCCGACCAGCACGAAGTAGAACAGCACCTCCAGCGAGAGGGACCAGGTCGGGCCCAGGGTGTAGAAGATCCGCTGCTGGTCGAAGACATGGGTGAAGGTGAGATGCTCGACCAGGTCCTGCCAGTTGCCCGGCAGGGTGGGATTGCGGGTCGCCCAGACGACGAGGACCGCGAGGAAATACAGCGGCAGGATGCGGATGGCGCGGCGGAAGAGGAACAGCCGGGCCGGCCGGATCGACCGTCCGTCGATCGCGGCCCGCGCGTACGACAGCGTCAGCAGATACGCGGACATCACGAAGAACAGGTCGATGACTTCGAGGGAGAGGACGGCACCCACGTACTCGTTGGCGACCGGTGGGTGCATGCCGTTCGAGTCGTAGCTGTAGTACTGCTGCCATACGTGGAAGATGACCGTGCTCAGCGCGGCGAGCCCGCGGAAGCCGTCGATGTCACTGGCCCGGCTGCGGGACGGGGCCCCCTCCGGCGGACGGAGCCTGGCGGCGGGGGCGGGCTTGGCGGGGCGGACTTCGGACAGCGTGCTCATCGTCGGGCCACCGCCTTCGCGGCGGCGCGCGGGGTGACCCGCCACTGCCGGTCCCCCAACGCCTCCTTCAGATGGGCCTGTCGGGCCACCAGGTTCTTGAAGTGGCTGTAGAAGAAGGTCGAGACGAAGAAGTACGACCAGAACCAGGGGCTGCGCTGGCGCAGTTCGGGGACCGCGAGCCGCCAGGCGAAGAGCGCCTGTACGGGCCCGGCGGCCATCGTGAACACCACGGCCAGGACGCAGATCGGCACCGCCCAGTCGAGCCGCTCGAAGCCGCCGGCGCGCCACGCCGAGTAGAGGAGGATCGGCAGGATCTGCAGTGTCAGCCAGGGCTGTATCTCGCGCCAGCCGAGCAGGACGAACATCCCCAGTTTCTGACGGACCGTGAAGACCGGCGAACGCAGGCCCTGCCACAGGTGCTTGAGCGACACCTGGAGCCAGCCCTGTGCCCAGCGCGACCGCTGGTTCCACAGCGCCTTCAGCGTGGTGGGGGCCAGTTCGCGGGAGATGAGCGTGCGGTCCACGGCGAACCGGGAGCCCTCGTTGAGCGCGCGCAGCGTCGAGTCGATGTCCTCGGTCAGCATCGAGCCGTGCATACGGGTGCGGGCGAGCAGATCCGTGCGCCAGAAGCCGTTCGAGCCGCCGAAGACGCCGAAGCCGTAGAGGCGGGTGCGGCCCGGGTGGCTGACCGCGTAGATCGCCTCGAACTCGACCGCGACCAGCTTGGCGACGCGGGAGCTGTCGCCGTTGCGGATCACGCAGTGGCCCTGGACGACGTCGTAGCCGTTGGACAGCCAGTGCCAGGCGTCGCGGAAGGCGGTCGGGGCGGGGTGGTGGTCGGCGTCGAAGATGCCGACGAACTCGCCGCGGACGCGGGTGACGGCGGCGTTGATGTTCTGCGCCTTGGAGGTGGAGCCGGCGACCGGGAGCAGCACGAGGCGCGGGTCGCGGGCAGCGATCTCGCGCAGGGTTTCCTCGACGGGCAGGGGGTGCGGCGTGTTGTACGCGAGCACGATCTCCAGCTCGTTGGGGTAGTCGAGGCGGAGGAACGACTCGACGGTGTCGACGATGGTCGCCGCCTCATTGGGCAGATACGCGGCGATGACGGCGCTGGCCGGCGGATAGGGCTGGCCGGGCTTCTCGGGCCGGGGGGTCGAGTCGAGGGAGTACAGGCACTCCAGGACGATGAGCAGCGCGGACAGCACCAGCCCTGCCACCACCACCCAGTACATGGCCGAGCCGAGGTCCCAACCCAGCTCGTATGTCTGCTGGTAGAGCACGAACGGCACGCCGACACCGAGCAGCAGTGTCAGGACCGGCGACAGCGCCGACAGGGCGGGGCGGATCAGCGAGCCGAGGGGGCGGCGCCGGTGGCGGTGCGGTGCACCGCGCATCCAGGGCGCGTACCTGACGGGCCGTAGGTCCCGGTGCCGGATGGCTTCCTGTACGGCGTCCCGCGCCTTGGCGATCGCCTGTGTTCCGTCGGGGCATTCGGCCAGCGGCAGCCAGCCGATCGCCGGGGTCAGGCGGACGTTCTCGTCGGCGACGACGAAGCGGGTGCCGGCCACGGTGTTGGCGAACTTCTGGAGGGCGCGGCGTGCGGTCTCCTCGTCGACACCGGGCATCAGCATCAGCAGATGGCCGTCGTCGTCCCAGCCCAGCCGGTCGCAGAAACTGCCCAGCCGCTCCGCCACACCGGCCAGCCGTTCGGCGACCTCACGGCGTACCCGCGGTCCGAGCCGGGCTTCGAGGGCGCCGATCTCGGCCACGCCGACCACGGCGATGACGCCGCCGCGCCGGCTCGCTTCGGGGCGTTGGAGTTCCCGGTCGAGTTCGTCCAGAAAGTGCGGGTGGGAGTAGAGGCCGGTGCGCGGGTCGAGGAGCAGACTCTCCACCGGGACCGGCACGCGGCGGAGTTTGGCCTCGATCCGGGCGGACAGCTCGACCGGGTCGGAGGCCTCGGGTATGCAGTCGTCGGCCCCGTTGCGCAGCATGTCGACGATGCCGGCGGGCTCCGGGGTGGCGGTGACCATGACGAGCGGCAGGGCGCGCCCGCCGGGGATGGTGCGGACCTCGCGGATCAGGTCGAGGCCGGCCCGCTGGTCGCCCGGTGTACGGCTGGGGTCGGGGCCGTGTCGGCCGTGCTCGTCCAGAGCCACGACCGCGTCCGGGGGCGCCTGTTGGACCTGCTGGTTCACCTTGCCCGGCGGGGCGTGGCTGACCTCGTGTCCGGTCGACCGGAGGGTCTGGGTCAGCCGGTCCACACGCGGTCCCGGGGTGCCGACCACCAGGACGTGGCCGCCGCCGGCGGGGGCATCGGCGTGGGGGTGGGGGGCGTCGGTCCGAGGCGCGTCGGCGTGGGGGGCGCCGGCGAGTTCGGGGTGGCGGCCGAGGCCGCTGTGGACTGCCGTGTCCGCGTTGCCGAGCAGCGCCACGGAGGAGTCCTGGGGGCTTGGTTGGTGCGAAGTGAGCACCGGGATTGTCCTTTCTTGCATGGAGGCACGCGAAAGCCGGTCCGGTCGCCAGGAGTGCGGGAGTTGCGGACCATGGGGGGCCTTGGCGTCCGGGTCACAGCAGCAGGCGGCAGCCCGGCGTCAAAGGCCGGTCGGTGGCCTGTTCAGTGGCGGTACACGCACGGCGGGCGGCTCAACGGGCCTGCCCGGAAGGCGACTTCATCTGACGCCGGAAACGGCGTGGCCAGGTCTGCCCCGGAGCGGGAAACCGGAAATCGTCCGTGCGGTCGCGAAAGCGCGCGGGGTGGCGCGGTGGTCATGGCGAGAGGGTGCCGGGCGGCCCGGCCCAATTGCGTCTGGCGCAGGGCACCGGCAATTGACGGAGGCACCGAGAGACCCTGTCCACCGGACAGGGCCTGGAGACCGTCTTTCCGCGAGTCGACCTCTCTCGTCAGGACGCGCAGGTATTAAGCCTCGGAGCGCGCGAGCGCGATCCAGGAGTGTTCGCATGTGGAGGTCCCATCCTGATCGGATTGTGGGGGGAGGACCGAATGTCGTTCAGTGCAGGTTCAGTGCAGCCGGCGAACCCGGGTCGGTGGGTGCGTCGACAACGCAAGCCTCGGCGATCACTGTGACACTGCACCTTCATCTACGTAACACTCTCATTACGGCCGACTGTATTACCAGCCTCGCGGAACGGAAACGCGCCCCTAACGCCGATACACGGCCATTTCGCGCCTTTGGGTCCGCGGCTCCACACTTTCGGCACGCCGACCGTTACGCGCTTCTCGAACTGCTATATCCGGTACGCGGCTTGATGACCGAAATCAACTACTAGGCAGTAACTCCGGCTTCCGCCAAAGGCGCCGGCTCGCGCCTTTGCGTCGCGGAGGAACTGGAGATTCGTACCTCTGGACCATCTGTTAATCTGCCCGCCCCTGGAGGTTCCTCCATCTACCGCTCCCCCAAAGCACCCTCGCGCTCCGGGTGCAGCGAGGTGTCCCGTACGTGTACAGCACTCCGTTTTCCCCAGCAGAGGCCAGATCCGCGCGGGCCCGGGTGGGTCTGAGCACGGCTCAGGTCGCCCAGACCATGACGGCGTGCGGGGCCCCGGTCCGCCCCGAGATGGTCGATGCGTGGGAGTACGGCTCCCAGATCCCGACCGAGCACCAGCTCTTCGTGCTCGCCGATGTCCTGTGGTGCCCGCCGACCGTGCTGATGGGTGTGGAACCGCGGACCCTGGCCGAGCACCGGATGGCCCGGCAGTTGAGCGCGGAGCGGCTGGCTCAGCTGATCGGCATGGATCCGGAGATCTACCGGGCGGCGGAGGCGGCACAGGAGTGGCCCGGCGACTACCGCCAGACCAAGGCGCTGGTGGAGGCCCTGGGCCTGTCGCTGCGCAAGCTGATCGGGGTCATGGGCCGGGTCGACGAACTGGCCGGGCATCTGCGGACGGCCATCGACGGGCGCTGGAAGGCACACGTCGGACCGATCACGGAGATCACCACACTCAACAAGACACGGGTCGGCGACGCGCTGCGCACCATGCACACGGAGTTCCAGGAGTTCTCCGAGCGCTACATGGGCCATGTGGTGGCCAGGAACGACGACTCCCTGCTCAAGGGCATCAAGGCCGAGCGCTCCGCGTATCTGCGCCGGCTGGTGGACCACTTCTGGGAGCTGATCGGCGACGCGGGCGAGGCGCCCCCGTTCAACACGGTGAACCACTAGGGACAGCGCGAGCGGGCTCGACGGGGAGACGCGACGAGACCCTCGGCAGGGAGACAAGAGGCCGGGGTGGGACCACGTACGGGTCCCACCCCGGCCTCTGCGTACGGCGCCGCTCAGTGCGCGGCAGCCCCGCCTGTCCCCCGCCCACCCGTGCCCATGTGGGGATCCATCGGCTCGTCGTCGTCCTCGATGTCGTCCCAGTCGATCTCCATCGACTTGCGACGCCCGATGACGTTGAAGAGCAGGTTCAGCAGGATCGCGGTGAGACTGCCCAGTGTGATGCCGCTGTCGAGGACCGCGCGGACGTCCTCCGGCATCCGCTCGAAGAGCTGCGGAATGGCGGTGGGCAGCAGCGAAGCGGCGAAGCCGACGGCCACGATCAGGGCGTTGCGCTCCTCGCGCAGATCGACCTTGCCCAGGATCTGGATGCCGACCGCGGCGACCATGCCGAACATCGAGATCGCCGCGCCGCCGAGCACCGGGTGCGGGATCGCGGCGACCAGGCTGCCGGCCTTCGGGAGCAGCCCCAGGACGATCATGAATCCGCCGGCCGCGACCACCACATAGCGGCTCATCACCTTGGACATCCGCACCAGACCGATGTTCTCGGCGAACGCCACATAGGGGAAGGAGTTGAGGACGCCGCCGAGGACGGTGGCGACACCGTCGGCGCGCAGCGCGCTGGCCACGGTGTCGTTGTCGACCTTCTTGCCGGTGACCTCGCCGATGGCGTAGACGTCGCCGGTGGTCTCCACCATCGTAATGATCATGACGATGACCATCGCGATGATCGGGAACAGCTCGAACTTCGGCATGCCGTAGTGGAACGGCGTGCTGACGCCGATCCAGTCGGCGTTCGTGACCGCACTGAGGTCGACGTCGCCGAGGAACCAGGCGACGGTGGTGCCCCCGACCAGGCCGAGGAGCACCGCGAGGCTGCTCAGGAACGGCTTGCCGACACGGACCAGGGCCAGGATGAACAGCAGGGTGCCGAGGGCGTATCCGAGGTTCTTGAGATCGCCGAATTCGGGCTTTCCGGCCAACTGGGCACCGCCGGCCGCGTCCTGGAGGCCGGTGGGTATCAGCGTGAGGCCGATGATGGTGAGGATCGTGCCGATGACGACCGGCGGGAAGTACTTCACCAGCTTGCTGAGGAAGGGCGCCAGGAGGAAGGTCGCGATGCCCGCCGTGATCACCGCGCCGTAGACGACGAGCAGACCGGCGGTGCCGCCGCCCGCGCCCAGGCCGATGGCGATCATCGGTGAGACGGCGGTGAAGGTGACGCCCTGGACCAGGGGCAGTCGCGCGCCGATCTTCCAGACGCCGAGGGCCTGGATGATGGTGGCGATACCGCAGGTCAGCAGGTCCGCGTTGATCAGGTAGACAAGCTCCTCGTGGGACAGGCCCAAGGCATTTCCGAGGAGGATCGGGACGATTACCGCTCCCGCGTAAAAGGCGAGGACGTGCTGGAATCCGTAGAGCGTGAGCTTGCCGACGGGCAGTACCTCGTCGACGGGGTGAGCCCTCTGGCGGAGGGACTGCTGGGAGGTTTGCCGGGGGACTCGTGCCATCTCTGCCTTGCCTTCGGGAGGTAGGTGAATAAGAGGGGAACCGGCGCCTTTCCGTCCCCACAAGGACGGTTACGGCGCCGGCCTGGGTCATACAAAGCCGACGTTCAGCGGTGTTGCCCACACCACCGATGCCCACACAGCCCGCGCTGCGCAATGCGTCCTGGTTCGGCAGGACATCCTGCATTCAGCGAAGCAAATCCCGGTATTTCTATGGAATTTGCAGGTGGGGCCGATCGGAGCGTCACCTTAGTTGACCTCCGGCATTTCGCGCGAGTAGCCGGCCGCCGGGCTCCGGAGTCACAACAGGCGGGGGCCAGGACACCGCCGTAAAATTCCTGGTATGGCACAGGGGCCGGATTCTCCTACCGCGCCTGAGCTCGTCGTGGAGTCCGGCGGTGACACCCGGGTGATGAGTCCGCAGCGGACTTACCACGTGGGACGCGATCCCGCCAGCGATGTCGTACTGGACGACGCCAGGGTCTCCTGGCATCACGCGGTACTGCGGACCACGGCCGGCCACTGGATGGTGGAGGACGAGGGCAGCACCAACGGCACCTTCACCGACGGGCGCCGGGTGCAGCGGACCGATGTCGGACCGGGAAGCGTGATCCGGTTCGGGAATCCCGCCGACGGCCCGTGCGCGGTGCTCTCCGGGGTGCCGCGGCAGGATGAGACCATGACCCGGAAGCCGTCCGCGGTCGCCTATCCCGCCGCCACCCACACCTTCCGCCGGCCCAGTTCGGTACGGCCGCTGCCCGCGGCCCGTACCACCCGGATCGGGCGCGCGGACGACAACGACCTGATCGTCGACGACCTCGCGGTCTCGCGCCGGCACGCGGAGCTGCGCGCCGGGACCGAGGGCTACGAGATCGTCGACCTGGGAAGCCACAACGGCACCTACCTCAACGGCCAGCCGGTGAATCGTTCACCGGTCGTCCCCGGCGACATCATCGGCATTGGCCACTCCGCGTTCGCCCTCGTCGGCGAGGAACTCCAGGAGTTCGTCGACACCGGCGAGGTGTCACTGGACGTCCAGGGCCTGGCCGTACACGTCGACCACAAGGCGCTGCTCGACGAGGTGTCCTTCCCCGTGGGCGAGCGGTCGCTGCTGGCGGTGGTCGGACCGAGCGGCGCCGGCAAGTCGACACTGCTCAACGCGCTGACCGGGCTGCGGCCCGCCGACCAGGGCGCGGTGCTCTACGACGGCCGCGACCTCTACCGGGACTACGCCGAGCTGCGGCAGCGCATCGGACTCGTACCGCAGGACGACATCCTGCACTCCCAGCTGACCGTGCGCAGGGCCCTCTCCTACGCCGCGCAACTGCGCTTCCCCGAGGACACCGCCAAGGACGAGCGACAGGCACGGGTCGACGAGGTCATTCACGAACTGGGCCTCGACCAGCGGGTCAAGCAGCCGATCCACAGCCTCTCCGGCGGCCAGCGCAAGCGGGTCAGTGTGGCACTGGAGCTGCTGACGAAGCCGTCGCTGCTGTTCCTCGACGAGCCGACGTCCGGGCTGGACCCGGGCATGGACCGCTCGGTGATGCATATGCTGCGCGGCCTGGCGGACGACGGCCGTACGGTCATCGTCGTCACCCACAGTGTGCTCAGCCTGGATGTCTGCGACCGGCTGCTGGTGCTCGCGCCGGGCGGCCGGATCGCGTACTACGGGCCGCCCAAGGAGGCGCTGCCGTACTTCGGCTTCGAGCAGTGGCCGGAGGCGTTCGAGGCCTTCGAGAACGACCGGGAGCGGGACTGGGCCGGGCAGTTCCGGGCCTCCCCCGTGCACCGGCGCTATATCTCCGCGGACTCGCAGCAGCCCCGCCACATCCCCGAGGCGCCGCGCGGTTCGGTGGCCGCGCCCAAGGCACAGAGCTGGGGCGGCCAGCTGCGCACGCTGGTGCGGCGGTATGCGGCGGCGCTGTCCGCCGACCGGACGTTCCTGATCATCATGGTCGCGCTGCCGTTCGTGATGGGTGCGATGGCACACGCCCTGGCCGGCAGCAAGCTCACCCCCGACTCGGCGTTGAACGCGCTGCTCATCCTGTGTGTCGGCGCGGTGCTGACGGGCGCCGCGAACGCGGTGCGGGAGCTGGTCAAGGAAAGGGTGATCTACCAACGGGAGAGAGCCGTCGGCCTGTCCCGCTCGGCGTATCTGATGTCCAAGGTGCTGGTCCTGGGGCTGATCACGGTCGTGCAGGCCGTCGTACTGACCATGGTGGGACTGTTCGGGGTGGATCTGAACGCGCCGGGAGGAAAAGGGGTATTGCTGCCGCCGCTGCCTGAAATCACCCTTGCCGTGGCGCTGTTGGCCTTCACCGCGATGATGCTCGGCCTGTTCGTCTCCGCCCTGGTGCGCAAGGAGGAGGTCACCATGCCGCTGCTGGTCCTCCTCGCGATCGTGCAGGTCGTGTTCTGCGGTGCGCTGCTCAAGCTGCACGGCGTGCCGGGGCTGGAGCAGCTGGCGTGGCTGGTGCCGTCCCGGTGGGCGCTCGGCGGCATGGCGGGCACGATCGATCTGCACCGGATCGTGCCGCAGGAGATCACCGCCGACCCGCTGTTCCAGCACTCGCCGTGGATCTGGCTGCTCAACATGGTCATGCTGGTCGTGCTGTCGGCCATCCTCGGATTCCTGGTCGCCAAGCTGCTGCGACGGCGCGAGCCCGAGATCATGCGCAAGTAGCGCCGAGGAGCCGCCTGTGACCGCGCCCCACTTCCTCCCCAGCCATGTCGTCCCGCCGGACGGCATGTCGGCCTGGTCGACGCCGGACGGCAGCCGGCCGACGGTGCCGCTCGATCCGCTGCTGCCCGTCCAGGTGGTCGACCGCCGCGGCGACTGGGCGCTGGCACTGTGCTCCAACGGCTGGTCGGCATGGGTCGACGGGCGGCTGCTGCTGTCACTGCCGCACGGCCCGCCCGCCGCCGGACAGCCGGCGGCCCGCACCGCGGACCCCCGGCCGCTGCTGGGCGCGGTCGAGGGCGAGCTGGGCCGGTTCCGACGGCTGGTGGAGGAGCTGGCCGCGGGGCGGCTGGACGGCGAGTCCTTCGCGGAACGCACCCGGGGCATGCGGGTGGGGGTGGTCGTGGACGGCGAGGCGGTCTGGCTTTACGACGTACGGCACGAGCGGTGGTGTTACTGCGACGGGGTCTCGTTGCAGACCTTCGCGGTGACGGAACGGCCGTCGGCGAGTGGTGGCAGGTCAGCGGGGTCATCGGCGAGTGGTGCCGAGAGTGCCGATCCGGGTGCGCCCGAGGCCGGGGGGCCGGGCGTCGGAGAGTCGGATCTGGGGGCGGTGGAGGCGTACGGGGCGGGGGCGGGGGCGCGGGCGGCCGAGGGGCCACCGGAGGCCGACTACGGCGCGGGGGCGGGGGAACCCGTGCCGGGCGCGGGGGAACCGGCATCCGAGGCGGCGGAACCAGCACCAGCTCCGGATGGTCCTCGCGGCGGTACGCCCGGTGGCCCTCCGCCTCCGCCCGACGCGCCGGACCCCGACGAGACCCGTGCCATCCGGCCGGAGGACCTGCCGCCACGCCCCGCGCACCCACCGACCCGCACGGGTGACTCCCCGTGAGCGCCGAGGGCGCACCCGGCCGCCCTGAGGAGAGCCGCCCCGAGAAGAGCCGTCCCGAGGAGAGCCGCCCCGCTTCCGACACCTCCGCGCTGCGCGGCCGCCGGATCGCCGGATACCAGCTGCGGGAGGAGATCGGCCGGGGCGGCATGGCGGTCGTCTACCGCGCGGAGGACCTGCGGCTCGGCCGCACCGTCGCGGTGAAGCTGCTGGCGCCCGAACTCGCCCGCAACGACACCTTCCGGCAGCGCTTCGTCCACGAGTCACGGGTGGCCGCGGCGATCGACCATCCGCACATCGTGCCGGTCTTCGAGGCGGGTGAGACGGAGGGCGTGCTCTATATCGCGATGCGGTACGTCGAGGGGCGGGACCTGCGGGCGCTGCTCGACCGCGACGGCCGGCTGCCGCTGGAGACCGCCTGCCGGATCGCGCTCCAGGTGGCGTCCGCGCTGGACGCCGCCCATGCGCACGACCTCGTGCACCGGGACGTCAAACCCGGCAACATCCTGATCGCCGAGGGCACCGACGCCGACCGCCCGGAGCACGCCTATCTGACGGACTTCGGCCTGACGAAGAAATCGCTGTCGCTGACGGGCTTCACCAGCGTCGGGCAGTTCGTCGGCACGCTGGACTACGTGGCACCGGAGCAGATCTCGGGCCGCCCGGTGGACGGCCGGTGCGATGTCTACAGTTTGGCCTGCGTGATCTTCGAGATGCTGACCGGGGCGCCGCCGTTCCGGCGGGATGACGACATGGCCCTGCTCTGGGCCCATCAGTACGACCCGCCGCCGACCCTGACCAGCCTGCGGCCCGACCTTCCGCCGGCCGTCGACACGGTGTTCGCCCAGTCCCTGGCCAAGGCCCCCGAGGACCGCTACGACACCTGCCGGGGATTTGTGGCGGCACTGCGGGCGGCCGGGCGGACGCCAGTGCCCGGCGCCACCACCGGCCCACCGGAGGGCCACGCTCCGACACGCGTGGACGTACGGGTGGACCAGGGACCGCGCAGCACCGCTCCCCCGCCACCGCCTCGATGGGCGACACCGGTGTTCCCGGGGAGGTAGCCGGGGAACGGGGGAATCAGCCACGGTGATCCGGCGAGGCCGCCGGCGGAATCGGGGGGCACCCGGCGGAATCGAGGGGGCCACCCGGCGGAATACCGCCCAGCGCCCCCGCGTTGTGGACCCGCAGGGGGCCTTCCCGTCCCCTAGGGGATCCGTTCGAACGCCCCCTAAGGGTTGTCCCCGACCTCCCCCGGATGTCGCACACGTCGCGCCATCAGGCTGCCGAGGTAGCCGGTGACCAGCCCCCAGACGATGCCCACCGCCACCAGGCGGAGGAGTTGCGGCAGCAGGGTGACCTCGCCGCCCAGCCCCGCACCGAGGTCCCCCTCACTGAACAGGGAGACCCCGTAGTGCGCGGAGATCCGGGTGAGCAGTCCGACGATGAGCAGGGTGAGTCCCAGGGCCGCGGCGATTTCCAGGGCGTGCCGCCAGGCCGGCAGCCGGGCCGGCGAGCGGACCGCCGCGGCGAAGGCGGCGGCGAGCAGCACCAGCGCCGCCAGGGCCACCAGGACCCAGGCGCGGCCGTCGCGCTCCGCGATCGAGCCCAGGTCGAGGGTCCGGCTCCCGCCGCGGGTGCGCAGCACCTGGTCGAGTGCCTGCGGCATGGGCAGTCCGATGGCCTTGTCGACATGGCCCGTCCAGGCGCCGCCGGTGCCGACGCCCAGCGCGATCCAGGCGAGGTTCGGCAGCCCGAGGAGGATCACCGCGACGGTCTCGGCGGGATGGCCTTCGGTGATGAGCACGACCACGCCGACGATCAGCCCGACCGCCACATAGCCGAGCAGCACCAGCAGCATCGCGAAGGCGGGCGGCCGTACCGAGTTCTGGAGGTGCAGCAGCCGGGACGAGAGCGGGGCCCGGCGCGAGACGAGGAAGGTGAGGGCCAGCAGCGCCAGGACCCAGAGCAGGCCGAGGCCGAGCGTCGCGGGGAGGTCGGCGCGGAATCCCACGGTGGGTGTCGCGCCGAGCTCCGCGCCGATCTCGTCGGCGATGTCGTCGCCCAGGGAGAGGGTGAAGCTGTGGCGGGCCACGAGCGTGAGGAGCAGCAGAAGCAGCAGCCAGCAGGCCGCCGTCCGGGCGATGCGGCCGAGCAGTTCGCCGGTGGTCGCCACCGCCCGGTGGCGCAGCGGCAGCAGGAAGACGGTGGCGGTCACCAGCGCGCCGGCCAGCGTCACCGACAGCGGGACGACGTCGGTGGCGGCGTCCGCCTGGACGATGAACCCGGCGCCGCCCGACAGCTCGACGGTGCCGCCGGCCGCGATGAGGACGGTGGCCGCGACCACCGGGAAGAACGCGCCGCCCGGCAGGTCCGCCGCGCCCGCCGCCCACAGGCCGAGGGCGGCGACCACGAACATGGTGGCGATGCCCGCGGCGGCCGCGCCGAGGGCCTGCCCCCAGGCCCGCAGGGGCGGCGCGGCGCCGCCGGGACGTGCCGGACGCGCGGGGACGGCCGACGCGGGGCCGGGCATCTGGCTCACGCTGTCTCCTCCCGGGCACGGGACCACGCGGGAAGGATCCGCCTGATCCGGGGACGGTCCGCAGGTGATCCGCGGTTGATGGTCCGCAGGTGATCCGCGGGTGATACGGGGACGATCCGCGGGTGGCCTGGGGAGGATCCCGGGCTCCGTCTGATCCTCCGTCCGATCTGAGGCGCCTTCACCACACGTCCGGCACTCCCGCCAACTCCTGCACGCACCACCGTAAGCACGCACGGGCCGCCCCGCTTGCGGACAGCGCCGACCCCGAGCACACAATGGCTGCAACCCAGACAAACAGGGGCGAAATCCGGATCGCCGGATGGCCCACACACGCTGGAAGAGGGACCCGTGACAGCTCCACCGCCGCCGGACAGCCACCCCACCGGACCGCCGTCCGGCCCGCTCTCCGGCCCGTCGTCCGGCGCGCCCTCCGGTCCCTCGCACGAACCGACGCAGGTGGGGCAGGACCGGCCGGAGGAGCCCACGACACCGGGATATCCCGGCGGACCTGGCGGCCCCGGCGAGGGCGGTGGCTACGGGGGCGGGGGCGGCGAAGGCGGCGGGGGTTACGGCGGCCGGCCGGGCGGTGGCAGACCCTGGTGGCGGTCCGCTCCGCGGGTCGCGATCATCTCGGCGGCCGTGGTCGCGGCCGTCGTCCTGACCATCATCCTCACCCGCCCGAACGGCGAGACCGGCGCGGGCGAGGTGAAACTCCAAGCGGCCGCCGCCGACGGCGACGACCCCTTCACCAAGTCGACGGCGGACGAGTCACCCGGGGCCACCTCGCCGAAGGCGACGCCGAGCGCGACGTCCGCCCCGGGCAAGGCGCCCAGCGTGTCCGGCGGGCAGCCCGGCCTGTACGGCGGCAGCATGAACGCCGCGAGCTGCGACGTCGAGCAGCAGATCGACTACCTCCAGCACTATCCGGAGAAGGCCGACGCGTTCGCCGGTGTGCTGGGCAAGAAGGGGAACCAGCTCCCGTCCTATCTGCGGCAGCTCACGCCCGTACAGCTGCAACGGGACACCTGGGTCACCAACCACGGCTACAAGGACGGCAAGGCCACCACCTTCCAGTCGGTGCTCCAGACCGGCACGGCCGTCATGATCGACGCGTACGGCGTGCCGCGGGTGCGCTGCGCCTGCGGGAACCCGCTGACACCGCCCGAGAGCTTCGGGGCGACTCCCAAGACAACCGGGCAGAAATGGCCCGGGTACCAGAGCTCGAACGTGGTGACCGTCCGGAAATCGGCGACGGAGATGGACAGCTTCACCCTTGTCGACACGGAGACGGGCCAGTGGTTCCAGCGCCCCAGGGGCGACACCGGCGAGTCGGACTACCGGACGAACCGGCCGGCGGAAACCCCCTCCGAGACACCTTCCGCCACGACGGAGTCGCCCACCACCCCCGCCCCGTCGCCGTCCGCCACGACCTCGGAGCCCACGACCCCGCCCGCCGAGCCGAGCACACCGCACACTCCCCCCTCGCCGGCCCCGGACAGCTCCGCCTACTAGGACCGCCGGACGCCGCGCCCGCGGCCGGCGACTCGGTACCCCGCCGAGTCGCCGGCCGCAGTCGTATGCGCGTACCCTCACCAGCCCTGCCGGGCCGGCGGAAACCGGGTCCACCGAGACCAAACCGTGTCCTGAATAACAGATGCGCCGGACAACCTCCTAAGCAGACAAACCCTCTGTATGTGAGGCGGACGCAAACATGAGGCCCGGGCGGCTGCGCCGCCACCGGGCCGGGTTCCGCCACTGTCAGTTGTTCTGCTTGGGAGGGACCCTCGTGCACGCCGGATCACGACGCCACCATGCCCGGTTGATACCCGCCGTGATAGCCGCGGCCACCCTGATGACCGCGTGCGGAGGCGGCGCCGACGCGTCGTCCAAGTCGGACGCGGCCCCTGCCAAGGTGACCGTCACCCCGGCCGGGGGCAGCAAGGCGGTCAAGCTCGGCTCCGGGATCACGGTGAAGGCCGACGGGGGCAAGCTGACCTCGGTCGAGGTCAAGGACGACGACGGCACCAAGGTCGACGGCCGACTCTCCGGTGACGGCACGTCATGGAAGTCGGACGGCAAGGTCAGGCCGAAGACCACCTACACCGTGCGGACGAAGGCGAAGTCGACGGAGGGCAGGGAGTCCTCCGCCACCTCGGAGTTCACCACGGAGCAGGCCGACAAGGTCAACAAGCTCACGAACACCCCGGGCGGCGGGCAGACCGTGGGCACCGGAATGCCGGTCTCGATCCTGTTCGACAACGCCATCGACAAGGACCGGCGGGCGGAAATCGAGAAGGCGCTGAAGGTCACCACCCAGCCGCATGTCGAGGGCGCCTGGGGCTGGGTCAAGGATTACTCCGGAAAGGACCGGATCGACTGGCGGCCCAAGGACTACTGGCCGTCCGGAACGAGGGTCTCGGTGAAGGGCGCGCTCTCCGGTGTCAATTCCGGTGACGGCGGCTGGTTCGCCCGGGATTACAACTTCGGATTCCGTGTCGGTGCCGACCACAAGGCCGTCATCGATGTGCCGTCCCACACGCTGACGATGTACGAGAATGGCAAGAACGTCGGCTCCGTCACCGGCTCGGCGGGCTCCCCGCAGGACCCGACCCGCGGCGGTGTGCACACCGTACGCAGCAAGAACGCGGCGGAGACGATGGACTCCGCCACCATCGGCCACGGCGACGAGTGGATGCTGGACTCGAAGTGGGTCACCCACCTGACCGCCTCCGGGACCTTTCTGCATTCCGCCCCGTGGAACAAGTCGATCGGTGTGACGAACAACAGCCACGGCTGTTTCGGAATGACGACCGGCGACGCCAAGAGGGTCTACGACTTCCTGACGATCGGCTCCACGGTCGAGGTGAAGGGCACCACCAACCAGAACAAGACCGATGTCGGCAATGGTCTTGAGGTCTGGCAGGAGTCCTGGCAGCAGTGGCAGCAGCGCAGCGCGCTGAAGTAGCCCCTCGCAAGCCCCTCGCGCGAAGAATAATTCCGCATTCCGAAGGTGACGCGGGCCGTACGGACATCCCGTACGGCCCGCGTCACCTTCGGTGTCTTCCCGGCCGGTGCCTTCGGGTGAGCAGCAGGAAGGACGCGGCGACGAGGGTGACCACCTGGGCGACGGCGGTGATTTTCTTGTCGGTGCTCCAGACCGGCTCGTACATGTTCGGCACCGGCCCCAGCTCGCCGACGTCGACGTAGCGGTACACCAGCAGCAGCGCCAGCCCGCCGGCCGCGACGAGCCAGGCGAACGCATCGGCCACCGGGCGGCGCCAGGCCAGCACCAGCAGGGCCGCGAGCGCGGCCAGCCCGGCCTCGACGCGGAAGAGCGTGCCCTGGCTGACGGCCTGGACGATGGCGTCGTACCGGTCGGCGAGATGGGCGTGCACATAGGCGTCCACGGCCAGCCCGGCGGCGGCCAGCACCCTCGCGATGCCCCGTGCCGTCCGGCCGGCCCGCCCGGGAGCCGGCGGGGAGATCTCTGATGCCACGGCTACTCCAAGCCTCCCTCCGCGCGGGTCAGCCGACGGTGAGCGTGCCTTCCATGTACTCGTGGATGTCGCAGTCGTAGGGGTAGCTGCCCGCCTTGGACGGGGCGACGAAGGTGGCGGTCTTCCCCGGCTCGATGTTGCCGGTGTCGAAGGATCCGCTGCCGGTGGCCGTCACGGTGTGCGGCACGGAGTCCATGTTGACGACGGTGACCTTCGCGCCGGGGCGCACGCCCAGGAGGGAGGCGGGGACGAACTTGAAGTCCTTGATGATGATGCGGGGCCCTCCGGCGGCGGGTGTGGACGGGGACGCGGGGGGAGCGGTGGACGTACCGCCTCCCCCGTCGGAACAGCCGCTCAGGGCCGCCGCCACGCAGACGATCGAGACCGCCAGGGCGAGGCGTGCACGGGCGGGGAGCCGCCGATCAGTAGCCGCCGTCACCGGTATCGCCCTCGGTGTCCGACTCGACCTTGTTGCCGGAGGGGTCGACGACGTACCACTCCTCGCCGAACTGCTCGATGCCCTGACCGTTGGTTTCGCCGGGCTGCTTGTCGCCCACGAAGTAGTAGAGGGGATGGCCGTTGTAGGTGATCTGCTTGGTGCCGTCGCTGCGCGTCGACGTGCCCAGCAGGTTGCCCTTCACCCCGCCGCCGGCCTTCGGTGTGCCGGTCGCGAGCGCCGGCGGCCAGGCCTCGGCGCAGTCACCCGAGCAGGTGGACCTCTCGGACCTGTCCGCCTCGAAGAGATACAGGGTCCGGCCCTGGCCGTCGACCAGGATCTCCCCGAGCTTGCCGGAGCGGGCGTTGACCGTGCCCGCTCCCGCGGTCGGTGTGGCGCCCGGCGTCTTCGTCGGGCGGGGTCCCGTGGGCGCCGGGGTGTTCGTGGGAGCCGCCCCGCCACCGTCGTCCCCGCAGCCGGCGACCACCGTGGCGAACAGGACGGCCGTGGCCACGGCAACGGCCGTCCTGACGCTGTTCCTCATCCGGGCACTCCTCCGGTCCTGCCGCCCCACCGGTGGCGGCACAGGCCGCCTGTCCAAGCGGCCTCCGGGCAGCCCGTCCGTGGCGGCCGCCCACCCCCACTAGAACGCAGGCGGCGGCGCCCGGCCATCCGGGCTGCGACGTTCGGCGTACCCGACGCCCGCCCCGGCCCGAACGGCGGACGCCCCGTCAGCCCCGGCTCACCGCTCGCTGCCGGCTGCTCACTGCTCCACCGGATACGGCACGAAGGTGCTGCTGTTCTCGTCGATGGCGAGCGGCCGGCCGAGCGGCGGTACGGCGCGCTGCGGGCAGTCCAGGCGCTCGCAGACGCGGCAGCCCATGCCGATCGGGGTCGCGGCCGAGGCGTTGCCGAGGTCGAGCCCGTCGGAGTACACGAGCCGGGAGGCGTGCCGGATCTCGCAGCCGAGACCGATGGCGAAGGTCTTGCCGGGCTCGCCCCAGCCACCGCGGTGGCGGGTGACGGCGCGTGCGGTCCACAGATAGCGCTGGTCGTCCGGCATCGCGGCGATCTGGACGTGGATCCGGCCGGGCGCGGCGAACGCCTCGTAGACGTTCCACAGCGGGCAGGTGCCGCCGGCCCGCGAGAAGTGGAAGCCGGTGGCCGACTGGCGCTTGGACATGTTGCCGGCGCGGTCGACCCGTACGAAGGAGAACGGCACTCCGCGCAGCCGGGGGCGCTGGAGCGTGCTGAGGCGGTGGCAGACCGTCTCGTAGCCGAAGCCGAAGTGGTCGGAGAGACGCTCGATGTCGTAGCGCATCTCCTCGGCGGCGGTGTGGAAGAGCCGGTACGGGAGGATCAGCGCGGCGGCGAAGTAGTTGGCGACGCCGATCCGGGCCAACGGCCAGGTCGCGGCGCCCGGTTCGAAGTCCTCCGAGGCCAGCCGGGAGAGCTCGTCGCCGTATTCGAGCAGGGCGAGCTGGGTGGCCATCCGGAAGGCCCGCTGGCCGGGCCGCAGACGGCTGGACAGGTGCAGGACCCGCCGGGCCGGGTCGTAGTGGTGCAGCCGGTCGCCGTCGGTGGCCAGGCGCACTCCGTGGGCCTCGCCGAGCCGGGCGGTGAGGGCCGGGAGCACCTCGCCCGGACGGATGCCGATCTCGCCGGCGAGTTCTTCAGCGGCGGTGTCGAGGTCGTGCAGGTAGTTCTGCCGGCGGTAGAAGAACTCGCGGATCCCTTCGTGCGGTGAGCGCGGTCCGGCCTGGTCGGGGGCGCCGCGGTGCTCCGCGACCTCGGCGAGCCGCTCGGTCAGGACCTGGTTGCGGCGGCCCAGATCGAGGAGGACGGCGGCGACGGCGGGCAGCCGGGAGGCGAGCTCCGACAGGTCGGCGGGCGACACCCGGGCGTCCGCCATCTCGTCGGCGAGGGCCTCCCGCAGGTCCGCCAGGACACGGCCGGTGTCCCGCGCGGAGAAGAAGCCGGGATCGACGCCGAACGCCTCGGTCAGCCGCAGCAGTACGGGCACGGTCAGCGGCCGGGAGTCATGCTCCATCTGGTTGAGATAGCTGGGCGAGATGGCGAGCGTCCGCGCCAACTCGGCCTGGCTCATCCGCCGTTCCTCGCGCAGTCGGCGCAGCCGCGCTCCCGCGTACGTCTTGCCCACCCAGGTCCCCTCCGGCCTTGCACAGGATCTCAGCGCAGCGTACGACATCCCCGGCGGACCGGTCTCGGCAGTTTCGGCAACGTTGGCAGCCTTGGCAAGAGCGGCCGAGAAGATACACAGAACTTGGCAGGGAGCCAGCCTTGATGGCGCTGCGCGCCCCTGACAGAGTCGCACCGAGACCCACCGGGACGCGCCCTTCGCACAGTTCACAGCACCGGATCAGCTTCACCGATCCACTCCCGCCGACCAACCAGTAGACGTACGAACCGGGTTGAGGGACCCGGGTCGTCTCCGGGGCGGGGTGCGCCCCGGACCGCGGGTCGGGCGCGGAGCAGAGACTGAGGCTGCTCCGCGCCCGACCCGCGGGCGGGGCTCGGAGTTGCTCGTCTAGGCTGGCAACGCAACTGGTTCGCCCTGCCCGCCAGGCAGGCGCGTCGCAAGAGGGAACCCGGTGGGATTCCGGGACTGCCCCGCAGCGGTGAGTGGGAACGACCGCCGTCATACGCACTGGGCCCGGCCGGGTCTGGGAAGCGACGGCCAGTAGATGTCCGCCTTGGCGGATGTGCCCACGAGTCCGAAGACCTGCCCGTTGCCCGCGCGCGACCGGATCGTGCGCGGAGATCCCGGTGACCTCGAGGGCGGGTCGGCGTACATATCGGGCTGGGCGCGCGCCGTTCCATGGCGTGGTGGTCCGGCCGGTGTGCCGGCCCTTCGCGGCCTCTCGTGTTCTCGACCCGTCCCGGGATCGTAGGGAGACACGCTCGCGAAGGAGAGTTTCGTGACCAGCAAGTCCGCAGCCGCGGCAGCACGGGCCACCGTGCACGGCTACCCCCGTCAGGGGCAGCAGCGTGAACTGAAGAAGGCCATCGAGGGCTACTGGAAGGGCCGGGTCGGCGCCGACGCCCTGCGCGCCACCGCCGCCGGACTGCGCCGGGACAACTGGCGGCAGCTCGCCGAGGCCGGTGTCCATGAGGTGCCGACCGGCGACTTCTCGTACTACGACCATGTTCTGGACACCAGCGTGATGGTCGGTGCGATCCCCGCCCGGCATCGCACCGCGGTGGCCGCCGACCCCCTGGACGGCTATTTTGCGATGGCCCGCGGTACGCAGGACGTGGCGCCGCTGGAGATGACCAAGTGGTTCGACACCAACTACCACTATCTGGTGCCCGAGTTGGGGCCGGAGACCGTGTTCGCCGCGGACTCCGCCAAGCAGGTCGGCGAGCTCCGTGAAGCGCTCGCGCTCGGGCTCGCCGCCCGCCCGGTGCTGGTCGGCCCGGTCACCTATCTCCTGCTGGCCAAGCCCGCCCCCGGTGTCGCGGCGGACTTCGACCCGCTGACGCTGCTCGACCGACTGCTGCCGGTGTACGAGGAGGTGCTGGCCGATCTTCGGGCCGCCGGCGCCGAGTGGGTGCAGCTGGACGAGCCGGCGCTGGTGCAGGACCGCTCCCCCGCCGTGCTGAACGCCGCCGCTCGCGCCTACCGTGACCTCGGCGCGCCGGCCGACCGTCCGAAGCTGCTGGTGGCGGCCTACTTCGACCGTCTGGGCGACGCCCTGCCGGTGCTGGCGAAGTCGCCCGTCGAGGGCCTGGCGCTGGACTTCACGGGGGCCGCGGCCGCCAACCTCGACGACCTCGCGGCCGTCGGCGGGCTGCCCGGCAAGCGGCTGGTCGCGGGCGTCGTGAACGGCCGCAATGTGTGGATCAACGACTTCGAGAGGTCGCTGGCCACCCTGGGCACGCTGCTGGGTCTCGCCGACCGGGTCGATGTGTCGTCCTCCTGCTCGCTGCTGCACGTCCCGCTGGACGCCGGCGCCGAGCGGGACATCGACCCGCAGATCGCCCGCTGGCTGGCCTTCGCCCGGCAGAAGACCGGCGAGATCGTCACGCTGGCCCGCGGGCTGCAGCAGGGCACCGACACCATCGCCGCCGAACTCGCCGCGAACCGCGCCGACCTGGCGTCCCGGGCCGGTTCCGCGCTGACCCACGACCCGGCGGTACGGGCCCGCGCCGCGGCCGTCACCGACGCCGACGGCCGCCGGTCGCAGCCGTACGCCGAGCGGGCCGCCGCCCAGCGTGAACGCCTCGGGCTGCCGCTCCTGCCGACGACCACCATCGGCTCGTTCCCGCAGACCACGGAGCTGCGCACGGCCCGCGCCGATCTGCGCGCCGGGCGTATCGGCACCGCCGCGTACGAGGAGCGCATCGCGACCGAGATCCGGGACGTCCTCGCCTTCCAGGAGAAGGCCGGTATCGATGTGCTGGTGCACGGCGAGCCGGAGCGCAACGACATGGTCCAGTACTTCGCGGAGCAGCTGACCGGCTATCTCGCCACCCAGCACGGCTGGGTCCAGTCGTACGGCACCCGCTATGTCCGGCCGCCGATCCTCGCCGGCGACATCTCCCGTCCCGAGCCGATGACGGTGCGCTGGACCTCCTACGCCCAGTCGCTCACCGACCGTCCGGTCAAGGGCATGCTCACCGGCCCGGTCACGATGCTCGCCTGGTCCTTCGTCCGCGACGACCAGCCGCTCGGCGACACCGCCCGGCAGGTGGCGCTGGCGCTGCGGGACGAGGTGAACGACCTTGAGGCCGCGGGCAGTTCGGTCATCCAGGTCGACGAGCCGGCGCTCCGCGAGACGCTGCCGCTGCGGGCCGCCGACCGTGCCGGATATCTCGCCTGGGCCACCGAGGCGTTCCGCCTGACCACCGGCGGGGTCCGTCCGGACACCCAGATCCACACCCACATGTGCTACGCGGAGTTCGGCGACATCCTCCAGGCCATCGACGATCTGGACGCCGATGTCATCAGCCTGGAGGCGGCCCGCTCGCACATGCAGGTCGCCGGGGAGCTGGCCACCGCGGGCTATCCGCGCGAGGTGGGCCCAGGGGTGTACGACATCCACTCGCCGCGCGTCCCGAGCGCCCTGGAGGCAACCGCCTTGCTGCGCAAGGGACTTGACGCCATTCCCGCCGAGCGGCTGTGGGTCAACCCGGACTGCGGTCTCAAGACCCGCGGCTGGCCCGAGGTCAGGGCCTCCCTGGAGAACCTGGTCACGGCGGCCCGCGAGGTCCGGGGCGGTCTGACGGCGTCCTGAACCGGCATCCGGCGGTAGTGGGGGCCGGCCCCGGAGCGCGCAGCAGCCGGGCTCCGAGGGCCGGCCCTCGGCTTTTCGCTAACTGCCGCCCGGAGTGCCATGAACGGATACCTGCCAATTAACGGAAACGGGTAAGGAAACGGGATGCGGAGTGGCCGTCCGCTGCTGTCTGCGAGCCCGGATTGTTCGCGAATTCCCATTCTTAGCGGATGCCCGCCGAGCCCGCACCCCGGCCGCCTCCCTTCGAGTGGAAGCTATCCCGCAGTTGAATGGAACGGCGACGTTCGGCTCTCGGTCGGGGCATTCCTTATGCGTACGCCTTCCGGCTCGGGTACCCGCCCGGGCGAGGTCGGACACGGCACTCCCTTGGGGTGCCCTGATGGAGGGAGAATGTTGATGCGTATCCGCACCATAGCCGCGGCCGGCGCTCTGACCGTCGCCGCATTTCTCGGTATGGCAGGCACGGCTACCACCGCGCACGCCGACGACGAGGCGGAACTCTTCTGGCCTGGAGACCAGATTTGGTGGCCGGGAGATGCAATCTTCTGGCCCGCGACGGATTCAACGGGCGACGTGAAGTGACCTGACAAAGGCGCTTCCGTCTTCGGTCCCATGAGTGCGGACCGAAGCCGGCCGAAGAAGGGCCCGGCCCGGTACCCGGTTGGGGACCGGGCCGTGGGCTCCCCCCACACCAGTCGAGGAACCCCGGCTGCCCCTGCTCGGTTACGGAACGGATGGCACGCCGCGTGGCCTCGCGCCGAACGCCGGAAGGCGGGGTGCCCGGCCCGGACGCTCGGGTCCGGGCCGGGCCCGTTCGGTGGTGCGCCCGGCGGCCCCTCAGCCGGTGATGATCGCCGGGTCGCTCACGCCCGGCTCGCCGTTCTCGACGTGGCCGGCGAAGCGGCGCAGATAGCCGGTGTCCGTGTCGGAGACCACGGAGAGGTCGTACCAGCGCTTGCTGGCGCGCAGGTCGACCGTGTGCTCCACGGTGGCGCCCGCCTTCACCTTGAACGTCTCGCCCGCGCCGCCGTACGCGTTGGTCACGGTGAGGTTGACGTCGGCGGAGCCCGCGTTCTTCATGGTGAGCTTGAGGTTGCCGCTGGCCTTGTCGTGGCGGGCGGTCACCTCGGGTCCCGCGGTCTTGCCGGGGCCCTTGAAGACCCGCAGGAAGCCGTTCGGGCCGAACACCGACAGGTCGTAGGCGTCCTTGGAGTACGCCGAGTTCCAGGTGTCGGAGAGCGTCTTGCCGGCCTCCGTGGTGTACGTCCAGGGGCCGTCGGTGCGGTTGCCGGAGCGCACGTGGAAGCAGACGCCGGCCGCGTCGCCGCCGCCGAAGGTGAGCGTGAACTTCCCGGCCGCCGGGTCGGCGGCGCCGTCCACCAGGGGCGCGTACGGCAGCGGGCGCGCGGGACGGGAGCCGGACTCCTGCTTGGGCAGCGCCGGGTTCGCGGGGGCGTGCGGGACGTAGTCGTCGTGCCGCTCGTGGTCCGGGGGCTGGTAGCCGGCGGTGTCCGGGAGCTGCGCCGGGTCGGTGTCCTTGCCGCTGAAGTCGAAGGCGGAGGTGAGGTCGCCCGCGACGGCCCGGCGCCACGGCGAGATGTTGGGCTCGTGGACGCCGTAGCGCTTCTCCATGAACTGGATGATCGAGGTGTGGTCGAGCACCTCGGAGCAGACGTAGCCGCCGGTGCTCCAGGGCGAGACGACGATCATCGGGACACGCTGGCCCATGCCGTAGTGGCCGGCGGCGTAGCTCGCGTCACCGGGGAAGTAGTCCAGGGTGGTGTCGACGGTGGACTTGCCCTGGGAGGCGCCGGACGGGACGTACGGCGGGACGATGTGGTCGAAGTAGCCGTCGTTCTCGTCGTAGGTGATGAACAGGGCGGTCTTGGCCCATACGTCGGGGTTGGAGGTGAGCGCGTCCAGAACCTGGGATATGTACCAGGCGCCGTAGTTCACCGGCCAGTTGGGGTGCTCGCTGAACGCCTCGGGCGCGGCGATCCAGGAGACCTTCGGGAGCTTGCCGGCCTTCACGTCGGCCTTGAGGACGTCGAAGTAGCCGTCGCCCGCCTTGGCGTTGGTGCCGGTGCGGGCCTTGTCGTAGAGCGGGTCGCCCGGCTTGGCGTTGCGGTACTTGTTGAAGAACAGCAGGGAGTTGTCGCCGTAGTTGCCGCGGTAGGCGTCCTCGATCCAGCCCCACTTGCCGTTGGCGTCGAGGCCGTCACCGATGTCCTGGTAGACCTTCCAGGACACCCCGGCCTGCTCCAGGCGCTCGGCGTAGGTCGTCCAGTCGTAACCGAGTTCCGCGTTGCCGAGGACCGGGCCGCCGCCCTTGCCGTCGTTGCCGACGTGGCCGGACAGCATGTAGTAGCGGTTGGGGTCGGTGGCGCCCATGAACGAGCAGTGGTAGTCGTCGCAGACGGTGAACGCGTCGGCGAGGGCGTAGTGGAACGGGATGTCCTTGCGGGTCAGATACGCCATCGTGCGCTCGGACTTGGCGGGTATCCACTGGTCGTACTTGCCGTTGTTGAACGCCTTGTGGCCGCCGGCCCAGTCGTGGTCGAGGCCCGCGATGAACTGCATGCCGAGGTCCTCGGCGTCCGGGTGGAAGGGCAGTACTTCCTTGCCGCCGTCGGGCTGGTTCCACACCGGCTTGCCGTTCGGCAGGGTGACGGGGCGCGGGTCGCCGAAGCCGCGTACGCCCTTCATCGTGCCGAAGTAGTGGTCGAACGAACGGTTCTCCTGCATGAGCACGACGATGTGCTCCACGTCCTTGATGGAGCCGGAACGACGCGCGGCGGGAATGGCCGCGGCGCGGGCGATGCTGCTCGTCAGGGCGGCGGCACCGGCGCTCGCACCGGCGATCTGGAGAAATCGCCGGCGGTTGAGTTCAGCCATGATTCTTGGGACCTCTTGTGTGTGGGGAAACAGGAGTCAGCAGAGTGTTCCAAGAGGAACCAACTGCAGGGAAGGGGTGATGTCGCCTGCGTGAAAAATCACGGTACGTGTGGCGAACACGCTGGCCAGAGGCACCCTGCGCACGAAGGGCCGCCCCCGCCTGCGCGAGGGCGGCCCGCCCGCATCCGTTTATCGCCCTCCGTGCCGGAGGACCTGACGGAGTGTGAGTGTTTGCCGGCCGGGCCGGTGCTTCACCACCACGGCCGGCTGCGTCACGCCACGGCCGGCTGCTTCCGCACCGGCCTGGCCAGCCGGCCCGTACGGTGCAGCCCGTACAGCGCGGCGGAACAGGCCAGTCCCAGCGCCGGAAGGGCGATCCACGGCAAAGCGGGCATACCGGCAGCACGGGAGGCGTCCAGCGCCGCGCCGGTGAGCAGGTTGCCCAGGGTGATGCCGATGCCGCAGATGGTGTTGTAGAGCCCGTAGTGGGTGGCGACCAGGCGGTCCCCCGAGAGCCGGACGATGGTGTCCATCTCGAACGGGTAGGTGATCATCGTGCCGATGGCGAGCAGCAGCGCGGCCAGCGCCGGCGGCACCGCGGCGAGCGCCCAGCGGCCCGGACCGGCCTCCGGTACGGGCAGCGCGCTGGCCGCCAGCAGCGGAACGAAGGCCAGCCCCATCGTCAGCAGCCCCCAGGCGAGGGCGCGACCGGCCGGCATCCGGGCCTTGCACCAGGTCGTGACCCGGGTCTGGCCGAGGATCGTGCTCAGCCCGGAGACCGCGAACAGCACCGCCACCGCCGCCGTACCGAACTCCCCCTCGCCGCCCAGCCGCCGTACCTCCAGCGGCAGCGCCAGATAGACCTGGAACGACAGCACATACGAGCCGATCATGGCGCCGGAGAACAGCAGGAACGGCCGGTTGGCCAGGACGCGCCGCCACTGCGACAGCACGCTCCCCTCGGCACCGCCCCGTACGCGGCCGTCCCCGCGGGCCGGCAGCGCCCGGATCTGGACCACGCTCAGCAGCGCGAATATCCCGGCCGCGACCAGGCAGGTGAGGCGGAAGCCGACGCCGGTCAGCACCATGCCCACCAGCGGGCCGAGCAGTATCCCGGCCTGATAGAAGACGTTGAACAGCGCGAACGCCTCCAGCCTGCGCTCCCCCGCCTCGGCGGCCAGATACGCCCGGACCGCCGGGTTGAACAGCGCCCCGGCCAGCCCGGCGGCCGCGGACGCCGCGATGAGCGCGGGCAGCGAGTCGACCAGTCCGAGCGTCGCGAAACCGGCGGTGCGCAGCAGGCAGCCGGCGACTATCAGCGGCTTGTACCCGAACCGGTCGGCGAGGGTGCCGCCGACCAGGAACATCCCCTGCTGGCTGAAGTTGCGGACGCCCAGGACCAGTCCGACCAGCCAGCCGGCCAGGCCGAGGGTCCCCGACAGATGCGCGGCCAGGTACGGCATCAGCATGTAGAAGCCGAGGTTGATGGTGAACTGATTGACCATCAGCAGCTGGGCGGCGCGCTCGTAGGAACGCAGCTGTGTGAAGGTGGACTTCACCGGGCCTCCTCCACCGCGTCGGACGGGGCGGGCCCCTGCGGGTCCGCCACGGCCAGCGGATCGGCCACGCGGGCGCACCGGCTCCAGGCCGTGACCTCCTTCTCGTCCAGGCGGTCCACCGTCTCGGGCGCGTCCGCCGGCGGCGCGTCGAGCAGTCCATGGGCGGCGCAGTAGTCGTCGTCGTACACCGTGCCCAGATAGCGCTGCGGACCGTCCGGGAAGACCGCCGCGATACGGGTGCCCGCCGGCTCGGTACGGCTCAGCCAGCCGGCGACCAGCGCGACCGCGCCGACGCTCCAGCCGCCGGTGGCGTAGTGCGAGGCCGCCAGCTGACGGCAGGTCCACACCGCTTCGCCCGGTGCGACCCAGTGCACCTCGCTGAACTGGTCGTAGGCGACATTGCGCGGATGGATGCTCGATCCCAGCCCGCGCATGAGACGGGTCCTGGCGGGCTGCCCGAAGATCGTCGAACCGATGCTGTCGACGCCGACGAGCCGCAGCTCCGGGTAGAACTGGCGCAGGACCCGGGAGACGCCCGCCGAGTGCCCGCCGGTGCCGACGCTGCACACCAGGACGTCGATATGCCCCAGCTGGGAGGCGAGTTCGAGGGCCAGCGGGAGGTACGCGGTGGTGTTGTCGGGGTTGTTGTACTGGTCCGGGCACCAGGAACCGGGGTGCTGGGCGAGCAGCTGGGCCACCCGGTCGCGGCGGGCCTGCTGCCAGCCGCCGGCGGGGTGCGGCGCGGGGACGATGTCGACCTCCGCCCCGTACGCGGTGAGCAGCCGGGTCATGGCGGGTTCCAGGCCGGGGTCGGTGACCAGGGTGACCGGATGGCCGTACACCATCCCGGCCAGCGCCAGGCCGAGCCCGAGGGTCCCGCTGGTGGATTCGATGATCCGGCCGCCGGGCCGCAACTCGCCCCGGGCGCGGGCGCGTTCGACCATGTGGAGGCCGGGGCGGTCCTTGATACCGCCCGGGTTGCGGCCCTCCAGCTTCGCCCAGAATCCGCGGCCGGCCGGGGACAGCGGCTCGGAGATGTGCAGGACGGGGGTGTTGCCCACGAGGCCGGACATGTCGGAGGCGCGGGTGGCGCCGGCAATCGGGGCTGGTGCTTGCGTCGGGTCGTGCGGCTGTACGGGTCGGGCCGGTAGGGACCGGGCCGGTGCGTGGGGGGCAGCCGTGGGAACGGAATGCATGATTCGCTCTCGTTCGGGGTTCGGTGTGCAGGGACAGGGGCGCGTTCTCGCGCGCCGGCACGACCGGGGCAGACGTAAGGCTCTTCTCCCGGTGGCGGCGCGCGGCGGCGGCTCCTATCTGCGGCACCTACAGAGAGCGGTGAGCGTGGACCGTCCGTCGGGCGCCGGTCTGCGCTGCGGGGACGCGCCGCGTACGGCGGGCCGGACGGCGGCGGCCGTCGCGGCCACCCCGAGGTCGGCGGGCGCGGCCGCCTGCCCGGCCGACCGGCTCTGCGGGGCGGCGGCGTCCGTACCGGACGCGCAGTGCGGCCCGGGGTGCGCGCCGTGCGGTGCGGTGGCGGCCGCCACCGGGCCGTAGCGCTCCGCGGACAGCGGCGGCGGGCCGGCCGTACGGGTGTGTCCGTCGAGGCCGGCGTCGACGCCGGCGGAGCATGCGATCGAGCACAGCAGCAGGCCGCCGATGAGCAGCAGCAGGGCGATCAGCGGACGGGACCGCCGGGTGGTTTCCGGGCAGGGGTGTGGACGGGCGCGGGCGCCGAAGGGCACGGGACCTCCGTGACAGGCGTGACGTGGCCGCCGATTCGGGTACGGGGGCACGGGGGTACGCCGAATCGACCGGATCAGCAGGGTCTCTGGGCCGGAATTGGCCGGAAATCTAGACCTGCTGGACCACGGAGCGCGTGGTGTTGCTCAACGGAGGAAGCACGGACGTACCACCGGCCACCCCGAACCGGCCCTGCGCGGGCGCGCGGGAGGCGGAGTCCGTACTGGGCGCGGCGCAGGGAACCGGCAGTTCGGCGCCCTGCTGCGGCTGGCCGGAGACGCAGACCTCGGCCGAGTGATGCGCGGGGACACCTCCGCCACCCTCGTCAACTTCCGCTAGCTGTAGGGAAGGTGACGGAGCGACAGACTGCTCCGCAGCGGCCTGGTCGTGCGTGACGACGTGGGCTTGCGCGGCGACGTGAGCGTGCGCACCGGCAGGGGACGACACCGCGGCCGGCCCGGGGGCGGCGGGATGCGTCTGGCCGCTCTCCGTGCACGTGCCATGCGCGATCATCGCGCCGAACAGCAGCAGGGCCAGCCACAGCGCACGAAGCGGAACCGCGGATACGCGGTCCCGCACGATACCGAAGGGCGACCTGGCCGTTGCCATACCGTGATCGTAGCCCGTGGGGACGGGCCGTTGTGAGGGGCGTCCGCGATGAGAGACGGTTACCGGCCGGATCCGGTGGGACCTGAACCGACGTCAGCACCCCGCCGCTACGGCAGAAGCCGCCGGTGACCCCGTAGGCGCCCCCTTCGTGTCGCGCACGGTGCGCAGCGGCGCCCGCGACGTCAGCGGGGCCTTGCGGGCCGCCTCCACCCTCCGGGTGAACCAGATGACCTTGCCGTCCGAGGTGGCACAGGTGCCCCAGCTGTCGCTCAGCGCCGCCACCGCCGCGAGTCCGCCGCCGGCGGCGCTCTCCAGCCGTGGAAGTGGTGGCCCCTGGTCGGCGACGGAGGCGGTGAGATGGCGGCCGGTCCAGCGGAGTTCGACGACGCACCGGGCGTCCGGGCCGATGTGGCGGTGCACGTTGGTCAGGAGTTCCGCCACTCCCCTGCAGACGGCCGGGATATGCAGTTCGAGGTCCCAGTACCGCAGGTGCGCGGCCACGATGCGCCGCATCTGCGGCACGCGCTCCGCCGAGGCGTGCAGGGCGACCGTGTAGTGGTGCATGGAGTGGCGGGTGGCGTGGTGCGTGGAGTGATGCATGGAGTGGTGTGCGTAGTGGTGGCGGTCCGTGATCCGGTCGTTGGCAGGCGTCATGTCGTGCGCTCCTCACCGCGAGGCTCACGACTTCACCTCGTTGGACCAACGAACCCCGAACACGAAGAGTGAGCAATTAGTCACGTATGGGTCGTGGTCATGGTCACCCGAGGTGCCGGGTGCCGCAACCGCTCGGCGGTGAACGGGTCACAGGTGGGGCAGGACCTTGTCCGGGGTGAGCGGGAGGTCGCGCAGGCGGACGCCGGTGGCATGGTGGACGGCGTTGCCGATGGCCGCCGCGGTGCCGACGATGCCGATCTCGCCGATGCCCTTGCTGCCCATCGGGTTGAGGTGCGGATCCCGCTCGTCGAGCCAGTGCGCCTCGATCGCGGGGACATCGGCGCAGGCCGGGACGTGGTACGAGGCCAGATCGCGTTCGGCGAAGTCACCGAAGGCGGCGTCCAGTCCGCTGCTCTCCGTCAGTGCCATCCCCAGCCCCATGGTCATACCGCCGATGAACTGGGAACGCGCGGTACGGGGGTTGAGGATGTGGCCGGCCGCGAACATGCCCAGCAGTCGGCGCACCCGGATCTCCCCGGTGACGGTGTCGACCTGGACCTCGGCGAACTGGGCGCCGAAGGCGTGCCGGGCGTACGGGCTCTTCGCGGCGGCTTCCTGGCCGGTGTCGGCGGTGACCGTCACCCCCTCGGCGGGGAGCGGCCCCGTGTGGTCGCGCAGCCGCGCCGCGAGCTCCGTGCAGGCCCGGTGGACGGCCCAGCCCCAGGATCCGGTGCCGGCGGAGCCGCCGGCCAGCATCGCGGGCGGCAGATCGCTGTTGCCGATCTCGATCTGCACCCGCTCCTCGGAGGACGCGCCCAGCGCGGCGGCGGCGATCTGCGCGAGGACGGTGCGGGCACCGGTGCCGATGTCGGTGGCGTTCAGGCGGATGCGGTAGCCGCCGTCCGCGTCGGCGTGCGCCTCGGCGACGGATCCGGCGAGGAAGACGGGGTACGTGGACGCGGCGACGCCGGTGCCCACCAGCAGGTCCCCTTCGCGGCGTACGGCCGGACGGGGGTCCCGGGGCAGCCAGCCGAAGCGGTTGGCGCCCTCCCGGAGGCAGCCGACGAGGTGCCGGCTGCTGAACGGGCGGCCGCTGTCCGGCTCGGTCTCCGGTTCGTTGTGGACCCGCAGTTCGACGGGGTCGATGTCCAGGAGGACGGCGAGTTCGTCGACGGCGGACTCCAGGGCGTACATGCCGGGGGCCTCGCCCGGTGCGCGCATCCACGACGGGCTCGGTACGTCCAGCGCGGTGACGCGGTGCGCGGTACGGCTGTGGGGCGCGGCGTACATGACGCGGGCCGGTACGGCCGCCTGCTCGACGAACTCGCTGACCGTGGAGGTGTAGGTGATGATCTCGTGCGCGAGGGCGGTGATGACGCCTTCGGTGGTGGCGCCGATGCGGACGCGCTGGATGGTGGGGGCGCGATGGCCGACGACCGCGGCCATCTGGCCGCGCGGCAGCGCCAGTTTGACGGGGCGTCCGGTGTGCAGGGCGGCCATCGCGGCCAGCACGACCTGGGGGCGGGGCGTGCCCTTGGAACCGAAGCCGCCGCCGACATGCTCGGAGACGACGGTGACCTCGCCCTTGCCGATCTTGAACAGGGCGGCGAGATCGTCGCGCACTCTGGTGGCGCCCTGACTGGAGTCGTAAACCGTCAGATGGCCGTCGTCCCACCAGGCGGTGGAGGCGTGCGGCTCCATGGGGTGGTTGTGCAGCGGGGGGATGCTGTACGTCGCGTCGAGCTTGATCAGCGAGGCCGCGTACGCCGCCTCGAAATTGCCCCTTTCACGGATTCCCGGGAAGCCGCCGTTGACCGATTCCGGCTCGTAGAGGCCGGGGTGGCCGGCCCGGAACCGTACGTCGTGGTCGGCGCTCTCGTAGGTGACGCGGACGGCCGAGGCGGCGTCCCGGGCGGCTTCGAGACTGTCCGCGACGACGAGCGCGACATACCAGCCGCGGTGCGGGACGCGGTCTTCCTGGAGCAGCGCCAGGGTCGGATCGTCGGTCGAGTCGAGGCGCGGCGCGTTCTCATGGGTCAGCACCGCGCACACACCGGGCAGCGCGAGCGCCTCGGAGGTTTCCACGCCGGTGATACGGGCGCGGGCGAAGGTCGCGGGCACCGGCCAGGCGTAGGCGCAGTCCGGCGGGGTGTGTTCGGCCGCGTAACGGGCGGCGCCGGTGACCTTCTCGCGGCCTTCCCGGCGGGCGACCGGGTTGCCCAGCGGATGCGGGGGCGTGCCCTGCGGGAACGGATCGTGGGTCATGGCGCGCGTCCTTGGGCGGTGGGCCAGGTCCTTGGGTGGTCGGGATCGGGTGGTGGGGCTCGGATCGAAGTCGGTTCGCTCGGTGCTGCTTGCGCCTCCGTCAGTCACGGGCGGCGAGGTCGGCCAGTACGCCGACCGTGAGGTTGCGGGCGAGGGGGACCTTGAAGCCGTTCTCGGGCAGCGGGCGGGCGGCGGTCAGTTCGGCGTCGGCGGCGCGCCCGAAGGTGCCCTGGGTGGCGGGGGCGCCGACCAGGACCTCCTCCGCCGCGCGGGCGCGCCAGGGCCGGTGCGCGAGCCCGCCGAACGCCAGCGCCGCGTACTGGATGGCGCCGTCCCGTACCTCCAGCACGGCGGCGACGGAGACCAGGGCGAAGGCGAACGACGCCCGGTCGCGGGCCTTCCGGAAGCACGAGTGGGCGGCGGCCCGTGCCGGCGGGAGCTCGATGGCGGTGATCAGTTCGCCGGGGCGCAGCACGGTGTCCCGCTCGGGCCGGTCCCCCGGCAGCCGGTGGAACTCCGTCACCGGCACCTCGCGCTCGCCCTCGGGGCCATGCAGGTGAACGGTCGCGTCGAGCGCGGCCAGCGCGACCGCCATATCGGACGGCTGGGTGGCGACGCAGTGCTCGGAGTGGCCGATGACGGCGAGATCGCGATGGGCGCCCTCGCGGGCCGGGCAACCGGTGCCGGGTTCGCGTTTGTTGCAGGGCTTGGAGGTATCCTGGAAGTACGTACAGCGGGTCCGCTGGAGCAGGTTTCCGCCGGTGGTCGCGGTGTTCCGCAGCTGCCCGGACGCACCGGCCAGCACCGCCTGCGACAGGGCGGGGTAGCGGTCGCGTACCGGGGCGGCCGCGGCGAGCTCGCTGTTGCGGACCAGCGCGCCGATCCGCAGTCCGCCGTCCGGCCGCTCCTCGATACGGTCGAGCGGCAGCCGGCCGACATCGATGAGCAGCGGTGGCTGCTCCACTCCGAGCTTCATCAGGTCGACGAGATTGGTGCCGCCGCCGAGATAGCGGGCGCCGGGGTGGTCGGCACCGGCCCGTACGGCCTCCTCGACGCTCCCGGCCCGTAGGTAGCCGAACGGTTTCATGACTCCGCACCCCCCGCGTCACGGGCATCGCCGACCGCTTCGACGATGCGGGGATAGGCGCCGCACCGGCACAGGTTGCCGCTCATCCGCTCCCGGATCTCGTCGGGGGTGAGCTCCATCGGCGCTCCGGAGGCCGCGGTGTACGGCGTGACATGCGAAGGGAAGCCGTCCGCGGCCTCCGTCAGCACGCCGACCGCCGAACAGATCTGCCCCGGAGTGCAGTAGCCGCACTGCAGGGCGTCCCGCTCCAGAAAGGCCTCCTGGAGCGGATGCAGCCGCTCACCGTCGGCCCCATCGTTCCCGTGGGCGAGGCCCTCGATCGTGGTGATCCGCCGCCCGTCCTGGGCCACGGCCAGCAGCAGGCAGCTGTTGGCGCGCCGCCCGTCGACGAGGACCGTGCACGCGCCGCACTGGCCGTGGTCGCAGCCCTTCTTGGCGCCGGTGAGACCGAGATGCTCGCGGAGCGCGTCGAGGACCGTGGTCCGGTGGTCCAGAGTCAGCGTGTACGGCGTGCCGTTGACGTGCAGGACCAGCTCGGAGCGCGCGTCGTACGCCAGCGGGGGCTGCCGGTGCGCGGTGGCCTGCGCGTCCGCGGCGGCCGGTTGGTTGGTGGACTCCACTCGCTCGCGTCCTTTCCGATTCCGATCCGAACCACCTGGGGGATCCCATCGGGCTCTGAGCCGCCTGAGTCCTGCCGTCCATCCCGCCGGCTCGGCAGACTCGGCTGTTTCCTGAGTACCAGGAGAGGGCGGCGGCCGCGCGTCGGTGGCCGGGGCTACTTCCGGGTCTCCAGCCGCAGCTGGACCTCCTGCTCCTGGTCGCCGGCGGCGGTGCCGAGCACCCGCACCGCGAACGCGGCGGCCAGCCCCTCGCGCAGCCGGGCCACCGCCCAGTAGCCGCCCTGGATGTTGACGATGACGGGTTCCGTCAGCGGCCGCGGCGCGACCTCCGTCTCGAGGTCGGTCACATCGACGGTCGCGGTCCACACGGTCGCTCCCGGCCCCGGCGCTTCCTCCGGCACGTCGTCCGCGGCCCGGTCGGAGGCGAAGAGCGTGCGCAGGGCGCTGAAGACGGCGTGCGCGTCGTGGGTCGCACAGCTGTCGACCTCCACGACGACCTCGGCCGAGGGGTGTTCCGCGTGTGTCATCTGTTGCGCGCTGTTCACTGTGGGGGCCTTCCTCTGGGAGCCGGACGCTTCCAGGCTCGCCCGCCGGCGCGGTGTGTGCGACCGGAGACTCGTACGAGTGGTTTGAACGGAGGTAACCGCACAATGCACCCCACGAACGTTACCGTGTGTAGTCAGCGCCAACGCGCTGTAGTCGCAACCGTAACCAGAACCACTCGCACCATCGCCGGGAGAGTTCCGTTGACCAGTTCCACCATCGACCACCGCGCCACCGGCTACAGCCTCGGCCACGCACTGAGCATGGCCAGGGCCTCCGAGCTCGCCTACAAGGACGAGAAGACCGTCGAAGCCACCGCCCGCGAATGGGGCTTCGACCGGGTCCGCCACCACATCACCCGGTTCACGCCGCCGTTCCCGCTGGAGGACACCCAGGCGTACACCCTCGCCGGCAAGAACATGATCATCACCGCCTTCCGGGGGACGCAGCCCACGGAGCTGCGCGACTGGCTGTCCGACGCCACCACACCGCCGTGTCCCGGCCCCGGCGGCAAGGGACTCGTCCACTACGGCTTCGGCGAGGCGCTGCAGTCCATCTGGCCCAAGGTCCTCGACGCCATCAAGGAGTTCCGCGACAACAACCAGACCCTCTGGTTCACCGGCCACAGCCTCGGCGGGGCGCTGGCGATGCTCGCCGGTGCCCGGCTGCACTTCGAAGAGCCGGGCCTGACGGCCGACGGCATCTACACCTTCGGCCAGCCCCGCACCTGCGACCGGCTGCTGGCCCGGGAGTTCGACTCGGCCTTCGCCAACCGTATGTACCGCTTCGTGAACAACAACGACATCGTGCCCCAACTCCCGCCGGAGCCCGTGTTCCACCACGTCGCCGCGCTGCGCTACATCGACTCCAAGGGCAAGCTGCACGACGCCATGCCCATGGTCGGCGGCCTGCTCGACCGCGCCAAGGGCCTGACGGCCGACGCACTCGCCCCGGCCTCCGACGGCGTCCGCGACCACTTCATGGACGCGTACGTCAACGCGTTGGAGAAGGCCCAGAGGTGAGGCGGCCGATCAGACCGGCTGGCTCAGGTTGACCGCGTTGCCGTCCGGATCCTGGATGTGGGCGACCCGCTGCCCCCACGGCATGTCATTGGGCGGGCCGGACACCTTGCCACCCAGGGGTGCCACCCGCTCCAGCAGCCCGTCCACGTCCTGGACGGCGATATTGAGCAGGATCCGGACCGGGCTGCCGGTCTCGACGTTCTCGTCCGCGACGAGGACGAGCTCGCCGTTGCCGATCCGCAGTCCTACGAAGAAGACCGAGCCCTCCTCCGGGACACGAGTGGTCTCCTCGGCGCCGAGGAGTTCCGTGTAGAAGCGCTGCAGACGCTCCAGGTCGGGCGTGACGATGACCGGCTGGACGGCGGCGGGCGCGGCGGCTGTGGTGTCGGGCATGGCTGTCTGTCCTTCTGTGGCGAGGTCGGTGAGGCCGGCGTTGATTTCCGGCCTTCTCTGTAGACGTGTAGACCTCTCCCGGGTGGCTCATTCATCGGTCGGGCGCCGGCGTTCTGGGTCGGGGCCTCCGTACGTGCCTCCGCCGCCTCAGGCGAGGGTGGCCGTTTCGGCGGCGGGCGCGTGCGGTGTACGGGCCGGGGCCGGCTGCCGGGGCGCGGCGGTGAAGGTGACGTCGGCCGCCCGGCCGGGGATTTCGACCTCGTCGCCGAGCGCCCATTCGGCGGCCCGGGACGACATCGCGGCCGGGACCGGCTCGCTGATGCCGGGTGCCGCCGGAATGTCGTAGGTGGCATGGCCGTCGTGCGGCAGGACGACACGGAAGCCCAGTGCCAGCGCCGTACGTGCGGTCGCGGCGACGCACATCTCGGACAGCACTCCGCAGATGGCCAGCGCCTGCACCCCGGCGCCGGTGAGCAGCGGGCCCAGCGGGGTCTCCTCGAAGCCGTCGTCGTCCGTCTTGCGGACCACGGTCTCCCGGGGGCCGGGTGCGATGGGCAGATGGAGCTGCCAGCCGGGCGTCTCCGGCTCGTCGACGGCGCCGGGCGGCCCGTCGTTCTGCAGATGCACGACGAGGGCACCGGCGGCGCGGGCCCGGGTGATCAGGTCCCGGCTGCGGTCCAGCACCCGGGCCGCGTCGGGGACCGCCTCGTCGCCGGAGACGAAGGCCGACTGGACGTCGACGACGAGCAGGGCCTCGACGGGGCTGATGGATGTCTCGGTCATGCGCACCATCTTGCGGGCGGGCCGCGGCGGTGATCGTTTCCCCCGTCGGAATCCGGACACGGGACGCTGAGCCGTACGGGCCCTCATTGTTGCCACGGTCATCGAACCGGACGGATCATCCCGTACGGGAAGCCCATTCGAGGACCACGACACCGGGGAGATCCACCGTGGACAGCACCTCCGTGGAACCTGACGCCGTAGAGCCCGGCTCCGAGGAGCCGGGCTCCCCAGAACCGGACTCCGCAGCACCGGACTCCCCGCGGCCCGCCACCGTCAGCGGCCACTGCGCACCCGGCTTCGAGGGCGTACGCGCCGCGTTCGAGCGGAATTTCCGGGAGCACGAGGAGATCGGCGCGGCGGTGGCGGTGACGGTGGACGGCGCGCCGGTCGTCGACCTGTGGGGCGGTCACGCGGACGCGGCTAGGACCCGCGCATGGGAGCGCGACACGCTGGTGAACGTCTACTCGACGTCGAAGGGGATGACCGCGCTCTGCGCGCATCTGCTGGTGGACCGGGGCGAGTTGGACCTCGATACGCCGGTCGCCCACTACTGGCCGGAGTTCGCACAGGCCGGCAAGCAGGACATACCCGTGCGCTGGCTGCTCAGCCACCGCGCCGGTCTGATCGCGCCCCGTGAGCAGCTGGCCGTCCCGCGTGCGTACGACTGGGACGATGTGTGTGCGGCGCTGGCGGCCGCCCGGCCCTGGTGGGAGCCGGGCACGGCGCAGGGCTATCACGCGGTGGCCTTCGGATATCTGGTCGGCGAGGTCGTCCGGCGGATCAGCGGGCAGTCACTCGGCGCTTTCCTGCGCGGCGAGATCACCGGGCCGCTCGGCGCGCGGCTGTTCATCGGCACGCCGCCCGAGGAGCACACGCGCTGTGCGGACATGGTCGGGCAGCTGACCGAGGCGCGGCTCGCCGAGCTGCTGCCCGGCTTCCCGAAGCCGCCGTTCAGCGCCCTGTCCGACCATCCGCTGGCCGTCGTCGCGCTGGCACTGACCTATATCCCCACCGGTGACGTCAACAGCGCCGCCTACCGCTCCGCCGAGATCCCGGCGGGGAACGCCCATGCCACGGCCCGCGGACTGGCCACCGTGTACGGCGCCCTGGCCGGCGGCGAGCTCGTCGGGCCCGCCACCCTGGAGGCGATGCGCCGTCCGCAGAGCCTTCCGGACGAGCCCGATCTCGCGCTCGACGCGCTGGCGCCGGCCGGCACCCAAGTCCGCTGGGGACTGGGGTACATGCTCAATCACCAGGGTCAGGCCGGGCCCAACCCCCTGGCGTTCGGACACGGCGGGGCGGGTGGCTCCTACGCCTTCGCGGACCCGGAGAACCGGTTGTCCTTCGCGTACACGATGAACAAGTTCGGCGGCGAGACGACGGGCGACGACCCGCGCAACAAAGGCCTGGTGAGGGCGGTGTACGAGGCCCTGGGCCGGGCGCGGGGCTGACGCCGAACGGGCGCCGCCACCTCGACATTGATGACGATGCCCAACCGCCGGTCACCGGCGCCGAACAGACCCTCCTCGTCCAGCCGCGCCATCGCCGACTCCATCGCGCGCAGCCGCAACCGCTCGCCGTAGCAGCAGAACGGGGAGTCGGCGTAGCGCCGCGGACCCGGCCATGACCCATCGGACACGCCCTGGCGCCTCCGCCGACCATGCGGACAGCGAGGGGCCGAACGCCTCGCCAGAAGCGGTGATCCGGATACTCCCGGAACAGCTCCGACACCGCCGCGCGGGTCGCTTCGTGGAGCGCGTCGGCAAGATCGGACTCGGTCGGCGGCGCCGTGCCAACTCCTCTGCGTGTGGGCCTGTTTCGGACGTCGTAGGGACGTCCACCTGGCCGACAACACGGTGATTACAATGCGTACCCGTTCGCCCACTTTCAGTGATGAACCAATGGTGACGATCGCGGGGTGCGCCCACCCCTCCCCCGCGTGGTGCCGAACGCCATTACCTGGAGCAATAATGGATAAATGCGGCATGGATCCGGTCTCCGCGCGGGGGCGAGGGGCACGGGAGAGGGCGTGGTGAGCATGGCCATGGACGAGTCGGTTCACGAGGCGTACGCGTTCGTCTGCCTGCACTGCGGACACGGATGGGAAGAGGACTACGAGATCCGCCACTCCGTCGACCTGGCCGGCCGGCGACGCTCCGACTACTTCGTGGGCGGCCTCCCGGTCGCCTCACCGCTGAGCCGCGCCTCCTGCCCGTCCTGCCGCCGCGGTCCGATCCGCATCCTGCGCTCCGGCCGGGTGACGGCGGCGCGCTCATCCCTCCACCTCCCCTCGCCCATGTAGCCGAACGGTCAGCAGCCGACGAGCAGTAGCCGACGGCCGCTCACCAGCCGGTGTAGAGCAGGTGGTTGACCAGAAGCGCCAAAGCGGCCTGGGCGGACAGCCAGTGGCGGTGCCGGTCCATGGGCAGCAGCGCGGTCGCGGGCAGCAGCCAGGTGGCGAAGGGGAGCCAGATGCGTTCCGTCTCGGCCTTGCTCATTCCGGAAAGGTCGGCGACGAGGACGGCGGTCAGGGCGGCCAGGGTGAGGAGCGCGAGCCGCCCGGACGGGGACCGCCGGAGGGCGGCGAGGGGCCGCCGCCGGAGGCCGGTGGAGGTCGGCCGGAGGGCGGTGGGGGCCGCCACGAGGGTGCGCCGGAGGCCGGCGACCGTGGCGAGTCCGGTGATCAGGACGGTGCAGGCGAGGTTCGCCCAGATCCAGTACGCGTACGGGCGTACGGCCGCGGCGCCTTGGTAGTAGCGCTCGACCAGCAGACGGTAGCCCTCCCACCAGTCGAATCCGGCCAGGGTGAAGGCGGCCACGACGGCGGCCATCCCGATGAGCGCGAGCGGCAGCGGTCGGGTCGTGCGGGTGATCAGCAGGACCGCGGCGGCGATCAGCGCGATGAGGGTGAGGCCGTACGAGAGATAGCAGGTCAGGCCGAAGAGCAGCCCTGAAGCCAGGGCGGCTGCCGTGGGGGCGCGGACGGTACGGGTCGCGGCGAGAGCGAGCAGCGCGAGCGCCCATGCGGCGACAGCGGCGAAATAGCCGTCCGCGGAGGTGCCGGCCCAGACCGCGGCCGGTGCCAGCACCAGGAACGGGGCGGCCCGGCGCGCGGTCACCTCGTCGGTGAGGGCACGCAGCGCGATGAGGACCGCGGCCGCGGCGGAGGTGCCGAGGGTGATGCACCAGATCCCGGCCCAGGCACCGCCATCCAGACCGATGCGGTCGAGGCCGACGAAGGTGAGGACCGCGGCCGGCGGGTGCCCGGCGACATGGGCGGGCCAGTGGTCCGGCGCGTCGTTGAGGATGTGATGGGTGAAGTCGCGCACCGCCGGGCCGAGATCGTCGAAGCGGCGGATGACCGTCAGATACTCGTACTTGGTGGCGAGGCGGCCGGCGACACCGGTGTGCCAGCCGTCGATCAGGGCCAGCGACCAGGTCCAGGCCATCGCCGTGGCCCAGGCGGCCGGGACGAGGGCGCGCCAGGTCAGCCGGGCCGCCATCGGGGGCCCGTACACGATCACGAGGGCGGCGACGGTGAGCGCGGCGGGGGTGCCGGGGCCCAGATGGGGGAACCACGAGGCGTAGAGCGGGGGCCAGTTGAGGTGCAGGCTGCCGTTTGCGCGCTGGATGACGGTGCCGACGACCGCGGCGACCGTGACGAGGACGGCGCCGGCCGCGGCGGCGAGCAGATCGGCCCGGCGCGGGCGCCGGGTGGGTTTCTCGGGCGGCGCGGTGCGTTCTCTGCCGGACGTCGTGGTGCGGTCTTCGGGGGTCACACCGGCACGCTAGGGCGTCGGCGGCCGGCTACGGCCGTCCGGCGGGGCGGCGTCACCGATCCGTCAGATGTCACCGCCGACATCAGGTGACCGCAGACCGGCGTCTGATGCGGGCCGACGCCTGATGCAGACCGACGTCTGATGCGGGCCGGCCTCAGAATGCAGGCCGACGTCAGACTTTCGTCACGCGTCGCAGCGGCCGTGGCGCGCCGATCGCGGCTTACGGTCGGAGCATGAGCGCCGACCGCCTCAACTCCGCCACATCCCCCGCACCCCCGGTTTCCCCCACCTCACCGGCCTTCTGGCGCAGTCCGCTGCGCGGTCCCCGGCTGACCGCGCTGCTGGGTGTCGTCCTGCTGGCCGGGGTCACGCTGCTGTTCGTGACCGGGATGCTGTCCTACGCCGCGTACAACCCGAATCTGGCCGGCGGGGTCAACGACCAGACGCCCGACAAGGGCCTGCTGGGCTTCTACCTCTTCGACTGGCCGACGGACCCGGCGTGGCTCTACCGCGTGACCCAGGGTCTGCATGTCACCCTCGGCGTCGCGCTGGTGCCGATCCTGCTGGCGAAGCTCTGGTCGGTGATCCCGAAGCTGTTCGCGCTGCCGCCGGCCCGGTCCGTGGGCCATGCGCTGGAGCGGCTGTCGCTGCTTCTGCTGGTCGGCGGGGCACTGTTCGAGTTCGTCACCGGGATCCTCAACATCCAGTTGGAGTACCTCTTCCCGGGGTCGTTCTATCCGCTGCACTTCTACGGGGCGTGGGTGTTCACCGGCGCGTTCGTCGCCCATGTCGTGCTGCGCTTTCCGCGGACGCTGCGGGCGCTGCGGGAACGTACGGACCCCGGGCGGGGCGGGCCGCAGCGGACAGCCGACGACGACACCGGGCTGGTGGCGCCCCGGCCGGACCCGCCGACCGTCTCGCGGCGCGGTGCGCTGGCACTGGTCGGCGGCGGATCGCTGCTGCTGCTCGCGACGACGGCTGGGCAGAGCATCGGCGGGTGGTGGCGCCGTACGGCCCTGCTGGCGCCGCATGGAGGCCCCGACCCCGGCAGCGGCCCCAACGGCTTCCAGATCAACAAGACCGCGGCGTCCCGCGGCATCAGACCGCAGGACACCGGCGACGACTGGCGGCTGACGATCGAGGTCGGCGGGCCGGGGGCGCCTCCCGGCGGTAGCGGAAGGAGGGTCCGGCTCAGCCGTACCGATCTGCTGAAGCTGCCGCAGCACGAGGCGGCGCTGCCGATCGCCTGCGTGGAGGGCTGGTCGACGGACGATCAGCGGTGGAGCGGGGTGCGGCTGCGCGATCTCGCCGCGCTGGTGGGGCTCGGCGAGCAACCGCCGGACGTGCTGGTCGAGTCGCTCCAGCTGCACGGCGCGTTCCGGCTGGCGGCGCTGCGCGACAACCAGGTGCGCGATCCGCGGTCACTGCTCGCACTGCGGGTGGGCGGCGAGGATCTGTCGCCGGACCACGGCTATCCGGCGCGGATCATCGTCCCGGCGGCACCCGGAGTGCTCAACACCAAGTGGGTGGCCCGTATGACGTTCGGGGAGTGGTGATGGCGCGAGGCGAGCGGTCGAAGGAGCCGGAGGGATCGAAGGAGCCGCGGCGATCGAAAGAGCGGGAGAAGCCGGAGGCGCGGCCGGCGCGGTGGCAGCGGGCGGTGGTGCCGGCGCTGCCGGGGCGGTCGAACCGGGCTCAGCGGGCAGCGCGGGTGCCGTCGCAGAAGAAGCGCCGTCGCCGCTGGTACGGCGAGGGGCCACTGCATCTGGTGCTGATGCTGGGCTCGTTCGCGCTCACCGCCTATGCGGGCCTACGGCTGCTGGCCGGTGAGCAGTGGCCGCTGGTGATCGTGTGGTTCGTCGGGGCGGCGCTGTTGCACGACCTGGTGCTGCTGCCGCTGTACGCGCTCGCCGACCGGGCGGTGCGCAGGGGCACGGCGGCGACCGACCGGCACCGGGCGTGGACGCTGTACGTACGGGTCCCGGCCGCCCTGTCCGGGCTGCTGCTGTTGGTGTGGTTCCCGCTGATCGCGGGTGCGGGGAGCGGCTCGACGGCGCATTACGAGTCCGTCACCGGCCTGCCCGGCGATGTCTTCCTCTCCCGCTGGCTGCTGGTCACGGCCGGGCTCTTCGCGCTCTCGGCCCTGTGGCTGCTGTGCCGTACGGTTCAGCCACGGCTGCCGGGTATCTCGCGGCGACGGCGCAGCGCGACAAAGCAGCGTCCGGCGGACGGCCGCTGATCCTCGCCTTCGACGGCACTCCGCTCCTCGGCGACGGTCCACTGTTCGACGCATGTCCAGCCCGCAGCCCTGGCATACCGCAGCAGCGCCGGGGTGCCCACCCGGGCCCAGGGGAAGAGAGCGCCCTGTGCACCGCGTCCGCCGCCGAGACCGTTGGCGACCCGTACCTGGACCCGTTCGTCGACGTCCGCCCCGTCGGCGTACGCCGGTGTGGTCTCGACGATGAGCAGCCCGTGGCGGGCGACCAGTTCCGCCGTCCGGACGAGCAGGGCGGCGGGGTCGCCGCCGATGCCGATATTCCCGTCCAGCAGCAGCGCCGTACCCCAACTCCCCTCCTCGGGAAGGGAGTCGAAGACCGAACGGCGCAGCGCGGCCCCGCCGATCGCCGTCGTACGCGCCACCGCCGCATCGCTCACATCGACGCCGAGCGCCCGGTGACCCTGCGCCGCGAGGGCGGCGACCAGCCGGCCGGGCCCGCAGCCGATGTCGAGGACCGTGCCCTCGCAGCGGCGTAGCGCCGACAGGTCGGCGGCGTCCGCCCCGGCGCACCAGCGCTCGACTTCCAGCGGCAGCAACCAGCCGTCGGTGCGGCGCAGGAACAACGGGCCGCGGCCGCTGCGCAGCGCGTCGGCGTACGGGTCCGCGCACCAGGAGACGGCGTCGTGCCGAGTGGTCGGCGCCGTGGGCGGCATCGTGGGCGGCATGGTGCTGCTCACCGTCCGAGGGCCGGGGTCAGCCGGGCGAGAGTGGCGGCGAACCGTCCGCCCGGCGCGGCCGCCGCGACCCGCCGGGCGTCGTCCGCCGTGTCGACATCGCGCAGCGGCGGCAGTTCGCGCACCCGGAGTCCGGCGGCGGTGAGGCGGGCCCGCTGGGCGGCACCCGTACGGCCGGTGGACATCGGGACGCCGCGCAGCAGCCGAGGATCCGGGGCGGCCAGGCCCAGCGCCCAGAACCCGCCGTCCTCGGCGGGGCCGAACCAGGCGTCGCAGTTCCGCCAGGCGTCGGGTTCCAGGGCCGGGGCGAGGATCCGGGGTGTCACCTGGGGGGTGTCCATGCCGATGAGCAGCGTCGGGCCGGCACTGCCGGCGAAGGCCGCGGCCAGCCGCTCGTCGAGACCGCCGGGACATTGCGGCCGGACGTCGAAACCGGCCGGGAGCCAGTTGCCCGGCCGGCCGTCGAGAACGACGACTCGCCGCCGGGCCGGCATGGCGCTCACGGCCTGGAGGGTGTCGTGCAGCGCAGCCTCGGCCAGTTGGGCGGCCTGGTGCGGGCTGTAGGGCGGGGTGAGGCGGGTCTTGACCCTGCCGGGCACCGGTTCCTTGGCGATGACCAGGACCGTCGTCGGCTCCGGACGAACTGCGGGTGCGTTCATCGGGCGGTTTCCTCCATCTGCCGGGGCCGGCCCAGCACCGCCCGCATATCGCGTACCGCGTGCCAGGTGCCGCGCCAGGTGCCGGTGACCTTCGACCGGCCGGTACGCGGCCGGTAGGGCACGTTCCGCTCCTCGATGCGCCAGCCGGCGTCGGCGGCGCGGACGACCATCTGCAGCGGATAGCCGCTGCGCCGGTCGGTGAGGCCGAGGCCGAGCAGGGCGGTGCGCCGGGCGGCACGCAGCGGGCCGAGGTCGTGCAGTCGCAGTCCGGTGCGCCGGCGCAGCATCCGGGAGAGCGCCAGGTTGCCGAGCCGGGCGTGCGCCGGCCAGGCGCCACGTCCCTGCGGGCGCCGGCGACCGAGGACCAGATCGCTCTCGCCGTCATGGACGGCACGGACGAACGGGATCAGCAGGGCCGGGTCGAGAGAGGCGTCGCAGTCGCAGAAGCAGACGATGTCCGCTTCGGCGGCCAGCAGTCCCGCGTGGCAGGCGGCGCCGAAGCCGCGGCGCGCTTCGTGTACGACGGTGGCGCCCAGCGCGCGGGCGATCTGGGCCGAGCCGTCCGTGGAGCCGTTGTCCACGACGATCGCCCGCCAGCCGGCCGGGATGCGCGCCAGCACCCAGGGCAGTGCGGCGGCCTCGTCCAGACAGGGCAGCACGACGTCCACGGAGGCGGGGCCGGAGGTTGCGGGAGGGGTCGGGAGAGGGGAGTTCGTCACGCTGCCACCCTAGGAATCAGAAGCGGACATTCAGGACTTCGGGTTCTTACGAAACATGGACGCCGGCGGGCCGGGGGCGTCCCGTGACACACCCTCGGTCCCGCCGGATATTCCTCAGGCACGCCGCACCGTCCCCGGTCCGGCCCCGGCCCGCATCCCCTCCCGGGCGAACTCCCGCATCCCCGGCGCGAATTCGACCTCCGCCCGCCACCCCAGCTCCTCCGCGATCCGCCGCGACGAAGCCGTGACGTGCCGGACGTCGCCCAGCCGGTACTCCCCCGTCACCACGGGGGCCGGGCCGCCATACGCCTCGGCCAGCACCCGTGCCATCTCCCCCACCGTGTGCGGCGCCCCGCTCCCCGTGTTGTACGCGGTGAGCGTCCCCGCTTCCCGAGCCGTCCCCCGGCCCGGCCCGTCCGTCTCCCGGTCCGCCATGGCCTCCAGCGCCCGCACATTGGCCGCCGCGATATCCCGCACATGGACGAAGTCCCGCCGCTGGCCGCCGTCCTCGTAGACGGTGGGTGCCTCGCCGCGTGCCAGCGCCGAGCGGAAGAACGAGGCCACCCCGGCGTACGGGGTGTCGCGCGGCATCCCGGGCCCGTAGACGTTGTGATAGCGGAGCGAGACGGCCCGGCCGCCGGTCGCGCGCGCCCATGAGGCGGCCAGATGCTCCTGGGCGAGCTTGGTCGCCGCGTACACATTGCGCGGATCGGCCGGCGCGTCCTCACCGACCAGCCCCGGGCGCAGTTCCGCGCCGCAGTCGGGGCAGTGCGGCTCGAAGCGCCCGGCGTCGAGGTCGGTCACCGCCCGCGGGCCGGGCCGTACGACCCCGTGCGCACGGCATTCGTAGCGGCCCTCGCCGTAGACCACCATCGACCCGGCGAGCACCAGCCTGCCGACCCCGGCCGCGGCCATCGCGGCGAGGAGTACGGCGGTGCCCAGGTCATTGCAGGCCACATAGTGCGCGGCGTCCGCGAAGTCCTTGCCCAGGCCGACCATGGCCGCCTGGTGAGAGACCGCGTCGACGCCCCGCAGGGCGGCGTCGACGGCCCCGCGGTCCCTTACGTCCGCGACGACGCGGTGCTCCCCAGGGCGCGGCGGCGGGGGTTCGGGGTGCGCCGAGGGCAACAGCGCGTCGAGCACGACGGGCTCGTGCCCGCGCGCCACGAGCGCCTCGACGACCTGCGATCCAACGAACCCGGCACCGCCGGTGACCAGTACACGCATGCCGTCACGCTATGCACGGCGGGACGCCACGGCCCGCGCCGCGACGGCCGTGTCATCACTCCGTAAGCACTGAGCACCCGCACTGCCGAACCCATGACGCCGATCGTGCGCGCACCCGGCGCACTCCGGCGAAGCGCCCCGCGCGCCCCCGCTGCGATTCGGTAACAGCGTTGCTCCCGAGGTGATTCAGCGCGGCAAATGTTGCATATGCTCAGGTCGGTGGCCAATTCCCCCACCGCCCAGTGACCCGTCGGAGAACGCCTTGGCCGTGGACAACGGGGAGCCGCGCCCCGGCTCCCGTGTGCTGTGCGCGCTCCCGTATGCGGTCATGGCCTTCGTCGGCGTGGTGGATCTGACCGCGGGCCCCGGTGTCGGTCTGCTGCCCCTGGTCTCCCTGGGGCCCGCTTTCGCCGGGCTGGTCGGCGGCTGGCGCCGTACCGCTCTCGTCGGGTTGATCGCGTCCGTGCTCTGCGTCGGACTGGGGGTGTACAACGGCCTGTTCGAGGGCCGGCGCGGGCTGATCGCCCTGCTGACGGTGGCCGGGGTCACCGCGGCCGGCGTGGTGGCGGCCGTCATGCGACAGCGCCGTGAGCGGGAACTGGCCAACGTCCGCTCGATCGCCGAAGTCGCCCAGCGCGTCCTGCTGCGCCCGGTGCCGCGCGGTGCGGGACCGCTGCGGATCGCCGTCTCGTACACCTCCGCGGTCGCCGAGGCGCAGATCGGCGGCGACCTCTACGAGGTGGTGACCTCGCCCGCCGGGGTGCGGATCATCGTCGGGGACGTGCAGGGCAAGGGCCTTGAGGCGGTGGAGAGCGCGGCGGTGGTGCTGGGCGCCTTCCGGGAGGCGGCACACGACGAACCGGATCTGACGGCGGTCGGTGAGCGGCTGGAGCGGGCGCTGAACCGGCATCTGTCGGGCGAACGGTTCGTGACGGCGGTGCTCGCCGAGATCGGGGACGGCCCGAAGGCGACGCTGCTGAACTTCGGCCACCCCGCGCCGCTGGTCGTCCGCCCCAGCGGCGCGGTCGGCTACGCGGAGCCGCCGGAACGTGCCATGCCGCTCGGTCTCGCCGTCCTCGGCTCGGCGGCGCCGCTCCCTTACGAGGTGCCGTTCGCGCCCGGCGACCAGCTGCTCCTCTACACCGACGGAGTCACCGAGGCCCGCGACGCGGTGGACCGTTTCTACCCCCTCGACGAACGTGCCGGGCTGCTCAAGGACCCCGACCCCGAGGCCGCGCTGCGTGCCGTGCGCGAGGACCTGGTCGAGCATGCCGAGGGGCCGTTGCACGACGACGCGGCGATGCTGCTGGTCCGCTACCGGATGGCGCACTCGGACGAGGAGCGGTGAGCACGCCGGCTCGCGCAGCGGCCTTCCCCCCTTCCCCTCACCTCACTCCAGGGGCAGCCCCGTGTAGTTCTCCGCCAGTTCGGCGGAGGCGTGCCGGGAGGCGGCCAGACGGTCGAGCTGGGCGAGCTGGAGCCGGGTCTCGAACGGGCTCTGGTCCTGTTCGGTGTGCAGGGTCGTCGTCATGAAGTACGAGAAGTGCTCGGCACGCCAGACCCGGCGCAGGCAGGTGTCGGAGTACGTGTCGAGAAGCTCCGTCGCGCCGGTCTCGTACCGCTGGGCGAGGGCGCGGGCCAGGACGGTGACATCGGCGACGGCGAGGTTGAGGCCCTTGGCGCCGGTGGGCGGCACGATGTGCGCGGCGTCGCCGGCCAGCAGCACCCGCCCGTACCGCATCGGCTCGACGACACAACTCCGCATGGGCAGCACGGACTTGGCGGTGAGGGGACCGCGCTCCAGCTTCCACGGGGCGTCGATCGCCGAGCGGGCCGCCAGCTCGTCCCAGATGCGGTCGTCGGGCCAGTCCGCCGGGTCGGTGCCGTTGGGGACCTGGAGATAGAGCCGGCTGACGGTGGGTGTGCGCATGCTGAAGAGCGCGAAGCCGCGGTCGGAGTGCGCGTAGATCAGCTCGTCGCAGGAGGGCGGCACGTCGGCGAGGACGCCGAGCCAGGAGTACGGGTAGTCGCGCTCGTACGTCCGGCGGGCGCGGTCCGGGATCGCGTCCCGGGTGACGCCGTGGAAGCCGTCGCAGCCGACGACGTATTCGCAGGTGAGGGTGTGTTCGCGGCCCTGGTGGGTGTAGCGGACGAGCGGCCGGTCGGTGTCCGCGCCCTCCACCGCGACCGCCTGCGCCTCGAACAACAGCGGTGCCCCCGAGCCGAGTTGAAGCTCTATCAGGTCCTTCACCAACTCCGTCTGGGCATAGACCATCACCCTGCGGCCGCCGGTCAGCGCCGGGAAGTCGAGACGGTGCGCGCGCCGGTCGTAGCGCAGCTCGATGCCGTCGTGGACGAGGCCCTCCCGGTCCATCCGCTCGCCCGCCCCGCAGGCGCGCAGCACGTCGACGGTGCCTTGTTCGAGGATGCCCGCGCGCTGCCGGTGCTCCACGTATGCGCGGTCGCGGGTCTCCAGGACGACGCAGTCGATTCCGGAGCGGTGCAGCAGCCGCGCGAGCAGCAGGCCCGCCGGGCCGCCGCCGATGATGCCGACCGAGGTGTGCTGCGGTGTGCCCATCAGGTGTCCGTTCCTTCGAGGTGCTGGGTATCGAGGTGCCGGGTATCGAGGTGCTGGGTATCGAGGTGTTCGGTGATGATGCGGTCGGCCAGCGCGAAGGCGGTGTTGGCTGCGGGGACGCCGCAGTAGACGGCCGACTGGAGGAGCACTTCCTGAATCTCCAGCGGTGTCAGGCCGTTGCGCAGCGCGGCACGCAGATGCATCGCCAGTTCATCGTGATGGCCGCGGGCCACCAGGGCGGTGAGGGTGATACAGCTGCGTGTCCGGCGTGTCAGGCCGGGGCGGGTCCAGATCTCGCCCCAGGCGTAGCGGGTGATGAAGTCCTGGAAGACCGCGGTGAGGGCGGTGGTGCGGGCGATCGAGCGGTCCACGTGGGCGTCGCCGAGGACGGCTCGGCGTACGGCCGTACCGGCGGCGCGCCGGGCCCGGTCGTCGCACGCCCGGTCATCTGAGCTCCGGGCCTCGGAAGCGCAGTCTTCGGAAGCCCGGTCGCCGGAGGCCCGCTCACCGGCCGGGTGTGCCGCGAGGTGCCCCAGGAGGGCGGCGAGTACGGGTGCCGGGCGTTCGACGTTCGCGAGGTGGGAGGCCCCGGGCAGCTCCACGAGCGTCGCGTCCGGGATGCCGTCGGTGAGTTCGCGGGCGTGTGCGGGCGGCGTGGCCGGGTCGGCGCGGCCCGCGACGACGAGCGTGGGGGCGGCGATGCGCCCCAGGTCGGCGCGTAGGTCGTAGCCGGCGAGGGCGTCGCAGCAGGCCGCGTAGCCGGCGGGATCCACCGTACGGCGCAGCGTGTCGAGCAGGCCCCGGGCGTCCGGGGAGTCGGCGAAGGCCGGGGTGAACCAGCGGGCCGCGGTGGTCTCGGCGACCGGCCCGATGCCCCTCTCCCGTACGAGCGCGGCCCGCTCACGCCAGGCCGCCGGCGCGCCGAACCGGGCGGAGGAGCAGATCAGGGCGAGCGAGGCGACCCGCTCGGGGTGGTGTGCGGCGAGCCAGGCCCCGACGGCGCCGCCCAGCGAGATCCCGGCGTACGCGAAACGGTCGATGCCGAGGCCGTCGGCGAGGTCCAGGACGAGGCGGGCGAGGTCGGGGACGGTGGCGGTAGCGGTGGGCGTGGTCGCGGGCCCTCCCGTGGGCGGGGCGGCCAGTATGTCGGTGCGGGTGCCGCCGTGCCCCGGAAGATCCCAGCGTATGACGCGGAACTGCCGTGCAAGGGAAGGGAGTTGGTGGTCCCAGACGGCGAGTGAGGTGCCGAGCGAGGGGCCCAGGAGGAGTGGCGGCGCGCCTTCGGGGCCGTCGATGGCGTAGTGCACGAGCGCGCTCGGGGGGCCGGCGGGCGGGTGGGTCATGTGGGCTCCTGCGGGTCGAGCCCGGTACGGTCGAGGCCACGGTCCACGAGGGCACGGTCCACGAGGGCACGGGCGGACCCCAAGTAGTCGGTGGGGTCGAGGAGTTGGCGCAGGCGTTTCCCGGAAAGCAGCGCCGCGAGGGCCGGGGCTTCCGCGTGCAGCGCCTCGTACAGGCCGATGCCGTCCGCCATCGCGCGCCGGGCCGCCGCGTCCAGGGTGCGACGGGCCTCGTCGCGGCCGGTCAGGGCGGTGAGGGCCGCGACGAGGCGTTCGCTGGTGATCAGGCCGCCGGTCGCGTCGAGGTTCCGCCGCATCCGTGGGGCGTGGACCTGCAGCCCCGAGGTCAGCTCGGCCGCGTCCCGCGCGGCACCGCCCACCAGCCGCAGGGCGTCGCGCAGCGGCTGCCACTCGGCGTGCCAGGCGCCGGCCGGGCGCTCGTCCTCGGCGGCGAGCGCCCCGTACAGGACCGCGGCCAGCGCCGGGACCTGCCGGGCGGCGGCCGTGATCAGGGTGGCGCGCACCGGGTTGGCCTTGTGCGGCATGGCGGAGGACGCTCCCCCGCGGCCACCCTCGGCGAGCTCGCCGACCTCCGTACGGGAGAGGGTGAGGACATCGGCCGCCAGCTTGCCGAGAGCACCGGCGGTGAAGGCCAGTGCACCGGCGAGATCGGCTATGGGGGTGCGCAGGGTGTGCCAGGGCAGGGAGGGTTCGGCGAGCCCGGTCTCGGCGGCGTACGCGGCGAGGAGGCGGAGGCCGAGGTCGGGGTCGGGGCCGGGACCGGGACCGGGACCGGGACCGGCTGCGGGAGGCTCGGGGGTGCCGCCGTCGGCCTCCGCGTACGCCCCGAACGCCGCCAAGGTTCCCGCCGCGCCGCCCAGTTGAGCGGGCAGCGCGATGCGTACGGCGGCGAGCCGGTCATGGGCGTCGACGACGAGGGCGCGCCAGCCCGCGGCCTTGAGGCCGAACGTGGTCGGTACCGCGTGTTGGGTGAGGGTACGGCCGGCCATCGGGGTGTCGCGGTGCGCGGCGGCCGTAGCGCGCAGCGCGTCGGCGGTACGGCGCAGGTCCGCGAGGACGGTGGCCAGGGCGCGGGCGCAGACCAGCATCGTGGCGGTGTCCAGGATGTCCTGGCTGGTGGCGCCCCGGTGGACGTACGCGGCGGCCTCGGGATCGCATGCGGCGACGGCGGCGGTCAGATCCGCGACCAGGGGGACCACCGGGTTGCCGGCGGCGCGGGCCCGTAGCGCGAGGTCACGCGGGTCGTGACGGTGGGTGTCGGCGGCGGCAGCGGTGACGGCGGCGGCCGCCGACTCCGGTGCCAGCCCGAGTCCGGCCTGCGCCCGGGTCAGCGCGGCCTCGGCGTCGAGCATGGCGCGCAGATAGGCGGCGTCGCCGGTGGCAAGCGCTGCGGCGGAGCCTGCCGAGGACGGGGCCAGCAGCCCCAAGTCGGCTTCCTCGTAAGGGATTTGGGGCGCCGTCGCCTGAGCCTCTGCTTGGTCCTGGGCCTGGACCTGGGAGATGTCATCGGAAGGCAAGGAACACCGTCTCCTCCTGTGCGCCGTCATGGGACCCGTCCGCCGGCCCTTGCAGGCGGACGTCGAACCGGTATCGGGCGGGGCCGTCGGGGCGGGCGAGGAGTGTGCTCGCACGGTTCTCGGGCAGCCCGGACAGCAGCGGGTCGGCGGCGTTGGCCGCCTCGTTCGCCGGGAAGTAGACGCGGGTGAACAGATGGTGGAGCAGTCCCCGGGCGAAGACACAAACGGCGAGGTAGGGCGCAGCGGCGGGCCGCCCGGCCGGGGCCGTGGCGGGGAGCGTGCGCACCACGTAGTGGCCGTCGGCGTCGGTCGGGACGCGGCCGAATCCGGTGAAGCCCACGCCGTCGCGGCCGAGCACTGCCCCCGTGGCGGGATCGCGGCGCAGTGAGCCCGGCGCGCCCGTCAGGCCGCCGTCGGGGCCCGCCTGCCAGAACTCCAGCAGCGCGTCCGGCACCGGCGCACCCGCTCCGTCGTAGACGTATCCGTGCACGGTGATCGTGTCGGGATGGCCCACGGGCGCGATCTGCTCCCCTCCGGGGAACGGCAGGGCGTAGCCGTAGAAGGGGCCGACGGTCTGCGACGGGGTGGGGGCGAGCGGGGACCGGGACGGGGATGGGGATGGGGACGGGGACGGGGACGGTGACTGCGGGTCGGGGGTGCGGGTCATAGGCGGCCTTCCTCGATCCAGGTGGCGGACGGCCCGTCGAGGATCACGTCCCAGCGGTAGCCCAGCGACCATTCGGGGCGGGAGAGTTCGTGGTCGTAGGCGGCCACCAGCCGCGCCCGCGCGCCGGGGTCGGTGACCGAGGCGAGGATCGGGTCGTACGGGAACAGCGGGTCGCCCGGGAAGTACATCTGGGTGACCAGCCGCTGGGTGAAGGCCGAGCCGAAGAGCGAGAAGTGGATATGGGCCGGGCGCCAGGCGTTGTCGTGGTTGCGCCACGGGTAGGCGCCGGGCTTGATGGTGGTGAACGCGTACCGGCCGTCGTCATCGGTCAGACAGCGGCCGACACCGGTGAAGTGGGGGTCGAGCGGGGCGGGGTGCTGGTCGCGCTGGTGGGCGTAGCGACCCGAGGCGTTGGCCTGCCAGATCTCGACGAGCTGACGGCGTACGGGGCGGCCGGTGCGGTCCAGGATGCGGCCGCTGACGGTGATGCGTTCGCCGAGCGGCTCGCCCGCGTGCTGCCGGGTGAGGTCGGCGTCCAGGTCGGTGACGTCCGTGACGCCGAACGCGGGGCCGCTCAGCTCGACCGCCTCCGGGTCGGCCAGCCCGTCGATCTCGACCAGCGGCTGGCGGGGGTGGCGTGCGGTGCTGCTGCGGTACGGGGTGAAGTCCCGGGCGGGGTGGTCGGGCGCGGGGCCGCCCGCCGCACGGTCGTGTGCGGCGGCGTGCAGGGCGGCGATCTCGCTGCTGATGTGGGCCTGGGTGGGGAGGTGCGGTGCGGGAGGGGCCACGGACGGCGTCGGTGTCGGTGGCGTTATGAGTGACTCTGGTGGCTCTGGTGTCGGTGGAGTTGGTGGAGTTGGTGGAGTTATGAGCGGCTTCGGTGCGGGTGGAGTCATGGGTGCCGTCTCCAAGTGGTTGTGGTTACGGGCCGGGCGCGGCGGGGCAGGGCGAGGGGCGGCCGACGAGCCGCCCTACCGCTCCAGTACCACCGCCAGCCCCTGCCCCACTCCGATGCACAGCGTCGCCAGCCCGGTACCGGAGCCCGCGGCCGCCAGCCGGTGGGCCACCGCGCCGGCGATCCGGGCCCCGGAGGCACCGAGGGGGTGGCCGAGGGCGATCGCGCCGCCGTGCGGGTTGACGATGCCGGGGTCGAGGCCGGGCCAGCCTCCGAGACAGCCGAGCGCCTGGGCGGCGAACGCCTCGTTCAGTTCGACGGTGTGCAGCTCGCCGAAGCTCCGACCGGCCTTCTCCAGGGCCCGTTCGGCGGCGGCGACCGGCCCCAGGCCGAAGTACTGCGGCTCGATACCGGTGACGGCGCTGCTGCGGATACGGGCGAGCGGTTCGCACCCGGAAGCGCGCAGTCCCTGTTCGTCCATCAGCAGCAGCGCGGCCGCGCCGTCGTTCAGCGGCGAGGAGTTGCCGGCGGTGACGGTCCCTCCGTCCTTGCGGAACACCGGGCGCAGCGCCGCCAGCGCCTCGGGGGAGGTGTCCGTGCGGATGCACTCGTCGCGCTGAAGGGCAGCGCCTGCGTACGGCACCACTTCGGCGTCGAACGCACCGTCCTTCCACGCCCGCGCGGCCTTCTCATGGCTGGCGACGGCGTATGCGTCCTGCTGGACGCGGGTGATGCCGTAACGGTCGGCGATCAGCTCCGCGCCCTCGCCGAGGGCGACGGTCCACTCTTCCGGCATCCGCGGGTTGGTCAGCCGCCAGCCCAGGGTGGTGGAGTGGAGGGTCTGCGGCCCGGCCGGAAAGGCCCGTTCGGGCTTGGGCAGCACCCATGGCGCGCGGCTCATCGACTCCACCCCGCCGGCGATGGCCACGGAGGCATCGCCGAGGGCCACCGCCCGCGCGGCCTGGATGACCGCCTCCATTCCCGAGCCGCAGAGACGGTTGACGGTCACGCCCGGCACGGTCACCGGGAGCCCGGCGAGCAGCACGGCCATCCGGGCCACGTCGCGGTTCTCCTCGCCCGCGCCGTTGGCGTTGCCGAGGTACACATCGTCGATCAGCGCCGGGTCCAGTCCCGGCGCGCGGTCCACGAGGGCCTTGACGACATGCGCGGCGAGATCGTCGGGGCGTACGCCGGACAGCGCGCCGCCGTATTTGCCGATGGGGGTACGGACGGCGTCGACGACGTAGACGTCCCGGAGACGGCCGGCAAGGCGACCGGAATCGCGGCCGGCAACGCTTTCGGTGCTGCCGTGGGTGCTGCTTTCGGTGGTCAAGACGCGTCCTTTCGGGACGACGACGTGCGGCCGACGGCCGGGCGGGAGCCGGGATCTTGGTGTGCGGCGGCGGCCTTCAGGGCGCGCAGGGCGGTGAGTTCGGCCTCGGTGGGCGGGGCGGTGACGCCGAGCCGCGGGGCCTGCTTGAGGTCCCAGCCGGTGGCGTTCCGTACCTGATCGGCCGTCACGCCCGGATGCAGCTCGGTGAGGACGAGTTCGGCGGTGGCCGGGTCGGGGCGCAGCACGCCGAGGTCGGTGATGACGGCGGTCGGGCCGGCTCCGGGCAGGCCGAGGGCCGCGCGGTCCCGGGGGCCGCGGCCGTGGCCGAGGGTGGTGACGAAGTCGAGGGCGCCGACGAAGTTGCGGCGGCTGTGCCGGAGGACCATCAGCACCTGCCCGCAGTTGGCGGCGATTTCGGGTGCCCCGCCCGCGCCCGGCAGCCGCCCTTCGGGCCTGTCGGGGCCTCGGTGCACGGCGGTGGTGTTGATGTTGGCGAAGCGGTCGACCTGCGCGGCGCCCAGGAAGCCGACGTCGATCCGGCCGCCCTGGAGCCAGTAGTTGAACATCTCGGGGACGGAGACCACCGAGTCGGCGGTGTCGGCCAATTCGCCGTCCCCGATGGACAGCGGCAGCCGGGTCGGCTTGGAGCCGATGGTGCCGGACTCGTAGATGAGCACCAGGTCCGGGTTGACGGTCCGGCGCGCCAGGTTGGCGGCGGTGCTGGGCAGGCCGATCCCCACGAAACAGGTGCGCGCGCCGGCGAGTTCGCGGGCGGCGTTGACCTCCATCAGTTCGTCGGGGGTGCAGGAAGGCGGCCGGGAGGGAGTGTGGGCGGGGGTGGGGACGGGGGCATGGGCGGGGGCGGACTCCGAGGCGACCGCTCCCGACTCCCCCGGTTCCCCCGCCTCCCGTCGCTCCCCCCGCACGCTCTCCTCCAGCCACCGCCCGAACGCCTCCCGATCCCGCGAAATGCCGTCCCACGCCTGGTAGAAGGCGTTGTCGCGGACCGAGTAGCCGGCCGCGTAGGAGGGGTGGGCGCCGCCGGGGACGACCGCGACCGCGTCGACGACCCAGGTGGGCAGGACGATGCCGCCCGGGTGCGGCGCCAGCTCGTCGACGATCTCCTCGACGGTGACCAGGACGCGCCGGGCGGCGAGCGCCGCTTCCTTCTGTACGCCGGTCAGGCCCCAGAACTGGACGTTGCCGGCCCGGTCGGCCCGTTGGGCGTGGATGACGGTGACGTCCGGGTTGAGGGCGGCGACAGCGGCGAGCTCCTCGCCGGTGAAGGGGCAGGTGACGGTGGCGACCGTGGACGTACGGGCCGGGATGTCGCTGCCGCGGTAGCCGCGCAGCACCGCGAACGGGAGCCTGGAGGCGCCCGCGGCATAGCGGTTGGCCATCCCGGCGTGGCTGTGTTCGTCGATCTCCAGCGGGACGGGCCAGCCGTTCTCCACCGCGTCCCGGAAGCGGTGCAGGGAGCCGACGCCGGGGTTGCCGCCCCAGGAGAAGACGAGTTTGCGGGCCGCGCCGGCGCCGATCAGCTGGTCGTAGACCACGTCCGGGGTCATCCGGGCGAGCGTGAGGCCGGTGATGCCCTGGCGGATGATCTCGTGCGCCGCGGCGAACGGGATCAGATGGGTGAACCCCTCCAGGGCCACGGTGTCCCCGTCGTGGATCAGCTCCTTGACGGCGTCGTGCAGGGAACGGATGTCGGCCATGTCCTCGCCCTCGGGTCGTATGGGCACCACGCGACCGCCATGGACCGCTCGGCGGCAGCGCGTTCGCCCTCGCGTTCACGCTCGCGGTCGGCCTCGTGTCCGGCCCCACCAGGCTTGTTCGCATAGTGAACTTAAGTTCATAATGAGCTGTCCCTGAGTTTGGCCGCCGTCCCCCGCCCTGTCAACGGTCGGCCGGGTACGGTTCCGACGAGATCGCCGCACCGTGGAGAGTCCATGACCGACCCCGAGCCCACCGCCCCGTCCTCGCCGTCCGCGCCGTCCTCGCCCTCCGCGCCGCCGGAAGCGGTGGGACCGCTGATGCGCAGCCTGTCCGTGCTGCGCGAGTTGACGGCCGGCGGCGGCCGGCAGGCCGTGGGCGACCTGGTGCGCGGCACCGGGCTCGCGCGCTCCACCGTCGACCGCGTGCTGAGCACCCTCACCCGGCTCGGCTACGTAAGGACCGAGGGCCGGGACGCGGTGCTCGCGCCGCGCCTGCTGGAGCTCGGCAACGCCTACCTCGCCGCCTCCGAACTCCCCGACCGGCTCGGCCCGCTCGCCGACCGGCTGGCCGACGAGCTCGACGAGTCCGTCTCGCTCGCGGTGCCGGACGGCGACGGGGTGCGCTTCGTCCATCAGGCGACCCGCCGCCGTGCGATGTCGCTCGCCTTCCGCATCGGCGATCTGCTGCCGGCCGAGCGGGGCGCGCCGGGCGCGCTGTTCGCGGACGAGTGGCAGGCGGAGGACTGGGCGCGCTGGCGCCGCCGCCGTGCCGTCGACCCGACGGACGCCGGCTTCCCGGCCGTACCGCCGCGGCGCGCCGACGACACCTCCGCGGCCGCCGTTTTCGAGGCCCGGGTGGCCGCGGCGCGCGCCGCCGGCTGGTCGCTGGACGACCAGCTCATCGAGCCGGGCCTGATCGCGGTGGCGATGCCGGTCCGGGACGCGTCAGGGCGCGCGGTCTGCGCGCTCAGCGTCGTCAGCCACACCAGCCGGCTCGGCCCCGAGGAACTGCCGGACGCGGTACTCCCCCGGCTCCGCGACACGGTGTCCGCCATGGAGGACGCGTTGAGCGCGCCCCAGGACGGGCCGCCCTCGCACCCCGCCCCCGACGCGGAATCCGGGCCGGGCCACGCGTCCTGGATGCGCGCCTCCAAGCAGGAGTTGGGCCCCGAGTTCGTCGAATCGATGGCGCGCGGGCTGATCACGCTCACCGCGTTCGGGGCCGGGCGCGCCGAGCTCCCGCTCAGCGCCGTGGCGGAGGCCACCGGGCTGGCCCGCGCCACCGCCCGCCGAGCCCTGATCACGCTGCAACACCTCGGCTACATCGCCACCGACGGCAAGCTCTTCCGCCCGACGCCGAAGGTCCTGGAGCTGGGCTTCGCGCATCTCTCCGGCCTGACACTGCCCGCCATCGCCCAGCCCCATCTGGCCTCCCTGGTGGAGCGGGTGCACGACTCCGCCTCGATGGCGATCCTGTCCGGCGACGACATCCAGTACGTGGCGCGGGTCCCCACCGTGCGCATCATGAGCGTCAACATCACATTGGGCACCCGGTTCCCGGCGTATCCGACCTCGATGGGGCGGGTGCTGCTCGCCGGCCTGCCCCCGGCGGAGCTGTCCGCGCGGCTGGCCCTCACCGATCTCCGGCCGCTCACCGGGCACACGGTGACCGATCCCGACCGGCTACTGGCCCTCGTGGATCAGGTACGCGCCGACGGCTACGCGCTGGTCGACGAGGAGCTGGAGGAGGGCCTGCGCTCGATCGCCGTGCCGGTACGCGACCGCGGCGGCCACGTCGTCGCCGCGGTCAACGTCTCGACGCACGCCGGGCGTTGCACGGCGGACGAGGCCAGGGAGAGCATCCTGCCGGCGCTGCGCGAGGCGGCCGCCGGCATCGAGGCCGATCTGCATGTCGCGGGTCGGTACGCACGGATCCCGGTGCTGTGACGGGACGGCGCGGTGACGGTGCAGTGTGGGGACGAAACGACCCTGCGACCGCACGACACTGCGACGGGACCGGCAGCCCGGTTCTCAGGACTACGCCCGGACCGGCTCCGGTGACGGCTCGTCCGCCCGCCGCCCGATACGGCGCGCGAGCGGCACCACACCGATCGCGACGGCGCCCATCAACCCCGCCAACGCGAAGACCGTGAAGCCCAGTTGGTCGTTTCCGCTCGCGGCCAGCGTGCCGCCGAGCCACGGGCCGACCACCGCTCCGGTGCGTCCGATGCCGGTGACCCAGCCGATGCCGGTGGCCCGCTCGTGCGCCGGGTAGACGCGGTTGGCCGCCGCGTACACCATCACCTGGGCGCTGAAGAGCACGACGCCGGTGGCGGCGACGACCACATAGGTGAGGCCGAGCGGCAGGTGCGCCCCCAGGAGCAGCGCGCCGCCGGCGGTGAGCAGGAACCAGGTGACGGCGACCCGGACGGGGCCGTAGCGGTCGGCGATGGGGCCGGCGACGAACATGCCGACGATGGCTCCCACGTTGATGATGAGCAGGAAGCTGACGGAGGACGTGAGGCCGTAGCCGGAGGCGCGCATCATCTGGGGCAGCCAGGTGTTGACGCCGTAGATCAGCAGCAGACCGCAGAACGAGGCGAGCCAGAGCAGTGGGGTCGCCCAGCGCGCGCCGGGGTGGAAGAGCGCCCGGATCGCGTCGAGGCGACCCTTGGCTCCTTGGGTCGGCGCGTCGGCGGGGACGGGGCGGGCGATTCCGTAGCGGTCGGCGATGGCATCGGCGTCCGCGGCGCGGCCCTTGGCCAGCAGCACGCCAGGGGATTCGGGCAGCAGTCGCAGCAGCAGGGGGGCGGCGACGAACGCGGGCAGCACACCGGCCCAGAAGACCCAGCGCCAGCCGAGCGCGGGGGCGAGGGTCAGGCCCAGGCCCGTCGCGAACATGCCGCCCACGTGGTACGAGGTCATCAGCAGGCCGGTGGCAAGGGCGATCCGGCGCGGCGGCGCGAACTCCATGACCAGGGCGAGGCAGATGGGCATCAGGCCGCCCAGTCCGAGGCCGGCGAGGAAGCGTCCGGCGCCGAAGAGTTCGGGTGAGCCGGCCAGGGCGCAGACCGCCGACCCCGCGGAGAACAGCAGCACGCTGGCGACCAGGACCGGGCGGCGGCCGAGCCAGTCGGTGACGGTGCCGGTGCCGAGAGAGCCGATCAGCATGCCGAAGGTGGTCCAGCTGCCGATCGTGCCGGCCGCGCCGGGGGTGAGCCCGAAGCCGGGGTCGTCGAGCATATGCGGCATGACGGCGCCGTAGACGCTGACGTCCATTCCGTCGAAGAACACGGCGAGCCAGCACAGTGCCAGGACGGGCGCTACGGAGCGGAAGGTGTGGCGCCGGACGGCGGGCACGGCGGGGCCGGACGTGCCGGCGGATGAGGGGTTACCGGTTGGCGGCATGAGGACCTGACCTCGGATTCGCAGGAGATTCGAGAGGCGCGGGAGATTCGAGATTCACGGTTGAGATTCACGATTGTTCGCGTAGTGAACTTTCGTTCGCTAGGTGGTGGCAAGGATCATCTGCCCGAGCCCGGGGGCTGTCAATGCCTTGCGCAGGCCATGATGCAGCGCCCGTGACTCCGGTCATACGACCCACGCCCCGCCCGGTTCATCCGCTTCCCGTCGGCTCCTCCGTACCGTGTGCGCCATGGCAGCCACCACCCACACGGTCACGAACCAGCCTCCGCCGCTGGTCGGATACGACGTCTTCACCGCCGACCCGGTCCTCACCGAGGGCATCGCCCGGTACGCGGCGGACGCCCATATCGACGAGGTACGGGAGGAGCTGAGCAGGCTCGGGCAGGCGGCCGGCTCGGCGCACGCCCAGCGCTGGGCCGAGCAGGCCAACACCCATCCGCCGGTGCTGCGGACCCATGACCGCTATGGCCACCGCATCGACGAGGTGGAGTTCCACCCGGCCTGGCACCGGCTGCTCGGCCACGCCGTCACCGCCGGCCTCACCGACGCCTGGACGCGCCCCGACGGACACCTCCGCCGCACCGCCGGGTTCCTCGTGTGGACCCAGGTCGAGGCGGGGCACGGCTGTCCGCTGTCGATGACCCATGCGGCGGTGCCGGCGCTGCGCGCCGAGCCGGCGCTCGCGGCGGAGTGGGAGCCCAGGCTGACCTCGCGGGTCTACGAGCGCGAGCTGGGGCCGGCCGCCGAAAAGCCGGGCGCGCTGGCCGGGATGGCCATGACGGAGAAGCAGGGCGGCAGCGACGTACGCGCCAACACGACGCGCGCGGAGCCGCTGGCCGCGGACGGCGAGTACGCCCTCACCGGGCACAAGTGGTTCTGTTCCGCGCCGATGTCGGATGTCTTCCTGGTGCTGGCGCAGGCGCCCGGGGGACTCACCTGCTTCCTGCTGCCCCGGGTGCTGCCGGACGGCACGCGTAACTCCTTCCGCATCCAGCGACTCAAGGACAAGCTCGGCAATCGCTCCAACGCCTCGGCGGAGGTGGAGTTCGACGGGCAGACCTGGGCGCGCCGGGTGGGCGAGGAGGGACGGGGCGTGGCGACGATCATCGAGATGGTCGCGGCGACCCGGCTGGACTGCGTCAGCGCGTCGGCGGCGGTGATGCGGCAGGCGGTGGCGCAGGCCGTGCACCACGCCGCGTACCGGGAGGCGTTCGGCGGGCCGCTGATCGACAAGCCGCTGATGCGGAACGTGCTGGCCGATCTGGCGCTGGAGTCGGAGGCGGCGACGACGCTGGCACTGCGACTGGCGGCCGCGTACGACGGCGGCACCGAGCGGGACCGGAACTTTCTGCGGCTGGCGGTGCCGGCCGCCAAGTACTGGGTGACCAAGCGGTGTACGCCGGTGGCGGCGGAGGCGCTGGAGTGCCTGGGCGGCAACGGCTACGTCGAGGAATCGGGGATGCCGCGGCTGCTGCGCGAGGCTCCGCTGAACTCGATCTGGGAGGGCTCGGGCAACGTCCAGGCGCTGGACGTCCTGCGGGCGCTGCAACGCGAACCCGCCGCGCTGAACGCCTTCCTGACCGAGATCGGTACGGCCCGCGGCGCGGACCACCGGCTGGACCGGGCGATCAAGGCCCTGCTCACCGAACTCGCCGACCTGGACGGAATCGAGGCGCGCGCCCGGCGGCTGGTGGAACGGATGGCGCTGGTCCTCCAGGGCTCGCTGCTGGTCCGGTACGCGCCCCCGGAGGTCGCGGACGCCTTCTGCGCCTCCCGGCTGGGCGGCGACGCGGGCGCGGCCTTCGGCACCCTGCCGCACACACTGGACCTGGCGTCCATCGTGGAACGGGCCCGGCCGGTGCCGGCGGGGTAGGGTCCCGGCGGTCGTGCCGCCGGGAGATGCCGGATGCCGGGTGGTGTCCCGCCGATCGCGCGGCAGACGACGGGAACGTGCTGCGACCCACGGGAATCCCGTCAGGCGCCCCACGACGGGAATGCCCTTCGGCACCCCCACGACGGGAATACCGCCCGGCACCCCCGCGTTGTGGCCCCGCAGGGGGGCCTCGCGACCCTTAGGGGATCTGTTCGACCAACCCCTAGGGGACCTGTTCGACCAACCCGCCAAAGGCATCCAGCCAAAAGCATCCAGCGCGGCGGCGGCTCCCCGTCACCCTCGGGGGCGCTCCTCAGGGGCGCCCTTCAAGGGACGGGGACAGGGGGTTACCGCCGCCGCGCCGGTCGGGGAGCGGTGCCGCGCCGACTCGGCGCCGCTCCCGGTCTCAGGTCCATCTCGGCGGGTCCGTCGCGGTACGCCCGCGCAGCGCCGCGTCGATGGCCACGATGATGTCGGCGTCGGGTACGTCCGGCCGGAAGCCGACCAGCGCGCCCCGCGCCTCGTAGTAGCGGATGACACGGCAGGCGTCGCGGATGCCGGGGCCCTCGCCTTGCACCTCCCCCGCGCGCGTCCGGGCGGGGCCCAGCAGATGGACGACGAGATCCGCGAAGGCCAGCGCGGGCAGCAGGCCGCCGACGCCCGCCACCCGGTCGAGCAGTTGGGGCGCACCGTCGATGACATAGCCGTCCGCGGGCGGTGGCTGACGGTTGATCAGCACGTCGACGGCGGGCATCCGGGGAATCCCGTAATGGTCGGCCAGCCGGGCGGCGCGCGCGATCCGCAGTCCCTCGTTCGCGCCGATCACCACGATGCGCGGAGCGGCCACCATGGTGAGCCCCCTCCCACACGGTGCTGACTTGGCGCGCGGCCGACGGCGTCCTTGGTGGACAACCGCGGGTCCCCCGACGGGTGACCGGGCAACCTCGGTGTGGACGCCACCGGCCGCGCATCCCAGATTCCCCGCAAGCGTCATAGGCCACAACGGTTGCAAGCGGTTGCAGTGGATCTGTGGAATGGCCCTTTCCGGAACGGCCGCTGACGGCACGATGGGCACCGACCGAACCGTCCCGGCCGTCCAGGCGATCAGTGCCCAACGGGAGCAGCGTGAGCGAGACACCGATCAACCGGGCCGTCTGGTCGGCCCATGACGTCCGCGAGACGGCGCGCAGGATCGCCTCGGTCCGGGAGGCAGCGCTGGCCGGTGAGCCGCCCCCGGACGGGCCGTCGGACGCGCCCCGCCCGCTGATCGGCGAATCCTGGCTGCGTGCGCTGGGGTCGGGTGTGGACCCGGACCGGGACAGCCGGCAACGCCTGCTGTCCGTCGCCGAGTTGGAGCACCGTCGGCAGCACTCCCAGCTGGCGACGGTGCTGCCGGTCCTCAACGAAGGACTGCTGGCGACCTCCGACGCCGCGCAGCAGATCATGGTCGTCACCGACGCGGACGGGCGGGTGCTGTGGCGGGAGGGCTGTGCGCCGGTCCGGCGGATGGCCGACCGGTTGGGCTTCGACAAGGGCGCCGACTGGACGGAGGGCGTCGTCGGCACCAACGCCATCGGCACCGCGCTGGTCGCCAGGCGCCCGGTGCTGGTGCATTCCGCCGAGCATTTCGTCCGCAGCCACCACCAGTGGACCTGTGCCGCCGCGCCGCTGCACGACCCGCGTGACGGACGCCTGTTGGGCACCGTGGACATCAGCGGCCCGGCGCACACCTTCCACCCCACGACGCTCCCGCTGGTCTCCGCGGTCGCCCGGCTCGCGGAAGCCGAGCTGCGTACCCGCCACCAGCTGTCCCTGGAGCGGCTGCGGTCGAGCGCGGCGCCGATCCTGGCGCGGATCGGCGGCCGCGCGCTGGCCGTCGACCCCCACGGCTGGATCGCGGGGGTCACCGGTATGACCCCGCCCGACCGGGTGGCGCTGCCCAGGGCGCCCGCGGCCGGACCGCTGTGGCTGCCCCGGTACGGCATGTGCACGCTGGAGCCGCTGCCCGGCGGCTGGCTGGTCCGCGTCGGGCGGCCGGAACCGGTCCCCGGGCCGAGCCGGGTGCTGCTGGACGTCAGCGCCCGTGACGGCGCGAGCATCACCGTCACCGGACCGGTGGGCGACTGGTCGCATGAGCTGACCCCGCGCCATGCGGAGCTGCTCTTCGTCCTGGCCGCGCATCCGGAGGGACGCACCGCCGCCGAGCTCGCCCGGGACCTGTTCGGTGACGGCGGCCGTACGGTCACGGTGCGGGCCGAGCTGTCGCGGCTGCGCCGCCATCTGGGCGGTGTGCTGGCCCACCGGCCGTATCGCTTCGCGGACGGGGTGCAGGTGGAGCTGCGGCTGCCGGCCCGGCCGATGCTGCTGCTGCCGCACTCGTCGGCGCCGGCGGTGGCGGCGGCGCGGAGGGGGGAGGGAGTGATTCAGGGGGAGTGATTCAGGTGGCACGCCGGGGGCGTGCGGGTCGGCAACGCGGCGCCGGGCTGCCGACCGCCGGGCTGCCGTCCCACCAGATGGACCTCTGTTCCGTGATGTGGAGACGGCCCGGCCCCCGCGCCGGGCGTACGGGCCCGCCACGGCTGCCCGCCCAGGCGCATCCGTCCACGACCGACCGCTCGTCCTCCGGCCCCCATGCCCCCGTACCCCCATGCCCCACCCGTTCGGCCGTCTCCTGTCGCGCCCCTCCTCCCCCGCCCCTAGCGTGCCGACAGCGGACCACGCACCAAGGGAACGCGACCGCTGGAGGAGCACGATGAGCCCGCTGGGCGAACCGGAGGAGCGGCACCCGGAAACGCCCGGCTCGCACCGCCCCCGATGGGGCGTGATCGCCCTGCTCGCTCTCACCGGTTTCGCGTTGGTGCGCAACGGGTTGTCGGACCAGGCGGAAGGGCCGCCGCAGCCGGGCGGCGGCGCACGGCCGATCTCGCCCGCCGAGAGCCGCCCCGACGCTTCGGGACCGGCCCCGCTGACCCGTTCCGCCGCCGCCCGGGTGGCCATCCCCTCGCTCAAGGTGTCGGCGCCGGTCGTTCCACTGGGCCTGGACAAGGACGGCTGGATCGCCGCCCCGCCGCCCGAGAACCGCAATCTCGCGGGCTGGTACGCGGACGGGCCGGCACCGGGCGAGAACGGCACCGCCGTGATCGTCGGGCATGTCGACAATGTCAGCGGCCCCGCGGTCTTCTTCGGCCTGGGCTCCCTCAAGAAGGGGAGCACGATCCGGGTGACCCGTAAGGACGGCAGGGCCGCGGCCTTCGAGGTCTACGGAATTCAGGTGTTCGCCAAGAAGGACTTCCCGTCCGCGCGGGTCTACCGCGCCACAGGACGCCCCGAGCTACGGGTCCTGACCTGCGGCGGCGGCTATTCCGCGAGCGCCGGCTACACGGGCAACGTGGTGGTCTTCGCCCGGATGACCGGGGTCTCCTAGGGCCGTCCGGGCCCTGTCCGGCGGGGCGCGCGAGAGAGCCCTGCGGCCCACGCACCGTTGCCCGGGTCTCAGGGAGCGGCCCCGCCCCGGCCCCCGGATTCCCGTGTGATGTGCTGACCGCATGACTCACTCGGTCACCACCTACTACCTCCAGCAGACCTCGCCCGCCGACCTGGCCCCCGCCGGGAGCCCGCCGGCCGAGCAGGGTGTCCGTATCGTCCGCTCCGAGCGTCCGTCGCCCGAATTCAGCCGCTTCCTCTATACGGCGGTGGGCGGGGACATCCTCTGGACCGACCGGCTGTCGTGGTCCTATGCGCGATGGGCGGAGTACCTCGGGCGGCCGGGAGTGGAGACCTGGGTGGCGTACGAGCGCGGCACACCGGCCGGGTTCATCGAGCTCGACGCCCAGCCGGAGGGGGTCGTGGAGATCGCCTACTTCGGGCTGCTCCCGGCGTTCCGGGGGCGCCGGATCGGCGGGCTGCTGCTCGCGGAGGGCACCGCGCGGGCCTGGGACCTGGCCGAACGCTGGCCGGAGCGGCCGCGGACCCGGCGGGTGTGGGTGCACACTTGCAGCGATGACGGCCCGCACGCGATGGCCAATTACGAGCGGCGCGGCTTCCGGCTGTACGAGACCACGGTGACCGACGAGCCCGAGGTGCCGGCTCCGGGGCCCTGGCCCGGGGCGGGGCCGCTCGCCCCGCGCGAAACGTGATCGACGACACATTGTCTCGCGATGCGGGACAGTCTTGTCCAAATAATGGATGACGGTGGACTGGCCCGAGATCGACGTGCCACGCTTCCGTCATGTCTGCAGCTGGAATTGCCTTGGTGAGTCGACGGCACGTCGACCTCTGCCGCATGTCCAGCGCCATCTGTCCGGCGGGCTGATAGTCGCAGCGCCACCGCATCCCCCGCGTCCCCATCGTCGCGGACGCACCCACACCCCGACCTCCCACACCGCACGCGACGCGTCGCCGCGCGCCGCCTTCAGGTGTGTCCGCACAGGTCACAGCGGGTGTGACCCGCCCAGCCCGCCCCCTTGAGCCGCCCAGAAGGACGTACACCCATGGCCGCCACCCCCGATACCCCCGCCGCCACGACCCGCCGCAAGGCCGGACGCCACCGCGGAGAGGGCCAGTGGGCCAAAGGCCACTTCACGCCGCTGAACGGCAATGAGCAGTTCAAGAAGGACGATGACGGTCTCAATGTGCGGACACGCATTGAGACGATCTACTCCAAGGCCGGCTTCGACTCGATCGACCCCAACGACCTGCGCGGGCGGATGCGTTGGTGGGGCCTCTACACCCAGCGCAAGCCCGGAATCGACGGCGGCAAGACCGCGATCCTGGAGCCGGAGGAGCTGGACGACAAGTACTTCATGCTGCGGGTCCGTATCGACGGCGGGCGACTGACGACCGAGCAGCTGCGCGTGATCGGCGAGATCTCGCAGGAGTTCGCGCGCGGCACCGCGGACATCACCGACCGGCAGAACGTCCAGTACCACTGGATCCGGATCGAGGACGTACCGGAGATCTGGCAGCGCCTGGAGGCCGTCGGACTGTCCACCACCGAGGCGTGCGGCGACACGCCCCGTGTCATCCTCGGCTCGCCGGTCGCCGGTATCGCCGAGAACGAGATCATCGACGGCACCCCGGTCATCGACGAGATCCAGCGCCGGATCATCGGCAACCCCGCGTTCTCCAACCTGCCGCGGAAGTTCAAGTCCGCGGTCTCCGGCTCGCCGCTGCTGGATGTCGCGCACGAGATCAACGACATCTCGTTCGTCGGCGTCGAGCACCCCGAGCACGGTCCGGGCTTCGATGTGTGGGTCGGCGGCGGACTGTCCACCAACCCCAAGCTCGGTGTGCGGCTGGGCGCCTGGGTCTCCCGGGACGAGGCCGCCGATGTCTACGAAGGCGTCATCTCGATCTTCCGCGACTACGGCTACCGTCGGCTGCGCACCCGCGCCCGGCTGAAGTTCCTGGTCGCCGACTGGGGCCCGGAGCGGTTCCGCCAGGTGCTGGAGGACGAGTACCTCAAGCGCAAGCTGACCGACGGCCCCGCCCCGGCACAGCCCGACCAGCAGTGGCGCGACCACGTCGGTGTGCACAAGCAGAACGACGGCCGCTTCTACGTGGGCTTCGCACCGCGCGTCGGCCGGGTGGACGGTGCCACCCTCACCAAGATCGCCGAGCTGGCCGCGGCGCACGGCTCGGGCCGGCTGCGGACCACCGCCGAGCAGAAGATGATCGTGCTGGACATCGACGAGGCGCAGGTCGAGTCGCTGGTCTCCGGGCTGGAGGCGCTGGACCTGCGGGTCAAGCCGTCCCCGTTCCGGCGCGGCACGATGGCCTGCACCGGCATCGAGTTCTGCAAGCTGGCGATCGTCGAGACCAAGGGCCGCGGCTCCTCCCTGATCGACGAGCTGGAGCGCCGGCTCCCCGGGTTCGACGAGCCGGTCACCATCAACATCAACGGCTGCCCGAACGCCTGCGCCCGTATCCAGGTGGCGGACATCGGTCTCAAGGGGCAGCTGGTGCTGGACGCCGACGGCAACCAGGTCGAGGGCTACCAGGTGCACCTCGGCGGCGCGCTGGGCCTGGAGGCCGGTTTCGGCCGCAAGGTCCGCGGCCTCAAGGTCACCGCCGACGAACTCCCCGACTACGTCGAGCGGGTGCTGCGCAACTTCCAGGAGCAGCGCACCGACGGTGAGCGGTTCGCCCAGTGGGCGGCCCGTGCGGAAGAGGGTGCGCTGAAGTGAGCGAGCGCGCGGCGCCTTTCTACTGCCCGTACTGCGGTGACGAGGACCTGCGGCCCTCCGAGGAGGGCTCGGTCCGCGGTGAGGGCGCGGCCTGGGAATGCCGGTCGTGCAGCCGGGCGTTCCGGCTGAAGTTCCTCGGCCTGCTCTCCCAGGGCCTGTCCGCTGCCGCCTCACCATCCGCTGGAGACGCGTCGTGACCACTGCCACCGATCTGCCGCAGCTCGCCGAGCGCGCCGGCCGCGAACTCGAGGACGCGGCCCCGCTCGACATCCTCAAGTGGGCCGCCGAGACCTTCGGCCCCCGCTTCTGCGTGACCTCCTCCATGGAGGACGCGGTCGTCGCCCACCTCGCCTCGCGCGCCGTTCCGGGCGTGGACGTGGTGTTCCTCGACACCGGCTACCACTTCCCGGAGACCATCGGGACGCGGGACGCGGTGGCGGAGGTGATGGACGTCAACGTCATCACCCTGACGCCCCGTCAGACCGTGGCGGAGCAGGACGCCGAGTACGGCCCCAAGCTGCACGACCGCGACCCGGACCTGTGCTGCGCGCTGCGTAAGGTCAAGCCCCTCGAAGAGGGCCTGACCGGCTACGACGCCTGGGCGACCGGGCTGCGCCGGGACGAGTCGCCGACCCGCGCGAACACCCCGGTCGTCGGCTGGGACGCCAAGCGCCAGAAGGTCAAGATCTCGCCGATCGCCCGCTGGACGCAGGCCGACGTGGACGCGTACGTCGCCGAGCACGGAGTGCTCACCAACCCGCTGCTGATGGACGGCTACGCCTCCGTCGGCTGCGCGCCCTGCACCCGCCGGGTACTGGCGGGCGAGGACGCGCGGGCCGGCCGCTGGGCCGGCAGCAACAAGACCGAGTGCGGGCTGCACTGATGGCGAAGGTTTCGGGAGTGTCCCCCGAGAAGACACAGCGGCACGAGAAGACACAGGTTCAGGAGATACCGATGACGGGCGCCACGATCTGGCTGACCGGTCTGCCGAGCGCGGGCAAGACGACCATCGCGCGCGAACTGGCCGGCAAGCTGCGCGGCGACGGCCACCGCGTCGAGGTGCTCGACGGCGACGAGATCCGCGAGTTCCTCTCCGCGGGCCTCGGTTTCACCCGCGGGGACCGGCACACCAACGTCCAGCGCATCGGCTTCGTCGCCGAGCTGCTGGCGAGCAACGGCGTCAAGGCGCTGGTGCCGGTGATCGCGCCGTACGCGGACAGCCGGGAGGCGGTGCGCAAGCGCCACCAGACCGAGGGCACCGCGTACCTGGAGGTGCATGTGGCCACGCCGGTCGAGGTGTGCTCCGAACGCGATGTGAAGGGCCTGTACGCCAAGCAGGCGGCGGGCGAGATCTCCGGGCTCACCGGGGTGGACGACCCGTACGAGGCTCCGGAGTCGCCCGATCTGCGCATCGAGTCGCACACCCAGACCGTGCAGGAGTCCGCGGCGGCGCTCTACGCGCTGCTCACCGAGAGGGGACTGGCATGACCACCGCCGCGACTGTGATCGGGAACGCCGGAGACGCCGACAACCCGTACGCGCTGTCCCACCTGGACGCCCTGGAGTCCGAGGCGGTGCACATCTTCCGCGAGGTGGCGGGCGAGTTCGAGCGGCCGGTGATCCTGTTCTCCGGTGGCAAGGACTCCATCGTCATGCTGCATCTCGCGCTGAAGGCGTTCGCGCCGGCGGCGGTGCCCTTCTCGCTGCTGCATGTCGACACCGGGCACAACTTCCCCGAGGTCCTCGAATACCGCGACCGCACCGTCGAGCGGCACGGCCTGCGGCTGCACGTCGCGTCCGTGCAGGACTTCATCGACCGTGGTGAGCTGCGCGAACGCCCCGACGGCACGCGTAACCCGCTGCAGACCGTCCCGCTGCTGGACGCCATCGACAAGAACCGCTTCGACGCGGTCTTCGGCGGCGGCCGCCGGGACGAGGAGAAGGCGCGCGCCAAGGAGCGGGTCTTCTCGCTGCGTGACGAGTTCGGCGGCTGGGACCCGCGCCGGCAGCGCCCCGAACTGTGGCAGCTCTACAACGGCAAGCACTCCCCCGGCGAGCATGTCCGCGTCTTCCCGCTGTCCAACTGGACCGAGCTGGACGTGTGGCAGTACATCGCCCGCGAGAAGATCGAGCTGCCCGCCATCTACTACGCCCACGAGCGCGAGGTCTTCGCGCGCAGCGGCATGTGGCTCGCGCCCGGTGAGTGGGGCGGCCCCAAGGACGGCGAGGTGCTGGAGACCCGGCAGGTGCGCTACCGCACCGTCGGCGACATGTCCTGCACCGGGGCCGTCGACTCCGACGCCGACACCATCGAGGCCGTCATCGCGGAGATCGCCGCGTCCCGGCTCACCGAACGGGGCGCGACCCGGGCCGACGACAAGCTGTCGGAGGCCGCCATGGAGGACCGCAAGCGCGAGGGGTACTTCTAACCATGAGCACGACCCATGATGTTGAGAGCGTTATCGACGCGGGTGCCACCTCGCTGCTGCGTTTCGCCACCGCGGGCTCCGTCGACGACGGCAAGTCGACCCTGGTCGGCCGGCTGCTGCACGACTCCAAGTCGGTGCTCGCCGACCAGCTGGAGGCCGTCGAGCACGCCTCCCGCAACCGCGGCCAGGAGGCGCCCGACCTGGCGCTGCTGACCGACGGGCTGCGCGCCGAGCGCGAGCAGGGCATCACCATCGACGTCGCCTACCGCTACTTCGCGACCCCGCGGCGCCGCTTCATCCTCGCCGACACCCCCGGGCATGTGCAGTACACCCGCAACATGGTCACCGGCGCCTCCACCGCCGAGCTGGCCGTGGTGCTGGTCGACGCCCGTAACGGCGTGGTCGAGCAGACCCGCCGGCACGCCGCGGTCGCCGCCCTGCTCCGCGTCCCGCACGTCGTCCTCGCCGTCAACAAGATGGACCTCGTCGACTACGCGGAGCCCGTCTTCGCCGCCATCGCCGAGGAGTTCACGACGTACGCGGCCTCGCTGGGCGTCCCGGAGATCACCGCGATCCCGATCTCCGCGCTGGCCGGCGACAACGTCGTGACGCCGTCCGCCAACATGGACTGGTACGGCGGTCCGACCGTGCTGGAGCACCTGGAGACGGTGCCCGTCGTCGCCGACCCGTCGGACGACCCCGGCCGCTTCCCGGTCCAGTACGTCATCCGCCCGCAGACCGCGGAGCACCCCGACTACCGCGGCTACGCGGGCCAGATCGCCTCCGGCGTGCTGCGCGTCGGCGACGCGGTGACCGTGCTGCCCTCGGGCCGCACGAGCACCATCGAGGCGATCGACGCGCTCGGGCAGGCCGTGGACGTCGCCTGGGCGCCGCAGTCGGTCACCGTCCGGCTCACCGACGACGTCGACATCTCCCGTGGCGACCTGATCACCCCGACCGCCTCGGCGCCGGCCACCTCGCAGGACATCGAGGCGACCATCTGCCATGTGGCGGACCGTCCGCTGACCGTCGGCCAGCGGGTGCTGCTCAAGCACACCACCCGCACGGTCAAGGCGATCGTCAAGGAGATCCCGTCCCGGCTGACGCTGGACGACCTCTCCCAGCACCCGGCGCCCGGCGAGCTGGTCGCCAACGACATCGGACGGATCAAGGTCCGCACGGCCGAGCCGCTGGCCCTGGACGCCTACGCGGACTCCCGCCGTACCGGCTCGTTCCTGCTAATCGACCCGGCCGACGGCACGACGCTGACCGCGGGCATGGCGGGCACCGCCTTCGCGGAGGCGGCCGCGGACGCCGCTCCGGCCACCGAAGCCGACGACGAGGGATGGGACTTCTGAAAATGCTCAAGGACTTCTTCTCGACCTTCGCGAAGGAGGGCGGCCGGGTAGGCAGCGGCGCCCTTGGGAGCGGCCAGGGCGGAGTCGGCCGATGTGTGTGCTGACGATGCTCGACTCCGTGCCCCCCACACCCCACTTCCGAAGATCGACTGAACTGCCGGGCGCGCCATAGAGAGGCGCGCAACCCGGCCCTCCGAGAGGAACTCCTCCCGTGTCTGCCGTTCGCTTCCGCCTTTTGGCGGCCGCCGCCACCGTCCCCGTCCTCGTAGCCGCGCTGGGTGCCTGCGGCTATGGCTCCGATGCCAAGAAGAACACCGCGGCCAATGTCGCCCCCAAGGGCGCGAAGATCGACGGGCTCGACCAGGTCAAGATCGGGCTCTTTGGCAACACCACGCACGCCACCCCGCTGATCGGCCTCCAGAAGGGCCTGTTCCAGAAGGAACTGGGCGGCACTGAGGTCAAGTCCTCCATCTTCAACGCCGGCCCCGCCGAGATCGAAGCCCTCAACTCGGGTGCCATCGACATCGGTTGGATCGGCCCCTCCCCCTCGATCAATGGCTGGGTCAAGTCGCACGGCAAGAGCCTGAAGATCATCTCGGGTTCGGCGTCCGGCGGTGTCTCGCTGGTGGTCAACCCCAAGAAGATCAAGAGCCTGGACGACCTCAAGGGCAAGACGATCGCCACCCCGCAGCTCGGGAACACCCAGGACGTGGCGCTGCTGAACTACCTGGCCGACAAGGGCTACAAGGTCGACGCCACCTCCGGCAAGGGCGACGTCACCATCCAGCGCACCGACAACAAGGTGACGCCCACCGCCTTCGAGCAGGGCTCCATCGACGGCGCCTGGGTGCCGGAGCCGACGGCCTCCAAGCTCGTCGCCGCGGGCGGCAAGTCGATCCTGGACGAGAAGAAGCTGTGGAAGAACGGCAAGTTCGTCATCACGAACGTGATCGTCTCCCAGTCGTTCCTCAAGGAGCACCCCAAGGTCGTCGAGGCGGTGCTGCGCGGTTCGGTGAAGACCAACGCCTGGATCCGGTCCAACCCGGTAGACGCGCGTGAGGCCCTCAACGCCAAGCTCGCCGACCCGAAGATCGCGGGCAAGGCCCTGCCGGCCAACGTCATCGACCCGGCGTTCAAGAACGTCGACATCACCGATGACCCGCTGGCCGCGACCCTCCAGGAGGAGGCCGACCACGCCGTCAAGGCCGGTCTGCTGACGAAGCCCGACCTCAAGGGCATCTACGACCTCACGCTGCTGAACAAGGTGCTGAAGGCCGAGGGCAGGCCGCAGGTCGACGACGCCGGCCTCGGCAGCAAGTAACTCCCGCACCATCAGCACCGCAGTCCCCCAGGAGGTGACACCGATGACGACCACCACGCTCACGAAGCAGCCCGCCACGGCGGACCCGGGCACCACCCGTCCGTACGCCGCTCGCATCGACCATGTCTCGAAGTCGTTCGGCCGTCCCGGCGCGCAGCAGCAAGTGCTGGACGACATCAGCATCGATGTCGCACCCGGCGAGTTCGTCTGCCTCCTGGGGGCCTCGGGCTGCGGCAAGTCCACCCTTCTCAACCTCGTGGCCGGCCTGGACGCGCCGTCCGCCGGCGCCATAGAGACGCCCGGCGGCCGGCCGGCCCTGATGTTCCAGGAACACGCGCTGTTCCCGTGGCTGACCGCGGGCCGCAACATCGAACTGGCCCTCCGGATGCGCGGCGTACCGCGCGCCGAGCGCCGCGACGAGGCCGAGCGGCTGCTCGAACTCGTCCGGCTCAAGGGCGCGTACGGCAAGCGCGTGCACGAGCTGTCCGGCGGCATGCGCCAGCGCGTCGCGATGGCCCGCGCCCTCGCCCAGGACAGCCAACTGCTCCTGATGGACGAGCCGTTCGCCGCGCTCGACGCCATCACCCGGGACGTCCTGCACGACGAACTGACCCGCATCTGGAGCGCCGCCAACGACGACGCCTCCGGCACGGGCAACCTCTCCGTCCTCTTCGTCACCCACAACGTCCGCGAGGCCGTACGGCTCGCCCAGCGGGTGGTGCTGCTCTCCTCCCGCCCCGGCCGGATCGCCCGCGAGTGGCAGGTGGACATCCCGCAGCCGCGCCGCATCGAAGACGCCGCGGTCGCCGACCTTTCCGTCGAGATCACCGAACAGCTCCGTGGGGAGATCCGCCGCCATGGCCAGCACTGAGACCAAGGCCCAGCCCGCCACCGCGAAGGCCGACGACCCGGACCGCGCCGGCGGCACCACAGCCGGTGACGCCTCCGCCGATCTCGCCGGTCTGGAGGCCGGGCTCGACGCCCTGGAATCCACCGTCGTCGCCAGGCAGCCGTGGCTGCGCACCATCGTCGCAAAGTCGTTTCCTCCCCTCATCGCCATCGCGATCGTTCTCGCGCTCTGGCAGCTCGCCTACCACCTCGAACTCAAGCCGCACTACCTGCTGCCGAGCCCGATCGACGTGGCCCGGTCACTGCAACAGAAGTGGTTCGAAGGCACCCTGTTGGGCTTCGTCTGGACCAGCGTCTCCCGCGGCGCCCTCGGCTTCCTCGCCTCGGTCGCCATCGGCACTTTGCTCGGGCTGATCGTCGCCCAGGTCAAGGTCGTACGGGCCGCGGTCGGGCCGATCCTGAGCGGTCTGCAGTCCCTGCCCTCGGTGGCCTGGGTCCCGGCGGCGATCATCTGGTTCGGGCTGAGCGACGCGACCATCTACGCGGTGGTACTGCTCGGCGCCGTCCCGTCCATCGCCAACGGTCTGGTGGCCGGTGTCGACCAGATCTCTCCTCTCTATCTGCGGGCGGGCCGCACCATCGGTGCGAGCGGTCTTGCCGGCGTACGGCATGTGCTGCTGCCGGCCGCGCTGCCCGGCTACATCGCCGGACTGAAGCAGGGCTGGGCGTTCTCCTGGCGTTCCCTGATGGCCGCCGAACTCATCGTCAACGCGGCCGACCTGGGCACCGGTCTGGGCCAGCTCCTGGAGCAGGGCCGGGAGCTCCAGGACATGTCCTGGGTGCTGTCCGCGATCCTGCTGATCCTGATCGTCGGTATCGGTATCGAGCTGCTGATCTTCGCCCCGATCGAGCGCCGCGTCCTGCGCAGCCGCGGCCTCCTCGTCAAGAGCTGAACCATGCACGCACGCCCCACTCACCCCACTCTTCTCGTCATCGCCCACGGCAGCCGCGACCCGCGGCACGCGGCGACCGTCTCCGCGCTCTGCGCGCGGGTACGGGCGCTGCGGCCGGGGCTGCGGGTCGAGGTCGGCTATCTCGACTTCAACGCGCCCAGCGTGCCCCGGGTGCTGGAGCGGCTGTCGGCCGAGGGCGTGCGTGACGTGGTGGCCCTGCCTCTCCTCCTTACTCGCGCCTTCCACGCGAAGTCCGATATTCCGTCGGTGCTGCGGGAGGCCGCGCTGCGGCTGCCCCTGCTGACCATCCACCAGGCCGAGGTGCTCGGCCCTTCGTCCCTCCTGACCGCCGCCTTGGAGCGCCGGCTGGAGGAAGCCGGGCTGCGGCCCGGTGACCGCCGCTCGACCGGGGTCGTACTGGCCTCGGCGGGCTCCTCAGACCCGGAGGCGATCGCAGTGATCGCTGAAACCGCGCGGGAGTGGCGGCGCACTGCTCACTGGTGTGCCGTGCGTCCTGCGTTCGCCTCCGCCGCTTCCCCCGCCACAGGCGTCCTTCGCACAGCGGACGCCGTACGGGCCCTGCGGGCCGAAGGCGTCGACCGGGTGGCCGTCGCCCCTTACGTCATCGCGCCGGGCTTCCTCCCGGACCGCATCGCCGCCGGTGCCCGCGAGGCCGGCGCCGACATCCTCGCGCCGGTGCTCGGTCCCGCCCCGGAGCTGGCCCGCCTCCTCCTCCGCCGCTACGACGAGTCGGCCTCGGCACGCCTGGATGTGCCTGCGCTGGTGGCCTGAGGCGGCACCGCGCGACACGGCCATGGCCGCCGCTCATACGGCCGCCGCGGTCCTCCCCGGCCGGAAATCGGCGCGGCCTTTCTCGTAGACGGTGAGGCCCCGCGCCAAGTGCAGCGGCACCAGCAGGAGTTCGACGATAAGCGCCTTCCAGGCGTAGACGAGATTGACGGCCTTGGTCGCATAGACGCAGGGGATGTTCAACAGGACGCCCAGGAGCGGGAGTTTGCGTCGTCTGGCGGCGTAGATCAATGGTGGCGTGGTCAGCAGCATCTCGGCTCCGGCCCACCAGGCGAAGACGACCAGCGGCGGCTGGTCCGTCGTCGCGGCGGCCACGAAGGGTGTGGCCCACCAGAAGGGCGCGGTGAGGATCTCCAGGAGAGCGAGCAGCACCCAGACCGCCAGCAGGGGTTTGCGGACGATCAACCGCCCGAGGTGGAGCCGGACGTTCTGACAGAAGCCGGCCATCCAGCGCCAGACCTGTTTGCGCAGATAGGTGAGGTCTTCCGGGTCCGCGGCCAGAGCGACCGCATCGGAGACGTAGACCGCGCGTCTGCCCGCGATCTGCTGCGACCAGGTGTAGTCCATGTCCTCGACGATGGTCCGCTCGGGGAATCCGCCGAAGGCCACCAGATCGTCGCGCCGGAAGACGGAGCAGCAACCCGAGCACACCATGGGGCTGTTGGCGCGGGCCTGGATGGGCCTGTGCCAGTGGAACCCGAAGAGGTACTCGGTGGACCGGCCGCGTTCCCAGATGGTGCGGGTGTGGCGGGTGCGGACCGTGCCCGCGGCGACCGAGACGCTGGGGTCGTCGAAGGCGGGGAGGATGGTCTCGATGTAGTCCGGTGCGAGGACGGTGTCCGCGTCGACGGCCAGTACGAGGTCGGTGGTGCAGTGCGGAAGGGCGTAGTTCTGTGCCTTGGCCTTGCTGCCCAAGTTCCGCGGCGGGCGGAGCACGGTCACGTCGTGTGACGCCGCCACCTCGCCCGTACGGTCGGTGGAGGCGTCGTCCACGACCAGGACGCGGTCAGCCGGGACCGTTTGCCGGGCAAGGGATTCCAGCGTGGCCGGCAGCCCCTCCTCCTCGTTGTGAGCTGGGACGATGATGGTGATGGTGTGCATGTTGGGCTCCCCCTGTCCTGCGGATCCTGCCGGCTGCGACGACGGTCAGGCCGATCGCGCCGTAGACGATGGTGCTGATGCCGATGAATGGCAGTCCTCCGTGCATGTCACCGACGGTAGCGAGGTTCCGCGAGGAATGGTTTCGGAGGCACCCTCCTGTGGATAACTCCGTTTCGCTGATTGCGGGTTGGGGTTGAGTGTTGGGGAGTGCGGGTTGGGGAGTGTGAGTTGGGGCGCGGACGGCGTCGACACACAAAAGCGCCGGCCGCCGCGCCCCGTGGGGGCGAGCGCGACGGCCGGCGTGTGGTGCTGAGGGTGTGAGCTGGTTACTCGGTGACCTTCAGCAGCTTGTTGGGCGTTCCCTCGCTCGGGTTCGTGATCTTGTCGGGAGTGGCGCCGTCCGTCAGGGCCTTGGCGACGTCTTCGGGCTTGGCGTCCTGGTGACCGGCCAGGTAGACCGCGGCGGCACCCACGACGTGCGGGGTGGCCATGGACGTACCGGAGATGATCTTGGTGCCCTCGTCGCTGTCGTTCCAGTCCGAGGTGATGTCGGAGCCGGGAGCGTAAAGGTCCACGACGCTGCCGAAGTTGGAGAAGTCGGACTGCTCGTCCTTGTCGGTGCTGGAGGCGACGGTGATGGCCTCCTTGACGCGGGCCGGGGAGCCCTGGCCGGCGTCGGTGGACTCGTTGCCCGCCGCGACGCCGAAGGTGACACCGGACTCGATGGCCTTCTTGACGGCCGCGTCGAGCGCCTCGTCCGCGCCGCCGCCGAGCGACATGTTGGCGACCGACGGGCCCTTGTGGTTCTTGGTCACCCAGTCGATACCGGCGACGACCTGCTCGGTGGTGCCGGAGCCCTGGTCGTCCAGCACGCGGACGGCCACGATCTTGGCCTTCTTGGCGACACCGTGCGCGGCGCCGGCGATGGTGCCCGCGACGTGCGTGCCGTGGCCGTTGCCGTCGTTGGCGTCGTCGTCGCCGTCCACGGCGTCGAAGCCGGAGGAGGCGCGGCCTTCGAAGTCCTTGTGCGTGGTGCGGACACCGGTGTCGATGACGTAGGCGGTGACGCCCTCACCCGCGCTGTCGGGGTAGTTGTACTTCTTGTCGCCCTCGGTGTCCGCCTGGTCGATGCGGTCCAGGCCCCACGACGGCGGGTTGTCCTGGGTGCCGTCGATGTGGAACTTCTTGTTCTGGACGACCTTGTCGACGGCCGGGTCGGCGGCGAGGCGCTTGGCCTCTTCCTCGGTCAGGCCGCTGGTCGAGAAGCCGCCGACGGAGGAGTAGTTCCGCTTGACCTTGCCGCCGTACTTGTCGGCGAGGTCGCCGGTTTCGGCGGTGCGGACGGACTTCTTCAGCATGACGATGTAGCTGCCGTTCACGGCGCCCTTGGCCTCGGCCCCGTAGATCTTGCCCTGGGGGGCGGCGGGGGAGGCGCCGGCGGTGACCGCGGTGACGGCGGCGATACCAGTGGCGGCGACCGCGGCGGTTATTGCCGTGATGAGCCGCTTCTTGCTGGAACGCTTGTGAGCCATTGCGAGGGTTCTCCTCGTTCGTGGTGTGGGGGGAAAGCGTTGCGCAATAGCCCGCGGAGACCGGAAGATCTGCGTCGGACTGGTTCGAAACCCTGTCGGATTGACGGGTCCAATTCAAGGCCAGCCCGGCCGTGTGAGATAGGCAACAACTCTGCAAAAACTCGAAACCGGTTCAGAACTGGTCATAAAGAGCTGCTGAGTTGAAGCTGGGAGACTCAACTCTGTTTACATTCGCGTAACGGTGGGTGACATTACGCGAATCGCGCGTAAGGCCGGTTGGCCGGTATGGCAGGCTCGCGCCCCGCAAGATGTGTGTACGGAGGCGTGCCCGAGGCAGTCACCGGCGCCGCCCGCCAACGAGACTACGGTCCGTCAATACGCCGTCTCGTTCGGTGAGTTCGGCCTCGATGAGGTCCGCGGCGCGTGCGGTGCCGCCCTCTGCCGACATCTCGCGGCGGATCCGCTCGGCGGTCACCGCGACCTCCGGATCGTTCACAAGTGAGAACACTGCCTCACGCAGCGTCAGCGCGGTGACTTCCGCCTTCGGCAAATGCCGGCCGACGCCGAGTGCCTGGAGCATGTCCGCGTTGCCGAACTGGTCGGCGGCTTGCGGCACACAGAGCATTGGCACCCCGTTCGCCAGGCCTTCCTGGCTGCCGCCCATTCCCGCGTGTGTGATGAAGGCGTCGGCCTGGCGGAGGATGGCGAGCTGCGGCACCCAGGAATACACCTCGAAGTTGCCCGGGATATCGCCGAGTTCGGACGGGTCGACGAACTTCCCGATTTGCAGCACCACATGCCAGTCGGGCAGATCACGGAATGCCTCGATGCAAGCCCGGTAGAAGCCGGGTTCGTTGGTGAAGGCGGAGCCGAGGGAGATCAGGAGAATCTTCGTGCCGGGCGCGCGGTTCGCCGGCCGCTGCCAGTCGCCCTGATGGGAGCGGTCGCCCTGGCAGGCGCCGACAAAGGTGTATACGGATTCGTCGACCTGGTCGGCATGTGGCTGCATGGCCCTGGGGATGAGGGCGAGGCAGCGGCGTGGGTGCGCCACCAGGCGGTCGGGGTCGGTGACCGACGCCATGTCGTGCTCTTCGAGCCAGGACCGGAAGCGCGCGTAGTACGCCCGGCCGCGCTCGGTGGCGCGCAGTTCGGCCCGTATCGGCTCCACCTCCGTCTCGTAGCCCTGCCAGGCGACCATGTTCGGGGAGAGCTGGATCGCCGGGACGTTCCAGCGGCGGGCCAGCAGGGGCGCCGGGTAGGCGGTGATGTCGTGGATGACCAGGTCGGGTTCGTCGCCGCGGTAGGCCTCGATGAGCTGCGGGAGTGCCTGGATGCCGTCGTCGAGGAACGGCTCGATGTTGTCGATGAGTTCGGTGCCCCAGTCCTCCGGCGCGTCGTCGGTGGGGAGGGTGGAGTTCCACAGCCGAGGTTCGGCGCCGGTTTCCGCGACGAGGTCGGCGAAGGACGGCGGGATGGCGTAGGTGACGCGATGCCCGCGGGCGACGAGTTCCCGTACGACTTCCAGGCTCGGGTTGACGTGGCCGTGGGCCGCGATGCTGAACATCGCGATATGGGCGGGTTTTTGGGCGCGCGGCATGGCGGGCACACTCCTTGAGCGGTGCGGCGCGGGGCGGCCGCGCGGGGCAGGTGTACTCCGCGAGAGTAAGCGAGACGATACGTCTCGTGCAATTTGGTTGTGCAGGCCGCGTGCGGCCGGTCCGGCTCCGCCCTCGCCGCTCAGCGCTGGTAGCGCGCCAGCACCAGATTCCCGTCCCGGACCAACCGCTTCCGTAGGGAGTCCAGATCGATCGCGCCGCTGTAGTACTCCTGCAGACCGGGCGTCGCGATCTTGTCCTTCCACTCCGGATAGCCGCGTACGGACTGGGCGGGGGCGGAGCGCAGCGAGCCCGCCAGCGCGGTGCCGGCCGCCCAGTCGTACCTGGCGACCCGTAGCGCCGGGTCCTTCAGCGCCTCCTGACCGGTCGGCAGCATCCAGTCCCCCAGGGCGAGCCGGACCATGTTCGGCGGCCTGAGGAAGAAGTCGATGAAGGCCATCGCCTCCTCCTTGTGCGGGCAGTCCGCGGCGACCGACAGGGTCTGCGGGCTCACGCCCTGGTCCAGGCCCGTGCCCTGCGGTGCGGGCAGCACCGTCCAGTCGAAGCCCTTGGGCGCCTGCTGGGCGATCTGCTGACGGTAGGAGAACCCGAGCGGCACCATCGCGTACCGCCCGGCGAAGAAGCCCGGCAGGGTGTCGGAGCCGCCCATGCCCAGGGTCGTACGGGAGGCGGTGCGGTCGACGTTCAGCTGGTCGTGGATGGTGCGCGGCACCACCTGGTCGACGGCGTCGAAGCGGACCTCGACCTTGCCGTCCCGGTGGCGGTGGAAGACCTGGCTGCCCGTGGACAGGGCGAGGTTGAGGGTGGCGGAGACCGGCTCCTTCAACGGCCATGCGACGCCGTAGGTGCCGCCGCGGGTCAGCCGCTTCGCCGTCTCCTCGAACTCCTCCCAGGTCCAGGGGTGTTCGGGGGTCGGGATGCGGGCGCCGGACCGCTTCAGGATCGTACGGTTCGCGATCAGCACCCGCGGTTCCTGGAGGAACGGGATGCCGTACACCCGGCCGTCGAACGTGCCGGTCTGCCAGCTCTGTTGCGGAATATCTCGCTTGAGGCGCGGCGGCAGCAGGGCGGTGAGGTCGGCGAGGTCGCCGCCGTAGGCGAAGTCGGCGAGGTCGTCGGAGGCGTCATGGATGATGTCGGGCGCCTCGCCGCCCTCGAAGGAGGTGAGCAGCTGGTCGTGGACGGTCGGCCAGGCGCCCTGGACGTATCGCACCTGCACGTCCGGGTGCTTTCTGTTCCATTCGGCGACGAGTTGTCTGTTGGCCGTGACGGAGTCCTGCTGCCAGGCCAGTGACTGGAAGCGCAGGGTGATCCGGCCGCCGGTCCGGCGCCGGTCGTCGTCGGAGCAGCCGGGCAGCAGGGCCGCGGCGGGCAGCGCGGCGGCGGCCGCGAGCAGGCCCCGGCGGTGGATACGGGCGCGGGGCCGCGGCGCCGTGGGCTCGGGTCGTGGCATCAGCTCTTCACCGCCCCGGCGAGCATCCCGCCCGTTATTCGCCGCTGGATGACAGCGAACAGGAGCAGGCTCGGGAGGGTGGCAAGAAGCGCGGCGGCGGCGAGTGGGCCGAGGTCGGCGACGCCCTCAGCCCCGAGGAAGTGGGTCAGCACGACCGGCAGCGTCTGTTTCTCGGGCGACTTGAGCAGTACCAGGGCGAAGAAGAACTCGTTCCAGGCGGTGATGAAGGCGAACAGTGCCGTGGCGACGATGCCCGGCGCGAGCAGCGGCGCGGTGACCGAGATCAGCGTACGGGCCCGGCCCGCGCCGTCCACGGCCGCCGCCTCCTCCAACTCCCGGGGAACGGCGCGGACATAGCCCGTCAGCATCCACAGGGCGAACGGCAGCGACCACACCACATAGACCATGACCAGACCGATCCGGGAGTCGATCAGCTGGAGCCCCTTCAGGATCAGGAACAGCGGGATGATCACCAGCACCAGGGGGAACGCCTGGCTGATCACCACCCAGCCGGTGGCCGCCCGCGAGAAGCGGTTGCGGAAGCGGGCGAGGACGTATGCCATCGGGGTCGCCAGCAGGATCGCCGTCACCGCGGATATCGCCGCCGCGAGCAGGCTGTTGCCCGCGGCCTCCAGCAGCGGCTGCTGGGCGAACGCCTGCCGGAAGTTCTCCAGGGTGGGCGCTTCGGGAATCCATGTGGGGTGGATGTCGGCCAGCTCGCGGGGCGGCTTGAACGCGGTGGAGATCAGCCAGAGGAAGGGAAAGGCGAGAAAGAGGAGATAGCAGAGGAGCGCGGCGTACTGGCCCGTACGGCCGGCGGTGCGCTTGAGGGCGGGGCGGCGGCTCACTTGGCTCACTTTTCCTCGTCTCCCTTCAGCCGGCCGGCCAGGTAGACGGCCAGCAGGACCGAGATCACCGCGACCATCGCCAGGCCCATCGCCGCGGCGTATCCGAACTGCCCGTAACGGAAGGCCTCTTCGTACGCGAAGAGCATCGGCAGCCGGGTCCGGCCGCCGGGGCCGCCGTCGGTCAGCACGAAGACCAGGGCGAAGGAGTTGAAGTTCCAGATGAAGTTGAGCGCGGTGATGGCGAGCGCGATGGGCCTGATGGCGGGCCAGGTCACGGTGCGGAAGCGGCGCCAGGCGCCGGCGCCGTCCATCGACGCGGCTTCGTGCAGCTCGCGCGGCACGTTCTGCAGGCCGGCCAGCAGCGAGACCGTGGTCTGCGGCATTCCGGCCCACACGCCGACGAGGATGACCGCGGGCAGGGCGGTGGCCAGCCCGCTCAGCCAGTCCGTGCCGTCGCCGGCCCCGGCCAGACCGAGACCGCGCAGCGTCTCGTTGAGCACACCGGCGTCCGGGTGGTAGACCAGCCGCCACATGATGCCGACGACGACCTCCGGCATCGCCCACGGGATGATCGCCAGGGCGCGGGCCAGCCAGCGCAGCCGCAGATCCAGGTTGAGCAGCAGCGCGAGGCCGAGGGCGAAGACGAACTGCGGGACGGTGACGCCGACGGCCCACACCAGGCCGATCCGGAACGAGTCCCAGAAGAGGGTGTCCTGCAGCAGATCGGAGAAGTTCAGCGCGCCCACCCACTGGGTGGGCTGGGTGCGGCCCGACTGGGCGTCGGTGAACGCCAGCCCGATGCCGTACAGCAGCGGTCCGACGCTCAGGACCAGGATGGGTAACAGCGCGGGCAGCACGAGGAACCACGCGCCATGGTCACGCCGGGGTCCGGCGAGGCGGCGGGAGCCGGCTGCGGGTGACCGCTGTGGCGCGGTCGTCGAGGTCACGGCAGAGGCTCCTTAGGACGCGACTCGGCCCGGCGCTCCGCTGCGCGGCAGCCCGGCTTCCGTGGTGCGGTGACGCGGCGATGGCGGCGATGGCGGTGGTGGCGGTGACACGGTGACGGCGCTGGTGGCGACGTTTCGATGACCGGTGTGACGGCGGCCGGTGTGACGGCGGCCGGTACGTCCGCGATCCGCGCGCACTCCCGCACTCGGCGCTCCAAGAGCCGCCCCCCTCTCCCCCGTTGACCGCAGCCGGCCGCCGTCATCGTCGTGAGGGCCGCCACCGCCGTCAAGGCTCCCGCCGGTATCCACGAGGGATCTCCCCACCTGGGAGGTCTTCCGCACCTGCGACACTGGTCGCGATCACGCACCGCAGGAGGCAGCACGATGACCGAACCGAGCCCCGGCGCCTTCACGGAGGCGCGCGCCCGTGGCGTCCTGGCCGCGGCCGGGCTGCCCGGCGCGGCGGCCGGTGCCCAGCTGCTGGCACTCGGCGAGAACGCGGTCTTCGCGCTGGGCGACAGCGGTCCGGTCGTACGGGTGGGCCGCAGCGCGGAACTCCTGGAGCGCGCCGAGCGGGAACTCGCGGTGGCGCGGTGGCTGGCGGCCGAAAACGTACCGGCCGTACGGGCCGCCGAGCCCGTGGCCACCTTGGTCGACGGGCATCCGGTGACGTACTGGCACCGGCTGCCGGAGGCCGTACGCCCCGCGGGGCCGGGCGATCTCGCCGCGCTGCTCACGCGCGTCCACGCGCTGCCGGAACCGCCTTTCGCACTCCCCCGGCGCGAGCTGCTGGGCGGCGTCGAGCGCTGGCTGCGGCTGGCCGGCGACGCCGTGTCGGCGCAGGACGCGGAGTATCTGCGCGGGCGGCGGGACGCGTTCGCGGCGGCCGCCACCGCGCTGGAGCCACGGCTTCCCCGCGGCCCCATCCACGGCGACGCGCTGCCCCGCAACGTCCATGTCGGGCCCGACGGACCGGTGCTGGTCGACCTGGAAACCTTTGCCTCCGATCTGCGCGAGCACGACCTCGTCGTGATGGCCCTGAGCCGGGATCGCTACGGCCTGACGGCGGACGCGTACGACACGTTCGTATCGGTCTATGGCTGGGACGTACGGGACTGGGAGGGCTGCGCGGTGCTGCGTGGCGCCCGGGAGACGGCGAGCTGTGCCTGGGTTTCCCAGCACGCGCCCGGAAACCCGGCGGCCCGCGAGGAGTTCCGGCGCCGGATCGCCTCCTTGCGCGAGAAGGACGAGACGGTGCGGTGGTATCCGTTCTGAGGACCTGAGCCGGGCACGCGTGCGGTGCGGCGGCTCGCTCACCCCTGATACGGACGCTCAACTCCGATACGGACGCTCAGAACTGGGACGGCCCTCAGCGCTGGTACGGAATCAGCGGCCAGGAGGCCTCGACTATCGCCTGTGGGTCGCCGGAGCGCCGCAAATACGCCTGGAACGAGGCGGCTTGTTCGGCGGCGGCCTCCTCCTGGAGGGTGTGCAGGGCGCGGGGCGACGGGAGGGCGACGGCCGGGTACTTCTCGCCGATGCGCCGGGCGACGCCGGCCGCGGCGACCGCGTCGGCCCCCGCCTCATGCGCGCCGTCCAGCCGCACGCCGTAATGATCGCAGAGCGCCTGGAGTGCGCGCTTGCCCTTGCGGTAGCGGTCCACATGCTTGTCCAGCACCAGCGGATCGATGACCGGCGCGAGCGGGCCGCCGAGCCGCTCGGACAGCGTCTTCACGTCATGGCGCCGGCACTCGCGGTCGAGGAGCGAGAGGTCATATCGGGCATTCATCACGACCAGCGGGATATCCTCGCGCAGCACATCGGCCAGCGCCTCGGTGATCTCCTCTATCGCCGTCGCCGGCGGTCGGCCGTGCTCTTGGACATATGCGGTCGAAATGCCGTGAATAGCCGCTGCTTCATCAGGGATCGGCACGCCGGGATCGAGCAGCCAGGACTGCTTGCCGGCCGCCCGGCCGTCGCCCTCCAGCCGGATCAGCGCGGCGGTGACGATGCGGTCCCGCTCGACGTCGGTGCCCGTCGTCTCCAGGTCGAAGCCGACCAACAGCTCCTGATGCCAACTCATTGCGGCCTCCTTCGGTGGTACATCCCCCGTTGCTCGAACACTCTCGCACGCACCACTGACAATCGACCGGCGGGCCGTCCCGCCAGGCCCGGAACGAAGGCCCGAACCAGACCCCGAACCAGAACCCGAACCAGGCCCGCCGCCCTAGGCTGACCGTCATGGACCTACGACTCGCAGGACACGGCGCGCTGGTGACGGGCAGCAGTTCGGGGATCGGTGCGACGATCGCCGAAACGCTGGCGGACGAAGGGTGCGATGTCCTCGTCCACGGACGGGACGCGGCGGCCGCGGCGGCCGTCGCCGAGCGGATCGCGGCCCGCGGCGTACGCGCCGAAGTGGTGCTCGGCGATCTGACGGAACCGGGCATCGCCGAGCAGGTCGCGGTCACCGCACGCGACTTCGGGGCCCGCATCCTGGTCAACAACGCCGGTCCGTTCGCCGAACACGACTGGGAGAGTTCCCGGCCGTCCGACTGGCGGGCCGCGTTCGAGGGCAACGTCCTGCCGACCGTACGGGTCACCCAGTCCCTGCTGCCGTCGCTGCGCACACACGGCTGGGGCCGCGTGATCACCATCGGCAGCCGGGCGGTACGGACACCGCTGCCCAACATGGTCACGTACTCCGCGGCCAAGGCGGCCGTGGTGAACATGACCACGAGCCTGGCCCGGCATCTGGCCGGCACCGGGGTCACCGCGAACTGTGTGAGCCCCGGCGTGATCGCCACCCCCTCCATGCACCGGATGTTCGAGGAGCGCGCGGCAGAGGAGCGCGCGGCGTCGGACGGGCACGAGCACGGGGACGGCGCGAAGGGGGCGGCCGAGGCAGCCGAGGCGGCCATCGTCGCGGAGTACGCGCCGAACCCCTCCGGGCGGCTGGGACGCCCGGAGGACATCGCCGCCGCGGTCGCCTACCTCGCCAGCCCGGTCGCCGACTACGTCAACGGCATAGAGCTCCGGGTCGACGGCGGCATCACCGGCACGCCGTAGGGCGGCGCATGTTCATCCCCTGCGGCGAAGTGCCCTCCGCGGACGCCGACGTGGCCTGATGCCGGGCCACTTGGCGAGCGACGTGCTCATCCGCCCGCGCCGACCCCTGCCTTCTCCTCGCTCCCCCGCAGCGGGTGTATGGAGATCAGCGGTTTGAAGTGGCCCTTGGGGTGGGGCTCGCCGATGGGCCGGCCGTCGACTTCCACCCAGGCGTGGGCGGCGAAGGGGTGGGTACGTACGCCCGTGCACCACGTGGGCCAGACGCCGCGGGTGCGACAGAGCAGGGCGGTGGCGATGGAGCGTTGCAGGCAGCCCTGGCCGGCGCAGCGCAGGCTGACCGAGACCACCGCCTCACGGGCCGCGAGGGTCTGGTCGGCCGTGGCCGGGGCCGCGCCGCGGCGGGCGAATTCAAGGACGGTGCGCAGCCGGGCGGGTTTGGCCTTGGCGAGCAGGCGAGCGATGCCGACCGCCACCAGGGGCACCAGGCGACGGTGCGGAGGCAGCCGGCGCCGCTCGGCCAGCGCGACGGGCATGCTCACGCGATCACCAGCTCCGCGCCGCGCAGTTGCTCGATCACGGTGGTGACGTCCCGCTCGGCCCTGGGCCGGTCTATCCGGTGCCGGGTCGCGACGCCGGCCGCGATGTCGTCGGGGTCGTGGCCGTCGAGGAGTTGCCGTAGTACGTGCGCTCCGGTGGCGTTGAGCTGCCAGTACCGTCCGGTGCGTTCGTTGAGCAGCACGGTCCCGTCGTCGGTGTCGGTGGAGACCACGTCAGGATGCAGACGCATGGGCGTCGAACCTCCAAGCAGGGGTGGGTCGGGTGGCGGCGCGCAGCCAGGTTTCGCAGCCGATCAGGGGTTCCAGGGCGATGCCCGTGGCGTTGTCCGCCTGGGGGGCCAGCAGACGGGTGCGTAGTTCGTCGGGGTCGATCAGGCCATGGGCGGCGAGTGCGGAGTCGGCGAACAGCTCCAGAATCGCGGGCAGGTTGCGACGCAGGCCGGAGCTGGCCTCTTCGCTGAATTCGCCCTTGGTGGAGCGCCCGAGCACCGTCTCGGGCACGATGCCGCGCATCGCCTCGGCCAGGAGCGGTTTGTAGCGCCACGGGCCGGAGTGCTCGTGGGCGCGGACTCCCAGGACGGCTTCGACGACGCGGTCGTCGAAGAACGGCGAGTCGAGCTGGACTCCGGCGTCGGCGAACGGACGGGCCAGCAAGCGGTACCAGGGGGCGCTGGTGCGTACCGCGAGCAGCGACTGGTGCTGCCCCAGGTCGCGGGAGAGCGGCCGCGTGGTGTCCGCGGTGTGCCGCAGGACCTCCCGGGCCGACTCGACCGCCGTGGCGGTGACCCAGGACGGGGCACGCAACGGCCACAGGCCCCACCCCAGGCTGGGCCGGCGCTTGTGCAGCGGCGGGTCGGTGAGGTGCTCGGACTGCGCCCGCCACCATGCCGCCTCGTCTCCGGGGCGCACCAGCGCGGCCAGGGTGTGCAGCAGCGGCCACCGTTTGAGCGCGGCGTATCCGCGGACGTGCCGGATCGCGGTCACCGGACGGCGCCGGAGCAGCTGGTGCAGATAGCCGGGGAACGGGGTGAAGAGTTCGTCTCCGCCATGGCCGGCCAGGTGGCGGTGCGATCCCCGGTCGGCGAGCATCCGCGCGGTGTGGTGGGTGCGCGCGGCGGTGCGGACGAAGGGGTAGGGCTCCTCGGTGTCCACCAGTGCGTCGGCGTCGGCGAACAGCGCGGGGAGTTCGGCCGGGGGCACCACCACATGCTCGGCCCGGTCGAGGGAGCCGATGGAGAGTGCGGCGAAGGCGGCGTCGTCGTTGCCCGCCTCGGCCTCGCCCCATCGGAACGTCAGGAGGTCGGGGACGTCGCGGGCGGCGAGGAAGCACAGGGAGGAGGAGTCCATGCCGCCGGAGAGGTCCGAGCTCAGCCGGCCCTCGGCCGGTCCGCGGTCCCGCATGGCGGCGGTGAGCGCCTGCCGTACGGCCTGCGCGCCGGCCGACAGCGGCTGTTCGGGGGCCGGCGGCTGCCACCACCGCAGGTCCCGGGCGCTTCCGCGGTCCCACACCAGACAGTGGTCCGGGGCCAGTGGGGAGACCCCCTGCCACAGGGGGGCGTCGCTCAGCGGAGACGGGACGAGCCCTCCGCAGGCCACCCGTACGGCCAGGGCGCGTTCATCGATTCCGGCGCCGGTCATCGCGGCCAGGAGGTCGGCCCGGTCCGCGGCCACCGTCACGCCGTTCACCCGCGCGTGGAACACCCGCCGCAGCCCGGTCAGGCTGCCCTGGACGCGCAGTTGCCCGTCGACGGAGGCGACCACGTGGCAGGAGCCCGGCAGCGTCGCGGCCAGAGTGTCCACATCGGACACCGTCCTTATTCGCGCGGTGAGTTCGGACAACCGCGTGGCGGTGACCGGGCAGACCCCGATCACCGCCACTCGTACCGGGCCCGCGGTGGCCACCTGGATTTCTCCGGGTAGCCAGCGTCCTACCAGCCATGGGCGCCCTGACGCATGCGAGTGCACCCGCGGCGCCGCCCAGGGCACCGCCGCGCGAGCCTCGACTGCGGACGCCGTGTCCGGCAGAACCACGAACCCAGCACCGGTCATCTCTACGCGCTCCTGAGAGTCAGCTCTCGACGATCAGCCGCCGTAGTGGCCGAAGATGTCCTTGCCCCAGCCGATGAAGCCCAGGGTGTCCTCGCTGAACTCGCCGACCTCGACCAGCATCGGGGGCGCGTACGGCTCCACGTTCGACAGCTCGGTCTGCTCTTCCATCACAGCCTCCTTCATAAAAAAAGCGGCATAAACCGGTAGCCATCCGGCCACCGAGAACCAAGCTAACACCCAGAAGGAGTACTTGATCGAACTTTTTTACGATCTCGCGGGCGATGTCCGATCCGGACTATTTGATTCCGGGGCGATGCCGACGACGGTGGCAAGGGGCGCTGAGGCGCGCCGAATTCAGCCACCGGGGAAAGAGTGCTCCGCGCCTACGAAACCGGCCGCGAATCCGCCCACACGCTCTCGAACTCCTCGCGGTACGTCTCGAACAGCCCCTCGCCGTCCCGGCCGGCACGCCCGTCGCCGTCCTGACGGACCACGTCGCGGCCGCCCCCGCGGAGGACGAGCACCGGCGACTCCATCCCGCGTCTCTTCCGGAGGTAGGTCTGGACGACGGCCATACCGTCGGGACCGTCGCCGTCGACGAGATACGCCGTGAAGCGCGGGGTCTCGTCGAAGACCTGGATCTCGAAGGCGCCGGGGTCGCGCAGCCGGGCACGCACCCGTCGCATGTGGAGGATGTTCATCTCGATGGAGCGGCTCATCTCCCCCTTCTTCAGCCCGATTTCGCGCTCCCGGCGGCGGACCGCGCTACTGGCCGGGTTGAGGAAGAGCAGGCGGACACGGCAGCCGGACTCGGCGAGCCGGACCAGCCGGCGGCCGGAGTAGTTCTGCACCAGGAGGTTCAGGCCTATGCCCACGGCGTCGAGGCGGCGGGCACCCCCGAAGAGGTCTTCGGCGGGCAGCTGGCGCTGGAGCCGCACCCGGTCGGAGTGCACGCCGACGACATCGGCGTAACGGTCGCCGACGAGATCCTCGACGGCGTCGATCGGGAGCCGGCCGGAGATACGGGTGCCGACGCCGGAGCCCAGGATGTCCAGCAGCCGGGCCGACGCCCGCTCCGCCTGGGCGAGGACGGTCTCGGACAGGGCACGGTTACGGGAGACGATGTTGCGGGCGACCTCCAGTTCGTCCAGGCCCAGCTCGACATCGCGGCGGTCGTCGAAGTACGGCTCGAAGCAGGGCCAGTGCTGGACCATCAGCTCGCGGAGCTGGGGCAGCGTCAGAAAACTGACGATGTTGTCGTCGGCGGGGTCCAGGAGGTAGCCCTTGCGGCGGCTGACCTCGCGGACGGCGACGGCGCGCTGCACCCATTCCTGCCCGGCGGGGCCTGCCGCGGCGATGACCCATTCGTCACCGTGCACCGGCTCGTAGATGGGACGAAGGACCGCGGAGACGACCGCCCGGAGCCGCTGCTCGACGAGATTCAGCCAGATATAGGCGCGTCCGGCCCGGCGGGCGCGGGTGCGCACCTCGGCCCAGGCGTCGGCGCCCCAGTCGAGTTCCGCGCCGATCTCCAGCGGCCGTGCCAGGGACACCGCGCCGGGCGGTGCGTCGACGGAGCCGCCCTCATGGCCCTCGTGACTCTCATCACCAGGGGGCAACTCCAGCCCGCCGCTCACCTGCCACCGCCTTCCGAACCCCCGTGCCAACGATCAAGGCAGACTACTGCGACGCGGGAGGCGGTGCAGCAGGATGCCTGGAGTCGTCGGCCAACTCCCCTTGTTCATATTGCCCGTTGCGGCCGGAAAGCGCGGGTGGAGTGAGCGGATTCATAGCTCACACGTCGCGAGCTGCCAGCTTGTGGGGTTGTCGAAGGGCCGGCTCTGGCGGCTGGCGGACGCCCGTCGACGCCTGTTCGGGAGCTCCCGGCACTGTGCTCGAACCTGATGTGGACCCACGCGATGGGGTGTTTCGGCGGCGGGCCGTTGACCCGGCGGCGGGCGGTCCCGTCACCCATCCGCCAGGGTTGGCCAGGTTCTCGCTGGTGAAATGTTCATATTTCCTGTAGGGGGCGATAAGGAGGGGGTGTTTGGTGTCGCCGCAGATGTGCCGGCCGGCGGCGCGCGACTCGCCCTCGCGAAAATCCCGCTCTCCGCGACACGTTGGGGAAGGATTTCGATTCGGTCCGCGGACGCTTGTCGTGGAGTCGCCGCAGCCCCTGACGAGAAAGTGGAAGAGTCTACGCATGCAGGTCTGGCCGGGACAGATGTATCCGCTGGGTGCCACCTACGACGGGGCGGGCACCAACTTCGCGGTGTTTTCCGAAGCCGCGCGACGCATCGAGTTGTGTCTGCTGCACGACGACGGTTCGGAAACCGCCGTCGAGCTGCGGGAGACCGACGCGTTCGTCCGGCACGCCTATCTCCCGGGGGTGATGCCGGGCCAGCGCTATGGATTCCGGGTGCACGGTCCGTACGACGCGGGGCGCGGGCACCGCTGCAACTCGGCGAAGCTGCTGCTGGACCCGTATGCGCGGGCGATGAGCGGCCGCATCGACTGGGACGAGGCGGTGTACGGATATCACTTCGGGCGGCCGGAAACGCGCAATGATCTGGATTCGGCGCCGCACACCATGGCGTCGGTGGTGGTCAATCCGTATTTCGACTGGGGCGACGACCGGCCGCCACGTACCGCGTATCACGAGACGGTGCTCTACGAGGCCCATGTGAAGGGCCTCACGATGCTTCATCCGGAGCTGCCGGACGAGTTGCGCGGCACGTATGCGGCGCTGGCGCATCCGGCGATCATCGATCATCTGACGAAACTGGGGGTCACCGCCCTGGAACTGATGCCGGTGCACCAGTTCGTGCAGGACCACCGGCTGGTGGACGCCGGGCTCACGAATTACTGGGGCTACAACACCATCGGATTCTTCGCCCCGCACAACGCTTACGCGTCCTGGGGCGACCGCGGGCAGCAGGTGCTGGAATTCAAGACGGCGGTACGGGCGCTGCACCGCGCCGGTATCGAGGTGATTCTCGACGTGGTCTACAACCACACGGCCGAGGGGAATCACCTGGGCCCGACGCTGTCGTTCCGGGGACTGGACAATGCCTCGTACTACCGGCTGTCGGAAGACAAGCGGTACTACATGGACACCACCGGCACCGGGAATTCCCTGCTGATGCGCAGTCCGCACGTACTGCAACTGGTGATGGACTCACTGCGCTACTGGGTGCAGGAAATGCATGTGGACGGGTTCCGGTTCGATCTGGCGGCGACGCTGGCCCGGCAGTTCCACGAGGTGGACCGGCTGTCGTCGTTCTTCGATCTGGTGCATCAGGACCCGGTCGTGAGCCAGGTGAAGCTGATCGCCGAGCCGTGGGACCTCGGGGAGGGCGGCTATCAGGTGGGGAACTTCCCGCCACTGTGGACCGAGTGGAACGGGAAGTACCGGGACACCGTGCGGGATCTGTGGCGGGGCGAGCCGCGCACCCTGGCGGAGTTCGGGTCCCGGCTGACCGGTTCGTCGGATCTCTACCAGGGCGACGGGCGGCGGCCGCTCGCCTCGGTGAACTTCGTGACCTGCCATGACGGATTCACCCTGCACGACCTGGTCGCGTACAACGAGAAGCACAACGAGGACAACGGCGAGGACAACCGGGACGGCGAACGCTTCAACCGGTCCTGGAACTGCGGGGTCGAGGGGCCGACCGACGACCCCTCGGTGCGCCGGCTGCGGGCCCGGCAGATGCGGAACTTCATCGCGACGCTGATGCTGTCGCAGGGTGTGCCGATGCTCAGCCACGGCGACGAGTTCGGGCGCACACAGCGCGGCAACAACAACGCGTACTGCCAGGACAACGCGTTGTCGTGGGTGCGGTGGCCGCAGCGGGAACCGGACAAGGCCGAGGAGCCGGAGGGCGCGGGCGAGGCCGCCGCGGCCGACGACGAGCCGGCGCTGCTGGCCTTCGTACGGCAGATGGTGTGGCTGCGGCGCGACCACCCGGTGTTCCGGCGCCGCCGGTTCTTCCAGGGCCACCCGGTGGAGGGCACCTACGACGAGCTGTCCGACATCGCGTGGTTCACGGCCGACGGCACGGAAATGGGACCGCGCGACTGGCAGTCCGTGCACGCCAAGGCGCTGACGGTCTTTCTCAACGGCAGCTCGATCTCCGAACCGGGGCCGCGCGGCGAGCCGATCCCCGACGACTCTTTCCTGCTGATGTTCAACGCCCATGCGCAGGAGAAGGAGTTCACGGTCCCGGTGCTGCACGGTCGGCAGTGGCAGGTGGTGGTGGACACCGACCGGCCGTCGGCGGTGGCGGACGGCGGCGGCGCGAAGGTCAAGGCCGGGGACCGGCTGACGCTCACCGACCGGAGCCTGCTGGTACTCCAGCGGCCGAGGTAGCGCTGGTGGGGCCGTCCGTCGGCGCGGCGTTCCGGGGCGTCACCCGGGCGCCGACCGCGACGCAGAGGATCAGCACCGCGGCGCCGACCGCGACGGCGAACGCGGCGGACGGGCCGTGTGCGTCGGCGAGCCGGCCCGACGCGGCCAGCGCCAGGGCCTGCCCGCCGACCACCGCACTGGTGAGGAAGGCCATCGATTCGGCCAGCCGGGTGGCCGGCACCACCCGTTCGGTGAGGCCGAAGAGCGTGATCAGATGCGGCGCGAAGGCCACCCCGAGGACCACGACGACCAGATAGAGCGCCCAGAGGGACCGTACGAACAGCAGGGGTACGGAGAGCACGATCAGGGCGACAGCGGCCGCCCGCCAGCGGGTCGGCAGCCCGATCCGGGCCGGCACCAGGGCCAGCGAGAGCCCGGCGACCGCGCTCATCACCCCCATCGCGGCGTAGACCAGGCCGGCCTGGGCGGGCTGGTGGAGGCGCTCGGTCAGCGCGGTGATACCGGCCTGGCAGGCGCCGAACATGGCGCCCTGGAGCGCCATCGAGGCCCGCATGCCGTGCACGGCTCCCGGCATCCGGGGACGGGCGGGCCGCCGGGGGCGCGCGGCACGGGTGGCACCGCCATGGGGTCCTGTGCCGCGGGCGCCCGGGACGGACGCCGTCGGATGCAGCGCGAAGGCCGTACCGCAGACGGCCAGCAGCACCGCGGCCAGCGACAGCGCGACGGCCGGATGGGCGACCGCGGCGGCCAGTCCCACCACGGCCGGGCCGAGCACGAACGACACCTCGTCCAGCGTGCCCTCGAACGAGAGGGCGGCGTTGATCAGCTTCGGCTCCCCCCGGCCCCGCCGCGCCAGCGCGACCAGCCGGGTGCGGGCCAGCGGTCCGATCTGCGGCACGCTGGCGCCGGCCAGCAGGCCCGTCAGCGCAAGTGGCAGCGTCGCGAGGTGCACGAGGGAGGCCACCACCAGGGCGGTCACCGCGAGCGCGTTGGCCCAGCAGGCGGCGAGCACCATAGGCCGCTGGCCGTGCCGGTCGGCGAGCCGCCCGATCAGCGGACCGGCGACGGTCTGCCCCGCCGCCAGCGCACCGCCCACCAGTCCGGCGGTGGTGAGGCTGCCGCTGGTCTCCGCCACCAGCAGCAGGCTGCCGAGCTGGCACATCGCGGTCGGGAGCCGGCCGAGGAACGAGACGACGGGCAGCAGGGGCCCGCCCAGCGCGACCACCTGGCGATAGGTGGCGGTAACGGCGGTCATCGCCCGACGCTAGCGGCCGAGCCGCCGCGGGCCGTACACACCGGACGTACGAAGGTATGCGCCGCGCCGGCCCCCGGGATCGGAGGATTCGACGAGCGGACGGGAGCAGCCGCATCGGCGGGCGCGGACGGTCGACGGCAGCGGACGACACCCGCGGATGACACAACGGGCCGTCAGCGGGGTACGGGTGTTCCCATGACGCAGCCATCGAGGCCACCGAGAACACCGCCGACCGCCACCTACCGGCTGCAGCTCCAGCCGGAGTTCCCGTTCTCGGCCGCCGAGCGGGCGGTACCGCATCTCGCCGCGCTCGGCGTCTCCCATCTGCATCTCTCCCCCGTCCTGGAGTCGGTGCCGCACTCCACACACGGCTACGACGTGGTCGATCACGCGGTGGTACGGGCCGAGCTGGGCGGTGAGCGGGGGCTGCGGGCGCTGGCGGGCACGGCCAGGTCGCACGGCCTCGGTCTGATCGTCGACATCGTGCCGAACCACATGGCCGTACCGGCGCCCGTGTCGCTCAACGGGCCGCTGTGGGCGGTGCTGCGGGACGGCCCGGCGTCCCCGTATGCCCGGTGGTTCGACATCGACTGGGACGGCGGGCACGGCGGGCGGCTGCTGCTGCCGGTGCTCGGCGGACGGCTCGGCGAGGAGGCCCGGCACCTCCGCGTCGAGGACGGGGTGCTGCGCTATCACGAGCACGCCTTCCCGCTGCGCCCCGGGACCGAACAGCTGCCGCTGGCGCGCCTCCTGGACGCCCAGTGGTACCGCCTCGCCTGGTGGCGGCTGGCCCGCAGCGAGCTCAACTACCGGCGCTTCTTCACGATTTCGGAGCTGATCGGGGTACGCGTGGAGGACCCCGGCGTCTTCGAGGCGACGCATGGCACGCTGCTGCGGCTGGTCCGCGAGGGCGTCATCGACGGGCTGCGCGTCGACCATCCGGACGGGCTGGTGGACCCGGGCCGCTACCTGGACCGGTTGCACGAGGGGACCGGCGGCCGCTGGACGGTCGTGGAGAAGATCCTGACCGGCGAGGAGCGGCTGCCGGACGGCTGGGCGTGCGCGGGCACGACCGGCTATGACGCGCTGCGCCGCATCGACGCGCTGTTCGTCTGCCCGCAGGGCGCGGGACGCCTCTTCGCCCACTACCGGGACTTCGTCACACCGCTGGCGGACGAGGGCGGCGACTGGGACGAGACGGTGCGCCGGGCCGCGTACGAGGTCGTCACGCACGATCTGGCGGCGGAGGTCGAGCGGCTGGTGCGGACCGCGGCACGGATCGGCGAACGTCTGCCCTGGCCGGGCGACCATGCGCCGTGGGCGCTGCGCGAGGCGATCCGCGAGCTGTTGGTACGGCTGCCCGTCTACCGGCCGTACCCGGACGCGGACCGGGCGGAGCACGACGCGGCGATGCTGGACGCGGCGGCGGCGCGGGCGCGTACCGCGTTCCGGGTTCCGGAGGAGGCGCGCGCCGTGGATCTGATCCGCGATCTGGCGGCCGGGCACCTCGGGAGCGGCGCGGGTACCGACGGCTCGGACTCCGCCTCCGCCGATCCGGACGTCGCCGATCCGGACGTCGCCGATTTCGCGGCGCGCTTCGCGCAGACCGCTTCCGCGCTGCGCGCCAAGTCCGTGGAGGACACCGCCTTCTACCGCTATCCGGTGCTGCTGTCGGCCTGCGAGGTCGGTGGCGATCCCGGCGAGCCGGCACTCGGCCCGGCGGCGTTCCACGCCTACTGCGCCCGCGTCCAGCGGGACTGGCCGGCCACCGGGACGGTGCTCTCCACGCACGACACCAAGCGCAGCGCCGATGTGCGGGCACGGATCGCGGTGCTGTCGGAGTGCCCCGACCGGTGGCGGGATGTGCTGGGCGCGGTGGCGGGCGGGCCTGGTGGCCAGCCGGCGGAGGGCGCGGAGCCGGCGGATCCGATGGTGTCCTGGCTGGCCTGGCAGACCGTGTTCGGGCTGGGCGGGGCGCCGGGTGACGGGCCGCCGGCGGACCATGCGGGGCGAGTGACGCAGGCGGTCCTCAAGGCCGTTCGGGAGGCCGGGCTGCGGACCTCGTGGACGGAGCAGGACACGGAGTACGAGGACGCGGTGGCGGAGTTCGTCCGCGGTGGTCCGTGTGGTCCGGCGGCCGATCCGCTCGCCGCGCTGCACGCGGAGCTGGCCCCGTACGTCCGGGCGAATGTGCTGGGTGCGGCGCTGCTGCACCTCACGATGCCGGGGGTGCCGGATGTCTATCAGGGGACCGAGCGGGAGTATCAGGCGCTCGTCGACCCGGACAACCGGCGGCCCGCCCGGTTCCGTCCCGAGCTGCTCGCGGAGCTGGACGGCGGGGCCGCGCCGCGCGATCTGTCCGGCGAGAAGCTGCGGCTGACGGCGGCGGCGCTACGGCTGCGGCGCGAGCATCCGGAGTGGTTCGGCGCGGCCGCTTCGTATGAGCCGCTGCCCGCGGCGGGGCCGGCGGCCGAGCACTGTGTGGCGTTCTGCCGCGGCGCCCGTGTGGTGACGGTGGCGACCCGGCTGTCGCTGCGGCTGGCGGAGACCGGTGGCTGGTGGGACACGGTGCTGCGGCTGCCGCCCGGCGGGCCCTGGCGGGAGCTGCTGACCGGGCGGGAGTATGGGGGTACCTCCCTGCTCCGTAAGAGCTCGGGGGAGGGCGGTACGGCGGTGAGGCTGAGCGAGCTGCTGGCGGTGTCGCCGGTGGCGCTGTTCGTGGCGGAGTGAGCGGGCCGGCCTTGGCCCATCCGCCAGGGCCCTACCCCGCCACCGTCTCCCCCGCCTGCTGTGCCCGCGCCAGGAACCGGTAGTGGTCGCTGCTGTCCAGGAGCTCGTCGTGGGTGCCGGTGGCGATGACCCGGCCGCCGTCCAGCACCACGATGCGGTCCGCGGCGCGGATCGTGGAGGAGCGGTGGGCGATGACCAGCAGGGCGCACTCCTGCGCGATGGACCGGATCGAGCGGCGCAGCGCCGCCTCGTTGACCGCGTCGAGATGAGCCGTCGGCTCGTCGAGCAGCAGCAGGCTGGGCCGGACGAGCAGCGAGCGGGCGAGGGCGATCCGCTGGCGCTCGCCGCCGGACAGTGCCATGCCGTGTTCGCCTGCTTCCGTGTCCAGCCCTTGGGGCAGCCGGGCCACCAGCTCGGTCAGCTGCGCCAGCTCGATCGCCCGGTCCAGCTCGTCCCGGCCGGCGTCGGGCGCGGCGTACAGCAGGTTCTCCCGGAGCGTGCCGTAGAGCACCGGGGCGTGCTGCTCGACGAGGCCGATCCGGGCCCGGTGCTCGGCCCGGCCGACGGCCGCCACATCGCGGCCCTCGAACCTGACGCGGCCCGAATCGGGGTCGTAGAAGCGTTCCGCGAGCGCGAAGACGGTGGACTTGCCGACGCCGGAGCTGCCGATCAGCGCGACATGGCCGCGCGGCGGCACCTGGAACGAGACCCCGCGCAGTACCGGGCGGTGCGGCTCGTAACCGAACCAGACGTCCCGGAACTCCAGGACGGGTACGTCGGGGGGCGGGGCGGGCAGGGCCCGGCGGGGGCGCGCGGCGGTGTCCGGTTCGCCCGGCAGGTCGAGGATTTCGCTGATCCGGCGGAGCGCGCCGAGGCCCTGCCGCATGGTGCTCAGCGCCTGGAAGACCGCGCCGATGGGGCTCATGAGGTAGAGCATGTAGAGCAGGAAGGCCGCGAGGTCGGCGACGGATCCGTCGTGGCCGGCGACCCGCATGCCGCCGATGAGCAGCACCAGCAGGAACGAGCCGTTGATCGTCAGCATGATCGCCGGTGAGACCACCGCGTCCAGCGCGCCGACGTGCACGCTCTGCGCGTACGCGGACCTGGCCTGTTCGCCGATGCGCTCCGTCTCCCGGTGTTCCGCGCGGCTGGCCCGAACCGTGCGGATGGCGCCCAGCGCACGCTCCAGTTCGGCGGTCATCGCGCCGGTGGCCTGCTGGGCGTGGAGCGAGGAGCGCTCGATTCCACGCAGCACCGAAGCGACGACGAGGGAGCCGAGGGCGACCACCGCGAGCACGATCAGGAACAGCACCCAGTCCAGCCAGGCCATCAGGGCGACGACTCCGACCAGCCCGATGCTGCCGGTGAGGGCGTCGGTGAAGCCCTCGGAGATCAGCAACCGCAGTGCGGTGCTGTCGGCGCTGGTGCGGGAGATCAGGTCGCCGGTCCGGTGCCGGTCGTAGGTGCGCATGGGCAGCCGCAGCAGATGACCGATGAGGTTCAGCCGCAGCCCGAGGACGATCCCCTCACCGGTGCGCACGAGGACGTAGCGGGCGAGCCCGGCGACGGCGGCCTGGGCGAGGAAGAACACGATCAGCAGCCCGATGGTGCGGCCCGTGCCGATGCCCGCACCGGCCTCCTCGATGACCCGCTTGACCAGCAGCGGCTGCGCCAGCGCGAGCGCCGAGCCGGCCACTGCCAAGACGCTGGCGACGGTGATCCTGCGGCCGTGCCCGCGCAGCACGCGGCGGACCTCCTGCGGTCCGGTGCGGGGCCGCCCGGCGGGGGTGACGGTGGCGGCGTCGGGCGTCATCCGGGCACCGCTCCCGGCCCGTGCTCCGCACCGGATCCGGACACCGCGCCCGGTCCGTGCTCCGCCTCCGGGGCCCGCACCGCGTGCGCGCAGCCGACGCGTTGCAGGACCGTGAAGCCCGACTGGACGCCGGGGATGTCGGCCAGCACCTCCCCGTAGAGCTCCGCCCAGGCGTGGAAGGCGAACCGGCCGCCGATCGACGAGCGCTGCCGCGCCACCACGACCTCGGCCGGCAGGCCGAGCACCGAAAGGTAGGTGGCGAGCGCGTACGACCGGGGCAGGCACAGCGCCTCCGGTTCGGCCATCCGAAGCACCGTCAGGCAGGGCTGCGCCTCCCGGCGGGCCAGCCGGACCGCGTCGGACGGCCGGAGCCCGGCGGCGAGCGGCAGCGGGCGCAGCTCGCGCAGATACCGCTGGGCGTCCTGCCAGCCGCGCCGGCGCAGTACCCGCAGCGCCTGGGCGGTGCGGACGGCGGCGAGCAGCCGCAGCCGCCGGGGCACCGGCAGCGGCGGCGGCCCCGGATCGTTGTCCCAGAGCAGGAACTCCCAGGTGGTGGGGCCGCTCACGGTGCGCGCGGTGGAGCCTTTCATGGTGCGGGCGGGTCGCTGCGGGGCTCGGCCAGGTGGCTCTCGGCGAGCTGGTCGGCCAGCGCGGCGATGCCTTCGCGCAGCGTGTCGTCGCCCGCGTCGATGCGCTCCCTGAGGTGCTGGACGACCTCGTCCGCGGTGTCGTACCGCAGGGCGGCGTCCAGCATGAGGGTGGCGACGGGATTCAGCTCGAAGTAGACGCCCTGGGCGCCGTCCAGCAGAATTCCGGCGCCGTCGGCCTGGTCGAAAACCGTCTGTTCGGTGAGCTGGAGCAGTGGCATACCGCATCACCTCCGGGGTGCGTGGCCGGTCTTCCCTTCCAGGTCGCGCAGGAACAGCTCGACCATCGCGGAGCACAGCAGGTTCTCGGCGTTACGGCGCAGCGCTCGCGGGTCGGCGAGCACCTCGTGGATCCGCACCGGGTCGACGATCCCCAGGGCGGTCAGCCGGGTGTCGGGGCCGCCGAGGATCCGGGCGAGGACCTCGGCATGGCGCAGACACCAGTTCTCGTCGGGGGAGCCCAGCCAGGTGCGTCCGTAGTGCCGCCAGACGTCCGGCGGCAGCCGGTGCGACGCGGCGAGGCGCAGCACCGGTTTGTCGATGGTCCGTCCGCCGTACGGAATCAGCCGGTAGGCGTCGGGAATACGCGCCGCCAGCCGGCGAAGGTCTCTGCCGCCCCACGGTTTGGCGAGGTGGATGCCGCGCGGCCGCCACAGTCCCAGGTTGAGGGTCTGCTCCTGGGGCGCGTAGTCCAGGTCGTCCGTCTCGGGGGCGGCGTCCGGATGCGGGATGAGGAAGTCGCTGCCGAGCTCCACCTCATCGAGCGCCGCCTGGTCCGCGTACAGCGAGTACGAGGGCCGGGCGCTGCGCAGGATCCGGCTCAGCTCCCACCGGGTGGCGAGCAGCCCTTGCAGCATCCGCAACTTCTCCCGCCGCCGTACGTCGCCGGCGACGATGTCGTGCAGTCCGTACCGCAGCGGGCCGAAGAGCATGTCGCCCTCCAGCCCGGACGTCAGGATGTGCACCCCGTCCGCGGCGACGCGGTCGGCGACGCGCTCCAGAGAGCGCAGCCAGACGTGGTTGAAGGGGTGCGGAAAGTCCGCCCCGGTGGAGAAGTAGTCCTCGTCCTCCGAGGCCCGCTCCACCGTGACCAGGGGTACCCGCAGGTGACGGCAGACCTGCCGGGCGTAGCCGGACTCGTCGGCGGACGGGTCGTCGGTGCCCATGTGGTACGCGATGACGTCGGCGCCGTGGTCCACGAGCGCCGCCAGGACGGTGGCCGAATCGACGCCGCCCGACAGCAGGATGCCCACCCGCCGGTCACCGCAGCCGGCATAGGGCCGGGTCTCGTCCAGGAGCAGGTCGTAGGTGAGACGGGCGTACTCGCGGAGGGTGGTGCGGCGCGGCAGCGCCATCGGGGTGGTCCGCTCGTACTGCTGGGTCCACGTCGCCTCGGGATCGAAGGCGACGAGCTGTCCGGAGCGCAACCGGCCCAGGCCCGGATACACGAACACGTCCTCGCCGCGGCAGCTGCGCCAGAGGGTTTCCCGGTCGAATTCGGGAAATCGCCCGTCGAGCAGGTCGCGCGGATCGGAGGACCATTCGACCCCGGCCCGCGACCTGCGGAAGAAGATCTGGTCGGGGCTGGTGAGGCCACGGAAGATGACGACGCGCTCCGGCGTCACCACACATCCGGAGAGTTCCGCCGGGAGTTGGGCGAGCAGGTCGGTGAATGTTTGAGGGAATTCCGCGGCGCGCACGATGCGCTCCACGAAATCCGCGGACGATGACCGGCGCCGTGGCAGCGGCCCGGAAAGCAGCAGAAAGCAGTCCGGGACCGGTTGTGGCAAACCTTCAAGAACTCCAGGGCGCAACCATTGAAATGCGCAACACCCGGCACGGGGCAGTCCGTTCCGGGCGCCGATCTCCATCACCCGGTATCCGTACGGTCCCTGCGGGCCGTTCGGTTCGTTCCGGCCGTGCGGTCCGTGCTGCGGGACACCGGACCGCGGACCTCCCGGTACGGCCCGTCCCGAGCATCCGGCGAAGTCCGCCACCAGCGGTTCTCCGGACGTCAAAGCCCCTCTCCGCAGCGCCGACCGCGCTGCGGACGAGGGGCCCGACTGGGGGGATGTCACAAGATGTTGCCGTGGCCGAGGACGTCCGGAACGCCCCTACGGAGCTGTCCGGTCAGTTCCTCGATGCGACCCAAACGGGTCAGCGTGGGAGCCGTGTACCTCAGCATTACGCCACCTTCTTCCAGAGGGAAACGGCGACAGTTCAGACACCACTCAGGTTACCAGTGACCAGCGGAAATGCCATCAACGAATAAAGTTGACAGGGTAATTACCCCCGAGATGCGCCATGCGGCCCGACGTGATTAAGTAATAGATATCTATGCCTGATTGCCGCGTAGCGCTACGCCTGATTGCCGCCTTGTTCTATGCGCGATTGCCGACTTGCCGGCCGCTTTCCACCTGTCCCGCACGGGCGCGCAGCAGCTCGGTGAACTCCGCCGCCGCACCACTCGGTTCGACGCGCGAGAAGACGGTGATATCGCGCCGCCACGGCGGATCGGTGGGCACGGACGCGCAGTTGAGGCCGGTGAGTTCATGGGCCGCGGTCAGCAGCACACCGACACCGGCCGACGCCATCCGCACTGCCGTCGAGCTGTGCTGCGTACGGACGGCGGTACGCGGCGCGAAGCCGGCCCGCTCGCACTCCACGTCCAGCCAGCGCCGGCCGTCGACCATCGGCTCCAGTCCGCACCGCACCCACGGCCGTTCCGCCAGATCCGTGAGACGCACCGACTCCCGGGCGGCGAGCGGATCGTCATGCGGCACGACCAGCACCATCTGCTCCTGGCCGACGACACTGACCGGCCCCTGCCAGTTCTTGGGGCGCGGCCCGAGGGCGATATCGGCCACGCCGCGCTCCATCTGGTCGTACAACTCCTCGGTGGTGGCGTACTCGTGGAGGATCAGACGCACCCTGGGATGCTCGCGGGCCCAGCGGGCGCAGACCTCCGGGAGCACACCGATCGCCTGTCCGTGCACCGACGCGATATGCAGTTCGCCGCTCTCCGCGCCGGCCGCCGCCAGGGCCGCGCGGCGGGCCTGGCGGGCGCTGCGGACGGCGAGTTCGGCGTGCGGGAAGTAGGCCCGGCCCATCGCGGTCAGCCGTACGCCGCGGTTCATCCGCTCCAACAGCGGCCCGCCGACCTCGCGTTCCAGTGCCTTGATCTGGTGCGAGAGGGCGGACTGGGTGACATGCAGCGCCTCGGCGGCGCGGGTGAAGGACGCCTCCTCGACGACCGCCACCAGATACTCCATCTGCCGCAGGCTCATCCGCCCCTCCCCAGGTCATGCACGCCCCTCATGGCCTCCATAGAAACATTGCCTTGGACGCATCGACGCAGGTGGGCGCAGCCTTGACGACATGAACGCCGACCAGCTGCAAGAGATGTACGAGACAAACGAGCCGGACGTGATCGTGATCGGCGGTGGCACCGGCGGCTACAGCACCGCGCTGCGCGCCGCCGGACTCGGACTGCGGGTGGTGCTCGCCGAACGCGATCTGGTCGGCGGCACCTGCCTGCACCGCGGCTGCATTCCCAGCAAGGCGATGCTGCACGCCGCGGAGTTGGTGGACGGTATCGCGGAGGCGCGCGAGCGGTGGGGGGTGAAGACCACACTGGACGCCATCGACTGGGGCGCGCTGACCGCCACCCGGGACGACATCGTCTCCCGCAACCACCAGGGCGTGGCAGGCCACTTGGCGCGCGCCCGGGTGCGGGTGGTGCGCGGCTCGGCGCGACTGACCGGGGACCGTTCGGTGTTCGTCGACGGGCCCGAGGGCGGCGCCTTCACGGCCCGGCGCGGCATCGTCCTGGCGACCGGCTCACGGCCGCGGATGCTGCCGGGCCTCACGGCCGACGGCCGGCGGGTCGTCACCAGTGACGACGCACTGTTCGCCCCGGGGCTGCCGGAATCGGTGCTGGTGCTGGGCGGTGGCGCGATCGGCGTCGAGTACGCGTCCTTCCACCGCTCCATGGGCGCCGAGGTCACCCTCGTCGAGGCGGCGGACCGGCTGCTGCCGCTGGAGGACGAGGACGTCGGCCGGCATCTGGTGCGCGGCCTGAAGAAGCGCGGCATCAGGGTCCGTACGGGGTCGACACTGGTCGGCGCCGAGCTCCTGGAGGACGGGGTGCGGGCCACCGTCCGGACGCCGGGCGGCGGGGAGGTCGTCGTCGAGGCGGAGCGGCTGCTGGTCGCGGTGGGCCGGGCTCCCGTGACCGACGGGCTGGGTCTGGAGGCCGCCGGACTGGCCACGGACCAACGGGGGTTCCTCCCGCCGGCCGACTGGACGCGGCTGGAGACGGCCGTCCCTGGCATCCATGTGGTCGGCGATCTGCTGCCGCCGCCGTCGCTGGGCCTGGCGCACGCCTCGTTCGCCGAGGGGCTGCTGGTGGCCGAGACGCTGGCCGGGATCCCGTCGCCGCCGGTGGACTACGCGACGGTGCCGCGGGTGACGTACTCCAGTCCGCAGACCGCCTCGGTCGGACTGAGCGAGGCCGAGGCGCGCGCCCAGGGGCGGGAGGTCAAGGTCAACACCATGCCGCTGACGGCGACCGCGAAGGGCATGGTGCACGGGCAGGGCGGCATGGTGAAGGTGATCGCGGCGGCGGACGGGGCTGGCGGGGAGGCAAGCGGCACGGTGCTCGGCGTCCATCTGGTCGGGCCGCATGTCTCGGAGATGATCGCGGAGAGCCAGCTGATCGTGGCATGGGACGCCGAACCGTCCGATGTGGCGCAGCACATCCATGCGCATCCGACGCTGTCGGAGGCGGTCGGCGAGACGTTTCTCACGCTGGCGGGCCGGGGGCTGCATCAGCACTGAGGGACCGTCGACGGGCTGCCTCAGCACTGAGGGGCCGTCAACGCTCCGTCAGTACGTAGTCCACCCGCCCGAACGTGATGTGGTCGCCGGGCCCGACGGGCACCTCGCCCACCACCCGGCGCCCGTTGACGCAGGTGCCGTTCGTGGAGCCGAGGTCGCGCAGCATCCAGCCCTTGCCCGCGCTGCGCAGCTCCGCGTGCGCGCGGGAGACGGTTTCGTGGTTGAGGCGCAGGCCGACGCCCGGGGCGCGCCCTATGAGCAGCGGGAACGGGCCCGGCTCGGGCAGCAGAAGCTTGGGCAGCCGCTCCGTGCGCCAGGCCCTGCGGACCCGGATGTGGAAGGCCGACACCCGGCCGACCATCCGCAGCAGCGTGCCCTGGACCTTGCCGCGGCTCTCCAAGTCGGCGGTGGCCAGGGCGAGCTCGGAGTGGGCCTGGGCGGTGAGGACGAGTTCCATCCGGCGCAGAAAGGTGTCCTGGGACAGTCGTCCCTGCGCTGCGCCCTCGCGCAGCAGATCGAGGGCGCGTTCCCGGTCGGCGTCGGACGGGCGCGCCGGCCGTGCCGGGAACTCGAGCGAAGTCATGCCGGTGATTGTCCGGCCACCGCGTGCCGCTGTCCAGGCGAGGTATCCGTTATGGCCGGTCGGGGGCGTGCGACCGGGGCGGGACGGCCGGCCGGATCCCCACGGACCGCCACGGGACCGGGCGCCGCCGCTCGCCGGAACGGCCCAGTGCGATGGCCCGATGTCGGCCACGGCGCCACGTCGGACTGTCGGGCGACGCGCTGACGTGCTTTCTTCGTCTGGGGCCCGGGGGACGTCGGACGCCTTCCCCCAGGCCCGGGACGGAAGGAGGACACCGTGCTGTTCGAGGTATGGGCACCGAACGCCGGTCGGGTCGCGCTCCAGTGGGCGGGCGACCGGGCCGGCGAGCCACCGGTCCCCCTGGCGCGCGATGCCCGCCGCGACGGCTGGTGGCGTACCGAGGCGCCGGCCCACGACGGCGACCGCTACGGCTTCCGGCTCGACGGCGGCCCACCGCTCCCCGATCCGCGCGCCGCCCGTCTGCCGGACGGCCCCGGCGGTCCCGGCGCGGTCGTCGACCACGGACGGTTCGCCTGGCAACACCCGTGGCCCGGCCGCCCGCTGCCCGGCGCGGTCCTCTACGAGCTGCACATCGGCACCTTCACCCCCGAGGGCACCTTCGACGCCGCCGCCGCGCGCCTGCACCACCTCGCCGACCTGGGCATCACCCATATCTCCCTGATGCCGGTCTGCCCGTTCCCCGGCCGCCACGGCTGGGGGTACGACGGCATCGCCCCGTGGGCGGTCCATGAGCCGTACGGCGGCCCGGACGGGCTCAAACGCCTCGTCGACGCCGCGCACGGCCACGGCCTCGGCGTCGTCCTCGACGTCGTACACAACCACCTGGGCCCCTCCGGCAACCATCTGCCCGCCTTCGGCCCGTACTTCACCGACACCCACCACACGCCATGGGGCGCGGCCATCAATCTCGACGCCCCCGGGTCCGACGAGGTCCGCGGATACCTCATCGGCAGCGCGCTGAGCTGGCTGCGCGACTACCGGATCGACGGGCTGCGGCTGGACGCCGTGCACGCGCTGCACGACACCGGCAGCCGGCACTTCCTCGCCGAACTCTCCGCCGCCGTGGACACGCTCGCCGACCGCCTCCGGCGCCCGCTGTTCCTGATCGCCGAGTCCGACCTCAACGATCCGCGCACCACCACACCGCGCCCGGCCGGTGGCCACGGTCTGCACGCCCAGTGGAACGACGACTTCCACCACGCCCTGCACACCGCCCTCACCGGTGAATCCCACGGCTATTACGCCGACTTCGCACGCGCCCCGCTGGCCGCCCTCGCCAAGACCCTGACCGGCGGCTTCTTCCACGACGGTACGCATTCCAGCTTCCGCGGCCGGGCCCACGGCGCACCGCTCGACCTGCGCGTCACACCCCCGTACCGCCTGCTGGCATACAGCCAGACCCACGACCAGATCGGCAACCGCGCCCTCGGCGACCGCCTCGCCGCCGCCCTCTCCCCCGGCCTGCTCGGCTGCGCCGCGGCGCTGGTCCTGTGCGCGCCGTTCACCCCCATGCTGTTCATGGGCGAGGAGTGGGGAGCACGAACTCCCTGGCAGTACTTCACCGACCACACCGATCCGGAACTGGCGGAGGCGGTACGCGCGGGGCGACGCCGCGAGTTCGCCGCGCACGACTGGGGCGGCGCATCGGCCGACTGGCCCGACCCGCAGGACCCGGCCACCCGCGAACGCTCCGTCCTCGACTGGACCGAACCGGACACCGAGCCCCATGCCGCGCTCCTGTCCTGGCACCGCACGCTGCTGAAACTGCGCCGCAGACTGCCCGCCCTGACCGACCCTGACCCGGCCGGCACCGAGGTCGCCTACGACGAGGGGGCCCGGTGGTTGCTGATGCGCCGGGGTCCGGTGCGGGTGGCGGTCAATCTGTCACGGGACGCGGTGGCCGCCGTTCCGCTCCCTGCATCGGACGTCGCCACTCCGCGGCTACGCCCACTGGCCGCCTGGCCGGGGGATCGCGTCCCCGGCGACGGTCGCGAGGGCGCAGTGCGACTGCCGCCGGAGTCGGCGGTGGTGCTGGGTGAAGTCCCCTGAACCCCGTGTGTGCGCGCCCGTCAGACGACTGGGCCGACCGGAGCCGTTTCCAGGACAGCGGATATGCCCTGCGTCAGGAACGGGATCCGGTGCGCGGAGACACCCGCGATATTGATGCGTCCCGAGGCCGTGCCGTAGATGCCGAACTGCCGGCGCATCCGGCGCATATGGTCAGGCGTGAGCGGCAGCATGGAGAACATGCCCTTCTGCCGTGCGAGCGACGCCGCCTGCTCGCCGTGGCCGAGGGCACGGAGATGGACGACCAGGTCCGCCCGGTTGGCCGCGATCCGGTCGCGCATGACGTCGAGTTCGGCCCGCCAGGCGGCCCTAAGCCCCTCGTCCTCCAGGATGGTGGTGACTATGGCGGCGCCGTGCTCGGGCGGCATCGAGTACAGCGTCCGTGCGGCGTTCTGGAGTGCCGTTTCGACGTGCCGCAGCGTCTGCCGCGACGATCCGACGACGATCGCACACCCCGTGCGGTCGCTGTAGAGGCCGAAGTTCTTGGAACAGCTGACGGCGACCAGCACTTCGGGGAGCCGGTCGGCCAGCATCCGGGTGGCCCGCAGGTCGGCCTCGAGGCCGTCGCCGAGCCCGTGGTACGCCAGGTCGACGAAGGGAACCCAGCCGTTCGCCGCGGCGAGTCCGGCCAGTTCCTCCCACATCTCGAAGGACGGATCGACGCCCGTGGGGTTGTGGCAGCAGCCCTGGAGCAGGACGACGTCGTGATGTCGTGCGGCCCGCAGGTCGTCGAGCAGACCGGTGGGGTCCGGGAGTCCCGCGGCGTCGAGCCGGCCGTACGTCCGGACCGTGAGACCGGCGGCCTCCAGGATGGGCCGGTGATTGACGTAGGCGGGGTCGCTGATCCACACCGTGGTGCCCGGTCGGGTCCGGCGCACGAGATCGGCCAGCAGGCGCAGGGCTCCGGTGCCCGCCACGGTCTGGACGGCCGTTGCCCGTCCGGTCGGGGCTTCGGTGCCCAACACCATCGACAGCATGGCCCGGTTGAAGGCGGTATTGCCGGAGAGCCCTCGGTACTCCTTGGACGCGGAGCGTTCCGCCAGGCGTATTTCGGCCTCCCTGACCGCCGTCATGACAGGGGTGGCCCCGGTGTGGTCGCGGTAGACGCCGAGGACGAGGTTCAACCGCTCGGCGCGCGGGTCGGCGGCGAACTCGGCCGCCAGGTCCCACAGAGGGTCGGCCGGCGGGGTGGGAAGCAGCTCAAGCATCGGGGGAAACCTTGGATCGGGGGCGTCGGTTGGCGAGCGCGACGCCGGTGGTGATGAGCGGGACGCCGATGAGGACGGGCAGGGTCGGCGACTCGTCCAGCAGGGGCATGGCGAGCAGGACGACGGCGACCGGGCTGAGGCTGCCGACGACCGAGCTCCGCTCCGGTCCCAGCCGGCGGATGGCGAAGGCGTACAGCAGACCGGCACACAGGCCGACGCCCAGCCCCTGGACGACGAGGAACAACACGATGTCGCCGCCGGCCGCCCGGGCGAGACCGGTCGGCAGGACTCCGGTCATGACCAGGAGCGCGATGACAGCGAAGGAGGGCAGGCACAGCAGTCCGATGGACCCGACGGGATCGAGGTCCACTTCCCGCAGACCCACCGTGTACAGGGCCCACAGCCCACTGGCGACGAGAAGCGTGCCCGCGCCGAGCAGGACGTCCGCGTCCAGCGCCGCGGTGTAGCGCCAGACCAGCGCCACGACACCGGCGACGATCAGCAGGAGCCCGGCCGACTGCGTGCCGCGCGGCGCGCTCCTCCCGCCCGCGACCATGAGGGCGGAGACGAACAGCGGGACCATCCCGGGGACGATCGCCCCGACGAACGCGGCCGACGTCAGCGAACCGCCGTACATCGCCGCGAGGAAGAACGGCACCCCCGCACCACAGATGATCTTGGCTGCGGGGCCCGGCCGCACCATGGCCAGCCGGCGCCTGCGCCGCCACAGGGCGGGCGCCAGCACCACGAGGGGCACGCCGAAGCGGAGCAGTGCCGCGTCGGCTGGCAGCAGTGTGGAGGCGCTCAGCGCACGGGCGCTCAGCGCGAACCCGGCCCAGATGGCGACCGTGAGCAGCAGCGCCAGTAGGGCCACAGCCTGCGGGGAGACCAGCCCGCGCCCGCCGCCACCCGCCGGGGCAGGACTCCCCGCGCCGGCGGGTGCCGCGCCCGCTGCCTTCGTCACGACCACTGAAGATTCCTCCCGCTTGGAGCCGCTCAGGCGGAACCGACAACCGGCCCTGCCGCGGGAGGCAACGTTAGAGCTTTCCGCAGGGCAGACGATTGCTAGTTCTGCCCTCCAGCCCTAGCGTGAGGGCAGAATCTGCCAAGGAGTGACGATGGACGCTGTGGATCTCCAGATCATCCACGAGCTGCAAGCGGACGGGCGCCTGTCCAACCAGGACCTCGCCGACCGGGTCAGGCTGTCCCCCTCGCCCTGTCTGCGCCGGGTACGCCGCCTGGAGGAATCGGGCCTGATCGGCGGATACACGGCCATGGTGGATCAGGTCGCCTTCGGCCTGCCGATCACCGTCTTCGTACGGGTCCGTCTGGAACGCCACACCGGCGAGGCCGTCAACGTCTTCGAGGAGCATGTCGGCCGCATCGAGCACATCCAGGACTGTTACCTGATGGCGGGCAGCAGCGACTACCTGCTCAGAGTCGTCATCGAAAGCCTGGAGGCGTACGAGATCCTCGTGCGCACACAGATCCACGCCATTCCCGGCATCGCGTCGATCGAGTCCAGCTTCGCCTTCGGAAGCGTCAAGCAGTCCAAGGTCTTCCCGCGCCCGGGCGGCTCGTCAGGCCCGCCCGCCCGCACGCGCTGAAAGCGTCCGGCCGCGCACCACATCGGCCTCGACCAATATCCAGGGCGGGTGGGCCACCACCCCTATCGCCCGACCGTCCATTCCGCCACCAGCTGCTGGACACTGTGTCTATGCCGCTGCATATCTCCGACCTGCTGGCCCGGCCCGATCTCGGACTGTCGCTCACCTACGACGTGCCGCCCGAGCTACTGGCCCGCACCATCGACGCGGCGACCGTCTCGGATCTGCCGGCACCGGGAAAATGGCTCCAGGGCGGTGAACTCCTCATGACCATCGGCCTGTTGCTGCCGATGGAGCAGGCCGCATGCGAGGCGTACGTACGGGACGTCGCCGAAGGCGGTGCGGCGTGTCTGGCCCTCGGGCTCGGACGGGGACTGCCGTACCAGGAGGCCCCCGAGCCGCTGGTGACGGCCGCCAGGGAGGCGGGGCTGCCGCTGCTGACGGTGCCGGACGAGGTGCCGTTCATCGCCGTCACCAAGGCCGTCTTCGACGCGCGGGCCAGTGAGCAGAGCGAGGTGCTGCACCGGGCGTTCGCGACCCAGCGGCGGCTGACGGCCGCGGCCACGGGCGGCGAGCTGCGGGCGATGCTGGAGGAGTGGACGGCCGCCACCGGCGTCGGGGCCGCGGTGCTCGATCCGCTGGGCCGGATGCTCGCGGCGGGCGAGTCGGACGCGCGGACGCCGCCGGCCGAGGCGCGCGACCTGATCGAGCGGGTCGCGGCACGCGGGCTGCGCGGCAGCGCGTCCAGTACGACAGCGGGGCGGCAGCTGGAGGTCCAGCCGCTGGGCGCGCGCCGGCTGCGTGGCCTGCTGCTGCTCACCGGCCGCCCGGACGCCGCCGCCCGGTCGGTCGTACCGGGCCTGATCTCCCTCCTCTCGCTGGAACTGGAGCGGCGCCATCTGAGCGATGAGCCGGAGCGTCGCCGCAGGTCGGCGCTGTTGTCGGAGCTGCTGTCCGAGGTGGAGCCGCCGGCCGAGCGGGCCCGGGACATGCTCGTCGCGGCCGGCCTGACCGCGGAGCGGGTGCGCGGGGTCGTGGTCGAGCCGCTCGAGGCGGAGCCGGCCGCGGCAGGCACCGCGCAGGACATGGCCGCCGACCTGGCGCTGGCGATTCCGGGCGGCCTGGTCCGGGTGCGGGACGGGGCGGTCGCCGGGACGGCGCACGGGGCGTCGGAGGCCACGCCCAAGGAAACCGCCGCGCCCTGGCTCATCGAGGCCGTCGTCGGCGAGGACCTGGACATCCGCGAGGTGCTCGGCCGGTTCGCGCCGCGTTGTCCGGCGGGCATCGGCCCGGTGGCCGCCCCCGAAGCGATTCGGGTGTCCCTGCGCCAGGCGGCCGGACTGCTCGCCGTCAGCCGGTCGAGCGGCGAGCCCGCCGAGGTCCGGCAGCGCGCGGCCAGCCGGCTGCTGCTGGACCTGGGTGACCGCCGTACGCTGCACGGTTATGCCGACACCGTGCTCGGCCCGCTCGATCTCGCGGACAACGGTGAGGAGTTGCTGGCCACGCTGGCGGCCTGGCTGGAATCCGGCGGTGCCTGGGACGCGACCAGCCGACGGCTGGGCGTCCACCGCCACACCGTACGCAACCGCCTCGACAAGGCCATGGATCTCACCGGGCGCCGCCTCGACGACCCCGACGACCGCTTCGACCTCTGGCTCGCCACCCGCATCCGCCGCGGCGACGCGCCGAACTCCCTTTGACTCTCCGCCGCCAACGTCTTTACTTTCGATCGTGACCTACGAGATCCGCACCCTTCCTCCCGAAAGCACCACCACACGCACACCCGCCCCCGCGCCCGGGTCCGCCCGGGGCAACGGCCGCGGCAAGCTGGTGGCCGTCAGCGATCTGCACGTCCGGTACACGGAAAACCGCGACATCGTCGAGGCGTTAAGACCGGAGTCCGAGGACGACTGGCTGCTGATCGCCGGGGACGTCGGCGAATACGTCGAAGACATCCGCTGGGCCCTCACCCTCCTCAGCAGCCGGTTCGCCACCGTCGTATGGGTACCCGGCAATCACGAACTGTGGACACCCGCCAAGGATCCGGTGCAGCTGCGCGGTGTCGCCCGCTACGACCATCTCGTCGAAATCTGCCGGGAGTTGGGCGTCCTGACCCCCGAGGACCCGTACCCGGTCTGGGAAGGCGAGGGCGGCCCGGTCGTCATCGCGCCCCTGTTCGTCCTCTACGACTACACGTTCCGGCCACCGGGGACGCACTCCAAGGACTCGGCACTCGCCGTCGCCAAGGAGGCCGGGGTGGTGTGCAACGACGAGTTCCTGCTGCATCCGGACCCGTATCCGACACGGGACGCGTGGTGCCGGGACCGACTGAAGGCCACCGAGGCCAAACTCGCCGCGGTGCCGGAGGAGTTGCCGACCCTCCTCATCAACCACTTTCCGCTGGTACGCGAACCCACCCGCCCGCTGTGGTACCCGGAGTTCGCGCTGTGGTGCGGAACGGAGGCCACCGCGGACTGGCCGCGCCGGTTCCGGGCAGCCGCTGTGGTCTACGGCCATCTCCACATCCCGCGGCTGCTGATCTGCGACGGCGTCCCCCACCAGGAGGTGTCGCTCGGCTACCCGCGTGAATGGCAACGCCGTTCCGCCCCGCCGGGCCGCCCCGTCCAGATCCTGCCCGCCACCACCGGGGCCAGCGCATGATCGACAAGCTGCTGCCGGCCCCGATCGCCACCGCCGAAGCCCTCCACGACGACGCCCCGCTGTCCGCGATGTTCCCCGAGGAGCTCGAGCTGGTGGCCCGCGCGGTCCCGAAGCGGCAGAGGGAATTCGGCACCGTACGCCGCTGCGCGCGCAGCGCCCTGTCCGAACTCGGCATCGCCCCCGCGCCCCTGCTGCCCGGCCCCGACCGCGCACCACGCTGGCCGGCCGGAATCGTCGGCGCGATGACGCACTGCACCGGCTTCCGCGCCGCGGCGGTGGCCCGCTCGACGGACGTCGTCACCATCGGCCTGGACGCCGAACCCAACGAGCCGATCGCCGACCCCAGGGTGGTCGAGGCCATCACGCGCCCCGAGGAACGCGCCCAGTTCCCCCAGCTGGCGGCCCTGCAGCCCGAAGTCTGCTGGGAACGCCTGGTGTTCAGCGCCAAGGAGAGCGTCTACAAGGCGTGGTACCCGCTCACGGGCCGCTGGCTGGACTTCGACGAAGCCCGGCTCACCCTCGACCCGACGGACGCCACCTTCACCGCCCGCCTCCTCGTCCCCGGCCCCGTGGTAGCCGGCACCCGCATCACGGAATTCACCGGCCGGTGGCTCGTCGCGTCGGGGCTGGTGATCACGGCCATCTCGGTACCGGCGTGACGGAACGTCAGCCAGGTGGCGTATGCCTGCTGCCTGCTGCCTGCTGCCTGCTGACGCCAACCCGGCTCGCGCACCCTCCGCATGGTGAGCGAGCCGGAATTCGTCCCGTCGCGCCGCTCCGGTCCGCGCCTCGTCAGGGCCCGTAAGACCGGTACGGGGAGCCGTACTCGGCGACAAGGCCGAAACGGCCCTGGCCCTGTTCGCCGCCGGAGGGCTGGACCTCCGACACGTAGGACACGGTCCCGATCACCCGTTCCTGCTCCTCCTGAGCCTCCTGCGCCGCGGAGTCCAGCCGTTCCAGCTCCTCGGCCGATACGAGGGCGACGAGCGGTTTGCCGTGGCGGGTCACGACCACTCGCTCCCCGCCGTACACCGCACGGTTGATCAGGTCCGCGAGCTCGGCCCGGGCTTGCGTCACGGGAATCTCATAAGCCATCCGGTCATCCTACGTTCTGTACGTCCTGTACATTTGGATCAACGCGCTTGCGCTGCTGCCGAGGGAGGGCGAGTCATGCCCTGCCCCCGTCGGCCTGCCGTGAGCCTGATCGACAAGGAGCTGTGTGACGTGGGCGGAAACCTGGTCTGCCTGAAGGCGTCCAGTGGGCGGCATGCCCTGGTCTTCATCCACCCTGCGAGCGGTTCGGCCGCCTCGTTCCGCGCCCTGGAGCCGCATCTGCGAGCGGACTCCTCCGTCTACGCCTTCCAGGCCACGGGCATCGACCCCGGCCGACGCCGGTCCATCGAGGGCATCGCGGACGCCTATCTGACGGAGTATCTGGCCGCCGACTCCCGGTCGGTGCCGGTCTTCGTCGGCTGGTCCTTCAGCGGGCCGGTCGCCGTGGAGATGGCGCGCCTCTCCGAGGAGAGGGGGGTCACTCCGGCCGGCGTGATCCTGCTGGACAGCGCGACCCATGAGGTGATGGAGGGCCGTACGACCGATCTGGCCACGGAGGTGGGCGGGCTCTTCGGGATCGACATGTCCGGGGCCGGCCGCTCCGCCAGGGCCTCGGCCGACAACTCCGGGGTCGACGGCTCCGCGGTCCACGCGCTTCTCGACCACGCGGCGGACCTGATCGCCGTCGCGAGTGACGCACCGGGTCTCACGGGCCAGGATCTACGCCCCTTCTGGGACATCTACCGCTGGCACCAGGGGATTTTCGACAACAGCTGGCAGGCCAGGCCCTGTTCGGCGCCACTCCTGGTGATCCGGGCGCGTGACGAAACCGGCTGGAACGCGGCACCGGAGTGCCTGGGCTGGTCCGAGGTGACCGGCCGCCCGGTGTCCGTCGCCTGGGCCGGCGGTACGCACTACACGATGATGGACGACGCCCGGCTGGGAGATGTCGCACCCATTATCGAGCGGGCCATCGAAAGTTCTTTTGCGGTAAGGGCGTGAGCTGCGCCGCTCTCTTTTAGTTATCCGGTTCTCGCCAGGCTACTTCCATCAACAGGACGGTACTGTGAATTTCAGGAATGTTTCCGACGCTCGCGCCCGACTGCCCCAGGCCGAGGCGCGCTATGTGGTCCCGCGCTTTGTGGAGCGCACCTCGCAGGGTGTCCGTGAGTACGACCCGTACGGCAAGCTCTTCGAGGAGCGCATCATCTTCCTGGGCGTGCAGATCGACGACGCCTCGGCCAATGACATCATGGCTCAGCTGATCTGCCTGGAATCGATGGACCCGGACCGGGATATCTCCCTTTACATCAACAGCCCGGGCGGTTCCTTCACCGCGCTGACCGCGATTTACGACACCATGCAGTACGTGAAATGCGACATCCAGACGGTCTGTCTGGGGCAGGCGGCCTCCGGAGCGGCCGTTCTGCTGGCGGCGGGTACCCCCGGAAAGCGGATGGCGTTGCCCAATGCCCGCGTACTGATTCATCAGCCGTACACCGAAACCGGTCGCGGCCAGGTCTCCGACCTCGAGATCCAGGCCAACGAAATCCTGCGCATGCGGGCCCAGATGGAAGAGATGCTTTCCAAGCACTCCAACGCGCCGATCGAGAAGGTCCGTGACGACATCGAGCGCGACAAGATCCTCACGGCCGAGATGGCCCTCGAGTACGGGATCGTGGACCAGGTCGTGGTGCCGCGCAACGCCCAGTAGCGGGACTGAATCCCTGACCGAGTGATCAAGATGAGTGCAGGCAGGCGGTTGCGTCCGTGATGTTCCCCGAAGGTCCCAAGATTCCGGCTCTCACCGAAGCCGAGTCCAAGGTGGTGGATGCATATGTGGCTGTTCTGAAGCGGCTGGGCGACGCCAACCCCACGCAGACGACGGGGACGTACACGGCGCTCAGGGCCGCGCAGGCGCTCGTCTCCGAGACGCGGGCGCTGCGGGACGCACTGACCCTGATGTTCGAGCGCCAGGAAAAAGAGATTCACGTGCGCACGATGGCGAAGGCCATGCAGTCGCTCGACTGTGAGCGTTTTCTTCCCCGGCTGGGGCCGCCCGACGACGGGGCGTCACCCGACGTTTCCTGACCACGCGGCGAACAGGAAAACCGAAAACTCGATGCCTGCCGGCGCCGATGGCCTTTCCGTCATCGGCGCCGGCTCATACTGCTGTGCCGCAACGGCCCTTCGCGACGAATGCGGAATACATCATTCCGATTACCGGTCGGGCCGACGGGATTCCGTGTATCGGCTTGTCATCTCACGCCGCCCCAAGGGCGCGCATGTGTGGTTGCACACTCCAGCCATCAAACTGAGTTGACTGTTCACCAATCCCGGGTTATTAATTAGTTGATCTTGATCCGCGACCTCGACAGGTTGCCGGAGCGATGGTTATTCCGTTTCGGTGCGAGGTTTTCGCCATGCCCGTACGGGCGTTTTGAAGCAGAGCGATCTCTACTGCTCCTGGCCGTGTCCATGGGTAGCTGCTTTCTATTTTTCATGTATTGGGGGATGCGGTTGTGAATACCGTCGATGAAATCGCGGACTGGCTGCGGCAAAAAATGGGAAGTGAGCTCGGCAGGGCGGTCCGTGATGCCGACCTGGACACTCAGTTCCGGGACCTCGGTATGGATTCCGCCGGGATGACCGCCCTTACCGCGCAGCTGGCCAAGCGGCTCGGCAGGCCCCTCGCTTCCACGGTCGCCTGGCATTTTCCGACCATTTCCAGCCTGGCCGGCGCCCTCGCCGGCGGCCCGGACACCCCGGTGAATCCCTCGGCGCCGACCGGCACCGGCGACGCCGTACCGTCCGACGAGCCCATCGCCGTCGTGGGCCTGGCATGCCGGTTCCCCGGCGCCCCGGACGCCGCGGCGTACTGGGAGCTGTTGCGCTCCGGCACCGACGCCGTCACCGGCATACCCGCCGAGCGCTGGGACGCCGAGGCACTGTACGACCCGGACCCGCACAAGCCCGGCAGGATGAGCACCCGCCGCGGCGGCTTCCTGTCCGACGTCGACAAGTTCGATCCGCAGTTCTTCGGCATCTCGCCACGCGAGGCCGCCCAGATGGACCCCCAGCAGCGACTCTCACTCGAACTCGCCTGGAGCTCCCTGCAGGACGCCGGGATACCGCCCGCCTCCCTGCGTGACGGCAGCACAGGCGTCTTCCTGGGCACCCTGTGGAGCGATTACGCACGGCTCGCCGGGCGCGGTCTGGACGACATCCAGCAGCACACCGCCACGGGCCAGGAGCCGAGCATCGTGCCGGCCCGTGTCTCGTACACCCTGGGCCTCCAGGGGCCGAGCATCGGCATCAACACCGCCTGCTCGTCCTCGCTCGTCGCCGTACACCTGGCCTGCCAGAGCCTGCGTTCCGGCGAGAGCACGCTCGCTCTCGCGGGCGGCGTCAACCTGGTCCTCGCGCCGGAGAGCAGCGCCGCGATGTCCAAGTTCGGCGCCATGAGCCCGCACGGTCGGTCCGCGGCGTTCGCCGCCTCCGCCGACGGATACGTGCGGGGCGAGGGCGGCGGCATCGTGGTCCTCAAGCGGCTCTCGGCGGCGCTGGCCGACGGGGACCGCGTCCACTGTCTGATCCGCGGCAGCGCGGTCAACAACGACGGTGCCAGCAACGGCCTCACCGCGCCGAACCCGGCGGCCCAGGAAGCCATGCTCCGAGCGGCGTACGCGCGGGCCGGCGTCGACGTACACGACGTCCAGTACGTGGAAGCGCACGGCACCGGAACCCGGCTGGGTGACCCCATCGAGGCGCATGCGCTCGGCACGGTCCTGGGCACGGGCCGCCCGGGACAGGCGCCCCTGCTGATCGGCTCGGCGAAGACCAACATCGGCCACCTGGAAGCGGCGGCCGGCATCGCCGGACTCATCAAGGTCGCCCTGGCGATGCGCCACCGCGCCATCCCCGCGACCCTGCACCACGACGCGCCCAACCCCGACATTCCCTTCGACGAGCTGCGGCTCGCGGTCCCCACCGCGCTCACCGACTGGCCCGCGGACGGCGGGCGGATGCTCGCCGGGCTCAGCTCCTTCGGCTTCGGCGGCACCAACTGCCATGTGGTCGTGGAGGGTTCACCCGCGCCCGACGCACAGCTGCTGGCACTGTCCGCCCCGAGCCCCGAAGAGCTGCGGGCGGCCGCGGACGGGCTGCGCGAGGCGGTGGCCACGGAGCCGGCACACTCCGTGCCCGACTGGTGCGCGACCGCCGCCCTGCGCCTGAGCGGACACCCCTACCGGGCGGCGGCACCGGTCCGCACCAGGGACGATCTCCTCGGTGCGCTGGACGGCATCGCCGCCGGCCGCTCCCACACCGCTCCCGGCACCCCGCCGCGCCTCGCTTTCGTCTTCTCCGGCCAGGGCTCGCAGTGGTGCGGCATGGGCCTGGACCTGCTGCACACCGAGCCCGTCTTCCGCGAGGCCCTGCTGGAATGCGACCGCCTGATCCACGCCCACGCCGGGATCTCGGTCGTCGAGGAGCTGAACCGGGGCGCCGGTGAGTCACGGCTGGACACGACAACGGTGATGCAGCCGGCCGTCTTCGCCGTCCAGGTCGCACTCGCGGCGCTGTGGCGCTCGTGGGGCATCGAGCCGGACGCCGTCGTGGGGCACAGCCTCGGCGAAGTGGCGGCGGCCCATGTGGCGGGCGCGCTGCGCCTGGAAGACGCGGTACGCGTCGTCTGCGAGCGCAGTCGGCTCATGGCCCGGATCGAGGGCGAGGGCGCCGTGGCGGTCGTGGACCTGCCCTTCGCCGAGATGGACAGCGTGCTCGACGGCCACCCCGGCCTCTACGCCGCGGGCGCCAACAGCACGCGCAGCTCCGTCGTTTCGGGAGACGCCATGGCGCTCGACGCCTGCCTGGCCGAACTGAGCGAGCGCGGCATCCGGTGCCGGCGGGTGAACATGGGCGTCGCCTCCCACAGCGGACAGTGTGACCAGCTGCTGCCCGAGCTGCGCGAGGCCCTGTCCGGCATCCGGCCGTCGCAGGCCACGGTTCCGGTCGTTTCCTCGGTGACCGCGGACTTCGTGGACGGCGCCGCGCTCGACGCCGCGTACTGGGTGCGCAACCTGCGCGATCCGGTGCTGTTCGCGCAGGCGGTCGAGCGGCTGCTGGACGACAAGTACGACCATTTCCTGGAGGTCAGTCCGCACGCCGTCCTCACCGGACAGGTGGCGGTGACCGCCGGGGACCACGGCGGTCAGGCCCGTGCCCTGCCGTCCCAGCGCCGTGGCGCGGACCCGCGCGAGGCCATGCTGGACACCCTCGGCGAGCTGTACCGCGCGGGCCGGGACATCGACCGGCGCCGCGTCCACCGGGCAGACCTGCACCTTGCCGAACTCCCCGCTGCCGCCCGGCGGATCGCCGTACCCGTGGCGGAGGACGGGGCCGTACGCACCCTCCCGCTGAGCGCCCACTCCCTTCCCGCGCTGCACCAACTCGCCCGCGACACACAGAAGTTGCTCGACGAGACCGGGCGCATCGACCTCGACGACCTGTGCCACACCGCCGCACTCGCCCGCGACCACCACGAACACCGCGCGGCGGCGGTCTTCACCTCGTCCGCGGAACTCGCCGCACAGCTCGGCGAGTTCGCGGCGGGCGGCGCGCCGGCCGGCCTGGTGGCAGGCAAGGCCCGGCGCCGGCCGACCGGCCCGGTCTTCCTCTTCTCGGGCCAGGGCGCCCAGACCGCCCGTATGGGCTGCGAGCTGCTGGACCGTGAGCCGGTCTTCCGGGACGTGCTGGAGCGGTGCGACCGGTGGCTGGCCGAGCGGGCGGGCTGGTCGCTGATCGCCGAGCTCCACAAGCCCGAGGGCTCGTCCCGGATCGACGACACGGAGATCACCCAGCCCGTCCAGTTCGCCCTCCAGGCGGGCCTGGCCGAGCTGCTGCGGTCCTGGGGCATCCGGCCCGCCGCGGTCATCGGACACAGCGCCGGTGAGATCGCGGGCGCGTACTGCGCGGGGGTGCTCACCCTTGAGGACGGACTTCTCGTCGCCCTCCACCGCGGCCGGATCCTCCAGCGGGCGACCGGTACCGGCCAGATGGCTGCCGTGGGCCTGGGCGAACAGGACGTGGCACGCCTCCTGGAAGGTCGTACGGGTGTGTCCGTCGCCGCCGTCAACGGCCCGCGCACCACACTGCTGAGCGGCACGACCGAGGCCCTGCGGGCGCTGCTCGAGGACCTCGACCCGGCCGTCTTCCGCCGGCTGCTCCGCGTCGGCTACCCCTCGCACAGCCCCCAGATGCGGGTGTACGAAGAGGAGCTGGGCCGCCTGCTCGCGGGCGTCACGCCGCGGCCCGGCGACGTACCGGTGTTCTCCACCATCGACGCGGACTTCCGCCCGGGAGAGCACTTCGACGCCGCCTACTGGACGCGGACGATCTTCGAGCCCGTACGGTTCTCGGCGGCGATGGAGGCGCTCGCCGCCCAAGGCCACCGCTCGTTCGTGGAACTCGGGCCGCACCCGGTGCTCGTGGCCCCGGCGTCCCAGTGCCTGGAGCAGAGCGGCTACGAGGGCCTCGTCGTACCGACCATGCGTCGCGAGGGCGCGGAGCGGCAGACGCTACGGGAGGCGGCCGGCACCCTCTGGGCCCACGGGCATTCCGTGGACTGGAAGGCCCTGCGGTCCCGTCCCGGCCGGCTCGTGACCACGCCGGACTACCCCTGGCAGCGCGAGCGGTACTGGCTCGACCCGGCGCCGCTGACCGCCCGGGAGCCCACCGGAACGATGCTGGACCTGCTCGCGCGCGGTGACGTGGACCGGGTGGCCGACGAGATCGCCCGCCAGGGCGGCCTGTCGGACGCGGAGACCGATCTGCTGCCCAAGCTCCTCCAGCGGCTCGCACCGGCCCGCGCCGAGGACGCGCACGAGTGGCTGCACGGCGTCGTGTGGCGCGAGAAGCGGCTCGCGAAGGCGGTGCGGAGCGAGGGACCCGGCGGCTGGATCGTGCTGACCGACGAACCGGAAGGCCCGCTCGCCCGCGCGGTGTCACAGGCGCTGCGGTCGGCCGGCCAGAGTTGCGCCCTCATACGGACCCCGACCGGACCCGGCAGCGAGCAGGAGCTGTCGGCGGCGCTGCGGCAGGCCGCGCGGGAGGCGGGCGTGCCGTGCCGTGGGGTGCTGCAACTCGCCCACGCCGACGCGGAGTCGGGGCACGAGGAGGCCCTGGAACGCTGCCTGCGTCCGGCGCTGGCCACGGTGCAGGCGCTGGCTTCCTGGGCGGACCGGTCCGCGCCCCGGCTGTGGCTGGTCACCTCGGGCGCACAGCCCGTGGGCGAGCGGCCGGCCGCGGGGAACGTGGCGCACGGTGCGCTGTGGGGCTTCGGCCGGGTCGTCGCCCTGGAACACCCCGAGATCTGGGGTGGGTTGGTGGACCTCGACCCGGCGCAGGACGACGCGGTACGGGCGGCGGACGCGCTGGTGCGCGAACTCCTCGCAGGAGACCGCGAGGACCAGGTCGCCCTCCGCGCCGGCAGCCGCCATGTCGTACGGCTGGCGCCCGACGGCGAGACGCCCGGTTCCGTACAACCGGCCGCGATCCGCCCGGACGGCGGCTACCTGATCACCGGTGGACTCGGCGGTATCGGCCTGGTGGTCGCCCGATGGCTGGTCTCCGCAGGAGCCCGGCACTTGGTGCTGCTCGGCCGTCGCGCGCCGTCCGCCGAGGTCCGCGCCACGCTCGCGGAACTGGCGGAACTGGCGGGGGACGGCGCCACCGTGGACGTCCTGCAGGCCGACGTCACCCGTGCCGAGGACGTAGCGCGCGTGGTGAGCGAGTTCGGCCGACAGCGCCCCGCGCTGCGCGGTGTGTTCCACGCCGCCGGTGTCCTGGACGACGGAACGCTGCTCCAGCAGGACTGGGACCGCTACCGGGCCGTGCTGGCGCCCAAGGTGACCGGCGCCCACCACTTGGACCGCTGCACCCGGGACCTGCCGCTCGACCTGTTCGTGCTGTTCTCCTCGTTCGTCGCCGTGCTCGGCTCGCCCGGGCAGGGCAACTACGCGGCGGCCAATGCCGTACTGGACGCCCTGGCTCACCATCGCGCGTCGCTCGGGCTCCCCGCGACGAGCGTCAACTGGGGTCCGTGGGAAGGCGTCGGCATGACGGACTCGGCCGCCGCGGCCCGCTACCGCTGGAGTGAACGCGGCGCCCGGACGATCACCCGCGCCGCGGGTGCCCGCCTGCTCGACCGGATCCTGGAACGACCGGCGCGGCAGCTGGGCGTGTACTCGGTCGACTGGGAAGCGTACGACGACTGGCTGCCCGCCACGGCGGGTCGTGACCTGTTCTCCCTGGTGCACGCCCCGTCCGGCGCCACCAGCGCCGAGGGCGCGGCGGACACCGTGTCCGCCCTGCCCGACCGGCTGGCCGCGCTCGACCCCGGGGACCGGATGGAGCACCTGGTCGGATACCTGGCCGCGAAGGTGGCCGATGTCGCCGGATTCGCGGCGGACCACGCCGTGGACCCCGACACCGGCTTCTTCCAGCTCGGCCTGGACTCGCTGATGAACCTGAAGCTGGTGACCCGCCTGCGCGAGGACCTGGGCGACCGGCTGACCCTGCCGGGGACGCTGCCCTTCGACCATCCGACCTGCACGGCGCTGGCCGCCCACCTGCTCGACGAGCTCGCGCTCGCCCCGGGCGAGGAGGAAGCGCCCGGCGACGACGGCGTCGAAGAGCTGCTGGCCGAGGTGGAACGGCTCTCCGCCGACGAGGCAGCGCATTTCTTGGACCAGCTCACCATCGGAAACGAGCCCGGAAGGGACCAGACGCATGAGTAACATCGCCGACCGGATCGCGGCACTCCCCGCGTCCCAGCGGGCCCTCTTGGAGGACCGGCTGCGCCGGCAGCAGCGCGCCGCCGGCCCGGCTACCGAACCGATCGCCGTGGTCGGCCTCGGCTGCCGCTTCCCCGGCGGAGCCCACGACCCCGAGCGCTTCTGGGACCTGCTGAAGTCCCGTACGGACGCGACCTCCACGGTGCCCGAAGGCCGCTGGGACGCCGAGCGGCTGCACGACCCCGAGGCGGCGACGCCCGGCACCGTGCGGACCAGGCGCGGCGGCTTCCTCGACTCCGTCGACACCTTCGACGCCGAGTTCTTCGGCATCCCCCCGCGGGAGGCGGAAACCCTCGACCCGCAGCACCGGCTGCTGCTGGAGGTCGCCTGGGAGGCCCTGGAACACATGGGGCAGGCGCCCACCGCGCTCGAGGGGACCCAGACCGGTGTCTTCGTCGGTATCGGCATCGACGACTACAAGCTCCTCCAGACCGGTGAACTCGCGCGGATCGACGGGCACATGGCCACCGGCAACCTCTTCTGCGCGGCTGCCGGGCGCCTGTCCTACCTCCTGGGCCTGCGCGGCCCCTCCCTCGCCGTCGACACCGGCTGCTCCTCGTCCCTGGTGACGGTTCACCTGGCGATGCAGAGCCTGCGCTCCGGCGAATGCGACCTCGCGCTCGCCGGCGGCGTCCACGTCATGGCCGCCCCCGACATGACCGTCTCGCTCTCCCAGGCCGGGGTGCTCTCGCCACAAGGGCGCAGCCGCACCTTCGACGCCTCGGCCGACGGGTACGCCCGTGCCGAGGGCGCGGGAATCGTCGTGCTCAAGCGTCTGTCGGATGCCCGGGCCGCCGGGGACACGGTGCTGGCGGTGCTGCGGGGCTCCGCCGTCAACCACGGGGGCCGCGGCAGCGGCCTCACCGTCCCCAACGGCAGCGCCCAGAAGGACCTGATCTCCGCCGCCCTGAAGGCCGCCCAGGTCAGCCCGGCGGACATCGACTACGTCGAGACCCACGGCACCGGCACGCCGATCGGTGATCCCATCGAGGCGAACGCACTCGGCGCCGTGTACAAGCAGGGCCGGCCCGCCGAACGCCCGCTGCTCATGGGCACGGTCAAGACCAACCTCGGACACCTCGAGGCGGCGGCGGGCATCGCCGGGCTCATGAAGGTGGTGCAGTCCCTGCGCCACGAGGAGCTTCCCGCCCATCTCCACCTGCAGGAACGCAATCCGCAGATCGCCTGGGACGACCTGCTGCTCGACGTGCCCACCGAAGCCCGGCCGTGGCGCCGCGGCGAGCGGCCACGGCTGGCCGGTGTCAGCTCCTTCGGGATCGGCGGCACCAACGCCCATGTGATCGTCGAGGAGGCGCCGCCGGTCGCGTCGCAGCCCGCCGCGGAACGGCAGCGGCCGTACCACCCCGTCGCGCTGTCGGCCCGCACCGGGCCCGCCCTGCGCCGCCTGGTCGAGCGCTATCGGATTCACCTGGAGCGGTACCCGGACGCCGGCTGCGCGGACGTGGCGTACTCGGCGAACACCGGGCGCGCCCACTTCGCCAAGCGCGCCTTCTTCGTCGCCTCGGACACCGAGGACCTGAAGGCACAGCTCGCGTCCTGGGAGCCGTCCGAGACACCGGACGCCTCCCGCGCCCTGGGCGGCGACTTCCGTACCGCCTTCCTCTTCACCGGCCAGGCGTCCCAGTACTTCGGCATGGGCGCCGGCCTGTACGACCGGCAGCCGGTCTTCCGACAGGCCATCGACACCTGTGCCGAGGTGCTGCGGGAGCGGTACGGGTGGTCCCTGACCGACGTCCTGTACGCGCAGGACGGTGACCGGTCACTGGTCGACCGTACGGAGTACGCGCAGCCGGCGCTCTTCTCGGTGGCCTACGCGCTGGTGTCCATGTGGCAGGCGTGGGGCATCACGCCCTCCGTCGTCCTCGGGCACAGCGTCGGCGAGCTCGCGGGGGCCGTCGCCGCCGGGATCCTGCGGCTGGAGGACGCGCTGCCGCTGGTCGCGGAACGCGGCCGGCTGATGTCCGAACTGCCGGGCGACGGCGGCATGGCCGTCGTCATGGCGGACGAACCGACCGTGTCCGGGCTGCTCGCACCGTACGCGGGCCGACTGAGCGTCGCGGCGGTCAACGGGCCGCACCAGACAGTCGTTTCGGGCCCCGTCGGCGCCGTGGACGAGCTGCTCGGCGCACTGCGCGACAGCGGCGTCGACGCCCGGCGGCTCAACGCCTCGCACGCCTTCCACTCCGTGCTCATGGACCCGATGCTGGAGCCGTTCGGAACCCTGGCGGCCGGTGTGGCACACCGCAAGGGGACGATCGCGGTCATCTCCACGGTCACGGGCGAGCAGCTCCACGGCGCGGACCTGGCCCGGGACGGCTACTGGGTGCGCAACGCCCGCGAGGCCGTCCGCTTCCACCCCGCCCTCCGTACGCTCCTGGACCGGCGCTTCGACGCGGCCCTGGAGATCGGCCCGGAACCCGTTCTGACCCGTCTGGTCACCAAGCAGGGCCTGGACTCCCGCAGGGACCGTCGCTGGCTGCCCTCGCTGTCCCGGCACACCGACGACTGGCAGCAGGTCCTGCGGACCCTGGGGAGCCTGTACGCGGCCGGCGCCGACGTCGACTGGCAGGCCGTGCACGCCGGTTCCGACGGCAACCGGGTACCGCTGCCCACCTATCCGTTCGAGCGGAAGCGCTACTGGCGGGACACGCGGACGATGCGCGGCGCCCGGCCGACGGGCACGCCCGTCTTCCCCGGTACCCGGCTGAGTTCGCCGGCGCTGCGGGACACGGTGTACCAGAGCCGGTTCACCACGGACTCGCCGGCCTTCCTGGCCGATCACGTCCTCTTCGGCGAGGTGGTGGTCCCTGCGGCCTCCCACCTGGCGATGACGGTGGCCGCTGCGGTGCAAGGGCGCGCGGGCTCGGGTGCGGTGCTGGAAGGCGTCTCCTTCCCGCAGGCGCTGAGCGTGGACGATGCCGAGCGGGAGATCCAGCTGATCATGGAGGGCGACGGTTCCTCGGCGCCCCGGAGCTTCCGAGTGGTCAGCGCGCCTGCCGGGACGACCGACCGGCAGGGCTGGACCACCCATGCCACGGGCACGCTGGAGGTGTCGCCGGCTTCCGTGTCCCCGGCCCGGGGAACGGCGGTACGCCTGCCCGAGTTGCGTGAGCTTCTGGCGCGGCAGGGCGGCCTGCGCCTCGACGGCGCCGACTTCTACGCCGCGATGCGCGAGAACGGCGCCGACCTCGGCCCCGGCTTCCGCTACATCAGCGAGGTGACCCGTCACCACGGCGAAGTGCTGATCCGGATGCGCCCGCCCGAGCGGGACGAGCGGGACGGTCCCTTCCTCCTGCCGCCCGGACTGGTCGACTCGTGCGTGCAGGCCGTGGTGGCCCTGGTCTGGGCCGCCGACACGGATGCGGAGCTGGGCGTACGGGTGCCCATCAGGCTGGACGCCATGCGGTTCCACCAGGCGCCGCCGACCGCGCCCCTGTGGTGTCACGTCAAGGAGCGGCCGGACCAGAGCCCGGACGGTGACACCGTCGTGGCCGACCTGCTGCTGCTCGACGAGGACGGCAACGCCGTACTGGAGATGGACGGCCTGTGGCTGCGCCGTGTGTCGGGCGAGGCCCTGCTGCGCCGGGAGACGGCGGTCGTACGGCGTCCCGTCTGGGAGGTGACGGAGCATCAGTTTGTCTCTGACGGAGCTGAGTCGTCCGCCGCGGACTGGCTGGTCCTGGCCGACCGCGGGGGTGTCGGGGCCGCGCTGGCCGCACAGTTGCGCGCGGCCGGGCGCCAGGTCACCGTGGTGGCGGCCGGTGTCCACGACGACCCGGACCTCAAGGCGCCGGTGCGGGAACGGGCCGCCGGCGAACACCCGTTGAACGTCGCGTTCCTGTGGGGGCTCGATGAGCCGGAGGGCGAGCAGCCCACCGCCGACTCCCTCGATCAGGCTCAAGAAGCCGGTTCAGCTGCTTTGCTGATGCTGCTTCAGGAGCTGTCCGGCGCCGGCCGCACCGCCCGCGTCCTGGTGGCAACCCGCGGGGCGCAGTCGCCCGCCGAGCGCCCCGTCCGGGTCGCGCACGCCCCACTCTGGGGCCTGGCGGCCATCGCCAACGCCGAGAACCCCGACGTACGCTGCGTTCTCGTCGACCTCGACCCGGACGAGCGGGTCGTGGAGAGTGATGCCGGGGCGCTGTGCGCCGAGGGGCTCGGGGCCGCGGACGACGCACAGGTGGCCTTCCGCGGCGGCCGGCGGCACGTCGCCCGTACGCAGGAAACGGCGCCCCCGCCGGGCACCGCCGCGGACGAGGAGCTGGTCCGCCCCGACGGCACGTACCTGGTGACCGGCGGGCTCGGGGCGCTGGGCCTGCACACCGCCGACTGGCTGGTGAGCGGTGGCGCCCAGCACCTCGTGCTGGTCGGCCGCGGGGCTCCCTCGGAGGCCGCGGGCCGTCGCATCCGCGAGTGGGAGCGGGCAGGCGTCCAGGTCCTCGTCCGCCGGGCGGATGTCGCGGACTCCCCTGCCGTACAGCAGCTGCTCGCCGAACTGGACGACTCCCTGCCGCCGCTGCGCGGTGTGATCCACGCGGCCGGTGTGCTCGACGACGGCAGCATCCAGCGGCAGAGCGCCGAGCGGATGCGTGCGGTGATGGCTCCGAAGATGCGCGGCGCCTGGAATCTGCACCTGCTGACACAGGATGCGAAGCTGGACTTCTTCGTCCTCTACTCCTCCGTGGCCGCCCTGATGGGCTCCCGTGGCCAGAGCGGTTACGCCGCGGGCAACTCCTTCCTCGACGCCCTCGCGCACCACCGGGAGTCCCTCGGCCTGACCGCGACCAGCGTGGCGTGGGGGCCGTGGAGCGGCAGCGGGATGGTCGCGACCCTGGATGCGCAGGCCGAGCGCCGGGTGCGGGAGAGCGGCTTCGGGATGCTGGAACCGGGGCCCGCGTTCCGGGCCCTGGAGGACGTACTGCGGGCCGGGATTCCGCACGCGTACGTCTACGGCGGCGAGCCCGCCGGCGGGCGGGCGTCCGCTACGGGCCGCTCGACGGCAACGGGCCGGTCCGCGGCAGAGCGCCGGAACACCCCGTCCGCGGCCGGGCAGACCGTGTATGACCGCGCCGCCGACCTCGGTCCCGCCCTCGCCCCGCGGAACGAGACCGAGGCCGGGCTGGTGGCCATCTGGGAATCGCTGCTGGGCATCCACCCCATCGGCGTCGAGGACGACTTCTTCCGGCTGGGCGGCGACTCCATCACCAGCCTGCGGATCATCAGCCGGGCCAAGCAGGCGGGCATCCGGCTCACCGAGGCCGACTTCTTCGCCCATCCGACCGTGGCGGAGCTGGCGGCCACCGCGAGCACCGATCCCGCTCCGGACGACGCCGGAGCTCCTGCGCAGCAGGCCCCGGCGGCGGACGGGCCGGCGGGCACCGAAGTCCACAACTCCCACCTGGCCGAGGACGACCTGGCGCGGCTGCTGTCCCGTATCGGATCCGCCGCGGCGGACGACGGCAAGGACGACGGCCCCGGCGACGGCCCCGACAACGACAACACAGAAAGGCGAAGCCGATGACCACGAGCATCGAGGGCGTCCATCCCCTCTCGCCCCTGCAGCAGGGTCTGCTGTACCACACCATCGCCGACCCCGGCACGTCCTTCTACGTCGACCAGATCGTGCAGACACTCGACGGCGACCTGGACGCCGAGGCCCTGGAGCGGGCATGGCAGCGGTCCGTCGACCGGCACACGATCCTGCGGTCCTCCTACCACTGGGAGGAGATCGCCGAGCCCGCGCAGGTCGTGTACGCCACCGGCACCGCGCGCATCGAGCGGCACGACTGGCGGGACGCCGTACCGGATGGCGACGGCGTAGAGGAGCGGCTCGAGGACTTCCTGCGCACCGACCGGCGCCGCGGATTCCGGCTGGACCGCCCGCCCCTGTTCCGGCTGCATCTCATGCGGGTGGCCGAGCGGCGGCACATCCTGGTCTTCCGCTACCACCACATCCTGCTCGACGCCTGGTCGGCGCTGATGCTGCTGGAGGAGGCGCTGTCCTCGTACGACCAGCTGGTACGGGGGCAGGAGCCGCCCTCCCGGGCCGTGCGGCCGTACCACGACTATGTGGAGTGGGTACGCCGTCAGGACATGGGCCGCGCCGAGGAGTTCTGGCGCGACGAGCTCGCCGGCTTCAGGCCCGCACCACTGCTCGTGGCCGACGCCGGTACGCAGCACACCGACGCCCGACAGGCGGAGGCCGACACCGGCCGGGAGAACCCCGAGGTGTCGTTGGTGCTCGGGCGGGAGACCGGGGACGCGCTGCGCACACTCGCCCGCGAGCACCGGCTCACCCTGAGCACCGTGCTCCAGACCGCCTGGGGCCTGCTGCTCAGCCGGTACACCGATCAGCCGGACGTGGTGTTCGGCATGACCCAGACGCACCGGCCGACCGAGCTGGACGGGATCGAGGACACCCTCGGCCTGTTCATCAACACCCTGCCGCTGCGCATGGAGCTGGACCCCGACCGTCCTTTCGCCGATGCGTGCGCCCAGGTCCAGGCCGCGCAGACACGGCTGCGGGGCTTCCTGGCCAGCCCGCTGGCCGATGTCCAGCAGTGGAGCGATGCCGAACCGGGTGAGCCGCTGTTCGAGAGCATCATGACGATCCTCAACGTGCCGCGGATCGCGAACCTGGGACGCCGTACCGGCGAACTGGAAGTCCAGCGCGGGGAGTACCGCTACCACACCAACTATCCGCTGGCCGTGCTCGTCATCCCCGACGAGGAGATCAGCCTGCGTATCGGCTATGACCCGGGTCGCTTCGACGCGGCCACCGTCGAGCGCGTACTGGGACACTTCGCCACGATCCTGGAGACGGTGGCCGCCGACCTCACCCGTCCGGTCGGCCGGATCTCCCTGCTGACCGGTGGGGAGCGGCAGTTGCTCGACGAGTGGAACACCGGCGCGGCGGCGACGCCACCCGGCGTGTGCGCCCAGCGACTGTTCGAGGAGCAGGCCGCGCTGACTCCGGACGCGCCGGCGGTGACCTTCGGCGAGACCCTCCTGACTTACCGTCAACTTGACTGTCGCGCCAACCAATTGGCCCATCTGCTGCAAGAGCACGGCATCGGCCCCGAGGCCCGTGTGGGGCTCTGCCTGGAGCGCTCGATCGACCTCGTGGTCGCGATGCTCGGTGTACTGAAGGCCGGCGGCGCGTTCGTACCGCTCGACCCCGCCTACCCCCAGGACCGTCTCGACTTCATGAGCCGGGACGCCGAGTTGTCCCTGCTCCTGACGAGCAGCACGGCCAAGGCGCACCTGCCGGGGCTCGGCATCCGTACCCTGCTGCTGGACGAGCAGACCGAGGCGATCGACCGGCACAGCACGGATCCCGTGTCCAGCGACGTCCGCCCTGACAGCCTCGCGTACGTCATCTACACCTCGGGCTCGACCGGGCGGCCCAAGGGAGCGCTCATCACCCACGACGGGCTGGTGAACAGCTGCCTGGCGCAGCGGGACGAGTTCGGCGTCGGGACCGAGGACCGGGTGCTTCAGTGGGCGTCCCCGAGCTTCGACGCATCGGTGTTCGAGGTCTTCCTGGCGCTGGGCGCGGGAGCGGTCCTGTGCCTGGCCTCCCAGGAGGACGTCATGCCGGGGCAGGGGCTCGTCGACCTGCTGGCGCGCGAGCGCATCACCTTCCTGGTCATGGCTCCCTCCGCGCTCGCCGCCCTCCCGCCGGAGGCGCCGGAGCGACTGCCCGCGCTGCGCGGCATCGTGCTCGGGGGCGAGTCGATCTCTCCGGCGCTGCTCGAACGGTGGTGCCCGGGCCGGCGGATCTTCAACGTGTACGGGCACACGGAGACGAGCATCTGGGCCACGGTCGAGGAGTGCTCGGCGGACGGACAGCCCCCGTCGGTCGGCCGGCCGGTCCGCGGCGTACGGCTCCATCTGCTCGACGGCAGCGGACAGCCGGTCCCGGTCGGCATCCCCGGTGAGCTGTGTCTCGGCGGCATCCAGGTCGGCCGCGGCTACTTGAACCGGCCCGAGCTGACCGCCGAGCGCTTTGTGCCGGACCCCTTCTCCGATGTGCCCGACGCCCGCCTCTACCGGAGCGGCGACCTGCTGTGCAGGCGCCCCGACGGACGGCTCTACTTCGTGGGCCGGGTGGACGGACAGGCCAAGATCAGGGGCCTGCGCATCGAGACGGGTGAGGTGGAAAGCGCCCTGCGCGAGCATCCGGACGTCAAGGACGCCGCCGTACAGGTGCGCGACGGCGCCGAAGGGGCCGGGGCCGACCAGCGGCTGGTGGCCTACCTGGTGATACGCCCGGGTGACGAGCGCCCGGAGGAGGACTGGCGGGTCTTCCTGCGCCGGACGCTGCCGGACTACATGGTGCCCAACTCCTTCGTCACGCTGGACTCCCTGCCGCTGACCGCCAATGGCAAGCTGGACTACGCGGCCCTGCCGGAGCCCAGGAGAAACGTTCCGGCCGATGGGCCGGCGACACCGCTCACCCCCTTGGAGAGCCGGGTGGCCGAACTGTGGGCGCAGACGCTGGGCCTTGACTCCGTCGGCCCGCACGAGGACTACTTCGCGCTGGGCGGCAACTCCATCAAGGCCACGCAGATCGCGTCCCGCATCCGCCAGGAATGGCAGGTGGAGTTCTCCGTACGAGCGGTACTGGACGGCGGCACCGTCACCGACTGCGCGGCCGTGCTCGCACAGGCGCTGGCGGCGGCCGGGGCGGACGAAGCTCCGGCGGGCTGAGACGGAGCGCCATTCAGAAGGCCCATGCAGAAGGGCCACTCAGAAGGCCCTATTCACAAGAGCCTGTTCACGAGACCTCATTCTGAAAGGCGCAGCTCGAAAAGCGCCCCACCTCCGCGAAACTTCAGCGGATTTCCTACGACTTTCTCGCGACTTGCTTGCGACGTGCTTGCGGCTTGCCTGCGACTTGTTTGCGAAAGGACCACATGAGCACCACGGTTGACGATCCGTGTGTCCTGTTCCCCTTCGGCACCCCGGATCTCGAAGCGCCGGTACGCGTCTTCTGCCTTCCGTACGCGGGCGGTGGCGCCGGCCTCTACCGCTCTTGGAGCCGGCGCCCCGCCTCGGGCGCGATGTTCGTCCCCGTGCAGCTCCCGGGCCGGGAGAACCGGCTCCATGAGCCGCCGGAGCACGATTTCGACACCCTCACCGAGCGCCTGGCGCGGGCGATCGCTCCCTGGACGGGCGAGCGCTACGCCCTCTTCGGACACAGCATGGGCGGCCTGCTCGCATACGAACTCGCCCACCGCCTGGGGGAATTGACGGGCCGACCGGCCGAACTGCTTGCGGTCTCCGCCTGCGCGGCGCCCGATGTGGAACGCCCCGGCTGGCGCATTCACGATCTGCCCAGGGAGGAATTCGTCGCGGAGGTGCGACGGCTCAACGGCACCCCGCAGGAGGTGTTCGAGGACAAGGACCTCCTCGACCTGTGCCTGCCACGCATCCGCGCCGACTTCTCCGTGCTGGCGAGCTACCGCTACCGCCCGCGGGCCCCGCTGACCGTGCCGGTGACAGCGCTGGGCGGGACCCGCGATCCGCAGGTGCCCACCTGGTCGGTGGAGAGCTGGCTCGACCACACGGACCGCGAATTCCGGCTGCATCTCGTGGACGACGACCACTTCTTCATCCACCGGCACGAGCAGGCCGTCTTCGACCACATCACCAATGGGCTTCACGAAGTTCTCGTGTGAAGCGTCATCCGATGCCCGGTCCCCTTGCCAATTGGCGAAAGTCCATTACCTGTCGACGAACGAGCGAATGGGCAAGGGGCGAATGACTGACACAGGAAACGGACCGGATATGAGCAGACCTCGAGATGCGCCGTACGGCTCATCCGCGGTTCTGAGGAACAACTACGAGGCGCAAACACGCGCCGCGGACGGACCTCCGTCCACAACGCTTGCCAAAAATGATGACAACGAGGGGTGCGGCATGAGCAAGGCCAGTACGACGATCAACGAGGTGTACAACCACGCCGTGGCGGCTTCGGCCATCAGCGCGGCATGGGAGGTCGGCGTCTTCGACGCACTGCGCACGGAAGGCCCCCTGGACGCCGAGGCGTTCGCGGCCGAACGAGGACTGGACGCGCGCTCGATGCAGGAGCTGTTCCGTGCGCTGGCCGCGGCGGAGGTGGTCGAGCGGGAGGGCAGCAAGGTCCGGCCCGGCTCGAACTTCGACGAGGCGGACCGCGCCAAGTCGCTGTTCCACTGGACGACACGGGGCTGCGGTGAGCTGTTCGCCACGCTCCCCGACCTGATCCGCGTGGAGAACCGCGAGGGCTCCTTCTACCGGCGCGACGCGGCGGCGATCAGCGTGGCCTGCCGTGAGATCAACGCCGAGTGGTGGGACCCGGTGTTCTGGCCGGTGGTGAGCGAGCTGGACTTCACGCACGTCGCCGACCTGGGCTGCGGCAGCGGCGAGCGGCTGATCAAGCTGGCCCGGTCCAGGGAAGGTGTGCGGGGCCTGGGCATCGACGCTGCCGACGGAGCCATCGAGGTCGCCACCAAGTCGGTGGCTGATGCGGGCCTGTCGGACCGCATCAGCATCACTCAGGGCGATGCCACGGCACTCGAACCCCGCCCGGAATACGCCGGGGTCGACCTGCTGACCTCGTTCATGATGGGCCACGACTTCTGGCCCCGCGCCGAAGCGGTCGCGTCGCTGCGCCGGATACGCGAGGTCTTCCCCGACCTGAAGCACTTCCTGCTCGCGGACGCGACGCGGACCACGGCGTACGCGGACACCGAGATGCCCGTGTTCAGCATGGCGTTCGAGTTCGCCCACGCGGTGATGGGTGACTACCTCCCCACCCTGGAGGAGTGGCGCCCGGTCTTCGAAGAGGCCGGCTGGCGTCTCGTGGGCGAGCACCCCATCTCCGTACCCGCGGAGAGCGTGATGTTCCACCTCGAACCGGTCCGCTGACCCGCCGCTGACCGCCGCCGTCCCGGCGCACCGGGACGGCGGTCTCCTGTTCGGCAAGATCCCCCGGCCCTCCGGTCAGTGGCGACACACACTGGCCGGAGGACCTTTTTGCCGCTACGTACAGCCGCTCACGCCTCGTCCGGAGCCAGTCGCAGCGAGATCGAGTTGATGCAGTACCGCTGGTCAGTCGGCGTCGGGTAGCCCTCGCCCGCGAAGACGTGCCCGAGGTGGGAACCACACTTGGCACAGCGCACCTCGGTGCGGACCATGCCGTGGCTGCGGTCCTCGATGAGTTCGACGGCTGCGGAGTCCTTGGGGTCGTAGAAGGACGGCCAGCCGCAGTGGCTCTCGAACTTGGTGTCGGAGCGGAAGAGTTCGGCGCCGCAGGCGCGGCAGGAGTAGACGCCCGCCGTCTTGGTGTCGGTGTATTCACCGGCGAAGGCGGGTTCGGTGCCGGCCTGGCGGAGTACCTGGTATTCCGCGGGGGTCAGCTCGGCGCGCCACTGCTCGTCGGGCTTGTCGATCTCGTACGGCATCTGGTGGCTCCTCAGCTCAGCGGTCGAGGCGGGTCAGGATCGCCGGGCCGAGGTCGGTGACATCGCCGGCGCCCATGGTGAGAACAAGGTCACCGGGCCTGGCCATTCCGGCGATGACGTCCGGGATGGCGGCCTGGTCGCTCTCGGCGGTGACGTCGGCGCCGGCGGTGCGCGCGGCGTCGATGATCAAGGCGCTGGTGACGCCGGGGATCGGGTCCTCGCGGGCCGGGTAGATGTCCAGGACGACGGAGGCGTCGGCGAGGGCGAGGGCCTGGCCCATCTCCGCACCGAGCTCCTGGGTGCGGGAGAAGAGGTGGGGCTGGAAGACCACCAGAACCCGGGACGCCTCGTCCACGGCACCGCGGATGGCCTCCAGGTCGGCGGTCATCTCGGTGGGGTGGTGCGCGTAGGAGTCGATGACCTGCACGCCGCCCGCCTCGCCCTTGAGCTGGAGGCGGCGCTTGACGCCGGTGTAGGTGCCGAGCGCCGAGGCGAGGTTGTGCGGCGGCAGGCCCAGGGCGACGCCGGCGGCGAGGGCGGCGACGGCGTTGTGGGCGTAGTGCCGGCCGGGGACGGAGACGGTGAAGGTGAGGATCTTGCCGCTGGTGAGCATGACGGTGACATCGCTGGTCAGGCCGCGCGGGTTGACCTTGAGGACACGGACGTCGGCGTCCTTGGACTCGCCGTAGGTGACGACCTCGATGTCGTACCGGCCGGAGATCTTGGCGGTCAGCTCGCGGGCCCCGGGGTGGTCGGCGGCGATGACGAGGGTGCCGCCGGGGCGGATCCGGCCGACGAAGGTCTCGAAGGACTCGTAGATCTCGTCCATCGAGGCGTAGTTGGCGTGGTGGTCCAGCTCGACGTTGAGGACGATGGCGACCTCGGGCGCGTACTTGTGGAAGCTGCGGTCGCTCTCGTCGGCCTCGGCGACGAAGATCTCGCCGGCGCCGTGGTCGGCGTTGGAGCCCGGGGCGTCGAGGTCGCCGCCGATGGCGTAGGAGGGCTTGAGGCCGAGCGAGCCGAGGGAGACGGCGAGCATGGAGGTCGTCGTCGTCTTGCCGTGGGTGCCGGCCACGGCGATGGGGCGCAGGCCGTCCATGAGGGAGGCGAGTGCGTCGGAGCGGTGCACGACCGGGATGCCGCGCTCGTGGGCGGCGGCGAGCTCGGGGTTGTCGGAGCGGATCGCGGAAGAGACGACGACGCTGGTGGCGTCGGGGGCGAGGTGGTCGGCGGCGTGGCCGATGTGGACCGTGACGCCGAGGTCGCGCAGGGCCTGGGCGGTCGCGGAGTCCTTGGCGTCGCTGCCCGCCACCTGGGCGCCGCGCTGCGCGAGGATCTTGGCGATGCCCGACATGCCGGCTCCGCCGATACCGATGAAGTGCGGCCGGTCCATCGAGGCTGGGATGGCGGGTGCCATGGGTGGGTCTCCCTGATCGTCGCGAGCGTGGTGCGGTCGAGCGTGCTGCCGTTGATGATTCTCGCACCCGGCACTGACAGCCTGCGCCGAGACGCCGCTCAGCGGCGGATCAGCCCCTGTCCGGTGGCGGCGGCGACCGCGGAGGTTCGGGAGTCGACACCCAGCTTGGAGTAAATATGGACGAGGTGGGACTTTACGGTTGCCTGGCTGAGGAAGAGCCGCTTGCTGATCTGGGCGTTGGACAGACCGTCGGCGACCAGCTGGAGGACTTCGGTCTCGCGGCGGGAGAGCGCGGTCGCGGGGGCGCGCATCCGGTCCATGAGGCGCAGCGCGATGGCGGGCGCGAGCGCGGACTTTCCGGCCGCCGCGGTCCGGACCGCGGCGGCGAGCTCCTCGGGCGGGGCGTCCTTGAGGAGGTAGCCGGTGGCGCCGGCCTCGATGGCGGCGAGGATGTCGGCGTCGGTGTCGTACGTGGTCAGGACCAGGACACGCGGGGCGCCCTCACGGGCGGTGATTGAGGCGGTGGCCTGGGAGCCCAGCATCCGGCCGCCGAATTGAAGGTCCATCAGGACCACGTCGACGTCGAGCTGCGCGGCGAGGGCGACGGCCTGTTCGGCGGTGGGGACGTCGGCGACGATCTCGAAGTCCGGTTCGGTCTCCAGGACGGCGCGCAGCCCGGCGCGTACGACGGGGTGATCGTCGGCGAGCAGCAGCCGGATGGGGGACTCCGGGACGGTCACGGGGCGGCCTCCGGGGTGGCGGCGGGGCACGGCAGGGTGACGGCGACGGCGGTGCCCTCGCCGGGGGCGGATTCGACGACGAGGGTGCCCTGGAGGGCGCGGGCCCGGGCGCGCATCGCGGCCAGGCCGAAGCCGGTGCCGGGGACGGCCGCCGAGCCGGGTCCTGTGGCCTCGGCCGGGAGGAAGCCGGCGCCGTCGTCGACGACGTCCAGGGCGACCTCGGTGTCCATGTAGCTGAGGGTCAGTTCGACGCGGTCGGCGGCGGCGTGCTGGACGGTGTTGGCGAGCGCGGACTGGGCGATGCGCAGCAGGGCGACCTCGTGCGGGGTGGGCAGTTCGGTGGGGGCGCCGGAGACCTGGCAGTGCACGGCGAGGCCCGAGGAGCGGGCGGTGGTGGCGCAGAGCCGTTCCAGGGCGGCGGGCAGCGAGCCGGCTTCCAGGTCGGGCGGGGTGAGCGCGCGGACGAAGCGGCGGGCCTCGGCGAGGTTGTCGACGGCGGCCGTGCGGGCGTGCCGGACGTGGCCCAGGGCCGTCTCCGGCCGCTCCGGTATGGCCCGTTCGGCGGCCCGCAGCAGCAGCTGGATGCTGGAGAGGCCCTGCGCGAGGGTGTCGTGGATCTCGCGGGCCAGCCGCTCGCGCTCGGCGAGGACACCGGCGGCGTGTTCCGCGGCGGCCAGGTCGCTGCGGGCCGCGGTCAGCTCCTCGATGAGGCGGCGGCGCTGTTCGCTCTCCCGGTAGAGCGCCTGGTAGCCGAGGACGACGGCGACCGCGACGCCCGCGCCCAGGAAGGGGCCGATGACCGTGCCGACGGTGAGGGTGTGGGTGTGCCAGCCGAATCCGGCGATGGCGACGACCGTGGTGGCGGCGACGGCGGGCAGCGCCCCACGGGTCGGCAGCAGATGCAGCTGGACGAAGAAGAGCGGGAAGGCCAGCCAGATGCCGTCGGGGGTGAGGGCGAGCAGCACCATCCAGACGAGGGCCACGGCCGCGAGCCAGAGGGCGGCGGCGGAGGTGGAGGTGCGCAGGCGGGGCATCGAGGGGCCGGCGGCGTAGAGGGCGAAGAGCGCGGCGGCGGTGGTGAGGACGGCGGGCGCGTCCGGGGCGTGGCCGGCGACCGCCCGTACGGCGGCGAGCGTGAGCAGGGCGGCCACCATCAGATGGAGGCACATGCGCAGCACCCGCAGGACGGGGGTGAGGGAGTGATCGTTCACGGCTTCTTCGGTCACGGCGTCATCGGCCATTGCTGGTTCGGGCACTGCTCGTTCCGGTACTGCTCGTCGAGGCAGTTCCGGAACCGCCCGTCGAGGCACTGCTCGCCCGGACAGCGGTGGTCGCTGTTCTCCGGCCCGGATTCCCCAGGTTAAGCGCCCGCCCCCGCCCCGGCATCAATCAAAAGGTGGAAGCCGGGCTGCATCTTTCGACAGCGATCAACCACTCCTGGGCGCGATGCGCGGGGCCCCGGCGGCAGGCGACGGTGGATCCAGCTGCCGGGCAGTGGGCCCGGCGCACGGAGCCGAGGATGGCCGCGCCTGTGTTCGTCGCCTGGAGAGACCTGAGATTCGCCAAGGGCAGGTTCGCCCTGATGGGGACCGTCATCGTGCTGATCACGGTGCTGGTGGGTCTGCTGTCGGGGCTGACCGCCGGCCTGGGCCGGGAGAACACCTCCGCGATCACCTCGCTGCCCGCCGACCACCTGGTGTTCTCGGCCCCCGCCGAGGGCGGCGCCGTCGCGTTCACCGATTCGCGGCTGCCGGAAGGGACCGTGCGGGACTGGGCGCGGGTGCCGGGCGTACGGCGGGCCGAGCCGCTGGGGATCGCCACGACGAAGGCGGCGGCGGGCGCCCGTACGGCGGCGCTGTCCGTGTTCGGTGTGCGCTCCGGGTCGCCCCTGGCGCCGGGCGCCGGGCCGGTCGGGGACGGCACGGCGGTGCTGTCCGCGAAGGCCGCCGCGTCCCTCGGCGTAGGGGCCGGCGACACGCTCGCGCTGGGCGGCCGTGAAGTGCGGGTCGCGGCGGTCTCGGGCACGGCGATGTACAGCCATACGCCGGTGGTCTGGACGTCGCTGGGCGACTGGCGGAAGCTGGCCGGCGGGCCCGGCGGCTCCGGGGGCGCGACGGTGCTCGCCCTGTCCACCACCGCCGCGGCCGATCTGGCCGCCGCCGACAAGCGGCTGGGCACCCGCACGGTCACCACGGACGACGCCCTCAAGGCCATCGGCTCGTACACCGCCGAGAACGGTTCGCTCCAGCTGATGCGCGGCTTTCTGTTCGCCATCTCCGCGCTGGTCATCGGCGCCTTCTTCACCGTGTGGACGATTCAGCGCGGCGGCGATGTCGCGGTCCTGAAGGCGCTGGGCGCCTCCACCGGCTCGCTGCTGCGGGACGCGCTCGGCCAGGCGGTCGTCCTGCTGGTGATCGGTACGGGCCTCGGCACCGCCGTCGCGGCCGGGGTGGGCGCCGGGGTGAGCGGCACCGTGCCGTTCGTACTGGACCCGTCCACCGTGCTGGTGCCCGCTCTGATCATGATCGCGCTGGGTGCCGTCGGCGCCGCGCTGTCCATCCGCCGCATCACGTCCGTCGACCCGCTGACCGCCCTGGGGAGCGCCCGATGAGCCTCGAACTGACCGATGTCACCCTCACCTATCCCGATGGCGGCGCCCGGCTGACCGCGCTGGACGCGGTCTCGCTGACCGTGCCGGCGGGCTGCGTCACCGCGGTGGTCGGCCCGTCCGGATCCGGCAAGTCCAGCCTGCTGGCGGTGGCCGCGACGCTGATCGCCCCGGACGGCGGGCGGGTGGTGGTCGACGGTACGGACACCGCAGGGATGAGCCGCGCCGAGCTGACCCGGCTGCGCCGCACCACGATCGGCACCGTCTTCCAGCAGCCGAACCTGCTGCCGTCCCTGACGGCCGCCGAGCAGCTCCAGGTCATGGCGCACCTGGACGGCCGCTCGCCCCGTAAGGCCAGGGCGCGGGCGCTGGAGCTGCTGGCGGCGGTCGGTCTGGACGGTCTGGCCGGCCGCCGGCCGCACCAGCTGTCCGGCGGGCAGCGGCAGCGGATCAATATCGCGCGGGCGCTGATGAACGATCCGGCCGTCCTGCTGGTGGACGAGCCGACCAGCGCGCTGGACCACGAGCGGGGCGCGGCGGTGCTGGATCTGCTGACCACGCTCACGCACCAGCGCGCCACCGCGACGGTGCTGGTCACGCACGACCGCTCGCATCTGGACGCGGTGGACGAGGCCGCCGAGATGCGGGACGGGCGGCTGCGTCCGCGGATGGTCGCGAGCCTGTGAGGCGTGCGTACGCCGTCCGGGTGGGCGGCCGTCCCGTCGGGTGGGCGCCCCGTCCGCCGGGCGGCCAGCTCAGCTCCCGCCGGCGTCCTGCGGCCGGTCGTCGGCCGCGTGCGAGAAGAGTTTGAGGACCGGCACGCCGACCTTGTGGCGGGCGCGGGAGGCCCAGTCGCGGTGGAAGAACTCCTCGACGAAGTGCGGGGTGGTCAGCACGATCACCTCGTCGGCCTTCGTCTGCTCGACGACGGACTTCAGCAGGTCGATCGGGTGCTCCTCGACGACCTGCCCGATGGCCTCGGCGCCCTTGGCGCGCAGCGCGGCGAGGGTCTGGGAGAGGGCGCGGTCGGCGAGCGGTCCCGAGGGTTCCGCGCCCTCGCGCACGGCGTCGTCGAACTCGCCGAGCGCGACGTCGTCGATCGCCCGCAGCAGGATGTCCTGCTTGCCGCGCGGCTGCATGAGGACGACGAAGGAGGTCGGGTCGTCGCCGTGCAGCGTGCTCACGAACTCCACGTCGGCGGGCGTCAGGGGCTTCTCGATCATCAATACGCTCGTGAACACGACGGGCGCCCTTCTCCTCTTCCGGGCGTCACGTGGCGCGGCGCCCACAGAAACCATCCTGCCCCGTCGCCACTCGGGGCCTGTTGGCCTTAAGTGTGCCCAACGGAAGCTAAGCGGAACGGGTAATTCCGTTGATATTCAGGACCGACGGTAGCGGGTGAACAGAAACCCGGCCTCCTCCAGCACGGAGACCAGGGCGAAGCGCTCGGGAACCGCAACGGCGGGACCGTTCATGACCCGCGGCGCGTCACCGACAGCAACGACCGGAGCCAGCGACAGACACATCTCGTCCAGCGCCCCGGCCGCCGCGAACTGCCCCAGCAGCTTCGGGCCGCCCTCGGTGAGCAGCCGGGTGTGCCCCCGTTCCGCCAGCGTCGGCGCCACCCGCTCCGGATCGACGCCGAGGCCCTCGCCCGCGAACAGCACCTCGACACCCGCCGCGCGGGCCTCGCGCACCCGGTCGGCGGGGGCGCCCGCGCCGGTCAGCACCAGGGTGGGGACCAGCGGCGCGGCGAACAGCGGCAGGCTGAAATCCAGCCCCAGGCCGGCCGTCACCACCACGATGGCGGGGGCCGGACCCTGCCCCGCCGCGGCCCGCCGGGCGGCGAACGCCTCGCGGGCGCGAGCCGGCCGGTACCCCTCCTGGCGGACCGTTTCCGCCCCGACCACCACCGCGTCCGCGAGACCCCGCAGCACACCGAAGATCCGCATGTCCGCGTCGCTGGAGAGCGGCTGCGAGCGGCCCTCGTGATGGGCCGCGCCGTCCATGGAGGAGACCATGTTCGCGCGCAGCCACCCGGTGCGCCCCGCCCGCACCGGATCGTCCGCCTCCGGATATCCGTACGCGTCGGCCAGCTCCTCCAGCGTCCACTCGCGGTCCACGGAGTCGGGGACCGCTACCGGGCTCGCGGTGTCAGGGGCGGGCAGGGACGGGGCGGAATGGGGGAACAGGCGTCGCATGGCGGCAGTGTGACATGGCTCGCTCGCCTGACCACTCGGTGTCGCACAGCGACTAGGCTGGACGGCTGTGTCACCTTCCCAGTCCTCGTCCCCGCCGCCCGCCCCCATAGCCGGAGAGCCGGCCGGCGGGAGCGACGCGACCCCCGCCGCGCTCACCGCACGCGCCCCGCACGTCCCGGCCGAGCACATGGTCGCCGAGATGGTGCCGCCGCCGCGCTTCCAGGGCGCCCGCTTCGAGACCTACCTCCCGGACCCGAACCAGGCCAGCCAGGCCACCGCCGTCGAGGTCCTGAGCGGCTTCGCCGCGAGCATCGACGGCGGGACGGAGACGGGCAAACGACGCTGGTTCGGCAAGTCCCCCAAGAAGGCCGCACCCAAGGGTCCGCGCGGTGTCTACCTGGACGGCGGCTACGGCGTCGGCAAGACCCACCTCCTGGCCTCCCTGTGGCACGCCACCCCCGCCCCGGCCGAGCGCAAGGCCTTCGGCACCTTCGTCGAGCTGACCAACCTGGTCGGCGCCCTCGGCTTCCAGCAGACCGTGCGCACCCTCGGCGACCACCGTCTGCTGTGCATCGACGAGTTCGAACTGGACGACCCCGGCGACACGGTCCTGGTCTCCACCCTGCTCGGCAAGCTGGTGGACGCCGGGGTGGCGCTCGCCGCCACCTCCAACACGCTGCCCGGCAAACTCGGCGAGGGCCGGTTCGCCGCCGCCGACTTCCTGCGCGAGATCCAGGGACTGAGCGCCCACTTCCGCCCGCTGCGCATCGACGGCGAGGACTACCGCCACCGCGGCCTGCCCGAGGCGCCCGCCCCGTACGACGACGAGACCGTCACCCGTACCGCGTACCGCACTCCGGGCGCCTCCCTCGACGACTTCCCCACCCTCCTGGAGCATCTGTCCAAGGTGCACCCCAGCCGGTACGGGGCGATGTGCGACGGCATCCAGGCCGTCTGCCTCACCGACGTCCAGGCGGTGCCCGACCAGTCCACCGCACTGCGCCTGGTGGTCCTCGCGGACCGGCTCTACGACCGCGAGGTGCCGGTGCTGACCTCGGGCAAGCCCTTCGACGAGCTGTTCAGCGAGGAGATGCTGCGCGGCGGCTACCGCAAGAAGTACTTCCGCGCCATCTCCCGTCTGACGGCGCTGGCACGCGACGCGGGGCCGCTGGTGGCCCACTAGGGCCTGTCGGGTGGGTCGTCGGCCCTGCCGAAACGGCGCTCCGGCGACACATCGAGAACGGCGCTTCGCGGACGGTTCCCGGCGGCCCGGGTGCGTGATACACACATGCGGGTCACGTCACCTGTCCGCCAACAGGGAGTTGCCCATGTCTGCGACACGACGTCAGATCCTGGCCAGAACCGGTGTGTTGGGCGCGGGAATCGCCTTCGCCGGCAGCCTCTCGGAGATCTTCGCGGGGACCGCCACCGCCCAGAGCATGGGACAGGGCGGCTACGGACCACTGGTTCCGGACCCCGACGGCCTGCTCGACCTCCCCGAGGGCTTCCGCTACAAGGTCCTCTCCCGGGAGGGCGACCCGCTGCCGTCCGGCGAGGGCAAGGTTCCCAGCAACTGCGACGGCATGTCGGCCTTCCCCGGCCGGGGCGGCCGCCGCCACCTCGTCCGCAACCATGAGAACCGTACGGCGTCCCGCTCCCCCGTCCCCCGGGTCCGCGATCTGACGTACGACCCCGGAGGCGAGGGCGGCTGTACCGCCCTGGAGCTCGACGCGGACGACAACGTCCGCTCCGAACGCGTCGCCATCGCCGGCACATCCACCAACTGCGCGGGTGGCCACACCCCTTGGAACACCTGGCTGACCTGCGAGGAAACCGAGTTCCGGGCAGGCGAGGAGAACTACACCAAGGACCACGGCTTCATCTTCGAGGTCGATCCGTACGACCCGCGCCGCACCGGCGCCGTCCCGCTGACCGCGATGGGCCGCTTCCAGCACGAGGCGATCGCCGTGGATCCCGGCACCGGCACCGTCTACGAGACCGAGGACGCCTTCCAGAAGCCGTTCGGGCTCTTCTACCGCTTTCTGCCGGCGAAGCCGCTGGGCGGCCGCGGCTCACTGCGCGCCGGCGGCCGCCTCCAGGCGCTGCGCGTCCCCGGCGTGCCCGACCTGTCCACCGTGCAGCAGCCGGGCGCCACCTTCGACCACGTCACCTGGGTCGACGTCCCCGACCCGCTGGCCCGCCGGACCCCCATCCGCTTCCAGGACTTCGGCCCCGAGGGCATCACCCACGCCCAGAAGCTGGAGGGCTGCTACTGGGGCGGCTCCTGCGTCTACTTCATCTCCAGCTTCGCGCACAGCAAGGACGGCTCGGCCGCCGACCACTACGGGCAGGTGTGGAAGTACGACCCGAAGCGGCGCCGCCTCACCCAGGTCGTCGTCTTCGGCCCGGACAGCGACCTCCAACTCCCCGGCGAGTCCCCCGACAACATCTGCCTCGCACCCAACGGCGGCCTGATGGTCTGCGAGGACGGCGAGGGCGCCCAGCATGTCTACGGCCTCACCCGGCGCGGCGAGGTCTACGCCATGGCACGCGGCCGGCAGAACATCGGCACCCCGGAGGAGCCGGAGTGGGGCGAGTTCGCCGGTGTGACCTTCTCACCCGACCACGGCACGATGTACGTCAACTGCTACACGCCGGGGACCACGTTCGCGGTGACCGGCCCCTGGCGCCACTGACCCGGCCGGCGGACGGGGCCTAGCCGGAACAGGCCGAGCGCTGGGCTTCCTGCCATTCGCACACCGGGCAGAGGACGATGCCGGGCCGCGCGACGGGGTACTCGGTGGGCTCGCCGCACTGGACACAGTCCGCGTACGGCGGGCCCGCCGCGGCCCCGTGAGCTGCGGCCTCCGACGAGCCTGCGTCGATGTCGACGTCGGCATCGGTGTAGCAGCCGCCCTGCGCGGGGCCGGCGCCGCGGGGTGTGGGCTCGTCGGTGTCGGACATGAGGCAGAGCCTACGCCGAGGGGTCACCCGGGCGGTCCCGGCAGCCGCCCGCGCCCGCCCGGGTCATGTACGGCGGGAGCTCAGGGCGCAGGCGACCGCGGTGGCGGCGGCCGCTATCGGCAGGGTGGCGGCGAGCGGCAGCCAGGGGGTGCTGATGGTGCCGCTCGCAGAGCCGGTCACCAGCCCCGATACGGCGGCGTTGGCGGGCGAGGCGCTCACCACGCTCAGCACCAGCGCGGCGAGCAGCCCGGCCGGTATCGCGGCGCCGGGGCTGCGCAGGACCGGCCAGTTGCACAGCGCGCCTATCGCCGTCCCCAGCAGTACGCAGGCCAGTGCGGTGAGCAGCCCCGCACCGGTCGCGGCGGGGACCGGGACGGGGACACGGCCGACGGAGGAGTGCGGGTCGGCGGACAGCGCGACGAACGCCGTGCCCAGGAGCGCGAGGAGCGAGGCCGCGCCCGTCGCGGTGAGCACGCAGGCGAGATGGACGCGGCCGGGGCCGGTGGCGGCAGCGGCGCAACTGCGGGCGGCCGGCGGCTCGTTGGTGACACAGATCCGGGTCAGCCACACCGCGACGGGCAGCAGTCCGGCGGCGGCGAAGCCGAACGAATCGAGGATCGGGCCGCCGGTCTGGACGCCGACGGCCAGATACGCCGCGTAGAGGATGACCGGCGGCAGCCAGCGGTGCGAGCCGATCAGCAGGGCCGCCTGATAGCGGAGGAGAGCGGTCACGGGAGCGGAGCCTCGTCGGAGTGGGGGTGGACGTGAGCGGGCGCGTTGGGCGTGGGGGCGGGAGTTATGCGCTGGTCATCGGGGGTGGCAGGGCTCGGGGCTGCCGCGACCGAGCGGATGTGCCAGGGCGGTCGGGCGGTGAGCAGGGCCCGCAGCAGCGCGTCCGAGTGGACGGCCGGGACGGTGAGCCGGGTCGTGCCGTCCGGGCCGGCCGTGATGTCGGGGGCGCCGGGCAGCTCCTGGCCGCCGCGCTCCCGTAGCCGATCGGGGGCGCTGCCCGGCGCCCCCTCGGCCTCGATGATCACTCGCGGGCCGGCCGCGACCGCGGCGCCGGAGACCGCCCCGCCGGCCTCTGCGAGCAGGCGCCCGTCGGCGACCCGATAGCGCGCGTCGGCCGCGCCCTCCAGGCGGCGCGGGTCGTGGTCGACGAAGACCACGGTGCCGCCGTCCGCGATCCGCTCGGCGACCGCGCGGTCCAGGACGTCGCGCGCACCGGGGTCCAGGCCGGTCCAGGCCTCGTCGAGGACGAGGAGTTCGGGCCGGGCGAGCAGCGCCTGGGCGACCGCGACCTTCTGGCTGGTGCCTTTGGAGAGGTTGGCCAGCGGCGTACGCGCATGCCCGGCCGCCCCGAAGCGTTCGAGCCACTCGCCTGCGCGGCGGGCCGCGTCGGGGCCGCGCAGGCCGTGGACGCGCCCGAGGTGGGTGAGGTAGCCGAGGGCCGTGAAGGGGAGCGCGCCCGGGAAGCGTTCGGGGACGTACGCGGTGCGCGGGCGCCCGGTGATGCGGCCGGCGCTGGGCCGGTCGATCCCGGCGAACAGCCGCAACAGGGTGGATTTCCCGCTGCCGTTGGTGCCCTCGACGCGCAACAGCGCACGCGCGGGCACTTCAAGATGCACATCGCGCAGCACCCAGGGCCCGCTCACCCCGTAGCGCCGCCCCACCCCGTCCAGCCTCATGCGTTGCCGCACCTCCCCCGGCTCCCCCAGCCCTTCTCACCTTCTCAACGTCTCGCCGGCGGATCAGTTCCCGGGCGCCGGCGCGGATCAGTTCCCGGCCGCCTTCTCGGGGCGCAGCTCACTCGGCCTTACGATGACGAAACCCTCGCCGTCCAGGCGGAGTTGGACGGCCTCACCGGAGCCGCCGCGGAGCATCGAGCCGAGGCTCTGCGAACGCTGCAGCGAGGTCTGCAGGGAGCTGCTCCAGCCCACCACCGCGTCGGTGTCGACGAACACCGGGGCCTGCGGTGCGACGGGTATGACGATGGGGTTGCCCTCGCACATCACGCCCAGCTTGCCGTGGCCGGTGAAGACGGAGTTGAAGAGCCCGCCGCCGACCATTCCGGCGCCCTTGACGACCTTGATCTCGTAGGCGAGGGAGGGGTCGAAGCACAGCACGTTGCGGCCGTTGACGGTGATGCCGTCGCCCTGGGCGAGGTCGATGATGAAGCAGTTGGCGGCCTCATGGGCGAACCACACCTCGCCCCGGCCCCGTACGGCCATCAGCGCCAGCCCCTCGCCCGTGACGGCGCGCTTGAGGAACTTGCCGACTCCCTGTCCCTGCTTCTCGAACTGCAGGTCGCCGCGGTAGGCGATCATCGCGCCCTGGCGGGCGTAACACTCGCCGTCCAGGGCGTACTTGAGCGATTTTGCGTTCTGCTGCGTCATGCCGGGCGCGGTCGCCGGCTTGGCCATGTTCTCGGAGGCGAAGAGGTCACTGTTCATGGGCCTGGATGCTAGGCCGTGACGGGGAACGGGCGGCCGTGGATGCGGCGTACGGCAACGGACCGCTCGGGCGGATCCGCGGCCGGCGGCCGGCGAACGGCAGCCGGCGGCCGGCGGGGCGGCTTGTCAGTGGCGGCTGGCAGACTTGGCCGCGTGACCAGCACCGAGACCACCGACCCCAGCAGCACCGGCGACCCCGACGGGGCGGCGGGGAGCAGCGGCCCGTTCCGCCATGAGGAGACCGACCGGGACGCGGCCCCGCAGTTCGTGCTGCCGCTCGTCGCGCGGATCGAGAAGGCGGCGCCGCCGGCGCGTACGGACGCGTTGGAGACGGCGGCGCGGGCGGTGCTCGTGCTGCTGTCGGACGAGCGGGCGGTGGGCGACGGCGAGTGGGCCGAGGCGGTGCGGGACTGGCAGGACGCCCGGATCCGGAAGGTCGTGCGGCGGGCGCGCGGCGCGGAGTGGCGGCGCGCGGCGGCGCTGCCGGGGATCACGGTGCGCGGTGCGAGCGCGGAGGTGCGGGTCTTCCCGCCGGTGCCGCTGGACGGCTGGCCGAAGGATCTGGCGCGGCTCCAGGTGTCGGGGACGGAGTTGGATGATCCGCTGCGGCCGGCCGAGCCCGGCACCGATCAGCCGGTGCTGTGGCTCAATCCCGAGCTGGAGATGTCGGCCGGCAAGGAGATGGCGCAGGTGGGGCACGGTGCGCAGCTCGCGTGGTGGGAGCTGGGCACGGAGCAGCGGGCGGCATGGCGGGCGGCGGGCTTCCCGCTGGCCGTGCGGTCAGCGGAGCGGGAGTCCTGGGCGGCGCTGACCCGTAGTGGGCTGCCGGTGGTGCGGGATGCGGGGTTCACGGAGATCGAGGCGGGATCGTGCACGGTGGTCGCCGATCATCCCGCGTTGCGGGGACAGCTCTAGGGGGCGGCTCTCACGGGGGCGGTCTCTGAAGGGGGGTGAGGCGCGGGAAGCTCAAATCAAGCTCTGAACCCCGCATGCGCAGGGTTCGGCCGGTCTCAACTGGCCATGAGTACCGACACCACAGAGCGAGAGGGGGAAGCATGAAGCGCCTTGGTACGGGGATCGGCTGGCGGCCGGAGATCGCCGCGGAGATCGCCGGGCTGCCCGGTGTGGACTGGGTGGAGGTGGTGGCCGAGAACCTCTGTCCCGGCCATCTGCCGGCGGCCCTGCAGGAGCTGCGCGAGCGCGGCACGACCGTCGTCCCGCACGGTGTCTCGCTCGGCCTCGGCGGCGCGGACCGGCCGGACGCCGGGCGGCTGACCGCCCTCGCCGAGCGCGCCGAGACCCTCGGCGCGCCCCTGGTCACCGAGCACATCGCGTTCGTCCGCGCCGGCGGACCGCTCACCGCCTCACCGCTCAGGGAGGCCGGACATCTGCTCCCGGTGCCGCGCACCCGCGACGCCCTGGACGTGCTGTGCGAGAACGTACGGATCGCCCAGGACGCGCTGCCGGTGCCGCTGGCACTGGAGAACATCGCGGCGCTCATCAACTGGCCGGGCGAGGAGATGACCGAGGGGCAGTTTCTGTACGAGCTGGTCGAGCGGACCGGTGTCCGGCTGCTCATCGACGTCGCCAACCTCCACACGAACCACGTCAACCGGGGCGAGGACCCGGCCGTCGCCCTGGACGAGCTGCCGGTCGAGGCCATCGCGTACGTCCATGTCGCGGGCGGCGTGGAGCGGGACGGGGTGTGGCACGACAGCCACGCCCACCCGGTGACCCAGCCGGTGCTGGATGTGCTCGCCGAGCTCTGCGCGCGCACCACGCCGCCCGGCGTGCTGCTGGAGCGGGACGAGGACTTCCCCGAGGCCGGGGAGCTGGCCGGGGAACTCGACGCGATACGCGCCGTACTGAAGGAGGCCCGTCATGTCCAGGCGGCTTGAGCCCGTGACGGAGCGGTCCGGGGGCGGCAGGGACGCCCTGCCCGACGGGGCCGTGGGCGGCGTGGACGCTCCGGCGGGCTCCACCGAGGCGGCGCGGCAGCGTCTCGCGCTCGCGCAGACCGCGCTGCTGTCCGCGCTGGTCGCGGGGACGCCCGCACCGGAGGGCTTCGACGGCGCCCGGCTGCGGGTGCAGAGCCGGGCGCTGACCGCCAAGCGGGCGTCCGTCGTCGCCAAGGTCGCTCCCGAACTGCCCGAGATCCTCGGCGCGGACTACCGGGCCGCGTTCCTCGGCTATGCCGGCCACCGGCCCATGGGCGGCGGCTACCGGCAGGACGCCCTGGACTTCGCGGCGTATCTGCTGGCCCAGGGCCGCCCCGAGGACGCGGAGGCGCGGCGGGAGTTGACGCGGTGGTGGCGCGATCGCGCCGGGCCCAGGCCGCCGTCGGCGAGCCCCGTCTCACGTCTCGCGGACGCCGTCCGGCGCGCGCTGCACCGGGGGTGACGGCCATGTCCTTCGTACTCGCCGCGAATCTGGGGATCTGCGCCTCGTCGCTGGTACTGGTCACCGGCACGGTCCGGGCCGTCCGGGCGGCAGGGCCGCCGTCCGGCCGTGCCGTCTACGCCCGGACCCACGACATGGGGGAGATCGCGTTTCTCGCCGGTGGCCCGGGGCGGGTGGCGGACGCCGCGCTCGCCGGCATGCACGCGGACGGCCGGCTGGCCGTAGGCGGCCCCGGCGTGGTGACGGTTCGCCAGGCGTTCGCCCAGGACGCGGTCGAGGCCGCGGTGCTGGACTCGGTGGCCCGGACACCCGGTGGGGCGCTGGCCGCGGTGCGCGGCCATACGATGCGCAGCCCGGCGGTCCAGGAGATCGGCGACCGGCTGGCGGCCCGCGGCCTGATGCGACGTCCCGGATTCGGTCAGGGATGGCGCCGGTGGGCCACCGCCCAGGTGACGGCCTGTGTGGTGGTGTTCCTCGTCGGCCTGCTGCTGACCTTCGCGGACGCCGACAGCGGCGATCTGGCGGAGGCGCCGACCGTCTTCAGGATCATGCCCGGCGTGTTGGCCGGCATCGTCGTCGGCGCGGTCTGCAAGTCGGTGTGCGGCCGCCGGGTCACCAAGGCCGGTCTCCGTGCGCTGGGAGCCGCCCGTGCCGCCCACCGTCCCGGAGCGGTGCAGTCCGTGGCATCCCTGGTGGCGCTCGGCGGGGCGGCGGTGATCGCCGACGAGGCGCTGCGGCAGCATCTTGCGGAGGCGCATCGCACGACGGCCTCGGCCTCGGCCTCCTCCGGCTCGTCCGGCTCCGACTCCGGTGGGATATCGCCGGGCGACGGGTCGGGCACGTCGTGGTGCGGCTCGTCGGACGGCGGCTCCGGGTGCGGCAGCTCTTCGTGCGGGGCCGCGTCGTCCTGCGGGGGCGGCGGATCGTCGTGCGGCGGGGGCGGTTCATCGTGCGGCGGCGGGGGCGGCTGCGGCGGCGGCAGCTGACGGCCGGCCGGGCGCGGCAGCTGACGCCGTTGCGCCGCGGCCGGGCGCGGCAGTCCATGCCACTGCGCCCCGCAGCGAAGCCATCGAGGTCCCCGTGTCCGCCAGTTGGGCGACCGCGGCGGGCGAGCGGATGGTGCGGCGCGTCGTCGGCCGCCAAGAGGGACGCGCCGGGGCCACACTGGTCGCACTCGCCTCACCCGGTCCCGGAGCGCTTTTCCGAACCCGCGCCGAGGGCCGCCCGCCACTCTTCCGGGGCATAGCTGCCGACACCGGTGCCAGGTGCTTTACATCGGCAACCACCGCCCCAACTATCCCTTTTGTATGCACACCGTGCGGCCTAGTGGAGTGAGCCTCTCGCCGTGCGCCACGCACCATACGAAGGGACGGCTCGTGAGAGCACTCGCGTTGTACGGCACCATCGGGTCGCTGGTTCTGACCGCGCTCGCCACCGCCCCGGCGGGCGGCGCCAGCGGCCCGTCCGCCGCACCCCCCGCCCCCGTTCCGCACCCCATCGCCTTCGGCAAATGCCCGGCCGTGGAGCATCTGCCGGCGCACGTCCAGTGCGGCACGGTCGCCGTGCCGCTCGATTACGCGCGGCCCGACGGCAAGAAAATCAACCTCACCGTCAGCCGGATCAAGGCCACCGCGCCCGGCGAACGGCAGGGCGCGCTGATCTTCAATCCCGGCGGCCCGGGCGCGACCAGCATGGATTTCCCGCTCTACGGCGCGCTCGCCAAGTGGCGCAGAACGGCCCGCGCCTATGACTTCGTCGGATACGCACCGCGCGGTGTCGGCCGCTCGGCACCGCTCTCCTGCCAGAACCCGGAGGAGTACGCCAAGACGCCGACCGACACCCAGCGGTACCCGAGCGAGGCATTCAAGCGGAAGAAGGTGGCACAGGCGAAGGCGTACGCCCGCGGGTGCGCCCGTAATGCGGGCGCCGACCTGCCCTTTTACAACTCGGTCAACAACGCCCGCGACCTGGACATGGTGCGGGCCGCGCTGGGCGAGAAGAAGCTGACGTTCATGGGCGCGTCCTACGGGACGTATTTCGGCGCCATCTACGCGACGCTCTTCCCCGGCCACGTCCGCCGCATGGTCTTCGACAGCATCGTCAACCCTGATCCCGGCCAGATCTGGTACGCCAACAACCTCGATCAGAACATCGCCTTCGAGCACCGTTGGGGCGACTGGCTCCACTGGGTCGCCAAGCACCACGCCCACTACCACCTCGGCAAGACCCGCAAGGCCGTGCAGCACTCGTACGACAGGGCGCTCAAGCGGGTCCGGCGCTCGCCCGTCAACGGCAAGATCGGCCCTGCGCAGCTCCAGGCGGCGTACCTCAAGACCGGCTACAACGACGCCTACTGGCCGATGCGCGCGGCGGCGCTCTCGTCCTATCTGCACGGCAACCCGCAGCCGCTGATCGACCAGGCGTCGCCCAAGGCGGGCGGCGCCAAGGAGGACGAGAACGGCAACGCCGTCTACACCGCGGTCGAGTGCAACGACGCACCCTGGCCGCGCGACTGGCGCACCTGGGACCGCGACAACACGAAGGTCGCCCGGGTGGCGCCGTTCGAGACATGGGACAACGCCTGGATGAATCTGCCCTGCGCGTTCTGGCCGGAACGGTCGGAGTTCGCCGCCGCCGGGCTCGATGACGCACTCGACCGGACCACCGGCCGGCTCGCCGGGGAGGGCACCCGCGCCGGGGACCCGGTGGCCGTCCCGGACGGGCTGGACAGGTTGGCCGACGCCACCGGCCATGCGGCCGCGACCGGGCTCGACGACGCGCTGCACGGCGGGCCCGCGCCCCTCGACATCCAGACGGCACCGGGCGCGCTGCCCCCGGTGCTGCTGCTGGCGGCCGAGCGGGACGCGGCGACGCCGTATCCGGGGGCGCTGAACCTCCAGCGGCGGCTGCACGGCAGTGCCTCGCTGGTCACCGAGAAGGGAGCCGGTACGCACGGCATCGCGCTCAGCGACAACGACTGCGTCAACAAGTACACGGAGGCGTACCTGCTGCACGGGAAGGTCCCGGGAGACCGGGTGTACTGCGCACCGCGCGCGGAACCCGTGCCGTCCGCGGCGAAGCGGAAGAAGTCAGGAAGTGAAGAAGTGAAGAAGTAGCGCCCGACGCGGCAAACCACTGCGGGCCGTCCCCAGGGGGGCGGCCCGCAGTACTCCGTGCACGGGGCTCGGTACGGCCCGGCGCCCGATACCGCATCACCCGGGGAGCAACCCCCGGACCCCGGCCGGACGCGGCGTCCGTCCCGGTTACGCCAGACCCGCGACCAGCTCCGCCACCGGCTTGCGGCGCCCCGTGTAGAACGGGATCTCCTCGCGGACGTGCTGCCGGGCCTCGGAGGCGCGCAGGTGACGCATCAGGTCGACGATGCGGTAGAGGTCGTTGGCCTCGAAGGCCAGGATCCACTCGTAGTCGCCCAGCGAGAACGACGGCACCGTGTTGGCGCGGACGTCCGGGAAGCCGCGGGCCATCTTGCCGTGGTCGGCGAGCATCCGTCGGCGGTCCTCGTCGGGGAGGAGGTACCAGTCGTAGGAGCGCACGAAGGGGTAGACGCTCACGTAGTCGCGCGGCTCCTCGTCGGCCAGGAAGGCCGGGATGTGCGACTTGTTGAACTCGGCGGGGCGGTGCAGCGCCATGTTCGACCACACCGGCTCCAGCGCACGGCCGAGACGGGTGCGACGGAAGAGGTTGTATGCCTCCTGGAGCGCGTCCGAGCTCTCCGAGTGCCACCAGATCATGAGGTCGGCGTCGGCGCGCAGACCGGACACGTCATAGGTGCCGCGGACGACGACGTCCTTGGCGGAGAGCTGAGCGAACAGCTCCTCGACCTCGTCTGCGTAGCCGCTGCGGTCCTCCGGGAGGACGTCACGCAGCTTGAACACCGACCAGAGGGTGTAGCGGATGACCTCGTTGAGGTCCTTCGCCTTCTTGCCGGCGTTCGGGGTCTTCTCGGGAGCGGTGGCGGGGGTGGAAGCGTCTGTCATGTCATCCATTCTCACTCGCCGCCCGAGGAGTCCGGCGCCAGGGTGGCCAGGATGTCGTCGGCGGCGCGGCGCGCGGAGCCGACGCAGGCCGGGATGCCGACACCGTCGTAGACCGCGCCGCACACCCGCAGCGCCGCCGGCAGCCCGGCGACCGCGGTGCGGATCCTGGCCACCCGCTCCAGATGGCCGACGGCGTACTGCGGCAGGCCGCCCTGCCAGCGGGTGACCGTGCTCGCGACGGGCCGGGCGTGCAGGCCGACCGCCTCGCCGAGGTCGGCGAGCGAGAGATCGACCAGTTCGGAGTCGTCGCGCTTGAGGTCGGCGTCGTCCTCGTACCGGCCGAGGGAGGTGCGCAGCACGAAGAGGTCCGGATCGGCGTTCCCGATCCAGCCCCACTTGTGGCTGGCGAACGTCGAGGCCTTGATCCGGCGCCCGTCGACGGGCGGTACGAGGAAGCCGCTGCCGGCGGGGACGCTGCCCAGGTCGGAGCGGCGGAAGGCCATGGTGACCAGCGCCATCGAGGCGTAGTCGACGGTGTCCAACTCGGTGGCGGCGGCCGGGCAGTCGTGGCGGAGCAGCTGGGCCGCCGCGTCGGCCGGGGCCGCCATGATCACCGCGGCCGCCTCGATCACCCGGTCCTCGACGCACACCTGCCAGCCGTCGGCGCCGGCCCGGCGCAGTTCCCGTACGGCGGCGTCGAGGCGGATCTCGCCGCCCGCGGCGCGCACGGCGTCGGCCACCGCTCCCGGCAGCGTCCCGATGCCGCCGTCGATGCCCATGAAGACGGGGCCGGTCGCGGTGGGCCCGGTCTGGTGGACCGTGGTGGCGGACCGCGCCAGGATGGCCCGTACGCCGTCCAGCAGCGAACGGTGCGACCGCGCGGCCTCGAAGAGCTGCGGGACCGCGGCACGCATCGAGATGCGGTACGCGTCACCCGCGTACACCCCGCCCAACAGGGGCTCCACGAGCCGGTCGACGACCTCGCGGCCGAGCCGGGCCGCGACATACTCGCCGACCGCGACATCCTCGCCGGTCTCGGTCCGCGCCAGCACCTCGTCCTCGGAGATCCGCGCCAGACCGGCAGGGGAGATCACTCCGGACGCGGCGAGCGGAGCGAGGTCCCCGGGGACGCCCATGACATGGCCCTTGGGCATCGGGCGGAGCGCGTCACGGGTCCACAGGGACGCGGCAGCGGTGGCGGGCGGCTGCAGCCGGTCGCCGAGTCCGACGGCGCGCGCGAGGTCGACCCCCTCCGGCCGCCTGGCCAGCATCGATTCGGCGCCGAGATCGACCGGTACGCCCGCGATCTCGCCCGCGCGCAGCTTGCCGCCCAGCCGGTCCGACGACTCCAGGACGGTGACCTGCGCGCCGCCTTCGAGCAGGCGGTGTGCCGCCGCCAGCCCCGAGATGCCCCCACCGATGACGACTACGTGCGGGATGGTGCCGGACGCCCGGCCCGTACTGGTATGCGCAGCGCTCATGCCCCCACTCTCTCAGAGGCCGGGATCCGTCGGATTCCGGGTTCTCCCGGATGCCGGGTTGTCCCCGAGGCCTGGTTCTCTCAGATCCCTGGTGTGGAATCCGCTGCCCGGTGGGGAGTCCTCGCGGAGTCCGGACCGTGACCGCATCGCGACCCGGAGGCGGCAACCGGCCGCTCCCGGGAGTCGTCGAACTGGCAACGACATCAGGCCACTTCGAGGGGGACGGGTCATGCGGGGAACAACGGGACGGATGCCGGGAGCACCAGCCGGACGCGCTGCGGCGGGACGTCGGGGTGCCGCGACCGCGGTGCTGCTCGCGGCGTCGCTGGCGGTCGCCGGATGCGGCGCGTCGGGCGACGAAGCCGCGACGAGCGAGGCGATCGCCGACAAGGGGGCGGCCGCGCCGCCTCGGGCGACGGGCGGCGGGTACGAGCGGGGCGGGCAGCGGGCCCCCGGCGACGGCCGAAACGGGGCGGCGGCCGAGGAGCACGCCCCGGGGCGGCCGAAGGCGGCCAAGGTCGCGCCCAGCCAGATCATCCGTACCGCGACGGTCACCGTGGAGACCAAGGATCTGCCGGAGGCGCTGGCCAAGGCGCGTACGGCGGTGGACGGCGCGGGCGGCTACACCGGCGACGAGACCACCGACCGGGACGCCGAGGGCCACGACCGGTCGAAGCTGGTGCTGCGGGTGCCGCCCAAGGAGTACGACGCGGTGCTCGGGCGGCTGTCCCGGCTCGGCAAGCTCGTCTCGCGGGAGGTCTCGGCGAAGGACGTGACCGAGCAGGTGGTGGACACCGAGAGCCGCATCAAGACCCAGCGGGCGAGCGTGACACGCGTCCGGGAGCTGATGGAGCGGGCCACGACGATCAGCGACATCGTCTCCCTGGAGTCCGAACTCAACACCCGCGAGGCGGACCTGGAGTCGCTGGAGGCCCAGCTGGCGTCGCTCAAGGAGCGGACGGGCATGGCCACCATCACGCTGCTGCTGCGGCAGCCGGGCGCCGCCCCGCAGCACGAGGACGATCCGACGTCCTTCGGGGACGCGCTCTCCGGCGGCTGGCACGCCTTCACCGAGGCGGTGCGGTGGCTGCTGGTGATCATCGGTGCGGTGCTGCCGTTCGCGGCGGCGGGGGCCCTCCTGCACGGGCTGTGGCGGCTGGTCCGCGACCGGCTGCCGGCGGGACGCCGTACCCGGCGGCGCGGGGTGAACGGCGGGGGCGTGTCGCAAGGGGCAGGCCCGGTGGATCCGGCGGGTGCGGTGGGCGCGCTGGGTGTGAAGGGCGCTGACGGCGCGGCGGGCGCGGCAAGCATGGCGGGCGCTGCCGGTATGGCGGCCGGCTCCGGCGGTGAGGACGGGACCGCATCCGGCGGACCGGCGGCCGCCGCGGACGCACCGGAAGCCTCGGCCGGACCGGAGGCCGCAACCGGACCGGAGACCTCGGCCGGACCCGGAACCGGCCCGGGAACGGAACCAGGCACGGAACCCGGAACCGGATCGGGATCCTTGCCCGGTTCCCGATCCGCCCGCCCGTAGGCGGGCCGGATCCGTCCGTGGCCGAGGACCCCGTTGACAGCGGGGAGCGGCGGGCAAAGACTCGGGGCGGGCGGCAGCGATCTTCCTGCCGCCCGCCGACCCCCGGCCCGGGACCGCAAGTAGAGCGAGTCCGTCGAGCGAGCACATCGAATACACCGAGGACACTGCCTGATGACCGAGCCACGCGTACGGGATGTCTACATCGTCGATGCCGTACGGACCCCCGTCGGCAAATACGGCGGCGCCCTGGCCGGAACCCGCCCCGACGACCTGGCCGCCCATGTGGTCAGGGCCCTGGTGGACCGCACCCCGGAGCTGGACCCGGCCCGGATCGACGACGTCTGCTTCGGCGATGCGAACGGCGCCGGCGAGGACAACCGGAATGTCGCCCGGATGGCCGTACTGCTCGCGGGGCTGCCGGTCACCGTCCCCGGCGTGACCGTCAACCGGCTGTGCGGCTCCGGTCTGGAGGCGGTCATCCAGGCCGCCCGCGCCATCGCGCACGGCGATGCGCATATCGCGGTGGCGGGCGGCGTGGAGTCGATGAGCCGTGCGCCGTACGTCCTGCGCAAGCCGGAGCGGGCCTTCCCGGCGGGCCATCAGGAGATGTTCTCCTCGACGCTGGGCTGGCGGATGGTCAATCCGCGGATGCGGCCCAAGTGGACGGTCGCGCTGGGCGAGGGCGCCGAGCTGATCGCCGAGCAGCACGGCATCACCCGCGAGCAGCAGGACGTGTTCGCGCTGGCCAGCCACCAGAAGGCGGCACGGGCGTGGCGGGAGGGCAGCTACGACGCGGAGGTGGTGCCGCTTCCGGATGTGAAGCTGGAGCGGGACGAGACGATCCGGGAGGCTTCGTCCCTGGAGTCTCTCTCGAAGCTGAAGCCGGTGTTCCGTACGGCCGGGGGCACGGTCACCGCGGGCAATTCCTCGCCGCTCAACGACGGCGCGGCGGCGCTGCTGCTGGTCGACGAGGAGGGGCTGCGGGCGACCGGGCGTGAACCGCTGGCCCGTATCCGTGCGAGCGCGGTGACCGGCGTCGAGCCGCAGCTGTTCGGGCTCGGCCCGGTGGAGGCGGTACGGCGGGCGCTGGACCGGTCCGGGCGCGGCTTCGGCGATGTCGCGACGTTCGAACTCAATGAGGCGTTCGCGGCCCAGGCGTTGGGCTGCATCGGCCAGTGGCCCGACCTGGACCCGTCCGTGGTGAACCCGCGCGGCGGCGCCATCGCCATCGGCCACCCCCTGGGCGCGTCCGGCGCCCGCCTCGCCGGGTCGGTGGCCCACCAGCTCGCCGCACTGGGCTCGGGCACGGGACTCGCGGCACTGTGCATCGGGGTGGGACAGGGCCTCGCCCTGGTTCTGGAACGCTAGCCCGGGAGGGCTGGCTCGGGGGCGCTGGCTCGGACGGCTGGCCCGGGAGCGCTGACCCGGGAGCGCCGCCTCGGACGGCTGGCTCGGGAGCGCTGACCCGGGAGCGCCGCCTCGGACGGCTGGCTCGGGAGCGCTGGGGCTGCGGGTCGGCTCGGGAGCGCTGGGGCTGCGGATCGGGTGCTGTGATGCCGGTAGAGATGCCGGTAGACCGGATGCCGGAATACCCGCCCCTGCCCCCGCGTTCTGGCCTGCAAGGGGCGACCACGTCCCCTAGGGGATCTCCCCCAGCGCACCCCTGACCCCGCCCGCACCCCGCCGCATAACCGCGCGCCCCCACCCCGCTCGGCCCGCTCCCCCTCGCCCCCTTCCCCTCCACACATGGCGCCGCCGCTCCCCTCGCGAGAGAATGTGACCACTCGTTCATTCCTCAACTGTTTTCTCCCGACCGGAGGTTGGCGCGATGCCCCTGCTCGACCCGAAGGAACGACTGTCCCTGAACGGCGGCGAGGCGGACGCCATCGAGCCCGCGACGGGCGACGTGCTGGACACCTTCACGCTGGCCGGCCCGTCCGACGTCGAGCAGGCCGCGAGCAGCGCCGCCCACGCCCAGCGGGACTGGGCCCGCAGGCCGTATTCGGAGCGGGCCGCGGTGCTGCGCCGGGCCGGCGATCTGATCCAGCGGTACGAGCCGGAGATCGCCGAGTGGATCATCCGTGAGTCCGGCAGCATCCGGGGCAAGGCCGACTTCGAGATCCGCACCGCGGCCGAGGAGTGCTACGAGGCCGCCGCACTCGCCCACCGCCCCATCGGGCAGGTGCTCCCCTCCTCCACGCCGCGCCTGTCGTACACGACCCGCGTCCCGGCCGGGGTCGTCGGCGTCATCGCGCCGTTCAACGCCCCGCTGGTGCTCGGCGTCAGATCCGTCGCACCCGCCCTCGCCCTCGGCAACGCCGTCCTCCTCAAACCCGACCCGCGTACCGCGATCTGCGGCGGCCATGTCCTGTCGGCGGTCTTCGCGGAGGCCGGGCTGCCCGAGGGGCTGCTGCACGTCCTGCCGGGCGGCGCGGAGACCGGTCAGGCGCTGATCGCGGATCCGCGTGTCCGCGTCGTCTCGTTCACCGGCTCGACCGCCGCGGGCCGCAGCGTCGGCGCTCTGGCCGCGAGCCATCTCAAGCGCGCCCACCTGGAGTTGGGCGGCAACAGCGCCTTCCTCGTCCTGGAGGACGCCGATCTGGACGCGGCGATGTCCACCGCCGCCTGGGCGTCCTTCTTCCACCAGGGCCAGGTCTGCATGACCGCGGGCCGGCATCTCGTGCATGCCTCGCTCTACGACGAGTACGTGGCCCGGCTGGCGGAGAAGGCGGACGCGCTGGCCGTCGGGGACCCGTTCCGCGAGCAGGTGCACCTCGGCCCGGTCATCGACCGCGGTCAGCTCGACAAGATCGACGAGCTGGTACGGAGCAGCGCCGAGGCCGGCGTACGGGTCGCCGCCGGGGGCACCCACCACGACCTGTACTACCGTCCGACGGTGCTCGCCGACGCGGGCGCCGACTCCGGATCGGGGCCCGGCTCCGTGGGCGCCTCCGCCGCGTACGCCCTGGAAGTCTTCGGCCCGGTGGCCCCCGTGCGCGCGTTCCACACCCTGGACGAGGCCGTCGAGCTGGCGAACGACACGTCCTACGGCCTGGCGCTCGGGATCGTCACCCGCGACGCGGCCCGCGCGCTGGACCTGGCCCAACGCATCCCCACCGGCCTCGTCCACATCAACGACCAGACGGTCAACGACGAGCCGGTCGCGGCCTTCGGCGGCCTCGCCGACTCGGGTACCGGCTCGCGCTTCGGCGGCGAGGCCAACCTCGACGCGTTCACCGAAACCCGCTGGACGACGGTGCGCGCCACGCCCGCGGCCTACCCCTTCTAGCGCCCCTGCCAGCGCCCCTGCCAGCGCCCGTTCTCGTGCTGTCCGCGTGCCGTTCCCGCACCGTCCTGCGCCGTCCCGCACCCGTTCGGCCCCTTTTCTCGCCCCCCGTTTCCGGGCCCCTAGGGGACTTCGCGACGATTCATCAGGGTCTTCCTCAGGGGCCCGTCAGGGCGTTTCTCAGGGGCATTCCTGACGCGCCGACACGCGGCGAGTCCTAACGTTACGAATCAAGACGCAGCGAACACCGCGCATCGTCAAGAGGCGGCGGAGGCGCTGCGGTGAGATCCGACGAAGGGGTGGCGCGATGGCGGCGGAGCGGCTGGTGGTCGTCGGTGGCGACGCGGCGGGGATGGCCGCCGCGTCGCAGGCGCGGCGGCTGAGGAAGCCCGACGAGCTGGAGATCATCGCGTTCGAGCGCGGCCATTTCACCTCGTACTCCGCCTGCGGCATCCCGTACTGGGTCGGCGGTGTGGTCGACGGTCCGGACGCCCTGATCGCCCGTTCTCCGGAGGAGCACCGCGCCCGCGACATCGATCTGCGGTTGCGTACCGAGGTCACCGAACTCGACCTGGACCGCTGCCGGGTGCGCACCCGGCAGCTGGACGACGGCGGCCGGGAGTCCTGGACCGGCTTCGACAAGCTGGTGCTGGCCACCGGCGCCCGACCGCGGCGCCCCGCGCTGCCGGGGATCGACGCGCCGGGTGTGCATGGTGTGCAGACACTCGACGACGGCCGGGCCCTGCTGGACACCCTTGAGGCCACCGAGGGCCGGCGGGCCGTCGTCGTCGGCGCCGGCTATATCGGCGTGGAGATGGCCGAGGCGCTGATCCGCCGCGGCTACGAGGTCACCGTGCTGGAACAGAGCGAGCAGCCGATGTCCACCCTGGACCCGGACATGGGGGCGCTCGTCCACACGGCGATGTGCGGGCTGGGCATCGAGACGGTGCGCGGCGCGGCCGTGACCGCGGTGCTGACGGATGCGGAAGGCCGGGCCCGCGCGGTCACCACCGAGGACGCCGAATATCCGGCGGACGTGATCGTCCTGGGCATGGGCGTACAGCCCGAGACGACCCTCGCCGCCGCGGCCGGGCTCCCCCTGGGCGAGTCCGGCGGGCTGCTCACCGACCTCGCGATGCGGGTGCGCGGCCAGGACGCGATATGGGCGGGCGGCGACTGCGTCGAGGTCCTCGACCTGGTGTCGGGGCACACCCGGCATATCGCGCTCGGCACGCACGCCAACAAGCACGGCCAGGTCATCGGCTCCAACGTGGGCGGCGGCTACGCGACCTTCCCCGGTGTCGTCGGCACCGCCGTCAGCAAGGTCTGCGATCTGGAGATCGCCCGCACCGGACTGCTGGAGCGCCATGCGCGCGCCGCCGGCCTGCGGTTCGTCACGGTGACCATCGAGTCCACCAACCAGGCCGGCTACTACCCCGGCGCCCGCCCGATGCACGTCAAGATGCTCGCCGAGCACCGTACGGGCCGACTGCTGGGTGTGCAGATCGTCGGGCACGAGGGCGCGGGCAAGAGGGTGGACATCGCGGCGGTGGCACTGACGGCCGGCATGACCGTGGAGCAGATGACCACCCTCGACCTGGGCTACGCCCCGCCCTTCTCCCCGGTCTGGGACCCGGTCCTGGTCGCGGCCCGCAAGGCGACGGCGGCGATACGGGCGGCGGGGGTATGACCTGGGCGGGCCGGCCAGACCTGATCAAGCCGTCCCGGGCCGGACCAGAGCTCTGTCAGGTCAGGGCGAGGGGTGGGGCGGGGCGGGGGCGGGGCGGGGGGCGAGGGGAGCCCCCCGGGGGAGGCCGAAGGACCGGGGAACGCCCCGAGCCCCTCCCTCAGCCCGCCGTCTGCTCGTGTACGTACTCCACCAGCCGGGTCAGCGACTCCGGGTCGGTGGTGGGGAGGACACCGTGGCCGAGGTTGAAGACATGGCCTTCCAGGCCGGCGGCGGCCTCCAGGACCTCGCGGGCCTTGGTCTCCACGGCCTCGCGCGGGGCGAAGAGGACGGCCGGGTCGATATTGCCCTGGAGTGCCTTGCCGGGGCCGACGCGGCGAGCCGCCTCGTCCAGCGGGACGCGCCAGTCGACGCCGACGACATCGGCGCCGGCCTCGCCCATCAGGCCGAGGAGTTCGCCGGTGCCGACACCGAAGTGGATGCGCGGCACGCCGTAGGACGCGACCGCGTCGAAGACCTTGGCGGAGGACGGCATCACGGACCGCCGGTAGTCGGCGGGCGCGAGCGCGCCGACCCAGGAGTCGAAGAGCTGCACGGCGCTCGCCCCGGCCTCGATCTGGACCTTGAGGAAGGCCGCGGTGATCTCCGCGAGCCGGTCCAGGAGGTCGGCCCACAGCTGCGGGTCGCCGTACATGAGCGCCTTGGTGCGCTCGTGGTTACGGGACGGGCCGCCCTCGACGAGGTAGCTGGCGAGGGTGAAGGGTGCGCCGGCGAAGCCGATGAGGGGGGTGCTGCCGAGTTCGCGGACGAGCATGCCGATGGCCTCGGTGACGTACGAGACGTCGCCGGGCTCCAGGTCGCGCAGCTGCTCGAGGTCGGCGCGGGTGCGGATCGGGTTCTCGACGACCGGGCCGACGCCGGGCTTGATGTCGAGGTCGATGCCGATGGCCTTGAGGGGGACGACGATGTCGCTGAAGTAGATGGCGGCGTCGACGTTGTGGCGGCGCACCGGCTGGAGGGTGATCTCGGTGACCAGCTCGGGGCGCATGCAGGAGTCGAGCATCGCGATGCCCTCGCGGACCTTGCGGTATTCGGGCAGCGAGCGCCCCGCCTGGCGCATGAACCACACCGGCGTGTGCGGCACCGGCTCGCGGCGGCAGGCCCTGAGGAATGCCGAGTCGTATGTAGCGGTCTGCTGCTGGCCCGTGGGGGCGTCGTTGGCGCTCACGCCCCAAATCTTCGCATGCGCGCCGGAGGGCGTGACCGGGGTCCCGGAGTTCGCCGACAGGCCGCTTCCCGGTGAGGGAGACAGGCACCTCCCGGCGACGGAGACCGGCCGTCTCCCGGTGACGACCGGGGCGGTGCGGCGCGGCAGAGGGCATGTCCGGGACGGCGCCCGGGGGCGGAACTGCGCCGGCGCCTCCGGGGCACCTCCGAATGGGCGACGCGCGCACCGGGTGTCCTCCCGGGATGACGGCCTCCTTCCGCCTAATCTTCCGGGCATGGCTGCGGCTCAAGAACACCTCGCGGACAGCGCGGACGAGACCCCGATCCCCTTCCGTCAGGCGGTCGAGGCGCTCCGGGCGGCTCGACTGCGGCCGGAGATCGAGATCGACCCGACGCCGGCGCCGAAGCGGCTCGCCCCGTTCGCGTACGCGCTGGAGGCGGCGGTGGTCGAACACGCCTCGGGACCGGGCGACGAGGACAGGGATCTGGCGGACGGGCGGCTGGTGCTGCTCCACCAGCCGGCCGGGCATGAGGCCTGGCAGGGCACGTTCCGTGTGGTGACGCTGGCACGGGCGGAACTGGAGCCGGAGATGGGCGCCGATCCGCTGTTGCCCGAGGTGTCCTGGTCGTGGCTGACGGGTGCGCTGGAGGCGCGCGGGGTGCGGTACGGCGAGGCGAGCGGCACGGTGACGCGGGCCGGGTCGTACTACTTCGGTGGTCTTTCGGCGCGGGAGCCGGCGACGCAGATCGAGATCCGGGCGTCGTGGACACCGGCCGAGGGGCCGGGCGGGGTGCCGGACATGGCGGCGCATCTGTCGGCGTGGTGCGATCTGCTGTGTCAGGTGGCGGGGCTGCCGCCGGCCGCGCCGGACCCGTCGCCGCGCGGCGGTGTCGTACCGCTGCCGCAGCGCCGGGGGCCGCATCCCCGCTGAGCGTCGGGTGTCCCGGTGCGGCCGCGCCGGGACACGAGACCCGCCGGGTTCACGCGGCAGCGGATGCGGACACCAGGGCGCCCGGACACCATCATCGGCAGCCGCGCCGAACCGTTCGGCAGCAGCGACGACGACCGGCAGAAGCAGCAGCGACGACCGGCAACGACGACGCCCGGCACCCCCGCCCACCCACCCGCCGGCGGCAGCACACCTCCCCCATCCCGTCCCCCTCCCGCCCCCACCCCACCGACAGCCTCTGAGCACCTACGACAACGCCTGATCAACTTCGCGCGTCAACCGTGCTCTTCCCGCACCGTCCGTGAAGCGTTCCGGGCGACATCGCGTCATCACATGCGCCTCTGTTCACCTCTGTGGTCACTCGATGCTCAGCTCTGATCGACCAAGCGTCCGATTTGCCCGAATTGCCCCTAACTAAATCGTGATCAAACTCTAAAGTCCCGCCCGATTGCTGCCGAAGAGGTCAGTGACCCTTCAAACACGGATCATTCCGACGCTCCCAAGTCGGCTTCCGTCCCCGCCACTCCCCCCAGGAGGCCCGGTGTCTGTTCTCCTCGAGCAACCTTCGAGCCTGGTCGCCTACCGCCCGAACAAGCCGACGGCCATGGTCGTCGTGGCCGACCCTCGCGTCCGTTCCACCGTCACCCGCCACCTGTGGGCCCTCGGAGTACGTGACGTGATCGAGGCGTCGTCCATCGCGGAGGCCCGTCCCCGCGTCGGCAACCCGCGCGACATCTGCGTTGCCGACGTCCACCTGCCCGACGGCTCCGGCCTCACGCTCCTCTCCGAGACGCGGGCCGCCGGCTGGCCCAACGGTCTCGCCCTGTCCGCCGCCGACGACATCGGCGCCGTACGCAACGCCCTCGCCGGCGGCGTCAAGGGCTATGTCGTCACCGGCACCCGCACCAACCTCGGCCTCCCGGGCCGGCCGGGCGCCGCGCCCATCGGCGCCAACGCGGCCCGTATGCAGCGCCGCCCCCCGGGCGCCCCCGGCCACCCGGGCGGCTACCGCGAGCTTTCGGGCCGTGAGGTCGAGGTGTTGCGGCTGGTGGCGGAGGGCCAGTCCAACAAGGCCATCGGCGTCTCGATGGGGCTGTCGGCGCTGACCGTCAAGAGCCACCTCGCCCGCATCGCACGCAAGCTCGGCACCGGTGACCGGGCCGGCATGGTCGCGGTCGCCCTGCGCACCGGCATCATCCACTGACCCACTCAACCAGGCCGTCTCGCCCGTCGAGGGAACGTTCCCTCGACGGGCGCCGTGCATACACAGATACCCTTGACTGGTGACCGACGCCCAAAAGACCGCAGCAGACACGACACTGCGAGCAGCCGGAGACTCTCCTCCGGATCTCGGACCGGCGCCGGAACCGCTATTGGAGCCCCGCGAAGGCATCCCCTCGGTGACCGCCACCGACGAGGCGCTCGCCGAGGTCGTGGCCGCCTTCGCGGCCGGCTCCGGTCCGGTCGCCGTCGACGCCGAGCGCGCTTCCGGCTACCGCTACGGCCAGCGCGCCTACCTCGTCCAGCTGCGCCGCGAGGGCGCCGGCAGCGTCCTCGTCGACCCGGTCGGCTGCCCCGACCTGTCGGCGCTCGGCGACGCGATCGACGACGCCGAGTGGGTGCTGCACGCCGCCACCCAGGACCTGCCCTGTCTGCGCGACATAGGGATGGTCCCCACCCGGCTCTTCGACACGGAGCTGGCCGGGCGGCTGGCCGGTTTCGCCCGGGTCGGCCTGGGCGCGATGGTCGAGAACGTCCTCGGCTACGCCCTGGAGAAGGGCCACTCCGCCGTCGACTGGTCGACCCGTCCGCTGCCCGAGCCGTGGCTGCGCTATGCCGCGCTCGACGTCGAGCTGCTGGTGGATCTGCGCGACGCGCTGGAGGAGGAGCTGACCCGGCAGGGGAAGCTGGAGTGGGCCCGGCAGGAGTTCGCGGCCATCGCCGCCGCTCCCCCGCCGCCGCCCCGCAAGGACCCCTGGCGCCGTACGTCCGGGATGCACAAGGTGCGCCGGCGTCGCCAGATGGCGGTCGTACGGGAGCTGTGGACCGCCCGTGACCAGGTCGCCCAGCGGCGCGACGTCTCCCCGGGCAAGGTGCTCGGGGACACCGCGATCGTGGAGGCGGCGCTGAACCTGCCGGCGAACAGCCAGGCGCTGGCCGCGCTGCCCGGCTTCGGCCACCGCATGGGCCGCCGTCAGCTGGAGCAGTGGCAGGCCGCCGTGGACCGCGCCCGTACGCTGCCGGACAGTGAGCTGCCGCAGCCGGGACAGCCGCTCAACGGACCGCCGCCGCCCCGTTCCTGGGCGGACAAGGACCCGGCCGCCGCGGCCCGGCTCGCGGCCGCGCGGGCCGCGGTGACCGCGCTCGCCGAGGAGCTGAACCTCCCCCAGGAGAACCTGATCACCCCGGACACGGTGCGCCGGCTGTGCTGGGAGCCGCCGGCCGAGCCGACGCTGGAGGCGGTCTCCAGGGTGCTGACCGGCCACGGCGCGCGCCCCTGGCAGATCGAGCAGGTGGCGGTGATCCTCACGGAGGCGCTGGTCACGAACGGCGCCTGACAGGGACGGGACACCGACGGCCCGGCCGCGCGAGCATGCGCGGCCGGGCCGTCGTCATGCCGGGAACCGCGTCGCTATGTCCGGGACCGCGTCGCTGTGTCGAGGGCCGCGTCGTCATGACGAGGACCGGCGGAAGCCCGCCCCGAGCCCCGCGTAAAACGAAGGGCACGCCCCCGCTCGACCCACGCAAAGCGCGACGAACCCGTGTGACGTTCGCCGCTCCGGCCCATGGGACTGTGCAGCCTGGTTACCCGCAAGTAGCATGTCGGTGTGAAGCGTCCCCCGGGGCGCCCCGCAGCAGTGCCACCCCGCACATGGAGGAGAGCCAACGTGCCTCGTACCGCTAGGGACGTCGTCTTCGTCGACGGCGTCCGCACCCCGTTCGGCAAGGCGGGCCCGAAGGGCATCTACCACGAGACCCGCGCCGACGACCTGGTCGTCAAGTGCATCCGGGAGCTGCTGCGCCGCAACCCGGACCTGGACCCTGCGAAGATCGACGAGGTTGCCCTCGCCGCCACCACCCAGATCGGCGACCAGGGCCTGACCCTGGGCCGTACCGCCGGCATCCTGGCGGGCCTCCCCCAGTCCGTGCCCGGCTTCTCCATCGACCGGATGTGTGCCGGCGCGATGACCGCCGTGACGAGCATGGCCGGCGGTGTGTCCTTCGGTGCGTACGACCTCGCCATCGCCGGTGGTGTCGAGCACATGGGCCGCCACCCCATGGGTGAGGGCGTGGACCCCAACCCGCGCTTCGTGTCGGAGAAGCTGGTCGACCAGTCCGCCCTCTTCATGGGCATGACGGCGGAGAACCTGCACGACCGGCTCCCGCACATCACCAAGCAGCGCGCCGACGAGTACGCCGTGCGCTCGCAGGAGAAGGCCGCCAAGGCGTACGCCAACGGCAAGATCCAGCAGGACCTGGTGCCGATCTCGGTCCGCCGCACCAACGCGGAGGCCGGCGAGACCGGCTGGGGCCTGGCCACCGCCGACGAGCCGATGCGTCCGGGCACGACCCTGGAGAACCTGGCCGGCCTGAAGACCCCGTTCCGTCCGCACGGCCGGGTGACCGCGGGCAACGCCGCCGGTCTCAACGACGGTGCGACCGCCTCACTGATCGCCGCCGAGGACGTGGCGCGCGAGCTGGGCCTGCCGGTCAAGATGCGCCTGGTGGACTTCGCGTTCGCCGGTGTGGAGCCCGAGGTCATGGGCATCGGCCCGGTCCCGGCGACCGAGAAGGCGCTGGCCAAGGCCGGTCTGACGATCGATGACATCGGTCTGTTCGAGATCAACGAGGCCTTCGCGGTGCAGGTGCTCTCGCTCCTGGACCACTACGGCATCGCCGACGACGACCCGCGCGTCAACCAGTACGGCGGCGCGATCGCCTTCGGCCACCCGCTGGCGTCGTCCGGCGTGCGTCTGATGACGCAGCTGGCCCGGCAGTTCGAGGAGCAGCCGGAGGTCCGCTACGGCATCACCTCCATGTGTGTCGGCTTCGGCATGGGTGGAACGGTCATCTGGGAGAACCCGCACTTCGAGGGAGCAGGCAAGTGAGCACCACTACTGAGCTGTTGAAGGGTGCGGCGGAGCTGTTCCCGGACGAGGTCGTGACGCAGGCGCACGTACGCCACCTCGACCTGCCCCAGGGCGCGGGCAAATTCGCGCTCGTCACGCTGGACAACGGCTTCGACCACACCAAGCCGACCACCTTCGGTCCGCAGTCGCTGGCGAACCTCAACGCCGCCATCGACCAGGTGGAGAAGGAGGCCGCGGACGGCACGATCGTCGGTGTCGGTCTCACCGGCAAGCCGTTCATCTTCGCCGTCGGCGCCGACCTCAAGGGCGTCGAGCTGCTGAAGAAGCACGACGAGGCCCTGGCCATCGGCAAGGGCGGCCACGACGTCTTCAAGCGGCTGGCCGGGCTGGCCGTGCCGACCTTCGCGTACTACAACGGCGCGGCGATGGGCGGCGGCGTCGAGGTCGGTCTGCACTGCACCTACCGCACCGTCTCCAAGGCGGTCCCCGCCTTCTCGCTGCCCGAGGTCTTCCTCGGTCTGGTGCCGGGCTGGGGCGGCTGCGTCCTGCTGCCGAACCTGATCGGCCCGGACAAGGCCGTCTCGGTCGTGATCGAGAACTCGCTCAACCAGAACAAGCAGCTCAAGGGCCAGCAGGTCTTCGAGCTGGGCATCGCGGACGCGATCTTCGAGGGTGCCGACTTCCTGGAGCAGTCGCTGATCTGGACCGCTTCGGTGCTGAAGGGCGACCACGAGGTCGTACGGCCCGAGATCGACCGGGGTGCGGCGTGGGACGAGGCCGTGGCCCGCGGCAAGGCCGTCGCCGACGGCAAGGTGCACGGCGCGGCCCCGGCCGCCTACCGCGCGCTGGAGATCATCGCCGCCGCCAAGAACGGCGACCTCCAGCAGGGCTTCGACGCCGAGGACCAGGCCCTCGCGGACCTGATCATGGGTGGCGAGCTGCGCTCCGGCATCTACTCGTTCAACCTGGTGCAGAAGCGTGCCAAGCGTCCCGCCGGTGCGCCGGACAAGAAGCTGGCCCGCCCGGTCACCAAGGTCGGCGTCGTCGGCGCCGGTCTGATGGCCTCTCAGCTGGCGCTGCTGTTCGCCCGCCGTCTCGAGGTGCCGGTCGTCCTCACGGACATCGACCAGGCCCGTATCGACAAGGGCGTGGAGTACGTCCACGGCGAGATCGACAAGCTGCTGCTCAAGGGCCGGGTCAACCAGGACAAGGCGAACCGCCTCAAGGGTCTGGTCTCCGGTCACCTCGACAAGGCCACCGCCTTCGGCGACGCGGACTTCGTCATCGAGGCCGTCTTCGAGGAGATGGGCGTCAAGCAGCAGGTGTTCGCCGAGGTCGAGGCGGTCGTCCCGGAGCACGCGATCCTGGCGACCAACACCTCCTCCCTCTCGGTCACCGAGATGGCGTCGAAGCTCAAGCACCCCGAGCGGGTCGTGGGCTTCCACTTCTTCAACCCGGTCGCGATCCTGCCGCTGCTGGAGATCGTCCGCGCGGAGAAGACCGACGACGCGTCGCTGGCCACCGCGTTCTCGGTCGCCAAGTCGCTGAAGAAGACGGCCGTGCTGACGAAGGACGCCCCGGCGTTCGTCGTCAACCGCATCCTGACCCGCTTCATGGGCGAGATCCAGAACGTCATCGACGAGGGCACCCCGGTCGAGGTCGCCGAGAAGGCCATCGAGCCGCTCGGTCTGCCGATGTCGCCGCTGGTGCTGCTGGAGCTGGTCGGCCCGGCGATCGGTCTGCATGTGTCGGAGACGCTCAACGGCGCCTTCCCGGACCGCTTCAAGGTCTCCCCGAACCTCGCCGCCGTCGTCAAGGCCGGCAAGCGCGGCTTCTACGTCTACGACTCCGGCAAGCCGGAGCTGGACCCGGAGGTCGCCGCGCTCCTCAAGCAGGGCGATGTCGTCCTGACCGAGGAGCAGGTGCGGGACCGCGTCCTGGACGCCGTCGCGCAGGAGATCGGCCTGATGCTGGACGAGGGTGTCGTCGCCGAGGCGCAGGACATCGACCTGTGTCTGATCACCGGTGCCGGCTGGCCCTTCCACCTGGGCGGCATCACGCCGTACCTGGACCGCGAGGGTGTCTCCGAGCGGGTGACGGGCAAGAAGTTCCTGGCCCCGGGCGTGGCGAGCGTTCCCGCGTAAGGGCACGTCAGTCGTAGGTGATGCGCGGGCCGGCTCGGCGGAGTCGGCCCGCGCATCCGTGTGTCGGGGAGCGGGGGCGGTCGTGGCAGGCTGGCCGCATGGATTCCTTGGTGATCGTCGATGCCGCGAATGTCGTCGGCTCGGTGCCCGACGGCTGGTGGCGGGACCGCCACGGCGCGGCGGAGCGGCTGCGGGACGCGCTGCCCGGGTACGCCGCCGCGGGGCTGCCTGGGCTGGTCGAACCGCCCCTGGAGATGGTCCTCGTGGTCGAGGGCGCGGCGCGCGGGGTGACCTCCGTCGAGGGCGTACGGGTGGTGTCGGCGGGCGGCAGCGGCGATGACCGGATCGTGGAGCTGGTGGCGGAGGAGGGCGGCGCCCGTGAGTGTCTCGTCGTCACCGCGGACCGTGGGCTGCGGGAGCGCGTCGAGGCGCTGGGCGCCCGGGTGACGGGGCCGCGTGCGGTGTGGGGGCGGGGCGGCGGGCGGAGCGGCCGCAGATCCTGAGGCTGCCCGTACGGCCGGCGGGCCGCACGGGCAGCGAGGACAACGGGGGGCGAATGGCCGGTTTCAGCCCTTTTCGACCTGCCGGTTCCGGAGACCGAGGCGGCTGTGCGAGCGTCCGTAGAGGGCGTACACGACGATGCCGATCACCATCCAGACGGCGAAGCGGAACCAGGTCTCGCCCGGCAGGTTGAGCATCAGCCACACCGAGGCGGCGACCGACAGGATCGGGACGAGCGGAACCCACGGGGTTCGGAACGCGCGGTGCAGGTCGGGGCGGGTGCGGCGGAGGATGATCACGCCGACGGCGACGACCACGAACGCGAAGAGCGTGCCGATGTTCACCAGGGTCGCGAGTTCGTTGATGCTGGTGAAGCCCGCGACGATGGCGATGAACACACCGAGCAGGATGGTCGGGCGGTACGGGGTGCCGAAGCGGGGATGCGTGACGGAGAAGAACCGCGGCAGCAGTCCGTCGCGACTCATCGCGAAGAACACCCGGGTCTGACCGAGGAGCAGGATCAGGCACACGGTGGTGAGGCCGACGGCCGCGCCGAAGCTGATGATGCCGGCGTAGAAGGGGTGGCCGGTCGCCTTGAAGGCGTCGGCCAGCGGGGCGCTGACGGACAGCTTGGTGTAGTGCTCCATGCCGGTCACCACGATGGAGACGGCGACGTAGAGGACGGTGCAGATGAGGAGCGAGCCGAGGATGCCGCGCGGCATGTCGCGCTGGGGAAGCTTGGTCTCCTCGGCGGCGGTGGCCACCACGTCGAATCCGATGAAGGCGAAGAAGACGACGGACGCGGCGGTGAAGATGCCCATGACGCCGAAGTTGGTGGGTGCGTAGCCGAAGATCGTTTGGATCAGCGGGGCGTCCCATCCGGAACTGGACGGCGGGGAAACCGCCTCGGGGATGAACGGCGAGTAGTTGTCTCCCACGATGAAGAACAGCCCCGCGATGATCACGATCATGACCACGGTCACCTTGATGGCCACGACGATCGCGGTGATGTTGGCGGACAGCTTCATGCCGAGCACCAGGATCACGGTCAGCACCAGGACCAGCACGAAGGCCAGGATGTCGAAGCTGCCTCCCGCGACATCGGGCCCTTGCAGTGTGGCCGGCAGATGCCAGCCGACGTTGTCCATCAGCGAGCGCACATAGCCGGACCAGCCGACGGCGACGACGGCTGTGCCCAGCGCGAACTCCAGGACCAGGTCCCAGCCGATGATCCATGCGGGCAGCTCACCGATGGAGGCGTACGCGAACGTGTACGCCGATCCGGCCACGGGGACCGTGGAGGCGAACTCGGCGTAGCAGAGCGCGGCCAGCGCGCAGACGATGCCCGCGGCGACGAACGCCAGCGCGGTGGCCGGTCCCGCGGTCTCCTTGGCCACCTTTCCGGTGAGTACGAAGATGCCGGTGCCGATGATGACGCCGACACCGAAGACCGTCAGATCCCATGCGGACAGGGACTTCCGTAGCGCGTGCTCCGGCTCCTCCGTGTCCTGGATCGACTGCTCGACAGTCTTCGTCCGGAACAGGCCGCGACTGCGGCGTGAATCATGCTCTGTGCCGTGCTGTGTGCTCATGGGCGAACCTCCGCCTGGACGACCCTCGCAACTCTCCTGAACTGACCGAGTCTCCGCAATGGCGGGAAACAGACAGGTATGGCGGGCCCTCTGACGGCGGGTATTCACCCGATGGGGCGTGGAGGCGGATATGCCGATGGGCCGGGCGGAACACCCGTACGGGTGACCGGCCGGCCCATCGGCGCAGCTGTCGGATCAGTCGCGGGCGACCTCGGCGGGCCGCGCACCGCCCGTGGCGTCCGGGGCGTCGGTGGCCTCCTCGGCGCCGGCACCACGGTTGTCGATCCTGGCGACGAGTCCGGTGACCTGGCGGGCGATGTCCGGGGCGGTGAGCCCGATCTCCGCCATGACCTCCTTGCGGGAGGCGTGGTCGAGGAACCGCTCGGGGATGCCGAAGTCCCGCAGCGGGAGGTCCACGCCGGCGTCCCGCAGCGACTGCGCGACGGCCGAACCGACGCCGCCGGTACGGATGTTGTCCTCGACGGTGACGACCACCCGGTGCTTGGCGGCGAGCTCCGGCAGCGCCGCGTCGACCGGCTTGACCCAGCGCGGGTCGACGACGGTGGAGGAGATGCCCTGCTTGTCCAGCAGATCGGCGACCTCCAGGCACATCGGCGCGAGCGCGCCCACGGACACCACCAGCACGTCCGGCTTGGCGGCCGTGGGCTTCCGCAGGACGTCCATGCCGCCGATCTTGCCGACCGCGGGGACGGCCGGGCCGACGACGCCCTTGGAGTAGCGCAGCACGGTCGGCGCGTCCTCGACCTTGACGGCCTCGCGCAGTTGGGCGCGCAGCTGGGCGGCGTCGCGCGGGGCGGCGATCCGCAGGGTGGGCACGACCTGGAGCATCGACATGTCCCACATGCCGTTGTGCGAGGCGCCGTCGTCACCGGTGACGCCGGCCCGGTCGAGGACGAACGTCACACCGCACTTGTGCAGGGCGACGTCCATCAGGACCTGGTCGAAGGCCCGGTTGAGGAACGTCGCGTACACCGCGAAGACCGGGTGCACCCCGCCGGTGGCCAGGCCGGCGGCGGAGGTGGCGGCGTGCTGCTCGGCGATGCCGACGTCGTAGATGCGGTCGGGGAACGCGTCCGCGAACTTCTTCAGGCCGACCGGCTGGAGCATGGCCGCGGTGATCGCGACGATGTCCTTGCGCTCCCGGCCGAGCTTGACCATCTCGTCGCCGAAGACGGAGGTCCAGCTGGCGGCCGCGGTCTTGACCGGCAGGCCGGTGTCCGGGTGGATCGGGCCGATGCCGTGGAAGCGGTCCGCCTCGTCCTGCTCGGCGGGCTTGTAGCCGCGGCCCTTCTCGGTGAGGCAGTGCACGATGACGGGGCCGCCGAAGCGCTTGGCGCGGGCGAGCGCGGACTCCAGGGCCTCGATGTCATGGCCGTCGATCGGGCCGACGTACTTCAGGCCCAGGTCCTCGAACATGCCCTGCGGCGCGATGAAGTCCTTGAGGCCCTTCTTGGCGCCGTGGAGCGTCTCGTAGAGCGGCTTCCCGACGACCGGGGTGCGCTCCAGGATGTCCTTGCCGCGCGCCAGGAAACGCTCGTAGCCGTCGGTGGTACGGAGCGTGGCGAGGTGGTTGGCGAGGCCGCCGATGGTCGGCGCGTAGGAGCGCTCGTTGTCGTTGACGACGATGACGAGCGGGCGGTCCTTGGCGGCGGCGATGTTGTTGAGCGCCTCCCAGGCCATGCCGCCGGTCAGCGCGCCGTCACCGATGACGGCCACCACATGGTCGCTCTTGCCGCGTACCTCGTTGGCCTTGGCGAGGCCGTCGGCCCAGCCCAGCACCGTGGAGGCGTGGCTGTTCTCGATGACGTCGTGGTCGGACTCGGCGCGCGAGGGATAGCCCGAAAGGCCGCCCTTGGCGCGCAGCCCGGTGAAGTCCTGGCGGCCGGTGAGCAGCTTGTGGACGTAGGACTGGTGCCCCGTGTCGAAGAGGACCCGGTCCTGGGGGGAGTGGAAGACACGGTGCAGGGCGATGGTCAGCTCGACCACCCCGAGGTTCGGGCCGAGGTGTCCGCCGGTCTTGGCGACCGCGTCGACGAGGAAGGTACGGATCTCCCCCGCCAGCTGCTCGAGCTGCTCCGGGCCTAGCCGGTCCAGATCGCGCGGTCCCCTGATGCGGGTCAGCAACGCCACCCCTGCCTCCTTGCTGGTACGAGCCTGCCGATCGAGCTTGCCGATCAGATGAGTCTAATGTTCCGCCCGCCGCGACTGCGGGCGGGCCTCGCGATGTATGTCACTCGGGTGATGCCGCCGGATGCCGCCAAACGGAGCCGTTTCCGGACATGGACCGGCCCCCACCTGGTCACGCCTGGTGGGGGCCGGATCCGACCGTCTGTCGACGGGGGCGGGCCGTTACGGCGGGAGCGCCGCCGTCGTCGCACAACTGCCGGCACTCAAGTGCGCCCGGAGCGCCGGGGCAGCCGCACGACTACCCGCGGCTACGTGCGCCCGGAGCGCTGCCGCAGTCGAACGACTGCCTGCACTTACGTGCGCCCGGAGCGCCGGGGCAGCCGCACGACTACCCGCAGCTAAGTGCGCCCGGAGCGCTGCCGCAGTCAAACGACAACCCGCAGCTACGTGCGCCCCGCGGTCTTCTGCGTACGCCGCGAAACCGAGTCGATCACGACAGCGGCGAGCAGCACCGCGCCGGTGATCATGTACTGGATCTCGCTGGCCATGCCGAGCAGGTTCAGGCCCTGCTGGATGGACTGGATGACCAGCATGCCCAGCAGCGCGGACCAGATCTTGCCGCGGCCGCCGAAGAGGCTGGTGCCGCCGATGACGGCCGCCGCGATCACGTTCATCAGGGTGTTGCCGGAGCCCAGGTTCTTCGTGGCGCCACCGGAGAGGCTGGCGATGAAGAGCCCGCCGAAGGCGGCGAGCATGCCGGAGATCGCGAACACCGTGATGCGGATCTTGTTCACGTTGATGCCGGCCCTGCGGGCCGCTTCCGCGTTGCCGCCGACCGCGAAGATCTGCCGCCCGTAGGTGGTGCGCCGCACCACGAAGTCCGCGATGACCAGCACGGCGAGGAACAGCACCAGCGCCAGCGGCAGCCCGCGGGCGCCCTCCGGCTCGTTCAGGACGTAGGCGACGACGAAGGCGATCAGCGCGACGACGCCGGTGCGCAGCAGGATCTCGCTGCGCGGCCGGGCCGGCAGCGCGGCGGCCTTGCGGCGCTTGGCGTCCAGCAGCAGGGAGCCGGCGTAGGCGAGGACGGCGATCAGCGCGAGGCCGTACGCGGCGGCCTTGTCCTCGAAGTAGTAGCCGGTGAGGTTCTCCACCACGCTGCCGCTGGGCGTGTTGATGGAGCCTTCCTTGCCCATCATCCAGATCTGGAGGCCGCTCCAGCCGAGGAAACCGGCCAGGGTGACGACGAACGCGGGCACGCCGACCTTGGCGAAAAAGAATCCGTGCAGGGCGCCGATGGCGATGCCCGCGGTGATGGCGATCAGGACCGCGAGCCAGTCGTTGACACCGTTGGTGACGCTGAGCACGGCCCACACGGCCGCCCCGACGCCCGCCACCGAGCCGACGGACAGGTCGATCTCACCCAGCAGCAGGACGAAGACGATACCGACGGCCATGATGCCGAGGCCGGAGGTGTAGACGCCGATGTTCGCGAGGCTGTCGGCGGACAGGAAGCTGCTGTTCTTGACCTGGAAGATGATCGCGATGACGACCAGGCCGATGATGACCGGCAGGGAGCCCAGCTCACCGCCGCGCACCCGGCGCTTGAAGTCCTTGAGGTAGCCGGCGAAGCCCTCCTCGCGGACGAGCAGCCGGGGGTCGACGGCGGCCGGCGGCGGAGCGTCGGCGGCCGCCGGGGCCTCCTTGGTCGCTTCCTCCGCAGGCTGCTTCGTGAGGTCGCTCATGCCCCGGCCTCCTTCTTCACCTGGTCCGTACGCGCCTTGCGGCGGGTCACGGCGTTGTCCGACGCGCCGGTGATGGCGGCGATGATCTCTTCGTGGGAGGTGCCCTCGACGTCGAAGACACCGTTGTTGCGGCCCAGCCGCAGCACCGCGACCCGGTCCGCGACGGCCTGCACATCGGCCATGTTGTGGCTGATGAGGATGACACCGAGGCCGCGCTCGCGCAGCCGCTCGACCAGGTCGAGGACCTGCGCGGTCTGCTCCACGCCGAGCGCGGCGGTGGGCTCGTCGAGGATGACGACCTTGGGGTCGCCGATCAGCGCACGGGCGATGGCGACGACCTGCCGCTGGCCACCGGAGAGCGCGGCAACCGGGATCCGGACGCTGGGGATGCGGATGGAGAGGGTGTCCAGCAGCTCCTTGGCGCGCTTCTCCATCGCGATCTCGTCGAGGACGCCCGCCGTGCGGGTCTCGTTGCCGAGGAAGAGGTTGGCGACGACGTCGAGGTTGTCGCAGAGCGCGAGGTCCTGGTAGACGGTCGCGACGCCGAGTTCCTGGGCGTCGTGCGGCTTGTGGATGCCGACCTTGTTGCCCTCCCACTCGATGGCGCCGTCGTCGACCGGGTGGACGCCGGAAATGGTCTTGACGAGCGTGGACTTGCCGGCGCCGTTGTCGCCTACGAGGGCGACCACCTCACCGGGGTGGATCTCCAGGGTGACGTCCGTGAGTGCTTGGACGGCGCCGAACCGCTTGGAGACTCCGCGCAACGCCAGAACAGGCGTAGCGGACACGTGAATCATCTCCTTCGCCGCCGTCACAACGGCGGGAATGGTGGTGCGAAGAGCGGGGGTGTGCGAGGTGCGGTCGCGGCGCCCGCCCCGGGACGGGGGGAGTTGACCGGGGCGGGCGCCGGACCGGGTGCAGGGGGCGCGGGCTGTGCCGCGCGGCCCCGCATGACCGGGGTGTGACCGGGGCCTTACTTGATGCCGGCCGCCTCGCACGCCTTCTTGGCGTCGCCGGCGCAGATCTCGCTCGCCTTGTAGACCTTGTCCTTGAGGATCGTGTCCTTGATGTTGTCCTTGGTCACGATCTGCGCGTCGTACAGCTTGGCGGGGATGCCCTTGACCTCGCCGCTGAGGCTGTCGACCTTGGCGTCGGTCAGGGAGTCGATCTTCCCGCCCTTGAGCAGCTTGACCGCGATCTCGGCCGTGGAGTCGGCCTGCGGCTTGATCTGCTTGTAGATGGTGAACGCCTGGTCGCCCTTGAGGATCCGCTGCAGACCCGCGAGCTCGGCGTCCTGGCCGCCGACCGGGACCTCGACGCCCTTCTGCTTGAGGGCGGTGACGATGCCGCCGGCCATGCCGTCGTTGCCGGAGTAGACGCCCTGGAAGCCGTCCTTGCCGAGCGAGTCGAGGGCCGCGCTCATCTTCTTGTTGGCCTCGTCCGGCGACCAGTCGGGGATGTCCTGCTCATACGCGATCTTCTTGACCTTCTTGTCGAGGACGCTGTGGGCGCCCTTCTTGAAGAACGGCATGTTCGGGTCGGTCGGCGAACCGTTGATCATGACGACATTGCTGTCCTTGGCCTTGTCGCCCAGCGCCTTGACCAGCGCCTCGCCCTGGAGGCGGCCGATCTTCTCGTTGTCGTAGGAGACGTAGGCGGAGATGTTGCCCTCGGCCAGCCGGTCGTACGCGACGACCTTGACACCCTTCTTGGCGGCCTGGTTCACCCAGGACTTGGTGGCCTTGTAGTCGACCGCGTCCAGAATGATGACCTTCACGCCCTGGGTGATCAGCGCGTCGAACTGCTTCTTCTGCTGCTCGGTGTCCTGCGAGGCGTTGTTGTACTGAACCTTGCAGTCGCTGCAGAGCGTCTTGATCTTCGCCTCGATGAGCGGCCGGTCGAAGGTCTCGTAGCGCGTGGTCTTGTTCTCCGGCAGCAGGAGACCAATGGTCTTGTTGTCGCCACCGCCGGCCTTGTCGCCGTCACCGGCCTTCCCGCACGCGGCCACCGAGAGGGCCATCGATACGGCTGCGGTTCCTATGACGACGCGACGCGTCCAAACGTTCATTGGGGTTGCCTCCCTGACGAGGCCGCGTCGTTGCGGCCGAGGTGGCTGGAAGTCAACTCGGCCGCCCGCCGACCGTCAAGAAGTAAATCCTTAACGAGATGGCAACGGTGCCATGCGTTAGCTGTGTGAACTCAACGCGTTCACGCTAGGGCGGGTGCGTCCTCGACCTGCACACCGTCGAGAAGGGTTGAATCGCCCATTTCGCTCAGCACCAGCGCGAGCGCTCCCAGCACCTCGGCCCGGCCGCCGAGAGTGCCCGGGACGATGCCCAACTGCCGTGCCGCACTGGGGATCGCGTACCGGGACACCGACTCGCGGATCGGCGCCAGCACCAGCTCACCGGCCTCTGCGAGATCGCCGCCGAGCACCACCCTGCTCGGATTGAGCAGATTGCAGAGATTGGCCACACCACTACCGATATGACGGCCTACGTCCGCAATGACCCGTCGGCAGCCCGGATCGCCCTCGCGAGCCAGCTGGACCACCCGCGGCATGGTCAGATCGGGGCCATGGCTCGGTTGCAGCAGCGGGAGGACATACCGGGCGGCGGTGAAGGTCTCCAGGCAGCCGCGATTGCCGCAGCGGCACACCGGGCCCGCCTCGTCGAGGGTGATATGCCCGATCTCGCCCGCCGTGCCGCCCGGCCCGCGGTAGATCTGCCCGCTGATCACCAGTCCCGCGCCGACACCGCTCGCGACCTTGATGTACGCGAGGTCGGACGCCCCTCGGCCGCCGCCCCACACCAGCTCGCCCAGCGCGCCGAGGTTGGCGTCGTTGTCGACGTAGACGGGCACCCCGAGGCGCCCGGAGAGCTCCCGGCTGGGGTTGGTGCCGGACCAGCCCGGCAGGATCGCCGTCGACCCGAGGGTGCCGGATTCGACGTCGATGGGGCCCGGCACGCCGAGGCCGACGCCGACGACCTTGTCCGGGCTGATCCCGGTCTCCGCGATCAGCCTGCTGACCAGCTGTTCCGCCCGATCGAAGCCCTCCGCGGCGGAGGCGTCCACATCGATCGGCTCGGCCTCCTCGGCCAGCACCTGGTGCGCCAGATTGCCGACCGCCACCCGTAGATGGGAGTGCCCGAAATCGACGCCCACGACGATGCCCGCGTCCCCGGAGAGGGAGACGCTGCGCGCCCGTCGACCGCCCGCGGAGGTGGGCGTCACCTCGACGGTCCCGCCGTCCTTCAACTCGCGAACGATGTTGGAGACCGTGGCCGCGGACAGCCCCGTACTCCGGGCGATCTCCGCCTGCGTGAGTGAGCCGGCCATACGCACCGCGCGCACGACCCGCTCCAGATTGGCCCGGTGCAGCGAGGACTGCGACCCAGGAGTCTCCATCGACTCATCCACTCCCGCCTGGGGCGGTCGGCACGACGACCGGCCGCCGGGCCGGGCCACACCAGCGGGACCCGGCTTGTCTCCAACATGTGAATCTAAGCTGAGCCGCCCGGGCCACCTCCCGTCAAGTGCTTTGAGAAGGCAAGAGAGAAGGGAAACAGACCCATGGGCGGTTTGCGCGTTTGATCACGTTGGGTAGCGGGCCGAGGGCGGTCCGCGATCCCGCAGCGGAGCCGTGCACCCGACCTCACCGAGCCCGACGGCGACCTGCCCGCGGCACGCGGCACCCGTCACGCTTCACCGCTTCACCGATCACATGGCGAGCCGCGGGCGGGCGACTCGGGGCGGGAATGCCGCTCGGGGCCGGAAGGCCGCTCGCGGGAATGCCGCTCAGCGCGGGAATACCGCCCATCGCCCCCGCGTTGTGGACCCGCAGGGGGCCCTCGCATCCCCTAGGGGATCTGTTCGAACTTCCCCTAGGGGACCCGTTCCCACGTATCAAGCGAACAGATCCAGCCAGTTGGCCCACGAAGCGCGGGGCCCTAGTGCACGCAGAACTCGTTGCCCTCCGGGTCCGTCATGACCACCCACTCGCCGCCCGGTTCCTTGACGTGACTCTCGATCCGGGCGCCGAGGGCGCGGAGGCGCTCAACCTCCGCGTCCCGTTTGCCCGCCGGCCCGTGCAGGTCGATATGCAGGCGATTCTTGGTCGTCTTCGTCTCCGATCGCGGTACGCGATTGAAGAGCAGCCGCCGCCCCAGTCCCGCGCCGCTCTCCGCGTCGTACGGGTCGTCGGGGTGGCGTACCGCCGCCGCGTCCCGCCAGGCGCGCCGGTCGTGGTGGTCGATGAGGATCTCGGGCGGGATGGCGCCGAGGTCGAGGAGCTTGCCGATGAGGGCGCTGTTGTCCTCGACCTCGTAGCCGAGCGCGGCCGCCCAGAAGTCGGCCTGGGCGTGCGGGTCGTGGGCGTCGACGACGAGCTTCCAGTGCAGTGGCGTAGAGGTCATGGTCACCACTTATAGGCCCCGGCACTGACAGCGGGGAGCCGTCGCCCGCGCCCGGCCGGGTGATCTGGAGGTCCGTTCGGCCACCTCCCCAAGGAGCAGCCGGTCGGGCGCAGGGCATGGAGCAGACTCTGAACAGCACGGGCCAGGGTCTCAACGGCCCGGCAGCCCCTCGACGGCACGGGCAGACACCTACCGCCAAGGAAGAGGCTTGTCCGGTGACATGGCCGGAGTCCTGGACCGGGCGCTATTTGAGCGCGCCGGCCGTCAGCCCGGCCACCACCTGCCGCTGGAAGATGATGTACGCCGCGAGCACCGGCAGCATCGCGATCGTCAGTCCGGCGAACAGCCCCGACCAGTCGCCCTTGTAGCCCTGGCTCACGGCCAGCGCCACCAGGCCCTGGGTCAGCATCTTCTTGTCCGGGTCGCCGACATTGAGCACCGTCGGCAGCAGATATTGATTCCACTGCCCGAGGAAGTTGAAGATGCCGACGCTGATCAGGCCGGGTTTGGCCATCGGCAGCATCACCTGGAAGAAGGTGCGGGTGTGCGAGGCGCCGTCGATGAGCGCCGCCTCGGCCACCGACGTCGGCAGCGTTCTGAAGAATCCGCTGAGGAAGAAGACGGTGAACGGCAGGGAGTAGGCGATATAGACCAGGATCAGGCCGTGGTAGGTGTCCAGCAGGGTCATGTTCTTCATGACGAAGAACAGCGGGACCAGCGCCAGGATGATCGGGAAGCCCATCCCGCCGACGAACAGGAAGTACAGAAAGCGATTGCCGGGGAAGTCGAAACGGGCCAGCACATATGCCGCCATCGCGCCCAGCAGCATGGTGCCGATCAGCGAACCGCCCACCACGATGAGCGAGTTGAAGAAGTACTGGCCCATGTTCGCCTTGTCCCAGGCGCGCGACCAGTTGTCGAAATGCAGGACCGAGGGCAGTCCCCAGGGCGAGCCGAAGATCTCGGTGTCGTCCTTGAAGGAACTCACCACCGCCCACAGCAGCGGCATGGTGACCAAAAGGCCCCAGATCACCAGGACTCCGTGCGAAAAGACGTTGAGGACCCGGCCCCCGCCGTTTCCCGCGCCGTCGCCGGGTTTCCCGTTCCGGACCGCGCGTACGTCGATCGCCGCCGCGCCGCCCGGGGGCGCGCCCTTCTCGTCCGTTACGGCACCGCCCTCCTTCGTTACGGCCACCCCCTCCTTCATTACGGCAGCGCCTTCCTCCGTCACGCCCGGGAGGTCCGCGGGGCCGTCCGTGTGCGCACTCATCAGAACTCCAGTCGTTCGCGCCGTCCCAGCCGCATCACGATGGCCGAGAAAACGAGGGTCACAATCAGCAGGGAAACGCCGATGGAGGTCGCGTAACCGGCCTGACCGTCACGGAAGGTCTTCTGGTACACGTACAGCGGAAGGACCTCGGTGGAATAGTCGGGACCGCCCGGTCCGACACTCATGATCTGCACGAACGCGAAGGCCGAAACGTCCAGGGCGAGGATGCCCATATAGATCCAGCCGGTCTGCACGGTGTCCCACAGCAGCGGCAGGGTGATCCGGAAGAACGTGTTGAAGCGGTTGGCTCCGTCCAGCAGCGCGGCTTCGTAGAAGTCCTTCGGAATGGAGCTCATACCGGCCGAGAAGAGGACGACGTAGAAACCGACGTTGGCCCACACCATCGCGGCCATGACGCACCACAGCGCGAGCTGCGGGTCGCCCAGCCAGTCCGGCTGCACAGTGTCGAGCCCGATCGCCTGGAAGAACGCGTTGAGCGCACCGCTCTCCGGGTTGTAGGCGAACTGGAAGAGCAGCGCGACGATCGGGATCGAGAGCACCTGCGGGAAGAAGTAGAGAATCTTGTACGTGCCCGAACCCTGCACACCGCCGATGACCGCCTTCTTCCGGCGGCGGCCGCCGACATTGAGCATGAAGGCGAAGAAGAGCCCGAGCGAGAGGGTCACCACCGGCAGCAGGAGAAGCAGCGTCACGCTGTTGCCCACCGAGGCCCAGAAGACGTCGTCCTGGAAGAGGCGGACGTAATTGTCGAAGCCGACCACCTTCATGTCCGGACTGAGTCCGGTCCAGTCCGTGAAGGAGTAGTAGATGGCCTGCAAGAACGGCGAGATCACGAAGATCGCATAAATCGCCAGCGGGAGCGCCAAGAATCCCGCGATGAAACGGTATTTACCGTGCTGCATGACTACCGATCCCGTTCTCTCCGTGGGGGCACCTCCCGCTCGGGCCAGGCCGAGCGTGGGGGGACGCAGCCGCTGGTGACGCGCCCCGGCCGGCGCCGGGGCCCCCGGAAGTACCCCCCACTAACTCATCGGTCAGCGCTTGTACTTCTTGACGCTGGAGTCGTCACGGGTGTCGTCCGCATACTTCTGGATCTTGGCGATGGCCTCGTCGGGTGTCATCCGGCCGGCCATCATTTCGCCCAGCGCGCCGACGCCGATCCGCTCCTTCTGGAGCGCCACGTACCAGTCCTGCAGTCGCGGGTTGACGATGTTCGAACCGGCCTTCTGCAGCGCCGTCTGCGCCGAGGCCAGGCCCGGCGGCAGGGTGATTCCGTCGGTGCCGCCGTTGAACGAGGTGAGTGAGGAGACCTGCTTGATGAAATTCTGCGAGGACTTCTTGCTGAGCATGATGCGCAGCAGTTCCATGCCGCCCTCGGCGTTCCGGGCCTTTCTCGGGACGATGTACGGTTCGCCGCCGGAGGCCCAGATGGTGCCGAACGGCATTTTGTCCGAGGAGGAGAGGCTGGAGGGCGCGCCGACGGCGAGGTCGAACTGGGGGTTTTTCGCGATCTGCTTGGCGGATTCGTTCTCGACCCATGAGCCGTTGGGGATGAACAGCGCCTTGCCCTCGGCCCATGCCTTCTGCGACTGGAGGTGGTCGAGGCCTGGCGAGCCCTTGAGGACATAGCCCTTCTTGTAGAGCTCGTAGTAGGCGTCGAACGCCGCCTTGACCGCCGGGTCCTTCCAGGCGTTCGGCTCCAGGTTGTCGATCTTCCGCAGGACCTCCGCGCCGCCGATCTTGGCGATCAGCGGGTAGAGGCTGAAGGGCAGGTAGTAGGGGTACTTGCCCGGGTACGTCCAGCCCGCGATGCCCTTCTTCTTGGCCTTCGCGCAGAGGGCGAGCATGTCGTCCCAGGTCTCCGGGTATTCCGCGTCCAGCTTTCCCAGATTGCCCTTGGAGTACCAGACGCCGTAGACCGTGTAGGCGTAGTAGAGGATCCAGGTTTCCTTGCCGCCGAACTGCCCCATCTCCACGACGCCGGGGCGCAGTGTGTCCCGTACCTTCTTGTTCGGGTCATCGACCGAGGGGGCGTCGAGAAGCGCGGTGAGGTCGGTGAGCTGGTCCTTGGCCACGAGTGTGCCGAAGTCCATCTGTTCGGCGCCGGAGTTGTCGACGAGGTCCGGGGGGTTCCCGCCGTTGAAGCGCGGCTGGAGCGTCGACTGGATCTTCTGGGTGGAGGAAAGTTTGATCTTTCCGTCGGCCTTAGGGAAGGACTTGATGTACTCCGCCTGGGCGTCCTTCGCGTACTTGTCGCCGAATCCGCCGTCGAAGATGACGACGTCCAGACCGGCGGACTCATTGACCGCGAGTGGATTCTTGGCCGATTTCTTGCCCTTTTCGACCTTGTCGCCATCGCTGCTGCCGGCGCTGGCACAGGACGACAGTGCGCTCATGGCCGGAACGGCGATGATTCCCAGGGCCGCGGCCCGCTTGACCAGATCGCGGCGGTTGAATTCCGAGGTGGATCCCATGCTCAAGTCCTCGCCTTCTTCAGGACTCAGGCGGTGTACCGAGCCACCCCGGCACCGCAGGTCAGATGAAGCTGAGTTGTACGGGATGTGCACCGGGCAGGCCAGAGCCTGTTCGGTGGATCATGGCGCCCTTTCCGACCCTGGTCCACCGGTCAGTCCCCAGAGAAATACGGGGAAATCCTGCCTTCCCCGGGTTTCCCCCCGGATCCACGGCCATGTTCACACAGCCGATCGGACGCCGACAGGTATAGTCCACTTCCAGCCGACTGGGCAAGATCGAATGCAGGGTTGGCCGTCACCTTTTCCTAGTTGAGACCTCCCCGGCATACGGGGCATCCACCCACGCTCCGCCCACCGGATCGCGTGCCCGCCCCCGACCCACGGATCGCCGCGGCACCCTTGACACCAAAGTCCCCACGCACCTTACTTATCTCTGCGTTATTCAACTGACAACGATGTCAATCTCGTTGAGAGGGCTCGCGTGCGGCTCAGACACCGGCACAGTCCACTGCGGGGGATCGCCCGCCCCGTCGCCCTCGCGGCGGCCGCTCTGCTCATCACCACCCTGCACGGCCCGGCCCAGGCCGCGCCGCCCCAATTACCGGCGGCGTCAACGGAGTTCAGCTCCTCCTTCGAGTCCGGCGACCCTCGGCCCGACTGGACCGACACTGCCGAAACCGGGCCCGACGGCGCACCGCGGACCTCCGGCGTCGCCCCGGAGACCACCCCCACGGCCTCCGGTATGACCAGCCGGACCGACACCGGCCCCGCCGACTCCCCCACCGCCAAGGCCAACGCCGGCTTCTCCGGCGGTCACGCCCTGCGCTACGCGGGCACCCACACCGCGGACGGCCGCGGCTACGCGTACAACAAGATCTTCGATGTCAATACGGCCGTCACCGCGACCACTTCGCTCTCCTACAAGCTCTTCCCGGAGATGGCGCAAACCGATCTGGCCTACCCCGCGACCCATGCCGCGGTGGATCTGGCCTTCACCGACGGCACCTATCTCAGCGATCTGCGCGCCGTCGACCAGCACGGCATGCCGCTGACGCCGCAGGGCCAGGCCGCCGCCAAGACGCTCTACGTCAACCAGTGGAACAACCGGGAGGCGCGGATCGGCGCGGTCGCGGCCGGCAAGACCATCGACCGGATCCTGGTCGGCTACGACGCACCGAAGGCCCCGAAGGCCGCGCCGTCCTTCCGCGGCTGGGTCGATGACCTCACCATCGCCCCCAAAGCCCCGGACAAGCGACTGGCCCATCTCGCCGACTACGCCGTCACCACCCGGGGCACCCTCTCCAGCGGCAGCTTCTCGCGCGGCAACACCTTCCCCGCCACCGCCGTCCCCAACGGCTTCAACTTCTGGACGCCGGTGACCAACGCGGGCTCGTCAGACTGGCTCTACGAATACGCGCGGAAGAACAACGCCGACAATCTGCCAACACTCCAGGCGTTCAGCGCGAGCCATGAGCCGAGCCCCTGGATGGGCGACCGGCAGACCTTCCAGCTCATGCCCTCCGCCGCGGCCGGCACCCCGAACGCCTCTCGTACGGCGCGCGCGCTGCCCTTCCACCACGCCAATGAGACCGCGAAGCCGCACTACTACGGCGTCACCTTCGACAACGGCCTCAAGACGGAGATCACGCCGACCGATCACGCCGCGCTGATGCGCTTCACGTTCCCCGGTGACGACGCGAGCCTGATCTTCGACAACGTCAACAACAAGGGCGGGCTGAGTCTGGACACCGAGCGCGGTGTCGTCACCGGCTTCTCCGACGTCAAGAGCGGTCTGTCGGTCGGCGCCACCCGCCTCTTCGTCTACGGCGTCTTCGACGCGCCGGTCACCGGCGGCGGCAGGCTGGGCGGCGGGGGCGGCAAGGACGTCACGGGCTATCTCCGCTTCAAGCCCGGCGCGGACCGTACGGTGACCATGCGGATCGCCACCTCCCTCATCGGCGTCGACCAGGCGAAGGCGAACCTGTCCCGCGAGATCCCGGACGGGACGTCCTTCTCGGACGTCAGGGACCGGGCGCGGTCGCAGTGGGACAGCCTCCTGGGCCGCATAGAGGTCGAGGGGGCCGGCCCTGACCAGCTGACCACTCTCTACTCCAACCTCTACCGCCTTTACCTGTACCCCAACTCCGGTTCGGAGCGGGTGGGTTCGCGCACCCGCTACGCCAGCCCCTTCTCGCCGCAGACCGGCCCGGACACCCCCACCCACACCGGCTCGGAGATCGTCGACGGTTCGGTGTACGTCAACAACGGATTCTGGGACACCTATCGGACCACCTGGCCGGCCTACTCCCTGCTCACGCCGGAACGTGCCGGGAAAATGGTCGACGGCTTCGTCCAGCAGTACAAGGACGGCGGCTGGATCTCCCGCTGGTCCTCGCCCGGCTATGCGGATCTGATGACCGGTACGAGTTCCGATGTGGCCTTCGCCGACGCATACGCCAAGGGTGTGGAGTTCGACGCCGAAGCCGCCTATGAAGCGGCCCTCAAGAACGCCACCGTCGCCCCGCCGCAGCCCGGTGTCGGCCGCAAGGGCATGGCCACCTCGCCCTTCCTCGGCTATACGAGTACCGACACCCGCGAGGGCGCGTCCTGGGCGCTGGAGGGTTATCTCAACGACTTCGGCATCTCACGCATGGGAAAGGCGCTCTACGCGAAAACGCATAAACCCCGCTACAAGGAAGAGTCCGACTACTTCCTGGGCCGGGCCCGGAACTACGTCAGACTCTTCGACAAGAGGGCCGGCTTCTTCCAGGGCAGGGACGAGGAGGGCAACTGGCGGCTGCCCGCCGAAGAGTTCGACCCCCGTGTCTGGGGCCATGACTACACCGAGACCAACGCCTGGACCTTCGCGTTCACCGCTCCGCAGGACACCCGGGGGCTGGCCAACCTCTACGGCGGCCGGGCCGGTCTCGCCGCGAAGCTGGACGCGTACTTCGCCACTCCGGAGACCGCGTCCAAGGAATTCGCCGGTTCCTACGGCGATGTCATCCACGAAATGACCGAGGCCCGCGACACGCGGATGGGCATGTACGGCCACAGCAACCAGCCGTCCCACCACATCGCCTACACCTACGACGCCGCCGGGCAGCCCTACAAAACCCAGCAGAAGGTCCGCGAGGCCATGTCCCGGCTCTATCTCGGCAGCGAGATCGGCCAGGGCTATCCGGGCGACGAGGACAACGGCGAGATGTCCGCCTGGTACATCTTCAGCTCACTTGGCTTCTATCCGCTGGTGATGGGCGAGGGCGAATACGCGGTGGGCTCCCCGCTGTTCACCAAGGCCACCGTGCATCTGGAGAACGGGCGGGACCTCATCATCAAGGCGCCGGGCAACAACGCCCGCAACGTCTACGTCCAGGCCCTCCGGCTCAACGGAAAGCCCTGGAATTCCACCGCTCTGCCGCACGCTCTCCTCGCCCGCGGCGGCACCCTCGAATTCACCATGGGCGCCGAGCCGTCCGCCTGGGGCACCGGCGAGAACGCCGCTCCGACCTCCGTCACCAAGGACGACAAGGTCCCCGCCCCGCCCGCCGATGTGACCCGCCCCGACGGCGGGCCGCTCCACGACGACACCTCCGGCACCTCGGGGGTACTTACCAGTGCCCCGATCGACCTGACCAGATCGGCCCGGGTCACCTCGTACACCCTGACCTCGGCGGACCGCACCACCGCGCCCACCGGCTGGCGGCTGGAGGGCTCCCCCGACGGCGCGCGGTGGACCACCCTTGACCAGCGCACTGGTCAGTCCTTCACCTGGGACCGCCAGACCAGGGTCTTCGCCCTTGACCAGCCCGGCAGCTACCGGCACTACCGCCTGGTCCCGACCACTCCCGGCGGCGGGCGCACCCTCGCAGAGGTCGAACTGCTCTCCTGAGCATGGATACGCGGACGGGCCGCACCCCCTCATCAGAGGGAGTGCGGCCCGTCCGTACCGCTGGCGAACTACAGGTGCTCGCGTGCGGCTGTGCTTACTTGCGGATGAGCGAGCGCAGCACGTACTGCATGATGCCGCCGTTGCGGTAGTAGTCCGCCTCGCCGGGGGTGTCGATCCGGACCTTGGCGTCGAACTCGATATCGGCCCCAGAGGGAGAAGCAGCCTTGACCTTGACGGTCTCCGGGATGCCGCCGTCGTTCAGGGCGGTGATGCCGGTGATGGAGAAGGTCTCCTCGCCGGTCAGGCCCAGGGACAGCGCGGAGGCACCCTCGGGGAACTGGAGCGGGAGCACGCCCATGCCGATCAGGTTCGAGCGGTGGATGCGCTCGTAGGACTCGGCGACGACGGCCTTGACGCCGAGCAGCGCGGTGCCCTTGGCGGCCCAGTCGCGGGACGAGCCGGAGCCGTACTCCTTGCCGGCCAGGATGACCAGCGGGATCCCGGCGGCCTGGTAGTTCTGCGACGCGTCGTAGATGAACGACACGGGGCCGCCCTCGGCGGTGAAGTCGCGGGTGAAGCCGCCCTCGGTGCCCGGCGCGATCTGGTTGCGCAGGCGGATGTTGGCGAAGGTGCCGCGGATCATGACCTCGTGGTTACCACGGCGGGAGCCGTAGGAGTTGAAGTCGCGACGCTCGACGCCGTGCTCGGTGAGGTACTTGCCGGCCGGGGTGTCGGCCTTGATCGCACCGGCCGGGGAGATGTGGTCGGTGGTGACCGAGTCGCCCAGCTTGGCGAGGACGCGGGCGCCGGCGATGTCCTCGACCGGGGTGGTCTCCATCGTCATGCCCTCGAAGTACGGGGGCTTGCGGACGTAGGTGGACTCGGCGTCCCACTCGAAGGTGTTGCCGGTCGGGATCGGCAGCGCCTGCCACTGGGCGTCGCCCGCGAAGACGTCCTGGTAGGACTTGTTGAACATGTCCTCGCCGATGGCGTTCGCCACGACGTCGTTGACCTCGGCCTCGGAGGGCCAGATGTCCTTGAGGAAGACCGGGTTGCCCTCGGTGTCGTTGCCGATGGCGTCCTCGGTGATGTTCACCTTCATGGAGCCGGCGATGGCGTACGCGACGACCAGCGGCGGGGACGCCAGGTAGTTCATCTTGACGTCGGGGTTGATCCGGCCCTCGAAGTTACGGTTGCCGGAGAGCACCGAGGTGACGGCGAGGTCGGCGTCGTTGACGGCCTTGGAGACCTCTTCGTCGAGCGGGCCGGAGTTGCCGATGCAGGTGGTGCAGCCGTAGCCGACGAGGTTGAAGCCCAGCTTGTCCAGGTAGGGGGTCAGGCCGGCCTTGTCGAAGTAGTCGGTGACGACCTTCGAGCCCGGGGCGAGGGTGGTCTTGACCCACGGCTTGCGGGTCAGGCCCTTCTCGACCGCCTTCTTGGCCACCAGCGCGGCGGCGACCATCACGTAGGGGTTCGAGGTGTTGGTGCAGGAGGTGATCGCGGCGACGGTGACGGCGCCGTGGTCGATCTCGTACACGGTGCCGTCGGCGGCGACGACCTGGGTCGGCTTGCTCGGCGCGCCGTTGTGGTCCACGGCCGGGGCGTCCGAGGCCGGGAAGGATTCCTTGCCCGCCTCCTCGTCCGAGTCGCCCACGTAGTTGCGGACGTCCTGCGCGAACTGCTGGGCGGCCTCGGCCAGGACGATGCGGTCCTGCGGACGCTTCGGACCGGCGATCGACGGGACGACCGTGGAGAGGTCCAGCTCCAGCTTCTCGGAGAAGTCGGGCTCGGCGGCCGGGTCGAGCCAGAGGCCCTGCGCCTTGGCGTACGCCTCGACCAGTGCGACCTGCTGCTCGGAGCGGCCGGTCAGCTTGAGGTAGTTCAGCGTCTCGTCGTCGATCGGGAAGATGGCGGCGGTGGAGCCGAACTCCGGCGACATGTTGCCGATGGTGGCGCGGTTGGCGAGGCTCGTGGCCGCCACGCCCTCGCCGTAGAACTCGACGAACTTGCCGACGACGCCGTGCTTGCGCAGCATCTCGGTGATGGTCAGGACGAGGTCGGTGGCGGTGGTGCCGGGGGTGAGCTCGCCGGTCAGCTTGAAGCCGACGACGCGCGGGATCAGCATGGAGACCGGCTGGCCGAGCATCGCGGCCTCGGCCTCGATGCCGCCGACGCCCCAGCCCAGCACGCCCAGGCCGTTGACCATGGTGGTGTGCGAGTCGGTGCCGACGAGGGTGTCGGGGTAGGCCTGGCCGTTGCGGACCATGACGGTACGGGCCAGGTGCTCGATGTTGACCTGGTGGACGATGCCGGTGCCCGGGGGGACGACCTTGAACTCGTCGAAGGCGGTCTGGCCCCAGCGCAGGAACTGGTAGCGCTCCTTGTTGCGGCCGTACTCCAGCTCGACGTTCTGGGCGAACGCGTCGTGGGTGCCGAACTTGTCGGCGATGACGGAGTGGTCGATGACCAGCTCGGCGGGGGCGAGCGGGTTGATCTTCGCCGGGTCGCCGCCGAGCTCCTTGACGGCCTCACGCATGGTGGCGAGGTCGACGACACAGGGCACGCCGGTGAAGTCCTGCATGATCACGCGGGCCGGCGTGAACTGGATCTCCTGGCTGGGCTGGGCCTGGGAGTCCCAGCCGCCGAGCGCCCGGATGTGGTCGGCGGTGATGTTCGCACCGTCCTCGGTGCGGAGCAGGTTCTCCAGCAGCACCTTCAGGCTGTACGGCAGACGGGCGGAGCCCTCGACCTTGTCCAGCTTGAAGATCTCGTACGACTCGTCGCCCACCTGCAACGTGCTGCGGGCGTCGAAGCTGTTCGCCGACACGACAGTCTCCTTCATGCATGAATTCGCGCGTACCACCGCATCCTGCCGTCACAGGTCCTTGCCGATCCGCTAAGGTATGCCTAAGTTAGGTACGCCTTACTGGCGCGGCAGCGGTACGTCTCTTGGCAGATATCTCGATGTCGAGATAACTCTAGTACATCGCTGCGCCGGGGTCATGCCCTGGCCGGGTGTCCCGTCTCACCGAAGTCCCGTCCCCCGTCGCCCCGGATCCCCGAAGTGCGGAATCCCGGGTGCCGCCCTGTCACATCGGCGGGGTTTCGTTCGTCATGGCTGTGACGGACCGCTACGGAGGTAAGTGACCGATGGACGTAAGGGACGAACGCGAATGGCTGGCGGACCGGTTCGAGGAGAACCGTCCCCACCTTCGGGCGGTCGCCTACCGGATGCTCGGCTCGCTCAGCGAGGCGGACGACGCCGTCCAGGAAGCCTGGCTGCGGCTCAGCCGCTCCGGCACCGAAGGCGTCGAGAACCTCGGCGGCTGGCTGACGACGATCGTCGGTCGGGTCTGCCTCGACCTGCTGCGCTCGCGCAAGTCCCGGCGCGAGGAGCCGCTGGACGCGCATGTGCCCGAGCCGATCGTGAGCCGCGCGGACGGCATCGATCCCGAGCAGGAGGTGCTGCTCGCCGACTCGGTCGGACTCGCGCTGCTGGTGGTGCTCGAAACGCTGACGCCCGCCGAGCGGCTCGCGTTCGTGCTGCACGACATGTTCGCGGTGCCCTTCGACGAGATCGCACCCATCGTGGAGCGCACCCCGGCCGCGGCCCGGCAGCTCGCCAGCCGTGCGCGCCGCCGGGTGCAGGGCACGGCCCCGGTGCCGGACTCCGATCTCACGCGCCAGCGGGAAGTGGTGGACGCCTTCCTCGCCGCCTCGCGCGAGGGTGACTTCGAGGGGCTGCTCGCGGTCCTCGATCCGGACGTGGTGCTGCGCGCCGATGGTGGTGCGGTGGCTCCGGGCCTGTCGAAGGTGGTCCACGGCGCGCGGGCCGTGATCGAGCAGGCGGTCACCTTCTCCCGGTTCGCCCTCTACTCGCGGCCGGCGCTGGTGAACGGCGGCGCGGGGGTCGTCACGGCGCAGGGCGGCAAGCCGTTCTCGGTCCTGGGCTTCACGGTCACCGGCGGCAAGATCGTCGAGATCAACATCCTCGCCGACCCGGAGCGGCTGGGTCAGGTCGATCTGACGATCCTGGAGGGGTGAGGACGCCGACAGGGGCGAGTCGGTGCGGGGGGGGCGGGCCGGTCCGGAGGCCCGGGAGCGGCCGGTCCGGAGGCGGTGACGGGGTCAACAGCTCGGCACCGAGCCGCCCTTCGCCAGTGCGCGCAGTGCCTCGACCGCGCCCTTGAGGGTGGTGACCGGTATCAGCCGCAGTCCGCCGGCGGTCGCCTGCGCGGTCGAGCACTCCGCCTTCGGTACGAGGAAGGCGCTCGCCCCGTCGCGCTCGGCCGCCTGCGTCTTCAGCGCCACGCCGCCGACGGCGCCCACCGTCCCGTCGGCGGCGATGGTCCCCGTACCGGCGATCTTGCGACCGCCGGTGAGATCGCCGCCGCTGCCGTCGCCGTCCAGCTTGTCGATGATGCCGAGCGAGAAGAGCAGCCCGGCACTCGGCCCGCCCACGTCGCTGAGCTTCAGCGTCACCTTCACCCGGTCCGGATCCTTCTTCAGATACCGGAGCGCCGCCGCCGTCGCGGCATCCTGCGAGCTCTTCATCTCCGCGAGGTTGTGCTCGGCGATCTTCGTGTCGGACATTCCGGCCGGAAAAACCGAGTCCTTCGGCATCACGGCACGGTCCGTACGGAACCAGCCGTCGATCACGTCTCCCAGGCGGATCTCGGCACGTGGCGCGGTCGCCATGATCGCCACCATCCGCAGCTGGCCGCTGGTCCCGCGCACCGGGGCGCCGCTGATCGAGATGACCTCGGCGCTGCCGTCCTTGCCCAGCACATTCGTGGTCTGGCCGGGCCGCGCGACGGAGTAGGGCAGCGGCGCGAGCCCCACCACGGCCAGCAGAGCCGCGAGCGGTACGGCGCTGAGCGTGAGGGCACGGGGGCGGGCGAGGGCTCCGTCACGGGAGGGGCGAGTGATCACGCTGTCAATGTAACTGCCGTGTACGAGGCGCTCGCAGGGCCCGTGCACCCGGCAGCACCCCTGTGCTCGCCCGACCGGAAAACCCGGTGCGACCGCGTCCCCCGGCGGCGACACTCGGCGGGTGATCGTCATGGACCCCGTGCTGGAGACATCCGAAACCTCCGGTTTCACCCACTGGCCCGTCGCGGATCTCCCCGCGCACGGCATGCTCGTCCTGTCCGGCGAGCTGTCGCCGCTGGAAGTGGGCACCGCCATGGCGATCCTGGCCACGTACAACGACCCCGGCGACGACGGTGCGGGCCGGGATGGCGGGGATGGCCCCCTCGTTGGAGGCGCCGCCGGGCTGATCCGCCGTCTGCTCGACGCCGAATGCGTCCTCGCGCAGGGCGGCGTGCGCGTCCAGGACCTCGAGAGCGGCGCCACCCTGGAGCCCGGCTGCTGCTTCGGGCTGGAGAGCTGGCGGGACTGGCTGGACTTCACGCGCGGTGTGACGCCCTGGCTCGGCCATTCACCCGAGCCGTACGCGGAGCACCTCGGCTCCGTCGTCCGGCTCTGGCCCGACCGGAGCCTGGCCCACAGCCCGACGACCGACCCCCGCCCCCTCGACTCCCGCCCCGCCGACACCACCGACCTCCCTCCCCTTGAACTCCGCACGGCCGATCTGCCGGATCTCCTCACCGACGTGCAGGACAAACTGCGGGGATTTCTCCGGCTGGTCGAGCGGTGGGCCGACCGGTATGTGCCCTCGCTGACCAGTGCCCTGGTCGCCAAACTCGATGAAGACCTCGGGATCGGCGGTCCGTTGGCGGCGGACGAGTAGGGCGCGCGCGGCATCCGGCGCCTAGCGCCCCGCCAGCCCCGTCCGTACCACCCGCACGATCTCCTCGTCCGAGAGTCCCAGTTTGCGGGCCTCGGCGATCAGTCGTTCGGCGGCTTCGCCGAGGCGGGCGCGGCCCGGGGAAGCGGCGCCGGTGACCACCGCGCCGCGTCCGCGGCGGAGTTCGATCAGCCCCTCCTCCTTGAGCCGCTGGTATCCGCGCAGCACCGTATGGACGTTCACGCCCAGCGACGCGGCGAGTTCGCGGGCGGCGGGCAGTCGCTCCCCGGCGTGTACCGAGCCGTCGGCGATGGCGCCGCGTACCGAGGCGGCGATCTGGTCCCCGAGCGGAACGGCCGAGCCGGGGTCGACGCGGAACAGCACCTCAGCCTCCTTGCCGTGGGCTTCGCCGTGAGTCCTGTGGTGAATTCTGCCGGGTACGCGCCCGGTCCAGGTAGGCGTTGAACAGCGCGGCGCCGGTCGCCGCGTCGTCGACCGTCACCACGAACTCCCGGCCGCTGGTCAGCCGCAGCACCAGCCCCTCGCCGGAGCGGAGCACCAGGCCGGTGCGATCGGGGCGGACGCGATATCCCCAGCCGCCGAATTCGGCGGCTATCTGCACCTGCCGGCCGACGGCCTCCGTCACCCGGTCGAACGGGACACACCGGAAGCGGACCCCCAGCAGCGTCGACGCAAGTCTCAGGCCACGCCGGTCCACGGTCACCCGTACGGAGCCGACGGCGATCACCGCCAGCGCACTGACCAGCAGGATCGCGCCGGTGAGCCAGCCATCGAGAAAGCCGAGGAGCACACCCGCGCCCAGCATCAGCGCCCCCAGGAGGGCAAGCAGCGGCGAGCTCACGGTGTGTGACCAGACGGCCGACTCGCCCTCGGCGAGAGCGAGCCGTGGCGCGCCGTCGGATGGCGCGGTCGCCGTGCGGGTGTCCGGTCCGGCGAGCAGCCAGCCCAGCCCGCCGGCGAGGACGGCCGCGCCGAGCCACGCGGCCACCTGCCACATCGGGAAGCGGACGGCGTCCGCGTCCCTGGCATGGGCGTTGGCCAGCAGCGTCAGACAGACCGGGAGGGCGAACATGACGGCGGCGCCCCACCCGGCGCTTATCACCCAGCGTGTCACCGGGGCGGTGCGGCGGAGCTGGGCGAGCACCCCGCTGCCCACCGCGATGAGGAGGAGCGCGGCAAGGCTCGCCGTCAGAAAGCCCCGGATGGAGGAATAGCCGTCGGGTTTTCCGTCGGGGCCGAAGTGGGTGGCGAGTGGATCGGGCAGCCGGCCGGACACGCCGTTGAGGACGCCGGCGATGGCGAGGAGCGCGATCAGGAAGGGGAAAACGGCGATCCAGGGCCGCAGGGGGCGCGTCGAGGGGAGGACGGAACGCGGGCCGGACTTCGCGGACTTCATGGGCAACCTCCAGTTGTTCGCATAGTAATAGAACAACAGAAGAACTGAAAGGGAGTATGACAATTGCACATCCATCTCATATCTGAGATACGGTCTGGTTATGGCAGACGACTACCTGGTACGCATCGGCAGGCTCATCCGGGACGCTCGACAGCATCGGGGCTGGACACAGACGCAGCTCGCGGAGGCGCTCGGCACCAGTCAGAGTGCGGTGAACCGCATCGAGCGTGGGAATCAGAACATCAGCCTTGAGATGATCGCCCGTATCGGCGAGGCCCTGGACAGCGAGATCATCTCGCTCGGCTACGCGGGCCCGATGCATCTGCGGGTCGTCGGCGGCCGACGGCTGTCCGGCAGCATCGACGTCAAGACGAGCAAGAACGCCTGCGTCGCGCTGCTTTGCGCCACGCTGCTCAACGCGGGCCGCACAACTCTGCGCCGGGTGGCCCGCATTGAGGAGGTCTACCGGATCCTCGAGGTGCTCAACAGCATCGGCGTCCGCACCCGGTGGATCAACGACGGCGCCGACCTCGAAATCGTCACGCCGGCCGAGCTGAACCTCGACACGATGGACACCGAGGCCGCCCGCCGCACCCGCAGCGTCATCATGTTCCTCGGTCCGCTGCTGCACCGGATGGACCACTTCAAGCTGCCGTACGCGGGCGGTTGCGACCTCGGCACCCGGACCGTGACCCCGCACATGACGGCGCTGCGCCACTTCGGTCTGGAGATCACCGCGACCGACGGCACGTACATCGCCGAGGTCGACCGCAGCGTCGCCCCCAAGCGCGCGATCGTACTGACCGAGCGCGGCGACACCGTCACCGAGAACGCGCTGCTGGCCGCCGCCCGGCACGACGGCGTGACGGTCATCCGCAACGCCTCCTCCAACTACATGGTCCAGGATCTCTGCTTCTTCCTGGAGGAGTTGGGCGTCCGGGTCGAGGGTGTCGGCACGACCACGCTCACCGTCCACGGCGTCGCGCACATCGACCGCGATGTGGACTACGCGCCGTCGGAGGACCCGGTCGAGGCAATGAGCCTGCTGGCGGCGGCGGTTGTCACCGAGTCGGAGCTGACGATCCGTCGCGTCCCGGTGGAATTCCTGGAGATCGAGCTGGCGGTCCTGGACGAGATGGGCCTCGACCACGAGCGCAGCGCGGAGTACGCCGCCGACAACGGCCGCACCCGGCTGATCGATCTGACGGTCCGCCCCTCCAAACTCCAGGCGCCCCTGGACAAGATCCACCCGATGCCCTTCCCGGGCCTCAACATCGACAACGTCCCCTTCTTCGCGGCCATCGCGGCCAGCGCCCAGGGCCAGACCCTCATCCACGACTGGGTCTACGACAACCGCGCGATCTATCTGACGGACCTGAACCGACTGGGCGCCCAGGTCAAACTGCTCGACCCGCACCGGGTCCTGGTCGACGGCCCGACCCGCTGGCGCTCGGCGGAAATGATGTGCCCCCCGGCGCTGCGCCCGGCCGTCGTCGTCCTGCTCGCCATGATGGCCGCGGAGGGCACCTCCGTCCTGCGCAACGTCTATGTCATCAACCGGGGTTACGAGGACCTGGCGGAACGGCTCAACTCGATCGGCGCGCAGATCGAGATCTTCAGGGATATCTGACGGGGCACCGCCGGCTCATCCCCCGGTCTCGTCACAACCCGGCTCGTCACACCCGGACTCGCCACCCGGCTTCGTCACCCGGTCTCTCGGCGGCCCCTCCGAACAGCCAAAGCGGCTGATAGGAGGGGCCGTTGCATCACCCCTCCGCGGCTCGCCGGGCACAGTGCGCGACGGCGGGCCCGCCTCCACCCACGGCACCCTCCGCCCGGGGATCAGCCCTTGGGCTCCGGTGTGAGGACCACGAACTCCGCGCCGGACGGGTCGGTGCAGACCGCCAGCCGGCCGACGCCCTCGGCGGTCTCGGGGCCCATCGCCACCGCGCCGCCGCTCCCCCTCACCAGCTCGACCGTCGCATCGCAGTCCGCGGTACCGAACACCGGGTGCCAGTAAGGTTTTCCGCCGGCCTCGAACATCTCCGGGACCGCCATGATGCCGCCGTGCATCCGCTCCTGGGCGCAGCCCGCGGGGGTGACCAGCGTGTAGACGCCGCCGTCGCCGGGCAGCGGCATGTCCTGCGTGGTCCAGCCGAAGACGGTGCCGTAGAAGGACTGCGCGGCCTTCGCGTCGGTGGTGTAGAGCTCGATCCAGCCGAGGCTGCCCGGCCCGTCCACCACTTCGACGCCCGGATAGCGCCCCGGCTGGAAGACCGCGAACTGGGCGCCCTGCGGGTCGGTGAGCTGGGCGAACCGGCCGCCCTCGCTCGACCCGACGTCGGCGGGCGGCGTACGGACCGAGCCGCCGGCCTGCTCCACCGTCTTGACGGTGGCCTCGACATCGGGGGTGTTGAAGTAGATGGTCCAGGCGGAACGGGCGCCTTCCTCCGTCAGCGGGCCGACCGCGCCGACGACCCTGCCGTCGAGGCGGAAGAGCGAATATCCGCCCGCCTCCTGATCGCCGTACGGTGCGGCCTGCCAGTCGAACACGGCGCGATAGAACTCCGCCGCGGCCTCGACATCGGGGGCACCCAGATCGAGCCAGCACGGCGAGCCGGGGACGAAGTCAGTCGTGATCATCGTGATTCCCTTCGCGGATCCTTGGTGTTTTCAGCCTGACACCCACCACTGACAATCGCCCGTCGGCCCGATTCGGCGTCCACCCACCCGCTTGCTACTCTGACGCGCGCTCGTCAAGAAACGCTCGTCAAGATCCAGCGGTGGCCCAGGTGGGCGGCCGATCAAACCGGGGGAGAATCCGACGTGAATCGTCGTCATATTCGCGCTGTCGCCGTATTCGGCCTAGTGGTCGTCACCCTGACGGGTGCGCGCGGCTCGCACGGCGGGGGCTGCGGCAGCAGCCACTCCAGCAGCAGTAGCAGCAGTGGCGGCTACAGCAGCAGTAGCAGCGGCGGCTACAGCAGCTCGGGGAGCACCACCGGCGGTACGCCGACGAGCAGCTCCACCACCGCGCCGGAGTCCGACATCCGTATCACCGACTGCAAGGTCGACAGCGCGGCCGGCACGCTGAGCGCCACGCTGAGCGTGACCAACGGCAACTCCGGGAGCAACGCGACGTACAACGGCACGGTGGAGTTCACGGACGAGACCGGCGCCACCTTCGGGAGCGCGATGATCTCGTCGGTCAAGGTGCCGGCCGGCCAGACCCAGTCCGCGAACGTCTCGGGCACCTTCATCAAGAACCCCAATGGCCAGGGTCCGTCCTCCGGCAAGTGCAAGCTGGGCCCGGTCTACAAGGTCAACGACCTGTCCACCGGCTGAGACCGGCGAAGCCGCAGCCGGCCGCCGATGCGTCCGGGAGCGGCGTTCAGGGCCGCGCCGCCCGGTACAGCTCCTTGGCGATGATCGACCGCTGTACCTCGGTGGCGCCCTCATAGATGCGGGGCGCGCGCACCTCGCGGTAGAGGTGCTCCAGGAGATGGCCGCGGCGCAGTGCGCGGGCGCCGTGGATCTGGACGGCCGCGTCGACGACGTACTGGGCGGTCTCGGTCGCCAGCAGCTTGGCCATGGCCGAGCGGCGGGCGATGTCCGGGGCCGCCCTGTCGTACGCCGACGCGGCCGCGTACACCAGGAGTCGGGCGGACTCGACGCGGGTGGCCATCTCCGCGAGCTGATGGCCGACGGACTGCAGGTCCTTGAGCGGGCCGCCGAACGCGGTACGCGTGCCCGCGTGCGCCAGCGCCGCGTCCAGCGCCGCCTGCGCCATGCCGACCGCGAACGCGCCGACGCTCGGCCGGAAGAGATTCAGTGTGCGCATCGCGACGCCGAAGCCGCCGCCGACCGTGCCGAGCACATCCGCGCGGGTCACCGGCACCCCGTCGAAGTCCAGCGTCCCGATGGGGTGCGGGCTGAGCATGTCCAGGTGCGCGCCGGTCAGTCCGGGCCGGTCGGCGGGGACCAGGAAGGCCGTGACACCGCCGGCGCCGGGCGCGCCCCCGGTGCGGGCGAAGACGGTGGCGAAGTCGGCCTCGGGGGCGTTGGAGATCCAGCATTTCCCGCCGGTCAGCCGCCAGCCTCCGGGGCCGTCGGGTTCGGCGGCCAGGGACAGCGCCGCGGCGTCCGACCCGGCGCCCGGCTCGCTGAGCGCGAAGGCCGCGACCGCGCGCCCCGCCGCCACCTCCGGTATCCAGCGGGCGCGCTGGTCGGCGGTCCCGGACTGCACGATCGGGTAGGCGCCCAGTCCCTGGAGCGCCAGCGCGGTCTCCGCCTCCGTGCACTCCTGGGCCAGGGATTCCCGCAACAGGCAGAGGCCCAGGGCGCGCAAAGGCCCGTCGGCGGGGAACAGGCGGCGCAGCAGTCCCAGTTCGCCCAAGGCGGCGACCAGCGGGCGGTTGATCCGGCCCGGCTCGCCCTTCTCGGCCAGCGGGCGCAGCCGTTCGGCCGTCAGCGCGCGCAACTCGGCGCACCACCCCTGCTCTTCCGGTTCCAGCGCGAATGCGGTCACGAAGCGCTCCCCTGGTAGCGATACGGCGGGCTGTCGGCGATGCGGTGGACTGGTGGCGGTGTGTGGGGCCGGTGGCGGTGCGGGGCCGGTGGCGGTGAGTGAGGGTCCTCGGTCACGGTCCTCTATCTCGCGCCCTCTATCGCGGTCTGTTGACTGCCGTCACGAACACGTTACGCTGACGACGGATCCGTACGGCAGACCCCGAGCAGTCCCGGAGCAGTCCTCGTCAGCCTCCGACCGGTTCCCGCACCGGCCTTCGCAGTCCCCCATCCCTTCCCCGGCCGCCCGTCGGCCACCTCGGCGCAAGGGGGCGCATCCGCCATGGAGCTACGGCCTTCGGCCCACGCCGACACCTTCGCCCGCGACAAGTTGCCGCCGCCCGCGCAGTGGCCGCACCTCACCGATCTGGGCTACCCCGACCGGCTCAACTGCGGCGCGGAGCTGCTGGACGGCACCATCGCGCGGCTGGGCCGGGACCGGCCCGCGCTGCGCGACGCCGACGGCACGGTCTGGACGTACGGAGAGCTGCGCCACCGGGTCGACGCGATCGCCCACGCGCTCGGCGACCGGCTGGGGGTACGCCCCGGCAACCGCGTCCTGCTGCGCGGCCCCACCACGCCCTGGCTGGCCGCCTGTTGGCTCGCGGTGATGAAGGCGGGCGCGGTCGCGGTGACGGTGCTGGCCGCCCAGCGCCCGGACGAGCTCGCCACGATCTGCGAGATCGCCCAGGTACGGCATGCGCTGTGCGATATCCGCTCCGTCGACGACCTGGCCGAGGCCGGCGTCCCCGGGCTGCGGATCACGACCTACGGCGGGGACACCGCGGACGATCTTTGCCGGCTCGCGGAGCCCGGCGCCGCGCCGTACACGGCCGTGCCGACGTCCGCGGACGATGTCGCGCTGATCGCCTTCACCTCGGGCACCACAGGGCGTCCGAAGGGCTGTATGCACTTCCATCGCGATGTGCTCGCCGTCGCCGACACCTTCTCGGCGCGGGTGCTGCGTCCGGAACCTGACGACGTGTTCGCCGGCAGCCCGCCGCTCGGCTTCACCTTCGGCCTCGGCGGGCTGCTCGTCTTCCCCCTGCGGGCCGGCGCGTCGGCTCTCCTCGCCGACTGGGGCGGCCCCGAGCGGCTGCTCGCCGACATAGGGAAGCACCGAATATCGGTCCTGTTCACCGCGCCGACCGCCTACCGCGCGATGCTGCCCAAGCTCGCCGGGCACGACCTCTCCTCGCTGCGCCGATGCGTCTCGGCCGGCGAGAACCTGCCGGCCGCGACCTGGGAGTCCTGGTACGACGCGACGAACCTGCGGATCATCAACGGCATCGGCGCGACGGAGCTGCTGCACATCTTCATCTCCGCCGCCGACGACGCGATCCGGCCGGGCACGACGGGCGTGCCGGTGCCGGGTTTCGAGGCCCGGATAGTGGGCGCGGACGGGGCGCCGCTGCCGGACGGCGAGGCGGGACTGCTCGCCGTACGGGGACCGACCGGCTGCCGCTATCTCGCCGACGCCCGGCAGGCCGAGTACGTACGGGACGGCTGGAACCTCACCGGTGACACCTACGTCCGGGAGCCCGACGGCTACTTCCGCTATGTCGCCCGCGCGGACGACATGATCATCTCGGCCGGCTACAACATCGCGGGCCCGGAGGTCGAGGAGGCGCTGCTGCGGCACCCGGACGTGCGCGAGGCCGCGGTGGTCGGCCGGGCCGACGAGGAGCGCGGGCAGGTGGTCGTCGCCCATGTGGTGCTGCGGGCGGGAGTCCCACGTGGGGATGACACCGTCGCCGCCCTCCGCGCGTTCACCAAGACCCGTATCGCGCCCTACAAATGCCCGCGCGCATTCGTCTTCCACACCTCGCTCCCGCGTACCCCGACCGGCAAGCTCCAGCGCTTCCGGCTGCGCGATGTGGATCTACAGTGACCCGGTGACCGACCAGCAAACGCAACGCACCCCACGGTCCCTGATCGTCACGTTCTACGGCGCCTACGGGCGCGGCGAGCCGGGCGAGCCGGCCGGCTCGACCGGTCCGGTGCCGGTCGCCGCTCTGATCCGGCTGCTCGGCCTGCTCGGTGTGGACCCGCCGTCGGTGCGCTCCGCCGTCTCCCGGCTCAAGCGGCGCGGGCTGCTCGTCCCGGAGCGCACGGATGCCGGGGCCGCCGCGTACGGACTGTCCGACGCCGCCCGTCAGTTGCTGGCGGACGGCGACCGGCGGATCTACGGGCGGCCGGCCGCCCGGCTGTCCGACGGCTGGGTGCTGGCCGTCTTCTCCGTGCCCGAGGAGGAGCGGCACAAACGGCATCTGCTGCGCTCGCGGCTGGCCCGGCTGGGCTTCGGCACCGCCGCGCCGGGCGTCTGGATCGCGCCGGCGCACCTCTACGAGGAGACCCGGCACACCCTGGAGCGGCTCCAACTCGACTCGTACGTCGATCTGTTCACGGGCACGCACGCGGGCTTCGCGCCCACCGCGCGGGCGGTGGCGCGGTGGTGGGATCTGGACGCCCTCGCCGCGCAGCACCGCGCGTTCCTGGCGGACCATGAGCCGGTCCTGGAGAAGTGGTCACGGCGGCGCGCGGTGCCCCCTGAGGCGGCCTACCGGGACTATCTGCTGGCGCTGGACGCCTGGCGTCGTCTCCCGTACGCGGACCCCGGCCTGCCCGCTCCCCTCCTGCCGGACGACTGGCCGGGCGGCCGCGCGGCGGAGGTGTTCGGCCGGCTGCACACCAAACTGCGGTCTGCGGGCGCCCGCTACGTGCGCGAGACCCGCTAGGGCTTTCCGCCCCTGCCCCATCGGACAGCCCCGGGGCCTGTCCTCCCCAAGGGTCGTCCTCGCGCCGGGCCGCGCCGTCAGCGGCGGCGCGGCCCCGCGGCGGCGGCCTGACGCGGCCTGGCGGCGGCGATCACCGAGACCACGTCCTTGAAGGAGCTGCACATCCGGGTGCCGGCAACCGCGGCGAGTTCGCCGAACGTGCCGATCCCGTAGGTGACCGCGACCGGCGCCATGCGCGCGGTCACCGCCATCCGCATGTCCCCCACGGTGTCGCCGACATACGCGCTCTCCCAGGGGGCCACACCCAGCCGGCCGGCCGCCCGCAGCACCATCTCCGGGTGCGGCTTGCCGCGCCGGACCATGTCCTGCCCGATGACCGGGCCGACCAGATCGCGGATGCCCATGACATCGAGCAGCGCCTCGGCGCTCCGTGTGGTCTTGGAGGTGGCGACGGCCAGCTCGACTCCGTGGGCGCGCAGCGCGGACAGCCCCGCCGTGACGCCGGGGAACAGCAACTGCGGTCCCTGGCAGAGGACTTCGTACGAGAACAGTTCGCGGTAGCGGCCGATGGCGGCCTGCACCCGGCCGTCGTCCTCGGGCCGGCCCAGCAGCCTGCCGAAGGCGGGGCCGGGCGGTTTGCCGATGGCCGCGGCCGCCTGCCGCGCGGTGACCGAGCAGCCCTGCTCCGAGGCCACCTTGACCAGCAGTTTGCTGATCGCGGGCAGGGTGTTGGCGAGCGTGCCGTCGAGATCGAAGACGGCGGCCTTGATCGTCTCGCCACCGGCGCACCGCGCGCCTCTGACGGGACGTTCGCCCACTTCCGCTGGTACGCGCATGGCTGGAGACCTTTCCGGATTCCGATGGATGCAGTGGCTCGGGTGACGTTGCTGGCTCGGCCGGCGGGGCGGCCTGCGGTCGACGACGGGGGCGGCGGAGGCGGTCTCGCCATGACGTAGCGCTCTCCAAAGGCGATACGCGAGGTCGAAGCGGATGCAACGGAAGGGAGAGTCCCGTTGACCGCCTCCGGAGATTTAAAAACCGCCTGCGCTGTTTGTCAATGTGCCCCTGCCATACCCTTACGGGGCGACGCCGATCGGCCCACCGGTCCACACTGGTAAGCGCACTCCCCCCATCGGCCGGCCACCGCCGAGCAATTCACCCGACGATGCGTTCACGACAGGGCCCATACGCATTCGGCCACATCGCCCGACCATATCGAACCGCATGGTTGGTTTTCTATGTAGACTGCACTGAGCTCGCAGCCGTACTAGAGACGGGACGGACACCGTGCCCACGCAGCATCGCGCCATCCAGAGCCGCCAGGCGCTCATCCGCTCGGCCGCAGAGACCTTCCTGGAGAAGGGAGTGCCCGCGGCGGGCATGGTCGAAGTCAGCCGGCGGGCCCGCCTGAGCAAGGGCGCCCTCTACTTCCACTTCACGTCCAAGGACGACCTCACCCTCGCCGTGCGCGACGCCGCACTCGCCACGCTGCACGAGATCGAGGACGACTTCACCCGTTCCCCGGAGCCGCTCGCCCTCGCCGTACGCGACTTCGCCGTCGAGCTGTTCACCCGGGTGGAGTCCGACGTCGTGCTGCGCGCCGGGCTGCGGCTGCGGCCGGAGACCGCGCCGGGGCTGGACATCCACGCCCTGGAGCACCGCTGGTACGCGCTGTTCCTCGACAAGGCGGTCACCTGCGGGACCGGGTCACCCGTGGGCTCCCTCGGCTCCCTGGACGCGGCCGTGCCGGCCGGACCGCGGGGCTCGGACGCCGAACCGCGCCGCACCGCCCAGTTGCTGACCTCGGTGGTGGTGGGCCTGCTGCACCTCGGCGGCGCGGACCGGACGTGGTGGGAGAAGGAGTCCATCGTCGACCTGTGGGCGATGCTGTCGCGCACGGCGGCCGCCGGCGCCCCGATGCCGGACCGCATCCCGGCCGGCTGATCCGCCCCCGCCCTCGACAGCGGGTCCACCTCCCCACCCCTCGACACGGCCGGACGGCAGCCCTCCCCACCGCCGTCCGCCGTCCCTTTCTCCCCGCACACACCGGGGCCGGGCGATCCGAGGTCGAACCTCCGAACCCCCGAAATCCCGGCCCGTCGGCGAACTCCCGCCATCCATACGGGTGATGGACGTGACCACACCGCCATCACCCCAGTGCGCAGCAGCCCCTGCCCCCTCCCCGGACCGGGCACCGAGCCGCGCTGCCCCTCCGGCGCCGGGCCCACCGCAGCCGTCATCGTGACCCGAGGTCAGATCCCGTACAGGCTCCCCGAGCGCGGGCGGCGCGCCCGGTCGGGCGGCGCTCCGCCCCCTCGGTGACACCGCACCGGAACACGCCAACACCATGTCGGCTCGGATTTCAATACCGCCTGGTTGGCTTCTTTATGATGCGGATCACAGGCTCCTGGACGGCGGCGGGCCGCCACCGGCAGCGGGTCGCGCTCAGGCACAACAACTTCAAGACTGCATACGGAGAATGATCGGTGGTCAAGCAGGCACGCGCGGTGCGCACCCGACGCGCCGTCCTCGAAGCCGCAGCTCATGTCATCGGCTCACGCGGGTACCAGGCCGCCACGATGGCCGAGATCATCCAGCGCGCCGGAGTCACCAAAGGGGCCGTCTACTTCCACTTCACCTCCAAGGACGCCCTGGCCCGCGCGGTCATCACGGAACAGGTCGATCCCTTTCTGCCGCAGACCAGCGCGTCTCGACTGCAGGACGCCATCGACTTCACCCACCGGGTGGCGCTGGCCCTGCGCAGCGACCCGTTGTTGCAGGCCGGCACGCGTATCGCCGTCGAGACGACGTTCAGCGAGGAGCCACTGCTGCCGTATCAGGCGTGGACCGACATCATCACCAGCCTGTTCACCGAAGCCCGTGCCAACGGCGAGCTGCTGGCCGCCGTCGTCCCGGAACGGGCGGCGGAATTCTTCGTCGCCGCCTATATGGGCGTGCAGTTGTTCTCGTGCGCCGCGACGAACCGCGCGGACCTCCCGAACCGCGTCACGACGCTGTGGAAACACACCCTCCCGGGTCTCGCGTCGCCCGGCGCGCTGAGCCATCTGGACCCGCAGGGCCGCCGGGTGCAGATCGTCGTCTGACCTCCGCCCCCGGGCGCACCGGCGCAGGAACGACTCTCCTCGCCACCGGCCCCCTCCCGGCCTCTCCAGGCCGCCCCGTCACCGCAGTGTGAGGCGGGGCTTGGGTGCGTCCGTACGGCCGGTCGGCGGGGTGCGGCTGCCCGCCTGATAGGGCGGCGGCCAGGGCGCGCCCGGCCCCGAGTAGCCCTGCTCGGCGGCCGCGTGCAGGGTCCAGTGCGGGTCGTACAGATGCGGTCTGGCCAGGGCGCACAGGTCGGCGCGCCCGGCCAGCACCAGGGAGTTGACGTCGTCCCAGGAGGAGATGGCGCCGACCGCGATGACCGGGACGCCGACGGTGTTGCGGATGCGGTCGGCGAACGGTGTCTGGTACGAGCGGCCGAATTCGGGGCGCTCGTCGGGGACGACCTGGCCGGTGGAGACGTCGATGGCGTCGGCGCCGTGCGCGGCGAAGGCGGCCGCGATCGCGACCGCGTCCTCGGCGGTGGTGCCGCCGTCCGCCCAGTCGGTCGCGGAGATACGGACCGTCATCGGGCGTCCGGCCGGCCAGACGGCGCGCACGGCGTCGAAGACCTCCAGCGGGAAGCGCAGCCGGGCGGTGAGGTCGCCGCCGTAGGCGTCGGTGCGCTGGTTGGTGAGCGGCGAGAGGAAGCCGGAGAGCAGATAGCCGTGCGCGCAGTGGAGTTCGAGGAGGTCGAATCCGGCGCGCGCGGCGGACTCCGCGGCGCGTACGAACTGTTCGCGTACGGTGGCGAGTTCGGGCTCGGTCAGGGCGTGCGGCACCTGGTTGACGCCGGGCCGGTACGGCAGCGCGGAGGGGGCCAGCAGCGGCCAGTTGCCCTCCGGGAGCGGCTGGTCGATGCCGTCCCACATCAGCCGGGTGGAGCCCTTGCGCCCGGAGTGGCCGAGCTGCACTCCGAGGGCGGTGCCGGGGGCGGTGGTGTGCACGAAGTCGGTGATCCGGCGCCAGGCGGTCTCATGGCTCGGCGCGTACAGGCCCGTACAGCCGGGGGTGATCCGTCCCTCGGGGCTGACGCACACCATCTCCGTCATCACCAGCCCGGCGCCGCCGAGGGCGCGGGCGCCGAGGTGGACGAGGTGGAAGTCGCCCGGGGTGCCGTCGCCGTCGGCGGAGTACATGTCCATCGGGGACACCACGACCCGGTTGCGCAGCGTCAGACCGCCCAGCCGGAACGGCGTGAACATGGGCGGTGTGCCGGACGGGATGCCGGCCTCCTTCGCCACAGAGGCGACGAACTCGCCGTCGCGCAGCCGCAGATTGTCGTGGGTGACCCGGCGGCTGCGGGTGAGGAGGTTGAAGGCGAACTGGTGCGGCGGCTGCCCGGCGTAGGTCGCCAGGTCCTCGAACCAGGTGAGGCTGGCGCGGGCGGCGCGCTGTGTCGAGGCCACGACGGGACGCCGCTCGGCCTCGTACGCGGCGAGCGCCTCGGGCAGCGGGCCCTGCTCCTCCAGACACGCGGCGAGCGCGAGGGCGTCCTCGACGGCGAGCTTGGTGCCGGAGCCGATGGAGAAGTGCGCGGTGTGCGCGGCGTCGCCGAGCAGCACGATCCGGCCGTGCGACCAGCGCTCGTTGACGACCGTACGGAACGCGATCCAGGACGATTTGTTGGAGCGCAGCGGGCGGCCGCCCAGCGCGTTGGCGAAGACCCGTGCACACCATTCGCTCGACGCGCGCTCGTCGCAGCGGTCCAGCCCGGCCGCCCGCCACACCTCCTCGCGCATTTCGACGATGACGGTGCTGGCGTCCCCCGCATACGGATAGCCGTGGAGCTGGACGACGCCGTGCTCGGTCTCGGCGATCTCGAAGCGGAAGGCGTCGAGGGCGAAGTCCGCGGCGAGCCAGATGTAGCGGCAGCGGTGCGTGGTGAGCTGGGGGCGGAACGCCTCCCGGTGGGACTCCCTGGTGTCGCTGTGCACCCCGTCCGCGGCGATCACGAGATCGTACGAGGCCGCCAACTCCGCGGCCGGCGGGGCCGGTTCACGGAAGCGGAGCCGTACGCCGAGGGAGGCGCAGCGCTCGTGCAGGATCTCCAGCAGCCGACGGCGGCCGAGCGCGGCGAAGCCGTGTCCTCCGGAGGTCAGGGTCCGACCCCGGTGCACGATGTCGATGTCGTCCCAGCGCACGAAGTCACGGCGCAGCGCCTCGTACACCCGGTCGGCGTGCTCGATGCCGCCCAGGGTCTCGTCGGAGAGGACGACCCCGAAGCCGAAGGTGTCGTCGGGGGCGTTGCGCTCCCAGACGGTGATCTCACGGCCCGGGTCCAGGCGTTTGAGCAGGGCCGCGGCGTAGAGGCCGCCGGGGCCGCCGCCGATGACCGCGATCCGTGCGGCGCCCGCCACGCCTATTTCCCCTGCCACTTGGGGGCCCGTTTCTCGGTGAAGGCGGCGTGGAACTCGGCATAGTCGGCGCTGTTCATCAGCAGCGCCTGGGTGGCGGCGTCCATCTCGACGGCGGCCGCGAGCGGCATGTCGAGTTCGGCGGTGAGCAGCGCCTTGGTCTGGGCGTGCGCGAGCGCGGGCCCTTCGGCGAGCCGCCGGGCGAGGGCCGCGGCCGCCTCGTCGGCCCGCCCCTCCTCCGTCAACTCGCTGAGGAGGCCGATGCGTTCGGCCTCCGGTGCGCGGACGGTGTCGCCGAGCATCAGCAGCCGGGTGGCGTGGCCGAGGCCGATGACACGGGGCAGGAGGTAGGCGGCGCCCATGTCGCCGCCGGACAGACCGACCTTGGTGAAGAGGAACGCGAAGCGGGCGGAGGGGTCGGCGACACGGAAGTCGGCGGCCAGCGCGAGCACGGCTCCGGCGCCGGCCGCGACGCCGTGCACGGCCGCGATCACCGGGAAGGGGCACTCGCGGATCGCCCGTACGACCTGGCCGGTCATCCGGTTGAAGTCCAGCAGCTGCCCGGTGTCCATGCCCAGCGTGGCACCGATGATCTCCTCGACGTCACCGCCGGAGCAGAATCCGCGGCCCTCCCCGCCGAGGACGAGGGCCCGCGCGGAGCGTTCCCTGGACAGTTCCGCGAGCAGGTCGCGGAGGTCGGCATATGCCTCGAAGGTGAGCGCGTTCAGTTTCTCCGGACGCGCGAGGGTGACGGTGACGACGCCGTCGTCCCTGGTCACGCGGATGTGCTGCCAGGCGTCGGTACGGCGGGCGGATCCTGCGAACGGACTCATCGGGCTGCCTGCCCCCTTTGGCGGGTGGGCCGGTGGAGGTTCTCCGGATGCGCTTCGAAGTTATCACTCGTTGGTGACTGTCGTCACGAGTACGCGATGCGCTGCGCTGCCCTTGGCTTGAGCCGACTTGGTTGCTCGCCGTTTTCGGCTGGCCCGCCGTGGGGGTTTCTCGCCGTTGCTCCCCCACTGCCTGAAGGGCGTGGGAGGTACCCCCACGCGGCGGGCGTGGGTTGTACGGGTGCGGTGACAGCCCTCAGGACTCCGTCCTGCGGTCTGTCCCCTCCCGTGGGTGGGTGGTGAAGCCGAGTGGGGGCGGGCGTTGAGTGTCTCGTTCGGTGAGGAACCCCCATGGCGGGACGGCCGAAGGCGGCGGGAACCAAGTCGGCTCAAGCCGAGCGCAGCGTCGACCGCCGGCGACCGTAAAGCGCGTACACCAGGGCTCCCACCACCAGGAAGCCCGCGAACTGCAGCCATGTCGCCAGGCCCGTGCCGTACATCAGGTAGCCGCAGAAGGCGATGCCGAGGACGGGGCTGACCGGGAAGAGCGGGACGCGGAAGCGGCGGGGCAGATCGGGGCGGGTGCGGCGGAGGACCATCACGCTGACGTTGACCACCGCCATGACGGCCAGCGTTCCGATGGTCGTCAGGTTCATCACGACGTCCAGCGGCACGACCGCGGCCGGGATCGCGAAGACGACCGCGACGATCCAGGTGTTGGCGACGGGGGTGGAGGTGCGGGGCGATATCCGCTCGAAGATCCGCGGGATCAGCCCGTCCCGCGACATCGACATCAGGATGCGGGTCTGGCCGTACATCACGGCGAGGACGACGGACGCGATGGCGACGACCGCGCCGAAGGCGATCACCCCGCCGCCGAGCGTCGAGTCGGTGACCCGGTTGACGATCAGCGAGAGCGCGGCGGGCTGGTCGGCGACCTGGTCGGAGGAGAGCGCACCGATCGCGGAGACCGCGACCAGGCAGTACAGCACGGTGACCACACCGATGCAGATCATGATCGCGAGGGGTATGTTGCGGCGCGGGTTGCGGACCTCTTCGCCGGCCGTCGTGATCGCGTCGAAGCCGATGTACGAGAAAAACGCGACCGAGGCGCCCGAGGTGATGCCGGCGACGCTCTGCGGGGCGAACGGCGAGAGGTTCCCGTCCTGGAAGGCCGTGAGGCCGATCACGCAGAACAGGATCAGAATCGCGATCTTGAGGACGGCCATGGCGGCGGTCGCGCGGGCGCTCTCCCGGATGCCGCGGACGAGGAGGAGCGCGGCGAGCAGCATCACGACGACGGCCGGGATGTTGACGATGCCGCCGTCACCGGGCGGGCTGGAGAGCGCCGCCGGCAGCTCCCAGCCGATGAGGCTGCCCAGCAGCTCGTTCAGGTACTGGCCCCAGCCGACGGCGACCGCGGAGACCGAGATGCCGTATTCGAGGAGCAGGCACCAGCCGACGAGAAAGGCGGTGCGCTCGCCGAGGGTGGCGTAGGCGTAGGAGTACGAGCTGCCGGAGACGGGTATCGCGCCGCCCAGCTCCGCGAAGGAGAACGCGGTGAAGACGCAGGTGAGGGCGGCCAGCACGAAGGAGACGAGGACGGCGGGGCCGGCCTCGGCGACGGTGTCGGACAGCCCGACGAAGATTCCGGTGCCGACGATGGCGCCGATGCCGAAGCACACGAGCTGGAAGAGCCCCATGCTGCGCTTGAGGCCGTGGCCTTCGAGGTCCGCGCCGGATTCGGCGACGAGGAGGTCGGGGGACTTGATGCGCAGTCCGGACGGACCTGACGAGCTCATGGGGTGGTTCTCTTCTCTGGTGGTGCGGGGTGTGAGGCCGGGGTGGGGCCACACGCATCGGGGTCCGGACCGGTGGGTCCGAACCCCGTGAGCGGCCCGATGGTAGCCGCTATGTGTGCATGATCGCCCATCTGCCCGTATGGATATGCGGGCAGATGGGGCAGGGGGCCGCTCAGCCCGCCATCGTCGCCACCAGCACCGCCTTGATCGTGTGCATCCGGTTCTCCGCCTCGTCGAAGACGACGGAGTGCGCCGACTCGAAGACCTCGTCGGTGACCTCCAGCGACGTCAGCCCGTGCCGCTCGTGGATCTCCCGGGCGACGGCCGTGCCCAGGTCGTGGTAGGCGGGCAGGCAGTGCAGGAACTTCACGTCCGGCTTGCCGGTGGCGCGCAGCACGTCCATGGTGACCGCGTACGGCGCGAGCAGCGCGATCCGCTCGTCCCAGACCTCCTTGGGCTCGCCCATGGAGACCCAGACGTCGGTGGTGACGAAGTCCGCGCCGCGTACGCCGTCGGCGACGTCCTCGGTGAGCGTGATGCGCGCGCCGCTGGTCTCGGCGAGCGCCTGTGCGCGGGCGACGACCGCCTCCTCGGGCCACAGCTGCTTCGGCGCCACGATCCGTACGTCCATGCCGAGCAGGGCGCCGGTGACGAGGTAGGAGTTGCCCATGTTGTTGCGGGCGTCGCCGAGGTAGGCGAAGGCGGTCTCCTCCAGGGGGCGGCCGGCTCCGTGCTCGACCATGGTCAGCACGTCGGCGAGCATCTGGGTGGGGTGCCAGTCGTCGGTCAGCCCGTTGAAGACGGGCACACCGGCGTGCGCGGCGAGTTCCTCGACGTCCGACTGCCGGCTGCCGCGGAACTCGATGCCGTCGAACATCCGGCCGAGCACCCGGGCGGTGTCTTTGACGGACTCCTTGTGCCCGATCTGCGAGCCGGACGGGTCGAGGTAGGTGGTCGACGCGCCCTGGTCCGCCGCCGCGACCTCGAAGGAGCAGCGGGTCCTGGTGGAGGTCTTCTCGAAGATCAGGGCGATGTTCTTGCCCCGCAGGCGGGCGACCTCGGTCCCGGCGCGCTTGGCGGCCTTGAGCTCGGCCGCCAGGCCGATGAGTCGGCGGAATTCCTCGGCGCTGAAGTCCAGCTCCTTGAGGAAGTGGCGGCCCGTGAGGTCTGTCGCCATGGTGGGCTCCTGGTTCGTGGCGGTCGGGAGGGACGCGGACTCTGGAAGTGTATACGCACTACCGTATCTCTATACGAAGAGTGTGTGCGAGCCCACGCCCCTCAGGAGTCCTCCCAGCCCTACCCGGCGCCCTCAGCCCGTACCCGGCACCGCGTCCCGCTGCACCGGGCAGCTCATACAGCGCGGTCCGCCCCGTCCCCGCCCCAACTCACTGCCCGGGATCGTGATCACCTCGATGCCGCGCTTGCGCAGAAAGGTGTTCGTGGTGACGTTCCGCTCGTACGCCACCACCACGCCCGGCTCCACCGCCAGCACGTTGCACCCGTCGTCCCACTGCTCGCGCTCCGCCGAATGCACGTCCTGCGTCGCGGTCAGCACCCGGATGTCGGCCAGGCCCAGCGCGGCCGCTATGGCGCGGTGCATATGCTCCGGCGGGTGGTCGGTGACCTTGAGGTCCCGGTCGCCCGAGCCCGCCTCGATGGTGTACGAGCGGAGCATGCCCAGTCCCTCGTACTGGATGAAGGTGTCCCCGTCGATCATGGTCATGACGGTGTCCAGGTGCATGAAGGCCCGCCGCTTGGGCATGTCGAGCGCCACGATCGTGCGCGCCGAACCGGCCGCGAACAGCCCGCGCGCCAGCAACTCCACGGCCTGCGGAGTGGTCCGCTCGCTCATCCCGATCAGCACCGCGCCGCTGCCCAGCACCAGGACGTCGCCGCCCTCGATCGTCGAGGGGAAGTCGGCCTGCCCCTCCGACCAGACATGGAAGTCCTCGCTCCGGAAGAGCGGATGGTGCCGGTAGATCGCCTCGTAGTGCACGGTCTCGCGCTGCCGGGCCGGCCAGCGCATCGCGTTGATCGACACCCCGTCATAGACCCAGGCGGAGGTGTCGCGGGTGAAGAGGTGGTTGGGCAGCGGGTCCAGCAGGAAGTCGTCGAGGTCCATCACATGGAAGCGGACCGAGGTGGGCTCGGGGTGGCGCTCCAGGAACTCGCGCTTGGTCATACCGCCGACCAGCGCTTCGACGAGTTCCGGCACCGGCAGCTCGTCGAAAGCGGCCCGCAGATGGTCGGTGGCCAGCGGCCCGTACTCCTTCTCGTCGAAGACGCGGTCCAGTACGAGCGTGCGCGCCTCGGGAATCCGCAGGCTGTCGGCCAGCAGATCACCGAAGAGGTGCACGTCGATACCCCGGTCCCGGAGCACGTCCGCGAACCCGTCGTGCTCGGCCCGCGCCCGGCGGACCCACAACAGATCGTCGAAGAGCAAGGCGTCCTTGTTCGTCGGAGTGAGCCGCTTCAGCTCCAGATCGGGGCGATGCAGAATGACCCGGCGCAGCCGCCCGGCCTCGGAGTCGACATGGAATCCCATCTCCCCATCTTGGCCGCTTCCCGGGCCAGATGACGGTCGCGGGGACGATGTCGGGGATGTCGGCGGGATGGTGCCGCCTTCCCCGCGGCCCCCGCCTCTCTCACCGCGTCGCCCCGCCGCCCGCCATCGCGGCCAGCGGCGCCCAGGAGAACCGCAGCTGGCAGCCCTGCCGCCCGAGGTAGTCGATCTCCGGGTAGCGGAGATCGTGTGCCGGCCCTCGATCTGCCCCGCAGGGCCCGGCGTTCCCTCGGCGTGCAGCGCCCAGCCGTGGCCGACGCGTGGCTGTCCTCGGTCGAGGCCCTGGCGCAGCGGCGGGCGGTGACCAGCTTGGAGAGCTGCACCTTCGGCGGATAGTGCATCAGCAGGTGTACGTGATCCTCCTCGCCGTTGAACTGCTTCAGCTCGGCTTCGAAGTCCTCGCACACCTCCCGCATGATCTCCTCGCAGCGCGTCAGCATGGCGCCGGTGAACGCATTCCGTCGGCACTTCGTGACGAAAACCAAATGAACGTGCAGGTTGTACACGACGTGACGGCCGGTGCGCACATCAGGGTTCGGATTCCAACGAGGCGACACAGACCAGCGACAGTCTTTCGGTCATGAGTCAACTTGCCACGGTTAAACGACAGTTCGGGCATCGTGCCCGTCTTGCGCTGTCGCCTGCCGAGGTGTTGACGCTCGACGGCCAGGCGCACGCCGCCCGGACGATGTGGAACCTCCTCCACGACTGGTGGACGATGCTCCCCAAGGGCAAGCGGTCCTTGGCATTGGCGGACGCCGCGATACGGCAGGCCCGCAAGGATCTGGACTGGCTCGGCGTTCTGCCGGCGCAGGCCGCGCAGGCCGTGTTGAAGACGTACTTCCAGTCCTGGAAGAACTGCTGGGACGGACGGGCCGAGGCGCCGAACTTCAAGGCCCGGTTCCGGTCGCCGATGTCGGTGGACATTCCGCAGGGCCGGGACCTGAGCATCGTCCGTGTGCACCGCCGCCGGGGCATGGTCAACATTCCCAAGCTGGGACGGGTCCGCTTCCGCTGGACCAAGGACCTGCCCGTGGGGAAGCGGGCGAACAAGGAGAACCGGATCACCGGAGCCCGGCTGGTCAAGGACGCTTTGGGCTGGCACATCGCCTTCCGCGTCCAGACCCTCGAAGCCAAGCCGGAGCCCCACCAGGGACCGGAAGTCGGTATCGACGCCGGGGTGAACCTGCCGCTCGCCCTGTCCAACGAGGACCACCAGGACCACGGCCGGCCGCCCCGGCTCCCGGACGGCAAGTCCGATCGGGACAAGTGGCTGACGCCGAAGGAGAAGGCCAAGCTGCTCCGCCTGGAGCGGGAGGCCGCGCACCGCAAGACGTTCCGCAAGCGCGGACAGCAGTCATCCCGCCGCTTGCAGCACACCTACGACCAGATCAAGCAGCTCCGAGCAACAGCCACGCGACGAGCACTCGACTGGCAGCACCAGACGACCACCTACCTCGCCCGCACCTATGGCGTGATCGTGGTCGAACAGCTCAACATCACGAACATGGTCAAGTCCGCTCGGGGCACCGTCGAGGAGCCGGGCACCAACGTCAAGGCCAAGGCCGGGCTCAACCGCTCCAACCTCCAAGAGGCGTGGCGCCGCACGGTCACGATGCTGACGTACAAGCTGGAGCGCCTCGGCGGCGAGCTGGTCAAGGTTCCCGCCCCGTACACCTCCCAGCGCTGCTCGGCGTGCGGCCTCATCACACCCGGCAGCAGGGAAGACCAAGCCACGTTCGTATGCAAGAACCCGGACTGCGGATGGTCAGGCAACGCCGACCACAACGCAGCCCGGAACATCTTGCACCTGTACCGGATCGGCCACGGAACCGTGGTCATCCCGGCTGCCGGGAGAGCAGTCGTCAGGCGCACTCGCGGCGTCCAGCCCGCCGCCGCAAGGTAGGCGGGAATCCCCCGGCTCTGGCCGGGGAGAGCTTCAACTGTAAGGAGAGGCATCCGATGCGCGTAGGGATCACCGGGCACCGAGGACTGAGCACGGAAGTTGAGCGCCAGGTACGGCGCCTCCTGGACCAGGCGGTACACGACTACGTCTCGACCGACCTGATCGGCGTCTCGTGCATCGCGGACGGCGCCGACGCCTGGTTCGCGGAAGCGGTGCTGCGGCACGGCGGGCGACTGGAGGTCGTCGTCCCCGCCATGGAGTACCGCGACGGCCTCCCCGACTGGCACCACCCCGTCTATGACGAATTGATCCGCCACGCGTCCGACGTCCACGAAACCGGCCTGATCACCTCGGACTCCGCCGCGCACATGGCGGGCAGTGAAACCCTCGTCGGCCTGGTCGACGTGTTGATCGCAGTGTGGGACGGGGAACCGGCACGGGGCTACGGGGGTACCGCCGACGTGGTCGCCTATGGCAAGCACACGGGGACGCCCGTACGCGTGCTGTGGCCTGAAGGCGCGACCCGCGGATAGTCACGCACCGCAACACCAGCCCCCGCACCCTCGTACGCCGCTTCCACGCCACGACAGGCACCACGCCCATGCAGTGGCTCCAGACCCAACGCCTCGCCCGTGCCCGCGAGTTGCTCGAATGCAGCGACCTGCCGGTGGACCGGGTCGCGGAGGTCTCCGGCCTCGGTACCGGCGCCAACCTGCGCCGCCACTTCACCCGCGCCGTCGGTGTACCGCCGATCGACTACCGGCGGTCCTTCCGGGCGGCGCGGGTGGCGTGACCTCGGCCCGTACGCCCGCCCCTACAACCGCGGGTCCACCGGCTCGGACTCCAGCGCGAGCACCGCGAAGACCGCCTCGTGCACCCGCCACAGCGGTTCGCCGTCCGCCAGCCGGTCGAGCGCCTCCAGCCCGAGCGCGTACTCGCGCAGGGCCAGCGAACGCTTGTGGCCGAGGTGGCGTACGCGCAGCCGCCGCAGGTTCTCCGGGCGGGTGTACTCAGGACCGTAGATGATCCGCAGGTACTCGCGGCCGCGGCACTTGATGCCCGGCTGTACGAGCCGTCCGTCCTTCTGCCGCACCAGCGCCTGGACCGGCTTGACGACCATGCCCTCGCCACCGTCGGCGGTGAGATCCAGCCACCATGCGATACCGGCCGCGACCGATGCCTCGTCCTCGGTGTCGACGACGAGCCGGCGGGTCGGCGCGAGCAGCCCGCGCCGGTCCGCGACCCCGTCCGCCGCCGCGATCTCGCCCTCCGCCGCGATGAGCCGGTCGATCAGCGCGAGCTGCTCGGTGTGCGCCAGCCCGGCGAGGCTGCGGCCCTGCACGGCGAGAATCTGGAACGGGGCGAGCCGTACGCCGTCCAGCGCATCGGCCCCGTCGGCCGCACCAGTGCCGTCCCCTCCGCCGGCCGCGTCGGCGCCAACCCGCCAGCAGTAACGCCGGTAGGCGTCCGTGAACGCCGCGGCGTCCGCGGCCCGGTCGCGCTGCCGCCCCAGCAGAGTCGACACATCGACACCCCGCGCGGCCGCCGACTCCAGCGCGGCGAGCGCGCCGGGGAACACCGCCCCGGACGCCGCACCGACAGCCGCGTACTGCTTGCGCAGCAGACCGGTCGCCTTCAGGGACCACGGCATCAGCTCGGCGTCCAGCAGCAGCCAGTCGGTCTCCAGCTCGGTCCACAGTCCGGCCCGGTCGGCGCAGTCACGTATCCGCCGCAGAACGCGCTCGGTCGTCTCCGCGTCGTCGAAGAACGGCCGCCCCGTACGGGTGCAGAGCGCGCCCGTCACCCCCTTCGGCACCCCGAAGCTCTCGGCGGCCGCGGCCTCGTCCCGGCAGACCAGGACCACCGCGCGCGAGCCCATGTGCTTCTCCTCGCACACCACCTCGCGCACACCGTCGGCACGGTAGGCGGCGAACGCCTCCCTCGGGTGCTCCAGGTAGCCCCCCTCAGCGGCTTCGCCGCCGGCCTCCTCCTTGGAGGTCGCGCAGGGCGCCATCGTCGGCGGAAGGTACGGCAGCAGCCGCGGGTCGATCGCGAAGCGGCTCATCACCTCCAGCGCGGCCGCGGAGTTCTCCTCCTTGACCGCGAGCCGGCCCATGTGGCGGGTCTCCACGATGCGCTTGCCCACCACGTCGTTCAGGTCGAGCGGTCGGCCGTCCGCACCACCCGGTGCCTCGGTGGCGAGCGGTTTGGTGGGCTCGTACCAGACCCGCTCCGCCGGTACGTCGACCAGCTCGCGCTCCGGCCAGCGCAGCGCCGTCATCGTGCCACCGAAAACACAGCCGGTGTCCAGGCAGATGGTGTTGTTGAGCCAGTTGGCGCGCGGAGTGGGCGTGTGGCCGTAGACGACGGCGGCGCGGCCCCGGTAGTCCTCGGCCCACGGGTAGCGCACCGGGAGCCCGAACTCGTCGGTCTCGCCGGTCGTGTCGCCGTACAGCGCGAACGACCGCACCCGGCCCGACGTCCGGCCGTGGTACTTCTCCGGCAGTCCGGCGTGGCACACCACCAGCCCGCCGCCGTCCAGGACGTAGTGGCTGACCAGGCCCTGGATGAAGTCGCCGACCTCGGCGCGGAAGGCGTCGTCCTCCCGGTCCAGCTGCTCGGTGGTCTCCGCCAGACCGTGCGTGTGCTGGACCTTGCGGCCCTTGAGGTACCGGCCGAGCTTGTTCTCATGGTTGCCCGGCACACACAGCGCGTGGCCGGCCCCGACCATGCCCATCACCAGACGCAGCACTCCGGGGCTGTCCGGCCCGCGGTCGACCAGGTCGCCGACGAAGACGGCGGTACGGCCCTCCGGGTGCGCCGCGTCCACGGCCCGGCCGAGCTCATCGCGCACCAGCGCATAGCCGAGCCGCCCGAGCAGCGTCTCCAGCTCGGAGCGGCAGCCGTGGATGTCACCGACGATGTCGAACGGGCCGGTGAGGTGGCGCAGGTCGTTGAACCGCCGCTCGGTGACGACCTCGGCCGACTCGACCTCTTCCTGGCCACGCAGGATGTGCACCTTGCGGAAGCCTTCGCGCTCCAAGTGCCGCAAGGAACGCCGCAGTTCACGCTGATGACGCTGGATGACCCGGCGCGGCAGCCCGGCCCGGTCGGCGCGCCCGGCATTGCGCTCGGCGCAGACCTGCTCCGGTACGTCGAGCACGATCGCCACCGGCAGTACGTCGTGCTCGCGCGCCAGCCGTATCAGCTGGGCACGGGACTCGGACTGCACGTTGGTGGCGTCCACGACGGTCAGCCGACCGGCCGCGAGCCGCTTGCCGGCGATGAAGTGCAGCACGTCGAAGGCGTCGCCGCTGGCTCCCTGGTCGTTCTCGTCGTCGCTGACCAGCCCCCGGCAGAAGTCGGAGGAGATGACCTCGGTCGGCTTGAAGTGCCGGGCGGCGAAGGTGGACTTGCCGGAGCCGGTGGCCCCCACCAGCACCACGAGCGAGAGGTCGGGCACGGGCAGCACACGGTGCGGCCGGGACCGGTCCGCCTCGTTCCGGTCGTCGCTCTGGTTCTGCTTCTGGCTCATGGTCTCGGTCTTGATCTCGGTCTTGATCTCGGTCTTGATCTCGGTCTCGTTCTCGGTCTCGGCACTGGTCGCAGGCGCCGTACGGTCGGTGTCCGTCATGCCGCAGCCTCCTTCGTACGCGCCACACCGTCCGAACCGTCCGCACCGTCCGAACCGTCCGCCATCCGGAAGTGCGCGAGCTGGGTGGGCGGCCCGACCTCGGGGTCGTCCGGCCCCACGGGACCGAAGGTCACCGTGTAGCCGTGCCGCCCGGCGACCTCCCGCGCCCACCGCCGGAACTCCTCCCGCGTCCATTCGAAGCGGTGGTCCGCATGGCGCACATGGCCGGCCGGCAGCGACTCCCAGCGCACGTTGTACTCGACGTTCGGCGTCGTCACCACGACCGTCCTCGGCCTGGCCGACCCGAACACCGCGTACTCCAGCGCAGGCAGCCGCGCCGGATCGACATGCTCGACGACCTCGCTCAGCACCGCCGCGTCATACCCGCCGAGCCGGGTGTCGGTGTACGCCAGCGATCCCTGTACGAGGCGCACCCGCTCCGACTGCCGCTCGGACATCCGGTCCAGCCGCAGCCGGCGCCGCGCTTCGTGCAGCGCCCGCATCGACACATCCACCCCGACGATCTCGGTGAACTGCTTCTCCTTGAGCAGCGCACCGACCAACTGGCCCTGCCCGCAGCCCAGATCGAGCACCCGCGCCGCATCGGCCCCGCGCAGCACCGTGAGTATCGCCTCGCGCCGCTGTACGGCGAGCGGCACCGGCTTCTCCTCGGTGTCGGTCTCCTCGTCCACGGCGTTGTCGATCTCCTCGACCTGCACTCCGTCGGCCTCGGCCAGCCGCTCCAGCTCCAGCCGCTCCATGGCCTGGCGGGTCAGCGACCCGCGCCGTGCGAGATAGCGGCCGACGATCACCCGCTGCTCGGGGTGGCCCTCCAGCCAGCCCTCGCCGGCGCGCAGCAGTTTGTCGACCTCGTCGGGCGCGACCCAGTAGTGCTTGGCGTCGTCCAGGACCGGCAGCAGCACATACAGATGCCGCAGCGCGTCGGCGAGCCTGAGCTCCCCTTCCAGGACGAGCCGCACGTAGCGCGATTCGCCCCATTCCGGGAACGTCTCGTCCAGCGGCAGCGGCTCGGCCAGCACCGTCCACCCCAGCGGCCGGAACAGTTTCCGCACCAGCTCCGCGCCGCCCCGGGCGGGCAGCACGGGCACCTCGACACGCAACGGCAGTGCCCGTTCGGGCAGCTCGGGCCGGGCCGCGCACTGCCCCTTCAGCGCGCTCGCGAAGACGCTCCGCAGCGCCACCGCCAGCAGCGAGGACGCCGCGTAGGGCCGGTCGTTGACGTACTGCCCGAGCGCCGAATCCGGAGCGCCGCCCCGGCCCTTCCCCCGCCCCCTGCGGACCAGGGCGACGGGATCGACCTCCAGCAGCAGCGCCGCCGTGCACCGTTGGGCGTCCGCCTCGGGGTAGAGCACATGCGCGGTGCCGTACGACGTGGAGAACTGCTGCGCCTTGTCGGGGTGCTTGTGCAGCAGGAACCCGAGGTCGGTCGCGGGGCGTTCGGCGGTGCCGGTGGTGGTTATCGTCAGGAACACTGTGGGATGCCTCGAAACGTCTTCTGAGCTGCGGAAACTCACCGTTCGGTGGCGCGCGGGCGCAGATCGCGCACAGGCGCAGGAACCCGGGTGGACCACAGCGACGGGACACCACAACGTACAGCGGACGCCCCTGGGGTACGCAGGGATTTTCCGTCCGCCGCGGTCGCCCGAGCCGCGCCGAACAGGGGCGGCCTCGGGGCAGACGCCCGCTTCAGCCCCATGCCACCCCTTGCCGCATTGTTCAACAATCCTCTATCGTGTGGGCCTCGAAGTGCCAGCGGGCGTTCTCGGGCCCGGCGTGCGGCCCGGCATGCCGGAACGGATGGACATGACCGACGCAGTGATCGATCTCAACGCCGACCTCGGCGAAGGATTCGGGCGCTGGAGCCTCACCGACGACGAGGCCCTGCTCTCGGTGGTCACCAGCGCCAACGTCGCCTGCGGCTTCCACGCCGGGGACCCCGGCACCATGCGCCGGGTCTGCGCGCTGGCCGCCGAGCGAGGCGTCACGATCGGCGCCCATGTCTCGTACCGGGACCTCGCCGGCTTCGGTCGCCGCGCGATGGACGTACCGGCCGACGAGCTCGCCCACGAAGTCGCCTACCAGATCGGCGCACTGGCGGTCTTCGCCAAGGCCGCTGGGGCGCGCGTCGGATATGTCAAACCGCACGGTGCGCTGTACAACCGCGTCGCCGTCGACGACGAGCAGGCGACGGCCGTCGTCGACGGCATACTGCTCGCCGGTGGGGACGTTCCCGTCCTCGGCCTGCCGGGATCCCGGCTGCACGCCGCCGTCGAGAAGGCCGGACTGGCCGCGGTCGGCGAGGCGTTCGCCGACCGCGCCTACGCCGCGGACGGCACGCTGGTCCCCCGCAGCCACCCCGAAGCGGTCGTCAAGGACCCGTCCGCGGTCGTCCGGCGCTCCCTCCGCCTCGCCCGCGACGGCGAAGTCACCGCATCCGACGGCACCCGCGTCCGCCTGCGGGCACGCTCCCTGTGCCTGCACGGCGACACCCCCGGTGCGGCCGAACTCGCCCGGACGGTCCGTACGGAGCTGGTGGCGGCCGGGGTCCGGCTGCAGTCCTTCGTGTGAGGCCCTGCCGGCGGGCCGCCATGTCCCGGGCCGGTCCGCCGAGTCACCGCCCCTTGGCGGGTGACTCACTCAGCCGGCCGGCGTCGGCGCCGCGTCGGCACAAAGCGGACCGGAAGGCCCGGCACCGCCTGCGCGGCCGCGAACAGCCGGCTCTCCGGCACCACGCCGATCACCGGGTAGCCACCGGTCGTCGGGCAGTCGGCGAGGAACAGCACGGGTTTCCCGTCGGGCGGCACCTGGACGGCCCCCGGCACCATGCCTTCGCTGGCCAACTCGCCGTGCACGGCGCGCTCCAGGGCCGGCCCCTCGGTGCGGAGCGCGATGCGGTTGCTCGCCGGGGAGACGGAGAACCGGGCCGCGGCGAGGGTGCGCACGGCGGCGCCGGTGAACCAGTCGTCCCGCGGACCGAGCAGCACCGGCAGCACCAGCTCCCGTTGGGGCCCCTGCCACACCACGGTGTCGGCATGGCGGGACGGCGCGATCCTTGCGCCCAGGGGAAGGGCGTCACCGTCCGCGAGGGGCGCCGGCCCCAGCCCGGACAGCAGGTCGGTGGAACGGCTGCCGAGAACGGGGGCGACCGTGATGCCTCCACCGATGGCCACGTAGCTGCGCAGGCCGCCGGTGGTGAGCCCCACGTCGAGGACGGCACCGGCGGGCAGGTGCACCGCGGCGGCCCACGCCACCGGCCGGCCGTCCACACGCACCGGGGCGGGCGCACCGGTCACCGCGACGGTGACGGCCTGGCTCGCGCGCACCGCCACGCCGGTCAGCGTGGTCTCCAGCGTCGCGGCATCGGCGGGATTGCCCACCAGCCGGTTCGCCAGCCGGTGTGCCGGCTGGTCGAGGGCACCGGACCGCGGGACCCCGAGACCGGCATGCCCATACCGCCCCAGGTCCTGGAGGGTGGTCAGCGCCCCGGCCCGTACGACCTCCAGCTTGCCGCCGCTCACGCGCGCCTCTCGGCACTCGTCGAACGGACGCTGACGGGCGCCTCACCGGGCGCCGGCTCCTGGGGTACGAAGCGCACCCGCGTGCCCGGGGTCAGCAGGGCCGCGGGCTCGCGTTCCAGGTCCCAGAGGGGGACGTCCGTCCTTCCGATCAGCTGCCAGCCTCCTGGCGAGACACGGGGATAGATGCCGGTGTACGTGCCCGCGAGCGCCACGGAGCCGGCCGGTACGGAGGTGCGCGGCACCGCGAGCCGGGGCACCTGGTATGCGCCGGGGAGGCCGGTCAGGTAGGCGAAGCCGGGAGCGAACCCGCAGAAGGCCACCCGGTGTTCGGCACCGCTGTGCACCCGCACCACCTCCTCCTCGCTGACGCCCCACAGCCCGGCGACCGCGCCCAGGTCGGCCCCGTCGTACCGCACGGGAATCTCCACCAGGGGCCCGTCGTCCGCGGTCGGCCCGGACACGGACCACCGCGGCAGTTCCCGGTGGATGCTGTCGACATCGGACACGCCGTACAGCAGCACCGTCTTCTCCCCCGGCACGATGTCCCGTATGGGCGTCACCGTGCCGGCGCCACGGCGGCGCAGCAGCTCGGCGTGCCATGCCTGGGCCTCTGCCGGACTGTCGAGGTCGAGGAGCAGCGAGTCCTCTCCCATCGGAAGCAGCCTCACGCGCCGACCCCCGCCCCGACCGCGGCCGACCGCGGCGTCAACTCGCCTGTGGGGCCGCTCACATGACGTCTCATCACTGGTGTCCGGCGGGTGCCCGGCGTCTCTACGGGGGCGACTGTCGCCATGGGAGATCCTCTCGTCACGGGCAAGCCAGGCGCAGGTGCCCATCGCGGCATGCGACCCGCCGCAAATATAGTAATCGTTGAACGATCCGACAAGGCTTGCTCCCACGAGGCCACACCTCCACGGACGACCCACAGTCTTCCTGCGCGTTCGGCGCGCCACCCCATGAGAACCGACCCGAGTTCCAGAAAATCCCTCACACCCTCTTGAGGGATCGTTGAACGATCCATACCTTGGTCCCCTGGCCCCGGCCCCCTTGGCCCCACCCATGTGAGCCGCAGGTACGCGAACAGCCAGACGTCCAGGCCCCACAGTGAGGTGCATCGTGACAACCACGCCCACCAGCGCCCCGGCAGCCGGCGGTGAGACCACCGGCCCGTTTGCCTGGTACCGGTCGTTCAACGCCCAAGGCCGTCGCGCCTTCAAGGGAGCGTTCGGCGGATTCGCTCTCGACTCCTACGACTTCCAGGTCCTGCCGCTGAGCATGGTCGCGATAGCGGCCTACTTCAGCCTCACCACGGCGCAGACAGGACTGATGACCACCGTCACCCTGCTGGTCTCCGCGCTGGGTGGCGTACTGGCCGGGGTGCTGATCGACCGGGTCGGCCGGGTGAAGACCCTGATGATCACGGTGGCCACGTACGCCGTCTTCACGGTGCTGTGCGGCTTCGCGGTGAGCTATCCGATGCTGCTGGTGTGCCGGGCTCTGCAGGGCATCGGTTTCGGTGGTGAGTGGGCGGCCGGTGCGGTCCTGATCGCCGAGTACGCCTCCACCCGCTACCGCGGCCGAGTCCTGGCCTTCATCCAGAGTTCCTGGGCGGTGGGCTGGGGACTGGCCGTCATCGTGGCCACCGTCGTCATGGACAACGTCGCACCCGAGCTCGCCTGGCGCGTGATGTTCTGGACCGGCGCCCTGCCGGCACTGCTGCTGGTCTACGTACGCCGCCACGTCAAGGACGCCCCCGAGGTCACCGAGCAGCTGGCCCACAAAGCCGAACGCGTCCCCCTGGCCTCGATCTTCCGCGGCGGCCTGGGCCGCAAGACCCTCTTCGCCACCCTGCTGGCCACCGGCGTCCAAGGCGGCTACTACACCATCGCCACCTGGCTGCCCACCTACCTCAAAACCGAACGCGGACTGACCGTCGTCGGCACCGGCGGCTATCTGTTCGCCCTCATCACCGGCGCGTTCTGCGGCTACCTCACCGCCGGCTACCTCGTCGACCTCCTCGGCCGCAAGAAATCCTTCGCCCTCTTCGCCGTCCTCAGCGCCGGCCTGCTGATCGCCTACATCAACATCCCCCCGGGCAGCAACCAACTCCTGCTCATCCTCGGCTTCCCCCTCGGCTTCTCCGCCTCGGCCATCTTCGGCGGCTTCGGCTCCTTCCTCGCCGAGCTCTACCCCACCACCGTCCGCGGCATGGGCCAAAGCTTCACCTACAACGTCGGACGCGCCGTGGGCGCCTTCTTCCCCACCGCGGTCGGCTTCTCCGCCGGCAGCGCGGGCGTGGGCAGCGCCCTCACCTACGGCGCCGTCGGCTACGCCCTCGCCCTCGTCGCCCTCCTCGGCCTCCCCGAAACCCGCGGCACCGACCTCACCTGAAGCCACCAGCCGCGTGCTCTCGTCGCCACCTCGGAGCGGGCTGCCGGTTGCGCGCGGCTCAGGCCGGCAAAATCATCGAACGATCCAACGAGGCTGCGCCCCTCTCGTTCACCAATCCCCGGATTGCCTACAATCGGTGGCAGTACTTCAAGGTCGTCAGAACCTTCTGACGCCGGGGGAAGGATGGACACCATGGCAGCCGAGGTCGACCCCTCCGGGCTCGTCAGCGATCGCCCTCTCCTCGGACGCACGAGCACCGCCGAACGGGTCGCCGACATTCTGCGCACGCGGATCGCGGAGGGGTACCTCTCGCCGGGGACCAAGCTCTCGGAAGACGCGATCGGCGAGGCCCTCGGCATCTCCCGCAATACGCTGCGAGAGGCGTTTCGACTGCTCACCCACGAGCGGCTGCTGGTCCACGAGCTCAATCGCGGCGTGTTCGTCCGCGTCCTGACCGTCTACGACGTGAAGGACATCTTCCGGGTGCGGCGGCTGATCGAATGCGCCGCCGTGCGCAACCTCGGCGTACCGCCCTACGACCTGACCTCCGCCGCGGCCTCGGTCGCCGAAGGCGAGAGGGCCGCGGCGGAGGGCGCCTGGCGCGATCTGGGCACCGCCAACATCCACTTCCACCGGGCGATCATCACCCTCACCCGCAGCCCGCGCCTGGACGACCTCATGAGCGGTCTGCTGGCCGAGCTGCGGCTGGTCTTCCACGCGATGGAGAACCCGCGCGAATTCCACGAGCCGTACCTGGCGCGCAACCGCGAGATCCTGGCCGCCCTGGAGGCGGCCGACAGGGTCAAGGCGGAGCTGCTGCTGGCCTCGTACCTCGACGACGCCGAAACCGAGCTCGTCCGGAGCTACTCGGAACGGTGAGCGGCATCGCCCGCCAACAACCCGATCCCATCGGGCCGTTTCCTCGGGCTCGACTTCGCCGATCCGTATGACCTCGGGAGCCGGCACACGGGGATCCCCCATCCCGCTCAGGCGATCGCGTATCCGGCTCAGGCGATCCGGTATTCGGTGTCGCGGACGTCGGTGATGAACATACGGCCCGGGATATGGCTGATGGCGAAGGGCGGCTTGACGGCCATCAGTGCGGCCTGGGTGGTCACCCCGCAGCCCCAGAAGACGGGTACGTCGCCGTCGCGCATCTCGACGGGATCACCGAAGTCGGGGCGGCCGAGGTCCCGGATCCCGAGGGCCTCGGGATCCCCGATCTGGACGGGCGCTCCATGGACGGCGGGCATCATGCCGCTTACCTGAACGGCCTTGGAGACGAGCCGAGCGGGTATCGGGCGCATGGAGACGACCATGGGCCCATGCATGCGTCCGGCGGGATTGCAGGGCCGGTTGGTGAGGAACATGGGGACGGCCGTGCCCTGCTCGACGTGGCGCAGCGGCACGCCCGCGTCGTGCAGCAGGGTCTCGAAGCTGAAGCTGCATCCGATGAGGAAGGTCACCAGGTCCTCCCGCCACACAGCGGTTGCGTTCGGCAGCTTGGCGCTGACCTGCCCCTCCTCCCACAGCAGATAGCCCGGAAGATCGGTGCGCAGATCCGCACCGGGCGCCAGGACGGATCGCCAGCTGCCGGGGTCGGTGACCTCCAGAACAGGACAAGGGACGGGATTGCGCTGCGCGAACAGCAACACGTCGTAGGCGTATTCCCTCGGCACGGTCAGCACGTTCACCTGGGTGTGACCGGGCGCCAGCCCCGATGTCGGCACATCCAGACCGTCCCGGAACGCGGCCCTGGCCCGCTTCGGCGTCCAGGAGCCCGAGTCCTGCATCGTCGACCACATGGTGATCACCCCGTTTGCCATGGCGTGCCCTCGGGAGGGCGCGCTGATTGCGGCGGAAGACTCACGGGCCAACCTAGAGAATTGTTCAACGATATCGCAAGACGTTGATGGCCCCCCTGCCGTGTCCGCGCGCCGTACACACCGGCGATAGGTGCGCGCGAAGTTCCGCCGTGTGAGCCGTCAACTGCCTTGGTCTACTTGCGCGGATGCGCCGCGGTCGCTTCCGCAAGGTCTCAGCCGAAACAGGCCGTCGGAGCGCTTCCTGCAACCACCACCGACATCCCGCCTGACCTGCCGCAACAGCCGAATTGTCGCTGTCCGCGACGCGCTCCCGCTGGCTCGTGTCGGCAGCGATCATCAAGGCAATATGGACGGTATGGAACTTCGCATCTTCACTGAACCCCAGCAAGGAGCCACCTACGAGACGCTGCTCCGCGTCGCGCGAGCCGCGGAAGAGCTCAACTACGGGGCCTTTTTCCGCTCTGATCACTACCTGCACATGGGCAATGTCGACGGGCTGCCCGGCCCTACGGACGCCTGGATCACCCTCGCCGGTCTGGCCCGCGAGACCAAACGGATCCGGCTCGGCACGCTGATGACGGCGGGCACCTTCCGCCTTCCCGGCGTACTCGCCATCCAAGTCGCCCAGGTCGACCAGATGTCGGGCGGCAGGGTGGATCTGGGACTCGGCTCCGGTTGGTACGCGGAGGAGCACGCCGCGTACGGAATCCCGTTCCCGAAGGAAAAGTTCGGCCGGCTTGAAGAACAACTGGCGATCATCAGGGGCCTCTGGGACACACCCGTGGGCGACCGCTTCAACTTCGACGGGATTTTCTACCAGCTGCAGGACTCCCCGGCACTCCCGAAGCCGGCACAGCCGCATGTCCCCCTCCTCATCGGCGGACACGGCGCCAAGCGCACACCGGCCCTCGCCGCGCAGTACGCCGACGAGTTCAACATCCCCTTCGCGTCTCTGGAGGACACGGAGCGGCAGTTCAAGCGCGTCCGGGCGGCGGCCGAAGAGCGCGGCCGTAAGGCGGATGACCTCGTCTACTCCAACGCCCTCGTCGCCTGCGTGGGCAAGACCGACGCCGAGATCAAGCGCCGTGCCGACGCGATCGGCCGAGAGGTCGAAGAGCTGAAGGCCAATGGGCTGGCGGGCTCTCCGGCCGAGGTCGTGGAACGACTGCAGCAGTTCGCGGCCCTCGGATCGCAGCGCGTCTATCTCCAGATGCTGGACCTCGCCGACCTGGACCACATGGAACTCATCGCTTCAGAGGTCATGCCGCAACTCGGCTGACCGCTCGGCGTCCCGTCGGAGCATCGGAACAGGTGCGGCTCGCCCGGCGGGACGCCGGAGGACGCGGGAGAGGTGACGGTAACGGCGGAGTGGCGACGACAACCGCAGAAGTGGTGACGGGTGGCCGGGGAGCGGTCGCGGTAGCCGCGAACGATCGAGGGCAGTGGGCGGACGGTGGACGGTGCCCGCTGGACGGCGGCTCTTGCGGCGGCGGACGGTGGCGGTGACGGTGACGGCCCCCATGGCCGACCTCATGGCCTGCCAGGGCGACGGACGTGGGTGTGGGTGTGGGCGTAAGGTGTGAGCTTTCCTGCGGGTGCACGCATTCCGCGTCAGGCGAGATCCCGGTCGCGCACCTCCAGCTTTTCCAGTATTCCGGCCACGCGGTCCCTCGCTTCATCGGCCATGTCGATGGCCTCGACACAGGTCCAGTACATCCCCTCCTCCTCCGCCGTCGACACCACACTGACCAGCGCCTCGCACACCTCTTGCAGCAGTTGGCACAAGCCGGTTAAAGCGGCCTTGACATCACGCACTTCGGACAGCTGAGCCGCCCGCAGCCCACCGGCCGCAGGCGCCGGGCACAGCAGTCCCCCGCTTGACCGCCCGCCCGCCTCGCCCAACCCGCGCGCCCTGGCCCGCACTTCATACGGCCCGAATATCGCGAGATGGCCGCCGATCGCCTCAGCCAAGGCTTGCGCCTGCCATGCTTCGACGACCACGGCATATGCCGTGTCCGCCTGCGCCAGACCGCGCCGGTTGGCCGCGATGATCCGCACCGCGTCCATCCGCGCCCCCTCCTTTCCTCATCAGTCACTTTCCCTCTACACTCTTTCCACTACCCAGAGTGAGGTCGAACACCCAAAAAAGCCAGGGGAATTCGCAAATCTGTGGACAAGCAAGACGCTGTGGAAAGATCCATGACTCCATAGAGTGACAATAGGCCGGTTTAAGTCCGCCCTTTCCCCCTCACGTCCCCCTGGTTCCGCCAACCACCCTCCCACCACAGGCCACTTGGGCTACCGCCGACACTCCCGTCACACCGATCAACGCGATCCCCGCCCATCGGCCTACGCAGCCGCCGGCGGCCAACGAACGTCATAACGAGCCGAACGGAATGGAATGGAATGGAATGGAGGGGCGGGGAAGCCTCGGGAACGTCCGCCCCGCCCGTCGCCGCCCTACTCCTCGCTCCCCCGCGGCCGGTCCGGACGCGCCTGGCGCACCGGCGGGAAACGCGACTCGTTGCGTTCGATTTTCGCGGCGAGCGCCGTAAGGGCATCGATGCCCAGGGCATCGCAGAACTGCAGCAGGTAGGCGAGCACATCCGCGACCTCGTCCTCGACCCGGCCGGCGCGCTCCGGGTCGGACATGACCTTCGCCGACTCCTCCGGGGTCAACCACTGGAAGATCTCGACCAGTTCGGCGGCCTCGACGCTGAGCGCCGCCGCCAGGTTCTTCGGGGTGTGGTACTGCTGCCAGTCCCGGGCGGCCGCGAATGCCGCGAGTCGTCGTTGCAGGGCATGAAGATCGTCACTCATACCCCTAGGTGTAGCACCCGAACGCCGGGCAGCCCCTCGACGACCGATGGGTCGCGCACCGTCCCCAGCAACCGGACATGCCCCCGCTCGGCCATCCGCACGGCCAGCGACACCAGCTCCCGCGCCTGCCTGCCGTCCATGCAGCGGTCCATCCCGTCCGCCAGGACCGTCATCTGCTGCTGCGCCGACGGGATCTCTCCGGCCGGGTCCATGGCCAGCACCCCAGGACCGGTGAGCAGCACCAGCGCCAGTGCGAGAAAGCGCAGCTCACCATCGCCGAGCTGCTCGACCGGCAACGCCCCCAGCGCGCCCCGGTCGATCACCGCCCGGACGCCTTGGGACCCATTCCCCACCTGGACCCCATTCGCCGCCCGCGCCCCATCCTTCGCCTGACCCGCATGACCTGCATGACCTGCATGACCTGCATGACCTGCATGACCTGCATGAACCGCTGACACCGGCTGAGCCCCTTGTGTCACCTGAGCCCCGTCCGGCGCCTGCCCCACTCGTGCCGCCGCAGGCCCGGTCGCCTGCCCCGACCCGGCCGCGGCGTCCGCCCCCGGCCCCTCGCCGTTCCCCTGCCGTGGCACCGCCCGCAGCCCGTCGACGGGCCCGCCGCATGCGTCCCGTACGGCCTTGACCAGCACCTCGTGCCGCACCCTGCACTCACGGCTCGTCCGCTCCAGCACCGCCGGAAGGTTGTCGCAGGAGGACCGCAGCCGGCCCTCGTCGACCTCCTCATCACCGTCACGCCCCCAGTCGCCGGTCGCGCCGGCACCCCGCCGCCCCGTACGCGCACCCGGGCGCCCGGCCCCGCGAGTTCCCCCGGAACCCCCCGCCCGGCCACCCCCACGAGCCCCGTTCCGCGCCACGCCTCCCCCACCGGACCCACCGGACCTGTCGGACCCACCGGCACCAGCACCCCCGCCCTCCATACCGTCCCCGTCCCCGGCCCCGTCCCTCCCCGCCGCCCGCATCACCTCCGGCCGCGGGTCGCAGACGAAGGCCGACCGGAGCGCGACCACGACCTGCTCCGCCGCGGCCAGTACCAGCCGCTGTCCCGCCGTCTTGCCCGCGACGCGCAACGGCAGCAGCGAGGTGCCCAGCCGGTCGTCGGGAAGCGGCGCACGCGTCACCGGAGTAGCGCCCGCCGTATGCCAGGCCGCTTGGACGGCGGGGCGGGCCGGGTCGGTGAGCGCGGTGGTGAGCAGCGTCTCGCCGCCGCCGGTCAACCGCTCGCCGACGACGCGCAGTTCGGGCTCGGCCTGCACCGCGAGATCGAGGTGGACGGGGCCGGCCGGACCGTCGACCGTGCAGCCGATACGGAATCCGCGCCGCCCCTGTCCGTCGGGGCGCGCCCCGGCCGGCACACATGCCGTGCCACCGCCCGCCACCTCCCGGACGGCCCGCCCCAGCCGCTCCCCGCTGCCGAGCCGGGCGAGGATCTCGTACGCCTGGAGCGCGCTGGACTTGCCGCTGCCGCTCTCGCCGGTCAGCAGCGTCAGCGGGCCGAGCGGCAGTCTGACGCCCCGATGGGTCTTGAAGGCGGACAGCCGCAATTCGGTGACCGCCGGCCGCACACTGTCGGTATCCATGCGGGGACGCTATGCAGCGGCTCCACCGGAGAACCGTTACGCCCGAGAGCTCTTCCTACGAACGGGGGACGGCGCCGCCCGCCGGTTCCGCGACCTCGGTGCCGATCGGCGCGAGCAGGAACACATTGGTGTCGACGCGGTGCATTCCGCTGCCGAGCCCGAAGACGACACCGCTGGAGAAGTCCAGGATGCGCTTGGCGACATCGGTGTCGGCGCTGCTGAGGTCCAACAGGACCGGGATCTGCGCCATGAGGTACTCGGCGACCTCGCGCGCGTCCGCGAAGGTCTGGACGCGGATGACGATGAACCGCCGCATCTCCTCCGCCGGTTCCTCCTCCGGGAGGGCGCGGTGGTCGGGCCAGGACGGCCATTCACTGCTGCTGCGGAGCGGGACGACCTCGGCGAGCCCTTCCCACTGCTCGTCGGTGGCATCGGGGTCGTTCACCGAATCACCTCACTCAGAGGAGCACTGGCTGTCTGGAGTACCGGTATCTGCATCGCACGATTCTATGGATAAACACACAAAGGCCGTTGGATGCGACACGCGGCGTCACACCCCGGCTCCATCCTGCACCATGCCCCCTGACCAGTGCTGACAGCCTCGGCAGATATCCTGCGTCGAGTTTCTGTGTGCCTGTTCATCCCCCCTTGTGACGGAGGTCGGTTCTGTCATGAGCGATGAACCTCCCCACCGGCGCCTGCGCGGCCTGCGTGGCCTGCGCAAACCCGCGAAGAAGCGGCCCGCCGCAGTGCCGCCGGCCGAAACCGCCGAACGGCCCGATGCGCCGGAGCCGCCCCCCGAAACCACCAACAGCGTCATCAATGCCGCCCTGTACCGGGACGGACACCGCGTCAGCACCCACGACACCCTCGCCGACACCTTCCGTCAGCTGCTCGCCACCCCGGACACGCTGGCCTGGATCGGCCTGCACCGCCCCACCCCCGCCGAACTCGTCAGCCTCGCCTCGGAGTTCGACCTCCACCCTCCCCCATAGCCCTGAACGGGCATGGGAGGTGCCCCCATGCCGTCGAGGACGCCCTGGAGGCCCATCAACGGCCGAAACTGGAGCGCTACGGGGGAACCCTTTTCGTCGTTCTGCGCGCCGCGCGCTACCTGGACGACTCCGAGGAGGTCGACTTCGGTGAGGTGCACGTCTTCGTGGGCCGCGACTTCGTCATCACCGTGCGGCCCCGAAGCGGTCCTTTACGCCATTCTGGACGCCGTCGTGGACGGCTACGCACCGGTCGTATCCGGCGTCCAGAACGACATCGACGAAATCGAGACCGAGGTCTTCGGCGGCGATCCGCGGGTTTCCCGCCGTATTTACGAACTCTCCCGCGAGGTCGTGGAATTCCAGCGCGCCACCCGCCCGCTGAACCGCATGCTGGAGAGCCTGACCGCGGGCTTCGAGAAGTACGCCATCGACGAGGAACTCCGCCGCTATCTGCGCGACGTGGCCGACCACGCACTACGGCATGAACTTCGAAATGATGCCGGAGCTGAAGTGGGCGGCCGGCTATCCCTTCGCCATCCTGCTGATGGCGGTCGTCTGCGTCACGCTGTATCTCATCTTCAAACGACGGGACTGGCTGTAGTGCGGGGCGCCGAAGCAGCGCTCGCCCCCGCCGGAACCACGGTTCATACGGCCCGGCCTGCGGCTGGGTGCGGACCGCTGGGTATCGTGGCGCCACGTGGGCGACAGCACTCTATGGACCCTGGCGATCGCGGCGCTGACCGGTGGCACCGCGGTGATCGCCAGTTGGGTCACCAGCCGCGGCAGTACCCAGGCCGCCAGGATCCAGGCGGAGATCGTCGCGCGATCGCAGCGCGCCGAGCGGCTGCGCGAGAGCCGGCGCGCGGCCTATCTCGATCTGATCGAAGAGACCCACCGGATAGGCGAGTTGTTCTGGGAGATATCCGCCGTGCTGCGGTCGTCCCCTTCCGCCGACCGCAGCGCCGCACTGCGCGAGCTGTACGACCGGGAGCTCGCCGAGTACGCGAAAATGCGCCGCTGTGCGCGCGTCGTGGAACTGGAGGGCCCGCCGTCGGCCGCCGCCGCGGCGCTCGCCCTGCAAAAGGCGACCGGCCCCTTCTTTGCTGCTTTCAAAGCCGAGTTGGATGCCGACGCGGACGCAGAACGCACCAGTGCCCGTTCCGATATCGACAACCATGAGGAATTCGACGCCGCCTACCACCCGTTCTGGAAGGCGCTGGAGGACTTCGTCGACGCGGCCCGCGACGCCCACCAGATGGATGAGGGCTGACCCGGGCAATCGCCGCACGGAAACCAGAGGGAGGGTCGCGGCGCAGCGGCTGGGCCCCCGTACCGCGTTCCGTACGGGGCCCGGCCGGCGCCGGCCAGTCGACAAGTTCCTTGCGCCCGCGTCCGTTATCCCGCGCTCAGGCTCGGCACCGGCGGAAGAAGTCGCGCGGCCGAGGTGCCCAGCCCCGTCGGTCCGGCGAGCCAAATCGGTGCGGTCAGTCCGTGGCTCAGGTATTCCTCGCGGTAGCGGCGGCAGTCCTGGTGCCAGGTGAGAATTCCGGCCATCCAGTTCTCCAGCTCCTTCACATAGCCGGCGAGAACCGCACGTGCATCTTCGGAGAGCTTGAAGTCGTCGTAGACGATGGGGAGTTCATTGGCCGCTACATGCTGGAATTCGTGCATACGGGACGTCATCAGGTCATGGATGATGGTCAGCGCGGTCGGGTAGTCGCAGTCGAAGAAGTTCTGGACGACCAGGATGCCGTTGTGGACCTCGCCCTCGTACTCGATCTCCTTCTGGTAGGAGAAGACGTCGTTGAGCAGACAGGCGTAATCGGCGGCGGCGTTCTCCAGTGAGCGCATCGGGCCGGTGCGATAGATCTCGGGCGGGACCTGCCGCCCGTGTCCGATACGGCTCAGGGCCATCGTGAGGTCGGAGCCGAAGGTCGCCCGGCGCATCTCGATGTAGTCGACCGGGTCGGGGATACGATTCAGCGCCTGGTTTTCCAGCTCCCAGAGCCAGCTGGTGAGCATCTTCTCGATGGTGGCACGGAACGTCACCCGCGCCTCGGGAGTCATCGGACCCGCCGTACGGGTCCACAGGTCCGCAAGGCCGCGTTCGAGGGCGTTGGCCGGTTCGATCGTGGGCGCCGAGGAATCGACGGTCATCAGCTCCAACAGGCGCGCGGTGCACTCCTTGGCCGCGGCCAGAGCGCGGGTCCGTCCGAAGACCGCGGGGTAGTAGTCGTCCGCGTAGGTGCCCCAGGCCAGCCACTCGGAGTCCAGGTCGAGTTGTTCCGGGCCGGCGTCCGGGTGGAGGCCGGCCGCGCAGAGCGCGAAGTCGTAACGGGCCATCGAAGGCTCGTCCCACACACCGGAGAAGGGCACTCCGGGCTGCGGCTGGAGCATGCCCATACGGTGCGCCCACGCGATGACGTTTCGGCGGGAGGCGTCCAGATGCGGGCTGAGCGTGGTGGTGAACGGCATGTAGATGTCGGGGATTTGGGACGGCCCGACCTTTGTGTACGGGACGTGGCTGTGGCTGCGGAGGCGCTGCCCGAAATCCCTGGCGAGCGCCGTCTTCAAGTCGGCCGCCGAGGTACCGAGGCCGCTGAGGGCGAAGGGCGACCAGGGCACGGAGGATTCGGGAGGGGAGGAGGATTCGGAGGACGTGGGTGACAGGGATGACGAGAGGGAGGACGGCGGGGACGACGACAGCTGGGCCCCGGATGCCGTGCCGGCCGCCGCGCCGAGTCCCGCCTCTGCTGCCGCTCCCCCGCCATTCATGTACCGGCTGGACCGCATATGCCATTCGTGACCGCCGGACTGCCAGTCCTGGAGCCCCTTCGCATACGCCAGAACATCCGCGCAGGACCGCGGGTCGAGCCCCTTCTCCACGAAAAGCGCCGGGAGTTCGCCCAGCACGGTGTTCTCGAACTGCTGGAGTCGCGAGGTGATGAGTTCGTTGACGGCGTCGGCGGCCTCCTGCGTGGTGCAGTTCAGAAATGTCTCCAGCACCAGAACGCCATTGCTCAGCTCTCCTTCGTCCTCCGTCTCCCGCTGGTAGGAGAAAAGGTCGTTACGCAGATGTACGGCGTCGGAGAAGGTGTCCTTGAGGACCCTCAGGGGACGCGAATCGGCTACCGCCGCGGGCACCTCGGCGCTGGTCGCGAACTCCACCAGTCCCGCCGACCACGGCGCTCCGCCGACCTTGCGTCGCATCTCGATGTACTCGACGGGATTGGGCACGCGGTGGATATTGATATTGGACAGTTCCCACAGCGATTCATTGAGCAGATGCTCGGTCGCCTCGGCGAACCGCGCCCGCCAGTCCATGGACATATGCGGAACGGTGCGCGTCCACAGATCCGCCAGTCCCGCTTCGACGGGATTTGTCGGCTCGGGCATGGGCGTGGACAGATCCATCGGCATAAAGGCCGGCAGCCGGTCCAGATACTCCTTGCCGCCCTCGCGGTCCAGCGTCCGCTTGAACCTCTCCAGGAAGTGGTCGTCGAAGAAGAAGACCCACACATACCAGTCCGTCACCAGCGAGAGCGCCGGCTCCGGGGCGTCCGGGTGTGTATAGGAGCACAGCAGGGCATAGTCATGTGCATCGAGGTCCCGCTCCTCCCAGATGCCCGATCCTTCGAGCATCCCCATGCTGCGGGCCCATGTTTTCGAGTGCTTCCGCGCCTCCTCCAGATGCGGGTTCAGCCGTGCCGGATAAGGGGTGTAGAAGCTCGGCAATTCGAATGGTTGTGTCATCGCTGCTGACCTCTCCCGATACGCACGGAAGGAAGGCGTGCCGCAGTACGCCCCCCCTGACGGGCACAGCACTACCCCGGGGTGCGCCGCGGTAGACGTCGCGATCGGATCTTCAGCCCGGCATTCCCGAGGCCCGCTCACGCATTCGAACTGCCCCTGAATTCCTTACCGTTCAACAGCCGGCAGGAGCGTCGACGGAACCCCGATATTGCATGACCCGGTAGTTCTTGTCGTCGTACCACTGACTGACCGCGATATGGAAGTTGTCCAAGGTCGAGCCAGGAATGATGAATCCGCCGTACGGGCTGGTGACGAGGAGCCCGCCCTGCTGGTCGGGTGGGCCGTTGACGATGAGGGTCTGCTCGGGCGTGGTGAACAGGTCCGAAGTCGGCAGCGGGAAGACCTGGCCCTGATCTCCGGCTGGTTCAGCGGCGCCGGCGCCATGTCCAGCCAGGTGAAGGCGTACCCGCCGCCCATCGCGCGCAGGCAGATCTCGCCCCAGGTACGGGGCCTGGCGACGGCGGTCGGCGGATTGCCCCAGGCCCAGTTGCCGTCGGCGAACCCCCCATGGCTCGTACGCGGCGGGGTCGCCGACCTGGTCGTGGCCGACGCGGTGCAGCAGCAGGCCGGAGACCTGCCGGCGGTTGAGCTCCGACGACAGGACGTAGCAGAAGCCGTCGTCGGCCACCGCGTAGGTCTTCTGCTGGAACTGCCCTTCATACAGGCCGCGATCCCATTCGCAGAGGTACTCCCAGGTCTCCCCGTCGTCGGTGGAACGCCAGAGGTCCGTGTGATGGGTGTCGTAGATCGGGCCGCGCATGAGGTGCAGGTACATCGAGTCGCCGATGATGAACACGTCGGACGGCAGGACGGTCGTGTAGCGTTCCGGGCCGCCCGGGTGGTCCGGAGGCACCGGCAGATGACAGGAACCGCCACGGGCTACCGGGCGGTGCCTGCCGGAGTGCCGGGTCCGCCGGCACTGTCGAGCAGTGTTCGGGCGGTGCGCGTACGAGGGTGATCGGAGCCGAAGGCGCGGTCGCAGGCGCGTGCCGCGTCCTCGGCCAGGCGCCGCGCGTCGTCCCATGTCAGCTTGTCCAGCCTGGCGTTGGTGCCCGCCGTGCGGTCGAGAAACCGGACCACGGGGGCCGGGAACATGCCGACGGCCCGCGACCGGCTCGCGCCCTCCTCCTGCAAGGAACGGAGCGCCGCCACGGTCACCTCCGCATGTGCGAGGCGGATCAGCGCGTCGTCCCGTGGACTGTCCCGTTCGAGTGCGGCCGTGTCGCGAAAGGCGAGGGCGTCGCGGACCAAGGAGACGGCTTCCAGCCACAGACGCTGCCGGCCGAGCACCCGTGCCCGATGCAACTGGCCCAGTATGCGCGCCGGGTGCGCGGCGCCCAGGACCCGCCAGTACAGCCCGACGGCCGTGAACAGCAGCCGCTCGCACTCGGCGTAGCGGCGTTGCCCGTAGAGTGCGTCGGCCAACGCGTGCTGTACGTCGGCGACATGCGCCAGCACATCGCAGTCGACCGGGGAGAGCCGGCTCGTGAACGGGCCCTTGGAGTTCTCCCGGAGCATCTCGGCCAGGCTGGGGCCGGTGCGGCCGGCCAGCGACAGACCTCGTCCGCTCGCCTTCTGTTCCGCCTGCGCGAGCAGCGGACGGAGTACGGCTTCCGCCTCGCCGAAGTGGCCGCAGTGGTTGTGGAGTTGGCCGAGTGCGAGGGCGTCGGCGGCTCTGGCGTCCGATTCGCCGAACCCGGTCGCCGCTCCGGTGCGGGATCCGGTAGCGGGCCCGGCGGCCCCGGCCGTCGACTCGACGGTCCGGTCGGCGAACGGCAGGGCCTCCTCGTAGCGTCCGCGCCTCTCGTACGCGTCCCGTACCCGGCGCGCGGCGGCGACCGGCCGTACGTGATCACGGCCGGGGCGCCACAGCAGCGCCATCACATGCGGAGCGAAGAGGTCCAGCTCCGGGCCGTCGGGGGACCGGGGCATGGCGTGGTCCAGCAATGCCGCGGCACAGGTGCTCAGTTGTGTGCGTGCGTCGTCGGTCAGCTCCCTGGCCGCTCGCGTGACGGCTGCCGGGTCCGCTCGGACGCACGCGACCGGCGGACCGGGAGCGGGAGCGGCCGCGGGTTCGGCGTCCGCCCCGCTCGGAGCACCGGACGCCGCCCGCAGCGCGTCGAGTTCGGACGCCACCCGCTCCGCCGACAGTCCCGGCATACGGACGGCGGCCACGGCCTCGGGGGACAGCACGGACACCGGGAGCGGGGCGTCGGCGAAGCACGACAGCAGGTGCGGCAGCGAGAACCGGGCCGGCTTTCCGGGGGATTCGCCCTGCTGATAGGTGATGTGCAGATCACGGGCGGCCTGGTAGCTCTGCGCCTGGTCGCGCGCGTCCGACCGGAAGGACGCCCCGTCGCTCATGGCTTCTGCACTCGCAGGTCGCGCCCCGCCTGGTAGATCTGGGCGTGCCCCTCGGCGCGCGCCTGGAGATGCACGCCGGCGGAGGGAGGTTCCGTGGCCCCGGCCGCGCGCCCCGCCTCCTCCAGTACGCGCCGCAACTCGTCGGCGGCCGCCGGGTCGTCCCGTAGCACCCGCAGCAGTCGTCGCTGCCACTCACCGACCAGTTCCCGTTCCGTCGCGTCGCCGTCGTCGCCCTCGGTCCGGGCCTCGACGAGTTCGGCACGCGCCTCGTCGAGGTCCCGGCCGACGGCGTCGGCGTCGGCGGGCCGAACCCGCCGCCACAGTGCGACCACACCCTCCCTGGCCTGGCCCCAGGCCTCCGTCACCATCAGCCCGACCAGGGCCGTACCCGCACTGGCAAGGATCGGATCCACCACTCCACCGCCCCGTTCCGGCACACCGTTTCGCCATCGTGTGGTCAACAGCGTGGCACGGCGGCGGAGGGGTGCGCCGCGGAACGGTCACTTCCTGCGGTAGAGGAACTCCGGTCCGTAGGTGCGCCCGCTGCCGTCGGGAAGCGGGATGACGACGATCTGGGAAGCGATCAGGCGCATCTCCCCCATGGCGCCGATGGCCTTCCCGATCAGTGCCTTCGATCCGTCTTCCGTCAGCCAGGCGTCCTCGAGGTAGCGCAGCATGCTGGTGTAGGTCTCGTTGAAGCTGTCCAGCAGTTTCTGGGTGTCCGTGTCCGGCCGGTTGATCGGGTCTCGCTGCCAGCCGCCGCGCGGGACCATCGCCACCGGATGGGCTCGGGGCAGTTCGACGGGCGGGCCGGTGAACTCCCACTTGCCCGACGTGGGGTTCTTCTCCAGTTTCTTACCGTGGAACATCTGCCGGAACGTGTAGTAATGCGCGAGCTCATCTTTGTAGCCGGGGTAGGGATTCACGGGTGACGCACTGGTCCCCTCTCCCTGCTCCTTGATGATGTCGATCGCCTTCTCGATGGCTGCGAGGTTCCTCAGGGGAACGATGTCGTTCCCCTTGCCGTGCTTCACACCGAGCGGGAATTCGACCTGGCGCGCTCCCGTGATCTCCGACTCCGGGATGGTCCTGAAGGTGTCCAGGATCTTGTTGTAGAACACACCGATGGAGGTGTAGGTCTCGCCCGCCTGGAGTCCCATCGTGACAATCGGCGTTTCCGGCTTCTCGATTTCGGAGAACAGTTCCACCGAGTCCCTGTTCAGTCCGCTGAGGAAGGCGCGGATACAGGGGCGTACGCCGCCGGGGAGCGGCCCGGGGTACTTGGGGATGACCGCCTCGTCGGCGATGAAAGGGGTGCCGCCGATGGTGGTGAGCATGTTGCACACCAGGCCCATGTGGGACATCTCATCGAAGATGATCTCCCGGATATCGCGGTAGATGGTGTTCCCGCTGTCGTCGTCGAGGTTCTGCTCAATCGACCACAGGGCGATGGAGTACGGCGGAATGGTGGCGATCTCGATGAGAATGGCTTGCTGCAGGGCCTCTCTGAGCCATTCCACACCGCATTCCTCGGTGGGTGTGCGGAGCAGCCGGGTGATGGTGTCACTTTCGTAGCGGGGCATGATCGCGGTCATGTCGGCTCCTTGACGGATTCGGTCGGCACCCCTCGCGGTGCATCCCTGACTCTGCTCACTGCGCGGCGTCGTCCACCGCGACCGACGCGAACTCACTGGTTCGAGTAGCGCCCGTGCTCCAGTTGGCGCCGGTGCTTCTGCGGGCCGTCGGATTCGATGTTGGGCTGACAGCGCAAGCCGTGCGTCGGCTGTTTCGGTGTGCCCTTGCGGCTGGTCAGTCATATGCCCCAGGCAAGCGCCATATTGCACCGGAAGCATCGCTAAGCACCCCACCGGACTTCGGGCAGGGCCACGTCACGTCCCGAAAACGGCACGTCACAAGGCTCCGCACAGGACTCCGGGCACAACCCAGAGAAGGAGAAAACACGAGTGACCACGATCTCCGCGCGTCCCACAGCCGTACCGCCCATAGAGCAGATGCCGGTACCGCCGTTGCGCCGATCCAAGGAAATCCAGGGCAATATTCTCGCGGCCTTCAACAAGGACTACATGGCTTTCCGCTATGTGTGCTTCCCCGACGACGGGGGTGTCGGCGGCCGTGGCTGGCTGTCCGTCATGTTGAACACCGTCGCGGTGACCGCCGCCGTCGAGGACTTCAACGAGGAGTTCTCCCTTTCCCGCCGGGCCTACGGCCAGGACCCGTCCCTCACCGCCACCTGGGTCGGGGTTTCCCTGACGTTCCCGGGCCTGCTCGAAGTCGCCCGCGAACCCGACAAGGTCAGGCAGGATCTGGCGTCGTTCACCTCGTTTGTGAAGGGCCCCGCGGAAATGGCGGAGCAGCTCGGCGACGAGGGTCCGAGCGGCCCCGAGCGCTGGCTGTTCGGTTCGGGCCATACCGGTGTCCACGCCGTACTGATCGTGGCCGCCGACTCGGAAGAGGCGCTGAACGACAAGCTGGAGAACATCGCCGCCGCGGATTCCGCGCACGGTGTGACGGTGGTGCATCAGGACGACGGCCGTACCCTGACCGGCGATCTGCGCGGGCATGAGCACTTCGGTTACCGGGACGGCATCTCGCAACCGGGTGTGCGGGACTTCCACCGCGAGGACCGCGACAATCCCGGGTTCCGGGAGAACCGTCCGGGGGCCGACATGGTCGAGCCCGGCGAATTCGTCTTCGGCCACAAGAGTGAGAGCGGGCAGCCGCCCGAGGGCCCCAAGTGGATGGACAACGGTTCCCTGCAAGTCGTGCGCCGGCTGCGGCAGGACGTCCAGGGCTGGAACGACGCGGTGGTGCGCGAGGCCGACAAATTCACACCACGGCCCATCAGCCCCGAAATGCTGGGCGCGTGCCTGGTCGGCCGCAAGAAGGACGGCACACCTCTCGCACCGGCCGACAACCCGCTGACGGGCGTCGGTTCGAGCGCCAACGATTTCACCTACGCGAACGACGGCGAGGGGAAATTCACCCCCTGCGCCGCGCATATCCGCAGATCACACCCCCGCCATTTCGTGTCGTCACAGAAGCACCGCATCATGCGCCGCGGAATTCCGTACGGTCCCGCCTACACACCGCAATCGGCAGACGCCGACCGAGGCCTGATGTTCGTGTGTTACGGCACCTCGCTGGAGCGGCAGTTCGAGTTCGTGCAGCGGGACTGGTCGAACAGCCCGAAGTTCCTGCCCGGCACGCCCGGCGCCCCCAACGGCATCGACAAGGTGACCGGCCTCGCCCAGTGGGGCGGGGACCCAGACGCGCACATCGTGCTGGCCGACGGCCAGGAAGGCACCGTGTCGATGGACAGATTCGTCCAGACGACCGGCGCGGTGTACGCGTTCACCCCCTCGATCAGCACCCTGCGGCGGCTCGCCGCGAACAAGCCCCTGCACGAGAAGGACTGAGGCGCCATGGACAACACCACCCGCAGGGAAAGCACCGGCGTCGAGCGCGCCGAGTGGAAGACGTTCCAGCAGCTGGCGCGCGAACTCCTGTTAATCGGTCCCGAGCCGGCCAATGAGGACCTCAAGCTGCGCTACCTCGACGTACTGATCGACAGCGGGCTCCCGCAGGCGAGCGAACCCAAGCGCGTACTGATCGTCGGAGCGGGCATCGCCGGTCTCGTGGCCGGCTCGCTGCTCAGCAGCGCCGGACACGACGTGACGATCCTGGAGGCCAACGCCAACCGGGTCGGGGGCCGCATCAAGACCTTCCACACCAAGAAGGGAGAGCCGTCGCCCTTCACCGACCCCGCGCAGTACGCGGAAGCCGGGGCGATGCGGCTGCCCAGCTTCCACCCGCTGACGCTGGCGCTGGTCGACAAGCTCGGCCTGAAGCGACGGCTGTTCTTCAATGTCGACATCGCCCCCGGGACGGGCAATCAGCAGGCCCCGGTCCCACCGGTCGTCTACCGCTCGTTCAAGGACAACAAGGTATGGACGAACGGCGACCCCAGCCCGGAGTTCAAGGAGCCGGACAAGCGCAACCAGACCTGGATCCGCACCAACCGCCAGCAGGTCCGGCGCGCCCAGTACGCCAAGGACCCCTCGGGGATCAACGGGGGCTTCCAGCTCACCGGCTGCGAAACGCGGGTGACCGTCGCCGAGATGGTCAACCAGGCCCTGGAGCCGGTCCGCGACTACTACTCGGACGTGGTCGGCGGGAAGCGGGTCGACAAGCCGTTCAAGCAGTGGCTGGACGGCTGGGCCGGGGTCATCCGCGACTTCGACGGCTATTCGATGGGCCGCTTCCTGCGCGAGTACGCCGGGTTCAGCGACGAGGCCGTCGAGGCGATCGGCACGATCGAGAACATGACCTCGCGGCTGCACCTCGCGTTCTTCCACACCTTCCTGGGCCGCAGCGACATCAACCCGGACGTCACCTACTGGGAGATCGAGGGCGGCAGCCGCAAGCTCCCGGAGGCGCTCGCCAAGGATCTGCGGGACCAGATCGTGATGGGCCAGCGCATGACCCGGCTGGAGTACTGGGACCCGAGCCGCGACGGGGCGCACAACGGGCTGGTCGGACCGGGCGGATCCGCGGTGGCGATCCAGACGGTTCCCGAGGGAGACCCGTACTGCGAGCCGGAGACGTGGTACGGCGACCTGGCGATCGTCACCGTCCCGTTCTCCGGTCTGCGCTTCACCGCGGTGACGCCGCCGTTCTCGTACAAGAAGCGGCGCGCCGTCATCGAGACGCACTACGACCAGGCCACCAAGGTGCTCCTGGAGTTCTCGCGCCGCTGGTGGGAGTTCACCGAGGCGGACTGGAAGCGGGAACTCGACGCCATCGAACCCGGCCTCTACGAGTACTACCAGCAGCGGGGAGAGGACGGGGCCGAGGCGGCCGCGGCCGTCCCGCAGAAGCTGCGGAAGCTGCCCACCGGGCTGCTCGGCGCCCACCCGAGCGTCGACGAGAAGCGCATCAGCGCCGGGCAGGTGGCCTACCTGCGCAACGAGCCGCCGCGCGGCGGCACCGTGCGACCGGCCACCAACGTCTTCGGCGGCGGTTCCACCACCGACAACCCCAACCGGTTCATGTACTACCCCTCGCATCCCGTTCCGAGGAGCAAGGGCGGGGTCGTGCTGGCCGCCTACTCCTGGTCGGACGACGCCGCGCGCTGGGACTCCATGGAGGACGACGAGCGCTACGGGTACGCGCTGCGCAACCTCCAGTCGGTGCACGGCCGCCGTATCGAGGTGTTCTACACCGGTGCCGGCCAGACCCAGAGCTGGCTGCGCGACCCGTACGCATGCGGTGAGGCCGCGGTCTACACCCCGCATCAGATGACCAGCTTCCATCTGGACGTGGTACGGGCCGAGGGCCCGGTCCACTTCGCCGGTGAGCATGTGTCCCTCAAACACGCCTGGATCGAAGGCGCGGTGGAGACGGCCGTACGGGCCGCCATCGCCGTGCACGAGGCCCCCGCGCCGGGCGAGGGCGCCGTTCCCCTGCCGGCCGAGGCGCCACGCGAGCGCAGGGCGGCGGCCGCATCGTCGGACGGGCATCGATCGGACCGGCCACGAGAGGAAGTGCTGACCTCATGACCACCACAGCAAAGACCTGCACGGTGGCCGAGTACCTGGCCGTCCGGCTGGAACAGCTCGGCATCACCCATCTGTTCGGCGTCCCCGGCAACCACCTCGGCCCGTTCCTGTCGACGCTGCACGAGAAGACCGGGGTGCGCTGGGTGGGCACCCCGACCGAGGGCGGCGCCGGCCAGGCCGCCGACGGCTACACCCGGGTGAAGGTCGCCGACGCCGAGATCGCGCTCGGCGAGCAGGGCATCGGCGCGGCCGCCGTCACCTACGGCGTGGGCGCGTTCAACCTGCTCAACGCGGTCGGCGGCGCCTTCACCGAGTACGTGCCGCTGATCGCCATCAACGCGGCCCCCACCTACGAGCAGTGGCTGAACCAGCAGGCGATCGGGCTGCTCACCTCGCATATGTCGCAGCGTCCGGAGAGCAATCTGGACATCTACCGGCAGGTGACGGTGGACGCCCAGGCCATCTCCAACCCCGGTCTGGCCCCCACCCAGATCGACGGCGCCCTCACCGCCTGTCTGTCCCACCGGCGGCCGGTCTACCTGGAGGTCATGGAAGACGTCTGGGAGGCACGGTGCCCGGCACCGCGCGGCCGTCTGACGCGCCGGGAACGGCCGCCGACCGCGCAGAACAGACGGATGCTGGACACCGCGGTCACCGCATGTGTGGACCTGGTCCGGCGCTACCGCAATCCGGTGCTGTGGGCCGGCGAGGAGATCGACCGCTTCAACCTGTCCGAGGAGTTCGAGAAGCTGGTACGGGAGACCCGGATCCCGTTCTGCACCACCGTCGGCGCCAAGTCCGTCGTCTCCGAGTACACCCCGGGCTTCTCCGGCGTCTACAACGGCAAGGCCAGTCATCCGGACGTGGCCAAGGTCTTCCAGAACGCCGGCTGCCGCATCGGGCTGGGCTCCTGGGCGACCTCGAAGAACCTCGGCGGCAAGCGGTCGATCGGCGAGGACTGGGCGGTGGCCGCCCACGAGGGCGTCCACGTCGGCGCCTCGTACTTCCCGGACGTGCAGCTCGCCCAGTTCATCCCCGCGCTGCGGGAACGCCTGGTCGTCGAGTTCGGCGCCGGTGCCTTCGCGGCGGACTACTTCGCCCGCGCCTACGAGGACGGCCTCGACGTTCCCGAGAGCACCGCCGCCCACCTGTCCTCACTGACCGGCGGCCGCTATCCGGAGAACGTGACGTACGACAGCTTCTTCCGGCACATCAACGCCTTCCTGGAGTCGCAGACCGAGGAGGAGCAGTCCGGTGCGCTCAGCCATCCGTTCACCGTGGTCAGCGACGCCGCGTTCGCGTTGATCGGCTCGATGAACCTGCGTATGGCGGAACGCGCCTCCTATGTGGCGCAGAACAGCTGGCTGTCCATCGGCTACTCGGTCGGCGCGGCCACCGGGGTGGCGCTGGGCCGTCGCTCCACCGGGAAGCGCCCCATGGTCTTCGTCGGCGACGGCTCGTTCCAGGAGACCTGCCAGGAGCTGTCCACCCATGTCCGGCACGGGCTGCGCCCCATCGTGTTCGTCCTGGACAACGAGGGCTTCTACGGCATCGAGCAGATGCTCGTCCACCCCTGCTACTACAAGGGCGCGGTACCGGCCTCCGACGGCGCGGACTTCTACAACAACCTGCATCCGTGGCGGTACGAGGAACTCGCCAAGGTCTTCGGCTCCGAGAAGCAACCGATGCACGGAGTCGCCGTCCGAAAGCACGACGACCTCGAAAAGCTGCTGAAGCAGATCGCCGAGCCCCATGACCCGATCAACCGGGGCCCGATCGTCGTGCGGGTGAAGCTGGCGCGGCACGACTACCCCCGGGCGCTCCAGTACAAGATCGACGAGAACTGTCCGCCGCCCGTCGGCGAGCCCTTGGAAGGGAGAGTGGGATGACCACCGCCAACAAGCAGCGGACGGCATCGGCGAACGGTCCCGCCGGCGACTCGGCGAAAGCGCTCCGGCACGCCATGAGCGGTCTGTCCGGGCCGGAGGCCATCGGATGGACCGGCACCGTAGGGCCCGAGGGAACGCCGGGCGGCGGCGAGCGGGTACTGATCCTCGGTGCCGGCGTCGCGGGCCTGACGGCCGCCTACGAGCTGAGCAGGCTCGGCTATCGGTGCACCGTCCTGGAGGCGTCGCAGCGCGTCGGCGGCCGCAACCGCACCGCACGCAACGGCGACGAGCTCTACGAGGTCGACGAGTCCGGGGAGCTCACCCACACGCACACCTGCGCGTTCGACGACGGCATGTACCTCAACCTGGGGCCGGGCCGGATCCCGTACCACCACCGGCGGGTGCTCAAGTACTGCCGCGACTTCGGCGTGGAGCTGGAGCCGTACGTCATGGAGACCACGGCGAACCGGGTCCGTCCGCCGCATGCCAAGGTGGCCTGGCCCAACCGCCGGGTGGCGAACGACACCCGCGGCCATATCGCGGCCAAGCTCCACGAGACGCTGCACGACCTCGACAATTTCACCGATGAAATGCGCAAAATGCTGCGGGTGTTCGGTGCGCTCGACGAGAACGGAAAATACCGCGGCACCACCCGCTCCGGATATCTGGCCCCGCCCGATATCGAGGAGTGGCCCACCCCGGCCCCGCCGCTGTCGTTCGAGGACCTGGTGAATTCGGGCTTCTGGAAGGCCCGCTTCTACCAGCCGATCGACTATCTGTGGCAGGCCACGATGTTCCAGCCGGTCGGCGGCATGGACCATATCGTCAAGGCGCTGGCCCGCGAGGCGAAACGGGCCGGGGCGAAATTCGTACTCGGTGCCGAGGTCACCGACATCAAGATCGACAAGCGCGACAAAAACGGCACCCGCGTCAGCGTCAGATATGCGAAGGACGACGACCTGTTCACCGCCGAGGCGCGCTACTGCGTCAGCAACATCCCGATCCCGGTGCTCCGCGACATCGACCGCACCAACTTCACGACTCCCTTCGAGAACGCCATCCAGGCCGTCGACTTCGAGAAGACCTGCAAGGTCGGCTGGCAGGCCAACCGCCGCTTCTGGGAAGGCGACCTCGACAGCGTCAGCGACACCGAAGGCATCTACGGAGGCATCAGCTGGACCGGCCACAACATCACCCAGCTGTGGTATCCGTCCAACGACTACTTCTCCGACAAGGGAACTCTGACCGGCGCCTACAACTTCCAGAAGCAGGCGGAGGAACTCGGCAACTGCTCCCCTGCCGAACGTCTGGAAATGGCCCGCAAAGGCGCCATGGAACTCCACCCGGAGTTCAAGAACAGAGACCTCGTCCCCGACGACAAGGGCGTCACCATCGCCTGGCACAAAGTGCCCCACCAATTGGGCGGCTGGGCGGCCTGGAAACCAGATGAGCCCGCCCACAAAACGGCGTACAAACAACTGCTCCAGCCCGAGGGAACCGACGCGTTCTACATCACCGGCGACCAGATCTCCCCACTGCCCGGCTGGCAGGAGGGCGCCATGATGTCGGCCCACTACGTGTGCCAGCAGATCATGGGGATCATGCCTCTCTCGGCCCCCGAGGAGGTCGCGGTGCCCGACTCGGTCGCGTTGACGCAGGGTCTCTTCTGACCGAGTCGCACGATCCGCCCGACGGGCGCTCGACCGGCCCCCGCATCCGGCATGGGTGCGGGGGTCCGGCGCGTTCGAGCTCCATGGCCTCCACCGGCCCCCGAGCCTGCCTCCGGCCCAGGAGCCCCCGGCTCAGCGCTGCTTTCCGCTGGGTTCCAGAATCGCCACGCACTCCACGTGATGCGTCATCGGGAACAGATCGAACGCCCGCATCCTGCGCGGCACATACCCCGCCTCCGCGAAGTACTTCAGGTCGCGGGCCAGGGCCGCCGGGTCGCAGGCGACGTAGGCGATGCGGCGCGGGGTGAGGGCGGCGAGTTGGGTGACGGTCTTCTTGCCGGCGCCGGCGCGTGGGGGGTCGAGGACGATGAGGTCGACGTCGGTGATGCCGGTGCGGGGGAGGATCTGGTCGACCTTGCCGTGTTCGATGCGGACGCGGTCGAGGTCCTGGAGGTTGTGGCGGGCGTCCTCGACGGCCCGCTTGCCCGACTCGATGCCGAGGACCGCGCCCTTGTCGCCGACGCGTTCGGCGAGGGCGCCGGCGAAGAGGCCCACGCCGCAGTACAGGTCGAGGGCCATGTCGCCCTTCTTCGGCATCAGGCCCTGCATGACGGCCTCGACCAGGAGGTCGGCGGCCTTCGGGTGGACCTGCCAGAAGCCGCCGTTGCCGACCCGCCAGGTGCGGTCGGCGGCGCGTTCGCGGACGAAGGGGCGGCCGTGGACGCGGTGGACGGAGCCGTCCTTCTCGCTCACCCGCATGACCGACACCGGCTTGTCGAGTTCGACGATCGGGAGGCGGCCGCCGGGCTTGGGGGTGAGGACGACCTGGCGGTCGTGGGAGCCGGTGGCGGCGATGGCCTCGACGGTGGCGATCTGCGGCCACTGGCGCTTCTCGATGCCCAGTTCCGAGACGCCGGGGGCGGCGATCATGCAGTGGGAGATCGGCTGGACGTCGTGCGAGCGGTGCTTGCGGAGGCCGACCTGGCCCTCGTCGTCGATGGCGTACTGGACGCGGGTACGCCAGGCCGGCACCTCGCCCTTGGCGACCTTGTCGCCCGGGGCGGGCTCGACGGTGCCGTCCCAGCGGGCCTCCTCCGGGGAGAGACCGGCCAGCCGCTCCAGCTGCTCGGCGATGACGGCGCCCTTGAAGCGGCGCTGGGCACCGGGCGCGGCGTGCTGCCAGTCGCAGCCGCCGCAGCGGCCGGGGCCGGAGAAGGGGCAGGGGGCCTCGACCCGGTCCTTGGAGGCGGTGCGGATCTCCACGGCGTCCGCGCGGAGGAAGCGGGCGCCTTCTTCGCCGTCGGTGACGCGGGCGATGACGCGTTCGCCGGGCAGGGCGTGGCGTACGAAGAGGACCTGGCCCTCGGCCGTACGGGCGATGCAGTGGCCGCCGTGCGCGACCGGGCCGACCTCGACCTCGTACTCCTCCCCTACCAGCGACTTCTTGGGTTCGGTCTGCATGGTGGGAGGGCTCCAGGGGTGCGGGGGAGTGAGCATGACGGCCGGCCTCCGGGCGGGAGGCCAGCCGTCAATTCTACGTGGCGTTGTGCGATGCCCCTGCCCGCCGGCCCGGGGACCGGCGGTCACCGCTCGGTGGCCGGCGTCTTCTCCTGTTTGTCCTTCTGGGCGGCCCTGTCCTTCTGAGTGGTCTTGTCCTTCTTCGGCTGGGCGGCGACCGGCCCCCGCCGCACCGCGCCCGGTGCGTTCCACTCGGCGCGCTTGCGGGCCCGCTTCTTGGCGGCTTCGGAGGAGTCGAGCTGCCAGGGCACGGAGGTGACCATGACGCCGGGGGTGAAGAGGAGGCGGCCCTTGAGGCGCAGCGCCGACTGGTTGTGCAGCAGGTGCTCGTACCAGTGGCCGACGACGTATTCCGGGATGTAGACGGAGACGGCGTCGCGCGGGCTCTGCCGGCGCAGCGACTTGACGTGGTCGATGATCGGCCGGGTGATCTCGCGGTAGGGGGAGGCGAGGACCTTGAGGGGGACCTCGATGCCGCGGCGTTCCCACTCCTCGCGCAGCGCCCTGGTGTCGGCCTGGTCGACGTCGACGCTGACCGCTTCGAGAGTGTCCGAGCGCATCAGCTTGGCGTAGTTCAGGGCGCGCAGGGTGGGCTTGTGGACCTTGGAGACCAGGACGAGGGAGTGCACCCGGGAGGGGCGTACGACGTCGTCGTCGGGGGTGTCGTCGGCGGCGATCTCGTCGGAGACCCGGTCGTAGTGGCGGCGGATCGCGGTCATCGTGACGAAGAAGATGACCATGCCGAGCAGCGCCACCCACGCGCCGTGGGTGAACTTCGTCAGCAGCACGACGGCGAGGACGAGGCCGGTGAAGGTGGCGCCGAAGGCGTTGATGGCGCGCGAGCTCTGCATCCGGCGGCGCTTGGCCGGGTCCTTCTCGGTCAGCAGGTGGCGGTTCCAGTGGCGGACCATGCCGATCTGGCTGAGCGTGAAGGAGACGAAGACGCCGACGATGTAGAGCTGGATGAGGCGGGTGGAGTCGGCGCCGTAGATATAGGTGAGGACGGCGGCGGCGCCGGCCAGCAGCACGATGCCGTTGGAGAAGGCCAGGCGGTCGCCGCGGGTGTGCAGCTGGCGCGGCAGATAGCGGTCCTGGGCGAGGATCGAGCCGAGCAGCGGGAAGCCGTTGTACGCGGTGTTGGCGGCCAGGAAGAGGACCAGCGCGGTGGCGGCGGCCAGCACGACGAAGAGGAACGAGCCGCTGCCGAAGACCGCGGCGGCGACCTGGGAGATGACCGGGTCCTGGGTGAAGCCGGCGCCGACCGGTGTGCCGTTCCTCAGCAGGTCCTTGGCCGGGCTCTCCGCCATGTGCACGTTGGTGGCCATGGCCAGGGCGATGATGCCGCAGAACATGGTGACGGCCAGGCCGCCCATGAGCGCCAGCGTCGTGGCGGCGTTCTTGGACTTGGGCTTGCGGAAGGCCGGGACGCCGTTGGAGATCGCCTCGACGCCGGTGAGCGCGGCACACCCGGAGGAGAACGCGCGCAGCAGGAGGAAGACCAGCGCGAAGCCGGCCAGGCCGCCCTGTTCGGCGTGGATGGTGAGGTCGGCGGTGGGGGCCTTCATGGTGTCGCCCATCACCAGGCCGCGGATCGCGCCCCACGCGATCATGATGAAGACACCGGCCACGAAGACGTACGTGGGGATCGCGAAGAGCTTGCCGGATTCCCTGACCCCGCGCAGGTTCATCAGCGTCAGCAGGACGATGACAGCGACCGCGCAGAGGGTCTTGTGCTCGACGACGAAGGGGATCGCGGAGCCCAGGTTCTCGATGCCGGAGGAGATGGAGACCGCGACGGTCAGCACATAGTCGACGAGCAGGGCGCTGGCGACGGTGAGGCCTGCCCGCGGGCCGAGATTCGTGGTGGCGACCTCGTAGTCGCCGCCGCCGCTCGGGTAGGCGTGCACGTTCTGCCGGTACGACGCCACGACGGTGAACATCAGCACCACGACCGCGACCGCGATCCAGGGGCTGAATGTGTATGCCGACACCCCCGCAACGGAGAGCACGAGCAGTACCTCACCCGGCGCGTAGGCCACGGAGGACAGCGGGTCGGACGCGAAGACGGGGAGGGCAATGCGCTTGGGAAGGAGCGTCTCCCCCAGCTTGTCGCTGCGCAGTGCGCGCCCGATCAGGATCCGTTTGGGCACGTCGGTCAGTTTGGACACGGAGAGGATGCTAAGCCTTTGTCAACGCTCACGCCCACCCACCACCCGCATGGCGGTCACGCGGAGGTCCGGTGCGGCCCGGCGTGCCTGGTCAGAACGGCACCGGGCACCGCGCCTGCACACGATCCGCACCTCCCGCCCACGCCGCGCGCCGACCGCGCGCGCCCATGGCACCGCATCGGCGGGCAGCCGTGGGCGGCGGCGGCCGGCAGCGTGCGGCCGGGTCGATCGTGACAGCACCACCGGGGCGGGCACATTGCCGGAATCCGGCAACCTTTATGCGTTCCTGATGATCTGCTGACGCGGTACGGAGACCGCACGGCGGCCCCGGCTACAACGGCTTTTCCGGCCACCCCAGCAGCCGGGCGCCCATAACCGCCGTCTCCAGCGTGAAGCGCTGCAGCGCGTCGGCCGGGTCGTAGCCGGTCAGGAAGGCGATCCGGTCCAGCCGGCAGGAGAGGGTGCGCACGCTCACCCCCCACCCTTCCCTGGTTGCCAGGTCCCTGACATCCAGGCCGTGATCAATCCTGCCGGACGGCGGTCGCGCGCGGCCGCCGGGCCAGCAGGTCGCCCAGGCCCTGGCGGGTGGCGGCCAGCAGGACGCGGTCCTGCGGCCGCAGGACATATCCGTCGCCCAGCTCGTGCACCAGGTGGGCCGGACCGCGTGCGGTGTCCTGGTGTGGCGCGCCGGCGGTGTCCGGCGAGCCCGCCGGATCGGGGTCGTCGGGCGCCGAGGTGTCGACGGCCAGCACCCGCAGCCGCCCCGGCCGCAGCACCTCGGCCACCGTACGGCCCTCCAGGACGGCATGGCCGCGCACCTCGACGCGGGCGAGCAGCAGCACCCGCCGCTCCACGGGGATGGCCCCCAGGATCTGACGGCCCATCATCGCGCCGGCGAAGGCGGGCGCGGACAGGAAGGAGACGCTGCGGCTTCGGGTCAGCGCCCGCGGGTGCGCGGCGCGCAGCGTGCGGTAGACGGCGGTGGCGAACCGGTCGTCGAACAGCCGCAGCGTCACCCGCAGCCGCGGCTTGAGCGACCTGGCGTAGAGAGCGGCCTCCAGGTTCGTGGTGTCGTCGCTGGTCAAGGCGAGCAATGTCTGCGCACGGTCGACCTTCGCAGCCTCCAGCACGCCTTCCTGGGTGACGTCCCCCAGAACGGTCGGCACCCGCAACCGGCGGGCCAGCGCGATACCGCGCGCCTCCGGATCGCCCTCGATGCACACCACGGGGATGCCCAGCTCATGCAGCCGGGTCAGCACCCGGGTACCGACCTTCCCGAGCCCGAGCAGCACCACATGCCCGGACAGACCGCGCGGCGGACGGCGCAGCGCCGAGGCACTGCGGAACGTGCCGAGCCCCTCGAACGCCGCCGCGACCAGCACCGGCAGCAGCAACAGCCCGATCAGTCCGGACAGCAGCTGGAGGATCTTGCGGGGCAGTGGCTCGCCGAGCGCCGGATCGTTGATGGCGAAGAGGTCCAGGAGCGAGAGATACGCGGCGTGCAGCGGGGTCTCGTCGGGGGTGGTGAGCCAGGAGGCCACGGCCACCGCCAGCACCGCACCGACGACACCGGCCAGCGACCAGCGCAGCCGCCGGGAGAACAGCGAGGTGAGGGGTGCGCCCCGGCCGCGCAGCCCGCCGGGGCGCACCGTCCGGCCGGTGTACGAGACGGTTTCCAGGACGACGGTGCCGCAGCCGGCGGCGGCCGCGACCGTGTCGTCGTCCGGCAGCAGCACAGGCCCGTCATCGCTGCCGCCGCCCGTCGAACTCGGCGCGTCCGCCGGGTCGTTGGCGGAGGCGGAGAGCACCGCGAGGGTGCACAGACCGGGTCCGGCGGGCCGGCCCGGAGGCACCGGCGCACGCTCGACCGCCCGCAGCATCAGCCCGTCCGCCTCGATCACCTTGCTGGTCCCGGCGACCGCGGTGGCGGCGAGCGCGGGGGCCACGGTGTCCGCGTCGGACAGCACGGTGGTGGAGGCGTCGACGCTCGCGCCGTCGGCCTCCCGGGCGTCGACCGTCGCGGCCTGGTCGAGCAACTCCTCCAGATGCTGGCCGAGTTTGCGGTTGTAGAGGCGGATGACCAGGCGCAGCCGGGGGTTGAGGCGGCGGACGCGCAGCGCGGCGTGGATATTGGTCTCGTCGTCGTCATAGACGAGCGCCAGCGCGCCCGCGTCGGCGATACCGGCCTCGGTTAAGGCTCGGTCGTCGGCTTCGGCCGCCTCCACGATCCGAATGGCCTCCTCGGGCGGCAGGTCCTCGTCATCGGCCGCCTCGGACGGCGTCGGGGAGGGGGGCGGGGCGGGTGTCAGCGAAGTACGGGCCATCGCCGCCGACATCCGCCCCAGCAGCGCCGTCGCCCGGCCGAGGGCGCGCGCCGGCGGGGGAATGCGCGGCCGGTGCGGCTCGCGGGCGGAGGGCACCACGAGGGTCACCCGTTCGCGGTAGACGTCCTGGAGTTCGACGGCGAGCCGGTGCGCGAGCGCATCGTCGCCGCAGACCACCATATGCGGGGCGAGGGAGCCCTGTTGGGGCTGCTGAGGCAGGTTGGGCACACCTCGTAGCGTGCCTCATACGGTGCGCCGAAGCGCGGCCGGGCGCGGGATCCGATGCGGGCGCGGTGCCCGACCGCTTCACAACGGCGCCGACCGCGGCCCCTCCAGGGCACGTCATTACGGCTACGGTTGTACCGGACCACGGTGCGCCCGGCGCTCGCGTTGCCGTACCGGGTCCGTGTCGCGAGCAGTGGCTTCGTGTCGCCGGTACTCGGAGAAGAAAGTAGTGAGCAGGGTGTTTGTGCAGGTCAGCGCGCTAGTCCAAGGCACGGGGTAATCAGCATGCACATCGTCATCATGGGGTGCGGCCGGGTGGGCTCAGCGCTCGCGCAGACCCTGGAGAGCCAGGGGCACACCATCGCGGTGGTCGACCAGGACCCGACCGCGTTCCGCCGCCTGGGCTCGTCCTTCGGCGGCCGCCGGGTGACCGGCGTCGGCTTCGACCAGGACACGCTCCGCGAGGCCGGCATCGAGGAGGCGGGCGCCTTCGCCGCCGTCTCCAGCGGTGACAACTCCAACATCATCGCGGCCCGGGTGGCCCGCGAGATGTTCGGTGTCGAGAACGTCGCGGCCCGGATCTACGACCCGCGCCGCGCCGAGGTCTACCAGCGGCTGGGCATCCCCACGGTCGCCACCGTCCGCTGGACGGCCGACCAGATGCTGCGCCGGCTGCTGCCCTCGGGCGCCGAGCCGCTGTGGCGGGACCCGAGTGGCGGCGTCCAGCTCGCCGAGGTGCACACCTCCGCTGCCTGGGTCGGCCACAAGATCAGCAAGCTGCAGGACGAGACCGGCGTACGGGTCGCCTTCCTCACCCGGCTGGGCGAGGCGATGCTGCCGACCTCGCAGACCGTGCTGCAGGAGGGCGATCTGGTGCACGTGATGATGCGCAGCGACGAGGTCGAGAAGGTCGAAGCGGCATTCGCCGGGGGACCTGAGGAGGCGCACGCATGAGGGTCGCAATCGCGGGCGCGGGCGCGGTGGGCCGTTCCATCGCCGGTGAGCTGTTGGAGAACGGCCACGAGATCCTGCTCATCGACAAGGCGCCGACCGCCATCTCGGTCGAGCGGGTGCCGCTGGCGGAGTGGCTGCTGGCCGACGCCTGCGAGATCACCTCGCTGGACGAGGCGGCGCTGCAGCGCTGCAACGTCGTCATCGCGGCGACCGGCGACGACAAGGTCAACCTCGTCGTCTCGCTGCTCGCCAAGACCGAGTACGGCGTGCCGCGGGTGGTTGCCCGGGTCAACAACCCGAAGAACGAGTGGCTGTTCAACGAGTCGTGGGGCGTCGATGTCGCGGTCTCCACGCCGCGTCTGATGTCGGCCCTGGTCGAGGAGGCGGTGAGCGTCGGCGACCTGGTGCGGCTGCTGCGCTTCAGCCACGGCGACGCCAACCTCGTCGAGCTCACGCTGCCCCCGGAGGCGGCCCTGGCGGGCACCCGGGTCGGCGATGTGGAGTGGCCCGAGGACACCTCCCTGGTCACGATCATCCGCGGTACGCGGGTGCTCACGCCCAACAAGGAGGACGCGCTGGAGGCGGGCGACGAGCTGCTGTTCGTCGCGGCCCAGTCGCGCGAGGAGCAGCTGGAGGACCTGCTGTCGGTGCGCCGGGAGGACACGGCGGACTGAGCGGACCGGCCGCCGCGGCGTACGGACGTACGCGAGGGCCCCTGGGACCGGTGCGGTCCCAGGGGCCCTGTCGTGTGCGGGTCGTGCGCGGAGTGCCGGGCGGTGGCCGGTGCCCGGTGGCGCCGGGTTCCTCTCAGCGGCGGTGGCGCGGGCCCTCCGGCCGCTCGGCGATCGCGTCGGGCGTGATGTCGCGGGACAGATCGTCCGCGACCCGGCCCAGGATCTCGCGCTCCTGCTCCCGCTGCTTCTTCGCCTCCTCCTCGGCCTTCTCCTGCGCCTCCATCTCCGCGAAGACATCGATGGGCGGCGGCGCCTTCGTCAGGAAGACCCAGGTCAGATAGACCGCGAGCAGGAACGGCGGGATCTTCAGGGCGATCAGCACCCAGCCGAGGTGGGTGGTGTCCGCCCACCAGTACAGCGGGAAGAGGATCGCGCACTTGGCGAGCAGGATCAGGCCCCAGGCCCAGCTGGCCTTGGCGTACGCCTTCTTGCGGCCCGGGTTGCGGGTGCGCCAGGAGAGGTTCTCCTTGAACACCGGGCCCAGGATCAGGCCGATCAGCGGCACGCCCGCCAGCGTCGTGACGAAGTAGGCGAGCGACAGCCCCAGGGTGTAGAGCATGCCCGGCAGATAGAAGTCCTTGGCATTGCCGGTCATCATCGCGAAGACCACGCCGAAGGCCACACCGAAGACGCCCCCGAAGGCGTGCTTCACGGTGTCCCTGCGCACCAGGCGGACGGCCGCCAGCACCAGCGAGACGGCCAGCGCGGCGATCGCCGAGATGTGCAGGTCCTTGTTGACCGTGAAGATCGCGACGAACAGCAGGCCGGGGAGAACGGTCTCCACCATGCCGCGAACGCCGCCGAACGCCTCGAACAGGGCGGCCTCTGTGACCTGCCTGCCGTCGGCGTCCTGGCCCGCGCCGGGGGTGGGCGCGGCAGCCTTCGAAAGGTCTGCGGAAGTGTCAGTGGTCGGTCGGTCGTGAGACGTCACCGGCTACTCCTGTCCGAGCGGTCGCAGTTCGTACTTCGGGTTGAAGAGCACCCGGCGTCCGTGGCTCATGGAGACCCGGCCCGAGGCGATGAGCTTACGGCCCGGCTCTATCCCCACGATGGAGCGACGTCCCAGCCACACCACATCGAGGGCGGCGGAGCCGTCGTACAGCTCCGCCTCCAGCGCGGGCACACCGGCGCGCGGCCGCAGCGTCACATGCCGCAGGGTGCCGGTGACCTTCACTATCTGGCGGTCGTCGCAGTCGCAGATGCGGGTGCACCCCGTATCGTGCGCGTCCTGCTGCAGCTCGGCGGACTGCAGCTCCTCCTCGGAGGAGGACAGTCGGTCGAGCAGCCGGCGGAAGCGACCGGCAGGCTTCCCGGATCGGGTCCCAGCACTCATAGCGCCAGCGTACCGGTGCGCCCCGCGGAGATCACTGCTCGAACCGGCAGCCCGCCCCGGGCCCCGCGATACCGCACACCCCGGAGGCAACCCCCGGACCCCCGGCCGGCCCCCCACCACCACCTCACTGCTCGAACCGGTAGCCCATCCCCGGCTCCGTGATGAAGTGCCGCGGATGTGAGGGATCGGACTCCAGCTTGCGGCGGAGCTGGGCCATGTAGACCCGCAGATAGTTGGTCTCGGTGCCGTACGACGGGCCCCAGACCTCCTGGAGCAGCTGCTTCTGGCTGACCAGGCGGCCCGCGTTGCGTACGAGGACCTCCAGCAGGTGCCACTCGGTGGGGGTCAGCCGGATGTCGCGGCCGCCGCGGTTCACCTTCTTCGCGGCGAGGTCGACGGTGAAGCCGTCGGTCTCCACGACGACCTCGTCGTCGGCCGGTCCGGTCGGCTCGGCCCGGCGCACCGCCGCCCGCAGCCGGGCCAGCAGCTCGTCCATCCCGAACGGCTTGGTGACGTAGTCGTCCGCGCCCGCGTCCAGCGCCTCGACCTTCTCGTCGGAGGTCTGGCGCGCGGACAGCACCAGGATCGGCACCCTCGTCCAGCCCCGCAGCCCCCTGATCACCTCGACCCCGTCCATGTCGGGCAGGCCGAGGTCCAGGACGATGACGTCGGGGTGGCGGGCGGCGGCGAGCTTGAGCGCGGTGGCCCCGTCGGGGGCGGCGTCCACCTCGTACTTGCGCGCCTTCAGGTTGATCACGAGGGCGCGTACGATCTGCGGCTCGTCATCGACCACAAGCACCCGGTTCACTGGCGTTCTCCTCGTGGTGTCGGTTCCCGCCGGGCCAGGCCCGCGGGACGTCTGGTGAGAGTGGTCGGGGTGGCCCGGCTCATGTGGTGGCCTGGGCCGGGAGGTCGGGCCTGACCGGTGGCCGGCCCGCGACGGCCCGCAGGGTGAGGACCATCGTCATCCCGCCGCCGGGCGTGTCCTCGGCGGCAAGCGTGCCGCCCATCGCCTCCGCGAAGCCGCGGGCGACGGCGAGGCCGAGCCCCACACCGGCGCCGCGCGGGGCGTCACCGTAGCGCTGGAAGGGCTCGAAGATCCGGTTCTTGGCGCTGTCCGGCACGCCGGGGCCGCGGTCCACGATCCGCAGCTCCACCCGGTCGCCGAGCGCGCTGGCCGCGACCAGCACCGCCTCGCCGTCCGGGCTGTACTTCACGGCGTTCTCGACGAGATTGGCGACCGAACGTTCCAGCAGCCCCGGGTCGACGGCGACGATCGGCAGTTCCTCGGGGATGTCGAGCGTGACGCTGCCCTCCGGTACGCCGCCGAGCGCCATCGGGACCACTTCGTCGAGGTCGATGTCGCGGATCAGCGGGGTGACCGTGCCGGTCTGCAGCCGGGACATGTCCAGCAGATTGCCGACCAGGTGGTCCAGCCGGTCCGCGCCCGCCTCGATGCCGGCCAGCAGCTCCGCCTCGTCCTCCTGGGACCAGGCGACGTCGTCGGAGCGCAGGGAGGTGACGGACGCCTTGATGCTCGCGAGCGGGGTGCGCAGATCGTGGCTGACCGCGGCCAGCAGAGCCGTTCTGATCCGGTTGCCCTCGGCCAGCTCCCGGGCCCGCTCCGCCTCGCCCACCAGCCGCTGCCGGTCCAGGACGACGGCGGCCTGGGCGGCGAACGCGGCCAGCACCCGGCGGTCCTCGGCGGGCAGCACCCGGCCGGTCAGGGCCAGCGCCATGTGGTCGCCGACCGGCATGTCGACATCCGCGTCCTCGGGGCGGAGCAGCGGCCTGCTGCCGTCGGTATCGCCGGCCCGGCCCGCGCAGGTCCACGGGTCGACGTCGCTGCCGCGCTCCAGCAGGGCGACGGTGTCCATCGCGAAGGTCTCCCTGACCCGCTCCAGCAGGGCGTCCAGGGTCGTCTCGCCGCGCAGCACGCTGCCCGCCAGGAAGGAGAGGATCTCCGACTCGGCGCGCAGCCTGGCGGCCTGATGGGTGCGCCGGGCGGCGAGATCCACCACGGAGGCCACGGACACCGCCACCGCGAAGAAGATCACGATGGCGACGATGTTCTTGGGGTCGCTGACGGTGAGCGTATGAGTGGGTGGCGTGAAGTAGAAGTTCAGCAGCAGCGAACCGACGGCCGCGGAGGCCAGCGCCGGCAGCCGTCCGCCTAGCAGCGCCGCGACGACGGTCAGGAAGAGGAACAGCAGGACGTCGTTGGCCAGCCCGGGGCCGCTGCTGAGGCTGGTGAGCAGCAGCGTGAGCAGGACCGGCCCGACCACGCCGGTGAGCCAGCCGGCGATGTTCCGGGTCCTGCCCAGGCGCGCGCCCCGCGGTACCGGCAGTCCCCGGCCCTTGGCGACCTCGTCGTGGGTGACGATGTGCACGTCGAGGTCGGGCCCGGAGTCGCGGGCGACGGTGGCGCCCACGCCCGGCCCGAAGACGTACTGCCAGGCCTTGCGGCGGCTGGAGCCCAGCACGATCTGGGTGGCGTTCACCCCGCGCGCGAACTCCAGCAGTGCGCTCGGTATGTCATCGCCTATGACGTGGTGGAACGTGCCGCCCAGGTCTTCGACCAGCGTGCGCTGGACGGCGAGCTCCTTGGGCGAGGCGGAGGTCAGCCCGTCGCTGCGGGCTATGTAGACGGCGAGCACCTCGCTGCCCGAGCCCTTGGCGGCCATACGGGAGGCGCGGCGGATGAGGGTGCGTCCCTCGGGGCCGCCGGTGAGGCCGACGACGATGCGTTCACGGCCGGCCCAGATGGTCGAGACGCTGTGTTCGGTGCGGTACTGCTGGAGGTATTCGTCGACCCGGTCGGCGACCCACAGCAGCGCCAGCTCGCGCAGCGCGGTGAGGTTGCCGGGGCGGAAGTAGTTGGACAGCGCGGCGTCCACCCGGTCGGGCCGATAGATGTTGCCGTGTGCCATACGGCGACGGAGTGCCTGAGGCGACATGTCGACAAGCTCGATCTGGTCGGCGCGCCGGACGATTTCGTCCGGAACCGTCTCCCGCTGCCGGACCCCCGTTATCGACTCGACGACATCCCCGAGCGATTCGAGATGCTGGATGTTGACCGTCGAGATCACATCGATCCCGGCCTCCAGCAGCTCCTCGATGTCCTGCCAGCGCTTCTCGTTGCGCGAACCGGGGACGTTGGTGTGCGCCAGCTCGTCGACCAGCGCGACGGCCGGCTTGCGTTCCAGGGCCGCGTCCACGTCCATTTCGGTGAACACGGTGCCGCGGTGGTCCAGCTCCCGGCGCTGGATCTGCTCCAGGCCGTGCAGCATGACCTCGGTGCGGGGCCTGCCGTGGTGCTCGACGAATGCCACGACGACGTCCGTGCCCCGCTCCAGCCGCCGGTGCGCCTCGGACAGCATGGAGTACGTCTTGCCGACGCCCGGTGCCGCGCCGAGATAGATGCGGAGTTTTCCACGATTTCCGCGTGCCATGGCCTCATTGTCTTACGTGACAGCCGCCCCCACCGGGCTGGCCTGTTTCGACCCTACAGACCCCACAGGCGGACAAAAGGCCCAGGTAGCGGCTTGGCGCCGGGTCTTGACGCGACTCTGATACGGGTCCGCTCCCCCGCCGCGAACCGACCGCGAGGATCCCCGTATGACCGAAATGAACGGCGGGACGGACGTACACGTCACCGTCGCCCACAGCGCCGATCTGGACACCGCCACTCTGACCGCGGCCCGCGCGCTGCTGTACGACGTCTTCGACGACATGACCGAAGACGACTGGGAGCACGCGCTCGGCGGTATGCACGCGCTGGTCCATGAGAACGGGCAGCTGATCGGGCACGCGTCCGTGGTGCAGCGGCGGCTGCTGCACGGCGGCCGGGCGCTGCGCTGCGGTTATGTGGAGGGCGTGGGAGTCCGCGCGGACCGGCGCGGCCGCGGTCATGGCGCGGCCCTGATGGACGCTCTGGAGCGGGTGGTGCGCGGCGGCTACGACCTGGGCGCGCTGGGCGCCTCCGACACGGCCGCGGCGTTCTACGCGGCGCGCGGCTGGCGGCTGTGGCGGGGCCGCGCCTGGGCGCTGACCCCGGCCGGCATCCGGCGCACCGAGGACGAGGACGGCTTCCTCTACGTCCTGCCGTCGGCCGCGGTCCCCCTCGATCTCGACGCGGACCTCACCTGCGACTGGCGCGACGGCGACGTCTGGTGACGGGGCGGCGGGTCCGCCGGGGTGTGCACGCGAAGACGGGCGGCCCCCGGGGAACGTTCTCCCCGGGGGCCGCCCGCTGCGCGGCGGGTCAGCCCCCGCCGTGCCGCTGCGCCAGATCCTTGAGCGCGATGTTCAGCTCCAGGACGTTCACCCGCGGTTCGCCCATGAAGCCCAGGACGCGGCCGTCGGTGTGCTCCTTCACCAGGGCCGCCACCTTCGTCGCGTCGAGGTGGTTCTCCTTGGCGACGCGGGCGGCCTGCAGCTCCGCGTACTCCGGGGAGATGTGCGGGTCGAGGCCGGAGCCGGACGAGGTCACGGCGTCCGCCGGGACCTTCGACTCCGGGACGCCGTACGTCTCGGCGACCCACTTCCTGCGCTCGTGCACCGCGTCGACCAGGTCGGTGTTGCTCGCGCCCAGGTTGGAGGCTCCCGAGACCTGGAGGTCGTAGCGGGTGTTGACGCCGTTGTCCTTGTTGCTGCCCAGGCCGGCCGACGGGCGCGACTGGAAGTACCGCAGGTCCGGGATCGGATCGCCCTTCTTGTCCGTGCCCTTGTCGTAGCGCTGGCCGATCAGCGACGAGCCGACCACCTTGCCGTCGGAGCTCACCTCGGACCCGTTGGCCTTGGCGGGGAAGGCGGCCTGCGCCACTCCGGTGACCACCAGGGGGTAGATCACCCCGCAGACCACGGTCAGGACGAGCAGGGCGCGCAGCCCCGCCGCCAGCAACCGGGCGCTGTTGCGTACGGAGTTGTTCACGGTCTTCACCATGTCTCTAAATCAATGCAGCCCGGGGATGAGGGAGATGAGCAGGTCGATGAGTTTGATGCCGATGAACGGGGCGATCAGGCCGCCGAGTCCGTAGACGGCCAGGTTCCGCCGCAGCATCTTGTCGGCGCTCACCGGCCGGTACTGCACGCCCTTCAGGGCCAGCGGCACCAGCGCGATGATGATCAGCGCGTTGAAGATGATCGCGGACAGGATCGCGGAGTTGGGGCTGGACAGCCGCATGATGTTGAGGGTGTCCAGGCCCGGGTAGGCCACCGCGAACATCGCCGGGATGATCGCGAAGTACTTGGCGACGTCGTTGGCGATCGAGAAGGTGGTCAGCGCACCCCGGGTGATCAGCAGCTGCTTGCCGATCTCCACGATCTCGATGAGCTTGGTCGGGTTGGAGTCCAGGTCCACCATGTTCCCGGCCTCCTTGGCGGCCGAGGTACCGGTGTTCATGGCCACGCCCACGTCCGCCTGGGCCAGCGCGGGCGCGTCGTTGGTGCCGTCGCCGGTCATCGCGACCAGCTTGCCGCCGGCCTGCTCCCGCTTGATGAGCGCCATCTTGTCCTCGGGTGTGGCCTCCGCGAGGAAGTCGTCCACGCCCGCCTCGTCGGCGATGGCCTTGGCCGTCAGCGGGTTGTCACCCGTGATCATGACGGTCTTGATGCCCATCTTCCGCAGTTCGACGAACCGTTCGCGCATGCCCTCCTTGACGACGTCCTTGAGGTGGATGACACCCAGGACGCGCGGACCGCGCTCGTCCTCCAGGGCGACCAGCAGCGGGGTGCCGCCGGCCTGCGAGATCGCGTCGGTGAGCTGCTGGGCGTCCTCGGCGACCTCGCCGCCGCGCTCCTCGACCCAGGCGATGACCGAACCGGTCGCGCCCTTGCGCACCTTGCGGTGGGCACCGTCGTCGGTGACGTCCACTCCCGACATCCGGGTCTGGGCGGTGAACGGCACCCACTCGGCGTCCACCAGCTCGCCCTGGTGACGCTCGCGCAGCCCGTACTTCTCCTTGGCGAGCACGACGATGGAGCGGCCCTCGGGCGTCTCGTCGGCCAGCGAGGACAGCTGAGCCGCGTCGGCGACCTCGGCCTCGGTGGTGCCGCGTACCGGCACGAACTCGGCGGCCTGGCGGTTGCCGAGGGTGATGGTGCCGGTCTTGTCGAGCAGCAATGTCGATACATCGCCTGCGGCTTCGACGGCCCGCCCGGACATCGCCAGCACATTGCGCTGCACGAGCCGGTCCATGCCGGCGATGCCGATGGCCGACAGCAGGGCGCCGATCGTCGTCGGGATCAGACAGACCAGCAGCGCGAGCAGCACGATCATGGGCTGCTCGGCCCCCGCGTAGACCGCGAACGGCTGCAGGGTGACGACCGCGAGCAGGAAGACGACGGTGAGGGACGCGAGAAGGATGTTCAGCGCGATCTCGTTGGGCGTCTTCTGGCGGGCGGCGCCCTCCACCAGGTTGATCATGCGGTCGATGAAGGTCTCGCCCGGCTTCGTCGTGATCTTGATGACGATGCGGTCGGACAGCACCTTCGTACCGCCGGTGACGGCGGAACGGTCGCCACCCGACTCCCGGATCACCGGCGCCGACTCACCCGTGATTGCCGATTCATCGACAGAGGCGACACCTTCGACGACATCGCCGTCACCGGGGATGATGTCGCCGGCCTCGCACACGACCAGGTCGCCGATGCGCAGCTCGGTACCGGGGACCTGCTCCTCGGTCTTGCCGTCCTCGGACAGCCGGCGCGCGACCGTGTCCGTCTTGGCCTTGCGCAGGGTGTCGGCCTGCGCCTTGCCGCGGCCCTCGGCGACCGCCTCCGCGAGGTTGGCGAAGATGACGGTCAGCCAGAGCCAGGCGGCGATCGCCCAGCCGAACCAGTCCGTCGGGGACTTGACGGCGAAGATCGTGGTCAGCACCGAGCCGACCTCGACCACGAACATCACCGGGGATTTGGCCATCACCCGGGGGTCGAGCTTGCGTATCGCGTCCGGGAAGGACTTGACCAGCTGCTTGGGATCGAAGAGACCGCCGCCCACCCGGCCGTCACCGGCCTGGTGCCCGCTGGGGACGTCCTGGTGCGGAGCACGGGTCGGAGTAGCGGTCGAGCTGGAGGCCATGGAGCCCGGCTCCTCTGGTTTCACGGGGGCGGTCATGACAGGCCCTCCGCCAGCGGCCCGAGGGCCAGCGCCGGGAAGTAGGTCAGACCGGTGATGATCAGGATCGTGCCGACGAGCAGCCCGGCGAAGAGCGGCTTCTCGGTACGCAGGGTGCCCGCGGTCTCCGGGACCGGTTTCTGCTCGGCCAGCGAACCGGCCAGCGCGAGCACGAACACCATCGGCAGGAAGCGGCCGAGCAGGATGCACAGACCGATCGTGGTGTTGTACCAGGGAGTGTTGGCGTTGAGTCCGGCGAACGCGGAACCGTTGTTGTTGGCGCCGGAGGTGAAGGCGTACAGCACCTCGGAGAAGCCGTGCGAACCCGCGCCCAGCGCCTTGGTGTTGAGCATGGAACCCAGGGCGTCCGGCATCACCATCGAGGCGGCGGAGAAGCCGAGCACCAGCGTCGGGGTGATGAGGATGTAGCACGCGGCGAGCTTGATCTCGCGGGTGCCGATCTTCTTGCCCAGGTACTCGGGCGTACGGCCGACCATCAGGCCGGCGATGAACACCGCGATGATCGCCATCACGAGCATGCCGTACAGGCCGGATCCGACGCCGCCCGGTGCGATCTCACCCAGCATCATGCCCAGCAGCTGGATCCCGCCGCCGAAGGCCGTGAAGGACGAGTGGAACGAGTCCACCGCGCCCGTCGAGGTGAGGGTGGTGGCGACGGAGAAGATCGCGGACGAGCCGACTCCGAAGCGGGTCTCCTTGCCCTCCATCGCCGCGCCGGCCGCCTGGAGCGCCGGGCCGCCGTGGGCGAACTCGGTCCACATCATCAGCAGCGTGAAGCCGAGCCAGATGACGCCCATCGTGGCCAGGATCGCGTAGCCCTGCTTCACATTCCCGACGATCTTGCCGAAGGTGCGGGTCAGCGAGAACGGGATCACCAGGATCAGGAAGATCTCGAAGAGGTTGGTGAAGGCGTCGGGGTTCTCGAAGGGGTGGGCCGAGTTGGCGTTGGCGATGCCGCCGCCGTTGGTGCCGAGCTCCTTGATGACCTCCTGCGAGGCGTACGCGCCACCGCCGGTCTGCTGCGTACCGCCCATGAACTGACCGACCTCGTGGATGCCGGAGAAGTTCTGGATCGCGCCGCAGGCGACCAGGACGAGGGCACCGAGGACGGAAATCGGGATGAGCACCCGCACGGTGCCGCGCACCAGGTCCGCCCAGAAGTTGCCGAGGTCTCCGGTGTGCCCGCCGGCCTGCCGGCTATGGACACTGCGGGCGAAGCCCCGTACGAGCGCGATGGCGACGGCCATGCCGGTGGCGGCGGAGACGAAGTTCTGCACCGCGAGGCCGGCGGTCTGCACGACGTGGCCCATGGCCTGTTCGCCGCTGTAGGACTGCCAGTTGGTGTTGCCGACGAACGACGCCGCGGTGTTGAACGCCTGGTCCGGGCTGATCGACGCGAAGCCGAAGGACAGCGGCAGGCCGCCCTGGACGCGCTGCAGCAGGTACAGGAAGAGGACGCCCGCGACGGAGAACGCGAGGACGCTGCGCAGATAGGCGGGCCACCGCATCTGGGCGTCCGCATTGGCGCCGATGCAGCGGTAGACGACCTTCTCGACACGGAGGTGCTTCGGGGAGCTGTAGACGGCGGCCATGTAGTCGCCGAGGGGACGGTACGCCAGGGCAAGCGCGGCGATCAGCGCTGTCAGCTGGAGCACGCCCGCGAGAACGGGGCTCATACGGCTCTCAGAACCTCTCCGGGAAGACGAGGGCGAGGACCAGGTAGCCGAGCAGACCGATGGCCACGATGAGGCCGACGATGTTTTCCACGGTCACAGCTTCGTCACCCCCTTGGCGACGAGAGCCACCAACGCGAAGACCGCGATCGTGACGACGACGAAGGCCACGTCGGCCATCGTGTGCTCCTAGGTGATGGGGAGGATGGGACCCCTAGAGCAAACCGTCCCTCCGACCGGTTACGGAGGCCGTTGACGCCTCCCTTACGGCCATTAGCGCTTCGTTGACGGAACCCATACGGCTCGGGCTCTGACCTGCGCAAACGCCGGAGGGCCGGACCCCTCAAGGGGAGTCCGGCCCTCCGTGACCCTCGTTATCGAGCCGCCGCCCGGCGCGTTTCCCGCCGCCGGGCCCGCGGCATGTGTCAGCGGATCTCGGTGATCTCCGGCCCGCGCTCCAGGCGCTCCACGCCACCGCCGAAGCGGGACCCCTCGGCCGGCTCCTGCTGCACGCCGTCCGGCACCATCTGGGCGTCGTCCGGCAGCTTCAGGACGATCGGGTCGCGCGGCGCCATCGGGGCGTCACCGCGGATGATGACGGTGTCCCGGAAGATGTGCTCCAGCACCCCGGCGGCCTGCGGCTGCACCGCACCCTGACCGGAGATCACACCGCGCAGGAACCAGCGCGGGCCGTCGATACCGACGAACCGCACGACCTGCACGCCGTTCGTCCCGTCCGGCAGCTGTACCGGTACCTGGGCGCGCAGCTCCCAGCCCAACGGGCCCTCGACCTCGTCGATGACGCCGCCCTGCTGGGTGATGCCGGAGGCGATCTCCTCGCGGACCTCGCCCCAGATCCCCTCGTTACGGGGGGCCGCGAAGGCCTGCAGCTGCACGGCACTGTCCTGCAGCACCACGGTCGCGGCGACGATCGCGTCACCGGCGACCTCCACCCGCAGCTCCATGCCCTCGACACCGGGCACGAACAGACCGCCCAGGTCCACCCGGCCCTCGCCCGGCTCCTTGACCTCCGACGCGTCCCAGGGACCGTCGGGCCGCGGCGCCGGCGGGAGGATGACCCGCTCGCCGGGCTCGGCACTCTCGTCCGAAGTCGCGTCCTCGGCGAGCTCCGTCACCTCTGCCGACTCTTCAGGAGCCTCGTTCTTCTTGCGACGTCCGAACACGTCACTGTCCTTCCCGGTCGGCACCGACCGATGCGTATCCATTCCCGCCCGTGGAGCCGCCCACCGCCGCATGACCGCCGGTGGAACCGAATCCCCCCTCGGCCCGCGCCGAGCCGGGAAGTTCCGCCACCTCGTGGAAGCGCACCTTCTCGACCTGCTGGACGACCAACTGGGCGACCCGGTCGAACCTCTCGAACCGCACGCTCTCGCGCGGATCCAGATTGACCACGATCACCTTGATTTCCCCACGGTACCCGGCATCCACCGTCCCCGGGGCATTCACCAGCGCCAGTCCGCAGCGGGCCGCCAGACCCGACCGCGGGTGCACAAATGCGGCATAGCCGTCCGGCAGCGCGATCGACACACCCGTGGGGAGCACCGCGCGCTCCCCCGGTGCGAGCACCGCGGCCTCGGTGGTCACCAGGTCCACGCCCGCGTCGCCCGGATGCCCGTACGCCGGGACGGGCACCTCCGGGTCCAGCCGCCGCAGCAGCACATCCACCGGGTTCCGAAGCTGACTCACGGGTTCACCTCAAAGGCACGCGCACGCTTGACCTGGTCCGGGTCGGACATCGCCGCCTGGATCTCCTCGGTCCTTCCGTTCTCGATGAAGTGGTCGACCTTCACCTCGATGAAGACGGCCTCCGCGCGCACCGCGACCGGGCCGTCCGGGCCGCCTATCCGCCCGACGGCCGTCGAGTAGATCTTCCGCCCGTGCACCGCGGTCACCCGCGCGTCCAGATGCAGCACCGTGCCCAGCGGCACCGGCCGTACGAAGTCGGTCTCCAGCCGGCCGGTCACCGCGATCACCCGCAGCAGCCAGTTCAGCGAGCCGAGCGTCTCGTCCAGCGCGGTCGCCAGCACCCCGCCGTGCGCCAGGCCGGGCGCGCCCTGGTGGGCCTCCTTGACGGTGAACTCGGCGAGCACGCTCACACCGTCGCCGGCCCGCGCCTCCAGGTGCAGACCGTGCGGCTGTCCCGTGCCGCAGCCGAAGCACCGCTCGTAGTGCGCACCGAGGAGTTCTCCGGGCGCCGGCGCGTCGGGGTGCCGGACCGGAGCGGTGGCGCCCTCGGGTGGGGTCAGCCGCGACAGGCCCGTCTGCCCGGTCGTCGTTCTGTCAGTTCCACTCACGAGTGCAGACCCTACCCGCGCGCGTAACGGGCCCGCGCCGCCGTGCCAAGCTGGAGCCATGCAGTCGTACGAAGAACGCCTCACCGTGCCCCGCTCCTGGTGGGTGATCGCCGGTCTGATCGGCGTCTCCTGCGCCCTGATGCTGCTCCCCCTGGGGACGCTCCCGATGCTCGGCGGACTGATCGGCGGCGCGGCGCTGGCGGCGGTGGCGGTGAGCTCGTACGGCTCGGTGCGGATCCGGGTGGTGGGCGGCGCGCTGGTCGCCGGCGACGCGAAGATCCCGGTGGCGGTGCTGGGCGAGGCGCGGGCGCTGGACGCCGAGGAGGCGCTGGCGTGGCGTACGCACAAGGCCGACGCCCGCGCGTTCCTGCTGCTGCGCAGCTACATTCCGACCGCGGTGCGGGTGGAGATCGACGACCCGTCGGACCCGACGCCGTACGCGTACCTCTCGACGCGTGAACCGGAGCGGCTGGTGGCGGCCCTGACGGCCGTACGCGCCTGACGGGCGGCGCGGGAGGGGCGGCGTCAGTGGCGCGCCCGTGACCGGCCCGTGCCGGCCCATTTGCCCACCGGGAGGGCCTCGTGCGAGGCGCCGGGAAGGGCGTCCCACGGAACCTGACGGTCGCGCAGGTCCCTGCGGATCTTCTCCGCGACCTTTCGGGTGTCCCGTCGGTTCATGAGGGCGCCGACCGTGGCGCCGATCAGGAACGGTACGAGGTTGGGGAGGTTGCGGAGCGTGCGCCGCATGATCCGCTGGCGCAGTCGGCGCCTCATCTGCCCGCCGAGCGCGGCGTCCAGCGAGGCCGGTGCGGTGACCTCGATGCCCCGCTCCTCGGTCCAGGCCGTCAGATAGACCATGGCGCGCTGCGTGAGGCTGCCCGGGGGCCGCAGGCCGTAGACCTCGTGCAGCTCCGCGATCAGCTTGATCTCGACCGAGGCGACGCCGGCCACCTCGGCGGCCAGCTCGGCCGGCATGGCAGGCGGTACGGGCAGCATCGCGGCCGCGCCCACGCCCGCTCCGACCGTGGCGGTGCCCCTGCAGGCACCGGCGACCAGTTTGTCGGCCAGTTCCTCGGGGGTCAGGCCGGGGAACTGCGCGCGCAGCGTGGCCAGGTCGCGGACCGGGATCCGCGGGGCGGTCTCGATGATCCGGTCGGCGATCACGGCCAGCGTCCCCCGAAACCTCGCCCGGGAGATGCCGCCGGCCCGCGCGCCGACATGGGCCGCCCTTCTCGCGCCGCGCCCGACAGCTGCCGCGAGCGAGGCCGTGCGGCCCCGCTCCTGCACTGCGTCGGTGGTCCGCTCCGCGGGGAGGGCGGCCGGGTCGGCGGGCACGGACGCGTTTTCCTCGCGTGATCGTGCGCCGGCCGCCGGACCTCGCTCGCCCTTGTGGCCCTTACGGAACGGGTGCGCGCCTGCCACGGCGTCGACGGGCCTCAGGCCGCGCAGTCGCGGCAGATCGGCTGACCGTTCTTGTCCTCCGCGGCCAGCTGGCTGCGGTGGTGGACCAGGAAGCAGCTCATGCAGGTGAACTCGTCCTGCTGCTTGGGCAGGACGCGGACCGCGAGCTCCTCGTTCGAGAGGTCGGCGCCAGGGAGTTCCAGGCCCTCGGCCTGCTCGAACTCATCGACGTCGACGGCCGAGGCGGACTTGTCGTTCCGCCGCGACTTCAGCTCCTCGATGCTGTCCTCGTTGAGGTCGTCATCGGTCTTGCGTGGGGTGTCGTAATCCGTAGCCATTTTCGCTCTCCCCCTCTGGGTGTCTGCGGTGTCTCAGCGCAGGTAACGCGTGAGAGGCCGGACTTGTGCCCGACCTGAGGCGGAGATTTTGCCTCACATCAAGGTCTGTTACTCAATCGACACCCAACCGGCCCCCTGAAGAGGTGATCGGTTTGGATGGCGATCAGGACCGTACACGGTCCGAATGTCGCACCTCGCGCAGCCCATCACGTGTACTTCCCGTGATCAGGGCCCCGGGAAACCAGGATTTTCCCGGCTTTCCACCGGGCGTTTTGATCACGGAGCGTAGATGGCCGGAAATTCGCGTCTGTGAGGGATCACACACGATCAGGGCGGCCGGAGGGCCGGCCGAATTCCGCGCAAAGCGAACTCGGCGAAGGATCCCCGGCGACCCACCGTTTCGTCAAACCGGGAGGCGAGACGGTGTGCCGCCGCCCGACGGGCGAGTGCACGCACAGATGTCCTATGAGTGCCCGGAGGGGCGCGCGGCGCGTTCACCGGGCCGCGCGACCCCCTTCCGTCCACGTCAGAGCGGCAGCACGACCCGCACCACCAGGCCGCCGCCTTCGCGGGGCTCGGCGGTGATGGTGCCGTCGTGTGCGCGCACCACGGACCGCACGATGGACAGGCCGAGGCCGACGCCCTTGTCGCTGCCGGTGCGCTCGGTGCGCAGCCGCCGGAAGGGCTCGAAGAGGTTCTCGATCTCGTAGGCCGGGACCATCGGTCCGGTGTTGGAGACCACCAGTACCGCGCAGCCCGGTTGTGCCTCGGTGGAGACCTCGACCCAGCCTTCCTCGGGGATGTTGTAGCGCACCGCGTTCTGGACGAGGTTCAGTGCGATGCGCTCCAGCAGTACGCCGTTGCCCTGGGCGAAGACCTGCTGGCGGACCCCTCGGAACTCCACATCCTTGGTGTGCGCCTCCCCGCGGGTCTGCTCGACGGCCTGGGCGGCGACCTCCGAGAGATCGACCGGCTTCTTGTCCACGACCTTGTTCTCACTGCGGGCGAGCAGCAGCAGGCCCTCCACCAGCTGCTCGCTGCGCTCGTTGGTCGCCAGCAGCGTCTTGCCGAGCTGCGTCAGCTCGGGGGAGGCGTCCGGGTCGGCGAGCTGGACCTCCAGCAGCGTGCGGTTGATCGCCAACGGGGTGCGCAGCTCGTGCGAGGCATTGGAGACAAAGCGACGTTGTGACTCGAAGGCCCGGTCGAGACGGTCCAGCATCTCGTCGAAGGTGTCCGCGAGCTCCTTGAGCTCGTCGTCCGGGCCGCCCAGCTCGATCCGCCGGTGCAGATCCGAGCCGGCCAC